>NZ_BEZT01000001.1:2406714-2706122 GCF_003402455.1 Bacillus sp. HMA207 | reverse complement strand
ACAGACAACGGAACCGGAGGAAACCCAGGAGGCGGAACGGGAACAGACAACGGGACCGGAGGAAATCCAGGAGGCGAAACGGGAACAGATAACGGTAAAGTTACTGAAAGTACAACGAATCAAGTTGTACATCAAAAAGCAGAAGTATTAACAAAAAATATATCTAGTGTATTAATTAAAGAAGCAGTAGATACAGTCGAAAGTTATCAAGGTTTAATGAGCCTTTACGAAATGTATTATGGGATTGATTTAAGAACGAAAGATGTAGGTCCTAAGTTAGAAGAGGGAAGTTTAGATGCAATTGCGACGGATCAATCTTTGTACTACGTATTAAATAAACAAAGTTTAATTGATTTAATTTCAAATCTTGTTTCATCAAGTATTACTACAGAAATAAAGCAAGATATGTCAGGTTTAAAACAAAAAATAAACTCTTATCAACAATCTATTACTAGTGCGGATCAAAATTCTATGCTACTAGCGGAGAAATTAAATGGAACGACGCAACAAGCAACTAGTATGAATGAAAATTTAGGAGAGTATTTAAAAGGTTTAGCGAAATGGCGTGAGAATAGTTTAAAGCTAGTTGAAGAGCAGCAAGTATTAACAACAAATCATGCTGGTGAGCAAACAGCTATTTTATCGTTAGATTCTGGTATTAAATCATTAATGATGCAAAGTCAGTCATTGGTCGAAAGTTCGAAGCATAGTTTAGCAACTTCAGACGATGTATATAAAACATTTGATCAAATTAATGGACAAGCAAAAGAAATTCAAGACAGCGGAACGACAATTGTTTCAAAAGCTGATTTATTATTAAATGACTTTACGAAGAAAATGGAAGATGATAAATCATTCTCCAAAAACTTTACGAAAATTTTAGCGAATAGCCGTATTGGAGATCGTCAAAATGAGATGCTATATGACTTTTTAGCTAGTCCAGTTCAAAAGCAAAATGATGGAGTAATTGTAGCAGGTAATGCTTTTACACCGTACTTAATTGTATTAACTTGTTTCATTGTTGCATTATTTACAGCATACGCAATTGCGAATCAAGAAAAGAAACGAATGCAATCAGATCATTTTGAAGAGAAATTCTCATTAATTGATATGAATGTACCAACTACAGTAGTAGCTTTCGGTATATCAATTGTGGAAGGGATTAGTATAGGTATCATTTCTGGGCGTCTTTTAAAGTTCGGTCAGGATCAAAGTTTACTATGGATTGCGTTCATCACATTTATTATGATGGCGTTTGTATTGGTCTCAACCTACTTATTACGACAAATAAAAATGGTAGGTATGTTTATACTATTAGTATTTTTAAGCATGTACCTATTTTTAACTGAGGCAGTTGGAAGTAAAGTAGATCAAATGTCCTCTGTCGGAAAGATACGTCAATTCTCACCGCTTCAGTATATAGAAAGTTTTCTAAATGATTTTATTAGTGGTAAAGATACTGGGAAAGTTATTTTTGTCGTATTGTTTGTAATTGCCATTATTGGATTGGTTAGTAATCTATTTGTATGGCATAAGAAATGGGAGGAAAAAGAAGTAAATGATCAAACAATGGAGCATAGTGGCTAAGTTATCATTTCTCTCTATCCTTTTACTGTTTGTCGCGCTACCGATAAGGAGCGCGGCTGACAGTTATCTTGGTGATGATGGGAAGATTAAGTTTAAAGTGGATCGACTTGAAGAAAGCGACCAAGAAAAAAATAAAAAGGAACATAAGGAAACAGAATTAGATAAAGCATCGATTGAATTATTTAACAAAGATATAGAAGAAGAAATTGAGAAAAAGAAAAAGAAAGAACAAAAAGATATGGAAGCTTTGCGAGATTCTCTTTTTATAAAACAAAAAGAGAATAATAGTGTTAAAGATACGAAAAATAGCTTGTTTAGCAGTGAATACATTGTCAGAAAAAGTGCAGATGAAGTAGCGAGTAATGAAACAATGAATGAAGAGCCAATTAGTATAACAATAATATTATTATTTGGCGGCGGCATTCTACTTATTTGCATCGGTATTTATACGGTTCTTCGTAAAAGTTGGAGGTAAAGTGATGGCAATACAAACACATATCAATGTGACAGTAGATTTTAGTAAATGGAATGGAAATACATATGATTTGCGTATTCCGAATCATCAATCTATTAAATATTTATTAAAAAACTTATTAGATACGCTAAAGATTGATAATCATGAAGGTTCACATTTTGTAATTAAAGTGAAAAATAAGTCAATTGTTTTAACAGATAATGATCGTTTAATTGATCACCAAATAACAGATGGAGATATTTTGCAAGTTTTATAAAGAATATTTTTTACTTTTAGTTATTTGAAAATAAGTTATTACGGGTTATAAAGAAAAGGAGAAGAGGATAAACATGACGGAAAAAATAATTCAAATTGATGCAATGAACTATCAATTTCAAATAGAAAAAGAAAATTGGAAATTGGAGATGACCAAATCTCAAACACGTATAAAAGACTTCCGTCAATTCGATATAATTACGGGCGAATCATCTGAATTTGTACCATTAACAATAGAAGAAACGGATGATATGTTTACGTTTCTATATCAAGTAGATAAAAAATTATATAAGTGGGACGATCTTAGCCGTTTTGGAAGAAATGAGAAATTAAGACTACTTCGGAATGTTGCGCAGTTTCGTAAATATTTAAATAAACGAATCACGTTCTTTTTACATCCAGACAATATAGTTTTTAATGCTAATTTAATACCAAGTATTATACATAGAGGAATTCGAGATATTGTTCCGCCAACCCCGTTATTAGAAGAGCAATTTTTAACACAATATAAGTGTCTAATTATTGCTTTATTCTCCCAAAAACATAACTTTGATGATTTGTATGCTGGGTTACTAAAAGATGCAAAAGAAACAACATTTGAACAGACCGTTGCTCAAATGGAAAGCTTAGATGCATTACTGCAGTTTCTTGATGACAGCTTTGAGAAGGAACAAACAAAAACAGAAAAAAATATGCAGTTAGTACCTAAAAAAAGCTATAAATCATTTAAATACTTAGCTTTTTCCTTCATAGCGGCGACAGTTATTTTAGCTGCTCCTTTAATATATTTCACTTTTATAAAATTTCCTTATCAAAATAAATTGTTAGAAGCAAATGCAAGTTTCATAGCAACTGATTATGACAAAGTCATTACGCAATTGAATGAAGAGGAGTTTGAATCATTACCGATTGCATCTAAATATGAGTTAGCATTCGCATACATTACAGCTGAAAAACTAGGTGAAGCTCAAAAGAAATCGATTATGAAAAACATTAGTTTGAAAAGTGATGAAAAGTATTTGCTGTATTGGATGTATAACGGAAAAGGTAATTTTGATAAATCATTAGATTTAGCTAAGACACTTGATGATCCTCAGCTTATTATGTACGGCCTTGTTAAACAAATTGAATCACTGAAAAATAATCCAGATTTATCAGGGGAAGAACGTGATCAAAAGTTAAAAACATATGAGCAACAATTAGATGAATATAAAAAGAAATATGGCAATTCATCAAACGATAAAAATTTGTCGGACACAGAGAAAAAAGAGTAAGCACTTGATGAGACAGTTGAAAAGGAGCAGTGAACACGGATGGAGCAACTATTAGTATTGACTTATGGAGACAAAATATATAAGTGCACATTACATCCAAATGAGCAATCAATAGTGTCGATTGGAAAAGAGTGGACAAATGATATTACGAATCCAAGTTTAGAACAAGAAGTAGAGTTAAAGTGGAATAATGAAGTAAATGCTTGGATGGTACAGGATCAATTAATAGAATTCAATAAGGAAATTGAGATTGGGAAAACAAGAGATGTGAGCTTGAAAATCTTTATATCTATTGTTGGCACAACTAAAGTGTTTGATATTGGAACGAAACATTCTCTTACAGTGAGTCAAAACGATTACGATGATATTTCTATTACCGGGACTAGTGTAGATTTAATGCTATCTCGCGAAACGTTGTACGATTCTTTTAAAGTGAACGTGTATGGCGGGGATGTATTTCATAATTATACGAAGTTAAAAGATAGCGTTATGTTGGAATCAGGAGACGTATTATATTTTGATGGTATTTTATTGGAGATTGGTAGTGAAGACATTCAAGTACTTTCTTCAGAAGATAAAGTGAAATCTGCGTTACCTATTTTAGTAGAATCAGAAACGAATTATCAAAGTGGTTATCCAGACTATCATCGTTCACCACGTATTATTTACCGTGAACCAGAAGAGAAAATGACAATTGCAAAGCCTTCAAGTATGCCATCAAAACCAACGGAGCATTTAGCAAGAATCATTGCACCTTCACTTGTCATGATTGTCGTAACTGTATTACTTGCTATTTTCATGAAATATGGAATGTTTATTATCGCATCGATTGCGATGACATTAGTAACAATCATTGTTTCTGTCACATCGTATATTAAAAATTTGAAGCAATATAAAGTCGACATTGTTGAACGAGATAAAAGCTATAGAGAGTATATAAAACAAAAAACGAAAGATTTACATGCAGAAAGTGAAAAACAGCGTCACGCATTACATTATCACAATCCAAATGTAGAAGTAATACGTAATATGGCAGTTCAAGTAAATCCTAGAATTTATGAAAAAACAATGTTACATCATGATTTCTTAACATTTAGCGTTGGAACAGGACAAGCTAATACGAGTTTTGAAATTCAATTTAATGAAGAAGAGTTTAGTCAAACGAAAGATGAATTAATCGATATAGCACGTGAACTAAGACAGCGTTATCTATCATTGGAAGATGTACCAGTTGTAACAGATTTAATGAATGGACCAGTCGGTTATATTGGCCAACGCTCTTTAGTGTTAGAGCAATTACAATTATTAGTTGCACAAACGGCTTTATTCCATAGTTATTATGACTTGCAGTTTATTACTATTTTTCCGGAAGAAGAAAAAGAAAAATGGGATTGGATGCGCTGGTTACCTCATGGAAGTGTTCGCGATATAAATGTACGTGGATTTGTATACCATGATCGTAGCCGTGATCAAGTGTTAAATAGTTTGTATCAAATATTGAAAGAACGAAAATTAAAACTAGATGAAAAAAGTTCTACTAATGAAAAAATGTACTTTGCACCGCACTATGTCGTTCTCATTACAGATGAAAAACTAATATTAGACCATGTTGTTATGGAATTCTTTAATGATGATCCGAGTCAATTAGGTGTATCACTTGTATTTGTACAAGATGTTATGCAAAGTTTACCGGAGCATGTGAAAACGGTAATAGATATAAGAGATGCAAAACAAGGGAACATCATCTTAGAGCAAGGAGAGCTTGTTAACCGTCAATTTAAACTAAATCACGTACCGAAAGGGTTCAATTTAGAAGATATTTCACGGGCATTAGCACCATTAAATCATTTGCAAAACTTAAAAAATAGTATTCCAGAAAGCGTAACATTTTTAGAAATGTACGGCGTTGAAAAAGTAAAAGAACTGAATATCACAAGTCGTTGGGAGAAAAATGCAGCGCATAAATCTTTAGCTGTACCACTTGGATTACGTGGTAAAGAAGATATCGTAAACTTAAACTTACACGAAAAAGCACACGGACCACACGGATTAATAGCAGGTACAACAGGTTCAGGTAAATCGGAAATTATACAATCGTATATTTTATCTCTAGCAGTCAATTTTCACCCGTACGAAGTAGCCTTTTTACTAATTGACTATAAAGGCGGCGGAATGGCGAATTTATTCAAAAACTTACCGCATTTATTAGGAACAATTACGAACTTAGATGGAGCACAAAGTATGAGAGCGCTCGCATCAATTAAAGCTGAATTACAAAAAAGACAACGATTATTTGGCGAAAATGATGTAAACCATATTAATCAGTATCAAAAACTGTATAAAGAAGGCTTAGTAAGTGAACCGATGCCACATCTATTTTTAATTAGTGATGAATTCGCGGAACTGAAGTCAGAACAACCAGAATTTATGAAAGAGTTAGTTTCAACAGCGCGTATCGGTCGTTCACTCGGAATTCATTTAATATTAGCTACGCAAAAACCGAGTGGTGTTGTAGATGATCAAATTTGGAGTAACTCGAAATTCAAACTAGCATTAAAAGTTCAAAATACGTCAGATAGTAATGAAATTTTAAAAACACCAGATGCTGCTGAAATTACATTACCAGGACGTGCTTACTTACAAGTTGGGAATAATGAAATTTATGAACTATTCCAATCAGCTTGGAGCGGAGCAGACTATGTAGAAAACAAAGAGGATAAAGAACATTTAGACGCAACAATCTATGCAATAAATGATCTAGGACAATATGAAATATTAAGTGAAGATTTAAGTGGACTTGGTAACAGTAAAGAAGTAATAAGCGTACCATCTGAACTGGATGCTGTTATTGACTACATTCACGATTACGCAGAAATAAATGAAATTGAAGCATTAGCTAGACCGTGGTTACCACCACTTCCAGAAAGCGTATATTTACAAGACTTACACGCTATTCAATTCAAAGAAGCATGGACGAAAGAAAAGAAACCATTACAAGCAACAGTTGGTCTACTAGATCAGCCTGAATTACAATCACAAACACCATTAACACTAGATATTAGTAAAGACGGACACGTAGCGGTTTTCTCAAGTCCAGGCTACGGAAAATCAACATTCTTACAATCAGTCATTATGGATGTAGCTCGTCAGCATAGTCCGGAGCATTTGCATGTGTATTTATTAGACTTCGGAACAAATGGCTTAATGCCATTAAAATCCTTACCGCATGTGGCAGACATCATTACATTAGACCAAGTTGAAAAATGCGAGAAATTTCTTCGTCGCATAGAAGACCTATTAAAAGATAGAAAGCAATTGCTAAGTAAATATGGTGTTGCGAGTCTTGAAATGTATGAGAGAGCTAGTAAAGAAGTATTACCAACAATATTAATTACGTTAGATAACTATGATGCTGTTAGAGAAGCTGGATTTGTCGAAGACTTTGAACGCATTATTGCACAAATTGTACGTGAAGGGGCAGCAGTAGGAATTCATTTAATGCTTACGGCTACACGTCAAAATGCATTGAGAGTACAAGTAAATACAAATATTAAACTACAAATTGCGCTATATATGATAGATGAGGCAGAATCTAGAGCTATTGTAGGAAGAACAGAGTTGAAAATTGAAGAATTAGCAGGCCGTGGTTTAGTTAAAATTGACGAACCAACAATCTTCCAAACAGCTTTACCGACAAATGGAGAAGATGTCCTTACTCGAATTGAAAATATACAAGCTGAAGGAAAAGAGATGGATTCCTTCTGGGATGGAGAAAGACCGAAAGCAATTCCTATGGTACCTGAAGTTCTGGAATACAAGGAATTCATTGCATGGCCAGAAACAAGAAAAATTATTGAAGCAGGCAAACTAACATTTGGTGTAGAGACAGAAAACGTTACGCCTCTCGAATTAGATTTAACGGAAGCGTCTAATATTGTTGTAGGGGGAATTAAGAAAGATGAAGTTGAAAATGTAGTTCATCAATTCCTTCAACAGTTAGCAGACAGTGGACACTTTGACCTAGGTTTAATTGATACAAGAACACGAAATTTCTCAAACTATAGAGAGAGCGCTGCTTTATATGTAGCTGAAAAAACAGGAATTGAGAAAACGATTAAACAAGTTACAAACGCTTATAAATCGAGAGAAGCGGCGTTTAAAGAGGAGCAGGAAGCATCAAGTGAAACAGTGAACCCGGCAGAATTTATTAAGAAATTTAAGCCGATTGTAATCGTAATTGCAGATGTAAATGATATTTTAAGTAATTTAGAAGATAGCGATATATATAGTTTAGCGGAATTAATAACAAATGGTGCATTTATGGGCATCCACTTCGTAATTGGCTGTGATGTTGATTCAATTGACAGTCGATACGACTTAGTTTCAAAAACAATAAAAACGCAATCTCATGTTATTTTACTTAGAAAATCATCAGGCCAAATGGTCTTTGATGTATCTAATAAAGATTTAAGTAGTACAAAATTAAATCCATTTGAAGGGTATTTTGTTGAAAATCGTTTTGCTACTAGAATTAAAGTGCCAACTATTTAAGGGGGGATTTGCATGGGGATAGAGGAATTAAATAGTCAAAAATCGGGTTTATTAAGTAGTATAAGTCATCAACAAGGGCAATTGGCTGAATTACAAATGAAACTACGAAGGCTAATAACTGCTAAGGGGAAATTTGTAAATAATCTTGAGGCAATTAAACAAAATCAAGAGCAGTTTAAGTCTTTAGAAATAAACGAGAGTAGTTGGAAAGGGCAAAGAGCAACTACTTTTAAAGAAACATATGAACAACAAGTCATTTCGAATTTAGGGAAGTTTATCGGAGAACTAGGGAGAGTGCAAGAAGACATCGATCAAGCTATACGGCGGCTTGAAAGAGAAATCGCTACATGTGAGTCTAGTATTCTTTCTCTAAGTAGAAGTGTTTCAATGGTTGACGCTAGTATTCAAGTAGAAGTACAGAAGGCGGGGAAATGATAAATGGGGGAAATTAAATTAAATAAAGGGGTATTTGATGCGAAAGTAAGTGATTTGAAAAGTGGTGCTAGTGATTTAGGTAAGACTAAATTTAATGGTATGCAGTTACATCGTACGAATTTAAGTAAACTGAAAAAATATTGTGAAGCGATTGAAAAGTTATCGAAAAAAGTGCAGCAATATGAACAAATACTACAAAAGGATATTAGTAGCATTCAGCAAACAGGACAAGAAATGGTTCAGCAAGATGAAAAGCTGGGAAAAGATTTGAAAGACAGTTCAGCTCACCGTGCTATGTAAAGGGATAGGAGGGAGAAAATATGAGCAAAATCATAGAGTTACAAGAAGTAAAAGAACTGCAAGAGCGGTTTAATTCAAGTGCTGAAGAGTTAAATCAACATTTGGAAACATTGCAACAAAAAATAGAGGACTTTACACAAATTAACTCTTTTCAAGGGAAAGCTGCTGATACTATTAAGAATCATTTATCTACAGTTCATGGAGCTGTTATCACGGGATTTACAGTTACAACGGAAATGTTAAAAAATCAATTTCAAAAAGCAATAGAGGAGTTTAACAGTGAGGTTGACAGTGATGCAGATGCAAAAATTCATGGAAGTTATTTGGATGATGTAAAGAAAAAAGTTAATGGATATAGTGAAGGGTTTAGCTACTCTAATGAAGAGGCGAAAAAAACAGTAGGTACGATTAGTGACATCGTCGCAATTCAATATCCATCATCATCAAGCATCACTGAAGGCGCTGTAAAAAGCCAAAAAGAAATTAGTGATACATTAGAAAAATTAGAGACTTATAACAGTAAGCAAAGTGACCTGCAAGAGTTTGATGAATTAATGCGTAAGATAGATGAGGGAATGAAGCAAATAAAAGTGAATAATGGGAATTTGTCTATCGCTTCAATAGGGAAACTTATATCTAGCGTGGCAATTGGAAATATCATTAAGGTAATGGCAGATACAATGACCAAATTCGACATTAGTGTTAAGGGAACTAAGGCTCTTTTAGCTTCCTATATACGCATGCATTATGTTAAAAAGAATTATGCTTTAGACGTCCTTTTTGATCCTAAAGGTCGAAAAGGGAAAGGAGTATATGAACTATCGACATTAAAGAAAGAAGATTTGGTTAAAGTAGCAAAAATCCTTACAATGGATAATAATGATGATGTTTTAGTTCGATTTATCAAGAATAAATTAGAATTTGAATTTGGTAATTTAAAAACAACAAATTCACAAATAAAAAAAGCAAGAAAAACTATTTTAAAATTACCAGAGTTTCAAAGTTATCAAGATTTCCACGTTGATTGGGAGAAGAAAGGATTGCCTACTGCAATTGGGGAGAGAGGATTGAGTGCATTTAAGACTGCTTATGCAGACGGTTTAAAGGATTTACATCCTGGGAAATGGAAAGAAATGTTTAAAGGTATGGGGAAACCGGCCACAGTATTAAAAGGAGCAGGTATTTTTGGGGCTGTTGTGTCAGTCGGAGGGAATGTTGTAGACGCTACTAAAGATGATGGTTGGCAGTTACATGATGTAGCTGATATAGCAACAGATTCAGCTGTAGATATTGGAGCAAATGCTGGAGCGATGGCAGCTGGAGCTGTAGCAGGATCGTTTTTCCTTCCGCCGCTTGGAACTGTGGTTGGAGCTGGTGTTGCCGTAGGACTTACATGGGCAATTAATAAAAAATGGTCTTTTTTAGGAGGAGAAGACAATGCAATTGATCTTGCTAAAAAAGGAGTTAAAAAAGTAACACACAAACTTGGATCTATATTTTGGTAATAAGACTACAAGAAAGGTGCATATAGGTAATGTGGAATATAAAAGAAGAAGATTTAGATAAATTTCGGATGACATGTAAACGTCGATTAAGTCCTGAAGGTGCTTTTGGATTTATGATAGGAACAATAGTGTTTGTTTCAATAATGATGTTTTTTCTTATTGGTACTTTAGTAACGTTTGGTTGGGACTATTATACTACTTTCTTTGAGAAAACAATCGTTAGAATGGAACTTGTGCTATATAGCTTGCAAATAATTTTTTTAATTCTATATTCATTTCCAAAAGCTCGATTTAAATTTCAAAAGTTACAAACATTTGTTGTATTATTATATGCATTTCAATTAGGTACGATATTATTCACGGCTCTAATTCTTCCTGGAATGTCTGATTATACAGTTGATCGAATTACATTAGTATATGTAGGTTTCTTATTTTTAGGAGCAGTGATTATTCATATTGTGACAACGATTGATACGTTTAAACAGGCAAGTGAAGGTGCGTTTAGTATGAATGAAAGATCCACTTCCTTTTTTAGTAAAACAAAAGGAACTATGATGAAAGTGGCTTCAATATACGCATTAATCCTACTTATTTTAATTTATTTTCATAATGATTATACGTTTGACACTTTTATTGGATATGTAATAGGTACTGTTTTAATGTATACAGTAGCTATAGGTGCAGCTGAATTTCAGCTATTAGCGTATTGTAGGTTTAAATTCCCTTCATTTAACATATCATGGGAGCAACATAAAAGAGAGACTCCAAGATATCAAAAGAAAAATAAAAAAGGTAAATCAAAACGTAAGGCGTAAAGGAAATGAGTATAGTAGATTTAAATGTTCGTCATTTACTATAATGTGGAAGGAATATGAAGGAGAGCGTAAGTGACATTTGAAGAAACATAAAAAATATAGCCAAGATATAGTAAAAGGAGTAGTTATTATGAAAATTCAATATAAAGCATTATCACTTTTAAATTTAATTAGTATTACTCAAATTGTAAAAAAAGAAGATTGGTTATTACCTGCTATCGCACTGAGAAATCAAGTTGTTCATAATGGAATATATGCAGTAGGTCCTGTTCTTTTTAAATATCAGCCATTGGAAAATGAACCAGAGTACGGTGAATATACGTATTCTGTTCCAGTAAATGAGCGTGTTAAATTGGGAGAGAATTCTGCATATGAATACGTTGATGGATTAATTATTGAAGAGGCATTAAGTGTTCGATTTACAGATGAAGATGGTGATATTGAGGAGGCTTATAATTTAATACATGAGTTTGCAGAACAGCATCATATTAAATTAGATAACGGTTTTTATCACGTATGTTTAGACGTATACGGTGACATGTGGCTAGATATTTATGCTCCTATTATAGAAGTAGGTGAAACAATAAAATGATAATTGAAGGACAAAGTATTGCATATACAAATGTTGTTTCGAAGGAGTACTATTTTCATTACGAAGATATGGAAGAAGCAATTGAACATTTTATGTCAGAAATTGCAACAGCGAATTTAACAGTAAAAGGTCCGATGTTTTATGCTTTGAAAAATATACCATCTGATGAAAATATGTACGTTGAATTATTCATGCCAGTAAATGAAGATAAAATTCCAGCATCAGAAACACTTCAATTTAGGAGCTATTATTATGTTGATGAGATGCTCATGAAACGATATACGGGAGATTATGAAAAATTAACAGAGCAGGTATATGGTGAAATGCTTCTGTATATGGAGGATAATAATCTGAATTTAGCCTCGCCAATTTATCATGTGTTTAGCGGTGATGAGTCTTTACAGTATGTTGAAGTGAAGATTGCTGTATTTAATGAAGAATAATATTTTAAGCTTGTGACTTTTAACATATGGAAACATCATGAAATATCATAAAAGAGATAGTTTTGAATAGGGTTTGGGGAAATATCATAAATAAAACCTTCTCTTCTCGTTAGAATGAGGAGGTTTTGCGTTCTCAAATTTATATGTAATTAACTTAATATTTCGACATGTGATTTTCAACGGGCTCATTCTGTATTGGTAGTAGTTACGTGCTATAGTTCGCTTTGTTGCTAGTTTGAAGGGGAAAGTTTATTCAAAAGTCAATTTGTAAAGAGTGGAAGGTGTTATTTTGATTAAGGATCGGAATGTTTCAGAAACAGAGCAAAGTTTTTTTCAAAGGACAATAGTATCTATCTATCAAGCGTTAGAATTTATAATGAAATATACAATGATTCTAATAATAATAATGTCAATATTTGTGATAATTGCTGCTGTTTATTTTAAAATATATGAGGGTATAGGGGCGGGTGTATTCCTCTTAATTTCGTCATTATTTGCATATTTGGTGTTTTTTAAGAAAAGTAAAAATGCCTAAATTAATAGCAAAAATACAAAGATTAACAACTATAATACGTTATTTGAAGAGGGAAAGTTTTGAATATGGCATGAATGTATAACAGTAAGAAAACCTTCTCTTTTCGTTAAAATGAGAAGGTTTTTATTTTTAATCTACATGATTTAAGTGAATGTAGTTAAGGGTGGGACAATTGGATGTGGAATATAAAAGAAAAAGATTTAGATGAATTTAAAATAACATGTAGAAATCGTTTAAGTCCTGAGGCTGCTGTAGGTTTTATGCTAGGTTCAATCATATACACCTCATTAATCATGTTAGGTGTAATTTATGGTTTGGTGAAATTTGGTTGGTCCGTATATCCTAGTTTACTAGAGGAAACAATTATTAAAATAGAGTTATGTTTGTATAGCTTACAAATCATTTTTCTTATTGTATATTTATTTCCCAAAGCCCGTTTTAAATTTCAAAAGTTACAAGCTATAGTTATATTGTTATATGCACTTCAACTTGCGACTATAGGATTTGTAACAGTAGTTGTTTCGAGTATTTTTGGTTATTCAAATGATCGTATTACATTGACTTATGTAGCCTTATTATTGTTAGGAGCTTTTATTATTCATATTTTTACAACGATTAATACCTTTAAGCAAGCTAGCGAAGGCGCATTTAGTAAGTGGGAAAATTCAGTTTCATTTTTTAGTAAGACAAAAGATTTTTTAATGATTGCCTCTATATTATGTGTATTAACTCTCTTAATCTTAATTTATATTAATAATGATTATACGATGGAGCAAATAGGTTGGTATTCTGTATTGACCCTTATACTATACACGGTAGCCATAGGTGCAGCTGAGTTCCAGTTATTAGCCTATTGCAGATTTAAATTTCCATCATTTTATATTTCGTGGGAGGAACATGAAAGAGAGCGTCAGAAAAGACTAAAGCTTTATGAAGGGAAGGAAAAAAAGAAAACTAAAGAAATAAAATAAGTTTTGCGTCGAAATGGGGAAAGATGAATGCTTAAAATAAAGGAAGAAGATTTAGGTTTTTTTCAAATTACAAATAAAAACCGATTAAGTCCGGATTATATAAGAATCTTTTATGGGGGAGTTTTTGCATATACTTCTATACCCATGCTTATTATGTTTTTAATTCTTTTGCTAAATGGTGATAAGATTTCTTTAACTCCTTTTGAGAAGATGGTTGTACAAACTGAAGTGAAATTGTATATTTTGGAGTTCGTTTTTTTAATGTTATTCATGTCTAAAAAAATTGCTTTTAAATTACAGAAACTCCAAACCATTGTGACTGTATTTTATTCTTTTCAGTTAGCAACATTACCATTTATGGCTATGGTGGTGGAAGAAATCTTTGATTTTCCATGTGATAATAAAACACTGGTTTATGTTGGTTTAATACTATTAGGTGCAATCTGTACTCACATTGTAGTAACGATCGATGTTTTTAGAAAAGCAAAGCATGGAGGATATAAATTAGAAGGACCGGCTGTCTCATTTTTTACTAACACGAAATTATATTTATTGATTGGAATAACGATCGGTGTAATAGTTCTACTTGTATTAATTTTTTTAAACCTTAATTATACATTTGATGAAATGGCAATTTATGTGACACAAACAATAATATTATATATATTCGCTGTAGTATCAGCAGAATTCGTCCTATTGGTGTATTGTCGCTTTAAATTTCCATCATTTAATATTACGTGGGAACAACATGAAAAGGAACGCCAAGAATTTATAGCAAATAGAAAAAGAATAAGAGAGAAAGAACAAAGGCGAAACAAAAACTGAAATGAAAGTTATAAATGATACTCGTAAACTTACATTGAAGATAGAATGAATACATTATTCATAAATTAACTAGTAAAGGGAGGAATGTAATATCTTGAATAAAGATTCTAAAGCCGTAAAAAAAGAAAAAGTTTTTTTTGAAGGTGTAATAGCACCTATTATTGTTGGGATTATGTTTATCTTTTTAATTCTATATAAAGTAGCAGAGTTTCTGGGGAAGTGGCTCATTATTTTGTCAATACCGGGCTATATTGTTACTATGTTTATTTTTTTATACCAGAAAGAATATGGAGGTGTATTGGTTTGTGGAATAGGCTTAATACTAATGCTATCGCTGTATTTTGTGTTTGTTAAAAAAAGTAAAAAAGGCTAGTTTAATATGAAATACTAAAAACATTTATTTACTTTCAGTTTGTCTACAAAAATAGAGTTATTACATGATTTTAGAAAAGATGGTGTAATTATATGTGGAATATAAAAGAAGAAGATTTAAATGAATTTAAAAGTACTTGTAAGAACCGCTTAAGTCCCGACTGGGCTACAGGGTTTATGTTTGGAACGATGTTTTTTATTTCATTAATAATGTTTTTTCTTATTGTAGGGTTAATAAGGTTTGGTTGGAGTTATTACCCGACTCTCTTTGATAAAATAATTGTTAGCTTTGAGTTAGTGTTTTATAGTCTTCAAGTAATTTTTTTAATTATTTATCTGTTTCCTAAGATGTCATTTAAATTTCAGAAACTACAAACACTTGTGGTACTGTTATATGCGTTTCAGCTAAGTACTATAACATTTACAATACTGATAATCCCAGGGATGTCAAATTATTCGATTGATCAAATTACATTAATGTATGTTGGGTTATTATTTTTAGGAGCAGTCATTTTGCATATTTTAGCGACTATTGATACTTTTAGACAGGCAAGTAAAGGGGCATTTAGTACGGAAGAAAAATCCTCTTCATTTTTTAGTAAAACAAAGAGGATTGCAATTAAGTGTGCTCTAATTTATGTGTTAACGCTTCTCATTTTAATTTATGTGCATAATGATTATACACTAAATATTTTAGGATTGTATGCGGGAGGGACTCTAATCATGTACGCGGTAGCCATAGGTGCAGCAGAGTTCCAATTATTAGCCTATTGTAGATTTAAATTTCCTTCATTTTATATTTCGTGGGAGGAACACGAAAGGGAGCGTCAGGAATTCTTAAAGCGTTATAAAGAGAGAGAAGAAAAGAAAGAAAAAGAAATAAAATAAGTTTTAATTTCTGAAAATTCGAATAGAATATATAAGCAATTAAGGATTGTATATAAATCGATGCTATTAAAAATTAAAGTATCTTCAATATAATCTGTATGAGTAAATAAATAGCAGTAAGTAAAGGTGAAATGTATTACTTTCCAAAAAGGAACATAATGAACTTAAAAATGCCTAGAGAAATCAACGGGGTGTCAGTATGAAGTTAAAGAAGAAAGCTAAGATGATGATAGTTCTGTCAATAGTATCAAGTTTATTAGGTGGATGTGGTTTTGGGGAGATGAAGATAGAGTATGAGAGATTAGTAAAGGCATTGGATGAAGGTGATATGAAAACGGTTATGTCTGCGAGTGATGATGGATATGCATATGTGAAAGAAGAGACTAGCGAAAGTACTTATGAAGAAAAAGAAGATGGTGAACATAGCAGGATAATATATCAAACAACCCATGGAATATATAATGTGAAAGAAAACGACTTATATGGGAAAACAACTCAAAAGATTGCTACTGATATAAAAAATGATAAAAACGTTGGTAGTAATCAAAATTACAAAAAAGAAACTGTCTATAGTACAAATTTGAAAAATGAAAAATCTCGTTCAATAGCCCAGAATCAAGGCATAGATGTTTCATATGTAAAAATAATGTTTAGAGGATTAAATGAACTTAGTAAATTGAAACCGAGTGAAGATACAAAAAGATTTAGTGAACCGAGCATAATAAGCTATGATTTAACTGAATTACAGTTTAAAAGCATAATAAATGACAAGTTAAATTTAAAATATGATAAATTTGATTCTGCAATATTGATGATTGAATTTAATACGCCTAATGATACAAAAGAAAATCAAATGAGAATAATACAAATAACAATATCGGTAAATTATGAAGAAAGAAAAGAAGATAAGCTTATAAAACGCAATCAAGAAATTTCAACATATTATCATACCAGGGAAGATAATAATCAAAGTTCTAAAAAAGAATATGTAAATTATGAAAAAGAGTATATAAATCAAAAATAATATATTTTAATTGAATTTTGAGAACGATAAATGTTGTGAGGATATGAGTAAAGGGGTATTGAAAAATAGTTACTGTGATGACAGTTATGTTTTGCTGAGCGCGTGTAGTTTTGGGAAATCAAAATAAAGTATGAGAGCCTAATAAAGGCAATGGATGAAGGTGACAAGAAGGCGGTTATACTTAAGTGAAAGAGAGAAGAGTATTTGGAAATTTTGAGGAGAAAGGATACTATTTGGACTATCAAAAAGCAATCTGATTATATGATTATGGTAATTAATGTGGTAATGGTATACCTAAAAGATTATCTGAATTTAGTTGTACAAAAATCTATGTACTTAAAAATGTTAAGAAGGTAATAGGGTTTTAGTGCATGGAACTTATTAAAACTGTATAGAAGGTGAAGTGTCAGGGTGTGGAATATAAAAGAAGAAGATTTAGATAAGTTTCGAATGACATGTCAAGGACGTTTAAGTCCTGAAGGTGCTGTGGGTTTTATGCTTGGAACGATATTTTATATTTCAATATTTATGTTTATTATTTTTGTAGGGAATTTGAATTACTACAACAATTTTTTTGATAGAACAATTGTTAAAACTGAAATTGTGTTATTTAGTATTCAAATTATATTTTTAATTATATATCTATTTCCGAAAGCATGTTTTAAATTTCAAAAGTTACAAACGCTAATCGTATTACTATATGCGTTTCAATTTGGAACGATATTATTTGTAGTTTCGATTGTTTCTGAAATGGCTGACAATTCAATTGGTAGGATGTATACCGGGCTACTAGTTGTAGGAGCAGTTATTATCCATATTGTAGCAACACTAGATACATTTAAACAAGCAAGTGAAGGTGCATTTAGTAGTGATGAAAGATCCACCTCGTTTTTTAGTAAGACAAAAGGAGCTATGATAAAGGGGGCTATAATATATATATTCATACTACTTATTTTAATGTATTTTCAAAATGATTATTCAATTGATTTTTTTGTTATGTATGGAGTGGGAACTGTATTAATGTATGCGGTTGCAATTGGAGCGGCAGAATTCCAACTATTGGTGTACTGTAGATTTAAATTCAAGTCATTTAATATGTCATGGGAAGAGAATGAGAGAATGGGTGGGAGAATTCGAAAACAAAATAAGAAATTCAAAACGAAAAATAAATAATATATTAATAGAATTTTAGTGTTCGAAAAATAATTGAAACGTATAGGAGGTGAAGAGCCAGGATGTGGAATATAAAAGAAGAAGATTTAGATGAATTTCGAATGACATGTAATAATCGTTTAAGTCCTGAGGGGGCTATGGTTTTCTTTATTGGAGGGATAGTTTATACTTCAGTATTTATGTTTTTTATTTTTATGGGGGGCTTGGAGTATTATAATACTTTCTTTGACAAAACAATTGTTAAAATTGAAATTGTTTTATATAGCTTACAATGCATCTTTTTAATTCTATATTCATTTCCAAAAGCACGTTATAAATTTCAAAAGTTACAAACGCTCGTTGTATTATTATATGCATTTCAATTAGGTACAATAACATTTACAGCGTTAGTTCTTCCTGGGATATCTGATTATTCAATTGATCGAATGACTTTAATTTGTGTAGGGTTATTATTTGTAGGAGCAGTTATCGTTCATATTGTGACAACAATTGATACATTTAAACAAGCGAGTGAAGGTGCGTTTAGTAAGGATGAAAGATCCATCTCATTTTTTAGTAAAAGAAAAGGAGATGTGATGAAGTGGGCTACAATATATGTGCTAATCCTGTTTATTTTGATATATTTTCATGATGGTTATGGAATTGATGTTTTAGTTCTTTATGCGGTAGGTATTGTTTTACTGTATACAGTAGCCATTGGAGCGGCAGAATTTCAACTATTGGTGTACTGTAGATTTAAATTCAAGTCATTTAATATGTCATGGGAAGAGAATGAGAGAATGCGTGGGAGAATTCGAAAGCGAAATACAAAATCCAAACCGGAAAGTAAATAAGAGTGAAATAGAATTGAAGTGAATGAAATTTATTTAAACTGTATAGAGGGTGAAGAGTCAGGGTGTGGGATATAAAAGAAGAAGATTTAGATAAGTTTAGGATGACATGTCAAGGACGTTTAAGTCCTGAAGGTGCTAAGGGTTTTATGCTCGGAACGATATTTTATACTTCATTATTTATGGTTATTATTTTTGTGGGAGGAATGGATTATTATACTACCTTGTTTGATAAGGTAATTGTTAGGATTGAATTAGTGTTATATGGTTTGCAAGTAATGTTTTTAATTCTATATTTATTCCCTAAAGCACGTTATTTGTACTTTCTGGGATGATAGAGCATTCAATTGATCTCAATACACGTGTTTATGTAGGGCTATTAGTATTAGGTGGAATTATTGTTCATATTGTGACAACGCTTGATACGTTTAAACAAGCGAGTGAAGGTGCGTTTAGTATCGATGAAAGGTATGCTTCTTTCTTTAGTAAAACAAAGGGAAAGATGATGAAGGGGGCTACATTTTACGCAGCAACTAGTTTTATTTTGATATATTTTCATAACGATTATGGGTGGGATACTTTAGGTATGTAGTAGGGCCCCTTTTAACGTATTATCCGAAAGAAGTATCCTCCCAGAGGCGTGTGAAAGACGATAGTCTAGCGGTAGGTGGGGGATGAATGTCGATTTGGCGTAGCCAAACATTTGAGTTTCCTATTTATTTCGCCCCTGATATAATCAGTCTTATAAGAGGTAAAGTTTGGTATAACAATGAAAGTAGATAATAATCTTGTAGTGTTCAGGTTGTGTGATCACCGTCATAGCTTATGGGAAATGAAGCGGAAAATGAGGTGAATGGATATGCCAAAGCAGAATAAGGCGTATAAATTTCGTCTGTATCCAACAGAAGAACAAGCACATCTCATATGTAAAACGTTCGGATGTGTACGCTTTGTGTATAATAAAATGCTGGCTGAACGGAAAGAAATATATGAAAAACACAAAGCGAACAAGGAAGAGCTGAAGAAACAAAAATTCCCTACTCCTGCGAAATATAAAGTGGAGTATGAATGGTTGAAAGAAATTGATTCATTGGCATTGGCCAACGCTCAATTAAACTTGCAAACTGCGTATAAGAATTTTTTTAGTGGTCAAAGTGAGTTTCCTACATTCAAAAATAAAAAGAGTAGAAAATCCTATACAACGAATCGAGTAAACGGAAATATTATGTTATTTCATGGTTATATCAAATTACCAAAATTGAAAATGGTGAAACTGAAGCAACATAGAGAGATCCCGCCAAATCATATCATCAAATCATGTACGATTTCGATGACACCAACTGGTAAGTATTACGTGTCTATTTTGACCGAATATGAAAAAGAAATCACTCCAAAAGAAGTAGAACGTGTAGTTGGATTAGACTTCGCAATGGCTGAATTGTACGTGAGTAGCGAAGATGAGAAAGCCAATTATCCTCGCTTTTATCATCAGATATTAGACAAATTAGCGAAGGCACAACGAGTATTAGCAAGGCGTGTAAAAGGTTCAGTGCGCTGGAATAAACAACGTATTCGTGTAGCGAAGTTGCATGAAAAGGTCGCCAATCAACGTAAAAATTTTCTTCATCACAAGTCTAAAGAATTAGCTACGAATTTTGACGTTGTAGCAATTGAAGACTTACATATGAAAGGAATGGCACGAGCACTTCGCTTTGGTAAAAGTGTAGCGGACAACGGTTGGAGGATGTTCACGACATTTTTAGAATATAAGCTGCAAGAACAAGGAAAACAGCTTGTAAAAATAGATAAATGGTTTCCTTCTACAAAGATGTGTAGTCGTTGTAGAAATAAAAAAGAAATGCCATTATGTGAACGCATGTATGCGTGTTCGTGTGGACTCACAATCGGCCGTGATTATAACGCAGCTATCAATATCAAAAAAGAAGCCATACGCTTACTAGCGTTGGCATAAATAGTAACAAAATAACCTTTGGAACAAGGGAGTTAGCTCGGCTGTCCTAGGACAAATTCGTTAGCTATCAAAAGTAGCGATGAACCGAGAAGCCCCCACTTAGGGGTATGCTCATAAGAGATACTAAGTGGGGGGGAGTTCACTGTATACGATAGCCATCGCAGCAGCAGGATTTCAGCTATTAGCATATTGCAAGTTTAAATTTCAGTCATTTAATAAAACGTGGGAGCAACATAAAAGAGAAACTCCAAGATATCAAAGGAAAAATAAAAAAGGTATATCGAAACGTAAGGCATAAAGAAAGTGCGTATTGTAAGTTTTGGTGGTAAAAAAGTAATAATTTATAGGAGAGTATTTTAACTTCTAAAATAAAATTTAATTATGTAAGGTGATTAAAGTGATTAGTAGGTCGACCTCTTTTTTTATTTTTCTAAATATTACAACTTAAGTTTTTTGAAATCAATATAAAATTTTATGTTTAGTTCACAAACTTTCGGAAAAACTAGGAAAGATATGACAAAGGAGGTTATGAACGGTGGATCATCCAATTCAAGGGTTAATGAAAGCAGCAATGGAAAATTTAAAAGAAATGGTTGATGTAAATACGATTGTTGGAGAGCCTGTTCAAACGGCTGACGGTGGTGTGGTGTTAACGGTTTCTAAAGTAGCGTTCGGTTTTGGAGCAGGAGGTTCTGATTTCCAAACGAATGATGGACAAAGAGCGAACGGTAACGCTGCATTTGGTGGCGGTAGCGCGGGTGGTGTTTCGATTACACCAGTAGCATTTCTTGTGGTGAATAAAGATGGAGTAAATATTCTTCATCTACAAAATGCGACACATTTAGCAGAAAAAATGATTGAATTAGCTCCACAAACAATTGATAAAATTCAATCGATGTTCCAAAAAGAAGAAAAGAAAGAGGGAAATCATCATCCTCAAAACCCAGATGAAATCCTTTAAAAACGCCTGCTTATGAGCAGGCGTTTTTTCTTGTAATCACTATGTAATAAAACACATGAAATTGTAAATAGTTTTTGAAGTTTTTTCTATGTTTCTAAAATTTTTCATGTTAAAATATGCTATAGAATTGAAACATATAAAACGAAGGTGGCTAGGTGCTTTGTCTGGAGGATCTGACCAAGTAAAGAATATGATATATATTAATGGTAATCGTCGAGGTCATTGTTTTATTACATCAGGAATTACGTTTAAAGAGTTTGCGAGTAACATCCCTTCACCGCTTCATCAAGTGTTGCTTTTGAAGCACAACTTTGAATGGACGGATTTTCATTATCATACTTTATTTGAATATGTTGAGGAAGAAAATATACATAAGTTAATTCAAGCAGAGATTGATGAATTTGATGAATTTTGTTGGGTAGATTTTGATGATGCAAGCGATTTAGATGAATTAGAGCCGAAAGAAATTGCAGAATTATTATATTTGGCTCACAAAAAAGAACCACTTGCAAGAACATTCTTTCCGCTGTTGAAAAATCGATTTGTTTATTTTTCACATGATGACGGATGGTACAACAAAGTGTATTATCGTAGAATTGCTGATTTTGTAGGAATGTTAAGTAAAGTCATTCCGTATAAACTCGGTGCTTTCGGTAAGAAACGTTTTTCTTTCTTCCAAAAATCAAAAATTTTCCCAGCAATTTCAAAAGAATTGATCATGGGACTGATTCCACTAATGGAAGATGGTCTTTACATAGATCTAGCAGGGAAGATTGAGTCAAGAAGAGGTCTTGAAATTCCGGTATATGTAGTTGGTTCGTATGAAAGTACGGATGAGGTGTTAGATAATATCGATGAATTGAAAGAGGAAGCAACAGAAACAGGTTGGCTCATTTTTGATAAGAAAGAACAAGAGTGGCAATGGGTTGTTGACTAAGAAAACTTGGCGTATGAAGTCAAGTTTTCTTGTCATTTGAAAGGAGTACAAATGAAGAAATATTATACAATTGTGGGTATTATAAGTATTATTCTCGTGGCAATATTACTTATAACTTGTCCGAAAGAATCAGATTTTAAAGTGTATGTAGAGGATAAGTATGCGTTGAATTGTAATGAGAGTAGTTTTGAATGCACGCAAAATGTAGATGGTAAAAAAGAAAAACTACAATTTGAAAGTACAGATGCACGAAATGGTGTATTCTTTATGACTGTAAAGCAAACATTTAAAACAGAAGCTGGTGTTTCAAAAGAATATAGCGGAGTAGGAATGTTTGGTACATTTCTTTTTGTTTCAGAGAAGACTTTCTAATAATAGAAGGTCTTTTTTTTATGCTTATGTTCATATAGATGAAGTAAGACAAGCATAGGAGGGATAGCGATGAAGAACACATGTATCGTTTGCGGTGGTGAGGAGTTTTTTTCCTCAACGTTATATGCACGTACGAAACAAGATTGGGCATATGCACCAAACATGTATCGGTTTGAAAAAGTATTTATTGAGCATCGAGATGAAGAAAATTATCCAGTGTTTCAAGAAATTACAGCGAAACATTGTTGTGGATGCGGTCATATTATGTTGTATCATGAATGAACACACCAAGTATAACTTGGTGTGTTTTTTTAAAACGCTGACAAAGCAAGCGGATAAAGTAAAGTAAATAAAACAGAAAAACTACCAAAACCAATTGCTGTATATCCAAGTGTTCTTGCTCCGAAATTGACAGCTAATAGGCCAACTAAAATTGCTAGGGAGCCGAGCGTAACTGGATAAAAAGCAATGGAGAATAACGAAAGAAATAAAGCGACATAGCCTACCATTGTGCCGGTATTTGTACCTTCTATCTCATTTGCAATTTCTTTACGCTTATGTCTAATTGGAATGCCAGCTGGTGATATTTCAGCAGCATACTCTTCGTTTTTTTCACCACTTTTAAAATGATGATTTCTCTTTCTTCGCATGTACATCCCTCTCTTTCAATTGGGTGTATCTATAGTATCTTTCAAAATGAGAAGAGCATGAGTATGAGTTAAACCCAAGTAAAGCAAAAATTGGAGAATACGCATTCCATCGTTAACATATCCATCTCCTATTGAAGATAAAGTGTGGGATTTTTTCCACTAGGACTGATTATCAGCCAGCAACAATTGGATTTTTATGAGCAGTTCTCTCCCATTAACTGATCCGCATCCATTGAATTTTGAGGTAGGTGTCTTACTGCAAGCGGGATAAAACAGGAATTTTGGAAAATGATGTAGAATGAAATGAATGATAATACGTGAAGGTAGGGGAATGTATGACGAAATTTAATTGGCACGAGTCAGCGGAGAAGAAATGGGATAGTAGCGCAGAGTTTTGGAATCAAAATAGTCAAGAGATGTGGGACAGTGGTAGCAGAAGTACAATTATTCCGTTTTTTGAACAATACGTGAAGAAAGAAGCACAAGTGCTCGATGTTGGTTGTGGTGATGGCTACGGTACATATAAATTAAGTCGCGCAGGCTATAAAGCAGTGGGAGTAGATTTATCGGAAGTGATGATTCAAAAAGGTAAGGAACGCGGAGAAGGACCGAATTTATCTTTTATAAAAGGAGATCTTTCTGCATTACCATTTGAAAATGAGCAATTTGAATCAATTATGGCAATTAATTCTTTAGAATGGACGGAAGAGCCATTACAAGCGTTAAATGAAATAAAACGTGTGTTAAAGAAAGATGGATATGCATGTATTGCAATTTTAGGACCGACAGCAAAGCCACGAGAGAACAGTTATCCTCGCTTGTACGGAAAAGACGTTGTTTGTAATACGATGATGCCTTGGGAATTTGAACAGTTAGCGAAAGAACAAGGTTTTAAAGTTGTAGATGGCATCGGCGTATATAAGCGCGGAGTAAATGAGAAGATGTTAGGTCAACTACCTACAGAGTTACAACAATCGTTAACATTCTTATGGGTATTTATGTTAAAAAACGTATAAAGAAATGAAAGAATTTTTAGGAGGTAAATAAGTGCAGAAAATACAAAAAACTGATACAATATCATCAGAACCAATTAAAGGGGGACTAGGGTATATGACAACTACTACAACAGTGAAATCCGATATTGAAATCGCACAAGAAGCGAGTATGAAGAAGATTCAAGAAATTGCAGCTGATTTAAATATTTTAGAAGATGAATTAGAGCCATACGGGCATTATAAAGGTAAGTTATCTCTTGATATTTTTAAGCGCTTACAAGATGAGAAAGACGGTAAAGTTGTTTTAGTAACAGCGATTAACCCAACTCCAGCTGGAGAAGGTAAATCAACAGTAACAGTTGGTTTAGGTCAAGCTTTTAACAAAATTGGTAAGAAAACAGTAATTGCACTTCGTGAACCATCTCTTGGACCGACGATGGGATTAAAAGGTGGAGCAGCAGGTGGCGGTTTTTCACAAGTCGTACCAATGGAAGACATTAACCTTCACTTTACTGGAGATATCCATGCGATCACAACTGCCAATAACGCATTAGCAGCGTTTATTGATAATCATATCCAACAAGGAAACACACTTGGAATTGATACGCGTAAAATTGTTTGGAAACGCTGTGTTGACTTAAATGATCGTGCCCTTCGTAACGTAGTAATTGGTCTTGGTGGACCTGTACAAGGTGTACCACGTGAAGACGGTTTTGACATTACAGTCGCATCTGAAATTATGGCCGTATTCTGCCTTGCAACAGATATTCAAGACTTAAAAGCGCGTCTATCTCGCATCGTAGTTGCTTATAACTTTACAAATCAACCTGTAACGGTTAAAGATTTAGGTGTAGAAGGTGCGTTAACACTATTATTAAAAGACGCATTAAAGCCGAACTTAGTACAAACGTTAGAAAATACACCAGCTATCATTCATGGTGGACCATTTGCGAATATTGCTCACGGTTGTAACAGTGTTATCGCTACGACAATGGCAGCAAAATTAGGTGATTATGTTATTACAGAAGCTGGATTTGGTGCTGATTTAGGCGCTGAGAAGTTTTTAGATATTAAAGCTCGTGCAGCTGGCATTAAACCAGAAGCAGTTGTTATTGTTGCGACGATTCGTGCGCTTAAAATGCATGGTGGCGTAGCAAAAGATCAATTAAAAGAAGAAAATGTAGATGCATTAGCAAAAGGTATGGAAAACTTACAGAAGCATGTTGAAACAATTCAAAGCTTTGGAGTGCCTTTCGTAATTGCAATTAATAAATTCATTACAGATACAGATGCAGAAGTTACATACTTACAAGAGTGGTGTAATGAGCGTGGCTATGCAGTATCCTTAACAGAAGTTTGGGAGAAAGGTGGCCAAGGCGGAGTTGACCTTGCTGAAAAAGTACTAAAAGAAATCGAAAAAGGTGAAAACAACTACGCACCACTTTATGAATTAGAATTACCATTAGAAGAAAAAATTCGTACAATTGCTCAAAAAGTATATGGCGCAAAAGATATTGAATTTGCTCCGAAAGCACGTAAGCAATTAGCTCAATATGAAGGAGAAGGTTGGAGTAATCTACCAGTTTGTATGGCGAAAACACAATACTCTCTTTCTGACGATGCAACAAAATTAGGTCGTCCATCTGACTTTATCGTTACAATTCGTGAGTTAAAACCATCTATCGGTGCAGGCTTTATCGTTGCGTTAACAGGTACAATGTTAACAATGCCAGGTCTTCCAAAACAGCCAGCAGCACTTCAAATGGATGTAAATGAAGATGGAAAAGCAGTAGGTTTATTCTAAAAGGTTGTAATTCATCTCGTTTATCTGTAAACTATATATACATCAAGTGGCGCCTTTCCATCGAAAGGCGCCTGTTTTTTGGAGGAAATTATGTTTGATCCAACTGCTTTTGACAATTTAAAAGTAATCGTAGAAGGTGCTGTGTATGATTTTGATCTACATGGAGATATTCTTGTAACAGATCGAAAAGATATGATGGATCTTGCTTCATTAAGTCGTATATATCATATCTCATTTCAATTAACAGAACCGTTTGAACCATTAGTAGAAGCAACATTTTCATTATCTGTGGATGCAAAGAACTTGTCTGGTGAAATACTAGAAGTGCCTCAGTTTACACCAGGTTGTGAAATGAAGCTAGCATTTTCATTCCCGTTAGAACAACCAGAAGTAAAATGCGAAGAAATTGAAACATTAATGCGTTCTATATGGGGAAAAGAAAGAATGATTATGCAGAAAGTTTCATACGAATATAATAAGCAAGCGATTTCATATCATAATAAGGTAGAGGTTCTATTTCAAAAAGCGATTACAGAAGACCATGTTGATGATTTAATAGCTGTTATTTCACACATGATAGAAACGGTGCGAACAATACAGCATTTTCTTCAAAAATAGAGATAAAGGAGAAAAACAAATGATAAAAGATATGCAACCATTTTTACAACAAGCTTGGGAGAAGGCTGGTTTTAAAGAGTTAACTGAAATTCAAAAACAAGCGATTCCAACTATTTTAGAAGGACAAGACGTTATAGCTGAATCTCCAACTGGAACAGGAAAAACATTAGCGTACTTATTACCCCTTTTACATAAAATTAATCCTGAAGTAAAACAGCCACAAGTTGTTGTTTTAGCGCCAACACGTGAACTTGTAATGCAAATTCATGAAGAGGTTCAAAAGTTTACAGCAGGAACTGAAATTTCAGGTGCATCTTTAATTGGTGGTGCAGATATTAAGCGCCAAGTTGAAAAATTAAAGAAACACCCAAGAGTAATTGTCGGTTCACCAGGCCGTATTTTAGAATTAATTCGTATGAAAAAGCTAAAAATGCATGAAGTAAAAACAATTGTATTTGATGAGTTTGATCAAATTGTAAAGCAAAAAATGATGGGCGCAGTGCAAGATGTAATTAAATCAACGATGCGCGATCGTCAATTAGTATTCTTCTCGGCGACAATGACAAAAGCGGCAGAAGATGCGGCACGTGATTTAACAGTGGAACCACAATTAGTACGTGTAACACGTGCAGAATCAAAAAGCTTAGTTGAGCATACGTATATCATTTGTGAGCGACGCGAAAAAAATGATTACGTAAGAAGAATTATGCATATGGGCGATGTAAAAGCAGTTGCTTTCTTAAACGACCCATTCCGTTTAGATGAAATTACTGAGAAATTGAAATTCCGTAAAATGAAAGCAGCGGCTCTTCATGCAGAAGCAAGTAAACAAGAGCGTGAAGCGACAATGCGTGCTTTCCGCGGAGGGAAATTAGAAATTCTACTTGCTACTGATATTGCAGCACGCGGTATCGATATTGACGATTTAACACACGTAATTCATTTAGAGTTACCAGACACAGTAGACCAATATATTCACCGCTCAGGACGTACTGGACGTATGGGTAAAGAAGGAACTGTCGTGTCTCTTGTAACACCACAAGAAGAGCGTAAATTACTACAATTTGCGAAAAAACTAGGCATCGTATTTACGAAGCAAGAAATGTTCAAGGGATCATTTGTAGAAACGAAACCGAAAGCACCAAAGAAAAAGAAACCAGCATTTACTGGGAAGAAAAAGCCTAGATAAATGATAGGGAAGGCGTAACTATTTGTAGTTACGTCTTTTTTGTTTGTAAACAAGCGATAATGGGAATTGTATTAGTGTTTTTAATGTGCCTATCATATATATGCTTCTACTGGGAGTATCGAAAAAAGGGTAGTTTATTTATTTGGTTTATACGAGGAAATAATATAAAAAAAGTCGAATATTAAACTGACACGAAATAATAAAAAGAAGGTACACATATGGATAGGAAATTAGGAATGTTTTTAAATACGAAATATATTGAAGTAAACGAAGGAATACAAAAAGCAAGGGAATGGGATTTAGAATATATTCAATTATATGCTATGAATAAAAACTTTAACTTAGCTAATATCTCAATGGTAGAATGGAATGCTTTAAAGAAAAGCTTATCTTTTAATGGAATAAAGATTCCATCATTAGCAATTAGTTTTGGAGAAAATGGAATTATGGGAATAGAAGCTGAGAGTGCAATAGATCAGTTTAAATATATTACTGACAGAGGTTTGGGGCTTGGGGCAAAGATCATAACAGCTCATATTGGAAAAGTTCCAGATGATGAAAAAAGTGCCTACTATGATAAAATGCTACGTGTTTGTAATGAAATAGGGGACTTAGCGTTCAGATTTGGAGGATTCTTCGCCATTGAGACGGGATCTGAAAAAGCAATAGTATTAAAACGATTTTTAGAAACTGCAAACTCGAAAGGACTAGCTGTTAACTTTGACCCAGCAAATTTAATAAGTGATGTAAATGAAAATCCGGGAGAAGGTTTATTACTATTAAAAGATTATATAGTACAAACTCATATTAAAGATTGTACAAAGGTGAAAAGCGATAGTTCAAGTAAGTATATTGAAGTCGCAGCAAGGAATGGTGAAGTAGATTTCGATATATTCTTCAAAGTATTAGATAAAATTGGATTCGACGGATATAACATGATTGAAAGAAATGATTATTTTGATGAACTGGATGGGATGAGTCAGTCGATAAATTTTGCAAAGAAGTACATACCAACTCAAAAGGAATAACGATAGTATTTGTAGAAAGCTACATAGAATATAAAAACCATTAGGGGGAAATGTAATGATCCATAAAGTAGGACAAATTATGTTATATGTAAATAATCAAGATGAGGCAGTAAATTTTTGGACGGAGAAGGTAGGGTTTCATGTAGTTGCAGAGGAAGATAATAAGCAAGGAATGAGATGGATTGAAATCGCTCCGAAAAGCGGTGCGGAAACGAGCATTATATTACATAATAAAGAAGTTATTTCGAAAATGAGCCCAGAATTGAATCTTGGTACACCGTCCCTAATGTTCTTCTCAGAAAATCTTGATCAACTATATACAGATTTAACAAATAAAAATGTTACTGTTGGAGAAATGGTAACCATGCCTTCTGGTAAAGTGTTTAACTTTGCTGATAGCGAAGGGAATTATTTTGCGGTTATGGAGAAGAACCAATAATAATATTGCTATGTGAAAATCCCCCTCAAATATATTTGAGGGGGATTAAATTTTTGAAGTGGATTTTTCATTAGAGAGTTGTTTAATAAAAAATACTCCTTTTTCAATAGCTGTCTCAATATAGCCAACGATTTGGTCAAACGTAAATACTTGTAAGTCTTCATGCAAATGTTGCTTTGGATACAACATATCTTCAAAAAGATACTTTCGAAAAGCTAAAACGTTTTCTTTAGAAACCTCTTCAATATCCACAATGTGAGCCTCTTGATTGAGAAGAGAGAAAAGCTGTTGTTCTTGATCGTAATGATGAAGCAACTTTGCATTTAACAATTTAAAATCGTTATAGTACAGGGGTGCGATAGTTTCGTCATTCTCTATTCTATTTTTTAGCCAAGGTAGAAAAAATCCACTTAGCCAATTATCATCGGCAATGAGGTGGGTATAATAGCCTAAAATAAATGGGGAATCTATATGTGATTCATATTTATGAAAAAATGAATCATAATCTATTCTTCTCGTATAGTTCTTCGTTGTACCGGCATAAAAATGTGAGGTTCCTTTTTCTTTTTTTGAATGAACAGCATCAGGGGCTACAGCTCCAAGTAAGAAAGAAGTCTTATCGTGAATTGATAGTTTCTCAGCAATACCACTAGCGATAATAACATGCATAATTCGTGATCCCATGAATGCCACCTCTGTTTCCAGTATTCATTTCAGGAAGAGGACTAAACAGTTAGTATTACTTTCCCTGTACTTTTTCTACTTTCGACCCATTCATGTGCTTTCCCTGCATTTTGAAGTGGAAAAGATTTCGTAGCCTTAATTTGTAAACGTCCGTCACGCAAATAACGGAAAACTTCATTTGCAGTTTCTTGGAGCAGTTCAGGACGCTTTTTTCGTGTGGTTCCAAAGCTAAAACCGAGTATAGAGCGGCAACTTGCATGTAAATCTTTCGTTTGAAAGTTACCAATTTCACCGCTAGCATTACCGAAATGAACGAGGCGACCGTAATAAGCAAGGCAGTTTAAACTTCTTTCAGAAACCGTTCCAGAAATAGAGTCTAAAATTACATCAACCCCTTCACCATTTGTCAGTTCATTGACTTTCTCTACAAAATCTTCATCTTGATGACAAATAACATAATCAGCTCCAGCATCTAAAGCAATTTCTTTTTTTGCTTCACTTCCGACAGTGCCTATAACTGTTCCAGCCTCTAATAGTTTAGCAAGTTGAATAGCAGTAGTGCCAATTCCGCCAGCAGCCGCATGAATGAGTACAGATTCACCTTGTTGAAGCCTTGCAACATTTGCGAGTAAATTATAGCTTGTAAAAGATACGATTGGACAAGCGGCTGCAGTTTGAAAGTCAACTTCATGGGGTAATACGAAAGTAAGATTTTCATTTGCAACAACGTATTCTGCGTAAGATCCATTTTGAGGAAAAGCAATGACACGTTGTCCAGGGTGAATATTTTTCACATGAGAACCGACACGTTCTACAATACCAGTGGCATCTATACCTGGAATAAAAGGTAGTGCTTTATTTCCTTTTTTACCATAACGTGATTTAATATCAGCGAAATTTACACTAGTAGCAACTACGCGAATTAAAACTTGATCTTCTGAAATAGCCGGTATATCAAAATCTGTATATTTCATCACTTCAGGACCACCGAACGACGTTACAACGATAGCTTTCATTATATGTCCTCCTAAATTTGACTATATAAATTATTTTAAATCTTTATCAGAAATTGGAAAATTATATAATAGTTATGTGTGGTTATAAGTGAAGCTTATGAACTCAGTGGATCATTATATTAATTTATATAAAAAACTTTTTCGGAAAAATCGAACGAAATATGAATTACCTGCCAATATATAGTGTAAGACAAAGGAGGGCTGGAATATGAAGGATGAAATAGATTACGCACATTTAATTCAATTAACTTTATCAGGCAATAAAGAAGCGTATAGCGAATTGTATGATGTAACGATTCAAGAAGTATATAAAACAGCACATTTTTTAATTGAAGATAAAACGGATGTAGATGATGTCGTTCAAGAAGTATACATACAGCTATATGAATCGCTTCGTAAATATGATAGCGAGAAGCCATTTCGCCCTTGGCTAATTGGGCTTGCGATTAAACAAATTCATTCTTATAGAAGAAAGAGGTGGATGCGACTACGAATTATAAAAAAAGCAGAAGAGCAAAGAAAGTCAGTGCAAATTGATTTTTCTAACGATGTTGTAAGTAAAATATCAAACCAAAAACTAATTGAACTCATTCATAAATTACCGTATAAATTGAAACAAGTTATTATCTTAAGATACTTACACGATTATTCACAAGAAGAAGTAGCACAAATATTACATATTCCAATTGGTACTGTGAAATCTAGAATTCACGCAGCATTAAAGAAACTACGTCAAAAAGAGCAAGTAGAAGAAATCTTTTTAGGAGAGGTAGGGAATGTGAAATGAGTTTAGATTGTAGAGTTAGAGAATCTATACAAGAAGAATCGAAGGGAATTGTTGCCCCGCCGGAGTTAAAAGAAAAAGTAATTGTTCAGATTAAAATGAATCGCGGAGGGAACAAAAGGAAGAAGCGTCTTATTGCAGGAGTGCTTGCGGCAGCATTTTTAATCCCGACGACTGGTTTTGCGTATCAATCTATTATGGCGGATGGTATATACGGATCTTTCGAGAATTTAAAAAAACATGCCGGAACGATGACATTAGAGGCGTATATGCGTTTTAGTGCAAAATTATCAGAGGCGAAAGATGAAATGGGTACGAAGGAATATGAAGAGTTTACAAAAGAACTAAAAAAATTAACAAATGCAAAACTTACGTACGGAGATTCGAACGGTAATATTGATTATGATCAATTATCACCAGCAAAAAGAGAAGAAATGAAAAAGGTAAGTATGGGTCTTCAGCCATACTTTGATAAATTAAATGGTCATAAGTCTAGTAAAGAAGTATTAACACAAAAAGAGTTTGACCGTTATGTGGAAGCTTTAATGACATATGAAATCGTACAAGTGAAGACAAAATCAACTGGTGGGATGAAAGTAGAAGAAGTACCTGAGGCGTACAAAGAAAGATTTATTCAAGCGGAGCAGTTTATGGAGTATGTAGATGAAAAGGTGAGATAAGTAAAAAGCTCAATGCTTTAGCTTTGAGCTTTTTTATTAAAACAAAAAAAGAGTGTTCAATTATATTTTTTCATATTTGCAGTATCTTTTTGTATAAAACAATCTAAAAGTGAATAACCAGCTATTAAACTAATTATAGTAACAAAAGTTGTATTTATTAGAATAATATTAACTAAATAAGGTAGGTATTCTGCAAGTGGTGAAAAGAGTAGTGCTGGGGAAAAGGAAATGAATAGTGTAGGCACTGTAATAGCAATAAATTTATCCGGTTGAAAGCTCCAGTTTTGTTTACTTGTTTCGCGATTAATAGATTGAAGGAATCGTAATAAAATGCCAACTATAAGAGGGAAGAGTGTAAAGTAGAATAATCTTGGATAAACGTTAAAGTTCACTTGCGTGTCTGTATCTAAATAAAATTGAATTTTTACTCCTACAAATAATAATAAGACGATAAATAATGTAAAGCAGAGGTATAGCATCAATTTTTGCATTATATTCCACCATCCTTTACTCAAAATATATTCAAAAAAAGAAGAGATATACAATAACTACTGTTGTATATCTCTTCTTTTACTGTTAGTTAATAGTGGAGTTTGCTTTTTCTTGCTTCGTGAAATAATCAATAATGCCCATTGCGCTAATTTCTATATCTAAATGTAAAATATTATAAACGGAATGATCTGATGGAACGTTTAACTTTGTAAGATGAGAAGAGATTTTATCCATTAACAAAGTTTGTAAAGCTTTAGTCGCTTCATCGAAATCATTATACTTGTCAAAGACTTCCTTACCAGTCTGAACGAAAATAGGTAGCCAATGTTCCAATTGATTGTATACTTCTGTAACATGAGAGGATGCGCCGTAATGACCGAAATAAATAGTATCTACATTCATGCTTTGAATGTGATTTTTAGAAGCAATCATCGCATCTGGTTGGAATTGTGAAGGGGACGTTGATGGTAGATATAACTCTACATCAACGTCTGCGAGTTCTCTATAATAAATTCCAATTGTATCGCCAGTAAAAATCCCGTTTGTTAATGAATCGTGAATGCTAATATGGTGCTTCGCATGTCCTGGTGTATCATAAAATGTAAGGGTGCGGTCTTTTGCAATTTTTAACGTATCACCATGTTGTACAATATGAACACGTTCTTCTTCAATTGGAAGAATTGGGTCAAAGAGTTTATCGAAATCTTCTTTGTAGACAGCTTTTGCACCTAAAATAAGTTTTGTTGGATCAATCATATGACGAGCACCACGAGAATGCACATATAAAGTAGCATTTGGGCACTTTTCCATCATTAAACCAGCAGCCCCTGCGTGATCTAAATGAACGTGTGTAACGATAATGTTTTTAACTGCGTTTAAATCAATATGTAATTGTTGTAAGCCTTCTAAAATATACGGAAGAGAAGGGGCTGCACAAGTTTCAATTAAAGTAATATCGTCACCTAATAAAACGTACGTACCAGTTCGTTCATTATGTTGTAAATCGAAATCATCAATCAGATATAGGTGAGAAGATAATTGCTCTACTTTTTTCATATTTACCACTCCTTATATACTGCATGTTTCTATTATACGCTAAAATAGAAAAAAGGCAGAAAACGAAGCTCGTCTTCTGCCTTTTTGTAATATTATTATTTCGTTTGTTGTTTATTAATAGACATAATGAACAGTCCAACAATCCCGCCTACTAATGGAAGCATAATTTCTCCTGCTAAATTAAAGTAGGAGCTTAAGAATAAACCATTTACATCGATTACCCAGCCAGTAACATACAATAACATCATATATAGTACGAAATAAAACTCGCGATTTGAAATCGTTTCATGTTGTGCAGTTTTCATAATGGACACCATCCTTTTCTTTTATAATGGAATATAAACTGTCACATTTTGTTCACATTTCAATTGTAAAACTTTCCATCATAAAAGTCTAGTAGTATGTGTCGAATTTTGAACGAAAATAAAGCGCTATCATTATATCTTATAAGTACGTAATAAGAGATGTATATTCACGAATGTAGTATAGTATAAACATAGAATGATAGTGAAGAGAGGGGCAAAGACAATGACAGTTTATGATTTTTCAGCTAAAACAATTACCGGTGAAGAAAAATCGTTAAAAGATTACGAAGGAAAAGCACTTCTTATTGTAAATGTAGCTAGTAAATGTGGTTTCACACCGCAATATAAAGGATTACAAGAGGTGTATGATAAATATAAAGACCAAGGACTTGAAATACTCGGATTCCCTTGTAACCAATTTGGAGGACAAGAACCAGGTACAGAAGCGGATATTACTAGTTTTTGTGAATTAAACTACGGTGTAAACTTCCCAATGTTTGCAAAGGTTGATGTGAAAGGTGATAAGGCTCATCCTTTATATACATACATGACAGAACAAGCACCAGGTTTACTCGGTATGAAAGCAGTGAAATGGAATTTTACGAAGTTTTTAATTGGAAAAGACGGGAAAGTAGTAGGGCGTTTTGCGCCACAGACGAAGCCGGTAGATTTAGAGGTTGAGATTGAGAAGGTACTTGGAGAATAATTAGGAGTTTCACTTTATTAAAAAACGTCTCAAAGAACAATGTAGTTCTTTGAGACGTTTTCTTTAAACTTACATTTTCAAGATTAAATTACTGTATCAAAGCCATCTGATTTAGGTAGAGAAGCTGCTTTTTTCATAAGCACTTCCCATAAGTGTACGGATTTCTTCCATTCTGCTGCAGCCTGCCCCTGTTTATACATAGCGTTCTCATAACTGGCAGTAAGTTGTTGCATATCGGCCGAGTTGTAAAGTGTATCGATATGGAGAGCGTATTCTCGGAATGTTTGACTTTCACCCCGTGGTATGCCAATTCTTGCAAATTGTTTTAAAAGTGCACCGTAAGCTTTTTGATAAACAGCATCATTTTTTCGGTATTTATAGAAATGAATAATAAGAAATGTCCTCCATATCATTCTAGTGGTGAAGAGAATGTATCCCATAATACTAATTAGTATCGTAGAGAGGAATACGTACCACCAAGAAAAACTAGTTTGAGAATTTGTGACCTTTTTAGTAGAAGCTTCTTCTGTATTTTTTATTAAACTTTTAAGTTTTGCTTCATTATTTCGTTGTTGTATTTGCGTGTTATTAGAATTATTTGCTTCGCTATTTTGTGAAATAGGAGCAGGCGTATTATTTATAAAATTATAGGGATTAGTAAATCCTTTTGTTGGTTCGAATGGAATCCATCCGTATCCTGGGAAATATACTTCGACCCAAGAGTGTGCGTTATCGTTCGTGATTGTATAAACATCCTCACCTTCTGCAGAGGCAAGTGTATTGTCAAGAGTTCCTTCTGTATAGCCTTTTACCCAGCGAGCAGGAATCCCGGCAGAACGAAGTAGTACAATCATAGACGTCGAAAAATTATTACAGTAGCCGCTTTTTGTATCGAAAAGGAATTGATCTACATAATCTTGGCTTTTGGCAGGGAATAAGACATTCGTTGATTCGTATGTAAAAGAGTTGTCTGTAAAGTAATTTTCAATAGCTAATACTTTATCATATCGGTTGTCTTTATCATTTGTAAGATTGACAGCCAAGTCTTTTACGCGCTGTGGTAATGACTTGGGAAGTTGTGTGTACTTTGTCATAAAATAAGGATTTGTTTCTTGACCTTCATTTGTTTTTACAGCTTTCAAGTTTTCTATGGAAAACTCAGGGATCTCATATGTTACTTTATACGAATGTAAAGTAGTAGAAGAGTCTCCATTCATTGTATAAATTTTTTCTGAAAACGGGTCAACACTGTATGATACATCAGAAGCAGCCTCAACTGATACTAATCCTGCTGGATAGGTAAGGTGAGGATAACTTTTTTGCATGGTAATTGTTGCCTCAGTCGTTTTCATTTTTGTATTTTGTTCGTACCAGCTTACGACGTCGTTTTTATTTTTAAAAGAAATCTTTTTCGGATTTTCAGAAATTTCCCAGCCTTTTCCTGTATAAAAATCTTTTGTTTCTACTCTCCAATATTGTTTGTTTTGCGTTCGTGCTGTGAAAACAACTGTAGGATCCGCCTTAAAAGGACCGCCTAATCGCGAGTCATCTAAACCATACCCAATTGTAGAAATTTTTTGTTCTTTACTTGCTTCAGATGTGTTGAATTTTAAAAAATCCATTGGGTTTGGCCATTGAGGGCCAAATTTTGGAGCAAAGTATGCAATGGTTGCTAATAATACGATAAATATTGTAAGTGGTCTAAGTAATTTTGAGATTTCTCTAGCATAATTTTGTAAGTGTTCACGTTCTTTTATTCGTTCTACTTGAAGAAGACTAAGCATAAAAAAGCCGATGACAACAGTACGAATAATAGCGTAGTTTGCATTGTATAAATGTAAGTTATGAAAAGTTGCGATATAAATAATAGTCAATACAAGGAATAGAAACCCACGTTTTTTATGAATAATCCAAAATGAAGTGAAAGAACTCAAAAACCAAAATGAGAGAAAAAATAAAACCGTCGGAAAAACTGGAGAAATATCTAGTAAATTCCCTTGGAAAAACAGGGAGGAATTTCGAAACATATCAGAAAAGAATGTTGTTAGCCAAGATGGATTTATAAAAGCATTTTTATAATATAGGGAATGAATGATAAATAAGACTGTGACAATTTTTATAGGAATCTGCCACCTCGTTTGAAAAAAAGAGAGAGCGAAGCAAATTCCTATAAATGTTACGAAAATATCTAATCTACCTACATTTGTAATACCTATAAGAGGTCTTAGCCATTCTAGTAAAAGAAGAAATACACATGCATGCATGAAGAATCTGTTCGTATCCCACTTGTATTTTGCTTGTAATATCATCATTTGTTCACCTCAAAAAACACGTTTGTATACCGGTTTTCATAAACCGTGTTTACAAATATTTGTCGTTTTTTTAGAGTTTCTAGTATACTGAGTTCTCGGTGTGAAAGTTGATTCGCTTTTTCTTTCACGACAAAAACCATACATTTTCTATTTCTTATAGCAGCACAATCAGCCGCCTTTTGAATATCGGGAGAAAGATTACTGGTCACGAGTATAACCGTGACGGGCTCATAAATTTTTCTTAGTTCCATGTCTACACTCTGGGAGAGCGGGAATACACTGTCTGCTTGTACTTTTGCTAAATGACAAAGGATTTGTTGTAACTGCGTATCTCCATTGTCTAAAGGGAAAATAGTTTGTTCTTTTCCGATAGACACGAATGATGCTGGTGAATTTTGTTTCAAGACAGCCCTTACGATAGAGGCAGTAAATGTGACGACTGATTCGAATAGAGGAGACTCGGTTCTGTCTATGAATATCATGATATTATGGCTGCGCTGTTGTTCAAACTCTTTTGTCATAATATTGTTTGTTCGTGCAGTTGCTTTCCAATCGATCCATGAAAAGCGATCGCCAGGTTTATAGTCTCTGACACCGACCGAGATTGTAGAGTCTTTTGCTGAATTTATATTTGCTGAAAGCGCTCCTTGTTCGAAATGATTTTCCAATTGTCGATACGCTATATCTACATACTGGGGATAGACTAAAAATGTATTTGGAACTGAAAAAGTTACTTCTTTCTCCATCATGCCGAATAAATCGCCAGTTTTGACACGAACGCTTGAAAAAGTGTGCTCGCCTCTAGGGATTGTGTCAATAACATATTGAAACGAAATATTTCGTTTCAATCCTGGGAAGAGTACTACCTTATTCATCTTTATTTGTTTACAACTTATAAATTGTGGTGGCAGTTCATCTTCTATAACTAAATAAAGTAAGGGAAAAGGAAATTTTCTTTTTATTGTAATCGTGCTTACAAATTGTTCTCCTACTACATATCCATTCTGATTTGTTATTCGCTTTACTTCAGCGTCCCGTAAAGCGTAGAAGGGGAGTAGTAGCGAATAAAGAGCAATGGGAATTATGCTGTAAAACAAAAACCAACTGACAAACCCGCCTTGAAACATAGCGTACACAAATGTTAAGACTAGGCATAAAGGGAGTAGCAATAACTTCATAACGTGATATAGCGCTCGCAGCATTCGTTTCATCAAGGGTTCATCGTCCTTTGAGTAGGCACGGTAGTTCGTGCAACGATTTTTGCGATAACTTGTTCGCCAGTTATTCCTTCAAATTTTGCTTCCATTTTTAAAATGAGCCTATGCGCTAAAACGTAAGGAGCTAAAAGTTTAACATCGTCTGGAATAACATAATTTCTGCCATGGATAAATGCATAAGCTTGTGAAGCTTTCATTAAAGCAATTGAGCCACGTGGACTTGCACCTAGCTGTATAGAACTGTACGTACGAGTTTGATTAACAAGCTTTACAATGTAATGCTTAATTGCTTTGTCCATACTTACTACCCGTACGCTTTGTTGTAAATAAAGTAATTCTTCTATTGTAGTAATGGTCTGTAATTGAGAGAGTGGATTTGTTTTTTCCATCCGGTTTAAAATTTCAAATTCTTCCTCTGGTGTAGGATATCCCATTTTTAGTTTCAATAAGAAACGATCGAGTTGAGCTTCTGGTAGAGAATATGTTCCTTCATATTCGACCGGATTTTGTGTAGCCATGACAAAGAACGGCTTTGGTAAAGGTCTTGTAATACCATCTATTGTAATATTGCCTTCTTCCATACATTCAAGTAAAGCAGATTGTGTCTTTGGAGATGTACGATTAATTTCATCAGCAAGTACAAAATTCCCCATAATTGGTCCAGGCTTGAACTCAAATTGGAGCTCTTTCGGATTATAAATAGAAACTCCTGTTACATCTGACGGCAATAAATCAGGTGTAAATTGAATTCGCTTATAATCAGCATCAATGGATTTAGAAAGAGCACGTACTAACATTGTTTTTCCGACACCAGGAACATCTTCTAATAGCACATGACCTTCAGCTAAGAGAGCTGTCAAAACTAAGATGGTTTCTTTTCGTTTTCCGACCATTATTTTTTCAATATTATTGATTATTTTTTCTACAGTGGGATGTAATGAATCAAGCTGGGGCATCGTAATCCTCCTAATGTTATTATCGTTTTCTAATCAATTTATTGGACATATTTCTAATTCTATTTGTAGATAGTAAAACTTCTACCTTAAATTCTGAGAATATTCAGATTATTTATTTCGATTACATCTAGTATAATTGTTTCCGTAACTAAGGGCAATACAGTAAATAATGATTTGTAGTTTTATGTAAAATCAGACTCAATATAAAATAATAACATTGGGAAAAAATTTCTTACATACAATTTATACTCTTTTCCTTATGGCAGTTTTGAAATAATATCAAAACTCTTTTTCTTTTGCAAAATAGTCGATACCTCAAAATAGCATTCTCCTAATAATTAAGATTAACCATAATCTTCACAACGGAACAAAAGATTTTCTCACAAACTTATTTTCTACTGAATTTTTGACAATCTCTTGAACTGTGCGAAATGTCACATCTGTATTTTACAACCTCTCTTATAGTAAGGGTATGTAAGAGAGACGTATTAAAGGAGTGAACAGTATGAAGAAAAAAACTTCAGCACTAATGAGACGTTTAAAATATTTTTCACCAATAGATCGTTATAACGATAATCATACACAAGAAACATATGAAGATCGCGAATGGGAAAATGTGTACAGAAAGCGTTGGCAGCATGATAAAGTAATTCGTTCTACACACGGCGTGAACTGTACTGGTTCATGTAGCTGGAATATATATGTGAAAGATGGAATTGTAACTTGGGAAGGGCAGGAGCTTAACTATCCAACGACAGGTCCTGATATGCCAGATTTTGAACCGCGAGGATGCCCACGTGGAGCAAGTTTTTCTTGGTACATTTATAGTCCACTTCGTGTGAAATACCCGTATGTACGTGGTGTTCTTTGGAGTATGTGGCAAGAAGAATTGCAAAATAACGAGTCACCATTAGAGGCTTGGAAAAGCATTGTGGAAAACCGTGAAAAGGCACGTACGTATAAGCAGGCGCGTGGTAAAGGGGGATTCATTCGTGCGAATTGGGATGAAGTGTTACAACTCGTTTCAGCTTCATTACTGTACACAGTAATGAAATACGGTCCAGACCGAAATGTTGGCTTTTCACCAATTCCAGCTATGTCGATGTTAAGTCATGCTGCAGGCAGCCGCTTTATGCAACTTATGGGTGGGCCGATGCTTAGTTTCTATGATTGGTACGCAGATTTACCACCAGCTTCTCCGCAAATTTGGGGCGATCAAACAGACGTACCAGAAAGTAGTGACTGGTATAACTCTGGTTACATTATGACATGGGGTTCAAATGTACCGATGACGAGAACACCAGATGCTCACTTTTTAGCAGAGGTTCGATATAAAGGAACGAAAGTCGTTTCTGTCAGTCCTGACTTCGCTGAATCTACAAAGTTTGCGGATGATTGGATTAGTGTGAAACAAGGTACAGATGGTGCACTTGCGATGGCAATGGGGCATGTGATTTTACAAGAGTTTTACGTAGATAATCAAGTGGAATATTTCACAAAGTATGCGAAGCAATATACTGATTTTCCTTTCTTTGTCACATTGAAACAAAAAGGAGATCAATTCGTTGCTGATCGTTTCTTAAACGCTGCTGATATTGGACGCGAAACGAAGTTAGGAGAATGGAAACCTGTTCTTTGGAACGAGAACACGAATGATTTTGCAACACCTCATGGCACAATGGGCTCACGTTGGGATAACGAAAAGAAATGGAACTTGCGTTTAGAAGATGAAGAAACAGGTGAAAAGATTGATCCACGTCTTTCTTTACTTGGAATGGAAGAATCGATTGGAACTGTACAAATTCCGTACTTCTCTGATGATGGAAACAAAGTATTAGAACGTACAATTCCAGTGAAAAAGGTTATGACAGAAGAAGGCGAAGTGTTCGTTACAACTGTATACGACTTAACGTTAGCAAATTACGGTGTGAACCGAGGGCTTGGCGGACAAGAGCCGAAAGACTTCAATGATGACGTTCCGTTTACACCTGCATGGCAAGAGAAAATGACAGGAGTAAAACGTGAGCTTATTATTCAAATCGCTCGTGAGTTCGCACAAAATGCTGTTGATACGAACGGTCGCTCAATGATTATTGTCGGAGCTGGTATTAACCATTGGTTTAACTCTGATACGATTTATCGCGCCGTTTTAAATCTTGTACTTCTCGTTGGGGCACAAGGTGTAAACGGCGGTGGCTGGGCGCATTACGTTGGGCAAGAAAAATTACGACCAGCAGAAGGATGGCAAACAATCGCGATGGCAAAAGATTGGCAAGGGCCACCAAAATTACAAAATGGTACATCTTTCTTCTATTTCGTAACAGATCAATGGCGCTATGAAGATACACCAGTTGGACATTTAGCATCACCAGTGGAAGGAAACTCTCGTTATCAACATCACGGTGATTACAATGTATTAGCAGCACGACTCGGCTGGTTACCTTCTTATCCTACATTTGAGAAAAATGGAATTGAACTATATAAAGAAGCTGTTGCTGCTGGTGCAACAACACAAGAAGAAATCGGAAAATACGTTGCACAAAAACTAAAAGAAAAAGAACTGAAATTTGCAATTGAAGATCCAGATAACAAAAATAACTTCCCGCGCAACTTATTCGTATGGCGTGCGAACTTAATTTCAAGTTCCGGTAAAGGGCACGAATATTTCTTAAAACATTTACTAGGTACAACAAACGGATTAATGAATGACGATAGTGATTCATTACGACCAGAAGAAATTAAGTGGCATGAAGAAGCACCAGAAGGGAAGCTTGATTTACTCATTAATTTAGATTTCCGTATGGCTGGAACAGCACTGTATTCTGATATTGTATTACCAGCTTCAACTTGGTACGAAAAACATGATTTAAGTAGTACAGATATGCATCCATTTGTGCATCCTTTTAATCCAGCAATCGGTTCACCGTGGGAAGCACGCTCTGACTGGGATATTTTCACTTCACTTTCTAAAGCTGTGTCAGATTTAGCGAAGAAAATTGATCTTGAACCAATGAAAGAAGTTGTTGCAACACCACTTCTTCATGATACACCGCAAGAATTAGCGCAACCACTTGGCAAGATTAAAGATTGGAGTAAAGGTGAATGTGAACTAATCCCGGGTAAAACGATGCCACAAATTCATGTTGTCGAAAGAGATTATAAAACGATTTATGACAAAATGACTGCGCTTGGACCGAATGTCGGAAAACAACCGATTGGTACGAAAGGGATCTCTTGGTCTGCGGAAAAAGAATATGAGCAATTAAAGAGCAAATTAGGAGTTGTTCGAACGGATTCTATCGCGAAAGGTTGCCCAGACATCAAAGAAGCAATCAATGCTGCTGAAGCGGTATTAACACTATCTTCTACAACAAACGGTCATATGGCAGTAAAAGCATGGGAAGCACTTGAAAAACAAACAGATCTAAAATTACGTGATTTAGCAGAAGAACGTGAAGAGGAATGCTTCACATTCGAACAAATTACAGCACAGCCGAAAACAGTAATTACTTCTCCAGCATTTACAGGTTCAGAAAAAGGTGGACGCCGTTACTCACCGTTTACAACAAATGTGGAACGTCTTATCCCTTGGAGAACGATAACTGGTCGACAATCTTTCTACTTAGACCATGACATGATGAAAGAATTTGGTGAAACGATGGCAACATTTAAACCAATTCTGCAACATAAACCGTTCCGTAAATCACGGCCCGAAGTAGAAGGGAAAGAGATTACACTAAACTATTTAACACCGCATAATAAGTGGTCGATTCATAGTATGTACTTCGATTCATTACCGATGTTAACGCTATTTAGAGGTGGTCCAACTGTTTGGATGAATAAAGAGGACGCTGCTGAAGCGGGTGTTGCAGATAATGATTGGATTGAGTGCTTTAATCGTAACGGTGTTGTTGTAGCGCGTGCTGTTGTAACGCACCGTATACCGAGAGGAATGGCGTTTATGCACCATGCGCAAGATCGTCATATAAACGTACCTGGTACGAAATTAACAAGTAACCGCGGGGGAACGCATAATAGTCCAACTCGAATTCATGTTAAACCAACACATATGATTGGTGGATACGGTCAATTAAGTTATGGATTTAACTATTATGGTCCGACTGGGAATCAGCGCGATTTAAACGTTGTAATTCGCAAACTGAAGGAGGTAGATTGGCTTGAAGATTAAAGCACAAGTCGGAATGGTAATGAACCTAGATAAATGCATCGGCTGCCATACTTGTAGCGTAACGTGCAAAAACACCTGGACAAATCGTCCAGGTGCTGAATATATGTACTTCAATAACGTAGAAACGAAACCTGGTATTGGTTATCCGAAGCAATGGGAAGATCAGGAGAAATATAAAGGCGGCTGGGAATTGAAAAATGGTGAAATTCAGCTGAAATCTGGTTCGAAAATGAAGCGTCTTATGAACATTTTCCACAATCCAGATCAACCAACAATTGATGATTACTTTGAACCTTGGAATTATGATTATGAAACATTAACAAATAGCCCACAGCGTAAGCATCAACCAGTTGCTCGTCCGAAATCAGCAATTACAGGCGAATTTATCGACAAAATTGAATGGGGTCCAAACTGGGAGGACGATTTAGCAGGCGGACATATAACAGGATTACAAGATCCGAACGTAAAGAAAATGGAAGAAGAAATTAAAACTGATTTTGAAAACGTCTTTATGATGTATTTACCACGCATATGCGAACATTGTATGAATCCATCGTGCGTATCATCTTGTCCATCTGGTGCAATGTATAAACGTGAAGAAGACGGGATTGTACTTGTGGATCAAAATGCATGTCGTGCTTGGAGATTCTGCGTATCATCTTGTCCATATAAAAAAGTGTATTTTAACTGGCAAACGAATAAAGCTGAAAAATGTACAATGTGTTTCCCACGTATTGAGGCTGGCATGCCAACAATTTGTTCAGAAACATGTGTAGGACGTATCAGATATATTGGGGTAATGCTATATGACGCTGATAAAGTAAAAGAAGCAGCGTCTGTTGAAGACGAAAAAGATTTATATGAATCTCAGCTTACTGTTTTCCTAGATCCAAATGATTCAGAAGTAGCAGCTGAAGCGAAAAAACAAGGCATTCCTGAAGAATGGATTAAAGCGGCACAACAGTCACCAATCTATAAAATGATTATCGATTGGAAAATTGCTCTACCTCTTCACCCAGAGTATCGTACAATGCCAATGGTTTGGTATATCCCGCCGCTTAGTCCAATTATGAATATGGTGGAAGGGAAAGGAAGTAACTGGCAAGCAGAAGAGATTTTCCCTGCTATCGATAATATGCGTATTCCAATTCAATATTTAGCGAATTTACTCACTGCAGGAGATGAATCACACATTCGTCTTACATTGAAGAAAATGGCTGTTATGCGAACGCATATGAGAGCGCTGCAAATTAATAAAGAGCCAAATGAAGCTGTATTAAAAGAACTTGGTTTAACAAAACAGGATGTAGAAGATATGTATCGTCTTCTTGCTATTGCGAAATATAAAGATCGCTTCGTCATTCCGGGCACTCACCGTGAACAAGTGACAGATTTATATAGCGAACAAGGAAGCTGTGGTTTATCATTCGCAGGTGGTCCAGGCTCTTGTATGACAATTTCTTAAATAAAGGGGGCAGAAAATGATGAAACAAAGTTTACAAACTGCTTTTTCTTGTTCTTCTTTTCTTCTCTCCTATCCTGAACTAGGGTGGAGAGAAGCTGTAACTGAATTGCAAGAAGAGATTGAAACGATAGAAAAGGAAGAAGTTAAAGCATCACTTACAGCCTTTATAAAACAAGCGCTAAATAAAACGAATGATCAACTCATTGATAGTTACGTATATACATTCGATTTTGGTAAGAAAACAAATATGTATCTTACTTATATGAACACTGGTGAACAAAGAGAAAGAGGTATTGAATTACTGGAGTTAAAACAGCATTATAAAAAATCTGGTTTTGAAGTAACAGATAAAGAATTACCTGATTATTTACCGCTATTGCTTGAGTTTTTTGCAAATGCAAATGAGATAGACAGTGAACCAATTATGAGTAAATACAAGGAAAACATCCAAGCATTACACGTTCAGTTAAAAGAAGCAGGTAGTATGTATGAACCAATTCTTGCGGCTGTTCTACTCGCTATCGATACATGGGGTGTACAGACAAATTAGAAAGGAGAGTTGTTAAAATGATGGATCAATTTCTATGGGTATTGTTTCCCTATATCATTTTTGCAATCTTTATCGGTGGACATATTTTTAGATACAACTATGATCAATTTGGATGGACATCAAAATCTAGTGAACTATTAGAAAAGAAAATGCTCCGAATCGGAAGTCTATTATTTCACTTTGGGATTATGTTCGTAATTGGCGGTCATGTTATGGGGATTTTAATTCCAGAAGCTGTATACCGTTCGATAGGTATTTCTGAGCATACGTATCACATAATGGCAATTAGTTTCGGGCTTCCGGCAGGTGTTGCTTCTATCATCGGTTTAATTATATTAACTTACCGCCGCGTAACTGTAAAACGTATCATTGCAACGAGTACAAAGGGAGATTATATTGCGCTTATTTTATTACTTATCGTAATGTTAGCAGGAATTTCTTCAACATTTTTAAATATCGATTCAAAAGGATTTGATTATCGTACAACAATTGGCCCTTGGTTCCGAAGTCTCTTTATTTTCCAACCGAAAGTTGAATATATGATGGAAGTACCAGTATGGTTTAAAATTCATATTCTTGCAGGGATGGGTTTATTCGCAGTATGGCCATTTACAAGACTAGTACATGTATTTAGTGCCCCAATTAAATATGTAAGCCGTAGTTATGTAATTTACAGAAGACGTATTCCTAATGAGTTGAAAAAATAATACTGCTGTAAACGGATAGGAGCTAATGGTTAAAACGAAACGAGGTCTAATATGGAAGGCCTCGTTTTTGTTTACATAGGGAATAACCGTTAATAAATAGCTTAAATTGAAAAAAGATTAGCATCTAAATAAGATGCTAATCAATGCTACAAACAGAAGCAGAGCAATCTTCACAAGCAATTTCACATTTTAAAAATTGTAAATCGTGGATTGTAATCTTTCCTTTATGAATTGAAATTGTACCTTGCTTTTTTAATTCATTTAACATTCGATTTACACTTTCACGTGAAGTTGCACAGAAATTAGCAAGTTCTTGATTTGTTAATGGTAAATCGATGAAAATCCCATTTTCTTTTAATATACCGTAACTATTTGTCATTCGTATCAGGGTAGAATACAGGGCACCTTTTTTGCCGTGTAATACTAAATCTCGGAACTTCGTTTGCATTCTTCTTAAATGTTCACTAATCCATTTCATAAATTCAAATACGAGTGCAGGTTTTTGGAGTAATGCTTTTTCTAACGCTTCACGCTTTATAACGCCTACTTCCACATCCTCAAGACATTTTGAATTTAATAAGTATTTTGCATTGTCCGTGAACAATGTTAATTCTCCAATAATGTCATATTCTGAACAAATTCGAAGTGTTAATTCTTGTCCGTCAGCACTTAGTTTACTAATTTGTACTTTTCCTGAGTGGATGATATAGAGCTCTGTTGCCTCCATACCTTCTTGAAAAATAAAACTACCTTTTTTTATCTGCATTTTATATTCAACAGATGCAAGTAATTCTTTTAAATCTTGAGATAATGTCATACTGTTTGCCACAGTGATCACCTTTCTTCTTATAAGCAATACATTTCCTATTTTGAGTGTAAATATGATGAAAATGCAAGAGCTATTTTAAAAATAAATTGAAATTTCAATGACCGTAAGGGGAAGAGATTTTCAGTTTTTAGTTTGAAAAATTCAATAGACAAAGTAGATGAGATTAAAGATGTGAACAAAATTCGAACGGATTTGTGAAAAATTTTTGAATGGGGAAAGTAATGTGAGAAAAGTCACATTGAATATGTAGCTTCTTTTTTATAATAAAGGCAAATAAAAAAATGAAAGCTTACTAAGGATTGCAGCAGAAAAGAAGGGATATAGATGCACGAGAACATGAAAGATTCTTTAAAGCGGCCACTTCAAGATTTACGCATTTCAGTTATTGATCGTTGTAATTTTAGGTGCACATATTGTATGCCTGCTGAAGTGTTCGGACCTGATTATGCTTTTTTACAGGAAGAGTGTTTATTAACATTTGATGAAATAGAAAGGTTAGCGAGATTATTTATAAGTATGGGAGTTAATAAAATTAGGCTTACTGGCGGTGAACCTTTATTGCGTAAAGACTTACCGAAGTTAATTGGAAGACTTGCAAAGCTAGAAGGCTTAAAAGATATTGGGCTCACAACAAACGGAATTCATTTAGCAAAACAAGCTAAGGTGCTAAAAGGCGCAGGATTAAAGCGGGTAAATATTAGTTTAGATGCAATAGAGGATCATGTCTTCCAAAAAATTAATGGAAGAAATGTAAGCACAAAACCTGTATTGAAAGGAATTGAAGCAGCGAAGGCTGCTGGATTAGAAGTAAAGGTAAATATGGTCGTAAAAAAAGAAATGAATGATAGTCAAATTCTTCATATGGCTCGTTATTTTAAAGAACAAGAAATTCAGCTCCGTTTTATAGAGTTTATGGATGTGGGCAGTACAAACGGCTGGAACTTTGAACAAGTTATTACGAAGGAACAATTAATAGAGAAGATTAATCGTGTATATCCGATTGAGCCTGTTAAACCTCGTTACTTTGGAGAGGTTGCGAAAATGTATCGATATGTAGGGAGCGATGCAGAAGTTGGATTTATTACTTCTGTTTCTGAGTCATTTTGTTCTTCTTGTACGAGAGCCCGTATTTCGGCAGACGGTAAGTTTTTTACATGTTTATTTGGAACAAAAGGAACGGATTTGCGAACGCTTCTTCGAGAAAATATTTCTGACGCCTCACTATTAAAAATTTTACAACATACATGGCGATATAGAACAGATCGATATTCAGATGAAAGAACAGTTGAAAGTACAAGTAAACGTCCAAAAGTTGAAATGTCTTACATTGGTGGATAGTGAAAGGCGGAGTTCTTATGCAAGAGCGTTATGCAAGGCAAGTGTTGTTTTCTAGAATTGGTAAAATGGGACAAAGGAAAATAAGAAAGAAACATGTGCTCCTAATCGGTGCGGGTGCACTAGGAGCTGCGAATGCGGAAGCACTCGTTAGGATGGGAATTGGGAAATTGACAATTGCTGATCGTGACTATGTTGAATGGAGTAATTTACAGCGGCAACAGTTATATACAGAAGAAGATGCACAGCAGTGTAAACCAAAAGCAATTGCAGCGGCACAACATGTAAGAAAGATTAATTCTGATGTGGAAATTGTACCAGTTGTAACGGACGTCACAATGCAAGAAATGGAAGAGTTAACGAAAGAAGTGGATCTCATATTGGATGCGACTGACAACTTTGATACGCGTCTACTTATAAATGACATTTCACAAAAAGAAAATATACCTTGGATATATGGTGGATGCATTGGAAGTTACGGTGTAACGTACACAATTCTTCCAGGAAAAACACCATGTTTTCGCTGCTTAATGGATCATCCTATGGGCGGTGCAACATGTGATACAGCGGGAATTATTCAGCCAACTGTACAAATGGTCGTTGCTCACCAAGTGACAGAAGCAATGAAAATATTGGTGGATGATTTCGAGGCGCTAAGAGGAACAATGTTATCATTTGATATTTGGAACAATCAATATCTCTCATTAAAAGTAAATAGACAGAAGAAAAATACATGTCCCTCTTGTGGAAATACACGCACGTACCCAAGTTTAACATTTGAAGCACAGATGAAAACGGAAGTGCTATGCGGACGGAATACGGTTCAAATCCGTTCAGGGGTAAAACGTGTTCTTCATTTAGAGGAAGTTCAAAAACGATTACAAAAAAGTGTACATGTCCAAAAAACACCTTACTTACTATCATTTGTAATTGATGAATATCGTTTCGTTTTATTTACAGACGGTAGGGCATTTATTCATGGGACAAATGATGTGAAACTAGCAAAACGATTATACGCCAAGTATATAGGATGAACAGAAAAATCGTTTTTTCCTTATTAAAACGAGGTGAAAAAGAATGTTAGATAAACGTATACCAATTCCAGTAGCAGAAGCAGTTGCTCGTGTAATGAAATATGCCTACCAAGGTGAAATGGAAAAGGTTTCTCTTATAGAAAGCTACGGTAGAACACTTGGAGAAGATGTTATTGCAGATCATGATGTTCCGCATTTTGATCGCTCTCCGTACGACGGGTTTGCGATTCGAGCGGAAGATACAAAAGAAGCGAGTAATAGTAACCCCATTCAGTTTGAAGTGATTGGTGAAATTGGAGCAGGATTTGTTTTTACAGAAGAAGTGAAAGCATTTCAAGCTGTCCGTATTATGACAGGAGCCGCAATTCCGAGAGGGTGTAATGCGGTTGTTATGTTAGAGCTAACGGAAGGATTTGAAGAAAACGAAAAGATTTATATGGTATTAAAACGCTCTTTCTCTTCTGGCGATAACATTTCTTTTAAAGGAGAAGATGTAAACCAAAATAGCATTCTTGTGAAAAAAGGGACTGTTATTAATCCTGGAGTAGCAGCGCTTCTTGCTACGTTTGGTTATAGTTCCGTACATGTTATAAAACAGCCGGTTATTGGAATTGTAACGACAGGAAGCGAACTGCTTGAAGTACATGAACAATTAAAGCCAGGGAAGATTCGAAATAGTAACTCTTATATGATTGCTGCTCAAATTGAACGAGCCGGCGGAGTTGTACAGTATTATGGGCAATTCGCTGATGATTTAGAGACGTGTTATAACACTGTAAAAAAAGCGATGAAAGAAGTAGATATATTAATTACAACTGGTGGTGTTTCAGTAGGAGACTATGACTATTTACCTGCCATCTATGAGAGATTACGAGCTAATGTACTTTTTGACAAAATAGCGATGCGACCAGGAAGTGTGACAACTGTAGCTGAGGTAGAAGGAAAATTACTATTTGGTCTATCTGGTAATCCTTCTGCTTGTTATGTCGGTTGTGAATTATATGTTAGACCAGTGATTGGAAAATACTTGCATAGGGAAGATTCGCACATATATCGTGCAGAGGCAATTTTACAGAAAGACTTCCCGAAAGCAAATCCGTTTACTCGATTTGTAAGAGGGCGAGTAGAAATTATAGATGGTCAATTACAAGTTACACCAGTTGGCTTAGATAAATCTAGCGCAATTTCTTCACTTGCAGAAGCGAATGCATTTATCGTTTTACCAGGGGGAACGAGAGGATTTGAAGCTGGAATTACTGTTTCGGTACTGTTATTAGAATCAAACAACGGAAGTGAGTGGCCGTGGGAAGAACCGCTTCGATCATACAAGTAATAGAAAAAGGGATTGCTAACTTATATAAGGATCAGAGGTGCAAGATGACATATACGTATTATGAAGTAATTGATACATCTATTTCAATTGAGGAAGTTACAAACAAAGTAATTCGTCGTGAGTGTGGCGCAATTACTACTTTCGTTGGTACTGTTAGAGAATTTACGAAAGGGCGTCGTACACTTTGTTTAGAGTATGTAGCTTATAAGACAATGGCGGAGAAACAGCTTGAGAGAATTAGCATTGAAGTAGGAGAGAAGTGGCCGGGGACATATGTCGCTATTACACATCGCATTGGTACATTACAAATTTCTGATCTTGCTGTCGTTGTCGCTGTGTCTACACCACATCGGAAAGCGGCCTATGAGGCGAATGAATATATTATGGAGCGTATAAAACAAATTGTTCCTATTTGGAAAAAAGAGTTTTGGGAAGATGGAGAGTCGTGGATAGGTGATCAGTTAGAGAAAACAGCATATGGTAATGGCGAGCCTGGAAAGGAGATGAGAATATGATTGAAGTACTATTATTTGCACATTTGCAAGAAGGAGCAAGTAAGCCGGCTTTGCATATAGACTATGAAAATATTACAGTTACGGAATTAAAGGAAGTCCTCACTAAGAAATACAACATAGCAATTTCAAACGAGATTATGGTCGCGATAAATGAAGAATACGCAAATGAGGATGACATCATCCAAATTGGTGATGTCGTAGCAATGATTCCGCCAGTAAGTGGTGGTTGATTCTTTTCAGCCTAATGATGTTAGGACGTGATTGGGCTGGAGAGAATGAATTTAACTATGCATACATAGGAGGGAACAGGATGAAAAGTCCTAATTTTCAATTAAGTTTACAAACTTCTAATCTAATTATCGGTTTTATGGTATGGGTCATTTTATCATCATTAATGCCTTATATTAAAGCGGATATTCCATTAACTGCGGGACAAATTTCTATGGTCACAGCAGTACCTGTTATTTTAGGCTCTATTCTTCGCATTCCAATTGGTTATTGGACAAATCGTTTCGGAGCAAGAAAATTATTCTATATTAGTTTTATTCTATTATTATTTCCTGTTTTTTATATTAGTGTTGCCAATTCTATGATGGATTTAATTATTGGTGGATTATTTGTAGGAATCGGTGGTGCTGTATTCTCTGTAGGAGTAACTTCTTTACCAAAATACTTTCCGAAAGAGAGTCACGGTTTTGTAAATGGTATTTACGGTGTCGGTAACGCCGGAACAGCAATTACTTCGTTTTTAGCCCCTGTCATTGCAACTTCAGTTGGCTGGAGAACGACAGTACAATGTTATTTAGTTTTACTTGCAGCGTTTGCACTTATGAACTTTTTATTAGGTGATCGTAAAGAGAAAAAAGTGAATACACCACTAATGGAACAAATAAAAGGTGTATATAAAAATGAGAAACTTTGGTTTTTATGTATCTTTTACTTTTTAACTTTCGGATCATTTGTCGCATTTACCGTATACTTACCAAACTTTCTAGTATCTCATTTCGGATTAGAGAAAGTAGATGCTGGTATGCGGACAGCCGGATTCATCGTACTCGCAACAATTATGCGTCCGATTGGTGGGTGGCTCGGTGATAAGTTTAATCCATTTAAAATATTAATCTTCGTATTTATCGGTTTAACACTTTCAGGTATTATTTTATCGTTTATGCCTAGTATGAACGTGTATACATTTGGTTGCTTACTAGTCGCATTTTGTGCAGGGATTGGTAATGGTACAATCTTCAAACTCGTTCCAATGTATTTCTCAGAACAAGCTGGTATTGTAAATGGTCTCGTATCAGCTTTAGGTGGACTAGGAGGATTCTTCCCACCGCTAATTTTAACATTACTATTCCAATTAACAGGTCATTATGCAATTGGATTTATGGCGCTATCAGAAGTCGCACTTGCTTGTTTAATCATTACAGTATGGATGTATAGCCAAGAGAAATTGTTAGTGATGTTAAAGAATCATTAATAAGGAAAAAGAACCATCCCAAAGTATATTGGGATGGTTCTTTTAGTAATAGGCTTCAACATGTTTTTATTGCTATCTCAACAAACGCTCGTTTTCTAAAAGAATGTGCTTTTAAAATGAAAAACAGAAGGTTTATGGAATTTTATTTTAAAATATAGAAGTCAAAAGTTATTCAATTAAAGGGTAGATTAGTGAAGGAAATCTTAAATCTATTCTAAAGATCGAACTCATTTTTAGAATGCAAATATTTAATTGAATCGGGATGTTTAGATGAAAAAAATATAAGTCCACTCAAGATAAACAAGTATCAGGTGTGTTAGGTAGTTTAAGCGACAAGTATGGGATTGATGTAAGTATTCTTCGCATAGTAACTGCAGTATCAGATTTTTGTAGGGCCAAATTTTTTTGGTAAGGCTAACGGATATTGTGAAAAAAGTACTACACTAAAGAATACAGTTTAGTTTGATAAGATAAAATTATGAATTTGTATAAATAATCCATAATTTTCTTTATGAGTTATATTTGATATGTTAAAGAAAAGAGAGGAGAGGGGAATGAAATAAGAATTTTTGATGAGCATTTTCATATTATCGATTTCAGTTTTCTGATTATTGAGAACTAATGGTGTTTTCCGATGAATGAAATGTGTCCACATTTAGTAAAGCGTTTAATCCAACTAAAATATATTTAGAATGAGGTTTTACATGTTTGTATTTATTATATTAGACGTAATATTACCGATATTAATATTGATGCTAATTGGTGCAATCTTACAAAGAAAGTTCCAATTTAACTTAAAGCAGCTTTCTACACTTATTACTTATTGCTTAATGCCAGCGGCGGTATTTGTGAATATATATGATATTCGTATAGAAACAGGTTTTTTGCTCCAGATAATATACTATTTAATGCTTTATAGTCTGAGTCTGATCATAGTAAGTCATTTCATTTCAAAAATATTAAAGTTAGAAAAAGGAGAAAGTGCAGCTCTAAAAAATAGCATTTCGTTAATGAATTCTGGTAATTATGGGTTACCAGTAAGTCAATTGATTTTCAGTCACAATCCAGTGGGGGTTTCCATTCAAATTTTTATTGTTATTTTCCAGAATCTTCTAACTTATTCATATGGGATATATAACTTACTATCAGCAACAAAAACAATCGGAGGTATTATTCGATCATTTCTAAGACTGCCTGTATTTCATGCGCTCGTATTAGGGGTTCTCTTTCAATCTTTTAAAATTCAAATACCTAATTCTATCTTGCTACCTCTTAATCAGCTTGCGAATGGTTTTGTTGCAATAGCACTCATATTGCTAGGGGCACAATTATCTAACATTAAACTTAATTTTTTCCATCGAGTCATAACATGGGCTTTAATTGGAAGGTTACTGATGGGACCATTATTAGCACTTGCCGTAATATACATACTAAACATCGATAGTATTGTTGCACAATCATTATTTATTGCAAGTTCTTTTCCTACTTCAAGAAATACATCAACCATTGCTATGGAATATCAAATAGAGCCTGAATTACATGCACAAATCGTTTTATTTTCAACACTTTTCAGTATTATTACAGTAACTGTTGTTATTTATTTGTCATATATTTTGTTTTGAATATACGTGCAAAAACGAATAGATTTGAGGCGGTAAATGATGGACGGAAACCCCATCGATATGAGAAGAAAACAGTCTATGATATATGGGGGGCGTTTACAATTGTACCGTGTCTGATAATCAAGTGGCTTAATTCAAAAAAAGGAAACTCGTTACGGGTTATTTCGTATGAAAATCTTTAAAGCATCTACATATAGACTTGCGAAAAAAGACACAATTTCGCTTATAATTGACGTTACATGAGCTTAGTTTGATAGCGGTGGGGTGGGAGCGTCAAGTAAGAATTTTTTCTTTATTGATTTTATGCGGTTTTTCCGCAAAATTGTAACTAAGGGGGGATTCCAAGTTGAGTAAACAGAATATCAGCACAACAGTTTCAGGAGATATAATTGTTACCCATCTAGTTGGCAATATAAAAACAGATGATGTGTATGAATGGTTTAATGGTTTTGAGCAGGTTTGTCAACAATTCATTTCTGAAGGGCGGAAATACAAATTGTTGGTGGATAGAAAAGGATACACGCCAAATCATTTTTCTGTTCAAAAAGTATGGAAAGAGAAGTTCTTCAATGAAATCATTTTGAATAACAGTAAGGCAATTGCATTTCTCCTTGAAGAGGGGGAGATAATGGATTATTTACAACAATCTAATACGAAAGAATCTGTGAGATTTTTTGATGATTATGAACAAGCGCTAATTTGGTTGAATGAATATCCAATATAAAACCTGTATTGAAGCAGTTGCTCTCAAGCAACTGCTTTTTTGTCCGTAATTGTTGCCGTTATTTTTCTTCACAGATTCTTGTCCAATTGTTTGTCTGATCCTAAAAAACGAAACTAAAGCCAAAAGAACAAACGTCTCTAAAAAACGTTTGTTCACAGTTAATTCCTATTTTAGCTAAGTGATAGATTCCATTTTATGAGTACGAGAAATTCTTTTTATAAGTTTAGGAAGGACAGAAGTTAATTCCTGTTTCATACGCTTCGTAAACGATGGGTCCTTACCTGAAGTCGAAATAGTGACAACATATTCATCATTTCGAATGACACCAGGTGTGTGAAACGATGATGCTGTACCATCACTTACAACGTTAACCCACTGGAAATCATGAGCGGCCTGTTTGACCATCATATTTACAGCATGTTGATTTGTAGCTGCATAAATTAGATGAGCATGTTTAATATCATCATTACTAAAAGTTTTTTGCTTCCAAGTAATATAAGAAAGTTCCTTCATTTCCTCGCAAATTTCTGGGCTGACAACAGTGACGAAAGCGCCTGTATCTTTTAATCCAGACGCTTTTCGATATGCAATTTTACCTCCACCAATGATAATGACAACTTTATTTTGTAGATTAAACATAAGAGGGTACATGTTATACATATATGCATTCCTCCATTCGTTCTAATAATGTTAGTTTCATATATGTATCAAACTGAAGACAGTTACAAGTCGTGACATGATTATATTTTTTTGTATGCAATTTAATTTTTTGAAGTAATAATCCGGTAAAGAGAAGGTACGGCATGACATATACATGGGACGCAGTCGATGTTATAGCCTTGAGCTCAGCAGCGAAAGAGGGAGTTCCTTTCGTTAAAAAGGAACAGGATACTGGCATACCAAGTTTTCGTTCGACAGCTGCTCCGATTTGTTGTAATTCATGTATCGGTTGTGGATCACTACTGCCTCGCCCTACGAGTAAAATACTACTATTTTGCATTGGCATAGCTTCACGTATTCTTTTCACTACAAGTTCCACCATATGTGGATGTGTACTAAAAGGAGGTACAACTGAAAATGTTATTTGTGGATATTTCTTTTGTAGTTGTTCTATTTCAAAAGGAATATCACGTTTATAGTGAGCTGCTGCAAATAATAAAACAGGTACAATCATTATTTCAGTTACTCCCTCTATTATCGTTTCTGTAACTGCATCCGAAATAGTAGGTGTCGTTAGTTCTAGAAAAGCTATTTTTTGAATTCTTTCGTTTCGCTCTTTCATAACAGATTGAATAAATTGAATGAATTGTTCATTACCTTCTTGTAGCCGGCTCCCATGTCCAACATATACAATTCCTTTCATTGTCTCACCATGTCTTTCTTCATAAGAGTTTCTTGTAATTGATGATCTACGTTATGAAACCCAACTTTATTTGCATAGTGTAAAGTTGGAACGTCGGTATACGAGAATGGGAGAGTAAGAATATTGATAAAGCCAAGGCGTTTTATTTCTGCTAGAAACGTATCAATAGAAGCACGACCTTCAAATACAATGCTATCCCATGAGAATTCAGAAAGAATACGTGAATGAATTTCATCGAAGCGATGATCAATTGTGTACTCATGAGTCATCATATAGGAACCAGCACCAATTTTTTCTTGAATAACAGCAATTCGATTAATGTTTCGTCCTAAATAAATCGTTGAATTCGAAGAAAATTGCGCAGGTTTACTGAACAATCCATATTGCATGAGCTTTTCTTGAATAGAAAGGTTCATATACTGAAGTTCTGCCTGTAAGGAACGAATATCTTTATGATATTTACTGCATGATTGCATTAAGATGTCTACACTGTCAGCGGAACAAAATACAAGACGATCAACGTTAAAAATCTTATTGATTTGTTCAGAGGTTAATGTGTATTCTTTCTTTTTGAAAGTTGGAATTTGATATATTTCTGCACCGGACTCTTGTAACTTTTGCTTTATTGCGCTTTTTTTATTTGTTGCAGCTGCAAATAAAACTTTCTTGCCGTGCAATGGTTTACGTTCTTTCCAAGAGATTTGATTCCGCAAAGTAACAACATCACCAACAATTGTCATAGAAGGATTAGAAATATTTTCGTTTTTGACAATAGAAACAATGGTAGACAGTGTCCCTGTGACAACGCGCTGTTTACCAGTTGTACCCCATTCAATGACTGCTACTGGCGTATCTTCTTTTTTTCCTGCTTGTAGTAAGTTTTTACAAATTATAGGTAAGTTTTTTATACCCATGTAGTAGGCAATCGTGTCGCTATTGTGAGATGAATTATATTTTCCATGATCGGTTAAGGGACCTTTTGCATGTCCGGTTAATAAAGTGACACTATTACTGTAGTCACGGTGAGTGAGGGGAATACCTGCATAGCTACTAGCGGCGATGCTAGATGTAATGCCTGGTACAATTTCATATGGAATATTTGCTGCTGCTAAAGTTTCTGCTTCTTCACCAACACGGCCAAAAATAGATGGATCTCCGCCTTTTAATCGGACAACAATTTTGCCCTCTTTCGCAAATTGAAGAAGGTGTGCGTTAATTATTTCTTGACGCATAATATGATTCTTTGGCATTTTTCCGCAATACATAAGTTCACATGTTTGTTTTGTATAGCTAAGAAAGAAAGGGTTTAGTAAACGGTCATATAAAACAATATCTGCACGTTTTAAACACTCTATCGCTTTTTTTGTAATAAGCCCTTCATCACCTGGTCCTGCACCAACTAAATATACATATCCGTTCATAATTGCACCTCATCAATTTTTATTTAAAAGGAAGCCAGAGGAGGCTTCCTTTCGAAAATTACATGTATAAATAAATGTCACCGTCAATAACTTCTACTTCGTATGTTTGAATACAGCCGTCATCAGGTTTTTGAACTTCACCTGTTAGTAGTGAGATTTTCCAATCATGCAGTGGACAAAAGACGAATTCTCCAGACACAATCCCTTCTGCTAACGGTCCGTTTTTATGAGGACAACGATTTTCTACAGCTCGAATATCGCCATTTGAAAGGCGGAATAGGGCGATAGACATACCTTTCATTTGCACTTCTTTACCGATTTGAATAGCAAGATCTTCCGCACGCATAACTTTTATTTTTTCTTTCGTTTGTATCATTTAGATCACAGCTCCTTATTTCACAGTTTCTACTTCATACATCGCTTTTAATGATTTCGTTTCTAGTGCTTGTCCCCATGCTTCCGTATATGTTCTACGAGCTGTTTGGAAACGTTCATTTAACGTAGTAACCATACTTGCATCTTGTAGTATTTCTTTTATATGATCGAAGCCTAAACGTTCTGTCCAGTAGGCGGTACGCTCTCCGTAAATACCAGTTTCACGATAATATTGCATGTAAGCTGCAGCGATGCGAAGGACATCATCTTCAGTAGGGACAATCATTACAAAATCAGCTTCACGTACTTCTGTACCACCATTTCCGCCAATATAAAGTTGATATCCATTTTCGACACAAACAACGCCAAAATCTTTCGTCAGTACTTCCGCACAGTTACGCGGACAACCCGTTACACCCATCTTCATTTTATGAGGTGTATCTACCATTTCTAATGATTGTTCAAGCAACATACCAAGTCCTAATGAATCTTTCGTACCGAAACGGCAGAAACGAGAGCCAACACATGATTTTACATTACGAAGAGATTTTGAATACGCATATCCAGAAGCCATATTTAATTCAGCCCATACGTTAGGTAAATCTTGTTTCTTAACACCGTATAAGCCAATTCGGCTCGCACCTGTAATTTTCACAAGTGGAACATCGTACTTTTTCGCAACTTCAGCAATTTTCATTAAATCATCTGCTGTTGTAACGCCTCCGTACATACGTGGAATAACAGAGAAGGTACCATCGTGCTGGATGTTACCATTCATTCTTTCATTCACGAAACGGGATGATTTATCATCTTCATATTCTTCTGGAATCGCCATACGTAAATAGTAGTTTAAAGCAGGACGACATTTCGAACATCCATCTTCATGTACAAAACCAAGAACGTTTCGTACTTCTTTTGGAGATTTTAAACCTTTCTCATGAATGGCCGCTACGACTTCATCACGTGATAAAGGTGTACATCCGCACATACCGGTAGACTGTGCAGAAGCATCAAAAGCATCTCCAAGTGTATGAGATAAAACTTGTTCTACAAGCGGACGACATTTACCACAAGACCCTGCGGCTTTCGTACAGGCTTTAACTTCTTCAAAAGTCTTTAACTCCTGTTCTAAAATGGCGTGAACGATTGTGCCTTTCGTAACACCATTACATCCGCAAATTGTGTCATCCGCACTCATAGTAGCAACGTCAAGTTCACATTCTTCACCAGCTTTGTGAAGAATGGAAGCTGGTGTATATTCTTGTATATCTTCTTCTTTCTTTAACATGCTAAAGAGGCGGGTACCGTCAGTTGTATCACCGTATAAAACGATACCGACGACTTTATTATCACGAATTAATACTTTTTTATAGGAACGTTTACATTCATTAAAGATGGATATTGCTTTCGTTTGATCATCTTCATAAATTTGGCCAGCAGAGAATAAATCACAACCAGCAACTTTTAATTGTGTACCGACGATACTGCCCGAATATCCATCAGTTTGTAAATTTGTTATATGTTTTGCTAATATCGCACCTTGTTCATAAAGAGGAGCAACAAATCCATATGCGATACCGTCATGCTCTGCACATTCTCCAACTGCATAAATGGACTCATCATTTGTTAGCATATAGTCATTGACTACAATACCGCGATTTACAATTAGACCAGCATCTTTTGCTATTTGCGTATTTGGGCGTATTCCGACAGCCATTACGATTAAATCACAATCTACAACTTCACCGTCTTCAAATTGAATGCCCTCAACATGGTCTGTACCAAGAATTTTTACAGTTTTCTTTTCCATTAAAAACTTCATGCCTTGTGCTTCTAAATCTTCACGCAGAAGAGCAGCTGCTTTCGTATCTAGTTGTTGCTCCATTAAGCTAGGCATTAAATGAACAACATGTACGTCCATTCCTAAATCAATTAGACCTCTTGCGGCTTCTAAACCGAGTAACCCGCCACCAATGACAACGGCCTTTTTCTTTTCTTTAGCGGTATCTATCATAAATTGTGTATCTTCAATAGTTCGAAATCCTGTTACACCAGAAAGTGCGGAACCTTCAACAGGTAAAATAAAAGCACTAGAACCTGTTGCGATAATGAGCTTGTCGTATGTAAGAGTACGCTTCTTTTCTGTAATAATAATTTTTTCTTCTCGGTTAATACTTTGAACTCTTTCATCCGTATACAAAGTTATTTCGTTTTCTTCATACCAACTGTATTCATTCATAATGATATCTTGCATATTTGTTTTGCCTTGTAAAACATGAGAGAGCATAATGCGGTTGTAGTTTGGATGCGGTTCATCTCCAAAAATAGTAATCTCATATGAATCACTATCATGTTTTAAGATTTCTTCCATACAGCGAATGCCAGCCATACCATTTCCGATCATAACTAAACGTTTTTTCATTTTCGTTTCCCCTTTTTATGTGAAATATTGAACAAAGGATTATATTTTTATTATAGAAAATCAAATAAGGGGGAGATGTGATATTTATCACATTTTTATAATGATTCACAAATTGTTAAAATTCGGTTTTATGTGAAGGGGATGTGAATATTTTTCGCGAAACGAAAAAGCAGGCCATAAGTATTTACACTCATGTCCTGCACTTGATTTATGCTTTCGTAATGGCACGCGGAAATAAAATATTATTTTCTAAATGAATATGCTCAAATAAATCAGACTCTAGCGCTTCGAGGCGTTGGTAAACAAGTCGATAAGTACCGCAAGCACCTTCTGGAGGAGTAAAGTCATTTGTCACTTTACGAAGTTCTTTTATAATATTTCCAGCATGATTGTGCTCATTTTCTAGTTCATTTACTACTTTACGTAACTTAGCATAGTTTTCATTAGTTGGATTTTGTTCAAATTCTAAAATTAATGGAAAATCTTCCATTTCTTCTTTAATTAAATGCTGTTCTAATTCCATTTTAAGTTCATGAAATAGCTTATGAATTTGAGCTAAATGAGGCTGACTTGCCCCATGAACACGTAATACTTTTGTCACATATGGACTTAACTGTGGTAATTCTTCATTTAAATAGCGGTGATGCTTATTTATAACATAATCAATCAATTCACGATAAGAAGCATTCTTCCAATCAATTTCCGATTCATTTAATCGTTTCGTATTATGATAAAGCGTATTTAACTCTGTAAGCACTTCAGTAGCTGATAAATTTCTTTCATGAATTGCATCAATAAGTGGCTTATTACCGCCACAACAAAAATCTATTCTATATGATTTAAAAAGATCACTAGCTTTCGGAAATTGTGTAACAATCTCACCAACAATTGAAGTTTCAGTAAATGTATGTTCCATATGAATGCCTCCATAAAGTTTTAATGTAATATCTGAATTAAGAATAGCGATAAATTAAAATCTATGTAGTGATTGAAATCACTTATTCTGTGTCGTTTTTGAGAATAATAAGAAGAATGTTATTAAAATAAGGGGGAAAGTAATAAGTGGTAATATTTTACGTTAATAAAAAAGAAGCTTAGTAAAAGCTTCTTTTTTATTACTATTTTTCACATGCAATTCCATCGCCATCACGATCAAGATGAGAGCTATAACCTGGTTGCCCTTTATGTAAAGGAGCTTTCCCAGCTGCTCTAACTGCAGCACAATTTTTGTAGTATGCACTATCAGTATTACCATTAGCTGGTTGTGTTTGAGCTTGCTGTGCTTTTTGTTCTTCTTGTTGTTTACGAGCTTGTTCATCAGCCTGACGTTTTTGTTCTTCTTGTTGTTTACGAGCTTGTTCATCAGCCTGACGTTTTTGTTCTTCTTGTTGTTTGCGAGCTTGTTCATCAGCCTGACGTTTTTGTTCTTCTTGTTGTTTGCGAGCTTGTTCATCAGCCTGACGTTTTTGTTCTTCTTGTTGTTTGCGAGCTTGTTCATCAGCCTGACGTTTTTCATCCTCTTGCTTACGAGCTTGTTCTTCGGCTAGACGCTTCTCATCTTCTTGCTTTTGAGTTTTTTCGTCCGCCTCTTTCTTTTCTAGCTCTTTTTTCTGTTCGCTATCTTTTGGCTCTTCATTATTAGAGGCAACTTTTGTACTAGTTGCTGTCGTTTTTTCAGAAGAAGGAGCTGAAATACCTAATAACGCAACAAAAATGACAAATAATACAGCTGTAATAATAAATTGTTTTTTCGCTACACCTGTTTTCTTAATAACAGATAAGATTGCTAGAACAAGGAAGAATATAAATAGAATGAAACTTAAAGTAGAAAAAAACTCGACGACGGGGTGTTCCGATTTTGTTGTACCGGCCGTTATTAATATAATAGAAATCATAAAAAGAATAACGGTAGGACGTCCATATTGTTTTGCTTTTCCATTTTTCTTAAAGAATGAAATGATACATAAGATTAAAAGAATAAAAGCAATAAAAAATAAAGCTGCACCAATATTACTTAAAATCGACATTTTCATACCTCCATTTGTAAGATTCTTCTTATTGATTATATAGGAATTTATTGGATATTACACGTTTTGTATAAATTTAGAAAATTAATATTTTTAATAGACTCATAAACATTTATTTTATATATAAGGAAAAATAGATATATTTCCTATTACTTTTTGAAAGAGATTTCATAAATTATAGTATATCGATTGAAAGGAGGAGATTTGAATGGAATTTCAATTGTTGGTAACTTGTATATTACAAGAAGGTAATGCTTACTTTTTAGTAACGAAGGTAGATGATGTTATTACGTTAAAAGTACCGATTACTGCGGGAGTAGCAGGTTTATTTTTAGCTTTAGGTGTACCAAGATGTTCTTAATTTAAATCTCTATAGTAGAAGAGGAAGGGACATGCCTTCCTTTCCTACTATTACATAATATAATTATGTAAACTTAAATATCATATTTGTGATAGCACGTTTGAAATGGACATGCATATACTATAATGTTTCATTGGATGTTAGCGGTGAAAGGTAGTTTTAATAAGTGCATCCAGTGATATTTTTAAGCTATGAAAATAAAAGAGGTGCTATTATATATGAAAAGAAAAACATTGGATATTCCAGTTACATTGCGAAGAGAGTGGTTTTTAATAGAGTTAGCTCATTTAACGAAAAAATATGGAATTGAAATTGCAACTAGTAAAATGGATGCTGCACCGTTTTTAAGAGATCAAGTTACGGAGTCAAAGATAGGGAAAGGGCTACAATACGATAAATATGATGATGAGTATATAATTGAAAATTAAAGGGTAACAACAAAATTAAATTAATTTATAACAAAATATAAAATAAAGCAGATTCTAAATATAGAATCTGCTTTATTATGAAATACTTGTAGTCAACTAGCCTCTTTCTAGTGTTTTTCCTACATATTTCTCTTGCGTTATTCCAAAAGAGTCACGAAGAATGCGAGCATAATCTTTAGATTCTATTGGTCGTTTATTTTTGGTGCCTTTAAAGGTTTCTGTATAATTTTTATTTGTTAATGATATGTGACCATAAGTAGTTAATTTACAAGTGATAGCTCCTTTATTAAAAGGAGATTCTTTATGCTCTACAATCACTTTTTGAATCTTATTCACTTTTTTCTCATCTATTGGATCTACAGTGAAAGCATAGCCTATTTTCCATTCGTTTGAAGGTTCAGATTGTAAGAAACTTGTAGATTCCCCGTTAGCTCCTTTTCTCATTTCTAAAATATGCGTACCTTTTCGAGTATTTCGCTTACGAATTCGATATTCTCCTGTTTGAGAGGAGATGACTTCTCCGTTAAAAGGGACTGGATGTAAAGGGAGATGAGATGCAAAACCTGCATCCACAACATAATCTTTATCCTCATGACTTAATATGATAATGACATGACCATCATCGGGTTTCCATTTATTATCGTAAAGGTCATAAACAGTACCGGCTACTTTGTATACTTGAAACCCACAATCAATTAAAAAATAATACAATAGGGAGTTTAATTCATAACAAAGTCCACCTCGTTTTTGAATAAGTAACTTTTCTATTAAGTTATCTTTTGAGATATTTTTAATAGTACCAGCCATAATATCAAGATTTTCATAGGGGAGAATCATTCCCATTTTTAAGAGAATTTCATCTAAATCATCAAATGTTATTTCTTTTGCAGGAATTTCTAAGCGTTTAAAAAACTCCTTTTGTAATTTGGTCATCATAAAGTATTCTCCTTTCTTTTTACAGAATTTTCTTCTGCTCACCGATAGGTTAGTACTTCTAAAAAGTTAATTCAAGTGTGCGGAAATTATCATAATATATGTTTCTGGAAATATGATTTTCTATTCGGAAATTTCAGTTTAATTTTTAATCGTAGGAAAGTCTTATAATACAAGCTCCTTTAAAATTAGTTTGTATTTAATGAAAAGAAAGTACATATCTTTATTATATTTTTAAATAACTAACTAGTAATAAAATGTTTTTTTACTAAAATTTTTTCAAGATTTGTATGCTTTATATAAACAATAATGATTTAAAAAATATCTGGGTGTAGCGAAGTAAACAATTATTGAGAAACTTTTTTGTCGTATTCTATCAAAAGGAAGAGGTAGAAACAAAGAGAATAACGAGAGTTAAGAAAGAGGGTATACAACTAGTAACCTTCTAAAAATAGGGCTAACATCTTTTTAAAATAAAAGATTAGCTATTATTAAGGAAGGGAAAATATAAAATATTATAAAGAACACCTTCTTTCAAAAAAATAGGGGGAGTAATATGCGACTGATGAGAAGATGTGTGGCCTTACTAATTGTATTTTTTATCATGGCTCCAACGATTAGCCCAAATGTACAGGCAGAAGTTGTAAAAGAGCTTGGAAAGGGGTTTCCTGATACAGAAGTATTCACACCTGGAGAATGGTTTTTAGGCCAAAAACCTGCTAATTATGATGAGAATAAACCGCCAATTCTCTTTGTACAAGGAAGAAATGGTAATGCTGATAGTTGGTATGGAAAGACAGTATATCATGATATAAATGATATGTATGATTATGCTTTAAAAGCAGGCTATCAAACAGTGTTTATACAATTGTATGATGCAGCGGGGAAAGGTTCGGCTAGTCAGTGGGATAACGGAAAATTGTTGGCACAAAAACTTGAAGAAATATATAATCATTTCGGTAAGAAAGTTAATATTGTAGCGCATAGTAAAGGTGGAATTGATACACAAGCTGCATTAGTTGAATATGGTGCGAATCGATTTGTTGGAAATGTTATTACACTTGCTACACCGCATCATGGCTCAAATTTAGCAGATTTGTCATATAGTTGGTGGGCAGGGTGGCTTGCTTCTATATTAGGTCAAAAAGATGATGGTACGTATTCGTTACAAATAGGTGAAATGGCAAAGTTTCGTTCAATAATAGATAACAACCCAGCAGCTAAATTAAACCGTTACTATACGGCTACTGGGACTAGCTGGGGACCAACATTTTCTGCATTATCTATGGGCGGGTTATATTTATCATCGTACGGTTCAAATGATGGACTAGTAAATGAATGGAGTGCGAAGCTATCGTACGGTACACATTTATTTACAGATTCCAGATTTGATCATGACAATATAAGAAAAGGATCAGCTGTTTTTGCACGAATTGAACCATATTTACGTACGACAAATGTGGGGTTACCAGCTTTAGTAGCATCCAGCACTAGTTCAAATGAAAATCTAGAACAATTAAATACAACTTCAAATCAAAATATTTTAGGAGGCGAATTACCACAAAATCAGTGGATAGAGCAAAGTATTTCTGTTGATAAAAAGGCTGAAGGAATAGTTTCTGTACTAACTGCTTCTTCTGATGTAGAAGTACAAATGGTATCTCCAAAAGGAGAAATCTATGCAAACAAAGATAGCGCTATAACTACTGGTGAAGGCGAATCTTTCTTTAATGGGGCGACAATTAGAACATTTAAGTTTGATAAATTGGAAGTAGGCGAATGGAAAATCAAAATGATGGCGAAGCAGTCGAAAGATGCATATTTAGTTGTAAGCGATTACAATAATAGCGCGCCATTTGTTCTTCAAATGCCTACAAAAGTTAAAGTAAATAAACCTGAGTATAAACTGAAAAAATCACCAGTGGCACCTGAAATGAAAGGGGATCTTTCCATAACAGTAAGAGTCGTTAATAAAGAAGGTAAGTTAGTCTCTGAATTTAATGAATTACAAAATGTTAATACGAATACATTTACAGGTGCTTTGAAAGATATAAAACAACCGGGAGTATACAACGTTACGATGGATATAAAAGGGATGAATAAAGAAGGAAAACCATATAATCGTACGATTGTTAAGTCGGTTTATGTAGAGAAATAAGGAAGAATAAATAAGTATAATAAAAAGTGCAGAAATCTTGTGTTAGAAAGAATTCTGCACTTTTTTATGTGGGGAGAGATAATAAAAGTTGAAAAAACTGTTATTCAATAAAAAAAGATGCTGAAATAGCATCTGAATGTGAAGAAATAATTTTAACTTAGTTTTGTAACTGTTAATTCAACTGAATTTATACCATTGTCACAAGTTACAATACTTTGACGATTAAAACCACTATTATTTCTAAGTTGAAGAGTTGAATTAGCAGGCACTGTAACAATTGTTTCGCCAACGAGTTGAAGACATTCGTTATTTGATGAAGTATTCATTTGAATAGCGAAGTCACCTTGACTATTAGCAAGTGGATTGTTATTTAAAAATATAGTTATGACTGGGATATGTGGAAATACAGGATTTAAAGTAGTATTAATACTGGAAATGAACGAAACTCTATAATCACCAGCTTGTCTAAAGTGTATAGTAGTAGGATTTAGTAAGGAAACACCTCCTGCTAAAGGTCCAACGTGATTAAATGGAAAAGGATCGCCAAAAGGAACAGTTATAAATTCAGTTTGCCAAAAAGTTCCGTATGCAGGACAGCTTCGTTTATGTGAATGGTCACATGAACATTTTTTATTTGAACTGGAAGAAGATTTGCATGAGCATTTTTTATACGAGTTTGAAGAATGATAGTATGAACCCAATATATTACCTCCTATTCTTAATAAATTTAAATCACATAGTAGTTTATGAAGATGAATCACAATTGGCGTGTATGCTTGTACTATAAAAGGAGATAGATTTGGAATATAAAGTGGTCAAATGATGAAGTGTAGTATTTGGGTATTACCTGTAACACCTTTTGAAGATGACAAGGTTTATAATTTAATAGAAAAATAAATGGAATTTCTAAATAGATTGAAGTAATGAGGAAACGTTTATCCCGCTATTTTCCGAGCAGTAAGACTCCCACCTCAAAATTCAGCGAAAGCAAAGAAGTTAGGTGGGGGATGAATTAAACCCCCACTCATTAAAATTTCAATTTACTATATTTATTTAGTCTGACAAAACAGCAATATTATCTTTAGCTGTATGGATGTTATCATTTGGTGAAGTTATGACATTTAACTGTATGTATATTAGGTTATTCAGTTTATTTTTTTATTTGCGTAGCTGAGCAGGAAGAAGTCAGAAAATATAGAATAATGTACATATGAAGCATCGTTTGTTTTTGGTGTGAATAGTAATTAAAGATACGCTAAAATATTTAAAATTGTAACGAAAGAGAGATTAAATAATAGAGGGAGCAACTTACATGGAAAATATATTAAAGGTATCTTCAAAATCAAGCCCAAATTCAGTCGCGGGTGCAATAGCGGGTGTACTAAGAACAAGTGGTAATGTGGAAATTCAAGCGATTGGGGCTGGAGCTATAAATCAAGCGATTAAAGCAATTGCGATTGCAAGAGGGTTCGTCGCTCCAAGTGGTATTGACTTAGCCTTCGTACCAGCATTTCAAGAGATTTCTATCAATAATGAAGAAAGAACAGCGATTAAATTAATTGTAGGTCCTAGAAAGAAAAGGTCTTAGTAGAAGAGAGTGTTACTATAAGGGGAAAAGACCAATAGACTTCCCATGTTAGATACGTTATTTTATGTAACCGATCCTTGGGTGTGGACACGGCATTATGCCGGACGCATGTCTGTTAATTTCTCCTTAAATTTAGCGTGTGTTCTAGATACTTAAAAATGCCAAATCCTTTGTGATATAAGGGATTTGGTATTTTTGATGTTTTTAAAAATAAACAACCCTAAAACTGCTCATTTAGAAGATTTAGTTTTAGTAGCGGCCATTGAACGTTTTTATGATAGTTTACCTGATAAATAGAAGAGTTTACCAATGAAAAGTAACTGGGGGATTCAAAAAATGAATCAAACTATTTTAGAGAAAGTCCTAAAATTTCGGGATGATAGGAACTGGAAGCAGTTCCACAATCCTAAAGATTTAGCTATTTCTCTTTCTTTAGAGGCGAGTGAGTTGTTGGAGAATTTTCAGTGGAAAAGCAGTGAGGAAGCTGTAGAAACAAAAAAAGAAGACATGAAAGATGAGTTGGCAGATCAATTGGATATTGACTTAGAAGAGATTATTATAAACAAAATAGAAAAAATAATAAAAAATATCCAGTAGAGAAATCTCGAGACTCTAAAAAGAAATATAATGAAATTTAAAAAAGGTGGAATTAAATATAAAATGTACCCTATAGAATAGACACTTGAAAAAAGTCTATTCTATAGGGTATTTCTTGTATAATAAAAGGAAAATTGAGATCGGAGAATGTTGAAAATGACAAAAAAACTATTTACAGAAAGAGAAATTCAAATTCTATCAAATAACCTATACGTAAAATCTGTAAGTCAGAAAGGTATCACTTATACAGAGGAATTTAAGCATATTTTTATTGAGGAAAATGAAAAAGGAAAGCTACCTCGAAATATTTTTGAAGATTGTGGTTTTGATATAGATATGATTGGAATGAAACGAGTTATGTCATCGGAAAGTAGATGGCGTGCTGCTTATAGAAAAAATGGTGTATTGGGTTTAAGGGATACACGTATCGAAAACGCTGGCAGAACTCTTGAGAGAGAGCTTACGTTAGAAGAAAAGTATGCCCGTTTAGAAGCTGAACGAAACTTACTAAAGGCGGAAAACGAATTGCTAAAAAAAATCAAACTTATGGAAGGGAGGATGAGAAGGAAATAACACTACCACCTAGTCAGAAATTCATCTTGATTCGTTCTGTCATCATGAAATACAACGTAAGGAATATGGTCAGTCATTTGTGTAAAGTAGCTGGTGTATCCCGTTCGGGATACTATAATTACTTTTCAGTTTCATCTCAAGAACAACGGAAACAAAAGAGTGATCGAGATGAAATCTTGAAGGAAACCATATTAAAAGCACTTCGATTTAGAAATAGAAACAAGGGGGCTCGTCAGATAAAGATGACATTGGCGGGTCAGTTTCAAGTTGTCTACAATTTAAAGTGTATCCGTAGAATTATGAAGAAATACGAGATTATCTGTCCGGTTCGCAAAGCGAATCCTTATAAAAGAATGCTTAAAGCTACAAAAGAACATCGAATAGTACCGAATCAATTAAATCGGGAATTTAAACAAAATACCCTAGGGAAAACACTTCTTACAGATATCACCTATTTAGTTTACGGTAAGAATCAAAGGGCCTATTTATCTACAATTTTAGACGGCTCAACTAATGAAATTTTAGCTTACCATGTTTCAGAACAGATGACATTAGAGCTCGTAACCACAACTCTCCATAAACTAAAAAGGAATCCGCGGATTCGATTGACTGAAGGTGCTTATATTCATTCAGATCAAGGATCCCACACTACACAAGCCCTACCTATCAAAAGCTAGTTAAAAAGCTAAACCTTGGACAATCCATGTCAAGAAGAGGAAACTGTTGGGATAACGCCCCACAAGAATCATTTTTTGGTCATCTGAAAGATGAAGCTCATATAAAACCTTGCGTGTCCTTTAATGAATTGAAACAAGAGATTAAGAAATATATGACGTATTATAATCATTATAGATATCAATGGGATTTAAAAAAGATGACTCCTGTTGGATGGTCTTACCCCTGTCAAGTAGACAGTAATAGATTAGGTGTCTTTTCATTAAGCAGCCTTAGTTCCAAATTCAATAGGACTAAGGTTGTTTAATCTTTTTTGAAATCTTTTGTTATTGTAATAGCCCATATATCTTTTAGTAGCCTTAAAAACTTCTGCTTTTTCATGAAACGTATGTCTATAAAAGCATTCTGCCTTAAAATGACTAAAAAAACTCTCTATACATGCATTATCGTAACAATTTCCCTTCCTAGACATACTCACAGTTATTTTGTGCTTTTTAAGTAATTGGTTATATTTTTTTGACGTATACTGATAACCTCGGTCGCTATGTAATACTGTTTCGTGGACTTTTCTTTTTCTTAAGGCTTTATTGACTGTGTCTGTAACTAATTTTAAATTGTTGTATTCGCTCATTTGGTAGGCCGCAACTTCGTTATTGTAAAGGTCTAGTATCACGGAAAGATATATGCGCTTATTGTTAAAGGTAAGATAGGTTATATCTGTAACCCATTTTTCATTTGGTCTTGTAGTTGAAAACTCTCTGTTTAACAGATTTTCCGACACGACGCATTGTTCTTTTAAACCAAAATGCCTCCACTTTTTCTTTCGAATCTTAGCTTGTATCCCCATTTTCCTCATTAAACGATATACTCTTTTGTGATTTATCTGTAAACCATAATACTTTTTAAGCCATATACAAATTCTTCGGTAACCATAGCTTCCATTTATATCTGGATCTCGTTCGCATTCTACTATTTTAGACATGATAAATTGATCCTCTTTCATCTTTTCAGAGGGATCGTTGATTCTTTTTTCCCACTTATAATATCCACTTCTTGAAACACCTGCAATTTCACAAAGCAATACAATTGAAAAGTTCTGTTTTAAGGTATGAATGACTTCGTATTCTACTGATTTACTTTTGTTGACCTCATCTCCTTTTTCGTAGCTAATAGCTTTTTTAAGTATGCGTTTTCCGCTTCTAATCGTTGTATTCTAGCGTCTTGACTGACTTCATTTGTTTGTTTAGATCTTCCACGTTTTTCTTGTAGGCCCAGAATCCCCTCATTTTCATATTTTTTAATCCATCTATCTATAACTGAATATGTAACTCCTAATTCCTTTCCAATTAATTTACTTCCAATTCCTCTATGTGAGTACAATTCAATAGCTTTCATTTTAAAATCAATTGAAAAAGTTCTTCTAATTTTCCCCATAAAAAATCCCCTCCATAATAAACAGTAAGTAACTTTCTTTCAACTGTCTACTATAAGGGGATCATATCAGGATACAGAAATCATCTTCTTGATGTTGCCTAACTTTTTTCAAAATGTCCTTTACAAAGGGTACAGATTATATGAGTAGACCTTTTTTATAAGTTTCAAGAAAATAACGTACTAATAACTATTTAGAATAATTTTCAAACCCCTTGCTAATAACTACAAGTCCTATTATGAAAGAAAGTGTTCTTATTATTAATTCAGCAACTAGCAAATCACCCATAGTCTTTGAAACATCATATAATTCACCAGTAATAATAATTGGTGCCATGATTATTAGTATTCCTATTAGAATTTGAATGAACAGAATATATTTAGGTTGCAGAGAGATCACCTCCATTAAATTAGCATGTATAATGAACTTAACATGTAATTAAGAAGTAATCGATCATTTAAAAATTTATCAACTTTAAAAATATACATATCCTTCTTTATAAGTATATTTATAGTGACTCGTCGCATAAGATGCACTAAAACCTACACTTCCTGTCTTCCCTACAGTAATGGATACATTGCCATTAAAAGTAGTTGTGCCATTATTATGAAAATCACCATTAACAATATAGAAAATTCTGTTAGGATCCTCTAAATTCGCTTGAACTGTACCACTGAACGTTTTAGAAAGACCATTTGCATCTCTATTCATATTGATATGTTTTATTTCCTTAATACCCCTGAAGCTTCCACCCCATTCATTTGTTTCACAATAAAACCTTAATGAAGGGCTATAGAAAGGTGTTACTGAAAAATTGGTTGTTAGTGTTCTGTACGTAGCGGCAAGTGTTGCAGCAGATGATTGTCCACGAGCTTTCCCCTGAGCCATGAGTTGCTGAGAAATTTCTTCTCTAGGTTTATTGGTATCTGCAGCAATTTGATTAACAAGTTCCCCAAACGTTAGTACCTCACCTATTTGTACATTCGATTGATCTGTTAAATCTAATACATTACCTTTTTTTATAGTAGAATCAACTGTGTTATTCTCAGCTGCGCTTGCAATTGTTCCTCCTCCGAACATAGCAAGAGATAATCCTGCAACACTTAAAACTTTACTAATCTTTTTCATTTTTCATACCTCCTAAAATATTAATTAAGACAATATCATGCTAATTTACCTTTATTTGTTAGCATAATTCAGATATTAACCCCGAAATGATGGGAAATAAATACTTTTAAACCAAATAATTACCAAAACCTTTCGACAAATAAGGTTCACGCTATACCATTACTAGCATTACAATTAGTTTTATATAGATAATTCTTTCTTTACAATCTAACGATTTACCGATGTTTTTACGTCAATTGATAAAAATAAAATTAAATATTCTGAATATTATTTATAAAATTGTTTTTTGCAACTTATTACAATTAAACTTTGTTATGATTGTTTTTATATAAACTAAATAAAGGAGATTGTGATATGATAATTCTGAATAATGAAAAAGTTACCAGACTATTAAATGAATGGTATAAGGTTATTCTATCTAAACAAATAACAAAGGCGACAAGAATGAAAGAAGAAGTTGATGAAAAGATTAGTGTCTTAATGGTCGAACAAAATCGAGATTTACAAGATCAAAATCTCTTATTGTACTATTCCTTATTAGATTATAGTTATAAAGTGTTAATAAATAAATCATATGTAACTCGTAGTGATTTTGATGCAGTTGAAAAACTTACAACAAAAACTATTGATGAGTATTTAAGATACTACTACCATTTCTATAAAGCTGTGCATAACACTATGATTGCTAACTATATGGAAGCGATGGAGCAATTTGAAGAAGCTGAACGACTTTTAGAGTATATTCCTAATGACATTGAAAAAGCTGAATTTAATTATAAACTTGGTGAACTATATTACCACCTTCAACAACCTTTATTAACAATTAAGCATGTTATGAAAGCAAAAGACATATACAAAAAACATGAAGATTATGTAATAAATCAAATTGAATGCGATACAATCCTAGGATTGGCAAGTGTCACTTTAAGTCAGTTTGAACAAGGAGAAGAGCTTTTTGTTAAGTGCTTGGATATGGCTAAAAAACATAACTGTACTCGACTAATTACCTTAATTCAATACAACTTAGGTTTTCTTTATGCAAAACAAGGTATATCCGCAACTGCAATTCGACATTTAATGGATGTGTATAAATCTGAAAAACCATATCATAAAACTGTATTCTTACTGGCTCGAGAACATTTCAAAGTAAATGAAATTGAAAAAGCACAAGAATTTTTGACTCAAGGCTTTGAATTAGCTGATGTTGAATATACACATCATTTACGAATACTTCGAGCACAATACGATGAAAATTATAAGCAGAATCTAGAAACAACGATTGCAGATGGACTAGATTACTTTGAATCCCAAAAACTTTATGGATTTATGGAAGAGTACTCTGGAATTTTAGCGAAAAAACTTTATCAAGAAGGTAATCATGAGAAGGCTAGCCAATACTTTAATATATCTTATGATGCTAAAGAATTACTTCAGAAGGGAAGTGCGTTAAAATGAAAAAAGTACTAATAGGATTTTTTAGTTTTGCTGCTGTTTTAACTATTGGAAGTTTTACAGAATCTTTTACATCACAAGCTGATCATGGTAGACCACCTGCACCACAAAGACCAGATTATATTTCTAATGTGGCCGATTTTGATCACGGTAGACCACCTGCGCCGGCATACGAATACGGCGATACTTATATTGATCATGGTGAGCATATCTAAAACAAAAAGAGGACGTGATATATACGTCCTCTTTTTGTTTTATTTTAATTACGACCGAATTATATTTGAAATAATATAAAGGATAATGTTCTAGTATATCAATTCCATCGATAATAATCTCTGCGTGTGGCTTGCTATCAAGAAACTGTCCAAGTGTCAACAGGAAAAAGTGTTAGTTTCTCATATAAATCTCATAATTGAGAATTGGTTTAAATAACCGGTGCAACAACAGCGAAATGCGATTCGTATATTTGCACACATTTTGCACACATTTTGTTCACGTACTATATAAAAAAGTATGAAAATCTATAAAAATAATTATTTCAATAAAATTTGTTTTAGATATTAAAAAGTGCCAAAACCCTTGTGGTATAAGGGGTTTGGCACTTTTGTGTTTTTTATATTTTATCAAATAAACAATTCTAAAACTGTTCATTCTTCTCCCAAGATTCAACGATATAATGTGCGATCGTCGGATTGAAGCCTTTACCAACTAAAAACATAATCGCAGCAACTTCTGTTAATGCGTGTTCATGTGATGTATGTTTTGCTTCATTTAAACCGTAATCTACCCATGGTTTTACGAAATCTAGTACGGGTTTCTTGAAAGGTAAAAACTGTGTACCGACAACTTGTTGAATTTGTTGTTGTGTTGGTTCAGTAATTGGTCCAGGTGGTAAGATTTGTGGTTGTGTAATGTCTAGTGTTGGTCCAGGTGGTAAGATTTGTGGTTGAGTTGGATCTATTGTTGGTGGTTTAGGTGGTGAGACACGTGCGTCGTAGTTTGGTTGATACATTTGTTGTTGGTATTGCGGTTGTTGTGGTTGAGTTGTGTATGGGTTTTGTGGTGCTGCATATGGATTTTGTTGATATTGTTGTTCTTGGTTTTGTGGTGCTGCATATGGATTTTGTTGATATTGTTGTTCTTGGTTTTGTGGTGCTGCATATGGATTCTGTTGATATTGTTGTTCTTGGTTTTGTGGTATTACATATGGATTTTGAGGATATCGCTGTTCTTGATTTTGTGGTGCTGCATATGGATTTTGAGGATATTCATAATTTGGACGTGTGTCATATGGATTTTGTTGAAATTCAGTTTCTTGGTTTTGCGTTGTTGCATATGGATTTTCGTCATATTGTGGCTCTTGCTGCTGTAACTCTTGTTCTTCGTATTGTTCTGTGTATCTCTGTTCTTGTTGTTGAGGATACAATGGTTGCCTTGGATAAGGCGGTTGATTATTATAGAACATGTTTATTCCTCCTTCATGATGATGCCTACCACCTAGTGTATGGGCGGACAAGAAAATATGTGATGAAAAAATGCGGGCGTGTTACAATAAGTAACTGGGTGAAGATAAAATGACAAAACAAGAAAAAATTCAAAAAACAATTACTTTTGTAAAACATATTTTAGAAAAAGATGCGAGTGGGCATGATTGGTATCATATTGAACGTGTACATAAAATGGCGATTTCTTTATCTGAGCAAGAAGGTGGAAATCGTTTTATAATTGAAATGGCAGCATTACTTCACGATGTGGCAGATGAAAAGCTAAATGAAAGTGAAGAAGCAGGAATGAAAAAAGTTTCTGATTGGTTAGAAGAGCTACGTGTTGAAGAAGAGGAAAGTAAACATATTCTTCATATCATCGCCAATATGTCTTATAAAGGTGGCCATGGCGGCACAGTAGAGTCACTTGAAGGGAAAATTGTTCAAGATGCGGATCGTTTAGATGCTCTTGGCGCAATAGGAATTGCTCGTACATTTGCATATGGCGGGACGAAAGGGAGATTAATGTATGATCCAACTATTCCGCCGCGTGAAGAAATGACGAAAGAAGAGTATAGAAAAAATAATGATCCATCTTTAAATCATTTTTATGAAAAACTTTTGAAATTAAAAGACTTAATGAACACGAACGCAGCAAAACAAGAGGCGGAAGTTCGTCATCGTTATATGGAACAGTTTATTGAACAATTTATGAAAGAGTGGAATGCACAAATATGAAAATGTTAACTGTGGAAAACTTATCAAAATCATATGGAGAAAAACCGTTATTTGATGGATTATCATTTAGTATTGCAGAAGGACACCGTGCCGGAATTATCGGTGTAAACGGAACTGGTAAATCGACGTTATTAAAAATTATTGCAGGGGCAGAAATTCCTGATACAGGCGATATGACTCATTCTCGTGGGTATACAATTAGTTATTTATCACAGCAACCAGAGTTTGATGAACAACTAACAGTGCTAGAGCAAGTCTTCCATGGTGATACTCCTTTAATTCGTCTTCTTCGTGAGTATGAAAAGGCGCTATTACATATCGAAAAAGATCCAAGTAATGAAAAAGTACAGGAACAATTATTTGCAGTGCAGCAACGTATGGATGCAATGAGTGCATGGGAAGCAAATGCAAATGCGAAATCTCTTTTAACGAAATTAGGAATTACGGACTTCACTGCAACTGTTGGAAATTTATCTGGTGGACAGAAAAAACGTATTGCGATGGCGCAATGTTTTATTGAAACACCGGATCTATTAATTTTAGATGAGCCTACGAACCATCTTGATCATGAGACAGTGGAATGGTTAGAGGAATATTTAGCTCGATATAATGGTGCAGTATTACTTGTAACCCATGATCGTTATTTCTTAGATCGTGTGACGAATCGTATTTTCGAATTAGATAATGGAAAACTGTATAGTTATGAAGGGAATTACAGTACGTTTTTAGAAGCGAAAGCACTTCGTGAAGAACAAGAAATTGCGCAAGAATCAAAACGTCAAAACTTATATCGCCGCGAATTAGCATGGATCCGCCGCGGTGCAAAAGCCCGTTCAACAAAGCAAAAGGCACGTATTCAACGATTTGATGAGCTAAAGGGTCAAGAAGGGCCAGCTGCAAAACAGTCAGTTGATATTGCACTTAGCGGTAGCCGTCTTGGGAAAAAAGTACTTGAGTTAAAAGATGTGACGAAAAAATTTGGTGATAAAACGGTATTAAACAACTTTAATCATATCGTGAAACCAGGCGATCGCATCGGAATTATTGGAGCGAATGGAAGCGGGAAATCTTCGCTATTAAATATGCTTGCAGGTAAGTTATCTCCTGATAGTGGTGAAATTGAAGTTGGGCAAACTGTAAAAGTTGCTTATTATACGCAAGAAAATGAAGAGATGAATTTAAATCAGCGTATGATTGAATACATTAAAGAGATTGCAGAAGTTATTCATACAACAGATGGAAAAGTAATTGGTGCATCTCAAATGTTAGAACGTTTCTTATTCCCGACTCATTCACATGGTACACCGCTTGGTAAACTATCTGGTGGTGAAAGAAGACGTTTATATTTATTACGTATTTTAATGGGAGAACCAAACGTACTTTTACTTGATGAACCTACGAATGATCTAGATACACAAACATTAACAGTACTAGAAGATTATTTAGAAGATTTCCCAGGTGTCGTTTTAACTGTATCGCATGACCGTTACTTCTTAGATAAAGTAGTAGATGAACTGTTCATCTTTACTGGCGGAGGCGAAGTGCGTGAGTTCCTAGGTAGTTATACAGATTATTTAGAAATGGAAAAAACGAGAGAACTTATGGAGAAAGCGGAAGTTCAAAAAGAGAAAAAAGTAGTAGAAGAAGCTCCAAAACAACAACGTAAACGTAAACTTTCATACAATGAGCAGCGTGAATGGGAAACGATTGAAGATACAATTGCCGAACTTGAAGAAAAAATTGAGTCAATTGGAGAAGAACTTGCGAAAGTTGGATCTGACTTCACAAAGGCACAAGAATTATCTGAAGCACAGCAGAAAACAGAAGAAGAGCTAGAAAAAAAGATGGAAAGATGGAGTGAACTATCAGACATCGTTGAAGGATTAAAATAAAAACAAGCTGCATATATTGAAAAGTAAAGAGAAAAACTTTACACTATTGGTAGAACCTATTTTAGGAGGGAAAAAATGAGAACATCTAATCCAATGTTGAAAAAAGAGGCATTCCGTAAAGAGGGAGCAAGCGCTTCTGCGATGACAATTGGCGGAACAGTAGGCAAAACGTTCATTATGCTTATCTTGCTACTTGCAACGTCTGTCTATTCATACATACAGATGATGCAGGGGACGATGAAGATGCCAGTATTAATTGGTGCTTTAATCGTTGCAGCAATCATCGCATTTGCGTCTATGTTCTTCCCGCGTATTTCACCTTTTGGTGCACCAATCTATGCGGCGGTAGAAGGGGTTGTGTTAGGAAGTATTTCAGCAGTTTATACAATGAAATTTGGCGATTCTATCGTTTTAAATGCTGTATTACTAACAATCTCAATTCTATTTGCAATGTTAGTGTTATATGCAACACGCGTAGTAAAAGTAACGGATAAATTCCGTACAGGCGTTATGGCAGCAACACTTGGAATTATGGTTATGTATTTAGTCGTATTCCTACTAAATATGTTTGGTGTAACTGTTCCATACATTCACCAAGGTGGTACAATCGGTATTATTATTAGTGCAGTTGTTATTGTAGTTGCTGCATTAAACTTATTACTAGATTTCGATTTAATCGAAAATGGTGTACGTAGTCAAGCTCCGAAATATATGGAGTGGTACACTGCAATGGGACTAATGCTTACATTAGTTTGGTTATACTTAGAAATTCTTCGTTTCGTTTCTTACTTTACGAAAAATGACTAATAAAAAAAACCTGCATGAAAAATGCAGGTTTTTTTTATTTTCAAAGATATATTGAACGTATGGTATAATGTGGATATTGTCAACTTGAATTTAAGGAGATGGAATATGATGAAAGAGAAGAAGGGGATTATGAAAAAACTATTTTCTAAAAGTTTTTTCATAGAACTAGATGAAGCTTTAACGTATCCATCATCAGAAGTTATTACTTCAGCGATTGAAGGATATGCAACTGAATGCAATGAAAGACTAAAATTTGAGAGTAAAGTTAAACCGATTACTTTTTACTTAGAAAATGTAATGTACCGTGCTGAAATAAAGATGGCTCGCGGAGGATATTACATATCTTGTACTGAAGTGTAATAAATTTTGAAACCATACATGTTTGAACTATGTATGGTTTCTTTTTTTGTTTTGTAAGGTCTAAAATAATACTTTTTACTTACGGATATATCATTTTGTGCTTTTTACCATTCAAACATTTCTCCTTACAATGAAGAAAAACATGTGAGGTGGTATAACTTATGATGAATCGAGTTGTATTAATCGGTAGATTGACAAAGGAGCCAGAATTATACTACACAAAACAAGGCGTCGCTTATGCACGAATATGTGTTGCGGTGAATAGAGGATTTCGAAATAGTTTAGGTGAACAACAAGTCGATTTTATTAATTGTGTTGTTTGGCGCAAATCGGCTGAGAATGTAACTGAATATTGTAAAAAGGGATCACTCGTTGGGATTACAGGGCGTATTCAGACTAGTAATTACGATAATGAACAAGGCAAGAGAATATATAGAACTGAAGTTGTGATTGAGAGTATTACCTTTTTGGAGAGAAGGCGGGAGGGGGCATCGTAATAAAAGGTGATTTGAAGTAATAGCTTCGGAAAAAATTGTGGAAAGTATTTTAATAAACTTAAAGAGGGGATACCGCCAGCTTTTTTGAAAAAACAAGTAAAGAGTATACAAAATTTTATAACGTTTTTTGGCTAATCCAGTAACAAACGAGAACCGTAAAACCCATCACAGGATAGGAATGTATAAAAAGATGAATCGAGTGATAGAAAATAAAAAAGGGATTCCTTCTGAGAGTAAGGAATCCTCCTTTTTGTTGCTACCGATAACGAAAATTATGTAAATAAGCTATCCATATGGATAGCTTAATATATTTTTTTGCTTAGCGTGTTTTTTTTTTTTATACTGGTGGTACCTCAAGAAATGGATAAAAAATAAAAATCATCGGAAACGAAAGCTTTTAAAATCCCGTTCCTAATTTAAAATGTAAAAAGAATGAAATAGTATGGTAGCGGGAAGAAAGTAGTAAAATTAAGCATCCCAGTAGGAGTATAGAGTGATAACATGTTACAATACAGCTAAGAACACGCAATAAAGGAGAGTTTTTTACGTGAAGATTAAAGCAATTGAACCGACGCCAAGTCCAAATACAATGAAAGTTATTTTGAATGAAGTATTACCATCAGGAGCACGTAATAATTATACAAATGAAAATAAAGAACAAGCACCAATGCAAGTGCAAGAAATTTTGAAAATTGAAGGCATTAAAGGTGTATATCATGTAGCCGACTTTTTAGCAGTGGAGCGAAATGCGAAGTATGACTGGAAAGTTTTATTACAACAAGTTCGTGCGGTTTTCGGCGAAGAAGTATTGGAAGAAAGTGAAGAACAACAACTGTCTCATTTTGGAGAGGTGAAAGTGTTTGTTCAAATGTTCTTTACAATTCCAATGCAAGTAAAGTTAACAGATGGAACATCGGAAGAACGTGTTGGCTTACCAGATCGTTTTAAAGAATCAATTATGAAAGTGCAAATGTCTGCACCAAACGTTGTAAAAGAGCGTAAATGGGTAGAACAAAGTACACGTTACGGTAATTTTGAAGAAATTGGGAAAGAAGTAGTGGAAGAGATTGTTGCTGCTTATTCAGAAGAACGTGTAAATGAAACGGTTAAAGAATTATTAAATCAAGCAGGTGCTGTTGAAGTAACGATTCAAAAGCGTGAGCCATATAAAGTAACAGAAGAGATGATGAAAGATTCTGACTGGAAAAATCGTTTTGCAGCATTAGAACAAATGGATCCTACTGAAGAAGATATTCCAGTGTTGAAGATGGCGTTAGATGATGAAAAAGTTTCAATACGCCGTTTAGCAACAGCTTATTTAGGTATGGTAAAAGGTGATGAAGTATTACCGTTATTATATAAAGCTTTGTTAGATCGCTCTGTAAGTGTTCGCCGTACTGCAGGAGATTGTTTATCAGATGTAGGTGATCCGGCAGCGATGTTCGTTATGATTAAATCTCTGAAAGATCCAAGTAAATTAGTACGCTGGCGTGCAGCGATGTTCTTATTTGAACTTGGAGATGAAAGTGCGATTCCAGCATTAAAAGCAGCGCAAGATGATCCAGAGTTTGAAGTAGCCATGCAAGCACGTCTAGCATTAGAGCGTATTGAAGGCGGAGAAGAAGCAAAAGGTTCTGTATGGAAACAAATGACGGAGTCTCGTAAAGGGGAATAATGTATGATTGTTTTCTATGATAGTTGGTGTCCGATGTGTACGGCCGTTGCAGAACGTACGAAAAAATTAGATAAAAAGGGTAAGATGAAATTTGTTTCATTTCGAAATGAAGATGTAGTTGAGAAGTATGAGCTTTCTCAAGAACTACAAAGTAAGATGGAACAAAGACTGTATATTTTTAAAAATAATAAGTGGTATGACGGTATTCAGAGCATAGATGTATTAGCAAAGGCCGTTCCATCTTATTGGTTTGCAGTTCCTTTTATAAAGCTATCTATCGTACTTGGTTTTGGAAGTAAAGTATACGATTATATCGCTAATAATAGAAAACTTGTTCCAGTGGGACATTGCCGCGGTGGGGTTTGTGAAATCCCTACAAAAAAATGAAATCATCGTTATCTTTCTTTTGCACCTATTAATAGAGCGTGATATGATGAATTTGGAATGAAAGTTGAAGGAGAGATTACAAGATGTCAAATGCTTATGAAGAATACATGCGCCAAATGGTAATCCCAATGCGCCAAGAGTTAGTGCGTTCTGGGTTTGAAGAGTTAACTACAGAAGAAGCTGTAACAGAATTTATGGAAAATACATCAGGTACAACTTTAGTAGTTGTAAACTCTGTTTGTGGTTGTGCAGCTGGTTTAGCACGTCCATCAGCAGGTCAAGCGGTTGTTCGTGCTGAAAAACAACCTGATCATCTTGTAACTGTATTCGCAGGTCAAGATAAAGATGCTACTGCAAAAATGCGTGAATACTTCGGAGAAATTCCTCCATCTTCACCATCTATGGCATTATTAAAAGGAAAAGAAGTTGTTCACTTTATTCACCGTCATGAAATTGAAGGTGCAACTATGGACGAAATTATTACGAACTTAGAACAAGCTTTCGAAAAGAATTGCTAAAGAAGGGGGAGAGTAAATCTCCCTCTTTTCTTTATATAGAGGTGAAACAATGATCGTAACAACAGCAGGAAGAACGAACAAAGAAATGACAGATTATGCAAACGAGGTAGCAGCAGAATTAAATGCTTCTTTCGTTAAACGTAATGACATACCGGTACATAAGCTACATGAGCAGTATGAACAAGATGTGCTTGTCGTAGGGAAGAACCGATTAGCTATTTATCCAAAAGGTACGGAAGAATCGTTTTTCTTTCATCCGAACTCAGCGATGTTTCGTGTGAAAAGGTTAATGCGTGGAGAACACGATCCGTTTGTACAAGCCACGCAATTAGAGAGAGGAATGACAGTGTTAGATTGTACGCTCGGGATGGCATCAGATAGTATTGTAGCTAGTTATGTTGTTGGGGAAAGCGGAAAAGTAACAGGACTTGAAGGCAATGAGTATATGGCTTATATTATGGAAAATGGTTTGAAAACATGGTCTTCATCTGTTTCTGAAATTGATGAAGCAATGCAAAGAATCCAAGTAAAGCAAACGGAGCATTTTTCATTTTTAGCGCAATGTGAAGACAATAGTTACGATGTCGTTTACCTTGATCCGATGTTTGAAGAAACTGTCATAGAATCCGATGGAATTAAAGGATTAAAACACTTCGCTTTGTATCATGATATTACTGACGAAACAATTGCGGAGGCAAAACGAGTGGCGAGAAAACGTGTCGTTTTAAAAGATCATTTTCGTAGTTCTAGATTTGAAAAACACAATTTTTATGTATACAAAAGAAAAAGTGCTAAGTTTCACTTTGGTGTAATTGACCCTTGCTAATTGTTTGAAAAGATGTATAATAAGCAATAATTAATTAAATATACTGTCTGTGATGAAGAGAGTAGTCTTTTTTAGAAGGAAAGCGAGCTAGGGATGGTGTGAGCCTAGTACGGAAGAAAAAGATGAAGCGCACTTCGGAGATGCTTCTTGAACGAATAGTAGAGAAAGCCGAGGCCCCCTGTCCTCGTTATAAACGGGAAAGTGGTTCGTAACGAACAACAAGGGTGGTACCACGGGTTAAAACTCGTCTCTTTTTTAGAGACGAGTTTTTTGTGTTTTAAAAAATAAGGAGGTTGTATCATGGATTATAAAATGCAGTTTGCGGAAAGTTTATCTAATATTTTCACGAATGAATTAACGCAAAAACAAATTTTAGATTTAATTGAAACACCGAAACAAGATGAATTTGGAGATGCAGCGTTCCCATGCTTTTCATTAGCGAAGCAATATAAAAAAGCACCAGCTCTTATCGCAAAGGAAGTTGCTGAGAAATTCAATGATCCGTTTTTTACGAAAGTAGAAGCCGTTGGTCCTTATGTAAATGTATTTTTCAATCGTGAAACTGTAAGTGATGCAGTATTAAAAACAGTTTTAGCGGAGAAAGAAGAGTTCGGTCAAAACCACTTTGGCTGTGAAAAAACAGTAGTAATTGATTATTCCTCTCCTAATATCGCGAAACCTTTTTCGATGGGGCATTTACGTTCTACAATGATAGGAAATTCGCTGAAACATATCGCTGAAAAATGTGGCTATGAAGTTGTAGGGATTAATTATATAGGAGATTGGGGAACACAGTTTGGAAAGTTAATTACGGCTTATAAAAAATGGGGAAATGAAGCAGTAGTTAAAGAAGATCCAATACGTGAGCTATTTAAGTTATATGTCCAATTCCATGAAGAGGTAAAAGACGACGAAGAACTAGAAGAAGAAGGACGTGCTTGGTTTAAGAAACTAGAAGAAGGTGATGAAGAAGCGGTAGAACTTTGGAATTGGTTTCGTCATGAGTCCCTTAAAGAATTTTCTCGCATTTATGAACTTCTCGGCGTAGAATTTACTAATTTTCAGGGAGAAGCATTTTATAATAATTTAATGGAAGATTTTATTGGGATTTTAGAAGAACATGAGTTGCTTGAACAATCAGAAGGTGCATTAGTCGTTAATTTAGAAGAAGAAGGAATGCCGCCTTGTTTAATTAGAAAATCAGATGGTGCGACGATTTATGCAACGCGTGACTTAACGGCAGCTTTATATCGTCAAAACACTTATGGGTTTGATAAAGCGCTATATGTTGTTGGTCCAGAACAAAGCTTACATTTCAATCAATTTTTCACCGTATTAAAAAAACTTGGCTATACTTGGGTTGATGGTATGGAACACGTACCGTTTGGCTTCATTTTAAAAGATGGTAAGAAAATGTCGACACGTAAAGGAAGAGTTATTTTACTTGAAGAAGTACTCGAAGAAGCAATCGAACTTGCAAAACAAAATATTGAAGAGAAAAATCCAAACTTAAAACAGAAAGAAGAAGTAGCAAAGCAAGTCGGTGTTGGTGCAGTCATCTTCCACGATTTAAAAAATGAGCGTATGCATAATATCGAATTCTCATTAGAAAATATGCTGAAATTTGAAGGAGAAACAGGACCTTACGTACAGTACACACATGCACGTGCTTGTTCTATTTTAAGAAAAGAAAGTGTAGAATTTGAAACATGTACATTTGCTTTAAAAGACGATCATAGCTGGAGTGTCGTAAAATTACTAAATAAATTCCCGCAAATAATTGAAGCAGCTTTCAATAAAAATGAGCCATCGATTATTTCGAAATATATATTAGATGTAGCACAATCATTCAATAAATATTACGGTAATGTTCGTATATTAGAAGAGAGCAAAGAAAAAGACAGCAGACTCGCATTGGTTTATGCTGTGACGGTTGTATTAAAAGAAGGATTACGTTTACTTGGGGTGGAGGCACCTGAGGAAATGTAACATAGTAGTAAACTGACAAACTGGGTCTAGTATAAACCTGGTTTGTTTTTTTATTGGATATATATTTTTTTTGCAAAATCAATTAAAATCTTTTTAGAGAGGGTGATTCATATTGATTCGAACTTTTATTTTACAAATTCCTTGTCATAGAAGATTAGATAGGAGTTTTTTTAAACTACAAAAGTACATACCTTTATGTGCGCGTTGTACAGGCATGCTTATTGGTATTTTAATGTTTCCAATTTATTTTTATATGACACCTTCATTTCTTTTGGCAATCATACTATCATTTTTCGCTCAAATTCCGTTACTTATCGATGGGTTCACCCAAAAGTGGAAATGGAGAAGTAGCTCAAATTTGCTAAGAATAACTACTGGTGTATTAAGCGGTAATGGTATGGGATTATTCATTTCCTCTAGTGTTATATGGATATTATCTTAAGATATATAGTAATGGAGGTATTTACATAGATGTTCTGGATTTACTTAATTCTAATTTTTATTTCAGGCGGAAGTGGAATTGGTTTTATGATTCAAAATAAGTATACAGAAGCAATAATAGCTTTTGTTATTTGTATACTATTGTTTGGGCTACTGTATTATTATCTTAAAAGAAACAAAAGAAAGAGAAAAGCAGATTGTGACGATTTAGACTGTACGGATTGTTTTGATTGTGATTGTACTTGTTAAATTTTTCTTCCAAATAAAAAGCTAGTGTATTATTAAAAATACACTAGCTTTTTTGCTTTGAAATTTTAAGAAAAGTGTAGGAATACGGCTATTATATAGAGAACTTTAGTTTTGTATATAAAAGGAGGCGTTAGATGTTGGAAACGTATGATTGGAACAATAAACTAACATATTTAAAAAACACGAGAGATTTATATTACAACGACGATTATGTAAGCTTTTTAGTAAATACAGTTTGGAAGATTACTAAGCCTGTACATATCGTTGATTACGGTTGTGGATATGGTTATTTAGGATTAGTATTAATGCCATTACTCCCAGAAGGTTCAAAGTATACAGGTATTGATAGTGGAGAAACATTATTAGCTGAAGCCAGAGAGTTGTTTCGTTTACTTCCGTATGATTCAGAATTTCTTGAAGGAGATGCTACAGAAATTGAACTGAACGATAAATACGATATAGCAATCTGTCATGCTTTCTTATTACATATGACTACTCCAGAAACAATGCTAGAAAAAATGATACATTCAGTTAAAAAGGGTGGGAAAATAATCTGTTTTGAACCACATTGGATTTCTAATATGGCTTCTTATTTACTAGATGGGGAGAAACAATCGGAATTTATTCAGCTAGGTGTTTTGCAGAAATTATTTGAAAGTGATACGCAAAGAAATGGTAAAGATGGCAATATAGGCATGAAAATACCGATATATTTAAGTGAATTAGGTGTGAAAAATATTGAATGTAGAGTAAGCGATAAAGTGAACTTTTTAGATTCAAATATGCATCACAATGATAAAAACGATTTGTATCAATCATTAAAAGAAGAGGGGATTGCAGGTGATCCGGGTGATAAGCAACAATTTGTAGAACGTTTAATAGCCAGAGGATTAACATATGATAATGCGCTAGCTCAATATGAAGCTGAACTACGATTTTTTAACATATTTCATGTGTATTCTTCTTTTGTATACGCTCCCAATATGAAAATTACATTTGGTGACATAGTTTGTTAAAAGGTATGATGTATAAGGATTGTCGTTTAATGTCGATAAATCGATATTCGACATATAATCGCTGATAAATGTTAAGAATCGGTCGATATAATTTGAAAATCGCCGATAAAATGAAAGAATCGCTGATATATTTGAATTATCGCCGATATAATTTTATGTACTAATTTCAGCTTCTACAAGATAAAAACCGCATGTTACGTTATTCCATATAATTAAACAAAATACGGAGAAAAACAATCGTTTTTACTATATTTTGTTATAAATTTGAATAATATTAATTAATACCATCCATTTTAAGAGATTTTAGTTGAATACATACTATATGGTGTGTAAAATCTAAGCAAGTAGCAGTTTAAATATAAATTCGAGGTGAATGCATGCTAGATTTTAAGCAATTAGAAACTTGTTTAAAAGACAAGAGATTTGTAGATGGATTACAGGAAATAAATAATGAAATTGCATATATAAAAGAAACGAATACTTTATCCTATGTGAAGAATTGGCTTGCCAATATTCCTTCGCATAAGGAGTTCGATATATTAATTCGCCTTACTGATGAAGGGCTTATGCACCAATACAGTTCATTCCTCATTCGTTACGCTTATAAAAAATTCCCAAATATGAGAACGCTCTCTTTATATTGTGATGAGTTAATTGATGAGCGGAAAATTCTTGAAGCAGAGCAGTTGTTAAAATCTTCTTTAGAAGAGTTAAGTAAAGAAGAAATAGATGCAGATTTTTTAGCGAAAACATATTTTACGTTAGTACGATGTCTTTTAGAAATGAAACGAAACGAAGAAGCGTTAATGTATATGCAAAAAGCAGAGGAGTACAGTGCGCGCGCAGTGTTTGATAAATGGGGCTACGTTTATATGCATACAGGTGAATGGGAGAAAGCGGAAGAACAATTTATTGCTGGCATGCAGCATGAAGATTGTGAAGAGTTATCTACCTATTTATTATCACAATTGTATGCGAATAAAGGAGAACAAAAACGCGCGATACAGTTAATCGATGATGCGATTGTAAAATTCCCACAAGTACCATATTTTCATTTTGAGAAGATAAAGTATTTATTAGATTTAGAGCAATATGAAGAGATGTTAGCGGTAATAGATAACATAAATACTCAGCTGCCATATCATGCCTATAATACTTACTTTGTACATTTACGTGCAGAAGCACTGTACAAAATGAATAAATTTGCAGATTTACAAAAACTATTAAAAGAAGAAAAGAGTTTAAAAGAATCTTTATATCATAATTTAGAAAAAAATCCGGATGGAAAAAAGGTTCACTTGCCGATAGTTCCAATTGTACAAAAGGATAATTATTGTGTTCCGACAAGTTTAGAGATGATGTTGCGTATATGGGGAGAGAAACGTACACAAGATGAAATAGCAGAGTTTATTTTTGATATGACAGGATCGAAGTTTTCAGATACTGTTTCTTATTTAGAAGAATTAGGTTATGAATATCGTTATTTTAAAGGGAACGAAGAGAATTATAAGAGACTGATTGACGAAGGAATTCCTGTTTTATTAAGTATAGATATTGAGCATGCTTCACACGTACAAGTTCTATCTGGATATGATGATACATTGCAAGCTTTCTATGTTCAAGATCCAAACTTTATAGAACCAGTTCTTGTGGAATATAGTAAATTACAAGAAAAATATCGTTATACAGGCTGTTTAGCAATCACGTTTGTTCCGAAAGAAAAGAAGGAGCAACTAGCGTTTCTAAGTGAGGAAGAAAATCGTTACTTTAAATCTATTTTTTCTCTTACGGATCATTTAGATGAACATGACAAAGAGGGAATTAGTAACTTAGTACAATTTTTAAAAGAAACGAGTGATAATCCAAATACGTGGTTATATACGATAAAGCACTTAGATGTTGAAGTAGATAAAAAATTTATTTTATATTGTATCGATAAGTTAATGGAAAAGTTTCCGAACTCGGACTTTGTTAAATTGCATGGTGCACAATGTTTTATTCGTTTTCAAGAAGTAGAGAAAGCGGAGCAAATGCTGACAAGCGTTGAGAAGAAAAATAATCGTGCTTTATATCATTTAATAAACGGAAGATATGCGTTTGAACAGGAAAGTTATCTAGAAGCGATTTCAAGCTTTCGTTTATCGTTACAATTAGACGCAGATCAGCCTATTGCTTGGAGTTTTCTCGCTTTATCCTATATGTATATTGATCAATCTGAAAAAGCATTGCAATACTCTCAAGTTGCATTAGAGCGTAGTCCTGAAAGGTTCACTTTAACAAATCACGGTTTAATATTAATAGATTTAGAAAGATATGAAGAAGCATATGAAATCTTTAATGACTTGTTAAAAGAGTATAAATATGAAGCGCATGTATGGTATGAACGAGCGAGATGTGCACATCAACTAGGGAAATTATATTTAGCAATAAAAGGGCTTAAAGTAGCGATTCATTTGGATAGTAATGCACCTTACATTTATACGAAACTTTCGGAAATATACGAATCTGATTTGAAGGATGAGGAAAGTGCGAAAGAAATTTTATTAAACGGTATTGAGAATTGTGATGATAAAGCACCTCTTTACGTAAAATTAGGTGATTATCATTTTCAAAATGATAGCTTGGAAGAAGCAGAAGTATTGTATAAGCGTGCTTTAGAAGAAAATGATGAGGATGTTTATTCTCACTTCGGACTTACACAAGTTTATATGGCAAGAGAACAATATAAGGAAGCAAAAGAATATATACTTGGTCTTGAGAAGCAAATTGAAAAGAGCCAAGATTTCCTCATGAATGCAGGAATGGTTTTATGGGATGCTGAAATTGAACTTGGTGGAAATGAAGAAGGGTTTAAAGTAGCACTATCTAAGTTAGAAAATGGTATAAAGAAAAGTGATTATAATGTAGTAAGTGCGTTAGATGAATATGTGAATCGAATTAAAGGAACGGAATTTGTACAACGAGGTATAGCATTTTTAAGAACGTTACACAAAGAAAGAAATGAAGTAAGTGAGTACGGTTGTTATGCAGGTATTTTATATGAATCTATTGGACAGTACGGCCAAGCGATGAAAAGATATAATAAGGCGATAGAACAAATGGAAACGGCATTACCGTATTACCGAATTGGTGAAACACTTATGGCATTAGGGCAATTGACGGAAGCAAAACAAGCGTATGAAACATGTTTAGAGCTTGATGGGAATTTCGTAGGTGTACATTTACAGCTTGCGGAAATATACGAAAAAGAAGAAAACCGTTCTAAAGAACAAAGTCATATGGTTCAGGCGATGAAAGAAGAGCCGTTGCATATTAATATGGAATATTTAGCACAGCTTTCAGTAGATATGAATCTTCAGGAAGAATTGCTGACTGAACTAGAACAATTAGCGGACGAAGTACCTGAAATATGGCGTTTAGATGCGATTGCGTATGTGTACGGAGCGATGAATGAAATAGATAAAGAACAAGCACAGGTTGAATACGCACTACAATTAGATGGTGAGCATATAGAAGTTCTATATCATTATGCAAAAGTATTAGTGAAAAAAAGAAATGTAAAAGCAATTGAAGTTGCAATGAAAGTAATACAAAAAGATTTTGATAATGAACGTATATTTGATGTTTATGTAAAAGCAGTAGAGCAACATAAAAAATTGTCTAACATACGAGATTTTCTTCATACGTTAAAGGTGAAAAAAGCAGAAAGGAGTACAGCATTCATGTATGCTGCAGCTGCGGTTACGGAAATATGGATTGAACGCCAGCTGCATGAACAGCCAAAACGATCTATCATTACGAGAGCTTTTTATCGTATGAAAAATCGTGCGAAAGAAATTTCAATGGTTACTATGATAATTGATTTATATGAAATCTCTTTAAAGTTAAATCCGAAAAATAGTATGGCAGCACAGCGATTTGCGCTATTTTATGAGAATGTAGAGATGAATAAAGAAGCAATAGAGATTCTGCACACGTCACTAGAAAATAAATGGGATTATGACGTAGCGAAGCAACTTGTAAATCTTTTCGTTGAGTGCGAGGAAGAAGATATGTTAAGAGATGCTTTGGAATTAACGAAACAAATGGTTCGAGAACTACCAGATGATTATGATACTCTTCTTCTGCAAGCACAAGTATTCTTTAAAGCAGGGGAAGAAAGAAAAGCAGAAAAGATTATCTTACAATTAACAGAGCAAACACCGTTTGTAAGTAGAGCATTTCTTGCTTTAGGAGAAATATATCAAAGTCAAGAAAGGTTTGAAGAGGCAATTCATGTATTAGAAAATGCTTCTATACATCATCCAAATGAAACAGCAATTCTTCTTTCTTTAGCATCTTCATATCATGGTGCCGGCCAAACGATACAGGCAGAAAAAATAACAAATGAAGTATTAATAATTGACGCGAGTGATTTGTTAGCAAGATATGATCGTGCTTGTTATTTAGCGCAGTTAAATAGAAATGAAGAGGCGAAGGAAGAGCTTGAATTTGTCCTTCGTGAGGATGAATCGGGATTCTTTGCTGAACTTATTGAGGATGATGAAAATTTAGCAGCATTGCGAGAATTTGAAAAGTAATTGTATAAGAATAGGGAAAAAAGATAAGGATATATTTTGAATTAGTTGACAATTAGTTGCTAAATGGCATAAAATAACTTTTAACAAAGTATACAAATCTGAAGACGAGAAAGAGTAAAATAGTGAGCTGTTCTCCAGAGAGCCGGTATATTGCTGAAAGCCGGTGTGCAGACGTTATTTGAAAATCATCTCCGAGGAGCCGAGGCTGAAAGTAAGTAAGCCCGGACGGATGTCTACCGTTACAAAGAACACGTATGATAGTACGTTGCTAAGTGCTATTAGTGAAAATGCTAATAGAATTAGGGTGGTATCGCGGGTAAACCCGTCCCTACTTTATAGGGACGGGTTTTTTGTGTGCTTTAAAATATTCAAAGGAGTGATTGTATATGGAAAAAGTAGATGTAAAAGAATCAGCTGTAGGAAGAGAAATGCGAATTCGCAAACAGTGGAACGAACAAAATATTTTCGAACAATCAATTCAGAATCGAGAAGGCGCACAGTCTTTCGTATTTTATGAAGGACCACCAACGGCGAACGGACTACCGCATGTAGGTCATGCACTTGGACGAACAATTAAAGATTTAGTAGCAAGATATAAAACGATGGCTGGTTATAAAGTGTTAAGAAAAGCGGGATGGGATACACATGGTTTACCTGTAGAATTAGGCGTTGAGAAGCAACTTGGTATTTCTGGTAAACATGAGATCGAAGAATATGGTATTGAACCATTTATTCAAAAGTGTAAAGAGAGTGTTTTCACATATGAGAAGCAGTGGCGTGAATTCACTGAAAGTATTGGTTATTGGGTAGATATGGATGATCCATATGTAACTTTAAAGAATCCATATATCGAAAGTGTATGGCATATTTTGGGGACAATCCATGAAAAAGGATTGTTATATAAAGGACATAGAGTTTCACCATACTGCCCAAGCTGCCAAACCTCATTGAGCTCACATGAGGTTGCACAAGGGTATAAAACAGTAAAAGATTTAAGTGCAACTGTGAAGTTTAAAGTGAAAGATAGTGAAAATGAGTATTTCTTAGGTTGGACCACAACACCTTGGACACTTCCAGCAAACGTTGCGCTTGCTGTCCATCCAAATATGGAATACGTTAAAGCAAAACAAGAAAGTCATGTATACATTGTTGCGAAAGAACGTGTACAAGAAGTATTAAAAGAGAACTATGAAGTATTATCTGTTCATAAAGGCGAAGAATTATTAAACACATCTTATACAGCGCCATTTCCGATGAAAGAAGTTACAAATGGTTACCGCGTTATTGCAGCAGATTTTGTAACGGGAGATAGTGGTACAGGACTTGTTCATATTGCTCCAGCATATGGAGAGGACGATTATAGAGTTGTTCAAAGTGAAGGATTGTCATTCTTGCACGTTGTAGATGAAAAAGGTGAGTATACAGAGGCAGTACCATTTTTGAAAGGGAAATTTGTAAAAGATTGTGACGTGGATATCGTTCGTTATTTAGCGAAGGAAGGTTTACTGTATCATAAAGAAAAATATGAACATAGCTATCCGCATTGCTGGCGTTGTGATTCACCACTACTTTATTATGCAGGAGAAAGTTGGTTAATCCGAACAACTGCAATTAAAGATACATTTTTACAAAATAATGATTCTGTTACTTGGTATCCGGATCATATGAAACATGGGCGCTTTGGTAAGTTTTTAGAAAATATGGTGGACTGGAATATTAGCCGAAATAGATATTGGGGAACGCCATTAAACGTGTGGGAATGTGAAAGTTGTGATCATCAGTTCGCACCGAAAAGCATTGCCGAATTAAGAAAGCATAGTACGAAAGAAACACCAGAAGATTTGGAATTGCATAAGCCTTATGTAGATGAAGTGCAAGTGTGCTGCGGGAAATGCGGAGGCACAATGAATCGTACACCAGAAGTGATTGATGTTTGGTTTGATAGTGGTTCTATGCCATTTGCACAATATCATTACCCATTTGAAAATAAAGAGTTATTTGAAGAGCAGTTTCCAGCGGATGTTATTGCTGAAGGAATTGATCAAACACGCGGCTGGTTTTATAGTTTATTAGCAGTATCAGCACTATATACGGGAAAAGTACCGTATAAACGAGTGTTATCACTAGGGCATGTTTTAGATGAAGAAGGGCAGAAAATGTCTAAAAGCAAAGGAAATGCACTAGATCCAGTTGATTTAGTAGATAAATTTGGTGCAGATGCGCTAAGATGGGCTTTACTTGTTGATAGTGCCCCGTGGAATGCGAAGCGTTTTTCTGAGAGAACAGTACTGGAAGCGAAATCTAAATTTGTAGATACATTAGTCAATGTGTATAGCTTCTACGTTTTATATGCAAATTTAGATGAATATAATCCGAAAGAAACGTATGATGTAAAGCTTACAAAATTAGACGAATGGGTATTATCAAGATTGCATAGTACAACGAAAAAAGTGAGAACTGCACTTGATGATTATCAATTTACGAATGCAGCTCGTGAAATTGCAGCACTTGTAGATGAAGTGAGTAACTGGTATGTAAGACGCTCACGTAATCGTTTCTGGGAATCTGGTATGAACGCTGAGAAAGCAGCTGCGTATGAGACACTTCATGAAGTGCTTGTAACAATTAGTAAATTAATTGCACCATTTACACCGTTTGTCGCGGAAGACATTCATCTAAATTTAGAAGGAGGCAGCGTTCATTTAGCTGATTATCCAGTTGTAAATGAATCACTACTTCAACCGAAATTAGAAGCGGAAATGGATGCTGTTTTACAAGTTGTTGAACTTGGAAGAAGTAACCGTAATCAGCATTCTTTAAAAGTAAAACAGCCGCTAGCAGAACTTGTATTACTTGAGCATAACGAGAATGATATGGATTGGGAATCTTATCGTGATATCGTTATGGATGAGTTAAATGTAAAAGCATTCCATGTTGAACTCGATGAAACAAAATACACATCATATCAATTGAAGCTTAATTTTAAAACAGCGGGGCCGAAATTCGGTAAAAATGTGAATGCAGTGAATGGTTGGCTAAAACAATTATCACAAGAAGAAGTACAAAACTTTGTATCAACAGGAAGAGCAGTTTACGAAGCAACACCAGGAGAAGAAGTAGTTGTAACTGCTGAAGATGTGTTAGTTGAGAAAGTTGCAAAATCAGGATTCTCTAATACGACTAACGGACAATATACGGTTATGTTAGATACGAATGTAACGGAAGAATTGTTGCAAGAAGGAGTAGCGCGTGAATTCATTCGTGCGGTTCAAGAATATCGTAAACAGTTGAATTTACCAGTTAATTTACGAGTGGATGTTATTCTTGATACAGAAGTAGAGCTACAGCGAACGTTAACGAACCATAAAGATTTATTGGAAGAAAACTTACTCGTTAAACAATTTACATTTGGTCACTTAACGAACGAAGATGATGAACTTTCTTTAGGTGAAACGAAAGTTCGAATTAAATTAAGCGCGGCTCATTAAAGGAGAAGGAAGTTGGAATGATTCCAACTTCCTTTTTGTATGATGGAAATTTATCCGGCTAATTTCCTCATAATCCATTCGATAGGACCTCTAGAAAATTTCTTTCTCCATAACACACTAATTAAAATGCTGAAAATGAAAAATGCAGTAGCAAATAATAAAACGAATAGTAGTGATTGATTTTCCATTCTATTTAATAGAATTAATGTCCCAATACCGATAAATACATGACTGACATAATGAGTTAATGTTAATTGTCCTGTTTGTACAATGGAAGTGACAAACCAATTATTTCTATATTTTTCAGCGATATAGAGGCAAATGATTAATATAGCAATAGAGGATCCTGTAGCAGATAAAATATATAATACATTTGGTAAGATGGGTCCTGTATTAAATAAAAATGTGGCGGCCTCTCTGCCGATGTATGGAATAAAAAAGTGTGTAAGTCCTTTTGATAAAAGTTCTGTCAATATTGTGATTGTAATACCGAGTAAGAGTAATCTTTTTTTTATTTTTTTATTATGAAGATCTAACCTGCCAATTAACATACCGATTAAGAAGAACGAGAACCAAGGGAAAATAGGGTGATAGCCATTAAAGAATAAGTTGCGAAGAAAACCCTTTATTGTCCAGAAGTCTACATAATTTATAAATGGAGTTGGACCTACCCAACCCTCGAAAGTATTGAAAGTAAGCTGAAGAGATTGTGCGAACAATAAAATAATGATAGAAAGAAAAAGTAATAGTTTTTTGCGTACTGTCATGAGTAATGCAGCAACGAAAAGGTAAACACCATAGTAGTGTAATATATCCCCAGTCCACTCCATTACATATAGTAGTAATCCTAAAATAAATAAGAAAAGTGATCGTTTCCATATGGTCTTTCGGCTATTAGAAATTTTTATTTGTTCATTGCTAGCAACGGCTGACCTAGTCATTAAAGTTATACCGATGCCAGCAAGTATAACAAACAAAGCAGAGGCTCTACCTTCAAATAGTGACATGAAGGTTATTAAAAAAGGGGGACCATTTCCTTCTGCACCTGTTATCACCATGAAATTAACAAGTAGCATACCAAACATCGCCCAAGCTCTAGCCAAATCTAAGCCGATAATGCGTTTTTTTATATTCACTTCAACCCCTTCTTTCAAAAATGTTATTTACAGCTTCAATCCAAATTTGTTTATAATCTATCTTTGCATCAATCATCATAAAATTTCCGATATTATCAAGCACTAATGCTAACATATGAGCTTTTGAAACTAGATTTTTATTTTCAATTAATTGAAGTTCATTTGCTTTTGTAAGGAGTACTTCAAATCCATGTAAATATTCTGTTTGCACAGTTAGTAATCGATCTTTGTACATCTTGTTTCTTGAAGATAGTAATACATATTCTTGTAGCACTCGGTTAAAATAAGGGTCGTTTCGCTGTTCATCAATTATTTTAAGGCCAATTGCAATACATTTTTCAATAAAATTTGATTTTGTAAACTCTTCTGTATGGAAATACGAAGAGAACTGCATAGCTTTACATAATTCAGTAAAAATACATTCAATTAAAGCATCTTTAGACTTAAAGTAGTAATATATAGATGGTTTTGCGATACCAACCTCCTCACCAATCATTGTATAAGTTGTTTTAACAATACCGTACGTAGCAAAAAGGCGATAACTTGCTTCCATTATTGAAGAGAGTGTTTCTTCACTTTTACTCATATAGATCCTCCTAAAAAAAGGTTATTTAAATCGTATCATTTACAAGTGATTTTTTCAACCTACCGTTAGGTAAAAAATAGCCTATTTTTTTAAACAGTAATATGAAAAGCTTTAGGGATAAGGAATGGATTTAGAAATTTCTTTCTAAAGTATTGTGTTCACTTTACACATAAATATTGAGAAAATTTCACTTACCCTAAATGGAAAGGTAATAGAAGTGTTCATAGAGAATTACTCGTAGATTCAATTTTTATCCATCCGTTTTGCGGGGAATCATTGCCTAGTGGTAATGGGATAAGGTTGAGCTACTTTATTAGGGGGAGTGGTTCTATGTTTAATAAAAAAATGGTGGCAATGGCAATGACTGTGCCGTTAGTAATGGGGACAATTTCTACGGTTTCGGCATTGGAAAAACAACAGCAAGTAAAGTTAGAAGCTTATTCGCCACAGAAAAAAGCAACTGAATATTTAAAAGAAAATGCTGCGCAGTATGGATTGAAAACAGATCTTTCAGACTTGCAATATATTTCTACAACAGAAACGTCAGTAGCTTCATATGTTAGGTTCCAACAAGTTGTTAATGGTGCACCTGTATTTTCAAAACAAATAACAGTTACGCTTAACGGAGAGGGAAAGGGAGTACTCGCTGTTTCTGATTATCAGCCTGTTACAGGTGTGAAGGAAGTAACGACAAAAATTAGTGAAAAAGATGCAATACAAAAATCAATGGCGTATGTTGGAGAAGCAAGTGAGCAAAATTTATGGGCTCCTACAGATAAAGAGTTCGGATATATTGTTGAAGAAGGAATTGCTCGTCCAGTATATAAAGTTGTAGTCCATTCTAATAATCCATTTGGTGCATGGGAAACATTTATTGATGCAGAAAATGGAAAGTTAATTAAAAAGGTTGATATAAACCGAAAAGCTGAAGGGTCAGGAAAAGTATTTTTACCTAACCCAGTCGTATCTAGCGGTAGTAAAGTAGGCTTAAAAGATAATAACGATGCAGATTCAACAGCTCTAACGAACCAACTGAAAACTGTTACGTTAAAAGGTTTAGATGGAACAGGATTTTTAATTGGAGAATATGTAACGATTTCTTCAAAAGCGAAAACAAAATCTACGAATTTACAATTTAACTATACACGCGCAAATGATAGCTTTGAAGATGTTATGTCGTACTATCATATCGACACATTGCAACGTTACATTCAAAGTCTAGGTTTTAAAAATATTAATAACCGTTCGATAAAAGTGAATGTTAATGGTACAACTGATGATAACTCATTCTATTCTCCATCAACAAAAGCTTTGACTTTCGGTACTGGCGGTGTTGATGATGCAGAAGATGCTGGTATTATCGCACATGAATATGGGCATTCGATTCAAGATAACCAAGTTCCTGGCTTTGGTAGTTCAGCAGAAGGTGGAGCGATGGGAGAAGGATTTGGCGACTTCTTAGGTGCTACATATGAAGATGCAGTATCGACTACTGGATATGGTAAAGCATGTGTTGGAGAATGGGATGCGACAGCTTATTCTAGTTCAGATCCAACATGCTTACGCCGATTAGATACGAATAAAGTATATCCGAAAGATATAACGAATGAAGTGCATGATGATGGTGAAATTTGGGCTCAAGGCCAATACGAAATGGCACAAGCTTTTGGCCGTGATGTAGCAACAAAAATCATTTTACAATCACACTGGTCATTAACACCAAACTCTAAATTCAGTGATGGAGCGAAAGCGATTAAGCAAGCGGATGCTCTTTTATATGGCGGACAACATGCTGCTGATATCGATCGCATTTGGGCAGCGAGAGGCATTAGTACGAATTAATATAAAAAGTCGTGGCATTATAAGCCACGACTTTTTAATTTGCTTACGAACTGGTACTAGTAAATAAAGCTATATCAATGATAGTGTGAATATATCCGTATCCCATTTACTTTTTAGCTTCTTTAAAAACAAAATGCTCTTTAAATTTTCTAGATTCAACTTTTTGACCATTTCGCATCGATTGGAATGGGTGTTCTTGCCATGTAATAATAACATCAACTTCATCTGCTTTTGTAGCAACGGGTAAATTAGCGTGTTCAAATCCAGTTTTTCCACTTGCCAAACGACTTTCCTTTAGGGAAAAGAGTTCATATTTCGTTTTCTTATTTGGTTCGTTGCGGAATACTTCGACGTTTACATTATATACTTCACTATTCCCGACATTCTTTACTGAAAAATGATATGTTTGAAATTCATCTTTTTTAGCTTGAAGCATATTCTTGTTTGTTTTTTTCGGTTTATCAATATTCACTTGCCATTGATCAGAGTTTTGAGAGATTGGTAAAGATTTTGGTGAATAGGCATACGTTTCGTTTACTACAATTAAGCAAAACAAAAGGAGAAAGAAACTAATTGCTTTTTGCATATACACACCTCGCTTTAAAATTTTTATTAATATGCGTAAATGAATTAGTTTTTATGTAAAAATTGGAAAATATTAAAGGTGTAATTTTGGATTTAATACATAAGAATATGTATTACAAAATTAACTTTTCACAATTTAGAAGAAGTTAGGAGTTATAAAACCAGAATGTTTCAAAAAAAGCTTGCGTTTTATAAGGTGAGGAGTTAGAATACTCTGTAAATATAAAAAGTGATGATCAGGAAAAGTACATGGTGCAAAGGTCTACAGAGAGCAGCCGATTGCTGGGAAGGTTGCGATACCGCATGATGGAAAGACACCTGTGAGTGTTGCTTTGAACGTGATTATTAGTAAAAGCAAACGGTACCTACCGTTATCAGGGCTAAGATGGTCAATATGACAATTTGGGTGGTACCGCGGAAAAAATCCGTCCCTATTTATAGGGGCGGATTTTTGTATTCTTTGAAAGGGGGTGAGTGACCGTGGATGATGACGATGACAACAATAACGTAAATAAATATAAAATTACTGGAGGGAAAAATAATGGATTCAATAATGAAGCGTTCACTCACAAAAGAATGTACAAAGCAAAGTGGAAAGGTTGTATTACTTCAAGGATGGGTAAAAAAGATTCGACATCTTGGAAATGTTAGTTTTTTATTATTACGGGACAGAACAGGAGTAATTCAATGTGTATTAGAAAATGAATTGGCTGGATATAAAGTTGATGTAGAAAGTGTCGTCCACGTAATTGGTGAAATAGTCGAGACATCGAAAACAGAATTGGGTGTTGAAGTACTTGCTCATGAAGTGAAAGTAATAAACGGTGCAGAGCCACTTCCATTTGAAATAAATAAAAAGAAGTTACAAGTTGGCTTAGATCAACTACTTAATGAGCGAGTAATATCATTAAGGCATGAGCGAACCGCAGCGATTTTTAAAGTGAAATCTACACTCGTTCAGAGCTTTAGTGAATTTCTTATAGAGAACGATTTCACACGGATCTTTACGCCGAAAATTGTTTCGCAAGGGGCAGAAGGAGGAGCAAATGTTTTTAAGCTTCCATACTTCCAAAAAGAAGCTTATTTAGCACAATCACCACAGTTCTATAAGCAAATGATGGTGGCAGGTGGGTTAGAACGAGTTTTTGAAATTGCACCTGTATATAGAGCGGAACATCATAATTCTTCCCGTCATTTGAATGAATATATATCGTTAGACTTAGAGCTTGGTTTTATTCATGATTTTTATGAAGTGATGCAACTAGAAACGGATGTTTTACGATATATGTTTCAAAAAGTAGCGAAAAAATGTGAAATAGAACTACAACTATTACAAATAGAAGTACCTGTTATTACTGAAATACCTAAAATTACATTGTTAGAAGCACAAGAAATTTTGAAAAGTAAGTATCGTAAAGAATCTCCTGTAGGGGATTTAGATACAGAAGGTGAAAAGTTACTAGGGAAATATGTGAAGGAAATATATAATAGTGAATTTGTTTTTATTACGCATTATCCGAAAAAAGCGAGACCGATGTATACGATGCCGAATAAAGAGAATCCAGCTATTACTGATTCATTCGACTTATTATATAAAGGATTAGAAATAACGTCAGGGGCACAGCGAATTCATAATTATGAAATGTTACTCGCTTCGTTTAAAGAAAAAGGATTACACCCAGATAAATTTCAATCTTATTTAAATACATTCCGATACGGTTGTCCACCACATGGAGGTTTCGGAATTGGGTTAGAAAGGGTTGTATATAAACTTTTAGAATTAACAAATGTACGAGAGGCGAGTGCTTTTCCGAGAGATTGTACTCGTCTCATACCGTAAAAAGAATCTTCGCGATTATCGCGAAGATTCTTTTTTTATAGTTCGTTTGAAAAGGTGAAAATATAGATTCTTTCTTTTTCTAATAAGCTTAGTAAAAGTCAGTTGAAATATGAACCATTTCGACAAAAAAATCAATATACCCCTTGACAGTTACAAATATAACCGATATACTTCATATTAATTTCAAAAGAAAATATATTCTAAATATTACAATGTGTTGAATAGGAGTAGTAAGGTCATGTATTTGTGCAGAGAGCTATGGGTTGGTGCGACATAGTCAAATGACATCCTGAACTCGCCTAGGAGCAGTAAGGTGGAACGGAATCACATTCTTAGTAAATCTTAACGGTTAACCTTCGATATTAGGTTTGTAATCAAACGATTACTACTAAGGTGGATTCATAATGGAATCAATAAGGGTGGTACCGCGTTAAGTAAATGGCTTAGCGTCTCTTTATATAGAGATGCTAGGCCATTTTTTTATTATATGGAAGAAGAAATGGAGGGTTTATTTGAATAGGTTTATAAAATTTATTTATTTATATAAAAAGATTTAATTAGGAGGAAAATGAGATGAAACAGACGGAGCAATGGACTTCGAAATTAGGTTTTATAATGGCGGCAGCCGGATCAGCAATTGGACTTGGTGCGATATGGAAGTTCCCTTATATCGCTGGGAAGAGTGGGGGAGGAGCGTTCTTTTTAATATTTATATTATTTACTGTTTTAATTGGACTACCGCTACTTATAGCTGAATTTATGATTGGACGCAGTACGCAGAAACAAGCAGTTGGAGCATTTAAAAGCATCGCACCAAATACAGGATGGCATTGGATTGGACGCCTTGGTGTTGGAACTTGTTTTATACTACTTTCGTTTTATAGTGTTGTAGGTGGATGGGTATTAATTTATTTATTCAGAGGAATAACTGGACAACTGATTACTCCAGGAAAAAATTACGGTACATTATTTACTGAAACAATTGGGAATCCTGCTTGGGCTATTATGGGACATTTCGCTTTTATGTTCATTACGATATGGGTTGTATCAAAGGGTGTACAAAACGGAATTGAAAAAGCAAGTAAATATATGTTGCCAGCATTGTTCGTTTTATTTGTCGCTCTTATTATTCGTTCGTTAACACTTGATGATGCAATGAAAGGTGTGAAGTTTTTCTTACAACCAGATTTCTCAAAGATTACTTCGGAAAGTATTTTGTTCGCAATGGGGCAATCATTCTTTGCAATTAGTATCGGGATTTCAATTATGGTTACGTATAGTTCCTATTTAAATAAAAAAGAAAGTTTACCAAAATCAGCAATAACAATTGTTGGATTGAATTTATTTGTTTCTTTATTTGCGGGTCTTGCCATTTTTCCGGCCGTATTTTCATTAGGAATGGAGCCGACAGAAGGACCTGGATTACTATTTATCGTATTACCATCTGTATTTAGTCAAATCCCATTCGGTGGATTTTTCTTAACAGTATTCCTTGCACTATTTACATTTGCGACATTAACATCGGCATTTTCTCTACTAGAAACTGTTGTTTCAGCATTAGCAAATGGTGAACAAGAAAGAAGAACGAAACTATCATGGATCATTGGTTTCTGTATTTTCTTAGTAGGTATACCATCTGCGTTATCATTTGGAGTATGGAGTGATATTACGATTTTTGGAAAGAATATTTTTGATGCGGTAGACTTTTTATCTAGTAATATATTAATGCCACTTGGAGCACTATTTATTAGTATTTTCGTTTCATTCAAAATGGAGAAGAAGGTACTAGAAGCAGAGTTTTTTGTAGGTGGTAATTATGGAAAGAAAGTATTTACTTGTTGGGCATTTTTACTTCGATTTGTAGCACCACTTGCAATAATTATCGTCTTCTTAAATGTAATAGGGATTATTTAACATTAAATGTTATAATATTCAGTAAAAAAGGGGAGGTGATGATCATAAAGGCAAATTTGATAGAAGCAGGGAGATACATGAATATTAGAGGGAAAAAGCTATACGTTGAAACGCATGGAAATCCTAAAGATAAACCAGTCTTATATTTGCATGGTGGACCAGGAGAGAGTTGCTATGATTTTTCATTTCATCAAGCGGAACGTTTAAAAGATTCTTTATATGTAATGATGATAGATCAAAGGGGTGTTTGTCGCTCAGAAGAAATTACTGAGGATGAAGCTTTTGGATTAAATGATTTAATTGAAGACTGTGAGGAACTAAGAAAAGCATTACAAATTGAAAAGTGGTCTGTAATTGGACATTCTTTCGGTGGCTATTTAGCATTGTTATATGCGTCGATATATCCAAGTTCAATAGAGAAAATAATATTTGAAGGGCCAACTTTCGACTTTGCATTAACAAGTAGAGCTTTGTTACAAAAGACAGGGCATTTATTAAAAAAGCATGAAAAAGAAGAAGTAGCAAAAGAGTGCTTTGCTTATTCATCTAGCTATGCTAGTTCAGAAGAGTTGTTAGAAGCCTATATAAGATTAAGCGCTGAATTAGAAGAAAAAAGAATGGAGATTTACAATTATAAGGAAGATGAGACAGACTATAGTTTATATAGCGATGAAGAGTGGGAAGTATTTTCAAATCGCTCTCAAATTCATTTTGATAGATTAAAATTAGAGGGTGCATGTCATAAATCATTATTATATAAAATAAAAGAAGTACAGAATCCAATGTTATTAATTGTAGGAAAACATGATGTAGTAACGTGTGAAGAACAAATTAAAACATTTAATAAAGATGCCCGAAACGGCAAGTATATCGTATTTGAAGAGAGCGGTCATTCACCTCATTATGAGGAAGCAGATAGGTTTGCAGAAACAGTCATACATTTTTTGAAATGAAGAAAAGGGTGCTTCTATAAATGAGAGGCACCCTTTCTATATTTCTGGATATGTGATTGTGATGTTAGGCCACTTACTTTGCCAATTCTTTTTTATAACTCTGTTTTTGTACATATGTAATCGTTCTTTCGATTCAAGAAAATGAGCTGTTGGTCTCACTTGTAAGGAAAGGACATCTTCAATACCACATGGGGCTGTTAATATGACGTTGTTTAGTTCATCAAGTGTAACTCCTAATGCCGTTGCTGTTTCAGGAAATTTAGAAATAGCATCAACAGAAGAAGAATATGGTGGCATATTATTCACTACATGCATACGAGCTTGATTTTTTACAGACCAAGGGATAGTAGCATCAATATTCATTAATTTCGTTTCTAATGATTGTTCGTATATCTCATCTTGATGTAGACTATCATAATAAATTACATCAACATCAGGCATAGCCGTTTTAGCTTCATAGTCATGTAAAGTATCCCAAATTTTAGAACGAACAAATCCGGCACAAATCCACCAATCAGGTAACTCTAGTGATTTTGCCATTTGTAATACATTCATCATCCATTCGTCGTTTTCTATTAAGCGAATGATATCTTGTTCTGTTTGTATAGTCATTTGTTATCTCACCTGCTTTTTTTAGAGAGTAAATTTAATTCATAAGCTTTATAATCCATGTAATCCAGTAAGCACCTGGTATGAATAACAGTTGAGCAAGTAATGTACCAAAAAGTCTAGAAATCATTAGCCAAGCATACATTTTACTCATTGCTTCAGCACCTTCTTCTGATTGAAGAGCTCGCTCTGTTAAAAGAGCAATACGTGGATCTAGTAGCACTGTTAATAAAATAGTAGCAAAACCATTAATAAGACCAGAAGCTGTAGTGGCTTTTGTTGCGAAAGCTGGAATTAAAAAAGAAGCATATAGTGCGGAAAGAACTCCCGCTGTATAAATTGCAGTAGCGAACATGTTAATAAGCATTATACGCTTTGGAATACCGCCGATACGCAGTCTATGAATCATTTCTAACTTTGGAAAGCGGACATATTTTTTTGTGTACTTTAATTTTTGAATGTTATTCGTTTTCATCATTCGAATGAAAGAACCGTCTGTTTCAAAGTTTTGAATGACATATCCAAATAGTTTTGTCAAAGTTGGATACAGTATAATCGCAAGCAATGTACCGATAGAAGCAGATAATAGTACAAGACGTATAATATGCTCTAAATCAATAGAAGGATCTAGTTTTGCTTCGTCCACAATCCCGCCAAGTAAAAAGGCTTGTAGTAAGTTTGACGTTCTTGAAATGAGTAATACGATTCCTACGACGGATAATGCGACAGCAATCTTCTTTAAACGAACTCCCGCTAATCGAATACTATAAGAGCTTGTTTCAACTGCGTGGATTACAATTGTGAAAGCCATTATAAAAATTAACGTAATTGACATTTGTTTCACCAGTTTCTATTAAAATAATTGTAACTTTTTTACTGTATCATATCTATCGTATTTTGTAACTGAAAGTATGTGACATATGGAAATTGATTTTTCGAAAAAATAGATAATGATAGTATAATAGGGAGAAGTGGAAGAGATGTTAGCACTTAGTTATACAGCAAATTAAGTGGAGGAATGAAGCATGTATAAAACATTTTTATTTGATTTAGATGGAACTTTAACGGATCCGAAAGAAGGGATTGTAAACTCGGTTTTATATGCATTAAAAAAAGTAGGAATTGAAGAAGTACATATAAGTGAGTTAGATTCATTTATAGGTCCTCCTATTCAGCAATCATTCATAGAGAGATATAATATGAGTGAAGGAGAGGTTGAACGTGCTGTTTTTTACTTCCGTGAGTATTTAAAGCAGCGTGGATTGTTTGAAAATAATGTATACGAGGGGATTCTGAAGCTCTTGCAACAATTAAAAAGTTCAGGGAATCGCATATTCGTAGCAACTTCAAAGCCCACTGTATTTGCGAAACAAGTTATAGAGCATTTTCAATTAACGAATTATTTCGAAGACATCATTGGAAGTAATTTAGATGGTACGAGAATAAAAAAAGAAGAAATAATTGCTCATATTTTACAAACAAATGAAGAACTAAATAAAGAAGAAATGATAATGATTGGTGATAGAAAGCACGATATAATAGGTGCAAATCAGAATGGAATTGCTTCAATTGGTGTTTTATATGGCTATGGCTGTGAAAAAGAACTGACTGAAGTTAGTGCGACCTACATAGTGAAAGATGTTGAAGAACTGTATCATTTTTGTGTAGAGAAAAATTTAATAAAGCAGTAAATATAGATTCTAGCAATCCCTTTATAACGTATGACGATGAATTCGTTTCTGTTTAAAGGGATTTTTCATATGTAATCGAATAATTATAATTAGACATTTTTAGCATAAAAATTTGTATGAATAAGAGGAGGGATGTCAGAATTAAAAGGTTAGTAGAAATTTATCAATAAAATTTAGAATATTCTGTTTAATGGAGGGGTAAAATTGGAGTTAGTTATTATATTATTAGCACTAAGTTTACTTATGTTCGTAGCATACAGAGGTTTTTCTGTTATTTTATTCGCGCCGATATTTGCATTATTTGCAGTATTTTTGACAGAACCTAGTTATGTATTACCTTTCTTTTCTAATATCTTTATGGAGAAAATGGTTGGATTTATAAAATTATATTTTCCTGTGTTTTTATTAGGAGCAATATTTGGGAAAGTAGTGGAAATGTCAGGAATTGCAGATTCTATCGCAAAAACGATTATTGAGTTAGTTGGTGAAAAACGTACTATATTAGCGATTGTATTAATGGGGGCTATTTTAACGTATAGTGGTGTTAGTGTGTATGTAGTAGTGTTTGCTGTTTATCCGTTCGCAGCTAAGTTGTTTCGACAAGCTAATATTCCAAAGCGTTTAATCCCTGGAACGATTGTTCTTGGAGCAGTAACGTTTACAATGGATGCGTTACCTGGATCACCACAAATTCAAAATGTAATACCTACAACATTTTTTAAAACGGATATTTATGCTGCACCGATACTTGGGATTGTAGGAGCAATTTTTGTTCTTACATTAGGTTTACTATATTTAGAGAGTAGACGTAAGAAGGCAAAAGCGGCAGGTGAAGGATACTTTGGTTTTAATGATGGAAATACTGAAATGGCAGCATCTTTGCAAGTAGAACAAAAAAATATGCCATTAATTAATAACATTGAAATCACAAGAGCACAACAACTTATTGCATTTATACCACTTATTTTAGTAGGTGTAATGAATAAAGTGTTTACTATTATGATACCGAAGTGGTATCCAAGCGGTTTTGATTTTTCTGCAATTGGTATGAAAGCATTTGGAAAAGTAGAATTAAGTGCAGTAGTAGGAATTTGGTCTGTAGAATTGGCACTTATTATAGGGATCTTAACAACGTTATTATTATATTGGAAGCGAGTAGTAACAGGTTTCCAAGCTGGATTGAATACAAGTATTGGTGGAGCGCTACTTGCAACGATGAATACAGGAGCTGAGTTTGGATTCGGTGGTGTCATTGCAGCACTTCCAGGTTTCGCAATTATGAGAGATGGCATCTCTGCTACTTTCACAAATCCGTTAGTGAATGGTGCAGTAACGACGAATATTTTAGCTGGAATTACAGGCTCGGCATCAGGAGGAATGGGAATAGTATTAAGTGCAATGGGAGATAAATTTATTGCAGCGGCCAATCAATTTGATATTCCATTAGAAGTTATGCACCGTATCGTATCAATGGCATCAGGAGGAATGGATACACTACCACATAACGGGGCTATTATTACTATTCTTACAGTAACAGGATTAACACATAAACAGTCATATAAAGATATATTTGCTATTACAATTTTGAAAACGGTTGCTGTATTTTTAGTTATCGCATTCTATACTTTAACAGGACTCTATTAAACATTCGAATCGTAAAGATTCATCAAATCGATAATTTATGTTATAAAATATTAATTAGGATAAGAAGGGGTGGGGGACTTGCAAGAGGTTTCTGAGTTTCGTATGCCAAAGTCGGTATTATATGGAAGGAATTCGCTTGAAAAACTGGGAGAACAATCAAAAAAGTTAGGGAAAAGAGCTTTTATAGTTACTGATACAATTATGGAAAAATTAGGATATGCTGAAAAGTGTATGCAACAATTAAATAAGAAAGGTATTACTGTTAGTACATATAATAAAGTGGATGCTGAGCCTACAAATATACACGTATTAGAAGCGTTATCTCTTTGTAAAGAGGAAAAGTGCGATTTTATTATCGGTATTGGTGGTGGAAGTTGTATTGATGCTGCGAAAGCAGTAGCGGTTTTATATACAAATGGTGGAGAAGTTGAGGATTATGTCCAAAAGGATATTGAAATAGAAAACAATCCACTACCACTTATTGCAATTCCAACAACTTCTGGTACTGGATCGGAAGTTACAAGTGTAGCAGTAATAACGAATAAAAAAACAGATGTAAAAATGATGATGAAGCATCCTAGTTTTATACCGAAAGTAGCAATTATAGATCCAGTTTTGACAAGTTCGTTACCCCCACAAATTACGGCAGCAACAGGAATAGATGCGTTATGTCATGCGATTGAAGCGTATATTTCTAAAGTTTCACAACCACTTACAGATGTACTTGCTCTTTCAGCTATTGAAAGTATTATGAAATATTTACGTATAGCATATGAAGATGGACGTAATATGGAGGCAAGAGAAGCGATGATGATTGCTTCCTTACAAGCTGGAATTGCATTTTCTAATGCATCAGTTACATTAGTTCATGGAATGTCAAGGCCAGTGGGAGCATTATTTCATGTACCGCATGGAATATCAAATGCCATACTATTACCTACAGTGTTAGAGTTTACAAAAACAAGTGCAATAAAAAGGTTAGCAAAAATTGGACGTAGTTTAAATAAGGATTTGTATTCGAATTCTGATGAGGAAGTAGCAGACTACACACTTGGTGAAATAAAAAAACTTTGCTTTGATCTTCGTATTCCAAATTTAAAAGAATACGGAATCGATGAAATTGAATTTGAAAATGCTATTTCTAAAATGGCATCAGATGCAATTGAAAGTGGTAGCCCAGCTAATAACCCACGTGTTCCATCATATGATGAAATCAAAGAGTTGTATCGAGAGTGTTTTAATTATAAGTATAAAGAATTTATAAAAACATCAGATTGTTAATTTCAGAATATTCTATAAAAATTCCCTTGGAAATGAAAGTAGAATTATTCTTTATTATTCCGTTAAAACAAGACTTTATATTCCAAACTTAAAGTCTTGTTTTATTATGTATAATATACATAATAAAACATTGTTATTAGTTTTATAAAAATAGTTTAGGTAGGTGTTTTGTTTATATGAAAACGATAGGTCTTATAGGTGGTATGAGTTGGGAATCAACTTCTGAATATTATCGAATTATTAATGAAGAAATAAAAGAGAGATTAGGAGGGCTACATTCAGCAAAATGTTTGATTAATAGTGTGGATTTTGAAGAGATTGAACGATGTCAGTCTAGCGGAGATTGGGATGGTGCTGGAGAAATTCTAGGGAATGCGGCATATTCATTACAAAAGGGGGGAGCAGACTTTATAATCATTTGTACAAATACAATGCATAAGGTAGTTGGAAAAATAAAGGCGAAAATTGATATTCCAGTCTTACATATTGCTGATGCAACTGCAAAAGAAATTAAAAGAAAAGACATTCAAAAGGTTGGTCTGCTTGGAACTAAATATACAATGGAGCAAGATTTCTATAAGTCACGTATTGAAGAGCATGATATAAAAATAATAGTACCATCAGGAACAAATAGAGAAAAAGTAAACGAAGTAATATATACAGAATTATGTTTAGGAAAAATAGTAGTTCAATCTAGAGAGTATTATAAAAGGGTTATAGAAGAATTAGTACAAGAAGGAGCACAAGGAATTATATTAGGTTGTACGGAAATAGGTTTATTAATAAAGCAAGAAAACGTATCAGTCCCGATATTTGATACGACCCATATACATGCAATTGAAGCAGTCAAGGTAGCTTTAGATAAATAGATTATAATTATATTATGTAAACTTAATTCGTATATCTGGAAAACATTCAGAAAATATTTTATAATGTAAGTGGTTACATTTAAGGGGGAATGCGTATGTTTTCAGTTCAACCAATCGCATTTGTACATAATGAAAGAAAGGAAATAAAAGATGATGAGTGGGGAGAAGTAAGATCCCGTATAACTTTAACTGAAATGTATGCAGAAGAAAGTATACAAGGGATTGAAGATTTTTCTCATATTGAAGTTGTTTTTTATTTTCATAAAGTAACTGACGAGCAAATTCAGTATTTTGCTAGACATCCTAGAAATAATAAGGATTATCCTGAAGTAGGTATTTTTGCACAGCGCGGGAAAAATCGCCCAAATCGCATAGGTGTAACAATTGTAAAGGTGATCAAAAGAGAAGGTAAATCAATTATTGTTGAGGGATTAGATGCTATTGATGGCACTCCTATATTGGATATAAAACCAATAATGAAAGAGTTTATGCCGAAAGAAGAAATACACCAGCCTAAATGGGCAACGGATATAATGAGACAGTATTGGAAGGGGAATGGAGTAAAATGAGAATATATGAGGCAACAATTGCAGATTTAGATGGACTAGCATCAGTTTTTAATAACTATCGCATGTTTTATAGGCAGGATTCTGATTTAGAAGGTGCAAAAGTATTTTTACGAAATCGAATTGAGAAAAAAGAGTCCGTTATTTTCGTAGCAGTTGAAGGCGGCGAATATATTGGATTCACGCAACTATATCCATCATTTTCTTCCATTTCAATGAAAGAATTATGGATTTTAAATGATTTATTTGTACAAGCGGCGAAGCGTGGAGCCGGAACAGGTAAAAAATTATTAGAAGCTGCTAAAGAATACGCATTAGAAAATGGAGCAAAAGGTGTAAAATTGCAAACAGAGATTGATAATTTATCAGCACAACGATTATACGCTGAAAATGGCTATTTGAGAGATAATCGTTATTTCCATTACGAATTAACGTTTTAAAAAATTAAGTTGAAAGAGGCATTTTCAAGAAAAAGAATTTCTTTGTAATGAGAAATTCTTTTTTATTTTTGCCTAAATTAAAAAACATGACAAAAATAAAACGATATTTATTTATTGTTAAACAATAAATATTGTGATAAAATTATGTTGCCATTAAATAAGTGAGGTATTGTAAATGAATCTTAAACGAAGTTCAACAACGTTCTTAAAAGTAATTATTTTTCTTGCTGGAATTTCAGTACTTGCTTTATGCATATTTTTAGTGCCGGAAATGGCGAATTTCGCAGCAAATTTGTATCCTAATATTGCTCCGATGAAATATCTTGTTTTCATTGTGATGTATGGAGCAGCTGTGCCTTTTTACGTTGCTCTTTATCAGGCTTTCAATCTTTTACAGTACATTGATGAGAACACAGCGTTCTCGGAATTATCAGTAAAGGCGTTAAAGAATATAAAGCGCTGTGCAATTACAATCAGTGGTTTGTATGTATTAAGTTTGCCACTTTTTCATTTTATAGCGAAAAAAATGGACCCTCCTATTGGGCTAGTGGGACTCATTATCGTTTTTGCTTCGCTCGTTATCGCCGTTTTTGCTGCTATCCTCCAACGACTTCTACAAGAAGCAATTCACATAAAATCAGAAAATGATTTGACGGTCTGAGGTGGCGGATATGACAATCATTATTAATATTGACGTCATGTTAGCAAAACGAAAAATGAGTGTAACGGAGCTTTCGGAGAAGGTTGGAATTACGATGGCGAATCTTTCTATTTTGAAAAATGGGAAAGCAAAAGCGGTTCGTTTTTCAACATTAGAAGCGATATGTAAAGCTTTGGAGTGTCAGCCAGGGGATATTTTGGAGTATAAAAACGATGAGAATACTCAATAAAAACAGATAACAAATGTAAATAATAGAAGTCAATAAAGAAGGGATAGCCACTAAGCTATTCCTTCTTTACGTTAATTGCTGTTACTAATAAAAAATATAATTTGAATTGCAATGTTTGCGTATCAAAAGGGAACTTGCTACCTTTTGAGGTGATCTGTTTTGTGGAATACAATTATTTGCCAAAAAGGCTATTTTAACTATGTTTTAAATTATTTCGGGTGAATCAAAATTTTCATTTGTATTATAGTTGATTTAAAACCCAGTTTGTTGCATCTTCAAAGTTATCTGCAATGTAGTTTGGTTCAATATGTGCCCATTTGTCTCGGTACGTATGCAAAGCATCATACCCAGCGCCTGTTCGGACTAGAATCGTAGTCGCATTTACTTTTGCTCCTGCAACAATATCAGTCCAACGATCACCAACTACAGCACATTGTGTTAAATTAAGTCCATGTTTTTTTGCTGCTTTAAGCAGCATGCCTGTACTTGGTTTACGGCATTCACAACCATCACCGTGTTTATGAGGACATACATAAATATCATCAAAACCGAAGCCTTCTAATTCTTGTACAAAATCGGCTACAGTTGCTATTCCATCTGCGATACCGGGTTGATTTGTGAAAGAGAAAATTTTTATATTTTTAGCTTTTAGTTTTTGCAAGGATGTTTTTGTGAATGGAAATAATGTAAAGGATCCTGGATAATGTATTGTAGTGTCACCACCAATTGTACCGTCACGATCAATGAAAATTGCTTTAATGTTTGTCATAGTTATAGTCCCTTCACTTTATAAAGTAGTTTAAAAATATTTTACAAATCGGTAGCCATTTACTTCATAACCTAATTTTTTGTAAAAAGGATGAGCTTCTACTCTTTTTGTTCCACTAACTAGCCATGTGCCAATGCAATTATGTTTCTTTGCTAATTGCTCGGCATAATCCATCAAAACTTGTCCAATGCCTTTCCGTCGTATGTTAGAATCAACGCTAATAATTGAAATCTCTCCATAACGTGTTACATCTTCTAAATTTTCACGTATACGAAATCCAAGTAATCCAAATATAGATTCTTCTTCCTCGTAAACATATAAAAAATCAAACGGACTCATTTGTACGAATTGTAGGCGGTTGTTCATATCTTCATAGGAAATAGAGGAACCTTTTAATTCTTTCGTTAAAGAACAAAGTGCGTCTATATCATCTATCGTTGCTTCACGAATTTGAAAAGACATATTATCAACTCCAATAAAATGTAATCAAACATTTAATATTCTGTTAAAAAATGTTTTTTCCTGCTATGAAAATAAATATTTTATAATAATATATAGATAATTATATGTTATTATTTTCCTTGATTGTATTAGAAATGGAAAGAGGGGAAATACATGTTAGAAGTAAATATCCGCTCAGCTGGATATGAAATAGGCGAAAAAACAATTCATGATATAGCTTTTTCTATCGAAAAAGGTGAACTAGTTACTCTTATTGGAGCGAATGGTGCTGGGAAGAGTACGACGATAAAAACGATGCTCGGATTACTTGTAAATATGGACGGTGAAATATCATTCGGTGAAAAGAAAAATCCGTATGCATACGTGCCAGAACATCCAACATACTATGATTACTTGACGCTCTGGGAACATATTGAATTATTAATGGCTGCTCGTGGAAGTGAAATGGGAAGCTGGGAAGAACGAGCGGAACAATTATTACATACTTTTCGAATGGATAAGCATAAACATGAGTATTTATCAAAGTTTTCAAAAGGTATGAAACAAAAATCGATGCTAATATTGGCGTTTTTAACTGAGCCAGATTTTTATATCATTGATGAACCCTTTATCGGTTTAGATCCAGTAGCTACGAAAGAGTTTTTAAGTTATTTATATAAAGAAAAAGAGCGCGGAGCAGGAATTTTACTTTGTACGCACGTATTGGATACTGCTGAAAAAATTTGTGAAAGATTTTTACTCATTTCACAAGGTACATTAGTCGCAGATGGACATTTAGAATCTATTCAAATGTTAGCGGAAATGCCGGGTAGCTCATTACTAGACTGCTTTGATGTAATCGTAAGGCGTGAACAACATGATTAAACAACAATTTTATAAAAGATTACGCCATGAGCTTCAGCGGAAGTGGAAGTCTATACGTTCGGTAACAGATTGGACAGTCGCATTATATATTATTATTCCAGCACTTATATTTATGGGAATCTATTATAGGTCACTATGGATAAATGAATTATCAACGGAAGAGACGATTTATTTCGGATTAGGATTACTCGCATTTTATCTAGTAACATATCCGAGAGGAGTTCGTTCATTTTTTGAGCAAGCGGATAGTTTATTTTTAATTTCGTATGCAACACATATGCAAAAATTAGTCCAGTATGGCATGATGTACACATTTGTTCGAATAGCGATAACGAATATAATATTAGTCGTTATTATGTTACCGGTGTTGATGAAAAGTATCGGAGTAACAGAGATACAAGTCCTATTATTTTGGGTATTCTTTACTATATTTCGATTTATGATGTCGTTGTTAACGAGATTTATTCATGTACATGCGGAGAAACGATGGGTTTTATGGATTGTAAAAAATGTAGTATTTTCTATGAGCGTGTCCTTTTTTGGAATTAGTTTATTTTTTATTTATAAAAATTCATTTTATTCAATTCTATTTATCGGTTTAGTAATTTTCTTAAGTAGTGTATTAGTAAAAGCGAAAATGAATTATAAAAAGTTTTTTTTAAAGAAATTGAGAAAGAAAAGGAGGAAAGCATGCGCTGGACGAGCGGAATTATGCAAGTTGGTGGTCATGCGGCTAAACCGAGTAGTTCGAATAAAAAACCGTGGATGTTTCCGTACTCTAAAAGACTTTTAGGAAAAAAAGCTGATTCTCGTATTGTCGAATCTTTTTTGAAAGAATTTTTCCGTACAAGTACTGCACGAATATTTTATATTCAAATTGTATGTATCAGTACTGCAAGTATAATTATGACTCCTAGGTGGATTGCAGCTATTGTTCTCGTATTTGCTGTAGTTGCAATTTCTCGCTATGCACGTGATTATTGGAATGAATTTACGAATAAGATGTTTCTTCATTTATATTGTGATGAAGGGAACTTACTTTTGTTAAGATGGAAGGCAAATCGTTATTTACTACTACCAGCAATACTTTTGTATGGAATAGTTATACTTGCCCAGTTTTATTTATTGCCAGCTGTGATTGGTGGCATTATTTTTATTTTATTAATTGTATGGATTGTATTTTTACCATTAAAAAAGAGCCATTGACGGCTCTTTTTCTAGTCTGTAACACATTGATAAATAAAATATACTAAAACGAGTATGCTTGCGGCGGAATACATGACATCTAAAGTCATCTGATCGCCTCCTTATTATTGTTGTATTTTTATTGTATGAAACCTTACAATTTCATATTCAAGTGAAAAATATGTGAACGTTAACAAAATTGTAAAGTGCAAAAATTACAATCATTTTGTATAATAGAAGAAACCACCGTTATATAAAAAATAATGAGTGAAAGGGGAGGGAACATAAATGCCAAATTGGTTTAGAAAAACCTTAGTCGCATTAATTACCGTGTTTACATTTGGTTTAGTGACGCCTCCTTCCATATTACTTGATAATGCCAAAGCTGCGGACAAGCCTACGAGCACAGCTGGGCAACAAAGTTTGGAGAGCACGTCCTATACATATGAAGAAACGAATGACAGGTTAACCACCGATACTTTTATTACTTATGCAATGCAAGAAGCAGAGAAGCAGTCGATGCAAAAGTTTGGTACTAAAATTGGTCCAGTAATTGAAGATGAGTTTAAAGATGTAATATTACCGAAAATTGAAGAGGCAATTGCTGAGCTTGCTAGTGATGTACCAGAAGATTCACTACAATCATTAGCGATTTCTCAAAAACCAGCTGGTGGAAATAATGAGAAGATTTTTCACGTCTACGATACGAAATCTGGAAATGATTTATTGCGTTTCCATGTAAGAAGAGATCATCCACCGCAAGATGGTTATTATTTTAATTTCCATTACCACCGTTTTGATGATGGATACTCTGGACATCATGAGTTAGGAAATATTTATTGGAATACGAATGTACCACCGAAATGGTTGTCTTAAAAAGAACAAGAGAAAATCTTGTTCTTTTTTATTTTTATAGAAGGGACAGACAACTATGTTGTTGAATAACATAGGTTTAGAAAAAAGAAGCAAAGGGAGTATGGGAATGCAAAAATATATTGTTTTTGACTTTGATGGCACATTAGTAGATTCACAAAATATATTTGTACCGATTTATAATCAACTTGCTGAAAAACATGGGTATAAAGCAGTAAAGGAAGACGAAATTGAACATTTACGTAAATTAACGATGCCAGAGAGATGTAAACAACTTAATGTACCACTGTATAAACTACCGATATTAGCGTTGGAATTTTATAAATTATATCAGCCTGCTATAAAAAATCTCGTTTTGTTCCATGGGATGAAAGAAGTATTAGATGAACTACATAAAAAAGGCTACGGAATTGCAGTCATATCATCGAACTCAGAAGAGCATATTCGGGCGTTTTTACACAAGAATGGTATCGAAAATATTCAAGAAGTGTATTGTTCTAAAAATTTGTTTGGTAAAGATAAAATGATAAAAAGATTTTTGAAATCAAAAAAAATAACAGAGAAAGATATGTTATATGTCGGTGATGAACAGCGAGACGTAGCAGCGTGTAAAAAGGCTGGAGTGAACGTAATTTGGGTATCTTGGGGATATGATGTTATTGAAACAGTGAAAAAAGATGCACCAGATTACATGGTTCATAAGCCGATGGAAATTGTGCAAGTAGTACAAGGAGCGTATTCTTAATATGAATACACTGCGAGCAGGCATTCATCATATTGAATTTTGGGTAGCAAATTTAGAGGAATCCATTTCTTTTTATAATAAGTTGTTTTCCATAATTGGGTGGAGAAAGTTAAATGAAGTAGCATATAGCACAGGAGAAAGTGAAATATACTTTAAAGAAGTAGATGAGGAAATTGTAAGGACGTTAGGGCCTAGACATATTTGTTATCAAGCTATTCATAGAGAAGTAGTTGATGAAGTAGCAGATTTTCTTTCTAGTACGAAAGTGAAGGTAATACGTGGTCCAATTGAAATGGATCATTATTCGGAAGGTTATTATACGATTGATTTTTACGATCCGAATGGATTTATTGTAGAAGTTGCCTATACACCAAATGCAGAAATGTAAGGGGAATAGATATGAAGATAATTACAGCATGGCAAAATAATATACAAATAGTAAAAGATGCAGTGGATATTAAAGAAATTTCTAAAGGTTTTTCGCCTGATAAGAAATATATAATTACGAGTACGAATAATGAAAAATATTTATTGCGGACAGGCGATATAAAAGAGTATGAAAGAAAGAAAATAGAGTTTCAAATTTTAAATGAAATGCAAAATCGTAGTGTGCAAGCACAAAAACCAATTGAAATGGGTTTGTTGGCAGAAGAAGGTTTATGCTATGGCATTTTTTCATATTTAGAAGGGGAGGATGCGAAGAAGCTATTGCCTACGTATTCACCAAAAGAACAATATGATATTGGTATAGAGGCAGGAAAAGATTTAGCAAAAATGCATACATATGAAGCTCCTAATAATATACTTCCATGGTATGAAAGAGCAATGAAAAAACATAGTAAATATTTAGAGGCATATAAAACATGTGGAATAAACATAAAAAATGATGATAAAATCATAAAGTTTATTGAAGAAAATGAAATATCTTTAAAGAACCGCCCAAATCGATTTCAACACGATGATTTTCATTTAGAAAATATAATTGTACGGGATGGAAAATATGTAGGTGTTGTTGATTTTAATGGCTACGACTGGGGCGACCCACTTCATGATTTTGTGAAAATTGCACTGTTTGCAAGGGACATTAGTATTCCGTATTCAATCGGACAAATAGAAGGATACTTTAATAGGAAAATACCAGAGGAGTTCTGGAAATTATACACAGTGTACGTTGGTATGACAGTTTTCTCCTCAGTTGTCTGGACATTACGAGCAGCACCGCATATGTTAGAGGATATGTTAGAGCGTCTTACTATAGTTTTAGAGGATCATAATAACTTTGAGTTATCGAAGCCAATTTGGTTTCAACCAGATAAGATTGATATGAAATAGAAAAGGTAGGTGTGATTCGCACCTACCTTTATTTTTTACCATCAAAATACTTATTTAATTTTCTTAAATGTAAGCGGCTGAGTACTTAATGTAGCTGGTACATGTAACTGAAGGGATGGGAATTCACCACTTACATTCATTTCATAAGCGAATAATAAGCTCATTTTCATTTGGAATAAGTCAACTTTTGCAGAGAAGATGTCGTAATGATGATGCCCTAATTGAATATCCATTTCCATAAATTGTGCATATAACGAATCATCTCGTTTGTATACTTGTAATGTTCCGTATGCAGGATGTTCAAAAGTACCAGTATAATCCTCTAACTTGTGCGAAGGTGTAGTCCCTTTAATTTGTTCAGGGAGGGATTCAGTTGCTTCTTTCATCATTTCCTTCATTTTTTTAGTATCTTCTACAGCACGTTTATGCCAATCAATGGATTCTAATTCAAGTAGTTCGTCATAAATTTGATTAGCGAGATAAGTAGGAAGTAATGTTCCTCCAGCATTCGTTAAAATGACAAGGCCTATGTTTTCTGTTGGTATGAATGAAACAAGCGCTGAAAATCCATCGATATTACCGCCATGATGAATCACTTTTTTACCACGATAAGCGCTAATAAACCAACCAAGACCGTAACTATTTAATGGAGATTCAGGGAGTGATAAAACCGGTTGGTCTGGAATTGAATTGTGTGGTGTATACATTTGTTGTAATAATTCAGAGGAGATTAATTCATGATCTCCAAATTTTCCTTCATTTAAGTGGAGAAGTACCCAATTTGCCATATCTTCAATTGTGGAATTAATACACCCAGCAGCGCCAACTGTATCGATGTTACGGAATGGAACTGCTTTTATTTCACCGTCATTTTCAATGTAAGGTAAAGCATAATCATCTGTAGTTTGTGAATCGTTAACAGAGAAGTTTGTATGTCTCATATTTAAAGGTTCTAAAATATGTTCTGTAGTGTATTGCTCCCACGTTTGATTTGTAATGTTTTCAACAATGTAGCTAATTGTTGCATACATTAAGTTGTTATATAGAAATGCAGTTCGGAACGGTGCATCAAGTGGTAAATGTTTTATTTTTTCAACGAGATCTTTTCGAGATAAGGAAGAACTGTACCAAAGAGCCTCATGACGACTCACTCCAGTTCGATGAGAAGCTAAATCCCGTCCTGTAACTTGTGAGCTAGCAAGTAGTTCAGATAAAGTAAAGTTAGGTATATAAGACTGGATAGGGGTATCCCAATTAAACTTTTTTTGCTGTGCTAACAAGCTTAATGAAAGTGTGCCAAATGCTTTCGTTGAGGAACCGATTGCGAATCGAGTATTCGGTGTAACAGCCTCTTTTGTTTCTATATTACGATAGCCAAAACCTTCTGAAATAATAACTTCACCGTCTTTTATAACAGCGACAGCAGCACCAGGAACATTTAAATCCTTCATCATTTTTTCAACCGTTGTTTGTAAAGAAGTCATAACAGGCGTTTCAATTTTAGACATACTTCTAACCTCCAAATATAAATTTTGTTCTACCGCACTATACTTTCGGTAATAGAAAATGAAAACCTTTTTATATTCGGAAAGTTAATAATTTTGTAAGAATTAGCGCAAGAAATTTTATTAATTAGGATTATTAAATTTATCATTTTTCATGTTATGATAAATTGCATATACGATTGAAAGAAGGTTTTCCTACATATGAAACATGCTGAAAATGAATACTTAAATTTATGCCGCCATGTAATGGAACATGGTACGAAGAAAGAAGACCGTACAGGGACAGGCACTGTATCTGTATTTGGATATCAAATGCGTTTTGATCTAAGTAAAGGTTTTCCTTTATTAACAACAAAGAGAGTACCGTTTCGCCTTGTAGCAAGTGAACTGCTTTGGTTTATGAAAGGTGATACAAATATTCGCTATTTATTGCAGCATAATAATAACATTTGGAATGAATGGGCTTTTAAGAGCTGGGTAGAAAGTGATGAGTATACTGGTCCTGACATGACTGATTTTGGTCTTCGCTCACAACAAGATGAAGAATTTAAAGTACAGTACGACGAGCAAATGGAATTGTTTAAAAAGAACGTTTTAGAAGATGATGAGTTCTCAAATAAATATGGTTATTTAGGAGACGTTTACGGTAAACAGTGGCGTGCTTGGAAAACGACAGCTGGTGAGACACTTGATCAATTAAAAGATGTAATTGAAATGATTAAAAAAACACCAGACTCACGTCGTTTAATCGTTTCTGCTTGGAATCCAGAAGATGTACCAAGTATGGCCTTACCGCCTTGTCATACGCTATTCCAGTTTTATGTAGCAGATGGAAAGCTTTCTTGTCAGTTATATCAAAGAAGTGGTGACATATTCCTTGGAATTCCATTTAACATTGCAAGTTACTCACTACTAACACATTTAATTGCACATGAATGCGGACTTGAAGTGGGAGAATTTGTTCATACAATTGGTGATGCACACATTTATACAAATCATTTTGAACAAGTAGAAAAGCAATTGGCACGTGAACCACGTCCATTCCCGAAACTTACATTAAATCCAGATGTGAAATCTGTTTTCGATTTTGAAATGGAAGATTTAACGATTGAAGGATACGATCCGCATCCAGCAATTAAAGCACCGGTTGCAGTATAATTGTAGAGGAGATGAAAAAATGATTGTTTCATTTATGGTCGCTATGGACGAAAATAGAGTAATTGGTAAAGATAATAATTTACCTTGGCGTTTACCGAGTGAATTACAATACGTGAAGAAAACAACGATGGGTCACCCGCTTATTATGGGAAGAAAGAACTATGAAGCGATTGGTAGACCACTGCCTGGAAGACGTAATATTATTGTAACTCGTAATGAAGGGTATCATGTTGAAGGCTGTGAAGTTGTTCATTCTGTAGAAGAAGTGTTCGAACTATGTAAAAATGAAGAAGAGATTTTTATTTTTGGTGGAGCGCAAATTTACGATCTCTTTTTACCTTATGTAGACAAGTTATATATAACAAAAATCCATCATGCATTTGAAGGAGATACATTCTTCCCAGAAATAGATATGACAAATTGGAAAGAGATTTTTGTAGAAAAAGGTTTAACGGATGAAAAAAACCCGTATACGTATTATTACCATGTATATGAGAAACAACAATAATAAAAAAGATTGATGTGAGAATTCGCATCAATCTTTTTATTTATATTCACTAATATAAGTTTATAGATGAGATTCGATAGTGCTATAATGATAGGTAGCATGTAAAAATGCTAAAATTTTCAAAAGTACTAATATAGAAAGAGGAGGAGAATCGATTGAGAAAGATATGGGGGATTCTTTTTCTTTGCTTAGCATTCATGTTAGTTGGATGTGGTAAAGAAGAAAAACCACAAGAAGCGTTTGATACATATGTAAAAGCGTGGAATAAACAAAAATTTGCAGATATGTATGATCAACTATCAAAAAATGCAAAAAAAGATATTTCAAAGAAAGAGTTTACTGAGAAATATGAAAAAATTTATTCTGGTATCGAAGTGAAAGACTTAAAGGTAGAAACAGGGGAAGTAAAAGAAGATAAAAAAGATGAAGGTCCTGTTCCTTTTAAAGTAAGCATGGATACAGTTGGTGGTAAAATTACATTTGGTCATGAAGCAAAAATGGTGAAAGAAAAAGATGGAGATAAAGAATCTTGGAAAATAGATTGGACTCCTGATTTTATTTTCCCAGGCATGACGAAAGATAGTAAAGTGCGTATGCAGACAACACAGCCAAAACGTGGTGAAATATACGATCGTAATGGAAAAGGTCTTGCAACGAATGGGAAAGCTTCTGAAATCGGATTGATTCCTGAAAAGTTAGGCGATACTGCTCCGCAAACGAAAGAAACAGTAGCGAAGTTATTAAATATGTCTGTAGAAGAAATTGATCAAAAATTAGCTGCTAAATGGGTAAAACCAGGGTATCTCGTACCAATTGGAATTTTGCCTGAAGGGGCAACACAAAATACGTACATTGATTTACCAGGTGTTTCAACAAAACCTGTAAATGTTCGTACATATCCGTTAGGGGAAGCGGCAGCTCATCTGACTGGTTATATTGGAAAGGTAAATGCTGAAGATTTAAAAACGCTACAAAAGAAAGGCTATCAAGCTGATGACCCAGTTGGTAAAGCTGGTTTAGAGCAAGTATTAGAGGAAAAGTTACGCGGTAAAAAAGGTGGCCGTGTCTTTGTAGAAGATGCGCAAGGAAAAGAAATTAAAAACTTGGCAAAAACAGATGCTGTTGATGGAGAAAATGTAACTTTAACTATTGATAGTGCTGTTCAAGAAAAAACGTATAATGAAATGAAGGGTGAAGCTGGTTCAAGTGCAGCAATTAATCCGAAAAGTGGAGAAACAATTGCACTAGTAAGTAGTCCAGCATATGATCCTAATATAATTGCACGAGGGACATCGAAGGCACAACGCGAAGCTTGGAATAATGATCCGAAAAAACCAATGACAAATCGCTTTACACAATTGTCGGTACCAGGTTCTGTATTTAAACCTATTACAGCTGCAATTGGTCTTGAAACGAAAACGATTGATCCAAAAGAAGAGTTGAAAATTGAAGGATTAAAATGGACAAAAGATTCTTCTTGGGGTAATTACTATGTAACGCGTGTGAAAGATGCAAATCCGATTGATCTTGATAAGGCGATGAAATACTCGGATAATATTTACTTCGCACAAGAAGCTTTGAAAATCGGAAAAGACAAGTTTATGAGTGAAGCAAAAAAATTCGGATTCGATGAGAAACTACCAATTGAATATGGATTCCCTGCTTCTAAAATTGCAAATGACGGCATTAAAAATGATATTCAAATGGCAGATACGGGATATGGACAAGGACAAGTATTAATGACTCCTCTTCATTTAGCTTTAACGTATGCGCCAATTGTAAATGATGGAACGATTCCGTCACCGTATATTATTAAAACAGATAAACAACCAAAAGCTTGGAAAGAAAATGTAATTTCTAAAGGAAATCAGGATATATTAAAAACTGCAATGACGAAAGTAATTAATGATCCAGATGGTACAGGGAAAATTGCTAAAATTGATGGCATGACTCTTGCTGGAAAAACAGGTACAGCGGAATTAAAAGTATCAAAAGAGGCCGAAGGAAAAGAACTAGGTTGGTTCGCTGCATTTGATTTAAATTCCCCAGATATGGTCATTACAATGATGATTGAAGATGTAAAAGGTAGAGGCGGAAGTAATATTCCAGCTGAAAAAGTAAAACATGTATTTCAAAAATAATATGTAATAGTAGGCTATCTCTATAAGTTGTAGAGGTAGCCTATTTATATGAAAGAGTTCTGAATATCTGTATACTAAATTTTAAGGAAACAAAGTAAATCATTAACTTACGAAAAAAAAGTAGCTATTTTTTATTGACATTGATTAAAACTTTTTGTATTATACTTACATAAGGTAAGTTGTTAACTTTTAAAAAATAAATCTTGAATTAAAGATAAAGAGAAAAAAGGGAGAGAATACAATGACAAAAGTACTATTTATTACAGCAAATCCAAATTCAGCAGAAGGTTCTTTCGGAATGGCAGTAGGGGAAGCTTTCATCGAAGCTTATAAAAATGAACATCCACAAGACGAAGTTGTAACAATTGATTTATTCAATACTACAGTACCAGCAATTGATGCAGATGTATTTGCTGCTTGGGGTAAATTTGCAGCAGGTGAAGGCTTTGAAGCTTTAACTGAAGTTCAACAACAAAAAGTAGCAGCAATGAACACAAACTTAGAAACATTTATGAATGCAGATCGTTATGTATTCGTAACTCCAATGTGGAACTTTAGCTATCCACCAGTAGTAAAAGCATACTTAGATAACGTAGCAATCGCAGGTAAAACATTCAAATATACTGAAAATGGTCCAGTCGGCTTATTAGAAGGTAAAAAAGCACTTCACATTCAGGCAACAGGTGGCGTATATTCTGAAGGAGCATACGCAGCTGTAGACTTCGGTCGCAATCACTTAAAGACTGTATTAGGATTTATCGGTGTAAATGATACTGAATATATCGCAGTTGAAGGTATGAATGCAAACCCTGAAAAAGCACAAGAAATTAAAGAAGCAGCAATTGCTAATGCTCGTGAATTAGCAAAACGTTTCTAATATAGAATGCTTAAAAAGTCCAAACACTTGCTGTTTGGACTTTTTTTCTTCTTTTTCCTTCGTTTGTCTAGTATAATGAAGGTCGGAATGATAATAGGTGGGGGTTCTGTATGATTCAAACGTTTTTTAAAATCTTTTATTTAATTTTAATCGTAATTGCGATTACACCGAGAATGTGGCGTCTTAAAAGACAAGTAAATACGATAGCGCCAAAAGAAAAAGATAATGCTGTGTATAAAACGACAAATTGGTTTGGTAAGAAAATGGTACGTGTAGCTGGAGGGGCAGTAGAAGTGAAAGGACTTGAAAATGTTCCGAAAGACAAGCCAGTACTAGTTGTAAGTAATCACCAAAGTAATATGGATATCCCTGTTTTACTAGGTTACTTAAATAAACCAATTGGATTCGTTTCAAAAGCAGAGATTAAAAAGTTCCCAGTTGTACCAACTTGGATGGAACTTATGAATTGTGTATTTATGGATCGTAGCGATCGTCGTCAATCTCTTCAAGCGATTAAAGATGGAATTGAACTATTAAAGAATGGACATTCTATCGTAATTTTCCCTGAAGGAACGAGAAGTAAGGGTGGCGAAGTTGGAGAGTTTAAGGCTGGTAGTTTTCATCTGGCAGTAAAGTCAGGTGTAGCAATTTTACCTGTAACGTTAGATGGTACATATAAGATGTTTGAAGCGAATGGAAATCGTATGAAGCCAGCTCATGCAACAGTAACAATTTCTAAGCCGATTACACCTGAAGATTATGCGAATATGGATATTAAAGAATTAACGAAGCATACACAGGAAGTTATCGCATCACAATTACATAAGTAATAAAAAAGGATTCAGCTTATAGTAAGCTGAATCCTTTTTTATTATGCTGTAGGTAAGACATAAAAGAGTACACAGAAGAACATCATCGCACTACCACCTAAAACGAACAGGTGCCATATGGCATGGTTGAAAGGTAGCTTTTCCCAAAGGAAGAATATAGCTCCGACAGAATATAAAATTCCACCTGCTAAAAGTAGTGAAAAACCATGTCCAGTTAGATTTTCATAAAGTGGTTTAATGGCAACGATTATGAGCCAACCCATAATGATGTAACATAAAGTTGAAGCCTTTATAAAGCGACGTACAAAGAAAATTTTGAAGACGATACCTCCGATTGCTAGTGTCCATATTATAGCAAGCAACGTCCATCCTAATGGGCCACGAAGTGTAATAAGTAGAAAAGGAGTATACGTGCCAGCAATCAATAAGTAAATGGCTGAATGATCTAAAATAGTAAATATTTTTTCTACTTTAGGATGATGAATGCTATGTAGCAATGTTGAAAACAAGTACAGTAAGAACATGCTTACACCATAAACAGTAAATGCAACTACAGCTGATGCGGTACCGTGCTTAGAAGCATGAATAATCAATATGATTAAGGCAGGGATGCTTAAAATGGCACCGATACCATGTGTAATTGCATTTGCAATTTCTTCTTTTACAAATTGGGTCATTCGTGTCATTTTTTCAGTCATAATGCAAATCCTTTCTACTATCATAAAATAATATGTCATTTCCCTTACCATATCATACACAAGAGCAATAGAAAATGAAATTTGTATAATTGATTATATTTTTGAATTTTTTTGACAAAAGACAATGGATTTGTTGACGTTTTCAAACTTTTTTGACAAAATAAAATTATGTAATAGTAGGACAAGGAAACTACTAATAAAGGGGATGGGGAAATGTTTTCAAATATTGGCTTTCCAGGGTTAATTTTAATTTTAGTAGCAGTACTCATTTTATTTGGACCTAAAAAATTGCCGGAAATCGGGAAGGCTTTAGGGGAAACGTTAAAAGAGTTTAAAAAATCAACGAAAGAATTGACAGATGACGCATTTCAAGAAAAGGAAAAGAAAGAAAAAATGTAGTGTATTTTCCTTGTAATGGATAAATAAAGTGTGGTGAACGAGATGGAAGATCGGGAAATGAGCGTAGTAGAACATATTGTTGAGCTTCGAAAAAGAGTAATATATACGGTGTTATCCTTTGTACTATTTTTAATTATTGGATTTACTTTTACAAAGGATATTTATTTTTGGCTTGTAAAAGATTTACCAATGAAATTAACTGTTCTCGGTCCAAGTGATGTATTGTGGATTTTTTTCTCGATTGCTACAGTATTTGCTATCGTTTGTACAATTCCTTTTGCTGCTATACAAATTTGGTTATTTGTAAAACCGGGTTTACATCCAAATGAACAAAAGATGACAATAATGTATATACCGGTATTGTCTATATTATTTCTCGCAGGTTTATGTTTTGGATATTTCATTGTAATGCCGTTTCTATTTCACTTTTTAACTACGATAGGTAATGAAATGTTTAATACGATGTTTACGACAGAAAAGTATTTTCATTTTGTACTTAATTTAACAGTTCCATTTGCTGTGATTTTTGAATTGCCAGTCGTTGTAATGTTTTTAACTAGTATTGGAATACTTACGGCGGAATTTTTAATAAAAATAAGAAGGTATGCTTACGTAGCATTAATTATCATTGCATCTTGTATATCACCGCCAGACTTTTTATCTCATAGTTTAGTTGCAGTGCCGCTTATTTTTATTTATGAAGTAAGTATTGCGTTATCAAAGGTTGTTAGTAAGAGGAAAAAGAAAAGAGAAGAAATGCAGTCAAAAAGTGCCTCGTTATAAAGGCACTTTTTTATTTATTTGTTATACTATAGCTATAAACGTATACAATATATAGAAGAAAAAAATTATAGAATCTCCAAAATTTAGACAAACTTTGCGCTTTTATAAGCTTATACTAAATGTATTAAACAATTGATGGATAATGAGATTCCCGTCTCAGAGATATTTAGAACGGGAAGGTGAATTAGGTGGAGATGAATAGAGTATAAATCTTCTAGCCATAAGGACTACAGAAATCATATAAGTCTGATTTTACTCCACTTTAAACAACGTGTTACAGCGCAAAGTAGAGGAAGTTCAAAAATCCAATGAAAAAGAGGATTGATATTGTGATTACGAAAAGTTTTTATTTCACTCATTCAACAGGGGATTGCATTAAAATATTCGAAATCCCTGTCCTACAGGCACAGCATCCATTATCGTTTCTAATTCAGTCTCGTCTTCAATTATTTATTGCAAAAATTCAAAAACAAAAACACCCAAGATTTTCGTATTCTTTCCGTGAATATTTACAAAATTGTTTGAAGTGGAATGATTATTTAAATGTATATAAAACAAATACCCTTGAAAAAAATGCATGATACGAAGTACGGACAGGGTTAGTAAACTCTGTCTTTTTTATTTTAGATATGAAAATATAATTAATTTGATGAAATTTCGTTCCAAATTGTTGAAAGCAATGGGAATACTAGTATAATAACAAGGAGAGCGTATTGGAAAGGGAAGAAGTATAGTATGCAAAAAATTAAAATTGTAACAGATTCAACGGCAGATTTATCACAAGACGTAATCGAAAAGTATGACATTCATGTTTTACCATTATCAATCTCTGTAAATGGACAAACATATTTAGATCGCGTTGATTTACAACCTGACGAATTTATTGAAGAAATGATTAAATCAGAGGAATTACCAAAAACATCACAACCAGCTATGGGTACATTTGTAGAAATGTATGACAAGCTAGGGGAAGATGGAAGCGAAGTCCTTTCTATCCATATGACAAGTGGAATGAGCGGTACTGTAGCAACTGCAAATAGCGCTGCATCAATGACTGATACAAAAGTAACAGTTGTTGATTCTCAATTTATTACACATGCTTTAGCATATCAAGTAATTGAAGCTGCAAAAATGGCAAATGACGGACGCTCACTAGAAGAAATTTTAAAACGTGTAGATGAAGTAAGAAAGAATACTCGTTTATATGTAGTAGTGGATACATTAGAAAACTTAGTGAAGGGTGGACGTATCGGTAAAGGAAAAGCGTTTATCGGTTCGCTACTTAATATAAAGCCAATTGCTAGTCTTGAAGAAGGTGTTTATAATCCTGTAACGAAAGTTCGTAGCCAAGGCCAAATTGTAAAAACATTAGCTAAGTTATTTGAGCAAGATACGGCTGGAAAAGTCGTAAAAGCTGTTGCAATTCCGCATGCGAAAGCAATTCCTTTAGCTGAAAGTATGAAAGCGGCGGTTGAAAAAGTGAGTGGATTTGCTCAATCAGAAATTTTCTATACAACGCCTATTATTAGTACTCATACAGGTCCGGGCGCAATCGGATTTATGTATTTAGCAGAGTAATAAAAAAGCTACTTGAAAATATATTTCAAGTAGCTTTTCTATGTAAATAGAAAGTAAGAAATAAGAAGAGCTACACAGGCACTACCGCTAATGATATAGCGAGTCTGTAAATATTCATTCATAGAAAACACCCTTTATCCCGCTATTTGCGGACAGTAAAACTCTCTACCTCAAATTTAGCTGGAGCAAAGAGGTTAGGTAGCGGGCTGCCCGTAAAAGCTTGATTGGTGAAGGCAAATAATCAGTGGGGATGAAGAAATCCCACTAATTAAAGTTTCACTATAGGATTTTCTATATTATATGTTGGATATAGAAAATCAGTCATTACGTTACACATGTAAAGTTTCAATTTTTTCGTTTATTTGCTTATCATTTGTTGCGTTACTATAAATAAAAGTTTGACCTAAAAAGAGTACATGCAGTTGTTCCCACGGTAACATGCGCAAATTCCAATTATTTCGAAGTCTAGTTATTGCTTCACGAGGTGTTTCATCGGCGAGTGCAAAAGCTCCGTAATGCATTGGTATAAAATGTGTAGCGTTTAAATCTAAATAAGCTTGCACGGCCTCTTCAGGTGAAACATGAGATACTTTCATAAACCATTCTGGTTCATAAGCGCCAATGGGCATAAGAGCAATATCAATTAAAAAGCGTTCACCAATTTCTTTGAAACCTTGGAAATAGCCACTGTCGCCACAAAAATATATGGTTTCCATAGTCGTTTCATTATCAATAATCCATCCGCCCCAGTGAGACGTATTCATATCAAATAAGAATCTTCTCGTCCAGTGCTGAGCAGGTACGAAGTGAAAAGAAACTTCGTTAATTATCGTACTTTCCCACCATTTATACTCTTCTACATGTTTAAATTTCTTACGAGTAAATAATTTTTTTAATCCAATAGGTACAAGATATAGAACATCATCATTCAACTGACGAAGAGTTGAAAAATCTAAATGATCATAATGACCATGTGAAATAAGGACAATATCAATTTTAGGTAGTGCTTCTATAGAGAGTCCAGGTTCTGTAAGTCTTGGAACTAGCTTTAATTTATTAGCCCATACTGGATCTGTTAATATATTAAGTCCATTCGTTTGGATAAGAAAAGTGGAATGCCCAATCCATGTGATAGTCGTTTTTTCAACATTACTTTGCAAAAATGCACTTTGTTTAACGGGTGATTGTTCTACTAAGAAAGAAAAATCTTTTTTGTTTTGCTTTCGTTCTTTACGCCAGCGTAAAAAAGAGCGAATTGATTTTTTTGTACTAACATTATCCATATTTTCATAGCGCTTTGCCATGAACATCACCTCATTTAAAATCGTTGTATTTGTATTGTACCGAAATGTTGTTAAGGAATACAGTGTAAAACATGGATTAATGTTTAAGGAATTGTTAAAAAATAGGGAGAGGTATTTACAAAAGTAACAATAAAATTAGTTTTATCACTTTTATTTAGAGAAATAATAGTAAAAAAATATATTTTGTCTAGTAATTCGCTTGAAATAAAGAAGTAACATACGTAAATTCGTACGATTTCGTGAACAAATGTAGTAAACAATTTTCTCGTAGTGTTAACTTTTGTTATTATAAACATAACCTATTTAAATTTAGGATAGAGAAAAGAGGTTTATAAATGAAGCGTTATCAAAAAATAATTGGTCTTATGGTTGTATTTTGTCTCTTTGTACTTGCTGGATGTAGTGAATCAGGTTCAAAGCTTCGTAAACCATTAAATTGGGATTTAGAAACCTTCCAATTTACAAATCAAGATGGAAAGCAATTTGGTACAAAAGATTTAAAAGGGAAAGTTTGGGTTGCAGATTTTATGTTCACAAATTGTCAGACAGTTTGTCCACCAATGACTGCAAATATGGCCAAGCTTCAAAAGATGGCAAAAGAAGAGAAATTAGACGTTCAGTTTGTTTCATTTAGTGTAGATCCAGACCTTGATAAGCCAGAAAATCTGAAAGCTTTTATTCAAAAGTTTACAGAGGATACTAGTAACTGGAATTTATTAACGGGGTATTCGTTAGAAGATATTACAAAGTTTTCAAAAGATAATTTCCAATCACTTGTAGATAAGCCGGAGAACGGTCAGGTCATGCATGGTACATCATTTTATTTAATTGATCAAAACGGAAAAGTAATGAAAAAGTATAGTGGCATTAGTAATACGCCATACGAAGACATTATACGTGATATGAAGCGATTAGTGGGTTAAAAATAAGGGTGCATAGCACCCTTATTTTTTTGCATTAGTCTATTGATAAAATGTCATGTTGCTGGGGAAGTTTCGGCGCCCGAATTTCTAATACGCCGTTTTGATAAGAAGCTTTTGCCGCTTTTTTATTAATTGAATACGGCAATTTAATCAATCTTGATGCTTCTGAAATGGAACGTTCTCGGCGATAATAGTTATGGGATGTTTGTTCTTCTTCCTCTTCAAGTATCTCTTCTTTTACAGAGACTTTTAAGTATTCACTTTGTATTTCAATTTGGATTTGTTCTTTTTGTATACCTGGTAGTTCAGCTGTAACAACGAGTTCTTCACCAACTTCATATAAATCTACAGGGAATGTTAATAAACGGTTTCCTTTTTGGAAAAAATGATTTAAATCAGCGATTACATTGCGAAGAGGTGTTTGCTCGAAGAAATCATCAATTTGCTTTAAGTAATTACGAACCGGTGGGCGAGAAGAATCTTTTTTTTCTTCACTCATGGTATTCCCTCCTAGAAATCAATTTGCAATATCATATGACAAAAGCGGAGAAAGGTGAGTGCCTAGTTTTCATGTTTTCATAAAAAATTGTTAAAAATGTGAAATGGAGTGATTTTTTTATAGTTTTTGGTCGCCATATTCAGTTGATTATGCTAGTATAAATAGGGTTGATATAGTAGTATAGAGACAGAATGAAAACTGAAAGAGGGTAAGAAGTATGTGTGGTTTTGTAGGATGTTTATGTGAAAACCCTAGAGAGTTTTCAGAAACAGAAAAACATCAATTTGAAAATATGAACACGATGATTTTCCACCGTGGTCCAGATGACGAAGGATATTTTCGTGATGAACATGTACAATTTGGCTTCCGCCGTTTAAGCATCATTGACTTAGAGGCAGGACATCAGCCGCTAACTTATGAAAATGATCGATATGTAATTATTTTTAATGGTGAAATTTACAACTATGTAGAATTACGTGAAATGTTACTTGAAAAAGGTGCAACGTTTGCAACGCAATCTGATACAGAAGTTATCATTGCATTGTATGCACATATGAAAGAAAAATGTGTAGACTACCTTCGTGGTATGTTTGCATTTATGATTTGGGATCGTGAAGAAAAGAAACTTTTCGGTGCACGTGACCACTTCGGTATTAAACCTTTATACATCGCACAACAAGGTGATACTACATTCTTCGCATCTGAGAAGAAAAGTATTATGCATGTGATGGAAGATAAAGGCGTTAATCCAACGTCACTACAACATTACTTTACGTACCAATATGGTCCAGAGCCAGAAACTTTAACAATTGATGTTAATAAAATCGAGCCTGGTCATTATTTCGTAAAAGAAATCGGTAAAGAGATGGAAATCCATCGCTACTGGAAACCTTATTTCAATGCTTCAAGTGCAACGAAAGAGGAGCATATCCAAGCAATTCGTGATGTGTTATATGATTCAGTAAAAGTGCATATGCGTAGTGATGTACCAGTAGGTTCATTCTTATCTGGTGGTATCGATTCATCTATCATCGCTTCTATCGCAAGAGAAATGAATCCAAATCTTTTAACATTCTCTGTTGGTTTTGAGCAACGTGGTTTCAGTGAAGTTGATGTTGCGAAAGAAACTGCTGAGAAATTAGGCGTTAAAAACCATAACGTATTCATTTCAGCGAAAGAATTTATGGATGAGTTCCCAAAAATCATTTGGCATATGGATGATCCTTTAGCTGATCCAGCAGCTGTACCATTGTACTTCGTTGCGAAAGAAGCACGTAAACATGTAACAGTTGTTCTTTCTGGTGAAGGCGCAGACGAGCTATTTGGTGGTTATAACATTTACCGTGAGCCAAACTCACTAAAAATGTTCTCTTACATTCCTAGCCCAGGTAAGAGCGTTCTAAAAGCATTAAGTGGTGCTCTTAAAGAAGGATTTAAAGGTAAGAGCTTCCTAGAGCGTGGATGTACACCAATTGAAGAGCGTTACTATGGAAATGCTAAAATCTTCCGTGAAGAAGAAAAAGCTGAATTAATGAAGTATTACAATGAAAGTGTTAACTATATGGATATCACGAAACCATTGTATAACGAGATTAAAGATTATGATGATGTAAGTAAAATGCAGTACATTGACATGTTCACATGGCTACGCGGTGACATTTTATTAAAAGCTGATAAAATGACAATGGCAAACTCATTAGAACTTCGTGTACCGTTCTTAGATAAAGAAGTATTCGATGTTGCATCTAAAATTCCAACTGAATTTAAGATTGCTAACGGAACTACGAAAGCTATTTTACGTGAAGCAGCACGCGGAATCGTTCCAGATCACGTATTAGATCGTAAAAAACTTGGATTCCCAGTACCAATTCGTCACTGGTTAAAAGACGAAATGCATGATTGGGCTATAAATATTATAAACGAAAGTAAGACAGAGCATTTAATCGACAAACAGTATGTATTAAACTTACTGGAAGCACATTGTGCAGATAAAGGCGATTATAGCCGTAAAATTTGGACTGTACTTGCGTTTATGGTATGGCACCAAATTTATGTTGAGCATAAATACGATACGAATAAGTTCCATGAAGAAACAAAACGTGCGTATAGCTTAGTTTAATTAGAAAAACCTTAAGATCGCATACGGTCTTAAGGTTTTTTTCATAAATAGGAAGTATTATTGATACAATAATAGTAAAAGGATGGACAACATATGATTACGTTTGAGAAAGTTACTGTAGAAAATGAAAGCGTTGTTAAAGAAATGTTTAAATCGCATAGTTTAGGTGAGAAAAAGGTACAGTACTGTGTGAAAGTTGATGATACATATATTGGTGTAATAGATTATAGTGTACAAGAGGAACGGGCTGTTTTATCACAGCTAATTATTCATTTTGATTACCAAGGTTACGGTTATGGTACAAATACGTATTTTACATTTGAAGAAATGATGAAACAAAGAAATGTGAAAGAAATAAAAGTGCTACAAGAGAAATTAACAGAAAAGGCGAAGTCTTTCATAGAGAGTTTTGGTTTTGCTTCAGAAGATGAAGAGTATGTAAAGAAAATATAACGATGATTATTTATGCGATACAATAAATATAAGGCAGGTGGATGTATGACGATGACTTCTGGTCTTGTATTAATTGGAGGGTGCTTTATAGTAGCAGAATTATGTCATATAATCATTCGGAAAAGAATGAGTAAGAAAAAAAAGCCGTATGAATTACAATACATCCCTGTCTTTTTCATTATGTTTTGTATGCTTAGTACATTACAAAATTTAATGAACTTTCCACCACTTGTAAATGTTTTTTTAAAGTTTGGTTTACTTTATAGTGGTGTTGGAATAGCACTTTTATTTATTTTATTTTGCATACGTTATGTTCACTATCAATCGTATATATTTATTTTAAATTGGTTAAAGCAAGATGATAGAAACCGCCTTACATAAGGCGGTTTTTTTATTTGCAATTGTAACAGAACCTGTACATTTCACATAAAATAGGACGAGTAGAAATGCAAACATATTACAAGAAAGGGGCGGGGCAATAAAATGAAACTTGTTATAGACGCAGGGCACGGTGGATATGATTCTGGTGCTGTTGGTAATGGTTTAGTAGAAAAAAACTTAACACTTCAAATTGCTAGACGCGTTCGAGACATTTTAACGGTAAATTACCCAATTACAATTAAAATGACACGTGATAGTGATGTGTTTATTTCTTTATCTGAACGTGCTAATATTGCTAATGCTTTCAGTGCGGATTATTTTATTTCATTTCATATTAATAGCGGCGGGGGTACAGGTTTTGAAAGTTATATTTATAATGCGTTATCCAATAGCAGCACTGCATATGCAAAGCAACAAAAAATGCATACAGCTGTCAATCCTGTATTAACAAAATATGGTCTTCGTGATCGAGGAGCAAAAAAAGAAAATTATGCGGTATTAAGAGAAACCGCAATGGATGCAATTTTAACTGAGACTGCTTTTATTGATACAGCTTTTGATGCAAATTTATTAAAAAATCCACAATTTATTGAAGATCTAAGTCAAGCGTATGCAAATGGAATAGCAGCTATTTTTGGAGTAACTCCAAATCCACAACCTCCTAACCCACAACCGACACCTCAAACGAAGGGAATCGCTTATGTTCTTGGGAAAAATGTAAATTTAAGAAATGGTCCATCAACTTCTTCCTCAGTTATTCGTCAATTAAATTCTCCAGAATCTTACGTTGTATATCAAGAAAGTAATGGATGGCTAGATTTGGGGAATGGACAATGGGTGTATAATGATTCTTCTTACATTAATTTTGTAAAGACAAGCAATAGTGATGGAAGCCCGATTGGGGTTGCATATATACAAGGGATGAATGTAAATTTAAGAAGTGGTCCATCAACTACATCTGCAGTTATCCGCCAATTAAATTCTCCAGAATCTTATTTAGTATATATAAATGAAAATGGTTGGTTAAACCTTGGTGGAAATCAGTGGGTATATAATGACCCAGCGTATATTAAGTATACTCAATATTAGGAATTGAAATGATAGTGCAATATGGATGCGTATCCTTGTTATGTATAACAAGGGTACGCATTTTAATAACAACATTTTTTTTCATACTTATGCACTATGTTTTAAAAAGAAACATTAGAAAAGCGGATAGAATCTAAATAGTATATATTAAAAAAGTTTTCTGATATACATTGACAATGTATGTAAGATACATTAATCTTTAAATGTTAATGATAATCGATTTCATCTAGGGAGGACATATGATACATACTAAAAAACTAATTATGTTCTGCATTATGATACTCATGGTTGTAATTGCAGGATGTAGTAAAGAAGAGAAAAAAGAAAATAATATATCAGCGAAAGCAAAAGATTCATATACGGTAAAGCATGCAATGGGTGAAACGACAGTAAATGGTACACCTAAAAAAGTTGTTGTTTTAACAAATGAAGGCGCAGAGGCTCTCCTAGCTGTGGGCGTAACGCCAGTGGGGACTACGAAACCACGTGCTGGTGATGAATGGTATCCTCATTTAGCGAAAGAGTTAAAAAACACGGAAGTTGTAGGAACTGAACGTGATATTAATTTAGAGGCTGTAATGAAGCTTAAGCCAGATTTAATTATCGGAAATAAAATGCGTCATGAAAAAATATATGATCAGCTAAAAGAAATCGCACCAACTGTTTATGCAGAAACATTACGCGGTGATTGGAAAGAAAACTTTACACTTTATACAAAAGCTGTAAATAAAGAAAAAGAAGGGCAAAAAGCTCTTGATGATTATAAAAAACGCATTGAAGGAATGAAAGAGAAGTTGGGCGATAAATTGAATTCTAAAGTTTCTATTATTCGTTTCGTGCCAGGTGATGTTCGTATTTATCAAAAAAACTCATTCTCGGGCGTTGTTTTAAATGATATTGGATTTAAACGACCACCATTACAAGATAAAGATGATTTTGCGATAAAAGGAATTACAAAAGAGCAGATTCCAAATATGGACGGAGACTACTTATTCTATTTCACGTCTGATAAAGATGCAGATAAGAATAATGAAGGAAATTCGTTAGCGAAGGAATGGACAGAAGATCCACTCTTTAAGCAACTACAGGCTTCTAAAAATAATAAAGTATTCCAAGTAGATGAGGTAATTTGGAATACAGCAGGCGGTATTAAAGCTGCGAACCTTATGTTAGATGATATTGAAAAATATTTCCTTAAATAAATGATAAAATACATCACTTTTACGAAGTGATGTATTTTTAGTTTGTAAAAATACAGAAAATTCCTTCTTTCAGGGTGTCATAAGTTGTACAATAAAATCAATCATGTGATAAAGGAGTGGGGAAGAATGAAAGCTATTCATAAAGATTGGATCTTGTTTAATGGGAGAATGATTAATACGAAAGAAGAACAGCCGATGGTAGCATTAGAAGAGCGAGGCTTCCAATTTGGTGATGGGATTTATGAAGTATTTAGACTATACGATGGCAAGCCTCATTTATTAGATTTACATTTGGAACGATTCTTTAACTCTATGGCAGAAATAAAACTAATTCCACCATTTACGAAGGAAGAATTAGTAGAAGAGTTATATCAAATGATTGAAAAAAATCAATTTCAGGAAGATGGGAATGTATATTTACAAATATCAAGAGGTGCACAACCGCGCAATCATTTATATGAATCAGATTTACAACCGACATATTTTGCAAATCTTGTTTCGTTCCCAAGACCAGTTGCTTCAATGGAGGCAGGGATTAAGGTGACAGTAGAAGAGGACATCAGGTGGAAGTTTTGCCATATAAAATCTTTAAATTTGCTTCCTAATATCATGATCAAAAACAAAATAAATGAACAAGGGTATCAAGAAGCAATATTAGTACGAGATGGTATTGTGACTGAAGGGTGTCATTCCAATTTCTTTATCGTGAAGAATAATAAGTTGATTACACATCCAGCGGATCATTTCATTTTACATGGTATTACACGTCACTATGTAATTACATTAGCGAAAGAGTTACATATCGATGTAGAGGAGCGAGAGTTTTCATTACAAGAAGTATATGAGGCTGAGGAGTGCTTCTTTACAGCGACGCCACTTGAAATATTCCCAGTCGTTCAAATTGGTGATGAACAGTTCGGGGCTGGTGAAAGAGGAACAATTACGAAAAAACTACAAGCTGCATACGAAGAGAGTATTCGTTTGTTGAAAGTGACAAATTAATCATGAAGAAAAAAGCTGGTATTCTTCCAGCTTTTTTTCATGATATAATTCAAGCATAGGACAAGTTTTGAAAACGCTGTAAAAAGGGGATTTAATATATGAATTATGAAGATTTTAAAGAAGTAATTCACGGAAGACGAAGTGTTAGAAAGTTTACAGATCAAGAAGTATCTACTAATGATATAAAAGAAATAATTGATTGTGCTCGTTACGCACCAAGTGATACGAATTCACAAACGTGGGAATTCTTAGTTATCATGAATCGAGAGAAGATTAAAGAAATTGAACAAATGACATGGGATGCATTACATAAACTTGCGGCAAAAGCAGCAGAAAATGGAGAAGAGAAAGCAGGGAAATTACTTACACGTTCTTTCGGACCATATGCAACAGCTTTCTCGGAGGCACCAGTATTAATCGTATGTTTGGCAACACCATATGAATCAAAGTTCCGTGAAAAGATATTTGATCCAATTGCTTTTGTTCCAGATTCAGTTTGGGAAGAAGAAGGCATTAAGAGTAGCTGTTTAGCGGCACAAAACTTAATGTTAGCTGCACATGCAAAGGGACTTGGTACTTGTCCAATGACAGGGCCAGTATTGCTAGCTCAAGATGAACTGCGCCAATATTTACAAATTGAGCCTGAAAAACAAATAAATATGGTTATTTCACTCGGATTTCCGAAAGATAAACCGAAGAAACTTCCAAGAAAAGAAGTAGATGAGATTACAACGTTTGTTTTTTAATTGCTGTATAGAAAAGACATTGAATTAACAATGTCTTTTTATTTTTGAGGGTATGTAATTCATATGTTGGGCTAAAATGATAGATAAGAGGGAATTACTATTTATTTCATAAAAAAAATTAATGTTCTATTAAGGAAAGTATGATACATTAATCGTGAGCAGGATTCTATTTGTTCATGAAAGTGTTGAATGTAGTCTCAAAATTTAAAAGTTATTTTTGTATAATAAATTATAATGAAGTTACAGGGGGGATGAATTTTGAAAAAATTCATAATCACTGGATTGTCTGTATTGTTATTAGTTGGTTGCGGTGCTCCACAGGAAAAAGAGGACGCGCAATCAAAACAGGAAGAACAAGTTGTAAACGCAAGTGATGAGAATATGGTTGTATTTCCTGAAGGAGCAATGTCAATTGGAGAAGGGAAAGTAAAAGTTATTACTCCAGATGGTACTTCTGAAAACGGCAATATACCGACTGTATTCATCAAAAAGGATACGTTAATTCAGCAAGTTGAATTAGAACTTTCTAATTTTCAAAGTGATAAAGAAACATTCGTATTTGTAGATCAAATGTATACAGATAAACATCAAGTAACTAGTACAACGCAGACAACAGTGCAGTTAAAAGAAAAAACGCTGGAAACAGGTAGTCATACAATTACTGCAGTTCAGTATGAAAACAATGATCCGAAAGGAAAGGTTATTAGTTTTAATCAAGCAACATTTGAGACAAAACCTGCGTCTTAATAAGAATAAAAAGTACATTACTCAAAAAGTAGTGTGCTTTTTTGTTTGGACTAGAGTGTGCAAGAGTGAATAACTTATTTCATTTTCTAATACGATTAAATAGGAAGTAATCACTTGTTACTACTATGACAGAGAAAGAGGTTGAATACGTGAATTGGTGTATTCGTATCATTTTGATTAGCCTAATGATGGCAGTAATTTGGTTTACGATACAAGAGTTTATGCAAATAACGCTCAATTATCAAATTCATGACTTGTTAATAGGAGTTATTTGTTTTACCATTGTTTATCTATTATATGATAAACTCGGACTAAGGTAAGTTTCAGAAGAAAAATGTAGGTATTTCATTTGAAATGTCGAATAGTACATACGATGTCGTAATAACAAATTTTCTATTGTTTACTGTGAAACAGAAGAAGGAGAGATAGTGGTTATGAAACGAGCTCTTATTAATATTGATTATACATATGATTTTGTAGCGGAAAAGGGGGCTTTAACTTGCGGGAAACCAGGACAGGAAATTGAGAAGGAAATTGTACATATAACGAAGCAATATATTGAAAATGGAGATTACGTTGTCTTTGCTATTGATAAACATGAAGAAAATGATGTATATCATCCAGAATCAAAGTTATTCCCGCCCCATAATATAGCTGGTACAAGTGGAAGAGATTTGTTTGGTGAATTACAAGATGTGTACGAAACATATAAAAATGCAGAGAATGTATATTATATGGATAAAACACGGTATAGTGCATTTGCTGGAACGGATTTAGATATGAAGCTAAGAGAAAGAGGAATAGAAGAAGTTCATCTTGTAGGTGTTTGTACCGATATTTGTGTTCTTCATACAGCAGTAGATGCTTATAATAAAGGGTTTAAAATTGTTGTTTATGAAAAGGCGGTTGCATCTTTTAATGCACAAGGGCATGAATATGCACTTGGACATTTTAAGTCATGCTTACATGCAGAAGTGAAGTGAAAAAAGAGGCCTTTAAAAAAGGTCTCTTTTATTTGTCCTTGTTCATTGAAAACAGCTACAGCAACTCCTGCTAGATTGAGTGGTCTTGATCCGACAACTTTTCTAAGTTCTTCAATATATCCCATTGTATGTAACCTCCGTAAGAAAAAATAAGAGCAAATAAACTATTCGTTATTATGTAGATATATTCCTCTTTATAAGGGGAGAGATGACATATAACTTATTTGTTTTATTTGGTAAAATATACATCAAAAAAGGTCAAACAAAAACTTTGACCTTTTTTGACCAAATGTTATAATAAAGGCAGAAAGAGATAATCTTTCATTCATAAATAATAAGGAGGAAAAAATATGCGTAATTTATTTCCAGAGATAACAAAACGTCAAAATGGCATTTTTGATTTTGGGCCTTCTTTATTAGAAGGGATGACAGATGCTTTCTTTAAGCCACTGAACATGGATACTTTTAAAGTAGATGTTCATGAGCAATCTGGTAAATATACTGTGAAAGCAGATTTACCAGGTTTTCAAAAAGAAAACATTCAAGTTGATTTTGAACAAGATATATTAACGATCCAAGCAACGAATCATAATGAAGTAGAAGAAAAAGACGAGAATGGCACATATATTCGTAAAGAACGTTCTATAGGTTCTGTAACTCGACGCTTTAATTTTAAACAAGTTGAGGAAGAAAATGTTAAAGCAAATTATAAAGATGGCGTATTGACAATTGAATTGCCAAAATTGAAAGAAGAAAAAAGTAGTAAGACAACAATTAATATTGAATAAAAGAGCTGATAAATTCAGCTCTTTTTTTACGTAGTTAATGAATAAATGAGTTGAAATCGTAATGAGATGAATAAAGTTTTAACGTATAAAAAAATTTCACGATTTGCTCCCCCCTTAGGTTATTAAAAAGGGTATATTTAAAGGGAAAGGAAAAAGAACACCTAGACATACTGTTTAAGGTGAATTAGTAATAGAGTCAAAATACATAGTAAGGATAGTGGCATTTTAGATTAGGATAATAGATTTTTCTGGAACAAACTTAGGCGATTATGAATTTTTTAATTAGTAAGGAAGTGGTTAAATGAGCTTATTAACGTATACTGAAGAATTTTTTAATTATGTAAGAGAGTTTTTACTTTTAAGATTTTTACTATTTGCTTTAGTTTTAATCATTATTTCTTTTGTAATAAACCGTATTATTGATTGGTTTTTTAGGAAATCAAGCTTTTTTGATGAAGAGGTAGAGCAGACGATTCAAAGTGTAATTCGATCTATTTTTAGATATATCATTATCATCAGTCTTATCATATATTTAATTAGCCAATTTGTAGATATAAAAAGTATTATTGCAGGTGCAGGGATAGCTGGAGTTGTCATCGGTTTTGCTGCACAACAGATGCTAAAAGATGTTATATTAGGCTTTGCAAGATTAGCGGACAAAGAGTTTCGGGTTGGTGATTTTGTAACTTTTAACGGAACAAATTCAGGAACTATTGAAGAGATTAGTATTCGTTTTATGCAAATTCGTGAATGGTCAGGAAAACTACTTACCATCCCGCACGGAGAGATTAGAACGATACAAAATTTTAATAAAGGATGGATGCGTGTAATTGAACGCATCACGGTAAGTTATCAGGAAGATCCAACAAGAGTGAAGGAATTGTTAGAAGAAGTATGTATTATATGTAATGAAGAATTGAATCAAACTCTTTATAGAGTAGAGGATGAGGCTGTTGAACCATTTAAATACGTCGGTGTTACAGACTTAAATCCTAACTTGAAATATGTTGGCTATGAATTTTGTATTACAGGTTTAATAAAGCCAGAAGATTATTTTGAAACTTCTAGACAAGTAAGATTTGAATTAATGTCTATGTTCCATAAGAATCAAGTGCAAATGCCAGCAGCGAATATGGTTGTTACTACTGAAGGTTTACAGCATATCCATGGTGGACAATCTTTATCGGACAGCTAAAGTAGAATCGTTTGTTAACAAAAATTCTGCTTCCAACATTGGATAGAATAACAATAATAAAATGATTGATATAAAGAAAGGGCTGAAGGAATTCGGTTCTTTTTTTATTTATAGAATTTAGAAATTTCTTAATGTTATAATTGTAGTTGGTGATGAGAATGAACTTTGAAGAAAAAGAGATGCGTCGTTTAGAAGCATTAAAAGAAATTGCTGAATTATTAAATGAAGCAACAAACTTACAGCATATGTTGGAAAAAGTGTTGCATACATTGTTACAAGTAATGAATTTACAAACAGGGTGGATATTCTTTATTGATGAAAGTGGAAAGCACAGCATGCTTGTAGACGAAAATTTACCAGAGGCTCTTACGTGGCAAAAGAAGAAGCCGATGTGTGAAGGAAACTGTTGGTGTGTAGAACGTTTTGTGAATGGGAGATTGGAAAAAGCGACTAATATTATTGAATGTAAGCGAATAGAAGATGCAATTGAATGTAATTGGGGAGAGACAGAAGATGTTACACATCATGCGACAATTCCGCTTAGGTCTGGATCAGAAAAATTTGGTCTACTAAATGTGGCTGCACCTCATAAGACTCATTTTTCTGAGGAAGAGTTAGCCTTATTAGAATCAATTGCATTTCAAATTGGAACGACAATACAACGTATTCAATTAGTTGAGAAAGAACGTAAATATGTAGTGGTAGCGGAAAGAAATCGACTTGCACGTGATTTACATGATTCAGTAAAACAATTGTTATTTTCTATTATGCTAACGGCGAAAGGTACTCTGAATATGACGCAAGATAGAGAATTGCAAGAGATGTTAAGTTATATTGGGGAATTATCACAAGAAGCATTACAAGAGATGACGCTATTAATTTGGCAATTAAGACCTGAAGGATTGGAGAAAGGATTAGCAGAAGCAATTCAAAATTACGGGAAGTTATTAGGAGTTCAAGTGGAAGTTCGAATTGATGGGATGGTTTCAATTGGGGATGAAATAGAAGAAGTTTTATGGCGTATTAGCCAAGAGGCGCTACATAATTGTAAAAAGCATGCTTCGTGTGAAAAGGTACATATTCTTTTGAAAATAGAAAATAACCAGTTACATTTTTACATAGAAGACAATGGAATAGGATTTATACAAGAACAAGTAAGGGAATCAGCACTTGGCCTGAAAAGTATGAAGGAACGTATTCAGTTAATGAAGGGATCGTTTCAAATTATAACAGAGCTGAAAAAGGGTACAAAAATAGAAATTCAATTGCCGATTTGAAGGGGAGAATAAGGTTGAAGATTAAACTGCTACTAGTTGAGGATCATCATATCGTTCGAAGAGGACTTGTATTCTTTTTGAAAACGAGAGAAGAATTTGAAATTATTGGGGAAGCGGAAAATGGCGAAGAGGCATTACATTTCGTGCAAAAAGAAAGACCAGATGTCGTACTAATGGATGTATCGATGCCGAAAATGGATGGAATTGAGGCAACAAAACGTCTAAAGCAATATGATGAGACAATAAAGGTACTTATATTAAGTAGTTTTTCAGAGCAAGATTATGTTATACCAGCACTTGAAGCTGGAGCAGATGGTTATCAATTAAAAGAAGTACAACCTGAGCAACTTGTCGCTTCTATTATTGCAGTACATCAAGGAAATGCGAATTTTCACCCGAAAGTAACACCTGCATTAATGGGGCGTTCTGCAGTAAAGAAGGAAGTAGAAAATCCTTTTTCAATGTTAACGAAAAGAGAGCAAGAGGTACTTCGCGAAATTGCGAAAGGAAGAAGCAACAAGGAGATTGCAGCAGAACTTCATATTACAGAACAAACTGTGAAAACACACGTTTCAAACGTTTTAGCTAAATTGGAAGTGGATGATCGTACGCAAGCCGCATTATACGCAGTGAAACATGGAGAGAATTATTCATAAGCATGAATAATTCTGTTATATCGTATGACAGAATACATAGGAGCAATTAAAATTTATAGTAATCCCTAATATAGGTTTTTCTTCTTTCGATAATTAGGTACAATAAAGTGAAACTCTAATCAGTGGGGGACCATCCCCACTGATGATTAGTTTAACTAATCGGTTTTTACAGGATAAAGCTACGATGGAAGGGGAGGATATGCTATGCCTGGTACAAGAAGTGGGATTGGAAAGATTCAGGCTTCGTTAAATGGTTTATCACCGAAATTGCGAAGTATTGCCGAACATATTTTGAAACATCCACAAGATGTTGTACATAAATCTATTACAGAATTAGCTGAAGTTACGAATAGTTCCGAAGCTACGATATTCCGCTTATGTAAAAACCTTGGTTTGCAAGGTTTTCAAGATTTAAAGATTACATTAGCTCGTGAAATTGTACATACACCGATGCAAAATATCCATGAAGAGGTATCAGCAGAAGATAGTATGGTAACTGTTGCTAAAAAAGTTTTTCATTCGCATATTACAGGACTGCAAGATACTTTACATTTGCTTAATGAAACGGCACTTGAGCAGGCTGTACGAGCCTTACAAGAAGCAAGTCGAATTGAGTTTTATGGAAATGGTGGCTCTGGTATTATTGCAATGGATGCGTATCATAAGTTTATGAGAACGGGTATTTCTTGTATCGCTCATACTGATTCGCATTTTCAAATTATGGGAGCAGGTTTACTCTCGGAAAATTCAGTTGTTATTGGTATTTCTCATTCTGGTAGCAATAAAGGATTACTTGAAGCGTTAGAAGTAGCGAAAGCAAGAGGGGCCAAAATTATTGCGATTACGAGCTATAAGAAATCAGCATTAAGTCAACTTGCTGATATAACGTTATATACATCAACACGTGAGACTGAATTCCGCACAGAAGCAAGTTCATCACGATTAGCACAGTTAAGCTTATTAGATACTTTGTATGTAGGGTTGTCGTTGCAGCGACAAGAGGAAACTCTAAAAAATTTACAAAGTATACGTGAAACGATTTCGATGAAGCGAATATAAAAAAAGCTCTTCAAATGAAGAGCTTTCAGACTGTAGACAAACTATTTTTGGAGAGTTCAAATGCTAAAAATAGTTTGTTTCTTATTTTAGGGATAATTTATCCAATGGAATTTATATGTAGTGCTTTCTATACTATAATTTACTATAAGTGAGGAAGATGTCTTATGAAAATATCTGTTTATGTTGCAAGTGCATTTAGCAAGGATCATAAAGGCGGAAATAAAGCAGGAGTGGTATTTATTGAGAATACAAATACATTGACCACTACTCAAAAAATGGAAATAGCCAAACAACTGGGTTATGCGGAAACCGCATTTATATCAGAATCTGAACTTGCTGATTATAAATTTGAGTATTTTACTCCAAAAGAAGAAGTTGATTTATGTGGTCATGCCACAATTGGCTCTTTCGCGATACTGATGCATTTAAATAAACTTTTCAGGAATCGCTATACGATTGAAACGAACAGCGGTGTTCTTACTATTACTATAACAGATGACATCATATTCATGGAACAAAATAAACCGATATTCTATGATGTTGTATCTCCAAATGAGTTCACCGACTGTTTTGATAGTAAAGATATAGACAATAAATACCCAATTCAAATTGTCTCCACGGGCTTAAAAGATATTTTAATTCCTATAAAAAGCGAAATACAATTACATGCACTGCAACCTAATTTTGAAAAAATTAAAGAAATCAGCAAGTATTATAATGTTGTCGGGATGCATTTATATACTTTTAATGACAATCGAATTATATGCAGAAATTTTGCTCCGCTATACGACATCAATGAAGAAGCAGCGACTGGAACTTCGAACGGTGCATTAGCTTGCTACCTTTATGAACAGGACTACTTGAAAAAAGAAGTCTATGTATTTGAACAAGGTTATTCTCTACACTCGCCTTCTGAAATATTAGTTAAATTAGCAACCAATAGCAAAAATAAAATAGAAAAAGTTTATGTTGGTGGCAAAGGATATTACTGTGAAACTAAGTGTTTACATGTAGAAAATATTGAGTGAAGAGCTTTTTTATCGGTGAGAAGTTTGTTACTTTATTTTGTTTTAGAAATATGTGACTTACTTATAGTCAATGATAAACTCTCATTTTTAAAAATTTAAAATAAAGACCGATTTGTGTAATAATTCAAATATTGTTCATAATTTCACAAGTTGTTTATGAAGTGTCATGTTATGATGAAGATGTAATGATGATTGAACACTTAAATTTGGTACAATAACTAGCCAAAGTAGTGAAGAAAGTAGTTGTGAGATAAACTCATTAAAATGCTAAAACACTAAAGGGGAGATCACATATGAAAGCAGTAGTGGTTAATAAAAACAGCAAAGCAAACATCGAAGTGATTGAAAAAGAATTACGTCCGTTACACTCAGGTGAAGCGTTAGTAGATGTAGAGTATTGTGGAGTGTGCCACACTGATTTACACGTTGCGAATCATGATTTTGGTAACACTGATGGCCGTATTCTTGGTCATGAGGGTGTAGGTATTGTTACGAAAATAGCTGATGATGTTACTTCACTAAAGATAGGTGACCGTGTAAGTATTGCATGGATGTTCCAATCTTGTGGACGTTGTGAATATTGTGTAACTGGTAGAGAAACATTTTGCCGTGAAGTTAAAAACGCTGGTTATTCAGTGGATGGTGGTATGGCTGAACAATGTATCGTTACAGCTGATTATGCGGTAAAAGTACCAGAAGGATTAGATCCTGCTCAAGCATCATCAATTACTTGTGCTGGTGTAACTACATATAAAGCTATTAAAGTATCAGATATTAAACCTAGTCAACCTATTGTAATCTATGGCTGCGGTGGATTAGGTAACTTAGCTATCCAATATGCTAAAAATGTATTTGGTGCAAAGGTAATCGCAGTAGACATTAATGACGACAAATTAGCCTTAGCGAAAGAAGTTGGTGCTGATATGACTATCAATCCAATTTCTCAAGGTCCTGCTGATAAAATTGTGCAAGAGGAGTTTGGTGGCGCTTATGCTGCGGTAGTAACAGCAGTCTCTAAAGTAGCCTTTAACTCAGCAGTTGATGCAGTACGTGCTTGCGGTAAAGTAGTTGCAGTAGGGCTACCAGTAGAAACAATGGACTTAAACATCCCACGACTTGTACTGGATGGAATTGAAGTAGTTGGTTCTCTAGTTGGTACTCGTAAAGATTTGGAAGAGGCGTTTATGTTCGGGGCAGAAGGAAAAGTAGTGCCAGTTGTTCAAACTTGTTCTCTAGATAAAGTACAAAATGTATTCGAAGAAATGGAACAAGGTAGAATTCAAGGGCGTATGGTAATTGATTTTAAAAAACATAATTGTGATTGCAAATAATTCACTTTAAATATAAAAAGCATGAGTCTAGCAAAGGACATGTAAAAAAGCTAGACAGCATAAGAAGATGATCCCTGTATTTAATAGGGATCATCTTCTTTATTTTCTACTAATATCGATGCCAATTAATACTTGATTAATGAGAAATGATTAAAGGTTTACTTTATTGGCAAACGAAAAGGAATCTTTATGTTTAACAAATTTTTTATGATCTGGAACGTTTTGAATTGCTACAATTTGCGAATCTCTTGCTTTCAGTGCATCTTGAATCCCGATGGTCATAAGCTTAATAAATAGAATCGTAATAAAGAATGAAGCGAGAGTATAAAAAATAATCCACCATGAAAGATTCATTTCATTACGATTTAATCCAATAAGACCTGCCCAATCATTAGATAGAGAAACAGGTTTGAGCACTCCGTCATAGAGTTCACGCATTTGTATGCCGCCAATTACAATGTTAAGCAGCGCTAAATGGATAACGAGTATGAGTGTTTGGACGATATGTTCCATAAATAATACAAATAAGCGGTCAAGTAATAAGACTCGTAAGTGTTTTTTAATAATATGAAAACGACTAGCCCCCAGTAATTGTGAACTTAAGATGTAATCTTGTTTCATAAATTCATCAACCTCTGAGGATATGTATAAAGAAAGTGTAGGCAGAGCGACGAAAATAAGTACGAGTACTTGATAAAACGTAAATGAAATATTTGGATCTACCCCATCAGCATTTGATGTGATTATAATATTAACGGGCGTGATGAGTATGAATGCGATAAATAGAGTTGGAATATAATAAAAAACTTCTGAGCATGACTGGAAAAATCTCTTGAGTTTTGGAGCAAATAAACTTAAGAGGATTCCTATACATGTTCCGCATAAAATTCGAAAGAAGCTAATTGCCATGGCTAATAAAATAGTGAATTTTGCTCCTTCTACAATTTGTAAGAAAACAGACTCTCCAAAACGATCAGATCCAAAAGGTGGAATTAACGATGGCGGAAAGGGGGCCTTTCCAAGTAATTCGTTATTGTCATTGTAAAGTAACTGAGGAGGTTTTGGGATGTTATCTTTAAAGAACCAACTATAAATAAAACTAGCTGAAATAAGTATGAATAGATAAGTAAAGCCGATTAAAAAGCGTTTTGATTTCCAAATAGATTTCATAATGATACTCCTTTCAATTGCTTTTTCCATCTATTCATCATGAATGAGACTATTTGGAAAATAGCATAAAATGGTAAAATAATCATAACAAGTATGATAAATGCAGCTGGAGGTGAAACAAACGCCTTATTAAATAAAAATTGAATAATGCCTTCCATATTAAAAACAAATTCTAAAATGAATAAATTAGAAAGTAAGAAAACAAAAATCGTTTTTAAATGGTGGAAGAAGTGGATAGATATATTTTTGAATAAATGAATGCATAGTATATAACTTGATGAAAGGCCTTTTCCATATGCAACCTCTACGTAATGTTTTCCTTGCTCTTCTTTTATGTATAACACCATCATCCGAAACATTTGTAATGTAGGTAAGACAGCTAATGATAAAATAGGGAGTAAATAAGCTCGATTTTCATTAAAGGAAATAATAGTGACAGGAGATTCCCCAAATTTCTGAAGTACCCATATGAAAAAAATTTGCAAACAAATCATCATCATCATATCAGGGACAGCTTCTAATATGAACACAATTCGGTTTATCCATTTTTTTATATAATCTTTTGCTAAAAAATAAAAAAATGCCATGCTAGATGATAAAAAGAGAGCAAGAAAAAAGGCTAAAAATAATATAGTAAATGAATATAGGTAAGGTTCTAAAACAGTTGGAAATAATGGTGTTTTTTTGAAATGGCCAAACTTCGGGTCTGATCCTATAATCACTAATGATTCAGGGGAAAAAACCTGTTTTAACATAGTAACGGTCTGATTAAAAAAATAAATTGGTTGAAAGGTAAATCCTTGTTGAGTAATAAATAAATAAGGTAAATTTAATAATAGTAAGAGTGATAAAAGAATTGATGAAAGCTTAATTGTGAATTGAGATATTTTATTTAACATTAAATCCCTCCGACATCTTTTTACAACATTATACAATAAATTTCGTGTTATTGTTTTTATTTTTCTGAAAAATAAAAATACTTTTCGGTTTTATAGTATGCAAGATATATTTACAAGATAAAAAAGTGATAATAGGGGGTCACGCTCTATGTTTATCAAGACAAAAGACTAGTGAACCTAAAACAATAAATAAGAGTAAAATGCACAGAATTCTCATTCTGCGGTTAGTTACTTTTCTTGGCTTGATGGTGATGTTACGTGACCGCTAAAAATAAATATTGCTTTTCAACTCTTTCTTCAAGCAAATAAGTAGAACGTATGGAGGACTATGTATGTGTTGTTAATGAGAGGAAAGAGTGTATTGCGTAACGAATATAACGTCATTTTACCGCATGGAAAAGCTAAATTTAGTATATAAGTGAAATGGAATGAGGGGATTTATTTTTTGATATGAAAAAAATTTTCTTTTTATAACTTGATAAACGAAAAAATATTTTATATACTAATTCATGTAAACGGTTTACTAAATCGTATTTTGCTAGAAATGAAGGGAAGATTCGCATGGAAACAAGGGGGAGAGTAATCGGGATTGATATCGGTACCACAAGTACAAAAACGGTTGTGTTCACAGAAAAAGGAAAAGTCATTGCATCACATGCAATCGATTACCCAATTATTCAACCGAATGTAGGATGGGCTGAGCAAGATCCTGATGTAATATGTGCCGCTGTATACAAAAGTGTAAGCGTTGCCATTGAAAAAGGTAATGTATTACCAGAAGATATTTCTTCAATCGGTATTAGTACAGCTATGCACGCATTAATTGCAGTAGATGAAAATGGTGCGCCATTAACGCGTTCTATCATTTGGGCAGATAATCGAAGTACGAAGCAATCAGAAAAATTATTACAACAAATGAATGGGCATGAAATTTATAGACGTACAGGTACACCGATTCATCCAATGTCACCACTTTCTAAATTGTTATGGATGAAAGAAGAGGAACCAGAGTTATATACAAGTGCCTATAAATTCATTTCCATTAAAGAGTATGTGATTTACCAATTATTTTCACGCTACGTAGTTGATTATTCGATTGCTTCTGCTACGGGGTTATTTAATTTAGAAACATTAAACTGGGATGAAGATGTTTTAACTATGTTACATATGTCACCAGAACAATTATCAACCCCTGTACCAACTACATATATTTTATCAGGTATGAAGCCAGAATTAGCACAGAAGATGGGGATAAGTGCAGAAACACCAATTGTCATCGGAGCAAGTGATGGGGTTCTTGCAAATGTAGGAGTTGGTGCGATATCACCGGGTGCGGCTGCAATTACGATTGGAACGAGTGGTGCGGTTCGAACAATCTCATCAAATATAAATACAGATGAGAAAGGGAGAACGTTTTGTTACGCATTAACAGATGAGCACTGGGTAATCGGTGGTCCAACGAATAACGGCGGAATATTACTGAGATGGTTACGTGATGAATTTGGTAGTCCAGAGCAAGAAGTAGCAAGAAAGCTCGGCATTGATCCTTATGATTTATTAATTAAATATGCAGAAAGCGTACCAGCTGGAGCGGATGGGCTATTGTTCTTACCTTTCTTATCTGGAGAACGCGCACCTTACTGGAATGCAAATGCTCGTGGTACATTCTTTGGAATCAATCTTCAACATAAGCGAGAACATTTTATACGTGCAGTGATGGAAGGTGTTTGTATGAGTGTATATTCAGTAGCACTCGCAATCAGGGATTGTACAGGGCCACTTACTGAAATACGAGTTTCAGGAGGGTTTGCAAAATCTGCATTTTGGAGACAAATGTTGTCCGATATGATGGGAAAAGAATTGCTTGTACCTGAAAGTCATGAAGCATCTGCGCTTGGGGCAGCGGCAGTTGCTTTATATGCTGTAGGAAAAATTGATTCTCTTGAAGAGGTAAAGGATTGGATTGATATTGTCCATCACCATGTACCGAATAAAGAAAATACGGCTATATATTTAGAAATGTTTTATATGTATGAACGACTTTACAATCGCTTGAAAGAAGAATTTGATTGTATAGCTGCTTTCCAACGTAAACAATAGGGGGATTGGGAGAAATGGTAGTTGGGATCGTACTAGCGGCAGTTGTCATACTACTTTTACTTATTACGGTAGTAAAATGGCATCCATTTGTCGCATTAATTTTAACAGCAATTGGTGTAGGATTAGCAATGGGAATGCCTTTAATTGGAACTTCACCAAAAGATCCAGGGATTATTGATTCTATTAAACTAGGGCTTGGTAATACGTTAGGGTTTTTAGCGATAGTTTTAGCACTAGGAACGATGCTTGGAAAAATGATGGCCGAATCTGGTGGTGCTGAACGTATCGCTAACACATTAATTAATCGTTTTGGGAAGAAACGAGTTCACTGGGCGATGATGTTCGTTGCATTTTTAGTAGGGATTCCGGTATTTTTCCAAGTTGGATTTGTACTATTAATTCCGTTAGTATTTACAATTGCGTTAGAAACTGGGGTATCACTTATTACAATTGGTATTCCGCTAGTAGCAGGACTGTCAGTCGTACACGGACTTGTTCCACCGCATCCAGCGGCAATGGCGGCAGTTGGTATTTTTAAAGCAGATGTAGGGAAGACAATTTTATATGCGTTAATTGTCGGACTTCCAACTGCAATTATTTCAGGTCCACTTTACGGGAAATGGATTGGTGCTCGTATACATAAGGAAGTACCATTAGATATAGCGGAGCAATTTGTTGAAAAAGATAATAAAAAAGAGCTTCCTAGCTTTTGGAATACATTGTTTACAATTTTACTTCCAGTATTTCTTATGCTTGGTGCATCAATAGCAGAAGTTGCATTAAATAAAACGAGTCAACTAGCACAAGTATTACACTTTATTGGAGATCCGATTGTGGCTTTATTAATTGCAACCATTTACTCTTTCTTTAGTCTTGGATATGCAAAAGGTTTCTCAAAAGATAAAGTGTTACAATTTACAAATGATTGCCTTGGACCTATTGCAAACATATTGTTAGTGATTGGTGCAGGCGGCGCATTTAATAAAGTATTATTAGATTCTGGAATTGGAACGACAATTGCAGATATGGCGAAAGAATCACATATTTCACCGATATTATTAGGGTGGGGAATTGCGGCACTAATCCGAATTGCAACTGGATCGGCAACTGTTTCTATGATGACAGCAGCTGGTATTGTTGCGCCGATTGCAGCAAGCACACCAGGTGTAAATGTTGAATTATTAGCACTTGCAACTGGTGCAGGGTCATTAATTTTATCACACGTGAATGATTCAGGATTTTGGATGATTAAAGAGTATTTCGGAATGACTGTGAAAGAAACATTATTAACATGGACTGCAATGGAGACTATATTATCTGTAGTAGCACTTGGGCTAATTTCGATATTAAATATATTTGTATAGAATAGGAGATTGATTAATATGAAACTAGGATTAATTGGATTAGGAAAAATGGGATTCCCATTAGCTGAACACTTACATGAAGACAAGCATGAAGTAGTTGTATACGATGTAAATAAAGAGCTTGTAGAAAAGGCAGGAAAACTAGGAATTACTGCACGTCATACATTAAAAGAAATGATCGCTGAACTAGAAGCTCCTCGTACAATCTGGGTAATGGTGCCTGCAGGAGAAGTTGTAGAGTCAGTATTAAAAGATGTGTATCCGTTATTAGATGAAGGTGATATCGTTATTGAAGGTGGAAATTCATTCTATAAAGATACGTTACGCCGTGCTGAAGAAGCAAAAAGCTTCGGATTACATTATGTAGATATCGGTACATCTGGCGGTGTAGAAGGAGCTAGATACGGTGCTTGTTTAATGGTTGGTGGGGAAAAAGAAATTTACGACCAATTAGAACCTTTATTTAAAGATTTAGCAGTAGAAAATGGCTATTCTTATGCTGGCCGCGTTGGTAGTGGTCATTTCTTAAAAATGGTTCATAACGGTATTGAATACGGCATGATGCAAGCAATTGCTGAAGGATTTGAAGTACTAGATAAGAGTGACTTTGATTTCAATTATGAAGATGTTGCAAAAGTATGGGCGAACGGATCAGTAATCCGCGGTTGGTTAATGGACTTAACTGAAAAAGCATTTGCAGATGATCCTAAACTTGATGGCATTAAAGGTGTAATGAACTCTTCAGGAGAAGGGAAATGGACTGTTGAAACTGCGCTTGAGTTACAAGCAGCGGCACCAGTAATCGCGATGTCATTATTTATGCGCTATCGTTCTCAGGAAGATGATACATTCCATGGAAAAGTAGTTTCAGCACTACGTAATCAGTTCGGTGGACATGAAGTTGTGAAAAAATAAGGATGTTTTTGAAAAGAAACTTGTGCATAAGCGCAAGTTTCTTTTTTATAGTTTAAGAAATTACTAATTTAAAAATACCAATCAATCATCGTTTTTTTGTCACAAATGACAGCTTCAACATTCATTGATTGAACAATATATTCTATATTTTCTTCTTTAGCTAATAATAAGGTTGTAAAGGAATCGTATATACTCATAAACGCATACTCATTGTCTTCTCCAGTAATAATTAACTCATTATTGCTAATGTCCCAAATATCTAATGGAGTAGTATTATTTACCTGTAATAATCCGTTTGTATTAAGAATTGGTTCAGAGAAATATAGATTTTTTGCACCTTTAGAACCGAGGAGTTTAAGTAATTTGTGTAATAAAAATATAGACGTATAATCTTCTGTTGGATAATAAAGATTTTTTTTAAAGTTTGAATGTAGCTTTTCAGCTAAATCCTCTCTTTTATATTCTTCTGAAAAGGCACTAATGGAAGTCAACATGGCCATTGCTAGGTCTGCGTATGAATGTAATCCACTACAAGACATCATTTCCTTCCAAGAAACGGATTTCCCATTGTGAATGATTTCTTCAGCGCTAGGATAGATGTGCTCATATGGTCTTTTTCTCACAGACTTTTCCCATCCTAAAGGCATTTGGACAAATGGATGTAGCAATATAGCTGCAGATTTAAAATTACTTGGTAGTTGTTCTAAAATTGGTGATTTATCATCTAGCCAAATGTAATCCAACAAAATATAACCTCCTCTTAGACTTTGAAAGGTACGGATTTCCGTATTATGTTTTTTTGTATTGATTGTATCAAATATAAAGCGAAGCATGAAATATGTCCCAACATAAAAGTAAGAATAAATAAAATGAAGTTTTCATAAATAGTAAAAGGGTGCTTATGTCATCAGTATAGCTAAAAAATGTTGTTACATATGAGAAGAGCGTGTTAATAAAATATGAGGTGGTTAAATGGGAAATGAGCAAGTGAAGTCTGTAAAGGAAGAAAAAAAGTTATGTCTTTGTATGATTGTCAAAAATGAGTCTAGAATTATGGAAAGATGTTTAAATGCAACAAAATCAATTGTAGATTATGTTTCTATTTGTGATACTGGATCGACGGATAATACGCCTGAAATTATTGAAAATTGGTGTAAGGAAAATGAGATACCTGGGACGGTTCATCATGAGCCGTTTAAAAACTTTGGTTATAACAGAAGTTTAGCTGTTTCATTAGCGCAAAAAACATATCCAGAAGCAGATTATTTATTAATATTAGATGCGGATATGATTTTAGAGGTTGATCCGAATTTCGATAAAACGAGCTTAACGGAAGATCATTATCTTACATTACAATATGATGTTCATATTAAATATTGGCTTACACGTCTTTTAAAAGCTTCTTTACCATGGAAATCTGTCGGTGTTACTCATGAGTATTGGGATATAGATCGTTCAAAAGTTGGAGCGAATTACAATACGAGGGTAGCTCGGTTAGAGACTCTTGTCGTGAATGATCCCGGAGATGGCGGGAGCAAAGCTGATAAATTTGAAAGAGATGAGAGGTTGTTGTTACAGGGAATAAACGACCCAGAAACAACGCCAGATTTGCATATAAGATATTTATTTTATTTAGCTCAGACTTATTTTCATTTAAGTCAATTTGAGAATTCAATTAAATGGTATAAAAAACGTGTGGAAGCAGGAGGATGGGTTGAAGAGGTATTCTATTCGTTATTGCGAATAGGATTTTGTTATGAGCAGTTAGCAAATCGTTCAGCAAATAAACAAAATGAAGTGACAGATGCTGATGAAAAAGAAACTGTTAAAGGGCAAGAAGAGCAATATTTAGCGTTAGCTGTTTTTTATTTTCAAAAAGCTTGGGAATATAGACCAACCCGGGCTGAACCATTATACCAACTTGCAAGGTTGTATCGATTACGATCTCAAAACAATATTGCTTTGATGTATGCTCTGCAAGGGAAGGAAATTCCTTTTCCAAAGGATGATCTACTATTTGTAGATTATCATGTGTATGATTACTTATTTGACTATGAAATTTCTATTAGTGCTTTCTATATACCTCATAAAAAACATTTAGGGGCGGTGTCGCAAAAGTATTTGGAATCGATAAAAGAAAAGATTCCATTTCATATAGCAAATATAGTAGAGAATAATGCGAAATTTTATTAAATACATTTTCGATTAAAGGAGTAGTGGAGTAATCATGGAATTAATACGATGGGCGATTGAACTAGGAGAATCGGTGCATGGAAATACGTATGAAGAATTGATGCCACTACTAGACTATTATTATGATCGTGATCATTTAAAAGCGTATTGTATCGCAAATCTTCTTTTAAACATGGATGTATTAGATGAAGACCGGGAAAGAATCGAATTAAGAAGATGCATCGCTGCTTATTATGCTGGATTATATAAAGTAGCAAGAAAACATGCAAATGAGTTGGTACTTAAACATCCGGATGTAGATCTATATAAAAATAATTTAAGATTAATGGAAGTTTATTTGAATAAAGAATATGATTATTGTCTTTTTATATGCCCAAAGACATACGGTAGTTTCATAGATGTTGCGCGAGCTTTAAAGTGGAGGTTGGAGCAGGAGGGAAATACAGTAATTATATCAGAAACAATACTGGAAAATGTAAAGAATACAGTTGTTTTTGGAGCCCATACATACGCATATAACCCGAACCTTCTTCCGAAAGATGCAATTATTTATAATTTAGAACAGCTATACGAAGGAAGTCCATATGCGCATCCCCTTTATTTAATATTATTAAAAGATAGAGTGATTTGGGATTATAGTAAACAAAATATAGAATGGCTTAAACAAAAAGGGGTAGGAAAAGAAATAAAACATGTAGAAATGAACTATGCTCCAACTTTGGAAATAAAAAAAGATGCGTTTGAAGATGAGATTATTGAAGATATTGATATTCTGTTTATAGGTGCTCTTAATCCGAGGCGACAAGCTATTTTTGATCATCTAAAAGCGATTGCCCCGAATTTAAATATAGTTTTTAAAAATAATGCGTGGGGAATTGTTCGAAATGAATTGATTGCTAGAGCTAAAATTATATTAAATATTCATTTTTACTTATCAGGAATTCTTGAAACACCTCGCGTATCTTATGCAGTCGCAAATAAGAAATTTATTATTTCCGAAAATAGTAATCCAGAAGATGAGGTAGAGTGGCCAGGAATTGTATTTACTCCGTACGAAAAAATAATTGAAAACGTAATGAAATATATAGAATTACCAGAAGAACGGAAAAGATTAGCGGAAAAAGCATATAATCATTTTGAAGCAAATGAAAGTTTAGGTACATTGAGCATGAGAGATGAATCAAAGTAATTGTACGAAACTCATACGAAAGTATGAGTTCTTTTTTGTTTATCATACTATTTTATGAAACAAGTTAACTCTTTATATTGTGTTTTGTATAGAAATTTCTGATAATATATAAGTAGAACTTGAAAACAAAGGGGAGAAATAATCATGAAACTAGTCGTTATTAACGGTACACCAAGAAAATTTGGTAGAACTCGCGTGGTGGCAAAATATATTGCGGATCAATTTGAAGGGGAATTATATGATTTAGCAATTGAGGAGTTACCTTTATACAATGGAGAAGAGTCGCAACGTGATTTAGAGGCAGTAAAAAAATTAAAAACGTTAGTGAAAGCTGCGGATGGGGTTGTATTATGTACACCAGAATATCATAATGCGATGAGCGGTGCGCTGAAAAACTCTTTAGATTACTTAAGTAGTAGTGAATTTATTCATAAACCAGTTGCGTTGTTAGCGGTTGCTGGTGGCGGTAAAGGTGGAATAAATGCATTAAACAGCATGCGAACGGTCGCTAGAGGTGTTTATGCAAATGCAATTCCAAAACAAGTTGTGCTTGATGGATTACATGTGCAAGATGGTGAACTTGGGGAAGATGCAAAACCATTAATTCATGATGTAGTTAAAGAATTGAAAGCATATATGAGCGTATATAAAGAGGTGAAAAAACAACTAGGAGTGGAGTGATATGTCCTCACTTTATCATGATTCTCGCTTGTATTACATTCTAGGAGCCAATAGTCTATCTGCTATTGGTTCCGGAATTGTTATGATAACGATTCCTTGGCTGTTAATTAAAGAGAGTGGAGGAGAGACAACATTTGGTTATGTTTCTATCATTGCAACCCTCATTATGTTTTTATTAACACCATTCATTGGGCAAAGTATTGATCGTTTTTCAAGAAAATCTTTATTGCTATGTAACGAAGGAATCGGAATAGCCGTAATCGGAATAATGGTTATATGGGGATTTGCTGGGCAACCTTATCATTCTATTCACTATATTCTTATTTATATAGCCGGATCATTCTACTATTTATTATTTTATCCTACAATATTTGCGTTCAACCAAGAGATATTTCAAGCAGAACATTATAAAAGTTTAAGTGGAACGATGGAAATACAAGGACAGTTAACACAAGTTATTTCTGGAGCGGCTGCGAGCTTCTTAATTGAAATTGTATCTTTGAAGTGGATTTTGTTAGTAGACATGTTAACTTTTGCTGGAGCATTTTTTCTTTTCTTATGTATACCGTACGTAAAGAAAAAAGAAGTGAAAAGAAAAATAACATTTAAGAAGCAATTGTTTGAAGGAATTCACTTTATGAAAAAACGTCCTAAGCTCTTTTGGTTCTTACTGGCCACTTATATGCCGTTTATAGGTGTTATGATGGCAAATTATTTAATACCAGTTTATATTTCGGATATACTTAAAGCCAATGCCTCTGTATACGCAATAGAGGGGATGATGTACGGGGTTGGAGCGGTTGTTGCAGGAATCTGTATTCCACTCATAATGAAATATATCAAAACAGAAGTTTCAATCGTTATGACGATGTTCATTTATGTAATTTCAATTACCGCAATGATTATTGAACCTTCCGTAATTTTCTTATATGGACTTGCAATTTTTCATGCAGTTGGAAATGCGGGTACAAGAGTGGCGAGAAATGTATTGATGATGGAGGAAATTCCAAACGAAGTAATGGGACGTGTAGACAGCTTATTTCGCCTAATTGGTACTGGAATACGAATTGTATTATTAATGCTGTTTACAGCGGGTGTATCTAAAGCCGGAGTAATGCTTCCGTTTTACGTATTAAGCTGCATATTGATCTTCTCATTAGGAATCGCTATTTATTATGTACTATCACAACGTAAAGTAGCGGCGAATGTTTCTAATAAATCAATCGTTTAAAAAAACACTTCTGCCGCCCTTTCTTTTTCTGTATAATAAAAAGAAAGGGAGTGCAAACTTATTTATGAACAAATGGATCTTTCTTATCATTTTATTATTACCGCCACTATACATCATTTATATGACGTTTAGAATGAACAAAGTTGCTCGTGAAAAGTTGAGCTATCACTCTCCGTACGTTCTTATACTGGGTGCAAAGTTATTTGGAGATAGACCGTCTTTATCTCTTCAAAATCGTTTGGATGTAGCGTTGGAGTATTTATTTTCCCATCCTGAAGCGAAAGTAATTGTTTCAGGTGGTCAAGGAGAAGATGAAGATATACCGGAAGCTCACAGCATGAGAAACTATTTAATGGTACACGGTATAGATGAGAGTCGTATTTTAATAGAAGATCAATCTACAAATACGTATGAAAACTTAAAGTTTAGTATGGATTTATATAATGTGAAACATGCGGTAGTTGTAAGTAATACGTATCATTTATATCGAACGAAAATAATTGCAAAGCGTTTAGGCATGAAGATGGAGGCACTAGCTGCTGAAACACCAATTCGTTCTAAGAGAAAAATGTATGTTCGCGAATATGCTGCTATTATGAAAACAATATTGTTCGACCGTTAGAGCTCAAATGTGAGCTCTTTTTTAATTTAAAAGCGTATCATTTGAAATGAATGCCATATTCCATCAAAATAAAGGAAACAACAGTAAAGGAGTTGTATTTGTGATTCAATTTAATCATGTGTCAAAATCGTATGAAGATGGCACGAAAGCAGTGGATTCATTGCATTTAGAAATTAAAAAGGGAGAATTTTTTGTTCTTATCGGTCCGAGTGGTTGCGGGAAAACAACGACAATGAAGATGATTAATCGTTTAATCGAAACGACTGAAGGATCGATTTTAATCGATGGAAAAGATATTCAACAATATAATATAAACGAATTACGTTGGGATATAGGATACGTGTTGCAACAGATTGCTTTGTTTCCTCATATGACAATCGCTGAAAATATTGCAGTTGTTCCTGAAATGAGGCAATGGAGCAAAAAAGAAATTAAAGCACGCGTCGATGACTTGTTACATATGGTTGGATTAGAGCCGGATATATATCGAGATCGTATGCCTGATGAATTGTCAGGAGGACAAAAACAACGTGTCGGTGTCGTGCGAGCATTAGCCGCAAACCCGAAAATCGTTCTTATGGATGAACCATTTAGTGCGTTAGATCCATTAAGTAGGGAACAGCTTCAGAAGGATATTGTACAGTTGCAAAAAAAGATTCAAAAAACAATCGTGTTCGTAACACATGATATGCAAGAAGCATTATCACTTGGAGATCGCATTTGTATTATGAAAGAAGGAAAAGTTGTTCAACTAGATACACCAGAAGGAATTATACATAATCCGAAAAATGAATTTGTAGAGGAGTTCATTGGAAATCATGGGCGAACTTGGTATGAGGGGAAAAGTGTAGCAGATGTATTGCCACTTGATCAAAGTGTGCAATTAGAAGGGCAGGCGCTATCATTACATTCTTCCTTACAAGAAGCACTAGTTCGTGTGCGTGATGAAGAGGTCGTTCCAGTTGAAGAAAACGGTCAATATATTGGAGCGTTAACAAGTCGTCATATTGTCAATTACATTGTTGAACAAATGAAGGAAAGAGGCTAAACAGTGACTAATTTTATACAAACGTTCCAAGAACGAAAAATAGAATTACTAACTGCATTAAGTGAGCATTTACAAATATCGCTTATTTCATTATTTTTTGCAGTAATTATAGCAGTGCCACTTGGCATCTTATTAACAAGAAAAGAACGAATGGCTGAATTTATAATAGGAACTTCTGCAGTAATGCAGACAGTGCCATCACTTGCATTGCTTGGACTCTTAATTCCGTTAGTAGGAATCGGAAAACTTCCAGCGATTATCGCATTAGTTGTGTATGCACTATTACCTATTTTACGAAATACATATACAGGAATAAGGGAATTAGATGAATCTCTAATAGAAGCCGCGAAAGCTATGGGGATGAATAGTTGGAGAAGATTGTGGAAGGTAGAACTTACTCTTGCATTGCCTATTATTATGGCCGGTATTCGTACAGCGATGGTATTAATTGTTGGAACGGCTACATTAGCAGCTCTCATTGGTGCTGGTGGGCTCGGTAAGCTTATACTATTAGGTATAGATCGAAATGATCATGCACTTATCATTTTAGGGGCCGTACCAGCCGCGTTACTCGCTTTATTCTTTGATATAGTACTTCGCATACTTGAACGACCGAAACGCTCTTCTAAGCGTGTTATATTGACGATATGTATTGTTTGTATAATGATTGCTTCTCCATTTCTTTGGAGTACAGAAAAGAAAGATATTGTTATTGCGGGCAAACTTGGATCAGAACCTGAAATTTTAATTCAAATGTATAAGCAGCTTATTGAACAAGATACAGATTTACACGTACAATTAAAACCAGGTCTTGGAAAAACAGCATTTGTATTTGAAGCGTTGAAATCAGGGGAAGTAGATATATACCCAGAATTTTCAGGAACAGCTTTATCTACTTTCGTGAAAGAAGAACCAAAGAGTACAAATCGTGATGAAGTATATGAGCAGGCTCGCATTGGAATGGAAAAGAAATATAATATGATTATGTTGAAGCCAATGGAGTATAACAATACATATGCACTAGCTATGCCGAAAAAAATAGCAGATCAAAAGAATATAAATACAATTTCTGATTTAGGGAATGTTGCGCAGGAAGCCAAAGTAGGATTTACATTGGAATTTGCTGATCGTGAAGATGGTTATAAAGGAATGCAAAAATTATATAACTATAAGTTCTCGAATGTTAAAACGATGGAGCCGAAGCTGCGTTATAGCGCAATTGAATCTGGAGATGTTAACGTAATTGATGCATATTCAACAGATAGTGAATTGGAGCAATACGGACTGAAAGTGCTGAAAGATGATAAAGGGTTATTCCCACCTTATCAAGGAGCACCATTATTAAGAAAAGAAACGTTACAGAAATATCCTGAACTTGAAAAGGTATTAAATAAATTATCTGGAAAGATTACAGATGAAGAAATGCGAAAAATGAATTATGAAGTTAACGTAAATGGTAAAAGTAGTGAAGAAGTCGCAAAACAATTTTTACAAAAAGAGAAGTTACTTCGTTAAATTTACAAGAAATATACAAATTTATATGTTTGAAATGACCGTTCATTACAAAATGAGCGGTTTTTTTGTGCATACTTATACATTTTTTCAAAAAAGTATTCCATTTTTGCTCATTTTCTTTTAGAATAAGTAATGTTTTCCTGAAAAAATATAAGAGAAACGTCTATTAGAGAAAAAGGTGACTTTAATAGTTGAACGAACATAACACCTAGAATGACAGATGGGGTGGTACAAATAGAAAAGAAGTTAGGATTTTTTCCATTAATCGCATTAGTAGTTGGAACAATGGTTGGTGGCGGTGTTTTTAGTTTACCGCATGATTTAGCAGTAGGAGCAAACAGTGGTGCAATAATAATTGGCTGGTGTATTACAGCGATGGGAATGATTCCACTTGCGCTCGTATATCAAACGTTAGCAAGACAAAAACCGGAACTTGAAGGTGGAATTTATAGTTATGCACGTGCTGGTTTCGGTGAATACATTGGATTTAATAGTGCTTGGGGATATTGGCTAGCAGGAATCTTAGGTAATGTCGCAACAATTATGTTACTGTTTAGTACATTAGGTTATTTCTTTCCAATTTTCAAAGGAGGAAATAATGTTGCGTCTATCGTTGGGGCATCACTTTTATTATGGACACTTCATTTTTTAATTTTATTTGGAATCCGTGAAGCTTCTATTATGAATGTGATCGCAACAATAGGGAAGTTAGTTCCAATCGTTTTATTTATTGTTGTAATGGTAACAGCCTTTCGCTGGGACACATTTACACATGATTTTTGGGGAGAAGGAACGATCTCACTTTCCGCTATACTTGGTCAAGTGAAAAATACAATGCTTGTAACACTTTGGGTTTTCATTGGAGTTGAAGGAGCGGTTGTATTATCTGGAAGAGCGAAGAATAGTCGAGATGTTGGTAAGGCAACAGTATTGGGACTTATTTTAGTAATGTCCATTTATATTTTAATTTCTGTCCTGTCAATGGGAGCTATGACAAGAGGCGAACTTTCTGTGTTAGAAACTCCGTCAATGGGACATGTATTAGAGCACGTTGTTGGTCCATGGGGTGCAGTTGCGATTAACATCGGATTAGTTGCTTCACTTGTCGGTACATTAATTGGCTGGTTTTTACTTGTTTCTGAAATTTCTCATGTAGCAGGAAAAGATGGCGTATTTCCGAGAGTCTTTACGAAAACAAATAAGAAGCAAACACCGCACATGGCATTATGGATTTCAAATGGTGTTGCCCAAATTATATTTATCATCGTTTTGTTTTCGGAATCAACATATCAAATTATGTATTTCATTGCATCAACATCAATTTTATTACCATATTTATTATCAGCGTTATTCCAATTTAAATTAGTCATTACAAACGAGTTAAAAGACGCTAAATTAAAAAATGGAGCGTTAGCTTTAATTGCTTCTATTTACTCTGTATGGCTTCTTTATGCAGCTGGTTTAAAGAATTTACTACTCGTTTCAATTGTGTATGGAATTGGAATTATTGTTTACACGTTTGCAAGAAAAGAACAAGGGAACCGTTGCTTTGTAGGTGCAGAGAAGTATGTGATGTGGGCAATTATTGTTGCGGCTATCACATCCATATATATGTTATTAACTGGAAATATAAAAATGTAAAAAGTCCTTTTCATTTAAAGGGCTTTTTTCTTTGTTTAGAGAATATTTACTACATAAGATATTCAGGAGGGATGAGAATGGAAGAAAAAGAACAGTTGTCTAGAATAATTGATTTAGCTAGTGAGTTAAGGAAAGTATTAGTGCAAGAATCTTTTTTTAATCATCATCCTGAACTAAGAGGAGTCATTGAAAATTTAGCAAGTTCTGTTGAAAATTTGGCGGAATTACAAATAAGTAAAGATGAAAACGCTGAAGATCGATTACGTTACGTACTTGCGAAAATGAAAATTGCTCATAATGCAATTTTACAAGAGAAAAAAGCATTTCCTTCTCATTAATATAAGTTTTTATTTTGAACCTGGCGGATAACGTCAGGTTTTTTATTTCTAGTTTTTCGTTTCTTTCATACACTAAGAATAGTATGAAAAAAGAAGGTGACTAAGGTGAAATTACATAAAGCTCTTCAGCCAAGTTTTATAAAACGAATGTACTATATGAGATTTTTAGGGAAATTTACAAAAGCTGAGAAAGAGAAGAGTGGAGAGAATTTTTTTGTACAATGCTTATCGCCAATACCATTCACTTTACAGGAACAATTTATAAATGAACCATATGTATTTGAAGGGTTATGTAGCAATAAAAAGAATGAAAAAATCTTTTCGGAATTAAAGAAGAGGAAATTAGAAAAGCAATTAGTAATGTTTCGTCTTTATTATGAAAGAGGAAATGTATACGTGGAGTTAATATGTACAGAAGAACCGAAAGAAATAGCAAGCAGCTATAAAATGATTCCGGCACCTAAAGTTACAAATCATAAAAAAAGAGAATCTTTAGAGCGAAAACTTAGCAACGGTTATTTATCATTTCTTATGCCAAAATTTCCGAAAGACTTTGAGCCTCCTGAATTATTGTGGCACGATGGAAGACTGTACGGAAACATATCCCTAAAGTCATCAATTAGCTCAATCGCCTATTTTGAACAGAAACGTGAATGTAAATATATAAACTGCAGTGACTGGACGAAGTATGTAGAAATAGCGGTAGAAGATCAATTATATTTTGTAAGTGATTATGTGTATGAGCAATTAAAAAAACGAATGCATGAAGAAGGTAAGCTAGTTGAAGTAGAGGATATAAAAATACAAAAAGATGAATGGGAATGGGATGAGCGTGAATCGTCCTTTTTACAGTATGTACAAAGTATGGTGCATAATAAAGGGTTATATTTGGATGAAACGGATATTTATAATTTCCATATAAGTGTAAAAACAAATATGTTAACGATTCTTGGTGGTATACCGGGCGTTGGAAAATCACGTTTTGTGCAAACTTATGCAGAAGCATTAGGGTTACAGTATGGGGAAGAGTTGGTTTGGATTCCAATTTCGCCATCGTATCAAGAACCACATGATTTACTTGGTTACCTTCATCCAAATGGTACTTTTATTGAATCTGAAGCGAAGTTAGTTAGGACGTTAATGAAGGCGAAAGAAAATCCAAATCAACTGTATATAATCGTTTTTGATGAAATGAACATGTCTCATATTGAGCATTGGTTTACTCCGTTTCTATCTGTTCTTGAACTTGAAACAAAAAATCGTATTTTAAACTTGTATGAGGGTGTACAGGACATAGAGAATTCAATTCCATCAACAATTGAAATTGGAGAAAATATTATATTTGTAGGTACTGTAAATTTTGATGAAACAACGAAAGAGCTCTCTGATCGATTATTAGACCGAACGAACCTAATAACGTTACAGAAAATTCCGTTTTGTGAGATGGGCATGGAACAGGGGAAAGTCGTATTACATCCACCTTTGAAAGTAACGGCGGGAGAATTTCGGATAAATTGGATGAGAAATAAAGCGATGATTGAAGTGTTTTCTGAAGAAGAATTAGAGCTATTAGATAAGTTGCATGTCGTATTGTCATCACATGACGCGTCTAAGGGAATTTCTTTCCGATGTGCAAATGCAATTGCGACTTATTTGCAAAACATACCGTTTCAAAATAACCATACCTATATGATTAGTAGAGAAGAGGGGTTTGATTTACAAATAAAGCAGCGTGTATTGACGAAAATCAGAGGGACCGAAATGATGGTTGGGCCTTTACTTTCTGAAGAAGCAAAAAGGGGGGCGACCTTAGTACCTCTTTTGCAATCTACACTTGCAAACAGAGTATCTACATTTGAACACTCTTTAGCATATATACGAGAAAAACGTAGAGAACTGGAGTTGTATGGATATGCAAAATGAAGGGCGTTATGAAACAAAAATCGTTGATACGAATGAAACGTTCCCTTTTGTATTAAAGTTAATCATTGGAAATGAAGGGAAAGGAGATTATATTTTATTAAATCGTCTTTGTACATCTACTACAGCATTAGTTCAATGTATTTATAAAGTACAAGAATTAAAACCAATAAGATTACAGTACAATTATGAAATCCCAATGAATATTACTTTTATATGGAATAAAGTATATGAGGGACAGAAAAATATAAAAGAGGCTCAATATGAAATAAATGAAAAAAAACAAAGAGTATTAATATATGAACATGGGAAAACAGAATTCTTTTATCCATGGCGCTGTGGTCTATACCATTTTGAAGTGCGTATAGAAGATACAACGTATTATGGCGCATTTCAAATCGTACCGAAAAACTTTTTTGATGATCAATTTGAAATGATTCAAGACTATGTGAAGTCAATTTTAAATGAGTTGATTTTGGATAGAGGTTACTATAAAAAGACCTTCTCTGCACTTAGCGATATTGAGGATTCTTCTTATTTAGTGTTACTTAGAAAGTTACCGCAAAAAATGAAAATGATAAAGCAAATCTTTAAGAAAATAGAATCAAGCTCAACTTTTATAAATGAATATAAATGGGAAGGAAAAGAGCGAAAGCCAACAAGAAAAGGAACTATAGTGGCAGAACGAAAACCTTATGCCAAACATTATAATCGTAAGTTTATGGAACAAAAAAATAGTAAGGAAAATGCATTTCTTAAATATAAAGCGATGCAATTTTATCATTATTTAATTGAAGCTAAAAGTTTTTTACGTCAAACAATTGAAATCTTAGAAAGAGAAAAAAAGAAAAAATCAGAAGAGTTTCAAGCTGTAAAAACGATTATACAAACAATTGAGCGTAATGGATCAGTAACCGATAGAGAGAAGCAAAAATATAAAAATATACATTTACTAAAAGAAGCCGATTTACGAAAGAGCTCAATGAAAATACAAGAATATAAAATATTGGCGCATATTGTGCATGAAAATGTACAATACTTTCAAATGTTAATGCACTCTTCATTTTGGAGGGAAGTTACTGAAACAAGTAACATGAACTTACATGATTTACCGATACCACATCAACAATTACTACATCATTTAGAAGTACTCCCGCAATATACGGATCAATCTCCATCATTATTATTTGTTTATAAGCCAACGTTTTTAGTGTATGAATATTACGCTTTTTTTATCGTTATTTCACTTTTAGAGCAAATTGGTTTTGAGGCTAGAAACTCCATCCGTGAACAAATACAAGAACATTTTTATGTAGATGGATTACAAGATGGAACGACAGTAGTTTTAGAACGAGATGATATAAAGGTGCATGTCGCATTTAATGACTTAATTGAAACACATCCTCTTATTGCATTAAGTAAAGGTAGTAATTTTTACAATGGTGAGGATACGAAGAAGCCAGATATTCGCTTAGACTGTTATGTAAAAGAAGATGGGAAATACGTATATAAATCTTCTATTATTATTGAAGTGAAGTATAGTCCAATGTACAATATTTTTCAGCACGTCGGAAATACGAAAGCAACTGAGCAAATGTATAAGTACTGGTCTATAAAGTATGTAGAAGAACAGGATGGAAAGCGAGTCTATTATCGAAGGTCAATTTATGAAGTCATTTGTGTATATCCAGGAAGCCATATGCATAGTAAAAAAATTGAGTCTGGATGCGGTGTTTTCTTGCAGTTATATCCATATAAGACGAAACAAGGGGAAGAGAAATTAGCTGGAAAACATGGGATGGTACAAATTTTTGAAAAATGGCTAAAAAGCATTAAGAAGTAAAAGAAATCCTTTTTCATAAAGGATTTCTTTAGATTAAGAAGAATTATATGCTGTATGGAAAGAAACGTAGTGTAATTGAGATTTGAAAAGTGCTACAAATGTGTTATTAAAAGGAATGTGAGCGCGGGATAAAAGTCGATTAAATTGGAATCTAATTCATTTTGCAGAATATAATAAGTCATAAATATTTTTAGTTGCATACGAAGATTTGTTCTTATATGATAGATAGTGAAAGCGTTATCAAAAAACAGAGCGGCGATGGGAAAGGCGGTTAAATATGTTCCAGCGTGTTCAAACAAAGGAAGAACATTTTGGGTTCGAGCAACTATGGGGAGATTTTTGTGAAGAAAGAAACTTAATGTTCGTAGAACGTAATTTAAATCCATCACGATTTTTATTAATAGAAGATGAACATCCTATTGGTACAGTAGAATGTATTAAGTATACGGTACCTGAACAATCAAATTCTGAGTTTTTCTATCCGTTTTCTAAAAATGATTTAGTAAAAGATTTGAAGAATGTATATGAAATAGGCAAGTTAAGTATTTCGAAAACGTCTCGTGGAAGAGGACATTTCAAAAGGCTAACAGCTATTTTATTTATACATGCGTTAGAAACAAAAGCTGAATGGTACATTGCAGCAGTAACAAAAAGAATGTATATGTATTTACTTACACTTGGTTTTCCAATTGAACCAATAGATAATCCTTTTCAGTTTCATGATACTTTACAAGGTGTACCAGTAAGAATTCATGCTCGAAAAGGGGTTACGCATTTGTATTCTTTAAAAGAATTTCGTGATGTGATTCAAGGGAATGCTCATGCACAGGCATTAATTACAGAATACAGTAAAAATATTATGTTAACGAAATAAAGCGAAGTGAATATGTATAATAAAGAGAATAATATTTGTATAGGATATAACTCTTCATTAAAAAAGACCCTTATTATTTTAATAAGGGTCTAAAAATTATAATCCAAATATACTAAAAATCATTTTGCGGCGCTTCGGTTTCTTTTCTCGTTCATATGTTGGTTTTGAATCCGGAGTAATATAAATGGGTTCTTCTTTCGTTAGGGCAGCTTCTAACTTTTGAATTCGCTCTAACATTTCCTCCATTTCACGACGGTGTTGTAAAAGTTGGTACGTGACGACATCATTTGCCTTATCTTGCATTTGTTCTTCCATTCGATCAAGTCTTCTCGTAATAGTGTTTAATTGATTAGCTAATTGCTCAAAATCATTCGATGATATGTTTTGAACAATTGTATTAACTTGAGTTTTTAATTCCTCAACTTCATTTGAGGAAGCCTTTTGAGTAGATTGAGAATTTTGAGATTGCTCTATTTGAAATCGATGGTGTTCTAACATTTGATCGACATCCTCTTGTGTGAAAATAAAGTGGCCATATTTGTTTTTCTCTATCGTAAGATTTAATTGTTGTGCGATCCGGACAACAGCCTTTGGGCTAACACCTAATTTCTTTGCGATAAATGGTGTTTTATATTCCAAAATAATCCCTCCTATATATATCCTGTTGAATGATTTCGAGCTATGAAGTAAGTTCCCTTCTAGTGCGACAAAAGAAGTGTGGAATCGGCAAAGAAAGTGTTTTTTCACGAAATTGAGTTGAGGAGAATAGTTCTTTTAAATAAAAATGTCTTATCGTAACATTTAGAATAATTTGACGAGTGTAAATGAATTAGATTATCATAATGATAAATATCTTTTTTATGTATGCATATAATATATAAAAAGGTGGTTGCTAATGTAGAATTTTGTTAGAGTATTAGAATGCTTACTTCACTTGAATAAAATTAAGTAGGAGGTGGCTTCCTTGCTTACAAAGTAAGTAAGGAAAAGTATTTGGACATATATAGTATAAGTATAGTGATTGTTTTAATTGCCTTAACGGCATTTTTCGTTGCAGCAGAATTTGCAATTGTTAAAGTGAGAAGTTCACGAATTGACTATTTAATTGCAGAAGGAAATAATCGTGCAACATCGGTCAAAACAGTCATTACAAACTTAGACGAATATTTATCTGCTTGTCAGCTAGGAATTACTGTTACAGCTTTAGGAATTGGGTGGTTTGGTAAACCTGCGTTAAAGCAAATGTTTGATACGCTTTTTGCAAATTGGAATATCTCTACTCAACTAGCAGACATTTTTGCTGTAATTTTAGTATTTTTGTTAATTACTTTTTTACATGTTGTAATAGGGGAATTGGCCCCAAAAACATTTGCAATTCAAAAGTCTGAACAAGTGAGTTTGCTTGTTTCTAAACCGTTAATTTTCTTTTATCGTATTGCATTCCCATTCATTTGGCTATTAAATGGTTCAGCTCGAATCATTACGAAGCTGCTAGGGCTGAAACCGCCGAAGGGGCATGATGAGGTTCATTCAGAAGAAGAATTACGGTTGTTAGTTTCAGAAAGTTATAGAAATGGTGAGATTAATCAATCTGAATATAAATATGTGAATAAAATTTTTGAATTTGATGATCGGATTGCAAAAGAAATAATGGTACCTCGAACTGAAATGAATATTATAAGTAAAGAGATGCCTGCTGAAGAAGCTTTGCAAAAAATGTCTCGTGAAAAATATACAAGGTATCCAGTTGTTGATGGCGACAAAGACCACGTAATAGGTTTTGTGAATTTTAAAGATATTTTTACTGAATTTGTACAACATAAAGCTGTTAATAAGAAGACAGTAGAGCAATATATGAGACCAATTATTTTAGTTATCGATTCTATTCCAATTCATGATTTGTTTTTGAAAATGCAAAAAGAAAGAACACATATTGCTATATTGATAGATGAATATGGTGGAACATCTGGACTTGTTACTGTTGAAGATATTCTGGAAGAAATTGTTGGAGATATTCAGGATGAGTTTGATACGGATGAGCAGCCAGAAATTCAACAAGTTAGTGAAACGAAGACGATACTAGAGGGAAAAGTACTTGTTAGTGAAGTGAATACGTTATTTGGTTTAGGGATTGATGATGATGGTGTTGATACAATCGGTGGTTGGATTTTAACGAAGAATATAGAGATTGCTGAAGAGGATTCCATTGAAATTGAAAATTATAAGTTTTGTGTGAAAGAATTAGATGGACATTATATAAAAAGATTAGAAGTTACAAAGATAGTAGAATCGATTGTTATTTTAGAAGATGAAAAACAAATTTCGTTACAAGAGCAAATTAGCTCGTAAACTCTGCTATATAGCAGAGTTTTTTTGAGCATAATGTTTTTTGAGGGATAAGGGCTATGATACAATGACATAAGTCAAACCTTTCACTAGGTGAAGTATTGTTGTATACATATATTTGGAAGGAGCAGAAGTATGAAAAAGCATTTATATATAAATGGAGATTGGAAATCTGTAAACACGTATAAACCATTATACGCACCATATTCTGAAGAAACATTAGCGGAAATTGCACAAGGCACGGAAGAAGATGTAAAAGAGGCTGTTACCGCTGCAAAAAATGCAATGACAAAAATGAATACATTATCTGCATATGATCGTGCGACTATTTTAGAGAAAGTTGCACAAAAAATGGATGAAAGAAGAGAAGAATTTGCAGAGATTATTGCAAAAGAAGCTGCAAAACCAATACGTGCTGCAAGGGGAGAAGTAGATCGTACTGTTCAAACATACAAATTTGCAGCTGAAGAAGCGAAGCGTATATATGGTGAGACATTGCCATTAGACGCCGCACCTGGTGCAGATGGGCGTATTGCATATACAATCCGAAAGCCGATTGGGGTTATAGGGGCTATTACACCATTTAATTTCCCATTAAATTTAGTAGCGCATAAAGTTGGACCAGCAATCGCTGCCGGAAATACAGTTGTATTAAAGCCAGCTGATCAAACGCCATTATCATCTTATGCATTAGTTGAGTTATTTGAAGAGGCAGGATTGCCAAATGGAGCTTTAAATATCATTTCTGGCCCTGGCTCCACGGTTGGTGAGGCAATCGTCAAAAATGATTACGTTGCTTCTATTACTTTTACCGGAAGTCCAAAAGTTGGAATCGGAATAAAACAAAAGGCTGGGCTAAAACGAGTTACGTTAGAACTAGGCTCAAATGCTGCTGTTATCATTGATGAAGATGTAGAGTTAACAGATGAAATAATTGAACGTGTAAAATGGGGAGCATTTGTTAATAATGGGCAAGTTTGTATTTCAGTACAACGTGTTTTTGTACATGAAACGAAAATGCATGAATTTCTTTCGAAGCTAAAGAAAGCGATGGAATCAGTTGTTGTTGGTGATCCACTGCTTGAGGAAACGGATGTATCAGCTTTAATTTCAAAAAGAGATGTAGAGCGAATTGATATGTGGGTTCAAGAAGCAATTAAGGAAGGAGCAACTGTTTTATGCGGTGGTAAGAAGCGGGATGCAAGAATTTTTGAACCGACTGTATTAACAAATGTTCCAGATCATGTATCTGTGCAGTGCCAAGAAGTATTCGGTCCACTCATGACAGTAAATACATTTAAAGAATTTGATGAAGCGATTGGGCAAGTAAATAATTCGCGTTACGGCTTACAGGCAGGAGTATTTACAAATAATTTATTTAAAGCAATGCGTGCAATTGATGAGCTAGAGGTTGGTGGTGTCATGATTAATGATATTCCAACGTTCAGAGTAGATCATATGCCTTATGGTGGTGTGAAAGAAAGTGGCACGGGACGCGAAGGAATTAAATATGCAATAGAAGAAATGACAGAAATGAAATTAGTATGTATTAAAAAATAAAGTGGAAAAACTTAAAACTTGCACTAAAAAACGAGTAGGAAATGTTTACGATTCCATACTCGTTTTTTACGCTTCTAGTAACTATTTAATTAAGTGTAACTTTTACTTCATTTCTTGTTTGAAAATAGTATCTTCTACATAAATTTGTTCTTTATCTATAGCAGTAGCATGAGTTAATACTAAACCGATTGGTGTTTTTGTATCTTTATTTTGAACAATTGTAAAAGGAACATTTTTTTCGTTTGCTAATTTAATGTATTTTGATAAATGTGGGTAAGCAATGCCACCATTTAGGAGGAGTTGTAATGATTGAGAAGAGCGCATGCTACCCGCTACTTCAGAGTATACATTACTTTGCATTACTTGACCGATTGTTAAAGCGATTTCCACACGCTCACGTAATGTAGTTAAATACATATTACGTTCTTCTGGTTTGTTTTGCTTTTGGCCGTAAATGCCTTCTTGGAGATAATCTTCCACATTTTTATTTACCATATTTTTCACACCTTTCATTTTCTATTGTACGCAAGAATTAAAAATGATGCAAAAAAAAGTCGTTTTGATTACGGAAATAATGAAAATATGTGAAGGAAAAAGGGGATTTGTATACAATTAGTTAAATAAGAAAGAAAAAATAATTTTATCAACAGAAATTAACAAAATGTGACAAAAATCTATTAACGAATCGTATTTTTTGTGTTAATATTCAAAATATAAAGGGTATTCGTCGTATGGAAATGGAGGGAATGGAGGTTTTTCCAATCGATAAGGATATTAAAGAAATATTTTGTTCACACTTGAAAAACAATAGGCACCAATTCGTAGAGAACTGGAAAAACAAAATGATAATTTCCGAAAAAGATCCATTTAAACTAGAAGTAGTTCAAAATGGAGAGGATTTACTAGAGTTAATTATCGAACTTACTATGGAAGATAAAGATATAAATTATCTTCAACCGTTATGTGAGAAAATTGCTATTGAACGTGCTGGAGCAGATGCGAATATTGGAGATTTTGTTTATAACGCAAACGTGGGAAGAAATGAACTTTTCGAAGCGATGTGTGAATTAGATGTTAGCGCTCGTGAATTGAAACCAATTATGGCAAAAATACATACTTGTTTTGACAAATTAATTTATTATACCGTTTTAAAATACTCGGAAATTATATCGAAGAATTTAGAGGAAAAACAGCAATATATTAACGAAACACATAAAGAAAGGCTGACGATTTTAGGGCAAATGTCAGCTAGTTTTGTACATGAATTTCGTAATCCGCTTACTTCCATTATGGGGTTTGTTAAATTATTAAAGGCGGATCATCCGAGTTTATCGTATTTAGATATTATTTCGCATGAATTAGATCAATTAAATTTTCGTATTTCGCAATTTTTACTCGTATCGAAAAAAGAAATGTGGAATGAATCGGAACGGTTTTGGCTTAATGACTTGTTTCAAGACATTATACAATTCTTATATCCGAGTTTGGTCAATGCGAATGTTTTGATTGAAAAGAATTTACCGTATCCAATTCCGCTTGTTGGTTATCGGAGTGAAGTGAGGCAAGTATTTTTAAACATATTAATGAATTCAATTGATGCTCTTGAATCAATGAAAGAAGAACGAAAAATTATCATTGATGTATTTGAAGAAGATCAAGCTATTCGAATTGTGATAAAAAATAATGGACCAATGATTCCAGCTGAAAATGTAGAAACGATTTTTGAACCATTTGTAACTACTAAAAAGTTAGGAACTGGTATTGGATTATTTGTATGTAAACAAATTGTGGAAAAACATAATGGATCCATTATGTGTCGATCAGATAACGATTGGACAGAATTTCAAATTGCATTTCAAAAATAAACAGTCTACACCAAATGAATGGTGTAGACTGTTTTAATTTGTGAGTATAAGGGCTTCTAATTTAGGATCTTTAGTTGAATAACCTACTATTGAAATTGTATAAATAACATTTGGTTCAACATTGAATTTCGGTATAGTCAATAAAACGTTTTTATTATCTGCGAGTGAAATTTCAATATCTGCTGTACCAGGGCTAACTTGCAAAAAATCTGTTATTTGTTTAAAGAGTACATTTTCAAATAAATGATCCCCATCTTTTAAATCTACGTTTACAACAGGGGTATCTGGAGAGAAATGTGCAAACCGTATTTTGGCTTGACCAGCTGGTAAATGTGTATTATCAAGTATAGGCTGTAATTGTAGGTGATTATCACTATTTATTGCAGCGAGAGTATAAGTATGATTTCCCATTATTGGTACCAACGCTGAAAAGATTGGAGTTTCATTTCCGACAGGAACAATATCTATACGGTATTTACCTTGCACTAATGATAAATAAGGGCTGAATTGCTTAAATGAAATATTTTTAATAACCGTTTGTCCGTTTACTAAAATGTCAACCGCTGGTATATTTGGATCGGCATGAAAAATTCTTATATGTGACGGTAAAGCAGCTTCTTGTGAGTCTCTTGTTTCATACGCCTGTACAAGTTTTGATAGTGCATCGTAATATTTCATATATAATTCTATATATTTTTTAGGATTACGAAACTGATAGTAACGTGCGAGTTGTTCGTATTGTGTAACTTCTTGTCCATATTTTTCGATTTCAGATTGAGACATGAACATTCCTCCTTTGTCATCATTAAAACTATATGCGAAGCAAGAAAGCGGTTATGCAAAAAAAATGATTTTATAAAGGGAAAATTAAAAATTGACAACAAATATGTTTTCATAAAGAGGTGCTGGTGCTTACGAGAATTTCGCAGAGTAAAGCAGTACATATGACTGTACGAAAGTAAAATAAATGCCAAGTTGAAAGTGCATTTCAATTAACATATTGAATACATGTCCAAAAATCGCTAGAAAACTAGGGATTTTTTTAATTATAGGCAAATACACATACAAAGTGATAATTGTCCTACATAAATTATAAAGGAAAGATACTTTGAATCTGAGGAAAGGAGTGCCACTTCGGGATAGGGATATCCCGATAGTAATTGTGAATGAAGTTATGAAAAGGTTTTGTGTTATAGGCTGTAGGATGAATTTGTAAACTTCATTTTTCTATTTATTTTAGCAATTGACAGTATTAACCCATAAGAGAGCGTCATGACGAACTGATTAGTGTGGTTAATCGGTTCTTTTTTTATAGTTTAAAACTGAAAAGTTTACATAATGAATAGGAATCTGAATTGATTAGTAAGGTGGGTGTCGAAATTTGTTTTAAAATATGCAATTTAAAGTAGGATAATAGGAAGGAGTTTAACGGGAGTTCCGTCGAAGTGTACAGAATGTCGGCATTTAAGGACAGCTGGCATTATGCTATAAAAACATTTGGTGATGTACTCATTTCATATAAAAGGGAGGGGTATTTGGGCGTATAGAAAAGGGTTGGTCTTCGTTTTTAGTTCTGAATTTTCTGTTTTATAAAAATTTTTAAGCACTCATTTGTATATTTTATAATAGTTTTTTGATAAATTCACTGCTTTTGCAGAGGATTCTTTTTTATGAAAGAAACGTCAATTTTCTTCATATATATATACAAATTGGAGAAATGGGGGAGCGCTATGCGCGATTACTTAATTAAACCACTTGTTGGTCAGCCGTATCCAATGATTTCACATGGAAAAGGTGTTTATTTGTATGATCAAAATGGCAATAAATATTTTGATGGTTCGTCAGGAGCAATTACGGCAGGTATTGGGCATGGCGTAAAGGAGATTGCAGACGTTATTAAAAAGCAAGCTGAGGAGATTGCTTTTGTTTATAGATCACAGTTTACGAGTGAACCAGCTGAAAAATTAGCGAAGAAGTTAAGTGATTTAAGTGTAGGAGATTTGAACTGGAGTTTTTTTGTAAATAGTGGTACGGAAGCGAATGAAACAGCTATGAAAATTGCAATTCAGCATTTTCAAGAGCGAGGTATTCAAGGGAAACATAAAATTTTATCAAGATGGATGAGTTATCACGGTATTACGATGGGTGCTTTATCGATGTCTGGGCATCCACTACGTAGACAACGCTTCGTATCTATTTTGGAAGATTATCCGACTATACCAGCTCCATATTGTTTCAGATGTCCTGTTCAAAAGGTATATCCAACTTGTCAGCTGGCATGTGCGACTGAACTAGAAAGATCAATTGAAAGAATTGGTGCAGAGCATATTGCTGCTTTTATTGCTGAGCCGATTATCGGAGCAGCTGGAGGCGCGGTTGTTCCGCCGAAAGACTATTATAAAGTCATTAAAGAGATTTGCGACCATTACGATATTTTATTTATTGCGGATGAAGTAATGACTGGGCTTGGTCGTACTGGAGCATGGTTTGCGATGGAGCATTGGGGCGTAGAGCCGGATATTATGACACTTGGTAAAGGGTTAGGAGCGGGATATACACCGATGGCAGCGACAGTTGTAAGTGATCGTGTTATGGAACCAATATTACGTGGATCACGTTCAGTAATGAGCGGTCATACGTTAAGTGCAAATCCATTGTCTGCAGCAACGGCTTTAGCTGTTATTGAATATATGGAGAAACATAATCTTCCTGAAAAAACAGCAGAAAAGGGAGAGTATTTAATAAAAGGCTTACAGAAAGTTCAGCAACAATCGACAATCATTGCTGATGTGCGCGGAAAAGGGTTGCTAATCGGAGTAGAATTGCAACCGTTTACAAAAGCGTCAGAGCTTATTTCAGTTGCAGCTAAAAATGGTCTGCTTTTATACCAAGCAGTTTCAGGGCAAGCAGGAAAAGAAGATAGTGCACTGCTTGTAGCACCGCCAATGACAACTACATATTCCGAGTTAGATGAATTACTTTCAATTTTCTCTAAAAGTGTGGAAGAGATGATGCAAAAAGGAGGGCATAGTATCGCATGACAACTATTACAAATACATTCGGTAAATTAAAAGAAATTGAGGAAGTAATTTCTTTGTTCCATGATGATATGACATTGATGTTTGGGGGATTTGGAGGGATTGGATCCCCTCCATCTTTAATACAGGCAATTTTAGAAAAAGGCGTTACAAATTTAAATTTAATTGGAAATGACACTGGATTTCCTGATGTAGGTATCGGTCGTCTTGTTACAAATGAAAGAGTTAAATCAATAATTACTTCTCACATTGGCTCCAATCCAAATGCAGGAAGGCAACTAAACGAGGGAAGATTACAAATTGAGTTTTCTCCGCAGGGAACATTAGCAGAGCGTATTCGCGCTGGTGGCGTTGGTCTTGGTGGTGTTTTAGTTGATGTTGGTGTTGATACGATTGTGGAAGAGGGAAAACGAACAGTTGAAATGAATGGTAAGACCTACTTAGTTGAAACAGCATTAACTGCTGAAGTTTCAATTGTATATGCGAAAAAGGCAGATCCGTTTGGTAATCTTGTATTTGACAAAAGTGCACGAAATATGAATCCCCATGTAGCTATGGCTGGGGATATAACAATTGTAGAAGCAGAAGAAATAGTCCCGCTTGGAAGTTTAGATCCAGAGGAAATTGTCGTTCCAGGTGTTTTCGTAAATTATATTGTACCGTCGGAAGGAGTGAACTGGAAATGGGTATGGGCGTAGAAGTGAGGGATAAGATTGCTAGGCGTGCGGCGAAAGAAATACAAAATGGTATGATTGTAAATTTAGGTATTGGCATACCATCGCTTGTACCAAATCATTTGCCTGACGACATAAATGTTATGTTTCATGCGGAAAATGGAATCGTCGGCATGGGACCAACGCCAAGTAAAGGGAATGAAGATGAAAATTTGTGTAATGCAGCAGGTTTACCAACTTCTCTTATAACAGGAGCGAGTTATTTCGATAGCTGCACAGCGTTTGGGATGATTCGAAAAGGTTTGCTAGACATAACGATTCTTGGTTCATTACAAGTAAGTGAAAATGGTGATTTAGCAAACTGGATTGTACCTGGAAAACGTGTTCCAGGTATTGGTGGAGCAATGGATTTAGCACAAAAAGCGAAGCGGGTCGTTGTTGTAATGAATCATGTTGATAAGTACGGAAATGCAAAAATTGTTTCAGAGTGTACATTGCCATTAACTTCAAAGAAATGTGTAGATTTAATTATTACTGATATGGCAGTCATGGAGGTAACTCCGAGTGGACTTATATTACAAGAATTAATGAGCCCATACACAGTAGAAGATATAAAACGACATACAGAAGCTGATTTTCAAATTAGTTCTAACTTACTAGTAATTGAATGAAGGGAGATGTAATATATGGAGCAATTAAAAAAGCAAGTTTGTGATTATATTGAGAGCCATGAAGAGGAAAGTGTGAAATTTTTAAAACGATTAATTCAAGAAAAGAGCGTATCTGGTGATGAAAGCGGTGCGCAGGCAATTGTGATTGAAAAATTACGTGAATTAGGTTTAGAGCTCGATATATGGGAGCCTTCTTTTTCTAAAATGAAAGATCATCCTTATTTTGTATCACCCCGTACAAGTTTTTCAGATAGCCCAAATATTGTAGCAACTTTAAAAGGAAGTGGCGACGGGAAATCTATGATATTGAATGGGCATATTGATGTAGTTCCAGAAGGGGATGTGAATCAGTGGGAACATCATCCTTATAGCGGTGAGAAAATCGGAAATCGTATATATGGCCGTGGAACGACGGATATGAAGGGCGGAAATGTCGCACTTATGCTTGCGATGGAAGCGATTATTGAATCTAACATTGAATTAAAAGGAGACATCTATTTTCAAAGTGTAATAGAAGAGGAAAGTGGCGGAGCAGGGACATTGGCAACTATATTACGAGGATATAAGGCAGATGGTGTCATTATTCCGGAGCCTACTAATATGAAGTTTTTCCCGAAACAACAAGGTTCTATGTGGTTTCGTCTACGTGTAAAAGGGAAAGCTGCACACGGTGGAACGCGCTATGAAGGGGTTAGTGCAATTGAAAAAAGTATGTTTGTTATAGAACATGTAAGAAAGCTAGAGGAGAAAAGAAATAGTCGAATTACAGATCCGTTATTTAAAGAAATTCCGATTCCAATTCCAATTAACATTGGGAAAATTGAAGGAGGGAGTTGGCCAAGTTCTGTTCCCGATGAATTAATTTTAGAAGGAAGATGCGGTGTTGCGCCGAATGAGACTATAGAGGCGGCAAAAGAAGAGTTTGAGAATTGGATTGCTGAATTAAATGATGTGGACAATTGGTTTGTTGAAAATCCAGTAGAAGTAGAATGGTTTGGAGCGAGATGGGTTCCTGGTGAACTAGAAGAGAATCATGAACTCATTACGACACTTCATCACAACTTTGTTGAAATCGAAGGGAACGAACCAATTATTGAAGCATCTCCGTGGGGGACTGATGGAGGTTTATTTACACAAATTGCAAACGTACCAACAATAGTATTTGGTCCAGGAGAGACGAAAGTAGCACACTATCCAAACGAATATATAGAAGTTGATAAAATGATAGCTGCCGCAAAAATTATTGCATGTACATTACTAGATTGGTGTGAGGTGAAAAAATGAAATACTATGAATCTTTTAGAGAACAGACGAATTGTTATACAGTAGAAGGTGTTTTAGATTATTTTAATAAGCGTATTCGGGTAGATCACTATACAGGAAATGTTGAAAGTATTATACAGACAATTGACGAACTAGCAGAGAAACATTCTTTCACTAAATGTATTATTAAAGGAAAGGGAGAGCATGTTTCAACATGGCTCTCTTTCGGTTTTTTGTTGGAAGCAACGATACCTCATTATTTTCAAGGACACGATGCATACTTTTTTGTGAAATATAATAATGATGAAAGACGAAATAGTATGCATTGGATTGAGGAAGATACTATATTAAGCGGTGTAAAAGGAAAAGAAATAAAAGAAAAAGTAGTTCCAGAGAAATTTTTGCTGAGAAAAGCGACTGAAGAAGATGCAGAAGAATTAGCAACTGTATTCGGAAAAGTATTTGAAGTGTATCCGACACCTTTAAATGAAGCGAGTTATGTATTACAGACGATGAAAGAAGACGATACAATTTACTACGTGTATGAATTTGAGGGGAAAATTATTAGTACAGCATCTGCAGAAATGAACATAAAGGAAGGGAATGCAGAATTAACGAATTGTGCTACTTTACCTGAATACCGTAAACATGGATTTATGAAAAGTTTACTAATTAAATTAGAGGAAGAACTTCAAGAAAGATCTATTTTCTGCTCCTATACAATTGCTCGATCGCTTTCTTTCGGAATGAATGCTGCCTTTCATCAATTAGGCTATACGTATACAGGAAGACTGGCGAATAATTGCTACATTTTCGATAAGTTGGAAGATATGAATATATGGGTGAAAGATCTATCTAGCTATTCGAAAGCAGTAAAACTTCCACCTCAAAATTTGGCTGTAAAGCAAAACAGTTAGGTGGAGCTGGGTGTTTGAAAAAGCCGTACTAATTAGAGTTTCGAGTTATCTAATGAAAATATAAAATTGATTAAAATTATAGAACGGAATCGTCATGCTTACAATCGCACATAGGTGTGCCGAAAATTCGGCATGTAATTGCTGGATTTTCGGCAAGAGGGGGGATGACATTGCTAGCAGTTTCGACACAAGAAGTCATTGAAGCGATTTTGGGCAGTATTGATGAGGCTATACACGCTGTAGATGAAAATGGAATTACAATATTTTATAATTCTGTAGCTGCAAAACACGATGGATCGAAGATTGAAAAAGTGTTAGGGAAACATCTGTTAGAAGCGTTCCCGTCTTTATCAAGGGAAACGAGTACATTGATGAAAGTACTAGATACAAAAAAACCTATCGTACATCAGGTACAACATTATCAAAATTTAAATGGTGAAGATGTTTGTACAGTAAATACGACGTTACCTATTTTTATAGATGGGAATATTGCTGGGGCTGTTGAAATTGCAAAGGATTACTCTACAATTCAAAAGCTTACTGACACAATTGTTGACTTACAGTCGAAAATAAAGCGATCATCTAGAAAAAAAGTGATTAAAAAGCACGCTGCATTTGAGACGATAGTGACAAATGATACGCGGTTTAAACAGACGAAAGAGTTAGCACAAAAAGTAGCACCAACAGACGCGAATGTTTTAATATATGGTGAAACAGGAACAGGAAAAGAACTGTTCGTACAAGCAATTCATGAAGCTTCTAAAAGAAAAAACAAGCCATTTATTGCACAAAACTGTGCAGCTTTACCAGAGTCGCTATTAGAAAGTTTATTGTTTGGAACGACAAAAGGAAGCTATACGGGAGCGATTGAAAGAGCTGGGCTATTTGAACTTGTTGATGGTGGTACATTATTTTTAGATGAACTGAATTCAATGCCTCTTGATTTGCAGGCAAAAATGTTACGAGTGTTAGAAGATGGAGTCATTAGAAGAATTGGTGATAATAAGACGAGAAAAGTAGATGTTCGTGTTATTACCGCGATGAACCAGCCTCCAGAAATATGTTTACGAGAGAATAAAATTCGCACTGATTTATATTATCGCTTAAACGTATTTTCATTATATATCCCACCGCTTCGTGAAAGAACTGAGGATGTACTATTATTAGCATCTTATTTTTTGAAAGAATATAATAAAAGTTATAAAAAAGGTGTACTTCAAATTGATGAGGAAGCGAAAGATAGACTGCAAGCTTATCAGTGGCCTGGAAATGTACGGGAGTTAAAACATACGATTGAACATGCTGTTATTATTGCAGAAGGGAATACATTAACAGCCAATTGTTTACCACGTACATTTCGGAAAGAGAAGTTTTCGAAGAAGAAGGGTATAATGCCACTTAGAGAAGCACTTCATCAAACAGAAAAAGAATTAATAGATCAAGCGTTGATTGAAACGGAAGGGAATATATTACAAGCCGCAAAAATATTGGGTATCCCTCGTCAAACGCTTCAATATAAACTGAGCAAGTACGACAAAACCGCCGAATAATCGGCGGTTTTTGTGTGTTTGCACCAATAAAAGAGCGTTTACATATATAAAAAGTAATGAATATGATGTTAAGTATTGATTTCATACAACGCTTAAAAATATTTTTTCGCTTATGTAATAGGGTTCTCCGCACATTTACTTATCAACAATGTAAAGTTGGCATAACTATTGCTTATATAAAGAATGAGCGTATAAAAAGGGGGAATAGCAATGTTACATGATGTATACAAACCAAATCGTCACTGGAAGGATATCGAATTATGGAAAGATGTTACTGAAGAGCAATGGAATGATTGGGTTTGGCAATTAACGAATACGATCAAAACGTTAGATGACTTAAGAAAAGTGATTAACTTAACACCTGAAGAAGAAGAGGGCGTTAAAATTTCAACGAAAACGATCCCGTTAAACATTACACCGTACTATGCTTGGCTAATGAATCCTGATGATCCACGCTGTCCGATTCGGATGCAATCAGTACCGATTTCGGAAGAGTTATATAAAACAAAATATGATTTAGAAGACCCACTTCACGAAGACGAAGATTCACCAGTTCCAGGGCTAACACATCGTTATCCGGACCGTGTACTATTCTTAGTAACAAATCAATGTTCTATGTATTGTCGTTACTGTACACGTCGTCGTTTTAGTGGACAAATTGGAATGGGTGTACCGAAGAAACAATTAGATGATGCAATTGCTTATATTCGTGAAACGCCACAAGTACGAGATGTATTAATCTCCGGTGGTGACGGACTTCTAATTAACGATAAAATTTTAGAATATGTATTAAAAAATTTACGAGAGATTCCGCATGTTGAGATTATTCGTATCGGAACGAGAGCACCAGTAGTATTCCCACAACGTATTACAGAAAACTTATGTAACATTATTAAAAAATACCATCCAGTATGGTTAAATACACATTTCAATACATCTATTGAAATTACTGAAGAATCGAAAAAGGCATGTGAAATGTTAGCGAATGCTGGTGTTCCAGTCGGAAACCAAGCAGTAATTTTAGCTGGTATTAACGACAGCGTTCCAATTATGAAAAAACTTATGCATGACTTAGTAAAAATCCGTGTACGTCCATACTACATTTATCAATGTGACTTATCTGAAGGTATCGGTCACTTCCGTGCACCAGTATCTAAAGGTCTTGAAATTATTGAAGGTTTACGTGGACACACATCTGGTTATGCTGTTCCGACATTCGTTGTTGATGCGCCAGGTGGAGGCGGTAAAATTGCACTTCAGCCAAACTATTTAATCTCACAAAGTGCAGATAAAGTTGTACTTCGTAACTTTGAAGGTGTTATTACGACGTATCCAGAGCCAGAGAGCTATATTCCAGGAAGAGCGGAAGGATACTTTAAAGAGATTTATCCGAACTACGAAGAAAAACGTTCAGATGTTGGTATCGCAGGTCTTATGAGCGATAAGAAATTTAACCTCGTTCCAGACGACTTACAGCGTATGAACCGTCGTAAAGACTACGAAGATAATGATACTCATGCATCTTTAAAAGATAAACGTGATAAGCGCGATCAATTAAAAGATAAAAAATATCAAGCACAAATGGCTAAGTTAGAAGAAAACGACAAAAAAACTGAGGGTGATGCAGTATGAATTGTATGTGGTGTGACAGTACAGAAGCGAAAGAAAGCTTGAATACTGTATATTGGGAATTACCAGATGGTACGAAAGCCATTGAAATCCAAGAGACACCATGTATTTCTTGTTCCTCGTGCGGGATGGACTATCAATCAGACCATACAGTAAAAGAAATTGAAGATCAATTATTCTTAATTTACACGAAAGATTTACCAAAACAACTAACATATGAAGAATTAATGGGAAGACCGCGTCTATTAAAAAGAAATTATTTCGACTTTTAACCAGCTTTTATGCTGGTTTTTTTCTTTTTTGCCTTGTATAATGTACCCAAGTTAGAAAGGTAGGGAATATTTTTGAAAAAGACATTTTACCATTATATGATGAAGCATCGTGCAGCTTTATTTAGAAATGAAATTTCAGATTTAGCAGAGGCGATGTATGATGATTTAAGTTTTCCGAAGCAATCTGAAGACTATGATGAAATTAGTTCATACTTAGAGTTGAGCGGAATGCTAGAAAGTATGTCTATATTTGATGAAGCCTGGGATTTATACATACAAGATAGATAAAAACTATTTGAAAACATACAGAATACATTACTTTATTTAAAGTGAAGTATTCTGTATGTTTTTTATTATGAAATTTGTTGATTTGAAGCTAGTCTAGTTACTAGCTTTTTTTGAGTGCAATGTAAATTTTATAAGATTATATTTTTTATTGAAAAAATTTATGAATATAAGCTTCTGTGATAAGCGTTTTTATGTAGGTTGCATATACTGATATCAAAATCACGACGTCAAAAAAAGGAGAGATAGAGATGGCAAGAAAAAAACAACCTAAATACAACGTAGGGGACATAGTCGTGATTACGCTATATGGAACCGTTGGGAAAATCACAAATATGAAGGTTTTAGATGGAGTTTATGTATACGAAGTCAATAATCACGATGGGTTTTACGTAGAGCAAACATTGCAGCACGTTACAGAGCAAGATATGAAAAAGGGCGATACGGAGTGGATTGAATTAAATTATAATTTCACGTTTGGTGATCTTGTGCAAGTAACTGGATATGATAAAGATGTTTTCCGTATTGTTGGTTTTCGTACAGAAGTATGGAGATATAAGAATGACGCATGGGAAGATACAATTTATGAATTGTCACGGATTACGGATGGTGAATGGTTAGAAGCGGATGAATCAGATTTAACGTTACTCGCCAATGCTCAAACGGCAAATGCAATTTTGAAGAAAATGAAACAAGATAAAGCAGGTATGAATAAATTAGATTTAGGAAAGTTAAAGTCAATTAACAACTCGAAAAAAGTGAGTGTTAAGACGAATCGTCAAGAAATCATTGATGGATTACTTGATATTTATAACGATTATCAATTATTGTTCGATACATTTAAAGATGAAGAATATAAAATTGTAATGGATGTTGTTCATAATTATTTAGTTAAATTGACAGAGAAAAAATAGTTAACTAGAAAGAGAGAATAAATTGAACAACAACATATGCAGTATAAGGTATGCCTACAACTATTAAAAAAATAAAAAGCCACTTTATAAGAGAGTCTGCCCATTGATCTTCATGCATGAACTCTTCTTTTGTTTGTCCTACTTCATATTGATTTTCCATTATTATTTCCCCCTTTGAATAGCTTGTACTACAATCGTATGCATCTCGTCCAAAGCTTATGACCTATAAAAAAATAAAATCTATTTTTCTAATCTCATATACATAATTTTGAGATTTTTTCATAAAACAGAAATAAAGGAGTGATGCTCATGAAGGAAATTGAAGTCGTGATTGATACGGAAGAGATTGCGGAGTTTTTTTATGAGCAACTAATTGAAAGAGGGTACGTCCCAAAACGAGAAGAAATTGAAGATCTCGCAGATATTACATTTGAGTATTTATTAGAGAAATGTATGATTGATGAAGTTTTTGATGAAGAGGATGAATGAAAGTAACGACGGGCATAACTCGTCGTTTTTTACTCTTTACAAACCTGTCACAAATATAGTCAATAATTATTGGTATAATGAAAAGGAAATTTTACTCAAGAGGTGAAGGAATGTTCAAAAAAATTATTGATTCTTTATTAGGAAAGAAAAAATATCGTTCGTATTCAAGTAGCGACTATAAACGACGTTCATCTGGTTATGGACATCAACATTATAAAAGAAAACGTAAAAGCCGTAGCTTCTTTTCAAGTAGCTGATGAAATGGTGTCGTGTACTAGCATTATTTGATAGACCACTGCGAAAAAATACAATTGTTGCAGAACGTTATAAAATTGAATCAGTAATTGGAATGGGCAGTTATGGGGTTACATACGTCGTTAATGATTTACAAACAAATAGATATAAAGTCTTAAAACAATTAAGACAAAGTAAACAAAGATATGAGTCTGGTAGAAAATCATTTGAACAAGAGAAAATGATTTTACAAACATTAAATCATTATGCAATTCCTAGTCTATATGATCATTTCATATGGGAGAAAAAGAGCTTCTTTGTGATGGAGTACATGCCTGGTGAAAATTTTGAAGATTATATTTTCATAGATGGGTATGTATATACAGAACGTGAAGTTTTTAAGATTTTATATGAAATATTAGAAATTGTATCGGTGTTTCATAGTGAAGGCATTATTCATCGAGATTTACGCATTCCAAACATACTAATGAAAGAAAATCAAATTAGTATTATTGATTTTGGATTGGCTAAATGGAAAGGTGAGGATGATGAGCGAGCTACAACTTACGAAGGTGAACAAGCTTTGATGCGAGAAGTTCACTTTCGTAGCGACTTTTATGCGCTCGGTCATTTCTCATTATTTTTATTATATGCAGGATATGAATCTAATGAAAAACAGGAAAAACCATGGTACGAAGAATTAACTTTGGAACATTATAATCGCGAAATTCTTATGCGAATGTTACAAATAAAAACGCCGTACTATGAGAATGTACAAGATTTAAAACAAGATGTAGCTTCTGCTTTAGAAAGGATGGAGACTCCATGTTTCAAAAGTTTTTAGCAAGCGTTGGTATTGGAAGTGCAAAGGTAGATACTGTTCTTGAAAAAGATGAGTATATTGTTGGGGAAGAAATAGTTGGAAAGGTTCATATAACTGGAGGTTCAGTTAGCCAACAAATTGAAAGCATTTACTTAACATTATCGACGTCTTATGTACGAGAAGTGGATGATAAAAAAGTAACAGCAACGTATGATTTAGAGCGAGTACGCTTAACAGAACCTTTTTCTGTAGAACCGAATGAAAAAGTTGAAATTCCATTTTCTTTTCCAATGCCAATTGAAGCACCACTTACACTTGGTATGAAAACGGTTTGGATTCATACAGGTCTTGATATTAAACGTAGTATAGACCCAAGTGACCGCGACTACGTTCAAGTGTTACCCAATGCATTATTAAGTAGTGTTTTAGATAGTGTAAATGAATTAGGGTTTAAAGCACGTCATATAGAATGTGAAGAATTACCGCACCGATTACGTAAGCAAGTTCCATTCGCACAAGAATTTGAGTTTATTCCGGTTTCTGGAGAGCACTATGGGAAATTAGATGAATTAGAATTATTAATCTTGCCACGTGCATACGACCGACTAGAAATTATTATGGAAGTAGATAGAAAATCCCGTGGTTTAGCTGGATTATTCGCTGAGGCGCTTGATCTTGATGAGAAGGTGATTCGTTTTACCGTAACAAGAGAAGATATCCCTGAGATGAAGCGGAAAATTAATAATTATATTTTTTAATAAACTATGCATAAAAAAGAAATGGAGAGGAAAACTAAAACAACCGCTCCATTTTTTTGCATAGTGAGGTTATGTATGTGAAACGATATCGACATTTATACTTGCTAAGTTTTACGTTACTCATTTGTTTTGTCGTATTATCACTTTCGTATCATACCGCTTGTATTGAGAACTTTGACAATATAGTCGCACATTTTATTCAAAGCTTTCGAAACGATTATTTGACGACCTATTTTACTTGGGTGTCTTTTATCGGTTCCAAAAGAATATATTTTCCATTACTCATTATTCTTGTAATGTATTTTCTCGTTAGAAAAAAGTTGCTTAGTGCGTTACTTCTAACAATTAATTACTACGGATCTCGTTATTTAAACAGTATGCTTAAACTATGGTATGAACGAGCAAGACCTGATGTTACGCAGCTTGTTACTGCAACTGGATATAGTTTTCCGAGCGGTCATACGATGAATGCTACTGCTTTTTTAGGATTTATTGCATACGTCACAATTACTGAAGAGCGTATTTCGTTGCATAAAAAATTGTTAATTATTCTTATAGCAAGCTTTGTTGTATTATCTATTTCAGTTAGCCGAATATATCTTGGCGTGCACTATCCATCTGACATATTAGCAGGATGGGCAGCTGGCGGTAGCTGGCTCGTTTTATGTGTTATATTCCATAAAACGTTCATAAAAAAAGAACCTATGTCATAATAGGTTCTTTTTTCATTGGCTCAACATGAATGTGTGCATGGTAAATTCCAAATTTTTTGCGCAGCATAGCTTCGATGTTGTCGGTAATACAGTGACTTTCTCCAACATCCATGCGAGCATCTACTTCAATTGTAATATCAACGTACGTTTGATTCCCATACATACGTGCTCGAATATCTACAATGTTTTCCACACCGCCAATATGCTCAATAGCATCAGCGTATTCTTCCATTTTATCAGGATCAATTCCATCTGTTAGCATATGAGAAGATTCTACGAAAATCTCCCATGCAGTTTTACAAATAATAAGACCGACAATTAAAGCGGCAATAGGGTCTAAAATAGGCATTTGGAACTGAGAACCGACAATACCTACTACGGTACCAATACTTACGAGTGCATCTGATAAATTATCCTTTGCAGCGGCTTCTAATGATTTACTTTTTGTTCGTGCTGCAATTTTTTTCGTATACAAATACACGCAGTACATAACGACAGCAGAAAATAAAGCAACCCATGCAGCGAGTACATTAGGTGCTGCTTGTTTCGGATTTAAGAAAGATTGAATGGCACTAATAACAACTTCTAATCCGACTGTTGCCATAATGAAGGACGCAACAAGTGATGCGATTTGTTCGGCACGCGAATGCCCATACGGATGATCTGGGTCACGAGGTTTACGAGATATTTTTAGACCAATTAATATCGCTAAAGAAGCACCGATATCCGTTAAGTTATTTAAACCGTCAGCGCGTAATGCGCTAGAGAGGGTAATATAACTGATGATGATTTTCATAGAGGATAAAAATATGTAGGCCATAATGCTGACAATAGCACCTTTATCAGCTTCTTTATGAGAAAGAGTATCCATTTTAATCACTCACCTTTCTTTAAAGGAATTTCTTTCTATAAATAGAGTATCAAACGAAAGTCGTGTGGGTCTATACAAACATTGTTGACGTTTTATAGCTTTTTAAGAAGGGGATAACAAAGTTTCGTAAAGGAAAAATATGTTGAAAAGTACAAAGTCAAGGTGTGAACCTAATTGGAGTTTATTTACTAAAGAGATAGGAGGGTAGATGGATGAGGAAACGAATACTTTTCTTACTACGTATTATTCTTATCATGACAAGGTGTAATTCATTAAACGATGAAAAACTTCAAAAGATAATTGTGAAAATAGATGAAAACCCTCTGAAAAATATTTTCCAGAGGGCTTTCATTTTAGTATGCTTCTAAAAACTCAGTAACTTGCTCTTCAGTTTTTGCGTTAGCACTATGTAAGTGGCCTAACTTCTCACCATTTTGGTATACAAGTAAACTTGGAATACCCATTACTTGATACTCTTCAGCGATACTTGGAAACTCATCTTTATTAATAGAATACCATTCAAATTTATTGAACTCTTCCATTACATCTCCGATAAAGTTGTCCATACGTACGCAATCTGGGCACCATGTAGTAAAGAACTTAACAACTACAGGCTCCTCGCTTGCGATGATGTCTTTGAATTCTTGTTCTGTTTTAATTTCTTTCATAAGTAAAACTCCTTTCAATATCACACGAATTTATATGCAAAATTCGTATTTGCAAACATGTTGCAAACTTATTATTTGTTTTTTAGTTTTGTAGTTCGTTCACACTTATAAAATTGTATGTAACATGACTGCGCTACTAAGTGTGAAAATAACGAAACCTCACTTTTCTTTATAAGCTTTTTCCAGGATTGTGTCAAACTTTTGAATTTTATACAAAAATTAAAGAAGCCCACACTTTGATTGAGTATGGGCAGAGCGACTAAAATTAATCGCTTATTAATTTCGAATAGATATTTAAATCGATAAGCTTTCCAGCTGATTTTTCGCTCTTTCTCAGAGTACCTTCAAAAGTAAAGTTTAATTTTTCTAATACTTTTATGGAATTTACATTTGCAGGTTCAACTTTTGCTTCAACACGATTTAGTTTTAGATGTGTAAAAGCATAATCTAATAAAGAGGATATTGCTTCAGGTGCATATCCTTTACCCCAAAATGTTTTTGAAATATCATAGCCAATCTCAGTCTTTGAGTTTTCAAAATCTAAGGAATTATAGCCACATGAACCGATAATGTGATTAGATTCTTTTTCAATAATAGTAAAACGTATAGCTTTATTATTTTTAGCGAGTTCGTTAAGGAATTGAATCATATCTTTTGCCTGGTTCTCATCAGTGAAATTACTTATATTCATGAATTTAGTAACATCAGGATCAGACCATATTTTAAACATACTTAGTGAATCAGATGCTTTCATTTTCCTTAAATATAATCTCTGTGAGTGTAGTTCTGTAATCAATACTTTTACCTCCGTTATGTTGTAATGATAGGTAGATTAAAAATATTGATATCTGCGCATAATTCAGTCCCTTCTAGATTAATTAACTTTTATTATACAAGAAAATTACTACATTGAACAAAGGCGTTAATTGGAGGTAACGAAATGACAAACTCATCAATTGAATATTGCGTTCAGTGTGATTAAGAAAGTGGTGTATAAAGATGGGACGAGATGAGAGTTACTTCCAAACTAAAAAAAGAGTAGATAATTTAAAAACATTTTACATTCATTTAACCATCTACATACTAGTCAATCTGATGCTTTTTTTACTTTTTAAGTAGTGAATTAGCTATTTTTTATTTTAATTACAAAAATTGAATAAGGTTAGAAATTATATGGTTGTAACGGGAATTAAGGGATATGAATAAAAAAATTTATCTCGCATTAACGGGCAGTAAGATCCTCACCTCAAAATTCAGCGGAAGCAAAGAAGTTAGGTGGAGTCGGGATGCCCGTAAAAGCCCGATTGGTGAGGGCTGATTAAAGTTTCACTTTATTAGGGATTTGCCTTAAACATTTATTGCAGTTAAGAATATTTATAATAATATGAACTAAAAAAGGTCCGATTTTTGTAATGTTGGAGGGGATTATTGTGGACATAACTCAAAGCGTATCAAGAATAGTGGTTAATGGAAAAGACCTTTCTTTCACTTCAGTTCAAACCTCTGCATGGAATCATGGACCTGTAAATGATTTAATCATTACGACGAATCAGAGGGTGAATGAGCTTTTTCAATTCATGTGGTCACAAGTACCGGTTACGATGTCGATATATTTTCTGCAAGGGGCGGATTTACTTAGGTTCGTCAGGGTTGCGGGAATTAATGAGCGTGTAACAGAAGAATATGTATATCATTTCATTTGGTAATAAGAAGGAGTCAAAGTAGTCTAGCAGCTACTTTTTTATTTTGTTATTTGAATATAAGCGAGTGGACTAGCTTTATAGTACCCACTGAAATAAAGAATCATAATATAATTTGTAATAACTTATACGGGAAGGGAGCTGAAAATCATGTTTTATTCATATTTTAATTCTGAAACTGGTATGCGACCAGCGTATGGTACATCTATAACGTATAGTGGAGCACAAAGTACAGTCCAAGCTATTCAACAAGCATTGCAAATGCAACAACAATTGCAAATGCAGCAGCAAGGTGTACAACCGTATTATTCATCCGTAGAGTATTTTTACCCAGTACATCATGTTACACCGTACGGAAGTTCTTTTCTTACTATTCCATATGGAACTGTATACAACTTATAACTAGTAAGGAATGAAGTGGTGTATATAAATAAGGGTGCAGGTTAATAGCGCCCTTATGAATAATAAAAATAGCTAGTCCAAACCTTATAAATCAATCTTACATAATATGTAGTAATAAGTTTGAAAGGGGAATTAGTATGTCTTGTTATTACTACTGTAAGTATTGTAAGGAGTATAAAAAGAAGCATCATGATTGTTGTAAGAACACTAGTAAGTGCCATGATAACAAGGACAATCTTGTTAGAGCATCCGCATTTAGAGCTAGAAATACTGTGAATCAAAATGTTCCTGCTAATACTTTTGTGAAAGTGTTATTTCAAAATGAACAATTTGATTTAGCGAATGAGTATAATCCAGCAACATCTATTTTTATGCCGAAGACTAAAGGTGTATATTCTATTATTGGAACGATTGGTTTCTTTCCAAACGATCCAACTTTAAATTATAGAGCGCGTGTAGAAATTCGTGTGAATGGAAACGCAGCGATAGCTATAGATAATGACTTTTTTGGTCCAATAAGTTTTGGAAATGTCGTAAGTGTTTCGACGATTGTTCAACTGAATGCAGGGGATGAAGTTGAGATTTATGCACAAAGTAGTATAGATGGAGTTTTAAGTCCTTTAGAAGATGGTGCACATTTTGAAGCAGCAAGATTTCCTTCTCCAACTAAATAAAACTGATCATTAAATGTTTTTTAGTAGGTTTAGTTAATCCCCTTACCAAATGGTAGGGGATTATTATTGTTTTTCTAAAATATATAAGTAAATAGGTAAAGCGTAGTTTAATTTGTAGGGGCTTCAACCTTCTTCAGATAATAAACAGAATAATAAGTAACATGCTTGTAAAAACGCATTGTTAGTAAGTTTACTAGTTTTCTTATAGAACAAGAAAGACGGAATACATAAAAGATCGTATCATTATGTTTTTTCTTTACTATATAGAAATTATATATTGAACATAGATTTGTGTAGGGAATGCTAATACACTGAAAAGAATAGCATAAAGGCGATTACACTATATAAAAACAAAATCAATCCTAAGATGAGTAGTATTGGATGCAACTTGAACATATTTGACCTCCTTGAGTATATAAAGAATTTTAATATATTGTTGGTCAATTTAGAAGGGGGACGGTTACATAAAAAAAGAGCATACATAAAAAGTACGCTCCAAAGAAAGATAGGTTTTATGAGTGGATAATCTCCATACGATAATATATGTTCTTTTCATAAAAACGTGTAAAAAATCAATGAATTATCAATGGAATATCATAACATGAGTAATTTTAGTCTAGGAATGCAGTTATTTTCTTTCTCGGTTATTTTAGGTAATAAAGTTGTGAAAATCGTGCATTATGCGGACTAACAACGGGATAGCGATCGTACTTCCGTTACATATTTCTTAAAGTCTGGGTATTGCGTGATAGTTTGACATTTAGGGGTGCATAGTTGATTAATTATAGACACATTTGTAATTACTTCGTTACAAGGACCGAAAAATGTAATTTTTAGCTTTGAATTTGGTGGGATTTTGAACACGATAGGTTTTTTTTCCATGAAATCAGCTCCTAATATTGAGTATTATAATTTAATGGATATAGAGTCGTATTAGTATAATATGAAATTTCAGTGGATTTGCTTATAATAAAGAATTTTATAGTAGTAAAAGTGCTTAAAGATGTAAAGGGGAAATTGAGAATGGGAAATAAAATGTTTAATTAATATAATCAATAAATACGGAAATGGTTAATATAACTAATGCATTTTTTTGTTTGTTACATATTATGTTAGTAAGAATGGTATAAGGAGGTAGTATAAAATAGTGGAAGAAAATGTACAAGCTCAGCTTTCGCCACCGTGGATCACATATTTTAATGAATTAAAAAATTCAATAGGTGCTGATCCAACTGTTACAGTTGGGCCGCTTATTCCTGTTGGTGGTAATTATATTATTTTAGTGCATGCGTTAAGTTTGGAAGTTTTAATTTAATAATGTAGGGGGATGTTTTCTAATATCCGTAAAAATGATTGATACCTGGATTGATAGGACGAGATTACATAACAAATGAATAGTAGGGTATATTTCGAATGTTTTATGTGGCATACATGTTAAAGTTGATAGAAATATTTCTGAAAGAGAATATATTTTGAAAAACAGTAAAGATTCTTTTTATTTATATTATAGATAGCTAGTTTTAGAGAGAGGAGGCTTACAATAAAACAAGCTATGAATAAGACATTCAAGAGGAGCTGAAATGTATGGGGTATATTGTAGATATTTCAAAATGGAATGGAACTATTAATTGGGATATTGCAGCATCTCAGTTAGATTTAGTGATTGCTAGAGTTCAAGATGGCTCTAATACGGTGGATTTTATGTATCAAAATTATGTTAGTGAAATGAAAAAGCATAGTATCCCATTCGGTAATTATGCTTTTTGCCGTTTTATATCTATTGCTGATGCAAAGAAAGAGGCACAAGATTTTTGGAATCGTGGTGATCAATCTGCTAAGTTTTGGGTAGCGGACATAGAAGTTCAAACGATGGTAGATATGCAAGGCGGGACACAGGCATTTATTGATGAATTACGCCGTTTAGGTGTGGAAAAAGTAGGATTATACGTAGGGCATCACACGTATTTATCATTTGGAGCATGTAATATTGAAGCTGATTTCATATGGATCCCTCGTTATGGAGGGAATAAGCCAGCATATCCATGCGATATGTGGCAATATACGGATTCAGGGAATGTTCCTGGTATTGGGAAATGTGATCTGAATCGATTAGTAGGAAATAAGTCACTTTCTTGGTTTATAGATTCCAACAAAGCAAATCAATCTAACATAGTGTATACACAGCAACCGAATGGCATTGGTATTGCAGTTTCGAAATATCCTGATGGACACGGAATAAATTTATATGAAACTCCCATGACCCCTCAATTTACAGGTGCACTCACTCAGAAAATTCCATATTTAATCTTAACAGGTTATTGGGGAGGCGGTGAGCAAGATATGATTTGTTTAGGGAACGATAAGCAGTGGGCATATTTAAAACATTTTAATGTGAAATGGTTTTATGCAACTTCGAAATATCCTGTCGGTTACGGAGTAAATTATTATGAAGAGCCTGAATGTATGAATTATAAAGGGGATATAGATGGATCGACATCTTTTCGAGTGTGGGGTAGAGTGGGAAATGCGGTAGATATCGGGCAGAATAGTTGGATACCTGAAAAACATGTAATTATTAAGTAACTATAGCGGCAGTATTGTTTTTAAGGAGTATGTAAAGAGTCTTCTTACTATACATAATAGTAAGAAGACTCTTTACGTTTAAAAATGAAAATACATGATACATAGTCTACTCATATGAAATGAATTACATGTAGAAAACACACTGTTTTCACAATGACTGTGTATAGTTAATTTGCATAATGATAAAAGTGAGGTATTTGAATTGAAAAAGAAAAAAATATTTATTGGAACAATTATTTCATGCGTGATGCTAGCATTATCTGCATGTGGTTCCTCAGACAACGTAGTAACATCAAAAGTAGGGAATGTTACAGAGAAAGAATTAAGTAAAGAATTACGACAACAATATGGAGAAAGTACTTTATATCAAATGATGTTAAGTAAGGCATTGTTAGATAAATATAAAGTTTCAGATGAGGAAGCAAAAAAGAAAGTAGAAGAAGCAAAAGATAAAATGGGTGAGAACTTTAAATCGACTTTAGAACAACTTGGGTTGAAAAACGAAGATGAATTAAAAGAAAAAATGAAGCCAGAAATTGCATTTGAGAAAGCGATTAAAGCAACAGTTACAGATAAAGATGTGAAAAATAACTATAAACCAGAAATGAAAGTAAGTCACATTTTAGTGAAAGATGAAAAAACGGCTAAAGAAATAAAGGAGAAAGTAAATAATGGTGAAGATTTTGCTGCCTTAGCAAAACAGTATTCAGAGGATACTGGTTCAAAGGAACAGGGCGGGGAAATATCTGGTTTTGCTCCTGGGCAAACAGTGAAAGAATTTGAGGAAGCTGCGTATAAATTAGATGCAGGCCAAGTAAGTGATCCGGTTAAAACAACTTACGGTTACCATATTATTAAAGTGACGGATAAAAAAGAATTGAAGCCATTTGATGAAGTAAAGGATAAAATTCGTAAAGATATAGAACAACAAAGACTACAAGATACGACAGGTAAATGGAAACAACAAGTAGTCAATGATTTATTGAAAGATGCTGATATTAAAGTGAATAATAAAGAATTTAAAGATACATTTAAATTTCTAGAAAAGAAATAATGACTGTAATCATAATTAGAAAAGGGAACTCATATAGAGTTCCCTTTTCTAATTAGTGTGTGAGTTATAAATAGATAGTAAGACAATACAATATTACATTTAAATATTAAGAATTACAATGGAAAATTATGGTTTATAATTATTTCAACGAAAGTGGATATTCTACGGTTTTCATTATGCAAGTTTATTACATATATTTACTCTTTAATAATGAATATCGAACATAATTTAAAAAATAATACATATAATGTTTTTGAATAAATATTTAACATGGATAATTAGTAAAAAGCTGAGCATTCGATTGGAAAGGATGCTCTTTTTGTTGTGAAAATTTTAGGATAAAGAATGAATCGTTTTAAACGCATCATTTACCACATCAATAAATTAAGGTGGGGAGAATATATGAAAGTAATCTTTCAAGGAGAGGGCGGAGCGAAAATTTTTGAGTCATATGATGAAAATATAAGTGATTTATTAGCTATATTAAAAGAAACGAAAGGGATTAAAATCGGAATTGTTGAGTATAAAGTGTTAAAGTACGAACTTAATTATTTTCGTCATCCGAAAAAAGCGGATACAGAGAGAGAGTTACATATAATAGTACAACCTAAGTATATGTAATGAAATATAATAATAAAAATCACTGATTCAGTTTTGTAAAGTTCCATAGAGTATGTAAGAAAAGAGAGTGTTGTAAATGCTCTCTTTTCTTATGCTTTGTGAGTTCGTTCATCATAGTATATGTGTTCAGTTATAGATGGTTAATAAACGAAAAAATTTAAAACTTTTTTGTTTAGGCAGGGATTTTATATTTGAGTAAATAAATATACTATGAAGTATTTTTTATACGAATATTGGAGGAGTATAAAATGAGTTTAGCAAGTTACATAGGCTGTAATGTAGAAATTCCGTTAACGGAGCCCGATTCTAATGATGTAATTGTTTTTGGACCATGTTTTGCAGATGAAAGTATGCTTGAAATTGTACAAGAGTATCAATTCCAAAAAAATTACATATATGAGGTTTCAACTAGTTGGGGAATTGAACTTGTCGAGTGGCAAAACGTAAAGGAAAAAAAAGAAGCGAAAGAAAAACTTTTAACTTTATGCAAGATTATGGAAGGTTATTTGGAAGATGGAGACTATTTTGAATTATTCAGTTGTTGGGTTGGTGATGAAGATAAGGAACGAGTAGGGGAATTGAAATTAAAAATAAATCATTTTAATATAGATGAATTATGTATTCCAGAAAGAACATTAGTTAGGATAGAAAAATAAGCTTTGAATATTTTTTAGAAAAAGGCGATTTCACTTTGTGTGAAGTCGCCTTTTAGTTTTTATATGCATTTTATATAAGAAATGAAAAGTTTATTTGATAAAGGAAAAAATATGGAGATAAATAAAATTATGTTTTTTGTTAAGAAATAATAAGTATAGCTCTTCTCAAAGGAACGTAAGTTCGTGTATAATAAGAACGAATGTTCTTTTAAGAGGTAACCTAATTATAGTTTAGAAGTAAATTCGAGTTTAGTAAGTATTAAAAATAACTAAGGGATAGCATGAATAAATAAATGTATAAATGATCAAGGAGATAAAAAATGAACGATGTAAAGATACAAAAAGAAGAAAGAGAGTGGGTTCCGTTTACAGTAATGTCCGAACAACTTTTAAATATGAGAAAGATTATTGGAGAGAAATTAAAAGTACAAAAACCGCTTTTAACAAATGAAGCAAAAGAGAGGATTTCTGATAAATTATTAACGTCATTACTGTCTGAGAAAGAAATATTGGTAACATATTTTGAAGATGGTTACATATTAACAAGCTACATGACTGTTGTACATATCAATCCGGTAAAACAAATTGTAATTTGTACAGACGCCTTTTATAAAACTTACGTATTTAACGCTATGGATATTATTGAAATAATGTAAAAGAAGCTGAATATTAAATGGCAGCTTTTTTTATTTCTGATTTATGAGACAAATAATATAAGAAAAAGCAGCTAGCTTTGTGCTAGCTGCTGAGCCCCAGGGAAAGGGAGAAAAAGATAGGGTACTCCAAAATCGATAAGAGCTGTCAAACAGCCTGATTATAGTATAGACAAATTAAAATTTTCTATACAAAAAGTTGAACATAAGATTAGGCTGTACCCACTTGGTTTTGATCTGCAAGGTCAGAATCAAATGTATTGGTCGCGCTAACACCGCTAAAAGTATTAACAACAAAACCAACGTTTGATGCGCCGGAACCATTATAAGCTTTCGTATTTTCTTTCGGAGAAACGTTGTAGAAATCACCTAAGTTAAATGATCCATTACTATTTTGTACAACTAAATTTCCTACAACTGATGGCATAATTTTCACCTGCTTTATAATAAGTTGTTAACATTACTATATGGAGTTATAGTCCAGATGGTTCATATAATAAAAATTGTGGAATAGTAAAACGTTTGGAGCATGGATTTCAATAAAAGTGTGTTAAAATTAATATAATAAAGTTGAGTAATTTTTTAAAAAAATTTGTATAATTGATATATATGAAAATAAAGGAGGCAAAATGTAATGAAAGATATTATGAAAAAAGTTGATTTAACAGATGCCAAATCAAGTAATCTTGTTGCACTAATTTATAGTAATGAAGTTATATTAGTTGAAGACGCATTTTGTCCAAATGAAATAAAATTAAAGTTTAATGAAATTGCAATTTTATCTGCAATTAAAACAGCTCATATTGCGAAAGTGTCTATTAGGAAAGAACTTGAAGCGCTTTTTCATGATACGGGTGTTATATTAGTGAAACAAAATGTTGATTATGGTAGTAGCCAATCTATTACCATGCATTTTGAGCAATTTAAAAAGTTGCAAGATGAGATTGAACATTTAAATAAAAGTATGTAATAAAGCAGCTAAATAAAGGTTCTATCATAAAGGTGGAATGTGTTGTGTTGAAAAAGTGGTTTAAAAATTATTTGGGTGAATCGCATTGTAAACATAAATATATTTTTATTAAGATGCAGGATAATGAGAATTTTAAAAAAGGGACATTAGGTGTAGTTTATATTTACCAGTGTGAGAAATGTGGAAAAGAGAAGTTGAAATGTAAAAACAATAATGAAATAAACAATGAATTTTTAGATATATAGCAAAAAGTAACCATGATGGTTACTTTTTTGGTTTATGTATACAATATCAAAACCATTACTAAAGTATGAGTTGAGTTGATACTATAGTAAATCGCTGAATAAAAATGAAGAGAGTAAGATATAGGGAAGGAGGATGAGAGAAATGAAGCGAAAAGAAATTAGTAAATCTGTAATTATTACAGGCGTGACACAAGGGTTAGGGCGTGCGATGGTTGATCGATTTCATGAATTAGGGTGGAACATATATGGTTGTGGACGTTCAAAAGATAAAATTGAAGAACTAAAAAAGCAGTACAGTAAAATACATGATTTCCAAGTAATTGATGTTTCAGATTCTCAGCAAGTTAACAATTGGGCAAATTATATACTTAATACACATACAGCTCCCGATATGATAATAAATAATGCATCGATTGTAAATCAAAATGCACAACTTTGGAAAATTACGGCTCAAGAATTCGAAAATGTAATGAATGTAAACGTGAATGGTGTAGTAAATGTAATAAGAGCATTTGTTCCAGCGATGGTAGCTAGGAAAGAAGGAATTATCATTAATATGAGTTCTAGTTGGGGGAGAGAAGGTGAGGCTGAGCTTGCGCCATATTGTGCCTCGAAATTTGCTATTGAAGGTATCACTAAATCTATGGCCCTGGAATTACCCCATGGCATGGCTGTAGTTGCTTTAGATCCTGGAGGGAGTATTAGTACTCCAATGCTGAAGTCATGTGCGCCACAATATATAAATGAATCGCCTACACCTGAAACTTGGTCACATAAAGCAATTGAATATATATTGAATATAACAATAGATAAAAATGGAGATTCATTGACATGCCCAGCATGCATATAAAAAGCACCTTTAAGGTGCTTTTATATTAGTAGCACATTATATCATTCACAAAATTACATCTAAAAAATAAAATAAAAGATTAAGGGTGAGATTTGTTTGTTTTGAAAGCTTTAGAAAATATTTAAATAGGTGATAAAAATGAATCCAAGCAGTTTAAAAGTGACAGGGGCATGGTTTCAAGTGGGAGGGAATCTTACAGCTGCTATTGGAACGACAAGAGGATTTATTGGAGAAGAGAAAGTTGAATCGGATCTTGTTATTGTAGGAAGCTCATTACAAGCCCTCGGATATATATTACAAATCATTGCGAGCAATTATGATGATGGGGAAGAAAAAAGAGAAAATCAAAATATAGGCTTAGAGAATCAAAGTAAATTACTTGATCAAATAGGAATTGAGTTATTAGCATTAGGCAATATATCAAATGTAATAGGAACATATTTTAATATAAATGAACAATTGAAAGAAAATGATTATCTTATCATTACAGGGAACAGTTTACAATCGATCGGTGCTTTTTTAGGAGTAGAAGCAGCTTTGTTGGATATAAATGTATTACAGAAAATTATTATACTGGGTAACTCCATGCAAAGTTTAGGGGCTGGATTACAAGCGTATCAAGGTGTTTCAAATGTATTGAAAGATGAGAGAGAAAATGAAGATAGTATTTTTGATAAGAAGGATGAGAGAATCATTGCACTCATTGGTATTTGGATACAAGCGATAGGAACGTTAATTTCTGCAATTGGAGTAACTGCAATAGAGGAAGAAAATAGGCTAGAAAACAATAAAAAGTCTGAAATACTTATTTAAATAGAAGGAGATACATTGATTTTAGAGGTAGGTTAAGAATAAAATGGTAGTAGGTTTTTTTGCGTATAGATAGAATATATAAAGTAAGAGATGTTATATATACTTAATGAAAATTTATGTAATGCCAACATCATAAGATTTCTTTGCGTATATTTTGAAAAGTGATATATAAAATAAAAAATAAGGAGTTTTCAAGGGATGATGTATTTATTAGCAATTCTTCTTCCACCTGTTGCTGTATTATTTTGTGGAAAACCAATTCAGGCAATCATAAATTTTATATTAACATTAATATTTTGGGTTCCAGGGGTTATACATGCAATTCTTGTAGTGCATGATAAAAAAGCTGATCGGCGTTTGAAAAAACAAATTCAAGCATATGATGAAATTAATAAGAGGAATCGAAGATAATTCATCTGCAAAATGTTTTTAAAAGGAAGGAGGATTAACCTCCTTTCTTTTTTAGTGGGTGTTAAGTTTAGATTTTTGTGTGGCGGAAAGAATTTTTAATGTAAGTATTATGATAATAACTTTTAGATTGTGCATGTAATAGGCCAGTATAAATACTTTCTGGTACATTAAAGAAATCGTACATACCATTCTTTAATTGGATTCGCAAAATCATAGAAAAAGGATTGTAGCCAACAGCAACTATATTTTTTGAAATTACGGGAGATAGCTTCATCATTACACAACTCCTCACTTTTCATTTTTAATAATTTCTTGTAGATGTTGAGGTTGTGATGTTGAAATCCTTATAATTTAAGAGGTATTATACTTATATGCAATATATTAAATGTTTGTTATACGTAATTATAAGGAAGTTCACACGAAGTACATATCGTTGTGCTATTTTTATTTCACCTTTGATTTATAAATAAGAAAATATTGACCATTTGAAAAAAAGGTATATTATTTATACGAGGTATTAAAAATTCACTTTCTACATTCTATGCTTAAAGGGGCAGCGTTATTAGGAAAAATAGAAGTGAAAATAGTTTGTATAAGAAGTATTCTAAAATTTATAATCTGTGAATTAGGAAAATATTGAATGCTCCAGGTCAATATACTTTCTTAATCAAATTCATTTTAGAAAGTGACCTCAATATTTTTAAGTAAATCAACGGGAGAATTGAAAGGCAGGAGAAAGTAACATGTCAGAAAATTATCGTTCTCGAGAGGAACGACGACAAGTTAAAAAGAAAAAACAGCCAGCTTCTAAAACACAAAAACCAAAAGGTAAAACATCATTCTTTCGCAAGTTTTTAATTACTTGTTTATTACTTGGTATTGTTGGTTTAGTGGCGGGGGTTGCTACCTTTTTCGTAATGATTAAGGATGCACCAAAACTTGAGAAAGCAAAACTTGTTAATCCGTTATCCTCAAAAATTTATGATAAAAACGGGGATTTGGTATATGAATATGGAAAAGAAAAAAGGACGAATGTTACGTATGAGCAAATACCTAAATTAGTAGAAAATGCATTTTTAGCGACAGAAGATTCACGTTTTTATGAGCATAGCGGAGTAGATTTTAAAGGTACTGCCCGTGCTGTTCTAGTAAGTCTTAAAGGGGATTATGGTTCTCAAGGTGGAAGTACGATAACACAGCAAGTTATTAAAAACTACTTCTTATCAATGGACAAAACACCAAAGCGTAAGGCGCAAGAAATATATTTAGCTTATAAGCTAGAACAACAGTATTCAAAACATGAAATATTAGAGATGTACTTAAATAAAATTAACTTAGGAAACCGTTCATATGGGATCGCAACAGCAGCACAAAACTACTATGGTAAAGAATTGAAGGACTTAACATTACCAGAAGTTGCGATGCTTGCAGGTTTACCGAAAGCACCGAATAACTATGATCCAACGAAAAAAGAAAATGTTCAAAAAGCAACAGAAAGAAGAAATGTTGTTCTAAGTTTAATGAACCGACATGGATATATAACAAAACAGGAAATGGAAGAAGCAATAAAAGTTGACGTAGAAAAGGGACTCAAGCCTGCAACTCAACTACAAACAATGCCATACCCTGCATTTATGGATGCAGTTGTGAAAGAAGTAGAAAAAGAATTACCAGATGCTAATATCGGTTCTGACGGTTTAGAAATTTATACAACGTTAGATCCGAAAGCACAGAAACTTGCTGATAATATTTTAAATAATAATATCATTGATTATCCGAACGATAAATTCCAAGGTGCATTCACATTTATGGATACGAAAACAGGAGAAGTTCGTGCTATAGGTAGTGGCCGTGGAGAAAATAAAGCTGTATTTAAAGGGCATAATATGGCAATTGAATTAGATCGTGCAGCTGGTTCAACGATGAAGCCGATTTTCGACTACGCTCCTGCAATTGAATATTTAAAATGGGCTACGTACCATCAAATTGATGACTCTCCATTTAAGTATTCAACGGGACAAGAAGTACGAAATGCAGATAGAAGTCATATGGGTCCAATTACAATGCGTGAAGCATTAAAAATGTCGCGTAATATTCCTGCAATTAAAACTGCAAAAGAAGTAGGGATTAGTAAATCGAAAGAATTCTCTGAGAAACTAGGTATTACATTTAATACAGCACCGACAGAATCGACAGCGATTGGTACAAATGAAGTATCGCCAACTGAAATAGCGGGTGCTTATGCGGCATTTGGTAATGAAGGTAAATATACGAAACCACATTTTGTTAAGAAAGTCGTTTATCCAGACGGTAAGTCACAAAGTTTTGGACAAAAACCAAAACAAGTTATGACAGATTCTACCGCATACATGATTACTGATATGCTTCGTTCTGTAGTTACATCTGGTACTGGTACATCGGCAAATGTAGGCTCCTTAGATGTAGCTGGTAAAACGGGTACGACAAACTATTCATCAAAGCAATTAGCTCAATATAAAATTCCAGAAAGTGCAACTCGTGATAGTTGGTTCGCTGGATATACACCGCAATATACGATGGCAGTATGGACTGGGTATATGAAAGATGGTAAAGACGAGTATATTAGTAGTAAGAATACGAAAATTGCACAGTTGATCTTTAAAGAAATGATGAGCGAAATGGCTACAGATAAATCACGCTTTAAAATGCCAAGTAGTGTTATTCAAGAAGGTAGTGAGCTACGTATAAAAGGTGAAAAACGTGATTCATCGCCAAATACTAGCGTACCGGATACAACGGAGCAACCAAAACAAGATCAACAGCAAAAAACTGAAGAAGAGAAAAAGCAAGAAGAATTAAAGAAACAAGAAGAACTGAAAAAACAAGAAGAACAAAAGAAACAAGAGGAACTTAAGAAGCAAGAAGAACAAAAGAAACTAGAAGAGCAAAAGAAACAAGAAGAACAAAATAATGGAAATGGCCAAGGAACGACACCTCCAGCAAATAACGGAGGAGGTCAAGGAAATACGACACCTCCAGCAAATAATGGAGGAGGTCAAGGAAATACGACACCTCCAGCAAATAATGGAGGAGGTCAAGGAAATACGACACCTCCAGCAAATAACGGAGGAGGTCAAGGAAATACGACACCTCCGGCAAATAATGGAGGAGGTCAAGGAAATACAACTCCACCAGCGACCACACAACCAGAGACTGGCGGTAATGCAGGAGAGCCCCCTGCTAATAATGGGCAATAAGAAAAATTTATAAAAAATATTAAAAAGCACTTAAGATTTGTGAAAATTACAATCTTAAGTGCTTTTTTCGTTTAAATGTAGTAGCTATGAAATGATGTGTTTTAAATGTTAAACGTACCATAAAAATTTTGAAAATAAATTGATGGGAAATGATAAAAGACTTGAGCCTGAGGTAGTGGAGCGTGGCTAGGATGATAAAAGGTAGTGCTACTTGGATGGGCACCATGATGCCAAAATGAAGGGGTAGCTTGACCTGGTGATTGGTATTGTTGCCAAATTGCTGGAAGTTCAATGCCGACATCGGAACTTGCTGTATGAACGGCGGGGGCATGTATTTCGGGTATCGAAGGAACCGCGACAGTTACTCTTGATGATAATACCCACATAAAATAATCACTCCTAAGTTGTGATAATAAATTAGTATATTCTTTTCACACGTATAAAGGTACATATATAGGACTTTCGTTTAAAATATGCGTACAAAGTCTTAAGACTAATGTAAGCTGATGGTGGACTATTTAATATGAAAAGATACGTCTATTTGCGGAGGGAAAAGAGATCAATAAAATGTACAATGAGGGTGTTAATCGTAATATTTTACGAGTGTATGGAGGTATTTTTATGGAACGATTATGGACGAAATCATTTATTCAAATGACTTTCGCAATGTTATTTTTATTTACAGGATTTTATTTACTTGTTCCAACGCTCCCGCTCTTTATTAAAGAGATAGGTGGCAATGAATCGCAAGTTGGACTTATGATGGGGATGTTTACAATAGCTGCTGTTGTAATACGACCGATTATTGGAGGAATGTTAGATCAATATGGTAGAAGATCCTTTATTATTTTCGGACTCATCTTTTTTGGCTTAACGATGTACTCCTATAATATAGCATCGACTATTGTCCTTTTAGCTGTTTTACGTGTTATTCACGGAGTAACATGGGCTGTTTCTACAACAGCTGTTGGAACAGCAATAACGGATATTATTCCAGATTCACGCCGCGGTGAAGGTATGGGTTGGTATGGGATGGCGATGACAATTGCAATGGCGATTGGACCTATGATTGGATTATGGGTTGTGCAAAATTATTCATTTGATGGTCTATTTTTATTAGCGACGTTGTTATCTTTTATGGCAGTTGTATTATCATTAATAACGAAGATCCCATTTACGCCACAAAAAGAAAAAGGGAAAATTCAGCTATTTGAGAAATCCGTATTAACAATCACGATTGTAGTATTCTTTTTATCGTTTGCATATGGAGGAATAACAACCTTTTTACCGTTATTTGCATCATCAATTCATGTAAACCCGGGAACTTTCTTTCTTGTATATGCAATTGCATTAACAATTGTAAGACCAATTTCAGGGAAACTATTAGACAAGTATGGAGAAGTATTCATCATACTTCCAGCATTATGTATTACTATTTTAGCTATAGTTGTTTTAACTATCTCAAATGGTTTGATAGGTGTAATTATCGCAGCAACATTATACGGTATTGGATTTGGTTCAGCGCAGCCAGCTTTGCAAGCGGCAATGCTTACAATTGTCGATCCGAGTAAAAGAGGAGTTGCAAATGCTTCATTTTTTACAGCGTTTGATTTAGGAATCGGGTTAGGTGCTATTTTACTTGGAGTTGTTTCACAAATGTTTGGTTATCGTATTTTATTTTCAGGGAGTGCAATTTCAGCATTGATAGCCTTAATTATTTTCGTCTTCTTTGTAAAACAACGATTAGGAAAAAAAGAGTTTGCGTAAACTGGAGGAATAAAGATGAGAATTTCAATTGATCGTAAAGCTCTGCAATGGTTCCAGGAAGAATTACGTATAAAGCACGGTGAATCTGTACGTTTTACTGTAAGGTACGGAGGGGATAGTTCAATTCAGCCCGGATATTCTTTAGGGGTTGTTGCTGAGAAACCCGATGGCGAAATAGTGTCAGTTGAGAAGGAAGGTATTATATTTTTTGTAGATTCTGATGATCTTTGGTATTTTCAAAACTATGATTTATTTGTAAGTTATCATGAGGAAATGGAAGAAATTCAATTTAATTATGTAAAATAATAACTTTATTAAAAATGAATAAGTTTTATATAAAAATTATATTTAAGAGATAGTGAAATAAATATCATATAGTAACGAGCTGTATTTATGTACAGCTCGTTTTTTCTATTTCTCAAATAAAATTAGAATAATTGTATATTTGGCGGTGTTATATGAAAAATCTTTATATCTTGTTTTTGAAAATACGCAAAGAAGTCTATCCTTTCTTTATAAAATATAAGAATTATTTTCAAAAAATTGTATTGTTACAGTAAGAAAAGTGTAGGAAACTTATCATTATAAAATAAATTGAAATCTTCTAAAAACTCTGATACATTGAAATAGAAATGTAGTTTCACAGTATTGTAAAGGCTTACAGTTATGTGCACGAAGATCTATTAGGATTGGAGGAAATAATGATGAAAGCTGAAGAGAAATTTTCCCCGGGATTAGATGGTATAGTGGCAGCGGAGACGAAAATCTCGTTTCTTGACACAGTAAAAGGTGAAATTGTAATTCAAGGGTATGACTTAATCGAACTCTCAAAAACAAAAGAGTATTTAGACATTGTGCACCTTTTATTGGAGGAACACCTACCGAATGAAGATGAAAAAGTAACACTTGAAAAGAAATTAAAAGAAGAATATGCAGTACCAGAAGGTGTATTCAACGTACTAAAGGCATTGCCTAAAGAGACGCATCCCATGGATGGATTACGTACAGGTGTGTCAGCGTTAGCTGGTTACGATAATGATATCGAAAACCGCTCGTTAGAAGTGAATAAAAGCCGAGGGTACAAGCTGTTAAGTAAAGTGCCAAACATTGTAGCGAATAGCTATCATATTTTAAATAATGAGGAGCCAATTGAACCTCTTAAAGAATTATCTTATAGTGCGAATTTCTTCTATATGTTAACTGGTAAAAAACCAACTGAACTTGAGGAAAAGATCTTTGATCGTTCCCTTGTTTTATATAGTGAGCATGAAATGCCAAACTCTACATTTACAGCTCGCGTTATTGCATCAACACAATCAGATTTATACGGTGCTTTAACAGGTGCAGTTGCATCTTTAAAAGGAAGTTTACATGGCGGTGCAAATGAAGCGGTTATGTACATGCTTTTAGAAGCTGGTAATGTTGAGAAATTTGAAGAGTTATTACAGAAGAAACTATATAACAAAGAAAAAATTATGGGCTTTGGACACCGTGTTTATATGAAGAAGATGGATCCAAGAGCACTTATGATGAAGGAAGCTTTAAAACAGTTATGTGATGTAAAAGGTGATTATACACTATATGAAATGTGTGAAGCTGGAGAAAAGATTATGGAAAAAGAAAAAGGAATTTATCCAAATCTTGATTATTATGCAGCTCCAGTATATTGGATGCTAGGTATTCCAATTCAACTTTACACACCAATCTTCTTTAGCTCTAGAACAGTGGGGTTATGTGCGCACGTTATTGAGCAACATGCAAATAATCGTTTGTTCCGTCCTCGTGTAAATTATATTGGCGAGCGACATGTACTTAGTAAATAAGAACAACTGGGGAGTTGTTAGCGCCGCCCGCCAGATGGGTGTTTGACCGACACCCATCATTAATAATAACGAATTTTCGACAGAAAGGGAAGAATAGCATGATTAAAACAAATGAAATTAAGCAAAAAGATGCATTATTAGAAGAGATTACCGATTATGTATTAAATAAAGAGGTTACTAGTGCAGAAGCATTCAGTACAGCTCGTTACGTATTACTTGATACACTTGGATGTGGAATTTTAGCACTGCAATATCCAGAATGTACGAAATTACTAGGACCAGTTGTGCCAGGAACAATCGTGCCAAATGGTACACGTGTACCAGGTACGTCTTATGTACTAGATCCAGTAAAAGGTGCATTTAATATCGGATGTATGATCCGTTGGTTAGACTATAACGATACTTGGCTTGCAGCAGAGTGGGGACATCCATCTGATAACCTAGGCGGAATTTTAGCAGTTGCAGATTATATTAGCCGTGTTCGTATTTCAGAAGGAAAAGAAGCTTTAAAAGTACGTGAAGTATTAGAAATGATGATTAAAGCACATGAAATTCAAGGCGTGCTTGCTTTAGAAAACAGCTTAAACAGAGTTGGTCTTGACCATGTATTATATGTAAAAGTAGCAACAACTGCAGTAGTTGCGAAAATGCTTGGCGGAACACGTGAAGAAATCTTTAATGCATTATCACATGCGTGGATTGATAATTCTAGTCTTCGTACATATCGTCATGCTCCAAATACGGGCTCACGTAAATCATGGGCTGCAGGTGACGCAACGAGCCGCGGTGTTCATCTTGCAATGACTGCTCTAAAAGGTGAAATGGGTTATCCAACAGCATTATCTGCGCCAGGATGGGGATTCCAAGATGTATTATTCAATAAACAAGAATTAAAATTAGCAAGACCACTAGAGTCATATGTAATGGAAAATGTATTATTTAAAGTGTCATATCCAGCAGAATTCCATGCACAAACGGCTGCAGAATGTGCAGTGAAGTTGCATCCGGAAATTAAAGAGAGATTAGATGAAATTGACCGTATTACAATTACAACTCATGAATCAGCAATTCGTATTATTGATAAAGAAGGTCCATTAAATAACCCAGCTGATCGTGATCATTGCTTACAATACATTACGGCAATTGGTTTATTAAAAGGAGATATCGTTGCAGACGATTATGAAGATGCAGTAGCAAACGATCCACGTGTAGATGAATTACGTAATAAGATGGTTGTTGTTGAAAACAAACAGTACAGTTTAGATTACCTTGACCCGAACAAGCGCTCAATCGCCAACGCTGTTCAAGTTCACTTTAAAGATGGCACAGTAACAGAAAATGTGGAATGTGAATATCCGCTTGGTCACCGCTTCCGTAGAGACGAAGCAATTCCAAAAGTTGTTCAAAAATTCACTGCAAATATGGCAGGTCATTATTCTAGTAAGCAACAAGAACAAATTCATGAAGTTTGTTTAAATGAAGAAAAACTAGAAAATATGAATGTAAACGAATTTGTAGATCTATTCTTAATTTAATAATAGGGGGGAATTTAGAATGGCTTGGGTTGTGAAAAAGCAGTCAACACAAGAGGAGCTTGCGAATCGATTCCGAGCTTTAGTAGAAGCAAATGAAATTTTGCAAATTCCAGGTGCTCATGATGCAATGGCAGCTCTTGTTGCGAAAAATACAGGTTTTTCAGCTCTTTATTTATCAGGAGCTGCTTATACTGCAAGTAAAGGCTTACCAGATTTAGGTATCGTGACGTCTACTGAAGTGGCTGAGAGAGCAAGAGATTTAGTAAGAGCTACAGACTTACCTGTTCTTGTTGACATTGATACAGGATTTGGTGGTGTACTAAATGTGGCGAGAACAGCTGTAGAAATGGTGGAAGTGAAAGTAGCAGCTGTCCAAATTGAAGATCAGCAATTACCCAAAAAATGTGGACATTTAAATGGTAAGAAACTTGTTACTACAGAAGAATTGGTTCAAAAAATTAAAGCGATTAAAGAAGTTGCACCGAGCTTATACATTGTAGCACGTACTGATGCTCGTGGCGTTGAAGGATTAGATGAAGCAATTGAAAGAGCAAATGCATATGTAAAAGCAGGTGCAGACGCAATTTTCCCTGAAGCGCTTCAATCAGAGGAAGAATTCCGTCTATTTAATAGTAAGGTAAATGCACCTTTGCTTGCGAATATGACTGAATTCGGAAAAACTCCATATTATAGTGCAGAGGAATTTGCGAATATGGGTTTCCAAATGGTTATTTATCCTGTAACTTCACTTCGCGTTGCAGCGAAAGCGTATGAAAATGTGTTTGCTTTAATTAAAGAAACAGGTTCTCAAAAAGATGTACTTTCTAATATGCAAACGAGAAGTGAATTATACGAAACAATTTCATATCATGACTTTGAAGAGTTAGATACTGGTATTGCAAAAACAGTATTATCAGAAGATCAATAGATAAAGCAGCGAAGGCGATGAAAATACATCTTTGGCAAAATAAAATGCTTGATGTGAAAAATCATCGCCTTCTATTTTCAAAAAAGATATTCCACTCATCGTAGACGAGCATAAGCAAAAAGCTATGAAAGCCGAATGATAGGGGGATACATATGGAGAAAACGAAGTTACCATGGGATGAATTTTTTTCACTTAATAAAGATATAAATCATACTTACTTTACACCAGAAGATTTTTCAGGTGATGAAGATTTAATCGCAAAAACGACAGAACAATTCGTTAAACAAGAAATTGTTCCACAAATGGAGAATATTGAACAACATAACTATAAAGTTTCTCGTCAATTATTTGAGAAAGCTGGGGAACTTGGATTATTAGGCATTGAGGTACCAGAAGATTATGGCGGGTTCGAGTTAGGAAAGGCTGTCTCAGGTCTTGTAGCAGAGAAAATGGGTTACGCTGGTGCGTTTAGCGTTTCTTTTAATATACACGCTGGTGTCGGTACATTGCCTTACATATATTATGGAACGAAAGAGCAAAAAGAAAAATATTTACCGAAAATCGCATCGGGAGAATGGATTGGGGCTTATGCTTTAACAGAGCCAAATGCTGGTTCGGATGCATTAAGTGCAAAAACAAGCGCCGTATTGAATGAAGAGGGAACAGCTTGGAAGTTAAATGGTGAGAAGCAATGGATTACAAATGCTCATATGGCAGATGTATACGTTGTTTTTGCGAAGACAAATAAAGGAATGACAGCGTTTATTGTCGAAAGAACATGTGAAGGTGTATCTATTGGATTAGAAGAAAAGAAAATGGGGATTAAAGGTTCTTCAACAGCGACTCTTATTTTAGAAGATGTTGTCATCCCTGTTGAAAATGTTTTAGGGGAAGTTGGGAAAGGGCATCACGTAGCCCTTAATATTCTTAACTTTGCTAGACTTAAACTTGCTTTTGGAAATATTGGAACAGCAAAACAAGCAATTGGTTTGTCGGTTCAATATGGAAAAGAGCGAAAACAGTTCCAAACGGAATTAGTAGACTTTACGATGATTCAAGAGAAAATTGCAAATATGATCATTGCTACATATGGAGCCGAAAGTGCAGCTTATCGTACGGCAGGTGTAATCGATGAAGCAATTCATGAGAGCGATGAAGATCTTATGAAGAAAATGTCCCAATTTGCAATTGAATGTGCACTAAATAAAGTAAATGCTTCTGAAACACTTGCTTATATCGTAGATGAAGCTGTACAAATTCATGGTGGTTACGGTTATATGCAAGAGTATGAGGTAGAACGATTATATCGTGATGCTAGAATTAGTCGTATTTTTGAAGGAACGAACGAAATTAATAGATTAACAGTTGCTAAAATGCTAATGAAGCAAATCGAACAATTAGAAGATACTGAAGTAGAAAGTGATGTAGCAAATGTAGAAAGAAACCATCGTTACATTTTATTAGCGAAAAAATTGTTGAAACAATCTTTGAAAACGCTCTCTAAAACTCCAGGCCTAAAAATTGACCAAGAACAAGAATATTCACGTGTAATTTCAAATATGTTGACGGACGTGTACGTCATGGAATCAGCATTTTTACGTACGAGAAAAGCGGTACGTAAAAATGGTGAGGAAAAAGAACGTACGAAGCAATTAATAACGGATGTTATTTGTGAAGAAGGATACCGTAAAGTAGAAGAAGCGACGATTTCTGTACTTTCAGCAGCTGTCACAGAAGAACAAGATAGACATGTGATTTTAGCTGGAATCCGTCAATTATTAGTGCCTTTATACACGAACGTATTTACGAAGAAGAGAGAAATTGCGAAAGCTATTATAAATCGCGGGAAATATATTGTGTAAATAGGAGGAAAGCGATATGAAAAAGATTGGTTTTATCGGTTTAGGTAACATGGGCCTTCCAATGTCAAAAAATCTAGTTAAATCAGGTTACACAGTATATGGCGTGGACTTAAATAAAGAGGCGGAAGCGTCCTTTGAAAAAGAAGGCGGAATTATCGGTCTATCAATCTCAAAACTAGCAGAAACATGTGATGTAGTTTTTACAAGTTTACCTTCACCTCGCGCTGTTGAAGCGGTATATTTTGGAGCAGAAGGATTATTTGAAAATGGTCACTCGAATGTAGTTTTCATTGATACAAGTACGGTATCGCCGCAGTTAAATAAACAGTTAGAGGAAGCTGCAAAGGAAAAGAAAGTAGACTTTTTAGCAGCACCTGTGAGCGGTGGTGTAATCGGAGCCGAAAACCGTACATTAACGTTTATGGTTGGTGGATCAAAAGACGTATATGAGAAAACGGAATCTATCATGGGCGTACTAGGCGCGAACATTTTCCACGTTAGTGAGCAGATTGATAGTGGTACAACTGTTAAGTTAATTAATAACTTATTAATTGGTTTTTATACAGCTGGTGTGAGTGAAGCTTTAACATTAGCGAAAAAGAACAATATGGATTTAGATAAAATGTTTGATATTTTAAATGTAAGTTACGGTCAAAGTAGAATTTATGAACGTAATTATAAAAGTTTTATAGCACCTGAAAACTACGAGCCAGGATTTACTGTGAACTTATTGAAGAAAGATTTAGGATTTGCAGTTGACTTAGCTAAGGAAAGCGAACTCCATTTACCGGTAAGCGAAATGTTATTAAACGTATATGACGAAGCGAGTCAAGCTGGATATGGTGAAAATGATATGGCTGCTTTATATAAGAAAGTTAGCGAGCAATTAATTTCTAATCAAAAATAAATTATACAAAGGAGAGAATACAATGATTACAACTGAAATTAAACGAGTAAAAAATCACATTAACGGTGAGTGGGTTGAATCGACAGGTACGGAAGTAGAAGCAGTTCCAAATCCAGCGACTGGAAAAATTATCGCTTACGTTCCATTATCTCCAAAAGAAGATGTTGAAAAAGCTGTTGAAGCGGCAAAAGCAGCATTCGAAACATGGTCTAAAGTACCAGTTCCAAATCGTTCAAGAAATTTATATAAATATTTACAGCTATTACAAGAAAACAAAGATGAGCTTGCAAAAATCATTACGCTAGAAAATGGTAAGACGCTAACGGATGCAACAGGTGAAGTACAGCGTGGTATTGAAGCGGTAGAACTTGCAACATCTACGCCAAATTTAATGATGGGTCAAGCACTTCCGAATATCGCTAGCGGAATTGATGGATCGATTTGGCGCTACCCAATCGGAGTTGTTGCTGGCATTACACCGTTTAACTTCCCGATGATGATTCCGTTATGGATGTTCCCACTTGCAATTGCTTGCGGTAATACATTCGTATTAAAAACATCTGAAAGAACGCCACTTTTAGCGGAGCGACTTGTAGAATTATTCTATGAAGCAGGTTTCCCAAAAGGCGTATTAAATTTAGTGCAAGGCGGAAAAGATGTTGTAAATAGCATTTTAGAAAATAAAGATATTCAGGCTGTTTCGTTCGTTGGCTCTGAGCCGGTAGCTCGTTACGTATATGAAACAGGTACGAAACACGGAAAACGTGTACAAGCGTTAGCAGGTGCGAAAAACCATGCGATTGTAATGCCAGATTGCAATCTTGAGAAAACAGTACAAGGTGTAATTGGATCTGCATTTGCAAGTAGTGGAGAGCGCTGCATGGCATGCTCAGTAGTAGCAGTAGTGGATGAAATTGCTGATGAATTTATTGATGTATTAGTAGCAGAAACGAAAAAATTAAAAGTAGGCGATGGCTTTAACGAAGATAACTATGTTGGACCATTAATCCGTGAATCTCATAAAGAGCGCGTTTTAGGCTATATTAATAGCGGTGTAGCAGATGGGGCAACTTTATTAGTAGATGGCCGTAAAATTAATGAAGAAGTTGGAGAAGGTTACTTTGTAGGTGCGACAATCTTTGATGGCGTGAATCAAGAAATGAAAATTTGGCAAGATGAAATTTTTGCTCCAGTATTAAGTATTGTACGTGTTAAAGATTTAGAAGAAGGTATTAAACTAACAAATCAATCTAAATTTGCAAATGGTGCGGTTATTTATACGTCAAATGGTAAACATGCACAAACATTCCGTGATAACATCGATGCTGGTATGATTGGTGTAAACGTAAACGTTCCAGCACCAATGGCATTCTTCGCATTTGCAGGAAATAAAGCTTCATTCTTTGGTGATTTAGGTACAAATGGTACAGATGGCGTTCAATTCTATACACGTAAAAAAGTTGTAACTGAGCGCTGGTTTTAATATAGAGTAAACAACCAAATCAGTTATTAGATGAAAACCACCACTATTAATAGTGGTGGTTTTCGTCTTGTTAATTATTTTTTTCAAAAGCTAGTTTAATACCAAATCCAATTAGGACGACTCCTGTTAGCCCTTGAATATAACGTTGCGTCTTCGGTTTTTTCATAAAAGCACTAATTTTATCAATTAAAAATATATAAAATGCAAACCAAATGACTGTTAAAACGAGGTAAGTAAGGCCCATTACAAGAAGTTGGATAAATGTATTATGATTTGGATTTAAAAATTGTGGTAAAAAAGTTAAAAAGAAGACTGCTACTTTAGGATTTAATAAATTTGTAAGAAATCCTTGGCGAAAGCAAGAAGTATGTTCGTTTTCATTATTCAAAGATAGATCATTTGTATCTAAGTTTTCTTTGTTTCTTACTGCTAAAAGGGCTTTAATACCGATATATATTAAATAGAGAGCCCCAACGTACTTGAAAATAGAAAATAAAAGAGCTGACTTTACAATAAGTGCAGAAAGACCAATTACAGCAGCTAAAGTATGAATTAATAGTGCAATACATGTACCAAACACTGTTTTCACTCCACCGACTTTACCAGCAACCAATGTATTTTTCGTAGCCATTGCTGTATCTGGACCAGGTAAAATGATGAGGCAAATAGACATAATGATGAAAAGAAGATAATTTTCTATCATAGCCGTCCCTCCTTTTTATTTTTAGAATATTTGATTAAAATCAGTGTAGCACAAAAATGGATTTAATAAAATTAAATTTTATTAAAAATAATTAAATAAAAAAGGCTATATAGTAGCTCTAATTACACTACTATATAGCCTCGATTTTATACCGCTATTTGCGGGTAGTAAGATTTTCACCGCACAAGATTTAGCTGAAGAAAAGAAGTTAGGTGGGGGATGAACAAAACCTCCCCTCATGACAATTTCATTTTATGCATTAAGTAAGTTAAAGAAACGATTCACATCTTCTTCTGAAACGTCACTTAACTGTTTATATTTATAATTCGGATTTTGATCTTTATCAACGACAACGGAGCGTACTCCCTCGAAGAAATCTTCATGTCTCATGAAATTTTTAGCAAGTATAAGGTCCGTAGCGAAACATTCTTCAACGGATTTATCTTTTCCATCAATAAACTGTTTTAATGTTACTTTTAGTGAAATAGGGGATTTTGATAACAGTGTTTCTTTCGTTTTTAGAGCAAAGGAACTTTCATCTTTCTCCAATGAATGGATGATTTCTTCAATTGTATCGAAAGCAAAATGTGAATTGATTACTTCTAATGAAGGAGCAAGCTCGCTTTCTAAGTTTGGAGCAGTTGCAAATGTACGAATAACTTCTTTTAAATTAGTATGTACATCATCTTCTTTATGCCAATTTACACTTTCAAGTTCAGTAAGAAACTCTGGTAATGAATCAGATGTCATAAAGTAATCAGCAGCATTAATAAATAATACGTCAGAAGCTTTTAAAATAGATGCTGTTAAAGCAACGAATCGTCCTGTATATCCAGGCGCTTTATTTAAGAAATATGCAGCTCCGACGTCTGGGAAGAAGCCGATATTCATCTCTGGCATTGCCCATTTCGTACGCTCAGTTACAATGCGATACTTCGCACCATTTGTAAGACCGACACCACCGCCCATTACAATTCCATCTAAACAAGCAATAATCGGTTTTGTATATTGATAAATATATGTATCAATTTCATACTCTTCTTCAAAAAAACGTTCTGCATGTTGCAATGCCACTTCATTGGAACGCGCTTCATAAAGAGTTTTAATGTCGCCGCCTGCACAAAAACCTTTTGTGCCAGCTCCTTTTAACACGATAAGTGCAATACGCTCATCGTGTTCCCACTCTTTAAGTTTTTGTCCGATAGGTTGTAACATGTCATAAGATAAAGAATTAAGTGCTTTTGGACGGTTTAAAGTAATTGTCGCAACGCCGTTTTCACTAACAGAAAATAAAACTTGTTCAGTCATAATGCATCCTCCCTTACATATCTTCTTATTCTTAATTCTTGATATGTACTGAAATGTCCTTTATAAATTTTGTCAAAAGTTGACGGTAAATATTAATTTGGTCACTGCATATTTTGACGAGTTATCTTTGCAGGATTTCAGAGACTGAGGGGGAATATTACAACATTACTGTAAGTGTAATTATTTGAAGTTATAATGATAAAAGCGCTATTATATAGGTGTGAAATGTTCATTATCAATTCTAAAAGTGTGTTTGAAGAAAAAAGAAATCGTACAATTGTAATAAAAAATTTTACACTGAATTAGAAATAGAGAAAGGAGAAATCGGAATGCCAGGACCTTTACTATTGTCGGTTATTATTTTGTCTTTTTTAATGATAGGAATAACGCAGTATTTTCATCATACAGATACGACAGAAGAAGTGAAGGATAAAGTACGTCTCGTATTTCCGATTTTTATAATATCTATTTCATTCTGTATTTTATTAAATAAAGATGGCTACATTGTCGCAGTGTTCTCATTTTTCGTCGCAATCGTCTTAATTACCGTTTTATATTATGTAATGAAAGACTTTATACAAAAATAAAGATGTCACAATAGGCATTTTTATTTTGGGGAAAATGTAAAATTTCACATACCGTATTTTATATAAAATACATAAAGCATATAACAATAGAAAAGTGTGTACTTTGCTGTGTATGTACTTGTCAATCTTGCATAGCCACTATACTATTAAAATGTAGAGATTATAAAAAGGGGTTGTATCTATCATGAAATTTGAGATGCACACAAAAATTATTTCAAATGAAAAAGAAGTAAGATTACATATTGAAGAAAATATATTTCAATTAATATTGGATGGTTATCACTTATTTACAGTTCAAGAAATATTGCCTTTATATAAATCAAATGAAGAAAGAATTGGAAGTGCAACGATATTGAAGCTAGAGTGGGAGAACGGAAAAACTACAATAAACTATCAACTCGTTTCACTAAAATCAGTAAATTAAAAGGAGTAGAAAAATATGAAGTTATTTCATACAGCGGATTGGCATTTAGGAAAGCTTGTTCATGGCGTGTATATGACTGAAGACCAAAAGATTGTATTAGATCAGTTTGTACAGGCTGTTGAAGAAGAAAAACCAGATGCTGTAATTATTGCAGGGGATTTATATGACCGAGCAATTCCACCTACAGAAGCAGTAGACTTATTAAATGATGTGCTGCAAAAAATAGTTATTGATTTACAAACACCAGTTATTGCAGTAGCTGGTAATCATGATAGTCCGGATCGTATCCATTTTGGAAGTAGTTTAATGAAAAAACAAGGATTACATATTGCAGGTCAATTTCAATTCCCGTACGAACCTGTTGTACTAAATGATGAATATGGAGAGGTTCACTTCCATCTAATACCGTATGCAGACCCAAGCATAGTTAGACACGTGTTGAAAAATGAAGACGTACGTTCTCATGATGATGCGATGCGCATTTTTATGAATGAGCTCTCTGAAACGATGGATAAAGAAGCTAGACATGTATTTGTTGGACATGCATTTGTAACTTCTTCAGGAGAAGCGGAGGAGAATACAAGTGATGCAGAACGACCACTTTCAATTGGTGGTGCTGAATATGTAAATAGTCATTATTTTGATAAGTTTCATTACACAGCGCTTGGACATTTACATCAAGCGCATTTCGTACGTAATGAGACCATTAGATATTCAGGTTCACCACTTGCCTATTCAATTTCTGAAGAGAAACATAAAAAAGGTTATTACATTGTAGAACTGAATGAAACTGGTGAAGTAGCAATTGAAAAAAGGTTACTTTCACCACGTCGTAAAATGCGAACAGTAGAAGCGAAAATAGATGAATTATTACAGCACCCAGTAAGTGAAGATTACGTATTTGTAAAATTATTAGACGAAAACCCTGTCTTACAGCCAATGGAGAAAATACGATCTGTATATCCAAATGCAATGCACGTTGAAAGAGCGATGCAAAGGCGAGAACTCACAGATACAAATGAAGTAACGGTTTCAAGACATAAAACGGATGATTTATCTCTTTTAAAGGCTTTCTATAAAGAAATGAAAGGGTTAGATTTATCAGAAGAGAAAGAACGCCTATTTATAGATGTATTACAAACAGTGCAAGAACGGGAAGGTGAACGAGGATGAGACCGATTCAGCTTATTATGACAGCATTCGGGCCATATAAACAGAAAGAAGTAATCGATTTTGAAGATCTTGGAGAACATCGTATTTTCGCTATTTCTGGGAATACGGGAGCTGGAAAAACAACGATTTTTGATGCGATTTGTTATGTGTTATATGGTGAGGCTAGTGGAGAAGAACGTAGTGATACGAGCATGCTTCGAAGTCAATTTGCTGATGATAATGTTTATACAAGTGTTGAATTAACCTTTCAGTTAAAAGGGAAACGCTATGAAATAAAACGACAACTTGGACATAAAAAACAAGGGAATAAGACCATTACAGGACATGCAGTAGAATTATATGAAGTTATTGATGGAGAAAACGTTCCAGCCGTCGATCGTTTTCATGTAACAGACGTAAACAAAAAAGTGGAAGATTTAATTGGGTTAAGTAAACATCAATTTAGCCAAATTGTTATGTTACCCCAAGGGGAATTCCGAAAACTATTAACATCTGAGACGGAAAACAAAGAAGAGATTTTACGTCGTATTTTTAAAACGGATCGTTATAAATTAATGCGTGAGTTACTTGATCAAAAGAGAAAACAATGGAAAGATGTCTTGCAAGAAAAACAAAAAGAGAGAGAGCTCTATTTCCGTAATGTTTTTAAATTACCAATCCGTGATGGAGCATTATTAGAGACATTAGTGGCACAAGAACATGTAAATACGCATCAAGTAGTAGAAGCGTTAGAACAAGAAACAACCGTGTATAAAGCAGAGGTTGAGCAATTACAAGTAGAACAAGATGTTCAAACGAAGCAATTAAAGGATGCAGAAACACGTTTTCATGCAGCAAAATCTATAAATGAGAAATTTATAGATTTACAACAAAAGAATGAGAAATATAACACTTTACAAGAGAACCGTGCAGCAATTGAAAGGAAAGAAAAATCCTTTAAACGTGCGGAACAAGCAAAGCGCTTATTACCATTTGAACAATGGTATGAAGAAGCGATGGAAAATGAGCAGAAAGTTGAAAGTTTGTTAAAACAGATAATTGTCAAACAAGAACAGATAATGAACAGCTTTGAACTTGCTAAGGAGAAGTATGAAGTAGTAAAGAATAAAGAAGCTGAACGAGAAGAGGCTAAAAAACTTGTTCAAAGATTAGAAGAGTTACAAGCAATCATTGAATCATTAGCTGAGAGAAAGCTGAATTTACAAAATGCCGAAATTCAAATAGGGAAATTAAAAGAAAGTATGCAAAAGTTAGATCAACAACTAGAAGAGCATACAAACCAAAAACAGAGAATGTCTGATGAATTGCAGCAATTAGAACAAGCACTTGAGCAATATGTAGCTAAAGTAGAAGAACTAACGAATATGCGAGAAGATGCAAAAGTTTTAAAGCAAGCATATGATGTTTGGCAAGAAAAACAAAAATTCGAGCAAGAAAAAGAAGCGGCAACTAATAAAATGCAAGTGGCAGTTCGTGCATATGAAAACATGGAGCGCCGCTGGTTAAGTGAACAAGCTGGTATATTAGCTCTTCATTTACATGACGGTGAATCTTGTCCGGTATGTGGTAGTACGAATCATCCGCAAAAAGCTACAGAGCAAAGTAATGCGATCGATGAAAAAGAGTTAAACAATTTAAGAGATAAGAAGAACATTGCTGAAAAATTACATGTGCAAGTAGAGGAGAAATGGAATTTCTATCGACTACAATATGAACAAGTGATAGAAGAAGTTGTGAAGCGCGGCTACAATTCGGAAAAATTAGCTGAAACATATAGTGCACTTGTTCAAAAAGGAAAACAATTAGCTGCAGACGTGAATACGTTAAAAGCAAGTGAAGAAACACGTAAGCAGATTGCTGCGAACATGAAAAGCGTAGAAGAAAAAATAGAAGAACTTCAGAAACAAAAACGAGAAGTGGAAACAATGCAGCACCGTACAGAAATGGAGTGTATGCAACTTCGTACGTCATATGAACATGATAAACGAAATATTCCAGAAAACTTACAAACAGTACAAGCTTGGAAAGCACAGTTTGACCAAGCTATGCAGGAACTTAGGTTAATAGAAGACGAATGGAAGAAAGTCCAGGAAGCGTATCAGCATTGGCAAAATGAAAATATACGTATTCAAGCAGAACAAAAAGGTGCTTCTAATCAATTTGAAAGTGCAAAATTAAAGAAAGAAGAGACTTTCGCACGCTTTATGAAAGAGCTAGAACAAAGTGGGTTTACAGATGAATTCACGTATAAAGAAGCCAAATTAAGCGATGCCGAGATGGAGATGTTACAAAAAGAAATTCAAGGTTATTATTCATCGCTTGAAGTGCTTGCAAAACAAATCGAAGAGTTAAACTCAGAATTAAAAGATAAAGAGTATATGGATATTACATCTTTAGGTGAACACATAAAAGAACTAGAAATTAATCTCGATATCATTAAAGAAAAACGTCAACGTGCGCAAAATGCGGTAACATATATTTCGGATTTACATGAAAACATTAGACGTATTGATGAGCAAATTCATGAGGAAGAAAAAGCTTTCCAAGAACTTGTTGACTTATATGAAGTAATGAAAGGTGATAACGAGAGCCGTATATCATTTGAACGTTACATCTTAATTGAGTATTTAGAACAAATTGTTCAAATTGCAAACGAACGATTACGTAAATTATCAAACGGACAATTTTATTTAAAACGAAGTGAACGAGTTGAAAAGAGAAATCGTCAAAGTGGATTAGGCTTAGATGTGTACGATGCATATACTGGCCAAACACGCGATGTAAAAACACTATCCGGCGGAGAGAAATTTAATGCATCACTTTGCCTAGCGCTAGGAATGGCAGATGTCATTCAAGCATATGAAGGTGGTATTTCCATCGAAACGATGTTCATCGATGAAGGGTTCGGTTCATTAGATGAAGAATCATTAACGAAAGCTGTAGATGCCTTAATTGACTTACAAAAATCAGGCCGATTTATCGGTGTCATCTCACACGTTCAAGAGCTGAAAAACGCAATGCCAGCTGTATTAGAAGTAACGAAGCAAAAGGATGGGTGTAGTCAGACTAGGTTTGTGGTGAAGTAAGCTTAAAAAATGGAGTAGGGAATCTACCGATACTTTTAGTGTCATATGTATGAATAATAAAACGTCGTCTCTTCATATTGGAGGCGACGTTTTATTTTATAAAATATCTATGAATTATCTGTAGAAGGCGGCGTATTCTCCAAACGATTATAAGCTTTAAAAGCTGAAATTGCTGAGATAACCCCGCCTACTAAAAATAAAGTCGATCCTCCCACTAAGATGATACGACTGACATATGTTTCCCGTGCTTCTTCGACTTCTTCTTGTAACGCTGTAGGCATATGAATCCTCCCTTTATAAAAGTTGTTTTATAAATAGTATATACAAACGCCTAAAATGTGTTAAAATAACTGATGATTTTATGCAGTGGGTAATTAGATGAGTAGGATGCGAGTGGCTAAGTAAATCTTCATCACAAATTTATGTGAACTTCACATAGAGCACATATTAACATTGTATTATGTATATGTACCAAATAAATAAATAAAGTAAATGTAAGTTCTGTTTTCAAAAATTTAAAATCCTTTTATTTCTATATGAAAGTTTTAATCAAGGGTTTTAAAAAATTTGGAAATAGATCTTATGAATATGGAATTCATATAAAAGGGGAATGTCTTATGACAACATATACGAGTGAAATGAGAAAAACTTTAGTTTCAGAAGAAGATGTAGATATTTTAAAAATTATGGCGCATCCAATCCGACTGCAAATTGTAAATGAATTAAGTACGAGAAAAACTTGTAATGTAACACAATTAACAGAGTTACTGAATATTCCGCAATCTACTGTTTCACAACATCTATCAAAAATGAAGGGTAAAGTGTTACGAGCAGAGAGAAGAGGTTTAGAAATTTATTATCATATTAACAATTTAAAAGCGAGTAAGATTGTTAATGTTTTAGGGTATATAAACTAGTGAAATATTTTTATATAAAATAGCCCCTGCTGTTGAGCAGGGGCTATTTTGTGTTGTTTTATGTATTTGTATTTAAAACTTTATAGTTTTTATGATTTACAATTGTTCGATCAAATTCAAAAGTACCACCGCTTACATTTGTAATTTCAACTAAGACCGATTCAGTATAAAGTTTTAATACAGATCCTGTAATCTTTAAATTATTTCGTTGAAAAAGTATAGTATCCCCTACGTTTGCTTTCATAGTACCTCCTCATTAAAGACAGAAATATTTTTTTATTATATATATTAAACCACGGATAGATATATTAGTGAATATTTAGTTTTATTTATTGGAAAAAAATTTGTTCTCTAATTGAAGAGTATAAAGTACTCCTGTGTTAAAAGTTATATTTTATTTAAGTTTATCCCGCTATTTGCTGGGCAGTAAGACCCCCGCCTCAAAATTCAGTGGAAGCAAAGAAGTTAGGCGAGGGCTGATTAAAGTTTCACTGTATTATAAGCAAAGTAAATTGTTTTCAGCATTAGCGAAACTAAATACTGCAGAGAAACAAATTATTCAAAAGACAGACACTATGTAGCACAAAACGTAAAGTAGATAAGTAAAGTTTTTTTCAGGAGTATAAGAAAAATATACGTTTATTAATAAGATCTCTAATTGGTAAAATTCCAATTAAAAACATAGGAAAACTTTAATATAAAAAGGTAATCAATTACAAATGGAGAAGTAATATATACGAAAGGAGAGATTTATATGAATAAAGGGAAAAAACAAGTTAGTCAACTTAGTTTTCTGGTGAATTTTATGAACGACAAGGGGAGTCTTGTGAAAATTTAATAGTATTATAGTATCCCCTTGTGAAAAAATGGTTGGGGGAATATATAAATGATAACAGAAATGAATATTAAAGTAGTTTGTGAAGAATCGTTTTCAAAAAGAGAAATAAAAATTTTAGAGACGTTTCTTTCAACTTTATCGGGGCATTCTAATGCTCTCGTCACAAAAGAGGGGATGTTTTTAAACCCATTAAGTAAAGAGAAGAGTGTGATTTATTATCACAACTTTGTATTTGTAAAATCACTTACAGAACAAATGTGTGCAGAATTAAAAGAAGTTTTAACAAGACGTATTAAAAATGCTTTCATTATGATGGAATTTGTAGAGCCAATTGTTACATTTGAAGAAACAATTATAAACGTATAAAGAAAGTCAGGCTTATGAATTGACCTAATAAAACCGTCTCTTTAATAAATAGTAAAGAGACGGTTTTATTGTTTCACTTTTTAAAAAAGGGTTCAAAAACAAATGTAAATCGAGCTTATACAAAAACTACTTATTAAATAACTGTTACGTATTTAATAAGTAGTTTTTGTATTTCATCCTTCGTTTTTTGTAGCTGATTCTACGTTTTTGACGCTCTGTCTTGTAAGTGCTTACATAAACGAAAACATCTTATACAATGAAGGTGTCAAATCAAAAGAGGTGACCAAAATGAACATAAAAAAAGTAAATTTAGCGAATAGCATTGAAATAGAAAGAGGAGGCGGAAAGGTATGAAAAAATCAACTGTTAATCCATGGCTTGTTGTCTTTGGCACAGTTATAGTACAAATGGGGCTTGGGACGATATATACATGGAGTTTATTCAATCAGCCTTTAGTTAGTAAATACGGTTGGAGTCTTAACGCTGTTGCGATAACTTTCTCAATTACTAGTCTTTCTTTAGCATTTTCAACTTTATTTGCGAGTAAATTGCAAGAAAAATGGGGACTTCGTAAACTTATTATGATAGCTGGATTAGCATTAGGACTAGGATTAATACTTAGCTCACAAGCATCCTCATTAATATTACTTTATGTACTAGCGGGAGTTGTTGTAGGTTATGCAGATGGTACAGCATATATCACTTCACTATCAAATTTAATAAAGTGGTTTCCAGAGCGTAAAGGTTTAATTGCTGGTATTTCTGTCTCTGCATATGGTTCAGGTAGCTTAATCTTTAAATACGTTAACGCACAGTTGATTGAATCAGTTGGTGTATCGCAAGCATTTATATACTGGGGTTTAATTGTTACAGCTATGATTGTAATTGGTGCTTGTTTAATCCATCAAGCTGCAGATCAAGGAGCAGTTCATGAAACAAAAACTAAGGAATACACAACGAAAGAAATGTTAGGCACAAAACAAGTATACTTATTATTTATCATGTTATTTACATCATGTATGAGTGGCTTATACTTAATTGGTATGGTAAAAGACATTGGTGTTCAACTTGTAGGACTTAGCGCAGCAACAGCAGCTAATGCGGTGGCTATGGTTGCAATCTTCAATACATTAGGTCGTATCATTTTAGGACCATTATCGGATAAAATTGGGCGTTTAAAAATCGTTACTGGTACTTTTGTTGTTATGGCGAGTTCAGTCTTAGTTCTAAGTTTTGTAGATTTAAATTATGGTATTTACTTCGTATGTGTAGCAAGTGTAGCGTTTTGCTTTGGTGGAAATATCACTATTTTCCCAGCTATTGTTGGTGATTTCTTCGGTATGAAAAACCATAGTAAGAACTACGGAATTGTGTATCAAGGATTTGGATTTGGGGCGCTTGCAGGTTCCTTTATCGGTGCACTTCTAGGTGGATTCAAACCAACGTTCATGGTAATAGGTGTATTATGTGTCGTGTCATTCATTATCGCAATTTTAATTCAAGCACCTAAGCAGCAAAAAGAAAAAGAAGAAGAGTATTGCAGCGTAGCATAAGTATACAAATCTTCTATAACACTATGATTACGAAAAAGCATCCTATTCTATTAATTAGGATGCTTTTTTATGAGTTATTTTAACAAGGTTAAATTACTTTTGTGATTTTCATAGATGTAAAAGTGAGTGAAATGCCGATTTGGATTATATTGAAATATAATAAATCGATACATCGTATTCGAAATATATATTAAATCTTAAATGACAAAAAAGACATTCATTAGTATTTGTAAGATATATTTTCAGAAAAATATTGAGAAAATATATACTTGAGTTTTTCATAAAGCATTTTAAATGAACGTATCTCTAGTTTAGCTTCTTCAATTTTAAAAAGAGGACTTTGAATTTTATTTATAATATAAGTACTTTTAATGCGTTTACATATGATTTTATTAAGAAGCATTAAAATACTTTATCTGAAAAATAAAAAAAGATTGACAAGTTTATTGAGAAACATTATCATTTCGGTGTAAGATAGTAAATGAAAAACATTATCAATAAAATGGATTTTAAAGTAATGCGCACTTGACCAATTAGTTTAGTAAGTGTATTATTTTTTACGACACAACTGATAATGAAAATCAATATCATTTGTGTCACTTAATGAAATTAATGTTTATGTGAAAGGATAGAGAAAATGAACTTAGGGGAATTTGATGGGCAAACAGTTTTAGTAACAGGTGCAGCACAAGGCATAGGCAGTGTTGTTGCCAAAATGTTTTTAGAAAGAGGAGCCACAGTTATTGCGGTTGATCAAAATGAAGAGGGGTTAAATGTACTCTTAAATCAAAATGAATTAAATAAAACATGTATGAAAACGTTTCGTTTAGATGTGAGTAATAGCGCTGCTGTTGAAGACATGGTAAATCATATTGCAAATGAAATAGCGCCAATAGATATTTTAATAAATGTTGCAGGGGTTTTACGTATGGGACCAATTCATTCGTTAAGTGATGAAGATTGGAATAAAACATTCTCTGTAAATACTACAGGGGTTTTCAATATGTCCCGAGCGGTAAGTAAAAATATGATGTTAAGAAAATCGGGGGCAATTGTTACAGTCGGTTCAAATGCGGCAAATACGCCGAGAATGGAGATGGCTGCGTATGCTGCGTCAAAGGCTGCAACGACGATGTTTATGAAATGTTTAGGACTAGAGCTTGCGGCATACAATATACGCTGCAACTTAGTTTCTCCAGGTTCTACTGAAACTGAGATGCAAAGATTACTATGGGCTGATGAGAATGGAGCTAAAAATATAATTGCTGGTTCTCAAAATACATATAGACTCGGAATTCCATTACAAAAAATTGCACAACCTTCAGAAGTTGCTGAAGCCGTGTTATTTTTAGCCTCAGATAGAGCAAGTCATATTACAATGCACAATTTATGTGTCGATGGCGGTGCTACGTTAGGAGTTTAATAAAAATTCAGGAGGTTATTATATTATGAATGAACATATAGCTGTAAAGGAATTGTCAGAAAAACTTTTAGAAGATTATAAGACTGAATCTTCATTCTTTTTCGCTTCACCAACTCGAACTATATTAGCAGAAGGAGAGTTTACTACAGTAAAGCATCGTGAAATTGAAAATTTCCCAGAGCTTGTGCAAGCGACATTAAGTAATGCGAAACAAGCTGGAAATCCAAATCCTATCGTTGTGGGTGCTTTGCCATTTGATCGTAGAAAAGAAGTCCAACTTATCGTACCAGAATATAGTAGGATTTCTGAGCGTTTACAATTGGATACAACAAATCAGCTTGAAATAAATGAGAACGTAACATTTGAAATGACGCCAATGCCAGACCCTGAAGTTTATATGAATGGTGTGAAGCAAGGAATTAAAAAAATACAGGACGGTGATTTAAAGAAAATCGTTCTATCCAGATCGTTAGATGTTAAATCTTCCGAAAAGATTGATAAGCAAAAACTTCTGCGAGAATTAGCAGAACATAATAAGCATGGTTATACATTTGCTGTGAATTTACCGAAAGATGAAAAAGAGAACAGTAAGACGCTAATTGGAGCAAGTCCTGAATTACTTGTTTCACGTAATGGTATGCAAGTTATTTCTAATCCGTTAGCTGGTTCAAGGCCACGTAGTGAGGACCCAGTAGAAGATAAAAGAAGAGCAGAGGAATTACTTTCTTCTCCAAAAGATTTACATGAACATGCGGTAGTAGTTGAAGCGGTTGTCGCTGCACTTCGTCCGTATTGTCATACATTACATGTTCCAGAAAAGCCATCAGTTATTCATAGTGAAGCGATGTGGCATTTGTCTACAGAATTGAAAGGTGAACTGAAGGATCCAAATACTTCTTCTTTACAATTAGCAATTGCCCTTCATCCTACGCCAGCAGTTTGCGGAACTCCGATGGAAAAAGCAAGAGAGGCTATACAGCATATTGAGCCATTTGACCGCGAGTTCTTTACAGGAATGCTAGGATGGAGCGATTTAAATGGAGATGGAGAATGGATTGTTACAATTCGTTGTGCTGAAGTACAAGAAAATACACTGCGTTTATATGCAGGAGCTGGAGTTGTTGCTGAGTCAAAACCAGAAGATGAGTTAGCAGAAACATCAGCTAAGTTCCAAACAATGCTAAAAGCTTTAGGGCTAAGAGATAGTTCACTTAATGAAAAATAGGGGGAAGAAAGAATGCTAGTAGGTTATACAGAATGGCCAAAAGAATTTGCCGATCGTTACCGAGAAGAAGGATGTTGGCTTGGTGAAACATTTGGAGGAGTGTTAAGAGAGCGGGCTGAGAAATATGGAGATCAAATCGCGGTTGTAAGTGGTAAGAAGCATATAACATATAGTGAACTTAATAAAAAGGTAGATCGTTTAGCAGCAGGTTTACTAAATTTAGGAATAAAGAAAGAGGACAGAGTTGTAATCCAGTTACCTAACATTATCGAGTTTTTCGAAATATGTTTTGCACTATTTCGAATTGGAGCGCTTCCTGTCTTTGCACTGCCGTCACATCGAAGCAGTGAAATTAGTTATTTTTGTGATTTTGGCGAGGCGAGCGCTTACGTTATTTCAGATAAGGCTCTCGGTTTTGATTATCGAAAACTAGCAAGAGAAGTGAAAGAGAAAGTGCCAACTTTACAACATGTAATTGTAGTGGGAGAAGAAGAAGAGTTTGTGAACATAAATGATCTGTATATGGATCCCGTCTCATTACCAGAAGTTCAGCCAAGTGATGTTGCGTTTCTCCAATTATCAGGAGGCACAACAGGTCTTTCTAAATTAATTCCTAGAACACATGATGACTATATTTATAGTTTACGTGTTAGCGCTGAAATTTGTAATTTGAATGCAGAAAGCGTCTATATGGCAGTTCTTCCAGTAGCACACAATTACCCAATGAGTTCTCCAGGGACATTTGGAACTTTCTATGCGGGTGGAAAAGTGGTATTGGCAACTGGTGGTAGTCCAGATGAGGCCTTTGCTCTTATTGAAAAAGAAAAAGTTACAATTACAGCGCTCGTTCCGCCATTAGCAATGATTTGGCTTGATGCTGCATCTTCTCGTAATGCCGATTTATCGAGCTTAGAGGTTATTCAAGTAGGTGGTGCTAAGTTTAGCGCTGAGGTTGCAAGACGTATACGCCCTACATTTGGATGTACGTTACAGCAAGTATTCGGTATGGCGGAAGGATTAGTGAACTATACAAGATTAGACGATCCGGAAGAAATTATTATTCATACACAAGGTAGACCAATGTCTGCACTCGATGAAGTACGAGTTGTTGATGAAAATGACAACGATGTACAACCGGGCGAGGTAGGTAGTTTATTAACACGAGGTCCATATACAATTCGTGGTTACTATAAAGCTGAAGAGCATAATGCACGATCATTTACAAAGGATGGGTTTTATCGCACAGGTGATCTTGTAAAAGTAAATGAACAAGGATACATCATTGTAGAAGGAAGAGATAAAGATCAAATTAACCGTGGTGGTGAGAAAGTTGCTGCGGAAGAAGTTGAAAATCATCTATTAGCACACGATGCGATCCATGACGTAGCAATCGTATCTATGCCTGACGATTATTTAGGTGAACGCACCTGTGCTTTTGTTATAGTTCGCGGACAAGTTCCGGCAGTAAGTGAATTAAAAATGTTTTTAAGAGAACGTGGTATAGCGGCTTATAAAATTCCAGATCGAATTGAATTTATTGAATCATTCCCGCAAACAGGAGTCGGAAAAGTCAGCAAAAAAGAACTACGTAAAGTCATTGCTCAAAAACTTATTACAGTAAAACAATAATAAAAATCGGAAGGAAGTGATTAGATGGCTATCCCATCTATTTCAGTATATAAAATGCCAATTGAATCAGAACTACCAAAAAATAAAGTGAATTGGACACCAAATCCGAAACGTGCAGTACTTTTAATTCATGACATGCAAGAATACTTTCTTGATGCATATAGCGATAAAGAATCACCAAAAGTAGAACTTATTTCAAATATTAAAATGATAAGAGAAAAATGTAAGGAACTTGGTATACCAGTTGTTTATACAGCACAACCTGGTGGGCAAACGTTAGAACAACGAGGTTTATTACAAGACTTTTGGGGTGACGGTATACCTGCTGGACCAGATAAAAAGAAAATTGTTGATGAACTTACTCCTGATGAGGATGATATATTCATAACAAAATGGAGATATAGTGCATTTAAAAAGACAAATCTATTAGAAATTTTAAATGAACAAGGAAAAGATCAACTCATTATTTGCGGTATTTATGCGCATATTGGCTGTCTTTTAACAGCTTGTGAAGCATTTATGGATGGTATAGAGCCGTTCTTTGTAGCAGATGCAGTTGCTGATTTTTCACTAGAGCATCATAAACAAGCATTGGAGTATGCATCTAATAGATGTGCAGTAACGACATCAACAAACCTACTGTTAAACGATTTACAAAGTGTAAAAGATGATGAGAGTGAAGGAATCACTATACAGGAAGTGCATGAACTAGTTGCACAACTACTTCGTGAGCCAGTAGAGAGTATTGATATTGATGAGGACTTATTAAATAGAGGGCTTGATTCGGTCAGAATTATGAGTTTAGTAGAGAAGTGGCGTCGTGAAGGGAAAGAAATCACTTTTGCAGATTTAGCAGAACATCCAACTGTTGCAGGTTGGTACAGTTTACTATCTTCACAAACAGCACAGGTGCTGTAACAAATAGACTACATAATAAAGGGGTAGTAAAGAATGCCTAACAGTCAAAAGATTCGTCATTCGTTATCATCTGCGCAGTCTGGTATGTGGTTTGCGCAACAATTAGATCCGCTTAATCCAATTTATAATACTGGGGAATATGTAGAAATAAACGGAAATATTCATCAAGACATTTTTGAATTAGCTGTACGTAAAGTTGTAATGGAAACAGAAGCACTTCATGTTCGCTTCGAAGAGGATGAAATTGGCCCATGGCAAGTTATTGAAGAATCACAGTTTCATATGCATTTTATTGACGTTCGTAAAGAAGAAAATCCTGAAGAAGCTGCTAAAGTATGGATGAAAAATGATTTATCTATGCCAGTCGATTTGAAAAAAGATACTTTATTTACTGAAGCACTTATTCAAGTTGAAAATAATCGTTTCTTTTGGTATCAGCGCATCCATCACATTGTGATGGATGGCTATGGATTTTCACTTCTTAGCCAAAAGGTAGCGAATGAGTATACATCACTTATAGAAGAAACAAACAAGAATGAAAAACCATTTGGTTCTCTTGCAAAAGTCGTGCAAGAAGATATTGAGTATCGTGAGTCTAAACAATTTCAGGAAGATCGTATTTTTTGGTTAGAAAAGTATGCAGATGAACCAGAAGTTGTAAGTTTGGCAGAACGAGCACCGAGAACATCAAATGGATTTTCACGAGAAACAGCTTATTTATCTAGTTCTAGCACGAAAACTTTACTAGAAGATATCAATATTTCGTTAACAAGTTGGCCGGAATTCATTGTCGCTATAACAAGTATTTATATGCATAAATTAACAGGTGAAAATGATATTGTTTTAGGTTTACCGATGATGGGACGTCTAGGTTCTGTATCTATTCATACACCAAGTATGGTAATGAATTTAGTTCCACTTCGTATTACAGTAACTCCAAATATAACTCTTGCAGAATTATTGCAACAAGTTTCTAAAGAAATCCGAGATGTACGTCGCCATTATAAATACCGTCATGAGGAATTAAGAAGAGACTTAAAGTTACTAGGTGAAAATCAAAGGTTGTTTGGACCGTTAGTGAATGTTATGCCTTTTGATTACGGGCTTAACTTTGCTGGAAATCGTGGTATTACGCATAACTTATCACCAGGACCTGTCGATGATTTATCAATAAATGTATATAAACGTTTTGATCAAAATGAGCTAATGATTCATTTTGATGCGAATCCCGAAGTATATAATGGCGCGGAGCTAGCATTGCATAAAGAAAGATTTATGAATCTATTTGAATTAGTAGTAAATAATTATGAGAAAAACGAGTCGATTGGAAAAATAAACATTACTCTGCCTGAAGAAAATCATAAAGTTTTATTGGAATGGAATGAAACGAAGGAAGACGATGAGTTAATCAGTCTGCCTATATCATTTGAAAAACAAGTGCAAAAAAATCCCAATAAACTAGCGATTACTTGTGACGGTGTAAACCTTACGTATAAAGAGCTAAATGAACGAGCGAATGAACTAGCACATTATTTAGTAGAAGAAGGAATACGACCAAACCAGTTTGTAGCTTTAGTATTCCCTAGATCAATAGAAATGGTAGTTAGTATGCTAGCAGTCTTAAAGGCTGGTGCAGCGTATTTACCAATAGATCCAGAATACCCAGCAGATAGAGTTACTTATATAGTAAATGATGCAAAACCAGTTTGTATCATAACACATTCATCTGTTTCATCTAAGTTAGTTATAGAAAAGGATATGACAAAAATTGTATTAGATGACGAAGAAACGAAACTAGCGTTACATACATATTCTCGTATGAATATAGCATGTAAGAATGATGTATCACTGTTAAACCCAGCCTATACAATATATACTTCAGGCTCAACAGGAAACCCAAAAGGTGTAATTGTTCCTATGAGAGGTTTAAGTAACTTTTTAATGGCTATGCAACAAAAGTTTTCATTAAATGAAAATGATCATTTATTAGCAGTTACAACGTTTGCATTTGATATTTCTGCACTAGAAATTTATTTACCTCTTATTAGTGGTGCAAGTTTAACAATTGCGCAAAAAGAAGACATACAAGAGCCTTCTGCATTAACGACACTTTTACATGAAGAAAGAGTGACCATTATGCAGGCTACACCAACGCTTTGGCAGGCGTTAGTAACTGATTATCCAGAGAAGCTACAAGGGCTAAGCATACTTGTTGGTGGTGAAGCTCTTCCAGCGCATTTAGCAAATAAATTACGAGAATTAGGTTGCTCAATAACTAATTTATATGGACCAACTGAAACGACGATTTGGTCTACTTTCATGAACATTGATGAAGGTGAAAAGGGTATACCTCCTATTGGAAAACCAATTTGCAATACAGAAGTGTATGTATTGGATGCAGGGTTACAACCAGTTCCACCTGGAGCTATTGGTGAATTATATATTGCAGGGGAAGGACTTGCAAGCGGATATTTAGGAAAACCTGAGTTAACAGCTGAACGGTTTGTTGCAAATCCTTATGGAGAATCAGGGAAGCGCATGTACCGTACAGGAGATCTTGTGAAATGGCGTAGTGATGGTGCGTTAGAGTACATTAGTCGCGCAGATCATCAAATTAAAATTCGTGGATTCCGAATTGAATTAGCTGAAATTGAAACGGTATTACAACGACATAAAAATATTCAACAAGCGGTAGTAATGGTACGAGAAGATCGTGCAAATGATAAACGCATCATTGCGTATATCGTTGCAGAAGAAAAGGAACCGATTAATCTTTCAGAAATTCGTTCTTATGTTTCAGAAAGTTTAGCGAATTACATGATACCATCAGCATTTGTTGTGCTAGAAGAATTACCATTAACGCCAAATGGTAAGGTTGACAGAAAGAAATTACCTGCTCCTGATTTTAATGGAATGAACAATGAGAGAGTTGCTAGAAATCCGAAAGAAGAAATATTATGTGATTTATTTGCAGAAGTACTTGGTGTCTCTCGAATTAGCATTGATGATAATTTCTTTGAAATGGGTGGACATTCACTTCTCGCATCTCGTTTAATGGCTAGAATTCGTGAAACGTTAAGTGTGGAATTAGGAATTGGGAAACTATTTGAATCACCAACTGTTGCCGAACTGGCGAAACAATTAAACGATGCAAAAAGTGCAAGACCAGCTATTCAGAAAGCAAGTAGGCCAAATGAAGTTCCACTTTCATTTGCACAGCGCAGGTTATGGTTCTTAAATTGTTTAGAAGGTCCAAGTCCTACTTATAATATTCCGCTAGTCATTCGTATGAATGGAATATTGAATCGGGAAGCATTACAAGGTGCTTTTTATGATGTAGTTGAGAAACATGAAACACTTAGAACAATTTTCCCTAACGTATTAGGTAGTTCCTATCAGAAAATTTTAGATATGGAAAACTTAAATCTAGAAATGGTTATAACTAATACATGTAAAGATGAATTAGAAAGTGTACTTTCAGAGGCAGTAAGATATAGCTTTAACCTCGATTTTGAGCCGGCAGTTCGTTTACAACTTTTTACAGTGAATGAAAACGAACATGTATTATTAATTCTATTACATCATATTGTAGGTGATGGCTGGTCATTACAGCCGTTAACGAGAGATTTTACAGCGGCGTATAAAGCGCGATGTCAAGGGGACAGAATTCAGCTGGAGTCACTTCCAGTTCAATACGCAGATTATGCACTTTGGCAACAGCAATTGCTAGGTGATGAAACGACACCAGAGAGTCTTATTTCAACACAATTAGATTTTTGGAAAGAAGAACTTAAAGGTTTACCAGACCAAATGGAGTTACCTACAGATTTCCAGCGTCCAATTGAGACGAGTTACCGCGGGGAAACAATTCATTTTCATATAGATGAAGGTATGCATAGTAGGTTAGTAGAGCTTGCACGTGAGAATGGAGTTAGTTTGTTTATGGTATTGCAAGCAGGGCTTAGTGCACTATTTACAAGATTAGGTGCAGGCACTGATATACCCATTGGAAGTCCGATTGCTGGAAGAAATGATGATGTACTTTCAGATATTGTTGGTTTATTTGTAAATACATTAGTGTTACGTACAAATACTTCAGGAGATCCAAGTTTTAAAGAATTATTAAATAGAGTGAAGCAGGTAAACCTTGCAGCTTATGAAAATCAAGATGTTCCATTTGAAAGGCTTGTTGAAGTATTAAATCCAGTACGTACTCGAAACAGCCACCCGTTGTTTCAAGTTATGTTAGCTTTTCAAAATACACCAGAAGCAACGTTTCATGTACCAGATTTAGAAGCGAGCCTTGAAATTCAAAGCGTCGGTTCTGCAAAATTTGATTTAACATTTGAAATTAGTGAGAATAACGGAGTTGATGGTACTCCGAACGGTTTACATGGATTACTAGAGTTTAGTACCGATTTATATAAACGTGAAACGGTTCAAAAACTAATAGAACGATTCATTTTGTTATTAGATGATGCAGCTACAAATCCGGATCGATCAATTGGCACATTAGAAATATTAGCTGTAGCAGAGAAAAATACAGTGTTAGAAAAGTGGAATGGTGGTTTTCAAATTGCACCAGAAATGACATTGCCACAATTGTTTGAAAAGCAGGTTCATATAAATCCAAATTCTATTGCTGTTGTCTTTGAAGATAAGAAATTAACTTATGAAGAGTTAAATAGAAAAGCAAATAAAATAGCTCGATTCCTAATAGCAAAAGGGATTGGTCCTGATCAACTCGTTGCTTTAGCGATGCCAAGATCATTAAACATGGTTGTAAGCTTATTAGCTGTTCTTAAAGCTGGTGCTGGATACCTTCCGTTAGATCCAGATTACCCAGCAGACCGTATTTCATTTATGCTACACGATGCGAAACCATCATGTGTTTTAACGAATTCAGAAGTGGAAATTGAATGTAATGAGGCACTAAAAGTTTTAATTGATAATGTAAAAGTAATAGCAGAAGTTGAGAAATATAGTGAAGACAATATTGATGAGGTGGAACGCATTAAGCCATTATCTCCATCACATATTGCTTACGTTATTTATACGTCAGGGTCAACGGGTAGACCGAAAGGCGTTATGATACCTCATCAAAATGTAGTAAGACTTTTAGGAGCAACTGATCATTGGTTCCAGTTTGACGAAAACGATGTTTGGACGATGTTTCATTCATATGCTTTTGATTTCTCGGTTTGGGAAATTTGGGGACCTTTATTATATGGAGGGCGTTTAGTTGTAGTGCCACATACTGTAAGTCGCTCGCCGAAAGAATTTTTACAGCTTCTTGTTAAAGAAAAGGTTACGGTTTTAAACCAAACTCCATCAGCGTTCTATCAATTGATGCAAGCAGATCGTGAAAATGAAGAGATTGGTCAAAAATTATCTTTACGATATGTTGTTTTTGGAGGAGAAGCACTTGAGCTAAGTCGCTTAGAAGATTGGTATAGTCGACATCCTCATAACGCACCAAAGCTTATTAATATGTACGGTATTACGGAGACGACAGTACATGTTAGTTATATTGAAATAGATGAAACTATCGTCTCTTTACGAGCAAATAGTTTAATTGGGTGCAGTATACCTGACCTTAAAGTGTATGTGTTAGACAACTATTTACAACCAGTGCCACCTGGAGTAGTTGGAGAAATGTATGTTGCAGGTGCAGGGCTTGCGCGTGGATATTTAGGAAGAGCAGGATTAACGGCTGAACGCTTTATCGCAGATCCATTTGGCAAGCCAGGTACAAGAATGTATCGTACAGGAGACTTAGCTCGCTGGCGTAAAGATGGGACGCTAGATTATATAGGACGTGCAGATCATCAAATCAAAATTCGTGGGTTCCGAATTGAATTAGGAGAAATAGAAGCAGTCATAATGAAGCACCCTAAAGTTGAGCAAGTAGCCGTTATTGTACGTGAAGATCAACCAGGGGATAAACGGTTAGTTTCTTATATCGTTGCATCAAATAATGAAGCAATTGATACGAATGAAATGCGTCAGTTTGCTAGTGGTAGTTTACCAGATTATATGGTTCCATACGCTTTTGTAGTAGTAAATGAGTTACCTTTAACTCCAAACGGTAAATTAGATAGAAAGGCATTGCCAGCTCCAGAATTTATCGCATCATCTTCTAGTCGTGGTCCAAGAACACCGCAAGAAGAAATGTTATGTGACTTGTTTACAGAAGTGCTAAGTGTACCTCAAATTGGAATTGATGACGGATTCTTTGATCTTGGTGGCCATTCACTCCTTGCAGTGCAGCTTATGAGCCGCATGAAAGAGGCGCTTGGAGTGGAACTAAACATTGGCACTTTATTTGCAGCACCGACTGTTGCAGGGTTAGCTGAAAGACTTGAGATGGGGAATGGTCAAAGTGCACTTGATGTGTTGCTTCCATTACGAGCAAGCGGGGATCAATTACCACTATTTTGTGTACATCCAGCAGGTGGATTAAGTTGGTGCTATGCAGGACTTATGAAATCTTTAGGAACAGATTATCCAATCTATGGTGTACAAGCACGTGGTATTGCTAAAAATGAAGAACTTCCAAAAAGTTTAGAGGAGATGGCGGCGGATTACTTGAAACATGTTCGTGAAGTACAGCCTCATGGACCATATCGTTTATTAGGTTGGTCGCTTGGAGGAAATGTTGTGCATGCAATGGCGGCGCAATTACAAAATGAAGGGGAAGAAGTAGAATTACTCGTTATGCTTGACTCTTATCCTGGACACTTCTTACCGAATACGGAAGCGCCTACTGAAGAGGAAGCGTTAATCGCATTACTTGCTTTAGGCGGATATGACCCAGATAACATGGATGGTAAACCACTTACAATGGAAAGTGCAGTTGAAATCCTTCGTAAAGATGGAAGTGCATTAGCAAGTCTTGAAGAAGAGACTATATTGAACTTGAAAGAAACATATGTAAATTCAGTAGGGTTGTTAGGGAAATATGTACCAAAAGTTTATAACGGAGATATCTTATTCTTTAGATCTACTGTTATACCAGACTGGTTTGATCCTATTTCTCCAAATACGTGGCTAAATTATTTAGACGGGCAAATTGTGCAGCACGATATTGATTGTAGACATAAAGATCTATGTCAGCCAGGTCCACTTACGGAAATTGGGCAAGTATTAGCGAAATATTTGCAGAATAAGAAAGGGGTAAGTAGAGTATGACGAATCCATTTGAAAATGATAATTACACATATAAAGTATTAATAAATGAGGAGGGCCAGTATTCTCTCTGGCCTGCTTTTCTCGATGTACCTATTGGCTGGAATGTCGTATATGAAGAAGCTAGTAGGCAGAGCTGCTTAGAATATGTTGAATATAACTGGAAAGATTTGAATCCACAAGGTAATCAAGTTCGCGAAAAAACATTAGTAGGAAAACGATAATGAAAGAAAAATTAAATCCAAAAGTAGTTGTAAGTATCGTTTATATAACTGCGATGTTTATGGCTGCGATGGACGCAACGATTGTAAATGTAGCACTGCAAACGATAAGTAGAGAACTACAAGTACCTGCATCTGCAATGGGGACGGTGAATGTTGGGTATTTAGTTAGTTTGGCTGTTTTCCTTCCGATTTCTGGTTGGTTAGGAGATCGTTTTGGTACGAAAAGAGTATTTTTAATTGCTCTTTTCGTATTTACAATTGCCTCTGCTTTATGCGGAATGGCTAACGATATTACTTCATTGAATATTTTCCGTATTATTCAAGGTGCTGGTGGAGGGCTTTTAACACCGGTCGGAATGGCAATGTTATTCCGAACATTTTCACCAGAGGAAAGACCGAAGATTTCCCGGTTCATTGTACTGCCAATTGCTGTAGCACCAGCAGTTGGTCCTATCATCGGTGGTTTCTTTGTAGATCAAATGTCTTGGCGTTGGGTATTTTATATTAATCTACCGTTTGGAATCGTTGCATTGCTCTTTGGACTTCTATTTTTAGCAGAGCATGTTGAAAAATCAGCTGGTCGCTTTGATTCGCTCGGCTTTATTTTATCAGCACCAGGATTTGCGATGCTCATATATGCACTCAGCCAGGGACCGTCAAAAGGATGGATTTCTCCAGAAATTATGAGTACCGGGGTAGCTGGGGTTGTATTCATTACGTTGTTTATAATCGTAGAACTGAAAGTAAAGCAACCGATGTTAGATTTACGTTTATTAAAAGAACCAGTCTTTAGAAAGATGAGCCTTATATCATTATTTTCATCAGCTGGTTTACTAGGAATGTTATTTGTTTTTCCACTTATGTATCAAAATGTGATAGGAGTTTCCGCGCTGGAATCAGGACTTACGACATTTCCAGAGGCGATTGGATTAATGATTTCTTCACAAATTGTGCCATGGTCATATAAGAAATTAGGAGCTCGAAAGGTAATTTCTATTGGATTAATTTGTACCGTGGTTATCTTTGTTTTATTAAGTTTTGTAAATCACGATACGAATCCGTGGCAAATCCGCGCATTATTGTTTGGTATCGGTATTTTCTTAGGTCAATCTGTCGGTGCGGTTCAATTTTCTGCCTTTAACAATATCACGCCGCCTTCTATGGGGAGAGCTACTACTATATTCAATGTGCAAAATCGATTAGGTTCAGCAATAGGAGTAGCTGTTTTAGCTAGTATACTAGCTGGTTTTGGAAGTAATAACGTTCAATCCGATTTTTTACCATATCAAGCAGCATTAATTGGATCAGCAATATTTTTGCTCATAGCACTACTATTTTCTTTACGTATTTCCGATAAAGAGGTAATGTCAAAGAAGAAAGAAAAAACATTATTTGTATCAGAAAAAGAGAAAGTACTTGTCAATGAATAACAATATACGCATGCTTTCTTATGAAAATTGATATTCGTTGAATAAAGGAGAGTTTACATGATAGAAAGTAAAGTTGTAGATTCTATTCCAACTTTGAATGAGAATGATTGTCAAATATGGTGGGCAAGAATTTCGGATTTACAATCATGGCATTACAATTTACTAAATGATATAGAGCGAGAGAAAGCAAATTCGTATCATCATTCGGCAGATCGAGCTCGTTTTATAATAGGTTGCGTAGTAAGTAGATTAGTTCTCGGTAAGATACTTTCTATGTCACCAGTCCAAGTACCAATTGATCGAATGTGCTCAGTATGTAAAGTGCAGCATGGAAGACCACAATTACCAGAAGGTATGCCGCAATTATCCGTTTCGCATTCAGGTGAGTGGGTTGTCGTTGCTTTTACAAAATCTGCACCTGTTGGCATAGATGTAGAACAAATGAATCCAAATGTAGATGTTATGAAAATGGCAGAAGGTGTATTAACAGACATTGAAATAGCGCAAGTTATGAAACTGCCAAATGAACAGAAAATAGAAGGATTTTTAACATATTGGACTCGAAAAGAAGCGGTGCTGAAAGCGACAGGTGAAGGACTAATGATTCCGCCAGTACATATTACAGTATCAGCTCCAAATGATCCTCCAAACTTGTTGGTTTTTAAGGATAGACAAGAGTTATTAAATAATACAATGATGGAAGATGTAAAGCCTAGTTTAGATTATAGGGCCTCTGTTGCAATATTCAGTAAGGAAGTAACTGAAATTACGCAATTAGATGCGGCAGCACTTTTAAATCTTAAATAAAAAAATTATAGAAGAGGTGTTCCTCATGTTAGTAGCGGAAAATAGAAAGAATGAATTCACTTATAACGTACAAGCAATTAAAAATATTTTATTTTCTGGAGATACATCATCCATTCATGCTTTAGAAAAGCTTTTAAATGATACAGTTCAGTTTGATGTTCTTGAACAAGAGGCACTTGGTAGACAGTACATTCCGAAAGAAGCAAAGAATTTCTTTGATAAAGATGGAACATTTCTTTACCGTGTATCTAATGTTAGTTATAAAGGCAAGGTGTTATCTGAAAATCTAATTTTTGCAGACACTTCGTTTTTACCGGACGCAATAAAGAGTGAATTAGAGAGTGGAAATATTCCTGTTGAAAAGCTTATAGAAAAGATGGAAGTAAGAAGAAACGTATTATATGAAGGATATCAGCCATCTGGAAATATTATTGAATTGTTTGATGGATGTTCTGTTACAGCGAATGTGTATCCAACTAGAAAGTATCAAATTGTAAGTAACTGCAAATGTGTATTTTATATTTGTGAAGTGTATCATGCAGAGAATATAAAGGAATTGCTTAAATAAAAACAAGAAACCAGCCTATAAAATGGCTGGTTTCTTGTTTATTTAACAGCTTCTTTTAATTCTTTACCTGCTTTAAATGCAGGAACTTTACCAGCAGCGATTTGAATTTCTTCGCCAGTTTGCGGATTACGTCCTGTACGAGCAGATCTTTCGCGCACTTCAAAAGTTCCAAACCCGATTAGTTGAACTTTATCTCCAGATTGTAATGCATTAGCAATTGTGTCAAATACGGATTGTACAGCTGCAGAAGCGTCCTTTTGAGAAATATCAGCTGATTGAGCTACGTTTTTAATTAATTCTGTTTTGTTCATGTTTTCACCTCATAAAAAAATTTTTGGAATGAATGTTTTAGTATAATAGATAGTAAAGATAAAGCTATCACTATGATTAGAAAGAATACTATATAATTATGTTAATTTCGTTGCAAGAGACTGAATCCCTTCTATTATTTAGGGATTAATTAAGAATCGATGCATATAAAAAGCTTTAATATGAGGATGAGGGGGAGTATATGAATGATTTTTCGTGAAAAAAATGAGAAGGAAAGTATATTAATTCGTCAACATGATCATGGTTTTTTAGCTGGAGAGATTGCAAAACATATAAAAGAAGACTTTTTTGAAAGTAAAATATATTTAAAAGAAACAGTTGATGCAATATATGAGCATGACAGAGGATGGATAGAGCTTGATAAAGTACCAATTTTGAATGATGCTAAAAATATTCCATATACATTTATGGATTGTCCAAGCCCATTACGTTTTGTTTTTTATACGATTGGTTTGAATGAAATTGAAAATTCTAATCCATACGGGGCATTGCTTTGTAGTAAACATTTTTTATCATTTCCACTAAACGAGGAAGATGAAGAGATGATGTCATTTTATAAACATGAATTAGAACGACAAAAAAGAATCTTGAAAACGTTAACAAAGGAACAGTTTGCGATGTTCGATAAACATTATAGATTATTAAAGTTTTGTGATGAACTTTCTTTATACGTATGTATGAATAAGCCTGGTGTCAAAAAGAAAGATGAAATTGACTTATTTAAAGATGGTTTTGAAGGAACAGAAATGTTTAATAGTAAAGAGGAGAAACTTATTCAAGCTGAATGGGTGGACGAGGAAACGATTCGGATTACACCATTTCCATTTCAAACGGAATTTTATACGTATGTAAAATATAAAACGATAAATAAGCATGAAATGAAAGAAAAAGGGATTGCAAAGGCTGATAGAGAATCAGAAATGAAGAAACAAACCATTCGTTTCATACAATAAGGAGGTAATATAAGTTGAAAGATTATATATTAAAACAGTGTGATTACCATGCTTGGGCTAATACTAGATTATTCAATCGATTAAAAGAGTTACCAAACTATGAGACGATTTTTAATGAGCAGATACAGAGTGTATTCCCATCCATTAAGGATACTTTTGTGCATATTTATATTACAGATCAAGTGTGGTTACATATATTGCATGGTAAAAGTATGAATGAAGCAATACAAGACCGAGAAGATTTACGAAAACAAATTGAAACTAAATCGTTACATGAATTAGAAAAAATGTTTGAAAACATGGCAAATCAATATAAAGATTTTTTAATTACAATACAAGATGTGAATGCTGTATTTGTTATTGAGAATCCATATGTAGGGAAATTAGAAACTTCGATTTTAGAATTAGTGCAACATGTCGTAAATCATGGTACATATCATAGAGGAAATATAACAGCGATGATCCGTCAACTTGGTCATTCGTCGACAATGATGGATTTTGTACTGTATTTACATATGGTTAAAAAGCAGGGAGAGTAATATAGTTTGTAAAAAGGAGAGGCTTTAATTGTAGAAGTCTCTCCTTCTATTTTATCCGGCATTAATGGTAGATCGACTGATTAAAATTTTACTTTATTTATTAAGAAGCTTTATTTTCTTGTAATTGCTTAGCGTATTGTACAGCCTTATATGCATTGACTCTACCGTTTTTCCAGTACGTACCTGTACCACTAATTTTATCAGTAGTAGACTCAATAATTTGGCGGATTTGTGTATTGCTATATCCTTGATTTGCTAAAAGAGCTGCGACTCCTGCAACATGAGGTGTTGCCATAGATGTACCACTTAATGATTGATACGTACTTCCTTTATATGTTGAATATATATTTGAACCTGGTGCTGCAACATCTACCCAGCTACCATAAGTAGAGAATGAAGATTTTCTATCTGATTGATCTGTAGAAGCAACTGCAATTACTTCGCTGTAATAAGCAGGGTAATTAGCTTTTGTATTTCCAGCATTTCCAGCAGCTGCAACTATAACAGAGCCTTTATTCCATGCATATTGAACGGCTTGTTGTAATGCAGTACCACCATTTGGAGCTCCTAAACTTAAACTAATTACTTTTGCACCCGAATCAGCAGCTTCTCGAATACCTTGCGCTACAGCATCAAGAGTACCACTTCCTTGATTATCTAATACGCGGACAGCATAAATTGAAGTTTGTGGGGCAACACCAGCAATTCCGACGCTGTTATTCGTAAGTGCTCCAGTAATTCCAGCACAATGTGTACCATGACCATTACCATCATCAGATGTATTGTCGTTATCAACATAGTCATGCCCGTAAATTACTTTCGAAGCCAAATCAGGGTGTGAGCCTTGAACTCCTGTATCAATAATAGCTACTTTTACACCAGGATCACTTCGTTGGCTATCCCAAGCTTGTGGAGCTTGAATCTTTTGTAATCCATATTGATTATTAAAATATGGGTCGTTTGGAGTCCAAAAGGCGTGAACGTAATAATTCGGTTCTGCATATTCCACATCTGGATTATTTTTATAACTCTTTATTTTTTCTTTTACAGTACCTTTTGAAAATTGTACGACTTCAAAACCTAACTTATCATCTTTAGATAAGACATTAGCTCCGACAGATTTATGAAAAGATTGCACATTACTTAAAGATGCATTTTGTTTGAACTTAACGATTAATTGGTTAGGAACGTAATCAGTAGATGATGTTTCAGCACTTGAAGTATTCGTGTTAAAGAAGAAACCACCAATAATAAATGATAAAACAGATAGGAAAACAATGATTTTGTTTTTCAAAAGATTTTTCCTCCCTTTTCTTGGATGAGTTTTTCAGCGACACTTTAATGTCGCATTCCTTTTCAACTATATAGTTAGACCATACGATTTATGACATTTATGTGAAAAACTTTTGGAGGAATAAAAAGGAGTAAATATTGATATAAATATATTTTTAATGATAGTAATTGAGTAAAAGAGGGGATGAAAAAAGGAATGCTCATCATGTATGAGTCATTCCTTTTTTCATAGATTAACTTGCCTGTTTTTTATTATTTTCTTTCAATTTCTCTGCTTGTAAAAAACGATTCGTTTCAGCAACAACAATACTACTTAATCCAATTAGACCAATCAAGTTTGGAATTGCCATAAGTCCATTTGCAATATCAGCAAATGTCCATACGATTCCTAGCTTTAAATTAGCACCAATTGCAATCATAACAATAAAGATTGCTTTATAATATTTAACTGCACTTTCTCCGAATAAATAAGCTACACATTTTTCCCCATAATACGACCAGCCTAAAATAGTAGAGTAGGCAAATAAAATAATTGCGATACCGAGAATCATACTACCAGCAGTACCAAATACAGATTGGAATGCAAGTGTTGTAGCTTCAACGCCAGTTTTACCAGATCTCCAAGCACCTGTAGTAATTAATACTAGTCCTGTAATTGTACATACAATAAACGTATCTAGAAAAGTACCAGTCATTGAAACTAAAGCTTGCTTTGCAGGCGAATCAGTTTTTGCCGCCGCCGCGGCAATAGGGGCACTCCCTAAACCAGCTTCGTTCGCAAATACACCACGCGCCATTCCGATTTGAATAGCTGATGCAACTGTTGCCCCAATAAAACCACCAGCAGCTGCTGTACCATTAAATGCACCAGAAAAAATAAGTGAAAATGCTTCTGGAATTTGGTCGTAGTGATAGAAAATAATTATAAGACCAGCAATTATATAAAAGAAAGCTTTAATAGGAACGACATATCCCGTCACTTTCCCAATTTTTTTTACACCGCCTAAAATAACAATTGCGATTAAAAATGACATTACTATACCAGTTAAAGCAGGAGGGAAAGAGAAATTAATTCGCATTGCCTCTGCAACTGAGTTAGATTGCACCATATTACCAATACCGAAAGAAGCAGTTGTGCCGAATATAGCGAATAATACTGCCAGCCATTTCTTACCTAAACCACGCTCTAAATAATACATTGGTCCACCTGAATATTCACCATTTTCATTACTAACACGGTATTTTACTGCAAGTATTGCCTCGGCATACTTTGTTGCCATACCGAATAAAGCGGTAATCCACATCCAAAATATTGCACCAGGACCACCAATTGTAACCGCTGTTGCAACACCGGCTATATTTCCCATACCAATCGTTGCGGCCATAGCTGTCATGAGTGCTTGGAAGTGACTAATATCTCCAGAAGAAGAAGTATCTTCTGATTTTTTAAACGCTAGTTTGTGAGCGTATAATAGTTTACTAAACTGTAAACCTTTCAAACGCACTGTGAGAATGATACCTGTTCCAACGAGTAGCAACAAAGTTGGTAATCCCCACACGTATTGATTCATTTGTTCTAATACTTTACTTACTGTCTCCATCTTTATTCTCCTTTTTTAGAAAAAATAAAAACCACTTCAAGTAAATGAAATGGTCTCTGGAGAAACAAGGGATAGAAAAATAAACCGATACAATCGGCTTTTTCTTTCGCTTGTCTCTGTCCTTTTACCTGAGAGATTATCCGCTAAAGTAGCGGATTTGCTCCTTCGGTGCTCGTTTTCCTCCGCGCTCTATGAAAGCGAGAGGGAGTCTCTCCAGAGATTCGTCCCCATGCAGTTCTACTTGTAACCAAGACCTGAGAGTTTCAAAGTTGGTATAACAACTTTTTGCCCCGTCGGTAGATCAATAGACCTTCTCCTGAATGGTTCATCCGAATTATAAAATTTATAAACACATTGATTGTAAATCAATAAAAACATTATAGACATACAAATTGTGAATTGCAATCATTTTTTATTTTAAAATAGTAAATAGTTTTATTTTTTTGTAAGTCCTAATTTATCTTCAACTTCATTTAAAGTAGATAAAGCGATGACAATATGTTGATCCGCAAGTCCTAAAGCTTGTTTTGTTTTTTCAATAGTTTCATCGGTTGGAGTAGAGTTATTTGCTCCGTCTATAATCAAATTTGCTGCATTTTTCATGAAATTTGATGCGGATTTAAACTGATTTGTGAATTGAAGTAGTTGTTTTTGTATATCTATATCTGTTATGTTTTCTTCAATTTTAAGCGTGTCTATTTCGTTCATAATTGTTTCGTACTGCTTGGAAACAGCACTCATTGTAACTAATAGTTTATTTCGATCTACTGAATCTCCATTTGTGTTAATCTCTTCCCAGGCAGGTAACCAATCTTTTTCGATGATGTCATTATAATGAGTAGTCAATTCATTAATTTTAGGTTGTAATTTAGTTTTGAAAGTTTTTGTATCCGCTGTTTCTACAGTTGCTTTTTCGTTGTTATTTTTAACATTAGTAACATAGAAAATCGTACCGAAAATGATGAAAATAGAAATAACAACTGTCCATTTAGTAAAAAGTAATTTCCGCAATATGTAACGCCTCCAAAATTTAAAAACTTATAATTATAATATATAACAATAATGTTGTTTAAAGTAGAGAAAATAGGTTAGAAATAATTTTAATTATTTCTTTTTTATACATAAATAATTAAAGTTAGTAAAATGATGAAAGTTGTATGCGAGAAAAGAGGGTTTTTAGTGAAAATGAATAGAAGAAAACTGGTTTCAAGTATTTCAATGGTTATGTTATTAGTTGGTTTAATTGCATTCATATTTATGAATAAAGAATCTAAAATTAAAGGTTTTCCAGTACCAATGTCAGCAATTCATATTAACGATGATAAGAAAGAGGACTATCAATATATAAGTGTAATGCCTATTACAAAGGCAAATGGATGGGAGAACTTAGGGGAAAACGGGCATACTGTTAGTTTTAAAAAAGGGGAGCGGAAGGTAGCAGTAGTACATTATCCGGGAGAAATTACGTATTATTTATTTGAAAAATAATTGATGATAAGAGAGATAGGAAGTGAATGATATTGTAGGATTGTTTACTTTCTATATCTTTTGATTTTTAATTCTGAATTATTTAAATTATAATTACTATGTGTATAGAATAAAATAATATTTAGTATGGAGATGACAAATTGCCAAGTATAAAAAAGATAGGTCGTTTTTGTTCTACTGATGATGAAGGATATATTATAAATGATGCACATATTGAAAAAGTTCAACCTATATTTATGGAGGTAATACAAGAAATAAAAAATACTTGTTGTGAATTGTTACAGGATGATTTACACAGTGTTTATATAAGAGGCTCAATTCCAAGAGGGATTGGAATTAAAGGTATTGCTGATATAGATGTAATTATATTAGTGCGAAAGGATCCTAAATTAATAGACTTAAGTTGGCGAAAGAAACTAGAAATTAAAATTTTGCAAAAATTCAATTGTATAACAGGAGTGGAATTGAGTTTTTACAGTGAAAAAGAAGTGATAAATTCCAAGAGTTTTTCTTTTATAAGCTTCATGATACAGACACATGGAGTATGTATATTTGGTGAAGATGTAACATTGTCTTTGCCTAAATATAAAGTAAGTCAGGAGTTAGCCTATGAACATCTTATTCAATTGGGAAAACAAATTGGACAAGCACGCAAAGAGTTAATACATAATAAAGGCGTGGAAGATATAGCTGATTGTTGTCGTTGGATTATGAAGATAATAATCAGGTCAGGTCTAGCATTGACAATTGAGAGAGAAGGACTTTATTCCAGAGACTTATATCCTGCCTATGAATTATTTAGTAAGCATTTTCCCGAACAAGAAAAAAATATGAGAAAGGCATTACAATATGAAATTGAACCGATAAATGATATAAATGAAATTTTATTATTTTTAAGTACGTTTGGTGAATGGCTGATAGAAAGAGCGGCTGCTTTTTTGAATACTATAGATAACTAGAAGAATATAATTATGTTATGTAAATAAATGAACGATCTAAATGTTCGTGATTTTGCAGACTATTATGGGATCCCGGAAGATGTGACAAAAGGAAGTTCAAATGGATATTTAACAGCCTATCTTTTAAAGTATCGTTTTTGTGGGAACAGAAAAAATAAATATGCGTGTTGAACAAGGATACGAGATGAAAAGGCCCTCTTTAGTACATATAAGAGCTGAAGAAATAGAGAGTAAAAATAATGTTCGTTTAGGAGAAAAGTAGAAAGTATTGCAGATGGGAAATGGAATGTAAGATAAGGGGGAATTAAAAATGTTACTAAAAACAATCTACTGTAAGGTGGAAGAAGAGAAAAAGGAATTGTTTTCAAATTCGCAAGGAAAATGGCGTGATATACGGCACCTAGATGGTTTTCATGGACAATTTGGTGGATGGTATGAAGATGAGGCATGTGTATTTACTTTATGGGAAGATAGAAGTACATATCAATCATTTATGAATGGTGCTCACGATACAATTTATTTAAATAGTAATCAAGAGGATACGTTTCTTTCATGTGAAATTGAATTATTTCAAACGTTGTATGATATAACTGATACGCATTTGAAAGACGTTGTTACAGAAGGATTATTCGTAAGAGTTGCTATATGTGATGTAAAGATGGAAAAGGAAAATCATTTTTTACATAAGCAAGAAACAATTTGGGATAAAGGAATGGAAAAAGCAAAAGGAATGTTAGGTGGAGTAGTTGGGAAGTCTTTAAAAAATAAAAATCGTTACATAGTGTTAACGTATTGGAAAGATGAAAAGACGCACCAACATTATGTGGAAGAGATTTTCACAGATTTATATAAATTAGCTAATATTCATGAAGAGATAGAAGAGATAAAAGGAAAACAAGCTGTATGTAAGGAAGAATGGCTTGTATATTAAACGCTGAAAAAGTGCATAAATGAATGTATAATAAAGAGATTTTCTTATAAACAAGTAATTAATAGAAGACGTTATACACCCTTTCATGTTAATATATTTAAGTTATAATAGGAGGCTTACCCTTTTGTATTGTACGGTAGAAGCAGTGTGAGCTTGAAATTTTTTTAGAAAAGGATGTGCCTAATTTGCGTATCAATAAATTTATTAGTGAAGCTGGAAAAGCGTCTCGACGTGGAGCGGATAAACTAATTAATGAGAGAAGAGTAATTATTAACGGTAAGGTTGCAAAAATTGGTGACCAAGTGAACCCAGGTGATGATGTACGAGTAAATGGAGAGCAGCTTCGAATTGCTCGAGATCACGTATATATCGCTTTAAATAAACCAGTAGGTATTACATGTACGAGTGAAAAATCAGTAAAAGGTAATATTATTGATTTAGTGAATCATCCTTTACGAATTAGTCACATTGGACGTCTTGATAAAGACTCTGACGGTTTAATTTTGTTAACGAATGATGGCGATATTGTTAATGAGATTTTACGTGCTGAAAACAAACATGAGAAAGAATATATCGTTTCAGTAGATAAGCCAATTACACCTGATTTCTTAGAGAAAATGGCAGCGGGTGTTAAAATTTTAGGAACAAAAACGCTTCCTTGTGAGATTACACAGTTATCAAAATATGAGTTCCAAATTATTTTAACACAAGGGCTAAATCGCCAAATTCGCCGTATGTGTGAAGCTTTAGGTTATCAAGTATACACGTTAAAACGTACGAGAATTATGAATATTGAATTGAATAATTTACCAGTTGGGCAGTGGAGAGATTTAACGAAGAAGGAGAAAAGACGTCTATTTGCAGACTTAAATTACGAACCACAAGATTGGTAAAATTGTGAAGTGAAACCAAAAAAATTTGGTTTCGCTTTTTTAAATTAAATAAATAATTTTTTTAAACACTTGCAAAAATAAAATGAATAAGATATATTAAATAACAATAAATGGATGTTTTACAAAAAGCAAAGAAAAGGACACGAGTTATTTTACCCGGTTATACAGAGAAGGAAGGAAAGCTGAGAACTTCCTAACGCAGAAAAATAACTTACCACCTTAGAGCTGCACTAGGGAAATTAAGTATCTAGTGCCGTGTATGCGACGTTATCGCAAAAGAAGCCATTATGTTTTTTTGTGATGGGAATCTGGGTGGAACCACGGATATAAGCATATTCGTCCCTATATTTAGGGATGAATATGCTTTTTTGCATTCAATTTCATAATAAGCGAAGAAAAGGACACGAGTTATTTTACCCGGTTATACAGAGAAGGAAGGAAAGCTGAGAACTTCCTAACGCAGAAAAATAACTTACCACCTTAGAGCTGCACTAGGGAAATTAAGTATCTAGTGCCGTATAAACGACGTTACCGTAAAAGAAGCCATTGTTTGTTTACAATGGGAATCTGGGTGGAACCACGGGTAAAAGCACGCTCGTCCCTATTTTAGGGATGAGTGTGCTTTTTATTATGAAATGGAGAGATGAAAAATGAAAGAACAAATGATTGAAATTAAATTTCCAGATGGTAGCGTTAAAGAATTTGTAAATGGAGTTACTTTAGAAGAAATTGCTGGATCCATTAGCAGTAGTTTGAAAAAGAAAGCAGTTGCGGGGAAAGTAAATGATGGATTATATGATTTACGCCGAAATATTGAAGAAAATGCGGAAGTGGAAATCATTACTATAGATTCAAATAAAGGGGTAGAAATTGCAAGACACTCCGCGGCACATATTTTAGCGCAAGCTGTAAAAAGATTGTATGGTGATATAAATCTTGGAGTAGGGCCTGTTATTGAAAATGGATTTTATTATGATATGGATCTTCCAAGTAGTGTAAACATAGAAGATTTACGAAAAATCGAAAAAGAAATGAAAAAGATCATAAATGAAAATATAAAGATAGAACGAGTTGAGGTTTCTCGAGAAGAAGCAGCTAAACTGTTTCAAGAAATGAACGACCGCTTGAAATTAGAACTTTTAGAAGCAATTCCTAGTGGGGAAAGTGTAACACTATATAAACAAGGTGAATTTGTAGATTTATGTAGAGGACCACATTTACCATCTACAGGTTATTTGAAAGCATTTCAATTAACTCACGTTTCCGGTGCATATTGGCGAGGTGATAGTAATAACCAAGTGCTTCAGCGCATATATGGTGTTGCATTCTCTTCTCAAAAAGAATTAGAAGAGTATTTACATTTCGTTGAAGAAGCAGCAAAAAGAAATCATCGTAAGTTAGGCAGTGAGCTTGAGTTATTTATGTTTTCTGAAGAGGCTCCGGGAATGCCGTTTTATTTACCGAAAGGACAAATGATTCGTAACGAATTGGAAGCATTTTTAAGAGAAATTCAAAAAGAGTATAAGTATCAAGAAGTACGCACTCCGTTCATGATGAACCAAGAAGTATGGGAGAGATCAGGGCACTGGGGACATTATAAAGATAATATGTATTTCTCTGAAGTAGATAATAAAAGTTTTGCATTAAAACCGATGAACTGCCCAGGGCACATGCTTATGTTTAAAAATAAATTGCATTCTTATCGTGAATTACCGATTCGTATGTGTGAATTTGGTCAAGTACATCGTCATGAATTTAGTGGTGCGTTAAACGGATTATTAAGAGTACGTACTTTCTGCCAAGATGATGCACATTTATTTGTAACTCCAAAACAAATTGAAGATGAAATTAAATCAGTAATGGCGCAAATTGATTACGTATATAAAACTTTTGGATTCGAATATGAAGTAGAGCTTTCTACTCGTCCAGAAGATTCAATGGGTGATGATAAATTATGGGAGCAAGCAGAAGCGGCATTAGAAAATGTATTACAATCGCTAAATTATAAATATAGACTAAATGAAGGTGACGGTGCATTTTACGGGCCGAAAATTGATTTTCATATTAAAGATGCTTTAAATAGAAGCCACCAGTGCGGAACAATCCAGCTTGATTTCCAAATGCCAGAGAAATTTGATTTAAATTATATAGATGAAAATAATGAAAAGAAAAGACCAGTTGTTATTCACAGGGCAGTTTTAGGGTCATTAGATCGCTTCTTAGCAATATTAATTGAGCACTTTGGAGGTGCATTCCCGGCATGGGTGGCACCAGTTCAGGTGAAAGTCATTCCAGTTTCGAATGCAGTTCATGTACAATACGCAGATGAGGTTGCGGATAAATTAGCACAAGCTGGTGTTCGTGTCGAACGAGATGTGCGAGATGAAAAATTAGGATATAAAATAAGAGAAGCACAAATGCAAAAAGTTCCTTATATTCTTGTTATTGGGGATAAGGAAATGGAAAACGGAGCTGTAAATGTACGTAAATATGGGGAAGAGAAGTCAGAAGTTATTGCGCTAGATGTATTTGTGGCAAGTATTGAAGAAGAAATAAAGAATAGAAAATATTGATTGTAAAGAAAACACACTATTAGAAATTAGTGTGTTTTCTTTTTTATCTTACAAAAATGTAAGGTAAATGTAAGCGAAATCGAGGGAACGAGTTGTAGAAAAATGAGAATATGAAGTAGGAAAAAGGTTCATGTTACAGGTGTAACTCTTCTTAAATGAATAATTAAAAAATCCTTAAGGATTCACATGACAAAATAATAAGAAATATGTGAGAAATTAATTTTATACAAAAGGGATGGAGTGAAAGAGATGTCAACAAATGTAGTTACTGTAGAAAGTGTAGAAAAAACGTATGGGAAAAGAAATGAGAATCAGTCAAAAGCATTAAGGGGTGTATCGTTAAGTATTAAAGAAGGAGAATTTGTCGGGATCATGGGACCTTCTGGGTCTGGAAAAACGACTTTACTTAATGTGATAAGTACACTTGACCAAGCGACAGGTGGTAGTGTGACGATAGCTGGTACAAATATTACTTCTATGAAGGGCAATGCGTTATCTGATTTTCGCTCTCAAAAATTAGGTTTCATTTTTCAAGATTTTAATCTTCTAGAAAATTTATCAATTTATGAAAATATAGCTTTACCACTTTCTTTGCAAGGCGTACCGTCAAGTGAGATTACTGGAAAGGTAAATGACGTTGCGAAGAAATTAGGCATCACCGAAATTTTAACAAAATATCCGACGGCTGTTTCTGGAGGACAAAAGCAAAGAACAGCGGCGGCCAGAGCTTTAGTACATAATCCAGCAATTGTATTAGCAGATGAACCGACAGGTGCGCTTGATAGTAAAAACGCAAAAAGTTTATTAGAAGCGATGCAAGATTTACATGAAAATCACAATGTAAGTATTTTGATGGTTACACACGATGCATTTAGTGCAAGTTATTGTGAGCGTATTTTATTTATTCAAGATGGTCTTCTTTATAAAGAATTAAATCGACAAGGCACTAGAGAGAATTTCTATCAAGACATTTTAGGTGTGCTCGCTCATATGGGCTCAGCTGCTGAGTCTAAGTAGGGGGCGAAACTATGTTATTTAAATTATCACGTCATAGTATGAAAAAGATGTTAAAAGATTATATGGTTTTACTTATTGGCCTCGTTATTAGTATTAGTATTTTCTACATGTTCCAAACGATGGCGATGAATAGTGAATTTACGAAAGATAATAGCCTAATTAGTAGTATTAGACTCGTCTTTTGGGTAGGTGCAATACTATTATCTTTCATTACTGTATTTTATATTATATATGCCAACTCTTTCTTACTCACGTTAAGAAGAAAAGAACTCGGTATGTACATGATGCTTGGTGCGAAAAAGAAAAAAGTAGCACAGTTATTATTTATTGAAACATTCGGTATGGGGATTGTCAGTATTATTATCGGTATTTTAGTAGGGATGTTACTTGCAAGTGTAGCAGGAAACTTTTTAATGAATGGAATGGAAATTTCAGCAAAAGGTAGTTATGCATCTGTATACACACCAGCAATTTTAGTCACAGCTATTTTCTTCTTAATACTATTTTTCATTACTGGCTTAATGAACAGTGTCCGATTGTTACGTAAAACTGAATTAGAGTTAATTCGTGAAGATGAAACACTAGATGAAGTGAAGAAAAGTAAAACTCGCATTATAATAATGACAGTACTTGGTGTATTACTAGTAAGTACAGGGTACTATTTTATGATCAATGTAAAAATATATGCTGAATTAGGTTTTATTATAGCAACCATCGTTACAACACTTGGAACATATTTTATCTTTAGTTCATTACTTCCATTTTTTGTGATGAAAATTAAGGGGAATAAAAAACGAAATGAAACTGGTCTAAATAGTTTTACATATGCACAGCTACGCTTTCGAGTAAATAGTTTATCGAGAGTATTAGGTACTGTAGCAATGTTAATTGCATTAGGCGCAGGTGCGATGACGGCAGGTATGGCGTTCCAAAAAAATGTAGGTATTATGACAGACTTTTCTCGTGTATATGATGTTGTAATTCATGATCCGAATGATCAAGACAAAGCTGCCTTAAAAGAAATGGAAATTGTTGAAGAAAGCAAGTACAAATATAAAGTAGATGGAGAAGCGGTTTATTATTTACGTAACGACTTAACTGCGAAACCGCCACTTGTTTCAGACCATTTTGATACAAAAACTTTAAAAGAGCCTGTTCGCAAACGTGTGACTGAACCTTTAACTGAACCTGTATATTCAGCTTTAGAGGCTCCTGAATTAGCAAAATTCCCTCATATGCCAAAGGATTGGGAAGACGCAGTTGTAAGAGAGATACAAATTACGCATAATCAATTTAGCGGAAAACCAGTAAGAATTGCAGACGAAGAGCATTATAAAGGGATTCAAGGAACAGAACATACTGTAACATTAGCAAAAGTAGATGATATGAAAAAATATAAACCGTTATTGATCGAAATAGATAAGAGACAAAAAGCACAAATTGAAAAAGCAACAGGTGAAAAGGTAGACTTATTTACGAAAATGACAATTTATCAGTTTATGAACAGCTTCATGAGCGGAACGATGTTTATGGGATTTTTCCTCGGAATTGCCTTTTTAGCAATGATGGCAAGTTCCCTTATGTTCAAAATATTAACAGGTGCTTCTCGCGACGTACGCCGTTATGAAATGTTACGAAAAATTGGTGTGAGACGTAGTATGTTAACGAAAAGTATATATAAAGAAATTTCATATTTATTTATCTTCCCAGCGATCATTGGCATTTCTCACGTTTTAGTTGGGCTTAACTTATTCAGCTTTATATTAGTTGACCCGTTTGTGAAAGTGTGGGTGCCAATAGGAATCTTCTTAGTCATTTATTTCATGTATTACTGGATAACTGTTCAACTTTATAAAGGTATGGTAATGCCGAAAGAAGAAGTAGCTAAATAGTTTATGAAAAGAGTCCTTGTGTTGAGAATAAGGGCTCTTTTTTATGTTTTTTATAAAGAAGGAAAAGATTGGATAATGGTCGAAAAATATAATGTAACTTCCAAGAAATTACTAAAATAATACTATTTTGTCGAGAGAAAGGATACGAAGTATGAAAGAAATGCTACAGTTATTTCGCAACAAAGTGTATGCACGTTTTTTCTAGCAAATATTTTAGAGCGACTCGGTTCTATGATTGCTGGAATTTTTTTAATATTTTATTTGCTAGATTAATACGGAAAACAACCAGTTTACGCAACGATGACACAAATTATGATTGCATTACCTGCATGAATCTTTTTTCTATTAGTAGGGACAGTAGTGTATCGTTTTGATAGACAACGTATATGTACAGTAAGTAACATATGTTGTTCGCTCTGTAATATTGGAATCCTAATTTCGCTTTATTACGGGATGATTATACTTGTCTTTATATTTTTATTTTTGGAAAATGCATGTATACAATTTTTCTCTCCATTAGAACAATCGATGATACAGGGAGTAGTTGAATCAGACCAATACGGTGCAGCAGCAGGTATTAATCAAATGGTAAATAGTTTGTATGCTTTGTTTGGTGTAGGAATTGCAACGATGGTGTACTGGACTTTTGGAATTTATGGGAGCATTTTAGTAAATACACTTACTTTTATTACGAGTGGTATTTTGATTCAAACGATCTCCATTCCAGAAAAAGTTCGTTTACCAAATGGTAGAACAAAATGGAAAGAAGTTAATTTGAAGATGTTAATAACAGAGTTTAAAGAAGGGATTAGGTATATATACCAAAATGAAACTTTAAAAAAATTACTTTTGGGATTTATCGTGTTTGGTTGATTATTTTTTGTTACGTGTTTATTCCAAGCTATTTTACTAAGTGGGAAAAAGCGAATTCAAGGTATGGTTGAAGATGTTTGTTTTTTCTGAATATTCTTTTTTAAAGGGGTAATAGTTATGTTGATGCGAACTGCTAAGTGGTGTGGGATTACTTGTTTACAATTATTCGCTGCAATTCTATGTATAATCTGTTTAGGTGCGCTCCCTCGATTATTTAAGGGATTACAAATTGATTTAATTGGTTTTTGGAACACGATTGTGTTTATTGGAGGAAAGTTACTCCAACCTTGGGAAATTACATATGGATTTCGAGATTCGAGGAAATTATTTCCGCAAATATGGATTCATTATTTAGAGACAATGTTTGTATTTATTTCGGCATTTTTACTGTCATTACTTATTGCGTATGTTCTCGTTGTGTGGGTATTACAACGGTCTCAATCAAAGCAACGAATGTGGAATGGGATTTTTGTTGTACTTGAAAGCATCCCAGATATTTTAATAATTTTATTATCGCAACTTCTAGTCGTAATAATCTTTCAAAAGACAGGCTTTATGCCAGTAAAACTAGCGGGGATTGGGGAGGAAAGGGCTCGCCTATTGCCAATAATATGTCTAACTTTGCCTACAACACTATTATTTATTAAGCTACTACTATTACGTTTCAGAGAAGAATTAGAGAAAGATTATAGTATATTTGCTAAAAGTAAAGGGCTTAGTTTACGACATATTTTAACAAATCATATTTCAAGAAATGTTTTGTTAACAACAATCTATTATGCAAAAACAAATATTTTATTTATGTTATCAAATTTATATATTATTGAATGGATATTTAATACGTACGGTATGTTTGTTTTTGTAAAAGAAAATTCGAAATTAGAAATATTTACAGTAAGTTTAATTATATTATACGTACCGCTTTTTATACTATTTCGTTTATTACATACGTTTTTACAAAATGTAATAAAGGAGCGTGTTTAGCATGTGGCAAGTTGTAAAAAGAGATGTGAGATTTTGGTTTGGTGTTACTTTTTTAAGCGTACTTATGATTGTTAGTATTGGAAATACTTTATTTTTCGATGGGAATATCCGTGAACTTACGATGATGTATAACGAAAAAGGAGAACTAGAGGCTGCTCCATTTTCACCGTCGAATAAATTTTGGTTCGGTAGTGATGAGAAAGGACGCGATCTTTTCCAGCTAATAATAGAAGGAGCGAAATGGACAGTTGGTGCGAGCGTAATTATAGCGATTCTACGAGTTATAGTTGGAGGAGGTATTGGTTTGCTTCTTGGTATGTATAGCAAACGTTCTTTTCCAGTTATAGCATCTTTTTTTGATCCGTTCAGCATTGTACCTATGGTTATGATTTCTTTTTTTGTGTTAAAGGAAGTTTTAGTGTTTGAAAATGGGACAGTACCAGAGCCGTTTCATTTAAGGGTAATATTTCAAATGGTTATCCTTACGTGTTTAGCGGTACCAACAATTATGTTATATACAGCGCAGGAAGTCCGTCGGATAAAAAGAGAAGAATTTATGATGGCAGCAACTGTGCTTGGGGGCAGTAAATGGCATAGAGTGAAAAATCACGTATGGCCACACGTATTACCATCATTTTTTTTACTTGTTGCTCAACAATTTGTGAGTACTTTATTACTTCTCTTGCATCTTGGCTTGTTAGAGTTATTTTTTGGTGGAACAATTATCTTTGGTACAGAGGCAGATAGTGTAACAAAAGAATGGACCGGCCTAATTGGTCAAAACTTCCGTCATTTAACTACTCATACATGGATTGTACTTATACCGATTGCTTTTTATAGTATGACAATTTTAGCTGGAAATCTAATTAGTAATAGCATGCAAGATGCGATTAAGTTAGGAAATGTGAGAAAGCTAGAGAGGGAAAGTAAAGAATTACAAGTAGAGAAACAAGTACAACCAACTATGAATGACTTTTCTTTTTATAGAGAGATACAAAAATAAAAAAGATAGCTGAAGACAAATTGTTTTCAGCTATCTTTTTTCGTTTAAAGTGGAGGTAAATCAATCTTACCTTCTTCAAATAATTCTTTTATCATATGCTTCGTATAACCAGCGGCTTGACCAAATGTGATTTTTGCTGGCATTGGTGCTTCGTTAGCATCTACAACTACATCAATAATACACGGTTTATTTTGTTTTACTGCATTTTCGAAAGCGGGAAGGAGTTCATCTAAATTCTCAACACGGTATCCAATACCTCCACACGCCTCTGCATATTTTGCAAAATCAGGGTTCGTTAAATCTGTTTCGAATTCGATATTACCCATAACTTCTTGCTCGAATTTAATCATCGCAATTTTATTATTGTTTAATACGACGACAACGATTGGCAATTTATATTTTACAGCTGTTACGAAGTCATTCATCGTCATTCCAAATCCGCCATCACCACAAACTGCAAATACTTGTTTATCCGGGAATGCAATTTTTCCAGCAAGAGCACCAGGTAAACCGCAACCAAGTGTTGCGAGCCAGCTAGAAATGACAAATTGCTGGTTTGTCATACGGAAGTGTCTTGCGGTCCATACTGTTACATTTCCGACATCGACTGATAGAATTGCGTCATCATGTGCTACTTGCTGCAGAGCATGCATAACGCGTTGTGGTTTAATTGGAATGGAAGAGTCTTCTTCTTGATCGTGTAATTTTTCTTCCCACTTTTTCATCATTTCTTGGTGATGTTCTAAGAAGGAATGGTCTGTGTGTTCTTCAACATTTTCAATTAACCATCGTAATGTTTTATCAGCATCACCAGCTAAACCAATATCTGTCGCATAACGTTTCCCGATTTGGGCAGGATCTGTATCGATATGAATTGTTTTTGCTTTTTCAGGTAAGAAGCCGGTGAACGGATAAGAAGTACCGACCATAATTAAAGTATCTGCATGCTTCATTGCTTCATAAGAAGGTTTCGTTCCAATTAATCCTAATCCACCAATACAAAGAGGGTGTTCATCAGGAATAATTCCTTTAGCTGGTAATGTAAGTACGATTGGAGCACCAATATGTTCTGCCAATGCAAGTAAAGATTCTCTCGCATGTTTTGTTCCTTTTCCAGCTAAAATCACAGGCCTTTTCGCTTCATTTATTGCGAGTTTCGCTGCATCTAAATCGTTTTTTTGTGGAAACAACTCAGGCAAAGTAAAAGAAGTATTTGTAACACGGGCACCATTTTTTACTTCGAATTTAGGGACATCATCTGGAATTGTAAGAACGGATACACCTTTTTTCGTATAAGCCATTCGAATTGCTTGATTCACTACGGCAGGTAGTTGCTCTGCTGACATAATACGCTGGTTATAAACCGCAACATCATCAAACAATCTTTCTAAATTTACTTCTTGGAAAAAGTCCGTTCCAAGTAAATCGGTTTCTACTTGACCTGAAATTGCTAGAACAGGGGCTTTATCGAGTTTCGCATCATATAAACCATTTAATAAATGAATAGCACCAGGTCCTGCAATTGCCATACAAACGCCAAGTTTTCCTGTTAATTTCGCATAGGCAGCCGCTGCTAATGCACCAGCTTCTTCATGGCGAACTTGAATGAATTTAATTTTATCTTGTTTTTTTCTTAAAGCTTCAATGATAGAATTAATGGAATCTCCAGGCATGCCGTATATGTGTTCTACTCCCCAGTCAATTAATAAATCAACTAATGCTTCACCGGCTGTTTTCCCAAACATAATTGTTCCTCCTTATAATAGGTAGATAACATTATGTTTTGGAAAAATAGGAAAAATATACAAATAAGAAAATTTATCTGGTTATTTGTAATCCAAGAATCAGTGTGGGAGGAACAAAAGTTTCACTTTAGCAACTTTAATGATGACCAGCGAATAAAGTGAACACTGTTATTAGTAAAAAACCACTAGTTGCCCACATTAGAAATGTAAGGAAAGAGAGCTGTTTCTTAGCTTTCCAAAGCATTTCATGAATTGTGACATATCCAAGTGAACCAATAGCACTTCCCATAATGAGGCCTTGCAGGTGAAGAGCTTTTCCTTCCATCAAAATGCCAAAAACTGTGCCAGTACCGAGAATAAGAGAAAGTAATAAAGTTGTTAATAAAAAGGAAATATATTTATGTTTTGTAAAAAGAAATGGAATAATTAAAGCTAATCCTTCTGGAATATGGTGAACGACGATTGCTATTAAAAAGGGAATGGCAGAGTCATTATGATTTATAAAAGCTGTACCTAACGCAAATCCACTCGGTATATTATGAATAAATATAGCGAAAGAGAGAAAAAGAAAGGTTTGCCATGCTTGTTGATCTTTTTTATGTATCATTGGATGGTGACAATAGTTATCTAATAAGCCCATAACTAAAATACCGATAGCTATACCAAGTATAGGTCCAATCATTTCATAGCTTGAAAATGTTTCAGGAATAATTTCAAGTGACAATAACCCAAACAAAATACCGCCACATAATGCGTATAAACGATGCATCTTTTCTTCAATGAGTTGGCGTGTTGCTACTCCAACAGCACCGCCTAATAGCAATCCACCGAACGAAAAAAATGTTACAATCATTGGGATCCATAAACGTTCCATAGTATCACACTCCGATTCTATTCCCTTATTTTTAGCTTACGAAAAGAAAAGTTAGATTAGTCCAAGTAATTGTGTTTGAGTATAGAGAAAAAAGTAGTGATTCGTTATAATCTATATATTAAACTTAAGTGAGGAAATGAAAAGGGGAATTGGTTATGCAACAAATTAAAAAAATAGGAAACTCATTTTGGTATATGACACCTGTTTCTGAAACAGATAGACCTATATTAGGAATGGTTGTTGGAAAAGAAAAAACGTTAATGATCGATGCAGGGAATTCAGAAGAACATGCACAATTATTTTTAGAAATGTTAAAAGAACAAAATGTATCGAATCCAGATTTCGTAGCACTAACGCATTGGCATTGGGATCATATTTTTGGATTATCTGTATTACGGAATGCATTAACTATTTCGCACGCTGAAACGAAAAAAGAAATGCAGACAATAGTATCTTATGAATGGACAGATGAAGCGTTGGATGCACGCGTAAAAGAGGGTACTGAAATTGAATTTTGTGCGGATTGCATCAAGAAAGAGTTTGAAGAAAAAGCGAGAAATATTAACATTATTCCTCCGGCCTTAACGTTCCAGGATCAAATGGAATTAGATCTTGGTGAGGTGACATGCGTGTTAAAACATGTGGGCGGAGATCATGCACATGATTCAGTTGTTATGTACATAAAAGAAGAAAAGATATTGTTTTTAGGGGACTGTATATATGCAGATATTTTTTCCTCGAAGTGGAACTATACGACGAAAAGAACGTTTGCATTAATAGATGAATTAGAAAAATTTGATGCTGAGACATATATTCTTTCTCATGGGGAAGCGATAAATCGAGAGGAGTTTTTACAAGAGATTCGCTTGTTAAAAGCAGTAGGAACTTATACAGAAGCTCATAAGGGCGATGAAGAGAAGATAAAGGCAGCGTACAAACAAGAACTAGATAGAGAATTAAATGAAGATGAGTTAGAAACAATAACGTATTTTGTCAATGGTTATGAAATGAATAATCTGTAAGACACTACATTAATCAAATATAATTAAATTGCACAAAAAGAGTATTGAAATTTAATTCAATACTCTTTTAAATATTAAGTCCCAAGCAATTTCTAAATTTTTTGGCTGGTTCATCATCTGGATTTATACCACTTTCAAAACTGGTAGTGAAAGGTAACCACTGCCAATCTTCGCATCCTACAAAAGCTACTCTTGACCAATTCTCAATGAATTCAATGAAATTATTCGCAATCTTATACCCATGTCCTTCTCCATCGTCGTGGCTTAGGTAAATTATTGGAGCATCTATATCATCTTTCATATCAAATGCTAAATAATCTCCATTTCCCACTTCACAAAATGCTAATTTGTTGTGCCAAACTACATCATATTCATCATCTAAATTTGAAAAAAACTCGTCAACCAAGTCTTTACGTTCTTTTTCGAATTTAGAAAGACTTTCTAAACTCCAGTGGGGTGTTCCGCAAAAAATATCAGTAAATTCATTTGGTAGCTCTACATCGTCAGGTAAAAACCAGCGTAAGCTAAAATTTCCTGAGAACTCTAAAAGTACTTTTTTGAAGCTATTTGGTAGTTTAATATCCAGTTTTTCTTCTACTTGGATTATTTGTTCAAGGGAAGATGGTTCATCTATATAAACTTCTTGAACTTCACCACCTATGTATTTAATTCTAGAAGTTATAATTTCTATTCGTTCTTTTAGTAACTCATAATCCATCTTATCACCTCATGTTATATTAATTAAAGTATATCATTCTTAATAAATTTTTTTCGTGTTATTGAGGTTTCAAGTAGCAGCTTTTTTAGCTAATTTAGTAATATATTCAAAGAAAACATCGTGTTTTACATCGTAAACGACATTTACAGGTCGTCCATTAGTAGCTTCCTCTGTACGTCCTTGGCTTGGTCCGTATGTATGAACAATACTATTAATTGTTTCAGTTTTTGCAAGGTTAGTGTTTCCGACAAGCGCGGTAGTTAGTACATCCCATAAATAGTAGGTAGAGTTCGTTGAGAAGTGAACGAGAGGGGGAACCATTGCATAGCATTGACCAAGGAAATCCATACCAATATACTTTCGTTCTTTTGCCCACTGTTCACGTATGTTTATAGTTAACGGAACTTGGTTTGTACTTTCTAGTGTCACTAAGTCGATTTTAATTTGTGCATCCCATACACGAGCCACTGCTTCAGGGTCCCAAAACGAATTCCACTCAGCTGTTCCATCATGCTCTGGTTCATGTACATTGCCTGCTGTAAGAAATGTACCACCCATCCAAACGAGACGTTCAATTTTATCTTCGATGATGGGAGTTTCATATAATGCACGAGCAAGGTCAGTTAGGGGCCCGGTAAATAATAAAGTTGTTTTTCCTTCCGTTTGTAGAAGTGTTTCTATTAAATGGTGATGTGCAGGCTTTGCCACCACGGGTGTTACAACTTTTCCAGACTCATTTAAAATTGGTAAAGCATCTACATAAAATGCATGCATCCGCCAGTCTTTCGGAAACGGGTTTTGCCCGCGAGAGTTTGAAGCGGCTACGGCAATATTACCTTTGCCGAAACGATCGATAATTTTACGACTGGCAGACATTGCGGGTTCTAAATAGCAGTCTGCTGGGATAACAGATACACCGGTAAGTTCAACGTTTTCCATTTGAAGTAATAAAAATAATGAAATTAAATCATCTACGCCGCCATCATGATTGAAGTACACTTTTTTCTTCATTGTAATCTCCATCCTATATGATTTAGTTAGAAATTAAATATGAATTGAGGAGAAGTCATCAATAATTTCCACCACTTCAATTTCTCCATTAATCAGTAGCTCAGGAAGCTCATTTCTAATATTTCCTTTCCAATACTCTCTAGCTTGTTCGATTTTTTGAGAAAAAGGAATACCATCTTCTTTCGGTAAAAGATTCCCGTCACCTTCAAAAGAACTTCCGATTACTCGTAGTTTAACAATCTGCAAAACTTCTCGATTGTAAGAATCAAATAGCGCTCTCCATTTCAAAGCATCCTCATAGCTTTTAGCAGCGTATAAACAAGATAATCTGGAAGGGTATTCAGGGAATTCTTGTAGTCTAACCATTTCTACAATTGTTTCTCTAACTGCTCTAATTGTTTGATCCATATAATTCATAACTACTTTAGCATTTTCATTATTTATATGTAATTCGTTATTTTTATAGTGTTTATTTAAAATTTGTATGCCATCTTCACCATTAGCATTTAATTGTTCTCTTTCAAAAAAGAAATGGTATAGAGTATTGTGTTGATTTTTGTTAAAAGGAATGATTTGTCCGATATGCATTTTTTTCCTTGTTACGATGTGATATGCGTAAAATTCTGCTTCATTCATGGTTATCCTCCTAGTAATAATGTAATGCAATGTTAAATTTAGTAATTCAACATTGAAATATATAAAACCTTTATAAGTAAAAGTGAGAATTTGAGTTGAAAGTAAAGAAAATACATGAAAACGTTTTAAATTTGTTCACAAAATGTTCACTTACGAAGGGGGGGGCAATGTCGATATAATGACAAAGACTCAAAGAGAGAGGATGATGAAATTTGCCAACAACAAGAAAGGAAAACCTCCAATTTGGCATGATGATGTGCCTTGGAATGGTTATCGTAATGACGTTTTACAATTTACTAATGAATGAAACAGGAGGATCAATTTATATTAAAGAGATTGCATTAGAACTATTAATTGGCTTTATTATTGCGCTATTAATTGAAATATTTATAGTTGGACCTTGTGCGAAAAAAATTGTATTCATGTTGCCATTTGATAAATCTAAGAAAATAAATATTATCGTTGCAATGGCGACAACTATGGTAATTGGAATGGTGTTCTTTATGTCATTTTTCGGTATGGCTATGATGCATTTACATGGTGGACTAAAAGGAGATTCATTTGTTTCAATTTATTTTTCGATTTTTATTAAAAATTTCATAATGGCATATCCATTACAATTAATTATTATGGGACCGCTTGTACGTTTCTTATTTGCAAAGTTTGTTATGAAAAAGAAATCTTTTAATGTAGCGTAATTTAAATTTATAAAACTTTATATATGAATAATTAACGTAAACACATCTCGCATTTTTGAGGTGTGTTTTTTGTTCATTCCAAGTTATTTTCATAGTGATGTGACATTTGTCCTTTTGCGATTATAGGATGATGGTTTTTAATTAAGTCAGAAATAAAGGATGAGGAGATGATTTTTTGAAAGGTATTATATTTGCTGTTTTTGCGGGGATATTTATAACACTTCAAGGAACCTTTAATGCGAAACTTAGTTCACATATCGGTATATGGTCGACGAGTATTATAACCCATTTAATTGGATTCATTATTGCAACAACTGTATTTTTGTTAAAGAAAGAAGAGAAAGTAACAGATTTAAAGAGTGTGAAAAAAGTATATTTAGCAGCGGGTGCATTTGGTGGATTCATTATTTGTGCAGAAACGATGGCGATATATTCACTAGGAGTTACATTGACAGCTGGCACACTAATGGTTGCTCAATTGTTAACGGCAACAGTTATTGAAATGAAAGGACTGTTTCATATAAAAAAGATACAGATGGAGAGATATCATATTGTGGGAACAATAGTAATGATTATAGGTATTGTTGTATTTAATATGTAAATGAAAGGAGAAATGAATATGGAGGATAAATCAGCTTTAATTAAGCATTATTTGAGAACCAATAAAACGCTCGAGATTTTTTCAGAAATAGATACAGCTTATTTTCAATTAAATCACTTTGAAAAAGGCGAGCTTATTTGCAATATAGATGACGAAATGGATCGTTTATATTTTGTTGTTAAAGGTAAAGTAAAAGTTTACGCGATTACACCTGAAGGGAAGAAACTAATCCTTCGCTTTATCAATCCATTGGCCATTGTTGGTGATATTGAATTAATTCAAAATAGCAAAGCACATAATGTCGTTGAGGCTTGTTCAGATGTTGTAGCAATCTCTATTTCTAATACGGTTATTAGAAACAAGTTATTACATGATCCTATATTTATAAAGTTCTTGCTTGAAAACATTGCGAACACGTTAAAAATATCGACTCGTTTTACTGCTCTTAATTTACTTTATCCTGTAGAAGTACGTGTAGCTAGTTATTTGCTTTCAATTTCAACAGATAGTAACGGGAGTATGTATAAAGGGGATTTGGATGCAACTTCAGTAACGAGTATTGCAGATTTTATAGGGGTAAGTTATAGGCACGTAATTCGGGTATTACAAAGATTTTATAATGAAAAACTAATTGAAAAGAGTAATGGAGTTATTGTAATTAAAGATTTTTCTAGAATGAAGGAAGTCGCTAAAGATAATATATATGAGCAATGAAAGGGAGAGGAAGATTTTGATTGGATTTAGTTTAGCTATATTAGCAGGAATATTAATTAGCGTACAATCTGTTTTTAATGCAAAAGTAAATGAAAATGTAGGGCAGTGGTTAACGACTACATGTGTCCTTGGGATAGGTCTCATTAGCTCTATTCTATTTTATATCATTACAGAAAACAGTATTAGCATTAAAGTGTATACTGCAAATTATTTGTTTTATGTAAGTGGACTCTTTGGTATCGGGTTAATTATTTGTATAATGGGTGCAATAAAGAGTCTAGGTCCAGCATATACGGTGCTAATTAGTCTTATTACTCAATTGGTTGTTGCGTTATGCATTGATACATTTGGATTATTTGGAATGGAGAGCATTCCATTACAAATAAATAAATTAGTTGGTATAGGTTTATTAATTGTGGGAGTAGGAATTTTTAAAAATCTATTTTTGAATAAGAAAGCTATTCATATAAATGAGGATAGTGTCTAAAGGATATAAAGGGGAAAAGTGTGAATGGTCAGAACTTATACATTTAGATAGTAATAAGTGAGCGATGAGGAGAGAGGATAAATGAATCAGTTAATGTTGCAAGATGGTGTACATGATTTGGAAATCGGTGAGATTCAACATTTTAGCTCCTACGTAAAGTGCATGCAAGATTTTATCCCGCTATTTGTCGGGCAGTAAGACCCCTACCTCAAAATTCAGCGAAAGCAAAGAAGTTAGGTGGGGTTCGGGCTGCCGTAAAAGCTCGATTGGTGAGGGCTAATAATCAGTGGGGGATGAGCAAAGCCCCCACTGATTAAATTTTCACTTCACAATTATGTTTCTGCCTTTGATTTTATTAAAATTAACATTTATGACCTAAGTATAAATGTATTGAGCTCTTCTTTACTTATTATTTTTTGAACCGTAAATGAACAAACTTCAACATTTTTATTAAGTTTACAATTCTCATCATTATACGCGTACTACCGTCCCAATCTTTATTTGTAGGTATATCTTTAAAGAAAGGGGAGCAGCTTAATACTTTTATTGTAGAGGACCATTTTTCTATTGATTTTGGATTGTTTACGTAAAAATACATCATAGCACCATTATTACCGGATTTCTTTACAGTAGCATTCGAAAGATTCAGTGCGAACTTTGATTCAGCGTCAAAATATAATTCTCCTCCAGGGAAACGTTTTGACATAGCGACTACGATCTTTTTTAAATCTTCTTCTTTAAAGTAATAAAACACACCTGCTGATATAAAAAGAATACCGTCGTTTGAATTATATTTTATATCGTCAAACCAAGAAGTATCAAATAGTGATTTAGCAATGCTAATGTTTCTAGGCGTATCTTCAATTAAAGTTTTGCGAAAAGAGATTGCATCGGGCAAATCAAGGTTGTACCAATGTATTGTACCGTTATCGATTCTTGAAAAAGTAGTGTCTAGTCCGGAACCGATGTTTACAATAGTAGCATTCGGGTGTTTTATTATAAATTGTTTTATCGTATCGTCAATTTTTCGTGCACGGGTAATGTATGTGATACATCCGTATTCGCCAAATATATTTGCTATTGTTGAGAAGTCAAAATTACATTCTTTAATAATTCGAATAGCCTCTATATCATCTAAAATATCCTTATTTTTCTCACTGCCATATGCTCTTCCCCATAAGGGAATAAGCATCGTACCTTGCACGGATTGTAAATCTAATTCTTTAGCCATGAAACATCCTCCGTTTAGTAATAAACAATATATTTAGTCGTTATTTAACATTTTTGAGAGCATTGTATTTGTTTTATATAGTCCATAAGTTAAATCCCGCCTATCTTCTTCAGATAACTTTTCGAGGTTTACTGTGAAATTATTATATATTTGTTTCCATCTCTCATAATGTACTTTTTCAGCTTTTTCTGTCAGAGAGATTAATATAGCTCTTTTGTCTACCATATCTTTCTTTTTTATGATGTATCCGTTTTGTTCTAAGTTACGCACTGTTACACTTAATTGTTGTTTAGGGATGTTTAAATAACTAGCAATCATTTTTAAATTTACAGGCACCTTTTGCTGGGCGATATACTCTACTACGTGTTGTTCTAAATGGGTAAATTCTGAGGATTTCTCCGATAGTAATTTAAAAGTACCTGACATATTTAATAATAAATTCATGTATTCGTTTAATAATTCGTTTTGGTTCATTGTTTTTGATTCCTTTATGAGTTTAGTTATTATTTTATTACTAAATTCAATATAAATCAATTAAAATTACTCTTTATAGTAAATGAATGTTTACTAATAACTGTTTTTTGAATTTATGTGGACTGAATTATGAGGATGCGAGAAGTGGTTTTAGGGAACGAGAATATAACCGAATATAAAATATTACTAAACGTATATAACTAATGAATACAATGTCTTTTTCAGTTATTAAGTTGTAAATCATTTTATGATAAAATCTTTTACATAATTTAATAAAGGGGTAGTATTCAATGGGTTATTTTTCAAATGGTTTATTAGTTTTGTTTGTGCTAATCGTATGCAGTTGTATATTTTTTGGTTGATAATATAATGAGAGTCTTATATAAAAGAAGTTATCTTAAGTGAGGTAACTTCTTTTTATTTTATATTGAGAAGGAATTCTATCTTTCTTATTGAAGTTTGTTCTAGTTATTTTTACATCGATCACATTTGTGTAAAGGGAATTTTATGAAATATAAACAAGCCAGAGAATAGGGAGTGTTTACATGGAAAATAGTATACGCTACACAAGTGAACACCCTACAGATTTTAATGGATTATTATCCTTATACGAATCTTTAGGATGGAATTCTCTTAAATTAACGGTTAACGAGTTAGAACGAATGTGTAAGCAAAGTTGGTATGCAATTTATGTTTTTGATGATAAGAGGTTAGTAGGGATGGGGCGTGTCATATCAGATGGAGTCATAACAGGTATTATTTGTGGAGTTGGTGTATTGCCAAAATATCAGTCTAGTGGCATCGGAAAAGAAATAGTGAAACGATTAATCCAGCACTGTGAACAAAACAAGGTTATTCCACAACTTATGTGTGTAGAAAAATTGCAATCTTACTATGAATCTATAGGGTTTGAAGCATTCTCTATTGGGATGACAAAACATATTATAAGATAGAGGTGCTTTATCCTGCTATTTGTCGGGTAGTAAAACCCCACGGATTAAAGTTTCACTTTATATTTTCAGTTTACTTGTACATATTTTCAAACTTCAACATAAAGGAGAATGGCTGTATGGAGATTGCTAAAGGAGTAGAAATGTTACAACTTGAATTTCAAGAATTTGTTATTCATCCAATTCTTTTATGGGATGATGAAATGGCAGTATTAATAGATACGGGTTTCCCAGGACAAATTGAAGATATACAAGTAGAGATGGAAAAGGTTGGGGTATCATTTGATAAGTTAAAAGTCGTGATTTTGACGCATCAGGATATTGATCATATAGGTAGTCTGCCAGAATTGTTGCAGCGCTGTCGAAGTAATATTAAAGTTTATGCGCACGAACTAGATAAGCCATATATCGAGGGGGATTTACCTTTATTGAAGGACGGAAATGTAGAGAACCGCCCAAAAGGAAAAGTGAGTGATACTGTGATTGACGGGCAAGAACTTCCGTATTGCGGTGAAATACTAATTCTTCATACTCCAGGGCATACTCCGGGTCATATTAGTTTATATTTGAAACAAAGCAAAATTCTTATTGCAGGAGACTCTATGTATAGTGTGAATGGGATGTTAGGAGGAATTCACGCCCCAACAACTATAAATATTAAGGAAGCAAAGCAGTCTTTGAAGAAGTATTTAAATTTACATATTGAATCTGTAGTTTGTTACCATGGGGGATTAAGTAAGGAGAATATAAATGTTCAACTTCAAAATTTGTAAAGTTAAAATGGAGTTTTTTGTTAAGTGACGTTGAAGTATAATCTGATTATTAGTATATAAATAAATTATAAAAGAGCATGTTTAAAAAAATTAAACATGCTCTTTTATTAAAGTAAATCAGTTTAATATGAATGACCTAACCCATTCCAATAAAAAGAAACGATTTCTTGTGCTAATTCATCTATATTTGCCAGAATAGGATTGTGATTTTCATCTTTAAAATTCCCAATTGATAATAAAGATACGAAAGCATGAGCCACAAATTTAGCGTTTCCTTTCGGAATTTCTCCCATGTGCATCGCAGTATCGAGTGCTTTTTCTAGCACTTCATACATATTATTTTCAGCATTTTTTAATTCCTTCAATTGTTCTTCAGATAACGACAGTTTAGCATCTTTCATAAAATTTTTCATATCAATATCCATCGTTGCGTGTAAGTAAACTTTGGCGAAGTCTAATAATCTTTCTTCTAAAGTTTTGTTTGTAGAGAGTATTTGAGACATATTCTCTCGTATACGTATCATCATTTGGGTCATAGTAGCGGTAAATAAATCGGCTTTTGTTGAATAGTAATAGTAGACGGTTGCTTTCGTAACACCACAAACTTTTGCGACTTCATCCATAGAAACGACTTGATAATTTTGTGTAAGAAATAAGCGAGTTGCCACTTCTAAAATGGTTTCTTTTGTAGATTTTGTATTTTTATTTTGACGTGGCCTTCCGAGAGGACGTTGTTTTTGTTCCAAATCCATTCGCTCCTGACATTTATTCTTGAGATAATTATAACATAATTTTCAATCATTCTTGATTAATTAACCTACCAGTATATATAATTAATAATGAAGGAAAAAAGGAAGGTGGGTTTTTATGAAAAAGCACCCGTTACATATGTTAGGGAGGCTTGTAGCAGGAAAAAATACGCAATGGATCACTTTATCGGTGTGGGTTCTTATTACATTATTACTTTCATTTACGTTACCACAAGTAAATAGTACGAAAGAACCGAATCCAAAAAATTTACCTGAAACAGCTATGTCACAGCAAGCGGAAGCGCTTATGAAAAAAGAGTTTCCGAATAATGCAGGGAATCCGTTGTTAGTAGTATGGTATAGAGATGGTGGATTACAGTCACAGGATTATAAACTCATACAAGACGTTTATAAAGAGTTAAAAGCTAGTCCTTTAAAAGAACAATCAACGTTACCGCCATTTGATACAATTCCAGAGCAAGTATTATCAAAAAGTGCATCAAAAGATGGTACATCATTTGTTACACCGGTATTCTTTAATAAATCTGCTGGTACGGATATATTAAAAGGAAATCTGGAATATTTTAGAAAAATAGTGAATAGTAAGGTGGATGAAGATCCATTTAAACAAAAAATAAGTGAATCTGGTTTACATGTTCGATTATCTGGGCCTGTAGGTATTCAAACGGATGCAGTTAGTTTATTTAGTCAAGCAGATGTGAAATTGTTAGTGGCTACTGTATTATTAGTCTTGGTCCTATTAATTTTGCTTTACCGTTCGCCAATTTTAGCAATTTTACCTATACTTGTTGTTGGCTTTGCATATGGTATCATTAGTCCTACACTCGGTTTTTTAGCTGATCATGGATGGATTAAAGTAGATGCCCAAGCAATATCAATTATGACAGTATTATTGTTTGGTGCTGGAACGGACTATTGTCTATTTTTAATTTCGAGATATAGAGAGTACTTGTTAGAAGAAGAAAGTAAATATAAAGCATTACAACTTGCGATTAAAGCTTCTGGCGGTGCAATAATAATGAGTGCGTTAACTGTTGTACTTGGATTAGGGACATTATTACTTGCTCATTATGGTGCCTTTCATCGATTTGCAGTACCATTTAGTGTTGCTGTATTTATAATGGGAATCGCGGCTTTAACGATTTTACCAGCACTATTATTAATTTTCGGTAGGATTGCATTTTTCCCGTTTATACCGAGAACAACTTCAATGAATGAGGAGTTTGCAAGAAAGAAAAAGAGGGCTGTAAAAGTTGAAAAATCAAAAGGCTCCTTTAGTAAAAAACTTGGAGATGTAGTAGTACGAAGACCGTGGACAATAATTATGCTAACTGTGTTTGTATTAGGTGGATTGGCTTCGTTCGTACCACGTATTCAATACACATATGACTTATTAGAATCGTTTCCAAAGGATATGCCTTCTCGCGAAGGGTTTACGTTAATTAGTGATCATTTCTCGGCTGGTGAACTAGCACCAGTAAAAGTGGTTGTTGATACGAAAGGAAAAGAGCTTCCTATTAAACCAGAACTAGAGAAATTTTCTTTCATAAATACAGTGAAAGAGCCAAAAGAGGGAAAAGAAAATAAGCAAATACAAATGTATGAAGTTTCTTTAGCGGAAAATCCATACTCAATTGAAGCGTTAGATCAAATTCCTAAATTGAAAAGTAATGTAGAAAAAGTATTAAAAGATGCTGGGGTTAGTAATGCTGAAGAGCAATTGTGGATTGGTGGAGAAACAGCTTCATTATATGATACAAAGCAAATTACTGAACGTGATGAATCAGTAATTATTCCAGTAATGATTAGCATTATCGCTTTACTATTACTTGTCTACTTACGATCGGTTGTTGCGATGATTTATTTAATTGTAACTGTCGTTTTATCATTCTTCTCAGCGTTAGGAGCAGGATGGATATTGCTTCATTACGGTATGGGAGCGCCGGCCATTCAAGGTGCGATACCGTTGTACGCATTCGTATTTTTAGTTGCTTTAGGTGAAGATTATAATATCTTTATGGTTTCAGAAATATGGAAAAATAGAAAGACACAAAATCACTTGGATGCAGTAAAAAATGGTGTAATACAAACAGGTAGTGTTATTACATCGGCAGGTTTAATTTTAGCAGGAACTTTTGCAGTGTTAGGTACACTTCCAATTCAAGTATTAGTTCAATTTGGTATTGTAACTGCAATTGGCGTATTACTAGATACGTTTATCGTAAGACCGTTACTTGTACCCGCAATTACAGTTGTGTTAGGCCGATTTGCTTTTTGGCCAGGTAAACTTTCAAGAAAGAGTGAAGAAATACAAAAGGTGGATGCATAGTTAAAAAAGCCAAGGATATTTTCCTTGGCTTTTTTCAATGTAGTTAATTAATTTTTTGAAGTTAAATCATCAGCTGCAGCGTGATCAGCATCTTCAATTGTTGTTTCGGGCATTCCGTATAAGCCGTTCATTGCTTGTTCTTCGATAGTAAGGTTTGCAGTATTATTATTTTGAATAGATGTAGTGTTTTCAGTAACATTTTCTTTTTTATTTATACTTTTGTCATTCATGTATGTATCCTCCAAATTTCATTTGATTTATCTATAGTATGTGATGGATTTCCAGAAATATGTGAATTGATTCTTACATATGTTATATAATTAAATAAATAATTAGGGTCAAATGTAAACTGTTAGGAGTGAACAATTATGGTGAAAGCAAGTGAATTAGCCTTCTAAAATAAAAAGAAAATTTTAGGAGGCTATTAGAATGAAGTTTCATGTAATTGATAGAGAAGATTGGAATAGAGAGCAGTATTTTGAGCATTATTTAAAGTTGAAATGTACATTTAGTATGACTGTAAATGTTGATATCACGATGTTATTAGGGGAAGTATATCAAAAGGGAATAAAATTTTATCCCGTTTTTATATATTTAATTTCTAGAGTAGTAAATAATCATAAAAAATTTCGAACATGTTTTAACGATGAAGGAGTTTTAGGCTATTGGGAGGAAATGATACCGAGTTATACAATCTTTCATAAAGATGATAAGTCCTTTTCAAGTATATGGACGGATTATTCAAGTGATTTCTGCACTTTCTATAATAATTATGAAGACGATATGAGATGCTATGCTAATGTTCATGGTCTTTTCACGAAAGAAAATATTCCGCCTAATGTATTTCCGATTTCTAGCATACCTTGGATTAGTTTTACTGGATTTAATCTTAATATTAATAATGATGAAAATTTTCTATTGCCAATTATAACTTGTGGGAAATATTTTAACGAAGGAAACAAGGTTATGCTACCAGTTTCATTACAAATACATCATTCGGTTTGTGATGGATATGATGCGAGTCAATTTATAGAAGATTTACAGCAGTTAAGTAACACTTGCAACGATTGGCTTAAGTAATATCTAATTTTTAATTATATAAAGTGAAACTTTAATCAGTGGGGTGTCAGCCCCCGCTGATTATTAGCCCGACCCCCACCTAACTTCTTTGCTTTCGCTGAATTTTGAGATGGGGGTCTTACTGCCCGGCAAATAGCGGAATAAAATTGAAAATGAATAAAAGAAGAGACCATGTTGATATTACATGGTCTCTTCTTTTATTCATTAATACTAAGTAATCGTGGAAAATATAGGGTGATTTGTAGTTTAATAGTAAAGAGAGTGATTAGCGTTAATTTTCTTAGTTTTTAAAAAGGATATAAATGTTTTAATAGGGGGGAGTAAAGTGAAATTTGTAAGCATTGAAAAAGAGGAGATCCTAATTGGGAATATGGCAAATTTGTATTGTAAAGTATTTGAGAAAACAAATTTCAATGAAATGATCAAGCGAATGAATAGGCATATAGAATATACAGGTTTTAAAGGTATAGTAGCAATAAATGATGAAAATGAAGTAGTTGGTTTTACTTATGGTTATCGCTCAATGGAGGGACAGTACTATAATCAATTAATGAGAGAAGCGTTACATCTAGAGCAAGTAGACGAATGGTTGCAAGATTGTTTTGAATTTGTAGAGTTAGCAGTTCACCCACAATATCAAAATAAAGGTCTTGGAACGAAATTACATAATAAATTACTAGAAGGAGTTTCAAATAGAACGAGTGTTTTAACAACACAAATAAACAATGAAAAAGCACGTTCGTTATATGAAAGATTAGATTGGATAAATGTATTGGAGCCATTTCATCCAAGTAAAAATGATGTTCCATATGTAATAATGGGAAAAGCATTAAAAACAAAAGTGAATTGATAATTATGGCATTCACAAAAATTATTGGTTTGTAATAATGAAGGGGAAAACGAAAATGAAGAGAATATCTATAGAAAAAGCTACAATTTTAGATGCTGAGAAATTAACAGAAATAATGAAAAGAACATTTGATGCAGAAGCAAAACAATGGCTATACGGCCAAGATGATGTCATTGATTATAACATTCAACCGCCAGGGTATTCTTCAGTTGAAATGATGGAATATTCCATTGAAGAATTGGATTCTTTCAAAGTTGTAATGGATAAAGAAATAATTGGAGGGATAATAGTTACGATTTCTGGTAAGTCGTACGGTCGAATTGATCGTATTTTTGTAGATCCTGTTTATCAAGGAAAAGGAATTGGATCACATGTTATGAAATTAATAGAAAAGGAATATCCGAACATAAAGATTTGGGATCTCGAAACATCTAGTAGACAAATTAATAATCATCACTTTTATAAAAAGATGGGCTACCAAATGATTTTTGAATCGGAAGATGAGTATTGTTACGTGAAAAGAATAAAAACAAGCTCAAACAAAGAGAGTGTAGTTACAAATAAAGATATGAAAAATAGTCAATACGAAAACTGTAATTTAGCAAATACAGAGTATTATCAAGTGAATTTAAAAAACAGTTCATTTGTTGGTAGCAATATAATGAATATGAATATGAGTAATTGTAATGTAAGTCAATCAAAGTTTAGAAATATAAATTTTAGATGGTCATCATATGCAGATTTAAATCTTTCTGGCAGTAAATTTAATTTGGTGACTTTAGGTGGAGTGCAATTTAAAAATACAAGTCTCGGAGATGAGAAGGAACCTATTGTATTCGATAAATGTGATTTGGAAGGTAGCACTATAAGTAATAGTAATCTGAAAAATATTGAAATAGAAAATTGTGATATAGTCGGCATGAAACTAAATGGTATTTCAATTGAAAATTTTCTTGATTTATATAACAAGGTGAAAAGTTAACCAAATCCATTTATGTCGTTAATCTTTTTGAAAATTAAGTGTTATATCAAAATAATTATGTAAAAATGACATAAAGAAATACGAGTGAGAAGGTCATTCATACACGTTTCTAGAATACACACAAACAAATATATTGTTATTTATACGGAGGAGAGAAAGATGGGGATCAACGTTAGAGCAGTAGAAATACAAGATGCTAGAGCAATTCATCGTATATGTATACAGGATGACGTTTTACCGTATATGGTTTTCTTACCTAGCATGCGTGTAGAAGCTATGGAAAATAGAATTCGAAATTTAGCACCAAATCAATTTGAATTTGTTGCAGAATATGATGGAGAAGTTGTTGGATTTGTAGGTTTAACACAAAGTCCGGGCCGAAGATCTCATTCAGGCGATTTATTCATTGGGGTAGACAGTGAATATCATAATAAAGGAATTGGGAAAGCACTTCTTATGAAGATGCTTGATCTGGCTGATAATTGGTTAATGTTAGAGAGAGTAGAACTAGGTGTGTTAGAAACGAATCCAAAAGCAAAAGCTTTATATGAAAAATTTGGATTTGTAGAAGAGGGAGTAAAGATAGGGAATTTGAAAGCTCACGGAAAGTTTATTAATGAAATTATGATGAGTCGTTTTAGACCGAATGGTTTAATTGTACATAATGAATAGTTAAAAGCATGACAGTATACTGTCATGCTTTTTCATTAGAATTTGGCTGTAATAAAAATAATACTAAACCAATAAAAATAACAGTAATTCCTAGTCCTTGTTGTAAAGAAATAGTCTCATGTAATATAAAGTACGCTAGCATACAAGTGCCAATTGTTTCACCTAAAATACTCATTGAAATTACAGTAGCACTCATCCATTTTAATAACCAATTAAAAATGGTTTGTCCTAAAATTGTAGCAATGAAAGCTAATCCAATAAAGCACAACCAAGTTTGTGTAGAGTAATGGATGAAAGATTCTTGTTGCATGAAAGCAAATATGCTAAGAAAGCCAGCACTACTTCCATAACTAATTACCGAATAGGGTATAAGTGACAAATCTTTACGAACGTGTTGGCTAATGAAAAAATAAGCAGTAATGATACCGGCAGCGATAAATGCTAAAATATCTCCATATAAAGCTTCTCCACTAATTTTGAAATCTTGCCAGCCAATGATGATACTACCTGAAATAGCGATGAGGCAACCAATAACCGCTCCTTTCGTAAATCTCTCCTTAAATAAAAAATAACCACCAATCATTGAGAACAAAGGTTGTAACGTTACGATAACTGTAGAGCTTGCTACAGAAGTATATTGTAATGATTCAAACCATAGTACATAATGTGCAGCTAAAAATAGCCCAGATGTGAATCCGAATGTCCATTGTTTTTTCGTTAAAGTTTTTAGCTCATTTCGACTATTTTTATTAAATAGTAATAACGGTAACAGGATCAGTGTGGCAAAGAATAATCGGTAAAAAGCAATGATTGTCGCAGGAGCATCTGCCAATTTTACAAAAATTGCTGAAGTTGATAAGGCGAATACACCAAAAAATAAGATGAAATATGAAAGAATAGGTGATTTCAAAGTTTGTCCCTCCGATAGAATGTTTATTATAATAAACTTAATGCGATATAATGTACAAAAGTAAGTATATAAGTCCCGGAGATAATAGGAAAGGATTATTTGCCTTTGTTTAGTATGTCAGCACAAAGACAATGAAATATGCATTATGATGGACGAAAGGAAGTTTTACTATGATACATGATAGGCTTGGACAAACAGTATTAAGTTATCGTAAGAAAAATAATATGACAATTCGTGAATTCGCTGATTATGCAGGGATTAGTACATCACTAATTAGCCAAATTGAAAGAGGACATGCTAATCCTTCTTTAAATGTTTTGGAGTTAATTGCAAAAGCATTAAATGTACCGCTATTTACACTTTTTATTAATGATATCGATACAGATTCGCTCATTTCTAAGAAAAAAGATCGAAAAAAAGTATATCGGGAAAACAATGATCATATTGTATATGATGTATTAACACCTGATTTTATGAAAGCACGTATTGAAATGTTAATGATGGATTTAAATAAACAAGCAAACACAACAGAAAGTCATTATTCCCATGAAGATAAGGAAGAGATTGCTGTTATTATGAAAGGGGAAGTGTACGTAGAATTGGAGGGAAAAGAATATTTTTTAGAAGAAGGCGATGTTGTACGTATTCCACCAAATGTGAAGCATCGATTTTTGAATAAAAGTGATGAATCGAATCACATTTTATTTGTACTGACACCATCTTTAGGATGAAAATATAGTGATTTTAACTAGAGGAGAAAGAAAATGGAAAACAAAAGTATTTTAAAAGGCGGCCTTTCAATTATTTCTCAATGTAAAAAAGAAACAAATGATATTTGGCATGCGCATTTTGGAGCAGCTGCAATTGCTAGTTATTTTTTTATGAAAGATAATAATATTGATGAAGAAACAGCTCGTAATATGTATTCGCAAACAAGGATGATGCTGAACAAGAAAAAAATTGGTGAGATGATTGATGATAAAAAAGAAATAGATTTTAAAATTGCGGAAAATATGATTATAAAATCTTTAGAACAAACGATTGATGAGCTTCATTGGGTGGGGCATAACGTCATTTATGCGTCATTAAGTTTATTAGCTATGAAAGAGCTACAAAAATGGGGTGATAATCAAGCAATTGAAGGGATTACTACTCTTATTTTATCATTTCGAAAAACAATTCCAGGTAGATCGTGGATTGGTTATACGACGAAAGAAGTAAAACAATTAAGTTTTGAAGAGGAGATACAAAGTGAATTGAGTAATCCAACACAAGTATCTCAGTTCATTTTAAATGAGTTATCGAAATTTAATAGTATTTATCGAGCGGAATCACATCATGATTTAATTGGGCATTTGCTTACATACTCCCACGCAATTAATATAATGTACGATTTAGGACATATAGATATATTTCAACGAGGGATACGTCCGCTGTTAAAACTAGTATACGTACTAAGAGCTAGCCAAAAGCTCAAGCTGAATACGGAAATAACTTTACACTCACCTATAGATCGATTACCTTTAATTCAATCTAAACGTGCAAATATTTTACCAACTGAAAATATATTTTGGATAAAAGACTATAGTGAATTCGATTGGGATTTTGGTCATGTATTTAAATTCTCATATAGTTATTTTAATCATATACAGAGAGCTCCAAATTATAAAGATATCACATTAGAAAAATTCCGTTATGTTATTCATTCTTAATGAACGTTAATGATCTGTAAAAGGATGTTTAATCTAGTTTCTTTTTTTGTTAGTAGTATATTATTTTTTCAAATATGTAAGATTTTACATGTGTATTTTACTTTTACTAATTATGTAAGTAGGCTATACTGAAATACATACATTTTATTTTTGGAGAGATGTAAAACGACATGGAACTAGCGAAATTGGAAAAAGTAATTGAAATAAAAAAAGAAGAACTTTTATATTTAGTATCGGATTATGGAATTCAACATGAAAAAGTATTGGCATTGAGTCAAGAACTAGACAAATTAATCAATTACTTTATGTTTTTAAAATAAAGAGAACTATGACGGGGTTTGTAAATGTTATAGTTCTTTTTTATTAGGTAATTTGAAAATATATTCAAATATATTGTCTAATTTCTTACAGAATGCGCAACTTGCTAGTCGAATATAAGGACTTTTGGTTATAATAAAAAGGAATTATTAATTGTATCGGTTAGGAGCGCAGCACATATGAAAACAGTTGTTGTTATCGGTGGAGGTATAACGGGACTTTCTACTATGTTTTATTTAGAAAAATTAAAAAAGGATTATAATATCGATTTAAATTTAATTCTTATTGAGAAAGAAGAGTATTTAGGTGGTAAAATCCATAGTGTGGAAGAAAAGGATTTCATTATGGAGTCAGGAGCGGATTCAATCGTTGCTCGTAATGAATATGTTATGCCACTTGTAAAAGATTTAAATTTAGAAGATGAAATGGTATATAATGAAACGGGTATTTCTTACATATATTCTGAAAACATGTTACATCCGATTCCTTCTGATACTATATTTGGGATACCGATGAGCGCCCAGTCTTTGTTTAGCAGTACGCTAGTCTCAACGAAAGGGAAAATCGTAGCTTTAAAAGATTTCATAACGAAAAATAAAGAGTTTACGAAAGATACATCACTTGCTCTATTTTTAGAAAGTTTCTTAGGGAAAGAGTTAGTGGAAAGACAAATTGCTCCTGTACTTTCAGGCGTATATTCTGGTAAATTGAATGAGCTTACAATGGCATCTACATTACCGTATTTACTGGATTATAAAAATAAGTATGGAAGTATTATTAAAGGTTTTGAAGAGAATAAAACACAATTTCAATCAGCAGGAAATAAAAAATTCGTATCATTTAAAGGTGGACTATCTACGATAATTAATCGCTTAGAAGAAGTGCTCACTGAAACTGTCGTAAAAAAAGGTGCTATAACGACGGCTGTAAGTAAACAAGAAGATCGATATGAGATTTCTTTTGTAAATCATGAAACAATACAAGCTGATTATGTTGTTTTAGCAGCTCCGCATGATATAGCACAAACTTTATTACAGTCTAATGAGTTAAATGAGCAGTTTAATACATTTAAAAACTCATCTCTTATAAGTATTTACTTAGGATTTGACATACTAGATGAACAACTACCAGCTGACGGCACAGGGTTTATTGTAACGGAAAACAGTGATTTACATTGTGATGCTTGTACATGGACAAGTCGAAAGTGGAAACATACATCGGGTAAACAAAAATTATTAGTAAGAATGTTTTATAAGAGCACCAATCCGGTATATGAAACAATCAAAAATTATAGTGAAGAAGAATTAGTACGAGTAGCTTTATATGATATTGAAAAGAGTCTCGGAATTAAAGGTGAACCAGAAGTAGTCGAAGTTACAAATTGGAAAGATTTAATGCCGACATATCATTTAGAACATAATCAAGCGGTTCAAGCATTGCAAGAAAAAATGACGAATCTTTATCCAAATATATATTTAGCTGGTGCCTCATATTATGGTGTCGGAATTGGTGCGTGTATTGGAAATGGAAAGAATATAGCCAATGAAATAATGGCTACATTAAATGAATAATACTGTAGAATAAATAAAAACTGTTCCTTCAGCAAAATGGAGGAACAGTTTTTATTTATTTTATTTGAATGGAAATTGTATTGTTTTTTACATTGTTTTCTTTTAATGTTAATGTTATTTCTCCAGACTCTTTAAATGAATACGGTGATAGTTGATAAATATCTTTTATATCATGTTTTTCTTGTAATTTATTTACCGGTATTGATATGATATTTGGCTTCCATGTTTCTTGTTTTCCTGAAGGATATTCTATAAGTATTACCGGATTTTTTAACTGTATTGTTTTCCAAGAGACAAAATATAGTTGTACTTCTGTATCTTTTTTTAATAATTCTTCGGAGAAATAACCGAATTCGCCTACATTACCGAAAACAGTATAGTTTTGATTTTTTAATTTAATATCTAAATAACTAGGTTGATATGTTACCGCATGATAAGTTCCATATGAAAGTGAGAGTATGGCAGCGATTAAAATACCGATTGAAAATGTCCTAAAGCTATTACCTTTAAAGCTAGTCATCATGAATGAGTTTGGTGTAAATTTTTTTGCGAATAAAAAAATAAGTAATATGAGTAAGAGGGATAAGCCGATGAATATATACATAGATTTTTACACCTCCATAGCGCAAAATGGATTAACTATATTTTACCATAAATGTATGAGTTAGGGTGGTTGTTTAGAAGGAAAAAATGAAGGAACAAATTCTTTACAGTTCTTGATAATTTAAAATTTGATTTATGAAAATTATAGTGTCATGTTTGAGTCGCAATCAGAAGGTATCCAATTCGTGTATATAGAATAAAGAGGGAATGCGCCATTAGAAATGTTTGACTTATGGAACAATAAGGACTTTACTAATTATACATATTTTTTCTGATATAATGAATGAGTAGAGAGAAAGGAGTGATCCTATGGCATTTCCTATATTAGAAACAGAACGCTTACGTTTAGTTGAAATAGAACAATCTTATTGTCAAAAAATATATGAAATCTTTTCATTGGATGAAGTGACGTGTTATTACGGTATGAATTCTTTTACGGAGTTTGGACAAGCTTCACGTATGATCGAATCTTTTTCAAAAAATTACTTTGAGAAAAAGGCAATACGATGGGGAATTGTGTTAAAAGAAACGAACGTTTTAATAGGAACAATTGGACTAAACAATTTACAATTATGGAGTAAACGATCTGAGATTGGATATGATCTGCATCCTCGCTATTGGGGAAATGGTTATGCTTCAGAAGCAGCTGGAGAAATTATTAATTATGGATTTAAAGATTTAGGTTTGTTTAGAATTGGAGCTATTACATATCCTGAAAATGTTACTTCTTGTAGAATGTTATCTAAAATTGGCTTCCAAAAGGAAGGGCTATTGCGCGGATATATTCATCAAGGAAATAAGCAACACGATGCATTATTGTATTCTATAGTGCGAACTGATGTTGAGGACATAAATTTATAATAAAAAAACCTCTTAATTAAAAGAGGTTTTTTTTATTATAAATTAACCTAATTTAGGTAATAAACGTTCTCCGCTTTTCATGCTACTTTTACATAAAGGGCATTTAGGCTCTTCTTCAAATGAAAAGTTCTTTCTCATCCATCCTAAACAATCCTCTGATTCACATTCCCAAACAGGGGTTTGTTCTGGTGGTACTTCTGCTACATCGTTCTTTCGATTGCGATACATGTAACCACTCCTTTTATGTAAAAAATTTTAGTTATATATTAAAAAGGTTGTTAACCTTGCTGGTAACAACCTTTTTATTGTTTGAATTATAGCTTTACAACGTTTTTAGCTTGAGGTCCGCGGTTACCTTCTTCAACTTCAAAGCTAACTTCTTGACCTTCGTCAAGAGACTTGAAGCCGTCGCCAGTGATAGCTGAGAAGTGAACGAATACATCGTTACCGTCTGCAACTTCGATGAAACCGAAACCTTTTTCGCTGTTAAACCATTTTACTTTACCTGTTAATGTCATGGTAATGCCTCCTAAAAGTAGAAAAATTACAATATGATCGGCCTTATTTGAATGAAAATAAAATTTCACATATTATCAAAAACCCATAAGGAGTACAAACTGTCCCTGATTGATACTTGATAATATGCAAAGAAAATATAGTGTTAAATTGACCTTAATTACTATCTTACAACAAATGGTGGGAAATAGCAAGTGCTGGTAATACCACTGAGTAATCTGGGTGATAATAGTAAAGGCACAAAGGAACCTCTTTTATTTATATATTATTCCTAATTGGGATTTATGCAAAATCATGTAAGAAAAACTTAGAGTAAATATTAATAATATATTTTTCGTGGTAAAATATGGTTGGTTACTGTTGGTAGTTAAATATTATAAAAGGAGAAAAGAAAGTGAAAAATAATTCATTTATAATAATTGAAGCAGCAAAAGCAGGGAGAAAAAAGGTCCATCCAGTCTTTGCTGTAATATTAGCCATTATATTTTTGACTTTAGGCGAACTTTTTATGTTATTTATGTTATTTTTACCGAAAGCTGAAACGATATTCATGAAAGGTATTTATGACAATGTTAGAATGGTGTTAACGTTTGGCGGAGCTATATTTATTTTATTTATATGGGTTCGTTTTGTAGAAAAAAGACCTTTTTCATCCATTGGCTTTTGGAAAGAGAAATGGATGAGAAAGTATTTAAAAGGTGCGTTAATAGGGTTTTTATTTATTTCAACGCCAGTTATTCTACTATTATTAATGGGGAGTGTGAAATTGCAAGTACAACATATTACCTCAACAGTGATAGTAGGAATAGTAGGATCTCTAGTTGCATTTTTAATACAAGGGGCAACGGAAGAAATTATTGTACGAGGTTGGTTATTCCCGGTTCTTTCTGTTAGAAGTCGTATATGGGTTGGAATAATTGTAACTTCATTTTTATTTGGATTTCTTCATCTACTTAATCCAGGAATTACAATATTATCTATATCGAATATAATATTAGTGGGTGTTTTCGCAGCTTTATATGTATTGAAAGAAGACGGTCTGTGGGGAATATGTGCATGGCACTCAATTTGGAACTGGGCTCAATATAATGTATATGGTTTTGCAGTTAGTGGCACAACTGTATATTCTACTCCAATTTTTAAGTCTATAACAAATGGACCAGAAACATTGCATGGAGGCACGTTCGGAATTGAAGGTAGTATCATTACAACAATCATGCTCACTGTCGCTTCAATTGTTTTATGGAGAAAGTTATGGGGAAGAAAAGCGAAACAACGAAATTTTAGTTAATGAAAGAGGGAGAAACTATGGGGATAATAGCATTTGAGGGAGCAAGCGCTGTTGGTAAAAGTACCACGTGCCGTGAATTAGAAAAGAATTATGGTGCTTATATAATAACTGAAGTGAATTCTTTATTTGAAAGACCAAAAAATGAACATAGAACATGGTATTTTGAAAAACAAGTTGAGCGCTGGAATATAGCTGTTCAGAAGTCAAAGCAATATGAATTAGTAATACTCGATGGCGATATATATCAGCCACTTAGTTATAATTGGTGTTTTCATTTTGATATATTTAATCAGCCATTATCTTTAATAGAAAATTTTTATAAAGAAAAGATGATAAATAGGGAAATTGGTTTTCCAGATCAATATTTTTATTTATATACGAACGATGAAGAACTTAGAAAACGGAAAGTATCTGATGAAACGAAAAGAAGGAGAAACTTTGAAAAACATTTACATATATCAAAATCGTTTCAGCGTTATTATGAAAATTTAAATACTGTTACAGATGGGTATTGTAAATTAATTGAGGCAAAAAGTGTAAGAAATAATGAATTAGAAATAGTGAGAAACTCACAAAATTTGAACGTGTGTGAAGAAAGACGTTTTGATGTTTCGAAGTTAGATGCTATTACGAAGTGGTTAAAAGAAAATCGTGCATAAAGTAAAAACAACGAGTGTTGTAGAACGCGCTCGTTGTTTTTTTGTTTCTTTATAAATATAAAGGAAAAATTTGTAGAATATTTTCATTATTTAACAGAATAATCTTTCGATTTTAAAGAAAAAGAAATACAATATGAGGAAGTATATATAAATAATATGATAGGGGATGGGATGCGATATTTTGAATGAAGTAACAGTTTTTATATAAGAAATAATTAGGTAGTCAGAACGGAGATATTTGGGAGGAAACAAGCGAGATGAAAACATTTTTGAAAATAATAGGTGTTATAGCTGGTATGGCGGTAATTGGAGTAGGTTTAACATATGGTATGCTGCATTATTTAAATAATAGTAAACCAGCTGCGAAAAAGGCATCACCAGCTGCTCCAGCAGTAGAAGTATTAGCTGATAGTAACGTAAAAGCAGAAGATGCAAAGCTTTTAGAAAATGGAAATTATTCATTGCCGAATAGTGGTTTTAATAAAAATTTTAAATGGACAGATGAGAACATACAGACAGCATTACATGAAATGGCACATCAAAAAGCGAAAGCTGATCAAAAGTGGGGCTATATTTTTATTACACAAGAGCGGATTGAAAGCTTAATTGATATTGTAAAGAGTAATGATCTTGTACAGGGAAGTACATATGTAGAAATTTTAGAACGATGGAAACAAGGAAAATATGAAAAGGTTGATGGGGATCATAATAAGATTTGGAAATTACAAAGTGGGAATTTAGGAGAAGGAAAAGGAGTAATGTCGGAAGCTGAGCAAAAAGAATTAATTAATCAAGTGTTTATGAACAAAGGTACATATTCAGGTAGTAAATTAATTGCAGGTGGGGGACAGACTAATAAATAGTATACTAATTAATGAAAGAGAGTAATTGCTTATTAGGCAATTACTCTTTTTCTATGTACATCTTAATATTTTAGTCTCGTTCAAGTAAGGAAAGGAACGATTGTAATACCGGGGAAATCCATCTAGATTTATGATAGATTACATAACTTTGAATAACTGTTGGAGTTTCGATAGGTTGAAAACATAGTTGTCCTTTTTGGCAACTTTCTTGTACAACGATATAAGGAAGAATTGAAATGCCTAACTCACACATAACGGATTGTTTAATGACTTCAACATTGGAAGTTTCAAATGTTTTAGCTGGAATATTTCCACTTTGACATAAAAAACGATCTACCATTGGCCTATAGCCGCAGCTTTGTTCTGTAAAAATGAACTGGGTGTCCTGTAATAACTGGAATGGATTTGTATGCGCAGAGGAATAAGCTGGTAAAATCCATCCAAATGTTTCATTACTAAAAGTACGCGTAATAAAATCATTATGTTCCATACTTTCTCCAATTATGAAGACAACGTCTGTTTCTCCTTCACGTAATTTTTGTAATGCTTGTTCATTTGTGTTTGTTTCAAGTACGATATTTACTTTCGGATTTTTCTGTTTGTAAGTACGTAATAATTGTGGTAATCGGTATACCGCTAATGATTCATTAGATGTAATACTTAATGTACCTTCTAAATAATCTATATTTTGGGGGATTTCTCGCGCTTTTTCATATATTGAAAGTAATTCTAATGCATAAGGATGAAATTGATGACCTGCTTTTGTAAGTAGCACTTTTTTCCCTAACCGATCGAAAAGAGGAATATGTAAATCGTTCTCTAAAGCTTTCATATGTGCTGTAACAGTAGATTGCGCATAACCTAGCGCATGCGCAGCCTTAGAAAAATTACCATACTTCACAATGGCGCAAAATGTTTTAACATGTCTCATTTCCATAAGCGATCCCTCTTTTATTATCATGATTTGTGAATGATTATATCATGTATTTTAATTTTCCAAATGATTAAATTCTGTATAAAATGAAATTGTAGAAATATTCATTCAGGTGATATTGGAGGAGAAAAGATGAAAAAAAAGGGCTATCATGTAGCTGTTGTTGGGGCTACAGGTGCGGTAGGGCAAAAAATTATTGAACTGTTAGAGAATGAAATGAAGTTTAATATAGTTGAAGTTACATTGCTTTCGTCAAAACGATCCGCTGGTAAGAAAGTAAGATTCAAAGGACGAGAGATAATTATAAAAGAGGCAAAAACAACTAGCTTTGAAGGTGTAGATATTGCCTTTTTTAGCGCTGGGGGAGAAGTATCTAGACAATTTGTAACTCATGCAGTTTCTAGTGGTGCGATTGTAATTGATAACACAAGTGAGTACCGAATGGCACAAGGTGTACCGCTCGTTGTTCCGGAAGTGAATGCGCATACTTTAAAGCAGCATAAAGGTATCATTGCAGTTCCAAATTGTTCAGCATTACAGATGGTAACAGCACTTCAGCCGATTCGAAAATCATTCGGTTTAGAAAGAATTATCGTTTCAACATATCAAGCCGTATCGGGTTCTGGCATTCATGCGATTCATGAATTACAAGAGCAGGCTAAGTCTATGCTTGCTGGTGAAGAAGTGAAAAGTAATATATTACCGGCGAAAAAAGATAAAAAACATTACCCAATAGCGTTTAATGTACTGCCTCAAGTAGATATATTTACAGACAACGATTTTACTTTTGAAGAAGTAAAAATGATTCAAGAAACGAAGAAAATATTAGAAGATGAAAACCTGAAAATGGCAGCTACTTGTGTACGTGTTCCAGTTGTATCAGGGCATTCAGAATCGGTTTATATAGAACTGGAAAAAGAAGCAACCGTTACGGAAATTAAGGAAGTATTAATGGATGCACCAGGTGTTATTTTGCAGGATAACCCTAGTAAACAGCTGTATCCAATGCCATTATATGCAGAAGGGAAAATAGATACATTTGTCGGAAGAATACGTAAAGATCCTGATATGCCAAACGGATTCCACCTCTGGATTGTTTCTGATAACCTATTAAAAGGTGCGGCTTGGAATTCAGTTCAAATCGCAGAGACTTTAGTAGAAAAGGGAATACTTTAATCTAGTTTGAAAAACCGGGGAATCGATAATCATTTTCCGGTTTTTATCCCGCTATTTGCTGGGCAGTAAGACCCCCACTGATTAAAGCTTCACTTTATTTAATAATTGTTTTCTTTATTTCGCCCAACTTTAATTTAAATTAGTCGTTATTGAACTTTTACAAATATCTACTTTATGTGCAGTGAAGCGTAAGGTTTTGGATTCTGCATGAATTGTTAGGTTAATAATAATCGATAACGGCATTTCGACCATTTTCACAATATCTTCTATAGCAATATACTCATTTTCTGCTTCGTTATAATAAACAACAGAACGAATTACTGCCTCGTTATTTTCAATGTCAATTTCAAACATCATAGGGAATTTTTCACCATTATGTAAGAATAGTTTGCCTAGTACGATTGAACCGTTTAGCGCCTCTGTAAAATTAGTAGTTGCTGCTGGTTTTACCCATGTTTCGTCATGTTCTTCGTTTTCCTCTTCATCTATTGCCCATTGCCAAATGGGGTTTTGTTTTAGGTCTTCAATAGTTAATTCATCAATTGGTTTGCAATTGCTCATACATAAATTCTCCTTTTGCTTTGATAAATAAGTTTCTTAGTTTCATGAATTAGATGATTGCTTATAAGTGGGGACAATGTATTGTTTTTGTTTATCGGATGTCAAATCACTTTATTTTGGAACTCTATTATTACCATAATCTTAACAAGGCAATTATCAGTTAGCAAATAATCATTAGTTGAGAGTTTTGATGAGGTCTGATGTGAAGGAAAGATAGTGAAAAACAACAGGAATGAATAAAAGTTCTTTAGTACTATGTGGTATAATATGGTAGTGTAAAGAGTGCGTTTATACAGGAGGGATTACCAATGCTAAAAGTTATGTTACCATTTGTTCTTATCTTTTTTCTTGTTATTGCGATGTATATTGCTTATCAAAAGAGAAAAAAATCTGGGATAAAAGGATTGAAAAGTGCGTTAACTTCTATTTGCTTCTTTTTACTCGCAATCTTAAATATGTTTGCATATTGGTTTCATTTTGGCGGTGCTTTTACTTGGTTATTTTCAATTGTATTATTGCTAGTTGGTGCATATTTTACAAAATATATTCCAATATCTAAAAAGGTACATTAAAATTTATAAGAGTTTAATATAATGTTTACTTTGTTTTGAAAAGAGATTATTCTACTAGATCGTTGTGAAACGGTTTCATAGGATAATCTCTTTTGTTTAGTTTTGGAAAGAACGTACTGTACTTTTTAGTTGCTCAATAAATTCTCGAGTTGCAGCACACATATATTTATCTTTTCTATAAATTAGCCCTATTTCAATTGTTGGAGTAGGGTTTTCTATTTTAATAGCTTGAATGTTTTTATTTTGTAAAAAGTCTATATATGGTTTGGGTAACACTGTAATTCCCATTCCTTTGGAAACCATTTGGATTAAAGATTCCATCGTGCTAATTTCTAAAATTGGTCTTGGTTTAAAGTTGAATTTTTGACAATGAGATGTAATTAGTTCGGTTAAAAAGAAATTTTTAGGTAAAAGAATTAAAGGGTAGTTCTGTAATTCAGCAATAGATACATGATTACGTTCAGCTAATCGATGACCAGTTGGCACGACTAATGTAAGATCGCTTTTGTATAGAGGGATAGAGATAATCTCTTTATCTTGCACCGGCAGAAATGTAATTCCAATATCTAGTTCGTTTCGTAATAATTTTTCACGAATATCTCCTGTGCGAAGCCCTAATACAGAAAGCTCTATATTGGGATATAAATTATTGAAATTTAAAATAGCTGGTGGTAGTAAATAATTTACGACGGTTAACAAAGCCCCTATTGTTAAGGAACCTTGCTGTAATCCGTTTAGATCTTGAATAGCTGAACGAGCTTGTTCGACTTCATGAAAAATGGTTTTACTATGTGATAATAAAATCTTCCCTGCTTCAGTTAAAGATATTTTTTTACCAATTCGATCGAAAAGTGGCATTCCTACTTCATGCTCTAATGCACGTATTTGTTGACTTAGTGAAGGCTGTGAAATATTTAATTTCTCAGCTGCTTTTGTGAAATGTAATTCTTTTGAAACAGCTAAAAAGTATTCAAGTTGTCGTAATTCGATTGGAATCACCTCAAGTATAATAATAGGTTATACCTATCATTATTATATAAATAATTGAATTGAACAATGATTTTAAAGGTTTTATAATCATCTTTATATAGCAGAGAGGGTTGTAAAAATTAATTGAGAGAAAATACATGTAACACCTGTAAAGGAGGAAATAGAATGGCTAATGAATATCAATTATTATCTTTAAATATAGGATTACCAAAAGAGGTTACATACGGTGGAAAGGTAATTCATACAGGCATAAATAAGAAACAAGTAAAGGAACCGGTATATTTATCCTTTGTAAAATTTAATGGGGATGGACAAGCTGACTTAGTTCATCATGGAGGAGTAGATAAAGCAGTTTGTGTTTATACTGGTGATCACTATCCATACTGGGAAAAAGAATTGAATCAAGATCTTGTATATGGGGCTTTCGGAGAAAATATAACAGTTAGTGGTATGAGCGAAGAGGATGTTTGTATTGGTGATACGTTTGAGCTAGGACAGGCAATCGTACAGGTAACACAACCAAGGCAACCTTGTTTTAAATTAGCAAAAAAATATAATATTCCAAAGTTACCACTATATTTTCAAGAAACAGGATATACAGGATTTTATTTTCGTGTATTAAAAGAAGGATGGGTATCATCAGTCGACACCTTAAAAAGACTACAGTCTGATCCAAAAGGTGTTTCAGTAGCATTCGCTAACCGTATTATGCATAAGGAAAAACAAAATATTGAAGGGGTAAAAAGGATATTAGAAGTAAATGCACTTTCAAATAGTTGGAGAAAGTCTTTTGAAAAGCGTATAAGTGGAGAAGAAATTAATACGAAGGAAAGACTTGAAGGGATAAAAGAATAAAAATATTTTATTATAAATAGTGTATTTCTATTAGTAAAAGCTAATTAGAAAGCGCTATTTTTATAAAATAAACTAATTAATATCCGAAAATCTTAATATTTTTTTATTCGACTTATTTTCAAATAGTCGAAACATAAAATTAATTAGACTTTTTTTTTATGTTTTATGATAGTATATTGATTGGTAAGACCTCTATTTTTAAGAGTAGGTCATATAAGTATATCTAATTTAATGGAATTTAACATTTGGAGGTACAACATGGGGAATGTTGAAAAATTGGCAAGTCTTCTAATAGAAGAACCGAAAAGAGAGCAGTTATTTCCTTTATTTGAAGAAGTGTTTGGAATTACAACTCAAACATTGAATGATTTTTCGGATAAAGGATATTGGGATGATACATATAAAGCTTTATCATTTTTACAAGAAGATAAAGTGATTGCAAATGTTGCAGCATTTTCACTCCCATTATTAATTAATGGTGAAAAAATAAATGCGGCGGGTATTCAATCAGTAATGACACACCCTAATTTCCGTAGACAAGGGCTAATGACACAATTAATGAGTAAAATGATAGAAGAAATTGATAAGAAATGTGAATGTGCATTATTGTTTACGGAAAAACCTGAACTATATACAGCATTTGGATTTAAAGTTGTGCAGGAATATTTGATGACTATACCATATGATAAAAATATTAATAATAACGATTCACTACTTAAAAAGTTAGATTTCTATAATATAGAGAATAGAGAGTTAATACATGAAACTATTGATAGTAGCCAAAGACTTTCAAATAGTTTTTCAACTTTAAACTTCCATCCTTCATTTTATTTGAATATGTATGATTCGGAATGGAATGAGAAATTGTATTATTCAGAGAAACTAGATGCTCTAATCGTTTATGAAGTAGACAATGAAAAGTTGAAATTATTTGGAGTATTTGCGCCAGTACTTCCGGTTTTAGATGAATTATGTGGAGAAATCAATGAAAGGTTTACGGAAATCGAATTTTATTTTTCACCGGATCAATTAGGGGTTGAGGATGTACAGTTTACAGAATTACAGTCTAGCAAGTATTTAATGGTTCGAAGTGATAAAGAGTTAGATTTTAAAGGTTATAAATTCCCAGTATTAGCGGAGTTTTAAATATTTGTATAAAGGTTTTATTATGGAGGAACTATGAATATATCATATATACCTAAACATGTTGAGCAGCTCACTATAATGAATGTCCCTGAATATTATAAAATTAATGACAAGCAGGCGTTTATTGTCCGTTCGAAAGCAGAAACAGATTTTTGGCTTAAAACACATTATGGTTTTGAAGTCATGAATGGTCATGTATTTTATAATGAAATGATGACAGACTTTCAAGCTGAAGTACAATTGTGTATGAATCCAAATTCAAAATACGATCAAGCAGGTCTTTTTGTTATGATTTCGGAAAAGTGTTGGTTGAAAACTTCATTAGAGTATATTCCAGAGGGCCCTTCTCATTTAGGAGCTGTCGTAACGAATAATGGATATTCTGACTGGTCAACGCAAGATTATCCAACTGAAGCAGCTAAGCAACAACTTCGTTTTCGAATTATTCGAAAACGCGGTGATTATACAATATATGTGAAAAAGAGCCATCAATGGGAACAAATAAGAATCGCTCATTTAATGGAGGATATAGGGAATGAGCCTATTAAAATAGGTTTTTACATGTGTAGTCCTTCTAAAAATAAGGGATTTGAGACTGAGTTTTTAAATTTTACAATTGAAGAAATATAGATGAAAAAAACCGTATTCTTTTCATTAAGAATGCGGTTTTTGTATTTACATAATATAAAGCACATTTATTGACCAGAAAGTCATTAATACTTATCATTTAATAATGTTAAATATTAATTTGCATAATATAATAAAAGTAATGAAGAAATTACAAAAAATATCAATTAAATAAGGAGGGATATGAATTATTCAGTGGTAATTTTATGGGAAAAGGAGATTATGTATGAAATCATTTCGTAAGTTATTACAGTATTTAAAACCATACATGTTCTTCGCTATTATTGGACCGCTATTTATGGTACTTGAGGTTGCGATGGACTTAATTCAACCGACTATTATGCAACATATCATTGATGTTGGGATTGCAAATCGGGATTTAAATTATGTAATAAAAATGGGGCTTCTTATGATAGGAGCAGCAGCACTCGGTTTAGTTGGAGGGCTTGGGTGTATGATGTATTCTACAAAAGCAGCTGTTAATTTCGCTACAGACATACGAAAAGATGTGTTTGCGAAAATAGAAACATTTTCTAGTAATAATCGTGATTCATTTGGAACAGGTAAATTATTAACGATCGTGACGAATGATATCACTTCCATTCAATCGGCAATGACGATGACATTACGTGTTCTCGTTCGTGGTCCACTGTTATTTATGGGAAGTATAATTATTGTTTTTGTAACAGCGCGAGAGTTATTTCCAATATTACTTGTAGTTGTTCCGATTTTATTACTTGCGATTATTTTAATTGCAAGTAAAGCAAGTGGTACATTTAAAAAGGTGCAAGAGGCATTGGACAAAGTGAATACAAAGTTACAAGAAAATTTATCTGGTGTACGTGTTATAAAAGCGTATGTAAGACAAAAATACGAAATCGCCCAATTTGGAAATGTAAATACAAATTTAACGAAGATAAATATTCGAGCTGTGCAACTTATTTCTTTAATGATGCCAATCATTATGCTAGTTGTAAGTGGCGGGATTGTCGCAACATTATGGATTGGTGGAGAAAAAGTATTCAATGGAACGCTTCAAGTAGGAGCGATTTTGGCATTTATTAATTACTTGAATATCATTTTAATGTCACTTATGTCGATTAGCATGGTATTTATTCAAATTGCGCGAGCTTTTCCATCTGCGGATCGTGTACAGCAAGTGTTAAATACCGAGGTTGATATTATAAGCGCAGCTAATGCAATCGAACCTGAGAAAATCGAGGGGAATATCGAATTTAAAAATGTTAGTTATAGTTATACGAAAAATAATGAATACGTTTTAAAGGATATTTCGTTTAGCATACAAAAAGGTGAAAAAGTAGGGATTATTGGATCAACTGGAAGTGGTAAATCTACCTTAGCGAAACTGTTACCACGTCTATATGATGTGGATCAAGGTGAAATATGTATAGATGGAATAGATGTTAAAACATATGATTTGCAAAAACTCCGTGCTTCAATAGGGTTTGTACCTCAGAAGGCTTTGTTGTTCTCAGGTAGTATAGAAGAGAATTTACGTTATGGTAAAGAAAATGCAACACATGATGAGCTGGAAGTAGCAGCTGCATCAGCTTGTGCGACTGAGTTTATCAATAAGCTGGAAGAATCTTATCGATATAATTTAACACAAGGTGCGACAAATCTATCAGGTGGACAAAAACAACGTGTATCAATTGCAAGGGCACTTGTGAGAAAACCACCGATTCTCATATTAGATGATTCTACATCAGCAGTTGATGCAAAATCAGAGGCTACTATTCAAACAGCTTTAAAAACAAAATATAAAGGCACAACGACATTATTAATCGCGTCCAAAATTTCTTCCATAATGGATGCGGATAAAATACTTGTATTAGATAATGGTGAATTAGTTGGCAATGGTACACATGAACAATTGTTAGAACGAAGTGAGGTTTATCAGGAAATTTATCTTTCCCAAGGTGGTAATTTGCATAAAGAAGGTGGGGAAGAACATGCGTAATTTTCAAGGGCAATTTGCTAATAAAGGTGGACGAAACACACCGAAGATGGGAAAAGCTAAAAATGCCCAAGGAACTGTAATGCGGATATGGAACTATATGGGCTATCAAAAAGCTGCTCTAATGTTTGTTATATTTCTAGTCGTTGTTACTACTTTACTTGGATTATTAGGTCCCTATTTTATGGGAGTCATTATAGATCAATATATTGTACCGAAAGATTTAAGTGGTACAGCAAGAATGTGTATGTTACTTATCGCGATTTACGGTGTAACTGTACTTTTAACATGGTTACAAACATTTGTCATGATTAACGTTGCATTAAAAACAATTCAAAAAATACGACAAGATATTTTTGAGAAAATCCAAACGCTTTCTTTACGGTTCTTTGATGTGCGTTCTCAAGGTGATTTAATGAGCCGTGTGACAAATGATATAGATAATTTGAACCAAGCTTTGACACAAAGTGTTGTACAAATTATTTCATCAGCGCTAACTTTTATAGGTGTAACGATTGCGATGTTCGCCTTAAATTGGATTTTAGCAATTGTAACTTTAATTACAGTACCTATTATGTTTTACGTTACAAAAAAACTAGTTGCATATAGTGGTAAAAACTTTGCGAAGCGTCAAAAAGATTTAGGTGAATTAAATGGATTTATTGAGGAAGCAATTACAGGTGCGGATGTTACGACGTTGTATGGAAAAGAAAAAGAAACTGTACAAAATTTCAATAAAATTAATGAACAGCTAAGAGTTTCAGCTACGAAGGCTGATACATTTTCAGCTTTTATTTTTCCAAGTATGAACTTTATTAATAACTTAGGTATGGGGCTTGTCATTGGGACTGGATCAGTTATGGTCTTAAACGGAATGACAACAGTAGGTGTTATTGCGGCTTTTATTAATTATTCTCGTCAATTCTCAAGACCGTTAAGTCAATTTGCGACTTTAATGAATACAATTCAAGCGGCAGTTGCTGGTGGAGAACGTGTTTTTGAGATTATGGATGAGGTACCAGAAATTCAAAATAAAAAAGACGCATTTGTTGTACAAAATTTACAAGGGCATGTTGCACTTGAGAATGTTTCATTTGGCTATGCAGAGAATAAAACGATTTTAAAAGAAGTGAGTCTTAAAGCGCAGCCAGGAGAGACAATTGCTTTAGTTGGCCCGACTGGATCAGGGAAAACAACAATCATTAATTTGTTAACTCGCTTTTACGATATACAGCAAGGACAAATTCATATTGATGGAAAAGATATAAAAGATTATGATATTAATTCTTTACGAAGTAAAATAGGAGTAGTTTTACAGGATACGTATTTATTCGCTGGTTCGATTATGGATAATATCCGTTATGGACGCTTAGATGCTACTGATGAAGAAGTTATCACTGCAGCTAAGGCAGCATCTGCACATTCTTTTATTAAGCATTTGCCAAATCAATATGAAACAGAAATTGCTTCAGAAGGATCGAATTTAAGTCAAGGACAAAAACAACTTCTTGCGATTGCACGAGCAATTTTAGCAGATGCAGATATATTAATTCTCGATGAAGCGACATCTAATATTGACACAAGAACAGAATTACAAATACAAGCAGGGCTAAATAATTTAATGAGAGGTCGCACAAGTTTTGTGATCGCTCACCGACTTAAAACAATTGAAAAAGCAGATCAAATCCTTGTTATAAAGGATGGAAGAATTTTAGAAAGAGGGAATCATGAGTCTCTTATGGAAGATAGAGGGTTTTATTTTGATCTGTATACGAGTCAGTTTAAAATTTAATAAAAAAAATGAGGTTTCTCTAGAAAAGAGAAGCCTCATTTTTTTATTTGTAAACTTTATGAATTACTTTTCTAACCAAATTAATTATCCGACCTGAAAAATACTTATACTTGCAGATACATTTGTTAAAGAGCCACCATCACTATTTGAGAGAGTGATAGTACCTGCTGAAGAGGTGTTATTTATTAAAGTCAATGTTGAAGGAACAACTGTTACGGTAAAAGCAGCAGTACCTTGATTTATTGTATGTGGTGACCCCGTACCAAAACGTCCACCTGAAATTGGTGTACCATTTAGTTGGAGGGAGAATTGGTTTTCGCGAGAAGCTTGTAATTGAAACTCTGCTACATATGTTCCTAGTGTATTAATTATAATATTTCCAGTACCTGTGATGTGGCTAAGGGCAGTTCCTGTTATAGGTCCATTTGTGTTAAAAGTAACACTACTTCCTACTGCAATTGATTGGTTAGTAGTATCAAAAACATATAGATAGTTTGTTAATCCTACACTAGCCGCCCCGGTAGGCCCAGTGGAGCCAGTAGAACCAGTAGGCCCAGTGGAGCCAGTAGAACCAGTAGGCCCAGTGGAACCAGTGAAGCCAGTAGGCCCGGTGGAACCAGTGAAGCCAGTAGGCCCGGTAGCTCCAGTGGCCCCGGTAGCCCCGGTAGCCCCGGTAGCCCCGGTAGTCCCAGTGGAGCCAGTAAGTCCAGTGGCCCCGGTAGCTCCAGTAGGTCCGGTGGCCCCGGTGGCCCCGGTAGCCCCGGTAGCCCCGGTAGCCCCGGTAGCTCCAGTGGCCCCGGTAGCCCCGGTAGCTCCAGTGGCCCCGGTAGCCCCGGTAGCCCCGGTAGTCCCAGTAGTCCCGGTAGTCCCAGTGGAGCCAGTA
>NZ_BEZT01000001.1:2401703-2406699 GCF_003402455.1 Bacillus sp. HMA207 | reverse complement strand
AGCCAGTAGAGCCAGTAGAGCCAGTAGAGCCAGTAGAGCCAGTAGAGCCAGTAGAGCCAGTAGAGCCAGTAGAGCCAGTAGAGCCAGTAGCCCCGGTAGCCCCAGTAGTCCCAGTAGTCCCAGTAGTCCCAGTAGTCCCAGTGGAACCGGTAGCTCCAGTAGGTCCGGTAGCCCCGGTAGATCCAGTGGAACCGGTAGCCCCGGTAGTCCCAGTGGAACCAGTAGCTCCAGTAGGTCCGGTGGAACCGGTAGCTCCAGTAGGTCCGGTAGAGCCGGTAGCCCCAGTAGGAGAATGTGGGAGAATAATACGGTTAATATCTAAAAGTGAAAAGTTAATGAACATATCTTTGTTTTGATAATCTATCGAAATCACCTCACTAGCATGTTTAAAGAAATAGTAAAGTAATAATTTTTATAGGTATTTCATTTCTATATTATTAATGCAACTTATTTTGGAAACAGTAAATAGCTATTATGACTATAGGGTATTAATTTTTAACCTAAATTTTAATAAAACCTTTATTAAAGATAAAGAGCGCTTTTAAAGGCGCTCTGAGACAAGTTTCATGTTGAAAAAGGGAATTGAGGATATTATGTGCATACTGTTTTAGAATGTTGTAAATTTTTAATTAAAAATAAAAGGATCTTATAAAAATTTAAAATTTGTATTATTAGATAGTCACCATGCAATAAAATATGCTTGTTTGATATAAATGTGTGTCAAATTTACCAAAATATATTTTGGCATGCATAAGAAAATTAAAATACTTTATTAGTAAATAATAGCGGCTTCAGTGACAGATGGTAGAAAGAGTTTATGTGGTATTGTAATAATTTCAAGCGCAATTTGCGCTGAATATAGGAGTATTTGAGTTAAATCTAAAGCGAGTGTTAAAAGTATTATGAAGCTTGTAAGAATTACAAAACTACCCCAAAATAAACTTTTTGAAGTGTTGCGGAAATCTTTTATTAAGGAAAAGAAAGAAAAAGATGCGGTAACAATAAGAATGAAAATTTTATACTTATCAGACATTATAACCCTCCCAAAGAACAGTAATTTATATTATACTGTATTTTTCAATATTATTATAAAAAGATTTTAAAGTGAATAATAAGAAAAAAATAAAGCCATAACTTAAGACATTAGTTTAGGTTCTATTGTTTGAATACTTTGTTTTAGAAGGTATATAATCTGAAATTGAAAATTTTCCAAATGAATTGCCATTTTTTATTTCTAATCCAACATCAGGTACTCAATGAAATGGTATGAAAGATTATAGGCTGGTGATACGACATTAAATAAGAGGAATCTGCGCGCAGCAAGAGTCCTAGCTCAGATTTCTACTAGAGAAAAATATTTAGTTGGAGTTGATATGTTAATAAAAAACGGATGGATGTGGAAACTAAATATTCATGACATTAAGGATAAAGGTCAGGAAATATAATTTGGTATTCTGGGAATAACCGGAGGTCCGTAGTTAAAGTTGCATAGAATTTGTATTTTGTTTCTAATTTTTCAATTGTTGTTAAGTGATGAGAACCTAGTCCACGCTGTACACTATGTTGAGAAAGAGTCGGCCCAATTTGTAATTTTCGTTTTTTCATTGCATCGTTCCATGGACTATAAAAAAATTTAAAAATAAAAGCAGGTTCCATGTAAATGCTATAAGGATAATGCGAACCATGTCTCCCGACTCTATAGTTCCCGTGCGAATTATTGTGAATTAATCTACCGTTAAGATATAGTTGGTTTGGATTAGGTTGAATTATTATGCCGTGATAACGTTGTTTAACAAGCGGAGAGCTATATCTTGGGTTAGTGTAGCCATGAGTCGGTTTGTCAATCATCATAATCATTCTTATTGAAAACATATTGCCACCCATAGTGCTAAGTGATTTGAAAAATTGTTCTTTATTATAACAGCATAGGAATTCTGTCGTATTCAATACCATTTTCCATCCTGTAATTTCTCTTTCAATTTCCATAACTTCTTGATCAACTAAATAAGCATCAAATTCGAGTGATTTTGAGTTTCGTATTTCCCAATTAGGAGCGAATGTTTTACAGATTTCAACTGAACGATCAGTGGATCCACGATTAATAAGAATGCCATGATCAAATAGCTTTGTATGGTGCATTAACCACCATGGAAGTAAATATTCTTCATTGTAAAAATGAGAAATTAAAGTAGTCTTAATCAAAATCACCTCCGTATTTAACCTGCTTCTTATTTAATATGATATGGAAGGAAACCTATTGTTAGAAGGTTTCCTCTTAAAAGTTTTAAACCACATAGGGTATGTGGATGGATTAGTATATAAAGTAGTCTAATTGATAAAGAGTGGTATTAAAAAGTACAAAATCTAAAATGAGCATCGAATTAGTGTATAACGATTGAAACGGCACTGAAAACTAATAAAACAGCCATAATGATGTTGAATAATTGGTTATGTTTTACTAATATTTTTTGGAATATTGAACCAAATAAACTCCAACTAAATGTACTTAGTAAACCGACTATACCTAGAAATAATGAGAAAAGCAGAAAACTTGAATATGAATTGTAGTAGGGGAGTATGAAAGTCGATACTACAGTCAGTCCGAATAATATCCCTTTAGGATTAACGAATTGAAGAGAAATCCCCACAGTGAATAAGTTTTTATTATCTTTTTCAACGGGATTCGTACTGCTTTTACTAGTAAGTATTTTAATAGCTAAATATAACATATACGCTACACCTAAAATTTTTAAAGGGAATTCGATTATGGGTAAGATATTAAGTAGTACAACATTAAAGAAACTACATAAAGAAGTGAGGATGAAAAAACCAAAAGCTACTCCGAAGCAAAAGTTTATGCTTCTCTTTAATCCATGTTGATTTGCGTATGTCATAGCTAAGAAATTGTTAGGACCAGGTGTGAAGCTACTTATAAATACAAATAACAAAAAAGAAAATATAGGCATTTGAACCCCCCTAATTATTTTTGTATGTTATAATGACCGAAAAGAACAATATAACGTGTGCTTTTTATTATACATAACGGTCGTTATATTGTATATAGTGTGGGAGTGTTTTTTATGGAAGAAATTCAACTTATACTAGCGAAAAATTTAAAAACTATAAGAGAAAAAGAAAAATTAAGTTTGGAAAAAGTTTCCCAATTAACAGGTGTGAGTAAAACGATGATTGGACAAATTGAAAGAGGAGAATCAAGCCCGACACTAACAACAATATGGAAAATTGCAAATGGCTTGAAAGTTTCTTTTACCTCTTTAATCAACAATCCTCAGCCTGATACGAAAGTGATCTTAAGAAAAGATATTCAAGCATTGTCTGAAGACAATGGAAAATATAAAGTGTATCCTTCTTTTCCTTTTCAAGATGATAGACATTTTGAAATGTATACAGTAGAAATAGAAACAGAAGGGAAATTAAGTTCAGAAGGGCATAAAGAAGGCGCAGAAGAATTTATTACGGTATTTGAAGGTGAATTGACAGTAGAAGTGAATAACTGTCAATATACATTAAATAGTGGAGATTCAATTCGTTTTAAGGCCGATAGATCACACTCTTATTATAATTTAGGGGAATCTTTGACTCGATTAAGCATGACAATTTATTATCCAACTGCATAAGTTTACATTTATAGTAACAAAAGATAAAACCATCTTTAAGAGATGGTTTTTATTTTTTATTACTCACAAAAAAAGACACTCATCTGAGTGTCAACATAGTATTGCTCTCGCGTATAGGATTGGAGTACGTTTCTCAAATACGTATTGAGATGGTTCGTAAAAAAGAAACTGTCTTCATATTTAATGTAACATCGGTGGAAGTCAGTGTAAATTGATAATATATATACGGAAAATTTAGTATAGATAGTTTCTACTATGAATATAGTGCAATTTGTTCTTTAATGCGCCACCACTTTTATGAAATAATTGGGAGGTTCTTATCATGACAGACTTAGTATTTAATAATGTTTATTAGAAAAAGAATGAATCATTTTTAAATCGATTCGTATAATTGTTAGAGAGGCACCTGTTGAACCACCTCCAACCAAATTAACGATGTATAATACGCCGAATAATTGAAGTGAAATTGTAGTATCGGCAATTAAATTATTGTTATAATTTGAAGTTGATATAGCGGGAGAAAAAATAGAACCAGGAAGTGGAGTAGAAGCGTTTAATAGTAGTTTTGTTCCAGCGAGTAGAGCAGTTGTCGTATTAACTTGATAGGTTAAATGATATCTTCTGGTTACAGGAATTGTAAATATATCGTTTGAGGCGTTAACTGTAAAATTACCGAGGCTTTGGTTATTAGAAAGAGGAATATTAGTTCCGCCTAATATCACAGTGATGGGATCACCTAATGTATTATTAGCGAACATAGAGTTTGTTGTAACTATTGACCCAGTATTTCTGGTAGGTTCAGTAAGTCTGTATGGAAGAATAATTTCAAGAGTCGTTGATACTAGTTTTTCTATTCTTTTTTCATTTTTATCTTGAGTATAAATTACCTCATTTTTAAATTAGAATGCAATAAGTTTCGTGTTTTTGGAATGGGACTATCATTTTATTATATTAATAGGAGTTATAGCAACGGTAAAATGTTTAATAACTGTATGAATCATTTGGAAAGAAAAAAGAATAGTTATGAAAGCATTTCTTAATAATAGACTCATACTTATGTAAGTTAATTAAAAATATGTGGAATGAGGAATTAAATTGAAGCGGAATGATAAATTATCAATAAATAAAGGTAAGATAGAACCTGAGAATATTGGACCTACATTTTCAGCTCTTCCACCAATATATATTCCAACAGGAGCAACAGGAGCAACAGGAGCAACAGGAGCAACAGGAGCAACGGGAGCAACGGGGGCAACAGGAATAACAGGAGCAACGGGAGCAACAGGAGCAACGGGAGCAACGGGAGTAACAGGAACAACGGGAGTAACGGGAGTAACGGGAGTAACGGGAGCAACGGG
>NZ_BEZT01000001.1:1111966-2401613 GCF_003402455.1 Bacillus sp. HMA207 | reverse complement strand
ACAGGAACAACGGGAGTAACGGGAGCAACAGGAACAACGGGAGCAACAGGAACAACAGGAGCAACAGGAGCAACAGGAGCAACGGGAGTAACAGGAGCAACGGGAGTAACAGGAGCAACGGGTGTAACGGGAGCAACAGGAATAACAGGAATAACGGGAGTAACGGGAGCAACAGGAGCAACGGGAGTAACAGGTCCTACTGGGGGGATTGGCCCTATAACAACAACTAATTTGCTATATTACACTTTTTCAGATGGAGAGAAACTTATATATACAGATGCAGATGGCATAGCTCAATATGGTACAACGAATATACTATCACCTACTGAGGTTTCATATGTAAATTTGTTTATCAATGGAATTCTGCAACCACAACCATTCTATGAAGTTAGTACTGGTAAACTAACTTTATTGGATAACCAACCACCATCGCAAGGTTCTTCAATTATTTTACAATTTATTATTATTAATTAAAAAAGACAGATTCTTAATGTGAAAAGGAACCTGTCTTTTTTGTTCTGAATTACATTCGGTAACATTAAGTGACGATAAATTCAATTGTAATTGGAATTCCGCCGTCTAATGCATCCCCACCAGGAATTGTAATAGCACCAGTAGGACCAGTAGTAACACTGGAGTTCACGCTTGGTTGAAGAATACCGTTCACATATAAGTTGTAATACGTGAAAGTCGGAAAAGCGGTTGCAGTAGTACCCGCATCGTTTAAACAAGCTGTGGCAGCAATTGCAAAAGCTGCACCTGTACCTGTGCCGGCTCCTAGTGTAGATGTAAATCTTCTAGATGCCATAAATGGTTGAATGATAGGCAATTAATTTTCACTCCTTACAATATTTTATTAGAACGAAGTATAAAATAACTTGTCCACTATATTGTATGAGAGTTTTTTATAATAGAAACGGCTTCCCCTTTAAAAGGGGAGCCCAATTTTAGTAAAGAAGTGTTCTTTATGTATATGAAAAAATGATGTTGTTACTTGCGGAATATATGTAAATCGTAAATTCGGTTTTTGTATTCAAATTAAAATGTGTCTTTGAACCTAAGAGATAAACGTGGAAAAATAAAATAAACTCTTAAGTTTAGGTATTTAATCTAAGCAGTCAATTATTAAAAACATATAATTAATATGTGAGTCATGAACATAATTAAATAGCGTTTGCAAGTTTAATTATATTTCATGTTTCCTATTTTAAGTCAATATATAACACATACTCTTTTACAACTTTATGATTCTTATAATAGGAAAAACTCAAATATAAAACAAGTAAGGAGGACATAAATGACAAGTAATAATTGTTTCGGTCATAACCACTGCAATAATCCGATTGTTTTCACTCCAGAGTGTTGTAACAATCCACAAACAGTTCCGATTACTAGTGAGCAATTAGGTAGATTAATTACTTTACTAAACTCTTTAATTTCGGCTATTGCAGCGTTTTTTGCAAATCCAAGTGATGCAAACAGATTAGCTTTACTCAATTTGTTTACTCAACTATTGAACTTACTAAATGAATTAGCACCTTCTCCAGAAGGGAATTTCTTAAAACAATTAATTCAAAGTATTATTAATTTACTACAATCTCCTAACCCAAATCTAAGTCAATTACTTTCTTTATTACAACAATTCTACAGTGCTCTTGCACCATTCTTCTTCTCTTTAATTATTGACCCTGCAAGTTTACAACTTTTATTAAACTTATTAACTCAATTAATTGGTGCTACTCCAGGAGGCGGCCCAACAGGTCCAACAGGTCCAACAGGTCCAGGAGGCGGAGCAACAGGAGCAACAGGAGCAACAGGAGCAACAGGAGCAACAGGAGCAACAGGAGCAACGGGAGCAACAGGAGCAACAGGAGCAGGAGTAACAGGAGCAACAGGAGCAACAGGATTAACAGGTCCAACGGGAGCAACAGGCCCAACAGGATCAACAGGAGCAACAGGTCCATCAGGAGTAACAGGAGCAACAGGCCTAACAGGAGCAACAGGTCCAACAGGTCCAACAGGTCCAACAGGAGCAACAGGTCCAACGGGGGCAACAGGTTTAACTGGTGCAACAGGTTTAACAGGAGCAACAGGTGCAACTGGTGGCGGAGCTATTATTCCATTTGCTTCAGGTACAACACCATCTGCGTTAGTTAACGCGTTAGTAGCTAATACAGGAACTCTTCTTGGATTTGGATTTAGTCAGCCTGGTGTAGCATTAACAGGTGGAACTAGTATCACATTAGCATTAGGTGTAGGTGATTATGCATTTGTAGCACCACGTGCAGGAACTATCACGTCATTAGCAGGTTTCTTTAGTGCGACAGCTGCATTAGCTCCAATATCACCTGTTCAAGTGCAAATACAAATATTAACTGCACCTGCAGCAAGCAATACGTTTACAGTACAAGGTGCACCTCTATTATTAACACCAGCATTTGCCGCAATAGCGATTGGTTCTACAGCATCAGGAATCATACCTGAAGCTATTCCAGTAGCAGCTGGGGATAAAATACTGTTATATGTTTCATTAACAGCAGCAAGTCCAATAGCTGCAGTTGCTGGATTTGTAAGTGCAGGTATTAATATCGTTTAATTTGTTACAATGTTTAGTAGGAAATTAAACAGGGGTTTGTATATAGTCCTTCCTAATAAATTTAGGAAGGACTATATTTTTTAGGAAAATAAGTAATAAATTAATTGAACAATTACTCTTTGTTAAGTTCGTATAAAAAAGTATAATTTACCCTTTCTCATTTAAGTAATAAGTTATGTAACTTTAAAAATTTCCGATCAGTAAAAAAAGATGAATTCTTTTAAAAAAGAATTCATCCATAAGATAAACTATTTATTTTTATTACAGTTACATCCTTTTTTCTTTACATAGCCTTGCTCCGCTAAGTCTCTTTGCGATTGGGAATTGGAAGATTGAGAATTGGAAGATTGAGAGGATGCTGAAGAACTACTATTTTTATTATAAGAGTAGTTTTTTCGATAGTTATAATTACTCATAGTACTATCACCTCCAATTTAATATATAAATATTATATGTATGTCCACTATCAATTGTTACTATTTTTAATAGGAAGAGAAGATACAATAAAAAAATCTCCTTGGTATTTTCCTAGGAGATAAATGATGATTCTTTTGAAAATTTACAAATTAATAGCCCCAGTAAAGAGGGAAGTAATAAGAATCTTGGTGATGCGGATTATGTTGTTGAGCGAGGGGCTGGGTTGGATAATTTTTCATTTCACGGTTTTGATTGCAGTTTGACGGAGGACCAATTACAGTAGTTGATTGGATAGGGGAAACCGCTTGTTTCCATTGTTGTTCATTGAGGCAGTAAGTATGGGCCATCATATGAGCTGGAGTTAACCTTAAAATGTCAGAACCGAAAATAACTTCTGGAGTTGGAGCATTGAAAATAGCTAATAAATGAGTATTATTTGCTGTAGCAATTTCATAATGCCACCACGCTTGTGGAATGTTGGCAACTTGCCCGGGTTTTATCGGTAAGTTTAATATTTGATTCGTAAATGGATTAAGTAAAGAAACAACAGCAGACCCTGAAATACAATAAACAAGTTCAGCTGCATTTTGATGAATATGTGGTTCTACAACATTTCCTGTACTTAAATAAATATCTAATAAAGAAGTATTTTCTAAAGTATTTAATTGTTTAATACCAAGTACATTTATATAATTTTGGGCATCTTTCCGAAAAAAATTACTTTTATTTACATCATAAGTAAAATTGGTTGAGGGGGAGGTATAGTCGATGTTGGCAGTCAATTGTATTACCCGCCTTTCTATAGGTAAGTTAGGTTACAAAATTAGGATATGTGTCTAGTCTTTGTTTTGTGCTGTTGTCGGTAGCTTAATAAATTCACTTATTCCATAAAGAATAAGGTGTTAAGACCAAACTATATTCGTATTCCCATTCATACTTTGGATTGATGGAAAAAAGTAATGAAAATGTTAATTTAAAATTACATCAATCATTTATAAGGAGTGAATGTTCATGTCATTTAGTGAAATGATTAGAAATGAAGTACTCAGCTGGGCGGGTGTTTCTGAAAAACCGCATCGATTTGGTGGTATTGAAATAAATTATGGCAAGAAAGAACTTGGCCATCTTCATGGTGATAAATTAGCTGATTTACCATTTCCGAAGTTAAAGCGAGATGAATTAGTGAAGCAAGGCTTGGTAAAACCACATCACGTATTACCTGAATCAGGATGGATCAGTTATTATTTAAAGAGTGAAGAGGATATTCCATTTGCAATTGAGTTATTTCGTATGCAATATGATCGAATTAAAAAGTAATGAAATAAAGTAGGATAATAAAAATTTATTTTTATGTCACATCCCTCCTTAATCGTTCGTCTTGTATGTAGAACGATTAAGGAGGGATTTTATTATGAATACATTTGATATAGCAATTGTTGGCGGTGGGCTTGCTGGATTAACAGCATCTATATATTTAGCGAAAGCTGGAAGGAAAGTGATTGTATTAGAAAAGTCCAGTCAATTCGGTGGCCGAGGGATGACTACAAATAAAAATGGAATCTGCATGAATCTTGGTGCACATGCTTTATATAGAGGCGGGGCAGCGTTTATAACTTTTAATGAGCTTGGTATGACTCTTCCAGGTGGAATACCATCTACAAAAGCACATGGAATATGGAAAGGGGATATATTCACTATCCCAACAGATTTTTACTCAATTTTATCAACACCACTACTTTCTTGGTCTGCAAAAGTACAATTCTCACGTCTTATGATTCGTTTAGGAAATTTAGATGTAGGAGAAGTTCCGAAAATGAGTCTAACTACATGGGCAGAAAATGAAATAAAAGATCCAATGGTTCGCAATATATTTTATGCGCTATGCCGAACAACAACATATACGTTTGCTCCTACAATACAATTAGCATCATCTGTACTAAAGCAAATACAGCTTTCTATAAAAGAGGGAGTGCTTTATGTAGATGGTGGTTGGGAGACGATAATAACAAAATTAAGAGCTATAGCGAATGATATCGGGGTGCAGTTTTTGGCTAAAAAGCATGTTGTGGAAATTGAGCATTCCGAAGGTAAACAAAGAATACATTGTGTTGATGATGAGGTTTTTGAAGTAGGCGCAGTCATCGTGACGACTCCGCCGAAAGAAGCTTGTAAAATAATAAAAGGTGCAGAAGGAACAAGTTTGCATAGATGGAGTGAACAATCTGTACCGGTTACTGTTGCTGCATTAGATATTGGCTTGAGACAATTACCCAATCCTACACATCAATTTGTATTAGGATTAGATCAACCTATATTTTTCACAAATCAATCGAGAGCAGCTAAATTAAGTGAAGATGGATCAATTGTAGTGAGTCTAATTAAGTACTATAATCCTGTACTCGAGATGAATCATATTCGTGATGATAAAGAACAGTTGGAAAGTACGATGGAGTTGTTACATCCAAATTGGAAAAGAGAAGTTGTTGCACAGCAATATTTACCGAAAATAACAGTAGTACATGATTTTCCTCATATTGACCGTGTTGAAAAAGCGGGCCCTAATATACCTGAAATGCCAGGTGTTTATGTTGCAGGAGATTGGGTAGGGCATGATGAAGTATTAGCTGATGCTGCGGTAGCAAGCGGGAAGCGTGCAGCGTTATACATTTTAAAGCAATATGAAAGTGAGGCAGTTCATCATGGAAACGGAGCAGTTATATGAAGCGTATCAACCATTATTATTTTCGTTAGCATACAGAATCCTTGGGAGTGTTATGGATGCTGAGGATATCGTTCAGGATGTATTTATCTCGCTAAATAATATAGAAGATCCTCAATCTATAGAAAATATGAAAGCATATTTATGTAAGATGGCGACAAATCGTTCAATTGATAAATTACGATCGGCAGCGCATAAACGTAACGTGTATGTAGGGATGTGGTTGCCAGAGCCAATTGTAGAAGAGAGTGATGAGCCATCAAAGTCATTTATAATGAAAGAATCCCTTTCCACCGCATATTTATTACTTTTACAACAATTATCTGAGGTAGAAAGGATTGTTTTCATATTAAGAGAAGTTTTCAGTTATGAATACGAAGAAATAGCTTCAATTGTTGATAAGAGTAGTGTAAACTGCAGGAAGATCTTTCAACGTGCTCGAAAAAGCATGTTGGAGAAACCGAAGCAATCAAAATTAAGCACGGAGAAAATGGCTTCTTATGTTGAAAAGTTTGTATCATCATTACAGTGTGGGGATGCGGAAGGTATGTTAGAAGTATTAAAAACAGATGCTATACTCAAAGCTGATGGTGGTGGTAAAGTTACGACTGCGATTAACTCGATTTATTCTGCGGATCGAATTATACGTTTGTTCTTTGGGATTGCACAACGATTGACAGAAGAGTACACTGTTGATTTCAAAATGGTCAATGGTATACCAGGAGTTATAGTTACAATAAATAATAAAGTAACTTATGTTCTTTCGTTTGTATTTGAGGATGAGAAAATTTCAAATATTTATATGATGGTTAACCCTGAAAAACTTATGCATTTAAATGTAAAAATATAAAAAAGCGCATTTCTTCAGAAATGCGTTTTTTATTATTTTTCTAACATTTCAAGAGGTACATCTTTTTCGCCAGCTACCTCAAATTTAATTTCCCCGTCTTCTTCATAAATACGTGTAATAATCGGTATAGTAATCATTAATTTTTTATGCTGCTTTCGTTTTCTAGCAGCATCTAAGCTAATCACGTTCATTTGTAAGCATCCTTTCTTCTGGAAATATATAAACAAAGAAAATGCGTCCGAAAAGGGCGCTTAATTGAATTTGAAATACCGATTCATTTAAATGGGGTTTATATAATTTAATAACTGCAATTTTAATATGAAATAATATGAATGGAATAATTGCACGTAGAAATTAACTTTACCAAAAAACGAAACAATATGCTATAAAAAAATTCAAATCTTTGTCATATAACAGGAAAAAGGTTTTTGTTTCGCATATAATGAAAGTAGACGGGCAGCAAGAGCTTTTTCATCATATTGCTTTGGAAAGGCGATGGAAAAAATGGATACGTTAGATTCATTATTATTTCAACTTGAACAATATGGAGAAGAGCATGATCGAAATAAAAAAACAAGGGAAGAAAAATTACGGAATATTACTCGTGAGATGGGGCAATTTTTATCAATTTTAGTAAAAGGGTGTAGCGCAAAAAACATTTTAGAAATCGGAACTTCTAATGGTTATTCTACATTGTGGTTAGCTAATGCGGTAGAAGAAACAAATGGAAATGTAACAACTGTAGAGCTTTCTTCAGAACGAGTTGGAGAGGCACTTGTCAATTTTGAAAAGGCAAACCTTTTACAAAGGATTGATGTTCATAATCAAGAAGCAGGGGCATTTTTAGATGCGCAATTAGATCATTCATTTGATTTTATTTTCCTAGATTCAGAGCGTACGCAATACATGTGGTGGCTTGAGCATATAAAACGCATTTTACAACCAAAGGGTTTTCTTGTTGTTGATAACGCAACCTCTCATGCAAATGAATTAGCCGAGTTTAAAAAAATGATAGAAGAAGATGAAATGTTTGAAACGGTGTTATTGGCATTTCAAAATGGAGCATTCGTAGCGCGCAAGAAGAAATAGGAGTGGGCGCAATATAATTATCACATTGAAAAAGGGTGTATGTCAAAAGATTGAGTACAGAAGGATAGAAGAACATAATTTATATACGTAACATACGAAGAATCCGCCTTCAGCATGTCGTTCTCTAGGTCTTAAGTCTGAGGAAAATTATGTTGTTTACAGGTATACTTATAGTAAGAAACAGGGAATGACTGCATAAACAGGCATTTCTAAAAAAATCGATTTCAAGCAATCAGAATGTATATGAAATACGATATAATAGATGAAATATAGTGCATATAAATTCGCACATATAAATAAAGGAGCGATTTTGTTGACTGAACTCGAGAAAAAAGAACCTGTATCGATCGTGAAAGATAATAATGTAGAAGTAGTGGTTGATACAGTTATAAAAGATGCAGAATTAGAGGAACTGAATAAAGAAGCTGATCTTTATGTACAAAAGTTAAATAGCGAGCAAAATACAGATTTATCAAAAGTATTGTCTCAGCTAGGAGATTTAGGAGATAAAGAGCAACAAGCAGCAGGACAAACGTTGTCAGCATTAAAACGTCCTGTAACAGCGATGATGAATGGGAAAAATGAAGAAATTCCAAATACATTGTTAGAATTACGAAAAGTGGTATCAGAGCTTGATCCCAATTCACTTAAAGCAAGTGGTATGAAGAAAATAATGTTTAAAGTATTCAAGAAAAATCCACTTGAAACATACGTGCATAAATACCAATCTATAGATAAACAAATCGAGGAAATCATTAGATCCCTTCTAATTGGCCGTGATAACTTACAAGAGGATACAGTGGGTCTTGAAATGCTTAAAGAACAATCGCACGATAAAATTCATGCGCTTGATAAACAAGTATACTTAGGGAAAAAGCTTGCTGGCATGCTTGAAGCTGAGAAACAAAACCCAGAGCGTCAAAGAGATATTCCATTAATTAACGATGCGTTAGAAAAGATACTTGTACGTACACGTAATATGCAGCAAGCGAAAAGTGTTTTATTACAATCTATCGCATCTGTAGACATTATTAAGAAAAATAATGAAAAGTTAACAGAGGCAATTCGTAATGCAATTACGATGACGCAAAACGTTGTAACGGTTTCAGCTGCTATTCAGTTAGCGTTAACAAATCAACGGAAAACAATCGATGCAGTGAATGCGACAAATGAAGCAATTGAATCGATGGTATTAAGTAATTCTCAAGCGTTAAAACAAAATACAGAAGAAACGACAAAATTGCTTGAAAACCCTGCTATTAGCATGGATAAATTACGTGAATCATTTCAAAATGTGTTCGCTGCAATTGAAGCATCTGAAAAATCGTCAGAACGTATTATCGAGTCAAGTAAGAAGTTCGTTATTGAACTAGACACATTTAATGATGAGATGAAGCAGAAACTCATTCAGCGTCCAAGGAAATAACGTATTATTAGAGGAGGTGAACAAATGAGTTTCATTCAAACAGTATTATTACTACTCGGTACATTGCTTTTAATAGCATTTACTGTCGTTGTTTTAGTCGTATATTTCGGACGGAAGCTGTATTTTTCATGGACGAAGCCATATAAAAGAGCGCAAGATTCTTTAGACAAGTTATCAAACAAATCAATACCGTTTCTACAAGAATTTACACAACATCCACTGTTTTATCGCTGGATTCGCACTGAAGGAAAGAAAGAACAAAATACATTAAATACTCTATTTTGTGCATCAGGTCAACGTACGAGAGAACAAGTCTTCTCGATGTTACCGAAAGAAAAGCAGAAAAAAGTGCATGTAATGGCAAAAACTACGAAAAAGCTTACGAATGAAGATATTGATGTAGCTGCGATGAAAGTGAAAGATTTCTTAAGACAAGAAACACAGCAAACTGTAAAACCGACAGACTTATCATTTTACAAATTGTATTTTTATGACCGTTATCCAGACGCATTAAATACAATTCAAGCGTATAAACGCTCAATAAATCCTTCATTACAAAGAACGGTTGATGATATTACAATTTCAGTATTGAATGCACTTCCGTACTATCAAGAGCAACGCATGTTTGAACAACAACATAAACTTGAAACGTTCTTAATGAAAGATTTAACGGCCATGTTATCGTTGGTAGTACAATTACCACCTTCACAAAGACCAGAGAAGGAAGAAGAACTGAAAATCTACTTGGAAAATTTCCAAAAAGAAATGGAAGTAGTAGAGCGAGATATTCGCGACTCAATTGATCACGATTTAAATGTGAAGATGAGAGCAGCGACTGAGAAGTTTAAGAATAAATAACAAAAAGCGCCTTGAAAGCTAAGTATCACAGCTTTAAGGCGCTTTTTGTTATGAGATTTTATTTTGCACTAACGGTAGTATGACTAGAAGCCACACTTTCATTATGCAATCGATCAACTGCAGTTACGACATACGTATACGTTTCTCCAGAAATAACGGTTTTATCTACATAAATTTCTCCAAGTTTTGTTTTTCTTACAGTAGTAAGTAAATTTTTCGGATTTTGTATATCCACTTCATTTTTCCCATTCGCGCGGTAAATAGCGTAATAAGTAGAATCATTATCTCTATTGTCAATGATACCGATTGCAATACCTTCATCTCTTGGAATGGCACCTTTTAAAGTCGGTTGTTTTGGTGGATCATGATCAAGCCAAGGCATAGGCGGAATTAATGCAGGATATTTATATATGTCTTTTGAGAGTCTATCTTTAGCTCCAAGTGGATTGTTATTAATATCTTTTAAGCTAAAATGCATACTACCTTTTATTTCAGGATATAGCCGGTTTAATGCAATTTGTCTTGGATATTCTTCTGGATCAGACCAAGCAGGGACGGAGTTATTATTAATTTTATAGGCCGCTTGACCGATGTATAGGTGAATCGGTTTGTTATTTGTTTCTTTAACCCACCAATCTACTAATATGTCATATGCAGCTGGGGTGAAACCTATATTCCAATATATTTGCGGTGTAATGTAGTCAATATATCCTTTTTGTATCCACTCACGTGTGTCAGCATAAAGGTCATCATAGTTTCTTTGGCCTGCGGTTGTGTTAGAGCCAGTCGGATCGTCAGCTATATTTCTCCATACGCCGAACGGACTAATGCCAAACTTTACATATGATTTTTCTTGTTTTATAGCAGTATTTAAATCTTTTACAAGTTCATTTACATTGTTACGTCGCCAATCTTCTATATTTGTAAATCTACCGTTATTATATGTTTCGTACGTTTTCTGATCTGGAAATTCTTCACCGGCTACTTTATATGGATAAAAATAATCATCCATATGCAGCGCATCAATATCGTAATTTTGCACGATTTCTAAAGCACCTTCTGTTATAAATTTTTTCACTTCTGGAATACCGGGATTGTAATATAACTTTCCGCCATAAGGGACAACCCAATTGGGATGTTGCCTTGCAGGGTGATTATTTGATAATCGATTTATATCGGTGTGATTCATCGTTATTCGGTATGGGTTAATCCAAGCGTGGAATTCTATATTTCTTTTATGAGTTTCTTCAATCATAAATGCAAGCGGGTCATAACCAGGATCTTTTCCTTGTGTTCCTGTAATGTATTCAGACCAAGGACCGTAATTTGAAGGATAGAAAGCATCAGCGGTTGGTTTAATTTGTACAACAACTGCATTCATACCAGTGCTTTTTACATCGTCTAATAATCTTATAAATTCTTGTTTCTGTTTTTCAATGGGTAAGCCAGTTTTTGAGGGCCAATCAATATTCAGAACAGATGCAATCCATACAGCACGTAATTCATGTTTTTTGTATGCAGTATTTACTTCAGCATAAGTAGAGTGAGGGGGAATGAAAGAGAAAGGGATGAACAAGATGACGATACAACATATCATTAATAAACGTTTAACGATCATTTATACGCCTCCCTATCATATGATTATTTAAAATAATATAGGAGGCGAGGTTGACTTTGCAATAGAGAAAATTGCATATTGAAACATTAATTTAATAGGAAAAATATTTTTAATGAAATTTACTTTCATTATAACTAAATTCATTTACTACTTCATATGCTTGTTAGTAAAGTGAAACTTCCTTTCATTTGAAGGGTAATAAATTATAAGTATAGGAGGATTAATAAATGAAAGTTTTGTTCGTCTGTTCTGGAGGAATGTCCAGTGCAATTGTTGTAAACGCTTTAAAAAAAGAAGCGGAGAAAAATGGTGTGAACATGGAAGTGCATGCAATTGGAACGAATGAGGTAGAGGAAGAAGTAAAGAATGGCTGGGATGTCGTAATGGTTGCACCTCAAATAAGACACCGATTTGACTCTGTAAAAAAATTTGCAGAGGAGGAATCTATTCCGTGTGGCATCATTCCACCGCAAGCATACACGCCACTTGGAGGCCCGACTTTATTAAAAACTGTAAATGAATTAATTAGTTAGGAGGAAGCGTTATGAATAAGTTTGTCACGTTTCTTGATAAAAACTTATCTGGCCCGATGGCAAGGCTTTCTGAGCAGAGGCATCTACAAGCAATCCGTGATGGAGTTATTTCGGCGTTACCATTTATTATAGTAGGAAGCTTTTTTTTAATAGTAGCATTTCCACCACTGCCGAAAGATAGTTTCATATCGGTTTGGGCATTAAAGAATCAAACAAGTATATTGATACCATATCGTTTAACTATGTTTATTATGTCCTTATATATAGCATTTGGAATAGGATATAATTTAGCGAAAAGTTATAAATTAGATGCTTTATCAGGAGCACAGCTTGCGGTATGTTCACTACTTTTAACATTAACGCCTGAGTTAATTGATAAAAAAGGATTCATGCTTCCGATGACAAATCTCGGAGGTCATGGATTATTTGTGACGATGATTGTTTCTATTTTATCCGTAGAGATTTTAAGGTTTTGTAAGAAGAAAAATGTAATGATTAAAATGCCAGAACAAGTACCGCCATCTGTATCGCGTTCATTTGAAGCACTTATACCTGCAGCATTCGTTATTATTATAATGAGTCTAGTAACTGTCGTTTTTAGCATTGATTTACACCATGTTGTTGATAAATTAGCAGCACCATTAGTAAAAGCTGGGGATAGTTACTTCGGTGTAATGATTCCAGTGTTTTTAATTACGTTTTTTTGGTCATTCGGAATCCATGGTGTGTCGGTTGTTGGAACTGTTGCTCGGCCATTATGGGAAGTATACCTAGGGAAAAATGGTGAAGCAGTTGCTAGTGGAGCAGATCAGTTGCCATTTATTTCACCAGAGCCGTTATATCAATGGTTTATATGGATTGGCGGTTCTGGTGCGACGTTAGGGCTTGTATTAGCTATGATTGTATTTGGTCGATCGAAATATTCGAAAGCATTATCAAGAACTTGTATTGTTCCGGGTATTTTTAATATTAATGAACCAGTCATATTCGGATTACCGATTGTACTAAATCCAATTTTAATTATCCCATTTATCATTACACCACTTGTAACAGCAACTGTTGCATATTCAGCAACTGCGATGGGATTTGTAACACCAACGCATATTATGCCGCCATGGACACTACCTGCTCCAATTGGTGCATATTTAGCAACAGGTGGAGATTGGCGTGCGATTGTATTAGTTTTTATAAATATAGCAATATCGTTCCTTATTTATTTACCATTCTTTAAAATGTACGACAAAAATATGCTTGAAATTGAAAAAAATGGTGACGGGGAATCTGTTAATCCTTAATCTGCACGCTGTTATTTTGAGTGATAGACTTTTTGTCTATCACTTCTTTCACATTAAAACTAGAAAGGGGGAAATAGAATGAATATAAAATTTAGTTATAAAGGCGTATTTTTATTATTATTTGGAGTGATTTGTGCAAATTTACTTTTTGTCCCTTTATTAGGCATGCTAAATCTATCACAAATGCATAGTATCTGGCTTGTTACAAGTATTGCGGCAAGCGTTTTGCTTACGGTAGTTGTTTCTTTCATTGATGGATCGTTTGCATCGAAAGCTCAGTTGTTTTTTAGATTTATATTGTTTTCGATTGGTTGTACGTTCGTTACTTACATGATTGTTTTTTAGTAAATAGGAGGTCATGCACGTTATGTATATTGCAGGGATAATGTCTGGTACTTCATTAGATGGAATAGATGTAGCGCTCGTTCATATAGAAGGAAGTGGTGTAGATTCTAAAATCGAACTCATCCATTTTACTACTGTTCTATTTTGTAATGATATGAAAAATGAGATCCAACAAGCGTTATCAATTGAAACTTCGAATGTCCAACTTATATGTAGTTTAAATTTTAAACTTGGTTTATGCTTCGCCAATGCTGTAAAGGAAGTTTGTAAAGAGGCCAATTTTCCTTTGAGACAATTAGATTTAATAGGCTCTCACGGACAAACGATTTATCATCAGCCAAAGCAAGAAGAGAATATTATTTCTTCAACATTGCAAATTGGGGAACCAGCAGTAATAGCATATGAAACGAACACGACGGTTATCTCGAATTTCCGAACGATGGACATGGCGGCAGGGGGACAAGGTGCACCACTTGTACCATATTCAGAGATTATTTTATATCGGCATCAAACTAAAAATAGACTACTACAAAATATTGGTGGGATTGGTAATGTTACAGTGGTTCCAAGTAAACGAAGTAAAGAGAGTGTTATTGCTTTCGATACTGGACCAGGCAACATGGTAATCGATGAAGTATGTCAAAGATTATTTCATGTACCATATGATCAAAATGGTTGGATTGCAAAGCAGGGGGTAGTTGTAGATGAAATTTTAACATACTGTATGAACCATCCATTTTTGAACATGAAACCACCAAAAACAACAGGTAGAGAACAGTTTGGAGAAGCGTTTGTGACTGAATTATTGAATCGATTTAAAAAGCATAGTAAAGAAAATATATTGGCAACTGTCACGATGTTTACAGCATGTTCAATTGTTCATCATTATAAGGCGTTTATTTTGCCGTATTATGAAATTGATGAGGTGATTTTAGGTGGTGGTGGAAGTTATAATAATACACTTGTTGAAATGTTACGGAATGGATTAAGAGAAGAGAAATGTAGCATATGTATACAAGAAGATATTGGTCATTCTTCAGCAGCGAAAGAAGCAATTGCATTTGCTATTTTAGCAAACGAAACGTATCATCGTAATCCGAGTAATGTGCCGAGCGCAACAGGTGCTAAGAATTCCGTAATTTTAGGGAATATAACATTCCCTCTATACGCAGATGAAAATGAGGCGAACATATGAAGTATATGATTGGAGTAGATGGCGGGGGAACGAAGACCGAGGCAATTGCATTTGATAAAGACGGAAATGAACTTGTAAGAGCTACCAGTGGTTTTGGAAACATATTAATAGATTTTGAAGAAGCTCTTGTGCATATTATGGAAGCAATTAATCAATGCCAGAAGAGTTTAATAAATGGGCATTGCGTTTGTGTTTGTTTAGGATTAGCTGGTATAAGCGGAGCGAATACAAATGAATTAACATTACATTTAAAAAAGAAATACGGAACAAAAATTGAAATTTTTAATGATGCAATGATCGCACATGCAGCTGCTTTAAAAGGTAAGGATGGAATATTAACTATAGGTGGTACAGGTGCAATTTGTATAGGAATGAAAGGAGAAGTATATCAGTATAGCGGTGGATGGGGACATATTTTAGGAGATGAGGGGAGCGGATATTGGATTGCATTACAAGCTTTAAAGAAAATGGCAATTCAGTTCGATCAAGGAATCAGTCTTTGTCCATTGAGTTTGAATATTCAAAGGCAGTTTCAACTTTTGACACCGTCTCATATAAAAAGCTTAGTATATACTTCTTCTAAAGATAAAATTGCAGCAATCGCCCCATTAGTTATTCAGGAAGCGAGAGATGGCAATGATGATGCGCATGAAATTATGATGCAAGCTGGAAAGGAATTAGCAAGGATTACAGTAAATGTTTATAACAAGTTGAACTTTAAGCACTCAACGCCAATTGCAGCAAGTGGCAGTATATTGCGTTTAGTTCCTGAAATATTTGCTGTATTTAAGAAATGCTGTGAAGAAAGTATGAAAGAAATTACATTCGTATCACAAGCAGAAATGGCAGTGAAAGGAACATATTATTTAATGAGGGATATATATTTTTAAAAATAGGTATGAGAATTTTTGTATGATTTGTAAAAATATGATGTTAAAATGTATAAAGGGATGTATGTTAAAAACGTACAATATACGTAGTAATTGAATATTGTATATGTATTCCCATGTAGAAAGTGAATGATTACATGATTAATAGTATGCAGTTTTTATATTTGGTGGCTTCTTATTTAATTGGAAACATATTGACCGCTTATATAGTAACAAAATTGAGACATAACGTTGATATTAGGGATGAAGGAAGCGGAAATCCTGGCGCAAGAAATATGGGGCGCGTATATGGAAAAGGGTATTTCATCGCTACATTTTTAGGTGATGCAATTAAAGGGGCAATCGTTGTTGCTGTAGCAAAATATCTTTTTGAAGATCCTACATTCGTAATGTTAACATTATTGGCCGTTATTATTGGACATATTTATCCAGTTTTATTTAAAGGCAAGGGCGGTAAAGGTATTTCAACATTTATAGGAGGACTAATCGCATTTGATTATTTGATAGCGCTTACCCTCTTAGGCATTTTTATTGTATTTTATTTAATATTTAAAGGGTTTACGAAGCCAGGACTAATTACGATTGCTTGTTTACCAATTTGTATGATTCTTTATTCTTATTCTATTGTTACCACTATATTAAGTGGAATAATTATTGTACTTATTCTATATGTAAATCGAGAATAAAATGAGTGTTTAATAAGTGGGGATAATCTCCACTTATCATTTTTTATTAAATAGATAAAGGAGATAAGGCATGGGGTTAATTTATAAAGTTGCTGATCAAGATTGGGAATTTGAAAGTATACATAAATTGAATTATAAAACTTTTGTAGAAGAGATACCACAACATGAAGAAACGAAAGAACGGTTTCGTATAGATCGGTTTCATAAAGAAAATACATATTTAATTTGTTTAGATGAGGATAGATTAGTAGGTATGGTCGCAGTGCGGGGAAAACGACCATTCTCGTTAGATTATAAAATTTCAAATTTAGATATTTATTTGCAAGAGCATGGAGAAAAAGTGTATGAAATTCGTTTACTTTCAGTAGAACGTGAATATAGAAATGGAAGAGCGTTGTTAGGATTAATTCGTTTTCTACATCGTTATTTGCTTCTAAATGGATATGAATTAGCACTCATTTCTGCAACAACACGTGAACTAGCTTTATATGAGCAAATGGGATTCAAATTTTTCCATACGTTAGTTGGTACAGAAGAAGCAGCCTTCCAGCCAATGTATGTTACCCCTGCTATGTTTGAAGAGTCGAGTGTTGGGGGGATTATGACGAAAGAATATACGTTTTTACCTGGTCCAGTAGATATTGAAGAGAACGTTCGAAAGGCATTTTCTACGCGACCTATTTCCCATCGCTCTAAGTCATTTCAAGTGATGATGGACAATGTGAAAAAACGGTTACTTCACATGACAAAAGCAAAACATGTACAGCTTATGTTAGGAACAGGGACGTTAGCAAATGATGCGATTGCTTTACAGTTACGTTCTTTAAAAGGGAAAGGACTAGTATTAACAAATGGGGAATTTGGTAATAGATTAGTTGGACATGCAAAACGAGCACGGTTACATTTTGATACTTATAAAAAGGAAATGGGAGATCCATTTATTTATACCGAATTAGAAGAAATTATGACAACTGGAAATTATGAATGGATTTGGTTTGTTCATCATGAAACATCTACTGGAATGTTAAACGATTTAAACGAGCTAAATACTCTTTGTAACGAGAATCAAATGAAACTGTGTGTAGATTGCATAAGCTCAATTGGAGCAATACCATTAGACTTGAAGGATGTGTATTTTGCAAGTGGTGTTAGCGGTAAAGCGATTAAATCATATACAGGAATTTCTTTCGTTTTTCATAACCACATTGTAAAAATAAACGAGGCTGTGCCGGCCTATATGGACATTGGCATGTATGAAGAAAATGAAAGTATTCCATACTCACAATCATGGAATTTAATTTATGCATTGCAAGAAGCGTTGAAGAGATTTGAAGATGAAAAGGTATTTGTAAAAATTAAAGAGACATACGAGTATATTGAAGAAGTTATTACTGATATGGGGTTAAAGCTTGTTTCACCTAAAGAACATGCCGCGAAAATTATATTTACAATTCAAATAAGCGAAGGTCAGTCTTCTAAAACGGTAGGTGATGCGTTAGCTTTACAAGGATATATTGTCCATTATGAATCAGCGTATTTACAAAAGAATAACTGGATCCAAATTGCATGCCTGAATCATTATAAAGAACGTGATATGAAGAGGATGTTAAATTGTTTGCAAATGTGTTTATTTCAGAGTGGGGTACATATATAAAGACTTTTTCTTTTCGTATAAAGGAGCTACGACTTACGAAAACTTAGGAATAGAACATTGGAAGAGGTGTAAGTATGATAACTAGAAAACTCCCATTACATATAGACGATATTAAAAAAGCTCACAAGATTCTAGATAGAAATGCTCGTAAAACGCCATTAGTAAAATCTTTTTACTTGACTAGTAAAACGGGCGGAGAAATTCATTTGAAATTAGAAAATATGCAGTTAACGGGTTCTTTTAAATTCCGTGGCGCATTTAATAAAATGTCGCGGCTCACGGATCAAGAAAAAGAAAAAGGTGTAATTGCATGTTCAGCAGGTAATCATGCGCAAGGAGTTGCATTATCAGCGCATTTACTTGGTATTAAGAGTAAAATTGTTATGCCAATTTCTGCACCTCAGGCGAAAGTGGAAGCAACTAAAGGATATGGATCTGAAGTGATTTTACATGGTGAAACCTTTGATGATGCAAAGGCAAAATGTGAAGAAATTATAAGGGAAACAGGTGAGACATACTTACATCCATATGATGATGTAGAGGTAATGGCTGGGCAAGGTACAATTGGATTAGACATTCTGGATGATATGTGGGATGTTGATACTGTCATTGTACCAATCGGTGGAGGCGGAATTATTTCTGGTATTTCTGTAGCATTGAAATCTTTTAATCCATCCATTAATATAATTGGTGTCCAAGCAGATAATGTTCATGGAATGAAGGCATCTTACGATAAAGGAGCAATCGTAGAACACTATGAGGCGCCTACTATTGCAGATGGTTGCGCAGTTAAAATACCAGGTGAATTAACATTTGAAATTGTAAAAGAATTAGTAGATGATATTGTAACTGTATCAGAAAAAGAGCTGGAAGTAGCGATGAAAGATTTATTACAACGTGGGAAAGCTGTTGTAGAAGGTGCAGGTGCATTAGCAACTGCTGCACTTCTTGCAGGAAAAGTTGATAGTTATATAAAAGGGAAAAAAGTAGTGGCTGTTATATCTGGTGGGAACGTGGACTTACAGCGCATATCAAGTGTATGTGAGCACTTTTTTGTCGCTAATGAAGTGAAATAGTTTTATGAAAGAAGAGCTAAGAGAAATGATCTTAGCTCTTACTTTTTGTCTACCGTTTACTGTAAGTAGAAATAAACTTGCAAAATTTGCTGTTTAAAAATTATTTTATTTAAGCGCCTATTTTTACACATATCTTTAATGTTATAATAATTATTTCAATATTGTCGAAACGTAAGCAGAAATTTAATATAATAGTTTTAATGTGCTAATGAGCGGTGAGGAGGGTAGGGCATGAATAAAGAAGAACAGGTCATGAACGGTTTCAGGGAATTATATAATAAGCTGGTTTGGCTTAATAAAGATAAGATGGAAGAGGGTCTTAAAGGTTTTAAGTCTTCTGAAGTCCACTGCATTGAATATATTGAAAACAATGCAGATTCTAACGTGACACAACTCGCAGAGGCTTTTTATGTGACTCGCGGTGCTATAAGTAGAATGACTAAGAAGCTCATACAAAAAGGCCTTGTTGAAAGCTACCAAAAGTCAGAAAATAAGAAAGAAATTTATTTTAGGCTTACCGAACAAGGGAAAGAAATTTATAAAATCCATGAAAATCTGCACAAAGAGTTTCAAGAGCGAGATAAAGCTGTATTTGAACAAGTAACTGAAGAAGAATTCAACAGTATAATTAGCTTTGTGGAAAAGTATAGTAGACATTTGGATGCGGAAATAAAGAAACAAGGTATACATATTAAATCGTAATATATTTTAATAATAAAGTGAAACTTTAATCAGTGGGGGGGCTTCATCTCCACTGATTATCAGCCCTCACCAATCGGGCTTTTACGGGCAGCCTTACTCTAATGAGAATAGGCTGCTTTTTTATTATTTTATTTTTGTTGACTAATCAACAAAATAGAGTTATTATTTTGTTGACAAAGCAACAATTTTTTTAGGAGAGAAGTTAAATGTCTATATTTAGATTAAAAAATGAAAGGGGAACTGAAAAAAGCATAGATAAACATGCTTTACTATTCGGACTTATTTCTGTATTTCTTTGTGGTATAGGTTTCAGTATCATCATGCCTGTAGTCCCATTCTTAGTACAGCCATATACAAGTAATCTGGAAGAACAAGCATTGGTTGTTACACTACTAACTTCCGTATATGCGGCCTGCGTGTTTTTAACTGCACCAGTACTCGGAGCTTTAAGCGATAAGTATGGCCGTCGTCCATTACTTTTAATATGCTTATTTGGTTCTGCAATTGGGTACTTAGTTTTGGGAATAGGAGGAGCTTTATGGGTACTATTTGCTGGACGCATAATAGAAGGTATAACAGGTGGGAGCATAAGTACTATCTTCGCATATTTTGCAGACATTATTCCAAAAGAGCAGAGAACGAAATACTTTGGATGGGTGAGTGCAGTTGTAGGTGCGGGAACTATCATTGGCCCAACCATTGGGGGGGGTACTTGCCAAGTTTGGTGATACTGTACCTATGTATTTTGGTGCAATCATAACGTTAATAAATGTTGTATATGGGATCAAATATATGCCAGAGAGCCTTGACAAAAATAATAGATTGAAAGAGATTACTTTTGTAAGGTTGAATCCTTTTGCACAGCTAGCAAACATACTTTCCATGAAAAATTTAAAATGGTTACTTGTCTCGGCGTTTTTACTTTGGATACCTAACGGATCTTTACAAGCAATTTTTACACAATTTACAATGGATACTTTCAGTTGGAAACCTGCATTAATCGGACTTATGTTTTCAATTTTGGGCTTTCAAGACATTGTTTCACAAAGTTTTATCATGCCAAAGCTTTTAATCAAGCTTAGTGATAAACAAATAGCAATTCTTGGGATGGTTTCGGAGATTATAGGCTACAGTTTTATTGCAGCATCAGCTTTGTTTTCGGTGTATCCACTACTTATCGTCGGAATGTTAATGTTCGGCTTTGGTGATTCAATTTTCGGGCCTTCATTCAACGGGATGCTTTCAAAGTCTGTTAGTTCTAGTGAACAAGGAAGGATTCAAGGTGGAAGCCAATCTATTCAAGCTTTAGCAAGAATGATTGGTCCTATTATTGGAGGGCAAATCTATGTATCGCTTGGTCATGCTGCACCTGCTTTTATGGGTGTGATCCTTATAGTCGCGGCAATAGCAGTTTTGTATAGGGGGACACGTGCAACTGTATAACAGATAGATATAAGAACAAATAATAGGGTGACAGAACTTAGGAATAAGTGCTGACACCCTATTTGTTTACAGTTTGAGGACTAAGAGAAATTCTTTTACTGTTTAGGAATTTATTCTGCAATGCTCTCATGGTAAATGACTAGATAGTTTAATTATGCTTGTGCTGAAGTAAATAATGACTCCATTTTCAATTTGCTCTTCTCTCGAATTTCAGCATCTGCGTGTCTCATAACGTATTTATGCGCTACAGCGATTGCTAAAACATCATCTAATAAGCCAATCCCAATAATAGCAGCTATATCTGGAATGAAATCAATTGCTAATACGTAATAAGATAAAGCGGCTAATATTATGAATTTCGCTTTAGTAGGTAATTCTTTCTTTTTCATTGTGTAGAATAAAATAATACTTTCATATACGCTGGATTTACCGAGGTTTACAGAGCTTTTTTTGAACTTTTTCCAAAGTGTCTGTTTCTCCATATAAACACTCCTTTTACAAAAACATAGATTTTTTAAAAGGATGGACAAAGAAGTGAGAGATTAATCAATTTTATTGTTTTTCTTAATTATATATTTCCATAAAAATAGGGGAATACCTGTTCAAAATAATATAATGTGGATTATGCAACGATTCACAGTGTTCCGTTACATAGTATATATATTGTAAGATGTATGTGGGTGATTTAGTTATTATTATGCATTTTATAAGCGGTATGGGGGAAGGAAAATGAAAATAATAGAACTACCAATTGAATTCGAATTTAATGGGCAAAAACAATGTATTTATCCAAGTTTAATTATAGTACATAATGAATTAACGTTAGTCGATACAGGATATCCAAGCTTTTTACCTTTAATTGAAAATGCAATGTTAAAACATGGATATGAGATGAAAAACTTAAAGAATATAATTATTACCCATTATGATGATGATCATCTAGGGGCTTTATATGATTTCAAATTGAAATATCCTCAAATTAATATTATTGCTAGTGAAATTGAATCTAACTATATTAGTGGTGATATAAAATCAGAGAGGTTGGCTCAAGCTGAAAAAATGCTAGAACGTATGCCAAATGAAGAAAAAGAATTTGGTAAATGGTTTATACAACAGTTAAAAAATATAAAACATATTTCCGTCGATGAAAAAGTACATGATGGTCAAATGATTTTGAATAATGAATGTCAAATAGTAGCGACGCCAGGACATACTTCGGGGCATATTTCATTATATTTTCCGAATTTAGACTGTGTAATTACAGGAGACGCAGCGGTTCAAGAGAATCGAGAGTTAGTTATAGCTAATCCGAATTTTTGTTTGGATATAGAAAAAGCAAAAGAGTCATTAAATAAGATTAAAAGTCTTAAAGCAGCGCAGTATTATTGCTATCATGGAGGAAAGCTTACTGTATAAACTAATGAAAACCGGTCTTTCCTAAATCGAAAAGATCGGGTTTTTAGTTCATATATTTTGCGATTTCAACCAAATCAGTAACATTATATTTCGGTAAAATTGAAATATATATGCAAAGAAGAATATATATAATTTGAGCAAGGGTATAGGGGGAAAAGATGGGTTCGTGATTTGATGTAATAGCAAATGTTATTTTATTTTATCCTCGAAATGACATGAAATTGAAACACCATATCGCAAAATTAAGTGAATTTGAGTGGTTTCGAAGGCTACACGAAGATACAAAGTATACAAGATTAATTTGGAGTAATAGAAAAATTAAAAAGTTCATTCTATCTTCTACTAATATGCAAGCATTAATAAAATCTGAGAAAAAACAAAAAGAATTTGTCCATCTAGTACAGGATGAATATAAAAAAAGAAGATAAGAATTTTTTTATTTTTCATATTTAGCGAAACAAATGGTACAATGAAAGCTAATGTGAAAAATAAGGAAAAGAAGTGGTCTATTTGAAAAACTTTTTAGAATTAGGAATTAGTGAAACTTTTAATCATACATTACGTGAAAATGGAATTACAGAAGCAACACCAATTCAAGAGAAGGCAATTCCAGTTATTCTGTCAGGTAAAGATATTATTGGGCAGGCGAAAACAGGAACGGGTAAAACGTTAGCATTCGTGTTACCGATTTTAGAAAAAATCGATCCAGAGTCTAGTGATGTTCAGGCCTTAATTGTTGCACCAACAAGGGAACTAGCTCTGCAAATTACAACTGAAATTAAAAAAATGCTTGTTCAAAGAGAAGATATTAATGTACTAGCGATTTATGGTGGGCAAGATGTAGCACAACAATTGAGAAAATTAAAAGGTAATACACATATTGTTGTTGCAACACCAGGACGATTATTAGATCATATACGACGTGAAACAATTGATTTAAGTAATCTTTCAACGATTGTACTAGATGAAGCGGATCAAATGCTTTATTTTGGTTTCTTATATGATATTGAAGATATTTTAGATGAGACACCAGGTAGTAAACAAACGATGTTATTCTCAGCAACGATGCCAAAAGATATTAAAAAATTGGCGAAGCGTTATATGGATGAGCCGCAAATGATTCAAGTACAAAGTGAAGAAGTAACGGTAGATACAATTGAGCAGCGTGTCATTGAGACGACAGATCGTGCAAAGCCAGATGCACTTCGTTTTGTTATGGATCGTGATCAGCCATTTTTAGCTGTTATTTTCTGTCGTACAAAGGTTAGAGCAAGTAAGCTTTATGATAATTTAAAAGGACTAGGTTATAATTGTGCTGAACTTCATGGTGATATACCTCAAGCGAAACGTGAAAGAGTTATGAAGAGTTTCCGCGAAGCTAAAATTCAGTACTTAATCGCAACGGATGTAGCAGCTCGTGGACTTGATGTAGATGGTGTAACGCACGTATTTAACTATGATATCCCTGAAGATGTAGAAAGTTACATTCATCGCATTGGCCGAACAGGACGTGCAGGTGGATCAGGTCTTGCAATTACGTTCGTTGCAGCGAAAGATGAAAAACATTTAGAAGAAATTGAAAAAACGCTTGGTGCACCAATACAAAGAGAAATAATCGAACAACCGAAGATAAAACGTGTAGATGAAAATGGAAAACCGGTACCAAAGCCGGCTCCGAAGAAATCAGGTCAAAATCGTCAAAGAGATAGCCGCGAAGGTTCAAGAAGTGAATCAAGACGTGATTCGAGAAATAGCTCAAGAAGTGATTCAAGAAATAGTTCGAGAAATAGTTCTAGAAATGAAAATAACCGATCATTTAATAAGCCAAGTAATAAAAAAGGTAGTACAAAGCAAGGTCAGCAAAGACGTGGCCGTTAAATAGTTATAATTGTAAAAGAGTCGCAAAATATTGTGGCTCTTTTTTTGTTTGTATACAACAAGGATGATGGCAAGAAAAAACAAAAATTTCATTCACCGAATTTGAAATTTATAAAGGAAATTTTATAGTCCAAAACCAGTAGAGCAAGGGTATTACTACCATGTCGCAATTCAAGAACAAGTGCAACTTATGCATAAAAAATATTTAAGCGGAAAAATCGAGAGAAAGCAATTTGTAATATATTCAAACGGTACGGGAATGTTATGCAGTAGCAAAAGAGAACGGAACTTATTATGTCTATTATTTCGGCAGAACACTTTGGTTGAAAGAAAAGGTATTAAAGTGAGCGAGTATTTTCATTACACGTTCCGCAATTATCGAAAGGGGACAAGAGAAGTTTATGAAGAATTTAACTCGTATTGGGGTACGATCGTTGGAAACTGGAAAAATAATTTGTTCTTTTTGTTCGATGGGGAACTCAAGGGGCACAACTGCCATCCTTATTAGTAAATTGCTTACTATGATGATGAAGGTAATGAAGAATGAAGTTACCAGAAGGGACAGCATGCGAAATAAGAAAAAAGGACTAGCAGTCGTACCTGCCGTCCTTTAATAGGAGAAAAAGTAATCTTGTTTAGAACTACGCATAAACAGAAAATCTGCTTGTAATTAGTTTTACCCTAAATATACGTGTCTATACAAAAAAGGGATAAGTAAAAAATACTTATCCCCGGAAGGGAAATCCCAAGCACCAAAATGGCTCGTATTGGTCTGCAGGTTCAAAAGTAGTATATGTAAAACGAAAAATCTCATACAAAAAGCAGACAACGATTTTGGTTGTCTGCCAGTGAGTTCAATGAGTTAGCTAATTGTGATAATTTGCATCCCCATTGCGAGAAGAGTGAAGCTGCTAGTTCAAACAGCTTGTTGGTATTATTTTCGATTTCTTAAAAAATATACAGAGAAAACAGATAAGTGAAGAACCTACCTGCTTTTGCTGTAACAAAAGAAAGAGGTATTAGCCGTGGAAACGGCGGCTTGAAAATAGTATGTATTTTTGTTTGAAAAATATTCAAGAGGTGAAGAAACATGGAATGTTTAAAAGGTGTTTGTGAAATTAATCAGCTAATTAGTAAAACAAAATAGTTATTTGGGAGAAAGGGAAAATGAATATGAGATGAATTGAAGCTGTTGAAGAATTATTTGAAGTGATGAAAGAATACTTTTGGAAGGGAACATCTTTAAAGGGTGAAGCTAATGATTTTAATATTGTATCTTGGCTAATTGAAGAAGCGATCCGTAAAACAAAATAAAGATTTCATTTTGTAGCAATGGGGAATAGATATGTGTACTTATTGGGGGAAAGTAGATAGGGCAAGAACCGGAACAAAATAAAAGAGCGGCTAGCAAAAGCTAACTGCTCAATACAAGGAGATACAGAGAAGACTACTTTAAATGAATGTTGGCATACAGCCTACATACAGTATTGACCGAATATTTATTTTAAATTCAATTTATTTAAAGTAAACATCCCAACAGATAAAATGGTTGCGCCTGCTACAGAACCTAGCCAGTCTCTCCAGCCTAATGTATTTAAAGATGCATCTGTTAAATCCGTAATTAAGAAGATAGCAAACATTAATACACCAAATGCTAAGCATCCCCAAAATGTTTGCAAATATTTAATCATCTTCTTTCGGAACTTGCTCATATAAATCACCCTTATTAATAATTTATATTTTTATAAATAAATTATCGCATGTGCGAAAATTAAAAGTGCGAAATATGCAATATTACATATTGGAACTCAACAAAATACTCCATTGATAAATACATAGATTGAACGGAGGGGGAACCGTATCGTATGAATCAAATGTCATTTTTTGAAGTCATCGATGTAAAGGAGATGCGCTGACTTGTGGTGAAGGAGCTGAAAAACTACAAAGTATTGTGCGTCTGGATGAAGAATCGAGAAAAATAGGATCAAGCGGAGGGCATCGTTCTTTTCCTAAAATGAAAGGTGACGATAAAAAACATGAGATACGTTTTAAACAAATTGAGCGTACGTTAAAAAATAAAAATTTATAAAGGAAATAGAAAGTAGGATGTTGTATATACAATAATAGGAAACTTTTTGCAAACTAAACATATAATTTTAATAGACCGACAGTCGGTCAGGTGGGAAGGAGAACTTGAATGCGAATTGTAAAGGAGTATGAGGAGCGTAGAAAGGAAATTTTAGAAACAGCTGAGCGTTTGTTTCTTAAGAAAGGTTATACGAAAACAACCGTAAATGACATTTTAAAAGAAATAGGTATAGCAAAGGGGACGTTTTATCATTATTTTAAGTCGAAAGAGGAAGTAATGGATGAAATCATTATGAGGATTATTAAAGAGGATGTCACTAAGGCGAAAAGGATTGTCTCCAATCCCGATATCCCCGTTTTAGATAAGTTATTTAAAATTTTAATGGAACAATCACCAAAATCAGGAGATGTAAAAGAAAAAATGATTGAACAATTCCATCAACCGAATAATGCAGAAATGCATCAGAAAAGTTTAGTGCAATCCATTATACATTTATCTCCTATATTAACGGAAGTTTTAGAGCAAGGAATAGAAGAAGGCATATTTTCTACTCCATACCCACAAGAAACAATTGAATTATTACTCTCTTCAGCACAAGTCATATTTGATGATGGTTTATTCCAGTGGAAACCGGAAGAAATGATAAACAGAGCTAAAGCTTATATCAAAATGATGGAAGCATCTGTCGGAGCGAAAGAGGGATCTTTTGATTATATGATGGAAGTTTTAATTAAACAGAAATAGTGATTTTCTGTTTGAGTATTATCGACCGGCAGTCGGTCTAACTAAATGAAGGATGTGATGAGGATGCCAGCAAGTATTCAATCTTCCTTGAAAGATTTTCACTTAATGGTAAGTGGTCAAATTATTACTATTTTAGGTTCAACACTATTACGTTTTGCACTGTCTTTATATGTGCTAGATATAACAGGACGTGCCGATATATTTGCAGGGTTATATGCCGTAACGAGTATCCCGTTTTTGTTAGCTCCTCTTGGCGGAGCGATAGCAGATCGTTTCAACCGCCGTAATGTAATGGTCATTTTGGATTTTATAAACGCTGCTATTGTATTAAGTTTTATAGTTTTGTTATTAACTGAATCGATATCTATTTTATTGATTGGAACAATTATGTTTTTACTAGCAGTCGTTAGTGCAATGTACGCACCAGTTGTTATGGCAAGTATTCCGCAATTAGTCCCAGAGAAAAAGTTAGAACAAGCGAACGGTATCGTAAATGGTGTGCAAGCATTATCTAATATAGTTGCACCTGTACTAGGAGGACTATTATACGGCATAATCGGTTTGAAAATGCTCGTAATAACAAGTTGTTTTGCTTTCTTTTTATCTGCGATTTTACAAATGTTTATTACAATACCATTTATAAAAAGAATACAGGAAGGCCATATCGTACCGACAATTGTAAAAGATATGAAAGAAGGTTTTCTTTGTGTTTTAAAGCAACCTTTTATTTTGAAGGCTATGTTACTTGCAGCTTTACTAAATTTAATTTTGACACCGTTATTTGTTGTCGGAGGACCTATTATATTACGAGTAACTATGCAGAGTAGCGATATGATGTATGGAATTGGAATGGGATTAATTGATTTTGCAACCATATTAGGGGCATTGTCAATCGGTTTCTTTGCTAAAAAGTTACAGATGAAAACATTATATAATTGGATGCTTATCATAGCTTTATTAGTTATACCAGTGGCACTATCAGTTACACCGTTTACTCTTAATTTAGGATACTATCCACCATTTATCCTCTTTATACTTTCTTCTCTTCTAATCGCAATGATTATGACAATTGTATCCATCTATGTGATTACTGTAGTCCAAAAGAAAACACCAAATGAAAATCTAGGAAAAGTAATGGCAATTATAACAGCGGTATCTCAATGTATGGCACCAATTGGGCAAGTCGTATATGGTTTTATGTTTGAAGGATTCAGTACGAAAATTTATTTACCTATATTAGCTATAAGTTTCATAATGATAATAATAGCGGTGGTGACGAAGAAAATATTAAGAAATGAAGGGAACTAGCTTCATATGCTTAGAGTATTAGCGAAACCCAATCCTAATCAATTCTTTATCATTTATTTCAATTACGAATCTATATTCTTTGTCTAATATCCAGTAATAAAAACTGACTGCATCAACGTCAACTAATGATTGGAATACTTTATCAAGATTTGTACTTACTACAGGGATTTCATAGTTATCCCATATTATAAAAATCTGTTCGTCAAAATCTAGTTGGTTTGCTCTAATAAGGGAAATTAGTTGTTCTTTGTTCGAAGCTATGAATTGGTTATCTATCTGTTCCCAATCTATTCTTCCCGAGACAGTTATAGGAAATGAATTCATTAAAATAATAGCAATCTGCTGGCTTTTTTCTTGGGAGAAAATGAGAGTTTCGTTTCCTAGGGATTCAAGGCATTCACTAAACAAAGGGTTTGTGTCATTGTTGTTTTTGGTTTTCAGTGCTCTTAACTTTTGTCGCAATTTCCATTGTCTTGACGATCTATCATCCATTTTTAACATTCCTTATACAATTATTTAAGAATGAGTATAGCATATAAGGGAAGTCTTTATGAAAAGGAACTTTTTAAATATAAATTAAATAAAAGCGTTATTTGAAAAAAAGCCTTTTAAGGAAAGATAAGAGGCCATCAAAAAATATAACAACATGAAAATTTTATATTATGTATATACAATTTAAAGAGTTAGTGGAAATAATAAAATGTATAAAATTCTTATAAAAAAGCCCTAGGATTAGGGGATCTAGGGCTTCCTCTGTTGGTATATCTCACACGACATTATAAAAAGAAAAGAACTTAATGAAGGTAACACATGAATGTTTCGTAAATGTATCAAAAAAGTGAACAAAAGCGTTATTTTATTAGAAAAGTATGATTGTATGAAATAACATGTATGAAAGAAGAGGCGTTAGCAAAAATATCCCTTAACGAAATCGGCTTTATTTTTCAGCAAAGTAACCTTCTTAAGTGACTCATGTTGTATAGGTAGTAGAGAAAACAGAAAGAGTTCTTTTTATGGAGGACGGAGAAGTTGTTAGTGAAATACAACTAGGCAAGTTTAGGAATGATGATTTAAAAGCGCGAGAAGAGAAATTGTTAAAATGGTTAGCTGTACTCGGATTTTAAAGACAAAAACTCCTATTGAATATAGGAGTTTTTTCTTTGTTTGAAAGTTCGAAAAGATATATAATAATTTTCTGACTATTAATTTATGGAGGGGTATTAATGAAAACTGAAACGTTACACACACAAGAAGACATTTTAAAAATGCTTGATTCATTATTAAGACCTGCAGAACCATTTTGGAATGAGTTTTATGAGAATAGAGAAAAGGATGTTCCGTTTTTTGAAAATGTTCCAGATGAGAATCTAGTTTCGTATATACAAAAAGAGAGAGTTTCAAAAGGGAAGGTATTAGAACTTGGATGTGGTCCAGGTAGAAATGCCATTTATTTAGCAACTCAAGGATTTGATGTAACAGCAGTGGATTTATCTGTAGAAGGCATTAATTGGGCTAAAGAAAGGACATTGGCAAAAGGGGTAGCAATTCATTTTATTTGTGATTCAATTTTTAATTTAGAGGTTCAAAACGAATTTGGTTTTGTATACGATTCGGGCTGTTTGCATCACATTCCACCGCATAGAAGAATAAATTATGTGGATTTAATTAAAAACTCATTAAAATCGGGTGGTTATTTCGGATTAACATGTTTTGCGGCAGGCGATTTAGATGAGCGAAATGGATCGGAAATAACAGATTGGGATGTATATAGAGGATGGAGTCTACAAGGTGGTCTTGCATACTCGGAAGAAAAGTTAAGAGAGATATTTAAAGAATTTGAGGTAATTGAGATTAGAAGGATGAAACAAATGAAACAACCGAAAGAAATGTTTGGAGAATCATTTCTTTGGACAGCATTATTTAAGAAGAAATAATAAAGTAGATAATTGACAAACTCATCGTTTTTATAGACAATACACTTATAGGAATATACGTTCGGTTTTTGGCCGACTTATGTTTTACATAAATATATAACAAGGGGCTGTCTCCATATGAGTAACACAAATCAAAAAATTACTACGTTTTTAATGTTTGAAGGCAAAGCTGAGGAAGCAATGAATTTTTATACGTCGCTATTTGATCAATCGGAAATTGTAAGTATTTCTCGCTACGATGAAAATGGACCTGGTAAAGAGGGAACTGTAATTCATGCAACTTTTACGTTAAATGGCCAAGAGTTTATGTGTATTGATAGTTATGTAAATCATAATTTTACATTCACTCCAGCTATGTCTCTTTATGTAACTTGTGAGACAGAAGAAGAAATTGATACGGTCTTTCATAAACTAGCGCAGGATGGAGCAATTCTTATGCCTTTAGGTTCTTATCCGTTTAGTAAAAAGTTTGGCTGGTTAAATGATAAGTATGGTGTATCTTGGCAGTTAACTCTTGCTGAATAAAAAAGAAAAAGCGTAACTTATTTGTTTAATCGATTTAGTTAAAAGCTTGAAAAATGAAATAACATAAAAAAGCGTTCCAACTGTCAACAGGTTTGGAATGCTTTTTTTATGTGGAAGTGAGTTGTTTAAAAGTTAACAATTCTATAATTAGTTTAAATGAATGGAATAGATGTGTAATTTTTTGTCTTTTTAGAATTTTTTTAGTGATTTTTGCATTTATCTGTTAATGTAAATATAGACAACTATGTATGAACTATTAGGCAGGTTAATAGAAAAAGGAAAGCATTAAGCTTACACATTGAATGCAACTAGATCGTTAGGAGGACTAATCGCAATGGATACTACACAACAAAACAGTAATGCATGGGATAAGAAGGTTGAAGAAGGTTCTAGATACACGCAGCCTGTAAGTAGCGAGGTTATTGAGAAAAGCAAATCAGGTGAATGGGAAATTACAGTCACTACGGAAAAATCAGTTCCTAGAAAGTGGTTTCCAAAGTCATTAGATGGATTAAAGATACTTTGCTTAGCATCAGGTGGCGGACAACAAGCACCTGTTCTAGCTGCTGCTGGAGCAGATGTAACAGTTACTGATATATCTAAGAAGCAATTGGAACAAGATGAAAAGGTAGCAAAACGGGATGGTTTGACTTTAAAAACCGTACAAGGAGATATGTCAGACCTTGGTGACTTTGAGGATGAATATTTTGATATTGTTGTAAATCCTGTCTCTAACTTGTTTGTAAAAGATGTTCATCTTGTATGGAATGAAGTTTCTAGGGTTTTAAAGAATAAAGGTATTCTTATTGCTGGATTTACAAATCCGTTACTATGGATTTTTGATGATAACCAAGAACAAAAAGGTATTCTTGATGTTAAACATTCAATTCCTTCATCAACATTGGATTATTTACCAGAGGATGAAGTTCAAGATTACATCGATTCAAATCAAACAATAGAATATGCGCATACTTTAGAAGACCAAATCCAAGGCCAAATTGAAGCTGGTTTTGCTATAACAGGTTTTTATGAGGATGATTTTGGTGGAACAAGGATATTAGATAAGCATATTAAAACATTTATTGCGACAAAAGCTATAAAGTTAAAGATGGATTAAGAATTTTTGCTTGTCGCACGGGGCGTTAGTCGAAGAACGCTCTTAAAATAGAAAAGGATGGTGCTTTCCATCCTTTTCCTTATGTATTTTGAGTGTCGAAACTATTCTCAAAACAAGTTTTACACTACCAATTGTATAATTAGGTTATGCTTTTATATTAAGAATTTTGCTGACCAAATCTTTTCCCGAGTTTAGCTAACAATTCAGGTTGATCGCTTTGGCTCATTATAACTTCAATAAAGATAAGTTGATTCTTATTAAAAGTTATATTTGTTAAGACTTCTGCTAATTCTGATTCATTTTCTACTTTAAATGTTAGACTTTTTTCTTCTGCCCCAAATACCATTGATAGTTTATTGTAATCCCAAATTTGTATATCATTATAAGGTTGGTTTTGGCCGTGAATGGCACGTTCAACAGTGTATCCGTTGTTATTGATTAAAAATATAATCGGTTTTAAATTATGACGTAGTACAGTTGATAACTCTTGGGCAGTTACTTGGAAAGAACCGTCACCAATAATTAAAATGTTGCGCCGTGATAAATTGGCGAGCTGTGTACCAAGTAGAGCAGGCAGTGTGTAGCCGATAGATCCCCATAACGGTTGTCCTACATATGCAGTGTTATTAGGTAGAGGGATAGCAGCACTACCAAAGAAAGGTGTTCCTTGCTCTACAATTAAGACGTCGTTTTCTTGTAAGAAATGGTACATTTGCTGCCAAAAACGTTTTTGTGTGACCATTTGTGCTTTTGGAATGAACTCTTCAGTAAAAGGTGATGATTCTAAAATAAATGGCTTAACGTCAAGGGTATCTTTATTACGATGCTCAATTGAATCACTTAAATGTTGTAAAACATCCTGCATTACAACTGGACCGTATTTTTTATCTATAATTTTCACAGTGTAGGGATGGATTTCTATAACTTGTTCTTTTGTAAAACCTTGTGTGAAGCCACCTGTAATAGTATCAGTTAACTTCACACCAATACTAATAATACAATCAGATTCATCAATTCTTTTTCGCAAGTACGGAGAACTTACATCACCAGTATAAACCCCTATAAATTGAGGCTGTTTTTCTGGGAATATTCCTTTTCCCATACTTAACGTCGCGATGGGAAACCCAGTTTTTTCTACGAATTGATGTAAATTTTCTTTAGCGTGAAATCGATCTACTTCAAAATCAGCTAAAATAACAGGTTTTTTGGCACTATTTATTTTTGAAATGGCATGTAGAAGCATTTTATTTAATGCTTCTTTATTACTTAAAATAGGTTTATTTATAATAGGTTCTGTCGGTTTATTAATTGGTTTATTATACACATCAATTGGCAAATTAATATGAACCGGGCGTTTTTCATTCCAACATGCACGTAAAACACGGTCAATTTCCTCAGCAGCATGCTCAGGTGTTACATTTGTTTGTGCTATAGTGATTTCTCGATACATATTGGAAAAGTGATCGAACTTTCCATCTCCTAACGTATGATGGACGATTGCTCCATTTTCCATTACTTTTGTTGGTGGCGTACCCGTAATTTTTATAACTGGCACGTTTTCCGCATATGAGCCAGCAATACCGTTAATAGCACTTAATTCTCCAACACCGAAAGTAGTAATAAGAGCAGCGATTCCTTTTATGCGAGCGTACCCATCTGCTGCATATGCAGCATTTAATTCATTACAATTTCCAATCCACTTTAAATTTTCATGTGCTACTACATCATCTAAAAAGGCAAGATTATAATCACCAGGAACGCCAAATATATGTTCAATTCCTAATTCGTGTAGTCTATCCAATAAATATGCACTTATAGTATATTGTTTTTTCAAATGAATCATCTCCTAATTATGCAATGAATGTTTCAATAGACTAAATAAGTTCTAATGCGTTGATTAAAATATTCATTACTAGATTGTGGTATAATTTACATACAGGGGGAAAGTAGATGACACAACATAAAGAAGAACAGATGAATGAGGCATTAGCATTATTTTATTTTGCATATAAAACATTTACTGAAAAGCCAGATGAAATTATAAAAGAATATGGCATTCAACGAGTACATCATCGAATTTTATTTTTTATTGCACGTTTTCCAGGGATAAGTGTAAATGAGTTACTATCACTATTAGAAATAAGTAAACAAGCTCTTCACGGGCCGCTACGTCAACTTGTGGAAAAGGGCTTAATTGAGAGTAATGAAGCTATGCATGATCGACGTGTAAAACAGTTGTCTTTAACAGAAAAAGGTGCAGATTTAGAGAAAAAACTGAGTGATGTACAAAGACAACAAATGGGTGCTATTTTTTCAAAATTTGGTGAATCATGTGAGGACAATTGGCACCAAGTTATGAATGAAATGGCAAATAGCCGATCAGGTTTTGATGCTTGGATATCGAAACGTGAAATACCAGTCGATCAAAAATAATGAAAAAACTTCTGTTTTTATCGTTTGAAAAAGAACAAATTTTATCCATACATTTGGCAACTATGATTTGGTCATAGAGTGAATGGATAAAAAGATACATTACTAGATACTTTATACGTGTACGCAATGGAACAATAAAATTCACATTTCCGAAAGGGGAATTATAATGATAAAACTTGTACTTATTCGTCACGGACAAAGCTTATGGAATCTTGAAAATCGCTTTACTGGATGGACAGATGTTGATCTATCAGAGAATGGATTAAGTGAAGCGAGAGAAGCAGGAGCAATATTAAAGAAAAACGGATATACTTTTGATATGGCTTATACATCTGTATTAAAACGCGCAATTCGGACGTTATGGATTGTACTTCATGAGATGGATCTTACTTGGGTTCCAATACATAAATCTTGGAAGCTAAATGAAAGACATTATGGTGCATTGCAAGGGCTGAATAAAGATGAAACTGCTCAAAAATATGGTGAGGAGCAAGTTCATATTTGGAGAAGAAGTGTTGATGTAAGACCACCGGCTCTTACTGAAGACGATCCTCGATATGAAGCGACCGATCCAAGATATAAAACACTCAAAAAAGGTGAATTTCCATTAACTGAATGTTTAGAGGATACGGAGAAGAGAGTACTTGCTTATTGGCATTCAGAAATTGCGCCGACATTAAAAAGTGGTAATAAAGTAATTATTTCATCACACGGTAACACAATTCGCTCGCTAGTAAAATATTTAGACAACCTTTCAAGTGATGGTGTAGTTTCATTAAATATTCCAACTAGCATTCCGCTTGTTTATGAATTAGACGAAAACTTACGTCCGATTCGTCATTATTATTTAAGTATGGATGGAGAAGTACCTGAAGGGGAAATTCCGAAACATATTTCTTTTTAATACGAAAATTTGAAATGAATGCTTGTCTACATATACAATATAGACTCATGGTAAAGTGAAATTTTAATCAGTGGGGGTCTTATTTCCCACAAATAACAGGATAAAAGACGTGGTACTTTCTAATATATATGCGATGTAGCTAATTTTAGAAGCTTGTCCACGTCTTTTGTCATAAAGAGAGCAGCTTGCGCATGTAATGATATCGTGAGTAGTTTTTGAATGGAGGGTGATGTGATTAATGATCTCTAACATTCGAATTGGCTTATTTGTTTTAGCGATTGTCTTTGTAGTCCTTGTTTTCTTTTATTGGAAAAATGAGGAGTTGTACGAGGAGAAAAAGCAACGTATTAGAAAGACTTGGTATGGTTTGTTTATCATATCTGTCACCGTGTATTTCATGATAAAAGGAATCGATTTAACCCTCTGGAAAAATCTTTTAATGTTTACTGCAATGGTTATTTTTGTTGATATTGCGTTCATTTTAACGCCTAATATTTCAGAAATATGGGGTGCAAAATTTAGCGATATTGGCAAGACAGTTCAATCCATAAAACGATCATTAATTGCATCTAAAGCAAGAGGAGAAATATACACGACAATTATTCAAAATGTTAATCCAGCAGTATTCGGTACGATGGAATGGCATACGGAAGAGGAATATACAAAGAGCTTAAATGCATTTTTAGATTCATATGGGGAAAAGATTGGCGCGAAAATTGTTGTTTTTGAAGCTGCGAAGGAATTAAATACAAACTTTCGTGGTATTCGCTCACAATTTAGTATTATCGTCCCGTTAGAACATATCGAGCAATTGAATGAGCAGAAAGCGGTGCAAGTGGAAAATGTCGGGATTATACCAGCAAAAATAGTAAGTGACGTTTTCATTGTTATTGATGGAAAGAAAAATAACCTGCAAGATCGGGATTTTGAAAATGTATATAATTTAACAATACATCATAGTTATTTTAGTAAATAAGGACAGAATCTTTTTCTGTCCTTTTCTTCTATACATAAATTAAAAACAAAATCCGACAAAGTTGAATAAAATTGGACAATCATTCCTACACTAGCATGTAGAGGTGATTGTAGTGGTAAAAGATTATGACAATGATTTTTTTAAAGAGGATAACGAAGATACAACAGATTTCTCTTTAATAAAAGGGGATACGTTGCAGCAAGTAGAAGAATTAGAAGAAGAATTAAAAAGAAAATCATAAGTGTACACTCTTTCTACATTTGCTATATAATATAAATAAAAGGTTGTATCTTTTTGAAAAGGGGGAGAAGAGATGGCTGAAGTCAATGTACAAAAGTCTTCGTTTTTTAAAGAAAAAAAAGAAGAATCCAATACAGATTTCTCTCTTGTGAAAGGTGCATTAACGGAGAATATAAATCGGTTAGAGAAACTGATGAATAATAGTAGTTCAAAATATATACAGGTGAAAAGAACAAAAGAAAATGCATAGAGCATTTTCTTTTGTTTTTTATTTAATAGTAAACTTATCTTTTACTTTTTTAGGTAAATCTGTTTTCTGAATCTCTTCATAGGACTTTACTTCAATTGATGATATTTCATTGTTGCTATTATCATCTTGATCTACATAAAGGCGTAAAAACGCGTCTTCATTTAATTTATGATTGTTTTCTTTTTTTGTACTTCTAAATGTAATTTGTTTTTTGACGCCATCTTCATCAAATGCGGACAGCGTATAGTTTCGTAAGTTTCTATGATCTACTTTTTCGATAGTTCCTTCGCCTTTTATCTGCATGTAATATACATCTTTACCAATTCTATTTAGTGACGCTCTCTCACAGCCAATAGTAAAACTAAAAAATAATAAACATAGTGTAATAATTGCTAAAAACTTTTTCATTTTCTTTATCTCCTTTAATGTGTTTCTTTAAAAAGTATACGACTATTATTAAATGTGAAAAATCGATATAGCTTACAACGCCCTTACAATGTTGTAAGAGTGTTGTACATAAAATGAACAATAAAAGTTAAAAGAAAGGTAAAATAATGAATCGTGGTATAATGATATGAGACTTACATATTATTTTTTCATTTTGAGAGGAGCTTGAAAAATGTATTCTACTTTAGAACAATTAACAAAGCACCCTGTATTTTATCATTTTGCAGAAATTTCAAAGATTCCTAGAGGATCAGGTAATGAAAAGGAAATTAGTGATTATTTAGTGGGCTTTGCAAAAGAGCGTAACTTAGAAGTCATTCAAGATGAAGCATTAAATGTCATTATTAAAAAAGAAGCAACAGCAGGTTATGAAAATGTACCAGCTATTATTATTCAAGGTCATATGGATATGGTTTGCGAAAAAAATCAAGCAACAGTACATGATTTTGAAAAAGATCCAATTGAATTACGAATCATTGGGGACATGTTATATGCAAATCAAACAACTTTAGGTGCTGATAATGGTATTGCAGTTGCGTATGCATTAGCTTTATTAGATTCAAAAGAAATTCCGCATCCAGCACTTGAAGTCGTTATCACTACTGAAGAAGAAACGACAATGGGCGGGGCTTTTGCTATTGATCCAAATCATTTTGAAGGAAAGATATTTATAAATATTGATTCTGAAGAAGATCATAAATTACTTGTAAGTAGTGCAGGTGGTGCGAAAGCTGTTGAAACAATTCCCGTAATTTGGGATGAAACGCCAGCGAATATGGATGCATACCGTCTATATGTTGGTGGTCTAAAAGGCGGCCATTCTGGTATGGAAATTGATAAACAACGCGGTAATGCGAACAAAGTATTAGGACGAGTATTACGTGATTTATCAGCACATACGGAGTTTTACATAAGTGAAGTTCACGGCGGATTAAAAACGAATGCAATTCCGCGTGAAAGTGTAGCTACAATTTTAATTCGTACAGAAGATGTAGGACAAGTAGAAGAAAAACTAGAATCATGGACACGTGTATTACAAGAAGAAATGCGTGCTGTTGATCCAGATGTTCATGTTACACTGACAAAATTGGATGAAACAGTTGAAAAAGTATTTGCTAAAGAGACACAAAAGCAGCTTATTTCATCATTATTCTTAATTCCAAATGGCATTCAAAGTATGAGCATGGATATTAAAGGCCTTGTAGAAAGCTCAACGAATTTAGGTGTTATTGAAACGTTGCGAGATGAAATTAAATTACGTAACGAAGTGCGAAGTTCTGTAAGTAGTTTAAAACAACATGTTGCAGAAGAAATCAAATATATTGCTGAATTAGTTGGTGCTACATTTGAAATAGAGTCAGAGTATCCAGAATGGCCATACAATCCAAACTCACAAATTCGTAATTTATTTGAAAAAGTACATCAAGAAAAATACAATAAAGAAATTGAAATCTTCGCTGTACATGCGGGGATTGAGTGTAGCGCATTCGTTCAAAAGATGCCTGAATTAGATGCAATTTCATTCGGACCAGACATCTTTAACGTCCACACTCCAGATGAACATATCAGTATCTCTTCTGTAGTGAATAACTGGGGATTCTTCATTGATGTAATGAAGGGTACGAAAGAATTAGCTAAGTAATAACGACGAAATAAAAAGGAGTCTATAAAAATTTATAGGCTCCTTTTTTGTATTGGAATTTATCCCGCTATTTGCCGGGAAGCCCGATGGGTTCAACTAATAATCAGTGGGGGATGAATAAAACCACTACTGATTAAAGTTTTACTTTATGAGAAGTCATTTTTCGTTAGTATGTAATATTAAGCTTGAACAATTAATAAGGATGAATTGTTGATGTTTTTTAGTACTGATGAAGGGGTGGAGAAATGAAGGAAAGAAAGCATTTTATTGTTTGTATGTTTTTATTGTTCTTCACATTTAGTTTTATTGGTGTTCAGAAAATAATAGCAGAAGAAGTTGAATTTTCAGGAACAACAGCTCCATTGAATGTAAATGTTAGAGAGGCAAAAAGTTTAAATGCAAATATTGTAGATGTGATTCCCGGAAATACAAAAGTATCTTTTAAAGGATGGGAGTATGGTGAAGCGGTTAAAGATTACTGGACAGGAAATTTAGATAATCGTTGGTTTTATTATTTTAAAGATGGAAAAAAAGTATATGTAACGTCAGCGTATATTAATGGAAATCCTCCAAATACATCAATAGATCGTAAATTATCTGTACCTAACATATTACAAGAAAGGTCAAATTGGTGTTGGGCAGGCACTTCGGTTTCAGTTTTAAATTATTTTGGGAAAACTCCATCACAAGATCAGTACGTTAGGTATGTTAAGGGTGGATCATATAATAATCCTGCAACTTCACGTGAAATACAATATGGATTATCGGGATATGGTGTTAGCTCAGCTATAAGTTCTGGAGCAAAATCTTATGATTGGTTCAAAAGTCAAATTAATAGTAATCAGCCGATGATTGCACTCATTATGTGGCAAAATGGAGCTAACATCGGACACTTTCTAGTACTTGATGGGTTTTATAAAGGGACAAATGGAACAGATTATATAACATACATGGACCCTTGGTATGGTGATCATTATAATCATAATTTCAGTACGTTCCATAACAATAATAATTTTTGGTGGAGTGAAACTGTTTATAATATCCATGCAAACTAATAATATTAAAAGCGGGGGTTCATAAATGGGAAAACTACTTAAGCTTGTGATACCGTGCATGTGCTTAATGACTGTTATTATTTTTGCTAGTAAAATTAGTTATGCATCAAAAAATAAAAGTGAACCAGTACAATCGATTGCATTAAAAGATTATCAATATAGTAAGGGAGGTTCTTCAGAAAATTTAAGTTTTGAAAAAATAACAACATCTCCATTTTCGTTACCAATCTATGAAACAATTCCAGCACAGCAAATTTTAAATAGCTCTGAATTTAAGTATTTACTATTACCAACAAATGAAAAGCTATGGTTTATTATGAAGGATGAGCAGCCAGAAGGATTGATTGTTGCGAATGATACTGAGCCGATTCGAACGGGCGGAGAAAATAGAAGTAAAGATTTATATGGATTATATAAATCAATAAAAAATAATACAAATGAAACAAAAGATATTATTTATTTCGAATTTGAAGGGCAAGGAATATTGGTAGTAAATCAAAATAATGATCAAGAAATATACCTTAGTAAAGGTGCCGCTGCCATATTAAAACTTCCTGCTGGTCAAAAAGTATTGAGCAGTGAAGTAATACAGAAAATGAAAGAGAGAATTGTAACTGCTTTTGAATAGTTAAATATAAACTGAATAAATATATATATGTATTTAATATGAAATTTCATGTACTGTATTATTTTCGAAAATAATACAGTACATGGTATAAAAAGGATAACAAAAAAAGAGTGTAAGATATTATGAAAAAATGATGATTATAGTAGGAATAGTTGATTCTTACTTATTTTGTATAGAGTTCGATTCAAATTGCACTTCACATTTAAAATATTTAAATAATTCAAACGGAAAAGCTTGACCTTCACACTATGTAAAGGTTTACAGTAAGACAGAAAAGGAGGTTAAGAAATGAAAAAAATAACGAATTTGTGTATGAGTGCTATACTAACCACATCTATTTTCAGTGGTTATGCTCTAGGGAAAGGGATTGAGAAAGTTCAGGCGAAGGAAATTGAAAAAACGCAAAGAAAAGATATGAAGAAAGTAGAGGTACGAAAACAAGTAGGAAAGTATACAATGCCAGATGAAAAAAGCAAACATGAAGGAACATGGCTACAATGGCCTCATGAATTTACATATGGGCAAAAATATCAGCAAGAAGTAGAGCCAATTTGGATTCAAATGACAAATGCTTTAAGCAAAGGCGAAAAAGTTCATATTGTTGCATATGATCAAGAAGAAAAAGAAAGAATTACTGAGGTTTTAATAGATCACGGGGTAAATATGGGAAAAATTGATTTCTTTATCGCACCTACTGACGATGTATGGGCGAGAGATACTGGACCAATTTTTGTTTATGATAATGACAAAAATCTAAAGATATTAGACCCAGGATTTAACGGATGGGGAAAGAAAACACCATATAAGAAAGATGCTCGTCTTCGTGAGAATCTTAGTAAACAGTTAGGAATTGAAAGAATTGATTGGAATAAATTTGTTCTTGAAGGTGGCGCATTTGAATTAGATGGTAATGGAACTGCTTTACTAACTAGAAGTGCTGTAACGAATAAAAATAGAAATGCAAAATTGTCAGAAAAATATATTGAAAAATATATTAGTGACCTTGAGGTAACAAATTTTATTTGGTTAGATGGAGTACCTAACTTAGATATTACTGATTTTCATATTGATGGATTTGCAAAATTCCACGATAAATCTACTATTATAACATTAAACAAAAAAGATTTAGCTGAATGGGGAACGTCTGATAAAGATATTAACAAGTTGTTGCAGGCAAAAGATGCTGAGGGTAATAAGTACAAGTATGTATATCTGCCGCTAAGCAAGAATAATGTTACATTAGAAAACGGAAAGCAACTTGATTATAAAGGTTCATATATTAATTATTATATAGCGAATCAAGTTATCTTAGTACCTAACTATAATGACCCTAATGATAAAATAGCAAATGAGACGATTCAAAAACTTTATCCTGATCGTAAAGTGGTGGGGGTTGATGTAAGAGAGCTTTATAAAAATGGTGGTATGATCCATTGTATTACTCAACAACAACCAATTAATTTAAAATAATATATTTATAGTGTTTAGGGAAGTTTTCTATTTCTTATGAGAACCTGTTTATCTATAGGATAGGTAAAGATGCGATGGCATTTTTACCTATTTTATTTTTTACCCTGCATTAACGGGCAGCTCGAATGATTAAAGTTTCAGTTTATAGGAAAGGTATACTTAACTTATAAACTGAAGAAACCCACCCTTTTTGAAAAAGCTTAATCAAAATGGATGGATTTTCTACATTAAAAGCTATACTTGCTGTTACGGAAGAAACATTGTCTAAAGGTATGTTTTTACCTTTTAAAAGTTCCTGGTACAATTAGTCTTACTAAAATATCTAAATACAATCTATATTTTTTCTTTTAGCAAGCCATACATGCCCATTACCTTCAGAATACAGAATTACCTTAAATAATAAAAGTTCAGCGACTTTTCTGTTTTTATTTGTAAATGAACCACATTATACTTGGTCAATTATTGTGCAACCTTTTCGAATAAATGATTTTCTTTATTTGAAAATAAGGGTGCATCTATAAAACCATAATGATAAACTAAAATACCTAATTCTACTCTAGAATTAATATGCCATTTTTCTTTAATATGATTAATTATCGTTGAAATTCTTCGAGGGGTAACATATATTTTTTTTGAAATTTCTACATCTGTAAATCCTTTTGCTACATAAATAGCCACTTCTAACTCTCTTTCGGTCAACATTCTTTTCATAAAATACGCTCCTTCGAAATGATTTATATAAAAATCAAAAGAAACTATTAAAAGAAATAAAGGTGGAAAATCATATTTAGTTCTTTTAATTTCGCTATTTGCGGACAGTAAGATACCCACCTCAAAATTTAGCTGTGGCAAAGAAGTCGGACTCTCTGTAAATGCCTGCCTGGAGTGGACTAATAATCAGTGGGCATGAATAAAACTCCCATTGATTATTAGTGAACCATATTTTAATAATTTCTCGTATTGTGATACAAGTTTGTAAAAGAAACTATAAATCCATATAATTAGTAATTGTAACTATATTAATTTTACATTACATTAAAAGTTGGAAAATATTCTTATACTCATAAAGTGTTACATTTGAGGGAGGAAAGATGGAATTCTACAATCTTGGTATTATTATTAAAGAACTTAGAAAGAAAAAAAACATGTCACAATCTGAATTATGCCATGGAATATGTTCACAAAGTCAAATTAGTAAGATAGAAAAAGGTATTATTTATCCATCTAGCATATTGTTGTATCAATTATCTGAAAGACTTGGTATTGATCCAAATTATATATTTGCACTAACCAAAAACAAAAAAATAAAATATATTGAAAATGTAAAATATGTAATGAGAGATTGTGTGAAACAAAAACAATATAATGAGCTTTACGAAATAGTGAAAAAAGAGAAAAACGAAAATAATTTCCAATCAAAAGAAGATAAACAATTTCTATTATGGCATGAAGCGATTGCTATATATTATGTAAATGGAGCAACAATTAATGCTTTTGACATTTTAAATAGAGCACTAAAACAAACCTTAAGTAGTAGTAACTTTTTATCAGAAAAAGAAATAAGCATAATGAATTCAATTGCTATAATACATGCAGAAAATAAAGAGTATGAGAAAAGTATAAATATATTAAAACAAAGTTTAATTAATTTTAATAAGATAGAATTTCCTAGAGAAAAAGAAATCAAATTAAGACTCATTCATACGTTAACAAAATGTTTACACCTTGCAAATCAATATGAAGAAGCAATAAAGTATAGTGAAATAGGCATAAAATTAGCCATAAATATGAATACTTTATACTTATTAGGTGAATTATTCTTTGAAAAAGGTGCAATTTTATTAAAAGTTCAGCACTCTAATGAAGTTGGTTTAACATACATAAAAAAGGCATTATTTATATTTGAATTAACAGAAAGAAAACAATATATAAAAATTATCAAGGATAAATATATTAAAAATCAAGAATAAACAAGAAATAATTCTAACATAAGTTATTCCTAATTGGTATTTATTCCTAAAAAAAGTGCTGTAATACGAACTATTCCTAATTGTTGTTTATTGCTAAAATAAGTACCGTAATATTAGATAAAAATAAAGGGTGGCATTTTATGAAAACAAGAGGGATTACTCGTAAAGCAGATAGCATGGGGCGTATTGTTATTCCAATGGAAATAAGACGGAGTTTAGGAATTGTAGAAAAAGATTCTCTTGAAATGTTTATAGAAGAGGATCAGATTATTTTACGAAAATATCAATCTCCAAGAGCTTGTGCACTTACAGGGGATATTTCAGACAGCAATATTTCGTTAGCGAATGGGAAGATTATTGTAAGTCCAAGCGGGATGGAACTGTTAATAAAGAAGTTACAGCAATATCTTTTAAAATAAAAGGTAAGTAAGAAATTTAAAATAGAATATACTTGGAAAAAGGTCCTCTATCACCATTTAGGGGACCTTTTTATTGTTATCAATAAAATTGAGAGGCCGTAGTTGGTTCAATGAAATACGAATTACCTTATAAATAGTCTGACTATTTTTTATAAAAAAACTATTTATTTACATTTTTTGGTTTCGTGTTATATTTTTAGTGTCAATATATTTATCTTGAAAATTCTGATTTTAAACTCAGGAAAACTTTAGAAAATGAAATACTCTTACTTGAATTGAAAATCATATAAACATAGTTTGAAAGTAAAGTATGAAAATGAATCAGATTTTCAAATTAAATTTGTCAATTCAATAGAGGTTCGTGGGGGAAATGTAGCTAAGAAGAAATCTCTTATACTCCATGTTTTTTATTTGTAAATCGGTAATTCTAATAGCTCTGACGAAAAGTAAAGGAGTAAAAAAGAAGTGGATAGTTTGTTTAATGAAGATAGGGTGTAAAAAATAAAACAACGGAGGTTTTATAATGAATAAAGGAATACTGCAGATTACAGAAATTGAAGAAATTACTATTCCGAATCTATTGAAGGATAAAATGAAGAATCTGATAGAAAATGAATTAAAAACTCATAATCCTTATACTTGTGATCAAGAAATAGCAGCATATTTTTCAAAAGAGTGGCTTAATTGTTTGATTGACTATTCAAAGAAAAATCCGAATTCAGATATGAAAAACCTACTACATATGATAAAAATAGCGAATTGTGGTGGGAACGTACCGCCTATCCTTATTAAAAATACTCCATGTGATCCTATAGAAACACTATTACCTGGGGAAAATCGCAGAGGTTTTAATTATGGTGAAGACGAACACGATAGAATGAAAAAATATTTTTATGCAGAATGGGTCACATGGCTTTTTGCCACACTTTTTAATTATGATGCTTTAATTCACCCATCCGAACATGCAGGGAAAAATAGATTTCATCTTATTTCGCCTTTAAATAACGATGAAGTTTTGCGAAATGTCGGTGCAAGCACCGGTGGCGGGAACTTTTATCAACATAACGATGCCACAGTGTATACAGATATGAAAGACCAGTCAGATATTGAAGCGAGATTGAATACATTCAATACAAATTTAGAAATTGTATCAAATAGACTTAATAAATCCGTGGAACGAATAGTGTCTGAAATTACTTGTGGAAAATTTACTAGAGTTGATGCTCTTTTATTAAAAGGAGTGTTAAATTTAAAAACTCAAACTCATATTGGAACGCCAAAATTACTTCAAAAGCATCTTGAAGAAAATCACTTCAGTAAAGATGATATATTGGCGATAAGTAAAATGCCTATTGCTCATATCGCAGGAATGGCGGATGGTGAAATATCTGGATTTGTAGGGGAAATAAACCAAATTATATTTTTGGATGACAATGGTGATATTATTGCAACTTGTTTGAATGGAGCAGAAAATAGATTGATTTATGTGGGAGAAAGTGAAGAAGAAAAATTGAAATTTGACATGTTTTTAGAACTCTTACGAACAACGCCTACTTATAAGGTTCCACTTACATCTGAAGATTTATTAATTATCCCAAATTCATACTATGGTAAACAAACAAATGTAACTCATGGTAGGGAAAGGTTATCTGAGGAAGAATATAAAATCCCGATTGGAGATAATAAGTACGGAAGAAGAATTGTTTGCAGGCAGTACGTTTCCAGCCGATTACGTGATCAGAAAGAAAGTTACTTTACAGATATCATTAACTAGTTTAAAGAGAGGAGGGGCGATGGGGAGGTTTGGGTTATAATAGCTCAAGCCTGCCCCTATTCTTTGTATGGATTTTACTATTGAATTACTCATACTACTATTTTTAGTAGCTGTATTAGCAGGATGGATAGATACAATTGCTGGGGGCGGTGGTATGATAACTATCCCGATAATGTTATTAGTAGGTATGTCTCCTTCTGTAGCGATAGCAACTAATAAACTACAAGGGAGTAGCGGAACCCTCATGGCAACAATGATTTTTATTAAGAAGAAAGAAATTAATCTCAAAGATATGCGTTTGTCCATCTTAATGACCTTTTTGGGATCCGTTTTCGGTGGATGGCTTGTTTTACAGATACGGGCAGAATATCTAATCATGATATTACCTTTTTTACTTATTATTATTGGTCTTTATTTTCTATTATCTCCAAATATAGCAAACGAAGATCGACCGAGAAAAATAAGTATGTTGTTGTTTGCGTTAACAGTGGCTCCATTCCTTGGATTTTATGATGGCTTCTTCGGCCCAGGAACAGGTAGTTTAATTGCTTTAGCATTCATTCTTTTATGTGGATATAGTGCTACAAGAGCAACTGCAAATGCTAAAATCTTGAATTTTACAAGTAATTTCGCCGCTTTGTTATATTTTATTATTTTTGGCCAAATCGATTGGACAATTGGGTTGATTATGATGCTTGGTCAAATTATAGGATCATATATTGGAGCGAAGATGGTGCTTACAAAAGGGACGTCATTAATACGACCAATAGTGGTTATTGTTTGCTTTGTCATGGCAATTAAAATTTTTTTACAAAATATGAACTAAATGTAATCAAAATATTATTTGGATCAAAGTTAGAGTGTTTTCATGTTCTTATTGCAGTATTACGCTGTTTAAGATGTGTTCAAAATTACACAATTTGACTAGTGTAATGTAATGCGTTATGCTTTTTTTAGTATAAAAGAAAGGCTTGAAGATAATGATTCGTCGTTTGAGAAAGCTAAAAAATGTAGCTGTCGTAGTAAGCTTCTAAGTAAATAGCAAAATATATAATACTTAGAAGCGAGGAATAAAGTTATGAAGTATCCATTATTTAATCATTGGTCAGAAACACAGTATATAAAAGATATAGTAACAAATCCACTCATTGAAGTGGGAGAGTACTCCTATTATTCAGGCTATTATAGTCATCAAAATTTTGAAGATGGCTGTGTAAGGTATTTGTGGGGGGATGCTAAGTCTCAAGCACTTTTCAATCCAATTGAACAGATGGGATGGCATCTTGATAAACTCATTATTGGGAATTATGTTTGCATTGCAAGTGGGGTAGTCATTTTAATGGGGGGTAATCATAATCATCACTCAGAATGGATTACAGTATATCCATTCGCTGAGCAAATTAAACAATCATATGAACCTAGGGGAGATACAGTCATTAAAAGTGATGCTTGGATTGGAATGAATGCTATAATAATGCCTGGCGTTACTATTGGTGAAGGTGCAATTGTTGCTGCAGGATCTGTCGTAAGTAAAGATGTTCCGCCGTATACAATAGTTGGTGGAAATCCTGCTAAGGAAATAAAGAAACGATTCACTGATACAGAAATAAACATGTTAATGGAAATGCGTTGGTTTGATTGGGATAGGAAATTGATTGAGAAGGCAATTCCGCTGTTATCTAGTCCATCCATCGAACCATTATTTACTTTTTATAAAAATGAAGTGAAAAATAAATAAATCAGTTAGAAAAACTACATCCAGTATAGGGTGTAGTTTTTTATTTTTTGTAAATGTGGAACAAATGTATTATTTAGATTGTCTATTAACTGTAATCCTAAAAAATATGAAAGTGTGAATCATTTTGAAAAATATAAGGGGATTAAAAATAAGGATATGTGTGGGAATACAAAGTATTAGCGCACATAAAAGTGTCGGATGAGATGGTCTATATGAAAGCGATTCTAACGTTTTATATGTATATATAATTTGAGAACACTGTCTATTTTTTGCGGGATTATGTTAAAATAACGCTTTTTTTGAGTACAAAGAAATTGGAGGTAACAGAAGTGAAAGGTATGTTTTGCAAGAGAGTTATTGCAATAGTAACAGTGCTTACAATATTTTGTAGCATGGTCGTTACAATTGGAAGAGCAGCAGCGGAAACAGTTCCTGCTATAGACGTTGAAGCAGGATCAGCAATTTTAATAGAAGCAAATTCCGGAAAAATTTTATATGAAAAAAATGCAGATGAATCATTGGCAATTGCTAGTATGACAAAAATGATGAGCGAATACTTAGTTCATGAAGCGGTGGATAAAGGAAAACTTAAATGGGATCAAAAAGTTAAAATCTCTGAATATGCACATAAGATTTCGCAAGATCGTTCACTATCAAATGTTCCATTAGAAAATGGTGGCTCTTATACGGTAAAAGAGTTATATGAGGCAATGGCAATTTACTCTGCAAATGGTGCAACAATTGCTTTAGTTGAACAGATTGCTGGTAAAGAGGTCAATTTTGTAAAAATGATGAACGATAAGTCAAAAGAGTTTGGTATGAAAGATTATAAGTTTGTAAACTCTACCGGCTTAACAAATCAAGATTTAAAAGGATATCATCTAGAAGGGACAACTCTAGACGAGAAAAATAAAATGTCTGCAAGGGATTGTGCAATTTTAGCACAACGTCTTATTCAAGATTTCCCCAAAATATTAAATACAGCAAAAATTCCTAAAAAAACATTCCAAGAGGGTGGTAAATATCCAATTGATATGGCGAACTTTAATTGGATGTTAAAAGGTTTAATTAAGCAATATGAAGGTGTAGATGGTTTGAAAACAGGAACGACTCCAGAAGCGGGAGATTGTTTCACTGGTACAGTAGAAAGAAATGGTATGCGCCTAATTTCTGTATTGATAAAAGCAAAATCTCATACGGCACGTTTTGATGAAACAAAGAAATTATACGATTATGGATTTGCGAATTTTGAAGTGAAGAATGTCTACGGAAAAGATTCAGTAATAAAAGGACATGAAACAGTTCGAGTGGCAAATGCAAAAGACAAAGATGTAGTAGTTCAAACGAAGCAAGCTGTTTCACTTCCAATGCCGAAGGGCAATAAAGACATTTATAAAAAAGAATTTAAAGTATCGAATACGGAACAAGAAGCGCCTATTAAAGAGGGAGTAACTATTAGTAAAATGATTATCTCTCCTAAAGATAATACAGATTCTGGTTTCTTATCAGGTAAATCATTACAAATAGACCTTGTAACAAAATCTGATGTGGAACAAGCAAATTGGCTTACACGTTTTATACGTAAAACAGGATCTTTTTTTAGTGGTATGTGGGATAGTGCGATTGATATAGTAAAAAGCTAATTTTATAGGATACAACTAAATATTAGTTTGAAACAAAAGGTTTCAAAGCACTATAGATTCTTATGTGGATAGCTTGGAATGTCAGGGTGTAATTTTTTCTTCTCACTTTGTGCATTGCAATGACAATACTTTTTTCTATAGTTTCGTATCATTTAATCGAAAAGAAATCAACTGGGCAAAACAAAGAACAACAATTTTTTTGAAAAAAGTATAATTTCTAGATAGATTTTATTTCTTTAGTAAATATATGAATATGACCGATTCCTAAGTATACTTAGGAATCGGTCAATTTTAGATTCTAAATGTAAATATAGTAAAGTGGAATATAATTGAAATCGAAAACCACTTAGAAATAACAATTACGGTGTGAGCTATTGTATAGTATAGATATGGTTAACAATAAAGGGGGAATACATATGTGGAAGCGATTTGTAGCAATTGGCGATAGTTTTACAGAGGGGATAGGGGATGAAGTTGAGGGAATTGCATTAAAAAGCTGGGTAGATCATTTTGTTCAACTGTGTGAAAATGATATAGAATATGCCAATTTTGCAAAGCGTGGGTTAGTAACTAAAGAAATTCGATTGCAGCAATTGGAAAAGGCGCTAACTTTTAATCCAGATTTGGTTAGTCTCATTGCAGGGGCAAACGATGTTTTAAAAGGACGTTGGAATCATGATGCATATAAGAACGATATGGAATTTATGATAGATACATTAAGTAAAGCAGGGGCTGATATTATTATAGCAAACCTTCCAGATTTTACAGTTAGGCTTCCTTTTGCTTCTGAAAAAAAACAAGTAATAAAAGAACAATTATTAGAGGCAAATGAAGTTATACATTCACTGAGCAGAGAGTATAAGCTTCATCATGTTGATTTTTGGAATCATCATTTAGTTAATGACAATACGCTTTGGTCTAAGGATTTAATTCATCCAAACTCAAAAGGATATGTAAAAGTTGCTGAATTAATTTTTAGTAGTTTGCCTGTACAGAAGACAAAATAATAGTTTGCAATGTAACGAATATGATATTAAGTGTATGAAGCTATGTTTTTTAGTAAATGGAAAGAACTAAACATTTAGCAAACAAAGCGTTTCTACGATATATTTCTACAGTAGTGCACAAATACAGAATCACAAAGAAAGATCACTTATGGAAGTAGGTGGTCTTTAAATGTTTTTATAACTAAATTAGTATATACTGTATTACTAACAGTTTCGTACTACATAAAAATTAAGTTCTCTTATAGAAAAACTGATTTTATATTATCTTAAAATATAATAACATGTTCAAATGATATTTTGGGTATGTATCCTAATGGTGAATGATGTGTAATTTTTTTGAAGTATAAATATCCAATAAATAAAATAGGTAGTAGGTGCAGAAGTATTAATACTATATTATTCAATTCTTGTTATGAGTACATTAGTGATTGGTAATATTATATTTTTATTATCAACTTTAGTTATTGGAATTAATTTGCATAGAAAATATGTAGGATAAGAAAAAATAAATATACTTTATTGTATATTTATTTTTTTGTTTAGTAGGATTTATAGTCTCTATAAACTATTATGTTAATAAAATTAAAAAACTTAATTCTTGATATCCTTATGGCTAAAGCTATCTATAAAATGACAATATAACTAAATAATTGTTTGGTATGATTTGTGGATTTAGTTTTTTATCCGAATTTTCTGATTCAAATATTTCAACTTTATGAATATAGTAGGTGAAATATTTGTGTGATAGTATTTGAGATAGAAAAAAGCCAACTTTAAAAAGGATGTGAATTGAATGTGCAAACGACTGTAAAGGGTTATATTAAGGAAACGTTTAGCTGTTATTAGTGTAAGGTAAAGATATATTTTGTAACAGTTGATATAAAAATGAAGAAATAGGTACGCTTTCGTTTGTCTGACTATTTTAAATATATGAAAAACAAGAGTGGTTTGAGTTTTGACGAAGTTAAATTCTAGGTGAGATGTCAATAATGATTAATTAAGTTTAATAAAGAGGTACCTTATACGCAAAAGCGTTTATATTAGTAACCTAAGGAGCTTGCTTTTATGAAAACTACTGATTCAAAAGGCCTATTAGGAAATAGGGTTTATTTACAAGTTTTCTCTGCCTATTCATTGCTTATGCTTGGTGTTTTTATTGATATGTTAGCGATTATGACTATAGTTGGGTTTGAATGGGAAGTAGATCCTACTATGATTGGATTGATTCCTGTTGCATATGCACTTCCTGGAATTATTTTTGGCTCATGGGCAGGTGTTATTGCAGATCGTTTTAGAAAAATTCCAATTATGATGTTCTGTAATCTAATGGTTGGTCTAATAACAATTGCTCTTTTATTTGTACAAGATATCCACTGGCTCTTAGTGGCATTAATGATTCGTTCCATTTTTATTGTTTTCTATTATCCTGCACAGCAAACACTAACAAGACAGATTGTATCCCCGGACTTGCTTACTAAAGCAGTAAGTATCAACGGAATAGTAGAGCAGGGTACAAAGATAGTAGGCCCACTTATAGGGGGCATGTTGCTGAGTTGGTTTCAACCAGAGTTCTGCCTCATTATAAGAGCTATAAGTTGTTTATTAGCTACCTTAGTTCTCATACCCACAATAAAATTTAAAGAAACTATATCGAAAGAATTTGTTGAAAAGCAAAAACAAAGTACTTGGACCGCTTGGGTACAAGGGTGGGGTTATGTGTTATCTAATCGGATAATATTATCAACCATGATTTTCGTTACAATAGCCATGGCAGTATTACAATTAGTAGACTCACAATTCCCAACTTTATTTAAGAGCTTATTCCCACATGATAAAAGTAAAATGGGATATATCATTTCTATTATTGGTCTTGGCGGAATACTTGGTGCATTACTAACTCAGAAATTAAAACAATTTCAATATGGCTGGGTAGTATGTGGAGGTATGGTTTTAATGGGAATTGGTTTTGGGGGGATTGGTTTGATAACGCCCGGTACGGTCTTCGTTTTAGCCTATTTAATTAGTTTTATCGCTGGTATTGGAAGTGGGCTGATGCTTGTATCTAATCAAGTCATATTACAAATAGAATCCGATCAAGATCAAGTAGGAAGAGTATTTGGTATACAAAGCAGTTTAACAAACGCAGTTTTAATTATTTCCCCTGCTATGAGTGGCCCATTAGTGCATTTATTTGGAGTAACTCAACTCTATGTTTATGGAGGGATTGGGCTTGTTATTATTGGAGTAATTGGAGTTTCACTGCAGAAATATTTATGGGCTAAACATAAACACGAGCCAATAAGAGCAAATAATTTTTGAAGGGAAGATTTTTATGACCAATGAGGAATGTTATCCATTAAGCCACCCGCAGCGAAGAATATGGTATACAGAAGTTGTTCATTCTGATAAAGGAATATGTAATTTAAGATTTTTATTTAAACTTCATCGAAAAATGAACTATTCAAATTTAAACCAAGTTGTGAATCGCGTTATCAGTGAAAATGACGGTCTGTGCATTAGGTTAAAAGAAAATGGGCATCAGGAACCGAAACAATATTTTACTAAACATGAAGAACAAGAATTTGAGTTTTTTGATTTCAGTAATGTGGAGAATACAAATTTGCTTGAGGAATGGATTGAGCAGAAAACAAAAGAAACGTTTACATTATTTAATTCAAATTTATACTATTTCGCTTTAATAAAATTAAACGATAATGAATGTGCAGTCTTTGGAAATGTTCATCATATTATTATGGATGGTTTATCAATTCAAATATTTACTGAGCAGATTGCAAAATATTATTATGACATGCATAACGAGAATGAGGAAGGCGAAATTAAAAATTCATATGTTCAATTTCTGACCAATGAACAAACATACTTGAATAGTAGTCGCTTTCAAAAAGATCAAAAATTTTGGTTAGAGGAATTTAAAACACTGCCATCTGTGACTGGATTGAAGCCTTATAATACGTACCAAGTTAGTACCAAAGCATCACGTGAGACGTTTATATTAACGGAGCATTTGAAGAGAAAGATAGAAGAATTTTCTGAAGATTACAATTTTAGTTTATACACCCTTTTTGTTGCTGCTTTCTCGTTGTCCATGTATCGGTGGACCTCATCGCTTGATATTGGTTTAGGAATGGCTTACGGAAACCGTATGACTAAAATGGAACGAAAATTGATTGGAATGATGGTGAGTACAGTTCCTTTAAGAATGGATATTGATCCAGAAGAAGAAGTACTTTCATTTATTAGTAGGGTGTCCAGAAAACAAAGTAAATCATTAAGGCACCAGAAATATCCATTTGATTTGTTATTAAAGCAGATTAATAAAGAGAATAACAGTAATGTGAGACTTTTCGGAACTACGATTGATTATAGGGATCGTGATGAAAGTGGTGACTCACTATGGATTCCAAACCGTGAAGAAGTACAAGATTTTGCAGTGCATATTGAAAATCTAATTGATATAGACTCTTTACATGTACATATTGATTATCGTGAGGAGCTATTTTCTAAGGAAGAGATAAAACGGTTTTTTAACGTGATGTTAGCGATAATGGAAAACACTTTTGAAAACCCAAAGCAGAAGGTGGCTGAAATAGAAATCATTTCTGAGGAAGATAAAAGAAAAAGTTTAGTTGAGTTCAACAATCCTAAACTGGATGTCCCGCCTCAAGTAACTATTCATGAAATGTTCGAACGGCAAGCGATGATTTATCCAAATGCTATTGCAGTTACGTATGAAAAAGAAAAAATTACTTATAAGGAGCTTAATGGACGTGCAAACCAGTTAGCTCATTATCTGCAGAAAAAAGGAGTAGGACCTGATACTTTAGTTGGACTGTGCGTTGAACGTTCCCACGAGATGATTGTAGGTATTTTAGGGATTTTGAAGGCTGGTGGGGCTTATGTCCCACTTGATCCAACATATCCAGAGCAACGACTTCAATATATTTTAGAAGATGCTAGCATTCAGTTATTCGTAACGCAAGAAAGTTTAAAAGAATTGAACTGGTTACCAGAAAATGTTGAGTCGATTTGCCTGGATCGTGATCAAGATGAGATTGGGAAAGAAAGTAAGACTTTGCCGGTTTCTAGTGTCGGTCCCAAAAATCTGGCATATGTAATCTATACTTCGGGATCAACGGGAAATCCAAAGGGCGTTATGATAGAACATCACAATGTCATTCGGTTATTTAAATCGACGGATTGTTGGTATCAGTTTAATGAAAAAGATACTTGGACGCTTTTTCATTCGTATGCATTTGATTTCTCAGTATGGGAAATTTGGGGAGCGTTATTATATGGTGGAAAATTAGTTGTTGTTCCGTACTGGATTAGTCGATCACCTAAGGATTTTTATCAATTATTGGTGGAGGAAGAAGTCACAGTTCTAAATCAGACACCTTCCGCATTTCGACAATTAATACAAGTGTGTGAACAAGAAGATAAGAATAAAAATTTGCAGCTGCGTTATGTCATATTTGGCGGAGAAGCGTTAGAACCTACTAGCTTGTTACCGTGGTTTCAAAGGTATGGGGAGAAAAAACCACAGTTAATTAATATGTATGGAATTACAGAAACTACAGTTCATGTTACATATTATCCAATTACTTTAGATGATGTGCAGCATGCTTCAAGAAGTAATATTGGAAAGCGGATTCCCGATTTAGAAGTGTATATATTAGACGCTTATCAACAACCTGTTCCTATAGGTGTCGATGGTGAACTTTATATTGGCGGGGCAGGGCTTGCACGTGGGTATTTAAATAGACCTGAATTAACAGCAGAGCGTTTTATATCTCATCCATTTAGTAGTGATCTGAAAGCAAGATTATACCGGACAGGAGACTTAGCGAGGTATTTGCCAGATGGGAATCTAGATTATCGTGGAAGAATTGATCATCAGGTTAAAATACGTGGTTTCCGAATTGAGATTGGGGAAATTGAGTCTACTTTACATACATATGCATATGTAAAAGAGGCAGTTGTAATTGTAAGAGAAGATCAGCCAGGCGATAAACGATTAGTAGCATATGTTGTAGGAGATGGAGATGGAAATGTAGATGCGTGGAGAGAGTATCTTAAAGCGAAACTACCAAGTTATATGGTTCCTTCGGGATTTGTGGCGATGGAAGCTATTCCACTTACAGCTAACGGTAAAGTTGATCGTGAGGCCTTACCTATGCCGGAGGAAACGCAGATTAATAGTGAATGTGTTGGCCCTCGGAATAGTAACGAACAGATACTAACTACCATTTGGAAGAGAGTATTAGGTGTTAAAAAGGTGGGAATCTATGATAATTTCTTTGAAATTGGTGGCGACTCGATTCTCAGTATTCAAATCATATCTCAAGCAAGTCAAGTGGGGTTAAAACTTACTCCAAAGCAAATGTTTGAATGCCCAACTATCGCTGAGCTGGCACAAGTGGCTATAGAAACGCAGGGAGTACAAGCGGAGCAGGGAATTGTGATAGGTGATGTGCCTCTTACTCCAATTCAGTGCTGGTTCTTCGAGCAAGAACATCCACATACAGAGCATTGGAATCAATCAATGCTTTTAAGAGTAAAAGAAAGATTGAATGTGAAATTACTAGAGGGAGCGATATTAAATTTACTGAAACATCATGATGCTTTACGTTTCCGGTACGAACAGTTACCAAACGGAACGTGGAGGCAGAGAAATGAAGGGACTGATGAGCTGTCAGTACTCCATGTTGTAAAACGTAATCAAGTTAATGAAAAAGAGTGGAATAAAATAATACAAGAAGAGATGAACATTAATCAAGCTAGTTTCAATTTAGTTAATGGTCCGTTAATGAGAGTAGTGTACTTTGAAGATAACTTGACTAGAAATGATCGAATATTCTGGGTGATTCATCATTTAGTAGTAGATGGAGTGTCATGGAGGATTCTATTGGAAGATTTACAGGTGGTATATAACCAGATGAAACAAGGTCAAGAAGTTCGCTTACCTGCGAAAAGTACATCTTTTAAAGAGTGGTCTGAACGACTCCAGACATACAGTGATTCGGGTATTTCAAAAGAAGTACAAAATTATTGGAATGAACAAGTAGAAAAAGAAACGATGAAAATTCCAATGGACTATCCAATACAAGAAACGACAGAAGAATCGATTGATCAAGTGACGAGGACTTTAGGAATAGAAGAAACACAAACATTGTTACACGAAGTTCTAGTCACTCATAAGACAAGGATTGATGAGGTACTATTAACGGCATTAGGACAAGCTATCGTCGATTGTACAAATCAGCAAACCGTTTCTATTCATCTAGAAGGACACGGAAGAGAAGAGATGATTGAAGGTATTGATTCATCAAGGACAGTGGGCTGGTTCACGAGTATTTATCCCGTTCATCTCAATTTTCAAGGAACTCAAACACCTATTGAAGGGTTAAAGGCTGTCAAAGAACAATTACGTCGAATTCCAAATCGCGGAGTTGACTATGGTATTTTACGTTACTTGAATAAAGGATTACTTCCGTTTTATCAGCAAAAGCCTTCAATAAGCTTTAACTATTTGGGCCAATTTGATCAGGTGTTTTCAAGGGACTCTTTGTTTATGCAAGAGACAGGATTTACATTTTTAGATCATGCTCCAGATTCCAAACCATCTCATCTAATTGAAGTTATCGGAATGGTGAAAGATGAAAAGTTACATTTTATTTGGATGTATAGTAGGGAACAGTTTTCTAAATTAAAAATTCAAGTGATAGCAGATGGTATGTTAAGGCATCTCCGTCAACTTATAAATAAACCAACAACAGAGTCTGCTTTTACGGTATCAGATTTTGCTGATGCAGAGGATCTTACGGAAGAAAGCTTAAGCAAAGTATTACTTAAATTAACAAAGAAGAGGGTGTAAAAATGGGAGACGTTATTGATATATATGGTTTATCACCTTTGCAAAAAGGAATACTGTTTCATACTTTATACGATCAAGATGATGAACATTCTTTTTCCTATATTGTACAAGTAGGTTTCTTGCTCGGGGGGCAATTGGATGGTGATACTTTTGAAAAGGCTTGGGAATATGTTATTAATCGACATGAGGTTTTACGTTCAGTATTTGTATGGGAGGAAGTAGAAAAGCCACTACAAGCAGTTTACGAACGTCTTCCTTTTACTATTCATCAAGAGGATTGGAGTGCCCATTCGCATGAGGAAAGGGAGGAGAAATTACAACAGTTTTTGACTGCAGATCGTAGGAAAGGATTTTTATTGGATGAAGCACCATTGATGAGAGTCGCTGCGATTAAAGAAGCAAAAGAGGAAACGAGAATTATTTGGACACATCATCATATTTTGCTAGACGGATGGAGTGTGTCACTGGTCTTTAGTGAAGTGATGGAAGTTTATCTCAAGATGATAAAGGGAGAATTATTGAATCCTCCTAAATCTCTTCCTTATAAAAAATATATCCAGTGGATAAATAAACAAGATCAAAGTCTAGCAGAGGAATTTTGGAAAGAAGAATTAAAAGGGTTCTATGCACCTACTCCATTAGCGATGGAAAGAAAGGATCAAGGACAAGAGAAGGGTTATGGGGAGTGTGCTTATCAAGTATCTGAGGAACTTACTGAGAATTTACAAGAGTGGGTACGAAATAGTCGATTAACGTTGAATACGTTAGTACAAGGTGCATGGGCTTATTTGATGAGTAGGTATAGCGGTGACAGTGACGTCGTATTTGGCGTAACTAGCGCTGGACGTCCTACTGATTTAATGGGAGCAGAGAATATGGTGGGGCTATTTATTAACACATTACCTACCAGAATCCGATTAACGGATAATACATCAGTAGTAGATTGGCTTCGTAAAATACAAATGAAAGAAATGGAACGAAGACAGTATGAGTATAATTCGTTGATAGATATTCAAGGCTGGAGTGAGGTTCCGCGAAATAGCTCCTTATTTCATACCTTGTATGTGTTTGAAAATTATCCAATTCAAGGTGAGAGAAATGATGATTTAAGATTACTAGATGTTACAAGCACGGAACAAACAAATTATCCTTTAACACTCATTGTAATGCCCGGTAAGAAAATTACTTTAAAGTTGATGTATGATCGAAGCTATTTTAATGAAGAAACAATAAATCTGATTCAGAATCACTTATTGCAAATATTAATTCAGATGACGAAGAGCCTAGATTCAAAACTATTTGAAATTACTCATTTAACAGAAGAAGAACAGATACAGTTACTAGAGGAATGGAATCATACTCAATTTAATTATTCGGCTAAAGGCATGATTCATACGATGTTTGAGGAGCAAGTTAAAAAAACACCGGAAGCAATCGCGGCTAGTTACGAAAATGAACAAATTACCTATAAAGAGTTGGAGAAGCGTGCAAATCAGCTAGCTCATTATCTACAAAAGCATGGTGTAGGACCAGAGTCTCTAGTTGGGGTATATATGGAACGTTCATTACAAATGATGATAGCGTTATTAGGTATTCTAAAATCAGGAGCAGCGTATGTTCCACTTGACCCTACTTATCCAGAGAGTCGACTTCGATATATATTAGAGGATGCTGGAATCGAAGTACTAGTGACGGAAGAAAATTCTAAAAATTTGTTTGTATCTGAAAAAATAGAAACGATTTGTATGAATAAAGATTATACTGCAATTGAAAAAGAAGAATCAACCCCATGTATAAGTGGTGTAACAGGAGAAAATTTAGCGTATGTTATGTATACTTCAGGATCTACAGGGAATCCAAAGGGAGTAATGATTGAGCATCATTCAGTAATTAATTATCTAGAATGGATGCAACATAAATATCCGCTTTCTGAAAAGGATGTGGTCTTGCAGAAAACGCCATTCTCATTTGATGTCTCTGTTTGGGAATTGTTTTGGGGCATTCACGTTGGTGCAAGTGTATCTTTCCTACCTCCAGGTGGAGAAAAAGATCCTTCTATTATAGCTGAAGTGATTAAACAACATCAGGTTACTATAGTTCAATTTGTACCTTCGATGTTATCTGTTTTTTTAGACCACTTCAATCATATTGAATTGAACATGAATTGTTCATCCGTACGCCATGTATTTTCTGGTGGAGAAGAACTAAGTTCAGGGTTGGTTAGACGATTTCAACAGAAATGGAATTATAGTGGACAAGTGAAATTAACCAACTTTTATGGACCAACTGAAGCCACTATTTATGTGAATGCATTTGATATTCAGCCTAATCAAGAATTTGTTTCTATTGGACAGCCAATACAGAACACGCAATTATATGTATTAGACCAAAATCAACGCTTGCAATCAATAGGAATTGAGGGTGAGTTATATATTGGTGGTGCTGGTTTAGCACGTGGATACTTAAATCGTCCGAATCTTACTGCTGAAAAATTCGTTTCGCATCCATATCGATTTGGGGAACGACTATATCGAACAGGAGATTCAGTAAGATATTTAACTGATGGAAATTTAGAATTTATAGGTAGAATGGACCACCAAGTCAAAATGCGTGGTTTTAGGATTGAATTAGGAGAAATTGAAGCGACTTTAGAAAAATGTTCGTTTATTAAAGAGGCTGTCGTATTAGTTAGAGAAGATCGTCCAGGTGATCAACGATTGGTTGCATATGTAATAAGCGATGGAAATACCGAGGAGTGGAGAGAGTATTTACAAAAACAATTACCGACTCATATGATTCCAGCGCACTTTATAGAGTTAGAACACTTCCCGCTTACTCCAAATGGGAAAATTGACCGAAAGGCCTTGCCAGCACCTGATGAGCAAGCTATTGAAGATTTAAATGTGCTACCTCGGACGCCATCGGAAGAGCTTATTGCCTCGGTTTGGAGCCAAGTGTTAGGAACAGAAAATATTGGTATTCAAGATTCCTTCTTTGAACGTGGTGGGCACTCACTACTTGCTACTCAAATTGTCTCTCGATTGCAAGAAATGTTCCAAATTAAAATTCCATTACGTGAACTTTTCAAGCACGATACAGTGGAAGCATTGGCGAAACGAGTGGATCAGTTACGAAAAGAAGATAAAAAACGAGAGGTTGCTCCTCTTGTACCTATGAAACGAGAAGAAGTTATCCCACTTTCCTATGCGCAGAAACGTCTATGGTTTATTGATCAATTAATGCCAAATAGTGCTATGTACAATATTCATGCAGCGTGTCGCTTAACAGGTAAATGGTCAATTGAAGCATTGGAGGTCGGATGGAATCAATTGTTGGAGCGTCATGAATCATTAAGGACGACAATTCTAGAACAAGAGGGTGAACCTTTTCAACAGGTTCAATCTCATGTGTTCAGGCATATTCCTCAAACGAATCTAACAGATCTTTCTTTGGAAGATAGGGAAAGAGAAATGAAACGGCTCATTCAAAACGAAGCTGAGGAACCATTTCATTTTGGACAAGATCCTCTGATTCGAACACGAATATTGAAAGTGGACAGGGAAGAATGGATTCTCATTTGTACGATGCATCATATTATTTCAGATGGATGGTCAATGGGAATCTTACTTGAAGAATGGATGGCTTTTTATGAAGGAGCATTAAGCGGCAAACCGGCGGAATTGAAGGAATTATCTATCCAATATGCAGATTTTGTCATGTGGCAGAAGGAATGGCAAAAAGAAGAAAATTTGAATCAGCACCTTCAATATTGGAAGGAAGAATTATCTGGGGAACTACCGGTTTTACAATTACCGATGGATCGTCCTCGACCTGCAGTTCAAACCCATCGTGGTGCAAGTCAGTCCTTAATAGTGGCGAATTCCCTACAGGAAAAGCTCAAAGATTTAAGTCTGCAAGAAGGATGCACTTTATTTATGACATTGATGGCAGCGTATCAAAGCTTCCTTTCTCGTTATACAGGACAGGATGACATCTTGGTTGGAAGCCCAATCGCTAATCGAAATGTGAAAGAGATTGAGGGATTAATAGGTTTCTTTGCAAATACGTTGGTTTATCGAGCTGATTTCAGTGAAAATCCGTCGTTCCAAGAACTTTTGTCGCAGGTAAGAAAAAAAGCACTAAAAGCATACGAGTATCAGGACATCCCATTTGAGAAAGTGGTAGAATCCGTAAAGCCGGAACGGAATACAAGTCATTCACCAATATTCCAAACTATGTTTACTTTACAGAATGCGAAGCAAGAATTTCCTCAGCTATCTGAAAGACAAATGGAACTCATGGAAAGCCATGCTTCTGTAGCGAAATTTGATTTGAGTTTATTTGTTACTGAGACGGAAGAAGGATTATCACTAACCTTTGAATACAATACTGATTTGTTTGATGATACAACCATTGAACGTATGGCAAGTCATTTTGAGCATTGGTTAAATCAAATTGTCTCTCATCCAAAAGGTGTATTATCAGAACTGAATATGTTATCGAAAGTAGAATATAAGCAACTACTAGAGGAATGGAATAAATCGCGTGTTATAGATATGGAAGAAAGTACGATTCATACAATGTTTGAAGAACAGGTGAAAAAAACACCAGAAGCAATTGCAGTAGTGTGCGAAGATGAAGAACTAACATATCGAGAGTTGGACGAACGCTCGAATCAGTTGGCACATTATTTACAAAAAAATGGTGTAACATGCGAATCATTAGTTGGGATTTGCGTCACACGTTCATCTGAGATGATTGTCGGTCTCTTAGGAATTATGAAGGCGGGAGGAGCATATGTCCCAATTGATCCAGCGTATCCGGAAAGTCGACTACAGTACATTTTAGAAGATGCTCAAATAAAGGTACTGGTGACACAGGAAAAGTTACAACAAAAAATGGTTATACCTAAACTCGTCAACGTGATTTGTATTGATAGTAATCGAGCAGAAATAGAACAAGAAGTAACTACGGTATGTACGAGTGAAGTGACGGGCGATAACTTAGCCTATATTATCTATACTTCAGGTTCCACTGGAAATCCAAAGGGAGTAATGATTGAGCACAGGAATACAGTAACAATGATTCATTGGGCGCATCATACGTATTCCCGAAAGGAATTAGCGGGAGTGTTAGCTTCAACTTCGCTATCTTTTGATTTATCCGTTTTTGAAGTATTTGTTCCCTTAACGATGGGTGGTAAGGTGATTGTCACTGAAAATGCTCTACATCTAGAGAAGTTGTCTACCAAAGGTGTAACTTTGGTTAATACTGTACCATCGGCAGCGAAGGAACTGGTTCGAGCAAAAACAATCCCTTCTTCGGTAAAGGTGATGAATTTGGCTGGAGAACCATTGCCATATTCGCTTGTTCAAGATTTATACGAGAGAAGTACGATTGAAAAGGTGTACAACCTATATGGACCGTCCGAAGATACTACGTATTCCACGTATATGGAATTAGAAAAGTGTGACATGCATAGGGTACCACCAATTGGTAAACCAATATTCAATACAGAAGTATATGTACTGAGTGCCGAACAAAAAATGGTTCCAATTGGTGTAGTTGGTGAGCTATACATTGGTGGATCAGGGTTAGCGCGTGGATATTTAAACCGCCCTGACTTAACGCAAGATCGTTTTATACCGCATCCGTTTAAAGAAGGAGAGCGAGTATACCGGACTGGAGATCTAGTAAGGTATTTACCAGATGGAAATTTGGAGTATGTTGGACGAATCGATCATCAAGTGAAAATTCGTGGGTTCCGGATTGAACTAGGAGAAATTGAAGCGACATTACAAAGGCATACACTGGTTAACGAAGTTATTGTGATGGTGCAGGAAGATTATCCTGGCGATCCGCGTTTGATCGCCTATGTTGTAGGAGACGGGGATGCTCAAAAGTGGCGTGATTATCTCAAGGATCAACTACCAAATTATATGATTCCAGCCTATTTTGTTGGATTAAATGCATTTCCACTCACTCCTAATGGGAAAATTGATAGGAAGGCCTTACCAGCACCAGAGAGACAGGAGATAGCAAGTGGTTATATTGCTCCTCGTACGTCTACGGAAAAAACAATCGTTTCGATATGGCATGAAGTTTTAGGTATGGAAAACATCGGAATTCAAGATTCATTTTTTGAAATTGGTGGCCATTCACTACTCGCTACGCAAGCTGTTTCCAATCTTAAAGAGGCTTTTGGAATCGAGATACCATTGCATGATTTATTTATGTTTCATACGGTGCAGCAATTGGCAGAACAGATTGATCAATTGCTCGATAACAAAAATCAAGAAATGCAGAATGATAGTAAGGAGAATGTAAGTCTTCAAGACTATGTTCAAAAAGAAGCAGAAGTGAGTAATGATGAAGAATTATTGGAACTACTTAAGCAATTAGAGGAGCTATCAGAGGAAGAAGCACAAGGGATATTCGAGAGTAATTTGATTGAGGAAGGGGTAAAAAAATGAGAAGTGATTTACTTGCAAAGCTGAGTTCACTTTCTCCTGAGAAGAGAGCATGGCTTCAGAAGCAAATGCAAAAAAAGGAGAATAAAGAAGCACTCCCGTTGTCTTATGCACAACAACGCTTGTGGTTTATGGACAGATTTAATCCAAACAGTTCTTTATATAATATTCCAACGGTATGGCATCTAAAAGGAAATTGGATACCTGAAGCATTAGAAAAGGGATTCAATCGACTCATTGAACGCCATGAATCATTACGAACTGTTTTTAAAGAAGTAGGAGAACAACCTGTGCAACAAATTGTCGAATTCCTTCCTAGAGCATTACCTGTAAGATATTACTCTCAACTTCCTCTAGAAGTAAAAGAAAAAGAGGTAGATAGTTTAATTGCGAGAGAAGCGCAAGAACCATTTGATTTAATGAATGGTCCTTTAATTCGTAATCAGCTTGTTCAATTAGAGAAGGATGAATGGTTATTACTGTGTACGATGCATCATATTATTTCTGATGCTTGGTCCATTGGTATATTCATGAATGAATTACTTGCTTTCTATGAAGAAGAAACGGGCGGAAATCCTGCTAAATTAAGTTCACTATCCATTCAATATGTAGACTTTGCGAAGTGGCAAAAGGAGTGGTTGCAAGGTGATGTGCTAAATCGTCAGCTTACGTATTGGCAGGAAGAATTGTCTGGTGAACTTCCTATCTTACAACTGCCAGTGGATCGACCTCGACCGGTTAAACAGACTTACTCTGGGGCTACGCATCATGTAATTTTTCCTTATAAATTGCTCAGTCAATTGAAGGATATAAGTCGACAAGAAGGATCTACTTTATTTATGACTTTAATGGCCGCATACCAGAGCTTTCTTGCTCGTTATACGGGACAAAAAGATATTCTAGTTGGTAGTCCGATTGCAAATCGAAACCATAAGGGAGTAGAAGGATTAATTGGTTTCTTTGTTAATACGTTGGTTTACCGATCAGATTTGAGTGGCACCCCTACTTTTCGAGAGATTTTGAACCAAACAAAGAAAAAGGCGTTAAAAGCTTACGAATATCAAGATATACCATTTGAAAAAATAGTAGAAGCTGTGCAACCTGAACGAAGCATGAGTCATTCCCCTATATTTCAGACCATGTTTACGCTACAGAATATAAAACAAGAACGACTAGATTTGCCTGATAGAAGTATTGAAATGGTAGAAAGTAATATGTCTATTGCTAAATTTGATTTGAGCTTAACTGCCTATGAAGTGGAAGAAGGTCTATTCGTCTCATTTGAATACAACACGGATTTATTTGATAGTAGTACCATTGCACGTATGGCAGGACATTTTGAGAACTGGCTAAATGAAATCACGTATCATCCAGATGAATCATATGCAAAGCTGTCAATGTTATCGGATAATGAGCAAAAACAACTCCTAGAAGAATGGAATGATACGGACGTAGTTTATGGTCACGATTGTATGATTCATGAGCTATTTGAGCAGCAAGTTGCACGGACACCTGATGCAGTGGCGGTAGTTTATGAGGGGGGAAAGCTAACGTATCAAGAACTTAATGAAAAATCGAATCAATTGGCACATTTTCTACAAAAACGAGGTATCGGACCTGAATCATTGGTTGGTATATGTATTGAACGTTCTCCTGATATGATTATCGGTCTCTTTGGGATTTTGAAGGCAGGTGGGGCTTATGTCCCACTGGACCCAAGTTATCCCGAAAACCGCCTGAGATATATTTTGGAGAATTCACAAATTCAAGTGCTGTTAACAAAAGAAACACTACAGGACTGGTTACCTAAAGATATTCAAGCAATTTGTTTAGACCGGGATCAAGTGATGATTTCTAAAGAGAGTAATTTAGCTCCGGTAAGTGGAGTAACAGCAAATAACTTAGCCTATATCATATACACTTCGGGTTCGACGGGAAATCCAAAGGGGGTAATGATTGAACATCATTCCGTTATCAACCGTCTACAGTGGATGCAGAAAAAATACCCATTGTCCGAGGAGGATACAATCCTACAAAAGACACCGTTCTCATTTGATGTTTCTGTCTGGGAATTATTTTGGTGGTCATTTGTAGGAGCACGTGTTTGTTTACTTCCACCAGGAGGAGAGAAAGATCCTGCGGTGATTGAGGAGTATATTGAACGATATCGTGTGTCCACCATGCACTTTGTTCCGTCGATGTTATCTACTTTTTTAGATTATATGGAACTATATAATTCGAAAAGGGATGTATCGTCTTTAATTCAAGTTTTTACTAGTGGAGAAGCGTTAAACACTGAGCAGGTTCGCCGGTTTAAGGGGATCTTTTACAATGTTCAGCAAACAAAGTTAATTAACTTGTATGGTCCTACTGAAGCAACTGTGGATGTGACTTATTATGATTGTGATTTAGAAAAAGAAGCAATGCTTATTCCGATTGGTCGTCCGATTGATAATACAGAGTTGTATGTGCTAGATCAATATCAACAAGTGGTCCCGATTGGTGTGGCAGGGGAACTTTACCTTGGAGGAGTAGGATTGGCACGTGGCTACTTCAATCGACCGGATTTAACTACTGAACGTTTTATTCCGAATCCTTTTAAGGACGGGGAACGATTATATCGAACGGGTGACTTGGTGAGATATATGAATGATCGTAACTTAGAATATATTGGAAGAATAGATAACCAAGTTAAAATTAGAGGATTCCGAATTGAATTGGGAGAAATTGAAGCAGCTTTACATGATCACTCATCTGTAAAAGAGGCAGTCGTGTTGGTGAAGGAAGATCGACCAGGAGATAAGCAGTTAGTAGCTTATGTAGTGGGTGAAGGGGATACTGGAGAGTGGCGTGAATATCTCAAGAAGCAACTGCCACATTATATGGTTCCGGCATACTTTTTCAAAATTGAAGGTATGCCACTCACTCCAAATGGTAAGGTGAATCGGAAAGCCTTACTGGAATTAGAAGAACAGTTCATAAGTGAAGATATTACTTCATCACGAACACCAGTGGAGGAGCTTATCGTTTCCGTTTGGAGTCAAGTGTTAGGAATAAAAAATATTAGTGTTCAGGATTCCTTTTTTGAAATCGGTGGTCATTCACTACTAGCTACTCAAGTAGTGTCACGTTTACAGGAAATTTTTCAAATTGAATTACCAGTACGTGAACTATTTGAATATACAACGGTGGAGTCACTGGCAAAGCGATTAGATCAGTTACGTAAAGGAGATAAAAAACGAGAGATTCCGCCGCTAATACCAATGAAACGAGGAGAAGCTATCCCACTATCTTATGCCCAACAACGCTTATGGTTCATTGATCAATTTACACCTAATAGTGCCCTTTACAATATGCCAATGGTATGTCGCCTTACAGGGAATTGGCTACTTGAAGCATTGGAAACGGGATGGAATCAACTAATAGAACGTCATGAATCACTGCGGACGGTCTTTCACGAAGTGAACGGTCAACCCGTACAGCAAATTGAACCGTATGCTTTTCAATCAATTCCGAAAACGGATTTAACTATGCTTTCTTCTGAAGATCAAGGAGAAGAAGTTAAACGTTTAATTCAACAAGAAACAGAAGTGCCATTTGATTTAACAGAGGGTCCATTAATCAGGACAAGTATTTTGCATGTGGGAGAGGAAGAATGGATACTCCTTTGTACTCTACATCATATCATTTCAGATGGATGGTCAATGGGAATCCTACTTGAAGAATGGATGGCATTTTATGAGAAAGCAACGGATGGAAAGGTAGCGGAACTTGAACCATTACCGGTTCAATATGCAGACTTTGCTCAGTGGCAAAAAGGATGGCTAAAGGAGGAGGTGCTTAATCAACAACTCCAATATTGGAGGGAAGAATTGTCTGGGGAGCTTCCTGTACTCCAACTTCCTATGGATCGCCCGCGTCCCGCAATACAAACTCATCACGGGTCGACATACACTCTGGTTCTGCCAAGCAGGCTACATGATAAATTGAATGAACTTAGTCGAAAAGAAGGGGCTACACTCTTCATGACGCTTTTAGCTGCATATCAAAGTTTTCTATCTCGTTATACGGGACAAGAAGATATTCTGGTCGGAAGCCCAATTGCGAATCGGAATTATAGAGAAATTGAAGGACTAATTGGTTTCTTCGTTAACACGCTGGTTTATCGAGCTAATTTGAGTGGTAGGCCGACATTTCAAGATGTACTATATCAGGTTCGTCAAAAGGCATTGAAGGCGTATGAATATCAAGATATTCCATTTGAAAAAATTGTAGAAGTTGTGCAACCGGAACGAAGTACAAGTCATTCGCCAATCTTCCAGACTATGTTCATCTTGCAAAATATGAAACAAGAGTTTCCAATGTTATCTAGTAGAAGTATTGAAATGATAGAAAGCCATAGTCCAATTGCAAAGTTTGATTTAAGTGTAATGGCAGCTGAGACGGAAGAGGGATTACTTTTTACTTTTGAGTACAATAAGGATTTATTCAATGCTACTACTATTGAACGGATGGCAGGACACTTTGAGAAATGGCTACATGAAGTTTCTCATCGCCCACAAAATCCGTTGCATGACCTGAGCATGCTATCAGAACCCGAGCGTACTTTGTTATTAGAAACATGGAATGACACTGTAATGGAAATGTCTCATCAGGGTCTTATTTGCGACAGATTTGAGGAGCAAGTAGCAAGGCGTCCGGATGCGATTGCGGTAGTTGATCAAACAAAACAGTGGACTTATGGTGAACTGGATGCACAAGCAAATCAGTTGGCAAATGTTTTACAGCGAAAGGGAGTAGCCCCAGAGTCAGTGGTAGGAGTTTATCTTCCGAGGTCAGCTGAGCTGATGGCAAGTTTACTAGGCATTTTAAAAGCTGGTGGAGCTTATGTCGTTTTAGATCCGTTGTATCCAAAATCAAGGTTAGAATACATGATTGAAGATGCAGGAATTCAATTTGTAGTGACGGCGGAAGCACAAGAAGGACATTTCGCACACGTCGAAATGGTGAGGTTAGAAGAATTAACGGTGGAAAGCGTAATCGCACCTACACGTCAAATAAATCCAGAGAACTTAGCCTATATTGTCTATACCTCTGGTTCTACAGGAAAACCGAAGGGTGTCATGGTTGAATATCGCTCATTAATGAATATGGTTTCTTGGCATCAGGAAGTTTATCATATTTCAGCAGAGGATCGTGCGACTCAGATTGCAGGGGTTGCTTTTGATTCGGCTGTCCAGGAGATTTGGCCGTATCTAACTGCTGGTGCAGCACTCTACTTGTCAACAGAGGAACTGAGAATTAATCCAGAAGCACTAAGGGACTGGCTCATTAATTCACGAATAACAGCTAGCTTTGCACCTACGCCTATTCTGGAAAGACTCTTGAAATTATCTTGGCCAGATAAAACGGATCTTCGTTTTATCATTACTGGTGGGGATCAATTAACACAGTATCCATCTAACGATATTCCTTTTGCGGTAATTAATCAGTATGGTCCATCGGAAAATACAGTCGTTACCACAGATAGTTATGTACCTATAGGAGTGACAACAGGTACGCCATCGATTGGTCGACCGATTGCGAATACAGAAGTTTATGTATTAGATTCTCATCTTCAGCTAGTACCAATTGGGGTAATTGGAGATCTCTATATTGGAGGGAAGAGTCTTGCACGTGGATATGCTAATCGTCCGGATCTTACAAAGGAAAAATTTATTCCACATCCTTTCAAGTCAGGAGAACGTCTCTATTACACAGGAGACAAAGCAAGTTATCTTTCTGATGGTAATCTCCAGTTCCATGGTCGTATAGATGACCAAGTGAAAATTCGTGGTTTCCGGATTGAATTGGGAGAAATAGAAGCTGTTTTGCAGTCACATTCCTCTGTAAAAGAAGCAGTTGTATTGGTACGAGAGGATAATCAAGGTGATAAGAGATTAGTAGCTTATGTAGTTGGTGAAGGAAGTGTCCATGAATGGCGAGAACATCTACAAACACATTTACCAAATTACATGGTTCCAACAAACTTTATTGAGATGGAATTTTTACCACTTACACCGAATGGAAAACTTGATTTGAAGGCATTACCTATACTTAGTGAACAATCCGCTGAAAATACTGTATACCCACGAACTCCGCTGGAAGAACTTATCGCTTCAGTGTGGAGTCAAGTGCTAGGAATAGGAGACATTGGTGTTCAGGATTCTTTCTTTGAGCTTGGTGGTCACTCTCTACTTGCTACACAAGTGGTCTCACGCTTACAGGAAGTCTTTCAAATCAAATTGCCAGTACGTGAACTGTTCGAATATTCAACGATCGAGGCATTAGCGAAACGAATGGATCAGTTACGTAAGGGGAATGAAAAACGAGAAATTCCACCATTGGTGCCGATGGAACGCGGAAATAATATTCCACTATCTTATGCCCAACAGCGCTTATGGTTTATTGATCAATTTGCACCTAATAGTGCCCTTTATAATATGCCAATGGTATGCCGCCTTACAGGGAATTGGTTACCTGAAGCATTGGAGTTGGGATGGAATCAGTTGATAGAGCGTCATGAATCTTTGCGGACGGTATTTTATGAAGAGGATGGCCATCCTGTGCAGCAGATTCAACCGTATATTTTCCGTTCTCTGCCACAAATGGACTTAACTAAGCTTTCATTAGAGGAGAGAGAAAGAAAGTTGGAGCAATGGATTCAAACTGAAGTCGAATCTCCATTTGATTTAGAACAAGGGCCATTGTTCCGTAGACAAATTATAAGAATTTCAGAAGAAGAATGGGTTCTTCTGTGTAATATGCATCATATTATCTCAGATGGATGGTCGATGGAAATCTTACTTCAAGAATGGATGGCATTTTATGAGAATACGATTGGTGAAAAACAAGCAGAACTGGAACCACTACCAGTTCAATATGCCGATTTTGCTCAGTGGCAAAGAGAATGGTTGAAAGATGAAGTACTATATCAACAACTTGCATATTGGAAGGAAGAATTATCTGGTGAGTTACCAGTCTTAATGTTACCAATGGATCGTCCGCGTCCGCCAGTGCAAACCCACCATGGATTAACTCATAATGTTTTGTTATCGCGCCCATTACTGGATAAATTAAACGAACTAAGTCGTCAAGAAGGGGCCACACTTTTCATGACCTTATTGGCATCGTATCAAAGTTTCCTTGCTCGTTATACGGGACAAACGGATATTATTGTTGGTAGCCCAATTGCAAATCGAAATTATCGAGAAATTGAGGGGCTGATTGGTTTCTTTGTCAACACCTTGGTTTATCGAGCTGATTTAAGTAATGCACCGGCATTTCAAGAGTTGTTGTCTCAAGTGCGGATAAAAGCATTGAAGGCGTATGAGTATCAAGATGTTCCGTTTGAGAAAATTGTAGAGGTTATCCAACCTGAACGAAATACAAGCCATTCTCCGATTTTCCAAACCATGTTTACTTTGCAAAATGCGGGACAGAAGCTACCAGAACTACATGGAAGAAATATAGAAGTAATGGAAAGTAATGCTCCAATCGCTAAGTTTGATTTAAGTTTAACAGCTGCAGAAGTGGAAGAGGGTTTATTACTTACTTTTGTTTATAGAACTGATTTATTTGACAGCTTAACTATTGAATCCATGGCTGAACATTTTGGAAACTGGTTGAATGTAATCGTGGAGAATCCTGATAAATCATTGGCTAAGTTGCCTATATTATCAGGATTACAGCAAAAACAGTTGAAAGATTGGAATAATAATGCTGTAGCATATCTACGGGAAAGTACGATTCATCAGCTGTTTGAAGAGCAAGTAAATCGTACACCTGATGCGGTAGCAGTGGTAGATGAAAAACAGCAGTTAACATATCGAGAGCTTAATGAAAAAGCTAATCAATTGGCCCACTATCTTCAGCAATGTGGGATTAGGAATGAATCATTAGTTGGAATTTGCTTTGAGCGTTCAGTTGAGATGATTGTTAGTATTATGGGGATCTGGAAGGCTGGAGCAGCATACGTTCCATTGGACCCATCATATCCAGAAAGTCGCATACGATATATTTTGGAGGACACTGAAATTCAAGTATTAGTTACGAATGAGTCATTAGAAGGTTGGATACCCAAAGAAGTCAAGGCAGTTTGTCTAGATAGGGATCAGGCAATGATTTCAAAAGAAAGCATTCTTTCACCAAAATGTGAAGTAACAGGAGAAAACCTAGCGTATGTTATCTATACTTCGGGATCGACGGGGAACCCAAAGGGTGTCTTGATACAGCATCATTCTGTAATAAACTTGTCGCATGGTTTACAAAAAGAGGTTTTCGAACATGAGATACCATCTAACATGCATGTCGGTTTAAATGCTTCAATTGCCTTTGATGCATCTATTCAGCAATTACAAATGTTGATTTATGGTTCAAGTTTGTATATTATTCCAAGCGAAGTACGAAGTGATCCGGAGCAGTTTGTAGCTTATATTAGGGAGAACAAGTTAGAAATCTTTGATATAACACCTTCATTGCTTCAATTACTTATAGATGTCGGATTGTTAGAAACGTGCGATGGCGTTCATGTTCCAAGTAAGGTACTGGTTGGTGGTGAAGCAATTATGCCGTCATTATGGGAACAGCTAGTAGAGACTGATAAAATCCAGTTTTATAATGTATATGGTCCTACAGAATGTACGGTTGATGCAACATGCTATCATATCAAAAAAGATAGTAGGAGAGTAACAATTGGGCGTCCATTGCCTAACATCCAAACTTATGTATTAGATAGAAATAGGTTGCCAGTTCCAGTTGGTGTGATGGGGGAACTTTATATCGGAGGAGCAGGTCTAGCAAGGGGGTACTTGAATCGTCCAGAGTTAACATCCGAACGATTTATTTCTCATCCATTCAAAGAAGGCGAGAGGTTATATAGAACAGGTGATCTTGTGAGATATCTTCCTGATGGTAATATAGACTACTTAGGAAGAATGGATAATCAAGTGAAGATTAGAGGATTTCGAATTGAACTTGGAGAGATTGAGTCGACTTTACAAGAGCATGACTTGGTAAAAGAGGCAGTTGTAATGGTTAGGGAAAATCAGTCGGGAGATAAGAGGCTGGTAGCTTATGTAGTGGGCGAAGGCAGTTTAGAAGAATGGCGAGAGTATCTTAAAACAAAACTGCCAATCCATATGATACCTTCCTACTTTGTCGAAATGAAAGAATTACCGCTAACCATAAATGGAAAGATTGATCGGAAATCGTTACCTATACCAGATTATCAAGGAACACAAGAAGGATACGTGGCCTCAAGAAATGAACGTGAACATAAGCTTTCTATCATTTGGGAACGTGTGCTAGGTTCAAAACGTATTGGTATGAATGATAACTTCTTTGAAATTGGTGGAGATTCAATTCTTAGCATTCAGATTGTCTCGCGCGCGAAGCAAGTTGGTTTACAATTGACACCAAAACAAATATTTGAACACCAAACGATTGCTGAGTTGGCGCAAGTAGTCAAAGAAGAACAAGGTGTACAAGCTGAACAGGGAATTATAACTGGAGAGACGATACTTACACCTATTCAGCAAAGGTTTTTTGCACAAAATCATCCTAACCCACATCATTGGAATCAATCCATGTTCTTTAGAACGAAAGAGAAATTGGACATAGGATCACTGGAAAAGGCGGCAGGTAACCTTCTACTTCATCATGATGCTCTGCGTTTAAGATATGAACGTTTACCTAATGGGGTTTGGAAACAGTGGAATGAAGGAATAGAAGAACAATTGATGCTTACTGTCATTTCATTAGACGAAGTGCCGGAAGCGGATTGGCATCAGGTTATTCAAAAAGAGATTAATGTTGCACAAGAAAGTTTGAATTTACATGATGGTCCGCTAATGAGAATGGTGTATTTTGATGAAGGTGAGCACGCTGGCCGATTATTTTGGACAATTCATCATTTAGCCGTGGATGGTGTTTCTTGGCGAATTTTATTGGAAGATTTGCAAACAGCATATACGCAAGTAGTCCAAGGGCAGAAAATTCAATTACCTATGAAGAGTACATCTTTTAAAGAATGGTCGGAGAAATTACATCATTACGCTGAAACTGGACTATCAAAAGAAGTGCTACATTACTGGGAGGAGCAGGCTGAACAAGACGTAGTTAAATTGCCGGTAGATGGTACTATAAGTAATCCAGTAAGCGCAGTAACTGAGGAAATTACTGTGGTGTTAAATGAGAATGAGACCCGTATGTTATTGCAAGAGACTTTAAGCACTCACCATGTCCAAATCAATGAAGTATTATTAGCAGCATTAGTACAAGCTATGGCAGCATGTACGGGGCAGCCGATATTGAGCGTAGATTTAGAGGGACATGGTCGAGAAGAGATTATTGAAGATGTTGATTTATCGAGAACTGTGGGATGGTTTACAAGTATTTACCCAGTTCATTTAAATATTACTAGTGCTCATACGCCAATTGCAGCATTAAAAGCAGTTAAAGAACAAGTTCGCAAAATTCCTAATAAGGGTGTTGATTATGGGGTGTTGCGTTACATGAACGCAACAATGTGTGAGCAATTAAGCTCCCAATATACACCGTCTATTAGTTTTAACTATCTTGGACAATTTGACCAAATGTTTTCTAGCGATGCAATGTTTATTCCGGAGAATGAATTTAAGCGTTTAGATCATGCTGCCGGTTCCAAGCGATCGCATGTAATTGATGTAATTGGGGTTGTAACGGATGGAAAACTTCAGTTCACTTGGGTATACAATGTTGGACAATTTGCCAAATCAACGATTCAAAGTATTGCACAGAATATGCTATATCAACTGAGTACATTGATTCAATTTTCAGATAGAGAATCTGCACTGACCATTTCGGATTTTGCAATGACTAATCTTAGCCAAGAAGGTTTGACAAATGTACTAAACAAAATGCATCGCGGAAAGAACAATCAGATTACTGATTTATATCCACTATCACCTTTGCAAGAAGGTATGATTTTCCACACATTGCATGACCAAGGGGATGAACATGTTGCACCGTATATAGTGCAATTGAGTTTTATGATTCGAGGAAAAATGAATATTCCTACATTTGAGCAGGCGTGGAAATCTGTAATTCAGCGGCATGAAATTTTTCGTACAGCATTTGTATGGGACGAAATTGAAGAACCTGTACAAGTGGTGTATGAAAATATCCCATTTAAAGTGAACAAAGAAGACTGGCGTACAATGACAAGTGAAGAGATAGAGGAAAAAAGAAAAGTCTTTTTGGCATTAGATCGAAAACAAGCCTTCCAATTTGATGAAGCACCATTGATGCGGGTAACAGTCATTCAAGAAGGTGAGGAAGAATATCGGATTGTTTGGACCCATCACCATATTTTACTGGATGGATGGAGTTTACCATTAGTATTTAATGAATTACTTACAGTCTATCAGAAGAGAATGAATGGAGAAGCTGTGAAATTACCTAAGTCCTCACCATATAAGAAATATATCCAATGGTTAAGAGAGCAGGATAAGGAGCAGGCGGAACAATTCTGGAGAGAGAAGCTAAAAGGTTTTACTGCGCCAACTTTGCTGGGCTTAGAAAGTAAAGAGGAAGAAAAAGGTTACACAGAGAAGGTTACGTATTTATCAGAAGAGCAGACTCAAGCGTTACAAGGATGGGCGAAACGCAATAAACTTACTTTGAGTACAGTAATTCAAGGTGCATGGGCATATCTCATGAGCCGATATAGTGGAGAAAATGACATTGTTTTTGGTGTAACAAGCTCAGGGCGTTCTACGGAGATTATTGATGTTGAAAACATCGTAGGTCCTTTCATTACAACGTCACCGACGCGAATTCAATTGATGGATGATATAAAATTAATAGATTGGTTGCAGAAGATACAAGAGGAAGAGATAGAAAGAAGACAATATGAGTATGCTTCTTTGACAGAGATTCAGGGGTGGAGTGAAGTTCCTAGAGGAATACCGCTATTCAATAGTTTATATGTGTTTGAAAATTATCCAGTGAAAGAGGAGTCTTCAGAAAATCTGGAAATTGGTGAATTGGAAGGGGTAGAACAAACCCACTACCCATTAGGGTTAGCTGTAGTTCCAGGAATCCAGTTATCGTTAAAGTTAATGTATGACCGTAGTAAGTTTAATAGAGTAACCATTGAACGAATGCTGGGTCATTTACACCAAGTGTTAATGCAAATGCTCAAAAACATTGATCAAAATCTATCGGAGCTAGTATATATTACGGAAGCTGAACAAAGAAAGCTATTGGAAGAATGGAATAATAATACTATATCCTATCCACGTGAGAATGCAATCCATCAACTATTCGAAGAGCAAGTAAATCGTACGCCTGACGCGTTGGCAGTGGTAGATGAAAAACAGCAACTAACATATCGAGAGCTGAATGAAAGAGCTAATCAATTAGCCCATCATTTACAGAAATGTGGAATTGGGACAGAGTCATTAGTTGGCCTTTGCTTTGAGCGTTCAGTTGAGATGGTTGTTGGTCTCATGGGAATTTGGAAGGCTGGAGCAGCCTATGTTCCATTAGATCCATCGAATCCGGAAAGCCGCCTACAATATATTTTAGAAGACACAGGAATTAAAGTGTTAGTTACAAATGAAGTATTACTAGGCTGGATACCTAAAGACATCAAGACAGTTTGCCTAGATAGGGACCAAGCAATGCTTTCTCAAGAAAGCAAACTTTCACCAATATGTGAGGTAACAGGGGAAAACTTAGCGTATGTTATCTATACTTCTGGTTCGACAGGGAATCCAAAGGGGGCTTTAGTACAGCACAATTGTGTAATAAACCTATCCTATGGTTTACAAAAAGAAGTTTTCTCACATGAGATACCTAATAATATGCGCGTCGGTTTGAATGCGTCAATTGCCTTTGATGTATCTATTCAGCAATTACAAATGTTGCTTTATGGTTCAAGTTTATATATTATCCCAAGTGAAGTTCGCACTAATCCGGAACAATTTGTGTCCTATATTAGGGAGAATAAATTGGAAATGTTTGATATGACACCTTCATTACTTCAATTACTAATAGATGGAGGATTGCTAGAAATAAGTGCTGATGTTCATGTACCAAGTAAGATATTAGTCGGTGGTGAAGCAATTATGCCGTCATTATGGGAACAGCTAGTAGAGACTGAAAAAATTGATTTTTATAACGTATACGGTCCTACAGAATGTACGGTTGATGCAACGTGTTATCATATCCAAACAGATAGTAAGAGAATAACAATTGGGCGCCCATTGCCAAACGTTCAAACTTATGTATTGGATAAAAATTTGTTACCTGTCCCAGTTGGTGTAACAGGTGAGCTATATATTGGTGGTGCAGGTATAGCGAGAGGATACTTGAATCGTCCAGAATTAACAGCAGAGAGATTCATCCGTCATCCATTTAATGAAGAAGAGCGTTTATATCGTACGGGAGATTTGGTTCGTTATTTACCTGATGGTAATTTAGATTACTTGAGAAGAATTGATAATCAAGTGAAAATTAGGGGCTTTCGTATTGAACTTGAAGAGATTGAAGCGAGTATAGAGAGGCATCCACTGGTAAAAGAAGCAGTAGTTTTGGTAACAGAGGATAAATTAGGAGAGCAGAGATTGGTTGCTTATGTAGTTGGAGATGGTAGTATGCATGAGTGGCGTGAGTATCTCAAGACACAAGTACCAAATTATATGGTTCCCGCACACTTTATTAAGGTAGACGAGATTCCTCTTACAACGAATGGAAAAGTTGATCGAAAGGCATTGAACAATTTAACTATTCTGAGAGAAAATAACGTTTCTACACCAATCATTCCAAGGGATGAAATTGAATATCAGTTGATTAAAATCTGGCAGGATGTGTTACAGATAGAAGATGTCTATGTAAATGATGATTTCTTTAATAGAGGAGGACACTCTCTCCTTGTAATTAAATTAGTTTCAAAAATTAAGGAGAAGTTTGGAAAAGAGATTAAGGTGTCTACATTGATTAAGAATCCAACAGTGGAAGGAATCGCATGCCTTATTCGTGATAAGCATGATATGACGAAATCAGTAGCAGCGCTAGTTCCACTACAAGAATCAGAGAAAAGATCTTTCTTCTGCGTTCATCCGTTTATGGGGAATGTATTCTGTTACATTCAACTAGCAAGATTGCTTAAGAACCATTGTTCATTTTATGGTTTACAGAATCCTCTTATAGAAAAGAAAGAAATTGACGAGTTAACTTTGCCGGAAGTAATTCAACTTTACATCGAAGAAATAAAACGTGTTCAGCCAGAAGGTCCATATCGTCTTGGAGGATGGTCTTTAGGCGGTGCAATTGCTTATAAAATCGCAACTGTACTAAAGAATCAAGGTGAGGAAGTTGAGTTGTTGATACTAATGGATACTAAAGTACCTTCAGAGCAGGACTATAAAACAACGGAGGATATGCTCTCATATATATATGAGCATTTCATTCCTAGAGATTTTACTGAGCAGGGGGAAGGCCTCTTCCATGAACAAGATATGCTTGTAGAGCGATTAATTATGGAGGGAGTACTCCCGCCTGATGCAGATCTTATGAATTTGAAGCAAGTTATCAATGCTCATAGGAAATGTCTGAACTTAATGGCAGAGCATGATTTAATACCATACTCTGGAGAAGTTCTCTACTTTAGTGCTGAGGAAGGAAAAGAGTTGTTTACAGATTGGGGACCTTTATTAAAAGGTAGAGTAAATAGGTATTTAGTCCCTGGATCACATGAGGAAATAGTAGACTTCCCCGCAGTTGAAAAGATAGCTAAGTATCTATTAAATGAATTTGAAGGGATAAAAGAAACATCCCTTTCATTAACTGAAAAGTAGAGAGTGCAAAAGATGCAACGCAATGAACGAAAAGGGGAGACCAATACCTGCATATCAAGTGTAGGGAATAATGAATATATTAAGAGCATTACTTTTTAAGGGGATAATGTAAAAAGTAATTGGTAGAGACATAGAAATCTTTGTAATAGAAGCGAATGCCTGATGATATTACTGAGGGAAGGTGCATATTTTCATTGATATGTAAATATGCACCTTTTCTATTGTATATGCAATTTAATAAAGTTAATTTGAGTTTCTGTAACGTTCATATATGAAGTAATTCTTTAAAAAAGGAAGTGATTTATTATACAAATTCAAGCTGTGAAAATACCAAAGAATATTGAAAGTCATTTGCTTAAGCAACTTAGTAACTTAGTTTCAAATGAGAAGAAAGAACGAATGAAGCGTTTATTAAATTCATGCGACATTAATAGAACTCTGATAGGAGATTTACTAATTCGATTTCTAATCTGCCAAAAGTATAAAATTAATCATGAAGAAATTAGATTTAGATATAATGAGTATGGAAAACCTTTTGTTGAAAAATTTTCTGACTTTCATTTTAATGTGTCACATTCAGGAGAATGGGTGGTTTGTGCTACTGCTAATTTTAATGTGGGTATTGATATAGAAAAAGTTTCAGAAATAGAGGCTTTTAAATTAGCACATGAATTTTTTTCAGCGGATGAATTTTATGATATATCTAATATGAATTCTGATGAACAAATTAATTATTTTTATGATTTATGGACATTAAAAGAAAGTTATATCAAAACGATTGGAAAAGGACTTTATATCCCGTTAAATTCATTCTCTATAAAAAAAGAGTCACGAACTTTAATTTCATACAAGAATATACCTAAAAACTTTTACTTTAAACAATATAACATTGATCCAAATTATAAGTTATCTGTTTGTGCAACAAGAGATGAATTTCCACAAGAGATAATAATTAAAGACATTTATACAATTTGCCAAAATATATACAAATTTGAAAGTAAGGAGAAAATCAATGCAGAAGACTAAACTTTTTTGTTTTCCACATGCTGGGGGATCTGCGTTTAGTTACGCAAAATGGAAAAATTACTTTAATCCATATATTGAGATAGTGCCGATAGAGTTAGCTGGTAGAGGATATAGAATTGAAGAAAATTTGTATGGAAGTATGGAAGAAGCGGTAAATGATGTCTATAATAATATCGTTATGCAGATAGATGATTCGCCATATATTTTATTTGGGCATAGTATGGGAAGTTTGATTGCCTATGAAGTAGCTAGAAAAATACAAGATTCTAAAAGCGTATTGCCTAAATTTCTTGTTTTATCCGGTAGAAATCATCCAAATAGTAAAATAAAAAATATCCGACATAATCTTTCTAACGAACAATTTAAAAGAGAAGTTATTGCAATGGGAGGTACACCATCTGGGGTACTGCAATCAGAAGAATTAATGGAGATCTTTCTCCCTATTCTAAGAGCAGATTTTAAAATCGTTGAGACGTATATTCATGACAAAAATACACAACCATGTGATATTGATTTTCTTATATTTAATGGGGAAAATGATGAATTTACTACATATGATCAAGTAATAAAATGGGAACGATACACAAGTAAAACGTGTACTTTTCATTCTTTTGAAGGTAATCATTTCTTTCTAAATGAAAATATTGAAGAAATAGCAAAGAGTATTATAGGAAAGTTAGATTCTAAAAGATTATCGACTAGTTTTTAGGATTTTTCAAAGTATGCTCATGCCTAAGAAACAAAAATATTAATGATGAAAAATACAGGCATTGCTGAAATTTTATTGAATATATGCATAGAAGCCTAAACGAACGGTTTAAATGCAGAAACTCTAAGCAAAATGTATATGAATTGACTTTAGTTTAAGCTTACCTATAATACCATCTAGATTCTTTATTATACTTAATACAAAGTACATAACAGTTAGGGATGCAATATGTGAAGTAAAAAGGCCGACTCTTATAATTATGAGTGGGCCTTTTGGTTTTATGGATATCAAATTAGTGAGCAACATTTCAAAGGGTATCTTGTGATATAACTAAGTAGAATTTTTTAAACAAGGGGATGATGAGATGAATAAATTGAAGGGGAAAATTGCATTAGTAACAGGGGCTAGTAGAGGGATAGGCCGAAGTATTGCCTTACATTTGGCACAGGCTGGTGCGTTAGTCGTTGTTCACTATAGTAAAAGAAAAGAAGAAGCAGAAAGTGTAGTGGATCAAATTAAACAAGATGGCGGTTCCGCGTTTGCGATTAGTGCAGACTTAAGTACTTTTAATGACATTAACAATGCTTTGTTGATAATTAGCTAAAAAAGTATTGTACGATTAAATGCATTGTGTTACATTTGTGTTACAAAATCGTTACGAAATATTATAATCATTTCTATGTCATTTCCCTTTTGTTTCCTTAATGTTACAAAATCTATAGGTGTTTTATGTGTATAGGAGTGTGTGTAGTAAAGAGTCTGAGTTGAAAATACGTGCACACTTTAAATGTCCTTTCTGTCTGAATGAAGAAGACTACCAACTAATTAAAGGGTTTAAAGTAACAACTTTAAATAAAATGTGCTTCCTTTCCCACACACAATTTAGTACATATTTAAAGTACAGCCTAGTTGCTACACAGACTCTTGTACATATAAACATTAAGGTGAAATAGAGATAAAGATTTATTACATAATAAGCATTACTTAGCTAAAAGTAAAAATATTATCTGTGCATTTTTATGAAATGTCTAGATGATATTTTTTGAAGATTTCTTGGATATGTTTATGGAATAACAATTGCTAATACTTAATGATTCTCTACTACTAAAATATCTGATAATTTATGTAATCGGATTTATAGGATGTATGTACATTCACTTATATAGGGAAAATGAGGTTTTTCATATGAAGTATAGTTACAAAGTGTTTATATTTATTTGGACAATTATTTTATTGTTTTTTCTACTTTATTATGGTTACAGTGAAATTTCCGAAACCGAGCAAGTGCCAGTCATAACAATCAAACAATAAAAATAAGAGATACTAAAAAAGCAAAATATAATAAAAATAGATACCCGAAAATGTTTAAGAACAGGAACAATTACATGCATAAACAACCTTACGATTTCCATGCATACCCCACGTCATTTGGGCAATAGGGGAAAAGTATTATTATTTGGCATGCGCAATCTTCCATCACTAGTAGAAACGGAAAGTTCCGTATCCCCGCTGAAGGAGGAAGATGTCTACCTGCCAGGGGGGATCTATTCAGCATCTAGAAATATTGGAATTAAAAGTGTAGAAAACAAATAGTGAAAAGGGAACATATCTTGCGTTTCCTTTTTTATTCTTGTAGATAAGTCTGGGGAGAAAACGGGGATTTCTGCACGAAACATAGATCTTATTGATATACTAATTGTGCTTTACGTATAGCTGGGAGTGGGTGTGATGGTATTTGCAATTGATGCGAGATTCTGTCATTCTTTTCATGAAATTGAATCATTAGACATTCCCAATATATTGTTTCCGAGTCAGTGTAGGAAATTGTATCAAGTGATTGGAATCGGCATTCAAGAAGAATTCCGCAATCCCTATGTCATTATAAAAGAGCAACATGGTTCCGTTACATACCGATTACCAGAAGAATTATCAACATGGGTGCAGAACAAATTATTACTTGTTAAAGGGGGTGCCAGTTTGTTTCCGTGTCCTTTCGGATTTTCACATTTCCAAGTTCGTTGCTTCGCGTATTCTTGTTAACTGTTTATCATGATGAACACCGCAGAACACTTTGTAAAAGCGGAAATTGATTATAGGACCATATGTACAAGTTGAAGGGGAATGGTAAATTGTTCAAAATAATGGTTATAGAGTACAAATAAACATTAAGCAGTATAAAGACTTTCTTAGCGCCTTTGCCTCAAATTCTAACTTAATTGAAAAGAGCCTCCATTACTTTATTGGAGGCTCTTATTTTTCACTTCAGTACAGAAGGTGATATTTTTTCTAACCAGAGAATGCCATCATATTGTTCTGTCGGAATCATGATTTCTTCTTTTAATTTATTTCCCCAATAACTTGCTGCAGTAGGAGTAAACATCCATGAAGTTTCTGGTCGGTTACTTTCTCCTTTTAAGTTAACGAAAACATGGGGACTTCCTACCGGGCTGATGATTTTTTCAACGCTTGGTTCTTCATGTTCATTATGTACAGGAATAACATCTTCATTAACATTATCCCAACTGCTTCCGCTATACGCAAATACACCAATTGTGTCCATTTGGTCTTTGATACGCTGTGGAAGATAATCCATCATATTTGGGCCAACATAATTGTATTGCTGCATCTTCGTAAAGTCTAATATCATTTTTGAAATATGTTTTATTTTTATTGTAATACCTATCCAGTTCAATCAACTCTGACACTGCTGTATCAAATTCACTCTTTACTTCAGGATTTACTTTTTGCAACCATTCTTTTGCATAAGAGCGGAATGAAGATTTATAAAACAAATTCATATCAAAACCAGCTAATGTGAGTGGCTTTCCTTTTTCTTTTTGTTCTTTCATATAGGTAAATAATTGTTCAAGTTCCTCAGTTTTCCATACAGAGTATAAGGATTGTTTCATCGCTTCTGTAGCGGTTGAGTTATCAAAATTTTGCTGAACAGCTGCTGCTTCCCAAAGCCCTGTTTCAAATGCAATCACATCATATTCCAGGTGTAACAGCTTGGGAGGAAGTGCAGGAAGACGAGCTCCCGAAGAAAGCAAAAAAAATAGGTGTGAAATAATCAGTTATTTGTGATGGTGGATTCTCCTAGGTGGAGGGTTCGCCGTTTTTTATTATATGTTATGTTGTAGTTTTTATATAAAGCATATTGAAAAGATAGGTTAAATCTTCTGGAATGATGTCTCCATAATTAATAACTTGTACAATAACCTTTCAATTATCACTAAATCCATTCATATCAACAAGTTGTCCCATATATCCCTTTGTAGCAATATCTTTTAAAGTACGCTAAAAATACCCTTTATTTTATCTTTATCTTATCTTTACCTTATCTTTAAATTTTTATATTAAACTTGAAACCTTAAAGTATTGATATATGAGTCTAAAAAGGGCGGGAGATAGATGTTCATTACATAGTTTGTATATAACCAATTACCTTTGAAAAATTGAATTTCTTATACGAGGAGGAATATATGAAGGATACAAGTAAAAAACAAATTATAAAAGTGTTCCTTATTAGTATTTTAGGCTTAGGAACAATACTTGGAATGCTATATTTTAATCATAAAACCAATATTCAACAAAATAAAGCGCAAGCCACCGAAAAACGTGTATTGCAATATGAGTCTACCTTAAAAAAAGAATTAGAAAAATATAATTTAGGAGAGAAAACACCAATTTTATTAGGAATTATGTATCAAGAGAGTAGAGGTGAGGGAAACGATCCTATGCAGTCATCTGAATCACTTGGATTAAAGCCAAATGAAATTCAAGAGACAAGCTTGAGCATTGAACAGGGGGTAAAGCACTTTGCTAAAATGTACAAATATGGAACGGACAAGGATGTTAGCATGGATACAATTATTCAAAGTTATAATATGGGACCAGGGTATATTGATTTTATTGCTAGTCAAGAAGTTAAACAACACTCGGAGGATTCGGCCAAAAAATTTTCTAAGATGAAAGTTGATCAAAATCCAGCGATGTATACTTGTGGTGGAAATAAAAATAATTTTAGGTATCCATATTGTTATGGTGATTTCACATATGCCACAAAGGTAAATGAAAAAACAAAACTTATTGAAGAACTTCTTCGAAATGTACATAGCTTTTCTAAATAAGTTGCAGAATGAAATATAATGATACCATCAGTTATTAACAATAATATCTAAGAAAAAACTACTTTCTTTCTTAATTAACATAATTTTCAAAAACAAATCCCGTGGATGTTAATATTTGTTATATAATATATTTGTCAAAGCATTATCCCTAAAGTTTCTAAAGTCAAGCTGTAAGATAGTTTGTTTGGCCCGTATTTTCACCTTAAAAGTGGAGTTTAAATATAGTTGCAATTTTTTGAGGGGGAAAAGTAAATGTTTATAAAAACAGAAAGATTATTAATACGAAAATTTGAGTTCAAAGATTGGCAAGCTGTTCATGAGTATACATCAGATATCAATGTTATGAAATACATACCTGAAGGGGTTTTTACTGAAGAAAATACAAGAAACTTTGTGAATGAAAACATTGGTGAAAACGCTAAAAACTTTCCTGTAGTATTAATTGATAAAGATATTCTGATTGGTCATATAGTTTTTCATAAATATTTTGGTGAGCATACATATGAGATTGGCTGGGTGTTCAATCCTAAATATTTCAATAAAGGATATGCTTCTGAAGCAGCACAAGCTACATTGAAATATGGCTTTAAGGAAATGAAATTACATAGGATTATAGCTACATGTCAGCCAAAAAATACCCCATCATATCGAGTAATGGAGAAGATTGGAATGAGAAGAGAAGGCTATTTCAGGAAGTGTATACCACATGGGAATGAATGGTGGGATGAATATTATTACGCTATTTTAGAAGAAGAGTAGTGCCTTGGAACGCATCATTTAAATTGAAACTCCTATTCCTAAATAGGCAAGTTGGCTATCTTTATTGGAGATTCTTGCTACTAAAGGTGAAGTTTATTTCCGGTATCGCTGACGTGCAAAACTTTGTATAATCTGATCTTATCTCTAAATCACAACTGTTACCCCATCACCATCAAGTTAAAGTTTCATTTTATTTTGCTAACTTGAGGGTGATGTGACGTAACCTTAATTATTTAAAAATTTTAAAAAGGCCCCTTAGTCATGTTAAAGGGACCTTGATTACGTAAATGATCTGTCAACCAATTCATTTTTGATATACAGATCATTTGTATGATAATTTTTATGAATAATTGCTAAATAGTGAATTTACATAAATGCTTTTAGAAGTTCTTGAATTAATGGGATTGCTCCACCTATAAATTTTAAAACTGCCATTGCGATTTCCATATTATTCTCTCCTCTTTTTCGTATTAAAATGTAATAAATCTTTATAACCTTATTATAGTAAGCGCTTACAATAATAACAATACATTTCCGTATGCAATATTGCATATTTATACATTAGATCTCTATTATTCATTTTTTAATGGTACTATAGCGAGGTGAGAGTCTTTAAGGGTTCTCTTTAATAGGAGGAAATATGGAAAGAGTGCAAGCGATTTACAGTAATCAAAAATTTAAGAGTTGGGTTAAACAGGTATTAGCTGTAGGAGGAGTAATAGGGTGCTGTTATTTGGTGTTATATGTTTTCTGTTTCTTAGTTATCATGTAAATAGTATACAACTAAACTAGTAGAGTCTTGCCTAGAGAGGTAAGGCTCTTTATTGTAGTACCTGGAGATGAGTAAACTACATACAATATCTCTCAGGTTTTTCAGATCACTTTGTAGGATTCCTTGTTTAGAACACTAATTCATATCATTGAAAACAGAATTCTATGGATAAAAAATATGTTTTTACTAGATACATACTAAAAAGATAAGCATAAATTATATTAGATTTTGGCAAAATCTTTTTGAATTGGAAAAGGATTTAAATCTTACTTATAGATTTGATTCCTTTTTATATACCATAATCCTTATATTGATACGTAAATATAATACAGTAATAATAAATTAAAAGCAAGAATTTTAGTAGCGGTACGTTCACACATCCATCAACTTAAGATTTTCAAACAAAAAATTCTTTTTTTAATTGATTAATAGTAAACGAGAAAGATTGGCAAATTAACAACTAAAGAGATTTCTTCAGGTAAAATCTATCAAAAGGTCCTTTACAAAATTTATACATAAGTCAATTATAAAATCATGTAAATATTATGTATTTTTGTAAAAGAAATTCATTGACACTTGTGTATATAAGTAACTATACTCGTTACATCAAATTGAATGCGTGATAATACGATTTTATTATTATTACAAACATGTAAATATAAAAATAGAAAATCTCAATTTGATAAATACAATGGTAGAGGTGTTTATTTTAATGAAGCACAAATTAATTGCAACAGGTATCCTTGCAGGAGCTATATTATCCTATTCTTCTAATATTTTAGCAGATACTCATAAATTCCCTGATGTTCCTACATGGGCTGATAAATCAGTTAACTATTTAGTTGATAAACAGGTATTAAATGGTTATCCAGATGGAACTTTTGGTTCAAATGACTCTTTAGACAGAGCTTCGGCTACAAAAATTATGACAAAAGTTTTAGGTATAAAAATTGATCCTAATGCAAAACCATCTTTTACAGATTCACAAAACCACTGGGCTACTCCTTATATTGCTGCTGCTGAAAAAGCTGGTATTGTTAAAGGTGAAGGGAATGGAATCTTTAATCCATCCGGAAAAGTAACTCGTGCTGCTATGGCTACCATGCTAGTAAATGCATATAAACTACAAAGCACAGCAAATCATAACGAGCAGGTTAGATTTGAAGATTTAAAAGGGCATTGGGGAGAAAAACATGCCAATATTTTAATAGATTTAAAAATTTCTAATGGTACCGAGAACGGTTGGCAACCAAATAGATTTATAACACGTGCTGAAGCTGCTCAACTTACTGCAAAAACAGATATGTTACAACAAAATTTAAACGATGAAAAAGAGGTTATTACTGCTACCTCATATGAAGATTTAAATTTAACAGTGGCTTCGAAAATTACAGCTCAAGAGATTGATAGTTTTATTGCAAAATATCATTCAGATAGTCCCTTAGTTGGACATGGACAAGATTTTATCAATGCGCAAAATCAATATGGCGTGAGTGCTCATTATTTAGCAGCGCATGCGATTTTAGAATCTGGATACGGAAAATCAGAAATCGCATATCAAAAACATAATTTATTCGGTCTACGTGCATATGATGGAGATCCGTTTAAATATGCGAAATATTTACCAAGCTACGGCGATAGTATTGCTTATAATGCTAATTATGTACGAGAAAGATATTTAGAAGAAAGTGGTATGTATTATAACGGGTCAACATTAACTGGCATGAACGTGAAATATGCATCAGATAAAGGCTGGGCTAAGAAAATTGCGGGTATTATGGAACGTATTAAACCGTTTCGTGTAGAAGACTATACATATGCAAAAAAATTACCAAAGAATCCTGAAACATTAGATGTCGACGCGTTATCTAATGAAATTCCATATAAAATGTATGCAGACGGTTCAAGCTCAAATGTTGTATCATCAGCTACTTACTATCAGGTACCTTATCCATTTAATTTAAAAATTAAAAGTAGACCAGATGTAGCTGTCGAGGAGAATAAAGTTGGTACAGTAACTCCTGGAACAACCATCTTTATTTATCGTGAAGATCCGAATGGATGGGTAGAATTCTCTTTTGAAGCTAATGGAGAAAAATATTGGACATTAAAAAATAAATTAAGTATGTAATTAAAAAGATCTATTTCACTAGTTTTAAAAGTATGGGATTGTACAATTGATTCTCTAGATTGGAAATACAATAAATTACCCGTTGATGTAGCAGCTGCAAAGATTATTCAAAATGTCTTAGCAGGTGCGACATCCGCATACTTTTTTTGGAAAATGTTGCGCAAAGTAGGTTCATTTTCAGCACTATCTCCTGGTTTACCGTAATCTTCAAGGATGTAATATTCCTTATCTTAAATGTATATATTGAATATATGAATATATTGTGTTATGATGTGAATTAGAAACTCGCGTGTTTCAAATACAACATTTTTATCTTATTGATGACCTCTTATCTTTCCGTAAGAGGTCCTTTTTTATCCCTCCGTATTGCATAGCCGCTAAAATACTATGAAAAGATACTAGAGACTACTACAATGTGATATTCTCTAGTATTTTTTCTTTATCCATATTATCTATTGTTGGGTAATCGATGAATTATTAATTTTTGTATAATTTTCACAAAATAACTTTGAACCATTATTTATTTCAATATAAAATAATAAAGGAGTATATATGAATAGGTATGTCCTTTTTATGTGATGATAATGCGGATTGAAGCGTAATACTGAAACGGTAAATGAGAAGAATCAGGGCCGAAACAGATAGTAAGGAAAGTAAAACAGTAACAGCAGACAATACTTATAATGAAAACGTTCATAATGGACTGTCTATGGATGGAGAAAAAATACGAAAAGATAAAAGGGGCAAATGAATATGAACAGAGCCTTTAAAGGTACCGTATTAGCAGGGATAAGTGTGGGTTTCTTGCCAGCTGGTTGTACAAGAGAAACATATGTCCTAACGCAGTCCAGAATATAAGCAAGTAGATTAAGTATTCTAAGCAGATAAATGAAGACTATAGCGATGAAGAAATTGAAAGACAACTAAGAGGTATAGCATCCTGACTTTCTAAATAACATGAGTGTTTCTATAGAATGAATCCTTAGGAGGGCTATTGTGGAACCTTTAATCAATGCTATTTTATACTTTGTATTTTTATTTGGAGCACTGTTTCTTATACTGGGTACTGCATTGGTTTTATTAATCGCGGCTGCATTACCAGTAATCTGGAAGAAGAATCTATCATTCCTAATGATTAGCTTAGGTATAAATATACTTGTCATTCCATTGTCTTTTTTTATTGGCGGGATGGCAACAGATTCCCCTGGTAGTACGATGCACGATTTTTGGGAAGTATTTTTGTTTATTCAGATATTTCCGTTTCCCCTAGTACTGCTATCTTTAGTTTGGTGGCTTGTGCGTCGAAAAAAAGCAAAAGTTCATGTGTAGCGTTTTTAATGCAAATAAGCTGTCCGTTTGGGCAGCTTATTATATTTATTACTAAGCGTGATTATTTCCAAAATGAATGCAATACCACTATACAGTTAAATTGAAGGTGAACCATATTGAAATCTTATCAAACTTTAGCCCACTTGTATGCATTAGGACTAGGCTGCGGACTTTGGAATAGAGAGGAGGTTATTTCATGGTGCGATAGGTTGATTGAAGCAAATGCTCACCCGCCATATGAAATTATGGAGATATCTTTAATGTCTAAGGCAAAGCTGATATATATAGAATCGGCTTTACTGTCATATAGCCGCATAGTTGATGAAAACCCCTCGGTAAACATCCTTCTTTCAGTCTTAAATGAAAAGTTAGTAGCTCAGAAATGGAATATTAAACAAGCTATTACTTGCTCTACTCGATTACTAGTAAATAGAGGCCTGTATTGGGAAGAAGAATATTTTGATTTATACAGCCTTAATGATAGCTATGACTTAGCACAGGAAGGTATCCATTTTAATGAAAAAGATGTGATTTCTGCTTATATCGATACATTAGGTGTTTTTCACGTCCATTTTAACGAGTTTGAAGATCTCTATTTACAAGTCATGAAACAGAAGTGGCAAGGGTAGAAGGCAGGAAAAAGAATCATTGAATCGTAAGAGTTACTTCCTGTATTTATCACCAAATTTATCTAGCCAAGACAAATCTGTCTTCGTGTTGATGAATTTTTGTCTCTTAATAACTTAATGCTATCGTTTTTAATTTTTCCGACAGCAAGCAAAGTTAGCATGTTTAATGCATAATGAGACGCCTGTAAATGAGCATTACTATTTAAATTTTTACCAGAGAGTAATTTAGTTAATTAGTAGAAAAAGGAAGGGGCCTATTTGGCTCCTTCCTTTTTCTCATACATACATAACGCTTGTTGACAACTTATGAAATAATAGCATTCATCGCTATTAAAATATAACATTAAAAGCAATTAATTAGATATGTAATTTTGCATATATTGTACTATTTCATGAATAGGAACAAAACTATTTATCTCTTTCTGTATGGAGACAAATAGATTTAGGTTTACTTAAGGTAAGAAGACCTGATCATTGATTACTGGTTAAACCATATTTCTACGTATTTGAAAAAAATATTTTACTGGATTGCATGTTAAAGAGAGTGAGGACTTTATGAAATGTAGGTTGTTCCTTGATTTCTTACTCGTGATTTTACTAGGAGGATGCATTGGAAAAGAAGTTACGTTATATACAATTTCAAAAGGGGATATTAGTCAGTGTATCCAAAGATGCGCTCCGCTTCCTGTTTCCTATCTTACTAAATTACCATTCCAAGCAAATTCCTTCTCTTTCAAACAATTCATCCATTGAATAAAGATAATTTGGCCATACGTATCGGAGGACATGAAACCTTTTCAATAAGATTTGGAATATATTTCAATATAATTCCGATACTATAACAGATCGAAAATTTCTCTATTGGAGGTATATAATGGCATATCCATTTCGTAACTTAGTATTTGAAGGTGGCGGGGTAAAGGGAAGCGCTTATATAGGTGCCATCCGTGCACTAAATGAAGAAGGGATTTTACCAGAAATACAACGATTTGGGGGTACTTCAGCAGGAGCGATTACTGCATTACTTTTAGGTCTTTCTATTCCATTCGCAGATCTTGTAAAAATCCACAAAGACATGAATTTCAAAGCGTTTAAAGATGATGATTTTTCGATTGTACAAGATAACATTCGTTTATTTTTTGATGGTTTTGGTATCTATAAAGGGGATTTCTTCACTGAGTGGGTAGGAAAGATTGTTGAAAAGTGGACAGGGAGTAAGGACACAACTTTTCAGCAGTTGTATGACAAAACAGGAAAAGACGTGTTTTTCCAAGGAACGAACGTTTCTACACACGAGCTTCGTACGTTTTCTCGCGAAACGACACCTGATGTCCCGTTAGTAGTTGCTGTGCGGATTTCGATGTCCATCCCATTCTTTTTTAAATCTGTGGAATGGGATAAAGATTATTATGTAGACGGAGGTGTACTCGATAACTACCCAATTCGTTTATTTGATCGGAAAAGTTTTGTGAATAAGGAAGAACACTTCACGACCACAGATACGATTGACGAGGTTAATAAATTGATAAGCAATATGGAGGATCATTCTACACTAAGTAGCTTACACACGAAATACAATGCATCTTTCTTTGATCCTACAGATGAAATTGTCTACAACAAAGAAACACTAGGTTTCCGTTTAGAATCCCAGGCCGAGGTTGCCATGTTAAAACATATCGCAACTTCAACAGAACATCATATTGGCCATTCTCTTATTCATTTTGCATGGAATTTGTCTCAAACCATGATCAAAGGTCATGAGAGTGGAAAAACAACCAAAGAAGATGCTGCCCGCACTGTATTTATCAATACATTCTTTACGCCGTCATTTAATTTCGATATCACAGAAGAAGAAAAGAAAACACTCATGAATTCAGGCTATACTTCTACTAAAGACTATCTACATCAGTTTAATACGTCCGAAGTAAAAATGTTTAATCGACCATAAAGCCGAGTGCAATGCACTTGGCTTTATTTAATCGTCCTGTAAATTTTTTTAGTAGCTAATAAAAATTCAAATAGACTATGCATAGAACAAGAGAGAGGAGATAACAGAAAGTAATAAATATAAGTTTTGATGACCTCTTATTTTGTAAAACTAGGGTGTAGAAAGGGTGAAACAGGTGGAGGAAAAACGAATTATGATTTATAAAATTTTTCGGCTAACACAGTACAAAAGAGAACCCTAAAACCGTGGATGGGAATGTATCAAAAAATGAATAGAGTAAAAAGGCGGATTTCTTGTGAAAGTAGGGATTTACTTTTTCTTTCTACTGATAATAAAGCGTTATGTAGACTGGAAATGTATAAGGTATTCATTGCTATTCCTTCAAAATGCTAATGTTACATCATATTAAAATAACCTCTAATTTAAGTATTGAAATTCTCTAAATCTCGATGTATTATATTCTTGTATTTTCTCACTTTGCAAATCCGAGAAAACATCATCACTTCTGAAAGAACCCGAACTCCAGCGGGTTCTTTGGATTTACTTGAACTTATTTTTGAATCATTGTATTATATTTTCGAGTCTTACTTATATAAATCATTATCAGGAGAATCTGCAAATTTGCAGGTTCTTTTTTTATTTTATTGAAAGTAAACTTTTAGCCAGTCGTTTATTTTCATATTATTGGTTTTTATACGTGTTTGGTAAAAAATCAATGAGTTGCAAAAACATCTCTATTTTTATTCCATAACTTTCTAAATTTTGTTCGCGATAGTTTGATATTGTAAAAAAAGAAAATATGTGGCACGATATCACTTTGTTTTTTATACAGCTTTGTAATTAAACTATAATATTGTATTTTTTCTTCATTATTGAAATTAGTAATAATAAAATGTATTATTGAAAAGCACAATTTATAATTCAAGTAATCAAGCATATGTACCCATAATAATTCGAACATTCAGAAATTATAATATTGTCTAAAAATGAGGTGAGATTCATAGAAACAGTACATATTAAGTGGTATGGCATGTATAGTATAAATGACTTTTATAATAGGGAAGAAGCTTCTAAGAAGGGGCTATTTGCAATCTCTAGAGTATATGCTAAGAATGTAACATTGCTCTATATAGGACAAACCAAAAGAAGCTTTATACAAAGGATAAGAGAACTTAATAAAGAGTGGACTTTTGAGGAGAGCGAATTAAAGATTACATTAGGAATAATAGAATTTCCTAGTGGTGAAATTTACTCTGAAAAGAAGGTGAAAGAGATAAAATCTCTTTTGATTTTACGACATACCCCATTAGAAAACGAAACATCTTTATTATACTATAGAGGGAAATTTAATTTAAAAATTATAAATAAGGGAAGAAGAGGCTTAATTGTTAAAAAGCTTTCTACAGGAGATCTAATGTGGACGTAATTGGAATCACCTTTGAATAAAATTGAAGGTTTCTTAAGTGCAGAAGCTTATCAATTTTTAATGTATTAAACTATTTTGAATAACATATGTCAGATGCTTGAAAAAACACAAATTTTATTATGATATGAAATCCTGTATGGAAAGTGTAGTTTATTTCTATTGTTTAATAAAAATATTAAGAATTTTAGGGATAATACATAAAGAGTAGAGGAGAAAGTAAACACGGAGGTTTGAAGAATGGGACAAGTAAGCAGATTTCAGGAAAAACAACAGAATCGTCGTCAAAAGGCAATTTTTAATATTGCATTTACTTTGGTATTAGTGACAGTTGGTATAGTGACATACCAATTGTTTACCCCTTCTAATACATCAACGAAAGCAATTGCTCAAGAAAAGAAAGTAACAAAGATAGAAGAGAAGAAAACTGAAGATAAAGAAACAGCAAAGATAGAAGAGAAGAAAACTGAAGATAAAGAAACAGCAAAGATAGAAGAGAAGAAAACTGAAGATAAAGAAGCAACAAAGTTAGAAGAGAAGAAAACTGAAGGTAAAGAAGCAACAAAGTTAGAAGAGAAGAAAACTGAAGATAAAGAAATAGCAAAGATAGAAGAAAAGAAAAGCGAAGATAAAGAAGCAGCACAGTTAGAAGGGAAACAAAAAGTAGAAAAAACGGTAAAAACGAACGGAAATGAAAATAAAGAGGAAGAAAAAACGGTATCTCAAGAAAAGGATCCTCAAACTAATCCTTCATGGAAGCCAATTGGTACAGAGCAAGGAGCAAAACCTGAAATGAAATTTAAAGAAGGAACAGTAGATTGGAGTGAGATGAAAAAAGCAATCTCTTATGCTGTTGATGTTCCAGAGAGCCAATTGATTTTCGATTTTATTGGAAATAATGGTAATAATAAAGCCTACGGTAATGTACGAGATAAACAAAATAATAAAAAATATAAGGTTAATATTGATTGGGTAGAGAATCAGGGGTGGAAACCAGCATCTGTACAAGTGGTAAAATAAATAATTGAGATTAAAAAATCCAATATCCTTTAACTTTTAATTATTCCAGTAAAAGGCTAGAGATTAACTATTGAAATAGATAGTCTCCAGCCTTTTTTTATTAGTGGGGAGAAAAGGGTTTTATAAGGAGTGCTTAATATTCAATTATTTGTTAAATTATTATTCGAAATATATAATTAAATCTTATGGAAAAGTTGTGATATAAAGCACATAATATTTTTTTGAAATTCATTAATTTTAATATGAGGTGTAGAGAATGGGAAAATCTCGCGAACAAACAATTGAAAATATTTTAGAAGCGGCTAAGAAAAAATTTGGAGAGAGTGGATATGATGGTACAAGTATCCAAGAAATTGCAAAAGAAGCAAAGGTGAATGTTGCTATGGCTTCGTATTATTTTAACGGAAAAGAGAACCTTTACTTAGAGGTATTTAAAAAATATGGTTTTGCAAAAAAACTACCAAATTTTCTTGAAGAAACGCAGCATAATCCTAAAACTGCTCTAAGACAATATTTAACTTTCTTTATTGCACATATAAAACAACATCCTGAAATTGGAACGCTTGCATATGAGGCAATTATCAAAGAAAGTTCACAATTAGAAAAAATAAAACCATATATTATTGGGAATTTTGGACAATTAAAAGAAATCTTATTGGAAGGGAAAGAACAAGGAGTTTTTCATTTCTTTTCGACAAGCCATGCTATTTATTGGATTACCTCCATAGTCTTATTTCCGAAATTTAAAAAGTTTATTGATTCGATGAATCAAAGTGACTCCGACGATATGCAAACAGAGTGGATAACAGATGATCTTGTAAACAGAATTATTTCTTCATTAATACATAATCCTACATTATAAAATATCCCTTATTTAAAAATGAATCGACAACTGATTCAATTTCCCGATTCATGAAATTACTAAAAAGTATTTGGAGTTATACCCACTGGTATTTCACATCCTTAAATAATTGTAAGTGCCATTATTTAGAATGTATCGGTATAAAAGTACATAATTCTTTTTTTAGATGATAAAAAATTAAAAACTGCTAGTGCCATATGTATGTGTTGAATAGGATTAGTTACGTTATAATTTGTAAGTTTATAAATTACATAGATAGAATTTTTAAACATTTTACATTTCTAAATAAAGTTAAAAATCCACATCTACAGAGGTATTGGTGGGTGTGGATTTTTTAATTTTTTAGAGTAAGTGACTAAGATTTCTATGTCATAGGAGGGCTCTTAATACAGTATGCAAATCGTGAATTGTTTGTATACAAACATGAGGTAGTATCTCACTATATAGATATGCGATTAGGTATATTTTATTTGATGAATTATAACTATTATCTCCAAATATCTAACGAGACCTTACTAGAGATATTGGATTCGTATAACGAATATGTAAATAAAAAATAAAAAAATTAAATAATTCATATGAAAGGATGGGAAGAAGAAAGTAATTTAATAATGTTACTCCTTGAATTATATTATCTATAAATACATGTAATGTAATATGAAATATTACATATTTAAATAATTACTGTATGTAAAATGTTATATTCTTTGATGGAATATATAATTGGAGGAAACATTATGAATAAGAATTTAAAATTTACTCAAATGATGATTGGGATTAGTACGGTGGCATTATCATTTGGAAGTATTCAAACACAGGTATCAGCAGAAGAAAAAGTACCCTATAATATCTTACAGATAAAACCAATTGGGACAGAAACTTCAAAAGATGAAATCGTACATGCTACAAAAACTGACGAAACATTGACTTTTGAAGAGCGTTTAAAAGTAGGCGATTTTTCACAACGTCCTACTCTGGTTATGAAACGTGATGAAATTCAATTAAAGCAAAGCTACTCTCTGGCAGAACTGAATAAAATGCCTGATAACGAACTCATTGACACACTCTCAAAAATTTCTTGGAATCAAATTACTGATTTATTTCAATTTAATCAAGATACGAAAGCATTTTATCAGAATAAAGAACGCATGAACGTTATCATTAATGAATTAGGACAAAGAGGAAAATCGTTTACTAAAGAGGACTCAAAGGGCATTGAAACATTTGTTGAAGTACTACGTTCTGCTTTTTATGTGGGATATTATAATAATGAATTAAGTTACTTAAAAGAGAGAAGCTTCCATGACAAATGTTTACCAGCATTAAAAGCAATTGCAAGAAATCCCAACTTTGCATTAGGTACAGCCGAGCAAGATAGGGTAATAGCTGCGTATGGAAAATTAATTAGTAATGCTTCTAGTGATACTGAAACAGTGCAGTATGCGGTAAATATTTTAAAACACTATAATGATAACCTTTCTACGTATGTAAGTAATTATGCAAAAGGACAAGCTGTATATGAAATTGTAAAAGGAATTGATTATGATATACAGTCTTATTTACAGGATACGAATAAGAAACCTAATGAAACAATGTGGTATGGAAAGATTGATAACTTTATAAATGAGGTTAGTAGAATTGCTCTCGTGGGGAATATAACAAATGAAAATAGTTGGTTAATTAATAATGGCATTTATTATGCAGGACGTTTAGGGAAATTTCATAGTAATCCAAACAAAGGATTGGAAGTTATTACACAAGCGATGAACTTGTATCCTCGTTTAAGTGGAGCTTATTTTGTAGCAGTAGAACAAATGAAAACAAACTATGGTGGAAAAGATTATAGTGGAAATGCAGTAGATTTACAGAAAATACGTGAAGAAGGGAAACAACAATACTTACCTAAAACATATACATTTGATGACGGATCTATTGTCTTTAAGACGGGAGATAAAGTAACAGAAGAAAAAATTAAGAGATTATATTGGGCAGCCAAGGAAGTAAAAGCACAATATCACCGTGTAATTGGAAATGATAAAGCACTAGAACCAGGTAATGCTGATGATGTACTAACAATAGTAATTTATAATAATCCAGATGAATATCAATTAAATAGACAATTATATGGATATGAAACAAACAACGGTGGAATTTATATTGAAGAGAAGGGGACTTTCTTTACATATGAGCGTACGCCAAAGCAGAGTATTTATAGTTTAGAAGAGTTGTTCCGTCATGAATTCACTCACTATTTACAAGGAAGATATGAGGTTCCTGGTTTATTTGGAAGCGGAGAAATGTATCAAAATGAACGATTAACTTGGTTTCAAGAAGGGAATGCAGAATTTTTTGCAGGATCTACACGTACAAATAATGTTGTTCCGCGTAAAAGTATGATAAGTGGCTTATCATCTAATCCAGCAAGCCGTTATACAGCAAAGCAGACTTTGTTCTCAAAATATGGATCATGGGACTTTTATAAGTATTCCTTTGCACTACAGTCATATTTGTATAATCATCAATTTGAAACATTTGATAAGCTTCAAGATTTAATCCGTACAAACGATGTGAAAAATTATGACTCATATCGTGAATCATTGAGCAACAATACACAATTGAATGCAGAATATCAAGCGTATATGCAGCAGTTGATTGATAATCAAGATAAATATAATGTACCGCAAGTAACAAATGATTATTTAATTCAACACGCACCAAAGCCGCTAGCTGAAGTGAAAAACGAAATTGTGGATGTAGCAAATATAAAAAGTGCCAAAATTACAAAATATGAGTCGCAATTATTTAATACATTTACCGTGGAAGGCAAGTACATAGGTGGTACATCAAAAGGTGAGTCTGAAGATTGGAAAGCGATGAGTAAACAAGTAAACCAAACTTTAGAGCAGTTATCCCAAAAAGGTTGGAGTGGTTATAAAACAGTTACAGCCTATTTCGTAAACTATCGTGTGAATGCAGCTAACCAGTTTGAATATGATATTGTTTTTCATGGTGTTGCGACAGAGGAAAAAGAAAAAACGACTACTATAGTAAATATGAATGGACCATACAGCGGGATAGTAAATGAAGAGATTCAATTTCATAGCGATGGTACAAAAAGTGAAAATGGAAAAGTTATTTCTTATCTATGGAACTTTGGAGATGGTACTACAAGTACAGAAGCAAATCCTACCCATGTATATGGAGAAAAAGGAACATACACTGTGGAACTAACAGTAAAAGATAGTAGAGGTAAAGAAAGTAAAGAACAAACAAAAATTACTGTAAAACAAGATCCGCAAACAGGTGAATCCCTTGAAGAGGAGAAGGTACTCCCGTTTAATAAACTTGTAAAAGGAAATCTGATTACTCCTGATCAAACAGATGTTTATACGTTTAATGTTACAGATCCAAAAGAAGTAGAGATTTCTGTGGTAAATGAACAAAATATTGGGATGACATGGGTACTTTATCATGAATCAGACATGCAAAATTACGTAGCTTGTGGTGAAGATGAAGGAAATACTATAAAGGGGAAATTCGTAGCGAAACCAGGGAAATATTATCTGAATGTGTATAAATTTGATGATAAAAATGGTGAATATTCACTATTAGTAAAATAAATTTATTTCCAATATGTATACGAGAGTTGTATTTTAGGAGGAGTCTGTCACGATAGGCTCCCCCTATTTTTTTATTTATAAGGATGAAACTAAGCTTCCAACCTGTGTTCCGATTGGGAGGCATACAGGTGACACTCCAGGATTTAGTACTTTTGCTGAAGTACACTTGACGGAGAACGCATGCTTGTTATCAGGTTTGAGTAATACGAAAAGCGCTAACAGTCAGGATTCTTCTTCCATTTGGTGAAAAAGAAAAAATTTCCACGGAACAATAATTTCGCAAGTAGAATATTTTGTTATGTGGAAAATAAAGTAAAATGAATATTTACGTTATAGAAGAAGTGCTGTAAAATATTGTTTATATTAAGATTTTTTGTATATTTCAATAATTAATTCTATTGGCTTTCATTCCAATCAAAAAACTGTCATAAAAAAAGAGGGGGGAAGACATTGTTTGCTAAAATTTGTTTGTAAAAGCTTTTAACCTGTTAAGAGCAATCCTAAGGTAGACTATTAATTTCTTTAATAATTTTTGCTTTCCTTTAGTACTTGGCATAATGCATTAAAAAGTTTAAATTTTGAAAGGAGAATTTGACATTATATATATATAGTATTTTTTATTGTATTCCTAACCATTCAAAGAGAAGGGGATGTGATTAAGGTGAATAATACATATAATGAAAAGACGCATACATTGATTAAACAATTATTAAAAAAGTTTTCACCAAAAGCTCCTGGCTTTGCATATATTGCTAGTTTTGATAGCGGAGTAACGTATAAAGGTGCAGTTGGCTTAGCTTCTATAGAGGAAAATCTACCGATAACCACAAAGAGCGTTTTTAATATCGCCTCAGTTTCTAAACAATTTACAGCGTTTTCTATATTACTCTTAGAACAAGAGAGAAGATTGAGTTTAGATGATTCAATTGTAAAGTTTGTCCCTTCTATAGGAACATATGCTGAACCAGTAACATTGAGGCATCTAATTCATCATACTGGCGGACTAGTTGATTATATGGAATTGGCTCAAGCAGAAAATATTAAATTTACTGATATACTAACTGTGGAACAATCGCTAAAACACCTTAATGGTCATCAAATTGCAAGGTTCCCTGTTGGCACAAAATTTGAGTATAGCAATACAGGATATTTTTTATTGTCACTAGTGGTAGAGAAGGTAAGCGGCAAGTCTTTACGTCAGTTTGCAAAAGAACGTATTTTTGATTCTTTAAATATGAAAGACACAACAATTGTAGATTGCTACCCAACTACTATATCAATTGCTAGGGGGTATTCAAAGAATGAACAAGGAGCATATATGGTCTATGAAAGCCCTTGGGAACATACAGGTGATGGGGCAGTTCATGCAACAGTCGAAGACCTGGTAAAGTGGGGAGAAAATTTAACTACAGGTACCGTTGGCGGAAAAGAACTTGTTAAAAGAATGAGCGAAATAGGTCCGGAAATTTCTCCAACTGGGGAAACAATTATTGACAATGAAGATTATGCTTTTGGGCTAAGGCTTGCAGAAGATTTTAACTGTCGATACTTGGAACATTCAGGTAGCTGGGCAGGTTATCGTTCATACTTCATGCGGTTTCCAAAAGAATATTTGACTGTTGTAGTACTAAGTAACTATGATGGATTTGACTCTAAAAAATATGCTAATAAAATAGCGGGAATTATTTTAGAAAAGTAAAAAATAGGGTGTAGAAGAGTATCTGGATTTGGTTAACCACAAGTTGTTTTAGGTGTAATTGATTTTGGGAACGGAAGGCAGGCATATATTTATGCCTGCTTTTTTGTATTAAAATGAACATAGATATTAATTTTTTTGTAAATATGGAACAATGTCATTACTTACAATGTCTATTAAGCGTTGAAACATTTTTTATTTAATAAATTAAGAAAGGAATAATGATTTTTAATTAAGGGAGAAGATTGAATTGAAAAAATTATGGATGCTGTTTTTCATTTGTTTCGCAGTTATGTTGGTAGGATGTAATAAAAACGAACCGCCAAAACAAGCATTTGAAGAATATATTAATTTATGGAATGATAAAAAGTTTGCAAATATGTATGATCATTTATCAGATCATGCCAAAAAATCGATTTCTAAAAAAGAACTCACAGAAAAATATCAAAAAATCTATGAGGGGATTGGAGCTAATAATTTAAAAGTTAAAATGAAAGGAGAGAATACGAAAGATAAAGAGCTTTTTCTTTTTGAAGTTAAGATGGATACGGATGTAGGACCAGTTTCATTCATCCATGAAACAAAACTTGTGAAAGATAAAGAGTCTTGGAAAATAGATTGGACACCAGACTTCATCTTCCCAGGTATGAAAAAAGATTACAAAGTACGTATGCAAATAGAGCAAGGAAAACGCGGGGAAATATATGATCGAAATGGAAAAGGGCTTGCAACGAATGGTAAAGCAACTGAGGTTGGAATTATTCCAGAGAAACTAGGCGAAACAGCAGTGCAAACGAAAGAAATAGTAGCACAATTACTTGATATGTCTACAGAAGAGGTTGAACAAAAGCTCACAGCGAAATGGATAAAACCAGACTCCTTTGTACCAATTGGTATTTTAAAAGAGGGAACCAGACAGAATGATTATATTGAATTAGAAGGAGTTTCATCTCGTCCAGTAAATATTCGTACGTATCCATTAGGTGAAGCAGCGGCACACTTAACTGGATATATAGGAAAGGTGAATGCGGAGGAGTTAAAATCACTTCAAAAACAAGGTTATCAAGCAGATGATTTAGTAGGTAAGACCGGTTTAGAGAAAGTGTTAGAAAATAAATTGCGTGGTGAAAAGGGTGGACGCGTATTTATAGAAGATGAGAATGGGAAAGAGATTAAAAACGTAGCAAAAAAAGAAGCAAAAGAAGGCGAAAATGTTACGTTAACAATTGATGCTGCAATTCAAGAAAAAATCTTTAATGAGATGAAAACTGAAGCAGGGTCTAGTGCAGCGATTAATCCTAAAACAGGTGAAACAATCGCACTTGTAAGTAGCCCTGCTTATAATCCAAATATAATAGTTAGAGGAGCATCGAAAGCCCAACGAGAAGCATGGAGTAACGACTCGAAACTACCAATGACGAATCGCTTTACACAAGCAATTGTACCAGGTTCCGTATTTAAAACGATCACAGGTGCAATTGGTTTGGAAACAAACACAATAAATCCGAAGGAAGAATTTAAAATTCAAGGATTGAAGTGGACAAAAGATTCATCTTGGGGAAATTACTATGTAACGCGTGTGAAGGATGCAAGTCCAATTGATTTTGATAAGGCAATGAAGTACTCTGATAATATTTATTTTGCTCAACAAGCTTTGAAAATAGGAAAAGATCAGTATGTAAATGAACTGAAGAAATACGGTTTTCATGAAAAATTACCAATAGAATACGAATTTCCTATTTCAATCATTGCAAGAGATGGGATAAGAAACGATATCCAACTAGCAGACACAGGCTATGGACAAGGACAAGTATTAATGACACCACTTCATTTAGCATTAACATATGCACCGATTGTGAATGAAGGGAATATTCCATCGCCACATCTTTTAAAAGAAGCAAAAGTAGCGGGGAATTGGAAAGAAAATGTGGTTTCTAAAAAGAATCAAGACATATTAAAGAGTGCATTAATCAAAGCCATTAATGACCCTGATGGCGCAGGGAGAATTGCAAAGGTTGATGGTGTTACGCTTGCTGGTAAAACTGGTACAGCAGAACTGAAAGAGTCTAAAGAAGCAGACGGAAAAGAACTGGGATGGTTCGCAGCTTTCGATGCAAATGCGCCAGACATGATTGTTACAATGATGATTGAAGATGTAAAAGGAAGAGGAGGAAGTAACGTTCCAGGTGAAAAAGTAAAACATGTATTTCAGAATTAATACTTAATTATAAGGTGAATTTTTTGACTACATTTATTACATGTTTGCTTAACTCAAAGATATAAATTGGGGGAATATAGAACAATGAAATTTCAAAAAAGCATTCTTTCTAATCGAGAATGCTTTTTTTGCTGCGACTCTAGAAAGTTAATACCTTATCTTAATTTTCATTTCTGAAAAGTTGGCATTGCTAATGGTAAATAGAAGAGTATAGCAAGTTGAAATGGACAAGTGGAGTGTTACGTTAAATTCAAAAAACAGATTTTCATGAGTAGAATTTTATCATTGTATGTTTTACTTGTTTTTTAGTAGTATTATTCTGCTTGAAAAAAGATAAACAATGGAACAAATGAAACTTGTATCTTGTCTATATATTGAAACCATAATAAAAGTGAGGGTAGTTTTACGTTTATTCAAATAAGTTTGAGGTGTGGAAATGGAACAGACGTTTATTGAAAAGTATAATCATGATGAGCTGGACGATGTTATAAAAGACTATTGGCAAGATGTATGGAATTATTCATTTATTATTACGAAAGATCCACACTTATCAGATGATATTACGCAAGATGTATTTATAAAGGTATTTAAAAATTGGAATTCATTTCGAAAGGAGTCATCTATTAAAACGTGGATATTAAAAATCACAAGAAATACGGCAATAAACTATTTGAAATCATCTTATTTTAAAAGAATATCTTTAATAGGTTTTTTTAGTGACGATAAGCAATCCCAGTCGGCAGAACAAGAATTTTTTAAGCAAGAAGAAATGAATGATGTGTGGAAAGTTGTATTAAAGCTACCTAAAAAGCACCGTGAAATAATCATATTGGATGCAAAATATGAATTATCTTATGAAGAAATGGCTGAAACGTTAGGAGTATCCATTGGAACTGTAAAATCGAGATTAAGTAGAGCGAGAAGTAAGGTTTCAAAATTAATAGGGGAGGGTAGTAGTGATGAACAATAAACAAAATCCTGACTGGTATAGAAAAATAAAAAAAGGCCCAATGGAGAATCGTAAAGATGAAGAAGAATTTATTTCTAAAATAAAGCAGTCTATATACGAAAATAATGAAGTGGATTTTGTAAAACATAAAAGACCATTTCGTAAAAAAGCATTACCTATTGTAGTTGTTTTAGTTTGTACAATGTTATTTTTCATTGTTCAACAACCTTGGCTTGATGATAATAAATCACCAGTACAAAGTAGTACACAAATTAAGCCTAAAACAAAAGATGAGTCTGCTCAAGATCCATCATTAAAACAATTTATGAATGAACTATATCAAAGTACGAACTCAAAAAATGAAAATAACCTGTACAAAGCGTTAAATGATGAAGTTCTATTTAAAGGGAAGAGTTATAAGAAGGCTGAACTGAAGTTTGATGAAGATATTTTTCATGAGTTGCAAGTCGCCCTTACAATGGGGGGAGAGTTTGCAAATGATACAAAGCAAATATATAAAGTACCAAGTGGATTGACGGAAAGTAACCAACGAAAGCAAGCACATTTTATATATGCAACTGTTACTGGAAATAAAACAAAAATTTTAGCAGAACCAAAGCGAGAATCACAAGTTTTATATGAAGTATCTAATGAAATGGTAAAAGCTTGGATTCCAGAAAAAGTGCAGAATGATGGATATATAAAAATATCGACAATTAACGGTAATACTGGATATGTACAGAAAGAGTACGTTTTAACTGATATTAAATATTCATTTATGTTCGAAAAGAATAATGAAGGTATATGGAAAATAATAAATATAGATTCTATATGGTAAAAGAGGAAGGTTCACTTTAATGAACCTTCCTCTTTGTTTTTATTCTCTTTTTGAAGAGTATTCCAGTACTCTAAAATTTCTGATGTAACGAGAGCGGCAATGTTTTTTTCGGAATTACTACCAGGAATAACGACAGAAATAGCAATTTGTGGATCTTCAGTAGGAGCATATGCAATGAAAAGAGAATGATTTATCATTCTTTCTTGCTCATTTGGAAAACCTGTAATACCTGTTTTACCTGCGACGTCAAAGGGCAACTTTTTAATTTCCTCTATATTTTGACTCATTCCACCTTGCACGACACTCCAAAAGTTCATCGGGTAACGATTTGAACTTTCTAAAATGGGTTTAAACTTTTTTGTTTCCTTACCATCTTGACCAATAATCGCACTTACGATTTGAGGTTTATATTTATCACCTTTACTTGCCAATGTTGCTGCATATTGAGCGAGTTGAAGAGGAGTATGCACTTCATTTCCTCCCCAAGAGGCATTTAATAAAGCAGAAATCCCATTTTCAAATTTATTAGATGGATGGAATTCATATTGTCCGTCTTCTTCAAAGGGCAAATCAATCCCGGTTTTAGAACGTAGGCCGAATTGTATTAAATAATCTGTCCATATATGTGCCACTTTTTCTATATTTCCATTATTCTGGTTGAATAAGGGCAGAGCTACTTTTGCTGTCATAAATGTGTTAGATGAATTAATGATAGCCTGCCTCGGTGTAATCTCACCTGTTGGTGTTCCAGGTGCATTCGTAATGTTATTTTGATTATCATACTGAAAAGTACCTTTATCTAAATAAGTATCTTCGGGTTGAAAAAGTTTTTCGTTTAATCCAATTAAAATAGTAAGTGGTTTTATAGTAGAAGCCATATTTACATAAGATTCACCATACTTTAATTTTTGAATCGCTTTATTTTGCGAAAGAGATTTAATATTTTCTTTTCGAGAAGATACATGTGTATTTAATATATTTGGATCAAAAACTGCCGTGTTGGCCATAGTTAAAATTGCGCCAGTTTTTGCATCGCTTACTACAGCATAACCAGCTTTAGCATCGGGTGTTTTCTTAATTTGAGATCTTAATGCTTCTTCTGCCTTTTGCTGCAACTCAGAGTCTAAAGCTAGCCGTACATCTTTACCTATTTGTACTTTTTGAATGTTCCATAAGAACTTTTTATTATTCAATTTAAAAATAAGAGTTTTACCTGGTTTTCCTTTTAAATCATTTTCATATTGCAGCTCAATCCCGCTTTTTCCAACAGCCATATGCTTTGAATTAAGGTCATTTTCTACATACCCAATTACTTGTGAACCAATTTCGTGTTTAGGATAATATCGAATCCATTCATCTTTAATTATTACATTATTGGGTTTGTTTTTGTTTATGAATGCAAGTTCATTCTCAGTTATATCAGAGTATAACGGTATATCATTCATAGTCTGCTTTTTACAAGATTGTTGTAATTGAGATTTTATGTTCTCTGTAGAAATATCATGTTGAAACTCGATTGAGAATTGATTAAAAAAAGCTAATGTGTTTGATGTATCTTGTTTCGATAGCTTTTCATCATTAGAAGTGCAATATAGAGACTTAACTTTCTTATTTGTAGCTAGTATTACACCATTTTGATCAAAAATCTTTCCTCTTTCAGCTGAAGAAGTTGCGATAGTAATTGAAATGAAGTTGATTTTTAATAAAATTAGTAAAATCAAACCTACAATAGAAAGAACCGCAAAAAATCTCCATCTTTTTGTATGTAACATATAACCCTCCCTTATGTAGCCTATTTTATCTTATATTTAATTATTTTTTTTGTAAATGTGGAACAACTTTATTGTTTAGGTTGTCTATTAAGTATTAAAGCATGAAGAAAGGAATAATTAACATGAAAATTTACTAGCAAGTCTATATGTAAGTTTAATAAGAGTCATTATACAGTTTAGCACTTCTAATGCAAGCGGCAAAAAAATAGAGAGAAAACAAGAAGGGAGAGTTATTAATTCCGTATCTAAACGAAAAAGAATGGATGCTTACAAGGATTAAGCAAAAAATTGAGGCGATATTTATAACCGATTATCGGTATCTAATATATAAGAAATGCTTTTAGTAGTTGTAGCAATTTCTGAAAGGATTAAATGGAGGATTTATGAAAGAACAAAAAGGCAAGAAGCAGAAGACATATATATCTATTCGATTAAATATAATGTTCCTTTGCATATTTCTACTATTCTCAGCTATTATTATGCAGCTAGGAAAGGTACAAATCGTTGAGGGAGAGGCTTATAAGAACCAAGTGGAAAGTAGTCAAAATGCAATAACTAGTATTCCAGTTCCACGTGGACAAATTTTAGATCGAGAAGGGAAAACAGTTGTTAATAATAAATCTCTTCGCACAATTACGTATACAAGGGTGAAGGGAATTACGAGTGAAGATATTTTAAAAACAGCAAAAGACTTGGCGAAAGTACTTGAAATGCCTGAACAAGATATAAATAAATTAACAGATATCGATAAAAAAGATTTTTGGATGCAGTTGAATTCGAAACGTGCGGAGACAAAGATTACTAAGAAAGATATAGAAAAGTTTAAAGAAAAGGGTATAGAGGGAAAAGAGTTAGATAAAAAAATAGAAGACTTAAGACGAGGTCGCGTTACAGAGGTAGAATTAGCAGAATTAACAGCACAAGATTTAAAGGTGTTAGCTATTAAAAGTAAAATGGGTTCAGGTTATCAACTAACACCACAAATCATTAAAAAAGATGTAACAGATGAAGAGTATGCGCGGATAAGCGAAAATCTTGCGAATTTTCCAGGAGTAGATGCAACTGTTGATTGGGAACGTAATTATGTAAACGGTAATTTATTTCGTTCTGTATTAGGAAATATTACGAGTAGTGAAGAAGGATTACCGAAAGAAAATTTAGATTCTTATTTAGTACGTGGATATAACCGTAATGATCGTGTTGGAAAAAGTTATATTGAACAACGATATGAAGATGTATTACACGGAACAAAAGAAGAAGTGAAAAATATTACTGATAAATCAGGAAACATTGTTAGCACAGAAATAATCTCTAAAGGAAAAAGTGGTAATAGTTTAACATTAACGATTGATATGGAATTACAAAAGAAAGTGGAAGAAAGTATAGAGAAAAACTTGAGAGCTTTTAAAAGTTCAGAGCCACTTCTCGATCGAGCTTTTGTTGTCATGACGAATCCAAATAACGGACAAATTTTATCAATGGCAGGCAAAAAGATTGTAGAAAAAGAAGGGAAAATAGAGTTTGAGGATTTGGCATTAGGTAATATGACAACTTCGTATGAGCTAGGGTCAGCTGTAAAAGGTGCTACTTTATTAACTGGATATGAGACAGGGGCAATACATCCAGGAGATCAATTTTATGACGCGCCGATGAAATTTAAAGGTACACAAGCTAAGAAATCGTGGAATGTATCCGGATTTGGTAATATTAATGATTTACGGGCTTTACAAGTATCTTCGAATGTATACATGTTCCAGACAGCTTTAAAAATTGCCGGAGTTAATTACGTACCAAATGGATCATTGGATATTAAACAAGGAGCCTTTGATACGATGCGCTATTATTTCAAGCAATTTGGTTTAGGTGTCCCAACAGGTATTGATTTACCGAATGAAATAATTGGACAAACGAGAAAAGTAGATAGTCAACCTGGGTTTTTACTAGATTTTTCTATTGGTCAGTATGATACGTATACGCCGTTGCAATTAGCGCAATATGTTTCAACGATTGCGAATGGTGGTTATAGAATGCAACCTCAAATTGTACAAGAAATACGAGAACAATCAATAAAAGAAGAGGTTGGAAAAGTTATACGTTCCATAGAGCCTGTCGTATTAAATCGAATTGATATGAAGAAAGAACATATTGATCGGATAAAAGAAGGGTTTAGATGGGTATTCCAAGAAGGTGATGGAACTGGCGTGAAATATTTCAAAAATGCGCCATATAAACCAGCAGGAAAGACAGGAACAGCCCAAACTGTATATGGTGGAGATGACCCAATTGGCAGAAATGCAAAAGGAGAACGTATGGAATGTTACAACTTAACGTTAGTTGGATATGCTCCATATGATAATCCAGAAGTAGCATTTTCCGTAGTAGTTCCATGGCTTCATGATGATAAAAATGGAATTAATTCTATAATTGGAAAGGAAGTATTAGATGTATACTTTGATTTGAAACAGCAACGTATATATGGTGAATCTACTAGTACAGGTAGTTCTAAGCAAAATTAGAATACTTTTCTCAGGGAAGAGAACCTGTTTATATAAAGCCATTTATAAGTAAAAAATGAAATATGAAATAAGAGATAGTGGCGATCATAGCTACTATCTCTTATTTTGTTAATAATTCTCATACTAGCTATAAATTTTTTTCAGTTTGTGGAACAAATTTGGTTCGGTGATTGTCTATTATGTGTACGTATAAAAAGGTGCTAAAAATTTGGAAGGAATGATGATTTTGAAAAATAAGAGGATGCTAAAAATAGGAATATGCGTTGGTATATTAGGTTTAAGTATTACAAGCCTAGAAGCTTTTACAGGAGGGGCATTGCAAGTTGAAGCGAAAGAAAAGACTGGACAAGTGAAACATAAAAATCAGGAAACGTATAAAGAGTTCTCTCAACTGGAGAAAAAATTTGATGCTCGATTAGGTGTATATGCGATTGATACTGGTACAAATCAAACAATCTCTTATCGACCTAACGAAAGATTTGCCTTTGCATCAACCTACAAGGCTTTAGCAGCAGGAGTATTACTACAGCAAAACTCAATTGATTCATTAAATGAAGTAATCACATATACGAAAGAAGACTTAGTGGATTATTCACCTGTTACAGAGAAACATGTAGATACTGGAATGAAACTAGGAGAAATTGCTGAGGCAGCTGTTCGTTCAAGTGATAATACTGCAGGGAACATTTTATTTAATAAAATAGGAGGACCTAAAGGATATGAAAAAGCGCTTAGGCATATGGGGGATCGGATTACTATGTCTGATCGCTTTGAAACAGAATTAAACGAAGCTATTCCAGGAGACATTCGTGACACTAGTACAGCGAAAGCTATTGCTACGAATCTTAAAGCTTTTACGGTCGGAAATGCACTTCCTGCTGAAAAACGTAAAATTCTTACAGAGTGGATGAAAGGAAATGCTACAGGAGACAAACTTATTCGTGCAGGCGTACCAACTGACTGGGTAGTTGGAGATAAATCAGGTGCTGGCAGTTACGGGACAAGAAATGATATTGCTATCGTTTGGCCTCCAAATAGAGCACCAATTATCATCGCAATTTTATCTAGTAAAGATGAGAAAGAGGCAACTTATGATAATCAACTCATTGCAGAGGCAACTAAAGTTATAGTTAAGGCTCTTAGGTAATAGTATTTTAGTTTTCGCATTTTTAACATGAAAGTATTAAAAGTATAAAGTTAGAAAACGACTCTTTTCGTGTGATAAGAGTCGTTTTTGTATTCTTATTATTAAAAAGGTAAAAGTAAAAATATAACGAATATATATGACATATCTCATATGAAATTTCATGTACTGTATTATTTTATTAATTTAAATAAATTTCAAGAAAGTATAATTTAATTCAGTTAGCATATAGAAGTTTTTGATGAGAATGTAAAGGAGAAAATATGAAAAAGAAGATTAATAGAATTGTAATGATTATTTGTATATTAGTAGGTTTTACAATCTTTTTATATTTACAGAACAATTTAATAAGTATAACTGAGGTTAAAATAACCTCTAGTAAAATACCATCCTCTTTTAAAGGGTATAAAATTCTACAAATTTCAGACTTACACAATAAAAAATTTGGCGATAATCAAGATGTGCTAATTCAAAAAATAAAAAGTATAGACCCAGATATTATTGCGATTACGGGTGATTTAATTGACAGTAAATCATACGATGCAGAAGTTAGTATGCAATTAATACGAGAAATGGTAAAGAAGTATCCTGTATATTTTGTGACAGGAAACCATGAACAATGGTCTGGAAAGTATAACAGTTTAGAAAAAGAGTTGAAGAAATATGGTGTCAATGTTTTAAGGAATGAACATGTAGGCATTCGAAAGGGTGAGCAAGAGATAAACTTGCTAGGTATTGATGATCCAGAGTTTGGTACTGGAAACCGTGATGAAGGAAATATTATAATAGATGAAATTAAAAAAGCAAAAATTGAAATGCAGCCAGATAGATATAATGTATTATTATCCCACAGGCCTGAATTTATAAAGGAATATACGAATGAGCGGTTGGATTTGGTTTTATCGGGACATGCTCATGGAGGGCAAGTTAGATTGCCATTTATCGGAGGATTAGTTGCGCCAAATCAAGGTGTTTTACCTAAATATACAGCGGGTTTATATGTAGAACAAAATACATCAATGGTAGTGAGTAGAGGATTAGGAAATAGTATCATTCCGCAAAGGATTTTGAATAGGCCAGAAATTGTAGTCGTGCAGCTAAATTAAGCTGTACGATTTTTTTTATACAAAAATGAGTAAAGGGGCTTTCTGTATTTTGCAGGAGTAAACATTACAATTTTGTTAAAAATTTTCTACGTTACATAAAGTAACAAAATTTGACCCTCAGTGTTTGTTATAGTGTAAATAATCAAAAAACTTAAAATTTGTCGAGTGAAAATTGTGATAAGTAATTCATATAAAAAACTTAAAGGGGTGTACACATGCATAAAGAATATGAAATTGAAGAATACACGGCGATTGAGGAACAAATCCATTATTATTGTAAATGTTTATTAGTAAGTCATCCTGATCAAATAATAAAGTATTTAGAAAAAAGGTTAGAAAAATATGCAGAAACATTACAATATGCACATTTATATCCTGACACAGTTATTTTACCGTTACAGCAATTAGTTATCGAATATTCTTTAGACGTTGCTAGAATTCGGAAGTATATGAATTTAAAAACGTAAAGTGAAATTTATAGTTTAAATGAAACAGAGTCGACTTTAGGAAATGAAATGCTAATGTCGACTCTGTTTCATTGTTTAATATCGGTGATTGAACATACATACTAATCAACGAAGTTTGACATATAATTAAGCAAGAGTAAAATAAAAGTGAGTACTCACTCATTTTTATTAGAAAAGGAGGATGAAACGTGCAACAACCTTCAATTATTTTACGGACTGTATCAAAAAGTTTTGGAAAAAAAGAAGTGTTACACAATCTTTCATTGCAAGTTGAAAAAGCAGAGATTTTTGGTTTTGTTGGACCTTCTGGATCGGGGAAAACAACGCTCATTAAAATGATTGCAGGTATTAATGAGGCAACGAAAGGTGAAGTGCTTGTTAATAATACTAATATGCCTAATTTAAATGAAATGAAACGAATTGGTTATATGGCCCAGGCGGATGCATTATATGAAGAATTGTCAGCATATGAAAATGCAGATTTTATAGCAACGATGTATGGATTAAAGGGAAAAAGTAAAAAGACAAGAATTGCAGAGGTTTTTGAACTTGTACAATTGTCACAGTATATGAAAAAGCAAGTACAACAATTTTCAGGTGGAATGAAAAAACGCTTATCATTAGCAATAGCACTCCTCCATGAACCAGAAATATTAATTTTAGATGAGCCTACAGTGGGGATAGATCCGCTTCTTAGGAAAACGATTTGGGAAAAATTTTATGATCTTAAAAAGAAAGGCACAACGATTATTGTAACGACGCACATTATGGATGAAGCTGAATTTTGTGAGCGTCTAGGATTAATTAGAGAAGGGAAACTAGTTGCGGTTGGAACAACTGAAGAATTGAAAAAACGCGTGTCATCTGGACGGATTGAAGATGTCTTTTTGCTAGAAGAGGTGGTGCCATCATGAGAGTTACTGGTGTAATCATACGTATTATTCGTCAATTTTTTCGAGATAAGCGTTCGTTAGCAATGATGTTTGGAGCACCGATATTATTACTTTGGCTTTTGTCACTAGTGTTTACACAGAAAGACTATATACCGCAAATTGCTGTTGTTGATATGCCCGCTCAAATAGTAAAAGTGATGAAAAATCAAGAAGCGTCAATTTATGAATACAGTAAGGAAAAGGCGATTTCTGAGTTGGAAAAACAAAAGGTAGATGCAGTATTTCGAATAGAGAATGGAAAAATGAAACTTCTGTTGGAAGGTAGTGATTCGTCAAAAAATCGTGCTGTACTTCAAGTATTGCAAAAAAGCACAGAGAAGAATGATGTATCGATTATGAAACCTGAAGTAAATTATTTACATGGCTCTAAAGACTTTACGATGTTTGATGGGCTTGGTCCTGTATTAATTGGTTTCTTTACATTTTTCTTTGTATTTATATTATCAGGTGTATCTTTCGTAAGAGAACGTTTAAGTGGTACGCTAGAAAGGTTATTATCCACCCCAGTAAGAAGATGGGAAATAGTCGCAGGGTATATTATTGGTTTTGGAATCTTTGCCTTTATACAATCCATTATTATCGTAAGTTTTTCCGTTTATATTTTAGATTTATACGTAGCTGGCTCCATATGGCTAACGTTACTTATTACATGTATGCTCTCTTTAACTGCACTAACATTAGGTACGTTTTTATCGGCATACGCAAATAATGAATTTCAAATGATTCAATTTATACCGCTTGTTATTGTGCCACAAATCTTCTTTTCTGGATTGTTTCCAATGGAATCTATGAATAAGTGGCTACAAATGTTAGGGAAAGTATTTCCACTCACATACGGCGCTGACGCAATGAGACAAGTGATGATTCGGAATCAAGGGTTTACAGAGATTGCATTAGATCTTACTGTATTATTACTTTTTTCACTATTATTTGCAGTAGGAAATGTATTTGCTTTAAAGAAACATCGCAAAATATAATAATGACAAAAAGGAGCTTTATAAATGCAGAAGGATTGGCTGGAGGAATTAATAGCTGCAACTAATACGGATAAACGAAATGAACGTCAAATGCGAATATTAGAGGCGGCTGTTGATATGTTTGGAGAAAAAGGATACGCTTCAACTTCAACAAGTGAAATTGCAAAGCGTGCTGGTGTAGCGGAAGGAACCATCTTCCGCTACTATAAGACGAAAAAAGATTTATTACTAGCGGTCGTAATGCCAACTTTAACTAAGTTCGCTGCACCATTTTTCGTTCAAACCTTTGCAAAAGAAATATTTAAATCAGAGTATGAATCGTATGAAGGACTTTTAAGGGTTGTAATTCATAATAGATTTAAATTTGCTCAAAAACACTTTCCTATGATAAAAATATTAATTCAAGAAGTACCATTTCAACCAGAACTAAAAAATGAAATACAGCAATTAATAGAAACAGAACTTTTTTCACATTTCAAAAAGTTGATTGTGAAATTTCAAGAAGTAGGGGAAATTATTGAGATACCACCATCTTCCGTACTACGTCTTACTTTATCAGCTGTATTAGGTTTATTATTAACACGATTTTTATTATTGCCTGAAGAAAAATGGAATGATGAAGCGGAAATTGAAAATACGATTCAATTTATATTGTATGGATTAACTCCACGATTTTAATCGTTGAAGTGTGAATTACATACATTACTTTTAAGTAAAAATAAATCGCCTTTAAAAAGGCGATTTATTTTCATTATATATTTTTGATAAATAAGTACTTGTTTACTAAAAACATTCTAAATCAGCGTGTTTCTTTGTCTCTTCTTCTAAGACCTAATAATCCTGCTAGTCCTAATAAACCAAGCCAAGCCCAATTATTATTTTTATCACGATTATCATTTAAATCATTTGTTGTATTTACATTTCGAGTTCTTACATCATTATTAACTCTGTCTAAGTTATTGTCATTTACTCGAGTTGAAATATCAGTGTTATTAACTCTATTCATATTATTTCCATCGTATTCAGCTTGCGTAGATGTACCTAAAAACATAATAGATAGTGCTAAAACACTTAAAATAGATGATAATTTCTTTTTCATAACAATCCCTCCTTTCTTAATCATTAATTTCTCCGAAGCAAGTGTGTATTATTCATTTCACAATATCTAAACCCTCATTAATAAGGCGCACATTTATAGAAAATAGAGTTGAATGATTGTTAATATATCATTGGATATATATTTCTCATAAAAATAAATGAATCAAACTTTGCTTAAAATGTTAATCTTAGTACAATTTATATTATACGGGCTAGCACTAAGGAGGTAATAAGATGCGACAATTTGCAAAACCAACAATCGTCGTAAGTAAATGTTTAGAATTTGATGCTTGTCGTTATAATGGAGAGATGATTCCAGATGTAACAATACGAAATTTGCAGCCATTTGTTACATTTATACCTGTTTGTCCAGAAGTGGAGATTGGATTGGGAACTCCTCGTGAAACGATACGAATTGTAGAAGAAAATGGTATGAATAGACTTGTGCAACCGTCGACACGAGAAGACGTTACTGAAAAAATGGAGCAGTTTTCAAATGACTTTTTACAAACGATATCGGATGTGGATGGTTTTATTTTAAAGAATCGTTCACCAAGTTGTGGTACGCGTGATGTGAAAATTTATTCTGGTTTTGAAAAAGCGCCAGCAAAGGGAAAAGGATCGGGCTTATTCGGCGGAGCAGTAGTAAAAAAATTTTCGCATCTTCCTATTGAAGAGGAAGGCAGATTGTCGAATTTTATTATTAGAGAGCATTTCTTTACAAGGCTATTTACAATCGCATATTACAAAATGATTAAACATAGTAAAAATATAAAAGACCTTGTATCGTTTCAGTCGGACAATAAATATTTATTTATGGCATATAATCAGGTGAAACAAAAGGAATTAGGGCGTATAATTGCAAATCAAAAAAATGAAAAAATTGAAGTGGTATTTGAAAACTATGAGAAGACTTTATATGAATTATTTATGCGTGCGCCCCGTTATACATCGAATGTAAATGTATGCGAGCACATTTTTGGATATTTTAAAACAAAGTTAAAAAAACAAGAAAAAGATCATTTTATAGAACTGTTACAAAAGTATGCAGAAAAGAAAATACCACTTAGTAGTTTACTTACAATTTTAAAATCATGGGCTATTCGATTTGATGAAAAGTATTTATTAAGACAAACATATTTCGAACCATACCCTGAAGCATTAGTAGAAATTTCTGATTCCGGAAAAGGTAGAGATTATTAAACAATAAATTACATAATTCGACACAAAACCTCCTATGTTGTTGTAGAACAATGTAGGAATTTTTTTGTGCATTAGTACAGAATCTGTTTTAAAATTAAGTTATGACAGAATTGTAGCAATTGTCTAACTAATATTCCTGTCTTTTAAGTTGTTATGTTTGTAGTAGAAACTCGCACGCTGTCGAAACTCAATATTCGATAAGGGGTGTGTAGCGGAATGGAATTTACTCTAACTCGCGAAAAACAAATGATTAAAGAAATGGTACGTGACTTTGCTGAAAAGGAAATCGCACCGAAAGCTGTATATTATGACAAAACTGCAGAGTTTCCATATGAAACATTTCAAAAAATGGGCGAACTAGGATTATTAGGCATCCCATTCCCAGAAGAGTATGGAGGTTCAGGTGGCGATACGGTATCGTATGCGTTAGCAGTTGAAGAAATTGGTCGCGCTTGTGGTGGCACCGGTTTAAGCTATGCTGCAACAATTTCATTAGGTGCTTCTCCAATTTATTATTTCGGTACAGAAGAACAAAAACAAAAGTATTTAGTTCCAATGGCGTCAGGTAAAACATTAGGTGCCTTCGGATTAACGGAGCCGAATGCTGGATCAGATGCAGGTGGTACTCAAACGAAAGCGGTATTAGATGGTGATGAGTATGTAATCAGTGGTGAGAAGTGTTGGATTACAAACGCAGAGTATGCAAATACAATTATTGTAACCGCTGTCAACGGTATTGAAGAGAATGGTAGAAAACGTATTTCTGCATTTATCGTGCCTACTACGAGTGAAGGATTAACGATTTCAAGTCCTTACGATAAGATGGGTGTTCGCGCTTCTAATACTTGTGAAATCGTACTTGATGGTGTTCGTGTACCGAAAGAAAATATTCTTGGTGATGTAAATAAAGGCTTTAAACAATTTTTATATACACTTGATGGAGGGCGTATTTCAATCGCTGCATTGGCAGTTGGTATTGCGCAATCAGCCTTTGAACGTGCATTACAATATGCGAAAGAACGTCAACAATTTGGAAAGTCAATCTCTAATTTCCAAGCGATTCAATTTAAATTAGCTGATATGGCGACTGAAGTAGAGCTAGCACGCAATTTAGTACATAAAGCAGCTTGGTTAAAAGATAACGATAAACCTTTCGGCAAAGAAGCGGCAATGGCAAAACTATTTGCATCGGAAGCAGCAAGCCGTATTGCGAATCAAGCAGTACAGATTCATGGTGGATATGGTTATATGCGTGAATATGAAGTTGAACGACATATTCGTGATGCGAAACTATTAGAAATTGGTGAAGGAACTTCTGAAATTCAACGTCTCGTAATTGCTAGACATTTAGGATGTAGATAAAAGGGAGGAATCACTATGTTTCAAAAAATATTAATTGCGAATCGCGGGGAAATCGCTGTTCGTATTATGAAAACTTGTCAAAAACTTGGTATTCGCACTGTTGCTATTTATTCTGAAGCAGATGAAAATGCCCTTCATGTGAAAATGGCAAATGAAGCTTACTTAGTAGGTGGACCGCGTGTCCAAGAAAGCTATTTAAACCTTGAAAAAATTATTGAAATAGCTAAGAAGACAAATGCAGAAGCAATTCATCCGGGTTATGGTTTATTATCAGAGAATCCGTCTTTTCCGGTTCGCTGCAAAGAAGAAGGAATCGTATTTATCGGTCCTTCAGAAGAAATCATTACGAAGATGGGAAGTAAAATCGAATCACGTATCGCAATGCAAGCAGCAGATGTCCCAGTAGTCCCAGGTATTACTACAAATATTGAAACTGCTGAAGAAGCAATTGAAATTGCAAAACAAATTGGTTATCCATTAATGCTTAAGGCATCCGCAGGCGGCGGAGGCATTGGTATGCAGTTGATGGAAACTGAGCAAACGCTCACCAAAGCGTTTGAAAGTAATAAAACAAGAGCGCAAAACTTCTTCGGTAACGGAGAAATGTATTTAGAGCGATATATAGCAGATGCGCATCATATTGAAATTCAGCTTTTAGCAGATACACATGGTAACACAGTGTATTTATGGGAGCGTGAATGTTCGGTACAGCGCCGAAATCAAAAAGTAATCGAAGAAGCACCTTCACCATTTTTAGATGAAGGTACACGAAAGGCGATGGGAGAAGTTGCTGTACAAGCTGCCAAAGCACTTGGCTATACAAATGCAGGTACAGTTGAGTTTCTTGTAGATGATCAGAAAAATTTCTATTTCTTAGAAATGAATACGAGATTACAAGTAGAGCATCCAGTGACAGAAGAAATTACGGGATTAGACCTTGTAGAACAGCAACTCCTTATCGCAAGTGGAGAGAAACTATCATTTACTCAGGATGATGTAAAACGTAGTGGTCATGCCATTGAAGCTCGTATTTATGCAGAGGATCCGAAAACATTCTTCCCATCACCTGGGAAAATTACAGATTTAACATTACCGTCAAATGTACGGATTGATCACTTCTTAGAAAATCATGTAACGATTACACCTTTCTATGATCCAATGATTGCGAAAGTCATTGCACATGGCGAGACTCGTGAAGAAGCAATTTCGAAATTACATGATGCTCTAGAAGAATTAAAAGTAGAAGGTATTAAAACGAACACGCCAATGCTACTGCAAGTTTTGGAAGACGAAGTGTTCAAAGAGGGTATTTATACAACGGGTTTTGTAACGAAACAACTCGTTAAAAAATAAGATTTAACAATATTAAGGGGGAAAAATGATGACGAAAGTATACGCATCGATGGCAGGAAACGTTTGGAAGATTGTTGTAGGAGTAGGAGATACAGTAGAGGAAGAGCAGGATGTCGTCATTTTAGAATCTATGAAAATGGAAATTCCAATCATTTCAGAAGAAGCTGGCACAGTTATGAAAATTAATGTGCAAGAAGGCGATTTTGTAAATGAAGGAGATGTATTATTAGAAATTGAATAGGGAGATATAGGGGGAAGCGAATTGAAACTACCTAATTTTGCTGTCATTAAAGAAGTCGGGCCACGTGATGGCTTACAAAATGAAAAAAAGATTGTTGGCACAAAAGATAAAGTAAAATGGATTCAACTACTTACAGAAGCAGGATTGTCGTATGTTGAAGTTTCCTCATTCGTTCACCCAAAATGGGTCCCTGCATTAGCAGATGCAAATGATGTATTTTCTGAGCTGAAAAGGGATCCAAATGTTACATATGCTGCGCTTGTTCCGAATCAAAATGGTTTGGAACGAGCTTTTTTGCAAAATGTAGATGAGGTGAATGTTTTTTTATCAGCAAGTGAATCTCATAATAAAAGTAATATTAATAAATCGATTAAAGAAGCGTTAGTTGTAATCGCAGATATAACAAAACAGGCATTATTCGAAGGGAAAAAGGTAAGAGGCTATGTTTCTACTGTATTTGGATGTCCTTATGAAGGGGATATAAGTGTCACAGCAGTTGACGAATTATGTAATCAACTATTTTCATACGGCATTTATGAAGTTTCTCTTGGGGATACAATCGGTGTAGCGAATCCATTACAAGTAGAACAAGTATTAGAACATCTATTAAAGAAGTATGATGCTTCGCAGTTTGCCATGCATTTTCATAATACGTATGGAATGGCTCTAGCAAATGTAGTTAAATCATTAGAATACGGTATTACAACATTTGATAGTTCTTGTGGTGGACTCGGGGGCTGCCCTTATGCACCAGGAGCATCAGGTAATGTTGCTACTGATGACCTAGTACATATGCTCCATAAATTAGGAGTTCAAACGAATATAGACGAAGAAAAGTTATTGCGAGCTAGTCAATTTATTCAAAGTAAGCTAAATATCCAATTACCGAGTCATGTGTATAGAGCGCTTCAACATAAAACGATAAGTAGGTGAGAAGATGCTACAATTACAAAACATTTCAGTTGATTATGTAACACCTCACGTTGTAAAGATTTCGTTATATCGTGAAAGACAAGCAAACTCATTATCTTTAGCGTTATTAGAAGAGTTACAAAACATATTAACTCAAATAAGTGAAGAGTCCAATACGCGTGTAGTTATTCTAACAGGTGCTGGTGAAAAAGCATTTTGTGCTGGTGCTGATTTAAAAGAACGTGCTGGTATGAATGAGGAACAAGTTCGCCATGCTGTTAGTATGATTCGCACGACTATGGAGATGGTTGAACAATTACCACAGCCAGTTATTGCTGCTATAAATGGAATCGCACTTGGTGGTGGTACGGAATTAAGTTTAGCTTGTGATTTTAGAATTGCTGCTGAATCTGCAAGTCTTGGTCTTACTGAAACGACACTTGCAATTATACCAGGAGCGGGTGGTACACAGCGCTTACCGAGATTAATTGGTGTTGGTAGAGCAAAAGAATTAATTTATACAGGTAGACGTATTTCAGCGCAAGAAGCAAAAGAATATGGTTTAGTAGAATTTGTTGTACCAGCTAATTTACTTGAAGAGAAAGCGATTGAAATAGCAGAGAAAATTGCTAGTAATGGACCTATTGCTGTTCGATTAGCAAAAGAGGCAATTTCAAATGGTATTCAAGTTGATTTACATACCGGATTACAAATGGAAAAACAAGCGTATGAAGGTGTAATCCATACGAAAGATAGATTAGAAGGATTACAAGCATTCAAGGAAAAACGCACACCAACGTATAAGGGGGAGTAAATATGTTAGATCAAAAACAACAATCTAATTCATTTGAAGAACGAGTTGAAACGATTAAACAAGGCGGCGCACCAAAGTATCATGAACAAAATAAAGCAAAAGGAAAATTATTTGTTCGAGATCGTTTAGCGCTTCTATTTGATAATGGCGAATATGTAGAAGATGCATTATTTGCTAACTGTGAACAAACAGGCTTACCTGCGGACGGCGTTGTAACGGCAACGGGTAAAATACATGGTCGTACTGCATGTGTAATGGCCAATGATTCTACTGTAAAAGCTGGATCATGGGGATCACGCACAGTTGAAAAGATTTTACGTATTCAAGAAACAGCTGAAAAACTACGTGTTCCGTTATTTTATTTAGTCGACTCTGCTGGAGCGCGTATTACAGATCAAGTAGAAATGTTCCCAGGGCGCCGTGGTGCAGGAAGAATCTTCTATAATCAAGTGAAATTATCAGGTAAAGTTCCTCAAGTATGCTTATTATTTGGACCTTCTGCAGCTGGTGGTGCCTATATTCCAGCCTTTTGCGACGTTGTAATGATGGTAGAAGGAAATGCATCTATGTATTTAGGATCTCCTCGTATGGCTGAGATGGTTATCGGTGAGAAGGTAACTTTAGAAGAGATGGGCGGAGCTCGTATGCATTGCTCTGTATCAGGATGCGGAGATGTTTTATGTAAGACAGAAGAAGATGCGATTACACAAGCAAGACAATACATTTCATATTTTCCAAACAACTACTTAGAAAAGACTCCATTGGTTACACCTCAAGAACCGAAACAATTCGATAAAACGTTAGAACAAATCATTCCAGAAAATCAAAATGCTCCTTTCAATATGAAAGATCTCATTAATAGAGTTATTGATGAAGGTTCATTCTATGAAGTGAAAAAATTATTTGCTCAAGAGCTAATTACAGGCTTAGCACGTATTGATGGTAAGCCAGTTGGTATTATTGCAAATCAGCCGCGTATGAAGGGCGGCGTATTATTCCACGATTCAGCTGATAAAGCTGCTAAGTTTATTAATTTATGCGATGCATATCATATTCCATTATTATTCTTTGCGGATGTACCAGGATTTATGATTGGTACAAAAGTAGAGCGTGCCGGTATTATTCGCCACGGTGCAAAAATGATTTCTGCAATGAGTGAAGCAACTGTACCGAAGATTTCTATCGTTGTTCGTAAAGCATATGGCGCTGGTTTATATGCGATGGCAGGTCCAGCATTTGAACCAGATTGCTGTCTGGCATTACCGACAGCCTCTATTGCGGTAATGGGTCCAGAAGCTGCGGTTAATGCTGTATATGCAAATAAAATTGCAGCTTTACCAGAAGAAGAGCGTGCTAGCTTCATTGCTGAAAAACGTGAAGAGTATAAGAAAGATATTGATATTTATCATTTAGCATCAGAGATGGTGATTGATGGTATTGTTCATCCAAACAATTTACGTGAAGAGTTAAAAGGACGTTTCGAAATGTATATGAGTAAATATCAAGTATTCACAGATCGTAAACATCCTGTATATCCAGTTTAAAAGCCCTATTTAGGGCTTTCTTGCTCAAAAAGTTAAGGAGGGGAAAACATTGAAACAAGCAGTTTGGTTTCCAACAGAAGAGTACAAGGAAAAAACACGTTTATATGGTTGGATGAAATTATTGGGATATGAAGACTATGAAACTTTTTATAATAAATCTATTGAGGAAACAGCTTGGTTTTGGGGAGAGGCAGAAAAAGTAGTAGGCTATCAATGGATGAAACCTTATACAGAAGTGTTAGACTTAGAAAATGGTACACCGTTTGCACAGTGGTATAATGGCGGAACATGTAACGTTGTAGAATCAGCTTTATCTCGCTGGCTTGCGGATGAAGAGACGAGAATACAGCCAGCACTTCAGTACGAAGGGGAAAATGGAACTTCAAAATCATTTACATATGAAGAGCTTGACAACTGGGTAAGCCGTGTTGCAAATGGTTTGAAACACGCGGGTATTGAGAAAGGTGATCGTGTAACAATTTATATGCCGATGATTCCAGAAACAGTTGTTGCGATGCTAGCTGTAATGAAAATCGGAGCAATTATTTCACCAATATTCTCAGGCTTTGCGTCTGATGCAGTCATGACACGTGTGCAAGCGGCAGGTTCAAAAATGATTATTACCGCAGATGGATTTTCACGCCGCGGTAAAATTGTTTCTTTAAAAGATGAAGTAGATAAAGCTTGTGAACATTGCCCAACTGTTGAAAAAGTTGTTATCGTTCGTCATGCAGGAAATGATTTTACACCACATAACTATGACTTTTCGTGGAGTACGCTAGAAAAAGAAAAACCATTCATACATGCAGAGGAAATGCAAAGTGATGATCCATTGATGCTCATTTATACATCAGGAACGACTGGTAAGCCGAAAGGAACAGTACACACGCATGCAGGATTTCCTTTGAAAGCAGCTTTTGATGCAGGATTTGGAATGAATATTAAACAAGGTGATCGTGTATTATGGGTAACTGATATGGGCTGGATGATGGGGCCGTTTCTATTATTCGGTTCACTCATTAATGGAGCAACGATGGTTATGTACGAAGGTGTTCCAGACTTCCCAGAAGCAGACCGGTTATGGGAGACAGTTGATAAATATGAGATTACTCATCTAGGTATTTCGCCAACGTTAATCCGAGCATTAATGGCAAAAGGTGATGAGTATGTCAATAAACATTCTTTAAAGAGTTTGGAAGTATTCGCATCAACAGGAGAACCTTGGAATCCTGATCCATGGATGTGGCTGTTTGAAACAGTTGGAAAAGGAAATGTTCCAATCTGTAACTACTCAGGTGGAACTGAAATCTCTGGTGGGATTTTCGGTAATGTTCTTATTAAGCCAATCGCACCGATTAGTTTTAACGCATCTTTACCAGGAATGGCAGCTGTCGTACTGGATGATCAAGGTAAACCAATTCGAGATGAAGTCGGAGAATTATGCTTAGAGAAACCTTGGGTAGGTATGACGAAAAGCTTCTGGGAAGATGATGAACGTTACGTGAACACATATTGGTCGCGTTTTGAAAATAAATGGGTCCACGGTGACTGGGTCATTTACGATGGTGAACAATATATCATCACAGGGCGTTCAGACGATACGTTAAATATTGCAGGTAAACGTATTGGACCTGCTGAATATGAATCTATTCTTGTGAAACATAACGATGTAATTGAAGCTGCTGCAATTGGTGTACCTGACGAAGTAAAAGGTGAAGTTTGTCATTGTTTTGTAGTATTAAGAGATCATGTAACATTCACAGGAGAATTAAAGAAAGAATTAATGAGTTTAGTAAACTCTCATATTGGAAAAGCGTTGTGTCCTAAAGACATCCACGTTGTAGAAGATTTACCGAAAACACGTAATTCTAAAGTAATGCGCCGTGTTATTAAAGCAGCTTACTTAGGAAAAGAATTAGGTGATTTATCATCGCTTGTAAATCCTGAAGTAGTTCCGTTTATTCAGGGTTTACAGTCTAGTAAATTATAAAATTAGAAAGGATCTCTATATAAATAGAGCTCCTTTTTTATGTTTATAAAAAGAGAAGAAGTGAAGTTGATGAAGAAGAAAAATTCTACTATTAGTGTTAAGTATGTTTTTTAGTTTTTATCAAAATACGATACTGTGGCATGTTTATTCATTGGAGTAATTAAATTTTGTTAAGGATGAAATTCAATAAAAGCGTTATTTTAATAGGCTGTTACGAAATTTAATTTGAAAGGCACATCCAAATGATAAAAAAAGAGCACTATAAAATCAGTGCTCTTTTTATTAGAAATTGCTTAGTTCTTAAAAATAAAATCATTACGGACAATTCACAATGGTAATAATGACGCTAGCCATTGTTCCAGGAGAATCAAGAAGAGAAGCAGTAACGGTTACTGTTCCAGGCCCATTAGCGGCTAGAAATACAGCGGTAAAGTTACCTGAGGCATTGGTAATGACAGCAAGAGGAACCATGAAAGCAAGAGATGGGTTACTAAACGAAAAACTGACCACTACCCCTGGAGTAGGAATACCGTTTACTAATATTTGACCCGAAAAAAATAAAGTATTATTTCCTTGAGTGGATACACATGCTGTGGTTTCGTTAGAAGTCAAGGTAATAGATGCAGGTCCAGCAGGAAGATTAAATCCAGTTGGTCCAGTTGGTCCAGTTGATCCAGTTGGTCCAGTTGGTCCAGTTGATCCAGTTGGTCCAGTTGGTCCAGTTGATCCAGTTGGTCCAGTTGGTCCAGTTGATCCAGTTGATCCAGTTGATCCGGTTGGTCCAGTTGATCCAGTTGATCCAGTTGATCCGGTTGGTCCGGTTGATCCGGTTGATCCGGTTGGCCCAGTCGGTCCAGTTGATCCGGTTAATCCAGTAGCTCCTGTAGAACCGGTGGGACCGGTAGGGAATTGAAAAGGTTGAACAGTTGGAAGTGTAGGTCCAATAGAACCGGGATTAAGTGCAGCAAAAGATAAAAACTCGTCCATTATTTATCACCTCTAAAAATCGTATTACTAATAGTAAATGTAATGATAGAGCAAAGTGAAACGGACAAGCGGTTTTATTTTAACAAATTAAACAAAGTAGTTATATGATAGAAAGAGAGATTAGTATGATTCCTTTAGAAATTAAATACAAAAAGGCGATTATCTTCAAATCGCCTTTTAGGTAATGCCGTGTAATTTTATTCAGTTATTTGAAATATAGTTTCATTCGGTTTGGAAAATCCATACAGTTTCCTTGCGAATTTTAAAATTTCTTCTTCACTACTTGTTAAAGCCTTGACATCCTTGTTAAGGGAATGACCATCCTTCTTTACAGAAGATAATTTTTGTTGTTCCGTATTAAGTGTGATTTGTTTTTCTTTAATCATTTCTTGTTGGTTATTCAGAGAATATTGAAGGACAAAAATTATAGGTAATATAAAAGCCAAAGTAGTTATAATACGGCGTCTTGTTTTTTTTATACTACCTTGTTGGGTATTAGGATTCACTTGCTGTGAGGGTATATTAGGATTTGATTGGTGTGATGATACTTTTGGGATGTGTCCCATTAAAATGCCTCCATTACTGATTGTCGAATTTAAACCGTTTAATAGTATTATAAATGTTCAATAAGGATTTTAGAAGATATTTTAATATAGGTGAGTTTTGTAAAGTTTAAACAAAATCTTTATTTAAATAAAAGAAACCCCGCTTGTCTCTGGGGTTTCTGAAGGCAATGAAAGTACTCGACTAATTAAAGATTCCATGAATTTTTTGCTGAAAATACTGGTGAATTCGTCTGAAGTAATGAGGGCATCTAAAGCTTTATACGTACGTGAAGTAATTAAAAATCGATTTATAAGAGTTAGCTTGTTTTTTCTTAATAGCCCACCTAATCAGTAAATACATATGTCTGTTGAAATCTTTACGTGTTCATTGATAAAAAGCTGATTATATTCAGTCAGCTTTTTGTATAATACATTCTAGTATTTATCGGTTCCAAAAGACATATTCTTTCCTTTAAGTTGGCATCGAAAATATTACCAATTTTTCCTTTTACAATGGCAACAAATAAAGAAACATTTACAACGACACTTATTTCGTTTAGAACTCCAATCATCATCACGATGATACTTTTCTTTAGATTTCCACCAATCATCATTACAATGTTTTTCCTGAGAACTCCAATCGTCATCACAATGACACTTTTCTTTAGATTTCCACCAATCATCATTACAATGCTTTTTCTGAGAACTCCAATTATCATCACAATGATGTTTTTCTTTAGATTTCCACCAATCATCACAACAATGCTTTTTCTGAGAACTCCAGCAATCATTTTTCCAGGACATTTATTTCTACCTCCTTTCAATAGTGTTCATATTATTCTATGTTTTAATAAAAAAATGGCTTGTTTATTAACCTACTATTTTATCTTTATATGATAGAGTGTCTTCTACTCGATATAGAATTCATACAAACTATGCTAATTTTTAAGAGAAAGTGGAGAGAACTACTACTAGTTATGGTATTTTTCAATAAACACTTGTTGAAGAAAATGTTCTGATTACAAATAATATCTTATTTTCGAGTACGCTTTTTAAATGTATATTTCACAATGAAAAATGGGAAATCCACAAATAAAGTCTATGTATATGTGAGTTAATGGGAAAATCTAGTGTGTTTTTAAGGGGCGTCTTATTTAAAAGAAAAAAGGTTTGTTTTAGAAAGTGGTGTCTAAACATTAAATGGAGTAGGACTAAATTCACGGCCGCTCATTAAAAAGCTTTTAATTAGGAGAAGTCTGTTTTTATAATGAATAATGAAAAGAAAGTTTGGTACAATTGTTTGTTTTTTTCTTTTTATGTGTTTGCCTCGTACCCTTTTAAGCTAGTGGACATACTTTACTAATAGAAAGGATTAGGGGGTGAGGTATTGGGTTCTCGATTTAATAATTGTAAAAAGAAGTGTACATGTAAACAAGATGATTGTTGGGAAGTATTCGAAGAGTGTAAAAAAGAACAGCATGAGAAATGTGATAATTCTTGTGTACAAGGAATTAGAGATGAACTTAAGAAATTAATTAATCGAACAGTTCAAATTAATACAGAGGGACGTACTTATGTAGGTACTGTTTCGTCTGTAAGTTGTGATGTAGTTAGGCTTGCGGCTATTCCTGGATCGGTTGGAGTAATTATTTCCATTTGCAAAATTGAAGCAATTTTCCCACCGGTTACAACGGTTACTGCTGACTTTGATTTTAATGGTATTGATGTAGCAAACAAAGCATAATTATGCTACTTTTTTGTAAAGCCATTCACATGAATGGCTTTATTTTAATTTTATATAAAAGGAGAATATATTCTTTATATAGAAATAAGTTTGAGGTTATAAAGCATGATGTACGAAAGGAGCAAGGAAGTGATTAAACTAGAAAGCTTTAAGAAATCTGATTTTAAACAATTAATAAATTGGATTAATTCCGAAGAATTTCTAATACAATGGTCAGGAAATGCATTCACATTTCCTTTAGACGAACAGCAATTAGAGAAGTATATAGAAAGTGCAAATACACTCGCTTTCAAAGTGGTAGATGAAGAGACTTCAGACGTTATTGGACATATTTCGCTTGGGCAAATAGATAATATTAATAAGTCCGCTAGAATTGGAAAAGTATTAGTTGGTAATACGAAGATGAGAGGACGTTCTATAGGAAAACATATGATGAAAGCAGTACTTCATATTGCTTTTGACGAATTAAAACTACATAGAGTAACTCTTGGTGTGTATGATTTTAATACATCGGCCATTTCATGTTACGAAAAAATAGGGTTTGTAAAAGAAGGCTTATTAAGAGAGTCAAAAAGAGTAGGAGAAACGTATTGGAATTTATGGGAAATGAGTATGTTAGAATATGAATGGAAGAAGTAGCAACGATAGTAATTTATAATTATATTATGTTAACAAAGGGGTTTGGTGGGTATAGTGGATAATAAAACAAAAATAATTTCAATTGCAGCTGTTTCGGGGGGAGGTAAAACTACAATTACAGAAAGATTAAAGCATAAGTTTAAAAACTCAAAAGCTCTATATTTTGATAGTTACACATTTGATAAATCTCCTGCTGATATTTGTAAATGGATTGATGATGGGGCGAATTACGACGAGTGGGTATTAACACCATTAATTCATGATATTGAGCAACTTATACAAAATAATACCTTAGACTATATTATTGTAGATTATCCTTTTGCATACTTAAATAGTGAGATGCGAAAATTCATTGATGTAACTATATTTATTGATACGCCTTTAGATATTGCGATGGCTAGAAGGATTTTGCGAGATTTTAAGGAAGGTACAATAGATGAAATACATAATGATTTGGAACATTACATGACATATGCGAGAAAAGCTTATTTAGAGGCAATTCATACTGTTAAGCCGAATTCAGATATCATATTGGATGGTTCTTTATCTGTAAGTGAAATAATTAATCACGCTGTAGAGGAACTTGGCCGAAGAGAAGTGATTGTCAATGGTTAAATGTATAACAGATGCTGTTAGGTGGATAATTGAAGTAAGGGAGAGATAAATGTGTACACTTTATTTCAATATAATTGGCAAGTAAGAGATGATTGGTTTAAGTGGTGTGAACAACTTTCAGAGGAAGATTTACTTTGCAAACTGGGGGTATGTTAGAAACATTATTTCATATTGTAGATGTAGAGTATAGTTGGATTAGTGCTCTTCAAGGATAAGAAGATAGAGAACAGCAATTTAAAGATTATCAATCGATTCAAAAAGTGAAAGCGTTATTTAATTTATATAAACGAGAACTTGAAGTTTTTTTGCAGTCATAATTATCTAGCCTAGGATGCTAGCACACTTAAAATAAGCCGTATAAAAAGTTAATCATTGTGTGCTTTGATTATATAATGTCGGCGAAATAAATAGTGTGAAGGACAGCTATCTTAACAAGTGTTTCATGTAACGTTCATATACTTTAATTTTTTATAATTAATTAAATTTGAATTTTGTTTGTTGTTAAGAAAAGGTGAGAAGAAAATAAAAAAAGAGGGCTAATGCCCTCTTTTTCTTTTAATTTGGTAATTAATCACAGATTGGTATCCCAAGCACTCTTAGAGCTAATGCTACTTGAAGGGAAATCTCTAATCTAGCAATTTCAATACCAGCTACTGAAAGAACTAAAAAAGGTTGTCCATTTACAAATACAACGCAACTATCCATAGTTAAACCTCCTTTCTAGTAATTTACTATAGTATATGAGTAGAACTTTAAAATGTAATAGTTCAATTGTTGGATTTAATAGAATTAATAGATTAACCCATTTAAACTAAACAAACGAACACAACGAAAGGAAACAGAGATGGATGTATGCCTCAAAAAACATAAGTTTTAAGACATGTAATGGGATATGAAATTCATCATATTGGTCAGCTGTCTGTATGGGCGAGGAAGTTAAACTTGCAACCAGTTTCAGCAAATTTGCTTGGAAGAGGATGATAGAATTAAAAACCGACTTGCATCTCAAGCGCAAGTCGGTTTTATATATATAAGAAGATTTCTTAATTGAAATCCTCGGATTTTTTCTGACGTATATGTAAAAACATTAAGGTGGTAATGATTAAAAAAATCATTATAGTTTGTATAATTAAATTTTTAAACTGAAGCAATATTGTCCAAGATGTAAGGGCGTCTTTAAAAGCTTGGAGTGCAGAGTACGAGGAAGGATCAAAACCATACTGGAGCAACTTTTTTGTTTCAATAAATGAAATGTTTTCTTCATCTGCATCTAATATTACTGAAATTAGTCTAGTATCTCCAAGTTTTACTGTACTGACAAAACTATAATTACCGTTAGTTGAAAAACTAGTTTGTAAGCCATCAACACCTTGAAGTTTAATGTTTTCATTAAGGGAATATATCATTTTATTCGTATTGAAAACCTGGGAATCTTTGAAGGTAAATTGGTAAGAGGTTAGTTTCGTAATATTCAATACATCTGGAAAATCTTTTACTAATCGTGCTGCTAGTTTAGCTGCGTCTATCGCTGTTGTAGTTGATTGTTTATTTGTATTATTATTAATTCCAGTAGAGTTTAGAAATGGAGATGGTTGTAATAACTTTAGTTCTTTTGCTTTTTTATTCATTAATACTGTAAAGTTATCTTCATTTCCAGCAATGTGTTCTGCTAGGGCGAGTGCAGAACGATTATTCCCTGCCAGTAGCAATGCATGAAGTAAATCACGAACCGTTGTTTTATCATTCGATGTTACTTGTATAGGGCTTGTTTCTACTCGGAAAACTTCGTTACTTATTTGTACGAAGTCATCTAACTGTATTTTTCTATCATTTAGTTGCTCCAATACGATATATTCTGTCATTAATTTAGATAAAGCAGCTGATTGTACTGGAGTTTCTTCATTTTTTTTATAAACAATTTCACCTGAATTAGCATTTATTAAAATAGCTGATTTAGCTTGAATAATCGGACCATTTACATAAAGATAAAAATATAAAACGATAAGTGCAGTAATAAAAAAAGATAATAATAAAATAGCGAATTTCTTTAAGAATTGCATAAGCGATCCTCCTATTATGACATCAATAATAGTATTGTAAAAAGGAATGCTTAATTAGGAAGAAAGAAAAGGTAAAGAATTTCTAAAGAATTATAAAGGATTATTAAATTTAGGGTAATTATGGAAAAAGTTCAATTTCTTATATGGTAAGAAATTGAACTTTTTATTTGTAATATTAACATTTGTATGGGAGTAGTTTTACAGTGAATGTTGTTTTTTCGTCATCACTATATACTTCAATTGTTCCTTTATGCAATTCGACTATACTTTTTGCAATTGCTAATCCAAGTCCAGATCCACCAGTGTTTGTAGAGCGAGATTTCTCAACGCGATAAAAACGTTCAAAAATATGAGGTAAATCCGTACTAGGAATAGGTTGTCCGTAATTTGTTATATCAATTGTAATCATATTATTGCTTTCATAAGCAGTAAGGTCAATATAGCGACCTTCGCTTCCATAAGCGATAGCGTTTATAATAAGATTTTCAAACACACGCACTAATTTGTCACCATCAGCTAATACCATGAGCTTTTGAGACGGGAAAGAAGGCCGACATTCTATATTAGCTTCTTGAAATTGTATACGGAATTGAACAGTTAATTGTCCAAGTAACTCTACAATATCAATAGGAACAGAATACAAGCTTAATTCTTTATTTTGAACACGTGTATATTCGAACAAGTCATTCATTAATGCATTAAGACGAGTTACCTTATCGTAAATGACTTGAATATAGTATCGCAATTCCACTTCATCTCTATAATTATCATGATGGATTAAATTTACGTATCCAACTATAGAAGTAAGGGGAGTGCGTAAGTCATGTGATACATTTGTAATAAGTTCACTTTTTGCTTGTTCAGCTTGTCTTTCTTCATCAATGGAGACTTTTAATTGTTCAACAATTTCATTGACCCCGATTGCTAATTCTTCTAGATAATTATGATTTACAATAGAAACTTTATGATTGAAGTTTCCATTTGCAATATAACGAATTTCTTCTATCATTTTTTTTATACAAGTTTCATAATAAAGTTTTTTCTCGTGACGATAAAAAATGTAAAGATAGGATGAAAAAATAGAAAATAAAAACAAATAAGATACAATCATCATCCATAAAGACTCTTTAATCCCTTTATACTTTTCATAACCAAAAATTCGAATGAATTCTTTACCGAGTTCGGTTAGAGTAAGTGAACTTTCAATTACACTCGTAACGAGGCGATAAATAATTAATTCAGTAATAGGAGTGAGTGTGATAGCTAATAAAAGCCAAAAAATAAGTTTCCATTTAGGAATATCTTTTAATATATCAAATGCTTCATTTCTCAATTTTATAGCCAACTCCCCAAACAGTATGAATAAATTTTTCTCCATTTATTACTGTTTCAAGTTTATCTCGTAAGTTGCTAATATGGACCATTACCGTCTTATTTGAACCATAACCATCTTCATTCCAAACGCGTTCGAAAATTTCTTCTGAACTAAATACTCTTCCTGTATTACTCGCAAGTAAATATAAAATATCGAATTCAATAGAGGTTAGTTTAATGTACTCTCCATTTACTTTAACTGTATGATTATGTTTATGTATTTCAACAGAGCGAATACGAATAATACCATCTTCATTCTTTTGCGAAGTAGCATTTTGGAAAGAGGATCTTCGTAATAAAGCTTTCACTCTAGCTACTAATTCTAATGGATTGAATGGTTTGATCATATAATCATCGGCACCTGTCATAAGGCCTAATATTTTATCCATATCTTCTGCTTTTGCACTAAGCATTAGAATTGGTACAGTATTATTTTCACGCACTTCCTGACAAACTTCTAATCCGTTTCGTTTTGGCATCATAATATCCAAAATCATAAGGTCAACTTCATATGTAGAAACCTTTTGCAATGCTTCATCGCCATCATAAGCTTTATAAATGTTATAGCCTTCATTTCGCAAATAAACAGCAAGTAATTCAACAATTTCTTTATCATCATCAATAATTAATATGTTTTTATTCATTGTGTAGTTCCTTTCCTTACAAATCATCAACATTACTATAATATCAAACATTTATGTACTTGTAGCGATGATTCTGTATAAAATTTCATGTAACGTATTAAAAAGGAGTAAAAAGATTAATATCGAATATAAAATAACAAAGATATTTAGATTCTACATTATAATGAAAGGTAGTTATAAGGGGGATTTTCTATGTTATGTAATGATAAATATTCATTTACTCCAACTGGAAAAATAGAAAATGATATTAAAGCTTTTCTACTAAAATATAATAAAGAGTTTACATATAAACATTCAATTCGTGTGGCAAATGAGGCAAAAAAGATTGCAGAAAAGTTTCACGTAGATAAAGAAAAAGCAGCAATTGCAGGATATTTACATGATATTAGTGGCATTTTTCCAAACGAGGAGCGGATTGCAGTTGCTGAAGAATTTGGTGTAGAAATAGTGGAAGCGGAAAGAAAGTTTCCTATGATTATTCATCAAAAATTATCGAGGGTAATCGCAAAAGAAATATTTAAAGTCGAAGATGAAGAGATTTTAAATGCAATTTGTTGCCATACAACGTTGCGTAAACATGCAACGAAGATGGATTTAGTATTATTTGTTGCAGATAAAATAGAATGGGATCAAAAAGGGACACCACCATATTTAATAGAAATAAAAAAAGGATTGGAAAAATCTTTGGAACAAGCAGCTTTTGTATATATTTCATATTTGTGGGAAAGGAAAGATACATTGAAAGTTATACACCCGTGGCTAGAAGAAGCATATTGGGATTTAAAAAGAATTGTACAGTAGAAAGGACAAGGAAATGCAATTAAAAGAATATATGAATCAAACATTTCCAGAAGTTACATTAGGCCCCTACTTATTATCTCAGTGGGAAAATCATTTGCATTTTGATTTCGGAAAAGATAAATATCAAATTGTAGAAGGAACCGACAATTTAAATATGGAATACTTTTCTCAACTATATACATATAATAAATTCTTATTTGAAGACATATTTTCAAAAGAAGATGTAGTGTTTGTAGTGACAAATGTTTATAGATTTAAAAAGGAAAACATAAAAACTCCACAGAAAATAAATGTATACAATAAATATATTAAGAAAAGAGATTTAAGATTTCATATAAGACAAGAAACATTACCGTTTCTATTTGAAGATGAAGAAGCAGATTTATATTGTACATATCAATTTTCTTTAAAATGTCTCGTAGAAGATATTAAGTATGAATCGCTTATACAAGCTGCTAATCATGAGGATTTCTCTGCTCTGTATCCTCGATTTGGACGAAAAAAAGAAATTTTTTATCCAGATGTATTTCTCATTAATGCAACGAAAGATATTGTCATGTTTATGTATGATGATAGAGGATGTGAAGTAATTGCGAAGAATAAAGAAATAATACGAGATTTATATAAGAAATACAAAGAATGGATTCCAGATTATGAACGAGAGAGTATAGATAACTTATTTAAATGACAATAGGGGAAGTGAAGCGTGTAATGAAACGTATTGCAATAGTATCTGCATGGGAACCAGAACTGACGTATTTGCATCAACATTATCCGAGTGAACGTGTTGAAAAAAGAGCAGCTTGGGAATTTCATTTTCATACTATTAATGAGCTGGAAATTATATCAGTTGTTACTGGTGTCGGTAAAGTAAGCTGCGCTAGTTGTGTACAATTGTTAATTAGTGAGTTTCAGCCAGATGAGTTGTTTATGACAGGAATATGCGGAAGTTTATCAAACAAGGTGAAAAACGGTCATATTGTAGTCGCACTAAACGCAATACAACATGATGTCACTGCTGCTGGTTCAGGGGAAGATGTTTTTAATTTATATAACGGTAGAACAGCACCTATTGAAACAACAAAATCACTTGTAAGAAGAATAAAAAAAATACGATCATATGATCCGATACATTTCGGTACATTTTTATCCGGAGATCAACGTATTCGTAGTTCGGAAATGAGATATTTACTCCATACTGTATATGGAGCATTGGCAGTTGATCAAGAAGTAGCAGCTTTCGCCTATGTATGCCAAATAAATAAAAAACCATTTCTCTGTTTAAAAGCTGCTTCAGATCAAGCAAATGATAAAACGAAAGAAGAACAAAAAATCTTTAAAATGCTAGCATGTGAAAGAGCATGTGAGCATTTAATTGCTTTTTTACGTGTTTATGAGGTTAATGTAGTAAATAATAGATAGTTTGTTATAAAACAAATCAATAGTGAGTTATATGTAGGGAAATGTCCGCTCATTTCAAATTAAGAGCTGAAATTTATAATAGATGGAATATATTATATGGGTACACGTTGAGTTTAATATAAGCAGTTGGAGGGCAATTTTATATGATTCAATATAAAAGGTGTAGTGAAGTAAATATTGATTTAGTATATGAAGCTTTTAAAGATGGATTTTCAGATTACATTATTAAGATGGAGGTTTCAAAAGAGGATTTTATACAACGTTTTTTGGGACCAGAAGGTAATTTGCTAGAACATTCTTTTCTCGCTTTAGAAGAAGGCAAACCTGTTGGCGTAATACTAGGTGGTATAAAGGATTATGAAAGTATAAAGACTATGCGCTGTGGAACATTAGCGGTTCATCCTAATTACCGCGGTATTGGTGTAAGTCAAAAATTATTTGAACTGCATAAAGAAGAGGCGATTCAACATGGATGTAAGCAACTTTTTCTCGAAGTCATTGTAGGAAACGACCGAGCGATTCATTTTTATAATAAGTTGGGCTATGAAAAAGTGTACGATCTTTCTTATTATAATTTAAATGATTTGACTAAAATAATGAATAAAGATTGTAAGGATATTGAAGTAAAACAATTAGAATTTCCAACTTTTAAAGATGAAATTCAGAAATGGTTAAACTTCCATATAAATTGGCAAAATGATATTGATTATATCAAAAAAACAAATAATTTATTTTATGGTGCATATGTCGATAATGACTTAAAAGGCTCTCTATGTGTAAATAAACAAGGTAAAATTAGTTTTATTTTCGTAGACAAAGATTATAGAAATATTGGTGTTGGGATGAAATTATTACAAGTAGCAAGAGAAGAATTAAATTTATCAAGTTTATCAATTGGGTTTCCTAACAATAATTTACTGGAAGGTTTTCTTAAGAAATGTGGATTTGAAAAGAATTCTTTAGCACAATATGAAATGTATTTATTACTCTAAGAGCGGAAAGATTTATTCTTTTCGCTTTTTATTTTGCTGTTATGTTGGTAAATGCTCCGCAACTATAATTTATAATGAGAGGGATTTTATGTATCCTTAAGTTATTTTTTAAATTGTCAATTTCATGCTAATAATTTTCTTTGTATAATATTCTAATTTTATGTAGAATAGATACGATGGGAGGGGATGAAATGAATAATGGATTAAAGTTTAAGATTTTTGAATTGCATTGTCTCGTTCAAAAGACTTATTCTGATATTAAAATAGCGTGTGATATTGCTATTTATCAAGAAAACACTTCTAAATATTTAATTTCATTAGGATTTTTAAATAAATCATATATGACTTATATAGAAGCAAAAAGATTCTATCGCGAAAATGAAGAGCTTGTAAGTGTAGAATTTGATAATTTCTTTGATATGTATGATAAATTAGAAAACGAATTAAAACAAGTTATTTCAACTGAAGATAAAAATCCTTCATTGTTACATAGCAGACTTGATCAGTTTCAGCAGAAAGTTGAAAATATAAATGACCTAATAAAAGTATTGCAAAATGCTCGTTAATGAATGCTTTTTTCTGTTTGTATAGAAATTATGTATTAAAAACATTTTAGGGATATTACATATTGAAGAGGTGGCTTTTGTAGATTACAAAAGTCATCTTTTTATGTTAGGAATAGATTGTATACATTTTAGCAGTTTCATATAAATAATAGAAATTTATACGAGGTAAATATCATGGGAAATAAAAAAGAAATAGCTATAGTTGCATTAACAACAGGATTCGTTTTAACAAGTGTAACACCATATGGAGTAGGTCATGCAGAGGAACCTGGTCAAATGCAAGTTGAAATTCAAGAGGATTCGTTCCGTACAGGTGATCTGACACAACCATCAAAAAAGGCACCAGAGAATGTAGTGAAAGATGCACTTAAGGAAAATACGGAGCATTCTTTGTCTCCAAAACAAGTTAGTGCAGAAACAGGAGTAGATTACAAGGTTCTTCAAAAACGTGGTTCTTATGATGGAACTACACTTGTGCGCATGCAACAAATATATGAAGGAAAAGAAGTATATGGCCACCAGTTGACTGCTCACGTAGATAAAAAAGGTATTATTAAAAGCATTTCAGGAGCTAGCGCACAAAATTTAACACAAGAAGATTTAAAGAAACCTATTAATTTATCAAAAGAAGAAGCAAAACAATATATTTATAAAAAGTACGGAAACGATACTAAATTTATTTCTGAGCCAGAAGTTAAGGCAGTTATTTTTGTTGATGAAAATCATGGGCAGGCTAGCAATGCATATCAAGTTACATTTGCTGCTACAACACCAAATTATGTATCTGGAACTTATTTAGTGAATGCTCATAATGGTGAAATGTTAAAAGATATGGTACAAGAATCAAGTTTGAAAATAAGTGAAGAGTATGTTGAATCCGTTAAGGAAAATAAAACTAGCAATTTCACATCATTAACTGGAACAGGAAAAGATGATTTAGGCGTAACTCGTACATTTGGTATTTCTAAACAGACCAGTGGGAATTATGCGCTTGCTGATTACACAAGAGGGCAAGGAATTGAGACATATGATGTAAATTATAGAGATATTACAAATGAAGAAAGTTATTATCCTGGTATACTAGCAACTAGCGCTTCAACAACATTTAATGATCCAAAGGCGGTAAGCGCCCATTTCTTAGCAACAAAGGTATACGATTTTTATAAAGAAAAATATAAGCGTAATAGTTTTGATAATAAAGGAAAAAAAGTAGTTTCAGTTGTACATGCATGGGATTCTGGAGGAACAAATGATCCTGAAAATTGGGAGAATGCATTTAGTACTAATATTAATAACATTAGTATGCTTTTATATGGAGATCCCATGGTAAAAGCGTTCGATATAGCCGGTCATGAATTTACACACGCAGTTACATCAAGTGAATCTAACCTTGAATTTTCAGGAGAATCTGGGGCAATTAACGAGGCATTATCTGATATTATGGGAACGGCTATAGAGAAATACATAAATAATGGGGAATTTAACTGGACAATAGGAGAACAAACTGGATCGACTTTTCGTAATATGAAAAATCCAACTGCAATTAATTTTTCAGAAGGACTACCGTATCCGGATGATTATAGTAAATATAATGATTTAAATGGAGAGGATTATGGAGGCGTTCATTTTAACTCAAGTATTATTAATAAAGTTGCGTATTTAATGGCACAAGGTGGTACTCATAACGGTGTAAATGTAAATGGTATTGGTGAAGATAGAATGTTTGATATTTTCTATTATGCAAATACTGATGAATTAAATATGACTTCTAATTTCTCTGAATTGAAATTGGCATGCCTTAAAGTGGCAACTAATAAATATGGAGCGAACTCAATTGAAGTTCAAGCAGTCCAAAATGCTTTTGATGCGGCAAAAATTACAGGAACGGTGAAAGAGAACGAAAAAACAGCAGAAAACCAAGCTCCAGAGTTAACTGTACCGTTTACGATTACACTACGTGTAGGTGATACGTTTGATCCAATGAGAAATGTAAAAGCTGTTGATAAAGAAGATGGTGATTTAACAAATAAAGTAAAGCATAAAGGCGATGTAGATACTTCAAAACCAGGTACATACATTGTGGAATACATGGTTGTTGATTCTCAAGGGCGGAATGCAACGGCAACACAGACTGTAATTGTAGAGGGAAATGGAGAAACATCAGATTTAGAACCTAAATTAACAGTGCCTGTTGGAGCGACAATTCATGTGGGAGATTCATTTGTTCCAATGGCAGAAGTATTAGCTATCGATAAAGAAGACGGTGATCTCACTTCTAAAATCAAAGTTGATGGTGAAGTAGATACAACTAAAGCCGGTACTTACGTATTAACGTACACGGTTACAGATTCTAAAGGTCATGAAGTAACGGCGAAGCAAACTGTAACGGTCAAAGTTAGAGAAGAAGTTAAAAATGATAAACCAATACTAAAAGTACCTGCTACAACTTCAATTACTGAGGGTGTTCAATTTGATCCATTGGTAGGGGTATCAGCTACTGATAAAGAGGACGGTGACCTTACTTCTAAAGTAGCGTATGAAGGAACTATAGATACAACTAAAGCTGGTACTTATGAAATAATATATAGTGTTAGAGATTCCATGGGTAATGAGGTAAATACAATACAAAAAGTATTAGTGAAAGATAAAGAAACTAGCAAAGCTAATGGCCTTACTAATAAGACAAATAACAATAATAGCGATAAAAAAGAATATACATATAAGGAGCTTCCAAAGACGGGTGTAAGTACAACTAACAGTGCAGCAATCGGCATATTGATGATTATTACAGGCACAGTACTCACTTTTGTTCGCAAATTTAGAAAGATACAAAAATAATAGTAGGGATTATTCGTTTGAAGAAAAGAGTTCAGTATTCAAAAGAAATAAAGTAGAAAGTAAATAAAACGAAATATGGATTTTTTACTTATTAAGATTTTAATAGTTAAGCGGTACATTTGGCTTTTATAAAAATTTGCAGTTGGATACTATTCTGTCTACAGAACTATATTACATATAAAACACGTTACTATTCTTTTATTTTAATGAGAATAGTAACGTGTTTTTTGATTTGAAAATAGCATAAATCCTATAGCTCATGAATATAGGAGTACTTCTAATTTGCCATTGATAAGTTACTGAAAACACTTTGCTTTAATGGAAGTGTCACTCTAAATGACAACATGAGATTTTCGATATTTACCAGGTGTTTCATTGGTGAATTTTTTAAAAATTTTAGTAAAATAACTTTGATCGCTAAAATTAAGCGAAGCGCATATGTCTGATAAAGGATAGGTGGTGAAAGTTAATAATTTCTTTGCTTCTTCGATTCGTTCACGTTGAATGTACTCAATTAATGAAATACCGACTTCTTTTTTAAATAATATAGATAAATAATCTGAATTCACATTTGCAAATTTAGCAAGTTGTTTAACAGATATTGGATTGTAAATGTTTTTAAAAATGTAGTTTTTGCAAATAGCAATAGTCTGTGAATGTTGCTGTGTTTTTTGTGCCTTTACACGGTCTGCAAAGGTACAAAAAGCATTTTTTAATAAATCCCAAACAGATTCTTTGTCTTTTAAATCTTCTGTTCTTTGAATATATAAATCATAAATTTTGTAAGCAATCCCAGATGGAAGTCCCCCTTTTATCGCATATCTAGTAGCGAGCGTGATGGATGAAATACAAATGTTTTTATGACGTCTTAATTGATGGAATGAAGATAAAGATGAAAGAGTCTCTTGTTGGAATTCGTAATAATATTTGAGTACGGTTTCTTTATCCCCGTTTTCTATAGAACCAAGTAGTTGCTGCTCTATATATAAATTATGATAAATGGATTCGTCTTTTTGCATTGAAATATATACATCTTCGTTTAAGATTCTGCTATGACTTATATGAAGTGAGTCACTGTTATTTGAAAATGTGCTTACATCTGAATTTTTTTTATAGAGAATGTTATAGAACAATATTGCTATATTTACAAAGAAATTTTGATCTTTGACTGACAATGAAAAATAATGGTCTCTTGTTCTTTTATAATTTGGAATAAAATTAAGTTTACTATCCGCTTTACTTGTAGAAAAATTTACATGTGCCAAGGGCCCGATAATAACAGTACCGTTCACCATATAATCGCTCTTTATGTGAATTAAAATAAAGTGCCCTAGATGTTCGTGAGTTCTGAAGATGGGGGAATTATATGTATCATTTCTCTGAAAAAGCACATGTAACTGTTCTATTTTTGATGTATACAACAAGTGTGAATCATTTTTTGATGTGAATTCTAAAAGAATATTTTTGTTACAATCTAAAAAACAAACTGGAATTTCAAAAGATTGGAAAAACATATTGCAAATGTACTCTATCTCAACTAGACTGAGCTTTTTAGTCATATTCTTCCTCCTTACAGTAATGCGTAATAGTTAAATAAACATATATTCCTTTTTTCATAAGTAGAAACGGAAAACCTTTATTAATAAAAAATATAAATAAAAGTTATAAACTTCTAAGAATAATACCATAATTTAACATGAACAGCACATATTATTTGAATATACAGGTAATAGTTTTGGACAGTAGCGTAAAATATGAATCGTCACACTTATTTGTTGGTTATTACTTATATGTATTAAAAAATGATTAAGATTGGATTTTAAATAGGGATAGGAAGTGAGAAATGAATAGATTGACAGTAAGTGACTAGTCAAAATTAGCAGTGAAAGCTATTATGTAACAAATGTAATGATTCTTGAAATAGGGATATAAGTGTAATTTAGGGGAGAAAATTACATATATCATGTGGAGAGACAACGTAATAATAGAAGATAAGAAAAGTGAATAAGTGATTGTAAACAATGGATTGTTGGACGACTATGTTTTATGTTATTCGTTTAAATCTGATACTTGGCACACTATTGCTTTTAAGAAGGTAATAGTAATAAAGAAATTTTTAAAATGATAGAAGTAGTAAAGGGGATAAGAGAAATGAAAAAAATATTTAGTGTGCTTTTAGTGTTATTCTTAACATTTTCTACATGGTCTAGTGTATTAGTAAAGGCAGATTCACCATCTAAAGGTACTTTAACGATTCATAAGTATGAACAAGAAAAAGATGGAGCGCAGGGACTAGAAGGTGAAGGTTCTGCAAATCAAGAGGTGCCAAAAGATGCGAAACCATTAAAAGGTGTAACGTTTGAAGTGAAAAGGGTTGCTTCTTTTGAAAAAATTTCAAACGATGGGAAAATCGTGAAAGAAGATGTGAAACCTGTAATGGGAGCAACTCCAAATCAAGTAGTAACAGATGATAACGGACAAGCTGTATTAAAAGATCTTCCGCTAGGACGTTATGAGGTGAAAGAAGTGGCAGGACCTCCACATGTTAATCTAAATCCCAATACGTATACAGTGGATATCCCATTAACGAATAAAGAGGGTAAGGTGCTAAACTATGATGTTCACATGTATCCTAAAAATGAGGTTAAACGTGGTGCAGTGGATTTAATAAAAACTGGTGTAAATGAAAAAGCATTAGCAGGTGCAGTATTCTCTTTATTTAAAAAAGACGGTATAGAAGTGAAAAAAGAGTTAGTAACAGATGCTAATGGTCATATTCGCGTGCAAGGATTGGTGTATGGAGAATACTATTTCCAAGAAACAAAAGCTCCGAAAGGCTATGTAATAGATCCAACTAAACGTGAGTTTTTTGTTAAGAACTCCGGAACAATTAATGAAGATGGAACTATTACTTCTGGTACAGTAGTTAAATTAGAAGTGAAAAACTATGAAGAACCAATAATTGATAAAAAGATTAACGGAAAATTGGAAGCGTTACCAATCAATCCGTTAACTAATTATAATTATGATATTAAAACATTAATTCCAGAAGACATTAAGGAATACAAAAAATATGTGGTAACAGATACTTTGGATGATCGTTTAGTGATTCAAGGAAAGCCAATCGTGAAAATTGATGGAGCAGAAGTAAATGCAAGCATTGTAGAGGTAGCTATAGAAGGTCAAAAAGTAACAGCTACAGTAAAAGATTTCACAAAATTAGATGGTAAAAACGAATTTCATTTGCAAATTAAATCTCAAGTAAAAGAAGGAGTACCATCTGGTTCGGAAATTTTAAATACAGCAAAAATTGATTTTACAAATAAAAATGATGTAATTGGAGAAAAGGAATCTAAACCTGTAGTTGTTGTTCCGACAACTGGAATAATTGAGTTAACAAAAATTGATGGTGCTAATAAGAATAAATTAAAAGGTGCAGAGTTTGTACTTAAAGATAAAAATGGAAAAATAGTTGTTGTAGCAGGAAAAGAAGTAACAGGTGTATCAGATGAAAATGGTGTTATTAAATGGTCTAACATTCCATATGGAGACTATCAAATTTTTGAAACGAAAGCACCAACATATACAAAAGAAGATGGTACAAAAGCTTCTTATCAATTATTAAAAGATCCCATTGATGTAAAGATTAGTGAAAATAATCAAACGGTTAAATTAACGATTGAAAATAATAAAAGTGGATGGGTTCTTCCGGTAACGGGTGGCATAGGAACGACTCTTTTTACTGTAATAGGCCTTACGTTAATGGTTACAGCGGCATTTGTTTTCTTTAGAAAAAAGTTTGCTAATAATTAAGATTTTAGGAACATGTAACTATGGGAAAAGGGGAGAAGCAAAATGCTTCCCTCTTTTCGATATTTAAGCATATACAGAGGTGGAAATATGAAACGAAATCTTGTTTTGGGAGGTATTTTTTTATTTGGATTAGGTGTTTTTTTATATCCTACTATTAGTAATTGGTTGGCGACTCGTGCACATTATTCTGAGATTAGCTCTTACGATAAGAAGATCAAAGCGCTACAAAAGAAAGAAGTTGAACGTAGGGAAAAAGAAGCAGCCGAATATAATAAACAAGTTCACACTTCCACGAAAACATTTACTGATCCATTTTCTGAAAAAAAAAGTAATCATCAAGCATATGCTGATGCGTTAAATTTAGGAGATGTAATGGGGTATATTGAAATATCGAAAATTAATATAAAACTGCCAATCTATCAAGGGACATCTGAGGAAGTATTGAGCCGCGGGATAGGTCATTTAGATTTTTCTTCGCTCCCGATAGGTGGAGAAAATACGCACACTATTTTAACAGGGCATCGTGGTTTACCATCAGCAAAATTATTTACAGATTTAGATAAGTTGAGTGAAGGAGATCTTTTTTATATTCATTCTTTAGACAAAGTTCTTGCTTATAAAGTAGATCAAATTAAAGTAGTGTTACCACACGAAACGGACGATCTACAAATTGTAGAAAATAAAGATTATACAACTTTAATTACGTGTACGCCTTATGGAGTAAACACCAATAGGTTGCTAGTTCGAGGTGTGCGTGTGGAGTTAAACGAGAAAGAAAAACAAAAAGTGAGTACAGAGATATTTATGTTTAATAAGTGGACTGTAATAGTTCCAATCCTATTGTTATGTGTGTTTCTAGTCGTAATTTATAAGAAAAGGTTAACTCGATAGAATGTATTTATTTATCCTGCATTAATGGGAAGTGGGACCGGAAATTCAGAGATAAGTAAAGAAAGTATAGAAAGTATAGAAAGGATGAAGTAAATCCTCATTGGTGAATATGTCATTTTATTCGACTATAGAAAAAATACGGTAAAGGTGGGAACAAAGGAATTGAGGCTACGATTAAAGCTGGTAAGTATTCATTTTATTGTTTTGTTAATGTTAAGTGTAAGTTTTGTCATATATGTACCAAAAGAAGTATATGGATCCACGACAAACTTAGAAGGTCTAGGTGATATATCGCGCTATAATGCTGTTGTCTTTGGTAACCATAAAGCAATAGGTGGCGACATTGAAGGAGCAATTGCAGTTCAAGGTGATATGGATGCATCGGGGTATACAATTGTAGGTGCTGCAGCGGGAACATCTAATATAGTAGGTGAAAAATGGGTTGATGAGGGATATCCGTCCTTGTTATTGTCTGGAAAATTTAAGAAATCAAGAGAAGAATCTTTTATCATTCAAAACGGAATAGTAGTAATGACAAAAGAGAGTGATCCAGATCGCATCATACAATCCTCTTATGATCGTATCGTTTATAAAGAAAAACTAGAAATTGACGCGAAATTTAATGAATTTCGCAATATAGTGAACCAAGTCAGTAAAAATACAGGTCAATATAAAACAAATACCCCAATTCCAAATATGAGTCATGGAATCGGAAAAGATATAAACAATCCTAATATTTATGTTTCATCAGAATTGACAGGGAAAATTAATTTAGATATAAGGGATGTATTTTTACCAAATGCTAAGGACAAAGATTTTATTGTTATGCATTCGGATGCAACAGAGGTTACATTTAAAAATGGGTCTATTCTATATGACACGAACAATATTGGAAGGGCTACAGATATAATTCCTACATCACAACCATATTCTCCTAATTCCCCGTTTACTGAGCTATACGGGAAAGTGATTTGGGTTTTTCCAAATGCGAAAAAAATTACAACAGAGGGATATGGTGTCGTTGGGAGTGTGTTTGCCCCAAATGCTGTATTAGAAACAAAAGGCGGCTCGATTAATGGACAAGCATTTGTCGGCGCGGTACAACAAACTGGTGGATTTGAATTTCACAATTTCAAATTTAACTGGCAACATTGGAACAAGCCTAGTACTGGAAAAGTAAAAATAAAAAAAGTTGATAGTAATAATGATAATAAAAAATTGGAGGGAGCAAAGTTTCATATAGAAGATTCAAAAGGAAAAATAGTTGGAGAACTAGTAACAAATAAAGAAGGAGAAGCGATATCAAAAGACTTACCAAAAGGAAACTATACCCTTGTAGAAATAGAAGCGCCAAAAGACTATGAATTATTAAAAGATAAAATAGCTGTAAAAGTAGAAAAAGATGCAGTAGTAGAAATTAAAATAGGAAATAAGAAATTGCCAGATCCAATGGGGAAAATAAAGCTTGTGAAAGTAGACATAAGTGATAAAAATAAAAAACTAGCAGGGGCAAAGTTTCATATAGAAGATTCAAAAGGAAAAATAGTTGGAGAACTAGTAACAAATGAAGAAGGAGAAGTAATATCAAAAGACTTACCAATAGGAAACTATACCTTAGTGGAAGTAGAAGCACCTAAAGGTTACGAATTATTAAAAGAAAAAATAACTGTAAAAGTAGAAAAAGATGCAGTAGTAGAAATTAAAATAGGAAATAAGAAATTACCAGATCCGACTGGACAATTTGAAATTGAGAAAGTTGATGATAAGGATATCAATTTAAAACTACAAGGCGCTATATTTCAAGTCTTAGATAAAGAGGGTAAAGAAGTGGCTAGATTAACAACGGATGAAAAAGGAAAGGTGATTTCCAGTCAATTAGTACTTGGAAAATATACGATAAAAGAAATAAAAGCGCCAAACGGATATATGTTACTTAGGGATCCAATAGAAATAGAAATTACAGAAGCAGTAAAGACACAAAAAATAACAGTGAAAAATGCGAAGAATAATTGGGTAATTCCTAATACTGGTGGGAGCGGAACAACAATTTTTTACGTAATTGGTATTATGCTAATGTTTGCTGTGCTATATTTCTGTAAGAAAAATCGTATATTATGAACTAATTTTATAGAGTTAGACAGATCGCTGCGTTAGAGAGTTTTTAGGACATGAGTTCGGTATTGTACTGGACTCATGTTACTAAATTTTGAAGGAGGAAGGATAATAGTAAACATAGAATATATTAATGAATTAAAATATTTAAGAGGTAAACATGGTGGCGATAAAACAAGACGAAATTAAAGTAGTTGTCGGAGCTGGAGTGTTTAATAATAATCCAGGTTGGATTCAAACGCAAGAAGATGAACTTAACTTACAAAGCTACGTGGGAAGGAAGATTTGAATACAACTCTATTTCAGCTATTTTAGCTGAGCATGTATGGGAACACCTTACTTTTGAAGAAGGTGTAAGAGCAGCTGAAATTTGTTATGAATTTTTAAAACCATTTGGTCATATTCGGTGCGGAGTCCCTGATGCATTCTTTCAGGATGAGGCATATCAAAATATAGTTCAAATAGGGGGACCCGGTCCGAAAGATCATCCAGCAGCAAGTCATAAAATCGTTCATAATTATATAACATTAACGAAAATGTTTGAAACTGCTGGATTCGAGGTAGTTTTACTTGAATATTGTGATGAAAATGGTCGGTTTTATTACAACGAATGGGATGCAAACGACGGTGTTATTTTCCGTTCGAAAAGGTATGATTCTAGAAATAAAGGCGATAAACTTGGTTTTCCATCGCTAATTGTCGATGCGATTAAGCGTTAATCATTCAACAAAACAGGAGTTAATCCTATGATTTCATAAGTCGCAAATGCGGCTTTTTTATTTGTACGTAAATCTATATTTAATTTTCAATACTATATAACTCGATTTAGAAAATATTTAAGTTTTTCTCAGCGTCATTCACTTTAAATTAACACTTCGTTGACATAAATATTTATTTTATATTTATATTCGTGTAAAATGAAATGAGAACATATATTCTATATAAGGGGGCAATCAAAATGATAGCTGAAATTGGGAAACTAAATGATGGATATATTGTGAAATTTGAACGCCAATTTCCATATACGGCAGAAGAAGTTTGGTCTGTATTAACAGAAAACAGTAAGCTGAAAAAATGGATGTCCAATTTACAGATTGAAAGCCTTAAAACGGGTGGAATAATAAAGTTCGACATGATGAACGGTTCATTCATAAACATTGATATTTTAGAATGTCAAGTAAACTCAGTACTTGAATTTACTTGGGATAAAGATCGTGTCCGATTTGAAATACATAAAGAGGAAAATGGTACTCTTTTATTCCTTAAAGAGTACATTCATGAATTAACAGATCATACACCGAGGGATTTAGCTGGTTGGCATATTTGTTTAAATCTTTTTTCTTCTGTTTTAGAAGGAGAAGAGAAAGAATTTTCTAAAGATGAATGGCAACAATGGTTTGAAATATACAAGGATAAGATTCATGAAGTGAGAGGATAATTGTATAATAGGTAATATTCATTATGTAATTATTATATTTTAAAAATGCTTTTGTGAATAAATAAGAATAGAGGTTAATATGAAAGTAAATCAATTAATTGCTAATAACATAAATAAATTAGATGCAACTATACCGTTTAATAAATCGTTTGGAATTGCTGGGTTATCTGGATCGGGTAAAACAACTTTTTGCCAAACAATTGGTGAAGAGTCAAAAAAACGATTAGTTTCTTTATTACCAAAGGCTGAATATCAATATTTATTTCCTAACATTATGGAAACAAATTTTAGTGCTATTAAGATGGAAGAAATGCCATTAGTACTTTTTCTAGGAAAATCATCGATTTCGTCTAATCCGCGTTCAACGATTGGTACTCATACTGGTGTTTTTACAGAGGTTCGGGAAAAACTTGCTGAAGTATTTAATCTTTCTCCAGAGGTCTTTTCATTTAATAATCAATTAGGCTGGTGTACTGGTTGTAAAGGCCGTGGTACTACAAAAAATGTTGAGTGTAAAAAATGTAAGGGAAAACGTTATAGTGAAGAAATTGAACAATATGAAATTGATTTGTTGGAAAAGCCACATTCAATCTCAAATATTAATGATTTAAGTGTTGAATCTATTCTTTCACTAGCAAAACAATTAAATATTAGTGAGGAAAAACAGCATATACTGCAAAATATTATTAATATGAACATTGGTTATTTAACATTAAATCGAATTATGGGTACGTTGTCAGGTGGAGAGTTAACACGACTTTATTTGGCTGAATTCATGGCAGTAAGTGAAAATGCTGTAATTATTATTGATGAGATTTCAGTTGGACTTGATCATGAAACATTATTACAAATTTTAGAAGAGATTAAACGATTAGGGTGTAAAAATCAAATTTGGCTTATTGATCATTCAGATACGGTACTAGATACAACTGATGAGCAATTGTTCTTTGGACCTGGTAGCGGAAAATATGGCGGGAAAATTGTGAAAGAATCACCAAGACCAAAGTCAATACTGTGGGAGCGAAATAAAGAAATACCAACAGAATATTATACATTCTATGATTTATATTGCCGTAATATCCAAATGGCGGAGTTTCAAATTCCTAAAAACAGGCTTGTAACGGTTACAGGAGAATCGGGATGTGGGAAATCTACACTTGTCAACGAATGTCTAGCTACAGATTTTTTAAAACGATATCCAAAAGATAAATTAGTTATGGTAGGACAAGACCGAAATCAATCAATTACAAGTCGATCAACTGTAGCAACTTTCCTAGATATTAAAAAGAAACTCACAAAGTATAGTGAAGACATTGATGATATTTTTGAGCGCTCGATTGAGGATATTATTGATGAACTTCCAAATGAAGATATCGCTTATAAACGTTTGAGCTTACTAATTAAATTAGGGCTTGGCTATTTAACATTAGAGAGAAAAACACAAACATTATCGACAGGTGAGTTTCAATGTGTTCATTTAGTTTCGGAATTATTTGCAAACACTAGAAATCCACATACATTATTCATTTTTGATGAGCCTTCAAAAGGTTTATCACAAAATATTTTAAATCAATTTATCGATAGTATTAGAGGTATTCTGCAAGATGAATCAGTTTCTATCATTATGATTGAGCATAATCGTTACATGTTAGAAAGCTCTGATTATATAGTTGATTTTGGAAAAAGGCAGAATGAATCTGTAGAGCATTTGGATGTTGTTAAACATGAGGATTACTATCGTCAAAAAAGTAATGTGAATAGCACAGAGAAAATAAATATCTCTTCAATGCTTAAGCAGAAAAAAGGAGTTCACTATTTAGAAGAAAATCATATTAACTATTTTAAAAATGCCGAAAATGTTTATAAGGGCGGTATTTTAAAAAGTTTATCATCAATGGCTAGGTTAATTTATGGTGAATATGAATCTGATACAATCGCACCTGTTATTGCTATTGATCTTGAAAGACATTTATATAGTCAATATAGTTTCTTATATGAGATTGGTGGATTAATTAATCATATTGTAGCTGCTCATCCAATTAATAAAGATACGAGAAGTTTTGATTTCTATTCACAGGACAATCATTGTCCATCTTGTTCTGGACGTCTTCAAATTGAAGTTTTTGATAAAGATATTGCCATTCAAGATAAAAGTGTTCCATTTTGGGATGGGCTATTCGATCAAGAAATCATGAAGGTATTAAAATTTTATCAGCATGAAAAAATAGAATTTCTATTCGAAGAAATAAAAAATGAGCTTGGTCACGATTTGTCAAAGAGCTATAATGATATGTCAGAAGAAGAAAAGCATACGTTTTGGTACGGATATTTTGAAAAATCATTTTATGATAAAAAAGGAAAGACACGCAGAACATGGGTAGGGTTTAATACAATTATTGGTGGATATATTGTTATTTCAAAAGCACCTATTAAAGAAGAAATTAAGAGTTCAAAAAAAATGATGAAATGTCCAATTTGTGAGGGGACGGTTTTAAATCATCATAAACCACTTAAATTTGGTAACGTAGATATTCGTGAAATAATCAATCAGCCTATTAATAAAGTATTGAAAATAGTTGGTGATTTACCGGCACTTGTTAAATTGAAGTCTATTGTTGGTGGCGATATGGTATTGACGGAAGATGTTTCTTTATTGCCAAGAAAAGCACAAGTTGCATTGAAAATGTTTGAATTAGAACAAGCAAGCTTTTCAAACTATGAAATGGTGTTACAAAATGTCTTACCATTCTGGAGCGAAATAAAAGGAAATATCGAATCCATTAGTGTTAATAATCAGGTAACTGTTTGTGATTTCCCTAATGTTTATGAAACGAGAGAAACCATTATAGATAAGTATTTCACAAATGGTAAATATAAAAAACTTACGTATGTATACGAAGCGTTTGGATACAAAAAATTAGTTACCCAAATTAATAAAATTAAAAAAAGTAATCCATGTCCATTTTGTAAAGGTAAGAAAGTGATAACCGAAGATAATTTACATGATGGTGTCTTTAAACTAACAATTCCATGTGTAACTTGTAATGCAAGTGGTATTAATGACGAAGGGTTAAAAGAAGTTGTCGAGGGCGTGGATGTACAAACGTGGTTAACTGGAAAAGTAAGTGATGTTGTGAATGAAAGCTTATTAACAGAAGCTGTTGGACAAATACCCATTTTCAATCGCATACGTGAGTTGGATAAACGAGATATGATGGCGGTTTATGAATGTCTTGAGAAAAATAACTAGTGATGGATTGTCAATTGCAGTAGTCATAAAAACAGGAATATAGGTTTTTAATTATATAAATATAACATGTTAAATTGTTATTTAAATCGTTAAAAATAGTTGACCCTCACACAATGTCATTGTTTAAGATAAAGTTGAGCTTCAAAGTAGATGTAACTTATAGGAGGAAATCATGTTTAAAATAGGGGATTTTTCAAAACTATCTTCCATTAGTATACGAATGTTGAGACACTACGATAAAGTGGAATTACTACAACCAGTAAAAGTCGATGAGCAGAGTGGATATCGATTTTATTCAGCAGACCAATTAAAAAAAGTAAATCAAATTCAAACGTTAAAAGCTATGGGGTTTAATATTGCTACCATCAAAGAAATAATAGAATGCGATAATATAGATACCATAAAAGAGAAATTTTTAAATCGTAGTGCTCAAATTAAAGAAGACATGAATAACCTCCAAAAACAATTACGTCTCCTCGAAGACTCAATGAAAACGATGAGAGAGGATGTTGTTGAGATGAATTATCATGTTTCAATAAAAGAAATTCCAGAAAGAACTGTAGCTAGTGTTAGAAAGATTATTCCATCGTATAATTGCGAAGGTGATTTATGGAGTGTATTAATGCAAGAAATTCAAATGAAAAATATTAGTATTGCCCAACCGAGTTATAGTATTGCGGTTTTCCATGATCGTGAATACAAAGAAAATGATGTAGATATAGAAATACAGCTAAGTATTCTAGGTAAGCACGAAAATACAAAAGACGTTACATTTAAAAATATGGAATCGACTAATGTAGCTTCTATAACAGTTAATGGAAGTTATGAACAGATGACAGCTGTAAATGAGGCTGCGGCAAAATGGATTGAGACAGAGGGTTACAAATTAGCAGGCCCGATGTTTAATATTTATCATGTGAGCCCAGCGATGGAATCCGATCCTAATAAGTGGGTTACAGAAGTTTGTTATCCAGTTAAATGAAGATAAAGAAAAAAGGCATTATTTATATGCCTTTTTTCTTTATAAACTTATCCATAAATATCAAGATAAATTACTTCTTGATTTGATTCGTCAACTACTAGCACGATTGAATTTGCAAATGTACAAAATGAGCGGATTATAATGGATTCCTTTAATGAATCTTCTAAAAACCAACCTGTTGGTAATAAAGAAATGCAACCATCTTTTTGGAAATTTCAGCAATGTTTACATTAGCAACAAAATCCACCGGAATAAGGGGCTTTTCTCTTAAATAATTTAATGGTATGTGTACCCTCCATCAGGAAATAATACATTACCCGTAGTAAAACTATTTTGCATTAAATATAGGACAGTATGTGCAATTTCATCATTATATCCAGCTCGTTGTACAAGTGAAAGAGATTTATAAGCTTCATAAGCAACTAGTCTATGTTCATTTTGTTCATTTTCTCTTTGTATTGTTCCAGGAGAAACAACATTAACTCTTAAAGGAGCTAATTCAACAGCTAAAGCTTTCCCTAAACTTTCAATAGCACCATTGCAAGCGCCATAAGCAGGTGCGCCTTTAAGTGGTCTTTGACTAAATGCACCGGACATTAACACGATTGATCCAGATTTTGAAAGAAAAGGAATTGCATATTTTACGGCATAATATTGAGGCCAAAACTTTCCGATGAAGCTACTTTCAGCAATTTCCTCTGTAGAGGTAATCGGTCCAAGTGTGTAAGAGGCTCCCGGTGTGAATAAATGATCAAAGTTCCCAACTATCTTGAAAAAATTTTGTAATTGCTCTTTATTTTGATTATCCAATATATAAGTTTGAAGATGATTGTTATTTATTACTTCTCGAGCAACTTTTAATTTTTCTTCCGAGCGTCCGGCAATAATAACATGTGCGCCTTGTTTAATTGCTTGTGTTGCTGTTGTTAATCCAATACCAGAACTCCCGCCAATGATAACAATACGGCTATTTTTTAATGTAGTAATAGACATATTTTAGCCACTCCTTTAATAAAAAATTTAGAATATAACTAACTGTGCTATGCTTTTATTATTCGCTAAAAGGGAGCAAGTGAAAAGTACGCACTTTATATGTACATAGTCGCAAATTTCGTACTAATTGCTATTTATGCGGATAAGTGATACGAAAAATTTCTAAATACGGTTTATCCCGCATTAACGGGCAGTAAAACTCTCACCTCAAAGTTAGGAAAATGCAAGGAAGTTAGGTAAGAGATCAACTGCCCGTAAAAGCCCGATTGGTTCAACTAATAATCAGTGTGGGATGAACAAAACCCCCACTGATTAAAGTTTCACTTTATGATATCTGAGGAGAGGTGAGAAAAATGGATTTACAAGAACCGAAGTTAAAAGGGGTAATAGCAACATTACAAATAATCGGTGGGAAATGGAAGCCACTCATTTTGTTTATTTTGCTAACAGATGGAACGAAACGTTTTGGTGAATTAAAGAGATTAATACCAGATATATCTCAAGGGACGTTAGCAAAGCAATTACGTGAATTAGAGCAAGATCAACTAATAAAACGCGAAATTTATCAAGAAATACCACCTAAAGTAGAATATAGCTTAACTGAGCATGGAAAAACAGTCAGTACTGTTTTGAATAGTATGTGTAGTTGGGGAAGAGGACATTTAGAACATATAGTTAAAGATAAACTATAAAATTGTTATGTAAACTTAATGTAGTACGAAGTGAAATGTTGTTTTAATAATTTGCATTTTATAATATATAATTAAGGAGTGTCGTAGGTTATTATACATATTTAATTTATTTTTACAAAGGGGAAGTAATAAGATGAACGAATTAGAGTATAAAAGCTTCTATGATAAAGTAGGAAGATTAAATGGATGGGATTTTAGTAAAATAAAATGTGAAACTGTAGGAGATACATGGGACTTTTATAGTGAGGTAAAAGAAAGGTGTAAACCATCACATATTTTACTTGATGTTGGTACAGGGGGAGGAGAAAATGTACTTAACATAGCATCATCAGCTAAATTGTTGATTGGAATTGATAATTCTAACGGCATGATTGCAACGGCACATTCTAACTTGAAAAAATCAGGTGTACAAAATGTTGAGTTTCTTCAAATGGGTTCTGAAGCTTTAACATTTCCACATGCACATTTTGATATTGCTTCAAGTTGTCATGCCCCGTTTCTGGCATCTGAGTTAGCGAAAGTAATGAAAAAGGGTGCCTTTTTCTTAACACAACAAGTAAGTGAGAATGATAAATTAAACCTGAAAGAAGCATTTGGTAGAGGGCAATGCTTAGGTGAACGGGATGGTACTTTAAAAGAAAAGTATATGAATGAACTTATTAGTGCAGGATTTGATCTCGTGCAAGTACGCGAATATGATGTTACTGATTATTACAGTACGCCTGAAGATCTCATTTTCTTATTAAAACATACCCCTATTATTCCTAGATTCGGAGAACAGGAAGAGGATTTTACTATTTTACAAAAGTTCATTGATACGTATAGTTTTGAAAAAGGGATTCGTACGAATTCAAAAAGATTTATGATTATTGCTGTTAAATTATAATATATTTTAGTGTAAAAGCTGCTTTTCATTTAAAGAAAAGCAGCTTTTTGTGTGGAAAAGAATACAGGAAATACTTGAAAATAATAGAAATAAATAAAGTGTAAATTAAAAAATCAAAATATGGAGGATAAATGTTTTGAAACGTTACTATATTAGCAATGAAAAAATAAATGTACATATTACTGAATGGGGGAATAATGACAAGCCCGTTATCTTTTGTTTACATGGATTAGGTAGTACGAGTTTAAGTTTTATAGAAATTGCTGAGGAATTAAAAGAAGAGTATAGATTTATCTCCGTTGATGCACCTGGACATGGTAAAACACCCCCATTTGAAAGAACAGAAGATTATGAGATGCACAATTTAGCAAATTGGTTAAATGAAATAATAAATGAATTGAGAATCGAATACTTCTATTTTCTATCACATTCATGGGGAAGTTTTGTAGCGTTATTTTATTTGTTAAATCATCCAGAAAAAGTACAAGGAAGTATTCTTATTGATGGTGGATATCAAACAAAAAGGCTTAAAGAAGAAACGTTGGAAGATGAAATGGCTTATTATGAAAAAGACTTTGATGAATACGTTTTTAATAATTGGGACGAATTTTTCAAAAGTGAAAAAGCAGCTTATACTAGGTGGTCTTCATTGTTAGAAGTTGCTGTAAAGGATCTAGGGATCGAAATGGATAATAAAGTATGGTGGCATGCCAGGGGAAATACAGCTAGTAATATAATAAGAGGTATGCATAAAGATGAAACTATAGATATATATGAGAAGCTACCGGCTAATATTGTATTACTTCGAGCTACAGTCCCACAAGTTTGGGCGGATTATAGAGATAAGACAGTAAATGTTTTTAAAGAGAAAACGGACAGTATAGTAAAAGTAATTCCTGATACTACACACATGTTGCACTGGGATAAACCAGAAATTGTTATAGCAGAAATAAAAAATAATTGGAGCTAACATATTCATACTAAAGTTGTAGTTTCTACATGAAAAATCCATCCTTCCGTTTGATTTTATCTATTTATAAGTGTAATACAATACGAATAGATAATAAGAAACAAGGGGGAATGTAACGTGATTACACATATATTAGATATAAAATTACAAACGGTTTCCATAGAAGGGGTAAAACAAGTTTATAGGGACATATTATCTTTTCCAATAAAAAAAGAAACAGCATCCTTCATTCAATTTGAAGTAACACCTTATACAACAATTAGTTTTCAAGAAGTGTATGAACCAATCGCACCTGCACATTTTGCTTTTGAAATCCCATATTCAAAATTCCATGAAACAGCAAAATGGTTAAAGGACTCTGGATTACTCATTGTAAAATGGCAAAATGGAAATGTAATTGGTGAAGAGAATGGTCTATTCAATTTATACTTTAAAGACGGAGATGGAAATCTACTCGAAATTATCGCACATAGTTATGTTAAAGAGGATGTATTAGTACCACACTCACCTTTAAACATTTTATACGTAAGGGAAATTGGTCTTCCTGTTAAAAGTGTACCTGTTTTTACGGAATGGTTAAAATCAAATCTAAATATGAAAACGATGGAAGATGGGGATATTTTTAACTTTGTTATAGGTGGCACTGCATATATCGTCGCGACTTGGTGGCAGCGACCTTGGATTCCAATCGCGATGAAAGCTCTATCACCGAAAGTACACGTTTCTTTCGGAACACCAGACGTCGCATTTTTACAGCGAATCCAAAATAACTTTAAGAAAAATAGTGTATCATTTGAATGTAAACGTAATGAAGTATCATTTATTGAGCAAGGATATACATTTTCAATTGTGCATACATCAGAGTTTCATTCCGATATTCCTAGTAAAATAAACTTACCGCTTTCTATATAGTTATAGAAAGCGGTAAGTTTATTTTGTTTTAAGGAAAATTAAAATCTAGTTATTATGTTGATTTAACATTTGAGCTATTCCTTGACCAAATGACCAATTCTCCATAGGTGTCTCGTGTAGTGTAATGAAAACATCAGCAGTAGAGATTTGTAAAATATTAGCCGTACTAGTGGCTATAGCTTTATATAAATCTTTTTTTTGATTAATTGTTCTTCCAGGTCCACATGTAATAGAAATATAAATCATATTATTGGATCGTTTTAACGAACCTTTTAAAAGATAAGATGAATTATAAAAAAATTGATGAGAAGGATAAGGTAAAAACATTTGAAAATAATCATTTTCAGGAATATTGAAATGTTCAATTAACGAATGGTGAATTTGATTGCTTACATTTTTTAATAACTTATTATCGGATAATTTTTCAGGATGATAAACAGTGACAAATGGCATAGTAGATGACTCCTTTCCTTTTTATTTCATTTTACTTCTAATATTTCCATTTGTATAATTGAAAATATATTAACTGATTATCAATAAAATCGATGAAGTTGGTGTATGAAATGGAAATAAAAGAGTTACTTACATTTAAAAAAATTATTGAAGAAGGTACGTTTTCACAAGCTGCTAAAAAATTAAACTATGCACAATCAACAGTAACAACACATATGAAAAAGCTGGAAAATGAAATTGGTTTTCTGTTATTTGAAAGAGGATGGGATGCAAGATTAACAGAAGAAGGAAAACTTTTTGCAGAGGAAGTAGAAAACTTATTAACACATTGGGAATATTCTATAACTCAAGCACAACGTATTAGTAATGAAGAGAAAGGAAGTTTGAGAATAGGCCTATTAGAATCCGTTGCTAAAAGGTTAATACCGATAATATTAAAGTTTTTAAATGCTGAAAAACCATATATACATTGTGATTTTGTAGTGGGAAATACAGCACTTTTATCAGAAATGATAGAACATAATAAGATTGATTTTGCGGTGTGCGGAAATAATGAAAATAAATCAAAGGTAAAATTTATCCCAATATGTGATGAACAGATTGAATTTGTAGTGAATAATCCCAAGCATCCTTTGTTACAAAAAGAATTCGTTGAAGCATTTGATATTATAGATTATCCAGTTATTGTAGGAGAAAGTAATTGTTATTCCTATCAATCTGTAAGTTCTTTCTTGGCGGAAAACAATTTATCTTTTAAAAGAATTTACAATTGTAGTGCTTTAAACCTCATTCCAGAAATGCTTTTTGAAAATGCGATAGGAATTATCCCGAAAGGTACAATTTTGAATGAAGAAATACTATCTTTTAAGATTAAGAACTTTAATTCTAAAATCCTGATTGGTATATTAATTTCTACTAAAAATAACAATTATTTAAGTCAAACGAAACAAAACATTATAAACATCATTAAAGAAGCGTTATAAACGCAGGGGAAATAATGAAAAAGCTATATTCAAAAATCTCCTTTAATTTAATAAATAATGGAAACTTGTCTATCATCTCTTTTGGTAGTTCATTTTCCTCTTGGTAGCCTTCAAATAGTGCTTTTGTAAAAGAATACTCATAGTCAACGATATTCCCATTTCCAGCAAATGAATATTCTATCGCACTATAAATAGGAACGGCTAAATCGAATATGTAAAAATGTTTTTGGAATTAATCCAAGAGAATATCAACTTAACAAAATGCCTATTCAATCATTTGTTAAACTAAATTTAAATAAAGAAGGGGCGTTTAATATGAATATTTCTAGAAAAATAGAGGTTGAGCAGTTACGAAATAGGAAATGTGAGCTATTTGATAAAGAGGTACTTAACATATTAAATGGTCAAGTTATGTATGAAGAATTTAAAAACGAAAAGCTAATGGGTGATTCTGATTATGCCCCATTTAATGAGGCAATGTGTGTGAACTCGGCTACTACTCAAGTTTTTAATGAAGAGTTTATTAAAACAAGAGCGAAAGGACATAACAGTTCAGTAGAAAGTTATATAAAAAAGGTTATAGATCCGTTAGAAAATCTATTTGCGAAAAAGTATAAATGTATTGTTTTATGGTTCGGTGAAGATATGTTTTGCCAAATGAATCTACTTACTTTACTTTCATACCTTGAGCAGTCGTGCTATGAAGGGAAAGTATACTTAAATAGTTTCAGGGAGGATGAATTTAAAGTAAATCAAATTGAACTTGAATTGGGGGATTATTCTACTATATACAATGAAGTATTAGTAAACCATAAAAAGACTTATCATAAAGTACCACCTGTAATGTATCAAGCTATAGATTTATATTTAGAAATGCTAAAAGAAGATAATATCGTAATGAAATTCATCTCTAAAAATAAAGGTTTATCAAATCAAGAATTATTAACAAAGTTGTTTTATCTTTTTCCAACAATCGGATATGGTGATACTCAGTACATAGAACTGATTAATAAAATGAAGAAGAAAACTACACCTAAAATATAGGTGTAGTTTTCTTCTTATAATTGCTCAAGTAATTCTAATTCTTTTTCTACAAATAGCATTAGTTCTTTAATGGTTTCACCAGAGAAATCAAAACGAATACCGGCTGCATCATATACTTCTTTTATAGATTGCGAGCTTCCTAGTGATAATGCCTTTTTATAATTTTCTAGCGCTTGCTTAGGATCCTCTTTATATTGTTTATACATTTGTAATGCCCCAAGTTGGGCAATCGCGTATTCAATATAATAAAATGGTACTTCAAAAATATGGAGTACAGGTAACCAACTCGTTGCTATCCAGTTTTCGTAGCCATCAATATGTATGACGCTAGATTGATAATGTTTTTGAAGTTGTAAGTATTTTTCATTTCTTTCTTCAGAAGTATGAATTGGATTTTCATACAGCCAGTGTTGAAATTGATCTACAATAAGCATAATAGGTAAATATGAAATAACATCTTTAAAGAAGTTAATTTTTGCTTGTTTTAAATCTTTTTTGTCTGTATAGAAGGTATCCCAATAATTAAGCGAGAATAACTCCATTGTCATACTGGCTAGTTCAGCTGTTTCAGCTGGAATTTCTATATACTGTCGTAATTTTAATGGTTTTATGAGTTCGTTATGAATACTATGACCTATTTCATGTATAAAAGTGATAATATCATCTTGTGTATAATTTAAGTTCATAAAAATATAAGATAATTGTGAAGCTGGTAAGTACTCACAAAAGCCACCAGCTGCTTTTCCTTTGCGGCTTGTTAAATCAAGACAATTGTGTTTATACATTCGGTTTAATAGTGCTGAAAATTCAACATCTAGTTTATTAAAGATATGAGTGCTCTTTTCAATTAAATCATTTTCATTTGCAATAGGTTTAAGTACTTTTTGATCTGGAGTTACAGCTGATACATCCCACGGGCGAAGCGTATCAACTTGCAGTTTTTCTTTTTTCTCTAGCATTATTTTATCTTTAAGAGGCACAACATATTTACGTATGGATTCGGCTAGTTCATAGCAATCTTTCGCTGAATAATCAAAACGCTCGTATTTTTTGAACATATAATCGCGATAATTCTCTAGTTGAATATTTTTTGCTTTTTGATGGCGAATTTCAATTAATTGATTTAATATGTTTTGGAGTTCTTTTTCAACAGATAAAAATTGTTCAGAAATAATAGTTTTTGCCTTTTTACGGATGTCACGATTCGAATCTTGTAAATAGGATTGTAATTCTGTTATCGTTTTTTCTTCTCCGTCCCAAATTCCACTTAATCCTCCAGTGATTTCAAAGTACTCTGTGACTAATTTGTCTTCCTGTATTTCTAATTCGATATTTTCCTCACAAAATAACTTTTGAGCATTTTTTATTTTTGCATCTAACAAACCATATACGTTAGAATCTAATTCCATTCGAAAAGGTGACTCTAAATATTTATTATCCAATAAATTTTGGTACCGCTTTAAAAGTGGCTTTACAAATTGTTGATCATGTTCAAAAGTATCCTTTATTCCTTCATCATCCGTATTACATTGAAAGGCGATGTAATGTGATCTTAATTGTTCTTCGATTTCCCAAATTACTTTTGACTGCTCTTTTAACCAATTTTCAAGGTCTAGTTTTGAAGAAATCATCTTATTTAATAAAGTCGAAAGAGTTTTTTCCAATTGTAGTACATTACTAATATCAATCGTATTTACACGTTGCATTATATATCCCTCACTTTTTATTTATTCATAGAGATATTCTATTTATTAATTGTAATTCCCTTGTTAAGTGGGGAAAATGTGAAATAATGTTAAATTTAATAATTATAGAAGGTATTTATATGTCAAAGTAAAAAGTTTATCGTAAATGAAAATGTGTGGAGGGGTGCTACATGAGAAAGGGAACAAAGGTACTTGTATTTTTAATTCCATTTGCTTTATTATGTGCCTGTGAGAATGAGATTGAAGATGCTAAAAGTGAAGATTCTATAGTGATGGATATTGCTACAGTAGCGGTAAAGGAGGAATCTTTTTTTAGTGCTGCTATATGGGATGAAAAAGCAAGAATAGTAGATTTAGAGATTGCTGATAGCGAAAATGCTAACGAAATAAAAAAAGAAATTAATAAAAGATTGCAAATTCAAGGCATTATGTCCTATAAAGTAAATATATCTCAAAGAAACAAGGAGATTGTAAATGCAGAACAAAGATGGCAGTTAGTTTTCGGACAGATATTTGATGACGTATTGAGAAAGAATGGATATGAAGGATTTAGTATTCAGCAAATAAATTATAAAAAGAATCAACCTGTTACCATTGATATAAAAACTAAGATTAGTGATGATGAAGTAGGGGCGAGAGAACTTGGACAGAAAATAGAAAAAGAAGTTGAAGGGGTACTTAAAACAGAAGAAGTAAAGAAATGGATTGAAAATGATTCATATGCTATTGGGATTTACGATATAGATGATCGGAAAATTAACTAATTGAGGAATGAATGCTATATGAATGAAAAATCGATATAATTAAATATAGAATTACTGAAGGAGGTGTAAGATGTATAAGTATTTACATATTTTAAACGACATAGAAAATATGATTCAAAATGGAGAAATAAGAGAAGGAAAGAAATTACCGTCTATACGGTCACTCGTTACGCAATATGAATGTAATAAGGCAACAGTTATACGTGCTCTTCATGAATTAGAAAAGCGTCACATTATATATTCTGTCCCTCAAAGTGGATACTACGTTGTTAAAAAATCAGAGAGTACTATAGAAAATAACGAGATAATTGATTTTGCCTCCTCAGCACCAGATCCAGATGTTTTTCCGTATTTAGATTTTCAACATTGTATTAATAAGGCTATTGATACGTATAAAAATGATTTGTTTGTATATGGAACGCCAAAAGGCTTACCATCTTTAATACCAGTTATTCAAAAACAACTAGCAAATTATCAAGTCTTTACAAAAGAAGAAAATATTTTTATAACATCAGGTGTTCAGCAGGCACTTGCTATATTAACTTCTATACCATTTCCGAATGGAAATGAAACTGTATTAATTGAACAACCAACATATCATCTATATATTGATTATCTAGAAATAAATAAAGTTCCTGTAATCGGTATTAAACGTACGAATGAAGGTATCGATTTGAATGAATTGGAGCAAATATTTCAAACCGGAAAAATAAAATTCTTCTATACGATACCGAGATATCATCATCCGCTTGGAACGTCTTATTCTAAAGATGAGAAAGAAAAAATCACACTATTGGCTAAGAAATACAATGTATTTATAGTGGAAGATGATTATTTAGCAGATTTAGAAACTGATTCAAAAGCAGATCCATTATATAGCTTGGATAATTGTAGTCATGTCATATATTTGAAAAGTTATTCGAAGATTATTTTTCCAGGTTTACGGGTTGGAGTTGCGGTCATTTCACCATCCATTGCAAATGCGTTCTATACATACAAAAAGATACTAGATATTGATAGTCCGATGATTTCTCAAGCGGCTTTAGAAATTTATATAAAGAGCGGTATGTTTGAACGTCATAAAAGTAAAATTAATTCTTCCTACTATAATAGATCAATAAAACTAGCAGAAACATTAGAAAAAGTGCAAAATGAAGATCCATCATTATTTACATATAATAGACAAAACACATTTGGAATACACACCTGTTTAGAAATGCAGAAAAACATAGTTACAGAAACACTTATACAAAAATTAGGTGACATGCAAATAAGTGTCGATACTATTGATAAGAATTATATGAGGAATTTCCCTAAAGAAAAACTGTTAAAGTTAAATGTTTCGAATGTAAAAGAAGATAAGATTGAAGAAGGTATTCGTAAAGTAATTGGGGAAATCAAGCAATTAAGACAGTTTAATTTTCAGTTTAGAAAAGAATAATTTGAATTAGGAGGTTTGTTTGGTTTTGAGGCGAAAAATCATTCTCTTGTTTGTATGTAGCGCTATAGTAGTTGGTGTAATGGTTGTGGCTAAATATAAAAAAGAGAATCAATGCATAGCAGTTGCAAAGTATTCAAGAGGTATTATTGTAGATCAAAATAACGAACCTATAACTAATGTGAAAATTTATGAAGATTCAATTGAAAGTAAGATGCGTAGTATTTCAAATGCACAAGGTGAATTTGAAATACCACATGGAGTTTGTGGTGAAATTGCATTAAAATTAGTTACTCAGAATGGGGAAGCCTATACGAGAAAATATGATAAGGATCATGTATAAGAAGAAAACTAAAGGTGAATAAAATGAAACCATTACAGAGAAAAGTAGCAGTTGTGGACGGAGCAACTATATATGTAACTGAATAACTATATGTTTTTTAAGAGCGCTCTTAGAAAAGAGTGCTCTTTTTCATTAATGTAAATATTTACTTAGCATCTTTTTAAAATGATTTTTATCATAATTTACATATTGCGTAGCTGTATTTCGTATTGGATCTCCGGCATAAAATCTTTCATACAATTCGTGTCTAGATCCTAATGGACTTCCAATGATATCCCAGGCCAACTTAAATAATTTTGTGCGTTGTTCGGCATCTATATTCGTTCCTTTAAAGTACTTTTTCAATAAATCAGCTATAGGACTCTGGAAGTCATTTGAGCTCGAAGGAAGTTGAATGAACCCACCTGCTCCAATTAATTGTAAAATTTCTATTGCACGGGGATAATATTTGGAACCAAGATTCCTTGCAGTTTCGATATATTTAAAATTCGGCAAATAAGTTTTCGTTTCATTTGTAGTACCTTCAACTTCAGCAGCAATTAAAAGTGCGCGAATTGTGTCGATTTGCATAATTAATTCCCCAAGCTTCTCTTGAACATGCAAATAAGTAGTAGCACCGATCGCTTCAGCAATTTCACAAGCAATTGCAGTTATAAATTCTAGCTTTACTATTAATCGTACAATTGCTTGGTGATAAGCTAAACTACTAGAAGCTACATCTGACTTTATTGCCCATAAAGCTTCAGGGTTGTTATACAGTAAGACACGTTCCCATGGTACAAATACATTATCAAAGATTAATAGTGCATCCATTTCATCGTACTGTGAGCTAAGAGGGGAATCAACTGTAATTGAATGTGTATTCGCAAATGGTTCTCTACAAACCATATGTAATCCAGGGGAATTGGCTGCCACAATGAGAAAGTGAGCTAAATCTTTTTGAGTATCAGTCAGTTTTGCTAATGGATAGATTAATAAATCATTTGAATAAGGAGAAGCAGTACCAATCATTTTAGCACCACTTAAATAAATTCCATCAGAAGTTTTTTTCGTAACTCTTAGTAATCCTAAGTCGTTTGTATTCAACATTGATTCTGTAGATCGATTTATTTGTGGATCACGTTGAACTACGCTTAAGAATAAGTGATTATCTCTCGCTTCTTCATAATAAGATGTAATTTTATCTGGAAACTGTGCATCGAATTTTTTATAAAAATATTTTGATACGTACCAGCCAGTAAGTCTCGATCTTGCGTAATCAGATAGTCTACTCATTACACCGTCTGTAGCATAACTCCACGTTTCAAAAGCGGTTCTCCTCATTAATAATTCGTTATAGGAATTCGGAACTAAAAAGGCTGTATGAACAAATTCTTTCGTTTTTGGACTAACATATCCAACAGAATCTCTTCGTATTGGATCATCAAACAATGTAAATAAATTAGAAATGGTACTTAATGTTCCTGCAAAATGTTTGTCTGTAGTTACATCTACTTTTTGACCATAGAGCCAAACGTTACGACCATTTTGTAAGCTCTTTATATAGTAATCTTTCAAATTTTGCATATTTCCTCCTTCTAAAGACTATTCATATATTTGGACATCTTTTAATGGTGGGGAATATACGTGGAAAGTTATTACTGCTGAATCTGTAGCATTATACATTTTATGCACAGTATCTTTTTTTACTGTGAAAATATTTCCCTCTGTAAACTCTTCAATCCGCTCGCTATTATTTTCGTACGTTATATTTTGTAACGTACCATTGACTATTAGTATACATCCTACAGATATTCCATGATCGTGCACAAAGGTCTTTGCTTTGCTGGGGAAATTTAATACTAAAATCTCTACAAATTCAGACTGATAGATAACGTTCCTTCCGTATTCAAGATTAACTGGTGAAGTAATAAAAGGAGCTATTTTATGAAGTGAAATATTTAATGATTGAATAGTGTGTATTAAATTGAACGTATCGTAGTTACATAGGTTATTAAATGCCTTTCTTATGTTATGAATCAATTGCATGTACAACTTCCTCCTAAGCATTTGCAGTGAAAGAAAGTAATCTCCTATTATATCGTGTGTAGTCGATTACATAACATTGTATTGAATAAATTCAAAAAGGTGACTGGTTTTAATTGGGTAATATTTGCTCTGGACCACATGGTAATTAATTCCTTTTTCATAGCATGCTTGAACTATAGCCCGCTTTCTATTGGAAAGGTGATGAAATAAATGGCAGTTCTTTTAGTGGATAATCTATATCAAATGTCTATTGTTTTACTGATCTTATGTTCATTTTGTTTTTATAAATATTTAAAGAAAATAAAAAGGGAAAGAAAGCTTACAGGTTTTGAAATTACGATGTATATCGTGACGCAACTTGCGTATTTCATTTGGGCGGCAACAACTTTTCTTAAAATGTTATCAGAATAGTAATCTTAAAGTATTAGACGCTGAACAGAAAGGTACAGGAGCATTAAAGGTATAAACGTGGGCAAGGGTAATTTATCATCTATTAGGTAAATAAATTTAGTCGAAATCTAGATGGATAACAATATTACTTATAACATCTTTATAAAAAGAGAGGATATAAATGGAACAATATAAGTTAATTGTAAAAGGGCCTAAACAACTTGAGTGGGAAACAAATGAAATTAAGGACATACAGGACGATGAAATTATCGTTAAAACAATCGCAGGATCGATAAGCATTGGGGCCGAGTTACCACAGTATAATGGATCCGATGTTACAGATCCGCATCCTTTTTATCCAAGAAAAACTGGATATGAAAGTTATGGTGAAGTAATTCAAGTTGGTAATCAAGTAACACATGTAAACGTAGGTGATAAAGTAGTTTCTTTTTATGGACATGAAACGATAGGGATAGTTAAGGTACATAAAGTAATTCGAGTGCCTAGTTCTATACAACCTAAAGTTGCTTTATTATCCATTCTTTCATGTGATGCTGCTAAAGGAGTATTGAAACTAAACCCGCGACATGATGAAAAAGTACTTATAACTGGAATGGGAGTTATTGGTTTGTTCGCTTGTTATTTCTTAAAATACTATGTAGGCATTGAGCACGTGGATGTTGTTGAGCCTAATAAAAATAGAAGAGATTTTGCAAAGAAGTTTGGTCCGAAAAACATATATGATTCAGAAGAGAAAATAATAGAAACATATAATTATGGTTTCGAATGTTCTGCTACAAATAGTGGGTTCCATACTTTGCAAAAAGCTCTTAAAATTAATGGTAAAATATGTATATTATCTGATGGTAATATAGAAGAACTAACATTAACTGCTAACTTTTATCAGAAAGAATTGCAAATCATTGGATCAAGTGATGGATACGATTATCAAAAGCATGCAGATTGGTTTTTTGAAGAAATAGGAAAAACACCATTTATAGAAGAGATCTTTCAACATGAAATACATTATACTTCACTCATACAATGCTTTGATGAATTGAGTTTAGGGATAATTAAAACATTAAAAGTATAGGTTTCATATGAATAACGAAAAAAATGAGCAAATATTTGTCACATACCTTACAAATGTTTCGTCACATTTATGATTACTAAATGAGGAGGAACATATATGAAAATATTTGTAGCAGGTGCAACGGGTGTAATAGGACGTTCTTTATTGCCAATGTTAATAAAAAATGGGCATACAGTTTTTGCGATGATCCGTAATACTTCGCAAGTAGGAGCAATGAAAAAGGTTGGTGCCATACCAGTAATAGCTGATGTATTTAATAGAAAGGCTGTATTTTCTGTATTAGAAGAAACAAATCCCGATGTAGTTATTCATCAATTAACGTCATTATCTTCATGGGATTTTGAGGATAATGCAAAAATTAGAACAAAAGGCACTCGTAACCTTGTCGATGCAGCTAAAAATGTAGGGGTACAGAAAATAATCGCTCAAAGTATTTCATGGGCGTATGAACCAGGGGATACATTTGCGACTGAAAAAGATTCACTACATATTACTGCTTCCATGCCTCGACAAGTCACTGTTAATGGCATATTGAAATTAGAAGAAGCTGTTACTGAGTTACCTGAATCGGTAATACTTCGTTATGGCACATTATACGGACCAGGAACATGGTATGCGGAAAACGGATTAATAGCAAATCAAGTTCGTAATAATGAGATTATTGCATCAGATGGGATAATCTCGTTTATACATGTCGAAGATGCTGCAAGAGCTACTATGCTAGCCCTTAATTGGCCTTCAGGAATCGTAAATATTGTAGATAATTATCCAGCAACTAGTAAAGAATGGTTACCAATATATGCAGCAGCGATAGGGGCACCTAAGCCTAAAGTTCAAGATGGGAAAGATAGTTGGGAAAGAGGAGCTTCCAATAATAAGGCGCGTAAAGAGTATGGTTGGATACCTTTATTTCCATCATGGTCTGAAGGGTTTAACAACTTAATAGGTAAGTAAAACACAACTTTAATGGGAATGATAGTAAAATACACCATTAAAGGATTGGGTTATTATGAATATAATTTTGGAAAGTATTATATTAACTTTTACTGGAATAATTGTTTTAAAAATGACAGGTAGTGCATCTGTCAGCCAAATGACAAGAGCTGAAATCATTATAGTTGTATCAATCGGCCGTATTATTGTGGAACCTGTATTAAGTAGAAAAGTAGTCCCATCTATATTTGCGGCTATCATATTTGCAAGCATACTACTTATCATTCATTTCTTTGAATTGAAATCAAGGAAGGTGGAACAATTTCTAAATGGAAGTAGCATTATAATTGTTGAAAACGGAGAGATTGTAAAAGAGAATTTGATGCAGGCAAAAATGTCGGAGCAACAACTATATATGCAATTAAGAGAAAAAGGAATCCATGATGTAAAGAGTTTACAGCAAGTTACAGCGGAACCGAATGGTCGTATTGGTTATCAATTAATAAAAGAAGCACAACCAATAACTTTAGAAATGTTAGAAAAAGTATTAGATCGGTACAATATAAAAAGATAATTTCTCGTGAGAAAAAGCCAATACTATAACGGAAGTATTGGCTTTTTTATTTTTCTACAAGCGTAAGGATTAATAAAATAGGGTGGATTTTAAACCAATCATTATAATAGATATAGGCTTATAATTGTGCTATATTCAATGGACTTATAGTGAATGTGGTAAAAAATTAATTTGGCATAGGTAGACGCAGCGTTAAAATTTATAAGTTTTTAATGTGATACTAAAAATGGATTGAAAATAAGGAGATAGATACATAATGGAATTTTGGGAATCAAGTTTTATCGAAAAACAAACGATGTGGGGATTTGAATCTACAGAATCTGCAATTTTGACAAAAGATTTTTTTCTTGAAAAGAACGTTAAAGACATATTAATTCCGGGTATTGGATATGGAAGAAATGCAAAGGTTTTTATCGATAATGGTATAAATGTAACAGGTATTGAAATTTCAAAAACAGCCATTGATTTAGCAAAGCAAAATGGACTAGAAGATATTAGTATCTATCACGGTTCGGTAAATGAGATGCCTTTTAATAACGAACTGTATGATGGGATATTTAGTCATGCACTTCTTCATTTGTTGAATGAACAGGAAAGAGAGAAATTTATTGAAGATTGTTATAATCAGTTAAAACCAGGCGGATATATGGTTTTTACAACTGTTTCTCAAAAAGCCCCAATGTACGGAAAAGGAAAACAGCTGGAGCAAGACTATTATGAAATAATGGAAGGCGTAAAAATGTTCTTCTATGATTCTGAATCTATAAAACGAGATTTTAATCAATATGGATTAGTACAAGTTTCGGAAATTGATGAACCAAATAAGAACGTGGTAAATAAACCTTCAATCAATTTTGTTACGATAAAATGTAAGAGAGAACTATAATTAAAAGTTATTAAGAATGATTAAAGATGTTTATATATTGATTATGCACAAATAAAAAGGACAAGCATATAATAGAAGTACCTATTAACTTTAAGTAACCTTAACTTTCTTTAATAGGATATCTCAAAATCCCCAAAAAGAGCACTTGCGGAAACAAGTGCTCTTTTATTTTTTGTTTCATAAATATTTATAGTTGCAAATTTCGTGCAATAAAAATAAATCTGAGAGAAATAATCATATCTTTATTATACGATTATTTTTGAACTACAAACGTTATAGCATTTGTTTTTAATTGAATGTGTCTTTCATTACGAACTATATTATAAGCTAATTCTTTTATTTCAACTTTTACTTCTTTCCATCCTTTATAAATGCTTTTTAATAGACGTATTATTTCTTCGGTTGGGAGATTAATTTCAATTAAAGCTTCTAATTCTTCATTCGTTTTTAAATCAATTTCTTGTATGTTAGAGTTAATAATCAAACAATTAATACCGCCGTTTTTTGTCCCTTTTTTCATAGAATGAAGCACGTTTTTAAAATCTTCTTCTGATTTGACATGTTCTAAACTTGATACTGCAACGATATAATCATAAGCGTTAGAGTCAATATGATAGTTTTCAATTGCTGCTTCTTCTGTTTTTATAACCTCGAATACATCATGTTCTTTGCTATAAATTTGTAGTTTTGTTAAAGCGGAATTAAGTAAATCAACACATGTAACAGTGCCGCTAGTATTTTTTATTTTTTTGCAATTGGAATGCTATTTCTCCCAACGCCAGAGCTAAGATCAAGTACTTGCAAATTGTTTTGTCCTTCAAAGTGATCCATCAAGTCCATAACTGTTTTAACCGGTTTGTACAGCCAAGAGCCAATTTCAAATAGTTTATATTGTTCATAGCAAAGGTCGTGATATTTCTTTTCTTCTTGTCTTATGTAATCGATACGGTTCACATTGTTTCAGCTCCAATATTTTTATTACAAAATGAATAGGTGGGACAGCCTTTAACATTTGTTTGAATTCGAAAAATACCACCAGCATGTGGATACTCTTTTAATTCGTCATCCGTCATTCTTGTTCTGGCTGTTGTAACATATAAATCAGTTAAGTTAGGCCCACCAAATGTACATGATGTTACATATAACGCAGGAATTGGAATACTTAATATTTGTTCTCCAGTAGAGGGATTCCATCTAGTTATTTTTGAACCTCCCCAATGTGCAATCCATAAACAACCTTCTTCGTCAATTGTCATACCATCAGGTAGACCATCATTTTCAGAGAAAATGATTACATCACTTGGATTATGAATTTCTCCAGTACGTATATTATATTGATAGCGAACCACTTTTTTAGTAGGTGTATCTATAAAGTAAAGGTATGTATGATCAGGTGACCAAGCGATTCCGTTTGAAGTATTTACATGTGAAACTTTTTTCTCTACACTCAAATTATGATGTAAACAATATAAGGAACCTGCAGCATTCATACCGTATGTATCTGTAGAACCTGCCCAGAAACGACCAGCTGGATCACATTTTCCATCATTGAAACGATTTTCTATTAAATGTGGTTCAGGGTCAAAAATATGTGTCAGTTTTTCGGTATTTACATTAATAGAATAAAAGCCTTTTTCCATAGCTAAGAGTAGTACATCCTCTAAATATGGAACAACACAGCCAATTTGTTGATTGAGAGCAATTACTCGGTTCGTATTAGCGGTAGGATTGTATATGCATAATTTTCTCTCCATAATATCAACCCAATATAAAAGTTGCTTTTTTCCATCCCAACATGGTCCTTCAGCTAAACTTGCTTTAGCATCTAAAACTAATTCTATATTACTGAACAAGATGTTCACCTCGCGTTATAAGATATTAATATAATTCGATAAGAATAGAGGTAAACCTTTTAGTCAAAGGATATTAAAATTTATACTGTAGAAAAATGACCTTCTCACAAGTGATTAAAAAAGTGTATAAACAAGGAGAGGAAAATGCATATGATGTTTTATGAGATTGTTTGCTTTTCTTGTAAGAATATATTTCGTGTTTACGAAGGCAGTGAAAAATATAAGCGATTTAAAGAGAAACCAAACGGGGTATATTGTTGTGATGAGTGTAGTCATAAAATTCAATTAGAAGCGATAAAGAATTTTTTAGGTAATTAAACTAAAATTCCGGAAATCATAACTTAATTTTTATTTTAGAAGATTTTTTAAGAATAATGTCTAAATATAGAATGTAAATAAAGATGAAGTATACACAAAACAATTCGTTTAATCGATAAGTATATATTATGAAAATTGAGTTAGAAATAAAAACGGCAAGCTAGAATTCGCTTGCCGTTTTTTTTATAGTTTTGTATGTATTTGTATACCTTTTGCTTTTTCTTTTTCGTTCTTTACGCGTACAATTAAATTATAAAATCCAGATTTTGGTGCTTCAAAAGAAAGTAAACCTTCTTTTTGAGAAGTGACTTCTTCTTCGTAAATGACCTTATCGTCTTTAGTGATTTGTAATAAAATTGTACCCTCTTCAACGGTTGCATCAAAAGGAAATTGTACATTTCCTTGTTCAGTTTTGATCGTTTGTACATCGTAATACCCTTTCAGGGAGCCAATGTTTAAAGTTGTTTCGCCGTTTTTTTGAACCTTGGTGACTTTTACTGCTGTATTACCACATGCGCTTAATAATACAACAAGAGTTAGAATGAGAAATAAACGTAGTAATTTCATAGTGATCCCCTTTTTATCATTATAAAATTTTTCCAATGCGTAAATTAGTTTATCATTTTTTTATAAACAAATATATACATTAAAACTAAAAGTTGTTATTTAGTGATAATCTCTTATATACCATTTGGTTTCTATTAGTCTAAGAAACTTCAGTACATGTTGAATATTCGATTAATAAAATGTTATAGGAGTTAAATATTTTATCTTACTATTAGATTACTTGAATAAAAAGAAAACACCGAAAGTATATATAAAAGCAGGTACTTTCGGTGTTTTCTTTTTTACTATCGTGAATACATTTTCGGACATTCATCACCACTTGGCTCATAAAAACAATGGCTTTTAAACTGTCCTACAAATGGCTGATTATACCATTCAGGTGGACAAGCTCCGACTGGACGGAAATACCAAAGAGCCCATCGTGCAGGCCAGCGCCATTGACCTTGTAAAACTTTTCGTGCGATTTCTTTTTCTGATTCACGAGCGCGTTGATAAAAATATCCATATTGTACTGCTTCAAATCCGCCGGGGCTTTGATATACAGCGTCTCGTACGGTACGGAGTTGTTTAAAATCTAAGCAATCACAAAATACACGGTTTACTACAACGCATCCAACTAACTCCTCACCTTGGCGACCTTCGCCTTCAGCTTCAGCACGAATTAATCGAGCTAGTAAATCAACATCACTTTCGTTGTATGGAATAAGGGGCATAGTGATACCACCTTTCTGTTATAGTAAAGAGTGTATGTTATAAAACAATCTGCGTGCTTTTTTACATAAAAATAACATTTAATTTTAAGAGGAGCTTGTATAAAAAGAGCTAATTAGTAATAGTAGATAAATATAAAAGGGAGAGGTATTATGTATCGAATTCATAAAGACCATATTATTTACTCAATGTCACCAGAAAATAAGCCTTGTATGGAAGTGGAAATTGGGAGCAGTCTTGTATTTGAAACATATGATTGCTTTGAAAATCAAATCGATTCTGAAGATGTTGTGTTTCAAAAATTAGATTGGAACCGAATTAATCCAGCCACTGGACCTGTATATGTTAAAGGAGCAGAACCTGGCGATATATTAGCCGTAACAATTGAAAAGATTAAAATTGCAGAGCAGGGCGTTTTGACTACAGGTGCAAACCTTGGTGTAATAGGTGATGAGTTAAATGAAAATACAGTGAAAATTGTCCCAATACATAATGAACATGTTTTGTTTTCAAGTGAACTACAAATCCCGATTAATCCAATGATTGGGGTAATTGGTACTGCACCGAAAGAAGAGAGCATTTCATGTGGCACACCGCATGATCACGGCGGGAATATGGACTGTAAAGAGATTAAAGAAGGAACAACATTACTACTACCAGTTAATGTCCCAGGAGCACTATTAGCGTTAGGTGATTTACACGCAGCGATGGGTGATGGTGAAATTGGTGTTAGTGGTGTAGAGGTTGCTGGTGAGGTAACGGTGACAGTTCAAATTATAAAAGAAAAGAAATGGCCGTTACCAATGGCTATTCAAAAAGGAAAAATGATGACGATTGCTTCAGAGAAATTGTTAGATGATGCAGCAAGTCGTGCTGTACATAATATGGTAACATTTTTACATGAAGAATTAGCAGTGTCTAAAGCTGATGCAACTCTTTTATTATCGGCAGCAGGTAATTTAAAAGTTTGCCAAGTTGTGGATCCGTTGAAAACGGCGCGTATGGAATTAGGGATGGATTATGTGGAGAAACTAGGATTTACTTTTAGTAAATTTCATATTAAATAGATAAGGGACGAAAAAGGATACTTTTGTATAAAAGCATCCTTTTTTTAATTTACGGATTTTGTGAAAAGAGGTAGTATTTATTTTATATAAGTATATTTGAGATTGTGGATTAAAAAGGAGTTCAATAATGGTCAAAATTATGATTGTAGAAGACGATATGAAAATTGCAGAACTATTATCAACATATGTTGCGAAATATGGTTATCAAGGAGTTATTGTATCGGACTTTCAAAATGTATTAGACATTTTTTTAGATGAACAACCAGAGTTAGTTTTATTAGATATTAATTTACCGAGTTTTGATGGTTACTTTTGGTGTCGTCAAATTCGTGGTGTTTCTACATGTCCGATACTATTCATTTCGGCTCGTGAAGGTACGATGGATCAAGTTATGGCGTTAGAAAACGGTGGCGATGATTTTATTCCGAAGCCTTTTCATTATGAAGTTGTAGTGGCGAAAATTCGTAGTCATTTAAGACGTGCATATGGAGATTATGCACCGAAACTAGAAGAGCGAATGATTGAGCAACAAGGCCTTTGTTTATATCCTGAAAGACTTGTATTGAAACTTAGAAACGAAGAGATTGATATAACGAGAAACGAAGCTATTTTATTAGAGACATTAATGAAAAATTATCCGCGTGTTGTGAGTAGGGAAGTGTTGTTAAATAAATTATGGGATAGCGAATCTTATGTTGATGATAATACATTAAGTGTAAATACAACACGTGTGCGTAAAAAGTTACAAACGTTACATATAGAAGGTGCGATTGAAACGATTCGTAGTGTTGGATATAGATTGCATATTACTTGGGATACTGGTATAGAAAAATGATAAGGTTGTTTATACGTGATCATATACCACTTATTTGCTTTACTATAATTCAACTACTAGCTATATTTCTCGTATATTGGTTTGATGGGCATAATCATATTACAACGGCGTTATATGCAATGTTTCTAGGTGTTTTCTTTATGGGAAGTTATTTAGTGTTTCGTTATTTTACACATCGTTCTTTTTATGAGCGCTTAGCAAACCCGATGCAATCTTTGGATGAATCTGTTCAAAAATCTGATTTTGCAGCTGTATCGGCTGCTCTTCAAGAACTACTTGAGGTGCAATATCGACATTATCAAAATCAGCTGCAAATGCAAGAGAGAAAAAATAATGACCATTTAACCTTTATGAATCAGTGGATTCATCAAATGAAAACACCTTTATCTGTAATAGAATTAATTACACAGGATGAAGTAGATTCACGTTTTGAAAGTATAAATGAGGAAACTGATCGATTAAAAAAGGGATTAGAAATGGCTCTGTATGTCGCACGTTTAGAAGCATTTACACAAGATTTTTATGTAGAAAGAGTACAACTATATAAAATAGTGAATGATTCGGTACATGAGCATAAACGGTTCTTTATCCGGAATTTTGTATATCCAGAGCTTGAAATTGATAAGGACATTACAGTAGAAAGTGATGCGAAATGGTTACAATTTTTAATTGGACAAATACTATCGAATGCGATTAAATATTCATCTGGTAGTAGAGAGAAGATTAAAGTGAAAGCTTGTAAGGAAGGTAATAATGTTATACTTGAAATTGCTGATAATGGTGTAGGAATACCGAAGCAAGATTTACCAAGAGTGTTTAAACCTTTCTTTACAGGAGAAAATGGTAGAGATTTTAAAGAATCAACTGGAATGGGGCTATATCTCGTACATGAAATTACGAAGCAATTAGGACATAGTGTAGAAATCCATTCAGAAGTTGGTAAAGGTACCGTTGTACGTATTAAATTTTAAATGTGTAAAAATGACTCAGGCTAAAGAACTTTTGAAATAAGTTTTTTAGCCTTACTTTATATGGATTAAATAAAATGATATAAAAGACTGGTATGATCCTAATAAAAGGTCGTGTAAGTATGTGTAATGACATAATAATAAATAAGGCTGTTAAATGAGAGGTTTTTAATAATTTATTAATATTTAAATAGTTTTTTGTAAGAAAAAAGCTCGCCCTTTGAAAGAGCTAGCTTCATGAATTTTAATTAAGTAAACAAACTTAATAATTTATATCCAATTAATCCTAAAATAGTGATAGGAACCATCATTAAGAAAGAAGAAATTCGATTAGCATTAGAGCGTTCTAATACAAGAATCAAGATAATCCCGACTATGACTTCGGTATATCCAACAGGTAACATGTGACTATAGTCTTCAAAATTTAAAAGAATGTGAAGTCCATCCGTTACAAAAACGCCACTAATAAGCGCGCTTCCGAATTTATGAAGTGGATCCGTAGTATCTTTCCATAGAAAACCTGCAACTCCAAAGATAGTTCCTCCTATACATGCACATACAATCCATACGGATATAAAATAAATAGAGTGAGCTACATTTTTAATAACTATTGCATAACCATAGTAGCCTAATACCATACCGAGTAGTGCAAGGATACCAGAAAGTATAGCTGTACGCTTAGAATAACTAAAGCTAGCCACAAAAAAGGATGGAACTAACCAAACGCTTCCTAGATTAGCTAATGAATTCCAATGTCCAGGAAGTATACCTTGCCCCAATTTAGTTAGTATACCAACAATTATCCCTACTATAATCGGGACGAGAAAAATCCTTAAAAACATATTTAACTTTGTGATTTTTAATGTCCTGTCCATAAATTCAATCCTTACATTAATATTTTCTGTAAAGATATAATAGCTTATTACAAGGGAATAATCAATAAAAATTTATCGAAAAACAATAAGTTGTTATTGGATAATGAATAACAACTTATTGTTTTTATACAAAATTTATCCCGCTTTAATGGGCAGTAAGACCCCCACCTCAAAATTCAGCGAAAGCAAAGAAATTAGGTGGGGGTCGGGCTGCCCATTAAAGTCCGATTGGTTCAACTAATAATCAGTGGGGGTGAAGAAAACCCCCACTGATTAAAGTTTCACTTTATATAATAGAGAGTGCTTAGAAGTTTACTACTGGGGAAATCTAAAAGACGTATTACAATCAATGTAACTTGTGCTTATTCAACATGAAGTTAAGGAATGATAAATAAACCTAAAAGAAAGCAATCTTTTTAACAGCACATATAATTGCATTTACTCATACAGTACTAGTATGGTACAATATGGTTATTAACGACGGAAAGGAATGATGGGTGGACGATGATTAACTAATCTTATTTTTAAATGTTGAAATTCAATAAATTTCAATTTCTAAAAAATAGGATTAGTCTGCCCAATTTCCATACAACGGTATTGCTATTTATATTGCGCAATAGCTTATTTGGGTATAAATAATGTAATGACTAATCCTGCCAAATTTATTTGGGAGGATTTTTTATTCTCCCTTAATGAAAGGGATCGGTATTTATGAAAGAACTATTAAAATTAAATGATGTTTATGTTGAAATAAAAGAAAATATGTTGTTAGAGAAAATGAATGTGACAGTAAAACAAGGGGATGTTATCGGATTAATCGGTAAAAATGGTGCTGGTAAATCAACGTTACTTCAATTAATAAATGGGAAGATTGAACCTTCAAAAGGTACTGTTGAATGGATGCAAATGAATATGACAACAGCATATGTTGAGCAAGAAATAGAATCTTTTATTAGTAATGATGTAATTGCAAAAGAAGCAGAACTTCTTGCGAAATGGGGTGTGCCAACGAACGATTTTCATACTTTAAGTGGTGGTGAAAAGCTGAAAATTCGATTAGCAAAAGGATTTGCTGAAAATCCTAATGTCTTAATATTAGACGAACCGACAAATCATTTAGATGAGATCAGTACGGGATTTCTCATTAAACAAATAAAAAACATGAAAGGTACAGTTATCGTTGTATCGCATGATCGATATTTTTTAGATGTTGTCGCAACAAAAATATGGTCAATTGAGGACAAAAAATTAATTGAGCATAGTGGTAATTATACGAGCTACATGAAAGCACGTGAGCAAAAAAGAAAGTCGCAGCAGCGTGAATATGAAAAGCAGCAAAAAAAGATAGAACAAGTAGAAACACATATAAAAGAATTGAGTTCATGGTCACAAAAGGCACACGCGCAGTCTACAAAACAAGAAGGTGTGAAAGAATTCTATCGTGTAAAAGCGAAGCGAATGGATGCACAAGTGAAGTCAAAACGAAAACGACTTGAAAAAGAGCTGGAGAAAGCGAAAGTAGAACGTGTGAAAGAAGAGTATTCAGTTGAGTTTTCTATTCAAGCGAACAAAAAAGTAGGAAAACGTTTTTTAGAAGTGAAGCAATTAAAAAAAGACTTTCATGGGAAAGTATTATTTGAAAACGTTAATTTTACAATTCAGCACGGTGAGAAAGTCGCGATTGTTGGACCAAACGGTAGTGGGAAAACAACATTACTGAAGATGATTATGGGAACGGAAAATGCTGAAGGAGAAATATGGATTTCACCATCTGCGAACATCGGCTATTTAACACAAGAAGTTTTTGATTTACCGCTTGATAAAACACCAGAAAATTTATTTTTTAAAGAGACGTTTGAAGAAAGAGGAAAAGTCCAAAATTTAATGAAACATTTAGGGTTCCAAGCTTCTCAATGGAAAGAGCCGATTGAGCATATGAGTATGGGAGAAAGAGTAAAATGTAAGCTAATGGCTTATATTTTAGATGAAAAAGATGTACTCATTTTAGACGAACCGACGAATCACTTGGATCTACCTTCACGTGAACAACTTGAAAATACATTAGCTGAGTATAACGGAACATTAGTAATTGTATCTCACGATCGATATTTTCTGGAGAAAACAACTAACATAAAACTCGTGTTTTCAAACAATACGATACAAAAGCAGCTAGAAGAACCTACGAAAACAAGAGATGATATTGAAGAGCTACGTTTAACGTTAGAAACAGAGAGACAAGAAGTATTAGGGAAATTAAGCTTTTTAACTTCTAACGACAAAGAATATAAAGCACTGGATGAACGGTTTATGGAACTTACGAAGCAGATTAAGGCACTATAATGTATTTGTAAGCGTGATTAAGGGGGATGGTTACATTCCCATCAAGCTAATCAAGTAAATTACTAGATACGAAATGCTTCTTGTTTCAAAACTAGTAAGTGATAAAAAAGTAGGCATGCTAAAGAAGCCTATTAAAAAGTGATTTTTCGCTAGGCAGCTTGTCTATGCTTCACCGTCGTGTTATACACAATCCCTAGAATATCAAAGACGGTCATATTCTTATGTCTATGACATTTACGACCGTTCTTTTTGAGCAGTTGATAAAGGCGATGCAGAATTTTTAAAAGTTCTTCTGTGCCAACCGCTATCGCTTGAAACAGTAAAGGAAAGTAATCTTTAATCATATAAATCGCTTTGTATTCACTCAGTTCCTGCTTTTTCTTTTCAAGCAGAAACTGTCGCATTTGAAACATTGTAGAAGAACAAAGGAGAATGCCTATGAGTTGCCCATATAAATGACACTCTAGGTGTTCTCTTTTTATATTTTTACATTCATCAATTTCAAAGAATGACTTCCGCGTTTTAAACAAAATTTCAATCTGCCAACGAAGTGAATATAATGAATGCACGTAGTTCGTCGGTACTTCTTCTAGCGACGTTTTCGTGATATATACATTCATGCTCATTAAACGTTTACTTTTATCCTTCATGACAATGCCTTTCTTCTTTTAACGTATTTCTTGGTTTTTCAGACGTATTTGCGTTTGATCATCGGTTAAACGATGGATAATAACACGTGCTGGAAGTTTCTGATTTTGACCAATGTATGCCTCGGGGATTTCCATCGTTTCACCAGGGATTAGACCAGACAGCATTTGTGTCATATCAAGCTGGATGTATTCCGTTTGCTTTTTTAACGTACCATTATTGTAATATTGGCTTACGTTAAGCTTGTGAAAAAAATATATTAATGTATAATACAATTGATGTATGATACATTAGTTGTAGGAGGGTGACCTATTTGAAAAGAGAAGATGCCTTAAAACTAAGAACAGATATTAAGAAAATGATTATAATAACTGGGGTTTTTGAATCTCAAAATTTGCCCAATGGGCCATTTGAAAAACCTTTACCAACTTCTCAAATGATGGCGTTAGAGGAACTAGAGGTGGAAAAATTAACTGTTTGGCAACTATCCAATAAACTTAGATTAGAGACTTCAACTGTAAGTAGATTGGTAGATAAGTTAGTAAAAAAGGGGCTTATTTATCGTGAAGTAAATGAAAAAAATAGAAGAGAACTTTTTCTGCACCTCACAGAAAAAGGTCACATAACTGTTAATTGCTTAAGAGAGCAATCCATTACATTTTATCAAAGTATTCTCAATAATTTATCAGAATCAGAACAAAAAATAGTTGTGGATGGTTTTGAATTATTTATTGATTCTATTTCTAAGTCTTTTGATTAGAGTGAGGTAAATCATAACATTTGGAGGGTAAAATGAGTTTGGATTTTGAACGTCCTATTATTGAATTAAAAGAGAAATTTGATGAATTAAAGAAAATTATGAAAGAAAATAATGTAGATTTATCGCCAGAAATTCATGTATTAGAAAAACGTTTAAATAAAATGCAAGATAAAATTCATTCTAATATTACACCTTTTCAACGAGTTCAAATTGCAAGGCTACGTAACCGGCCCACGACATTGGACTATATACCTTTATTGTTTACAAACTTTCTCGAACTTCATGGTGATCGATTATATGGTGATGATAAAGCAATGATAGGTGGTATTGCAAAATTTAAAGGGATGCCCGTTACGGTTATTGGTCATCAAAGAGGTAGAAATACAAAGGAAAATATAGAAAGAAATTTTGGAATGGCACATCCAGAAGGTTATAGAAAAGCGCTAAGACTTATGAAACAAGCTGATAAATTTAATCGCCCTATTATTACATTTATTGATACAATAGGCGCCTATCCAGGGAAAGGGTCTGAAGAACGTGGAATTTCTGAAGCGATAGCTCGAAATCTATTTGAAATGGCTACACTTAAAGTGCCAATTGTTTGTATTGTAATTGGAGAGGCATCAAGTGGTGGAGCTCTTGGCATTAGTGTCGGTAACCATATCCATATGTTAGAGTATTCATGGTACTCGGTAATTTCGCCAGAAGGAGCAGCATCTATCCTATGGAAGGACGCTAAGTATGCTCCAGAAGCTGCTGAACATATGAAAATTTCAGCAAAAGATTTAAAACATTTAGGAATTATTGATGAAATCATTCCTGAAATTAAAGGTGGAGCACAAAATGATATAAAATCACAGGCAAAAGTGATTGAATCTGTAATCGAATCATCTCTGAAAAAATTGATACTATTATCCTCGGAAGAGCTTATACAACAGCGGTATGAAAAGTATAGACAAATAGAGAATTATAAATGAAAATATTTAAAGTCCGTATTACATTTCGGAGGATTCTCGCGAAAAAATTCTAAAAATTTCGTAATCAGCTTCTTAAACTGGGATATGCTGATACTATTACTCTACAAAAGGTGTGTGATCGGTATGGAAAAGGAAAATTTGTTCAAATGGATGCATTATCACATACCCATCAACTTAAGAAATTGATTGTTCCCGAAAACGAAAAAATGAGCTGAATTCTCATAAACAACTGTAAAAAGGTGAAAATTTCGGTATGGGGGTATCTCAAAAGCTTAGGTTGATGGCAATGGGGGATGGTCATGGAAATAGAAAATTCCGCTAAGTTATTTAGGCTAGATTGTGGTGAAATTTACTTACAAGAGTTTTCCACTAAAGATGCAGAGAGTATTTATAACATATCCAATCAACCGGAAATAGAAAAGTTTTTACCGGACTGGAAATCGACGAAAGAACAAAGGGTTAATTGGGTTGTAAATTATGAAATACCAGAAAATAAAGCGTTTCTTCATGCAGTGAGAACTACGACTAACATAGATGATCACATATTAAGACTAGGAATATTTAAGAAAACCACAAATGAATTTATTGGATGGTGCTGCACAGGTATGAAAGAAGAACTCCCTTCACCAAACAGAGAGATAATGTATGCTATCTCAAATGAACATCAAAATCATGGCTATGCTACAAAAGCGACTAAAGGTTTAATTGACTTTTTGTTTAAAGAAACAAATTTAAATGTCCTTAACGCAATTGCTTTAATTAACAATGTAGCATCAAATAAAGTTATTGAAAAATGTGGGTTTATTTATAAGAGCCAACAGAGGATAGAAAATCAAATATATAATCATTATATATTGAGAAGATCTGAGTGGATAAAAATATAACGTTGGGTAGTAAAAGACCGATAAAGCAATCGGTCTTTTCTCATTTATATAATAAAGGTTTCATATACTTTGTATTTCCTGCTACTATACAATTATTATAAGATAGTTATGCGTTAATTTCAGTTTAAAAAAAGTTTTATTATCAGTTTTTTTAGAAATCTTACAAGCGTGTAAGATAAATGAAAGACGAATCAATATGAGCTGTAAGACAATTCATTTACACTCTGTTATGAGACGTGCAAATGAAGGGAGAATATACATGGAAATTTTACATGCAAAAAGTATTAGTAAAGTATATAAAGGGAAAGTACCTTATAAAGCATTAGTTGATATTGATTTATCAATTCAAGAAGGTGAATTTGTAGGGATTATGGGGCCATCTGGTAGTGGAAAAACAACGTTATTAAATATGGTATCTACTATTGATTCTCCATCATCGGGAGAAATTTTAATAAATGGCACAAATCCTTTCCAATTATCATCAGAAGATTTAGCGTTATTCCGCAGAAAACAATTAGGATTTGTTTTTCAATCATTTAATCTTCTTAGCACACTTACTGTAAAAGAAAACATCGTATTGCCGATGACTTTAGATGGTGTTTCCGTGCAAGAAATGAACAAGCGATTGGAAGAGATTGCAGAGAAGTTAAATATTACAGATATCTTGAATAAAAGAACATTTGAAATATCAGGGGGACAAGCTCAAAGAACAGCAATCGCTCGTGCGATCGTTCATAAGCCGCAATTATTACTTGCAGATGAACCAACAGGGAACTTGGACTCTAAATCTTCAAATGATGTAATGGAGATGCTTGATACTCTTAATAAAGAAGAAAAAGCAACGATGATGTTAGTTACACATGATCCGTATGCAGCGAGCTTTTGCAGCCGAGTAATCTTTATTAAAGATGGTCAACTATATAACGAAATTTATTGTGGTGAAAGCAGACAAGCCTTTTATCAAAAGATTATGGATGTTCTTTCTTTGTTAGGAGGGAAAAGGCATGACTTTTCGTCAGTTCGCATTTAATAATATTTTTCGTAATAAGCGTACATATGCTGCCCATTTTTTAAGTAGTACATTTTCTATTATGGTTTTCTTTACGTATGCTCTTTTATTATTTCATCCTGATTTACAAGGGGAATTAAAATCAACAAGTGCAACAATGAGTGCATATGGTACGATGGGATTTACAATTTCGCAAGGTTTGATTTTTGTATTTTCATTTTTCTTTATTTTATATTCAGTTAGTTCATTTTTAAAAACTCGTAAGAAAGAATTTGGCATATTAATGATGCAAGGTATGTCAATGAGACAGTTTAAGAAATTATTATTAATTGAAAATATGTTGATTGGACTTGGTTCAATTTGTATAGGGATTTTCATTGGACTCATATTTTCTAAACTAGTTTTATTGATAAGCGCAAGTGTATTAATGATTAATAATGGTTTGCCTTTTTATACACCAGTGAAGGCTGTATTATTAACAGTTATCACTTTTCTTTTCTTATTTTTCATTGTTTCACTATTTACATTTAAAATGGTAAAAATAACGGAACTTGTCGAACTTATTCGAGCAGAGGAAAAACCAAAACCTGAACCGAAATCTTCAATTTTATTATCACTGCTTTCTTTAATTAGTATAGGATATGGATATTTCTCAGTATTTCGCTTTATTTCAAGTTCCAGTTTTACTACACTTGGAATGGGTGTCTTACTAGTAATTATAGGAACGTACTTTTTATATACACAGTGTAGCGTTTATATATTACATCTTGCTAAAAGGAGAGAATCTTTCTTTTTAAAAAGAACAAATATATTAACGTTTTCTGAATTAATTTACCGTATGAAAGATAATGCAACGATGTTTTTTATTGTATCTATTATTTCAGCAGTTGCTTTTACAGCTATTGGTACAACAGCTGCTATTGGTAATAGAAATTTAGTGTGGATGACAAACCCATATACATTTCTGTATGAAAGCTCTGAAAACAACAAATTGGTAGATAAACATCTCTCTATTATAAAAAAACATCTCTTGGATGCAAATATTCCGTATCGAATGGCTTCATCTTCAAGTAAATTTACAGAAAGTAACGTAAATGTATTGAAATTAAGTGAATATAACGAACTTACGAGAGCACTCGGGTACCAACATGAAACGATTGAAAAAGAAGATGAAATTTTACTAATCCCTGGGAGGGTGTCACAAAAGCAAGAATTTAAAAATGGTGACTACAAAAAAAGTATTGAAGTCATTCAAGGAGATTGGACAAAGACATTTCGTGTGAAGAAAACTGTAGAGAATTTAGTTTTACCACATGATTCTAGTAGTATTTATATTGCTGTTCAAGATCATGTGTATGATGAAATTCCTCTGACGAGTAATCCAGAGGATGAAGATATTCAACATCGTACTTACGGATTTGTTGTAGATGATTGGATAAAAACGAAAGAGATTTCCAATCAATTAAAGAGTATATTCGATAAAGATCTTAGGGACAGAGATTTCTACTTTGAAGCTTTAACATTAAACTTGTTGGAGGCAAAGCAAAAGAATGGTTTATTACTTATGGCAAGTGTTTTAGTCGGAATCGTTTTCTTTACATTTGCTGCTAGTTTTATTTATTTTCGATTATATACTGATTTGAATCGTGATCAACAGCAGTATAAAATGATTTCGAAAATGGGGTTAAGTAAACGGGAGCTAAAGAAAGTTGTAACGAGACAGTTATTATTAATGTTCTTCTTACCGATTGCTGTTGCGGTGATTCATACTGTAGTAGCGTATACGGCACTGCAACAATTAGTTAGTTTTTCTATTTTAAATAGCTCGATTTTTATTTTAATTTCATTTATATGTATACAAGTTTTATATTTCTTTATTACTCGTTGGCGTTACCTACAAAAGCTTTATAAGACTATGGAGCAATAAAGGATATCAACTAATAAAATTACAGAAAAGCATGTAAAAAATGATATGAATTATGAAAGGAACCGTGATGAAAAGAACTTTAACTATTTTTATGTTAACTATAATACTTTTAATAAGCTTTAGTTCATGCTCTAAAAAGGATAAATCATTTCCTGCAAACGGTGTATTAATTATTGGAGATGAAAATAATATTTCACCAATTATTAATCGTTATAAGGAAATTACGAAAGAAAATGAAGTGTTTTCTGTGAAAAAAGGTGAAGTTGGAAATGGACATGTATTAATTTTAAATGAATCTACAGCACTAGCACTGATTAAAGAAAAAATTTTTCATAAACGAGGTAATGGCTCCAATTATATTTTAGATACGTTACCAAAATTCCCAAAAGAAGGATCACTATTGTTTACAAATGAAGACGAAAAGAATATGAAAAGTATTAAAATAGAAGGAAATGAGATTCCTGTTACATACGATAGTGACACTTGGATAGGAAACACTCGTAAATATCCAACGCAATCGTATGTGATTGTAGCAAAAAATAGCGTATATAAGGAAATAAAAGCAAATGAAACGAAAATGCACCTTCTTCAATTAAAGAAATCTTTAGGTGATGAAAGACCTAAAATGTCGACAGATAATACAATGGTTAATGAAAATGTCAAAGTAAAAAAGCTAATTAAAGGTTTGGAAGGAGAAGTATATTTTCAATTTGTAACGATTGGCGAAAAACCTTAAAAAAGAGTTCGGAGTTGATAAAAATTTCATCAGCTTCGAACTCTTTTTAGTTTATAGACAAATCAATTATTATGCTTTACATTACTTCATTTAATCGAGTCTCGTTTGTTTCCTCAATCCCATTTGAATTTTGAACTGAATTATTTTGGGCTTCTTTTTCTTTACGAGCCTTTTGTAGCATTTCAAGGATGATCCATAAGGGAACACCTTTATCCTTTAACATCTTCCATAAATCTAATTCATTAAATTTATGCTCAGGCTGTTTCATTTCTTTTTCAGATAAACGAATATCAAACTTGATAGGATCATTTATTTTCTTACTTTCAAGTTTAGTAGAAGAGATAGTATTATGCTCAAGATTAGATGGAGTTATTTTAGTAGGTTGAGACAATGTATGAATATTTGATCCGATTTGCATGATTTTTCCTCCTTTTCAAGCAATGAGATTAGTTTTCTTATGGTTTTTAAATCTTTTTAACATGAGGAAACTATATCTAATTATAAATCTAAATAAATAGATTTACAAGTTGTATTGTAAAAAGTAAATATTTACTTGAATTAATATTTATCAACATTTGTATATGTTTTCTATATATACAACGTATATAAAATACTTTACATTATGTTTAAGTTATTAAATTATTCTGTTATTTTTTTGGAAAGAAAAATGTAAACGTTTTATTAGGGGGAGAAAGTATGGGGAAGTTATTTTTAAAAATATGTTTTTTTGCATTAGTGACCGTATGTTCATTCGCAGCGAAAATATCATACGCTGAAGAGAGGCAACAAAATAATTATCCTATCATATTGGTGAATGGATTTGCTGGATGGGGTAGAGAAGAAATGCTTGGCGTAAAATATTGGGGTGGTGTTCATGATATACAGGAAGATTTGAAACGAAATGGTTATACGGTACATACCGCAGCTGTTGGACCTGTTTCTAGTAACTGGGATCGTGCATGTGAATTGTATGCACAAATTAGCGGTGGGACAGTAGACTATGGTGCAGTCCATGCTGAGAAACATGGACATAATCGTTTTGGCAGAACTTATAGTGGTTTTGCGCCGAATTGGAGTGAAACAAATAAAGTTCATTTAGTTGGACATAGCATGGGTGGACAAACGATTAGAACATTAGTACAGCTATTAAAAGAAGGTAGTTTTGAAGAAAAGAATTATGTGAAAAATCACCCAGACACCAAAATATCACCACTATTTGAAGGCGGAAAATCATACGTTCATAGTGTTACAACATTAGCAACCCCTCACAACGGTACAACACTTGCGGATGGTAGTCTTCTACTGCCGTTCGTTAAAGATTTACTCATTACAGCTGCAAGCTTTGGAGGAAACAATAATTTATCATTATATGATTTTAAATTGGATCAATGGGGTATAAAGAAGAATGCTGGAGAGTCCTTTTTCCAATATAGTAATCGTATTCTAAATAGTTCACTTTGGAAAAATACAAAAGATATAAGTCAATGGGACTTAAGTACAGATGGTGCAAAGGAGTTAAATAATTGGGTAAAGACGCAACCAGATGTGTATTATTTATCCTATAGTGGACATGCATCACAAGCAGCACCTATAACAGGTTTACATTTGCCTCATATAACGATGAATAAAGTGTTGATGGGGAATGCATTTTTCTTAGGTTCTTATGCGAGATATGAAGAAAACCGTCCGTTAGTTGATACTTCTTGGTGGCAAAATGATGGTGTAGTAAATACGAATTCTATGATTGCACCATCTTCTAATGTTGCTGTAAATAATAATGGGTCATTACAGATTGGAAAATGGAATCATATCGAAACGAAAGCGAATTGGGATCATCTCGATATGGTAGGATTAAGTGTTTCAGACTCATTAGGTTTTTCTAGCATTCAAGAGTTTTATAGAACAATTGCTGAAAAGCTATCACGTTTACCGAAATAGGTAATAATAAAGCGCTCTCGATGGAATTCGAGAGCGCTTTATATTATATTGAAGGAGGGATTTGGTAGAAAAATATGGGGGGGATATTATGAAAATTCAAGTTGTATTATCAGGATACGGAACAGTAGGCAGAGAGTTTATAAAATTATTAAATGAAAAATATTCATATATATATGAAACATATGGGATTCAATTAGTTGTAAGTGGCGTATTAGGGAGAAATATTGCAATACATAATGAAGACGGCTTATCACTTCATCATTTATTGATGTATGGTGGCGGTACCGCTGCAATTGAAAAATATTTAGAGTATCATCCGAAGGAACGTGCAACAACTAGCATAAGTGGTACTGTATTGGTAGAATCAACAGTTACAAATCTTAAAGATGGAAATCCAGGGAAACAATATATGAAACAAGCGATTGAAAAACAGATGGATATAGTAGCAATTTCTAAAGGTGCGCTCGTTACAAACTGGAGAGAAATAAATGAAGCAGCAAAAGGCGCAAATATACGAATTCGATATAGCGGTGCAACAGCCGCTGCACTACCGACACTAGATATCGGACAATTTAGTTTAGCCGGTTGCAGTATTGAAAAAATAGAAGGAATATTAAATGGAACAACTAATTATATTCTTACGAAAATGTATGAGGAAGATATGACATTTGAAGAAGCACTGAAAGAAGCACAAAATAAAGGAATTGCTGAGACGAACCCTATATTAGATATAAGTGGTTCAGATAGTGCGTGTAAATTGTTACTTTTGACAAACAGCTTAATGGAAACAGAGAAAACACTTACTGATATACATATAAAAGGAATCGAGCACGTTACAAAACAGCAAATTCGAAATGCTAAGGAACAACATAAAATTATTAAATTAATAGCATCAACATATAAGGATGAGGGAGGCAATGTGAATTTAAATGTTGAACCGTGCCAAATAGAAAAAAATCATCCGTTAGCAAAAGTAAATGGAACCGAAAAAGGAATTACGTTCTTTACAGATACGATGGGACAAGTTACTACAATTGGTGGGGCTTCTAATCCACGAGGCGCTGCAGCTGCAGCTTTAAAAGATGTAATTAACTTATATCGAAAAGATTTGTAAGACCGTACCGCCCTTTATAAAAAATACATATGTCGTGGACCTTTTGAGAATGAAATAAATATGCAAAAATGATTGCAGGGGGTAAGGAATTGTTTAAGGATTTTAAAGTTGTTAAAGATCGTCCCGTTTATATTCAGTTGAAAGATTATTTGAAGAAGATGATTATGAAAGGGCATTTGCTCGGGGATCAAAAAATCCCATCAACAAGGGAACTAAGTGAATTACTAAGTGTGAGTAGAAACACTGTACTCGCTGCTTATGCAGATTTAGAGCAAGAAGGACTCATTTATGCAGTTAAAGGAAAAGGGAACTTTGTTGCGAAGGTGGATATATCTAACACTTCGTCTGTTGAAATAGATTGGAAAAAGAAACTTAATACAGTGACCGCATTAGCGGATGAATTAGATTTAATGAAACATGGTGTTCGTTGGGAAAAGGGAATGATTGTTTTTAATAGTATAGCCCCGGATGAGAAGCTATTTGATGTTGAAAATTTCAAAAGAGCTTTTCTTACTCGTATGTCCATTGAAGGAGACATCGTATTGAACTACGGATATGCAAAGGGATATAGACCGTTAATGAATTATTTACTTCATTACATGGAAATGAAAGGTGTAGACATTTCGAATAAAGATATTCTAATTACAAATGGATTTACAGAAGGATTGGATATTGTACTCTCTTCTTTATCAAAAAAATCCGGGCGTGTCATTTGTGAGAATCCAACTCACCACGCTGCACTTAAGCTTTTCCGTTTACATGGACTTGAAGTTCATGGGATTGATATGCATGAGGATGGTATTGATACGAATGAAGTTGAAAAAAGTTTGCGTGAAAAAGATTTTGATTTTGCTTATTTAATTCCTTCTTATCATAATCCAACCGGTATTGTTACGAGTTCAGAGAAAAGAACGGAATTGATGAGGTTATTCTCAAAATACAAGGTTCCTATTATAGAGGACGGATTTAATGAAGAATTACGTTATTCAGGTTCACATTTAGCTCCATTATTAACTTTTGCTGGAGCTGGCAATAATGTGATTTATATTAGTAGCTTTTCAAAGGTACTTTTCCCTGGTTTACGTGTAGGCTGGATTATTGCAGATAAAGAGCTGATTCATTATTTAGAAAGCGTAAAAAGAGCAAGAACGATCCACACATCTACGTTAGATCAAGCTGTTCTGTTTCAATATTTACATGAGGGATATTTTGAGAAATATTTAAAAAAGGCAAGATCTGTTTATAAGAAAAAATATGAGTTAGCTGTCGGGGCATGTAACCAGTACATTCCTTTTAAAAGAATGACTGGAGATGGTGGACTGCATTTATTTATAGAGCTAGAAGAGCATATGAATGCCCGCACACTTTTACAAAAGTGTTATGAGAAAGGCGTTACGTTTTCACCTGGAGATGTTTTTTACTCTGATGGAGAAGGAGCGAACACTTTCCGATTAGGGTTTTCGCGCTTGAAAGAAGAAGAAATAGTTCGGGGAATTAAAATAATTGGTGATACATTAAAAAATGAAATTTGGAGTTGAGAAAATGAAAATCGGTGTTATTATGGGCGGGGTATCGTCTGAAAAACAAGTTTCAATTATGACGGGGAATGAAATGATTGCTCATTTAGATAAAAATAAGTATGAAATAGTTCCAATTACATTAAATGAAAAAGTGGATTTAATTGAAAAAGCGAAAGACATTGACTTTGCGTTGCTCGCATTACACGGAAAATACGGAGAAGATGGGACAGTTCAAGGAACACTGGAGAGTTTAGGGATTCCTTATAGCGGAAGTAATATGTTATCTAGCAGTATATGTATGGATAAAAATATTTCGAAAAAGATTTTACGTTATGAAGGTGTAGAAACACCAGATTGGATTGAACTTACAAAAATGGAGGATCTAAATCTTGATGAGTTAGATAAGTTAGGATTTCCATTAGTAGTAAAACCAAACTCTGGCGGATCGAGTGTCGGAGTGAAAATCGTTTATAATAAAAATGAATTGATCTCAATGCTAGAAACTGTATTCGAATGGGATTCTGAAGTAGTAATTGAGAAGTATATAAAAGGTGATGAAATTACATGTTCAATTCTGAATGGAAAACAGTTACCTATAGTTTCAATTCGACATGCAGCCGAGTTCTTTGACTACAATGCAAAATATGATGATACTAGTACAGTTGAGGAAGTTATCGAACTTCCAGCAGAAATTAAGGAACGTGTAAATAAAGCGTCACTTGCTTGTTATAAAGCATTAAAATGTAGTGTTTATGCAAGAGTTGATATGATGGTGAAGGACGGAATTCCATATGTAATGGAAATTAATACATTACCAGGGATGACACAATCAAGTTTATTGCCAAAAAGTGCAGAAGCAGCGGGGATTAGTTATAGCAAACTATTAGATATGATTATTGAAACATCATTAAAAGTTAGAAAAGAAGAAGGGTTTTAAGGGAATTATATAACGAATTTTTTTGACAGTTTCACGAAGTATGCTATGATGAATACATTATAAAAATAAAATATTTATCCACTAGGGGGGCCTCTTATAGGCTGAGATCAAATGTGATTTTGAGACTCTTAGTACCTGATCTGGTTAATGCCAGCGTAGGGAAGTGGGAAAGACGTTGCTATTTAATGAGTAAATAAATACTGTCGATTTCACTTTCTTTACGCCTGTAAAGAAAGTTTTTTTATTTTACAGCTTTAATAATTGTGGATAAATACTTATATTTTATACATTATTGGAGGGATTTAAATGACTTTTTCACAATCATTACGTAAAGAAGTAGATTCAATTTGGGAAGCGAGTTTTAACCATCCTTTTGTAAAAAAACTTGGTGAAGGAACGTTAGATTTAGCTAGTTTTCGCTATTATGTGCTTCAAGATTCATATTATTTGAGTCATTTTGCTAGAGTACAAACATTAGGAGCTGCAAAAGCTCTTGAATTAGAAACGACAGCTCGTATGGCACACCATGCCCAAAATACATATGAGGCGGAATTATCATTACATGAGAATTTTGCGAAGAAATTAGGGATAACGAAAGAAGAAAAAGATAATTTTATCCCTGCTCCAACTGCATACGCATATACTTCACATATGTATCGTGCTGCGTACGAAGGACATTTAGGCGATATCATTGCAGCAATTTTACCTTGCTATTGGTTGTATTATGAAATTGGCGAACGCTTAAAAGAGTGCCAGCCGGAAGAGCAAATTTATAACGAATGGATTTCTGCTTATGGATCTGATTGGTTCCGTACGCTAGTTGAAGAGCAAATTACACGTTTAGATACTATCGCTGAAAAAGTAACAGAGGCAGACCGCAAACGTATGAAACAGCATTTTATTATTAGCAGTCAATATGAATATTCATTTTGGGAAATGGCTTATACATTAGAAAAGTGGCCAGTGGATACAGACGTAAAAGACGTAATTGGATAAAGAATAGAAGTAATGTTATAGATAGGTATGGATCATACCTATCTATATATTTTTTCTTGTCAAATTTGCGTAAAGTCATTAGTGCTACGGATATGGCGAAATAGAATATCGATAATTTAGCTCATTTACTTGTCTACGCATTAACTGGATAAACTTCTGTCACATTTATTTTACAATCAAAGAACGTAAATGTTGGTGGTATGAAGTTAAATAAGAAAAGAAACCCGAGCTGTTAGCTGTAACGGAGTTGTTTTTTCTTTGCAGGAATTTCTAAATTATCATGGAGTGTTGTTAATACGATATGCAAATATGCATATCGTATTTTTTTTGAGCTCTTTATGTGTTAAAATCAGATATAGAGATATGGAAATATAAAGAAGCAAAAGCAGGAATATCCAATGAATTTTGAGAGGTGTTATATGTTTACAAATAAGAAATTAATTCGATTTGGTTTATCGTTATTTGTATTTTTAGGGATAATTAATTTTACAATCAGCTATTTCCAAACATATCTTGAAACAGCAGCAGATATTAAATGGATAATTCCAGAAATTTGGAAAACCATTTTGCTAGATGTTCCTCAAGGGATACTTGTTCTTTTAGGCGCAATTGCTTTATATGATTTCACAAAAGAGGCATCACAAAAAGACGCATCAATCTAAGTGTGTCTTTTTTCTATTAGGAATTTCATAGAGAGTTTTACTGGAGAAATAGAATGAAAAGCCCTAATTAGGGCTTTTTTTGTTGGAATTTCTTATCCGTCATAGAAACCGGTCACTTGGAGGTGTTATAGCGAAAGCCATTTACAGTACAGAAAAATCTAAGCAGCAGACGGAAATATATAGGATATGGCATCATAATTATTGAGAAATTAATTGAACTTAGTAAGTATGAAGATATGACGCTAGAATTCATATTTTTTAATTTTTATTTATCCCGCTATTTGCCGGGCAGTAAGCCCCCCACCTCAAAATTCAGCGGAAGCAAAGAAGTTAGGTAGGGGATGAACAAAACCCCACTGATTAAAGTTTCACTTTATAAAAATGAGCCCATAGTAAAAATAGGTATATGAACAAGGTGCATCATCTAGTGATAAGTCATACTTTGTTGGTGTACGTATTGAACTTAGTTTATAGCGCTATTTCTACTTAGATGTAACGAACAGGAATATAGGGAAGTATCGATGAGGTTGTATTTTATAAACGGAGGTTATGAAAATGAATCAGTTTCAACAAGAACTACAAGCGTTAAGCCTTAATGATTACCGGTCTGGAAATATTGTCTATTGGGACCAGCAAAACCAATATCCATATTACTATATTGAAGATGCTGCTCGTCGCTGTGGCGGTTGTGGTCGTTGTGGCGGTTGTGGTGGAGGTCGTTGTGGCGGCTTCCGTTGTGGTGGCTTCCGTTGTATTGGTTGCTTCGGTTGTTTTGGTTGCGGAGGCTGTGGCGGTTGTGGCGGCTGTGGTGGTTGCTCTAACTGTTTTGATGGTTTTACTGATACTACCGGTACTATTGTAACGTATGAATATTGATAACATCTATCTTGCTAGTTGCGGGCAGTAACATCCCAAAAAAAATTCAGCGAGAGCAAAGAGAAGTTAGGTGGCGGACTGCCCATAAAAGCCCGATTGGTGAGAGCTGATTAAAGTTTCACTTTAGCAATTAAAAAACATTAGTTATATGTACGTGCCGACAAAGAATATAGCCATTATTAATGGATATATTCAATCATTCAAGTGAAAAAGTAACAATAAGATATATAGATGTAATCAAGATGTGATGGATAAAGCAATGACTAGATTTAAAATCTAATCATTGTTTTTTTCTTATGGTTTTATCATTAAATATCTGTCTAGTTTGGGCATTGCTTCCTTCTAGCTAATGATTTTATTACAACCGTGTAAGGTTAATGTAATGTTAATCGATAGTAAAATAAGTTGCTTAAGTGTATTTTAAATAAGATTAAAAAGTACTGTTTATCTACAAAATAATAGGGTAAATACTATGTAATTAGGAAGTGTATGAATATGGTTGAACTAAAATCTATTTTCCATTCGTATAAACTAAAGAGAAAAATAGCTAAAGATTTATACGGAAAAAGAGATGAATTATCACTGTTATTAAATGAATTTAATAATATGAAATGTACAGTAACATCTGAAAAGAAGAAAAATAATATATTATCTCGTTTGCAACTAACTTATCAAAATATGAAATCGGATAAGCAGTACCCTCTAGCAGTTGCTTTTGATAGTAAATTATTGGAGCGATTAGAAAAAGAATCTCTACATACTATTGAGGAGGGTGTAACATGTCTACATTTAATGTTAGATATGAATTATGAGAAGATAAAACAATATGGTTCGGGTACAAGTAGGTCATTCGTTCCATTATCGCAGTCTTCTATTTGTCTTGCTGATTGTATTTGTTTAACAGGAGTTGTAGTAGGTTTACTAGGAGCAATTTCATTTGGGGGATTACTGTTATCTATATGTTCAATTACATAAAGGTTGATATTTGTAAAAAGGGCACCGAATTAAGGTGTTCTTTTTTGGTTTTTTTGTAAAGTTATTGTAAATGATAAGTACAATGCATTATGTGTAATGTATAATTCTAATGTATTGAAATACAAATATTATAGAGGTGTTATACATGATAATTACTTTGAATTTTTAAAAGAGTCGGTTTGATAATAGTTTATGTAGATAAACAGTTTTTACGTTTCTTTTAAATACTTGGTTTAAATGGATTAGATTAAGTAACTATTGTTCTAGCTTTTTGATAATCAAGACAACTGAAGAAAGGAAGGAATCATTTTATGAAAAAATTAAGGCTGCTAACATTTGAAAATATAGTAAACCCCCTTTTAAATGAAAAGGTATCATTTATATACTTTCCTATTGAATGGCTGGACATCGTAGAGATACATTATAAGACATTTTTATTAACGAGTAAGTTGAAACGTTTGAATGAAAGATTGTATGATATGTTTTCGGATATATTGTTTATTCAGCATAACCCGTACGTATTAAATGAAAATACACCATGGATTGTATCGAAAGAACCTATTAGACAAGAGCAGCTCGATTATATTTTTCAAAGTTGGTATGAGATTATTCATGATTGGAAACCAAATAGATTAGTAGAACCACCAAAATATGAATGGCAATCCGATTTGATTTCTAATTTGCCAGTACTACATGATAATGAAACGTATTCTAAGTGGGTGCCCGCTTTAATCTCACATATTTTTTGTGAGCGTCCTATATATTTAGAAAATACAAATGAAGAAGAAATCTATTTTTCCCCTCTTAGATCACAAAATATTTGTGAGGCGATGTCTGGGCCGATAAAAGATGAAAAAACACAAGATTTTTTCTCCTATGTATATCGATTCGAATGCATAACCCGCGGTGGTGAGAACGCTCCATTATTAAATATTTCAATAGGAATTCGGAGATTTTATCAAGAATATAAGATGTTAGGTCAAACAAACCTTGATATGACAACGTTTGTTTGGCTTTTTTTGATAAAATGCAAACATTTTGCAAACATAGGTTATCCAAAGATACTTTTACCGAAGTTTTTAACAGCTTCTTCCTGCATATTCGGTAAAACATGAGAATAGACACTTAATGTCATTGAAATATCTGTATGACCTAATCGCTCACTGATGATTTTAGGGTTAACTCCTTGTTTCAATAGTAGAGTGGCGTGTGTATGTCTTAAATCATGGAATTTAATTTCTTTTATACCTACTTTGTGTGTCATCCTAATGAAACTTTTTCTGAAATGTGCTCTTTTTATTATTCTTCCAAACTCATTACAATTTATTAAATCTTGATCTAGATAAGCAGAACCAAACCTTAATTTCTCTTTATTGATTAAAATTTTATGCCTTTTTAAGGCTGCTATTGTTTCATTTGGTACAGGAATTGTACGTTTTGATGAATTTGTTTTTGCAGTTTTTTTGATTTTATTGTCATGACCGGATGTTTGATTTATTGTAACAGTATGTTTTTCAAAATCAATATCCTGCCATCGTAACCCTAGAACTTCTCCCAGACGCATACCTGTAGTTATTGCAAGTAGATACCCAATGTGATATCGTGATTCTTGTGAATGAGCTAAAAACTTTTTTACTTCTTCCTCTGTCCAAGTCTGGATAGGGGTTTTTTCTTTTTTAGGTATCTCAGCAAAATCTGTTGGATTTCGAGAAATAATATTTTGTTTTACGGCTAGGTTTAAAGCGCTCTTTAAAATTCTATGCATAAGCAGAATAGAATTGTTTGCAATCCCTTTATCTATCGCAGTCTTATAACATTTTTGAATGTGTATAACATTTAATTTATGGAGCGCAACCATTCCTATACTAGGTATAACATGTTGGTTGATAAATGCCTTATAGCCAGCAAAGGTACTCTTTTCTATGCTCATACTTTTAATTTCTAGCCAATGATTTAGATAATCTTTTAACGTAACTTTAGATGGTTCTATAAAAGTTCCTTCATTCAACTCGGTAATCTTCTTTGCCACATCAGCCTGTGCTTCTTTTTTTGTCTTATATCCAGAAAACCACTTCTGTCTTCTTTTTCCTGTCTCTGGATCAGGACCGATATCAATAACGATACAGTATTTATTTCCTCTTTTTCGAATATGTCCTTTCACTTAAAACACTCCTTCATTTGTTTTGAATCATGTTGTATAAGTCTAGTTGTAATTTTGCTGCTATGAAAATTACATGTTTGGACATATCAGCGATGGATATATTTTACCATATATGAACAGAATTGATTATTTAATATATTTGTTGTTTTTTACAAAAATTAATTTTATAAAAGAATTTTGTATATTTAAGGAAATATTTTCATTTAGAATATTTTATTTGGAATAGTACATCTTATATATATCATATTTTGTACAATTAATATTTTCTTAATTGAGAAATGATTTTTATTTGGAGTGAGATATATGGAGAGGAAAAAAAAATGGGAAGGATTAAACTCTAAAAATCTATCTGCTAGTTCAATGGATTCGAGTTTAATAGGACCGACATTGCCACCGATTTCCTCATTTACTCTACCAACGGGAGCAACAGGTCCAACAGGTCCAACAGGTCCAACAGGTCCAACGGGAGCAAGTGGAGCAACAGGTTCAACAGGTCCAACGGGAACAAGTGGAGCAACAGGTCCGACAGGCCCAACGGGAGCAACTGGAATAACAGGTCCAACAGGAGCAACTGGAGCAACTGGAATAACAGGCCCAACAGGTCCAACGGGAGCAACTGGAATAACAGGCTCAACAGGTCCAACGGGGGTAACCGGAATAACAGGCCCNNAACTGGAATAACAGGCCCAACAGGTCCAACGGGAGCAACTGGAATAACAGGCCCAACAGGTCCAACGGGAGCAACTGGAATAACAGGCTCAACAGGTCCAACGGGAGTAACCGGAATAACAGGCCCGACAGGTCCAACGGGGGTAACCGGAATAACAGGCCCAACAGGTCCAACGGGATTTGAATCTGCATTCAGAGCTTTCAAATCTACTGATCAGTCCGTTACTGCTAATACACTGTCTATAGTAACATTTGAAACTACACAATTCGATTTAAATGGTGAATATGATGGTGTATCAACATTTATACCGCAACAAGATGGAGTATATTTAATTATTACTACTATAATTTTTAGTCCTACTGATGATACTCTAAATTATGTGACGGAAGTATTTATAACAGTTAACAGTGCTTTAATAGCAGGAGATGATAGCTTTTTTGGTGGAAATACTGGGCTTTTAAATGCGGTAACAGTTTCTACCATTGTACAATTGAATGCAGGGGATATGGTGCAAGTCCAAGCCGGTAGTACCATAGATGGCGTTATTGCATCTCCGCTTCTTACAAATTTTCAAGCTGCGAGGTTTCCATCACCAGTTCCAAATACACTTTTCTTGTTAAATAATGTATCTGCAGATTGGAGTAAAAGGCCGTTTAGCAGAAAATCATAATTATGTTCATTTTAAAAATAGCGTGAAGAAAATGATGAATTTAAATTAATATTGTTTATTAAGAATAAGAAAAGCCACTTAGGTGAGTGGCTTTTCTTATTTTTAAATTATGGGATATACATGTAAAACTAAGCAATCCTCTACATATAAAGTTTGAGTTAAAAGAAAAATGTAATTAGTGTGGTTACAACGAAAAGGATTATCAAATGCAATATTGCATAATTTATTTGAAAGGGTAAAAAACTAGGTGTTTATAACTATATTTAACTTTCTCAAGTTTTTTCAGAATATGAGAGAATAGCTGTTTGGGTTATTTGTGATAGAATATTCTTAATAATATAATTTGATGGAACGAAAAAGACCCATAGCGTGTGTAATTGTGCTGGGAACACTTTTACACCGTTTGCCCTAATTGTAGTAGGGAAAACATTTGCCATGAGCCTTTCAGTTACGACTATACGTAACATATACGGCTAGTATAACACAACTTTTAGATGTAATTCATCATTGAGGTGCGTTTTCAAGATAGGGAAGTGTGTCTTGTTCCAATAAGGGGGACAAAACATGTGGAAAGCTCTAAATCAAATTGAAAAAGAGTTATGTGCAGCTGGAATAAGGAAAAATAAACTAGCAGATTATTGGGGAGTTAAGCCTAGTACTGTTACAAAAATTTTTAAAGGTAACACAGACATGAGTTTTGGCTTTCTTTCCAAGACCATCATCCTATTAAACAAAGGCATACAGGTTCAAGAAAATTTATTAACAGATTATATACATATAACGAAACCAAAATCAGAAAACTTACGTGAGGCAATGGAGGATTTAGCTTTAAGAGGAAAGTTTAATCTATTAATTAATATTATAAATAGTGAATCACAATCAAAGGTAGCAGAAAATAGAGAATTCGCTAATGTGTATCGAATTATATATAGACGATATATAGGTGAAATTGATGCTACACAGTATCATAAGGCATTAAGCTTGGAAAGTAAATCAATAAAAACTTCAGAGATGGAGGTGTTAATTGAAATTTTATTATGCCAAGCGCAATATCAATCGGGTAACTTTACTTCTTTAAATGAGCGGTTAAAATCTCTTGAAATGAAAATAAATACAATAAGTAATAGGTACATTCGAGAATGTTATAAATTACGATATAAAGAGGCCATTGCCGTTACTTCGTTGCAGGGTGGTGAAGTCATTGAAGCAAGGCATGTTAGTAAGGAACTATTAGATGATCTTGAATGGGATAACTTTTTTTCTTTTCCAAAAGTAAATGCATATTTAAAGTTAGGAGAATCGTATATTTTTTCAGCGAATGAATATGAAAGGGCGAAATATTATTTGGAAAAGACCTTAGAAGTGATAGGGGATAGTAAGACTAATGGAATTGAGAGAAAAAGAAAAATGGTGCAACATACATTATCATTTCTAAAGATTCATCATGATAAAGAAATTAGTAGCTTAGATGTTGTTCATTCAGGTGAACTAGCATATTTAAGGATTAAACAAGGTAAGAAGATGGAAGCGAGAAAACTTTTGGATCAATTAAAAGAGAAGAATGGAAGATTAACAGACATACAGACTGCATATTTAGGTTTAACATATGAAGGTACTAAAAAAGAAGAGTTAATGAAACGATCTCTTTTGATGTGTCAAAAATCAGGTAATATATTTTATTCGAATTTACCAAAAATACACTTGGGTTTAATTTGAATAATTGGTATAATTGTCTTTGGAAAGAGGTGAAATAATGAAAAAAATAATTACAATCCTTCCTGCACTATTAATAGCTGCTACATTATTCATTAACACTGATTCTATTAAAGAAAAACCTAGTACAAATGATTTAAAACCTACAGTCCAACACATGATGGTTGACCCTGGTGGCGGTTGGTAAAATACATAATAAAGGTTTATATATATTACAAATGGCATCGTCTTAATTGACGGTGTCATTTGTAGTTTTAGGAGAAATTTCTTTTTTTGCTAAAAGAAGAAAAAAGAAATTTTTGTAAAAAAATACAAAAATACAAAGAGGGAGATCGTAGAAGATGAAGAGCAAAGAAGGGGAAGTTAATCTAATTAAACGAGCTTTATTACTTTTAAAAGAAGAGGATAATCCGAAAGAGAAATTATTTTCTATCTGTTTGAGTGAACCAAAAAAAGAAAAAATTATGTAAAAAAGACTATCTAACTTTTGGATAGTCTTTTTACACTACATATTTCCTTTAGATTTCTCGTAGTTCACAAACATCTCTAATTGTTCTAATGCTTTTTTTCGTTGTTCTTCAGGTAAGTCATTAATGATTTGAAGAATTTCGTGTGCTTCTTTTGTTAACTGTATATCCTCGCCGGCTGTTAAATCTGGTGAATCAGATAAATCTAACAAATAATCCGTTGTTACTTTTAAATAATTTGCTATCTTCTGAAGTGTACGTGTACCGGGTGCTTTTTTCCCCTCGACATAATTATAAACAGAAACGTGACTAACACCAATTGCATCAGCTAACTGTTGTTGGGTAATGCTCTTCTTTTCAATTAATGATTTCAACCTCTTATGACTAAACATAATAAAAAACACCCCAAGTTTATTTTATATGAAATTATTGTTTCTTAATTACTATTATGGTGTCACACTGTCATTATATATTAACTATCAGTTAAGTGGAAAGGTAATTTTTTTGGAAAAAGATTTGGGAAACACTTGAACTTAACCTTAGGTTAAGTTATTATGTAATTAACAACAAAAACGGAAGAGAGGAGTTGTTTATGAAAACTCTAAAGCAGCTACGTGTAGAGCAGGGGTATACATGTAGGGAAGTAGCTGAAGCCGTGGGTATTACTGAAGTTTATTATTGGTATATAGAAAACGGGAAGCGTCGACCTTATTATGATTTAATTGTGAAAATTGCTGAGTTTTTTAAAGTGAAGCTAGATGCAATTAAAATTTTTTGTCCTTAACTTAACTTAAAGTTAAGTTAAGGTTAGTTAAGTAAATAAGAAAGGAGCAAAACAAAATGGGATTAGATCAAATCATTAAAGAGTCAATCCGCGAAGTTGTTCGCGAAGAAATTCAAGCAGCTTTAGCGTCATTCCAACAACAATCACAACCAAACAAGGTAATGCGAGTGAAGGAAGCAGCAGCTTTCTTAAACATAGCGGTTTGTAGAATGTATGAATTAGCAAATCATCCTAAGTTTCCAGTAATAAGAGAAGGGCGTAAACTACTTTTTTTACAAAAGGATTTAGAAGCCTGGCTTGAAGCACAAAAGGAGGTGATTTAGTGGAAGATACAACATCATTAGCTATATTAGCGATATTAATTGCATGTGGTTCATTTTTATTTTACATAACTTATGAGCCAATAAAACAATGGGCTTGGAGTGATGTGAAGCAAAGTAAAAAGACCCATGGCAGTGGGTCCTTTTCAAAAAACAAGTTGTTATAAGTATACCACGGAAAGTAGGAAAATAGCACATTGGTTTTATTGAAAGGAGTGAAAGCTATGAACAACAAGGTATTACAAATAGGGCAAATAAATTTTCGTGGAAATGTTATAGATCATGGATGGTTTAAAACACTTACATTAGGTAATGGTAAACCTAATATTGTTGCAATTACTGTCTTAGGAGAAATTGTTTATTGGTATAAACCTACTGAAGTAAGAAGTGAAGAATCTAGTCAAGTTCAATATAAACAAAAGTTTAAGGCAGACACGCTTCAAAAGAGTTATCAACAATTAGCAGATTCATTTGGATTTACAAAAAGACAAGTAAAAGAAGCATGTGACTTTCTGAAAGAACGTGGACTTATAAAAATTGAATTTAGGACGATTCTTGTTAACGGAACTAGGTGTAATAACGTTATGTATGTTGAACCTGTACCTGAAATGATTCAGAAAATATCTATTATGTATTGGGGAAATGCTAACCCTCCTACAATGAAAAGTAATAGTCCTATTACTTTAGAAAGCAAGAGTGTCTTACATTCTAAAGCAATACCCTCCTACGATAAAACGGAAGAGTCTCTTACACTAGAACGTAAGACAAATACAGAGATTACTACAAATATTACTACAAAGATAAATGATGATGATGCTACTTCATCTCAGAAATTAATTGATCAAGAATTTAAAACTAGTTACAACTTTTTACTTGAAAAGGGGATTCCGTTAAGTGAAATTGCAATTCAAGAATTAGGTGAGTTTTGCGATAGATTCGGTAATGAATTAGTTATTCACGCTGTTAATAAAGCAATTGATGAAAATGTGCCAAAGTGGAGATATATTCGCAGTATTTTAAGTAGTTGGGAAAAGGAAAAAGTAAAAACATTAAATGATGTTGCTGCTTTAGATACTCGATTTGAAATGAGTAAGAAAAACAACAAACGTACTGGTAAAGGTTATTCCAAACGAACGGAAGTTGTACCAGATTGGTTACGTAAACAAGAAGAACAAGAGCCAATACAGCAGCCACACCAAACTCAAAGTGATGATCTTAAAGATAATAAGAAACGTTTGGATGAGATTCTAAATAAATATAAAAATACTAAAGGAGAGTAAGGTATGAAAAACACAGGCGTTGCAAGAAAAGTGGACGAGCTAGGTCGTGTAGTAATTCCAGTAGAGTTACGCAGAACTTTAGGGATTGTCGAAGGTACGGCACTAGATTTTCATGTCGATGGGGAAAACATTGTTCTAAGAAAATATGAAAAGTCATGCTTTGTAACGGGTGAAGTTTCTGAAACCAACATAGAGTTGCTAGGTGGCCGAATGTTTTTAAGCAAGGAAGGGGCAATTGAATTACTGGATCTTATTCAGAAGAGTGGGATGGCATATGCCTAAGCAACTAAACATTTTCGATGTAGAGCCAGCAATTTGTGAGTTCGATGTAATGAAGGCAAATGTGAAAAGAGGTACAGGACGCACTACATATGCTGATGTACGCGTCCAGGTTCCAACGAATGCAAAGTGTACGGATGAATTACCACGCACAACTAAACAAGATGATCGCTATGATATTTTTGAACAGTATGTAATGGCAATATGGAGATTTCAAAGAGCTGTAGATAAGTTTTTCAATTGGGATACAGCTGAAGAATTGTGTAAGGCAGCAAGGGATAAAAAAGAAATAATTCCGGTACGGGTTTATTTAGGAAGTGGTTTTAAACCTGATGTTGTCGAGTACATGCGGTAGTAAAAAGGAGAGGGACATATGAAAAAAATAGAAATCGATGTTAGTAGCAACAAACTTTTAATAGTGAAGGACGGAAATGTAACAGCAGTAAATCCGCCAATGAGTGGATTCGGTGAGCAAGTTGCGGTTTGGGTAAACGGTAAAGTTGATCGTGTAGATACTAAGTTTACTGAAAAGATAAAATAATTTTTTACTAGAAAGTAGGTTCGCTTATGAGTGTAGCGAGAAACCATGAAGTGATGAAGGAATCACGGTTAAAGGTATACATCGCTTTAGAAGAAGCTAACTTCATTTGGGATGAAAGAGATGTAATTCGTTTTCGTGAAATGTGGAGTCAGGGCATGAGCTTGCCAAAGATGGCAAAAACGTTAAGAAGGCATCAAGCGGAAGTTGCACTCCTTGTAATAGATCAGGCTGATAAGTATTTAATTGAAAATCGTCCGATAGGATTAGGGATTTGTTAAATAGGAAGGGGAAAATAAAATGAACACTATGGAAAACGGTGTATATGAAACAACTAAATTAGTTAGTGAATCAATGGAAGTACAAGTTGTAATGAATATCAATCAAATTTGTGAATTAGATCAATATCAAGAAGCGGCATTACGTACATGGAATACAAATAACGATTTTGGTGGACGTGTTTTAAATGCAGCATTAGGGCTTACGGGAGAAGCTGGTGAGGTTGCTGATGTTGTAAAAAAAGCAATTTTTCATGGTCATGGATTTGATCCAGCTCATTGTCCAGGAGAAGAAGAAGGAAATACACATAAAATCGCTTTAGAGCTAGGGGACATCTTGTACTACATTTCAATCATGTCTCATGAAATGGGATATACCCTAGAAGATATTGCTCAAATGAATATATCTAAATTGGCAACAAGATACCCAGACGGATTTAGCCGAGAAGCTAGTCAAAATCGTGTAGATATGAAATGAAAATTGTAATAAAAAAGAGCCATGAGTGGAAAGGCTCATAGCTCTTTTTATAAGGGTAATGATTTTATATATAAATATTATCATATAATCCCAAAAAATTCAATGTCAGTCAATTAATTGGTGTAAAATTTGAAAATTCTAGTAAAATGATAATTTATAAATACAAGGGGACTTTTGTTTATATAAAAAGTTTTAAAATATTTTTTGATGTATTAATGGTTAGGAAAACATAAATCAGGAAATAAAACCTGATATTCCTGGTTTAATCGCAGGTCAGTAGTTGAGTTTGTAAAGTGTATATAATTTTTTTCTAATGTATCTAGTGTTACCAGGTGATAAGTACCTAATCCATGCTGGATGCTATGTTTTGAAAGAGTAGGACCAATTTGTAATTTTCTATTTTTCATAGCTGTATTCCAGGGGCTGTAAAAGAATTTTAAAACGAAAGCGGGATACATGTAAATCATAAATGGATGCGGTGACCAATGTCGTCCTGCCCAATAACTACCATGAAAATAATTGTGGACTAATCTACCGCCATAGTATGGGGCAGGTGGATTAGGGGTGAGTATTTTCCCATGATAACGTTGTTTGACAAGGGGAATTCCGTATCTCGGATTGGTATAACCGTGAGTAGGATCATCTACCATTAGAATAGTCCTAATTGCGTACATGTTTTTCCCTAAAGTAGCAAGAGATGAGAAAAAGGCATGCTTATCAACACAGCAAAGAAATTCAGTGGTATTTAACACCATTTTCCATCCCGTAATTTCTTTCTCTATGTTCATTACTTCTTGATCAACTAATATGGCATCAAATTCTAATACTTTTGAATCGCGGATTTCCCAATTAGGTGCAAATAATTTGCATATTTCAACTGAACGATCAGTAGACCCACGATTAATAAGAATGCCGTGATCAAATAATTTTGTGTGGTGCATTAACCACCAAGGGAGCAGATACTCTTCATTATAGAAATGGGAAATTAAAGTTGCACTAATGAAAACCCCTCCTTTTAGACAAGGATAAAATACATCTTGCTCTAATATATTATGATGCTTATCCTTAAAAGCCTTTGTTAAAAATAACATAGAAAAAAAGGCACTATAAAATAGCGCCCACATTCAATTTGCAGAAGTATTATGAGGAAACTTAAGTAGGTGGCTTAAGTTTCTCTGTAATAAATATGAACCTATGATTATAAAAATGCCTATATTTTAGAGGGGGGTTAAGGAGTATTTGTATACAGTGAAATCCTTTTTGAAAATATCTTCAACTAATTGAATAGTTTCGGAGTCATAAAAACTTTCATATGTTGGGAGTCGTGGGAATAGAGGGTCAGTAATATCAGCATCTGCATAGTTACCTTTAAAAATGGTGATCCCACTTTGATGATGCCATGACTTAGTTAATATATCTAATGGGGACTTTTTTAAGTCATATATATTCTCTAAATTTGAGATTTCAGAGGAGAAATTTTCAAGGTGAATATAGTTTGTAACAAACTTTTCTTCATCTTGGACATATTGTTGCACATAGTGGGGGTTCACATCATCTAAATTATTCATATGTGCTTTTAAGTAATATAAAAAAAGTTTAAAGGAGATTTTTTTATTGCAGTTTTTATCATGATATAAAAAATGTCTAATTGGTTGCCATTCGGGATGTTCAATATTTGGTGGAGCGATTAGTGAGAGAAATGAACTTACTGCTCTTTTATAGGGGTTTCTTACAAGTTTATATGTCGGTTTTTCATTTGCGGATAATGCATTAGCAAGTCCAGTAAAGTAGTAAACTGAATTTTTGTAAATGTCGAATTCATAATTATGGATGAATGGGTTATATTTAATGGCTTCCTTAAACAAGTTGATTTGATAAAAAAACCAATGAGCAAGTGATGTACATCCGCTTTTTTGACTCCAAAATAATATTATTGGGAATTCTTGATGAAAATGGGGTCCTCGGGCGTATTTCATGATGAAGTCGTAAATATTTGAGTTAGTCATATGTTACCTCCCAGCATATTCTAGAAATCTCATCTTTGTATACGGTATGGAGAAAATTCTATATATATGATAAAAGGCTTGCAGGGCTATCAATTACTTTATAAAAGCGTTATTTTATAGTGATGCAAAAAGAGTACATATCGAATATGTACTCTTGAAAAAAGGAAGTGTATATAAGTGATGAAACACTATATTACAACATATGCTTGTCTCATTTAAAAGTGCAAGGAATATAACAAAATAGTTATTTTAATAAAAAACGGGGAAATGAGGGGAGTGAAAGGAAAAGAACCCTTTATATAAAGAGTTCTTACGGTGATTTAATCTATTAGTTGCACTCGTGGTAATATTCATCACATGAATCGTTATTATTGTTACAGCAGATACAAAATGTTTTTTGAACAAATAAACTAACTGCACTAGCAGGACCTTCTTGCTTTGTAAGAGTAAGACTTTGAAAATCTTCAACTTGAAATATTTTTGTTTGAACGGGTTGTAATGTAGTAGTAATTGGTATGCTAGATCTTCTTGTTAGAATAGTTACTTGAACGGGTGCACTCATACCGACAACGAATAACTGAATTAATGTTTTATTGTGATTGTTGGTGAAATCTTCAAATACTGTTTGTGGAGTGGTATTTAGGAGGTCAATAGATATAGGTATATTTCCATTTAAATTTTCTCCTGAACCACTAATTGTATGAGTCTCAACAAAACAGTTATTTTTTTGGTGGTCCGTATGCGATTGGTTTTTATAATACTTTTTACCATCTTTATAAAAGTAATCAGCCATATGAATTTAAAGCTCCCTTCTTTTAGATGTCTATATAGTCTATTTAATAAAGCGAAGTAGTGCTTGTACAACATAATAAAATCCGCTCTCGTAATTATTTGAAAATTAAAGAGCGCCATTCAAGGCGCTCTCGGATAAAAAATATTGAAAAAGAATACCACATTATATTTTATGCATGTTCTGAATAAATGTGCAGTTTTTTAACAAAATTCTTATTGTATGAGCAAAAATAAAAGAACCCGTTTGTTATAAACGGATTCTTCCCACAAGGTGTGCAAGAAATTCAAGGTAACTGGACCAGAGCCACCTGTGGAATTCCTTGTGATAATACTGTATGCAAAGGAATCAATAAGGTTAATGAAATTTAAACAAAATCCTTATTTAATTAAAAAATATGTCTTGTCTGCTCTTTGCATTTTATGTTTATTATATGTAAAACATAATCCATCCAAATAAATTAAAAGAGCACTTTTAAAAGTGCTCTCTGACTAGAACTAATGTTGAAAAAGAATACCCAATATATTGTATGTATGTTTTTTAGATAGGTGTAATTAAAAATAAAATCTTTATTTAAATAAAAAGAGCGCTAATCGTGAGCGCTCCTTATACCTCATTATAACGACAGTGACGAACTCACATTATATAGAAAGGCACTATTATTGTATGTCAAAGTATGAGATTAGTGAATGGATTTAGATAAAATCTTTATTTAAAAATTAAAGAGCGGTTTTTAAGGGGCTCTCTGACTAAGAGTTATTTTAAATTTTTTATGGCTTTGAAGTATTTAAGCAATAATTTTGTTTAAGACTAAGATAATTTCTCATTAGTAATACCGATTTGCTTCAGTAGACATGGCAATCGCTTTTGTTTCATGAACTGTACCATAGGGATGCTCTGGAGGTGCATATATAGAGTAAATTTTAAGTGGTTTATTCCCCATATTGATTACATTATGCCATTTTCCAGCAGGTATCATAATTGCATAGTCATCATAGACCATTTCTTGAAAATCTAATTTATCTTTGTTATCACCCATTTGAACGAGTCCTTGGCCCTCTTCAATACGTATGAATTGATCAGTTGTAGGGTGTACTTCTAAACCTATGTCATCTCCAACATTAATACTCATTAAAGTTACTTGTAAGTTTTTTCCTGTCCAGATAGCGGTGCGATAAGTATTGTTTTGTTTAGTGGCTTGGTTAATATTCAATACAAATGGTCTAGCTCCATAATCTGTTAATCTAACATTTTCACAACAAGGATTCCGGTTGTGGTCCCAAGCATTATTGTTGTAACTGTAATAATAAGGATTCCAACCGTAAATCCAATTATTGTTATTCCAGATGTTATCCATTGAGCTTTGACATTGATAATAACGTGGATTATATTGCATATCCAAGCTCCTCTCATGATTTTATCATTTCCTGTTTATCCTATGCTGTTGTCTATTTATAGGAATGCAGAATAAGAGGAAATGGGCAGTAATAAAGGATGTACAATTTGTATAAAAAACTTAATAAAATCGTTATTTGATTAAAAAGAAAAAAGAGCACATGTTGATATGTACTCTAAGATAATCATTTTAATATCTATTCAATTGTTTCTTTTGTATCAGGTGTATCAAATTTATCAATCAGCTTAAATATTACTTCTAAAAGAATTGTAGATAAAATTGCAAAGGTTAATACAGCATGTGGTGATAATTGCACTGCTGTGAAATTAAGTTTTGCTAGCCAAAAATATCCGACATACATTGACAGGAATGTACTAACAATTGAAATTGTAAATCCTAAGAAACCTAATTCTTTTAGCTTTTCTTCAGATAGTTTAAATACGCGTAATAAGAAAGAGAAGATGATTCCAACTATGAAAAATCCAATACATAAAGTCAATAGTGACATTATACTTGGGTATTCAACGTCATCAGGCATCCATTGTTTCATTCCTACAATTATGGCTGTAGGTAGTACGATAGGCATTAATAGTGGTGATACTATTAGAAAAATTGCCAATACTCTATTGATGTTGTTTGTTTCATTGTTGTTTTGATTATTCATAAAGCCTCCAAAAATAATTTCAAAATAATATCCTAGTGGATTCTAGCACAAAAGTGTTAGTAAAGCCACAGTTAAAAAAGTGGATTTAAACAAAAACGCTATTTGGTATGTAAATGTAAGAGCACTTTGTAAAGTGCCCTTCTGTAACGACTATCCACTCTAAAAAGAAATGATGCAATATATCGTATGAAATTATGTAGATTGAGTTATGTGTATTTTGTATAAAAATTTCATTTTGTAGAAAAATGCCAAAGTAAAACGAGCACTTGTTCCAGAGTGCTCGCTTAAAAAGCATTCCATGTATTGGGGTTATGTTTGTAAGTCATGAAACAGTAAATGACTGAAAAATAAGGTTCAAGATAGTTTATTCATTTTAGAGTAAATGGGTACCTATACGAAAAAAAGAGCAGCTAGCAAAAGCTAACTGCTCCATTCCTAAAAAAGGTTCCGGGCTGCAAACACTGTTAAGAAAGCAGCTTATCAGTAGTATGTACAGAATTGTGAAGATTATTAGGATGAAAAAAAGAGCGCCTTCGAACAGCGCTATTCCTCAGAGTGTTTAGTACATGATATTTCATGAAGGTTTTTAAGAAATAAAATGAATGAGCTCACAACCGAAAAGATGCGACTACACAATAACATATGAAAATTCCGTAGTAGGGGTGAAAATAAAATTTAAAATACAAAGAGCAGCTAGCAAAAGCTAACTGCTCGGTCCTCCAAGGGGGAACAAGGAGAAAGTAACTTAATGGGTTGTCTACAGTATTAACGGAATATTGAGTTTTATTCAGGGGAGGAAAAAAGAAATGGGTAGTGCATGTCACATAGACAAAAATAAGTGTTTGTGGCGTAAAACTGGAGTTTATTGCAGCACGTTCGGATCAGAAAAATCTCGAGGAGCTTCAATGAATTTTCCTGACGGTAGAGTAATTAGGTTCCATACATCAAACATGGAAGAAGCTCATAATTTAGCGGATATGTTAGGTAATGTTGTAATTGGGATCGGAATGGAGAAAAAGAATGCTGAAAATCAGGCTTGGTATTGAAAAAGATGCATGGGGCGTTATGTTTGGGTATTACGCACCAGAAAGAACGTTAGGCATTTTAAATTAATGTGGAAAATACCATATGTAACCTAAAATAATTAAGCAAGAAATTCCAAGTGTAATTAATAAATATTTAAGGGTTGTGAGTACTGTTTTCATTGAATACCGCCTAAATTTTTAATTATTTTAGGCATTTAGTCCGGTATTTATGTATATAAAAATTTTATTTTGTAGAAAAGAGGAAGCTAAAAAAGAGCACTATCTATAGGTGCTCTTTTCGAGAGTGAGTATAAATTCCTATCATTCAAAACTAGTATATGCACTGTGTTATGTAGTTGCTACTAAAATTAATATCAGTTTTTTAAAATTAGGGGTTTCTTTTAATGAAACCCCTAAAAAGACAACTAAATTTACGTTATTGTAAATTCAATTGCGATAGGAGTACCTCCATCTAGTACGGCACCTCCTACAATAGTAGCAGCTGTAGTAGTCACACCAGTAATAGTATCACCTGTTTGAATAACACCATTAATATAAAGCGTTAAAAAAGCATAAGAAGCAGGGAAGGTTGTTACAGCACCAGTATCATCGGTGAAGTCTGTGTTAGCAAAAGTTAAATCCGCTCCAGCGACAGTCCCTGTAGCTGCTGTACTTACAAATCGTCTTCCAGCTATAAAAGGCTTAACGATAGGCATTTATGTTCACCCCTTTTTGAGAATAAACTTAGACAAGTTTTTTGAAAGTCTTGTCCTGTATTGTATTCTATGTTGTGATTCTTTTAAAAGATACGGCTTGTATACTAGTAAAAAAGTATAATTCGTATGTGTTTATAAGATGTAGTATAAATTTAAACAAAATAATCCTTTTGAAATTATATAGGTAAAACTTCCATTTGAGCAGTTTTTTGAATGTAATAAGGTATTAAAGTAATGAAAACGCCCCAAAATGGACAAAACTGTTTTACAAGAAGGAGTGAGAGGGTTGAATAATTTAAAGAAAAAGAAACTAAAAAAAGCAATTGCTCGTCGTACAAAGGTTATACAAAAATATGAGAAAGATAGAATAGATAAAGCTTGGAGGAATCTGTTTATACAGACAAGTATCATGAAATAAATATAGTCCGGCTAGAAAACTAGAGGACACCAATTCATTAAAGCAGCAATTAAGGCTGTTTTACGAATAGGTGTCCTTTTTATTTTGAAAAGGGAGATGGGGAAATGAAGGTGTTAAAGGATCAATTACTTGAATGGAAAAAGAAATCCAAGCAAGGAAAGAAGAAAAACAAGAAAAAACAAAAAGAGAAATTAAGCACTCGTGATATTGAAGATTTAATGGGGATGCATAGACCTTGCTATGAACGAAGACGTGGAGCAATAAGACAAAAGTAATTTAAAAATAAAAAGGAGTGGTCTTACATGACTAAACAATTATCTTTCTTATCAAAAATTGACAGAACGGCGACACAAGCGGAATTAGAAGGTGTGTTGGAAAGCATACGTATACATAGACAATTCGGGATGATGCGTAAAGAAATGAAAGTCACTCCTTCTTATGAAATACGTGAGCATGGTCCTACACATACAGTTGGAAAACCATTAGAAGATGTTGCTGTAGTAAATATTCAGCAAAGCAAAAGAGAAGAGTGGCTTGAAAAAATGTCATTACGTATTGATCAGTTTCTAAATCGATTAGGAAACGGACGTGCAGGAAGTATTCAAAGAGATATTATTTATAAACGTTATTTAGAAGAAGAGGATGTGTGTGACTACATGGTTTATAACGAGATAGGGATGTCAGAGCGCACTTATCGACGTTGGAAGTCTAAAGCGTTTTATAAACTTGCTTTTGCACTAGGATTAGAAGTTTATGAGACAGTAGAAACTGGAGGTAATAAATAATGAATTTTGTTCAACCGATACGTGATCCAGAGCAAATACAACAAATTAAAGAGTATTTAAAAGAAAAGAGTGAACGTAATTATATCTTGTTTGTAATGGGAATCAATACGGGCTTACGTATAAGTGACATTCTAAAATTGAAGGTTGGAGATTTAAAGGGAAGTCATATTTCCATGCGTGAAATGAAGACGGGGAAGCAGAAACGTATTCAGATTACTGCAGCATTAAGAAGAGAATTAAAGTGGTACATTGAAGATATGGAAGACCATGAGTATTTAATTAAGAGCAGGCAAGGAAAGAATCGACCAATTGGAAGAAGCATGGCGTATAAAATACTTAGTAGTACAGCAACAGAGTTTGGCATAGACGAGATTGGAACGCATACATTACGTAAGACGTTCGGTTATCATATGTACATGCAGACAAAGAACATAGCCTTGCTAATGGAGATATTCAATCATTCAAGTGAACGCGTAACTTTGAGATATATAGGAGTAAACCAAGATGCAATGGATAAAGCGATGAATAGGTTTAAAATCTAATCATTGCTTTTTTTATTCAAGGATAACAACACATGCTTATCGACTTAAGAACCGAAACTTACGCTTGAACATAAAATCAAATTTAGATGAGCAAAGCTATTTCAAGTGAATAGAATCCACTCTTTAAGAATACATAAAAAATATATATACAAGCGTAGTCTAATCACTACATCATTGGCGAAAGTAGAATTCTATAAATTTTGGAGGAAGAGATATGCAAAAAAAGGTTCTCCTGTTTACAGATTTAGGGATTGATGATGCATTTGCTATACTCTACACCTTTTTTCGTAAAGACATTCAACTTGTAGGAATCGTGGCCGATTATGGAAATGTATCAAGAGAAAATGTAATAAGAAATATTAACTATTTAAAGTACATTGCGGGAAGAGAAGAAATACCTGTATTCCTGGGTGCTTCTGTACCATTGACAGGTATATTGACTCAGTATTTCCCTGAGGTACATGGAAAAGTTGGATTAGGACCTATTATTCCACCTGAAATTTCATATCCAGTTTATCCTTTAAATGATATTTATCAAATTATAGAATCGAATTTAGAAGAACTTACAATTATCAATTTAGGAAGACTTTCTTCACTAGCTACAACTTTTGTATTGAATTTAGAAACAATGCGAAATGTAAGAGAATGCATTTGCATGGGGGGAGCTTTTTTCTATCCGGGTAACGTAACTGCTGTGGCTGAAGCTAATTTTTACGCAGACCCTTATGCAGCAAACTTAATTCTGCAACATGCAAAGAACTTGACAATTATTCCTTTAAATGTGACCCAACATGCGATTGTTACACCCGAAATGGTCCAGCAAATTGATGCATTTCATCGGAATACACAGGATCTTGCAGGGCTTATCATTAAACCTATGTTAGATTATTATTATAATTTTTACTCCAAGTCTAATCCAGGTATAAGTGGAAGTCCTATGCATGATTTTGTAACAGTGTGGTATTTGTTAAATAGGGAGGCTGTTAGCCTTTCGAGAGTACCCATTAAAGTAATTCCTGATCAAGGGGAAGGGTTTGGTCAAAGCATTGCAGACTTTCGTTTTGTTACTAATCCAGGCTATAAAACGCATAATGTAGCTTTTCAGTTTGATTATGAAAGGTTCAGGAAGGATATTATGGAAACGTTCTTAAAGAAGAGAGTGTAAAAGACTTTATTCATTTTATTTAACTCATAGGAATCCAACTTTTTAGGTTGAAATTCTCTTAGCATACAAAATTTTTGGAATTCTGGCAGTATTTCACCACTATCAAGCTAATAAAATAAAAATTCACTGACTATTTAAAGTAATTAAATGCAGTGGATTTTTATTTTTGGAGTACATTAAAATTTTAAATTGGTGGCCATGTTATTCTACCCCATTCTATACAGTTACTCATTTTTATTGTGTTGTGTAACTCAAAAGAGGAAGTGTTATGAAGCTATGGATATCAAAGGCTGTAGCATTTAGATTAGTTACACAAAATATAAGATATGGGTAAGTGGAGTAGTATGTTAATATACTTAATATAGAAATTAAATAATGTAATGGATTGAGGTGGAAATATGGGAGTTGATTCAACATTTACTGTCCCAGCAATAGTTGCTTTGGGTACATTTGTGTTATTGCACTTTGTCATTGAACCTAGAAAAGAAAGAAAAAGGAAGAGAAAAGAAAAATTCAAAGAATTATACTCACCACTGTATATGATAATAAACGCTAGGTTGTCTTTGATAAGGACACATGGCAGACGTAATGGTGCAAAAGAATTATATTTTTCTGATGCAGGATCACCACCATTTATTAATGATAATTATATGATTGAATTTACCTTGGAGAATTCTTCATATGCAAGTTTTAAATTATTAAATGAATTAGATGCTTATATTCGGAGTTGTACGGAATCAGGTGGTGGTGACCATGAAAAGGTTGAAGAGTTAATTAAAATAGTGGTAAAAGAATATCAACAATTAAGGAAAGAATTAAAATTAGAATATGATAAAAGTGAATTAGAAACAGGGATTCCAAAATCTATACAACTATTAAGAAATTTACATAAAAGATAAGTGGCAGAGTCGTGACCGCTTTTTGGCAGGAAATATGCCGGTTGTTTTGGAATTAACGTGATATATTTGTATTGTGAGAAGTGGCGGAAAACACAACTCATAAATGTTCCTTTATAAACTATATGTTGTTTAAACGGTTTCATAATGATGGCACATAAAATCCGAAACCAGCAGATGGTAATGATTGAATGGTACCGTTATTAGGGAGAGCTTTTGCTCTTCTTTCAGTTACTTAATATTGTTGAAGCGGATGAATATAACGGCATTAAGTGATTGGAAGAAGAATAAAACTTCATTTACCGTATTTATATAGTAATAAAAAAGAAATTAAAGAAGAAGAAACTGGTACACGGTTGCTCATTTATAATTTATTCCTGTATATAAATGGTATAAAATTAGATTATCTAATATATAGGGGGGAATATGATGGGTTTTAAAGATAAGTTAGATTCGTTCAATACACCAGAAGAGGTAATTGATACCGTTGGGGACTTTTTAGGGAAGGGACATGAAGTGGTTGATACACTTTCTGAATATAGTCCTTATGTTAGTTTTCTAAATAATTTGATGAATAAAAGAAGAGAACATAAGTGTAAACAATTTCTTCAAGGATTAGCTATAAAGATATTCTCAAGAGAAGATCTTACTTCTGACGAATTGCAAAAATTAAATGGTCTATTAGATAAAGATGCTAATAGAATTTTGGTACTAGATATTTTAGAAGAGGCGACAAAAACAGTATCTGATATTTCTTCAAAAATTTTAGGAATTATAGCTGGTCAAGTGCTAGATGGACAAAGAGAATTTGATTATAATGATTGGATTCTTATCAACGGATTAAAAAATATGAATGATTGGGATTTGAAAAATTTCAAGAAAGTGTATGTGTATTTTGAGTTATATCCAAATGAGGAAGCTGTAAATACTGCATGTGTGTACTTGGATTTACCAATAAATGTGTTCGCTGAAAGAGAAGACTTATTAGATCCGCAACTTAGACAAGATGAGGAATATAAAATACTAAAGTCTTCTTTACTACGAATAAATAGTTTGCAAATTTTGAGTACAGGGGGAACTCGCTGGCTTGATGATGGTGCATCATTTATAAGAAGTCAAGTTGGAAACGAATTATATAATTTAATTAAATTACTTGATGAAGTATAAACATTTTCACATAAAAAAAGGGCAACAAAGGAGAACATTATGCCTGAAAAACGTACTTTATATTAATAAATAATCAAGTGAAAAGAGCATCCATTCGGGTGCTTTTTTATTTTAAAGGAAGCTGAAAGTGATGCACGTTGTTATTTTTGACGGAAGAACACTAGGCGAAATGTTTGATATATTAGATAAATTGTTTAGTAATATGAGTGAATTTAAAATTTAAAAAGTGAAATAAATTAAAAAGTCATTACGATAATCAAATTTATTAATATTAAAATGTATTATTAATGTATAATTGTAGGAAGGGGGTGATTTAATGGATCCAAATATTATCGTCGCAATTATAAGTGGTATTGTGACAGTTATTGTGGGCATTATATCGGCAGTAGCGGCTTATTATGGTGCAATAAAAGGATCGCAACTTCAAATTGAAAAAGCGCAAAATGATGCAGCAGAAGCAAAAAAAGAAGAAGAGAGATTGTCTAGGAGATTTATTGAGACGTTTTTATATTCTGAGATAAGTGGCAATCTAGAGATAATCTCAACTGGAGTAATACAGGCTTTCAAAAATAAATCGGATGAGACATTAGTTGGTGGCTATATCATTAGTGAATATGATTTTAAAGAGGATACATATAATGAAATTAAGCCTCAATTAAATAAAATTAACGATTTAGTATTTGTTGCAGATGTTATGTCGATATATCAATGCTTTAGGAAAATAAATCGAATTAAACGTATTCATGAAATGAAAAGTGAAGAAGCATTAGAAATCTATAATTCATTGAATAAGTGGAGTAACAAATTAAATGTAGAGCATCTCAATTAGAGATGCTTTTTTATTTTATAAAAATCAGCATAAGGAGTGAGGGGAGATGTGTGAGGTTAACTATTACCATACTTCTAAATGTTTAGCGAGTGGTCATCAGGATAGAGTTAATTATCCATCTAAGGAAGAATATCAAGAAGTAACTGTTTGTCCGAAATGTAATGATGCATTTGTAGGTATGTTTAAGTTAGGGAAGTACAAACAATCGGATGATATAAAAGATAATGAAGAACCATTACTAACGATTACATTAAAAGATATAGATGCTGTACCAATAGTTCATTACAAAGGCGAACAGATAGATAGAAAGTTACGTGTTGCATTTGATTGGGAAGCACAATCGATGGATAAGATTAATCGGACATATATTCATGTTGAACATGTACCAACTGATAATAAGTGTTGCAATACTGAAATCATCCAACATAATCATCCTATTGCGGGAGAACAGGTAGAGTTGTATCGGTTATGAAAGAATATAAAACCAAACAACAGAAGCGTAAGTTCTATGACAGTGGTGAGTGGAAGAGTACACGCGAACAAATAAAGAAGCGAGACAACTATGAGTGCCAGGAATGTAAACGTAACGGTCGTGTTCAAACAGATACCAATGAGTACAGCGAAAGTGCAAAGCGTAAGAAGATACAGTTAGTTGTCCATCATATAAAAGAACTAGAATATCATCCAGAACTTGCACTTGATATTGATAACCTTGAAACAGTCTGTGTGAATTGTCATAACAAAGAACATGGAAGAGTTTACGAAAAGAAACAAAATAAATGGAAACATGATGAAAAGTGGTAAAACAATTTAAAGATAGCACCCCCCCTTAAAATATTTCATCAAAAAATGCTCTAAGGGGCACCGGAGGAGGGGGTCGATTTTTCAAATTTAGAACCAAATTCGCGCGTTATATCAAATTGGAAAACGATGTAAATCAGAAGGGAGGGATATTGTGGCTAGAGTGAAGCGTGAAACAATGAGAAAAAGGATTGAAAAGGATCTAACAAATCAATTAAAAGAAAAAAAGATTGTAGGTAATCATTATACTGACTTAATTCAAGACTATTTATCGTTGTGGGATTTAAAGTGTGTTCTTGTTGATGATATTGAAGAAACAGGAATAAAAGTATCTGGCATGCATGGTCCGAAATCCAATCCTTCTATTAATGATTTACATAAAACAAATGATCGAATGATAAAGATTTTAGATGCACTTGGATTAGAAGCATCGGCAGAAGAAAAGAAAGTTCCTTCAAAACCTGTGCGCTCAGTTAAAGATTTAACATGATTCAAAATAATTATGTCACTGAATATATTGAGATGTATCGCGCAGGGAAAATTAAGCTGAATAAAGAGCGCATAATGCTAATTGAGTACCTGGAGAAATACATTTTAATACGCGATGATTTGTATTTCGATAATGAAATGCATGAGGACTATATAAAATTCACTGAGAAATGGTACTTTGAATTGCAAGCATTTCAAAAGTTCCTAACAGCATTCGTTTTTCTTTTCTATAAAGAAGATGATTCTGTTTTTTACGAGCAATTTTTAATTATGATGGCTCGTGGTGGTGGTAAAAACGGTTTAATTTCATCATTATGCCATTTCTTTATTAGTCCGCTGCACGGAATAGATCGATACAATGTTTCAATTGTGGCGAACAACGAGAAACAGGCCAAAGTTTCTTTTCGTGAAGTCTATGATGCTATTAAAGGAAAAGAAATACTAGAAGATATGTTTTATCGAACCAAGGTAGAGATACTGAGTAACGATACGCAAAGCATTATTCAATATCATACATCTAATGCTGGTTCTAAGGATGGACTTCGTGACGGTTGTGTTATTTACGATGAAATACATCGATATGAAAACTTTGATGTAGTAAATGTATTCTCTAGTGGACTTGGAAAAGTGCCAAATGCTAGAGAATTTTTTATTGGTACAGATGGCTTTGTCCGCGATGGATTCCTGGACAAAACAAAAGAGCGGGCGATGAATATTCTAAAGGGGAAAGATTTAGAAGATCCATTATTCCCTTTCATTTGCAAGATAGATAATCCAGAAGAAATTGATAATCCTGATGTATGGGAAAAAGCGAATCCGATGTTTAGCGAGCCGAGAAGTTCTTATGCTAAACAATTATTTAAAAAGGTATTAACTCAATATAAACAATTAGAAAATAATCCTTCAAACCGTGAAGAATTCATAACAAAACGTATGAATTATCCTGAAACAGATTTAACAAAGTCTGTAGCTTCATGGGAAGAAATCATGCGTACTGGTTTTGAAGAAGATGGGGAAACGCTCAGAGAGGTTCCAGATTTAAAACATAAAGTAGCTGTAGGTGGACTCGACTTCGCCAGCATTAAAGACTTTGCTGCGGTTGGTCTACTCTTTAAACATGGTGAAGATTATATATGGAAAGGTCATTCATTTGTACGTAAAGGATTTTTGGACAAGGTGAAATTAAAAGCACCTATATATGAATGGGCTGAAAATGGCTTACTAACTATTGTGGATGAACCAGTTATTAATATCTCTCACATTGTAGATTGGTTTGTAAAAATGCGTGAGTTATACGGTGTTAATACGATTGTAGCCGATACATTCCGCCTTGATCTTGTCAAAACGGCACTTGAAGCTGAAGGATTTATATTGTTGTATATCCGTAATCCAAAGGCAATACATTCTCTTTTAGCACCAAGAGTTGAAACGTTGTTTGCAAACAATCGCATTATTTTTGGAGATAATCCATTGATGCGTTGGTACACTAACAACGTCTACGTCCACATCAAAAAAGACGGCAACAAAGAGTATCTGAAAAAAGATGAATTTAAGCGTAAAACAGATGGATTTCAAGCTTTTATTCATGCGCTATGGCAAGCGGATAACATTCTTGTGGATGAATTCGACTTTATGTTAGATGGTATTAAATTCTAATAAAGGGGGTGATAATCATTGGATGGCTAGATGCAGTATTTAAAAGAAATAGTGAAGTAGGATTTATGTTTGATGTGGAAATGTTTATTGAGAAAGCCAATAGAGTACACATGAAGCGACTGGCGATTGATACCTGTATATCCTTTTTAGGGAGAACAATTAGTCAGTCAGAATTTAGAGTGAAAAATGGTGAAGAATTTGAAAAGGATGAGCTTTACTATCGATTAAATGTCAGACCGAATAAGAATATGACAGCAAGTACCTTTTGGGAGAGTTTCATTTACAAACTTATTTATGATAATGAAGCTTTGATTATACAAGCGGATGATGGCGATTTACTTATTGCTGATGACTTTGAACATAATGAATATGCTGTGTTTGAAGATACTTTTACAAATGTCACTGTAAAAGATTATCAGTTTAAGAGAAGTTTTAAACAAAGTGAAGTTATTCATTTAAGATACAGGAATGATAAGTTATCACCTCTTATCGATGGTTTGTTTACTGATTATGGTGATTTATTCGGTAGAATATTAAGTTCTCAAAAACGTAAGAATCAAATTCGCGGAACAGTTGATATGGACATGCTCGCTGCAAAGAGCAAAGAACATCAATCAAAACTGCAAGAGTTTATTGATAACATGTACAAAGCGATTGGAGAAAAAGATGTCGCTATCATTCCACAACAACCAGGTTTTAAGTATGCTGAAACGTCAGGTGGAGCGAGTTCTGGGCAGAGTGTGGAGGAAATTAATAAAGTAACAAATGGCTTCTTAAATCAAGTAGCAATGGCTTTTGGTATTCCAACTGCTTTGATATATGGCGAAATGGCTGATGTGGAGAAGCAAACGAAAAATTATATGCTTTTCACAGTGAAACCTCTATTAAAAAAGCTTTCTGATGAAGCAAACGTTAAATTTTTTGAAGAAGAAGAGTATCTTTCAGGACAAAAAATTGAAGTTAAAGCTGTTTCTTATCAAAGCATATTTGATCTTGCGACAAGCATCGATAAACTCATTTCTTCAAGTGCATTTACAGGGAATGAGATTCGATTAGAAGTAGGATATGAAGTTTCTGATGATCCTAACTTAAATACACATCATATTACGAAAAACTATACGAAACTAACTGAATCTGAAGGAGGTGAGAATACAAATGACGGTGAAAATTGACGTTAAAGGGCCAATCATTTCGAATGATGAAGCTTGGATTTATGATTGGTTTGAAATAGATGCGACAAGCCCAGGTAAGATTACAAAACAACTGGATAATGCAAATAGTGAGGATTTAATTGTATCGATCAATAGTCCTGGCGGTTATGTAGATGAGGGTTCGGAAATTTACACAGCATTAAAAAATTATCCTGGTCATGTAGAAGTTCAAATTGTTGGTTTGGCAGCAAGTGCAGCTTCTGTAATTGCGATGGCTGGTGATAAAGTTCGAATTTCTCCAACAGCAAAAATCATGATTCACAACGCTGCTAAGTGGCATGGTGGAGATCATCGTGACATGGAAAAGGCAGCCGAGATGTTAAAAATAACAGATCGAGCAATTGTAAATGCCTATGTCATTAAAAGTGGTAAATCTGAGGAAGAACTACTTAACATGATGGCTGAAGAAACTTGGATGGGTCCGCAACAAGCATTAGAAAGCAATTTCGCGGATGAAATCATGTTTATGGAGAATCCAGTTAAAATGACGGCTTCAACGGCTACTGCTGCCATGCTTCCGCAGAAAGTAATCGATGGCTTTAGAAATGGAACCATGAACAAAGGCCAAGGAATTACAAAAGAAGATTTAAATGCAGCATTATCAGGATTGAAAAATGAAATCCTGAATGATTTACAAAACAATATAGAAGAACAACCAAAGGAGCCGAATCCTAAACCTGTAAAAAACAGTGGGATTAAAGGGCTCCTTTTAAAATTATAAAAAACGGAGGAAACACATAATGGTTATTAAATTTAATAAATCTGAAGCATTTAATAAGGCAAAAGCAAAATTGACGGATACTTTAACTAACGCGGAAAGCACAGAACAAGAACAGACGTCAGCGTTTGAAGGTTTCTTTGATGCACTACAAACAGATGTAGCAAATACAGTTCGTGAACAAGTAAATAACGATATGCTTGATCGTTCCATTTTACAGCAACGTGGTCAAAATGTTTTAACTTCATCAGAAACAACATTCTTTAATGCAGTTGTTAAAGAAGGTGGATTTACAGATGGCTCAATCCTTCCTGTAACGACGCAAGAGCGTGTGTTTGAAGATTTAGTTACAGAACATCCCTTATTAGCTGAAATTGGTTTGCAAGACTTAGGAGCAGTTACGAAGTTTATTTACTCTGATGCAACGAAGGCGTATGTATGGGGCGAATTATTCGGGGAAATCCGTGGACAAATTGATGCTATCTTCAAACAAGAAAAAATTGGCCAACTTAAATTAACTGCATTCGCAGCTATTCCGAATGATATGAAGGAACTTGGGCCGGAATGGATTGAACGCTATGTTCGAACTGTTTTAGTAGAAACATATTCTGTTGGTCTAGAATTTGGTTTTATTAATGGTGGCGGATCTGTAGCACATCAACCAGTTGGTTTAATGAAAGATGTAAATCCAGAAACAGGCGCTGTTACTGATAAAAAATCTTCTGGCAAATTAACATTTGCTCCCTCTGATAAAGGGGAAATTGTAGCAGGCGAACTTTATGAAGTAGTAAAAGCTTTATCTGTTGATGCGAAAGGGAAATCCAGAAAAGTATTAAATAAAATTGTAATGGTAGTTAACCCGATTGATGCGATTGGCGTACAAGCACGTAATACAATCCAGACCGCAACAGGTCAATGGGTAATGGCATTGCCTTATAACATTAAACCTGTAGAGTGTGAGGAAGTTCCTGTTGGTAAAGCATTATTCTTTGTAAAAGGACAATATATTGCTGCAATCGCAGGTGGATACAAGCTAAAAGAATTTGATCAAACATTAGCTTTCGAAGATGCTACTCTTTATACAATTAAACAATTTGCTAATGGGAAACCGAAAGATAATAAAGCGGCTCTTGTTTACGATTTAGAAATTTCATTTACACCACCAACTCCACCAGCAACTAAATAAGGAATGATGTAAATGGAAACAGTAATTTCAAATGAAATATTACAGGAATTTAAAGATAGGATGCACTTAGGGGATGAGGAAGATGGTAACCTAAAGCGCATCCTTTCTACGTCTAACAAGGCATTAATTAGGGTTTGTGGGAATTATGATGTAAATAAAGACGAGGAGTTCAAAGAATTAGTCTTTGAACGTTCTCGTTATGTTTATAACGATGCATTAGAGTATTTTGACAAGAATTTTTTAAGTCAGATTAATAGTTTAGGTATCGATAAAGCATTAGAAGAAATTAAATTGGACGGTGATTAATATGCGTCCTTTTCAGTACAAAAAACCACTGAATACAGGTGATTGTAGAAATCGAATTATCATTGAGCAACCTGAAGTAATAAAAGATGATTTGAATCAAGAAGTTGAAACAGGTAATTGGCAAGAAGTAAAAAAAGCATGGGCAATGATAAAAACGGTAAAAGGTTCAGAGTACATTGAAGCTTCGGCTTCACAGTCTACACGAATTTATCGGTTTGTAATTCCCTATACAACAGGAATTACAGAATTAATGCGAATTAAAATGAAGGATCGTATCTTTGACATTATCGAACCGCCAATGAATGATGATGAATTGTATCAAACATTGACTATTATCGCAAAGGAGCATGTTTAATATGAATGATTTTGCGAGCGAACTTGCTAGAGAATTGCAAAGATATGCAAATGTTGTGGAAGAAGAATTACTGACAGCGCAGGAAGAAGTTGCTGATGTTGCTGTGAATAAATTAAAGCAAAATAGTCCTAAAAAAACAGGTGCTTACCGTAAAGGGTGGCGTAAGAAAAAAGAAGATAATGGTGTTGTTATTCATAATACTCAAGGACAATTAACACATCTTTTAGAAAAGGGACATGCGAAAGTTGGCGGTGGACGTGTTCCGGCTCAAGTGCATATTCGTCCAGTTGAAGAGTATGTAATTAATGAATTACCAAGACGGATTGAAAGGGCGCTTGAATAATGACATTAGGTGAATTAATAAAAATTCTTGAAGCTACAGGATATCCTGTGGCTTATTCGCATTTCACAGCAACACCAGGTAACCCAGTTCCAGCGCCACCATATATATGTTTCCTTGTGGATGGATCAGCAAATTTAATGGCTGATAACAAGGTGTATCACAAAATAAATGATTTAAATATAGAGCTTTATACAACTAAAAAAGATTTAGTCACAGAAGCAAAACTTGAAAAGGTCCTGGACGATCATGAGATACCTTATGACTCGTATGGGACATTTATTGAATCTGAAAAAATGTATCAAAAAATATATGAAACGAGGTTGATATAAATGAATGAAAATAAAGTAGCTTTCGGTCTGAAAAATGTCCACTATGCACTCTATGACATTAAAGATGGTGTAGTTACATTTAGTACACCGATACGATTACCAGGTGCGGTTGAATTAACATTTGATCCACGAGGGGATTTAATTGAGTTCTATGCAGATGACATGCTTTACTACGCAGCAAGTAATAACCAAGGTTATGATGGGACGTTATCTATTGCGACTATTCCAGAGCAATTTGCAGTTGATGCATTAGGAGAGGAATTAGACGCAGAAGACGGTGTATTAAATGAATTAGCTGACGCAAAAGGAAAACCATTTGCTTTATTGTTTGAATTTGATGGCGATGTACGAGCGACTCGACATGTTATGTTTAACTGTTCAGCAAGTCGTCCAACGATTGCATCTAAAACGAAAACTAATTCAGCGGAGCCAAATACAAATGAGCTTAAATTTGTATCAAGCCCTATTGATATTAATGGAAAACGTATGGTTAAAACGAAAACTACAACAAAATCAAAACAAGAAATCTATGATAATTGGTACAAAAAAGTGTATACAAAAGTACCTGCATTAGCAAAAGGGGCGTAAGTGAATGGAAAAGACAATTACAATAGATGGAAAACAAGTTAGATTAAAAGCTACAGCAGCAACAGTTAAACGATATAAAGCACAATTCAGACGTAATTTATTTGCAGATTTGATGGGTTTAGGGGCAATTAGTACATTAACTTCACCAGATGGCTCACAACAACCTCTTGATATGTCTAATGTTGATTTAAGTAATGTAGATTTTGAACTTATTTATGACCTAACTTGGTTATATGCTAAAACGGCTGATCCAAATATTCCTGATCCTATGACATGGCTAGATGGATTTGAAGAATTCCCAATTGAAGAAATTATGCCTGAAGTTATGGAATTAGTTCAGGTTACTATGGGAGCAAAAAAAAAATAAAGAAAAACAATGGAGAGCAAGGGACATTCAGTGATGAAGAATTTACCACTGAATTGTTTCTTGCTCTTTGTTATAAAGCAAATTTAACACATGGTGACTTAGAAGAAATGACCGTAGGTGATTGCTTTGATTACATTGCTGAATTCGCTGAGTTAGAGAATCCAGATAAAGAAAAAGTTAGAAAAGCAGGTCAAAAAGACTTCGATTCATTCTAAGAAAGGGGTGAGAAAATGGCAGGAAGAATTAAAGGGATTACGATTGAAATTAATGGTAACACTCAACCGTTACAAAACGCTCTAAAAGATGTTAATAAACAAAGCGATTCTTTAGCTAAGGAACTAAAAGATGTCGAGCGTTTGTTAAAGTTCGATCCTGGTAATGTGGAGGCACTTTCTCAAAAACAAAAATTACTTACACAACAAATAGAAAATACAACGCAAAAGCTAGATAAGTTGAAAGCAGCGGAACAACAAGTACAAGCTCAATTTCAAAACGGTAAAATTTCTGAAGAACAATATCGTGCATTCAGACGTGAAATTGAATTTACAGAAGGATCGCTTAATGGTCTGAAAAATAAACTCGGAAACATGAAAGCTGAGCAAGAGAATGTAGCGAGTTCTACAAGGCAATTAGAAACATTGTTTAGAGCTACAGGAAAAAGCGTTGATGATTTTGCAGGAGCATTAGGAAATCGTCTTGTGAATGCAATTCGAAATGGAACAGCTACAAGTCGTCAGTTAGAGCAAGCGATTGGAATTATTGGCCGTGAAGCGTTAGGGGCAGAAACAGATATAGAGAAATTACAGCGAGCACTACGATCTGTAGATGCTGGTAATTCAATTCAGCAAGTACGAAATGAACTGAGGGATTTACAACAAGAAGCCGGAAGAACTGAGAAGAAGTTTGAAGGTCTAAAAGTTGGATTAGAAAATGTTATCGGTGGAATGGCAGCTGGTGGCGGAATGGCAGCAGCTGTTGAAAAAGCACTTGATATGTCAAAGTTAAAAACAAAAATTGAAATAGGATTTGATGTTCCTGAATCCTCAAAAAAATCAGTAGAGGATGCTGTGAGAGGAATTTCAGCCTATGGATTAGATGCAGAAGAAGCACTTGAGGGTGTAAGAAGACAATGGGCTTTGAATAAAGATGTTAGTGATGAAGCAAATGCTTCTTTCGTAAAGAGTGCAGCTGTTATTTCTAATGCTTATGCTGGCATTGATTTTACTGAATTAATTCAAGAAACGAATGAAATCGGTAATGAATTAGGCATTTCACAAGAAGGTGCTCTTGGTATGGCTGATGCCTTATTAAAAATGGGTTTTCCACCGGAACAATTAGATATTATCGCCGAATATGGTGGTCAGTTAACGCGAGCAGGATACAACGCTGAAGAAGTACAAGCTATTATGGCAGCTGGGGTTGAAACAGGAACCTGGAATATCGATAATTTGCTAGATGGACTGAAAGAAGGTCGTGTAAAAGCGGCTGAATTCGGTCAAGGTGTCGATAAAGCAATGACAGAAGCCCTTGAAGGTACACAAATTTCAGCAGAACAAGTTCAAAAATGGGGTCAAGCTGTAGCTAATGGTGGTAAAGAAGGTTCAGCAGCAATGACCGAGATTGCACAAGCTCTATCGCAAGTTGATGATGAAACAAAGCGTAATGAATTAGGTGTTAAGTTTTTCGGAACAATGTATGAAGATCAAGGGCAAAACATAATTAATACTTTGCTAGGTGCGAAAGAGAAAACAGTAGATTTTGGGAAGCAACAAGATAAACTGAATGATTCTATTAAGAAAATGGATGCAAACCCAGCAGTTAAATTTCAAAAAGCGATGCAGGATTTACAAGTTGCGCTTCAGCCAGTTCTTAGTGTCATAGCGGATGTCATCTCCAAAATAGCTGAATGGGTTTCAAACAATCCAAAGTTAGCAGCCACATTAACAGCTGTCGCAATGGCTATTGGTATAATCTCAGGTGCAATTATGGCGCTTGCTCCTATAGTCATGACAGTCATGAGCTTTTTTGAAATTGGAGCTTTAGCAGCAGCCGGACTTGTTGCTATTGTCCCTATTATTATCGCAGCTATAGTGGCTCTAGGAATTGCTATTTATAAAAATTGGGATTCTATAAAACAGTGGACTATAGATATGTGGAATTCTATTAAAGAATATTTAATAGAACTTTGGAATGGCATCGTTCAATCCTCTAGTGAAGCATGGAATTCATTTTTAGAAACAATGCATGCATTTTTTGATCCGATAGGTCAATTTTTCAGCGATTTATGGACAGGTATAGGTGAGATATGTAGTACTACCTGGAATTCTATTGTTGAATTCTTTTCTGGAGCTTGGGCTTCATTCACTGAAATGATGCATAGTTTCTTTGATCCGATAGGTGAATTTTTTAGTAGTTTATGGTCCGGAATTGTTGAAACGGCGTCTTCTTGGTGGACTTCTTTAGTTACAACAGCTTCTGAATTGTGGGGAACACTCGTACAAGCTTGGCAGGAAACGTGGAATACTGTACTTACGGTCTTAGACCCTATCATTTCATTGATTTCTACGGTCCTAGAGGCAGGTTGGTTATTAATCCAAGCAGGTGTACAAATTGCGTGGGCAGCGATAAGTCAGTATATTATTCAACCAATCCAAGAAGCTTACAATTGGGTGAGTAAACAAATTGGCGAAATGGTTACATGGCTTGGTACACAATGGGAAATTGCAAAAGCCGTGGCTCAAGTTGCATGGGGATTACTTAAGCAATATATTATTCAGCCAGTCCAGGAAGCTTGGAGTACAACAAAAGAAAAATTCAGTGATTTGATTTCTTGGTTAAGCTCACAGTGGGAACTTGCTAAATCGTATACTCTTATGGCTTGGAATTTGGTTAAACAGTATGTAATTCAACCTGTTCAAGACTTGTGGAATACAACCAAGCAAAAACTTGGTGAATTAGCAAATTGGATATTAAGCAACTGGGAATCTATAAAATCTTATACACTTACAGCTTGGAATTTAGTGAAGAAATATGTAATTGATCCTGTCACTGAGACGTATAATCAAGCCAAACAAAAATTCACTGATTTATATAATTCAGCTAAAGAAAAATTCGATTCCGTAAAGAGTGCGGCACAAGAAAAATTCGAAGCAGCTAAACGTTTTATTATTGATCCAATAAAAGATGCAGTTGACAGTGTAGAAAAGTTTATAGGGAAAATCAAGAGTTTCTTTAGTGACTTGAAGTTAAAGATTCCTAAACCTGAGATGCCACCTCTTCCACACTTTAGCTTGCAAACTAGTACAAAAAATATTTTAGGAAAAGATATTACATTCCCTTCTGGACTAAATATAGATTGGCGTGCAAAAGGTGGTATCTTCACTAAACCCACTATCTTTGGAATGAATGGTGGAAACTTGCAAGGTGCAGGAGAAGCCGGAAAAGAAGCGGTTTTACCATTGAATAAAAAGACACTTGGAGATATTGGCGCAGGAATCGTAGCAGCCATGCCGCGACAACAATTTGCTATATCAGGAGAAATAAATCAATTAATGGGTGATATGAGTCGTATGATGGCTAGTTCTATGAATCAGCTATCCGGATTAAAGTCTGTCATGAGTGGTGTGTATGGAAGTATGTCAAACAGTAGACAAGCCATGACAAATAGTGTATCAAATCAAGTCATTAATAACTCTTTTGGTTCATCAGGTGGTGGAGTAATTCCAATGCTTGGTGGTGATTTAATTGTGGAAGTACCTGTTAGTTTAGAAGGAAGAGACGTTGCACGCGGTACGTATCGTTATACAACCGAGTATCAAGATAGAGAAGCAAAAAGAAACTTAGACTTTTAGGTTTGGGTTTCTTTTATTTTATAAAGAAATGGGGTGACAGTATGAGTTCTTTTACATTTAACAACATACGCAAAAATTTTGTTCAAATAGAAAAGGGATGGAAAAGACCAGCGTGGGCACCGGTGAAAAGGAATTTTCTAAGTGTCCCAGGATATACAGGAGCAAGACTATTAAACACCCAAACGGAAATGCGTGTTTTATCTATTCCTGTAGGAATTATAGTTCCTGAGGGTTCAGATTTGGAAACTATGAAAGAAGAAATTGCAGAATGGTTAATCACAGGCCAACCAGCAGAACTTATTTTTGATATGGAACCAAATAGAACATATTTAGCAGTTGTGGAAGATAGCTTTGATCCAGATGAATTTGTAACACTTGGAATAGGGACAATTAAGTTCATTTGTCCAATGCCATATAAATTAGGCCCTACTCGAACAGTAGATTTTCAAACAGGTGCAAGCGGGTTAATAGCAAATGTTCAAAACAAAGGCAGTGTAGAATCCAATCCAATTATAGAAGTTGAAGTAACGAATCCTTCCACATTTCTTGATGTATGGAATGGAGACAATTATTTTCGTATCGGATGGCCGCTTAGCGTAAATCAGATACCTGTCGAAAGAAATCAGCGGGTAATGTGGGATGAAATGTCTACCACTATAGGATGGACGGATGTTCCGAATGCAGAAGATATGGTAGGGGGCGGGGCTTTTAAAGTGGATGCAGGCTCACGCCTAGTTCCGGTTTATTTAGGTGAAACAAATATAAAAGGATGGCATGGTTGCATAGCTAAAAAGAACATCCCACAAGGCCCACTACAAGATTTTATTATGCAGGCGTATGTTGGGTTAAGAAGCTCTCACCCCGATCAAATGGGGCGTGTTGAAATAGGTTTATTAAATGAAAATAGCGACTATGTAGCTCGTATTTCTATGAATGATGTTCATTGGCAAGCAGAACAGAATACAGGGTTCGCTAAGCTTGGTAACAAAAAGAAACCAAACGGCGAGCGAGTGCTTATAAATGAACCTGGAGATCATCCTACTACATGGAATCAATATCGTGGTCGATTATGGTTAGCACGTACCGGCAATAGGTGGGAAGCTTATATTTCTAAGTTTTTATGGAATACCGAAAAGGATGATTCAGAGCGCTTTGTCGTGTGGGAAGATGAAAACAATATGAATATGGACAAAGTGGCACAAGTTCAAATAAGCATCAGTCAATTTTCAGATAACATGTTTTGTACAGACATGAGCATTGATGACTTGAAAATTTGGAAAGTTAATATGAATACCCAAGATAATCCGCCTTATATTTTTGATGTTGGCGATAAAGTAGTTATTGATACCGAGCGAAGCCTTGTATCAATCAATGGTAAAAAAGCTATAAATTTAAAAGATATATTCAGCGATTATCCCGTTATTCAAAAAGGAACGAACAAACTTGAGATTATGCCTTCTGATGTAGGGATAGCCAAAATAACGTATAGGGAGCGATTTAGATGAGAACACCAAGCGGAACATTACATGTTGTTGATTTTAAAACGAGTCAAATCGTTTCTAATATACAAACAAAAGATTATTGGGATGATAAACGACATTGGGAAATTAAGAACAACATAGATACATTAGAATTTAAAGTGTTTGATAATACAGAACATGCAGCTACACTCATGCAGCAAAATTTAGTATTAAAAGAAGTGCGTGACGGGCGTATCGTTCCATATGTTATTACTGAAACCGAAAAGGATTCTAATGATAGATCAGTCATTGCTTATGCATCTGGTGAATGGATTCAACTTGCGAAAGCTGGCATTATTACTCCACAGAAGGTGGAAGGTAAAACAGTAAATGAGTTTATTGATATGGCTCTTGTAGGTACGAAATGGAAAAGAGGAAGAACAGAATACGCTGGTTTCCACACAATGACAATTGATGAATTCATAGATCCACTGAAATTTTTAAAAGATATCGCTTCTTTGTTCGAGTTAGAAATCCAATACCGTGCTGAAGTAGTTGGTTCCCAAATTGTCAGTCGCTATGTGGACATGGTAAAGAAACGCGGTCAAGAAACAAGGAAAGAAGTAACACTTGGCAAAGATTTAGTGGGAATTAAACGTGTTGAGAACTCACAAAACATTTGTACAGCATTGCTTGGTTTCTCCAAAAAAGAAGGGGAAGGGTTTATTACAATCACCGACATAAATGACGGTATGCCTTATCTTGTGGACAGTGATGCTTTCCAACGATGGAACGAACGTGGTCAACATAAATTTGGCTTTTATACACCAGAAACAGAAGGCGATATAACACCGAAACGTTTAATGACTCTTATGAAAACAGAATTAGCCAAACGGATAAATTCCTCTATTTCTTACGATGTTCAAGCACAAAGTATAGGTCGTGTATTCGGATTAGCTCACGAGCTGATTAATGAAGGGGACACAATCCGAATTAAAGATACAGGTTTTACTCCTGAACTATATCTAGAAGCTCGTGCAATCGCTGGCGATGAGTCATTTACAGACCCTTCACAAGATAAATATGTATTTGGTGATTATCGTGAAATGACTGATCCGAATGAAGAAATGCGAAAACTCTACAATAGAGTACTTGCTTCTTTGGGTAATAAAGCCAATAAAGAATTATTGGAACAACTAGAAAAATTAGCAGAGGAAGCAAAAGGGACAGCCGAACAAGCTCAAAAAGAATCTCAAACAGCCAAGAAACTTGCTGAAAAGGTCCAGGAAAACCTAAAAAATAATACGGTAAATATCATTGAAGCTAAAAATCCACCGACCGATAATCTTATAGTAGGTAAAACATTATGGCGAGATATTAGCAATGGTAAACCTGGTATTTTAAAAGTGTGGAACGGTAAAGATTGGGAGCTCCTTATTCCTGATGTGGAAGCAATTAAGAACGATACGTTGGAGCATGTGACAAAAGAGATTAATGCTAGTGCAGAAAAGCTAGATGCTAGGGTTAAAGAAGCTGAAACGAAAGCGGATAATTTACAAAAAGACTTCGATGCTGTTAAAGGGGAACAAGAAAGAGTCAGTCAGGTAACTAAGACGCTTGAAGAAAGTGACAAGGGAACAAAAGAGACAATCAAAAGTTTACAAGGTACTCAAGAAAGTATGAGCCGAACGATTGTTGAAACTTCAAAAGGTGTCGAAGGATTAAAAAATACTGTATCTGATATCAAAAAAGATCAAAGCGGAATTACCGATCGTGTAGTAAAGACAGAACAAAATATTAACGGTATATCCAGTTCAATCGAGCAAATCAACAAAACGTCATCGCAAACAATCCAAAAGTTAAATCAAGTGGAACAAGATGCAAATGGAACAAAGCAAACCATCGAACGAATCGAAAATAATGTGAATAACCTTGATGGTGATGTTATTAACCTTGTAAGAGGAACTAAGACGTTAACAGCTAACGAAGAATTATCTTTAAAAGGTGCTCACTTATCTGTTATTAAGGACACGTACAATGGGAATGCTATCGCGCAAACAGATACAGAATGGCAAGGTATCGCCGTAAAACCCAGTGAATTAATTAAGCGTGGGAAAATAAAAATTGGCGACACTGTAACATTTTCTGTAACAGCTAGAATGATAGGCGGGGAATCTACACAAGTATTCTTTCCTAACAGTGCTGGTAAAACAACAGTTAATGGAGAATGGAAAAGGGTTTCAGTAACAATTCTAGTCGGATCTGATGCCACTGATCCCAATATTGTATATAGATTCGAAGCTGAATCAATACCTAAAGGTGCTTTATACCAACAAACTTCACCTATGCTATCCCTAACTAAAAAAGTTTATCCGTGGAGACCTGCGCCTGAAGATCAGGCAGACAGTAACGATTTTATCAAAGTCACAACTGAAATAAAGGCGCAAGCAGGTAAAATTAGCGAGAAGTTAACAAGTGTAGAAAAGAACTTCAATGAACAAGAAATTGGAGTACGTAATTTAATATCAGATACGAAATATTGGGAAACGACGCAATTATCTTCAAATTCAGCTTATGGAGTATTTAAGAATAACTTAAATCAAATCTTTAGTGAATTAGTAGACAAAACCGTAACTTTTAGCTTCGATGTAAAAATTATAACAACGGATAAAACGGCAGGTCGCGTTCAGTTTTATGGCGAAAACGGTTCGCCTAAATATACATTCGTTAGACAAATATTCACAGGAATTACGGACCAATTCCAACGAGTTACGTACACTACAAAAATTACAGAACAGCTTAATAACACAGGACAAGCGAGACTGGAATTTTGGGGAATAGATGCTAAAACAACAAAAATCATTATTCAAAATTTTAAACTTGAAAAAGGAAATAAAGCTACTGGATGGACACCAGCGCCTGAAGATCAAGTAACAACCGATGAATTCACCAAGAGAACAACCGAAATTGAAAAAAGTGTGGATGGTATAAAAGAAAATATAACTAAGGTTGAACAAAATCAAACGGGATTTGATAAACGAGTAACAACAGTAGAGAAAAACGCAGATAGTATTTCACAAAGCGTCGGTAAAGTACAAGAAATACAAACTCAGCAAGGGAAGACGCTTAGTGAGGCTACTTCAAAGATAGAACAACATAGTAAAGCATTGGAATTGCAATTAAAAATGAAAGATGTTGAAGATTACGTTGGTGGAATTGGTAACCAAACGGTTTTACGCAATGTCTTGTGGAAGAACGACACGAAATATTGGCAATTAACTTCAAACGCAGCAAGAGATACACAAGTTACTTATAAGGGATGCAATTCACTTAGTGTAATTACTACAGGTAATGCGAGCAATTTGTATAAAGGAGCATCGCACGATTATATAAACGCTGGTCCTGGATGGAATTATGTTTTCTCTGCTTACTTTTATACAGATAACAAAGCTAGTATAGATGCTGGAGCTGCTATCGAGCTCCAATGTTACGATGTAAACAATAAAATGATTAAAAGTTACTTGCAAGAAATAACTATTTCACAAGGCACATGGATTCGTACACATGTGGTAGGGCTATTAATCGAAGGCACAAAAAAAGTTAAAGTGCTGTTTTGGGTTCGTAAAAATGGTCGTCTATGGATGGCACAACCCATGCTACAAATTGGTGATAAACCTTCTTCATTTATGGAGAACCCTGTTGATATTGTAGATAAAGATAAAATCATGGAAGAATTGACCGATAAGATAGCAACTGAAGATTACACTAAAAAAGTTACAGAATTAGAAAGAGGTATTAGTGCTAATGAAAAAGGCGTTTCAATCATCTCTGAAAAACAAGAAACATTTATAAATGAGACTTATAATGCCTATGTAAAGAAAACGGAATCAAGGTTAGAAGTGTTAGACGAAGGAATTATAGCGCAGATTTTAAAGGACGGCATTGTCACTGCCATCAATATGTCCCCTGGCAAAATTACAATTAATGCTGCAAAACTAGATATTAACGCAGACACAATGGTGCAATGGTTAACCGCAAAGGGTATTGATACGAATCTTATCAAAGTTAATGGCGATAAAATTACCATCGATAAAAACGGCGTTACTGTTAAAATGTTAGACTTCCTTTTTGAAGATGAATGGGGAACGAAAACAACCGTTATGCCAAAACGAAATTTAATAGCAGATCACGATTTTTCTAGTGTTCCAAAATTGAACATAGGTAACCAAAATTATCAGGGGTTTGGTACTGGGTATGGTCTACCTTGGAAAGTACAAGGAAACGGTGTAGTGATAGAAAATAACACTTTTATATTTAACTATGAACAAATGGTAAATGCAGTCCGGGTTGACACGTATAATTATCCAGAAACAAAAGTTCAAAACGGGATTCATCCAGGAAACTCTTATACATTATCAGCCCATTATAGAACCGCACAGATTAATGGTGTACGCGTAACAGCAAAACCACGATTGCAGGTATGCTTTGTTACGCCATTGGATGAAGTGAGTTATAAAATTTGGCACGAAATATATAAAGATTTTCCAGAGCCATCTACATTTTATGGTGAAATTAGAAGGTATAATTTCACATTTACCGTTCCTAACAATTACAATCCACAAGAACATATGATTGTAGTTAAAGTTACAGCTGCAAATGCACAAGTTTCTGCGGGTAGAGCTGTTTGTGTTTCAGGGATAACATTGGTTAGTGGTAACTATGCTTGCATGTATAACTGGGATCGTGCGGCAGCAGAAAGGGCTGATGGTCTTCAACCGTTTAATAGAATTGCTATAGGCAGCGTAAATAACAACATAGGTCCAGGTGCTCATGGGCAGACCTTTGATATAAGTACAGAAAAGGATGTATTCATAAATCAATCTATTCTAACGCAGGGAATAAATTTAGGGCGTAATAAAATGGGCCAAGCTGGATCCATTCGTTTCTTTGATGGCGGTCAAGGCTATGGGTTTTATTTTATGGGAATGGGAGGACAATGGTACAAGCTACCTAACGTTTAGGAGGAAAATATATGGATGATTACAAAGACTTACAAGGTTATCCCTTACAAGCGGGGCAAGGCGCTCCGTTTGCTGGTAGGTTAGTAGATTCAGAAAGAAACGAAAACGGAGTATTTGTGCGAATTCCTTTTGATATGCTAAACAATGCCGGTTTATATGGTGCGAATAAAGTAGAGGTGTGGGGGGAAACGGATGGCACGATATATTTCCGTATTGCAACAAGATGCGAAATATGTAAACGTGGAGCTCGTCTGTACGCACTGGATATGGGGTTTGCGAAAAAGAATATTTGTTTAGAGTGTTATACATCACTTACAGGGAATTATCCATCTCAAGAACCGCCAACACCAACCAATGAAAATAACACACAAACAGAGCAAGAGCAGCAATAGCTGGTCTTTTTTATTATGAAAAGGAGGAAAGAATGTGGATCGTATTGATGTATTACTGAAAACATTTATAGCTACTTTTGGTGGCTTCTGTGGGTATTTCTTGGGAGGATGGGATGCAACATTGAAAGTTCTAGTAATCATGGCAGCTATCGACTATATCACAGGAGTAGTCGCAGCAGGATATAACGGAGAGCTAAAAAGTAAAGTTGGCTTCAAAGGCATCGCCAAAAAGGTGGTGCTTTTTCTTTTGGTTGGAGTGGCGACCCAGCTAGATGTGGCACTTGGAAGCAATAGTGCTATTCGAGAAGCAACAATTTTCTTCTTCATGGGTAATGAATTACTTTCACTTTTAGAAAATGCTGGTCGAATGGGTATTCCGTTGCCACAAGCTTTAACAAATGCAGTTGAAATTTTAGGTGGTAAACAAAAACAAGAAGAGAAAAAGGGAGATGTTCAATAATGGAAATTAGAAAAAATTTAGTTGATGCAAGCAAATATGGTACTAAGTGCCCTTATACAATGAATCCAGAATTCATTACTGTCCACAATACTTATAACGATGCTACAGCAGCAAATGAAGTAGCATATATGATTCGTAATGATAATCAAGTCTCGTTTCATATTGCGGTAGATGATAAAGAAGCTGTACAAGGAATTCCTTTAGAACGTAATGCTTGGCATTGCGGTGATGGTGGTGGTAACGGAAATCGTAAATCTATTGGAGTTGAAATCTGTTACTCTTTAAGTGGTGGAGATCGATATTATAAAGCAGAAGATAATGCAGCTATCGTTGTAGCTCAACTAATGAAACAGTACAATATTCCAATTAGTAAAGTTCGCACACATCAATCATGGAGTGGAAAGTATTGTCCTCATCGTATGTTAGCAGAAGGACGTTGGAATAGCTTTATTGAAAGAGTCCAAAATGCATATAACGGAAGTAATAATCCAGTAATGCAAAAACCTACTCCACCTTCAATTGATGGTACAAAAGTTGCTTATATTAACGGCGATAACGTGAATTTACGAAAAGGACCTGGAACTGGATATGCAGTTATTCGTAAGTTAGGTAAAGGGGAATGCTACCAAGTATGGGGTGAGTCAAATGGGTGGTTAAACTTGGGTGGTGATCAGTGGGTATATAATGATTCATCATACATTCGTTATACAGGAGAAAATGCAACAGCACCTTCTAAATCTTCAAATGATGGCATCGGTGTAGTAACTATTACTGCTGATGTGTTACGCGTTCGTACTGGTCCAGGAACTAACTATGGCATCGTGAAAAATGTGTACCAAGGTGAAAAATATCAAGCGTGGGGATATAGTGACGGTTGGTATAATGTTGGCGGCGATCAATGGATTTCTAGTGAATATGTAAAGTTTGAAAAGTAAAACATACTATGTAACAGCAAATGAAGCCTATGTGTATGTAAAGTAATTAAAAAGCTGAAAATAATTAGTCAGCTTTTTAATTACTATAATCTAGTATCTATCTAAAAACATTAATTTTCTGAATTTTCAATAAAAATGATTAGATTATACCAACTTAATGATAATGATTAAAGAGACTACTATAGAACCCAAACATTAATAGAAGAAAGACATATACAGGTATTATGAGTTTGAAAATTTTGTAAACTCTAAAATCTTATAAAAAGAGGAGCATAAAACATGAGCGAACAATGTCCAATTAATGTACCATGTCAGGTAGCAGGGCAAACCCAAACACCATTAAGTGATGAGACTGCAACACCAATTGTTACTCCAGGAGCACCCATTGTAAAGATTCCAGTTGTATTAGCTGAAAGAACGCTTCAAATTGTTGTAGAGTCCGATATTTCATTAGAGCCTCCAGCAGTTGAAATTAAACGCATATTAAAAAACGTATTTTTAACACAATGTAAGTTAGTGCCTGTAGCATTTGTACCAGTACCAGGTACACCTTACCGACGAGTTACAAGAGCAAAATTATTTGTACAAGGCTATATTCGTAAAAATATTGAATATGCAAATAACGAGTGTAATGGAGTTCTATACGATCGTATTGCAAATGTTCCATTTTCTGGTTTTGCAGATCTGACAGAAGGTGATTTTCTATCATTAGCTTTAGTAGCTTCTTCTTCGGACACTACTTCTCATTTTATAAATCCTAAAAACGGTGATTTACCACGTCTAGACAAATATTTCTTTGAAAATGCAGTTTTTTATAACGAACAACCATATTGTGAATTAGTAAGCGCTCAATTTTTTGAATTAGACTTTTCACCTTGTTCTACAGAGCTAAACGAACCATTTGATACGCTTCGTGAAAAAATTGTACTAGATCTTACTTTAAAAGTTTTACAAGTACAACAAGTACAAGTAGCACTATAAAAATAAAAAGAAATTGTCTTTTTAACAAAGACAATTTCTTTTTATTTTTATACAACATATATAATGATGAAATGGTCACATACAAAAAACAAATTTTTTGAATTTCATCAGACGGGGGGATGGTGATGAAAAATCCATGGATTGGTAAGGGAATATGGGATGAAATTTACAAGTATAAAAACCTGAATATACAAGATAATTCACACGAAAAAAGAGGTAAAAAAGAAGAAGTACCACCTGAATTAAAGGAAGAAGGTCAAGCGACTGGATCACAAATAGGGCCTTTAATACGCTCACTGGTGGTCAAAACACCATTTTCTATTTTTTCAGAAGTAAATAGTTTTAAAATATTTCCAAAAATAAATGTAAAAAATCAAGAAGCATTTGTATTTAGGAATGAAAAAGGTGTAGAAGGGCGTGAATTAGATTGTAAGTTATTAAATACAGTGCAACAATATCATTCGGATAGTTATTGTAAATTAGTTTCTTTAAATCTTCATGAGAAGAGAGTTCATTTTGAATTATATAACAAAAAAAATAAAGGGAATAAAGAAGAGAATAAGGTAGAGGCATCTTCATGGATTCCTATTCACAGTATAATATTAGAGAGTGAAAATGGGGAAGACGTAAATAATTTTATTACAGCGAAACTACCAATAGAAATAGGAAGATATAAAGGTGAAATTAGTTTACGAGAAAAGGTTGTATTTAAAGAAAAAGTCATAGGAATAAAAGAGGTTGAACAGGAGATTATTTTGACAAAAACCGAATTTTTAATACCAAAGGTAAAAAAGAATGGGCAAAATACACTTACAGTTGAAAAAGGGAGCTTATTGGTAGAAGGGTATATATATCAATGTATTCAATACATATCAGAACAAAGTACACTTCATGATAATGAGCATCAGTTAATACAAAATATTGTATTGGAGTTAATCATTCAAGTAATACAAGAACAAGAAGTACAAGTGCGAATTAAATAAAAATAATTATATTCCCTCGATTAGCTGATTATTTTTATTCGTAGTGTATCGATGGGGATTCTTTTGTAAATCATTCAGTGCTGCAAACTAATTGTTAAATGGTTTATCCTTGATAAATTCAATTTTACATTGTTACTAAATAGTATGAATCTCCTCTGGTTTATGTTTTAAAAAAGTGCTAACAAGTTTGCAAACGAACTTGCTAACACTTATACAGAATAGACATAAATTATCGCCGATATGTCGTCTTTGAAAATAGCTTTAATCAGTTACATCATACTTATACGAAATGCTCATAAAAACAGTCTTAATATCAAGAATATAATCATCCAGATATTCCTTTACTTTTAAGACGAAAACGAGGCATGATATTGATTTCTACCTCAGAGTTTGCGTCAAATAATAAAAAAATACGGTTTGTAAAACTAAAAATACAACAAGCTACAACCGGCATGAAATGGATTAAGATATTTAGAAATTTAAAAGATGATTTTCAAATAGGGGGAGAGGTGGATTTAGACCATATTCTCCAATATCCGAAAGATTATATTGTAGGGGAAAATAAAAGGGTGTTATTTCCATACAATGAGAGAATTTATAAAGTTCGAGGTACTAAAATAGAACCGGGTATAACAGTAAAGGAAAGAGAGTATTTATTTAAAGAATTTCAGCGTAAATTCTCTTATTTCACAATACTTCCAGAATGTAAAAAGGTAGCAACAAATAACAAAAATGAATTATTTCCTTTATTTGCACCAAAAGGATTAGAGACATTAACATTAGAAGTTTGGTCTGAAAATATAGCGCTGGAAATAGAACAAGCATTACTTGATAGCAAAATTGTTTTGACTAAAGTTGGTGAAAATTCTTATGTATTGAATACAGATTTTCCGGTGTTATTAAAGATTGTGAGATACAATATTGAAAAGGTGTTACAAAATCCATATAAAATGCAATATTGCCAAAAATATAAAACAAATCTTGTAGATGATGTTAAGAAAGCTGTCTATGCTACCGCGGGTGAGCGCAGTGATGCGACATTAGCATTAATCGCAATGAAAAATTGTGATGGACGCGAAAAAATTGATCCAAAACAAATCATTAGAGAGGGATTTGCAAGAACAAACCGTATTTCAACATTTATTAATTTATTTATAGGACAAAATGTATCTCGTAAAACAATTGTAAATAGTGTTTTTAGTCTATTAGAACAAAAAGGATTTTTGAAGCGTAGTTGGAATAAGATAAATTTACCTTGTACATATGTTAGTTTATCAATTGAACGAATATCGAAATTCGATTTCTTACCTATTTTTTCAAAAATAAAAGGAAAAGAAATTTTATATAAATTATATGGGAGTACAGAGTGGCAAACGATTGATTACGTATTATTAAATATAAATAAACATAATGCATTTTTACCACAACCATCAAAGAGAAATGATATGGGGGCTCTTTTTAAACAATATGTTTTCGAAACATTAGTGGAAATTGTACAATATGCAAAAGAACAAAATGAACAAGTTTACTTCATTGTAGATGCAAATTTGAGAAAATATTGGATAAAAGAGTTACAAAATAAAGAAATTAATATAGATATTTTACCTGATATTGTTCCAGAGGTCTTAAAGGTTCCAAATTTAAATATTATTAGAATAAATACAGGTTTTGATGTACCAAGTTACGGTGTAATAGAGCGGGATGATGCTCTAGATAGCATTGGCTTATATGCAGATCAAAAAGGGATGTATTATAGCACTGGTGAATATTCACTTAATTGTAGTGGGATTTTTCAGCGATATATACTTGAAATTTTACCATTGGGTGTAAAACCTGTAGAAAGGGATTATATCGCTAAAATGATACATTACATGTGCTGTAATTCTAGTATGCTTTCGAAAAAGAATGTACACATGACATATTCCGTACATATGGAAAAAGTAATGAAGACTTATATTACTGACATAGATGCAAGAGAGTTTAAAGAATTTGATGATGAATTGGATGTAGATGTAGTAAAGGTAGAAAAGAAAGATTCAATTACTCTACTTTAAATACTAGTAAACAAATCCTGCTCGTTATATCGATCAGGATTTGTCATTTTTTTATGTAAATAAGGATATCCTTTGTCAAGTATCTTTTCGTTTACATATTTACTTTATGTGCAGACAGGATTAATATGTTTTTTAGAAATACAAAAACTATATCATATGGAAAAAGATTTTTATTAATTGAAAAAATTTGAAAGGAATGGGGAATTGTGAAGAAATTAGATGTGCTCTTAATGCTATTGAGCGGCCTCTTTCCAATTGCAGGACTTACAAAGCAAATCCCTCTAGAACAATCTATATATATTGGAGGGCTTTTATTTTTTACTAGTTTCGGTAGTTATTTTGCTAAAAAGATGTATTCACGTATATGCAGCTGGATAGCGTATGCGCCATTTATAACATTACTGTTAGTTATTTGGCATCAGGATATTTCAACAAGTTCAATCATAACAAATGCAAAAATTGCTGCATGTGTCGCGTTAATTCCATGTTTATTCCGTTTTCGTACATATGGACTTACTTTGGGCTTATTCTCATTATGGGCCGCTTTACTATGGGATATAAAAGAAGTACAGTCGTTAGTCATACTTGAACGCATAACGAGTTTAATGACAAGCCATTATGTATATATATTACTATTAATTGGAGGACTTGTAGTAGGAGGATTACTTGCGATGTTCATTCACCGCAAAGAGAAAGATAATAATAAAGAAAATATAAATCTACTTGGACCAAAAAAGAAACGCAAAAGATTATCAATTAAGATTAGACTTCCAAGATTGCCGAAATTAAAGATGAAACTATTTAAGTTTGGTGGGAAAGAATCTAAAAGTAAAATGGCAGAAAAGAACCATGAGTATAAGTACGATGAACCAGTTGCAACATATGAAATGACAGAGCAAATAGATCCATACAAAGAAAATGCAGTTCAAGGTCAAACAAGGATGGAACGCCGAAGAAATAGGTATAATGCATAATGAAGTTTAATAACCCCGTAATGACTTATCTTAATATTGATAAATCATTACGGTTTTTTTATGTAATGAAATGAAGGTTGCTATTGCGGAGGGGAACAGCATATTTTATAGGTAGGAACCAAAATGAAATAAGGGGAGGATAAAATGCTTATCATTACATATATATCTGCTTGTATATTATTCTTAGTTAGCTTTTTACATGTATATTGGGCTTTCGGAGGTAATTGGGGGACAAATAGTGTTATTCCAACTAAATCAGGGGAAAAGGCGTTTACACCTCGCGCCGGAATGACATTGTTCATTGCATTATTATTAAGTATGGCAGCAATAATTTTGTTGCAACAAGCAAATATTGTTCATTTTGCAGTTCCTAATGTTATTATTCAAGTCGGTTCCTGGATTTGTATGATCGTCTTTTCTATTAGAGTAATTGGTGAATTTAACTATTTTGGTATCTTTAAACGCCAAAAAGATACGCACTTTGCAAGAATGGATACCGGTTTATATATTCCACTTTGTGCATTTTTATCTTTATCTTTTTTATTAGCAATAATTTTGTGAGTGAATAATAGTAGTTTCCGTTCTCAAAATATATGTAAACGTGAGAAATCTAAGAGTAAATAAAAAGGATGTAAGCGCCTTCTTGTCGAAAGGTAAATTATTATGAAAGGCGGTGACACTATGAAGTATGTAAAAGTTAGTATGAATGGTGGAAGTGAACATAAATTCTCAATGACTTTAGATCGGTTTGAAGAACTTATTACTACAGAGAATGGGATATTAGAAAATAAATTAGTATGTATTGAAAATGTAATGATTAATCCTACTAATATATCTTCTGTAGTTGAAAAAATTGGTGTACCGGCTAAGTTTATGGAAGCTTAAAATCGTTAGATAAAAAACATCCATTGAGGATGTTTTTTAATTTATAAATATGAAATTGTACAGTGAATATTTGAGTATATTTTTTAGCAATGACTATGCATATATTAAGTACCTGAACATGGTGCTTAATACATGCACGAAATAATAAGTACAAGCATATATTATGTAGTAGGACAAGATCTTCGTGTCCTACTTAATACTCAGAAAAAACCTCTAATCACATAAGAGCAGCCAATTGCAGGGTGCTCTTATTTTTTTATGAAAATCTACTATGAGCCTTATTTTATAGTAGGATGCAATAATAAAGGTCTATTTTGAAATAGTGTTTTTTAGCCTTTAATTTTAAATTTATCTTTAACGTTAATAAATATTAAAAATAATATGATAGCAGAAATTAAGTTAGATAAGTAGAAATTTTGATGAAACAGTAGTTCAAAGATGACATCGAAAGTAACGAATAAGGCAATAGCAGGTAGTATGCAAATAAATATAAATCTCCAATTTTTTAAGTAATGTTTATAATTTGTAAGTACTTTATCCATAAATATAGCTCCTATATTTTTGTTTTTATATAATTATACATTTAGATACAGGGATTTTCAAAGTAAAAATATTTAGCAATTCAAAAATATAAGGGGAGCTTTTGTTGAAAATCCAGATTGCTGTAGTAATCTGAATTTGACTTTAAAGAACTATACTAAAATGATACACTATAATCTACGTTATTTTTGAAATGAATAGAGGGATTTGTGTGATAGATAAAATTAAAAATGCTGTAGAGGATATGTACGAAGATGAGGCTAAAGGTTTACTTCAAAGTATTCTCATACAGTTAAACTTATTAAAAGAAAACTATAGTGAAGATACAATTAAAAATTTGATGGATATTCCGAAACAATTAACAAGTAATCCTACTTATAAAAGGAATGTAAAAGAAAGTACGCACGTACATATTGCTTTTGATGATTCAACGGCTGGTTGCTTGAAATATATGTTAAGTCAAGAAGAATTATTTGAAGAGAGTGTTGTTGCTTTTTCGGAATTCTTTTCAATTGGACCGATATATAAGTTGCATACGAATGAGGGGCAACTAGCAAGACAGAAGTGGTTAATAAATAACTTAACTGCATATGATAGTTATTTTGAAGAAGAATATTTATTAAGATTTATAGCAACTATAGAAGAACTACATACTATTCCTGTTGAAACGCCTATTACAATTTGGAGGGCTGATAATGCACATGAACATGTAGGTCTAAGTTTTATAATAGCACAATTAAAGGATAAGAAAAACATTCGAATAATTAATACGTCTGAAGCAAGCAGAGAAATATTAAAACAAGAGTATGATATTCGTGGAACGGGAGAATTACCACCTGAAAGTTTAGCTCTATTCCAAAAAAGTTTTATAAAGTTACCTTATTTAACTGAAGAGAAGCGCATGAAGTTTGAACATGAGTGGAATAGATTATCGGAAAGCATAGAATGTTTAAGAGTGTGGAAAGAAAATGAAGTGCATTCTGTACAGGAAGATTATTTTGATCAATTTATAATTGAATGCGCGAAAAGTGTGGGTGCTGATCGAGAGTTCCTCAAAGCTCCTAGAGTAATTGGTGAAGCACTTGGTCTTGTTGAACAATTGGTTGGAGATACTTTCTTAGAATATCGCTTGAAACAATTAATTAAACAAGAAGTATTTGAATTTGAAGGTTCGTTAGATGAAATGCGTTTTTATAGTGTGAAGTTAAGGAGATGATAAAAATATTCTATTTTTAAAAAACTCGTATTTTTAATAATACGAGTTTTTTAAGTTGAATTTGGGCTATACATAAGCTTCCCAGAGAGGGCATATCACATATGAATGATAAAGGTAATGAATGAAAAGAAGGTGATTTGTTAATATGTATAACCAACAAAATTATCCATATGATCAAGCGATGTATTATAATCCACATGACTACGGGTATGAACCTACAAATGAAGTGAGAGATATTGAACAAGAAGATTACAGACCAGATGATGCGGAGGATGCTCCAACGTCACCACCACCGTCACAAGCGCCATCGTTACCGTCTACATTTGCTTCTCCAGCACAACCAGGCAATATGAAATCATGGATGTGTAACTGTTTAGGAAGATGGGGCTATTTACGTTTACATCGTCCTGGACCTTTTGGAAGGGATTTATGGTTCTTTCCGACTGAAGTGAGAAGAAACGGAGTATCAGGTTACACTTGGCAAGGTGGTCGTCGTCGTAAAGTAAGTTATCGCTATCAACAAATTAGTAATTTTATGTGCTTCGCATAAAGAGAGGTGGGAGAGTAAAACGATTGTACTCTCTCACTTTTTTATTTTTCAATATACGAAGTAAGATTTTGATTAAAAATTTACAATTTTCACGTTTTTATTAGAGTATAATGCATATGTTGGTTGGTTTTCAAAAACAAATGAGAGTGAGGGAATACAATGTCAATGAAAAACAAAGTTGGGTTAAGCATAGAGGATGGCATTAATTTAGCTTCAGCTCAGTTTAAAGAAGATGCGTATGAAATTTATAAAGAATCGCGAAAAAAACAACCTATATTATTTGTAAACCAAGTTGAAATCGGTAAAGAATGGCTCATTACTAGATATGAAGATGCTCTGCCACTTTTAAAAGATAATCGTTTAAAAAAAGATTGGACAAATGTGTTTTCTCAAGATATAAAGAACATGTATCTTTCCGTTGATAATAGTGACCACTTAACAACACATATGCTAAATTCAGATCCACCTAACCACAGTCGTTTACGATCTTTAGTTCAAAAAGCTTTTACACCGAAGATGATTGCACAATTAGACGGAAGAATTCAGAGAATAGCAGATGATTTGATAAGTAATATAGAGCGAAAAGGTACATTAAATCTTGTGGATGATTATTCGTTTCCGTTACCAATTATTGTAATAAGTGAGATGCTCGGTATTCCAAAAGAAGATCAAGCGAAATTTAGAATTTGGTCTCATGCTGTTATTGCATCACCAGAAACACCTGAAGAAATAAAAGAGATCGAAAAACAACTATCTGAGTTTATTACATATCTTCAATATTTAGTTGATATTAAAAGAAAAGAGCCAAAAGAAGACTTGGTGAGTGCTTTAATACTTGCAGAGAGTGAAGGGCATAAACTTAGCGCTCGGGAACTATATTCAATGATAATGCTATTAATTGTCGCAGGACATGAGACGACAGTGAATTTAATTACAAATACGGTATTAGCACTTCTTGAAAATCCAAATCAATTACAGTTATTAAAAGATAATCCAAAACTAATTGATTCGGCTATTGAGGAAGGATTGCGTTATTATTCTCCAGTTGAGGTTACAACTGCAAGATGGGCAGCGGAACCTTTTCAAATTCACCATCAAACAATACAGAAAGGAGATATGGTTATTATTGCATTGGCTTCAGCGAACCGTGATGAAACAGTATTTGAAAATCCAGAAATATTTGATATTACACGGGAGAACAACCGTCACATTGCCTTTGGTCATGGTAGTCATTTCTGCTTAGGAGCTCCACTTGCGAGGTTAGAAGCAAAGATTGCTATTACTACTTTGTTTAATCGAATGCCTGAACTACAAATAAAAGGGAATCGTGAAGAAATTAAATGGCAAGGTAACTATTTAATGCGTTCTTTAGAGGAATTACCTTTAACTTTCTAGAATAGTTAAAAGGAGACATGCATACATCGAAAATGATTTACATAGAGTATGTATGTGTTATTTAAATTCGAAACGGAAGGGTGAAAACATCCCAATGATCAACTAATTCTATTTGTAAGAGATCTTCGTTAAAAAACGAAATATTCTTCTGAATAGGGTTAGTCTGTACATTTATAGAAAAGGGATGTATTTCGCTCTGCGAATATATAGTCTTTTTATATGATTTGTGCTGCCTCCTGTTCAGAACATGAAATAGGAGGCTTTTTTATGTCGACAAATGTAGTAACGAAACAAAACAATGGGGCATCACAAGTATTAAAAAATCGGTTTGTTCAAGGGATTTTAGCATCAGCATTATTTTTACAAATAGGAATATGGGTTCGAAACTTTGCGGTATTACTATATGTAATGGAAATGACAAAAGGTGATGCTTTTGCTATTTCGATGATTTCAGTTGCTGAATTCGCTCCAATTTTTATTTTTTCATTTATTGGCGGTACTTTTGCTGATAGGTGGAAGCCAAAGAAGACAATGATATGGTGTGAAACGTTAAGTTCCATTTCAGTATTCGCTGTATTAATTACGCTTATGTTTGGAACGTGGAAAATTGTGTTTTTTGTGACACTCATCTCTGCAATCCTTTCACAGTTTTCACAACCATCTGGAATGAAATTGTTTAAACAACATTTATCAACAGAACAAATTCAATTAGCAATGTCTATATATCAAACGATATTTGCAATATTTATGGTATTAGGACCAATACTAGGGACATTTATCTTTCATAGTTTTGGAATTTATATTTCAATCATCATAACAGGTATCTCGTTTTTACTTGCGGCAGTTGTATTGTTATTTCTTCCGAAAGATCTTGAAAACGACGTAGAAAAGAAGGATATCACTCTGTTGCAAGAGATGAAGGATGGTATTAAGTATGTCAAAAAGAAAAAAGCATTAACTTTGCTAGGGCTTTGTTTTATGGCTGCAGGACTAGGTATAGGATTAATTCAGCCATTAGGTATATTTATTGTGACTGAGCAGTTAGGATTATCAAAAGAGAGTTTACAGTGGCTACTAACAGTAAATGGTGCGGGAATGATTGTTGGCGGAGCATTAGCAATGGTATTTGCGAAAAATGTTGCTCCGCAAAAGATGTTAATTATCGGTATGCTTGGTCAAGCAATTGGTATTGGCATTATAGGATATTCTACAAATTTATGGGTGACACTTACAGCGCAGCTTTTTAGTGGTTTAGCTCTTCCTTGTATCCAAATTGGTATAAATACACTTATTATTCAAAATAGCGATACCGATTTTATAGGTCGTGTAAATGGTATTTTAAGTCCGCTTTTTACCGGTTCAATGGTAGTAACGATGAGTATAGCTGGCTCATTAAAAGAGATGTTTTCATTAAGTATGATGTATGAAGGGACGGCTTTACTTTTTATAATTGGATTATTGTTTATTTTACCTATATACAATTTAAAGCCAGTAATAGCGGTAGAAAGTGAAATAAGTGGTAAAGGAAGTGCCGTACAAAATGAATCCTAATCCAAATGTTAAATACCCTATTGAAGGAAATCAAAACGTTCAATTTATAAAAAATATAATAACAAAACCTAATATACTTGTTGGTGACTATTCTTATTATGATGCGAAAGATGGAGAAACATTTGAAGATCGAGTATTACATCATTATGAATTTCTTGGAGATCGCCTTATTATTGGAAAGTTTTGTTGTATTGCATCTGGAGTTAACTTTATTATGAACGGAGCCAATCATCGGATGGATGGATTTTCGGCATATCCATTTAATATATTTGGAAATGGGTGGGAGAAGTATACACCTAGTTTGTCTGATTTACCTTATAAAGGTGATACAGTTATAGGAAATGACGTTTGGATTGGTATGGATACAACAATTATGCCCGGAATAAAAATAGGGGATGGTGCAATCATTGCAGCTAAATCTGTTGTGACTAGAGACGTCGCACCATATACAATTGTTGGTGGAAACCCTGCAAATAAAATAAAAGAGAGATTTTCAAATGAAATAATTCAAGAATTATTGCAAATTCAATGGTGGCATTTTGATATTGAAAAAATAACTGGAAATATTGATGCTATTGTACGCGGAGATATTGAACCATTAAGAAAGCTAAAAAGGGAATGAAAAATGGATGACAAATAGTATCATACCTCCGAATTTTGTTAATGATAATAGAACAAGGAGGTGTGATACTATGGCACAAGACGTTTTATGTGAAGTAAACAACTGTAAATTTTGGGCGAACGGTAATAAATGTAGTGCAGAGGCAATTTACGTAGTAAGTCATAAAGGTAAACATGCATCTACAACGGAAGAAACAGATTGCAAAACATTCGATCCAGAAGTGTGAATTTTTTAAGGGTAGCCAAATCGTGGTTGCCCTTTTATTAATGATAGTATTGATAATAAATATCATTTTCATTCATTGTTTTTAACTTTTCTTGTTATTTTTTCATATTTTCTTCATAAGTGATGTAATCCAACTCAATTCATGTTCAATTCGTGATTTACTAAATTCAATGACTTCAGTAATAAAGGGTGAGGTAACCTCTAGAGACTGAATAGCGGTAAGTTGATTATGTAGTACGTTTTGACGTACAGTCAAAATCTCTTTTCTAGCTTCATATTCAAGTTTTTCAAATAGCGCGATACGAACAAGAAATTCTGCATTATTTGTCGCAAGTTTTTCGGGAAACTCTCGTAACATTTCAGAAAAAATTTCTTCTCCTGTTTCTGTTATATCGTACATATTTCGGTTTGGTTTTCCAACTTGTTTATGTATTTTTTTCGTTATAGCACCCATATTTTCAAAGCGCCGAAGGGCAGGGTAAAGCATGTTGTGATTTAACTCAAAATTCTCACCTAAACGATTTTGAACATTTTTTTTGATTTCATATCCATGTTTTGGTCCTGTCGTTAATTCTGCTAGCAGTAAAATGTCAACGTACATAAAAATCCCCCTTATATATTTCTCAAGTTCTCTAATGAAAAATCTCCTTTTGTATATGTTAAAATAACATATGATAGTTTATACAACTTTGAACTGCCGACCTATCACTTTTATTGTAAAAGAAAAGGGAGGAAAGAACTATGGCTTCACCTGAAAATGTTATTTTAGTTCATGAAATTTCAAAGCTGAAAACAAAAGAAGAATTATGGAATCCATATGAATGGTATCGTTTGATGAGGGATAATCACCCAGTTCATTATGATGAAGAGCAGGATGTATGGAATGTTTTTTTATATGATGATGTAAATCGTGTTTTATCAGATTATCGCTTATTTTCAAGTAGAAGGGAGCGCAGACAATTCTCAATCCCTCCTTTAGAAACTAGAATAAATATAAACTCTACAGATCCACCAGAACATCGCAATGTACGTTCCATTGTTTCTAAGGCATTTACTCCAAGAAGTTTAGAACAGTGGAAACCTCGAATACAGGCTATCGCAGATGAACTTGTACAACATATCGAAAAATGTAGTGAAGTTAATATCGTTGAACAGTTTGCTGCACCTTTACCTGTTACCGTTATTTCTGATTTATTAGGAGTCCCAACAACAGATCGTAAAAAAATTAAAGAATGGTCTGATATTTTATTTATGCCGTATAGTAAAGAAAAGTTTAATGATCTGGATGCCGAGAAAGGGATAGCATTAAATGAATTCAAAGCATACCTTTTACCGATTGTTCAGGAAAAGAGATATCATTTAACCGATGATATCATATCTGATTTAATTCGAGCTGAATATGAAGGCGAAAGATTAACCGATGAGGAAATTGTAACCTTTTCATTAGGTTTACTAGCGGCTGGGAATGAAACCACTACAAATTTAATTATTAATAGCTTTTATTGCTTTTTAGTAGATTCACCTGGAATTTATGAAGAGTTAAGAAAAGAACCTAACTTAATTTCAAAAGCGATTGAGGAAGTATTACGCTATCGCTTTCCTGTTACATTGGCCCGGAGGATTACAGAGGATACAAATATATTTGGTCCTTTAATGAAAAAGGATCAGATGATTGTTGCGTGGGTTAGTGCAGCGAATTTAGACGAGAAAAAATTTTCACAAGCCTCTCAATTTAATGTACATCGAACAGGAAATGAAAAGCATTTAACCTTTGGGAAAGGTCCTCACTTTTGCTTAGGAGCACCACTTGCACGTTTAGAGGCTGAGATTGCATTAACTACCTTTATAAATACTTTTGAAAAAATAGAGCTATCCCCATCTTTATGTTTAGAAAAATGTATATTGGAAAATGAACAAACATTAAAATACTTACCTATTCGTTTGAAAGCTAAATAAAAATCTTAACAAGGTGCATACATTTGCATCTTGTTTTTTGTTTCTCAATTGTGAGTTTTCGGTAATTACCTTAATATGGAATTGTATAAAACGTAGAGGAGGATTCTTATGTTGACTTGTAATGGAAGTAAATCATTTCAAAAGTTTATTAAAGGTGTTACAGATCTTATGGAAAACGGTTTATTTGAAGAAGAAATAGTGTGTGGCATTGAAAAGTTACTAGAAGAACTTTTAGAAAAGAAAACATGGCTTCCGTTAGATAAACAGAAGGCCAATTTGACTCAATATGCACGACATTTATTGTATGAAGATCCGCTCAAACGTTTTGAAGTACTAGCTCTCGTATGGAAAGATGGACAATCTACACCTTTACATGATCATGACGGCACATGGGGAGTAGAAGGCGTTTTTTCAGGAAGGATTATGGTGCAGAACTTTATACAAACGAAACAACTTGGAAATTCACTTGTTTATTTAACACATACAGGAAATCTTTATTTGGGAGAAGGAGAAACAGATAAAGTAATTCCACCAGCGGATTGTCATATTCTTGAAATTAGCAAAAATGAAAGCGTTATTACGATTCATGTCTATGGAAAACGGTTAGAAAAGTTTAAAGTATATATCCCAACTGAAGAAAAAAATGTGTACATGTGTGAGACGAAATACATTAGTTATAATTCATAGTTTAAAATCCAAAGCTTTTTTAAAAAGAAAAGCTTTGGATTTTATTTTTAATTATTTCTTGACCTGAAACGCTTTTCATAAATTATAAATAAGAAGTACCTCACGAGGATTGTATGAAAACGATACCTAATAATTAATTAGAACTCGTGTATTTATAGAAAGTGGTGAAGAAATAATGAAATTAATTGCAATTGATTTAGATGGAACTCTTCTTTCGGGGAATAAAATGATAAGTAAAGAAAATGCAGAAGCAATTCGAACATGTCAAGAAGCTGGCCATGTTGTAGCAATTTGTACAGGACGTTCTATTGTTGACATTGAGCGATTATTGTTAGAAGTTGATTTAGAGTGTCCAATCATTGCGGAAAATGGTGCTCTTATATATAAAGATAAAAAAATGATGAAGAGATATCCAATTCAAAATATGCAGGCACTTGAAATTGTAGAATATCTTGAAGAGAATGGTTTATATTATCAGCTCTATACTGATAAAGGTGTGTATGTACCGGATTATGGAGTAGAGAGTGTACGTAATGAAATTGAGCATGTGAAGAATTCAAAAGAAAATTTCGACTTGAAAGAGTTAGAAACAATCGCAGCATTATATCTTGAGCATACAGCGTTTCATAGTGCGGAAAGTTGTAAACCAATTGTAGAAACAGATATACATGTGCATAAACTATTACCATTTTCTTATGAAATTGAGAAATTAAAAAAACTAAAAGAAACATTTCTTCATAATACAGATTTAGCAATTACATCTTCATATTGGCACAATTTAGAGATTAATCATCGAGATGCTCAAAAAGGGAATGGATTATATACTTTAGCAGAACATCTTAATATTCCGGTTGAAAACACTGTAGCGATAGGTGATGGGCTAAACGATGTTTCTATGATGGAAAAAGCGAACATATCAATTGCAATGGGGAATGCAGTAGAAGAAATAAAAGCAATGTGTAAATACGAAACGTTATCAAATGAAGAACATGGTGTGGCACATGCTTTATATAAATATGTAATGTAATTAAAAAAGAAAAAAGAATCCAAATGGATTCTTTTTTCTTTTTTATTAGGGGTAAGGTATTCTATGAGATTCATAGAAGCCTTATTACATTTTATTATATAGAATATATTGGAATAAATGTTTATATTTTTCATAAAAATTGTGAATATTTTATGAACTTTATACTTATTGCATGTTTATACCGCTATTAGTAACGTGTATGACTCTCAAGTGAAAATTCAGTGAATGTAAGGAGGAATTCAAGTTACTAGACAATAAGTGAGGAATCAACGAAATATATACTAATTAAAGGTATATTCAGTATATATATTCTTTTCTTATTTTAATTGAAAAATAAAATTTGTTCGAATAATTATTCTACAGCTATATACCTACACTAGCTTTCTTCGTATAATGGAGAAGTATGAATTTTAGATTTGTATTAATTTTACATATTGAGGTGAAAAAGGAATGAATTCGCGGCTAATGGAACTTATTGATGTGAGTACAATAGAAACCATGGCAGAACAATTTTATAAATTAACTAATATATCACATCAACTTCTTGATGCTGAAAAAGAATGTGTTTTTTCATTCGGAATGAATGAGATAAAAAAGAGTAAACTTCCAAAGATTGAAATCCCCATTTTCTTATACAATCAACATTTAGGATCTTTTGTTGTATGGTCCAAAAAAAGTGAAATTTTCAGTTGTCAAAAATACTTTGAAATGCTCTCAAGTTTAATTTTAGATAGCGCAATAAAAGTATTTCAAAGTAAAAATACAACGTTGCTTTCTCAGAAAGAGGAGGAACTACATACGATTTTACAAAACATGCCTGTTATGGTCGATGCGCTTGATTATAATGGAGATTTTGTTTTGTGGAATCGAGAATGCGAAATTGTAACGGGTTATACCGCTGAAGAAATAATTGGAAATCCCAATGCACTGCAATTACTGTATCCTGATTATAATTATCGCCATCAAATACAAAAGAAATTTTTAACTTGTGGAAAAAATTTCAGAGATTGGGAAATGCACTTAACATGTAAAAATGGTGAAGTCAAAACAATAATGTGGTCGAATATATCAGAACAGTTTCCTGTAACAGGATATAGTTATTGGGCTGTTGGTGTAGATATTACACATTTAAAAGCGATAGAAGAGCAGTTAAAACAACAAACATCTGAACTGGAATTAATTTTTAAAGCTTTACCAGATTTATGTTTCTTAACAGAAGATGATGGCACAATTATAGATTACAAGGCAGGATCTCCTACAAAGTTTTACGTACCTGCAGAAGCTTTTATGGGAAAAAAGTTTTACGAAGTATTACCATCTTCAGTAGCACAGCAGTTTCAGGAAGCCATTAATCAAGTGAAGGAAAAAGGAACGAATGTAATTGTAGAATATCCACTCACACTTAATGGAAGTATTAATTTCTTTGAGGCTAGGTGCTTACCATTATTACATGATAAAATTATGATTATTGTACGCGACATTACAGAGAGAAAAAAGACAGAAGAATTGCTAAATAAATCAGATACGCTTGCAGCAATTGGTCAATTAGCAGCTGGCGTGGCTCATGAAGTAAGAAATCCTTTAACTGTAATTAAAGGATTTATACAGTTATTTCAAATTAATAAAGAAGATCAAGAAAAATATTTTGATCTTATGCTCTCTGAAATTGAAAGGATAGAAGCGATCCTGCAAGAATTTCTGGCAATTGCTAAAACAGATGAGATAAATACAGAAAAGAAAAATATTTATCAAATTTTTAAAAATGTCGTATCGTTAATGAATACAAAAGCAATTATGACAAATATTCAAGTTGAACTATTTACGGATGACAAAGATATAATTATTGAATGCTCAGAAAATCAATTGAAACAAGTATTTATTAATATTTTGCAAAATTCAATCGAAGCTATGCCAAATGGTGGGGAAATTTCAATTCACATAAAAGAAATAAATGATGATGGTGTCATCATTCATGTAATAGATGAAGGAATAGGAATACCTGAAGAAAGAATTAAGAGATTAGGTGAACCTTTTTATAGTACGAAAGAAAAAGGGACTGGTATTGGATTAATGTTAAGTTATAAAATTATTGAAAGTCATCAAGGGACAATTAGTATCATGAGCGAGGTTGGTATCGGGACAACAGTAACTATTTACTTACCGAAAGTACTAAGTAAACAATCTCTTTCTAATTGTGACGATAAATGTATAGCAATACGCACTAGTAGTAATTCTTAAATCAATTAATACCCAATAACAAAGCGATTAGTGAAAACTAAGCTTTTTGTTATTGGGTATTTTTTATATTTAATTTAGTAAACTTTACCTTTTCTTTACCTTTGTTTTAATTTCTATTAAGTTTTAAACATTATATTAATATTTGTACAAAGCAATGTATAGAAATTGTACATTACTTTTAATATAGAAATGTGATTATTATTTGAAATATTGTAAGGAGGAGATTATGACAAAGTGAAAAAGCAAGAGAAGAAAAGTGGTAGAGTAGTACCTCTCCGGTTAAATATTTTATTCCTTTGTGTATTTTTATTATTTTCTGGCATTATTATTCAATTAGGGAAAGTGCAAATTTTTGATGGAGAAACATATAAAAATGAATTAGAGAAGAGAGAAAATGCAACCGTGGGCCTTTCTGTACCACGTGGGAAAATATTTGATCGTGAAGGAAATCCAGTAGTTGATAATAAGTCTTTACGTACGATTACATATACAAAGGTGAAAGGTGTAAAACAAGAAGAAATATTAAAATCAGCAAGACAACTTGCAGATATTATTGAAATGCCACAAGAAGATATAGATAAGTTAACTGAGACTGATAAGAAAGACTTTTGGATGCAATTAAATCCAGAACTTGCTCAAGACTTAGTATCAAAAAAAGAAATAGATAAGTTCCGAGATAAGGATATTACCGGAAAAGAGCTAGACAAAAAAATAGAAGATTTAAAAAGGAAACGCGTTACAGATAAAAATCTTCAAGAACTAACGGCTAAAGATATAGAAGTGTTAGCTATTAAAAGTAAAATGACCTCAGGTTTTCAAATGGCACCTCAAATTATTAAAAAGGACGTTAGTGAACAGGAATATGCGGTGATTAGTGAAAATTTAGCGAACCTTCCAGGAGTAGACGCATCAGTTGATTGGGAGAGAATCTATGTAAATGATGGATTATTCCGTTCTGTCCTTGGTAACGTTTCAAATGCTGATGAAGGATTGCCACGTGAACGATTAGATTATTATTTAGTGCGTGATTATAGCCGAAATGATAGGGTCGGCAAAAGTTATATCGAACAGCAATACGAAGATGTACTTCATGGTACAAAAAAAGAAGTAAGAAGCATTGCTGATAAACAAGGAAATACTATTAGAACGGAAACGGTTTCGGAAGGAAAAAGCGGTAAAAATTTAACTTTAACAATAGATATGGAATTGCAAAAAAAAGTAGAGGAGAGCATAGAAAAAATATTAAAACAATATAAAGGATCAGAATCAATGTTAGACCGTGCTTTCGTAGTGATGATGAATCCGAAAAATGGCCAAGTATTATCAATGGCTGGGAAAAGGCTTGTAGAAAAAGACGGGAAAATGGAAGTTGAAGATTATGCTTTAGGCACGCTGACAAGTTCATATGAGCTTGGATCAACGGTTAAAGGTGCGACAGTGTTAACAGGGTTTGAAACAAATGCAATAACTCCTGGAACACATTTTTATGATGCACCTATGAAATTTAAAGGAACTAAGGAAAAGAAGTCTTGGAAAAATTTTGGTGATATAGACGATCTAAGAGCGTTACAAGTTTCTTCAAACGTTTATATGTTTAATATAGCATTAAAAATTGCTGGCGTGGGTTATGTGAAAAATAGTTCACTAGATATTAAACAAGAATATTTTGATAAAATGAGGTATTATTTCAGGCAATTTGGACTAGGCGTACAAACTGGTATTGATTTACCAAATGAAACCGCAGGGCAAATCGGAAGAAAAGATAATCAGCCTGGTTTCTTATTAGATTATTCTATTGGACAATATGATACGTATACACCACTTCAGCTTGCACAATATATTTCGACTATCGCAAATGGAGGGTATCGAATGAAGCCACAAATTGTTCAAGAGATTAGAGAACAAACCGTTCAAAAAGATGAGGTTGGTAAAGTAGTACAATCAATAGAACCCGTTGTTTTAAATAGAATCGATATGAAACAAGAATATATTAATCAAGTAAAAGAAGGATTTAGAAAAGTATTTCAAGAGGGAGATGGAACGGGAGTAAGAGCGTTCCAAAAAGCACCATATAAACCAGCTGGTAAAACAGGGACCGCACAAACTGTATATGGTGGAGAAAATGAAATTGGGCGAAATGCGAAAGGTGATCGTAGAGAATGTTATAACTTAACATTGGCTGGATATGCGCCATATGATGATCCAGAAGTAGCATTTTCTGTTGTAGTACCATGGGTTGAAAATGATAAATCGGGAATTAACTCCGATATTGGAAAAGAAGTTTTAGATGCTTATTTTGATTTAAAAAATAAGCGATTAACTGGTGAAGCGCCAAAAACAGATGCCCCTAAAGAGAATTAAAATGTACGAAACGTCTCTAGTATTTCTGTAAACTAGAGGCGTTTTTATCTGGGAATAGATTAGAAATGAGGTATATATGAAGCTGTTTATTCTAAAATATTGGCGGAACATATGTAGCTACATATTCATTATAATAGGGGTTATTTTTATTAATAAGTCCTTTTTATTTTGTATGGTAGAAGGAATTTCTATGCAACCTACTTTGAATGAAAAAGATTATATACTTGTTAATAAGGTAAACGTCTGTTTATCGTCTTTTCATCATGGAGATGTTGTCATTATAAAAAAAGAAGACGAGCCTACTTACTATGTGAAACGAATTATTGGATTATCGGGGGATAACATACAACTAAAAGAGGATGAGGTATTTATTAACGGTAAAAAGCGTGATGAGTCGTATATACATTTAGATAAGTCGCAAGTATCCAATCGTTTTTCAAATTTTAGAGAAATAAAAGTTCCTACGCATAAATTATTTGTGTTAGGTGATAATCGTAATCATAGTAAAGATAGCAGGAATACACTTGGACTTATTGATGAGTCAAATATAATAGGTAAAGTAGAAATGGATAAAATAATTCTATTAACGATTCACGTTTTATAAAATAAATCATATATTGATAGCATAGGACAAGCAGAAAAGCTTGTTCTAACCTCACAGAACACTCCTTATCACGGTTAGGCATCTACATAGGTAGATGCTTTTTTTATGTTGATGACTGAAAATTATTTATCAATATAATGTAGCAAGCATATTAGGACTATTAGGGGAAGATTACTTGTACAAATAACAGTATGCTTAATTAAAACAATGAAATGTAAGGAGTGAGGAATAAGTGCTAAATATTTTGGTGGTTAATTTTCCAGCAGAGGGACATGTAAACCCTACATTAAATTTAGTAAAAGCTTTTACTGAACGAGGGGATAACGTACATTATATTACAACGGCAAACTTTAAGGATAGAATTGAAGATTTAGGAGCTACTGTACATACTCATCCGGATCTATTAAAAGAGATTTCTATTGATGCTGAAACCTCATCTGGGTTAAATGCTTTCTTTCATGTGCATGTTCAAACTTCTTTATATATATTAGAAATTACGAAACAATTATGTGAAAGTATAAATTTTGATTTCGTAATTTATGATATATTTGGTGCAGGAGAGTTAGTAAAGGAGTATTTACAAGTTCCAGGTGTAGTGTCCTCACCTATATTTTTAATTCCGCCAGAATTTTTGAAGACATTACCTTTTCATCCACATGCAGATATGCCATTCCAACCAGAGGAAATCTCTGAAAAATTACTAAATCAGATGGAACATAAATTTGGAGTAAAACCAAAGAATAATCTTCAATTTATGAATAATAAGGGTGATGTTTGTCTCGTATACACAAGTCGTTATTTCCAACCTAATAGCGAATCGTTCGGAGAAAATAACATTTTTATTGGACCGAGTATTTCAAAGCGTAAAACAAATATAAAATTTCCACTGGAATCACTTAAAGAAAAGAAAGTTATTTACATTTCAATGGGAACACTGCTTGAAGGACTCGAACCATTCTTTAATACTTGTATTGATACTTTTTCAGATTTTGATGGGATAGTTGTAATGGCAATTGGTGATAGAAATGATATTTCAAAAATAAAGCAAACGCCAGATAATTTTATAATTGCTCCATACGTACCTCAATCAGAAATATTAAATGAAGCAGATGTTTTTATTACACATGGCGGTATGAATAGCGTACACGATGCCATTCATTATAATGTCCCATTTGTAATAATACCGCATGATAAAGATCAGCCTATGATAGCGCAAAGATTAACTGAACTGGAAGCAGCACATAGACTATTGAAAGAACATGTTAATGTGTACTCTTTAAAAGAGGCCGTAACAGATGTACTTTCAAATGAAAAGTATAAACATGGTATAAGAAAACTTAATGATAGCTTTTTAGAATGTGGTGGTTCAAAAGAAGCCATTGCAGTTATTGAATCTCTTTTAAATAAAGTAAAACTTTAATTGGTGGGGCTTTACTGCCTGCAAATAGCGGGATAAATAGTCGTAACTGTATACAAGCATAGAGGTTCTCACCTTTATGCTTGTGTATTCTTATCCAGCAAATTGTACAGCAGTATTTGCATGTAAAAAAGCAGTATCAAAAACGGGAACAGTAAGATCATTTTGGGAGATGAGTAAAGGTATTTCAGTGCAGCCTAATAATATACCTTCAGCGCCGTTTTGAATTAATGATTTTGTAATTTGTAATAACCTTTCTTTAGATGTTTCTGAAATGATCCCTCTACTTAATTCATCTAATATGACATGGTGGATAAAAGTTCTTTCCTCATCATTTGGGATAATTGTCTCAATGTTATATTTCGCTAATCGTGATTTATAGAAATCTTGCTCCATCGTTTGTTTTGTTCCTAATAGTCCGATACGTTTTATATTCTGTTCTACCATTTTTTTAGCACTTACATCACCAATGTGAAGAAGCGGGATAGATATTGCTTGTTCTACCTCCTCAGCAAATAGATGTACAGTATTTGAACACATTAATAAACATTCAGCCCCAGATTTTTCAACTTTCTTTGCAACTGTAACTAGTTCATTTTTCACTTCTTCATATTGATGGTTTTGTAATAAAGTAGTTACTTCACCAAAGTCCATACTATATAAAACTAACTTTGCATTTTGATCGTATTGAGAGAGTGTAAGTGTATTAATATGTTTATAGTATAATGATGTAGATTCCCAACTTAATCCTCCAATCAAACCAATAACTTTCATAATGCATTCCTCCCGAAACGATTTTGAATTTATTATTTCATAATTCCGATAAGAATACAATGATTTAAATGCACTGTTTAATAAAAAATAAAAATAGTGAGAAAAGTGTTGAAATTTACATTCTTTAGTGCCATAATACGAATTACAAATTAATACTTATCCAGAGAGGTGGAGGGAACGGCCCTAAGAAACCTCAGCAACCCCTATGCAATTTTATAGGAAGGTGCTAATTCCGCAGAGGACACGATGTGTTTTTTGAAAGATAAGAGGATTCTTGAACGTGAAAGAAAATGACCTCTTATGTAAGAGGTCATTTTTTTGTTGTATAGAAAGGGAGTGTCGATGCATAATTCATTTTTAAATTAAATATAGAGTAATAAAAGTTGACTAATACGAGAGGGGAATTGTCATGAACAAATTATCAACAAAGTTAGTAGTAGCAATCGGTATTGGAGCAGCATTATACGGGATATTAGGACTTTGGGGGTTTTCTATTGCACCGAATACATTTATTAAACCAGCATTAGCTATATTAACTGTTTTTGGAGCATTATTTGGTCCAGTGGCAGGACTGTTAATCGGACTTATCGGTCATACCGTAACAGATACGATTGCTGGCTGGGGTATTTGGTGGGGCTGGGTTATTAGTTCAGGTATTATTGGTTTTTCAATGGGGCTTATTCAAAAAAGAGTTGGCTTTAGTGTGAAAAACGGGTTGTTTAACAAGGGGGATATTTCTTATTTAGCAATTACTGGGCTAGTTGGTATTGTCATCGCTATTATATTTGCTGGGGCATTCGATATTATTGTGATGGGAGAACCATTTGACAAAATTGTTATCCAAGTATTAGGAGCAACAATTTCCGATGTCATCGTTTTCTTAGTACTTGGATTGCCACTTACAATTGGTTTGGCGAAATCCAATAAGAAACATACACATTTAAAAATTGAAAAGTAGGGATGTTAACATGCAACCAATTATTTCGTTTGAACAATTCACCTTTCAATATGGGCATGCTGCGCAGCCTACTTTAAGTGATATTACCTTTCATATATACCCTGGGGAAAAAGTGCTAATTGCTGGACGAAGTGGTTCAGGAAAGTCGACATTAGCTCATTGTATAAATGGGCTAATCCCATTTTCTTACGAAGGGAATAGCACAGGTAACGTTTTAATTGCCGGTAAAGACCCAAGGGAAGGAAGTATTTTTGAACAAAGTAAACAGGTAGGAACAATTTTGCAAGATCAAGATGCTCAATTTATTGGTCTGACAGTAGAAGAAGATGTAGCTTTTTATTTAGAAAATGAATGTGTAAAGCAAGATAACATGAAAAAGATTGTTTCGGATTCATTAAGAAAGGTGAAGATGCATACGTTTCATAAACAAAGTCCACATGAATTATCAGGAGGTCAAAAGCAAACAGTTTCTCTTGCTGGTTTATTAACAACAAATGCGGATATATTATTGTTCGATGAACCATTAGCGAACTTAGATCCACTAAGCGCCATACATACGATAGAACTTATGAAAGATATACATGAGCAGTATAATAAAACGATTGTTATTATCGAACATAGGATAGAAGAAATTTTAAAACTGGATTTAGACAAAGTTATATTAATTGATGAAGGTAAAGTCATTGCGATGGGAACACCAAAAGAAATCTTAGCGTCAAATATATTACCACGTATTGGCTTAAGAGAGCCTATTTACATCGAAGCATTAAAGAGATTACATTTTGATAGTAATAATGACGTAATATATCCAATGGAAAACCTTCAAAAAGAAAAGGTAAGCAACGTTATAAAAGAGTGGATGGAGAAACAAGTCATATTAAAAAGGAATGCTAAAAACAAGGAATTACTTAAAGTGGAGAATTTATCATTTTCATACCCTAATAAACAAAAAGTATTAGAAAATGTAAACCTTTCAATATATGAAGGAGAAATTGTGGCACTGTTAGGACATAATGGAGCAGGGAAATCAACATTAGCTCATAGTCTTATAGGCATAAACAAAATGAAAAATGGGAAAATCTTGTTAAAAGGTGAAGATATTAGTTCTTGGTCTATTCGTAAACGTGGGGAAATCATATCTTACGTGATGCAAAATCCAAATCATATGATTACACAGCCTACTGTTTTTGAAGAAGTTTCATTTACATTAACATTACATAATTTTTCTAAGGAAGAAATTAAGAATAGAGTAGAAGGAACTTTAAAAATTTGTGGTTTATATCCATTTCGTAATTGGCCAATTCAAGCACTAAGCTATGGGCAAAAAAAGAGATTAACAATCGCATCTGTATTAACAACAAATCCTAAGCTTATCATATTAGATGAACCGACAGCGGGACAAGATTATTATCATTATAAACAATTTATGTCGTTTATTAAAAAACTAGCAAAAAAGGGTATTTCATTTGTTTTTATCACTCACGATATGAATCTCGCACTAGAATATGCAGATCGTGCAGTAGTTCTACATGAAGGGAAAATTATTGCGGATAATACAGTGTCTAATGTATTTGGTAATCAAGAAACGTTACAAAGAGCTAACTTAAGAGAGAGTTCTTTAACCAAGCTTGTTAAATTTAGTGGGATTTCATGTCCAGAAAAATTTATGGAGCTTTATTTAGATAGTAATAGGAGGGAGGAAGGTGCATAGTACATATTTTTATCGTATGGATGGGGTAGTGAAATTGTTTTTATTTATTTTTTGTATGACGCTTACTTTTTTGTTTTTTGATTTTCGGGTGTTGCTAATATTATTTATCATTGGGTGTATCGGACTCAGCATTGCTAAAATTCCATTTCGTAAAATTTTAATTGTTTTTAGTGTCATATTTACATTTAGTTTATTAAACTCTGTCATGATTTTATTTATTACACCAACTCATGGATCTGAATTAACTGAATCATATACCGTGTTTTTACATGTTGGATATGCAACGATTACATATGAAACATTATTTTATGCAGCTACACTTTCATTAAAGTATTTTACGTTATTACCATTTACACTTCTTTTTATTTACACGACAGATCCAAGCGAATTTGTAAGTAGCTTAAGTAAACTTGGTATTCATTATAAGATTACATATGCAATAAATATTGCACTACGTTATATTCCTGACATTCAGTCTGAATATAAAATTATTAAACACGCGCAAGAAGCGAGAGGAGTGGCTTTTGAAAAAGGAGAAGCAAGTTTATGGGTTCGTATGAAGAACCGTGTTTTAATTTTCTGGCCACTAATCATTCATTCTCTAGAAAGAATAGATACGGTTTCAAATGCAATGGATTTAAGAGGATTTGGAAAGAAGGATAAACGTACATGGTTTTATACAAGTAAGGCGAAACGTGAAGATTTCATCGCTTTATTTGCCGGTATTTTCATATTTATTGTTGCGGTATATTTAAAATTAAACGTATTTCAAAACTTTTGGTATCCATTTTAAAGCACTCTTTAAACGAGTGCTTTTACTTATTTTTATGTAGACATGCTCAAAAAAGGGATATATACATAATGTATAATACGAACCAGTTAAAATGATCAACTACCTATTAGTTTTCAAACCAAAAGGAGGAGAAAATATGAGTTACGGTGGTTCTTGTGGTTTTGGTGGAGGTTTCGCTTTACTAGTTGTGTTATTCATTCTATTAATAATTGTAGGATGCAGCTGCTGGGGCGGAGGATACTAATTTTTAATTAGTCTTCACAAATGTAAACTAAAAAACATTGAAGATACTTATGTATCGAAACAAATAAAAAAGGAGCATGGTCGCTCCTTTTTTATTTGTTTTAATGCGTATTCTTACTATATTTCGGGAACGTAATCATTAAAGTCGTTCCTTTACTAACGATACTTCGGATTTTTAAACTTCCATGCATTGTCTCAATAATCTTAACAGCAACCATTGTACCTAAACCGGTTCCTTTTGTTTTTGTACTAAAATACGGTTCACCGAATCGATGTATTTGCTCCTGTGACATTCCAACTCCGCTATCTTCAATTCGTATTTCAACTTTACTATTATTGATAGATGAGGAAATATTTAAGGTACCACCATTAGGCATTGCTTCAATACTGTTTTTGATTAAGTTTAAAAAACATTGTTGAAAGTGCTGTTTATTACCAACAATGGTTGCCTCAGAAAAATCCTGTGTAATATGTATCGTATTCATATTACACAATGGCAATATCATATTAATAACTCGATTTAACTCTTGTTTTACTGAAATTTGATCTAATTTTTCTGGAGCAGGTTTGGCAAACGTTAAGTAATCATCGATAATTTCTTGGGCACGATTTAACTCTTCAAGTATATGTTTAATATATTCGTCTCTTGATTCAGGAGTTAAATTTGGTGTTTTTAAAAGCTGTGTAAATCCTTTTACAACCGTTAAAGGATTCCTTACTTCGTGCGATATACTTGCAGCGAGTTGGCTAACAATCTCCATTTTTTCCATTTTAATTAATTTTGAGCGCATTAATACAGCATCTTTTATAACTTCATTTATATAAACAATAAATAACATTAAAGTAGTCGGTAATACCATGAAATAAATAATATACAAATTATTCACTTCAAAATCTGATAAAGTTAATACAATTACAGTTGTAAATATTGCTAGGAAAAAGGTTAAAAACATGGAAAAAGCTACTTTAAGCTTTCTATTATATGTATTAAATTTTGAAGATGCGAGTGCTGTAACGATGAACATTATTCCGTAAACAACGACTGTCAGCATATTAAAGCCATAAAATATAAATCTTGTAATTAATAAAATTGTAAACAATATGATACCGACAGGGAATCCACCATAAAGCGTACCTATTATGACCGGAATTTGTCTTAAATCATGAATACAACTTTCATCCATATAGATAGGGTATCGCATACATAAAATAAGCGGGATACTAGAACAAAGGGTAATCAGTAATATTTTGTATTTTTTCAAATAATGCCTGCTATCATATATGAAATAAAAAACAAATATACTACATAAAATGTATAGAAGATTATTTAATACGTTTTGATTAATATAAACAAAGTCCATAATATTTGCCTCGTTATTCAAAATTTACTTAACATATGTATTATACATGATAACATATGTTAAAGTGAATAAACCTTGTTAATACAAGATTTGTTTGGCTTTTTGTTATAAAATACAAACAGTTTGCAAACGTTAACTATCCAATGATACTTTTACCAAAATTTTTTACTCCCTCTTCCTGTATGTTCGATAAAACATGAGAATAAATACTAAGAGTTAATGAAATGTCAGTATGACCTAATCTCTCACTGATAATTTTAGGGTTAACTCCTTGTTTCAATAGTATAGTTGCGTGTGTATATCTTAAATTATGAGTTTTAATTTTTTTCACTGCTGCATTTTTGATTTCTTTATAAAAATTTCCCTGAAAGCATTTCTGTATAAACCCCCAACCGATTTATTACAATTAATTAAATCTAAATCTTGATAAGCAGAAACCATTCGTAATTAGAAACGTTTGGATGAGATTCTAAATAAATATAAAAATACTAAAGGAGAGTAAGCTATGAAAAAACAGGTGTTTCAAGAAAAGTGGACGCGCTAGGTCGTGTAGTAATTCCAGTAAGGGTTTATTTGGGAAGTGGCTTTAAAACTGATGTTGTCGAGTACATGCGGTAGTAAAAGGGAGATGGACATTTGAAAAAAGTAGAAATTGATGTTGGTAGCAACAAACTTTTAATAGTGAAGGGCGGAAATGTAACAGTAGTCAATCCACCAATGAGTGGATTTGGTGAGCAAGTCGCGGTTTGGATAAACGGTAAAGTTGATCGTGTAGATGTGAAGTGAAAATCGTAATAAAAAAGAGCCATGAGTGGAAAGGCTCATAGCTCTTTGTATAAGAGTAATAATTTTATAGGTAAATATTATCATGTAATTCCAGAAAAATCAATTTCAGTAAAATGATTGGTATTTGATTTGGATTTTATAGAAAGAGAGCAGCTAACAACAGCTAGCGGCTCAGCAGGTTCTGTAAGACAAAACAGAAAAGAATATTAACAGAATATAGAGGTTTATCCTGGTTGTTTGAACGTAGTTAAAGAAAGAATATCACATACTATCAATGTTAATAAAAACTATCTGTGGCTTTCATTTCTTTATTTTATTCACAAATAGTTCCAGTAGCTATTCCGGTTGGAGCGACACCTACTGGGATATTAGTGATAACAGTATTCGTAGCAATATCAATAACGGAAACAGTATTACTAGCTTGATTTGTAACATATGCTCGAGTGCCATCAGGTATGATAGTTACTTGATCAGGGGATAAACCAACAGAAATTGTATCAATCACAGTATTTGTCGCCACATTTATTACAGATACATTATTGCTAACTTTATTTACAACGTATATAAGATTTCCACCCGGTGTAATATCTATACCAACAGGTTCGGTACCTACGTTAATTGTATTAATAACTGCATTGGTAGCGGTGTTAATAACAGAAACAGTATTGCTATTTTGATTTGTGACATAAGCACGAGTACCATCTAGTGTGAAGACGATTATTCTAGGACGAATACCGACAGGAATGGTAGCGATAACTGCATTGGTAGCAGTATTAATAACAGAAATTGTGTTGCTTAATTCGTTTGCAACATATGCAAAGGTCCCATTTGGTGAAACAGTGATTCCTTGTGGAGCGAGGCCAACAGGAATGGTAGTGATAACTGCATTGGTAGCTGCATTAATAACAGAAACAGTATTATTACCATGATTTCCAACATAAACAGTTGTGTTATCTGGAGAAACAGCTACACCGATTGGATCAGTTCCAACGGGAATGGTAGCGATAACAGTATTCGTAGCAGTATCAATAACGGAAACGGTATCAGAAAAAATATTAGTAACATAGGCACGAGCTCCATTTGGTGAAACCGTTACTTCAAGTGGTGCATTACCTACAGTAATTGTATCAACTACTATATTTGTTCCGGTGTTAATTACAGATACTGTATCATTTGTAGGGTCATCTATGAGTCCTGCATTTGTAGCATATACTAGGAAATTACATGCAGGTCCGGTTGGCCCAGTAGGTCCGGTCGGTCCAGTAGGTCCCGGTGGACAATCACAATCCCCAGTAGGTCCCGGTGGTCCTTCCGGCCCTTGGATTCCTTGCACCCCTTGAGGTCCAGTGGCTCCTGGTGGTCCTTCCGGCCCTTGAATACCTGACACCCCTTGAGGTCCAGTGGTTCCTGGTGGTCCTTCCGGCCCTTGAATACCTGGCACACCCTGAGGTCCAGTGGATCCTTCCGGCCCTTCAGGTCCTTGAATTCCTTGTACACCTTGAGGTCCAGTGGGTCCCGGTGGTCCGGGAATTCCCATTCCGGTCCCTGAACCAGTAGGTCCCGGAGGCCCTTGAATCCCTTGTACGCCTTGAAGTCCTTGAGGTCCCGGTGGTCCTTCCGGCCCCTGAATCCCTGGCACGCCTTGAGGTCCTTCCGGTCCTTCCGGCCCTTCTGGTCCCTGAATCCCTGGCACACCTTGAGGTCCTTCCGGTCCTTCTGGTCCTTCCGGCCCCTGAATTCCTTGCACACCTTGAGAACCCTGAGCGCCTCTAGGTCCAGGAAATCCTCTAGGTCCAGTGGCTCCAGTCGGCCCCGGTTTTCCGATGTTACTTAATAGCGAACTATTTAAGATTCCTTGTAAAATTAAGTTGAATGTTTGCTGTAATAAGGGGTCTGATATATTTGAACAACTTATAAGTGAAGACAAGCTTTGGAATAGAAATTGGAATAATGCTGAGATTTGAGTGAGGGATGCAGTAGGTAAGGAATTAATTAATTGATTTATAGTTCTTATAACTAAATTTCTATTTGGTGTATTTGGTTGTACTGTTATTAATAAATCATTTAATGCCTGTAATGCTGATTGGAGTATTTGTATAGTTGTTGGATTTGGTGTTGTGAAAAAAGAAAGGATGGCTTGATTTAATTGATTTATTATTTGTAATAATTCTTGTTGTTGAGAATTCGAGAAAAAAACAGGTGTACAGCAATTACTTTGATCACAAGGGGATATAGAAATAAAACAGGGTTGCTGAAATTTATCACACGGATTTTTGGAATTTGATTTTCGATTATATCTCATAAATACCTCCTTTTAAAAATTGAATATTAAGTAATTTTTGGTAAATTATTAGCAACTGAGTTTGTAGGTGTATGTTTAATGTGAAATGTTTTTTCCTTCAAAGTATATGCCAATAAAATAGAGGTGTTCATATGGGATATATAACCAATACTTGGTTGTTAGGAGGATGTTGTAATCATAGGAAAGAAAATGAAGGTTACAAAGTTTATAGGCAAGCGATTGTATTTTAAAAAAGCGTTATTGTAATAAAATTTGAAGTTTATTAAAAAGAAGGAATGAAGGAAGAGGTAAAAGATTTTGAAAGATCCATAAAAAGAATTCAGTAAAACACTGAATTCTTTTACACGTATTTTTATTTGTTAATCCATTTAGAAATAATAGGAATTTGTTGTGCCTATTAAAATATGTACTGTTGGTAATTATAACATGAAAATGGATTGTAATAGAATAATGCATAAAAAAGAACAAGTAATAAATTAAACAAAAGCTTTATTTTATTATAGATAAATAGGTGACTCAGCAATTGTGCTAGCCGAGTCACCTAGTACTATGGAACCAAATAATGTTCTTTTTCTATATGTAGTTATGTGGAGTTCTTAGAGGCTAGCCCAATAGACAGTTAAGGGATAAATAAAATCATTTTAGAGAGTTTTACATTTTATTATGTTAATGCTACAACAGCAAGAGTTAAGCCCAATGTATTTAATGTATTAGAATATGGTCCTACATTAACAGTAAGAGTACTTGTTATACCTAAAGGTGTAGTGAAAATAGCGGGTGCTGATACAGAAGTGAATCCTGCAGTATATCCCAGAGAAGTACCAGAGCCAATGATTGGATTATTATTAAGATACATAGTGATACCTGCCGAATTACCTCCTGGTTGAATGATAACTTGCACTTCATAGATTGCCAAATAGGTTCTTCCACCTTCAAGTAAAACAGTTGTTGGTGGTGTGAATGAGATTGCCGTACCATTAGAATTTACCACGGTATCTAGTGGAATCGCAGAATTTACAGAGACTATTGATGGGGTAGTTTGAACAACATTTAAACTGTTAGCCGTGGGGGATGGACAAGTGCAAGGTTTGTGAATGTTAGGGTTATTATCATTTTGGTAATTCACAAATAATCAAGCTCCTTTGCGTAAGATAATTTTTTATCCTATATAAAACGTAGCTTTTTTGTATCTAAGTTATTTTTAAAGAGAAGTTGAATATTGTTGGTCAGTTAACTTTTAAAAGCATTTGATACTCTGGGATTTAAAAGTGCATCTGATAAATATATATGAATGTTTTTTAAGGACATTACTGTAAGTTAGGAAACATAATAAAATAGTTATTTTAATAAAAAATGGGGAAATGAGGGGAGTGAAAGGAAAAGAACCCTTTATATAAAGGATTCTTCTGGTGATTTAATCTATCAATTACATTCTTGGTAATATTCATTACATAAATCGTTATTATCATTACAGCATATACAAAATGTTTTTTGAACAAATAAACTAACTACACTAGTAGAACCTTCCTGCTTTGTAAAAGTAAGACTTTGAAAATCTTCAACTTGAAATATTTTTGTTTGAACAGGTTGTAATATAGTAGTAATTGGTACGCTAGATCTTCTTGTTAGAATAGTTACTTGAACGGGTGCACTCATACCAACAACGAATAACTGAATTAATGTTTTATTATGATTGTTTGTAAAATCCTCAAATACAGTTTGTGGAGCGGTGGTTTCAAGGAAAACAGACACAGGTATATTTCCATTTGCATTTTCTGCAGAACCAGCTATCGTATGAGTTTCAATAAAACAGTTGTTTTTTTGATTGTTGGAATGCGATTGGTTTTTATAATATTTTTTACCATCTTTATAGAAGTAATCAGCCATATGAATTAAAAGCTCCCTTCTTTTAGATATTTATATAGTCTATTTAATAAAGTGAAGTAGTGCTTGTACATCATAATAAAATCCGCTCTCGTAATTACATGAAAATGTTATTTGGAAATTAAAGAGCGCCATTCAAGGCGCTCTCGGATAAATATTAATATTGAAAAAGAATACCACATTATATTTTATGTATGTTCTTAATAAATGTGCAGTTTTTTAGCAAAATCCTTATTTAAAAACAAGAAGCCCTAGAGTTAGGGCTCTAGGGCTTCTTAGTTTGGTATTCTCACATGGTTTTTCAAAAAGAATAGAACATATTGAAGATAACATGTGAATGTTTCATAAATGTATCAAAAAAGTGAACAAAATTGCTATTGCAGAAGAAGCAGAAATGAAGTCTCTAATACGTAAGTACGTGAAAGGTATTATTTCCAGTGGATAAAATGCGCGTGGGACACCTAATCATTATTTTATAGGGGGAAAAGAATATTTTATGAACTTGATTGAATGAAAAAATGAAAATTTTACTTTTAGAGTGAAACTAAACAAAAACGCTATTGTATTAGAAAAGGGGACTTAGAAATGAACTTAAAGGAGTACGTCGTTTATAAACGTGAATCATTGTTATGTATCGGAACTATACAGAAATGCGCTAATTATATGGGCGTACTTCCTGCGACAGTTCGTTTTTATACAAGACCAGTGAATCAAAGTAGAATAGCAAGTCGGAAGAATGCTAGGAATTATATAACTGTTACGGAGATGAGGAAGATTAATAAAAATTTCATTTTGTAGAGAAATGGTGTGATTAAGTATGGGCATTGAATACGGAATGTTTGTATTAAAAAAGAGCAGACTTTAACCTACACATAAAAGTGCTGGAATTGTTCTAAAGGAAGGAATATCTGAAATATAAATATAATTGAGGGGAGTGAAATAATAATGGAAACTAGTACTTTTTTAGGGCTGTTCTGGGGATGGATGACGGTTATCGTATCGGGAATACTTTTCGTCCGTCCATCGGTGCTACGTGACTTGAAAAAATTAGTGGTTGAAGACAGAGGGTTTGGTATTATGTATGGTTTTCTATCGATTTTCCTAGGATTAGGTACTGTAATTCTACATAATGTATGGGTATTCAACTGGAAGGGATTCCTAACGGTTATTGCATGGTTTGCATTATTAAAGGGAATTTACATAATTGCATATCCTGAACCTTCCAAAAAAACAGACTTTGAAGTAAGGATACTATCTACACGTATAGTACTCGCTATCATTGGTGCTTTGGCTTTATGGATGCTTATAGTAATCTATATAAAATAATCTTTTTTTAATAAATAAAAGAGCTTGATGTGAGAGAAAAGGCCTTTTCAAAAATTGCATATGAGGAAAATCAATGTCAATAGTTTAGTACCAATAAATGAGAATTAATTCCAGGTATTAAGTATTGAGAAATAAAAAATATTTAACACAACAAATTGGTTAACTTTATGAGTTAACCAATTGTTACACAAAAGAAAATTAGGCCCTATAAGTAATAGATGTGTAACTTAAAGTTATAGTTATAGTGTAAGCGAGATTGGAAATGTTATACAAAAGTAATTCTGTTAAAAAGTTTCATTTTACCATAAATAAAAGAGCAGCTAACAAAACTTAGCCGCTCTAAACAGTGATGTGTCTCTAGATGTAGTTGTAGTATAAACAGAACGTTGAGTTTTATTCATGGGGGATAGAAATGGGCTTGAAAATAGAATATAGTCCGGCTAGAAAACTAGAGGACAAAAATAAAAACCTTTAACTTCCGCTAAAGATAATTATGTTAATGATCTAGTGATGGCAGTTCGCGTAAGGACAAGAAGAGGAACGTATAAAAATAGAGTTGTAGAAATAGAAAGAGTGGATTCCTTGTGAGAGAGTAGGGATCCACTTTTTTCTTGCCACTGATAAAGAGACACTATATCTGACTTACATAAATATCCTATTTAATCAAGTTTGTCCTTGCTAATGGTACAATTAGATTCATGGAGGGATATTATGGTAAGTTTTTATGTAAAACTGTTTCTTATATTTGGTACTGCGATATTCTTATTTTTTTGTCTGGTTCATCAAAAATTAAGGCTAAAAATCTATCATTGATAATGATCTGTTTAGGGATAAATCTACTCACAAGTCCAATGGCTTTATTTATAGGTGTGATGGCAACAGACTCTCCATATAGTACTAAGCTTGATTTTTTTGGAGGATTTCTCTTTATTCAGGGCATACCGCTCCTCCTCCTACTTGCAGCTTTTTTGAAGTTTGCAATAGCAAAGAAAACAAAACAAGTATAGTATAAACTCTATATTTCTTTTAATAATTTAGGGTTATATCTTTTCTGCGTTAGCTGCTTTTAACCACGCTTCGTAGAATTCTATAACTGATGCATACCGTTCTGCTCGATTGTCACTTACAGCACGATACGCTACCTCATATAATTCCTTACTTGCTTCCCATTTTATAAAGGAACGATCTTTTTCACCGCCTAAAAGTGAGAAAGCCATTGCTCCCATATTAAATACATTTGTTCTTTCATCAATTGTTGCGTTTAGTTCAAATTCCTCTGGTGACATAAAACGGGAGGAACCCCATAGCCGACCCATTTTATTTATGTAAGGTTTCTTACTGTATAAATCTATATCACAAATTTTAGTCTCGTTTGTATTAAAATTATATAAAATACTACCGTCATAAAAATCTAATGCTACATAGTTTTTCTTTTCTATATAAGTATGGAAAGAAAAAATGGAATGTAAGGAATGAATTCGTTCTATAGCAGATAAATGTCTAAATTTATAAAATGGTGAGTTTGGATTTTTATATTTTTCAGGAGATGGGAAACGCCAATGCGAATGAAGACACTCACCATCAAACCAATCGAAAATTAATACATATCCAGATTGAACTGGAAAATGATCAATTAATCTTATGAGCGATTTATGCTTTAAATCTTCATAGATAGTAACTGAATTTTTTAGCCTTTCAATAGCATCACCCGTTGTTCCTTCATATGCAATTGTTTGTGCTCCTGCGTATTTGATAAATTTCTTATGCCCATCTTTTTCTACACCAAAACTTATATTACCTGAATCTTGTTGGTCAAAAACTGCAAATACGGTCCCTAATTTAATAAGCCAATCAAAATTATGATATTCTTTTAATTGGAATGTTACGTTATTTAACTGAATTTCCACGGAATTATCTTTCATAGATTACCTCACATTTAATATAATTAAGTTGTACATTCCACTATTCGACATATTTTATGGAAATCCTATGCTAATAATATAAAATTTTATAAATATAATGATAAATATTTATAGAGAGGTGAATACAATGGATCAACAAATTGTTATTAAACCGTATCAAAAAGAATGGGTTGAAGAGTATATAAAAGAAAAAGAGAAATTCTGTTCCTTGTTAGGACAAGAAATAATTGCTGTTGAACATATAGGAAGCACAGCAGTAGAAGGATTAGGAGCTAAACCTCTTATTGATATGATGATTGGCGTAACAGAATTGCAAATAACTGAAAAGTGGATTGCAGTTCTATCGGAAATTGGATATGAGTATGTTCCAAAAGATGCAACGAATTGGCGTTTTTTTAGAAAAGGAAAGTGGAGAGCAGGTACTCATCATTTGCATGTTTATATTTATAATAGTGACGAGTGGAGAAACAATATTTTATTTCGTGACTTTCTAATAAGCAATGAATGGGCACGTAAAGAATATAGAGAATTAAAAGAGATGCTTGCTATTACATATGCTTTTGGTCGTGTTTCATATACAAAGGCAAAAGCGCCGTTTATTCGAAAAATATTAGAATTGGCTAGAACTCAATGAATTTATAGATTCTTATCTAACTAGTTTTGAAACCTCTTCCTATACTTTTTATAGGGAGTGGGATTTTTTGTTTTTTCATGACTAAATATATAATTTCTAATTATTGGAGGCAAACTATTTTATTTATTTTGATATTTCTAGTACATTGGAAATATTAAGGGGGAATTAAGCTATGAAAGCTATTGTACATCAATATAAAAAAGGATTAGAGGGATTAGAATATAAATTTTCACCTGAGATAAGTCCTAATGCAGGTGAAGTAAAAGTAAAGTTAAAAGCTGCAGGGTTAAATCATAGGGATTTATTTATTATAAACAATAGAAAAGAAATGGATCTACCATTAGTAATAGGGTCAGATGGCTCAGGAATTGTTACAGAAATAGGAGAAGGAGTTTCAAATATTACACTACATACAGAAGTTATTATTAATCCTAGTATTGGATGGGAACATGCTACTGAAGTACCGGAGTTACCAGAAGTGCTAGGTGGACCGAAAGATGGAACGTTTGCTGAATATGTAATTGTACCAGCAGAAAATGTAGTAGAAAAGCCGTCATATCTTACTTGGGAAGAATCAGGTGTTTTATCTTTATCTGCATTAACTGCATATAGAGCGCTTTTTACAAAAGGTAGATTGAAGTGCGGCGAACACGTTTTAATTCCGGGAATAGGCGGTGGTGTTGCTACATTTGCCATGTTATTCGCGAAAGCAATTGGCGCAAAAGTGAGTGTTACTTCAAGGGTAGAGAATAAAAGGGAACTTGCTAAGAAATATGGTGCAGATATTTCTTTTCATAGTGCTGGAAATTGGGAAGAGAGCTTACAAGGTGAAAAAGTTGATTTAATAATAGATAGTATTGGTCCGGCAACTTTTTTGAAATATTTTGATGTCTTAAAACCAAACGGAAGAATCGTGAATTTTGGTGCAAGCTCAGGCGATAAAATTGAATTACCATTACGCGCGCTATTTTACAATCAAATTGATATTATGGGAACATCCATGGGTAGCCGTGAGGAATTTAATGAGATGATAAAGTTTATAGAAAAACATCAAATTAAACCAATTATTGATAAAGTTTACTCGTTAGAAGAAGCAATTCGAGCATTAAGCCGTATGGAACTTGGAGAACAATTTGGAAATATTGTACTTCAAATGAATTAAAAAATATGATTTTGCAATTAGTATATTTAAATGAACATGTTATGTATTTCAAATATGAAAAAAATACGAACCGCCTTATTATAAAGGCTTACCGGCTTTATACATAAATAGCGTATAAAATTTGTTTAATAATTGTCACATGAGTAATAGTAAAATGAGAATTAGATGAAAAAAGTTTAAGCCTATTTTCATAATGGTATTGTATACTGTGTAAATCAAGAACACTTGTATGTAAGGAGAGAGTTTAATGAATTACACAGTATTTCAGTGGTTTAATAATTTTGCTGATTCATCCAAACTATTAGATACGTTAATGATTGCTATTACAAATAGCGCTGCATACGTAGCCGTTCTATTTATGTTTATCTTATGGTTTAATAATGGAAAGAAAGAAAAGGCAATTAGAAAACAATATACAGTTTTATATACGACGCTTTCGGTTATTATTGCATTATTAGTAAATGTTCTTATACACGCGGTATATTACCATCCGCGTCCGTTCGTATCACATGATGTACATCAATTAGTACCACATGCAGCAGATTCATCATTCGTTAGTGATCATTCTGTACTTGTATTTTCAATCGCCTTCGTATTTATTCTTAGAGGAGAAAAACTGAAATATATCGCGCTATTATGGGCAGTACTAGTCGGTATATCACGTATGTACGTAGGTGTTCATTATCCTTTAGATATACTTGGTGCAGCATTCTTAACACTTATTACGAGTGCTTTAGTAATGCAAAGTACACGTATGTTTGAACCAATAGCGAAACTTGTATTCAAAATGTATGCATTAGTAGCGAGACGAATTCCTTTCTTAGCGAAATATAACCATATCGCATAATTTTCTTATAAAAAGTTCCCCTTTGGACATCCAGAGGGGAATTTTTTTATAGGAAATACGAAAAGAGTTTAGAGTGCTCTGTAATCAAGTTGTACTAATTAATATTCTGAAATTTCACGCACCGTATTTTAAATATATAAAATAATAACACAAAATAACAACAGTTAGTTTTGCATTGTTTTAAAGGAATTAAAAAGAAAACTTCGAAACATATAGTATCGTAAACAAAAACTACAAATTTTAAAACGGATCTTCGTACGAATCCATTCCAAAAGAGAGGAGATAAGTATGCAAAAACTCCAAACGAATAAAGGCGCTCGATATATGATGATTGCTTTTATTGTTTTGTTTCTTATTATGATTTTGCGTATATTCTATATTCAGGCAGTAGGAGTCGTGCATAATGTGAATGTAAAGGATCTCGCGAATGAACAACATAATAAAAAAGGTGTTTTAGAAGCGAATCGTGGCACTATCTATGATCAAACCGGAAAGGTGTTAGTACAAGATTCTACAACGTATCGAGTTGTTGTGAATTTAAAAGGAAAAGATAAAGTGAAAAATAAAGATGAAACCGCACAACAATTAGCCGATGCGCTTGAAATTGATAAAGAAGAAGTATTAAAAAACTTTCATGAAGGGCGTACGCAAGTTGAAATTGGGAAAATTGGTCGGAACTTATCTAGGGAAAAGAAGGAAAAAATTAATGATTTAAAAATACCAGGTGTATCTTTTATGTCGGAAAAAGCAAGAGTGTATCCGAATGAAGACTTTGCATCCTATATACTTGGTTTTGCTAGACCAGATGATAAAGGGAATACGGAAGGGAAGTTTGGGCTTGAAAAGAGTTTGGATAAATATTTGCACTCTACAAACGGAAATATAGAATATGTGGGTACACGAAGGGGAATTCCGCTTACAAATGATATAGGTAAAGTAGAACCAGCTAAAAATGGGAATAACGTATATTTAACGCTTGATAAACAAATTAATAGTTTTTTAGAAGAAGCGATGAACAAAGCGCAAGAACATTATGATCCTTCTATGTTAATTGGCATTATTGCTGATCCAAAAACAGGAAAGGTTTTAGCGATGTCTAGTAAACCTAGTTACAATCCTAATGTAGGTGATATCGAATACTTTTTAAATGACCCGATTGCAAATGCATATGAACCAGGTTCAACAATGAAAGTTTTTACATTAGCAGCTGCCATTAATGAAGGTGTATATAACGGAAAAGAATATTTTCAATCTGGAAAATATTCCGTTGGTTCATCTGATATAAAAGACCATAATGGTGGATTTGGATGGGGATCAATTACATTTGATGAAGGATTTGAAAGGTCATCAAACGTAGCTTTTTCTATTTTAGAAGATCAGTTACTGAAACCAAATAAATTTAAGCAATATATGAATAAATTTGGATTCAATCAAAAAACAGGGATAGATTTACCTGGAGAAAGGAAAAATACTTTATTATTAAATACACAAATTCAACAGGTTACAACTTCTTTCGGTCAAGGTTCTACAGTAACTCCGATTCAATTAATCCAAGCGGCTACTGCTATAGCAAATGACGGGAAAATGATGCAACCATATATCGTTGATAAAGTTGTAAATCCAACAAACAAAGAAGTTATTATGGAAAATCAACCGAAAGAAATTGGGAATCCGATAAAAAAAGAAACAGCGGACAAGGTTAGAAGCTTAATGGAGCGTGTTATAACATCTTCAAAAGGAACTGGTACAATGTATAAAGTGGATGGTTATCCAATTGGAGGTAAGACAGGAACAGCACAAATCCCGAATCCTGAAAATGGCCGATATATGGAAGGGAAAGAGAATTACATTTTCTCCTTTTTAGGAATGGCTCCAATTGACGATCCGGAGTTAATCGTATACTTAGCTATTAAGCAGCCAAAGTTAAAAGGAGATGAGTATGGAGCTCAGCCTCTTGCTGAAATATTTAAACCTGTTATAAAAAACAGCCTTGAATATTTAAAGGTGAAACCGTATACAGAAAAACAAATAGCTGATGCAGCGAAACAATCTCAATTAAAAGTACAAAATTATGTAAATCAATCGATGGATACAATAGAGAAAAGTGTAGAAAAAGAGAAGCTACAGCCGGTAATTTTAGGAGAAGGAAAAATAATAAAACAATATCCACAGTCTGGCGAGGTAATGAGTGAAGGTGATCGTATATTTTTATTAGGGAATAACGCACAAATGCCAAATGTAAAAGGGTGGTCCATGCGTGATGTTATGCATTTCTCTAAACTTTTGAAATTAGATTTGAAAACTTCTGGTACGGGTTATGTAACGAGTCAAAGTATTGAAAAAGGACAAGATTTACAAGAAGGAGATACACTAGAACTAGAATTAGAACCGCCGTTACAACCGTTAACAGAGGCGAATACGAATTAATCCAGGCATTTGGAAAGAGCTATATGCAAATAGCTCTTTCTTTAGAGTTGCGAGTAATTTCACGCACCGTAATTTTTAGAAAAAATAATAAATAAAAGAACTAACAGTGACACGTTATTAAATATCTGATTATTGTTTATTTACAGTTAAATTTATATGTGATAATATGGAAAAAATAAATGCAGTGAAGAGAAGAGTAAATAAAATGAATTTTTCACAGAGAGCTCCATGTAGCTGAAAAGGAGTAAAAATTCTTTATTGAACCAAGCCTCTGAGCAGCACATCGGAACCTATTATTAGGGGATGGTGTGACGGGAGCTCCCGTTATAGAGCTATGGTATAAGCATGAATTAGAATGCAGTACCTGATAAGGTTAGTATGGTGACATATTAACAAACTAGGGTGGCACCGCGATGATAAATCTCGTCCCTAAGATTAAAAGTCTTGGGGGTGGGATTTTTTTATTGTTGTAAAACAATTTTGAAAGCGGGGGCCAAAAATGAAAAATTTACTTAAAGATTGGAAATATCCTTTATTACTATTGTCCGGAGTTGGTATTGCGAATTTAGGGGCATGGATTTACTTAATAGCACTGAATGTACTTGTCTATAATATGGGTGGCTCAGCCTTAGCTGTTGCTACTTTATATGTAATAAAACCATTAGCCACTTTATTTACAAACGCTTGGTCTGGGAGTATGATTGATCGTTTAAATAAACGGAAATTAATGATTCACCTCGATATATATCGTGCGTTATTTATCGCTATTTTACCTTTACTTCCGTCACTTTGGATTGTTTATGTATTCGTATTCTTTATAAGTATGGCCAGTGCAATTTATGAGCCAACTGCTATGACGTATATGACGAAATTAATTCCAGTAGAGCAAAGACAACGTTTCAACTCATTACGTACTTTAATAGGATCTGGTGCATCATTAATTGGACCAGCAGTAGCGGGGGGATTATTAATTGCAGGTACACCAGAGTTTGCTATATATATGAATGCTATAGCATTTCTCTTATCAGGATTCATTACATTACTTTTACCGAATCTTGATAAGAAAGAAGATTCGGATACAACTAGTAATACATTATCACTTACAGTATTAAAAAAAGATTGGAACACTGTTATAAATTTTAGTAGAAAACATGTGTATGTCGTATGTGTGTATTTCTTATTTCAAAGTATGTTCGTATTAGCAACTGCTACTGATTCACTTGAACTATCGTTTGCGAAAGAGGTATTACTACTAACAGATAGTGAATACGGTTTTCTAGTTAGTATAGCTGGTGCAGGATTTATTTTAGGTGCCATAACAAATACAATTTTATCAAAGAAATTAGCACCTTCATTTCTAATTGGAATAGGATCACTATTCATCGCAATTGGTTATTTAATTTATGCTTTTTCAAATGTATTTTTAATAGCTGCTATTGGATTCTTTATTTTATCTTTCTCTATGGCATATGCAAATACAGGATTTTATACATTTTACCAAAATAACGTTCCCGTTCATATAATGGGACGGATCGGGAGTATATATGGACTTGTTATTGCGTTAGTAACAATCTTTATTACAATATTATCTGGTGTTGCGACTCAGTTCATTTCTATACAACTTGTAGTTATTGTAGGTTCATTGATCATGTTATTTATTACTATCGTCTTGTGTGTGTTTACTTTATTCCCATCACAATCTAAGTTGTATTCTACTGAATCAATAAAGTGAAACTTTAATCAGGGGGGCATCCTCCGCTGATTATTAGCCCTCACCAATCGGGCTTTTACGGGCAGCAGGGCCCCCACCTCATTTCTTTGCTTCTACTGAATTTTGAGATGGGGGTCTTACTGCTCATAAATAACGGGATAACTTCGAAATGAACTTTGTGTTCTCATTAACAATTTATCGTATTTAATAAGAGGGTTCTTTCCTCTTTATATGGAAAAATTAATATGAGGAAAGAACAATACCGAAAGATAAGGGTGGTTGTCGTGATAAAAACAAAAGATGAAATTGATAAAATTGTAAAAGAAATACAAAAGAAAATAGATTTCTCTGGAGTAGTTTTAGTAAAAAAAGAAAAAGATTTAGTCTATGAAACAGCATTGGGTTACGCAAACCAAAGTGAATGTATAAACAATACGATACAAACAAGATTTGGCATTGCCTCAGGATGTAAAATCTTCACTGCAATTGGCATCTGTCAACTTGTTGAAAAAGGTGTTATTTCTTTTCATACAAAATTAAAAGATTGTCTAGAGATAAAATTTCCAAACTTCGATGAAGATATTACAATACATCAACTACTAACGCATAGTGCTGGTATACCAGATTATTTTGATGAAAGTATTATGGATAACTTCGAAGACCTTTGGAAACAAACACCTATGTATCTATTAAAGAGCGTAAAAGACTTTTTACCATTATTTCAAAACAATAATATGATGTTTGCACCTGGAAATAAGTTTCACTACAACAACGCAGGTTTTATTATACTTGGATTAATAATAGAAGAACAGACGGGACTTAAATTCACGGAGTATATAGAAACAAACATTTTTAATCCTGTTGGTATGAATGATTCTGGCTATTTTTCGTTAGATAGATTACCAAGACATACAGCTCTAGGATATATAAAGGACGAAACCAACCAAAATTGGAGAACAAACATCTACTCTATACCAATAAAAGGAGGAGCTGATGGAGGTGCATATGTTACTGCACCAGACATGCTGAAATTTTGGGCGGCACTATTTAATAATGAAATTTTAGGAAAGGAATATACAAGGTTACTTTTAACTCCCCACATTCAAGTAAATGATAAACAATCTTACGGATATGGAATATGGATTGAAACACGAGAAAACAAGGTATTCAAATATCATGTAATGGGATATGATCCAGGCGTCAGTTTTCGCTCGGCCATATATCCAGAATTAGGAATCGCTTTAGTTATTCCATCGAATAAAGGGGCAGGACCCGAAAAATTAATGACAGAAATAGAAAGAGCTTTTTAATTATATGGATATAAAAGAAGAGATACGAAAATAATTTAAACGGGTTCATGCTTGTTTCTGTTTTGAAAAATATTTTAGTTAACGAGGAACCCTATATTCATTTAATAAGGTTTTTTTGTAATTCCACACAATTATATATAAATATATGGATTTTTAAATAAAAAAACATTACTATATAGTTGTAAATTTTAATTATTACTTCATATGAAAGGATGTGTTAACAATTTGTATATGATCAACGGTAGTTTGTTTATTATTTTAGGGGTTATTTGTTATTTAATTGTACGTGGAATATTAATTGGTACCAAAAATAAAAAATATGTGATTTGGTGGAAAGAACTAGTAAGTTTTTTATTCGTGGTCTACATTTGTATGGTTGTTGCAGTAACTTTATTCCCTTTACCAATCGGTTTTCCTTCTAATATTGAAAATCTGAATCGCTCGGTCAATATAATACCATTTGCATCAATTATTAAAGACATCAATCAAATTGGTAGTGCTTATGATGGAGATGCCCTATTTATGATTGGTCTAATTGTAAGAAATGTAGGCGGGAATATTTTATTATTAATGCCTTTAGGATTTTTAGCACCTATCCTATGGGATAAATATAAGAAATTCAAAAATACAATTTTATTAGGATTTTCTATATCAGCTAGTATTGAATTGCTACAATTAATTGAGTCGTTATTTAGTGGAGTGGGACGTATTACTGATATTGATGATGTGATCTGTAATGTTCTAGGTTCTATTTTTGGATATTGTATTTATAATATCTTTTTAAAAGCCATTAATAAATTTAACATTCGAGTGTTGGGTAAAACTAATTCTAAAGGTATGGAATTAGTTGATAAATAGGAGTTTAAACGAGTTATTAAAGGCGTACGAGTAAAAAGTACGTCTTTTTATTTTTATAAATAATGCTTAAGGCTGATGAGAAATCACATTTTCCATCTTACACTTGAAAGTAGCTATCGTATTTCAAGTATGGAGTGAAAAGAGGAGAATATAATCTTTAAAGATAAGCAAGTTTATAGGAGGATTCTAAATGGATATTTTACTTGTTGTTCTTATTATTGTTTTGATGCAAAGTAAAGAACGAAAAGTGAAAATAAACCGTATTTGGCTCATTCCGGCTTTGTTGTGCTTTGTAACAATCCAGTCCATTATTCATATGGGACAAATAACATCCCTTGTTTAACATTGCTAAGAACGGTAATACTAATTAACATTGAACTTTTACAACAAGGGATGATAATATGATATACATTTACACAGATTTTGGTGGAACACATACTACCTCACTAGCTGCAGCGTATCATTTAAATAAACTACCAACGGATCGTAAGTTAACGAAAGAAGAAATTTTGAATGTAGATTACTTTAATAAATTGAAAACAGAAGATATGGGAAAAATTATTTTTCATGGAATCGATGAACATGGTCATCCTGTATATACGATTGGATGCGGCGCATCAAAAGTTGTTGTACCTGCGATGAAGCATTTAGGAGAAATCTTGCAAAAACATTATCAAAGCCATGAAAAGATTATATTTTCTAATACATCACCAACAGTGCCTTTACCGATGACTTTCGGTGGGCTGTTTTCTAGAAGGTTCCATATTGATTTTATTGGCGTACCGTTACTCGTATGGGGAGCAAAAATTTGCTGTGATAATATACAAAGGCTTGTTAGTTATACAAAAGAAGCTGGACGATTAACGAATGATTATGTAGTAATTTTAGATAATGAAACTTTTAAATAGTATATGATAAGAAGAAAATCGAGCAAATTCCTTGATTTTCTTTTTTATTTGTGAAATAGACAAGAAATAGTCACATTTAATATGCATCTACTATAGCCAAAACAATAAAGTCCTGTTACTATTACAGGGATATTCTCTTTTCATAACATAAATATATAGAAAAATTAGAAAAGAGGAATTGAATTAAGGGAGGAACAACATGAATCGTGTTGCTTGGATTACTGATAGTACAACTGCGAGTTTTAAAACAGAAGGAGATAACTTTGTTATCCCAATTGAAGTTATTATTGATGGTGTGTCGTACAAAGATTGTGAAGAAGGTGTGCGTGAGCGCGTTTATAATGCTTTGAACGAAGGTAAAACTGTCACTACATCACAGCCTAACATAGGGGAAATGGTAGAGTTATTTTCGAAATGCAAAGAAGAATATGAAGAAGGATTTGCAGTTGCTATTAGCGGAAAAGTAAGTGGAACCTATCAAAATATGAAGTTAGCTGCAGAAATGGCAGGTTTTCCATTAACGGTATTAGACAGTGAAACAACAAGTTATCCAATGGATGAACTAATTAGAAAAGCGAAATCGTTATACAATGATGGTATGACTTTACAAGATATACACAAAACATTAGTAGAGGAAAAAAGAAGACCTTTCCACGTATTCCCGAAAAGTTTAAAAGGCCTTTATGCAAGTGGGCGTGTAAAGGGAGTTCAATTTTTACTTGGAAGTTTATTAAGTGTCAACTTAATATTAGAAGTAAAAGGTGGAGAGCTTTTACTTGAAAAGAAAGTTCGTAAAATCCAAAAATGTCGAGAATATATTAAAAATGAACTTGAAAAAGAATTACCAAAAGTACTTCACATGTTCCATGCTAACGATAAAGCTGGAGCTGAAGAATGGATTGCAGATATTAGACAAGCATTCCCTGAAATGGATTTCAAATTATATCCATTACCAATTTCATTTGCGGTTCATGCAGGTGAAGGTACAATTGCAATTAGTTATTAAAGTAAAACCCGTGAATAGTTCACGGGTTTTTTATTTATAAATGGTGCACGCCATCATCAAGTTGAATTTTTATAGCACTCTAGAACGAAATTTGTGTTAACTTGAAACAAAAATCTTATTTTATCGTTTTGGGGAGCAACCACAATTCCTTGACTTGATTTGAGATTAAAAATATAAACCTTTTCCTACTGGCTGAACAGTTTCTAGTACAATATCAACCATTTCTTCATTAAGTAGGGTCCTTATAATCCAGGCTGAGAGTTCTTGAGCAGCAAAACAACCCGCAGCAGTCGAGATATTTCCTTCGTTTACGAAACTTTGCTCAATAACGTCTACATCAAATTGTTTTAGCTGTTCTACTGCGGATGGATATGTTGTAGCTTTTTTACCAGTTAGTAATTTTTTAGCTCCTAATAGTAGTGAACCAGAGCACATAGATCCTATTAATTGTCTTTGAGGATCTACATGAATGCTATTAATATATTGTTGGTTTTTATATAAATCCTTTACACCTTTACCACTTGCAAATATTACAGCGTCGGCAAAAGGGATATCAGATATGCTTCCTGTCATGGGAATACGCAAGCCAGACATAGATATATGAGTTTCTTCCGTTCCTAAAAGCTGTACATCCCAATCAGAAAGACCACCGACTAAACGTACACGATTTAATAAATCCCATGGTAGAAAAACATCTATATCAGTAAAGTTATCGAAGCAGACTATTGCAATTTTCATTTTCTAACCCTCCACTTATATATATCATTTTATTTATAATATAAACATCTCCTTTTTATGTTCTATATCAAGTTATAAATCCCTGTATATTACACGTATATGAAGGGGGTGTAGTGATTTTTTAATTCCTCTAAACATAAAAAGATATAAAATCATTTTCTTGGTTTCTATCGATTTTTTGTACAAAACCAAGACCCGTAGCAACAACTCGTATGGTATTGGGGATGAGGATTTTTAAAATTCTCAGGGAAATAGGTGTAATTTATCACACATACAAATAGAAATAAAAACGTCATCCTTTCTTATAAACTCACAGATAGAAACACGTTTTTCGCTTTTAGGGGGCATTATTTCAGTAGTTTACTAATCTATATATAATATGATTTTTATAATTTCCGTAAAATAATTTTGACGTATTTATTTTTTCAATATAAAATAATATTCATCCATCCAAATTTAACCAATAGTATATAAAAGATATATCTTTAGTTTCAAGGGGAAAGGTTAATATAAAAGTAAGGAAACTAGTTACGCTTGCAGTACCATTTATGCTATTATACGTGTCAGTTCAATTAACCAGAATTTTTCAAGGCAATTTCAGCAACTGAACGAAATCAGAATGGATATTATTTTTGAAGAAAAAGTTTAAGGAACAATTGATGAGTTATACCGAAAATCGGAAATTTATAATAGAAAATAAGTTTCATATAGAGGTGAAATTATATGCCTAAAATTGACAATATGTTAGCAATTCTTTGGATGCTTCGTTCAGGTGAAAAAATTACTGCGAAACAAATTTCAGAAAAGTTAGAGATGAATATAAGGACTGTGTATCGTTATATTGATACAATTTCAACTAGTGGAGTACCTATAATTTCAGAACCAGGACATAACGGCGGATACACTTTATTGAACAATTTTATTGAAGCCCCTCTTTTTTTTGATTTTGAGGAGCAAACTTCACTATTTCATGCTGCTGTTTTTGCAGAAGAAGCCGGGTATTATGGAGGTGAAGCATTAAATAGGGCCATTTCAAAACTAAGTAAATACTCAAATCAAGAGCAGGAAACAAAGATAAATCAACATTTAACTAGTCTTGAAGTAATAAGTCGATTAAGTCCGCTCTCTATAGAAACTTTTTTGAAGGAGTTGGAGCAGGCCGTAGCTGACGGGTACTCAGTAAAAATTCTTTACCATAAAAATGGTGAAAAGAAATTAAATTATAGATTGGTCGATCCATACAGAATTATCTATTGGAATAATAAATGGTATGTGATTGGATTTTGTCATCTTAGGAATGATATCCGTAGTTTTAGAGTAGATCGAATTAAAAGTTTAATGTTAACGGAAAATAAGTTTAACCGGCCAGAAAATTTTTCGGCACGGGACTTTTTTATAAAAAGTCTTCTTCCAACTATAGAAGATAAGAAAGATATTATTTCTTTGGTTATTAATGGGGATAAAAATGTATTAGCTGATATTTGCCAACATTGGTTTTTAGGACATTATTTACAAGAACGGACTTCAAATCAAGCTGTTTTTCTTCTTGAAAAAGATATGATACATACCTATGTACCTTATTTACTTTTACCGTACAATAAATCTATTAAAGTTATTGAGCCAATAAGTCTTAAGAAAAGACTTATTGAAGTTCTGTCGGAATTAATAAAATTTCATCAAGTATGATAACTTCCCTGACGTTAACTGTCAGGGAAGTTATATTATAATAGCTATATAAATTGTGATTGGAGTGTTATTGGATGCAAACAAAAAAAGTTTTTCTATATGTATTTAATACAATGTCGGACTGGGAATATGGATATTTAATTGCTGAACTAAACTCAGGAAGATATTTCAAAAAAGATTTAGCACCTTTAAAAGTAATTACAGTAGGAGCTAATAAAGAAATGATTACTACTATGGGAGGACTGAGCATAAAACCAGATATTTCCCTTGATGAATGTACTCTTGAGAGTAAAGATCTTTTAATTTTACCAGGAGGGACTACTTGGAGCGAAGAAATTCATCAACCTATCTTGGAAAGAATTGGCCAAGCTCTAAAGATTGGCACTATTGTTGCTGCAATTTGTGGTGCAACTGATGCCCTAGCGAATATGGGGTACTTGGATACTAGAAAGCATACAAGTAATAACTTAGAATATACTAAAATGGTATGTCCTAACTATAAAGGAGAAAAGTTTTATGAGTTGGGATCTGCGGTATCTGATGCGAATTTAGTTACTGCATCAGGAATAGCTCCTCTGGAATTTGCAAGGGAGGTACTGAAAAAAATAGATGTATTTACACCAGATGCATTACATTCATGGTATAACCTAAATAAGACTCATAAACCTGAATACTTCTTCCAGTTAATGAATTCAATAAAAAAATGAAATAATTAAAAAGCGCAATTTCTCTGTTTTGATTTGCAGAGAAATTGCGCTTTTTAATTTGGAATTCCCTTATCATTGTAAATCGGCATTTTCCTGACGCTCCCCCTATGTAACCTTCTACAGTAATCCTACTCCAACAATTCAATAAAGCGATGCTATAATGTCCGTTTATAGGTACATTTCATTAAGTAGAGAGTAATAAATCTATTTAGGTTTAATAATTTTGATACTGACAATTTAACATACATAAAACCAAAAGTTGCATGTTATATTATTAGGCACAACAATATAAATAATACTATTTGTTTATTCCGTAAATAATGCTGATAAAAAAAGGTGAAAGGATTTTTAAAGATAAAAATAGAAATCTATATAAAAAAATATTTAAATGGTAGGGATATTATGAAAATCGGTAAGTTTGGTGAAGTAAATAACATAAGTATTGATACAATTAGACATTATATGGATCTCAGTCTCATTATTCCTGAAAAAAAAGGAGGGCACTATTTTTTTGATGAGTATTGTCAAAGAGATTTAGAACTTATATTACATTACAAAGATTTAAGGTTTAGCTTGAATGAAATTAAAGAACTATTTTTTTATAAAAATTTAGCGAAATCTATGAATTACGAAAAAATTACCTTTTACCAATCTTTATTTAAACTAAAATATGACGAAATGGAACAGGAAATAGAACTTTTGGAGAAGAAACGGGATAAATTAAAGGAAGCGTTACATAATTTATCTATAGAAACTGAAATCTCGAGTTCAATTTTAGGGGTAGATTTAAAAGTACTTCATTTATTTAAATGTGTTAAGTGTAACGGAAATTTAATTCTTGAAGATGGGATTATTAATAAGAATCAAATTATTGAAGGAAAGTTAATTTGTAATTGTGGTGAAGAATACGCGATTATTTCAGGGGTTTTAACAGCTGGTAACTCGTTGAAAGCGTATGAAAAGACATCACTTGAAGATTCTATTTCGGATTATATCCATGAAACCGATACTGCTTTTTTGGAAAATGTTCAAAGAGGAGGAGAATGGTCAAAAAAGAAACTAATGCAACTAGATTTAAATGAAAAAATACTACTTGATTTAGGGTCTGGTATTGGGTTCTTTTTACGAAATATTTATGAAGAACTACCGGAAGATTGTTTATATATTGCTGTTGATCGAGATTTGAATAAACTTTTACTTTTAAAAGATGTAATTGAGAGAAGAAATGTGAAAAGAAATATTGTATTTATTTGTGCCGACTTTCTAAACATACCTATTCAGAGTAGTTCTATTGATATTGTAATCGATCAATCAGGTACAAGTAATTATAGTTTTGAACATGAGGAGTTCTTATTGCGCGAATTAAATTCCCTTTTTAAACACAATTGTTATTTATTAAGTTCATTTATTTTATTTAATAAATTTAGTATAAATAGCCAAATTGCACCTAGACTCCGAGGGAATTTTACATCTGCAAAAGTAACGAAAGAAATCCAAAATTTACAGTTTCAATCGATTGATGAAAGCACTTCAAATTATTTAAAAAGAGGCGGAAAGTACGAAGATTTCTTTGTTCAAGGAGAAGAAATTTATACATATTCATTTTTCGGAAAAAGATGGGGTTAACCCCATCTTTTATTTATTTCCCCTTAAAACTTTTCAAATCGTACATATTGCTATTGGGTTGACCCAAGAACTTACAATGTACGTAACACAAAGTTAGGTAGGGGGAAAAGTGATGGGAAGTTTACGATTACATATAGAAAATAAAAAAAGAAACCAAGAACTAAGAAATATGTGTCTCTATTCATTCGGGAAAACAGTATCAATATTTGGTAGCTCTATTTATAGTTTTGCATTAGGATTATATGTTTTACATATAACCGGATCAGCATTAAATTTTGCCATTACGCTTATTTTAGGAACTATTCCGATGATTGTTATGAATCCATTTGCTGGTGTAATTGCAGATAAAGTTGATAAAAAGAAATTGGTCATTTGTATGGATTTACTAAGTGGAAGCTTATTAATTACTGTTTATATATTTAGCAGTAATTATGGATTAGACTTATTCACCATTTATGCTACTACCTTTCTTATAACGGTATTTACAACATTTTTTGGAATAGGATTAGAAGCTGCAAAACCAAATATCGTCTCCAAAGAGAGGCTAATGAGTATTAACTCTATAAATAAAATTATCGATTCTATATCTTTAATTCTAGGTCCTATGTTAGGTGGTATTGTTTTTGCAGTCTTTGATATTAAAATTTTTATAATTATAAACGGTATTTCATTTATCCTTTCGGCTATTTCCATATTATTTATTAACTTTAAATTGTTTGAGCAAAACATAAATGAGGAATGTTCAATTAGAAAAATTAATTTTATTGAAGATATAAAGGAGGGATACTCTTACTTAATGGAGCGGAAAAGCTTAAAAAATACGTTCAGTATTTTAATTTCACTTAATTTCTTCTTAGGGTTTGCTGTAACTGTTCCATTGCCATACATTATTAATACAGTTCTCGATCTTGGTTCTAAACAATTTGGTATGATTCAAGGGACTTTTCCAGTAGGCATGATAATTGGTGCGATTTTAGTAAAAAAGATAACCGATCGTTTTTCTTACGCTTATCTTTTGAAAAAGTTAAGCTTTATGTTGGCGGTTTTTATGATTATTTCAGGAATTCCAGTTTTATTCAAAAGTTTTGAGGTAAATGATTTTGTATACGTTATTACCTATTGTGTTGTTATGTTCTTTTTAGGACTAATTATAGTGCTTATTGATATACCTATAGCTTATTTCATGCAAAAAGAGATTCCTGATGAATATAGAGGGAGGGTTCTCAGCATTGGATTAAGTATAAGTAAAATGATGCTTCCTATAGCAATGGCGCTATCCGGTCTATTATTAAATTATATTCCAGCCTACATGATTACAATTGTAGGGGGAATCTTATATTTAATAGTAATTAAAGTTTCATCGAATTGTTTCATATTAGAAGTTCATTCGAAAGATTATAGCGCTTAGTAGATCTTAGATTATTTATATAATGGATACTGCTACATTTTTCAAGATAAGAAATGCAAATACTATAAAATGAAAAAATCGGCTGATTTCCCATGAACAATTTTGAAAAGATTACATATTCGTTTTGGAGACTACTTTAAAATTGTAGGTTGAGGGGGATGAATATCGTTCTAAATACAATAAGAAAATTTAACTTTGTTGATTGACCTTCCCCTTACAGGAAGCAGTATATTTAAAATAATTAATTACAGGAGGTGAGTGTTATGCTTTCAATTGGAGAGTTTTCAAAAATATCTCATCTTACAATGAAGACGCTGCGCTATTATGATGAAATTGGGCTTTTAAAACCAGCTTTCATAGACCCTAAGAATGGATATCGCTACTATGATATTTTCCAATTAGAAATAGCTTTATTGATTACACGATTAAAAACTTATTTATTTTCGCTGGAAGAAATTAAGGATATTTTAGAAAATCGGGAGAAAACTGAATTGCTTAACTCTAAAATGAAAACCAAACAAGAAAATCTAACACAGCAGATAACATATTATTCTTCTTTATTAAAAAAATTAAAGCGTGATATTCAACAATTAGATGAAGAAGAAAGTATCATAGGTTACTTAAATCATATTGAGATTAATCTTGTAAATCACTTAACCTATAATATATCATCTCAGCGAAAACAAATTAATACCGTTGATTTCCTAACACACTTTAATGAGTTGTTTAGTAAAATTTCATTTGAAAATTTATTACCTATTGCAAAACCACTTGCTATTTTCCATAGTTCAGAATATGTACCTGAAAATTATGATGTGGAAATTGCGATTCCCCTTGCAGAAGCCACAAATAAAACAAAATTGTTTAATCCCGGTCTTTGCGCAATGGCTACGCTTATTGGTTCTTACGAAGAATTACCTTTTATTCATACAAAGCTACACGTTTGGATTGAAGAAAATAACTATAAACTGAATGGAGCTCCGTTTGAAGTTTATAAAACGAATCCTTATAGCACACAGGAGGAGAATAATATCATAGAAGTTTATTTTCCTATAAAATGAATAAAGGGAGGAGCGTATCACAATGTATGGTATAAACCGGCCAACAATAAAAGAAAAAATATTAATTTTGGTTACTGAGATTATCTATCTAATCATTGCGTATTACTTACTTTTCATTACTTATTTCAAACCAGGCATTTCAATAGGGCTGTTTATAGCTTTAATTATCACCGCTTTACGATTAACGGCTATGATGTTTATATGGTTGCCTAGAGGGATTTCATGGCAAGAAGCCATTATGAACAGTATTGCTTTTGGAATTTATTATTTAGGTTTTCCAATCTTAATGATTACTAGTAATCAGGATCCTAATTTAATATTACTTACAATAGGTTGGATATTGTTTTTAGGAGGAAGTATGTTAAACACAGTTTCAGAGCTACTTAGAAAATCCTTTAAAGACAATCCTGTAAATCAAGGTAAGCTATATACAGGTGGTTTATTTAAATATGCGATTCATATTAATTATCTGGGGGATTGCCTTTGGGTGTTAGGTTTAGCATTTATCGCTAGCAATATTTATAGTTTATTTATACCTCTAGGCCTGTTCTTTGTATTCGTTTTTAAATATATTCCAAAATCTGATGGTTACTTACAGAAAAAGTATGGAGAACAATTTACAGTCTATAAACAGAAAACAAAAAAATTAATACCGTTTATTTGGTAAATCAGTTTCATAAATTATAAAAAGCGCAGGATCAGCATCCTGCGCTTTTCTATCGTAATTCAGCGGTTTTTCTAATGACAATCTTATCAATATCATCTTCTTCATCACCAATAAATAATCCGCGTTCTTTTAAATATGCTTCAAAATATAAATCTGCTTCAGCGCGTTCGTCATATGGCTTTACAGAGAGAACGAAACCTAATTTGTTTTGTTCTTCTAAGTGAGAAGTGGAGATGTAAGCCGGTACATTATGGCGTAAAAAGAGTTCTTTAACCGGAATAATCATATCTTTCATTAATTTCGTTAGCATACCCATTTCAAACTCGAAATTAAAGCGATCTATACTAGATAAATCAGCGAATACTACACCGATAAAACCTGTATTAAATACTTCTTGATATTCTACATCTTCGTCATGGCCGCCGTAAAAATTCTTTTCGATTAAATAATTTACAAAATAAGCAACGCCATCACTTTGTTCAAATGGTTTCGTTGAAAGAACAAAACCAATTTTCTTTTGTTTATGTAAATACACACATGACATGTATGCTGAAATGTTATGTTCTTTAAATAAAGCACTTGTTGCTCCAGAGAGACCATCTAGTACGTGATGAACAATTTGAAGTTTTTTACGAGCGAAATAATAGGATTTCTTTTGTAACTCCAATGTATCAATAAAGACAGAGCCGATAAAGCCTGTATTTGAAATAATAGGTGCTTGCTTTTTTCTTCCTCTGCGCTTTAATGGAGCCATTGTTAAAATCATCCCTTCATGTACGTTTAAAATAAAAAGAACATTTGTTCGTATATTTACATTTTACTATTAAAACGCTATAAAGTAAAGGGTTTTTGATGAAAATATAACAAAAAAGACACCTTATAAAAGGTGCCTTAAACGCTGTAAGGGATAGGGTTTACCCTAACTATTTATATTATGATACAGAAACAATCTCTTCTGTATCTTCTACATCTAAATGACAGTCCATAGTACGAACATCTTGATCTTCATGACTTCCGAAATAAATAGTAATTTTCATATGTATCGCTCCTTTATTCTAGGAATACCTAAAATAATTACTAGTAATGTTAATATTTATTATATACCACTTTTTTCATTCCGACAACGTTATATCATTTTTAATTATTTTAAACTATAGAGCACAATTTAAAGAGGTACTTTTTATAGAAAATGGTAAATTTCTAATATGTTATATTTAATATAGAAAAATTCGAGTGTTACTTTTTATGAAAAGGAGAACTATTGATGAATTATAAACAACTACTACTAGAAAACTTTGCATTTAAAACTTCATATGTTGCACAATTTGTGCCCGGAATGAGTATAAAAAAACGAAAGATTATATTGCTGTTGATTGTGGATTACCTGCCGATACATTTAATATCATCACTCTACTAAACAATAATTTAACGGAAGGGATCGAGAAATTATATAAAGAGGTAGAATACTATTATCAAAGAAATTTTCCAATGAGTGTTTGGTTATGGGATGAGGAGCAAGAGCGGGATATAAAAAGTGAGTTAATTAAAATCGGTTTAAAAGAAGTGGAACAGAATATTGCGATGGTAGCAGACTTAAAAATAATTTCCCCAACAATAAAGATGCCAGTAAGTTTTACTATTCAACAAGCATCTTCATCTGGAAAAATAAAAAAATTTGGAGAAACATTAGCTAATCTATTCGGCACATCAGAAGAAGGTATACATGTACAAGCATTCTATAATCAAATTTCTAATCTTGATATATGTAACAGTGAGAATCTGAAATTATTTTTAGGATTTTATGAAGGTGAAATCGTAACTGTTGGTTCATTGATATGTTCAAAAGATAGTATTGGTATTTATGACATAGCAACGAAAGAAGGAATGAGAGGACGAGGGTTCGGATCTGCTATGTTCAATTTCCTGCTGCAAGAAGCACATAAATTTAAAAATACGTATTGTGTATTACAAGCTTCACCCGATGGAATCAATATTTATAAAAAATTGGGATTTCAAGATATCGGCAAAATGACTGTATTGGAAAATCGACATTTAATTGAGTAAATCATTCAAGTTAAATCGTCTTTATATAGGAGCTTATAAATCGTTATGAAAAAGATATATCTCGTTACAATAATTTGTGCATTTATAGTAATAAGTATCTTTGTTTTTCAGAAAATAAATGAACATAAGTATACTAAAGCTATTAATCAATCAAATCATATAAAAAATATCGCACATAGAGGTGCTTCTGCATATGCGCTTGAACATACAATAGCAGCATATAAATTAGGACAAAAAATGAATGGAGATTATATAGAAATTGATCTCCAAATGACAAAAGATGGGCATTTAGTGGCAATGCATGACGAAACCTTAAACCGTACAACAAATGGTACTGGGCTAGTGAAAGAGCATACATTAGAAGAAATAAAGCAACTAAATGCAGATTCTTTTTTCAACGAAAAATATCCGAACTTAGCAAAGAAAGAATTTGAAAATGCTAAAGTCCCAACATTAACAGAAATTATTGAAACGTTTGGGCATAACGCAAACTATTATATTGAAACAAAATCACCTAATGAATATCCAGGAATGGAAGAAAAATTATTAGAAATTATTAATCACTATGAAATACAGGATAAAGTTATTATTCAATCGTTTAGTGAAGAAAGTCTGCAAAAGATTCATAGCTTAAATAGTAATATATCTTTAGTACAATTATTACCTTATAAAAAAGCAGTTCAATTAACAGAATTAGAGATAGAAAAGTATAAAACGTACTGCATAGGTCTTGGTATGAATTACAAATATATTGATTCAGATTATGTAAATAAAATAAAGAAAAACGGATTAGAAGTTCATCCATTTACAGTAGATAATGAAAAAGATATGAAAAAGTTACTTTCATGGGGAGTCGACGGGATGTTTACTAATTATCCGGATCGTTTACATTCAATATTGGATTTGAAAAGTCATGAATAAGAAGTGTTATTCATAAAGGGAAAATTTACACAACCTATATATTAGGATTAATAATGCAAGGTGGCATGTTGCATATAAAAAGAAAATACCAAAAACCGCAACTAGAAGACCTGGGTTGCGGTTTTTTTATTGCTTCGATTTCAGTTTACAAAGTTTGAAGCTAGAAATGTAAATCTATTTAGATGAATTGGCTTCTTATGTATTTGTACTTCGGATCGTTCTAGGTATATGTACAACCCATGAGACGAGTTTTGCATAGGATAATAGAAAAGGAGATGTTGCATATTGAAATACCACAATAGAAATGTAAGTAATCTGAATAAATTAGCGGATAATACGAAAGCTGCAGCTTTTAAGTGGTATCAGTACTGTATCGACAATGGAATTGAAGTATTAATTTATGAAACAATCCGTACGGTCGAGCAACAACGTGAATATGTTCGTAAAGGAGCATCACAAACGATGCGCTCATATCACTTAGTAGGACAGGCATTAGATTTTGTTCCAATTCAGTCGAATGGTACAGAAGATTGGAATGGCTATAATAAAGAACCGTGGGCATCAGCAATTCGTTATGCTAAACAAATTGGCTTTGAATGGGGCGGTGACTGGAAAGGATTTGTGGATAGCCCGCATTTGCAATATAACTACAAAGGATATGGAACGGATACTTTTGGAAAAGGTGCTCAAAACGTAGTGACTCCTCCCCCGTCGAATGATAGTGTAGGGATTGCTTATATTAACGGTAGTAATGTAAATTTACGAAAAGGACCTGGTACTGGATATGGCGTTATTCGTCAATTAGGGAAAGGAGAGTCCTACAAAGTATTTGGACAATCAAATGGCTGGTTAAATCTCGGTGGCGATCAGTGGATTTATAACGATCCATCATATATTCGTTATACGGGAGGAAATGTACCAACACCTTCACAATCATCAAACGAGGGTGTAGGTGTAGTTACTATAATCGCTGATGTTATTGCGTGTTCGTACCGGCCCAGGAACAAATTACGGCATTGTGAAAAACGTGTATCAAGGTGAAAAATATCAATCATTTGGATATAAAGATGGTTGGTATAATGTTGGTGGAAATCAATGGGTTTCTGGTGAATATGTTACGTTTGTAAAGTAAAAATAAGAGCCGTCCTGTTGGGCGGCATTTTATTTTAAATATTCATAGGGCGAGCACTCATGATATCATTCGTGATACATAGAGTATAATTTTTCATTCTAATAATCAGAAAGTAATCAAAATGTAATTAATTTCAACTACGCTTTTTATATTTTTTTGATACACTGGCTACGAGGGGGATACCAATTAAGGTGGGTAAAAACCAAAACCATATTGGCGGAAGTAAATTTATAATAGGAATATGGATGCCGACATTTACTAAAAGTGCGGTGACTGCCCCTATATAAGAACCTAACATACCTCTAATGTGGTGATGGAGCCAATTTTTCCAACGTTTTTTTCGTGCAAGGTATCCATAAATCGCAAATGAATAAGAGAAGATTGCTACATAAAATAAATATGCAATTTTATCCCAGTTGATAATGGATAATAGTATTGCCGTAAGGGTAATGACAACATAGGATGCATGATATATTTCGCCCCATTCGGTATGTTTTCCTTTCTTCTTTTGGGCAACCATCGCTACAATACCAGTGATTAAGCATATTGTTCCAAATAGGATGTGTACGGTTAAAAGAATGTTAAAAATGCTCATAATAATTCCTCCTTTTTTATTTTTATAGTATTGCAGTATAGGAGAAAAGTTGAAAAATATAGTTAGTTCGGCTTAATATATTGAAATAAAGGTACTCCTAGAACAAAATCCAATGATTGAACTATTTTCTCAAATTTAGTGAGCTGATTATTATGTTAAATGAAGGAGAGACTTCTATGTTTACATCTATTACATATTTACAATCGGGCAATGACAAGCAACAAAAAATATATGATGTTTTGAATAGCCTAAACATAATGGAAGATTTAGCTTTATATAATCCCGTTCTTTGCGGGACAATCCCGATAAGAATTGATACTCCTCAATCTGACTTAGATATTGTAATGGAAGTATATAACTTTGATGTTTTTGAGCAGGAAATGAGATCTTTATATGGTTCTTATGGAGGGTTCAACATTAAAAAGAAAAAAATTAAAGGTACTGAATCGATAAAGGTGAATTTTGAATTCGAAGGTTTTGAATTTGAATTATTTGCTCAACCTAAGCCAGTGCGTAATCAAAATGCATATAGACATATGATAGTGGAGCACATGTTATTAATGCAGCATCCCCATATAAGGGAAGAAGTTATTCACTTAAAGGAACAAGGTTTAAAAACAGAACCTGCTTTTGCTCAAGTATTAAATATTGACGGAGATCCTTATGAAGAACTTATTTTATTAGGGCAGGAAATGAAATTGTGGTAAATAAGATACATAAAAAAATCCTCCAAAAACAAAAGAGGATTTTTTTTATGCCGTTAACTTCCGAATTAATTCACTGAGCAATTTAATTCCGTTAGTCATTTGTTCTGGAGTAGCATATCCATATGATAAACGAATGTACTGATCTGATTCTTCTTCATAAATACGTCCCGGATTTAAAAGAATTCCTTTTGATAGTGCCTCTGAAAATAGTTTTTTCATCGGAATGTTATGTACAACCTTTAGCCATATAAAAAATCCACCACTAGGAATATCCCATGATGCAATATCTGCACAATATTTATTTAAAGCTCGTATCATTATTTGTCTTCGTTCTTTCAGGTGCATTCTTACGTTTGCTACATGTGCTTCATAAAAACCTTCATTTATCCATTCAGCAGCTACTCTTTGAGATAAAGAGCTGGATCCATAGTCTGTTTGCATTTTTATATCTGACAATCTATCAATAACAGGTTCTGGTCCGATTATCCATCCAATTCTAAGTCCTGGGCTAAGTGTTTTAGAGAGACTACCAATATATAATACATGTCCATGTTTATCCATCGACTTTAAAGGAGCTGGAGGTGATTCATCAAGCCATAACTCTCGGTAAATATCATCCTCGATGATAGGCAATTGCTCTTTTTCACATATTTTTAATATTTCTTTTCTTCGCTCTTTGGACATCAATATCCCCGTTGGATTTTGAAAACAAGGGATTGAATATAAAATATTATTCTTTTGACTATATTTAATTCGCTTTAATAAGTCGTTAGGTAAAATACCGTGATGATCCATTGATATACCGGATAAATTTATATTTGCTGATTGAAAAACATGAAGTGAATATAAGTAAGAAGGTTGTTCAAGTAAAACAGTTGATTTTCTATGTAAAAGACCAATTGATATTAATTGTAATGCTTGGAGTGCACCCGAGACTATTAATATAGAACCCGGTGATGCATGTATTCCAAATGATTTTACGTATTTACTTATTGCTTCCCGTAACGGATAAAAACCTTTTTGTTCTTCGTATCCGAAATAATCTAATTCCTCACTGACGTTTTTAATTATAGATTGCATAGTTTCGAGCGGAAAAAGATGAGGTGCAAGTTCACCTTTACTAAGATGGATAAGCGTTTTATTTGCTTCTGCTTCATTTATTTCTCGCACCATTAACTTACTTGGTTTATGAATACCGGCCTTTACATATTCACTCCAATCGGGCGGGGGATTAGTTGCTAATAATGACCATGTATTATTTGTTACAATTGTTCCTGCTCCGATTTGTCCTTGAATTAAACCATCTGCCATAAGTTCATCTAGCGCATTTATTACAGTACTTCGATTTACATGAAATAATTTTGCTAACTGCCGCTGACTAGGGATTTTACTTCCAATTGGCCATTCTCCGTTTTCAATTTTTTCTTTCATATAGTCTATTATCTGCCGATATTTGGGCACTTTTTTATCGGTTGTCATATAAAAAACTCCTTCGTTTATTTAAAAGATTCAAAGTGGTTGGTTTTTCCGATAAATAACTGGTTGAAGACATTGTATCAACTATTAAATATGATGAAAAGAAATAATTGGTAATTTAAAAATGGTTGGTTTTTTAGGGAAGGAGAGAAAATATGCATAATAAAAAATGGGATTTACGCATTATATGTGCTCACGCTTTTACAATTCTTATATGGGGAACTGCTTTTCCAGCAATTCGTATGGGGCTTGAATCTTATACGCCTGAACACCTTACTTTACTACGCTTATTAATCGCTTCATTTATACTTTTGTTATTTTCATTTATATACAAACTACGACTACCGGATTTAAAGGATATCCCAGCAATTTTTATATTTGGTGCTTTAGGGTTTACTATTTATCACATCGCATTAAATTACGGCGAAAAAACAGTAAATGCTGGATCTGCAAGTTTAATTATTTCAGTCACCCCAATAGTGACGGCAATTCTTGCTTCTGTTTTTTTGAATGACAAAATGAAATTAAATGGTTGGCTTGGTGGTGTAATTAGTTTTACAGGAATTGCCTTAATTTCATTTAGCCAGGGCGATGCTATTCAATTGAATAGCGGGGGATTATTTATATTATTAGCGGCGATTTCAGAAAGTCTATTTTTCGTTTTCCAAACATCTTACTTAAAAAAATACGGCTTCTTACCATTTACCATATATACAATTTTGTCTAGTACTGTATGTATGCTTATTTTCTTACCCGGAGTTTATCAAGAAATACTAGCAGCTCCTCTTGAAGTTAACTTGAGCGTTATATATTTAGGTGTCTTTCCAACAGTACTCCCGTATATTGCATTGGCCTATATTATATCTCGTGCTGGTGCTTCTGAAGCAACAAGTTCTCTATATTTAACGCCAATAACTGCGTGTTTCATTGCTTGGATATGGTTAGGAGAAGTGCCAACTTTAGTTTCGATAATTGGCGGAGGGATTACTATACTTGGAATTGTGATTGCTCATATACCGGTATTAAGAAAAGAAAAACATAGGAATTTAGCAAATAATCAATCCGTATAATGTAATTCAATAATAATTTTATGATACTTTTTTATATAGTTTCTTTCTTATGTTGATAAATATAATATTTTGTATTTCAGTTAAATATTGTATGTTACATTTTATGTAGTAAGCATTTTAAAAGGAGCTGACAACATAATGAATGGAAAAAGAAAAATTTTCACATGTATTTCTATTGTAGGAATCGGACTAGCTAGTTTTTCTAATTCTAGTTTCGCAGCAAGTGTAACGGACAATTCAATACAAAATTCTATTCCCGTAGTTAATCAACAAGTAGCTGCTGCAAAGGAGATGAAACCATTTCCCCAGCAAGTTAATTATGCAGGTGTTATAAAACCGAATCATGTTACACAGGAAAGTTTAAATGCTTCTGTAAGAAGTTACTACGATAATTGGAAAAAGAAATATTTGAAAAATGATTTATCTTCTTTACCTGGTGGTTATTATGTAAAAGGAGAGATTACAGGTGATGCTGATGGGTTTAAGCCACTTGGAACTTCAGAAGGTCAAGGGTATGGGATGATAATTACAGTATTAATGGCTGGTTATGATTCGAATGCTCAAAAAATCTATGACGGTTTATTTAAAACAGCAAGAACTTTTAAAAGCTCTCAAAATCCTAATTTAATGGGATGGGTTGTCGCAGATAGTAAAAAAGCACAAGGTCATTTTGATTCTGCTACTGATGGAGATTTAGATATTGCGTATTCTCTTCTTCTTGCTCATAAGCAGTGGGGATCTAATGGAACAGTTAATTATTTGAAAGAAGCACAAGACATGATTACAAAAGGTATTAAAGCTAGTAATGTTACAAATAATAACCGACTAAATTTAGGAGATTGGGATTCTAAAAGTTCACTTGATACGAGACCATCTGATTGGATGATGTCACACCTTAGAGCATTTTATGAATTTACAGGTGATAAAACTTGGCTTACTGTTATTAATAATTTGTACGATGTTTATACGCAATTTAGTAATAAGTACTCTCCAAATACAGGACTTATTTCAGATTTCGTTGTAAAAAACCCACCACAACCCGCACCTAAAGACTTCTTAGATGAGTCAGAATATACAAATGCATATTATTACAATGCTAGTCGGGTACCATTGAGAATTGTAATGGACTATGCGATGTACGGCGAGAAAAGAAGTAAAGTCATTTCTGATAAAGTCTCTTCATGGATTCAAAATAAAACGAATGGAAATCCTTCTAAAATTGTGGATGGTTATCAATTAAACGGATCCAATATTGGTAGTTATTCAACTGCTGTATTTGTTTCACCGTTTATTGCTGCAAGTATAACGAGTAGCAATAATCAAAAGTGGGTAAATAGCGGTTGGGATTGGATGAAGAATAAGAAAGAAAGTTATTTTAGTGATAGTTATAATTTATTAACTATGTTATTTATTACAGGAAATTGGTGGAAGCCTGTACCTGATGATAAAAAAACACAAAATCTAATAAATGATGCAATTTATGAAGGATACGATAATTAATTAAATTTGAGAATGGTTACTGAAGAAAGGAATTAGCATTCGCTAGTTCCTTTTTAATGTTTTGTAAAACATTATCCATTCTAAAATTCGCATAGATATACTTGCTTTTTTCATATACATAGTTATTGATGACTCTATGTTTTTATGAAGGGAGAGTATTTCTTGGAAAAAGTATTATTTTTCGGAGACCCAGGTATTGATGACTCATTTGCCATTATGTATGGTTTACTGCATCCCGAAATTGAAATTGTCGGTATTGTAACCGGATACGGAAATGTTGAGCATATACATGCTGCACATAATGCAGCGTATATTTTACAGTTAGCAAATAGACAAGACATTCCTGTCATTAGTGGTGCAACAAAACCACTTACAGAAGAAATCACTACGTACTATCCTGAAATTCACGGAGCAGAAGGATTAGGGCCCATCCATGTTCCAGAAAATATATTATCTATTCCAATATATAATTTCGGCAGTATTGCTGCGATTCTTATAAAGTACGGAAAAGATTTAACGATTGTTGATGTAGGAAGATCTACCTCGTTAGCAATTGCTTTTAATTTATGGAATGATTTAATGCTAAATGTAAAAGGAATCTATTTCATGGGTGGTGTTTTTTTAGAAGTAGGAAACGTTACGCCATTAGCAGAGGCAAACGTGTATGGAGATCCGATAGCAAGTAAAATTGTTTTCCATCAAGCAAAGAATTTATTCATATTCCCTTTAAATGTAACAAACAAAGCTGTGTTAACACCAAATGTATTTAACTATATTCAAGCTAATGCAAAGAATCCATTTCATATGATAATGAAACCAATGTATGACTACTACCTATCCGCATACCAAAAACTTAATCCATCTATGGAAGGACCTTTGCTACATGATGTGGTTGCAATAAGCGGATTAGTAAATCCAAGTTTTTTTGAATTTGTGCATCGTACAGTAAATGTAGATACATACGGAGATACGAAAGGACAAACATTTGCTGATTTTCGCCCTAGCTCTATATCTGATGGAGCCCATATAGCACTAGAAATAGATGAACAAAAATTCATTCAAGATTTTATAAAAATCATGTTATAAGTTGTTGTCGAAAAAGGGAATTATTTCACTACGTTGAATATAAACATACATCCTCTATATAAGGGAGCTTACAATATTGAATGTCCAGTTAAAGGTTGTTACGAGAGACAATTGGGAAGATGCATTAAAGTTACAAGTTAAAGAAGATCAAAGAAAATTTGTCCCCGCTGTAGCAGTTTCACTTGCTAAAGTATATATAAAACCAGATGGTGACAATGTAGAGTACATACCATTCGCTATATACGATGGTGACCTTATGGTTGGTTTTGTTATGCATGCTGTTGTAATAGAGACATCGGATATGTATTGGATTAACGGATTTATTATTGATCAATCGCAACAAGGTAATGGTTATGGAAAAGCAGCATTACAAGAAAGTATTAATATAATAAAAAATACTTTTAAATCGTGTAAAGAAATAAGATTAACCGTACATAAAGATAATCTCTCTGCAAAGAAATTATATGAACGATATGGTTTCATATCATTAGGACAGGAGTATGATGGTGAGCAAGTATACCGTTTATTTGTTTAACTATTAAGAAGTAAAGGTGTGAAATGAAATATGCAATTTACTGAAGTGAAAATTGAAGTGTTCATTCCTGAAGAATATATTGAAACATTAAGGGATGAATTAAATAAAACTGGAGCATGTAAAACGGGCGAATATGACCATTGTCTTTCCTATAGTTCAGTGAAAGGATATTGGAGACCTTTAGAAGAGGCATCTCCTTTTAATGGAGAAATTGGTCAAATATGCGAAGGATAAGAATGTAAAGTTGAAATAAAGTGTAAACGAGAACTTGTAAAAGATGCTCTTGAAGTTATTAATGATATTCATCCGTATGAAACACCTATGATTTATATTATACCAATACTAAATGACTATTTTGAGAAACTATACATTAAATAACTAGGAGGAATATCAATTGAAAAGTAAATTTCATCATATTGTACGAGCAGTCATGATAAAAGATGAAAAATTATTAGTTGCTGAATATATCGGCCATCATTATTTTTTACCTGGTGGCCATGTTGAAATTGGAGAATCAGCAGAGAATGCATTAAAAAGAGAGTTAAGAGAAGAACTTGGAGTAAACTGTAGTATACAACAATTTTTAGGCGTCATAGAAAATCAATGGCAAGATAAAAAAGTTCTTCATCATGAAATTAACCACATTTTTGAAGTAGAGTCACAAGATTTACATACGGACTTAACACCGAAATCTAGCGAGTCTCATTTAGCATTTCACTGGATGGCTTATAATAAAGAAGCCTTAAATCATTATGAAATCATGCCAATGCCTTTAGTAAAGGAATTACTAGAAAGTAAGTTAAATGATGAACTCCTAAATTGTTGGATTAGTAATTTTTAAATCACTTTATTTATAGTAAATACGTCCATCGAATGAATATAAAGAAAATAGGCTAAAAAACAAGGTACATCACCTAGTGTAAGTTCATATTTTGTTGATGTACGCATTTAGTCTATAGTCTTGTTTCTACTTTGTTTAAAAGAATTTATTAACTTTAATATTTGGACGGAATTTACATTTATAAATGGAGGGTTTCATAATGAATCAGTTTCAACAAGAACTACAATCATTAAACCTTAATGATTATCAAACTGGCAATGTTGTGTATTGGGATCAACAACAAAGTCAATATCCATACTATTACATTCAAGACGATGCACGTCGTTGCGGCGGATGTGGCGGTTGCGGTGGACGTTGCGGTGGATGTGGCGGTAGATGTGGTGGTTGTGCAGGTCGTTGCGGTGGATGTATAGGATGCGCAGGATGTTTCAGTTGCTTTAATTGCTGGAACTGGTGGATCATTTAAGTATAGAACATCAAAGCTATTTTACATGAAAGAAAGGTGTGAAAATTATTTTGCACTTTTCTTTCATGCTGTAATTTTGATGTGTATTAAGGGGGATTTATTTGTATACATATGATAAGTTGATTTCTTGGGTAGAGGATATAAAAGAAAAAAATCATAGTTCTGCTACAGCACTTTGTATTATAAAAGATAATAAAATCGTACTAGAGCATTATAGTGGTTATCACTCAAATACATCTACAAGCAAGAAAGTAACAGAATCTTCACAATTTAACGTTGCTTCTGCTAGAAAAAGTTATTTAGGATTAATGATAGCGTATGCGCTTTATGAGGGAAAAATAAACTCTATTGATGATGAAGCGATAAAATATTTTAAAGACTTTGATCCTGCATTGCTTAGTAAAACGACGATAAGACATTTAGTAACACATTCGCACGGATTAGAAGAAACGAACGACAGGACAATTTTACGTGAATTTAGTAATTTAGTCGCTGATACATTTAGTAACGGTAATAGGGCATAATTACTCCTATAACAAAAAGGAGTGATTGAAAGTGAAAGATAAAGTGAACAAAAATAAAAAACAAAATATAAAAGATGTAAATACAGAGCAAAATGCGATTTATAGCGATCCTAAAGATGCAGCTAATATGCAAACTGTACCGCAGCCGAAAGATTTTGATGAAATCGAATATTAATTTTTCATCCGACTATATGATGAATGAAAAATACGTCTTAAGTCTCATCACATATAAGAAATTATTTGATAACATATATACATAAGCATTTGAAAATGGCTTATCTTAACAAAGCTTTCTTTAGAAACATCTGATATAACCTGCAAAAGGCACTTCTTTATGAAGTGTCTTTTTGTGTATATGAACTTAATTACCATTTTCCGTACAGTATCTTGCAATTTATGATGGATATACTAACTGTGAAAATTCATGTCAAGATAAAAGAAGGGGACAGTTAGTATGAAACAAACTTCTATAAATCCGTTACTAATTGTTCTAGGTACAATCATTGTTCAAATTGGCCTTGGAACAATTTATACATGGAGTTTATTTAATCAACCCCTTGTAAGTAAGTTTGGATGGAATCTTAATTCAGTAGCGATAACTTTCTCCATAACAAGTTTTTCTTTATCATTCTCAACTTTATTTGCAGCCAAGTTGCAGAAAAAATTAGGACTTCGAAAACTTATTGCTACTGCAGGAATTGTTTTAGGACTCGGCTTAATACTTAGTTCACAAGTTTCTTCTTTACCACTATTATATTTATTAGCTGGTGTCGTTGTTGGTTATGCGGATGGAACAGCTTATATTACATCACTATCTAATTTAATTAAATGGTTTCCAAATCGGAAAGGGCTTATTTCAGGTATATCTGTATCAGCGTATGGAATGGGCAGCTTAATCTTTAGATATATAAACGGAAATCTTATCGATAACCTTGGTGTATCACAAGCATTTTTATATTGGGGTATTATCGTGTTACTTTTAGTGTTAATCGGATCGTTCTTCTTACGTGAGGCAATTGTAAGTAATGCTGTAACTGAAACATTACACAATGACTATACTCCGCGTGAAATGATGCGAACGAAACAAGTATATCTGCTATTTTTTATGTTATTCACCTCGTGTATGGGTGGTTTGTATTTAATCAGTATGGTAAAAGATATCGGCGTACAACTTGTTGGACTTAGCGCAGCAACCGCTGCAAACGCCGTTGCTATGATTGCGATCTTTAATACAGTAGGTAGAATCATTCTTGGGACGTTATCAGATAAAATCGGCCGAATGAAAATTGTCTCTGCAACGTTTATTATTATAGGTTTGTCAGTCTTTACTTTAAGTTTTATTCCGCTAAATTACGGAATCTATTTTGCTTGTGTAGCAAGTGTCGCCTTTTGCTTCGGCGGTAATATAACTATATTCCCAGCTATTGTCGGAGATTTTTTTGGATTAAAAAACCATAGTACAAATTACGGGATTGTCTACCAAGGTTTTGGATTTGGTGCGCTTGCAGGATCATTTATTGGAGCGATACTTGGGGGATTTCAACCAACTTTCATTATAATCGGTATTTTAAGTGTTATTTCCTTCATTATTTCAATATTAATCCGTCCACCAAATGTAGAAAAGAAAAAGGAACTAAAACATTTACATCGGAAAGTAGCTTAATTTTAAAAAGAGTCCTCATGTTAGGGCTCTTTTTTATTCCATTAACTTTGCTTCTTTACGAACTTATTAAAGACAGGACAATTTCATTATAAAATTGAATAGATAAGTAAAAAGGAGCGTGACACTTAAAATGAAAATAGTACAGCAGTGGGTACAAGAAGATAGTGATTACATAAGAGAGAAAGTAATTGAATACAATCAAAAATATCTTGCAGATGAAGAAAAAACACCTTCAGAAAAGGTTAGTTTCATAGTAAGAAATGAAAAAGAAGAAATAGTAGGTGGGGTAACAGCAATAACTTTTTGGCACCATGTACACGTTGACTTTCTATGGGTTTCTGAAGAATATAGGCATGAAGGTTACGGAAGCAAGTTAATAAAGCTTATTGAAGAATTTGCAATTGAAAAAGGGTGTAGGTTAATTAATTTAGATACTTTTAGTTTCCAAGCACCTGATTTTTATAAGAAACATGGATATAAAGTAATTGGAGTAAGTGAAGATCATCCGAAAGGACATAATCATTATTATTTAGAAAAACGGTTAAAAAGTATATAGAATTTGTTAACGTTAGTATTTGAAATACAAATGCAATAAGGGCGAGGTTATTATTAATTTCAGTATTAATTGAATCAATTTTTATACTAAAACTGCAAGAACGTACTTTGGATAATCTTCCTAAGGTACGTTCTTTTTTTATATCAGTAGCCTATTCTTATTAACTCCAACAATAGCGGTAAAGGCAAGACTTAACTAACTTATATATATTAAAAGGAGTTAATGGTAGAATGAATAGAAGGCAGAAAATTCCTTTTATTTAAAATAGAGGAGGTACATATGAAAAAAGTTAATGTTACATACGCGATTTTGTACGATAAAACAAATGAAAAGATCTTAATGGTAAAAAACAAAGGGGAAAATGGTTCTTATTATACATTACCAGGTGGCGCAGTTAAACTAGGAGAAACATTAGAAGAAGCAGTAATTCGAGAAGTAAAAGAAGAAACAGGGTTACATATAAACGTAAACGGGATTTGTTCTATCAGTGAAGCCTTTTTCGAGGAAAGAGATCATCATGCAATTTTCTTTAATTTTCTAGGCGAAATAATCGGCGGGGAGACATATATATCAAGGCCAAAAGAAATCGAAGAGATTACTTGGATGGAATTACATATAGCAGCACCGTATTTACGCATACCAGAACATTTACTATATTTATTACAAAAGAAAGAAACAGTACCTTATTTTTTTAACGGAACAATCGTTCATCAATCTTCATAAAAATATTATCTCATGTAAGGCGGGGGAAACATGGAGTTTATCGTTAATCACAAACAATTCACTCAAGCACTTTCAGAAGTCAACAAAGCAATATCAACAAAATCTTTAATTCCTATATTATCTGGTATAAAAATAACTGCAGATCAATCTGGAATTACTTTAATTGCAAGTAACTCAAATATTTTTATTGAAAAATTCATTCCTGTTTCAATTGAAGACGAAAAGATTGCAACTATTTTAAAGGTAGGAACTATTGTTGTACCTGCAAAGTATTTCATTGAAATAATAAAGAAAATGCCAAGTGATATCGCAATAAAAAGTAAGAATGAGCAAACTATTAAGATACAATCAGAAGAAATCACATTAAGTTTAAATGGATTTCCTGCAGATGAGTTTCCGAATGTACCGCTTATAGACAATCATGCAGAAATCAAGGTAGAGACAGAGCAATTGATTGAAGTATTTAAACAAACAGTCTTTGCGGTAGCAAAAAATGAATCTAGACCTGTTCTTACTGGGGTGCATATAGAGTTATCTAATAATAAGTTAATTTGCGCTGCAACTGACTCACATAGACTAGCGATACGCGAAACATTACTTTCCTCAGATGTAAAAGCAAATTGTATTGTACCAAGCGCAACCATTAGTGAACTTCTAAAATTAATGAACAGCAATTCGGAATTCGTATATATCTACCTTTCAGAGAGTCATATTATATTTACGCTCGGAACAACTACATTATATTCAAGACTAATTGAAGGGAAATATCCTAATATTTCTAACCTTATTCCAAATGATTTTAAAACGATTATTAACGTAGATAGAAAAAAGATATTACAAGGTGTAGACCGATCAAGTTTATTAGCAAGTGAATGGGTTAATAACAATGTTAACTTAGAAATCATAAACGAATCCACAATTAAAATTTCTTCAAACGCTTCTCAAATTGGGAAAATATCTGAAACGCAACAAATAGATGCGATTGAAGGTGAAAAACAATTAAATATATCTTTCGATGGGCGTTTTATGGTTGATGCTTTAAGAGCAATAAAAGAAGAAACGATTACTTTAAGTTTTGGAGGTTCTATGCGACCGATATTGATTGAAGCAGGAGAGCAATCTGCAGCAGTACATCTTATATCGCCAGTAAGAGCTTATTAAGGATAGAGGAAGGGATTAATAGACAAAGCAGCAATGGTAATCTGAAATACAAAGCAAAATAATAATAACCTGAATATAAAAGCCATAGATTAATCGATATGGGGTGAGTACGATGAAGAAAATAATTGTTTTACTCATTGGTATAGTTTTAATTATTTTTGCTTTTTATCAATACAACAAAAAAGACTATGCAGCTAAAAGTACTAACTTGTATGTAGAAAACTTTAAAGGGGAAAATGATTCAATAAAAATACAATCTGCTATCAATAAAGCAGAGTCTAGTAAAATTAAAACTGTATTGCTTGATGATAAAAAGTATAAAATCACGTCACCAATCATTGTTAAAAAAGGTGTGAAATTATTATTTGGTTACGGATCCCAATTTGTAGTTGAGGGAAACTTTAGAGTTTTAGAACTAGAGAAAAACGCATCCATTGAAGGAGCGTATATAACTATTGACGATCCTAAATTTAACTCTGAAGTTATTTATTTAGACGGTAAAAATAAATATTATAACACTTGGAACAAAACACAAATAAAAGATATAAATATTATCAATTGGACGGAAACGAATAAAGGTACCGGAATTTCTTTATACTCTGCTGGAAAAGAAAATGAAATTTCGTTTGTTAACTTCGAAAATATTAAAGTTGTAGGAATGGAAACTGGACTGAAATTAGTAGCGAAAAAACCGAGCACCGGACAAGCTTGGATAAATGCCAATCGTTTTATGAACTTTTCTTTAGAAGACTGTGTAAATATGATTTATATGGATAGTCAAGTAACTACGCCAAATGAAATTAGTGGGAATCAATTTACAAACCTTCAAATACAGCCTTCAAATAAAACAAAAAGCATTATACAGGTAAGTGGTCAACATAATGAATTTCATGGGATGGTGTGGGATTTAAATAAAATAAAACATGAAAACGAACTCATTGAACTGACTGATAAGAGTATGAATACAGTGGTTGAAATGTCCAGTGTACCAGCAAATAGAGTTTTAGATAGTGGGAAATCCAATATTGTGAAATAAGTTTAAATACAGAAAAAAGAGCGAATTCTTTATAAGAGGATTCGCTCTTTTTATATTTTAAAATTAAATTTCCTTCCACCAAGCGGATGAAGGATAATTTGTAGATTTTAACGTAATAGATTCACCAATTTGAGGCGTTGTAATTTTAACTCCTAAACGGTTAGCTTCTTTCGTAACACGTTCTATCGGGTCACTCCATTCGTGTAATGCTAATGTAAAAGCACCCCAATGAATCGGAAGAAGTAATTCTCCTTGTACATCAATATGAGCTTGTACAGTTTCTTCAGGCAACATATGAATCGCAGACCACCTCGGATCATATTGTCCGTATTCCATCAATGTAAGATCGAATGGACCATATTTATCACCAATTTCCTTAAAGTGAGGGGCATAACCGCTATCGCCACTAAAGAAAATTTTAGTCTTTTGACCAAGGATAAGCCATGAACACCATAATGAACAATCTCTATCTGTCATACTTCGTCCAGAGAAATGCCTTGCAGGAGCACAAACTAACTTAATATTATCAAATGTAATTTCGTCCCACCAATTATGTTCACTAATTTTACTAGGCGAAACACCCCATTTAATAAGATATTGTGCAACTCCAGTTGGAACATAAAAGTGCTTTGCGCGATCTTTTAACTGCATAATACTTTTGTAATTCAAATGATCATAGTGATTATGAGAAATGATAATCGCATCAATTTCTTGAAGGTCATCACGTTCTAAAGAAAAAGTACCACTATAGCGTTTACTATTAAACAAAGGAAATGGGGAAGAGGCATCTCCAAACATAGGGTCTAATAATAGTTTTTTACCTTCTATTTTCAAAAGAGAAGCAGAATGGCCAAACCATGTAACACTCTCTAACGATTCATTATCTTTATTTGATAAAACGATAGGCAAATCCTTTATAGGACGCAGCTTTGATTTTATTTTAAAGTAATCCGTCATTAAACTTATAATATCTTTCGGTTTAAAACTCATATCAGTATGAATTTGATTTGTATATTTCTTATTCATTCGTTCTCCTTTTTACGATTAACAATTTACGTATGTTGTTATTGTGGCTATTTGTAGTTTAAACTATATTATTTTACCTTTCATCTAAATTGCCTTGTATTTCATAAATTCGTCAAATTCATTATTTGTATCTATAAAGTACAAATTGCACAGTGGCAGCTAAAACAAATATTAAGTACATGTAAATTGTTTTTATTTAGTAAATTCCTTCTTATACGCAACAAAGAACATACGTTTCGTTGTATGTTATAGAAGAAAATATGTCTCTAATAAAAGAAAGGAAGGAGAGGATGTAAGTGCACATAGAGCGAAAAAAGAAATCAAAATGTAAACTATCAAAATCTGAAATCATGCATTTGTATACTGAAGGGAAGAGCACCGCAGAAATCGCCATGCTCGCTAATGTGTCTGCAAGGTATATTCGTATGGTTTTATCAGACAATAACGTACCAAGACGCGCTATAGGGAGTTGGAAGAGAAAGTATGACATAACAGAAGATTATTTTAAAACGTGGTCAAACAATATGGCTTATATTTTAGGGTTTATAGCAGCAGATGGTGTTATACAGAAAGAAAATCAATGTGTCAGTATATCTCAAAAAGAAAGTTATATTTTAGAAGATATAAAAAAAGAACTAAAAACAAACCAGCCACTTTATCAAAACAAAAAAACAGGCGTATATATGCTAAATATTAATAGCAAAACAATAAAAGACGACCTTATGAACATACACGGAATTATGCCATGTAAATCATTTAACATCGAATTTCCTTTTGTACCAGAAGAATATTTGCATCATTTTGTTCGTGGGTATTTTGATGGGGATGGTCATGTTAACTCTCACAAATACTTTGTTAGTTTTGTTGGTGGATCATATAATTTTATGAATTCTTTTAAAGATATCCTTGAGAATAATAAATTCCAATTAAGTTTTGTTGACAAAGAAAAACAATATCGTATTTACCTAAGTGGTAAAAATAATGTTAATAAATTTTCACGGTGGATTTATAAAGATAAAGGTTTACATTTAAAGCGTAAATACAATATTTTTCAAGAAAAAGAATAATTGTAATGATAATCGAATAATTCACAAACAAGTTCAATTATAAAATTAAAATTCACGATGAATTATTAATTGAAATCAAAGTAATTGCTAAAGCAAACAAATTATAAATATAGTTTAGTCAAATTCAAAGCAAGTTGCTTTTTATTATGTTTTATTAATGATTATTTACGCTAATCCTGCATCAACGAACTATTCACTAATAAATAAAGAAAAGGGAAGTATACCAAATGAAACTAACCTATAATAAGTTTATTACTTTTTTCTAGTAGACATAATATATATTATAGGCAGTTATAGAAACAAAGTAATATCAGGTATCAAAAACCAAGTAAACTATACTTAATGAGACGGAACAGAGATTTTTAGTGAGATTCACATGAAATCTTATCTAAACAAATTTCTTCAGTTTTTATCGTTTTTATTTGTTATAAATTCATCACAGCAAATCTTAATCAATAATCGCTTAAGATTTAACGAATTAAAAACATTTTTGATTGGCAAGAAATTTTTATACAGAAAAATTATTTCTATACAAAATATAAATTAGTAATTTTATTTTATGTTTTACTTAATGAATTTATTGCTATTTGCACATGTTTTACAACTTTACATTATTTGTTGTTATTTCTGTTATTTAGACTTGACTTTCATTACACTCATTGTTTTTTATCCTAGTTAACATAACGCTTATTTTTAACATAAAAAAATCCTCCTCACCTTCAGGAAGATTTTTTGTTTGCTATTATTTTATTTATATCTTCTAGTAACAATCCCAATTGTAAATGACATTGGAAAAATCTAGATTTAACAAATCTTCCTTACGTATAAAGAAATTAGCAACCCCAGAATCGCCCCACATAATATTTAATGAATCGTCTGTATCGATTTGCAGCAATAATATGTCATGTTGCTGGTATTTTTCTTCCCATTCCCTTGGATCTGTCTGTGTGAAAAATGGATAACCACCAATTTTATGTCCTTGATCCTTACATAAATCATCATACAGTTCGCCTAATTCTGTATTATTTTCTTCATCAACAATTTCTTCCCAATCAATGTTATCACTAAAAATCATTTCAAATCGATAATCTCTTGGTGTTACTGGTTGATATGCCAACTCAAACTTTAGTTTTGCTGCTTCGGGTATGATAAAATTCTCTAAATCTAAAGTGTTTAAATAACTAAAATCAGTAATAACCTTATTTAAATCTTCTATAATTGTAGAATGATAAATAATTCGAAAGTCTTTTTGGACTGTTGGATGATCAAAATCTGCTCCAAAAAGATCTTCTTCAGCACTTATGAAAAACTGTAACATTCCATGTTGAGGCATATGTTCAATATTTGGTATTTCTTCAAGGTTTAACTGCGCAAGTAGCATCATAGGTTGTCCGTTTGAGTCTTTAGGATGCTCTTGATCTATAGGTAAATACGGATATCCACCAAACTTACTTTCAAAAAGCGTTGTCTCTGCTTGCGTTCCAGACACTTTAACATACGGTTTCACACTTTCTTCTAAAATACTACGATACTGTTCTAGTTCTTTCGGAATTTGAAGTTGATACGTATTCTTCACTACATTTGCCTCCCTTTAGTAATGAATTGAAAATGCCTAACTTAATTATATAGTAAGCGATAGCTCAATTGAAAATCGTTAAAAATCCATTTTCACCCTCATTTTTTGCGCGCTTGGTGGACAAAGTAGATTATGTTCTAATACCTTTTTATTAATAGTTCGAATTAAATCCGCTGTTTCTGCAGTATTTGTATTTTCTTTTAGCTTTTCTTTTAAATCGTCAATTTCTTTTGAAAGCTCAATCCACCTAGGTAAAACATGATTATTTGCTAAAGTTCTATAAAGTTGCTTTTCAGGATTGTACGAAAGATCTTTATCAAGATTAAGAGGTTTCCCTTTACCAGGTAAATGATCAAAAGACCCTTTCTTTTCTGCTTCTTTAACGATAGAACTAATATGATCTTCATACGTATAGGACCAAACTTTCTCATCTTTTACTAAAATCTCTTGCTTTTTTAGTTTTTTATCTAGTTCTTCTTGATTCATAGATTCTCTCTCCTTTTTATTTTCTAATGCCCTTAACCCATCGAATAGCTTTTCTCGCCACCATACGCTATCATGTCCGCCTTGAAACTCTTCGTAAGTGGTTTTGGTGTTTCATTTCTTCTAAAGCTTTATATAGCCGTCTATTAGCCGTTAAAAGAGGTTCGTTTTCAAGTTCACCTACTGCTATGTAAGTATTGAGGTGAGTTGCATTAGAATCTATTAATGAAATTTGATTTTCAATCCAAGGAATTGCATTTTCATAATCGTCCTTTTTCCAATGTACGGATCCAGACATTGACAACACATTTCCGAAAATATGTGGATTTTGAAGTGCTGCATAAAAAGCTGCTAAGCCACCAAGACTGAAACCAGCAATTGTTGTATGATTCATTTCTTGATAAACGTGATACTTAGATTGAATCCACGGAAGTAATTCCTTTGTTAAAAATGTATTCATTTTATCGTTATAAGTTAGCTCTTCTAATCGATCAACAGGATCTATAGTAACAGCAATACACGATGGGATTTCTTTTTCGTAAATTAAATAATTAAGTGTTTTTGTGATTGAAAGGTCATTAATGAATGAATTCCCATCAAATACAATGAGAAGTTCTTGAATATGTGAAGTGTGAGAATAATCATGAGGCGTATAAATATGAATTTTGCGTGTGTTATTTAAAATCGAACTATAAAAAGAATATGTTTCAATCTTTCCGGATGGATAATCATTTGAAGGAAAACGACTGCTATATTGCACCTCCATTCCTATGTTTAACACAGACGCTTTATTGGTACCTTCTCCAAATGTATTTCGATTAAATTGGTCTATTTCGTACTGTTCACTACGCTTTATCCAATCATTTTCGAAAACATCGTTTACTGAAAAATAGTACGTTGAAATAAAACTCTTATCCGTCCTAAACGTTACATACCAAATATCTGTCTGTAACAATCGTTGTAATTGATTTACAGACAGATCCCAACCAGGAAAACTACCGAATACATAAACATTTTCAGTATTTTGATCGCCTAACCATATATACGTTATAAGTTTATACTGATTATCTGCAGGGCATTGTTCTATTAGTGGCGTGTGATTTGACTTGATTTCATGCAAAAAAGTATAAAGAGCTTTTTTGTTTCCATTCTTTAATTGATTTTTAAGCTTCTCTAACTTAGGACTGATTATTGTAGTCACCTCTCTTTCTCCTTTGTAGTATTTATTCTATATGTAGTTTTTTTCATTAGAATCCCTATATAAAAGTAGTCGTAAGTTATTTGTTTAGCGAAGTTATTTATTAGAAAAATAATCAATTGCCTGAATAGAAAGTTCTAATGATTTTATTCTTCTTTCTAAAAGCGTTCTTTGAGGACTCCCAAGCTTTGACTTAACGTAAATCTTTTCAATTGATGGAAGCAAACCAATTAGAACATTACGAGCTTCTGCTAAATCTTCCTGAGTATAATGATGAGTTTCTTGCTTCCAAACACTTTCTAACATAGCTAAGCCGATACTAGCTGCTTTGAGTCTTTTTTTCACTAAAGTAGTATTTGATCCTTTTTGAGTCATCTGTGATAAGGCATTTTCAAGTTTACTAATTGTTGACTGTAAAGATTTTATTGATTCTACTTTATCTATATTTGATACGTTTTTCATGTTAATGTTATCCCTTCTATGTTGCTAACTTGTTTTGTTTAATGTTTAATGAAATCCTTAAAAGCTTGATTTCACTCGAAATATTTTAACATAAATAACTAACTGTATTCGAGTTGGACAATAACTTAAAGTAAAACAGCTATTCCTCTCTCCTCCCCTGTATCATTCTATTATATGTACTTCTTTCTTCTCATTAGAATTCCTATATAAACTAGTTGTTAATATTGAATGTTTTATGAACAAAAAAACGTACAAGTAATGTAACCTGTACGTTTTCGCTTTTATTCAGTAAGGTAATAAAGTAATAGCTTTCTGGTCTTCTCATAACTTATGAAATCTCTATACAAAATGGGATAATTCACAATTTCTGTTTCTAGAAAACGATATTGCGGAAACCACTCGAAAAACGATTTTCTTAACCACTTTATTTGTTGAAACGTAATGTTCTGTTCGTTTCCATTTAGTACAGAATTTAAAGTAGCTGCTGTATGCATCCAATAATGATTAAAATCAGCGTTTATACAGTCATCTTCGGTAAATTTACTTTTTAAATCTCACTGCAATTTTGCTGTAGCACGATAAGGAAACGGTTTATGAAGTGGACTATGCATTTTCTGCAATTCCTTAAAAATAATTCGTTTCCTAACTTCAACTTTCCACCCCTTTATTTCTCTATCCAATTTAATAAGTTTTCATAATGATATTGAGCATCGATATACCCAAGATTATATAGATTAACGAGCTTTTCCTTATTTCTTTCTATTCCGCTTATAGGAAGCTGTACACTTGGTTGAATTACATAAAAATTATCTTTTTGTTCTTCTCGATTCATATAAGATATCGTCTCATTATAAAAACGATAATGGTCTACTAAATTCTCTGCGATTTTCGGATATTTTCTATATAAAATTTTAGCCAGGCCTGAAAATTTATTTCGCTGCTTCTCATATCCTTCTGGCTTTGTCATAATTACAACGTTCTTTTCATAACCATCCTTTTGGGCTTTCAAAACAGGTATAGGGTCTATAATCCCTCCATCTAATAATTTTCGATTATTATATTCTACAGCAGGTGCTATAAACGGCACAGAGCTAGATGCACGAATGATTTTTAAAATATCATTTCCGTGTTCTGCTTTATTATAATAAATGGCTTGTCCTGATTCGCAATCAGTTGTCCCTATAACAAACTGTTCATTACAGTTTAAGAAAGTTTGAAAATCAAATGGTACAATTTTATTAGGTACTTCATCAAATAAAAAATCCATTCCGAATAATTCACGTTTTCGAATTAAGTTTCGATAAGATATATACCTGTAATCTGATACTAGCTCTGTATTTACTTTCTTATTTCTACCTTTTTGACGTGACAAATAGGTTGCTCCCATACAGGCTCCAGCTGATACGCCGACTACATATGGAAAGAATAAGTTCTTTTCCATGAAATATTCGAGTACACCTGCAGTATATAAACCTTTCATTCCTCCGCCCTCTAATACTAAACCAATATTCTTCATGTTATATCCCTCTGCTTCTTTTTTCTTAATTTCATATTAGCATAAGATTTTAAGATGAGGTTATATAAACTAATTACAACAATAACCAGAAACTACTAAAGTAATGTCATAATATCTTTGTGAGTAACATGTTACAATATAAGTAATTCATTCCACATATATTAAAGGAGGAATTTAATATGGGTTTATTTAGCGGTATTTTAGGAAATGCATCAAATACGAGTTCTGAAAGTGTAGAACGTGATTTAGAGAAGATTATGCTAGACGATGAAAAAGTAGAGCATGCTTATAAATTAATTCGTGATCTAATCGTATTTACAAATCGTCGTCTTATATTAGTAGATAAACAAGGAGTAACTGGCAAAAAAACAGAATACCATTCTATTCCTTATAAAAGTATTACACAATATAGCATCGAAACGGCTGGGCATTTTGATTTAGATGCAGAACTTAAAATTTGGGTGTCTAGTATGGAGGAACCAATTACGAAAGAATTTAAAGGTGACGATAGTATTTTAAGCATTCAAAAAGCGCTAGTAACCTTTACGACAAAGTAGTGGTTTTTGTATCTTTATTCATTTTCAAAATTACTAACCCGAGTATTTTGGAAGAACATACATTATTTTTGTATATTTAATCTGAAATAACATAAAAAGGTAAAGCGTATTTTAAATGCTTTACCTTTCTTTTTTGTAATAAACAAGTGTAGTTTTATCATTTAATTTCTTTATTACTTCTGTTCTTTTATACCCCATTTTCTCGTATAGAAAACAATTTCTTTCTTCTTCTAAAATCGTAGCAAGTTCAAAACTTCGTGCTTCTGGAAACATTTCTTCAATTAAAATAAGTACCTTCTGAGCAATTCCTTTCCCTTGATAGATTGGATGAATAAACATTGGACTAATCCAAAATTTATAAGGTAGTTCTTTTGCGGATATACATATTGCTCCAACAAGTTTCGAATCTATTATCGCCTTATAAAAATTACTGCTGGGATTATTTATTCTAAAAATAGTTTTTTCAATAGTTTCATTTGCTGGATTTGTTTCATAGTCTTTATATTTATGTAATAAAGAGCTAAATGAGTCTATTTGCATTTGAAATATAACTTCTGCATCAGTTTCTGTCACCTTTTCTAATATAATCTCCATGTTACCAATTTAGACGCTTTCTTAAAGAAGTAATATGAGCGGTATGGTGACGACCATGCCATGCATATAGTCCTATTGCAACAGCAAGTTCTGTTTCACCAGTTTCAGGATGGTTAAATGTCTTTTCTAAATCTTCAATTTCTAGAGAATATAAAAGGTTAACCCATCTTTTATGTAATGAATCTAGCATTACTAGTGAAACATCTACCGGTAATTTTGAATCGGGTAACTCTGCCCACTTCTCTTCTTTATACGGTTTAATAGTTGGATTCTTTTCTGTAAGTGCTAATTTGAAGCGTATGTAGCTATTCATATGGCTATCAACAACGTGATGAACAACTTGACGGACAGTCCACCCTCCAACGCGATATGGTGTATCTAACTGCTTCTGATCTAAATCTTTAATTGCCTTTGTTAGTTCATTAGGTAAATCTTCAATTTCTTGAATCCATGTATCAATCATTTCTTCAGTTATAGGACGTTTGTATGTAAATTGGCCAATTGGATAACGTAAATCATTCATGAATAAGTCCTCCTTATTATAAGCGCGAAGTATTTCTCCAAATATAGTGTACAAACTTCACATGTTCTCCATGTAATTCTACAGATGTTATATCTGATTCATTTTGATAAGAAGAAAATCCGCTTTTTTCTAGTACAATTTGTGATGCGAGATTATTAGTCGTTGTTTTAGCATGAACTTCAGTAATTTCATTATTTTTCGCTACATCTAAAATTAATTTTACGGCTGCTGTTGCAACTCCTTTTTTAGTAAATTTTTCTCCGACCCGATACCCGAGGGAACTAATTCGAGTTTCCGTATCTATATCTACTAAATTAATTCGCCCTACAATTTCTTTTTCTTCATTACGAATTAAATAAAAATAAGAATCTCCATCCGCTTGTTCTATTAATAAATCGTCTAGTAGTTTTTGGAAATATTCAAATTCAAAATATTTTGAGCCACGATTTGGTACCATTGTTTCAAAAAAAGATTTATTCGTAAGTTCAAACATAAATAAATCCTTAGCATCTTGTTCCTTTAGTTGCTCTATGTATATTTCCATCCCGTATTCTCCTTCTTGATTTACTAACTGTTATACATTCTTTTTTAATCAATTATATTCCTGCTATTTCTTTCGATTAAGTAATATAGATAGTAACACTTTCGGATGAAAAAGATGAAATGGATTACGAATTAAGTTCATCACTCGTACTAACCGAATATAAACATCAGAATTACTTGCAGATAGTCGATATATTTGTTTCGTATACCATAGCTGAAATTTTTGTTTTGTAGTTAATTCTCTCTTTAGTTGCGGGTGACGTGATATTTCTGTTGTTGTCATATCCCAAGGGGTTTCTATTATAGTAGCTGCCTTTTTATAAAATTGTTGTGTAAATGTTTTATCAAGTTGTTTTCTATCTTGCAAAAGTAATTGCAATTGGTGAGCCTCCATAGCAGCAACTGATACGCCTTGGCCGAAAACGGGATCAAAACGACATTGCGCATCTCCAACAACTAATAATCCTTCTGGTACATTATTCACTAAATCAAATCGCCGGCGTACTTGATAAGGAATTTTGTATGTCTTTATATCAGTAATTCCCTCGGCCTTGTTTAAGAAATCTGTAACATTAGAAATTGATAGGTTTTCAGCAAAATCATAAAACTCATCATCTGTTTGTGGTGCTTTCTCGTTTGCGTATCCACTGAAAGTAACAAAATAACGATTATCTTCTATCGTTTGAATAAGAACGCCATAAGGGTTATCAGGGAAACTCGGAGACATTAGCACATTGCAACAGTCTAATTTCTCATTTTCTTTAAGTTTGAACATTTTCGTTGCGTAAAATAAATCAATACGAACTTTCTCTTCTTGTACTTCAATTTCGTATTCTCGTAGCCACTCTATACTTTTTGAGCCAAATCCACTCGCATCAACTACAAGATCCGCATGAACTTCTTCTTGTGTGTTTGTCTCTAGATATTTAACTTTTACTCCACACACTTTGTTAAGCTTTGCATCTACCAATAACCCTTTAACCAATGTTTCATATTTAATAGTAATATTTGAAATTTGATGTATTCGTTTTTGAATATGCCATTCTAGCAAAGGACGACTTTGTTGAATCATATGTACTTCCCCTATGAATGGCTGTTTCCATAGACCGAATTGATGCCATTTCAAATCACGAGTAAAGTTATTTACGATACTACCTGCTTCTATTAATTCATTCGTAATATTAGGAAACAATTCTTCAATTGCGTTTTCTCCACCTTTTAATAACACGTGAGGATGATTACTTTGTGGAACTCTTTTTCTCGAAGACTTTCCATCCCATCTTTCACCAGCTTCTATAATGATTACTTCTTTAAAAGAAGTTGATAATGCTTTTGCTGCAAACTTTCCTGCCATACTTCCACCAATAACGATAGCCTTATTAAACATATTTTCCCCCTTAATAAAAAGAGATCCTGCCTTGTATGAATGAAACAGGATCTTAAACTAATTAACTTCTTTATCATTATACTTAAAATACATCAGTAAATTGCAACATTAAAATTAAAATACCTAATCCCCATACGTAATACGCGAATACTTTTAAGGAGTGACGTTTTAAATATTGAATCATCCATGAAACAGCTATGTATCCAAAAAACGCTGCTGATAACGTTCCGACAATTAAAGATGTACTAGAAATAGATTCTGCTTTCCCTTGAAAAACGTCTATAAATTGCAAAATGATAGCTCCAACAATGGCTGGTGTCGATAGTAAAAAAGAAAAGTAAGCAGCAGTTTCACGGTCTAATTTTCTCCATAATGCAGCGACAATTGTCATTCCAGAACGGGAAATGGCTGGAAAAATAGCAGCAGCTTGAAATGAACCGATAATTAATGCGTCTTTATATGTTATGTCATCCATTTTTTTACGACCATTCTTTTGTTTATCTGCCGTGTAGAGAAAGAATCCGGTCACTAAAAACTCCCAACCGATCGTGATTCCTGTTTTTGAAATATCTTCAAAGAAATCTTTAAACAATAAACCAATTACAACTGCGGGTATTGTCCCAACGATAAGTAATAACATGAGCTTTGAAAATGGGTTTTTAATTAAATATATAAATTCTTTTTTGTAATAAATAAAAACCGCAAGTAAAGTCCCAATATGCAGCATCGTATCTAAAAATAAGCCAGCCTCATCTAATCGGAACAAATGCCTTCCTAAATAAAGATGTCCGGTACTACTGATTGGTAAAAATTCTGTTAAACCTTGAATTATACCTAGTATGAAAGCTTCTAACCAATTCATGATGGTCTCCTTTCTCTTTTGCTTGTACCAATATATGAGGGTTAAATTTTCGATATGAAAAAAACTATATTTCTCTATGAATTTACTTTTCATTTATGGATATATATGTAAAGAGGGTTAAGGAGGGTTATTATGTGGAAGCACACAAAATTCGGTAATGTATTACTTTGGGTGGGCCCTATCCTTGTATTTTTAGGACTATGTATGACAAATGTTATTTCAGATATTCCTTTCTTTGAGGGAAAACATAAAACGGTTGGTATTGTACTTATATTTATAGGTGTAATCTGTTTTGTTGCTGCTAATCATTTGAAAAAAGGAGAAAGATATGAAGAATAAATCTAAATAAAAAACAATCCTGGCATATTAGCTAGGATTGCTTTTTATTAATGTTGATTATTTGTAGAATACTTTATCAACGTTATATTTCGCTTTGTATTCATTAATGATATATGTTTCGTAAATTTCTCTTTCTGTTGGATCTTCTACGATACATGCATCAATGCGGTATACTTCATCACGGTGATTTTTAATTGGTGAAACATTATCTTCAAAATGCTTCTTAATACGTTGTCTAATTTTACGAGCTTTACCTACGAAAAGAAGTTCGTCATTAATATTGTAAAACATAAAAATGCCGCCTTTATCTCTAGGGAACAAGTGGAAATCGATAAATCCATTAATTGGAGTAATGATTGGCTCGTCTCCTTTAATAACTTGTTTACGTTCAGTAATTGAAACATCAGCTTCAGGAATATTAATTTTAATCAAGTTCATTCACGTCCTCTTTTATTATAAAGATAAATAATAGCATACATAAGTAAGAAAAGCTATGTTCAGAGGCATATTTCATTTTATAATTCAAATATTATAGGTGTATCATGTAAACTTTTCTTCCAAATCATATGATCACTGGATTCTCCCCAGTAATCTTTCAATACATAGCTAGGTTTTCCAAACTTTTTCATCCATATACTTTGCGCATTTTTATATCCACTATCTAAACAATATTCTGTTATCCCTCTGCTAAGTAATGTAAGAAACATTGTATGTAGTAATAAACTCCCTATTCCCTTTCTCTGATACTCCGGAAGTATGAATACAGTTCCTATTTCATACAAATTTTTAAGTACACCACCTGTACAACTATTAATCAATGTACTTGCTGGACCGATTTCGATTGTTCCAATGATTTTATCGTTACTTGTATCAATTGCTAATAAAAAGTAACGACTTTCTCCGTTACTATCAAAATCACTTTTCAAATACTGCTTTTTTGAGTTAATTTCATTTTCTATGTCATCTAATAATTGTGACAATCCTTCATTTTTGTATGTATTCGTAATAACTATACGGAAAAATAAATATAGTTCATCTATATCATTCAAATTCGGTCTTCTAACTGCAACGTTAGTCATGAATTCAATCTCCAATCCTCATTATGCCATTGTCAATACAACACTTTATATAATCTATTCATCATTATTCTGCAAAAACCTGCATAAATCCAACAGTATAGAAAACTCATTATAAATATTGATAAAATAATTTTTATATCCATAGTTGTATGAACAGCAGGACCAAGTACCGGAAAACGGAAAACATCGAGAACGATCATAATACCAATAAGTAGACAAGTTGCTGAAAAGGAAACAATCCAAATTCTCCTCTTTAATTTTAAAAAAGATACTCCTAAGGCTAGACCTAATAAGCCTGTAGTAAAAGGAAAGACAATTAGTTCACTGGGCTCAATAATAAATAATAGAAAAATAGTAAGAATATAAGAAAGTATTCCCTCACGAATAGAATAGAAAATAGCAAAAAAAATCGGTAATGTCGAAAATGGACTAATGAGCAAACCTATACCAGGAACTAAGTTCCCAGCTGCTTGAAACATGGTGGCCAATGCACTCATCAAAGCTGTAAGTACTAACTTATTCGCAAGGGACAATTTTCTTTTATGAACAAAACTCGTATCATGTTCTATCATCAGTTGATACCAATAACGTACAAACCGATTCATCAATATCTCCCCCTAAAGATGCCTCATTCATTACTTTCTATATTATTCATACAGTAGTGGTTTATGAGCTGCTTTCTACTTGTTATGAATTACTATATAATAAAAGACTTTTAGGGGGATAAATTGTGCGTTTTGAAACAAAATAAATTCCTTGGATTATTAAACTACGATTGTATATCGTATCAGGGAATAATTTCAAAAATGGTACCTTTGTTAAAATCAGTTACTTTCATAGAACTGTAAACTCCTAAATATAATTTAGTTTGATCCGAATTTGTTCCTAAACTCATATAATAAGCTGGTTGCGTACCAAAATCATAATTGGTTTCAATAGCATGAAAGTCAGCATGTTTACCATCTGTACCTGCTCTAGTATAGGCTAAAACACCCTTAATTGGAGACTGAGATTCTCCTTTCTTGGCAAGGTCAGTAAAAACAACGCTACCTGTTAAATGTGGAATTGCATTTCCCATATATGGCTGAACTCCTGTAAGTGAAGTTCCTCCAAACTTATCTGTTCTAGAATCTTTATGAAAATAACTAAGTAGAGGCAGAATACGCTTGACTGAAGTTTGTATTGTTTCATCATAATAAACCATTGTTCTCTCATCCAAAGTCTGATTCTCAGAACAATGTCGTATAAAAGAAGTAGGTAAATCACCTTCCCATCCTCGCCACCCAAAATTGATAACCCCATCTTGATTGGGAGTTAACCTCATAAAATGCATTTGAACAAGTTCTGTAACCGGTATAGGTTTATATTGAATAAATGAAAAAATAGACTCTACAATATCTTGTCCGACATTTCCGGCGTATTTGATATATTGATTATAAAACCTTTGAAATGAAATGCCGGTTATATTACGTACTCCTTTTGCAATTACTGTAAGTGTTTCTTGTATAGATAAAGGAAGTTCATTAAAGCGTGTAACTACAGGAGGGTTATTTATAAATGTATTTTTACTTACATCGATTTCAATTATTTTACCTGCTATTTCTAAATCATCTTGGCTTAAATTAAATGGATCATAACCTGACCCGCCATCTCCATTTGTAAAAACAAGTTTTCCAGTCTCAGGTGAAAAGTTTAAACTATTGACTCCGTTATGATTAAAAAATGGTCTTCTTACATTCAGTAATGTTCGTAGCTTTTGAGCTTGACCATTAGATTGTAAAGTCCATTCTTCTACTGTATCAATGTGATCATATTGCGTATTTCTATTAACCCACTTTAAATTTAGCGTTTTAGGGTCACAAGGATTCGGTTTAAATTGCTCAGAAAATGCACCTGGCCCTTGAGTTCCAGCTACTGAATAATGAAGATAAAATAACCCATTTTGATAAAATTGTGGATGGAACGCAAGTCCAAGCAATCCGCGTTCATCATAACCGCTACTAGAAACACCTTCTTCAAATGTACCTAATTTAATAATTAGGTGACGAATATCTAAAAATGTCTTTATAACTCCGTCCCCTATGTAAAAAATCTCCCCTAATTGAGTTGCGATAAATAGTCTTTCGGTCGATTCACCTGGAAGTATTGTTGTTTTCAATACGGTTGGTAAATTTATATTATGAACAATGGGTCGTAAACTAACTTTAACTTTTGTCAATTAACTGTACACCCCTTTTTCTTCTTTTTATAGAAGAATATGATTAGAGTAGTTCTGTTAGTATCAAATAAGTCGTATTCCTTTTTATTACAATTTTATATATAATATAATTATAAATAATCTGGGGGACGAACTATGATAATCGTACTACAAATCATCTTACCACTAATTTTCGCAGTCTATTTATTTACCCTCTATCGTAAAGGGATGTATGGATCAGCTTCATTCATTTTAGCAGTCATGATAGGAATTTTCGGTTTAGAGAATATCTTTCAATATGCTAGTCTAACAGATCATGCTATTTATCCATATTGGGGCAGTTTGAAGGCTGTTGTTATCGTTTTATCAGTCGTATTTCTATTTAAAAAAGGTGGTTTAACAGGAAAATATTGATTTTTAATGCGTTACATATTTTCTTGTTAAATTGTTTTTATTTTATAAGAGAAGAAATATTTATGTAAAAACACGAAGAGATGTGTTACATATGTCTATAAATATTATTTCAATAGTATCTATCATAATATGGATTGTGTTAATTACAGAACTTATAAAACCTTCAAAAGAACAGAATGGACGAAAAATAGTAACTTTAGTAACTGCTGGTTCCGCATCAACACTTATTTTGACGGTTTCATTTATTCAAAATATCCCGTTTTGGAATTGATAGTGATATAACTAACAAAAATATGTATAAATAAAAAGATTAGGATTCACTCCTAATCTTTTTATTTTTTGAGGTAACACCACATGCCCAGCAAGCTAAGGTCTTGGAGTAGCCCCTAAACAAAATTTGAAATTTTTCTAAAGTTATTTATGTGAATTTAACTCGTTTTCAGGAACATATGTGATCCTTTTACAATTTGAATTTCTTTTTAAGCTTCTTATATTTTCTATACGAACGTCTAACAATGTTTAACATAAAATACGGTACTTTAATAGGGAAAGGCAATTTATATATGAAAGGAAAATAAAAGGTGAAATATGCCTTTTCTAGGTCTCTCCACTTACTATCTTCTTTTGTTTTTAAGAAATCAGATACATCGACTACATATCCCCTTCCTTTTTCCATCATCACATTTTTCCCGTGAACATCACAAGGAGTTAATCCCTGTTCCCTCGCATACTCTAAAGCCTTATTGATATCAAGTATTACCTGCTTAGGAATTTTAATCCCCTTATGAATAGCATCGTATAAGGTAATTTCTTTTAAACGTTTCAATACTATGAAATTTTCTCCTTTATATATAAGCTTTGAATAAGAAGGATGATTTCCGATTCTTCGGTATACTTCTGACTCTTTTTCAATTCCTTCTCCTTCTCGCACGTAAACTTTCACTACCCAATCTTTGTATTCTTTGTGCATGAATACTGCGGCATAATTACCTGTTCCTAAACACTTCCAAAGTCTAGGAATATCTTTAACTACTACAGGCTCGAATTCATCCTCACTTCTGATACTTACCTCTTTTAATAATTCGTTATTTATCAATCCCACAAAACTATTTATACTCATCATTCCCACTCCGGTTTTGCTAAAAGGGGCCCCACCCACATTTTAACGAAAATATACACTAAGCGAATTTTAGCATAAAACGAGTCATCTTTCTTCCTAAAATAAAAAGCTAACTCGTTTTATTTGAACTGTTGAATACTTAATATTTATTCCGTTATTCATAGCCAAAAACCGTACGATATAAAAATATTTCTAACTATTTTCATTTTTTCAGAGGCAAGTGTATAGGGCTTTTCTTAGTACAAGTTCTGTTCGTTCATTACCCATGCCAAATCTATAAAACATTGTTTAGAAGTGTAGCAAGGGTTTGTTAATGGTTCAATTCTTCTTCCACAACTATTTTTGTTAGCAAAAACTTTTATTGTTTTAATAGTCTTTTGTTTAATTCCCACAATGCTGTTTTGTTGCTATCCCATTTCAAAAGCGTTACTGCTTCCTCAAAGCATAACCATTTATAATTAAAGTGTTCTTTAGATAATGATATGTTTTTTGTAGGGACTTTAACTCCAAAAGAAAATTCTTTTATTACATAAACCTCTTCTCCCCAAAGGAATCCTCCAACTACATCCTCTACTGGTAGTGAAGACACAGAATCTAATTGTATATATGGACATTCTCTTGTAATACCAGCCTCTTCAAACGCTTCCCGTTTTGCTGATTCAATAGGAATCTCACCGTCTTCTCCGCCACCAGCTATTCCTTGCCAATAACCATAATCACTTCGGTTAAAAATGGCATATTGAATAGAATCGGCAGTTTTTATATAAGGAAATATCAATACTTGATATGACGCCCTCATTACTTAACCTCCTCTCGAAAATAAGTTTTAAATCAATATGAATAAAGAGCCGCCATCACAATTCTACATTATTAATGCAGGTTTATAATGTCGGCCCTCTATTTTTAAATAATTTTATTTTTCATAAACAGGCTTACTCTTAACAGAGGAAAAACTGATTATTTCTTGTCGAATTTGTTTAGCATGGTTTTTCCTAAATGTTAGCAGTACCCTATATTATTCAATTGCGCCAGCAACATCATAATCATTTAAATCTAATTCAATCGTTTTTCCGAGCGCTAGTTTAGCAAGTTCCGCTCCTAGATATGGACCAGCTGTTAAACCCGAAGCCCCTAATCCATTCGCAACGAGAATTCCTTCAAAGTTAGGTAGCGGTCCGATAACAGGTAAGAATCCTGGTGTAAATGGTCTGAATCCAACTCTCGTTTCAAGCATTGTAGCATTTTCTAAGCCAGGCGCAACTGTTAATGCCTTATGGAATACTTCATGTAAACCACCTGCTGTTACACGATGATCAAAACCAGTATCATTCTCATGTGTTGCACCAATTACGACATGCCCATTGTCAAACGTTAAAATATATTGATCGTTCGGTGGCATAACAACTGGCATATTTTCTGTTGCTGTATTCTCGATTTGCAGATGAACAATTTGTCCCTTTTGGAATGTAACTAAGAAATTAATTCCTAATGGTTTCAAGATTTCATTCGCCCATGCGCCTGCAGTTACAATAACCTTTTCTGCTAAAATTGTTTCATCGTTTACTGTAACTCCCGTAATATGATTTCCTTCACGGACTAATATAGCATCGCCTTTTATGAAAGTTGCACCATGTTTTTTCGCAGCACTTATTAATGCATTGCGTAATAATCTCCCATTTACTCGTGCAGCACCACTAATATGAACAGAACTATATTCGTCTGATAATGCTGGGAATAATTTTTTTGTTTCTTCAGCTGATAAGCGAGTGATTTCACCAATCTCCGGGGCATCTTCACGTCGTTTATAAGCTCGCTCTTCCATTTGATCTAACTTTTTCTCGTCAGTATGTAAACTAATTGCACCTACACGATTATATCCTGTGTCAGTTTCACCGTCTTCTTCTAATTGCTGAATTAACGAAGAATAGTAACGTGCACCGCCTTTAACAATTTTATACCATGCTTTATTACGACGCTGTGATAACCATGGACATACAATTCCTGCTCCTGCATCAGTTGCTTGCCCTAATTGTTGGCGATCCACGATAGTAACATTCGCACCTGTCTTAGCAAGATGATAAGCAGTAGACGCTCCTAAAATTCCAGATCCAACTACAATATACGATTTCATTTCAAACACCTTTTCTCTTTTGCTAATTATATAAATATAAGAACATTCCTTAGTATAATGGAAGGAATGCTTTTTTCAATGTACTCATCACAATTAATTGTTGCAGCATTGTGACTTCCTTAATCATTATTTTTTCTTCTTACGGAATAATTCAATTGTTTTATACCCTTGTGAAAGGATTTCTATCATTTTCTCTAGACGTTTTTCACGAGTTTTTTCTTGTTTCACAGAAAAAAGATTACGTGCCCAATCTTTTTGGTATCCAGGCGTTAAACTTTGATAAAACTTAAGTTCATTCGGATGATTAGCTAGTAATGCTTCAACATCTTTAATTCGATCTGCATAATCGGCAACACATTGACTCATAGCAGATGTTTTCGTTATTTTTTTCTTTTCACGTTTTAAACCTACAACAGTAAAGACTTCATCCATACTTACCATTCGTGCAAATTTAATATCGCTTTCTCCCACATAACCATCTTCTCCAACGTTTAATGCCGGAAACATCTCATCACGGTGAATAAACGTACTATAACGAGCATTACCTTTTTTCGGATATGCGAAGAATAGGTAACCTTTTTCAATTAGTAATTCTTCATTACTAATAATAAAATTCGTTTGTTTCACCATTTCATCAAGCGTTTCTACAAATATAAAGATAGCATCGTGTTCTTTTGAGAATCCATTTTCTTTACCTGTAAAAATGTCATAATCACTTGGTTCGTTAATAACGACCATATTTGTATACTTATTAAGTTTCAATTTATCAATAACTGACATAATAATCTTCCTTTACATTCAAAATTCATTGTACATACTTTTTCGTACTGTTCTAGTGTATTATATGTATTAAGAAAATCAAACTTTAAATCGTGTTATTCTGCTGCAAAAGAACAGAATTCTTTAATAGATGGGGTGGTTTTATGCCATATGTAATCCGGGATGAAGGGCTAGTTTTACAAGGGGATGATGGAAAAGAACCAATTTTTCATACATATGAAGAAGCTGAGGAAACATTAAAAACATTAACTATACCGCAGTTTCCGAAACGTATTAGAAGAAAACCATTTACATCAAAAATAATAAAAATAGCCGCTTCTGAATAAGAACCGGCTATTTGTTTATTCATAACTTAATAGAAAATAAAGTATATAAAAACTCTCTATATTGATCTTCTGTAATTTCAAGCTTAGTTTTTTCCCCATGAATAATTTCAGTTAAACTTGTATTCGTTAATGAAATATGACCGGAGTTCGTCAACTTTACTGCAATTGGTCCTTTATTAAAAATAGACTTCTCATCTTCTATCACTCTTCTTTGAACATCGTTTACTACTATCTCATCAATATTATGTTTATAAAAAGCATGACAAACTTTCCATTCTCCATCAGTATCTATTCTTTCTAAAACATAATTTCCTTTACTCGTATCTTTTCGTCTCACCCGGTACGAACCATTTTTTGAAGAGACAGACTTACCAGTAAAAGGTACAGGAACAAGAGGTACTAACGAAGCTATACCTACATCAATTAAATACTGTACATTATCATAAGTTAAAATAATTGTTATATGGCCATCCTCAAGTGCCCATGCATTTATATCGTTTTTATAAACCGTACCTAATGCCAGTTGTACATCATAGCCACAGTCTCTTAAGAAATAGTAAAAAAGAGTATTTAATTCGTAGCAAAGTCCACCACGGGAACTAGTTAAAATTTTCTCTCGTAAGTTTTCCAGAGAGATTTGATTCGTATTTCGTGCTATAACATCTAAATTCTCAAATGGTATAGTATGCGCAAACGAAAAGAGTATGGTAGGTAATTCTTCAAACGTTACTTCATTACGTTTTTTAAGATTTAATCTTGTGAAAAGCTGATCTTGTAAACTTGTCATATTTAGCACCCCTTAAAAATTTATAAGTTTAAATAATATATGCTGATTGTAAATTTTAAGGGGCACTGTAACAACGTACATTTCATTAAACTGTACCGGTACAAAAATTACGATTCACATAGGAGGTGTCATTACACATGTTTTTTGTAATCACTTCTTTTTGTGGCAAACCAAAAGCTACGAATATAAATTTAATAGTTTATCTATAGGTAAACTATTACTATCACTTAAATCAACAAAATATTGAAGTTGCCATGCTTGGCTCTTTTTAGCTTGATTACTAACAGTGGTATCCCAAACAGGATAAATTCTCATTGCCATTTTCCCTGTTTGACTTTGTGTTCTCAATATTTTTTCTTTAAGAAGAATCTCTTTAGGAAAAATAAATTGCCCTAGTTTATTATCAGCAATACAAGTGATTACTAATAAATCAGGAGCAGCTTCATAAGAGAAAGCTCTATTTCGCATATTTTCATCTTTCTCCCAAAAAGAAACGAATTGACCAATTTTATTAGGTGTAACTTTTGATTTTCTAAAACGAATGGTTTTGTTATTTAAGTGGAATAAACATCCGGCATATTCTGCGTTTTGCTTTTCTTCTTTTAGATTCGTAATCATTAAGTTGTTAGGTTTGTAAACTATATTATTTAAATCTTGGATTATATTATTAAAATTGTTCAAAAAAACTCCCCCTTTATTCATCTCTTAGTTTACCACAAACATCAGTTCTTCTATATCGTATATAATTATGAACTAAGTGAAATGGGGGAATTTAGCAGGATATAATTATTACTTTAATGTACTTAGTTTTTTAATTGCTTGTTGTTCAGTTGCTAAGTAAAAAATGTCATTCCCTTTATTACATTCATAAATAAAATCCTTTAAGCTTTTACTAGTATACATAGAGAAATCTCCAACAATAGCAATCTTTACCTTGTAGTTTATAAACTTTTGAAGGATATCGCCCGCAAGCCGTGTTTTTAGATCAAAGAAATCTTCACTTATTAAAGATTTATGGATAATAATATGTTTCGCATCTACCTCATATTGAACTGTTGCCATAGTATCTAATGCAGACTGAACATCCGATATTAATACCTTATCGTTCCTAATGACCGCAATATTGATTCCATCGATTACTACTTTCTTTATTTCCATAGTCTCACCCCTTTATAATTTACACAGTATGAGTAAAATTGTTTTACAAGACTTCGTATTAATCATAGATTAAATTAGCCACAGCTATTAAAATCGCCTATATTTTTTATTGTAAGTATATATTTTTTATTACTAATACGGTCAATGAAATTAATGATAGTTTCTCTTTTTTTATATTTTTGAATATATATATGGAATTGCCTTTACTTGTTATAAAAATATTGTGGAGTAACATAACTTAACAAACTATTCAAAGTGTTAATCTCGGTATATGGTTGTATTTTGGTAGTATTCTTGATTTTCTGAGGGTTAAACCACACACCTTTTATATTTGCATTTTGAGGACCAGCAATATCCTTTTCTAAGTCATCCCCAACAAATAAAGTATTTTCCGGTTGTAAATTTAACTTATTTAATGCTAGTTCGAATATACGTTTATCAGGTTTACTAAATCCCACTTTCTCAGAAATAATGATTGTTTCAAAATACTTATTTAAATTCGTGTTAAATATTTTAGCTTTTTGCCTCTGAGTTGAGCCATTTGTTATAATTCCAACTTTAAAGTGCTTCTTTATTTGATTTAAGAAATGAATAGTATTTTGGTCTATTGAAAAACATCTAGGGAAATTATTATTCCAAAAATCTTGGATGTAATTGCGTGGCAATCTATACTTCGGCGTGAATTCATCAAACAATGATTCTAAAACTGTCGTTTTATTACTTATGCCATATTCTCTTTTATCGTATTCTTTGAATTTCTGTAACATGTTGCTTTTAGCCGCACCATCTACATTTTCATAACACTTTTCTAAAACAATTAAAAATAATGCCTCTACTGCTTTATCCCTATCAAGTAATGTATCATCTAAATCAAACAGCATCGCTTTATAACCCATCAAATCATTTCACAACCTTTCTAGCATTATAAAAATCTCTCCAAGTTTGTACCTTTAAACTTTTGGTTTAGCAAGAACATTATTATGTAGTGATTAACGATTAAATAGAAACTAGATGAAAGAAATCCAAAGTTCTTGGCACACACTCTAGTATTACGGTAGTTTCTTCTATATTGAAATTCCTTTTCCTCTTTTGGTAAAGAAGCAAAAGTATATTTTCGCAAATTTTAAGAAACTACATACAATTCACATTATTATACATTAGTTTTTCGTAAATATTAATCGTACACCAATTCATACAATAAGTTTTTTTAAGCAATTATTTCTCCATAAAAAAGTAATATAGCTAATAATACTTTTTGGTAGTAAGCGTTCTATGAAGTTTACTACTGTATCTCCACATAAACTCCAGATTGTACGGCTATAATGACTACCAGAGGTGATATTATGAAAAACTATCATATCCTCGTGGTAGAGGACGATCAAGAAATTCAGGAATTAATTAAACAATTTTTAATGACACAGCATTATACAGTCGTAGTCGCTTCAGATGGACTAGAGGGTATGACACAATTTAATAAGCAATCATTTGATTTAATTCTTCTAGATGTTATGATGCCCAATCTTAATGGGTTTGAAGTTTCTAAAATGATTCGAAGTCAGTCAAACGTACCAATTATTATGCTAACTGCGTTGGAAGAAGAGGAAGATCAAATGAAAGGATTCGATCTTGGGATCGATGATTATATAACAAAACCCTTTTCATTTCATGTTTTGATTAGACGAGTCGAAGCTGTACTTAGAAGAAGTTATGATAAAAATGTAAATAATCATTTGATATTTAAAGAAGTTCGTATCGATGTGGATGCATATAGAGTGTATGTAAATGACGTTGAAATTATATTAACGACAAAAGAGTTTGAAATTCTACAACTACTATTCCAAAATGAGAGAAAAGTACTTACAAGAGAAAATATCGTAGAGAAAGTTTGGGGGTACGATTATTTTGGAGAAACACGAATAATTGATACACATATTAAAAACCTACGCAAAAAATTAGCTATCCCTTATATTAAAACAATAAAGGGTATTGGTTATAAAATTGATGAATAGTATTGTGAAACTCATGAAAATGAAGCAAATCACTTATAAACTCTTTATGACTACATCTCTCATTTTGTTATCCTTTGCAGTATTGATTTATTTAACTTTATACTTCTTTCTCCCTACATTTTATGAGCAATATAAAACAGATCAACTTCAAACAGGGATAAACGAAATCATTGATAAGTCTAAAAATCTTACGTTTCAAGATGCGATACCACTTTTTGATGAATACGCAAAAAAAAATAATGCGATGCTTTACCTTCAAAATAAAGAAGGGGTAATTATTTACTCTCCTTCGTTTTCTTTTATTCAAAGTGGTACGCAAAAAACAGTAGTTACTAAAGCAACACGATTCGAGAATGCAAGTACCCTTAGCAATTCATATAACGTTACGAAACCAATTCAATTCCAAGATGGTAGTTTAACGCTTATAGTCTTTGCTACATTTCAACCGATTGATGAAGCTTCACAGGTTTTAGTCCGCTTTCTCCCCTATATTAGTATCATTGTACTCGTAATTGGTATAGGGAGTGCTTATTTTTATTCCAGGTTTATTACAAAGCCACTTATTTATATTAATGAAGGTGCACAAAAGATGGCAAATTTAGATTTCTCCGAAAAAATTGAGGTTCGCTCTACAGATGAGTTAGGAGAATTGTCTAATAGTTTGAATGACATGTCTATTAACTTACAACAAGCTATGTTTGATTTAAAAAAAGCAAATGAACAATTAAAAAATGATATTGAAAAAGAAAGAGAAATAGAAACAAAACGCAGAGAGTTTTTTGCGATTGTAGCACATGAATTAAAGTCCCCTCTTACTGTAATGAAAGGCTACTTAGAAGGGATGATTTACAATATTGGCCCTTATCAAAATCGCGATCAATATTTAAAGAAAAATCATCAAATTATTGAAAGTATGGAACAATTAGTTCGTGAAATTTTAAGCGTATCGAAATTAGAACAACACACCTTCAAACTAAAAGTAGAGGAAGTTAATCCTTCAAAGTTAATAGGTACAATCACAAAAGATCTCGAATTTTTTGCTTCTCAAAAAAGCATCGAAATAATAAAAGAAATTGATTCTGACCTTTCTATTTATACAGATTGTGCTCTTTTAGAAAAAGCATGTAAAAATATTATTCACAATGCGGTTATGTATTCACCACATAATGAAAAAGTCTATATAAAGTTAAGTGAGGATTCGAAACAAGGTCAAATCGAAATGCAAATTATAAATACAGGTGTCAATATTAAAGACGAAGATTTACAACAAATTTTCAAACCATTTTATCGAATTGAAAAATCAAGAAATCGAAATACTGGAGGAAGTGGTTTGGGGTTATATATTGTTAAACAAATTCTTGAAACGCTAGATATAAAGTATTCAATAAAAAATATGGAACATAGTGTACAATTTCGCATGAGCATTCCATTATCTAAACACAAAAACAAACAAACTCTCCTTTAAATAGGACGAGTTTGTTTGTTTTTGTAGTAAATATAAACTTATTAACAGGTTTTTCACTTAATGGACAAATGCTGCTTCTTAAATGGCGATTATCATAAGTAGTGACAAACTGTATTCAATTTACATATTTATCTTCTACTATAACAGCAAAAAAACGAAATTCCGCATAGCGCAAATTAGATTCTCTTATTTGAGATGCATTTCATCTATGAAACTAAAAAGGAGGATGAAAAATGCATATTTGCCTCCATTTTTCAGATTAATTTGGAATTCTTTTATGATAAGCTATATGTAAAGATTAAACATAAAGGATGATTCGTATGCAAATAAGACCACAAGTAAGTGAATATAGCTCCTATTATGCAACGTATACCAACTTGGTATCAGACGGAAATATCATACATATTCTAGAACAACAAATGAAGGAAACGAATCTCTTATTAAAGGAAATTTCTGATAGTGAGGGACTTTTCCGGTATGCTCCTACTAAATGGAGTATAAAAGAAGTAATGGGTCATATAGCAGATACAGAACGGATTATGGCGTATCGATTGCTATCTATCGCTCGAGGCGAGACAGCAGAACTTCCAGGCTATAATGATGATATGTATGTTCTTAGAGCTGCTTTTGATAAGCAATCTATGCAAAATCTTCTTGAGAATTTAATTGTTGTTCGCCAATCTACCCTGTGTTTACTTAGAAGCTTAGATAAAGAAGCTTGGTCACAAAGAGGAAATGCGAATAATTCTGAAGTTACAGTTCGTGCATTAGCATACATCATTGCTGGTCATGAGCTTCATCATCTTCAAATTATAAAAGAACGTTACCTTGGTTCTGATGTATATCCAGCAACTTAATATTTGAAGAAAAAGATTCCTATTTATGTAGGGCTCTTTTTCAGAATTTATAACGGATTAGCGCTTAGAACCATGGCAATTAAATGTCTTTATTTATAAAATTCACCACATAATATATATGTTATCCCCTCTTATTCTGTACATAATTTTCTTTAGGCTGATATACTATAAACACAATAGTTCTGGAAAGGTGATGATATTATGTATGAACAACAAAATAATAGAGATAGAGATCAAAAAATGATGTTTTCTATGCAAGGAGTTCCCACAAATAAAATTAACATGAATCAATTACCTAAATGGATTAGAATTTTTGGCTATTGCGCGTTTGGTTGGATGATAGTATTTAGTTTAATTATGATTGTAGGTTTAATTCTGCAATAACTATACAGATACATAGGGAAACGGGACAGCATTTAGATCATACATCTAGGTAATGTCCCGTTTTTTATGTGTAATTATCCCATGATATAGGTAACCAATTATAATAAAAAGAACTTGTAGGATATTCTACAAGTTCTTTTTCAAATATTATTAAAACGGGAACGACAAACTATTTTAACATTCAGTACAGGGAGACCATTTTGATTATGGCTTGATTTTATTATAAATCAAATATAAGCTTTTGAAAGGTCTAGTTTTTGAAAAATATGTGAATTAAACAGCTACGATGTTTATATTAGATTTCATTTATGACTAACTTCTTCTTACTTAAATACACTGCACGATCTGATTTTTTAGCAACCTCCTGTGAGTGCGTCACAACAATAATGCATTTATTCTCTTTATGTGCAAGTTCTTGAAATAGTTCTATTATATCCATTGCAGTTTCCTCGTCGAGGTTTCCTGTCGGCTCATCTGCAATCAGTAAATCAACATTACAAGATAGTGCTCGAGCAATTGCTACACGCTGTTGTTGCCCGCCACTTAGTTGCAGGACGTTTCGTTTCGCTTCAACTTCTGTGAGTCCTACCCTTTCTAACAATTCTAATGCTCTTGCTGTTTTATTTTGCACTTTAACACCCGTAATTTCCATTGCTGTTAAGACATTTTGAAGAGCTGTCATATAGGTTATCAAATTATAAGATTGGAAAATTACAGATACATTTTGATTACGGTATCGATCCAAACCAATTTTTCTAATATCTTTACCATTATACAGTACATAACCATTTTTAGGGACATCCAGTCCACAACCTAAGCTCAGAGTTGTGGTTTTACCAGATCCAGATGGTCCTAAAATCGTGTAGAAATGTCCTTTTTGAAAAGAAAAGTTAACATTATCTAGTATCGCTACATTTTTCCCATTACTTTCATAATAATAATCCAAATTTTTAAACTGTAAAATCGTCTCCATATTAAGCCTCCTCATTCATCTTTTAAAAGAATTTGTTTTGGGTTTAAACGTAGAATAGATAATGCTGGAAGAAGCGTTGCTATTATAGCAATAGCTAGTCCAATTCCACCCATTTTCCCTACATCTTCTCCTGTTACACTTACATCAATTTTATCAATTGGATCTTCTTTTTGATTTTGTAGAGTACCACCAGATCCAGCCATCATTACAGTACCATGTTGCGAAGTATCTGTTTCTTCGCTTGCAGTAGCAATTTCATTCGAAAGTAAATTATCTCCGATATATTGAGAAACTTTAGCTCCTGTTGTTATGGATAATCCAAATGCTAAAATAGCGACACACACTACTTCTACTACGAATTGCGCTATCAGTTTCCACTTTTTCTCTCCAATAGACAATAGAATTCCCATTTCTTTACGACGTCCTTTAATTGATAGCATAATGATTAATCCTAAAATAATTGCACCTGCAATCGATACAATATAAATAATCATTTGAGAAGTCGAAGAGATATTTTCGATAGGACCAATCATTTGCTTGTACAATGAATCATGCGCATCTAATTTATAATAATTAAAATCAATGTTAGATTTTTTTGCTTCTTTTTTAAATGCATCAATATATTGTGGATCATTCAAGAAATACACGACTTGACCACTACTTATACCTTGGTCTACTTCTAATTTTTTCATAGTTGAATGCGGCATATATAGTTTATTAGCTGGATCCATAATAGGAGGAGCCTGTTGACCCATTGCTTGCTCATTTGTTTCGTAAATGCCGATAATTTCAACCTCAAGAGTTTCCTTCTTATCCCCTGATTGTACTTTAACTTTGTCTCCTACTTTCAAATTGTTTAATTCCGCTAATCGTTTTTCCATTAAAGCTACATTCTGATCTTTCATTTGCTCTGTTATTGGTTTTCCATCAATGATTTTACTTTTTCCGTTTTTAAAGCTTTCTTGTAATGCAGTCTTGCGAACTCCCTCAATCATAAAAGAAGCATTCATATCTATTTCTGTACTAGAGCTTGAACCGCCTCGCGCAGCCGTCATTCCCACTTTACCTTTTCCTTCTTCTTCTCCTTCTGAAGCTCCTACTAGTTTAAGCCCATCAGAAATACCGAAAGTGTTAGCTATGTAATTATAATCTTTTACATACTTGGACTTCGCTAATTGATCTGTTTCTTTTGCATCGAGCTGCGGCGGATTTGGCATTTCTCCAGTTTCCTTAGCTTTTTGACCTATTTTGTCGAAATCAAGACCTAAAGTAACATCTGCACCAAGTTTTTTTCTTGCAGCATCCGCTGCTTTTTTTGATGCATTTTGGATTGTGAAACCTGAAAGAACCAAATTTGTAACAATCAGAAAAACTGCCATCAAAATTAATGATGTTCCTATCCTTTTTTTCATACTGAGAATTGCTCGTTTCATAAAATTCATTTTTCTTACCTCCTTGATAACTTGTATTCTATATAGGTTATCTAGAGTTTATATGGAGCTAATCGGTAGTTTAACTAGAGATATAAGGAGTTTATGTGTAGTTATTTACCTGTTCCAGAAAAACTAGAACACAAATTCAAAAATGCAGTCGTTTTTGAATATTGGTAAGGAGTTAGTCAATTTAAGAGACTTATAGAAAAGAGAGGTTAAGCTTGATTTAATGTATGTAACATAAAAAATATATTTATTGTATAATTTCTATACAATAAATATAGAGAACCAATTTGTGAATATCTATATGGGAATTGTAAGTTGTTCTTCATAGAAATTACAGCTTTTAATAAGAAAAGAAGCAAGTTAACATTCTTTTATAAGGATAATAATATTAACTTACTTCTTAAATTTTAGTATAAATTATTTATTGTAAGCTTTATAATATAATATGAAAATTTATCACCTATTTTTATAATTCAAGCACCTACTATTAGGAAAAGAGAATATTTCCTACTTAATTTAAAACATAAATTTTGTCTATGTTTTAAACAATATGTATTTTGGAGGAGGTTAATTTGATTTTTTCAAAACTCATTGATCGGTACGCCTTATATGATTTACACAAAAAAAGAAGTGTAGCGTTTCAGTTTACTTCCCTTTCTAACACTTCATTAAATATAAAGAACATAGAATCTTTTTATAAAGTAAAACCATCACATTTTCATTTTGACATTAAGCATTCAAAGCAGGAAAATGAATACATGGTTGGGCAATTCAACTATAAAAGTTCGATTCAATCCGGTGATTCACACAACGACTCTGTAACTGGGGAATTATTCTTACATAAAAATGAAAATGCACCTCATGTTATCTTTGTTCACGGTTGGAGAATGGATTCTAACGAACGTGTGAAAAAAATATTCCACGATCATATGACCAGCCTGAAGTGGAATATGTATTATTTCACTCTACCCTATCATTTTGAAAGAAAACCCGATCAATCCTTATTCAGTGGAGAGTATATGGTAAGTGCAAATATTGAACGAACATTACAAGCAACTAGACAAGCGGTAGCTGATTTACGAGCTTTGATTAAATGGATTAAAGCAAATAAAAAGGGGCCCCTGATTCTAATAGGAATTAGTTTAGGCGGATTTATTACTAACTTAACCTCTCTTGTTGAAGAAGAAATTGATGTGTTAGCATCCATTTTCTATGCAAATCGACTTTCTTATTCGATTTGGAATACAACTCCAGGTAAATTTATTAGAGAAGACTTGGAACATCATGGTGTTACGTATGATGATTTAATAGATTATTGGAAAATCACTGAACCGAGTCAAGCATTGCCAAAAGTAAAAAAAGAAAATATTTTATTAATTTCAGGTAAGCATGATCTATATGTGCATTCTGAGGATACAGACTACTTGTGGGAATCTTGGGAAAGACCTCCACGATATATTTATACATGCGGGCATGCCGGGATCGTTCTTAAACGTAAAAAAATTGCAACTGATACTATTGATTTTATTCAAAATCGATTGAACTCCCCACACTTATCCAATGTCATGCCTTAAATCGCGAGATTACTAAGTACAAAATCTTATACTTGTATTGTTATATTTTTTACTAGTCACCTTTGTAAATCTTAGCCCCAAGCCTTACACGATTGAAAATGAAATAAAATAAATAACTAAGGAACTAATTTACCATATGGAAAAACATTGCTCAGCATTTTCACCAGTGGTCCCTGTATATGCAATATTACATACAAAAATCTTTATGTATTACGTTATTAATTTAAAAATAAATTATTCATCCATTAATCTATACCATCCGTATTTACAGTTATGGATACCCTAATTACATATGAAAAAGAGAGAAGAACATTGGTTAATTCTTCTCTCTTTGTTTATTTTTAAGATAACCATCTATAAAATTTTGCTTTTCATAATTCTTCATGAGTCTAGAAAAGAAATTTTTCTAATGTACATAATTACAACGACATTAAACCTCTTTGCTCTTAAATCCACTACTTGTATTATTGATTGCATGAAACTCCTTCTTGAGAAAGGTTTTAATTTCCGAATATTCTGTTGACCGTTATAACATATCCAATTTACAATTTAATTGTGGTGTTCTTTCACAATTAAACTACTTAGAATACACTTCATTTATTTGAAAACAATTACAAATAGAGGTGCTAAAATGAAAACTAGAGTAAATCCAGAATTATTACAAGGGTTAGAGATGTTTCCGGATCTCGATTTACGCCCAGAAAATTTGCAATCAATCAGAGAAGGAATAGCTCAAATGAGACCACCTACCGTTGTTGATGACTCTCTTTCTTTAACAGATAAAGTCATTGTTGGGCCTGATGATAATCCGTTACCATTACGAATTTATCGTCCAAAATCAAATCATGAATCTTTACCTGTCTTATTATGGATACATGGTGGAGGTTATATCTTAGGGTCTATAGATGATAACGATGATACTTGTATGAGGTTTGCAAAAGAAGCTAGCTGTGTGGTCGTGTCTGTAGACTACCGCTTAGCACCTGAACACCCTTACCCAGCACCAATTGAGGATTGTTATTCAGCTTTAAAATGGATTGCTGATAATGCAAAGTCATTAAACATTGATTCGAATCGAATTGGGGTTGCAGGAGTAAGCGCTGGCGGTGGACTAACAGCAGCATTATCATTATTAGCACGAGATCGAAAATATCCTTCAATTTGTTTACAAATGCCACTATATCCAATGATTGATGACAGAAATGATACACCTTCAGCGAATGAAATTAAAGAGGGATTTGTTTGGAACCAAAAGGCAAATGAAGCTGGCTGGAAAATGTATTTAGGAGAAATGTATGGAACGGATCAAATCCCTGCCTATGCAGCACCTTCTCGAGCTGAGGATTATAGTGACTTACCGTATACTTACACATTTGTTGGTCAATTAGATCCATTCCGCAGCGAAACATTAACCTATGTAAGCAAACTAGCACAAGCTGGTGTTGATGTGGAGTTTCATTTATATCCAAATGCCTATCACTGGTTTGAAGGGTTAAATCCAAATGCCGATGTATCTATTTATGCTGTGAACGAAATAGTACAAGCAATAAAGACTGGTTTCAAACGAGTATCCAAGGTTGAGGCTTAATCCCATTACAAGAGAAACACTTATAAATAGTATATATGTATTTATCATTTAAATATAATAGCCGATTCTAAATAAGAATCGGCTATTAATATGTAAAATCCGCCTAATATATCAAGGTTGAGAAACAGATATAAGATGTTTAGGCGATGTATTTATTTCCTCTGCTAATGCTTTTATGTTCATCATGATTTGAAGTATTTCTTCTTTTGTTGTTCTTGGGTTGATAGAGCAAAGTCGAATTACTACTTTTTCTTTTAATTTAGTCGTACTTAGCATAGCAAATCCTCTTTGATTAATTTCTTCCACCAATTTTTTGTTTATTTCATGAATTGTATCTGTAGATGTTAGCTCACATGGAATATAACGAAAAGTAACAATTCCTAATTGGGCAGGTGTTACTACTTCCCAATCTTTTTCTTTCCTTAAAAACTCTTCAACTTGTTCAGCTAGCATAATGCCATGATCAATTGCCTCACGAAAAGCTGTAACTCCGAATGCTTTAAAAGAAAGCCATACCTTTAATGCTCTAAATCTACGAGAAAGTTCAATTCCACGCTCCCCAAAATTCACTTTTTCTTCTATATTAGTTTCTGTATCCTTAATATACTCTGGGATCATACGGAATGTTTCACTTAAATATTGGCTATTTCGAATAAGTACACAACCAACATCATAAGGCTGAAAAAGCCATTTATGCGGGTCTAACGTTAAAGAATCGGCACGATGAATTCCACTTAATAACTCCCTTCCTTTTTCACTGAGAATTGCTGCAGCCCCATAAGCCCCATCCACGTGTAGCCATATATCTTCATCACCACATACATCAGCCAATTCATCGAGGGAGTCCACCGCTCCGCAATTCGTTGTCCCTGCATTAGCAATAACACAGAATGGTTTTTTCCCTTTTAATCGATCTTCTTTTATTTGTTTTCTTAAAGTACTAACTGAAATTTTTAAGTCTTCATCTGTCTCAATTCGGCAAATTTGATGCTGTTTAAAACCTAATACTTTAAGTGCTCGATCTACAGAAAAATGAGTTTGGTTAGAAAAATAAACAATCGCATTTTCTATGTCATTATTCAGCTTGACCTGTCTCGCTACAGTAAGTGCAGTCAAATTAGCCATGGAACCACCACTGACAAATAATCCTTCAGCTGAATCAGGGAATCCTAGCATTGATTTTAACCAGTTAATTGTCGTTAATTCAATTTGTTCGGCACCTGCACCTACTATCCAAGCTGTAGGAAATACATTAAACCCACTTGCTAAAAAATCTGCTAATACACCAACATAATTATTAGGACCTGGCACAAAAGCCATAAAATGAGGATGATCCACATGAGTAATTTGATTAAACACATTGTTATTAAGAAAATGAAGTAATTCTTTTGGATTAGATCCGTTTTCCGGAATCGTTTCAATTAGCTTGTCTCTAAAAATATTACTATCAATCGTTTCTGAAACTGGTTTACTTTTTAAATGATTCATATGATCAACAATTAAGTCAACCGCTTGATATCCTAACTGACGCATTTCTTCGGCTGATAACTGTAATTTTTTTGTCATTTGATTTACTCCTATTCTATTTAAAAAGGCGAGTTTTTGCTCGCCTTTTCATTTTTTATAATTTGTAATCACAAATTGTTTGTATTGGATTTTGAAGAATCGTGTTGATTAACCCCTGGATGTGATTTAATATTTCCTGTATTTTCTCTGTTTCATATACCGTTTGATCATATCCAAACTTTATTGTAAGTCTTTCTTCAGGGAAGCACATAATTCCATACTTTACATGTGGCTCATCAACAACTTCGTAATCCGTGATAGCAAAATGTCTGTTTTCATTTGAAGAAAAGATTGCTGGATTAGTTGGATAGTTTTCAAAAACCCAAAGATGGTCAGTCAACTCAGTTTTTAATTCACTTTGCTTTTGTATATCAACAAATGAATAGTATGCATACTCATTACATTTCAATGTCTCTAGTTGTACCTTTTGCAGGAAGTCCACAAAAGATTGCGTTTCTGTCCATGCTAATCGGATAGGCAAAACATTTGTGAACAGACCGAACATATTTTCAATTCCTTCTACTTCGGGGGGTCTGACTGATACTAGGTTAGGCAATACTACTTCTCTCGTTCCGTTGAATTTGCCAAGCAATATTCCCCATACAGCTAGTAATGCCGTATTCATAGTTATATTATTTTTAGTTACAAATGTCTGTAACTGATCAGTCAAATCCTTGTCTAATGTTAAATCCATAAAAGTGAAGTTTAACCCTTCACTTTTAGATGGGACTTTCTTTTTAGGAATACTAATTTTCTGATTGTATCCTGATAAATAATCTCGCCAAAAATGACGTGCTTTCTCATGATCTTGTGCCAAAGTCCAATCTATAAATGTTTCAAAAGGTTTTACCATGGGTAACCCCGCCGTAGTTCCGGCATTTGTAGTTTCGTAGAGCTGGAATAATTCGTCTATCAAAATGCTGACGCTCCAACCATCACATAATAGATGATGGGAACTCCAAATTACTTTATGCTCGTTATTACCTAGTTGGAATATACAGAGACGTGTCATAAGTTCATCATTTTTAAATCCTCGACTTAAATTTTCATTCATCCACTGTTTTAGGAATTCTTGCTGTTCTTGTTTCGTCATCTCAATCAAGTTTTTTATTTCTGAATTTATTTGAACATCATATAGAACAGCTTGCCAAGGTTTTGCTTGTTCATCTTGCACAATTATTGTTCTTAAAGCATCATGACGATCAACTAATTGTTGGAAACACTGAATAAAGAGTTTAATATCCAGCTCCCCCTCAAGTGCCCAAATTGTTTGTTCAAAATATGCATTTGTATCAGGTTCATTCGTAGCATGCTCATAAATAACTTCCTGGAAAGGTGCTAACGGGTAAATACGTTCTATTTTTATATCCGGCATTTTTTCTTGTATTTTGTTAAGTGTATGTTGATTAAGTTGTTTATCTTTAACATTTAGTAATGTAGCTTTATTATCGTTCATTATGTTTACATCATTTGTTTGTGAACTTGAAAACTGGTCTAGCTTTTTAACAAATTGAACCATGTCCCTTAATATAGGAAATGAAAATATATTTTTTGGTTCAAGCTCGAATCCTTGTCGATACAGTCTGACGGACACTTGAATCGCTTTTATCGAATCTCCACCTAAGGCGAAGAAATGATCATTTACTCCAACTTGATCTATTTTGAGTACTTCTTGCCAAATACTAGTTAATATTTTTTCCATTTCAGTTTTTGGGGCAATAAATACTTCATTTTTTTGTTTCTCCGGAGTAGGGAGCGCTTTTCTATCTAATTTCCCGTTTGGAGTCAGGGGTAATTGGTCCAAATAAACAAAATAAGAAGGAATCATATAATCTGGCAAGTGATCTTGCAAATGCTTTCGTAGTTCTGTTGTACTAATATTTTGCTCAGTTACCACATATGCAACTAAAAATTTTATTCCGTTCTCATCTGTTTGATCAATTACGACAGCATGTTCGACTTGTTTATAAGTTAGAAGACAATGAGAGATTTCTTCTAACTCTACTCGATATCCCTGAATTTTCACTTGGTAGTCTTGGCGGCCTAAAAATTCAATATATCCCTCAGAATGCATTTTTCCACAATCCCCTGTTTTATATATAAGACCAAAATCAGGATGTGACACAAACGCTTCATTTGTTTTCTTTTTATCATTTAAATATCCTTTAGCAAGGCCCACTCCCCCGATATATAAATCTCCAATTACACCAACAGGGCACATTTTCTTTTCATAGTTCAACACATAATACGTTTGGTTTGCCAAGGGCATCCCGTATGGAATACTATTCCAATGTGATTCCACCTGTTTGACCGGATAATAAATTGACCAAATCGATGCTTCTGTTGCCCCTCCTAGTGAGACTACTTCTGCAATCGGAAAATGTCGTTTTATTTTTTCTGGTAAAGAAAGCGGAATCCAATCTCCACTATGTAAAACTAAACGTAAAGAAGGATATTCAAAATGAGAACCTACTTGCTCCAATGCCAAATCCATGATTGCAGGCACTGTATTCCAAATTGTAATCCCTCTACGTTCGACAGTGCGGATTAATTCTTGCATGTCTCTCGGATCACGAATCATTACTAACATTGCACCTGTGCTTAAAGCTCCGAAAATATCGTATACAGATAGGTCAAAACACATGGAAGAGATACCAATAATACGATCATCTTCATTCACCTCATATTTTTGATTTATGTCTTGAATAGTATTCGTAACCGCTTGGTGAGTAATAATTACTCCTTTTGGTTTTCCTGTACTTCCTGAAGTGTATATAATATAGGCAATATCTTCTGGACCAGCAATAGCGGGCATATCTTCTGTTGTATAAAATGACAAATGATTTTCTTCATAAAGACTAGGTTCTAATAAAAGCTTGCATGAGCTATTTTTTAAAATATATGTTTGGCGATCTAAAGGATGATCGGGATCAATCGGAACATAAGCGGCACCTGATTTTAAAACACCTAACATATTAACAATTGTGTCAACTCGCCTTTTTGCTAAAAGACCCACTTTGTCACCTAGACCAATACCTTGCTCTTTTAAGAAGTGGGCAATTTGATTAGAACGTTTATGAAGTTCCGAGTATGTTAACCATTCTTGTTCAAATACCACTGCTACTTCATCCGGTGTACGTTTTACTTGGTCTGTAAATAATTGATACAGAGTAGTTGAAGGTATTTTTTCTGTTGTTTCATTGTATTGCTTAATTAAAGTTTGATCCGATTCTTTCATCTGCAAAGATGTTATATCGCTTTGTTTCACCAATTGTTCCAATAAGTCAACAAATTGGGAAAACATTGCTTCTATTACATCAACATCAAACAACTCTTCAACATAGTTCCAGCTAATTAATAACTCTCCATTTTTTTCAATTACTACATTATCCAAATACACTTGTGGAGTCCGAGCATGAATATAGCGAAGAGAACCAAGTTGTTCCCAAGAGAAAGCACCTGCACCTGCTAACATCGAGGTGAAAACGATTGGCATAACTGCTTTTGGCGTCATTTGATGATATCGAGTAAAATCTCGAATAAAGTTAACTCCATCGTAATGACGATGTTCAAGGCCATCTAATAAAGTAGCTTGCGTTTCTTTTACTCTAGTAAAGAAAGTTTGCTCTGGTTTTACATCAACATCCAATAAAATAAGTGATGTGAAATCTCCAACAATCTGTTCTACTTCATCATGAACAGGATAACGGTTAAATACAGTCAAGTTAATTGCTAATCGACGTTGATTACTCCAATATGCCAACACATCACCATATATTGTACAAAGTAGAGCGGAAGGCGTTACCTCTTTCTCTTGTGCTAACTTTCGTAGCTTTGTCCATTTTTTATTATCCAGGATTTTTGTAAGTGATTGGAATTTAGGAGTAGCAATCTCTGCTGGATCCTTTTTTAACAGCAAAGAAGGTGCAAACGGAAAGTCAGGAAGCTTACTTGTCCAATAATCTTTTGCTGTTTTATATTCTTCGCTTTGTTCCATTTCATCATAGATAAACATATAATCTTGAAAATCAAAAGATAAAGATTCTAATTTTTGATTTGGTTTATAATAATAATGCAACAAATCCTGTCCAACAATGTTCATGCTTGCTCCGTCCATTAATAAAGCATCGTATCGAAAACATAATAAATACGTGTCTTCTTTTAAAAGAAAAGCTTTCAATTCAAACAAAGGCCATTGCCCCAAAGGGAATACATGGTTAGTCATTCGAGAACGCTCTTCTTGTAAGCGAGCATGTTGATTCCTATCATCTAAATCTATGAGACTCACTATTTCAATCTCGTAATCAGGAACGCTTTGTAATATTTGCTGTTTTCCCTCTGGTAAAATTACAGCTCGCAACATTGGATGACGATGAATTACCTTTTGAAAACTTTTTGAAAGACGATTGATATCCAAAGCTGTTTCATATTCAAAATATGTTTGAGGGGAAATACCACTTAATTCAAACTGTGAATTCCGTCCTATCATATACGCTGTCTGAACTTCTGTTAAGGAAAATGGCTTAGACAAATCTTTAACATGAGTTGGTCTACTTTCAAGGTTTTCCTCTTTATGCTCTAGCTTTACACAAGAACTCAGTTGAGCGATTGTGGGGTGCTTAAAAAAATCTGTTGTACTTATTTTTAAGCCGTCTTTTCTTAATAAATTAATTACCTGAAGTGCTTTAATAGATTCTCCTTTTAATGCAAAAAAATTATCATGAATACCGATTCCCTCGATCTCCATAACTTTTTCCCATGCACGCACTAATTTTTGTTCAATTTCATTGCGCGGAGCAACGTATGGAATTGATACATAATCCGTTTGTGTTATATCCAACAATCTTTTTCTATCCACTTTTCCATTTGGATTCAATGGAATCTCTTCTACCTGAATCATTTTTTCAGGAATCATAAACTCAGGTAATTTATCACTTAAATATTTTCTGATTTCATCAAAAGACACCTTGTTATCCGATACATAGTAGGCAGCTAATAATTTCCTATTTCCATACACTTGATCAACAACGATAGCCTGGTTTATTTCTGGATATTCCCTTAATTGAGTTTCGATTTCTCTTAATTCAATCCGATACCCCCGAATTTTCACTTGATGATCCATTCTACCTAAATATTCAAGTTCTCCATTAGGCAACCAACGAACGAGATCACCTGTATGATACATCATTTCCCCTGCCGCAAAAGGACTCGGTACAAACTTTTCATCTGTCAGTTTATTTTTACCAAGATACCCTCGTGCTACCGCTACGCCAGCAATGCAGAGTTCACCGGGAATTCCAAATGGTTTTAATTGGCCATACTTATTCAATATATAGGAATGATAATTCGGGTTAGGTTTGCCAATCGTAACTTCTTTGGAAGTGCTCAAGTCTTTTACTGTTGCGCAAATGGTTGTTTCTGTGGGACCATAAATATTTAAAATTGTTGCTTCACTGATACAACGAATTTTTTCAACCAAATCAATGGAAAATGATTCTCCTGCTAATAAAATAGATTTTAAATCTTTTAGAAAAATCGCCCCTTCTGGATCACTCAAAATCACTTCCATTCGCGATGGCGTTGATTCCCATAAATCCACCTTATGTTTTTTGACCAAATGAGCCAATTCTTTTGTTGCAAACTGGTCCTCTGTAGCAATTACTACTTTTGAACCTTGCGTTAAAGGAAGACATATTTCTAACAAGGAAATATCAAAAGATACACTAGCAAGAAACAAGAATGATTGATTAGCTTTTACTTTTTCTCTCATTACATTTAAAAAATGAACTAGCGATTTTTGTTCTATCATTACCCCTTTTGGATTTCCTGTCGATCCTGATGTGTAAATAACATAAGCTAAATCATTAGGATTATGTTCTCGTACTAAATTACTTTCTTCACCTTGAAAAAGATATTCTTTATCAAGATACAGTACTTCACCTGCAAATTGTGGCAATACTTCCTCTGTTCGCTTACTAAGTAAATATTTTGCTTGACTATCTTGTAACATATATTCAATTCGTTCAGTTGGGTAGTTAGGGTCGATTGGTAAATACGCTGCTCCTGCTTTTAAAATCCCCATCATACCAATAATCATTTCTAATGACCGATCTAACATAACGCCAATAATACTTTCTTTTGAAACACCTTTACTTTGAAGAATAGAAGCCAATTGATTCGCTTTCTTATTCAATTCTCTATATGTCAAAGATTGATCATTACAAACAACAGCAATTTGATCTGGAGTTTTTAATACTTGCGCTTCAAACAAATCTTGAAATGATTGAAACAAGTCTATGCCCGTTTGAAAATTATTCAATCCTTCTAACAACTCTTTTTCTTCTTCTGCAATAATACAAATATCTTTCAATGCCAAATTCGGATTTTGTGAAACTTGCTTTAAAACATAACAATACGAATTGGCAAACTGTTGCAAAGAAGAGAATGAACGGGACTTGCAAGAAATTTGAAATTCAAATTCATTATGTATTTCATTCCATTTTCTTCGTATCCATAGGGCTAAATTATTCTCTGCGTATTCTTCTAGCGAATTTTCATTATGTAATCCTTCCATCCCGATTACAATTTGAAAAGGAGTTAAATTGTGTTTAACTAATAATTCAGAGAGCGGATACTCCTGATTTTTATACCCGAATAAAGTCGTTTGTTCAATCTCATTTACTAATTGTTTAAAGGTGTGATGCGGCTGGATTTCACTTCCTAAAGGAATCAACTTATTAAGATTCTCACTTTGTTCAAGATTCTTTTCAATTATAGGAATACCAATAGTAATTCTTTCTTGATCTGTATAATGTGCCAAACAAACCCTTAAAGCGGCTTGAAACCAGCTAAATAATAATAAATCTTGAGACTTACTTATTTTTTGTATACTTTTACTAAATTCTACATTCACTATGACTTGAACGTATTCACAAGGTGTTTCTTTATTTAGTTGGTAATCGCTATTAAATTTAAATACAGAAAAATCGAGAATCTCGGAAGATAATTGCTCCTTCCAAAACGCTTCTACTTCTTTATTTTCATGAATCGAACTTCGATCTTTAATGTGCATTTTTATCTTTATCCCCCTAATATTCATTTCTTCTACTCGTTAATTTTCAAGCCAACTTCAAGCCCATGAAGAAACACTTGATGATTATCCAAACATAAAAATTGCTGAATATCTTCAAATTTCATATGACCGACTGAACAAACCCCTAAATTTAATGTCTCAGCAACCATATTTAAGGTAGCAGTGATAATGCCTGACTCAATACAAGCAAATAAATATCCATCTGAACCGTATTTCGGGATGGAAGCGTTCGCATTATAAACCAAATAAACTGAGAAGGCAGATTGAGTAAATAAATCCTGATTAATTAACTCATGATCACTTTTGATTACTTGATCAATGTTGTTTACAATCACAAGACTATTTTTTGATGGGTTATAATAATAAAATCCAGCTTTCATATCCTCTATACGTTTTGGTTTTACATAAACAAAGATATCAATGGGATAGAGCCCGCCTGCACTTGCGTAATGATAGTATATTTTTTCTTCCCTAACCTGTTTTAGAGTTGATAAGAATCGGGAAAATTCCGAAAAACTAATATGTTTTTCCATATCAAATTGACGACAAGACCTACGTTCCTTGATTATAGTAGGTAGCTCATTTGTTGTTTCAAGTTGAATTTCGGTCGACCGTGCAGCAACGTGCGTGCGATTTAATTGTTTACTCATATACTTATCTAACTTTTCTTTAGAAAAGCGAATCTGGTTGCTATATGGATTTGAAAAAATCTTTTCTTGTGAAGAAAATACTTCTCTTGGGTGTAATATATTACTTACTAACACACGATTTTTTATCATGAGCTCTATGTTTTTTTGTGTCTCTTCTACATTTCCTAACGAAAAGCGCTCTACTAGTTCACTAATTTTCACACCTTTTTGAGCCATAAAATAAAAATCTGGAAACCACTCAGACAGAATACCTGTAAATCTCATTTCCCCTATCAAAACTTCATTATGCAACTTCTCCCAATGCTTAATCGGAGACCAGTAATAAATTTTCTCGCTCATATAACCCTCCATAAACATTTAACTTATTTTTGAAATGCAATTTTCTAATTTACAAAAATTTTTTCGGATTCTGCTCCTTGTCTCATAGTGATTATAAATACATGCACTTTAACAAAACTTGAAAATAATGAAATAACTTTTTCTTCATTAAAATTTTTTATTTCATCATAAAAAATGATTTCTTTTTGGATATTTCACATCCTTTCCCATAGTAATCCTATAAGGTATAAACCATTTGTAACATTGAGAATATTCATGTATTTCCAATGTGAAATTATTGTAATGGATTGGAGAACGGTTGAATATAGTTATTAAATCAAATAATGTTGAGAAAGTTTTATTTATTATATCGATAAAATTTTATGATGTAATTTATTACAAATAGATTAAGAAAAGAGTTTTAAATTTTTCTTAATCAGTTAGTGTGAAAATATCACATACTATTACATACAATCGAGTTACTTACATTTCATATTCAAAATAGAGAAAAGACACCTTGAATGGTGTCTTTTCTCTATTTTAATTCCATATACTTTTTACGCCTTTGTTATTTTTAAACGATTTGTAGGAGTTAATACAACTCGAACATCTAGTTCGTTATATGTTCGAATATATAATAAACATTATATGAATTACGAATGTATTTCAGGTAATTTTATAAATAAACTCAAAGATATCTTCTCCTCCTACTGTCATAAAAGAAATAATCTATTGCTTATTTCTTTTATTAAATTGTAATATAATTACAGTATGTGAAATTATATTACATTAACTTTAAAAGCGAAGTCAGAATAATCTTCACTTCGCTTTTTTCATTTGCAATCCTTGTTAAATTTGCTCAATGCAGTATTTATTTCCACATTCTTCGTTTTTATTTAATCGGTTTCTCTGTTTTTAAGACAAATGAACTTAATGCAGGAACTTTAATTTTATTGTCATGGACAACATAAAGTAGTTTACTTCCCGCCTGCTTGCCATCTACTAGTACTTTCCAAGGCCCTTTCGATGGAAGTGTTATTTCAACAGCTTCTCTATTTGCATTGTGAGCCACTGTAAAGTATTCATGTTTATTCCCCTCTATTATATAAGCTACAGTATTTTTTGGAGCATCAATAAATGATACGTGTGTTTTTATTTGCTCTGCAGATGTCATTCGAAAAGCTGAGTACTTTTTGCGTAATTCTATTAAACCCTTCATATAATCTACTTCATTATTAAACGTTGCACGGCGCAGCCAATCCATCTGGTTAATTGAGTCTGGAGATTTGTAACTATTATGATCACCGTATTTCGTCCGCATAAACTCTTGCCCTGCATGTAAAAATGGAATTCCTTGTGATGTTAATAAAATCGAAGAAGACAATTTGTGCATTTGTGTTCGCACTTCATCGCTGTCACCTGGATTAGTTAACTCAAGTTTATCCCATAATGTATGATTGTCATGTGCTTCCACATAAGTTAGCACCTGCTCTGGATCTTGATAGGTAGACGAATTTGTATCGTAGTCAATACCTGCCGTAATACCTTTTTTAATACGATCTTCCATGTTTTCCTTTCCATTTATAAAACCATTTTCTTTATCCTCAAATACACTACCTTTTAACCCATCACGTATATTATCGTTAAAATGAGCAATCCCTTTCATTTTCTCTGCATTTTTTTGATTTGCTTTCAGCTCAGCTGCAAGAGGTGTATTTAAATCCCATCCTTCTCCGTGTAGTATAATAGAAGGGTCAATTTGATTAACAGCTTTACGTATTTCATTCATCGTTTCATAATCATGAATACCCATTAAATCAAAACGGAATCCATCTAAATTGTATTCTTTTGCCCAATATGTGACGGAATCTATCATAAATTTCCTCATCATTTTTCTTTCTGAAGCAGTATCATTTCCTACTCCAGTTCCATTTGCAAATGTTCCATCTTCATTGTAACGATAATAATAACCTGGAACTAACTTATGGAAATTAGATTCAGCAGCGTTATACATATGGTTATATACTACATCCATCACCACTCGAAGATTATTATCATGTAGTGTTTGAACCATTTGCTTTAATTCAGTTATTCGCACAGTCGGCTCATAAGGATTTGTAGAATAGGAGCCTTCTGGAACATTGAAATTTTTAGGATCATATCCCCAGTTATATTGCGGTTCATTTAAAGTCTCTTCATTTACAGAAGCATAATCAAATATCGGTAAAAACTGAACGTGAGTAACACCAAGATCCTTTATATGATCAAGTCCTGTTTTTACACCTTCTGGCCCTTTTGTTCCTTTTTCTGTTACACCTAAATACTTCCCTTTCTGTTTAATACCACTTTCAGATTGAATGGAAAGATCGCGTACATGTAACTCATAAATAATAGCATCTTCCGGATTTTTAAATTTTGGCTTTTTGTTTGCTTTCCATTTTTTCGGATTTGTTTCTTCTAAATTAACGACTGCACCTTTATCCCCATTTACAGAAGCAGCACGCACATATGGATCAACCGCTTCAGTCCACTTATCACCAATTTTGACCTTATACGTATAAAAGAGCCCTTTTTGGTTCCCCTTTAGTTCTGCTGTCCAAGTTCCCTTTTCACCTTGTTGCATGTTTATTTCAGCACCTATTTTATCGTTCCAGTTTTTATATGTAACTAACTTTGCTTCGCTTGCAGTAGGAGCCCATAAACGGAACTTTGTATGTTGCGGAGTATATGTATTTCCTAAATCGTTACCACCATAATAAAATAAATTATCAAATTCTTCGCTACGAATGACTTTACCAATTTCAGTATTCGTATCAGCTAAGTTTTCTATTTTAACTTTGTATGTTTGTTTTAAATCAATTTTCTGTTCCGTAATTATTTTGACCTTATTAGTAATATCTCCACTGTTTATATCATAAGGAGTAATATTCTTAATTTTAATGCCTTCAATTTCAATTTTCTTTTCCTTAATATGAAACGGGACATTAGTCGTTACAGTAATTTCATGGAGACTATCAATAGTTGCTTTTTGAATTGAGAGATCCGATGATGGCTTAGAGTTATATACTTTTTCATCACCCGAAAGAATCCATACTTCAGCACGACCGTCCTTTATATTTTCAATCCAACGATCCCCACCATCTTTTTCCCATTCATTTGTTCGAACTATAAATCCTACACGATTATAGTCACCGTCTATTTTTATCTTAGCGTATTTTCCAAATTCATCTTCACCAGTAAATTCATAAGATGTACCATTTGCATTTTCTCCCCATAACCAAAGATTCCAGTCTTTTGTATTTCCAAGCTTTTCTTTGTAATGAATGATAATTTCAGTTGTTTTCGAATTTGAAACTGCCTTCACACTCTGAAAGGAGAAAACAGATGATAACATAACGATTAAAGTAAGTAATAAAACTGTTTTGTTAATTAATCTTTTTATAATTTGCACCACATACACCCTTTCTTCAAATATTACTAACGATTTATTATGCTTTCACTACATAACACTGCTTAAATTAATCTAGAAATCTCTTTTACTTCACCTCCATATTGGCTATTTTCACGTATGTATTTCAATGACCTTTTAATACGAAAACGTTTGCATTAGTGCTTAAAAAAATAGATTTTTTTATGCCTTCATATATTTGTAAATACTAAAAGATCAGGGAAAACATTTTAAAGCAATCGTTTGTTATCGCTTTCATTTTATAGACTTTCTATCAAGAGGTCAATATATTATTAATTTTCTGTTTTTATATATTTTAAACCTTATTTATTTGTCACAACTTCTTACAGATAAAGTGCCTCATTATTGCTTAGTCAGTTTATTTTCAATAATACATTGCTACGTAAAAAACAGCTAATATCCTTAAAATGACATTAGCTGTTTTTCATAATGTATTAATATATGAATGATAACTATATTTCTAAATTACTTAATTTTTGCTGCATCAAATGCTTTTTGAATTGCTTGAACTTCAGCTGTATTCGCACCATATTTATTAGTTGCCACTCGAATACATGCTGATCTCAATTCTTTGAAATTAGAAGTCATGTTTAACTCATCTGTATTTGCATAATAGAAAATATCAAACATTTTATCTTCACCAATTCCTTTAACAGTTACTCCGTTATGAGTTCCGCCTTTTGCAATCAGATACGCAACTTTATTAATAATACTTGAATTAAAATGAACACCGCCTTGATCCCATCCATTAAAATCGTTAAATTCACTGTAATCATCTGGATAAGGCACTCCAAGTGAAGATGGCACAGAAGCTGGGTTTTCCATATCACGGAAAACAGATCCCGTTTGTTCTCCCATTGTCCAGTTAAAGTTTCCATTATTTACGTATTTCTCAATAGATGTTCCCATAATATCAGATAGCGCCTCATTAATCGCACCGGATTCCCCGTAATATTCAAGATTAGATTCGCTAGAAGTAACAGCATGTGTAAATTCATGTCCAGCTACGTCATATGCTTTAACAATAGGATCGCCATATACAAGCATACTTCCATTATTAGCACTTAATGCATTCTGCCAATTTTTCGGATCATTCGTCTCTTCAGAATCCCAAGCGTGTACAACTGAAACTACCTTTTGTCCCTTATTATCAAAGCTATTACGCTTGTATTTATCTTTATAAAAATCAAATACTTTTGTTGCTAAGTAATGAGCACTTACTGCTTTTGGATCGTTAAATGTTGCCGAAGTACTTGTCGCTAATGTACCAGGATAATAGCTTTCTTCTTTAGTAATATCTCTGTAATTCACATCATATGTTTCAATGCCTTGCCCTCTTGTATAATCAGCAAGAGCATATTTGCCATTACTTTGTTTAGAGATACCAAATGAACGATTAATACCTAAATCATCTTTTCCTGTTCCCGTTAATGATGTAAGGCTGCTTTGTTTACTTTTCTTTAAGGCTCCAACTAGTTTTTCACTTGCTTTTAAGTTAGATTCTTTTACCATATTTTTTAACATATCACCATTTTGTGCATTTACTAAATAAGTACCAGAAACATAGTTTGGTGTTGCAGCTTCGAAGGTAACTTGGTATGCATTGCTAGCTTGTCCATTATTTTCATCAACAAAAATAACCTCTTTAACTTCTGGCTCAGAAATAAACTTGATATCGTTCCCGTATTTCGTATAAATATATTGTTTTGCTTCATCTTTTGATAGATTAATAGTTTTTTTCAATTCTTCTTGTTTTAAATTTTGCGCGCTATCGCCTGAAACACTTTTAATAACACCCTTATTATCTACGTGTGCAGTTAATTGATGTCCATATACTTCTTTTCCTTCGTATGTTTGCTGCATACGCACAAGTGTAGTTCCATCATACGAACCACGTTTTTGAAGGACTTTATAATCTACTCCTGCTTCTCCATTGACTTGTTTTTGGGACAGAGCTTGTTCTGTTTTCTCCTTAAGTGCATCCTTTACTACATTTTCTGGTGCCTTTTGTGACGGCTGTGTAAGTTCACCCGAACGGAACGATTCCTCCTGAATTTGAACTTGTAGTTGATCTGTTTCCTCTGCATGACCTACCCCATATGGTGCCACAGCTGTTAAAGCTAATCCTGTTGTTAATGCTACCTTAGTTAATGTCTTTTTGTTTTTCATTATTTCACCTCGTATAATTTTTGAAATAGAAAGCTTGTACAAAGTATACTGTCTATTAATGTCTAAAAAAAGAGAAAATACACAATTTATGTAACATTATGCAAAATTACATAAATTAAGGATGATGCTACAATTAAAGAACAACTCATATAAATGCATTAATTTCAATAAAAAAGAGCTCCCTAAGACGCTCATCCAATTGGTTAGTTATTAATTATCTATATTCATTCTAATAAAAGTATACTTATATCTAAATAACAACATAAAAACCCACTCTTAACTATTTTAAGAGTGGGTTTCATGCTATTAAAATAACAATTACTATAAGAAATTTTATAATTTATATTTTTTTAGTAATCCTACTAAGTTTTTTGTAAAATTCACCTTTTGTCTTTACATGATTAAACTGATTTGGATTAATATTTGCTTTTTGTGAGAGTAATATAATCTCTTCTTTTGAAATTGAGTCTTTCGTATTTATAGATGCTATATTTGTGTATTTTCCGTCTTCTGTTTTTGGAATTTCTAAAATCCCTTTATTCACAAGATCAACTACCGCCTTATGCTCTGAAGAATGTAAATCTACACCAGTAATTTTCCAATTACGCATAACTTTTGGCGTGTATACACCGTTCTTTACCTCTTTTAAATATGTAATAGCAAGGTTACGAATGGTCCCACCTGTTTCTCCAAATGCATTCTCTTGTTTAGATGACCAAATTTGTTCAAACTTACGCCCCTCTAAAGCTCCTCCTTTTGCCTGAAGAGCCTCCATTCTATATGCATTCATTCCCAGCGTCATAGCATCGCTCATTTTGATTGGTTTGTTTGTACGAATAGAGCGTAAATTTGTAATTCTACTTCCATATGGTTTTGTTAAGTCAATTTCGTATTTTACGCCTCCAAAGAAATCGTTCGTACTGTATTTAGAGGCACGGCGGGTTTTATCAAAGCTAACGGTTACATCTCCGGCACGAGATGAGTTAAAATATCCTGCTGCCCATTCCATATAGTCTTTTAAATCTTTTCCAGAAATCTTATATACTGTAATTTCTCCCAAGGCATATTGGTAATTGTACGCAATATCTTTTTTCTTAATAGGACCTATATCTAAACGGGCATAATCATTATCAATTTGATGGGCTACTACATCTGCTTTACTGTAGTAGAGCATGACTTCATGAAAGAAATCTGATAAAGGTGTTTCTTGAATCTGAACACTTGGAATACCCTTTATTTCATTTTCAGGAACAAGATTTCTACCCTTTAATTGAGCCACTACAACATTTGCATCTCCTCTCGCATATTCGTGAAAAGGTGTTAATGTTTCTTCAAGTGTAGGATCAGATAATATCGTTGTTCCATCAGCATTTTTTACAGGTATAGCGGTAGCAGTTTTATTTTTTAAAGCCAACTTCCCATCTTGCTTTGTAAAAGTAAGGTCAATACGTGAAATATGTGTTCCATATTTATCTGGTTCTGTAATAATTACGCCATTTACAACTTCTTTTTTTACAAGTTTATGCATGTGAGCCGCAAAAATAGCGCTTAGTTCCGGACAAGCATTTGCAATATCTTGAACACCAGTACCAGGGATACCATTCTCATTTTCTAATCCCATATGCATAACTCCTACCATTACATCTACTTTACCTTCTAATTCCTTAATTGCCTTTTTCGTCTCTTCTACCGGATTTTTCACCACTAAACCATCTAAGTGATCTGTCCCTTTTTCAAAATCACTAATCATTGGTGTATTCATACCAATAATCCCAACTTTAATTCCACCTTTTTCTACAATTGTATATGCAGGAAGAAAGCGCTCTCCATTTTCCTTATAAATATTTCCTGCTAACGTTTTTCCCTTATATTGCGCACTAACTTTTTTCAATGTATCTAATCCAAAATTGAATTCATGATTTCCAAATGCCCAGGCGTCATATCCCATTGTATTCATCGCTACCATCATTGGCGATTGTCGCTTATCGTTGAATAATTCTACTGAGTTTCCTTGAATTGTATCCCCAGCATCTACTAATATGGTATTTGGATTTTCTTGACGGACCTTCTTTATAACCGTATAAAGCTGTGTCAAACTTCCACTCATATTTGCTCCATCAAGCGCATAATCCCAAGGCATAAATCTACCATGAATATCTGCAGTACCTAACAATGTGATATTAACTTCAGATTCCTCAGCCTTAGAGATAGATGGTTTGACTATTAATGCGGTTCCAAGCAGTAATAGAATTACAAAGTAACATACATAGTTCTTCCATTTCATTTTTTGCATAATAATAATATTTCTCCCCTTTTTGTACTTTCATAAAGTTGCTTGAACTTTAAAAATGTAACTTATTATTCAGGAAACTTCAACTACAAAAGATAATTTTGAAGGTGGTTCTGTTGCAAAAATAAAGAGAATAAATTGCATACATCCTCTAACAGAATTGTATTTTATCATGTCCTGACAGAATACCCCTTTCTTAAGAGTGTGAAGTGTACTTTCAAAATAAGGACATATCATTTATCATCATAAAAATCATCATTTCAATTTATTAAAACGGGCATATACAGTTACTGATTTATCTCCTTCTAAATAAAAACACTTTCAAAAAAATAACCCCGCTCTTCATTTAAGACGGGGGTTACACTTATACAGAAAATCGGATAGTTTCATATTTTCTTCAGCTTATTGGTTACTTTCAACTAATTTCATTCTATTTTTGGTTTCTTCTGAATCAATAAGAATCAACCGTTTTCCCTGTTTATAATACGTATCGATAATAAATAGGGAATAATTTTTACTTTTCAATTTCACAAAGCAATTTTATCTCTTTGATTTGTAACATATGACGCTGTTCATGCAAATAGATCAGTTCTATCCACTGATCAAGGGGCAATTCTCCAAGAGCTGGATGCATCACTGATTTTTTCGCTAATACAGACTCATCTTCTATTGTACTCAGGAAACGCATCAATTCTTTTCTTGATTCGTTTAGCATATTGAGCATTTGCTGCACTTCAAATGGTTCTATACTTGGTTCAATCATTTCTGGAGCTATAAACTTTTTCGTTCTATCTAATAAAATAGTGTGAATTTCTTTACGCTCATTTTGGGTACTATCTAACTTTTTTAATCCTGACGAAATAACTGTTATCACTCTCTCATCTAATAAAACTAAATGATGACAAACTTGTGCAATACTCCATTTATCCTTATCTGGTTTCCTATTAAATTGAGCATTACTCAACAAAGTAATTTCCTCAACTAATTGATTTCTCGTTTCATAAAACTTGTCATTTACAATTTTATCCATGTGGATTCTCCTTTCATTGCAGCCTACATACTTAAATTTCTACGCTAGAAATATTATCTTCGAAAAAAGATTTTCTTTCACTACTAGTCCAATTTCATTTTAAAACCACAAATGAAGTTATTTGTTTTTTATATATTTTTAATTGGCACAAATAAATCAACCTTTAACTTTCCTTCTAGATCTTCAGCAACATTATTTAAGCAAAACTCTAAATTATCTCTATCATAATCTGCATCATACTCACTATTTGGTAGCCACTCTGCATACATGTATTGATACGCTTCACTTAATTTATGAGGTTCATCATAGAACTGGCATAGACCATATGTACCTCCATCTAATCTTTTAAATTGCACAGTATGATACTTTTCTTTATCAAAGTTTTCAGGAATCGTAATACATGCATCATGCCGGCACTTATGACTTGCAACAAGTTCAGGATTATCCAATGATATTCCGATAAATGATTGCTCTGGTGGATACAGTTTATTTTCAATTGACCAATTCAGTAACTTTCTCCAGTGATCTTGCGGTTCAAAGTAGCTACCAGTTCGTCTTATATACGCTACTTCTAATGGTGGTAATTTTTTTATAACAACTTTCATTTATATCTTCTCCCCTATAAATATGTACACTGTTTAATTAGCTTTCTTTAACATTTATTCCTTCTTAAATAAAAAGAATTCTCTAATCATATAAAGTGAAACTTTAATCAGCGGGAGATGAATTTGAATTGAAATATAATTGATTACTATTACTACTAAAGTAGTATGTACTTTCATACTTTTATTTGATTTTACATTCTTTTTAAAAGGTGGAGGATTTTAATTGATTAAAGGAATATACGAAGCGCATTTACCAGTATAATGTCCTATCAATTTATCATTAAATAAATGTAAAAAATGACCCTATTTATTCATTTTTAATGCGTATGTATGTACATTTGTTAATTTATTCGATATATTATGGGTATTGAATGATTACGTGAAGTGTATAGGTCGCTTATATAACACCTTATATTTTTATATCCGTGAAAACTACAAAGTGTATGAAAATCCATTTGTCAAATGAATTTAGTGCGGAAGGAGGTTTGTGGTTACTTCATAGGGTATAATAATCAGTTTTTTACTGATAAAAATATAGGAGGCGACATAATGTTTCGTACGATTTCAAATTTCATGAGAGTAGCTGAGATAAGAAGGAAAATCCTTTTTACACTAGCGATGTTAATCGTTTTTCGAATTGGCACGTTTATTCCAGTTCCTCATACTAACGCAGAGGTATTAAAAGTACAAGATCAAGCTAACGTTCTAGGTATGTTAAACGTATTTGGCGGAGGAGCATTGCAACACTTCTCAATCTTTGCTGTAGGTATTACACCATATATTACAGCTTCCATCATAGTACAGTTACTACAAATGGATGTTATACCTAAATTTTCGGAATGGGCAAAGCAAGGAGAAATGGGCCGTAAGAAATCAGCTCAATTCACTCGATACTTTACAATCATTCTCGCATTCATACAGGCCATCGGAATGTCTTATGGCTTTAATAATATAGCAGGTGGACAATTAATAACAGATCAAAGCTGGACTACATACTTATTTATTGCGACAGTTTTAACTGCAGGTACTGCATTTTTACTTTGGTTAGGCGAACAAATTACCGCTAACGGAGTTGGTAATGGTATTTCGATGATTATCTTCGCAGGTCTTGTTGCTGCGATTCCAAATGTTGCAAATCAAATTTATTTACAACAATTCCAAAATGCTGGCGATCAGCTATTTATGCACATAATAAAAATTGTTTTAATTGGACTCGTAATTTTAGCGATAGTTGTTGGTGTTATTTACATTCAACAAGCTGTACGTAAAATACCGATCCAATATGCAAAAGCTGTTTCAGGAAACAATCAATATCAAGGAGCAAAAAACACTCATTTACCGCTTAAAGTAAATAGTGCTGGTGTTATACCAGTTATCTTTGCTTCTGCATTTTTAATGACGCCGCGTACAATTGCGCAGCTCTTCCCTGATTCAAGCGTATCAAAATGGTTAGTTGCAAATCTTGATTTCGCACATCCAATTGGAATGACACTTTATGTCGGTCTTATCGTTGCTTTCACATACTTCTACGCATTTATTCAAGTAAATCCTGAACAAATGGCTGAGAATTTGAAAAAGCAAAATGGATATGTTCCTGGTATTCGTCCTGGTAAAGCAACTGAACAATATGTAACTAAAATTCTATACCGTCTAACATTTATCGGTGCAATTTTCTTAGGTGCTATTTCTATATTACCGCTCGTATTCACGAAAATTGCTACGTTACCACCTTCTGCTCAAATTGGTGGTACAAGCTTACTTATCATTGTCGGTGTAGCACTAGAAACTATGAAGACGTTAGAAAGCCAGCTTGTAAAACGTCATTATAAAGGCTTTATTAAAAAAGTGAATTAATTATCAAAAACACAGTTGGTTATTTTTCCAACTGTGTTTTTGATTTTATCAGTCCTGTAATATACAGGGCTATTGCTTTATTAAACTACATCTCCTTCTCTAATAACCGCCCTTTTTTGAAATAAGTCCGTAGTGTTGAACGATTGGCCAAAAATACACCAATCAATATAAGACAAGCCCCCATTCCCATTGTAGGATTTAAAGGTTCTCCTAAAATGATATATCCCACAATTATTGCAATTAATGGTGATACATATAACCACGTCGATGGAAATACTGGATTTGTTTTTGATAAGAGCCAGTAATATAATCCGTGTCCACCAATCGATCCGATAAATATGAGATATAAAATAGGCCATTGCACACTCCATGAAGTTAATACGGTTACATTTGGTTGTTCTACAATAATAGATGCGATTAGTAGTAAAATCCCTCCATAAAACATTTGAATACCGTTAATAAGAAATGGTGATACATTTGATAAATCTGACAGTATTTCTTTCGAACGAATAGAGCCTATTCCGTAAAATAACTCCCCTATAACTAAAACAATACAAGCAATACTCCATATGAAACTTACTTGTTGATGCATTCCTGGTAAAGAAACAAATATAACACCTATTAGTGCAATAACTAAAGCAACGAGTTGTTCCTTTTGTAATTTCTCCCTATTCCTCTTTGCTTGTATTAATAAAATCATCATTGGTCCCGTAGCAGAAAGAACAGCAGCTAATCCCGAAGAAATATATTGTTCTGACCAATATAAACTTGCGAATGTCATAAATGTTAAACAAAATCCAGCATACATAATGCGTTTTGAAAATATATGTGGCATAATTTCTTTTCGCTTTAATTTAAAAATAATCATAAGGATTATGCCCGCTAAAAAGAAGCGAATTCCTGCTGAAAACAACGGTGGCGCCCCTGCTTCAATTCCAATTTTTATCGTTAAAAATGTTGTCCCGAAAATAATACATACTAAAATGTAATTAAAAATGACCATTTTGCTTCCTCCTTTTTACTCTTAGAATGAGTATAGAGGCTATGGTGTATAACAGTGTATCGGTACATATAACAGTTACTTCAAGTTGTAGTTGATTCCCTATATATTTTTCGCTTTAATTAAGTTAAAAAGAAAAATAGGTGAACCTATGAAAATTGTATTGCGTAAAGAAACAAACATACCGTATTACAAGCAAATATATATGCAAATTGTTGACAGAATACAAAGTGGTATGCTTTCACATGGTGAATCTCTTCCTTCTTTACGTTGTATGGCCACAGATTTACAAATCAATGTATTAACAGTTCGTAAAGCGTATAAACAGTTAGAAACGAAAGGGTATATACGCATCGAACAAGGAAAAGGTGCTTACATATATAAACGGGTAAAGAAAGATTTCAAACCAATTCCGTATAAATGGCAACAAACGAAAACGATTAATGTTATGCGTTCTCAATATGCAATGAATAAGCACCGTAAATATTATAATTTTTCACAAGCAATTCTGTATCCTCGTCTGTTACCAAATCCATTTTTGGCAGATGAAATGCATAAATTGCTGGATAAAAATCCGATGTTGTTAGCAACTTATGGGCCAGTTCAAGGCGATTATGAATTGCGAGTTGAAATAGCAAATTACTTACATGAACACCAGAAATTAGTGACAGACCCATCTCAATTATTAATTACAAGCGGCGCACAACAAGGAATTGATTTAATTGCTCAAACATTATTAAAACCTGGAGATATTGTATTGGTAGAAAGTCCATGTTACAGTGCTGCGCTTGATATTTTCATCAATAAAGGTGTTCAAATCATTCCCGTTTCTCTTGATAATCATGGAGTTCGCTCCGACTTAATTGATGATATTTGTCAAAGTAAAAATCCCGTTTTATTGTATACGAATCCCACCTTCCAGAATCCGACAGGTACAGTAATGAGTAAAGAACGAAGAATGGAACTTATAGAACTATCGGAGCTATATCAATTTTTTATTATTGAAGATGATTCTTTCGGAGAAATATATTTTGAGGATGCTATAATCCCGCCCCCAATCAAAAGTTTTGATAAGGATGGCCACGTAATATATATAAAAGGATTTAGTAAAACGTTAGCACCAGGACTGCGTATTGCAGCACTTATTGCCGATGGTCCTATTTTTGAATGGCTATATGCAGTAAAAGGTTCAATGGATATCGGTAGTCCTTTATTAACACAAAAGGCACTTCTACCGTTTTTACGTGCAGAACGTATGAAAAACCATTTAGAAAAATTACGTACAGCTTTACAAATGAGACGTGATTTAACAATTGATATATTATCGCCATTAAAAGAACTACACTTTGAAATACCAAATGGAGGTTTTAATTTATGGGTGACACTACCTGATTCGATAGATCCCTTTACCTTATTACAAAAAGCAAATGAAGTAGATGTCTCTTTTTTACCAGGAACAGCTTGTCTATTAAACTACGAAACAAATGATAACCAATTAAGAATTAGCTATTCAATGTTAAACGAGAAAGATATGGAAATTGGATTAGAGAAATTATATGATACAATACGAAAAAGTATTTGTTAGAAGCAATATCACATTAGCCAACAATAAATAATACCCGCAAATGAAAATGTATAGTATGGGATATTATCTATTGTTGAGCTTTTTCGTTATTCAAATCTAGTTACTCTATAAGCTGTAATCTTTATTATCATTCCACTTTAACTACAATCTTTCCTCTAACATGTTGTCCTTCACTCAAAATATGAGCTTCTTGAACTCCTGCTTCATTAAATGGCACCACTTTACTTATGATTGGTTTGATTTTTCCGTTTACAATTAAAGCTGATAATTCTTCTAATTGTTTTCCATTTGGTTTTAGCCATAAAAATCCTGATTTTATTCCTTCTACTTTTTGTAGTGGTTCATGAACAATGGAAACTAGAACACCACCAGGTTTAATAATTCGAAAACTTTTTTCTTGCACTTCGCCACCTATTGTATCTAACACAATATCAAAATCTGATACTAGTTCTTCAAATTTATCTTTTTTATAATCAATAACGAGATCCACTCCTAAAGACTGTAAAAATTCTTTATTTTTACTACTAGCAGTCGTGGCAACAAAAGCTCCAAATGATTTTGCGATTTGGATTGCCAAACTTCCAACGCCACCAGCTCCAGCATGAATGAATACACGGTCATTTTCTTTTATTTTTGCGTAATCTACAAGACTTTGCCACGCTGTAAGTCCTGCAAGAGGAATAGAAGCTGCTTCTTCGTAACTAATATTATTAGGCATATGTGATACTAAATCTAATTGTACTGCAATGAATTCAGCATAAGAGCCGCTTCCTATATTTTCAGGTTTCGTAAACACTTTATCTCCTATATTGAAACACTCTACATCTTCTCCAACTTCTTCAATAACTCCAGCTACATCTAATCCTAAAGTGATTGGAAATGAAAAGCGTAACTGCTCTTGTAAGTCACCTTTTCTTATTTTCCAATCAACTGGATTAACAGATGTTGCATAAATACGTATTAATACCTCATTATTCTTAACAACCGGTTTTAAAACTTGTCTTTCTTTTAATTCTTCAACACTGCCATATCGATCAATAACGATTGCTTTCATTTCCTCTCCTCCTTGCTGTTTATTTTAATAACATACAATTATTTCTCAAAATTTTTTGCCTTGAATTACCATATACTTATTTTTGGGGGTAATTATGCAAAAAGCATTATAAAGTGAAACTTTAATCATTCCTCACCAATCGGGCTCTTACTGCCCGGCAAATAGCGGGATGAATTTCAAAAAGAATCTTACACACATCTTAGAATTATTCAAAACTGTATTATTAATTAAATTCAAAAGAAATGGGGCTAACTTTATGAGTGAAAAGATATTTAAAATAAACGGTATTGATATATGTACAGAAAGCTTCGGTAACTCTAATGATCCCGCTATTTTATTAATTATGGGAGCTACTTGTTCAATGATATATTGGGATGAAGAATTTTGTGAACAGTTGGCGAACACAGGAAAATTTGTTATTCGCTTTGATAATCGCGATGTTGGACGCTCTGTTACATATGAACCTAGAACTTCCAATTATACAGTAACAGATATGGCTGAAGATGCAATTGGAGTACTAGATGCTTATCATATTAATAAAGCTCACCTATTTGGTATGTCATTAGGTGGTATGATTGCTCAAATTGCTGCTGTAAAACATCCCGAAAGAATTTTGACGCTGACTTTACTAGCGACTAGTGTAATAGGATCTGATGACAATACTCGCGATTTACCTCCAATGGATGAAAGGATTTTAACACATCATGTAAATGGCACAAGTATAGATTGGGCAAATAAAAATGATGTGGCAGAGTATTTAGTTTCAGGATCTCGTCTATTATGTGGATCAGAACGAATATTTGATGAAAATAGAGTTTATAAACAAGTAAAACAAGAAATAGAACGCGCAAACAATTTATTAAGTATGTTTAATCACGCTTTACTTCAAGGTGATGATGCATATGAAGGTGTACTTCAATCCATACAAGCACCTACATTAGTTATTCACGGAACAGACGATACAGCACTACCATTTGAACATGGCCTCGCACTAATTGATGAAATTCCAAACTCAGTACTATTAACCCTTAAAGGGGCAGGCCATGAAAACCATCCAGATGACTGGGAAAGCATAATTAACGCTGTTTCTAAACATACATCTAAAATTTAGATAAATAACTAATGGAAGGGGGCACAAATTGTGCCCCCTTCTAGTTACAAACAAAAACCCATCACTGTATTCGTATGTATAGTGATGGGGACTTTGTATATTTTTCTATGTTTAAAAAAATGGACAATCTAATTGATCAACAGATTCCCATAATTTTTTTTTTGCATTTTCGGTGGATGTATTTGTGTCTAGTGTCATGTTTTTAAAAGGGTTTACTTCGACTTTTAATAAGGATGAAGGCTCCACATATAATGAGAAAACATGGCTGCTTGGTAAAGCTTTTGAAACGTCAATATCTCCAACTTGTTTAAATAGTTGCTGCGCAGCAAAAAAGAAGAAATTAGTTGGATTTGATTGTTTATTCAGCCACGCAAGCATTTCAGGTGATACCGATTTATGAATATTGATTTTTACTCGATCACCACGTTTATATCGCCTAGATCGCATACTTCCACCAACTAACTTATCGTTAAGTTTGTAAATCCTAACTCTTTTTGCTTATGCTCTCTATATTTTGGCGAACAAGTATAGACTAATAATCCTCGTGCATTTGTAAATAACGGATTATCTACAAAGATTACATTTTTGAGTCGTCCTTTTTGCTTTAAAATCATTTTTAAACTGTTTTTAATAATTACTGCACCCCCGCCATAAATAAACACGTATGGATCGTCTTTCATATCATCAATTTTATTTATAATATCTGTTGCAACACGTGCTGCTAAACCTAATAGCGCTGGCTGTGATTCCTCAACTAATAAGGTATTTCTCGGATGCTTATCATTTAAATAAATTTGATTGAATTCTGTAATACTATCAATCGTTTTAGTTGGATACTTCCGGTTCCATCTCGTAATGATTTGTAGTAACGTCTCTTTTACACCATAAGATAAACCTTTACTTAGTTGCGGACGGAAATTCACCCCTAATGAAACGACTTCTTCTGTCGTCCCTGCACCAATATCAAAAGAGAGTAGAGTTTTATCTACAAAATCAATTTCAGAAACTTGATTTTGCTCACATTCTATTTTATGTTTCACAACATTTCCTTCTTCATCGTATACAATGCCCCACGTACCAGAAGCGCCCTCAGGCAGGCATTTACAATACTCAATTGAAACATTAATTGTCACATCGCGTCCGTTCGGATAATGGAAAATAACCTTATGATTTCCCATATAACGTTTTGCATTTTCAGCAGCTATTTCTTGTGTAATAAGCTGCATAGGAAGAGCGACAGATAAATCATAACGAATATTAATATGGCTAGAAGTTGGACTTTGACGCATAGCGCTTACCGCCAAACCTGATAGTATTGTAATAACCATTAACTCATCCGTTGACTTATTCGATTTCTTCTCTACCTCAGTACCTTTTAATTGATCTTGAATAACTTTTTCTCCAACGATGTATCGTACATTATTTAGCATTAACGATGGCGAACTTATAGTCACATCAATGTGGTTTTCTAATTCAGATAATGAAACATCTACCTCATCTAAGAGTCCTGTAGGCTCACCTATATATAAAGAATAAATACTCGGAATAAAAATAGGGTCTTGCCCTTTCACCATTAACTTCAAACCGTTGTTTCCTGCATCTGCACCAGCTTTTAAAAGTATAGACATAACTACCCCCTAAATTAATCTGACATCCCTTCCAAATATATGCGAGCCCATTCTTTTACATTCAAATGTATTGTAATTTTTTATTTATCATAAAACCAAAATATTGCATACTTACATATTTCATGTAAAAAGTATTTGACATGATACTTTTCCAATTTTATACTTATATTTGTAAAAAGTTTTTTACAATCGAGGGGGCAATTATTTATTGAATACTAAAAAAACTATTTTTATAATCATTGTTTTAGCATTAATTGCAATACTAGTACATGGCACATATAAATACATAACTGAAGGTTCTATTTTAGGTGGTACGATTTTTGCTATTTCGTTAATACTTAGTAATTTAATTAATCACATTACTTGGGGAGGTCCCCACGGTGTGTCAGAAGAAAGTCAAGATGAGATGGGACAACAAATTACATATAAAAGCTTTAAAATTGCGTATTTTGTACTTGTAGTTGTAATGTTCCTTTTATTAATCTTCTCCGAAGGATTTTCTATGGGGGCTAATTTAGATGGAGTAAAAAACCTCCCTCTGTTCATCGCAATTTGCTCTTCATTCTTTATTTATCCTATTGTCGAACTCATAGTTGCAAAACAATATAAGTAAAAAGATGAGGTTTTCTACATGTAGAAAACCTCATCTTTTTATATTTACATACTCTCTACAATTGCTTTTAATTTATTCACAGTCCGCCAATTTCTAACTGTAGCTGGTGTATGTGACTTCTGAAACTGGTTCATTAATTTAGAATTTCGAATGCTATTTTTGAAAAATAAATAAACGACCTTCTCATCTATATAGCAATCTTCAAGTTCATTTTTAAATGTAAGCAATTGACTACTCTCTTCTTCAGAAAGTACATTAGCTAAAAAAGCAATATGAACACTTTCTCCTTCTAACAATGAATGAACTTCATATGGACATTGTTTAATAATATTTATAAATTCATCATGTGTTCTTAGCATGACTGGAACATCGAAATCAAATTCTTTTTTTATTTCAGATTGTATTCGGTCCTTTAGAAAGTTTATACCTTCCTCAGATTCGAACACAATATTACCACTTTGTATATATGTTTTCACTTGTTTTAACCCTATTGATTCAAACACTCGTTTTAAATCAGCCATTTTGATTACTTTATGGCCACCGACATTGATTCCTCTTAGTAATGCAATATAAAGTGTCATATTATCCCCCCCACAGTAAAATGAACTTATCAATTGAATCGGTTTTCCCACTCATATTTCTCGGATATTTGTTTTAATTCTTCTAACATATCATGAATAGATAATACCTCAAATAAAATAATAGATTCACTTGAAAAATGGTGATAATAATGATTTGGTTTATAATCTTTTAAATCATTTTTATAACTCCAAGTTGGGATGTTAAAAAAATCACAAACTAACACTGTAAGAAAAACTGCAATCCCAGTTTTAATCACTCTTCCTCCAACGATATTCCATTTTCTATCTTGATTCATTTTTTATATCCTTCATTCCTGTTTCATTTTATATACATATATTATATATTGTTAAAATAAAAAAACCTACTACTTGAATATTCAAGAGTAAGTTTTCTATCTCATTATAGGTAAATGCATTATTATTTGTTGGCCAATTGGTCCCATTCTTCTAAAACCTTTATCTTGGAAACCAACTTTTGCATATAAATTTTGTGCAGGAATATTTCTTTCATTCACAGCAAGTACAACTTCATTTTTTATTGGAAAATAACGTTTTACAAACTCTTGTAATAGTGACAGTGATTTTTTAGCATATCCCTTCCCTTGTCTATTGTGATTTATAGAAAATGAAGTTAAAAGTAAAGCATCCTCATTATCTGTGAACTCCTTTACTCTATCTCCCGTTTCCAATGCGAAAAGACCCACCGGTACCCCATTGCGATCTAAAATAACAATCACATTTTTTGTATGATCACTTTTTGCTTTCTCCAGTAATGCGCTTGGATCTGATGTAAACTGAACTTGTTCACTTGGTAAAGTAAATGTTTGTATAACTTCTTTATATTTCTCCTTATACGGAGCTAATTGAATTTCCCCTGTGTGTATGTTCATGCTAAACTCTCCCATTTTTTAGCTTATTAACTTATACCTTGCTGTGCTTTTGAATGCACTCTTCCATCTAAAAAGGTAATTTCAACAAATGAATTTGGATCGTTCCCTTTCCAAGCAAAAATTTGTTTAATTTGTGTAGAATGCTCTACCCCTTCTTCTATAAGTAAATCTCCTTCAAAACCAATTAAATCTTTCACTTCTGTATAAGTCATTCCTTCATTTATACTCGAGAAATGATTTATATTGATAGACTCTTTCTGTTGCCTTTCCATCACAGTAGAAGAAGTTGCTGTTTGGTTTTTCACTTCTTTTCTCTGTTCACACGCTGTCATACTGAAACCTAAGCATAAACTAAACAATATACATGCGCTTTTTTTCATCATAACAGTTGTCCCTCCCATCATAATTAAACCATATATTCCCTTAAAAATAAACTGAATATTTAATATTATATTTAAAAACCTCGTACAATTAAGTACGAGGCTAATTTCATTTATTCAAATGATTATTTGATTGATCATCCTGTTCTTTTCTTAACTCTTGTTCTTCATCTTTTGGTAATTGTTTATCATTATCTTTAATTGGATTCGTTTCTCTATTTTCTATCATATCATTTGGAACTTGTGGCATTACTCGGCCCACAATAGCAGCTAATTCATCTAGTATACCTTCACCTGTTTTTCCTTTTTTAATTTGCTTTCCGATTTGTTTGAGGCGTTCATACGTATCAACATCTGCTACAACGACTGCATTAGCACCGTCAGGGTCATTTTTTAAACTTTCTGCAACAGAGTACTTAATTGATTCAACTCGAGTTCGATCAAGTTTTGCTTTTACATCAATACCTACAATAGCATATTTTCCAACAACGACCGCTGTTGCATCATTCACACCTGGCACACTTGCTGCTAAAGATGCTAAATGATCTGCTGCTTTTTCATTTGGCTTATTTGATTTATTCGTATAATTAACATTTTTCATTGAAACATTTTTTTGTTCCGGCTTTTCGTTTGGATTGTCTTTTTTTCCAATACTGCATCCAGTTATAACGAAGCAAAGCATCAATATATATATTAGAGTTTTCATTATTTTCACCACTTCACTATTAAGGTTTAATCATAAATTTTTTCAACAGCTTGCATTTTCTTTACCTTTTCCTCAGCCCCGCTATTAGCATTAATGAATATTTGGTACGTATCTTTTCCTAAAGTGCCTACAAATTCATAGCAAAGTACTTCATTATGCAAATCATTGACTACTAAAGCTTTACGTTCTTCCATAACTTTTACATCCGGATTGATTTTCTTTCTTGCTTCTGCTGCAGTTAGCTTTGCCGATGGAACTGTTCGCTTTTGATGTGACGCTAAGTATTCTTTTGCGGAGAACCCAACGATAGAACCATCATCTAAAGCAATTTTCATTTGGATTGCTTCTGGATAAATTCGTACTCCATTTTCATTTACTACATACGTAAATACACCAACATTATCATATTGAGAGCTATCATAAAGCTCCATATTATTAAACTTATGGTCCTTTAAAAATTTCAAACCTTTACTACCTGCATCGTTTAAACTAACTTTCTGTTCTTTAATTTCGCGGTTATTCATAACCCAAATTGGATATCCGCCTTTTCCGGTAATATCCATATAGAACTCATTGTTCGTTGCTTCATCTTTAATTTTCACACTATAGAAGGATTCTTTCGCACCTTTTCCGCTTTTCTCAACATCTACTTTTTCATTTCCTTTTAAATTCAAAAATGATTTGGCAATTTTCGCCGCTTCATCTTTAGAAATTGCCTTTCCTTCCGCTTCAAATCCACCTTTTTTATTTTTTTGCGCACTTGTAAAGGTCGGTCCGAAGTTTGTAGAAGAATATGATGTTACGTTTTTCTCTACAGTTTTCAATCCATCAATAATTGTGTTATCTGCTGGATCGCGATTTGATGCAAGTGCCATTTCTACATCCATCCAGCGTAAATTATTTTTCAAAACAAGATGTTGTACTTTTCTTAGTTCATCTTGTATATTTCCTGCATTTGAATATAAAGTTTGTAGCGTTTTATATTCTTGCTCATTTAACGGCTCTTTTTCTAAATCACGAATGGCTGCACGGTAACTGAAATCACCGATATTCGCTAAAAATTCTTCCGTTTTATTAAATGGCATTAATGTTAAAGGAAGTTGCCCTACATCCGAGCGAGCTTCAGATGTTAAACGCCATACATCCGCTAATGCAGGTGATAAAGATGATCGTGAATTCATCGCAAGTGTTGTGCCAATTTTATCGTGTAATAAATCGACTTCGTATGCTAAATCATGGAATGCACGTTGATAGCTATTTTCCGCTCGAATTAAAACTGCATTTTTCTCTTGGTGCTCTTTATAGCCCCAATAGCCTGTTCCTACTACACCGACTGTTAATAATACAATGATAATACCTCGTAACATTGTCCCACCTCCGCTCTATTTACAGAAAATATGTTTACCGATTTTTTTAATTTGTGGACGAGTCCAAATCCATTTACTAGTCGCAGTATCTGGATTGAAATAATATAAAGCATTTCCTGTTGGATCCCATCCGTTAATCGCATCTAAAACTGCTTTTTTTGCTGTTTCATTTGGCGTTAAATATATTTGTCCATCGGCTACCGCTGTAAATGCTCTAGGTTCAAAGATTACACCTGAAACAGTATTTGGGAATGACGCACTTGTAACACGATTCAAAATAACGGCAGCTACTGCAACTTGTCCTAAATATGGTTCACCGCGTGATTCTCCGTATACTGCGTTTGCCATCAGCTGAATATCATTTTGAGAATAACCGTTCGGAACATTTGTCCCTTTATTTTGAGGTGGTTTATTCTCTTGTGCAGTTCTGCCGCTATTTCCTTTATTTGTTGTCGTCCCTTTATTAGCAGTTGACTTGTCATACTTCGTTGCCTTCACGAGCATTTGCTTCGTTTTAGCTCCAGCTAAACCATCAACGGGTAATCCGAATTTCTCTTGAAAATTCCGAAGTGCCCAATATGTACCCCATCCGAAAACACCATCCACTTTTCTCGTATAAAACCCGTTATATTTCAAACGAGATTGCAGTTCAATGACATCTTCGCCAGATGCTCCTCTTTGAATAACTTGATTAGAAAAAGCTTCTACATTCTTTAGTTGTATACTACTGACCATTAAAGACAGTCCTATGAACGCAAGTAAAACTGCTATTTTAAAAATAGCTTTTTGGCGCATAATTTTCCCTCCTTAATTACGGAAATGATTTCTTGGTTATGTTTTGTAAAAGCCTCGCTTTTATGTAAAGAAGACAAAAAAATCCAAACTAATATCGTTGAAAAAATATGTAAACAATATAAAAAAAGGATAAAAGGAGTTCATCATGAAGAAATCTTTAAAACACATCGCACTCGTCATTCTGTTCCTAACAACATGTTCAAATATATATACAGGCTCATCAATTGTTCGTGCGCAGCCACCGTATGCCAAATGGGGTAAACTTGCCGTAGAAAAGACGAAAGAACAATACCCAAAAGCAGAAATTATTGACTATCTTCATATAGGTAGAAAACCAAAAACAGTTCAAATAACTGTTGAAAAATTTAAATTGTGGTTACGTGAGAACGGAAAAGAATACGGTGTTTTTGTTGATGTAGAATTTGAAACGAAGACGGAGAAATTTATAAAGCTGTCGTTTCAGAAGACGAGTAGATAAAGTGAAACTTTAATCAGTGGGGGTTTTGTTCATCTCCCACTGATTATCAGCCCTCACCAATCGGACTTTTACGGGCAGCCCGACAAATAGCTGGATAAAGTGAAACCCCCACTGTTAAAAACAGACACAGTGGGGGTTCTTGCATTTCTAAAATTCTTTTCTAAAGTTTCGATTCCCTAAAAATCTTACCAATATACAAATAGCACCAATTACAACTGCTATCCCTATACTGTATAAAAGTACTTTAACATATCCACCTATTCTCGGATCTAAAAACGGATATGGATACCAATTCACGATTGGACCACGTATTAAGCTATATACAACGTAAAAAAATGGGAATAAAAGCCAACTTGCAGCTTGTTTCCAAGTGATTTTCTTAATAGGTGGATTTAAAATCCAATCTAAAAGCATTGTAATCGGCATGATATAATGTAGCACAGTATTTACCCATGGTATTGCCGTTTGAAGTGATTCTTCTAACCCTCTTAATAATAAAAAATAAATGAGTCCAGTCGTAAGTATGTATACCGTTGCTGCACCACGAAGTATACCAAACTGTTCTGAGCGACCAAATGTAGCTGTTCCGATACTACTTAAAAGGAGAATACATGCAACTAAAATGTTACTTTCGATAGTGAAGAAACTAAAAAAGTTAACTGGGTTGAACGGTTTCACTTGTGCCCGTATTATAAATTGCGTAATGATTGTACTAAATGCTAGAAGGCTTAAACATAGTCTAAATAAAGATAAAATTTTTTCATCTTTCATACATTCCCTCCTTTTCTTATATATAATTAGAATTTCCCTGTACATGCTCAATAAATAATTTTAACGGAACGAGCCCACGTTTTGGCATATGACTACTTATAATAGCTACTACTTCTAATTGAGGAATGATAACGATGTATTGTCCGCCGTATCCCATAGCAAAATATATACAATACGGTATGTGAAATCTTTCGTTATGTAATACCCACCAGTGATACCCATATGCGCCGACATGTTCATATGTTTCAAATAGAGCCCTACTTGACTCTTCTAACCATTTCGCTGATACAATTTCTTTTTCATTCCAATATCCATTTTGTAAACATAATTTCCCTAATTTTAACAAATCGGTAGATTTCATTTTCATACCGAAGCCACCTACATATATACCCTGCGGATCTTGTTGCCACTCGTATTCGTTAATTTTTAATGGATCAAATAAATATTTCTTTGCAAACCGCTCTGTCGACATTCCAGTAGCTTCTTGAATAATATAGCTCAGTAAATGAGAAGAACCTGAATTATAATTCATTTTTGTAGCAGGTTCTTCAATTATTGGCTTCTCTAATATGTACTGTACCCAGTTCTCTGATTCTACAAAGTCATTTGGGAATACTACTCCATTCCCAAACTCTTTCCAGTCCTCACCAGTAGTCATTGTTAATAAGTGATATAGCGTTAAATCATGTTTTTCCCCAGGTACATTTTCAATCCACTCTGTAATTGATGTATGTATATCATTTATATAGCCCTTATCAATTGCAATACCAATTAATAAAGATACGATACTTTTTGTAATCGAATTTATTTTATATAAATTATTTGCACATTCGGGTGTTTTATAATACTCAGTTGTTAATTCCCCTTTTTGATAAACAAGAAATGTATTCACTTTTTTCTTTTCGAATTTATTTTCTAGTTGCTTGAAATCCAAAAACTTTACCTCCATTTAAATAGTTACTCCATTTATTATATCTTGTTCCTTCATTTTAAACATAATTGTGCTCAAATAAAAATAAACCTGTCAGCCATAATGAACTGACAGGTTTATTTTTATAATTTTGTACGAACATTCCAAAGCTCCGGGAAGAATTGTTGATCAAGTACTCGCTTTAAATAAGAAACACCGGAGGATCCACCTGTACCCATTTTATGTCCAATAATTCTTTCTACTGTTTTCATATGACGGAAACGCCATTGTTGTAGCCAGTCTTCAATATCAATCAATTTTTCAGCAAGCTGATATAAATTCCAATATTTTTTCACATCCGCATACACTTCCAACCATGCTGCTTCTACTGTTGCATCTTCTTCATAAGGCTGCGTAATATCACGGTTTAACACATCTTTATGAATAGGGAATCCTTCTTTTACTAATGCTTGAATCGCGACATCATATAGACTTGGTGCATGTAGCGCTTTATGAAGTCGTGCATGTAATTCTGGATCCTTTTCATAAATTTTTAATGCGTGTGGCGTTTTATAGCCAAGTGCATACTCAATCATACGATATTGATACGATTGAAAACCTGAAGCTTGACCGAGTGAGTCACGAAACTCAATATATTCTGATGGTGTTAATGTCGCAAGAATATCCCAAGATTGAATAATTTGAGACTGAATTTTTGATACACGTGCTAACATTTTAAAAGCTGGTTGTAATTTATCTTGTTTAATAGATTCAATCGCCGCATTTAGCTCATGTAAAATGAGCTTCATCCAAAGCTCACTTGCTTGGTGAATAACGATAAATAACATTTCATCATGATGGTCCGATAATCTTGTTTGAGAAGATAGTAAACTATCTAATTGTAAATACTCCCCATACGTCATATTCTCTTTAAAATCCGTATGAATCCCTTTTTCCATAATTACTTTTTCATTTTCTTTCATATTAGCCAAACGCCCCTTTTATATGATTCTACTTATATTGGTCTAATAACGGCTCGAACTGGACTTCCATCTGCATCAGTTAATGCAAGTGGTAATGCAATAAGTTCATAATCACCGTCTGCTACATGATCTAGTACGACATTTTCTAAAATATGAATTCCATGTTTAAATAATTGATGATGCGCTGCTAATTCTTTATCATCTAGCGGATCAACTGATGGTACATCTACTCCGATTAAACGAATACCTTTCTCTGAAAGAAACGACGCTATGTCTGCACGTAAATGAGGGATCACCTCTGGAAATTCTTCAGCTTTTCCATGTGAAGATGTACGTAATAATAATCGTTCTACACCTTCTAAATGAAAGCTTTCTAATTCCTTTTTCCCGATGCTTTCAAGATTAGAAACGTCAATAATCCGTGCTGGGCCAACATAAACTTGAACATCTAAATCCAATACTTTCTTTCCATCATTATCAAAATGAAATGGTGCATCAATATGAGTGCCTGTATGAATACTCATCGTTAACTTTCCGACATTTACTGAGCCACTTTCTTCTTTTGACCATGAAACTTCATACGAGAACGGTGTGTCTCCTGGCCACGTTGCAATATTATTATTTAGCGGTTGTGAAATATCAATCCACTCTGATGTTTTCATATTTATGCCACAACCTCTCGCTTATTTTCAAACTGCTTATACTCTTCATTTTTCATAATTTTCTTTAATATTTGTACAGATTTCCACACTTCTTCGTATGTGTTATATAAAGCGACCGGCGCAAGTCTCACCCCATTTGGCGCTCTAAAATCTGGGATTACTCCATTTGCTTTTAGTGCTTTACATATACGTGCTGCTTCTGCATGCTCTAAATAAATGTGCCCGCCTCGTTTTTCATCCTCTAATGGATTTCCAATTGTAAATTCGAAATCTTTTAATTCATGTCCAATTAAATTCAGCATGTATCTCGTAATATGTAAAGATTTCTCACGTAAACGTTCAATACCAGCATCTTTGAAAATTTCAAGTGAACCAATTAATGGTGCTGTACTTAATACGTGCGGTGTACCAATTTGATAAGCACCTGCATGATCAGCAGCTGTTAATGTATGCTCCATATCAAACTGTTTATCTTTTCTAGAACTAAACCATCCAGACAATCCTGGCAGTCTATTAAAATGTTTACTATTTACATAAAGGCCTGCAACACTACCCGGTCCTGCATTTAAATATTTATAATTGCACCAAACAGCAAAATCGACATCCCAATCTTTGAAATGATGCGGAATAGATCCTATTGAATGGCATAAATCAAATCCAATGTGAATGCCGCGTTTATGAGCTTCCGTTGTTAAACGTTTCATATCAAGAATTTGACCACTTCTATATAAAACAGAAGGTAATAAAATTAAAGCGATATCATCTTCCATCGCATGGATAATATCTTCTTCAGAAAGTGTTCTACCATCTCGGCTTTTCACTCTTACTAAATGCTCCTCTGGATCTAATCCTTTTAAACGAATTTGACTTTGAAGTGCATAAATATCTGATGGGAAAGTTAATTCATCCGCAAGTATTTTTGTACGTATTCCTTTTGGTTCGTAAAACGTCGCAATAACTTGGTGTATATTTGTAGTTGTAGAACCGGTTACAATAGTTTCTTCCGGTAAAGCACCAATAAGAGGGGCTGTAAGTTTACCTAATTTCTCTGAAAGGAAAAACCACGGGTGCTCACCTTCTGTCCAGCCGTCAATGCCATACTCTTTCCACGAATCTAGCAACGTAAGTAATGATTTCTCTGCTCTTTTTGAAAGTAGCCCTAATGAGTTTCCATCTAAATATATAGTACCTTCTTTTTTATAGAATTCAGTTTGAAAATCTTTCAGTTCATCATGTTTATCACATTCAAGCGCATACTCATAAGTTGGTTGAAATGGTTCTTTATACATGGTGTCACCTTCTCTTAATTTTCTTTTTATTCTAACTAATTGAAATATATCACCTTAATTGATACAACGTCAATGATATTATGTCAGTTGACTTTATATATGAACTTCTTTTACAATACAGTTATATTTTCAGATATTTCAGTATAAAGAGGTGATTCTTTGAAAAACTCTACTCTTTCATCAAGAAAACACCGCTCCTTAGAAACGAAGAAGAAACTATTACACTCTGGTTACACTATTTTTATAAATAATGGATTTCAAAAAACGACAATTACACAAATTATTAAACATGCAGAAACTGGTTACGGAACAGCATATGTATACTTCAAAAACAAAGATGATCTCCTAATTAGTTTAATGGAAGATGTTATGAATCGTTTTTATAATATCGCTGAACGCTCTTTTTCTCCACAAACAAAAGAGGAAGCACGTATAATGATCCAAAATCAAGTTAGAGCATTCCTGCAATTAGCAAATGAAGAACGCGCTATTTTGCAAGTTGTAGAGGAAGCGATAGGATTATCAAGAGAAATACGGCAAAAATGGGATGAGATTCGGGAACGTTTTATAACAAGCATTAAACAGGATATTACTTACTCTCAAGAAAGTGGATTAGCACAACCTAATTTAAATAAAGAGATTGTAGCACGTGGTTGGTTCTCGATGAATGAATCGTTTCTTTGGACTATTACGCAAAATGACAAAAAGATTAACTTAGAGGAAATTGTGTATACGTTAACGGAGATGTATACGACCGGGTTATATAAATAGCACACCTTCAATAAGGAAGGTGTGTTATTTTACATCTATAAAAATATATTAACTGGGTATGGTAGCGCTAAAGTAGGCTTTTCAGAAAATGAGAAATATTGTAGTTTTAAAGATTCACCATCTATCGATTTCAGTTTTCCACTAGTAATTTCACATTCAAACACAACAACAATATATTCTACTTGATCGCCATTCGGATATATATGACGGAACCTTTCCCCTCCAAATACCCCTTTTTGTTTTTTTACTTGCACTTTCAAACCCGTTTCTTCCCACACTTCACGAACTACCGCTTCTTCTGGAGTTTCTCCAGGCTCAATTGCTCCAGCTGGCAAACTCCAGTATTCTCCGCCAGGATATTGAAATAAGATTTCTCCCTGCTCGTTTTTAATAACTGCAGCTACACTTGGCATGAATATTAGTTCATGTCCTAATTGCTCCCGGATTTTTTTATAATATAGCGACATCGACATATAATTCTCTCCCACTCCATTAATGAATAACTGTATTTTCTGACATATATTCTATAATGATACCAATAACAATTTCTATATAGAAAGGATAAGAAAATGACCCAAGTACAACTAGTAAATAGCTTTCTATCATTTTTAGGTACGACAAAACACCTACTAACTTAAAGTTTTTAAATGAGCTTATTAAAGCTCATCAAGAAAAAATAAAATGGGAAACCCTTACTAAAATAATTGACTGGGAAAAGGGGAATGAAACAGGTAATTATTTTCCTTCCATTGAGACATACATAAACCGTATTACAACAAAAGGTCTGGGCGGTACTTGTTGGACTCACTCGATTGGATTCCATTGGTTATTATCAAATCTTGGTTTTGATGTTCAATATATGTATATGGACCCCGGACATTTATGCTTACGGGTTAACTTAGACCAACCTTATTATGTTGATGTTGGTTACTGTGCACCTTTATTCCAAGCTTACCCACTTTATGAATCATTTCAAGTAAGTAATGTAAGAGAAACTTTCACTTATGAAGTCTCAAATAATAAGATTGAAATTACTAGAAATCCAGGTCCCACAAAAACCTTACACATAGAACCAATACACTTATCAAATATGAAAGAACTTATTTCAAGGTCTAACGATTGGCGTACATCTCCTGTATTAAAGAAAATTCAGATTTTCGGTTATATCAATGGCATTCCGACTTCTATAAATGATAATGTTTTAAAACAATATTTCCAAGGTAAGAAAAGAGAACAAATCATTACATCTTCTGAACTTAATTATTGGATAACAGAAAGATTTTGTGTTGATAAAGAAATATATGAAAGAGCTATTGAGATTTTCAATGAAAAATCTTCAAACAGTAAAAGCGTTACTCATGAGATTGAGTAACGCTTTTACCTTAATATATTTTTAATATTAATCTTCTTTATGATAAGCAGCTTCTACACATTCTGCTAGACGCTCCATTTGTTCCATAGTTAAACCTCGTGATATCCAGCCTGTTAACTTATACATCATTTTATAATAAAAATTACTAGGTTCATATTCTGAAATTAATGTTAGTGCTGTACCTTCCTCATCTTCTTCTAACATATAAGTCATTGCTGAATATCCTTGCTTCATTTCACTACCAAGTGAAATAATATGCGGTGCATCGTATTCAAGGATTTCTACTTCAGCCTCGAATATTTTCTTACCGACTTTTTGAACAGTAATATATTTATCTCCTACACGTGGATTCTCTTTATCCATATTTGAAGGATAGCGATTTTCTATTATAAACGTATTCCATTCTTTTATTTTTTCATCTTCTATTATATAGTCACATACAATATCCATTGGTGCTTTTATTACTATTTCAATTGCAAAACTCATTATACTGCCCCTCTCAAATACCCTATCCATTTCTATTTAACTAAATCATTATGCCATATTTTATATAGTGAAATACAAGTGGAATTTTAACTTTTATTGCGAGAATGTTTTTCGTAATAAGAAAATCATGAATAAATAATTTAAATACTTATTCATGCAAAATGTTTTACTAACAATACAACAATTAAATATAACGCAACGAGTAGTCAAGCGATGCCCATACTTTTATTTTCTTTATTTTTAAAATTTTGCACTCCTAAACTAACTAACATAATCCCTATAAGCGTTTGTAAAATTAGCATACTCTGTTCCGAAACATCATTCCAACTATAAATGGAATACCTCATTACAATAATTGCAAGTACAATCGTTAAGATCCTATTCATATGAAAATCCTTCCTATAAAAAAAGAAGCCACTAAGTTTCCTTAGTGGTTTTATTAACAATTTATATTTAGTAAAATTACTTTTTATGAGTTTGATATAAGTCAATAGAATTTCCTGGCCAATATAACTATGTATGTTAGCACACTTTTTCTTTATTCAGTCTACTTACAATTCCAACTATAAATTTATATTCAATCCTCTTCTTCTTAATCTTTTTAAATCCTTCTTTCGTATCAAAAATTAAACACGTTTTCCGAAACCACATTCGTACATATAGTGACTCAAAATAAATAGGTTTTATAATTCCTCGTTCTTCAAATTCAGTTCCATCTTTATTTTCGGTTTCTGTTCGAACGAACCACCTATTTCCGAAGCCAATTTCAATATACTTCACATAAGTCCCCCTTCTGGGAATTATTTTCTAACAATTCTATTATTTCCCCGGTAAGCGCACATTCCGACAGAACATGAGCCCACAAAGAAAAAGTAGATTACAAAAATCTACTTTATAGCTTATATTTCTGCATTCGTTTATAAAATGTACTTCGAGGAACATTTAACAGTTTTGCGGCTAACGAAACATTTCCGTTCGTCTTTTCTAACGCTTCAATCATGCTATCACGCTGTATTTTTTCGCGAAAATTCAATGTATGTTCTGTTTTATTTTCAACTTGTAACTCAAGTTGTTGTTGATTTCCCGTCATTGTTTGTATCAAAAAAGCGACTTGCTTTTCGCATATTTCCCGTCCTTGCGACAAAATGTAAATACGTTCTAATACATTTACTAGTTCCCGAATATTTCCGGGCCATGTATGTTGTAAAAATTGATTGTATATACTCTTTGGAAATACAACATTCCAATTCTTCCGTTCACAAAAGTGTTGTATAAAATATGGGATATCCTCTTTTCTTTCTATTAACGATGGAACATATAACGGATAAACGTGCAAACGATAATATAAATCTTGACGGAATTTCCCTTCTTCTACTAACCTTAGTAAATCTTTATGTGTGGCAGTAATAATACGAATATTTACTGGTACCTCTTTTGAACTTCCTATTGGAGTTATTGTGCGTTCTTGTAAAACACGCAATAAGGCTACTTGCATCTCTGGTGGTACTTCGCCAATTTCATCTAAAAACAGTGTTCCTCCATTCGCTTGTTCAAATTTCCCTTTATATCCTTGACGTCGCGCACCTGTAAACGCACCTTCAGCATAACCAAACAATTCACTTTCCATTAATTCTTTAGGCAAAGAACCGCAGTTAACAGCTATAAAGGGTCCGTCTTTTCTTGGACTATTTTCATGAATCGCTCTCGCGACATATTCCTTTCCTACTCCTGTCTCACCACATACATACACACTAGCATCAGTCGGTGAAACAAGCTTAATTTCTTCTAGTGTGTGTTGAAATGCTTTACTTGTCCCGGTAACTCCTGGAAAAGTAATTCCTTTTATAAATGTGAAAGCAGAATATGTATTCATTTGTTTGTTTTCCTTTAAATACATACATTTCCCGATCATTCTTTCATTACTATATACCGGTATCTCTAATTTAGTTTCCAATCCATGGTGCACTAAATCTTCAAGTTTCATTCTTGACCAATTAGTTACTCGTTCCCGAACGCTCTTACTCGCAGAAACGATAACATCACGATGATTACAAATAACTACTTGTTCATCACTATCAATGACATCTAAAAAACGATGGATTAAGTGTAATTCATTTTGATGAACTCTTATGCTACATTCACGTTCAATCGCATGTGCAATTGAAGTTACCATACCGAGCATATATGGATGCGAAAATTCAATTGGACAGGAGAAATCTAGAATACCAATTAATTTCCCGTCATCGTTATGAATAGGAGCAGCCGCACAACTCCAGCTATGAGATACCACGGAGTAATGTTCAGTACCACTTATCATAATAGCTTCTTCAATTTCTAGCGCTGTTCCTATTGCGTTTGTCCCCACAGCTGCTTCCGTCCATTTTACACCTTCAATAAAATTAATATGTTTCGCTCGCTTTAACGTTTGTTTATTTCCACTTAAGGATAGGACATAACCATCTGGATCGATTAATAATGCCATCATTTGTAGTTCATCAATGGTTTTTCTCATATTTTGTATTTGGGGTAATGCTATATCAAGGAAAATTTCACTCTTTTTCTTTTGTTCTCGAAAAATATTAGAAGACAAAACTTTCTGACCTTTATTCATATGAGGATTAACATTAGCCTGTTTACATCGATGCCACGATTCTGAAATTCTTTGATTTATACGATTTGAATCAAGAACACCTTCATTAACAAACTTTTTCCATGTATGTAAGTAAAACGGTGAAGCTAACATTGTATCATCTCCCTTTTAATTGTTTTGGAGATTTATAAAACATACTTTTATTATAAAACTGAATAAAAGCGTTTTCAATACAACTAGCAATACGACACAAATATGTTAATAATTTGAATATCCTAATGCACTTCTTTATTCTTTTTTAGTAGCACTATATTTTGTATAATGGATGCAAAGAAAATACATAACCAAAACCACTTTTGTGGATTACCATTTATAAAGAAAACAATCACGGCTATTGCAAATAAAATAGCGGATGCTAAACTAAAATATAATTTTGTTTTAATTTCTATTATCCCTCACCCCTCTGTTACTTTACAGTACATACTAACTCTTCATTTTTTATCTCTACTATGTACTCCTGTAAAACATATTCTTTCCCGCCATGGTTTTCATACCATTCATGTATTCCTTTAATATGCCTCTCGTCACTTCTAATTTTCGATTCTATTTCATTATACTGTTCATAACTATCATATTCCCATATGGCAAATACTTCAGACGTACCATTCTTATTATCTTTCATCCAGCGTCCTATTAGCCTAGAACCATGCTTTAATTGATTAGGTAAGTTCGTATTATTGAAATGATCATTAAATACTTCTATAAATTCATTTTTCACTACATAGTACTTCCTTCTGTAAAACATACTTCTTCACCTCTTTCATGAAAAGTATTGGTAAATCTTCCCATCACTACCGTATTATAATACTTTCCATCCGATAGTCTTTTGTCATTTTTCAAAATGCCTTCTACTTCAAAACCTAATTTTTTATAAAGATGAATAGCTTTCTCGTTTGTCTCTAATACTTGTAAAGATATTTTATTCACTGCATTTTCGTCAGCCCATTTAATAGATTGTTGTAATAGGCTCTTCCCCATTCTATATCCCCAAAACTCTTTTAAAATGCAAACGCCAAACTCCACTTTATGAGATAATCTCTTAAAATTTGATCCTTCACATCTTGAAAATCCAACGATTCGATTGTGCACTTCTGCAACTAAAAAGAGATTCTTAGTCTCTTCACTATCTGTTTTTATTATTTTTTGAAACCCTAGGTCATCTATAAATCCCTCTCCAGCATCTCTATCCATATTTTCAGTTTCTCCATCAATCTGAACTCTAATTTTCGATAACTGCTCAGCATCTTTCTCAGCTGCAGAACGAATTGTATAAGTTAATCCATTTATATAAAACTCTTGCTCTTTTACAATCATGTCAAACTCCTTTCAAATGAATATAATGGCGCTATTACAACTTGTTTACCTTGTTTCTCAAAGTCCTGAACAGTTTCTTTACTAGCCTCTTCGTCAGTTATAATAATGTCAATTTCTTTTAGAGACTCTCCTCTTATAAAACAATCTATTCCAAGTTTATTATGCGGAACTAAACAAATATTTCTTCTAGCAATTTCACTTACTCTTTTACTAAAATAAGCAACTTCAGGTGTTGCAGTACTAATACCTTGTAATGAAATGCCTCCACCTGTAGAGAAATAAAGATCAATAGAAAATCTACTTATCAATTCAGAGGCAAGTGTATCAGTAATATTCCCTGAAGGTTTTACTTTTCCGCCAATTAAATACGTATCAATATTCTTATATTCTCGTAGATAACCAGCTATTTCTATAGAATTCGTAATAACCGTAAATGATACTTCTGGTAAATATTTCAGCATCGCATTATGAACGGAAGCCCCACCAATAAAAATTGAATCACCTTCTTGTATATAAGATACCGCAACTCTTGCAATTGTGTCCTCATATATTGAGCTATCACTATAACGTTTAGCTGGTTCCGCAGCTAAGTTTCTCACTCGCGTAAGTTCAATTGCACCTCCGTGCGTTCTTTTTAATAAACCATCCTTTTCCATAATAGACAAATCTCTTCTTATAGAATCAATAGACATATCAAATCTTTCCGCAAGATCCTTTGCGATTACTCTTCCATCTGTATTAAGTAGCTCTAAAATTTTCTCTCGACGCTCTTCAGTAAACATGTCATCACCACCGTTATTGAAGATTCAGAAACTTAAACTTTATTTTAATTATATGCATGCCTCTTCAATTTTACAATATTTTCAATTCTTATTTATTCCGTTTTATACAGTCTTCTCCCTCTTTCTATCCTGTTAACTTGACAACCGAATAAATATATATCTGTATATTACGAAAAAATACTTCCATTCATCTTCCTATTGATGTAAAATTATTCCTATGTTTTACTTTTTAATACAGAAAGGGATTACTATGAAACCATTAATCAAAACGACATGTACAGCATTATTATTTACTGGAATATTAACAGGATGTAATAGCAATACTACATCAAAACAAGAAAAGAGCGCTCTCGAAAAGAATGCAATGCACTATGGGGAAATATTTAAAAACGAATACTATAGAGCAACTGTTGAAAATGCTAAATTCGAAAAAATAGACAAAGAGTGGCGTCTCACAGCTCGCGTTACTATAAATAACGCTCGTGTTGACGGACAAACGATAGATCTTTCAGAAATAAAATATTTCATAAAAGATGACAAAACGGGTGAAAAATACGAAGGTAAAGTTATACAAAATGAAAATGCTAAAAAAATTCCATCTGAATTTTCTTTAACTACTGACATTGAATTTAATATGAAAACTTCACCAAAAGATTTAAATAATATGTATTTATACATAGATAGCAAAGCAGCGCCGTTAACAGATACATATTGGAAGCTTGATAATTTAGTATCTAAATAGAAAGACCAGTCTTACATGACTGGTCTTTTACATTCATACATTTAACTTTCATTAACACTTATAATAATTTTCTAATAACAACTTGAATAACATCAGCTAAACCAGTGTGCCCTTTCCCTTCAATTCGCTCTTGTTCGCCATTAAAGAAATGAATTACCTTATGCTCTTCACACCAAGTAAGGATATCAATTGGATCATACAGCATATCAACATCTTTTGGTCCACCAGTACCATAGTTTATTTGTTTTTTTGAGTAAACTTCAAACATAATTAAACCACCAGGCTTTATCGTTTGTATCATTTTACCTAATATCATTTTTTTATAATCATCATGAAAATGTCCAAATACCATAATTGCTGCATCATATTCATTTTCTGGCAAACTATCAGCTAATAAATCTACTTTTTTTGTATGCACGTTTACGTTATGCTTCTCTGCCAATTTTTTTGTCTTCTCTAATCCATCTTCCGAATAATCAATAGCTGTTACTTCGTTCCCTTGTCTTGCTAGAAATACAGCATTTCTACCTTCTCCCTCCGCGAAAGCTATTACTTTATTGTGATTTGCTAAACGAAATGCTTGTTCTTTAATAAATGTATTAGGTTCTTCCCCGTAAAAATATTCATCTGATTTATATCGATCATTCCAAAATTTAGTCATCATCTTCTCTCCTTCTTCATATCATTTTCTAACCACAATTAAAGATATCAAAGAGTCTTTTTATCCTTAATTAATTTAAAAATAAAAGCAGATTAAAAATCCACTTTTATTTTTTTCGCAAGATCTACGATTTTTTGATTTCGTAACTCTTCTTCCATTTTCTCTTCTGCTGCAAGCATTACTTCATTAATTAAACATCCAGGTTTGTCATGTAAACAACATTCAAACAATGATGTTTTACCTTCAATTGCATGTATAATATCTAAAAATGAAATATCTTCCCAATTCTTACTAAGCGAGTAACCGCCCTTTGGACCAGATGATGAATGTATCATCCCTTCCTTCGTCAACTTAGTTAGTATTTTAGACAAGTACGTTGGTGAAACATTTTGCATTTCTGCTAATTGGTGAACACTAACTAACTTATTTGGTGTAGCCTTTGCCAGAAAAAGCATTGTATGAAGAGCATAATTTGTAGCTTTAGAATATTTCATAGTACAGCCCCTATTGTAGACTTCATGTATCTACAATAACTTTATTTTTTTATTATGTCAAACGTTTGTAATGCTCCATAAAAAATTATTTCTTCACAAGTAATACATCTGTCGCACAAATCGTCACTTCTCTAAATGGACAGTCGAATAAAACACCTAGTTCAAAACCATCTTCAGTAAGAGCTATTTCATGATATAACCACCAAGCATTTTCAAAGTTTTCCGGCATAGAACACTTTGCTACTCCTATAAAGGTTACTTCAAATTTATCAAATTCACTAAAAGTACCACTGCAATCTAATACGATAGACAAAGTATCTTCTGACTTTCTCTTTACTACTTTAATTACACTGTCGTGTAATGATGTCTTGTGTAACTGAACGACATTTGACGGAAGTTTTTTCTCAATGGAATTAAAATATTCTACGTATGATTGATCTAATTGTGCCACTCTTTTCTCATAATCTGTTGACCACTTTCGCATACGTTTTTTCAGTTCACCTGATGGGTATTCTGAATTAGTTGTGATGTTTTGTATAATTGAGTATATCGATTCAGGAAGGAACTTTAATAAATCTATTTTCCTTTTCTCAATTTCCTCCTTTAAACTTTCTATATCCATTTCCGACCATTCTTTTATAGAATCTATAAAACTTACAAATTCTAAAACTTGCATTTCTTTATACCAATCTCTTGTAAAATATTTCAATGACACCTCTCCTAAAACATCTTTACATCCAGTAAAAACAATATATCCACTTATTATATCATTCCAATAACCATTCTTTCTAAAGAAAAAATGTAAAACTGTAAATATTCCGCCTATTATTTCTAAAACTTCAGAATATTTACAAAAGTATAAAATTAGAATACATTTTAGCTGTACAAGATTCACCTGTACAAAAATTCAAACAAAAAGGGATGGTTATATGTTGAAGAAATTAGTAGCAGGGACATTAGTAGCGGGTTTTGCACTAACTGGAGGACTAGGTGCGGTAAGTGCTGAAGAAAAAAGTAACACAATTAAGTCATTTGATTATTTAAAAGTGGATGAACAAAATGTTAATTCATTTGCAAAATTAAGTGAGCAGGATAAGAAAGATATCCAAATTACTATGGTATTACCAGAGCAAAATGAAAATGGAGATTGGCTAGCTTATGGTTTTACTAGCCGTGAAACATTAGATGCGTATATTGAAAAGGATAAAAAAGCAATTAAAAATAAAATTAATCCTTTAGGTAGCGGTGCTGGTAGTACTGATTTTTATGAACATAAAGATAAAGGTGGACAATATATTTACTGGAGTAGCGGCTTTAAAAACTTACCATCTAGCTGGAATGACAGAATTTCTTCTGTAAGTACAGCGTCACCTTCTGCAAGTTATTCAACTACACTTTGGGAGCACACTTCAACACAAGGATATGGAAAAGGCGTTTTATTTAAACATGCTGATTGGTACGGTAAAACTGCTAATTTAGCTGCTGATTGGAACGATATTACTTCAGCGATTGAAATTAAATAGTAATAAGATATTTAATTTCTTCTATAAAAATTCAAACCACTATTCTCTCTTTCATTTAGAGAATAGTGGTTTATCATATTTCTATTTAAGCATGTACAGCATGTCCTACTGCTTGCATTAACGCTTCATGAATCGCCTCAGATAAAGTTGGATGTGCTGCAATATAATCTCTCATTATATCAGCGGTAACTTCTGTATGAATCATTACGGTTCCTTGACCAATAAGTTCAGTTGCATAAGGACCGATAATAGAAATCCCTACAATTTCTTGGTATTTAGGTTCTACAATGACTTTTACTTTACCTACTTGTTCTCCTAAAATAAGAGCTTTTCCGTTCGCTGTAAAAGGAAATTCTCCGATGAGGATATCACCATATTGTTCTCTTGCACCTTTTTCACTTAACCCTACACTAGCTATTTCTGGAGCTGTGTATATACAACGGGGCACAGCGTGATAATTTACTTTCACATCTTCTCCGCTTGCGTGTAATGCTGCTGTCGTTCCTTCATGGAAGGCAACGTGAGCAAGCTGAATTCCACCGATTACATCACCAGCTGCGTAAATATGCGATACGTTCGTTTGCATATGTTCATTCACAGAAATCCCTTTATTTGAAAACTGAACCCCTGCCTTTTCTAATCCTAATTGTTGCACTCGTGGTTTTCTTCCTACAGAAACAAGAACAAATTCTGGAGTTACTTCGTGAGTAATTCCCTCGTACTCAAATGAAGCTTGCTTCTTATAGTTATTTAATCCTTTTAAAACTGCTCCCGTAAAAATTTTCACACCATCTTTTTCTAATTTCTCTCTTAAAATATTCGCGATATCTTCATCTTCACCAGGTAGTAATTGCGGTGCCATTTCAACTATCGATACTTTTGTGCCAAGTCTACTATAAATACTTGCAAACTCACATCCTATTACACCACCGCCAACGATTAACAATGAAGATGGTACACTCTCAAGAGACATGGCATGGCTACTATTTAAAATCCATTTTCCATCGAACGGAGCGAATGGTAATTCTGTAGGTTCGGAACCAGATGCGATAATAAAGCTCTCTCCATCAACTACTTCTTCTTTATTTCCTTGTACAACTCGCACACGATGATCCGTTTCGAATTTCGCTTTTCCTTTTACAACTTTAATTTTATTTTTCTTCATTAAATATTGTATTCCTTGGACGAGTTGCATTACGATTTGTGATTTTCTCGCCTGTATTTGATTCCAATCAATTGATATACTTCCTGTATTAAGCGTAACTCCATAATCATTCGCTTTTCTCACAATGTCATGTATTTCAGCACTTTCTAATAGTGATTTCGTAGGCATACAACCAACATTTAAACACGTTCCGCCAAGTTCAGCTTCATCAATAAGAGTGACACCTTTGCCATTTTGAGCCGCGGTAATTGCCGCTACATATCCAGCTGGTCCGCCTCCAATTACAACTAGTTTACTCATTCTCTCACCTTCTCTTTATAAAAGAATTGTTATAGGTTCTTCTAAATAATGTTTAATTGTGCGTAAAAATGCAGCTGCTGGTGCACCGTCTAGTACACGATGATCGAATGTTAAACTTAAAGGTAACATACTACCTTTTTTTAATTTTTTCCCTTTATATACAGGAACATGTTCAATTGCGCCAATACCTAAAATGCCAGTCTCAGGTGTATTTAATACAGGTGTGAAATATTCAATACCAAAGCTACCTAAATTACTAATTGTAAATGTCGTTCCGTGCATATCATCACTACTTAAGCTACCTGCTCGCGCCTTTTGTGCCACATTCTTAATCTCTTTAGACAATTCTACTAAAGATAAATTATTTGCAAAGCGAATAGCTGGAACGATTAACCCTTTTTCTAATGCGACTGCCATGCCTAAATGCACATGTTCAAATTGATGAATTGCATCATCTATATAAGCGCTGTTCATTTCTTTATGCTCTCCAAGTGCTAATACAGCAGCACGCGAGACGAAATCCGTAATGGTTAATTTATTATCATATCTTTTTTGTACAACTTTCGCTATTTCTTTATGTAAAGCAACTAAATCTGTTACATCTACTTTCATCGTTAACGTTAATTGTGCGCTATTTTGTAAGCTTGCGTGCATACGATTTGCGATCGCTTTACGCATACCAGTAACAGGAATCACGTTACTTTCTTCTTGTTCAGATATTTCCGGAACGATTCCTCTTACCTCAAGTGCTTTTAATACATCTGCCTTTGTAATCCTTCCGCCAGGACCTGTACCAACTAACACCTTGATATCTAAATTTTCAGACTTTACAATTTTCTTCGCTACAGGTGAAATTTTAATTCTTTGCTTGGCTACTTCTTTCCCATTTGGTTCTTGATTTTGTACATTTTGTACTTCTATATTAAATGTTTTTTCTTCTACCACATGTGTGCTTTCCTGCATTTCTACTTTTTCATTCGGTTTACCGATGTAGCAAATTACAGTACCAGGCGGCACCCCTTCATCTTCACTTACAGCTATATCAAGCACCGTACCATCAGCTGGCGCTTCAATTTCCGTTTCAATTTTTTCTGAATTAATACTAGCAATTAGTTCTCCTTTTGCTACATTATCGCCTGCTTTAATATTCCAGTTCGTAATAATACCTTCTTTCATCGCCATACCTAACTTTGGCATTACAACTTCTACAGCCATACTGCTCTCTCCCTTCTCATCGTTCCATTACACATGTAATAAAGATTGGTCTCCGATCATTTCTGATATAGTTTCAATTACTTTTTCTGGCGTTGGCAAATACAACTTTTCAAGTGGTGGCGAAAACGGAACAGGTGTATGTGGTGCTGTAATTCGTTTAATAGGTGCATCTAGCAAATCAAATCCTTTATCCGCTACAATTGCCGCGATATCTGTTGCGATACTACATCTTGGGTTTGCTTCGTCAATGACGATAAGACGATTTGTTTTTTCAACAGATGCTAAAATCGTATCTTCATCAAGTGGTGATAAAGATCGTGGATCGATTACTTCTACTTCAAGCCCCTTTTTCGATAATTGCTCAGCAGCTGCAAGCGCCGTATGAACTTGTTTTCCAATTGCGACGATTGTTACATCAGAACCTTCCCGTTTAATATCGGCTTTCCCTAATGGAATTGTATAGTATCCTTCTGGCACTTCACCTTTCATGTTGTAAAGTGTTTTATCTTCAAAGAAGATTACTGGGTCATCGTCTTCAATTGCTGCTAATAATAAGCCTTTTGCATCATACGGCGTGGAAGGAACAACAACTTTAATACCTGGTATGCTCGTAAATAATGCGTACAAACTTTGTGAATGCTGAGCTGCTGCACTAAAACCAGCGCCATGCATCGTACGTACTGTAACAGGTACTTTTGCTTTACCTCCAAACATATAACGGAATTTCGCACCTTGGTTTAATACTTGGTCAAGACAACTACCGATAAAATCATTAAACATTAACTCAGCTATCGGACGTAACCCAGTTGCAGCAGCTGCCATCGCGGCTCCCATATAACCCGCTTCAGAAATTGGTGTATCCAATATACGATTTCGGCCAAACTCTTGTACAAGTCCTTTCGTAACACCAAGAACACCGCCCCATGCTTCATCATCTTGCAAATGATCAACTTGTGCACCACCTGCAACGTCTTCTCCTATTAAAATTACATTTTCATCACGGCGCATCGATATTTTCATCGCTTCATTGATTGCAGTTGACATACTTACTGTTCTAGTCATAATTTTTCACCCTCCTCTTATTTATAAGAAACATAAACATCTTTTAATAATTCTTCATCATCTGGATACGGACTATTTTCACTAAACTCAATTGATCTTTGTACTGCCTCATCTACTGCCTTTTCCATATCCACAAGTTCAGACTCAGTTAATAAAGCTTCATGAATTAAATGCTTACGAAAATTCACAATTGCATCTTTTTCATTTAAATGTTCTTCTTTTTCTTCTGATGTTTTATATGTTTGCGCTTCACCTTCGAAATGACCGTAATTACGATATGTCATACATTCAATAATTGTTGGACCATCACCATTACGCGCACGTTCCACTGCTTCTGCAGCAGCTTTATATACAGCTAGAAGATCTTTTCCATCTACTTGAACACCTGGAATATTATAAGCTTTTGCACGATCAGCAATAGAATCACAACTTGAAGCATATTCAAATGTAGTTGCTTCACCGTAACCGTTATTTTCTGCGATAAAAATAACTGGTAACTTCCAAATCGCCGCTAAATTAACCCCTTCATGAAATGTCCCTTCATTATTTGCTCCGTCACCGAAGAAGCAAACACTTACATCTTTTGTTCCTTTATATTTAGCTGTTAATGCTGAACCGCAAGCAAGTGGGAAACCGCCGCCTACAATGCCATTCGCACCTAGCATTCCTTTATCTAAATCGGCAATATGCATGGAACCGCCTTTTCCTTTACATAATCCTGTCGCTTTCCCGAAAAGTTCAGCCATCATACCATTTAAATCACAACCTTTTGCGATACAATGTCCATGACCTCTATGTGTACTTGTAATACTGTCACTATCCGTTAAGTGGGCACATACACCAACTGCTACCGCTTCTTCACCTGCGTATAAATGAACGAAACCTGGCAAAACGCCTTGCGCGAACAATTCATGCACCTTATCTTCAAACTTACGAATCTCTAACATTTTTTCGTACATCCAACGAGCTTGTTCTTTCGTAATTTCATTCCCTTTACTTTCAGTTGTTTTTAACATGTCCAGCCCTCCTATTTTCTTGTTCGTCTTTTATATTGCAAGTACCGTGCCAAATTCTAATCCTTGCTTTAATAGGTTTTCGCTTTTCTTTCATAATAAAAAGTGGACAAAATGAGACATTTGTCTCGTTTTGTCCACTTTTGTTCACCTAATTTGAGAACTATTATCTTATTCATTATCAAAGCTCTGCTGTAATTTTCGGATGTAAATAATTTGCCCAATATGATATGCATTATGAGTTGTTACATTCGCTAACACTTCCCACCATTTTGCAGAAACGGGAAATCCCGCTACATCACTTTCAACCTTGTCTTCATTTATGAGAGTTTGCCATTGTAACAGTTTTTCTAGTAGCTTTTCCCGTAATTCATCGAAAATTTGATTATCTGAAAGCATAAAACTTTTATTATTATCTCCTATAGCGGGTACTGCATTAACATGTGATTCTTTATACCTAGTTTGCCACGTAGAGTTCCAATACAGTAAATGTTGTACGATTTCGGCTATACTATTACACTCTTCATTCGGTTTCCAGAAAGCTTCCCTCTCAGATAAATCCTTAACTGCATCTGAAAATGGCATATACCAACTGGGATCATTCGCATTTGCTAATAACTGATCTGCTAATACATCTTTCACATGGACCATGTTTCTTCCCTCATTTCATTATCATATTAATATACACTACTCTATATACGCTCATTCCCTATAATCCCCTTTTTTACATACAAATTCATTTCATACTGAATGTAAGAATAATAGATTTTCTTATCATAACTCGTTATGATAAAAGAAAAAGAAAGCTGGCAGAAAATGAATAAAAAAATCGCAATAATTACAGGAGCCTCAAGTGGATTTGGACTATTAACTACACTCGAACTCGCAAAAAAAGATTATTTAGTTATCGCTACAATGCGAAACCTTGAAAAACAAGTGAACTTACTATCTCAAGTTACTCAACTTAACTTACAGCAAAATATAAAAGTTCAACAATTAGATGTAACCGATCAAAATTCTATACATAACTTCCAATTATTTTTAAAAGAAATACAAAAAGTAGACCTTCTTGTTAATAATGCAGGATATGCAAATGGCGGCTTTGTAGAAGAAATTCCAGTAGAGGAATACCGTAAACAATTTGAAACGAACCTATTTGGAGCTATATCAATTACCCAGCTTGTCTTACCGTATATGAGAAAACAAAGAAGTGGAAAAATCATTAATATAAGCAGCATTAGCGGCCAAGTTGGATTCCCTGGTTTATCTCCTTATGTATCTTCAAAATATGCATTAGAAGGCTGGAGTGAATCGCTTCGCTTAGAAGTAAAACCTTTCGGAATAGATGTTGCTTTAATTGAACCAGGTTCTTATAACACAAACATATGGGAGGTTGGGAAACAACTAGCTGAAAATCAATCTGATACAACATCTCCTTACAAAGAGTATATGGATAAAATACAAAAACATATTAATAGCGGTAGTGATACATTTGGTAATCCGATAGATGTTGCTAATAAAATCGTTGAAATTGCTGAAACAAAGCGTACTACTTTACGATATCCTATTGGAAAAGATGTAAAATTTATGATCTTTACGAAGAAGATTCTTCCTTGGAGATTGTGGGAATACCTTGTTTTGAGAAGCTTTAAGAAGATGTAAATATAAAGAGTAACTATCAAGATAAATAATGGTAGCTACTCTTTTTAAATATTCATCATGAAAAACCAAAACGACATTAGTATGTAGAAAGAGGATCAAAATAAAGTAACATTGAAACCATAAAAACAAATGCAAAGAATCCAATTATAGAAAGAATATATTCCTTTGTCTCTCTGCTATACTTCCATTCCATCCATACGCGTAATAAGGAAATTGCTCCAAAATAAGTAAGTACAGCAATTCCTATATTAGCATTTTCTACTTTGAACAGATAAATAAAACTTACTATAAGATATACGATAAAAAGACCTATTTCTAATTTTACATGTAAACTATTTACATGCTTATATATCCAAGCATTGCCCTTTGGCATATTTAGTTTTTTTCTTAAAAACTTTTCTAAAAAATATCCTCCAATTATTATAATAATAACTATAATCCAAATAGTAGAGTTGCCCATTGCATTCCCTCCTATTAAATTAATTATGTTTTCGTAACAAAATGGATTATATATTTTTTAATATGTAGATAATGTATTCATTTTCTTTATCTTCTTTAGTAGTAGTTTTATCAAGACATGTTTTATGTATTGTATAACAACAATCTATTTCCCATCCCTTTTGTTTCGGGATGTTTAATCCTTTTTCTTTCTATTTTTTCAAAAACGAATATAGATAGTACCGATAAAATTAATAGAGTTATTTTTATAATTGACAGAAAACCCTATCCTTTTATTTTCTTACTTGCATTTTCTCCGGCTGATCACTCGGATACGTAGCATTCCTTTTATTTTCTACGTCCCAACTAATAATTGTCGCACTATCACGTCCCAACTGATGATGCACGTGTTCTAAAACATTGTGAATATTTTCTTTAAGTGTTTTATCATTTCTATTCATAGCATTATACAAATTTACAGGTGTTTCATATCGGCGTTCCCCGCATTCTAATACACCATCTGTCACCATTACAATTCGGTTCTTTCCAGTACGTAATTCACGAATACCTGATGAATAGCAAGGCACAGGTAAATCAAATGTGTTTACATTTCCAATCCATTCGTAAAAATGACGTTGATTTAATGCATATTGTCCTAACTTATGTAACTCTTCATGAAATACATACACTAAACCATCACCGATAGAAAGCCACCATATATAATTTTCTTTCCTTACACATAGTAAGCAAGCTGTTTCACCTTTAATTTTTTTGCACTTTTCCTTAAATGAAGATGACTGAAAAATTGTCAGTATATGATTTTCAATAGATTGAAACACTGTATTAATTGATTCATTCAAAATTACTTTTATATTTTCATATTCTTTTTCGATTGTATTTACTACTAAATCAACACTTTCTGCACTATTATGTCCATCTAATATAGCTGCAAATTCCCAATCACCATTTGACCAAACTAACGCACCATCTTCGTTCTTTTTTGCTCCGGCACTAATATTCCCACCATATGCACCGAGCACGATATCACCATATTGCTTTACCGAAATTTCGTCTAAACACATTTCTCTACTTCCAACCCATGAATGTTGTCTATTATTTGTTGTATGCATATTCACTCACCATATACTCTCGTATTCTTTCGCATAGTTTTTTGATTTTCGCTGCGTCACCATATGGTGCGCCGGTCCATTTCGCTATCTCGGTTGGTGACCAAAACTCTTTTGGTGTATTTGCATAACGCGGTATGATATGCATATGCATATGTGGTACACCATTCCCTGAAACAAAAGTGTAAATATGCTCTGCACCTTCGCTTTCTTTTAGCGCTTTACTTACTCTACTTGTTATAAGTCCGAACGCTTTCGCTTCTTCATCTGTTAGTTCAGCGAGGCCAGGTACATGCCTTTTTATATCTATCATTACATAACCCAAGTATGTTTCTTCACTATCCCAGTAGACATGTCCAACGTAAAGCAGTTCATCTTCGTAAATAGCTCCACCTGGAACTATAATATTTCCTTTATGCTTTTCACAAATAAAACAGTTTAGTTTTACTTGATCGTTCGTTGACATATTCATCACCATCCTTTTCATATATAATATCATAAAAAAAGGAAAAAAAGGATTTATATTCCGAAGATTCACTCTTTTGATACAGCAATTTTTGAAATGAATTTAAACCTCATTATTTCTTCAAAAACGCAATCCCAATTACGATCCCAATCACAATTCCGATTACTAAATTATTTGTAAAATAACCTTGGAATACACCGATTACAACTCCTATACCAATACCTATTGCCAAAGCATCATTTCTTTTTTTATTTTTAGCCAAAATTGCATCTCCTCCCATCATTTCTCGCTAAACAACATACACTTACTTGAATGTATTAATATATTCACTATCTCACTTGAACATTTCAAAAAAATGTACTTTAACTTCACATATAATATTTTCCATTTTCTGTACATACTCCTTTTATATTGAAAAGTTTTCAAGTAACTATTAATTATACATAGGCATTTACTATAAGAAAGCTTCGTAATTTATTGAAGGAGGAACAATTCAAATGTATCCTCATTGGAATCAAAATATAAATCAACAGTATGTTTATTCCCCCCATCCCGCAAGGAATACATTGCATCATGATTCACAATATATGATGCAGCATATCGCAAGTCTTGAAAGTCAATTAACTAAATTAATCTCATTAATCGAGGAAAATAATCAATTCATCAAATCAATGGAACAACAACACCAAGTTTGTGCACCAGCTGGAGGTTCTGTTATCGTTCATATGTAATCTAGATGCAATAAAAAACACACTTTGTATTATAAAAGTGTGTTTTTTGGTCATTATTTTCTTTTCGTATGGAACCCTTGTGTAATTCGATCTAATATAATTGCGATTACTACGATAGCTAATCCAGCTTCAAATCCCATTCCGATATTAACTTGTGTTACAGAGCGATATACATCAACTCCAAGCCCTGGAGCTCCTACAAGTGATGCTGTTACAACCATCGATAAAGAAAGCATAATGCTTTGGTTCACACCAGCCATAATCGTTCCGGTTGCAAGTGGTAATTGTACTTTAAATAGTTTTTGTGATGCTGTGGATCCAAACGCATTCGCTGCTTCAATTAAATCTTCTGGAACTTGTCTAATCCCTAAGTCAGTAAAACGAATTGTCGGTGGCATTGCAAAGATTACCGATGCAATAATTCCAGGTACTACACCAACTCCGAAAAATGTAATCGCTGGAATGAGGTATACGAATGCCGGCATTGTTTGCATAAAATCTAATGTTGGCTTTAAAAATTTTGAGAAACGCTCATTTTGAGATGCTAATATACCAATTGGAATTCCGACAATAATTGAAATAATAACAGACGTAAGTACGAGTGCTAATGTTTGCATCGTTTGTGCCCAGTAGTTAATATTCAAAATGAATAATAATCCAATAAGCGTAAAAATGACTAAAGATAATTTCCTCGTTGTGTACCAAATGAAGAAACACAAGATAATAATCATCAATATGGCAGGTATTATTGTTAAAAAATTAGTGAGTAAATCAACGAATCCACCAATAATATAAGAGAATCCTCGGAATAAGCCTTCAAAGTGTTCATATAAACTTGCAACAAATGAGTCGACCCATTCCCCTAATGGAATACGTGGTATACTATTCATCGTCTTTCACCTCTTCCTCAATGTTTCCTGCAAGAGCTTGAATGACACTTTCACGTTTAATAATTCCTCTTAGCCTTTTCTTCTCATCGATTACCGGTAACGGATATTTCATCTCTGCCATTTTTGCATATGTCTCTTCCAGTAAAGTATCCAAATACACATGCGGAATATCATTAAGTAATAAATCAGCAATCGGCCACTGTTTTTGTACTGCTTTACTCGCATCATCCGCAGTTAATATACCTAAAAACTCATACTTTTTGTTTACAACATATACAGTTGAGACGCCTGCATTCCTCATAATTTGAAGGGCCACACGAGGTCCACGATCAATCAATAAAGTTTCTGGTCGTTTTAAAATAGACTCAGCCGTAATTACTTTTCCTAAATTCACGTCCGCAACAAACTTTTCTACAAATTCATTTGCGGGGCTCATCATAATTTCTTCTGGCGTTCCAATTTGGACGATTTCTCCATCTTTCATTAATGCGATACGATCTCCAATTCGAAGCGCTTCATCTAAATCATGCGTAATAAATATAATCGTTTTTTCCATTTTATCTTGTAACTCTAACAATTCATCTTGCATTTCTTTTCGAATAAGTGGATCTAATGCACTAAATGACTCGTCCATTAGTAATACATCTGGATTATTCGTTAGTGCCCTTGCGATTCCAACGCGCTGCTGCATACCACCACTAAGTTGACTTGGATAATTATCTTTATGATGATCGAGTCCTACTAACTGTAGCGATTCTAACGCTTTTTTCTCTCGCTCTTCAACCGGAACTCCTTGTATTTCTAAACCATATGCAACATTTTGTATAACTGTACGATGCGGAAATAGAGCGAATTTCTGAAATACCATACTCATTTTCGTTCTTCTTACTCTCCGTAACTCTTCTTTTCCCATCGTTGCGATGTCTTCACCATCTATGTATATATGACCTGCAGTTGGTTTAATCAATTGATTTAACATACGAACTAGCGTAGATTTCCCGCTACCAGACAAACCCATAATAACGAAAATCTCTCCAGAGTAAACTTCAAACGTTGCTTTTTTCACCCCAACGTTCATTCCTGTCTCTTTTAAAATTTCCGATTTACTTTTTCCTTCTTTTAATAAGGAAAGGGCTCTTTGCGGATGTTTCCCGAATACTTTTGTTACGTTTTCAACACGCACCTTTGTATTATCCATGTCACTACTCCTTTTCTACCCATCTATTCACATAGTGTTGCGATTTTACAAAGAAATATTACATAAAAATGACATTCATAAGATTTCTTTAAAATTCTCGTTTCCGTTCATAATAAGAATGCTTACTTATACATTTATTTTATAAGGCAAACGTTACTTAGGAGGTTTTCGATGCGAAAGAAAATTTGGTTTATATGCCTTGCATTATTTATTACTATGATTTTCACTTCATGTAATGCAACAAATGCAAATTCGAAAGGAAAAATTAAACTTGGTGTAACAAGTTGGAAAGAAAATATTGCAACTGCAAACATGTGGAAAGTTTTATTAGAAGAAAAAGGCTACAAAGTTGAGCTCATGTATTTAGAAAAAGCCGCAATTTGGACTGGTGTCGCTCGTGGCGATGTTGATGCGAATTTAGAAGTATGGCTACCAGTTACAGATAAACCGCTAAACGATCGTTATAAAGATGATATTGTCTTAAAATCAAAATGGTACGAAGGTACTGGACTAGGTTTAGTCGTCCCTTCTTATATGAAAAACATAAACAGTATCGAAGATTTAAATGCTCATAAAGATGAACTAGATAATAAAATTGTCGGTATCGAACCCGGTAGTAGTCTTATGAATTTAACGAATAAAGCAATGAAAGAATATGATATAAAACTAAAACTTGTCCAATCTTCTGAAGCTGCGATGATGAGTGAACTAAAGAAAGCATATACAAAAAAGAAACCAATCGCTGTTACGCTTTGGAATCCGCATTGGGGTTTTTCAGAATTTGACTTAAAATATTTAAAAGACCCTAAGAAAGTATATGGTGAAAAAGATGACATTTATTACTCCGTTCGTAAAGGTTTCGAAAAAGATCACCCAGATGTTATAAAATACTTTGATAAATGGAAAATGAACGATGAACAGCTCGGTACGTTAATGGTCATGTTAAATAAAACAAAAGATCCTGAAGAGGCTGCGCGAAAATGGATTAAAAAAAATCAAGCATTAGTTGATGAATGGGTAAAGGATTAATAAAAAGGCTAGAGAATTAATATATCCTCTAGCCTTTTTCATCTTATTTTTTCGTAACAACGTCATCTACAATCCCATATGCCTTCGCTTCTTCTGCAGTCATAAAATAATCTCTTTCTGTATCATGTGCTACTCTTTCAATCGGTTGGCCTGTTTTTTCTGCAATCATTTTATTAATATCATGCTTTAACTTTAATATTCTTTTCGCAGTTATTTCAATTTCTGTTGCTTGCCCTTGTGCACCACCAAGCGGCTGATGAATCATAATTTCACTGTTAGGGAGCGCAAACCGTTTTCCTTTTGCTCCTGATAATAATAACAATGCACCGAATGATGCCGCAAAGCCCATGCATAGCGTTTGCACATCTGGTTTAATTAAATTCATCGTATCTAATATTGCAAAACCTGCTGTCGTTGAACCTCCTGGGCTATTGATGTATAAATATATATCTTTTTCTGCATCTTCTGCTTCTAAAAATAATAATTGCGCTACGACACTACTCGCTACTTGATCGTTAATTTCTGAGCCGATAATAATAATGCGGTCTTTTAATAACCTTGAATATATATCATAGGAACGTTCTCCTAATTTTGTTTGTTCTACTACATATGGAATTGTATGCATTTTAAATTCCTCCAATACTTGTTATGCTGCGCAAAGCATACAACTGTAGGAAGAAGGGTTTTTCACATTAAATAATAACACTGGCTGTTTAGATGGTAACTTAGTAAAATCTATTGTCGGAAGAAGTTTCGTTAACAATTCTGGTCTTTCCTCACGAATAGATGTTACAACAACTTCAATATCCTCTGTGAATTCGACTATCTCAATCCCTTCTTCACTTACAGTTTTCAGCCTATTTCTACTTCGAAATAAAGAAGCCTTTACTGCACCTTCTGATACAAAACACACTTTAGCAATATCAGCGATACTATATTGAAAAACATCTTTTAATAATAAAATTGCGGATTGCTGTACATTTAATGAAGACAATACTTTCCCTACCATTTCATGCAAATCTGCAATGTTCTCATGTGGTTCTTCAAAAGTGATTTGTTCTCTTATTTTTTCATGAACAGACTTAGACTTTATCTGATCTAACCAACGATTTCTTGCTATTTTATAGACGAGTGTCATACAAATATCTTTATTTCTATATTTTTGAAGCACTTTACACACTGTTTCTTGGGCGAGATCTTCCCCATCCCATTTGTTTTTCGTTAAAAAAGTACAGTATCTTTTCAACTCTCCATATTGTTCAATTAAAAAGTTTATATTTGAATGATTCATATCGATATGGTTCTTTAAAACATGAGTTACTTTTGTGCACAAAATAACCACTCCTTTTCAGCGCTTACTTAATAAACGATTCAACATTAAAAAAAGTTACGGGGATATAAAAAAATAATGTTTATGTTCAATAATTCGCGGTCATAAATATGTTATGTACAATTTTACGTGAGGAGGAACAAATTTGCCAAAATTAACAATTGAAGGTGCGGGAACTTTTGATGTGAAAGAAGGAACAAAGTTAGTATTAGCAATTGAAGATAGCGGTGTCAACATTATTCATCGTTGCGGCGGGAATGCACGTTGCACAACTTGTAGAGTAGAAATACTAGCAGGTGATTTCTGTGAAGCGAGTGCGAATGAGAAACATGCAATGACGGAAAAAGGAATTGAAGATCATTTACGATTATCTTGTCAAATGCGTGTACATAAAGATATAGTCGTTCGTCCGGTACTTACAGTTGAAAATTCAGGTCTTGATGCTGGGCCACGTCCGGCGGAGTAAAGCGATGAATTTAAAACAGCTCGCTGGCGAATATGCTGCTAACTTTGTAAACGATGGCATGAAAATTGGGCTTGGTACAGGTTCTACTGTATATTGGACAATACAAAAATTAGGTGAGCGTGTAAAAGAAGGATTATCATTTCAAGCTGTACCAACATCAAAGGAAACTGAAGCATTAGCACAGCAACTAAATATCCCCCTAATTTCGTTAAACGACGTACAAAGTCTTGATCTTACAATTGATGGAGCGGATGAAATTGATTCAAATTTACAACTTATAAAAGGCGGTGGCGGTGCATTACTTCGTGAAAAAATCGTTGCCTCTTCCTCTAAAAAACTAATTATCATTGCTGATGAATCGAAACTTGTAACACATTTAGGTACTTTTCCATTACCTATTGAAATCATCCCTTTTTCATGGAAACAAACCGAAAATAAAATTCAGTCTTTAGGATGTCAAACAACATTACGTTTGAAAAACAATGAAACCTATATAACCGATAACAATAACATGATTATCGATTGTATATTCCCTAATCATATTTCTAATCCTGCCCATTTACACACTCAATTAAAAATGATTACTGGTGTAGTTGAAACAGGGTTGTTTATAAGTATGACGAGTACAGCAATTATTGGTACTAAAAATGGGATAAAGAAATTGTAATAAAAGCTAACTTTTTAAAGTTGGCTTTTTAGTATGTTCTTCTTCTCTTAATAGTGCTTTATTATGATATACTAGGAAAACGTAAACTGATTACACTAGAAAGGACTGAACATTTTGCAATCCAAACTTATAACAGAACTTGCTGATTTAGAAACTGCCTTTCATATTCGAAAAGAAGTATTTGTAAAAGAACAAGGTGTCCCTCTTGCAGATGAATTTGATACATTCGATGAAATCGGAGAGCAATGTAAACATATTTTAGTTTATTATCATGAGCTTCCTGTAGGCACAGGGCGTATACGATTTGTTGATGGTGTCGGAAAATTAGAACGTATTTGTATTTTAAAAGATTATCGTACATACGGATTAGGTAAAGTCATCATTCAAACGTTAGAAGAACTTGCTCGTAACAAACAAGTTACAAAAGTGAAACTACACGGTCAAACACAAGCTGAAGGATTTTATACAAAACTAGGTTATCAAACTTCTTCTGATATATTTATGGAAGATGGCATTCCGCACATACTTATGACGAAAGTATTATCATAATAAAAAGGTAGTGTATGAATCTTATGTATTCATACACTACCTTTTTTTATTAATAGAAAAGTGAATTCTCAAGATTCCCTTTTGCATCAAAGCCCATCATCTCTTAGTTCATACCTAAGTAAAGCTTACACTGTTTTCCATAATGATAATGCATAAATCCAGTTTGGATCACCATTTCCTTGATAACTCTGGACTGCTTCATATACTTTTCCTTCGTGCAGAACTCTATCTCCCTTTTTATATGCTTTTTTTGCATCCCACGCTTCATATGAAGCGTTTTCAGTTTTTGTAGTAATTGTGAATATATCACTCTGTACGGATTCATTTCCAGCTACATCAACAGCTTTCACTACATATTTATAAGTAGTATTAGCGAGCAGATTTTTATCCAAATAAGAAGTTGTATTGGATGTTGCAATCTTTTTCATTGCCCCTTCTGTTTCTCTATAAATATCATAATGGTCTACACCAATATTATCGTCAGATGGACTCCACATTAAATCCACACTTGACGCTGTCGTTCCCATACTATGTAATCCTTTTGGTTGTGTTGGTGCTTCTGTATCAGGAGTCTCAACTGTCGTTTTTACTGTAAGCGCTGCACTTTCTTTCGATACATTTCCAGCTGCGTCAATTGCTTTTACAGTATAAGAGTATTCTGTACTTGGTTGTAATTTCTTATCAATAAAATGAGTGCCTAGTACTGTATCAATCATCTCTCCGTTACGGAAGATTTGATATCCTTTTACCCCTACATTATCCGTAGAAGCGTTCCATGTTAGTTCTACACTATTCGCTGTTACTTTTTGCGTCTGAAGTCCATTTGGAATACTTGGCGCTTCTATGTCTGGTTTCACATCATTAATAAGATTAACATCAATTACATTATAGAATGCATTTGCTGTATCAGCTACATCCCATACTGCTAAAATCACATGATATCCACTACGATCAGTAGGTACATTGATTTTATGAGTTAAATTATTTGAAGCTGCAGAACCATCATGTTGTACTGTTCCAATTGGTTCAAAATCTGCTCTTGTTAGCGCTTTATTTGGATTCCATCCTTTTTTAGTAATATAGTAATGCCACTTACTCGTTAAGTGAGGCGCAGTATACTTCCAAGTAAATGTATTTTCCCCACCAGTGATTGTATTTTTAAACCAACGATTTGCTGTTTGTTGATCTAAAATACCACCAAATTTTCCGCCTGCTGAAGCAATTTGTCCATCTACTGGACCACCTTGTGGGAACCCTTTTGGAGCTTCTAAACTTTGTGGTTCATACATAACACTTCCACAGTTTACATTTAGCGCACCATAAGTTGGACTACATAAAGCAGATCGGCTACCAGGCTTTTCAACAAAACCGTGCGCATAAGCATTTTGAGGAATAAGTGTCGTACTAATAATTCCAGCTGTTAATGCTACAGCTCCTAAACTTTTTTTGTTCATTTTCATATTTTGTAGTTGTTTTAAAAATCGATTATTCATGTTCATGTCTCCTTCTTGTTATACTTTGTAGTGGAATGTGGGCTTTGATGTAAAAGAATAACAAGAGACAAACTTGTACCGATGTATGTGTTAATTATGCATACACCGCAGTGAAATTATATTTTTCTTGTGAAATATTTCACTTTACGAATATATCATGACATAGAAATTACCTGAGTATGTGCAGAAGTTGTGCAGAAACAGTGAAATTATTACTAACATGTAAAACTAAGTCCTAACATTTTAAAATAAAATTTGAATATATTTATCTATCATCTTTACTTCATAATTGACAATACATTTAACTAGTTAACTTTTATTCTTATACTTATATCTCTCAGTGCCTTAGTTTTAACCATACTAAATATTAAAAATAAGAATTATAAAGTTAAATAAAAAGCATCCTATTTAGATGCTTTTCTAATGTATAATTTCATTTTTTCACTGACCTACAAATATAAAAATTTCATCAACAGCTTCCTTATATCCACCTGATTTTTGGAAAGATTTCTTCAAATTCAAAGCGACTTCTTTAAATGACGGATTATTTAATACCATTTCTACACTTTCACTTAGTTGATCCGCAGTTAATCCTTGCATTTGTAATTTTATTCCTGCTCCAAGACTCTCCACTTGCTTTGCGACTACTGGATGATCTGCACTTTGCGGTATTACAACGAGCGGAATCCCGTTATACAGTCCTTCATGCGCACTGTTCATCCCGCCGTGTGTAATAAATAGTTTCGTATATGTAAGCAGCTCAGTTTGGGGTACATAGTTTTTCACAATGAAGTTTTTAGGAATTTCGCCTAGATCACTTATTTTTGTTTTACTACCAATAGACATAACAATTGTATGCTCACTATTCTCAAAGGCCTTCATACACAGTTTATAAAAGTCAATCGCTTCATTAAAAACAGTACCTAATGAAATATAAATCGGACTTTTTTCTTCAATTGAAGTAAAATCAACGTCTCTGTTTTTCATTTGTGCAGAGATAGATGGTCCTACAAATTTATATGTTTCATCAAACGTATCACCAAAAGGCTGGAACTCCTTAATTGTATATACAATAGTAAGGGGTGCAGGATTACAGAAAACTTCATACGATGATTTTATTTCAACACCATATTTTTCAGCAATTCCCTTCGTTAAGTTTTGAAAATCATTCTGTATTTTATCATAAATTTCTACTGAGATATTTTTTGATAGATGACCTAACATTTGCTCAAAGGATTTTTCATCCTGCGCAAAAGATGTGCATGAATTTATGGCTGGAAGTTTAAGGATTTGAGCAATTAAATGGCCACAGCCAAACATAGAATCATGAATTATGTAATCAAAATGTTCACCTTCAATTTGTTCTAGAACGCTAGGTATGACAATATCCGCTGTATGTAGAAGGCCATTTATTCTCTCCTGTAAATAATTTCTGCCTCCAGATAGAAACGCTTTTATAAATTTTTGATCATCAATCGTTCGTACAGTAGCACCTGTCTTCTCAATCCGCTCCCTGAAAGCTTCTATTGAAAAATAAACGACCTCTTCACCACGAGAAATCAATTCTTCTACAACTTGTAAAGTTGGATTTATATGTCCTTCTGATCCAGCGTTAATAAATAAAACACGCGCCATAATAAACACTCCTTACGTTAAATCGTTTCTATGTTGGCAAGAGTACGGATTCTCTCCATACTCTTTTCCTAGCTGTTCGTAACATGTTCCTACTAAATTGACCTAGCAAGTCTAAAACCGAGATCATCTATATGAAATGTAGGATGGCTTCGACGACGACAAGTAGCGCCGCATCCTCTCGCTGTTTCAGCCCAACTACCACCACGAAAAATGCGGTATGATCCGTACACTGTTTCATCATACAAATCATAACACCATTCCCAAACGTTCCCTAGCATATCATAAAGCCCCCATGCATTCGGTTCTTTTTGGCCAACTTCATGAATCTCTCCATTTGAATTTTCATTATACCACGCTATATCATGGAGTTTCCCGTATGTATATCCAGTTGTACTTGCTTTACATGCATATTGCCACTCTGCCTCAGATGGTAATCGGTAGCCATTCGAATCTAAATTACATTTCACAATTTGACCACCATCACTAATAGAATAATATTCTTTTAATCCCGCTTTTTTTGAAAGTACATTACAAAACGCAATGGCATCGTTCCATGAAATATTGACAACTGGTTTATGATTTTTATCAAAATTATTTAATGTACTATTTGTAATAGCATCATATAGTTCCATTGTTACAGCATACTTTGCAAGAAAAAATGGTTGAATTTGCACTATCCATTCTTTTTTTATTCGATCATCTCTTAATACTACCTCTCCAACTGGAATATTTACCATTAATGAATCGATTGTTTGAATTAAATCATTAGTCATTTTCTATTCCTCCAAACGTTCATTTTATATGAACTTATAGTCATATACTCATTACAAAATACAATTTTCAAAAAGCGTTAAATTTTTCATAATAAAAAACGATTAGTTTAATTAAACTAATCGGTAAGATCCAAAAAGAATTGTTGTGTCACATTCTATTATTATATGTGCTCTAAAAATTTCCGAACCTCATTTGGAGATTTTAAAACAATAACCTTTTTCTCTTCGGACAATTGCTCTAACCCTTTTAAAATTGTAGGTCGTTTAGTATTAGGATATTCCCATATCCATTTAAAGAATTGCAAATCAAATCTTTCTTCACATCCCGCGCCCATATCTGGTCTTGTTTTATTCCGGTATTTTACAATTCTTTTAAAAGCACGATAAATACAAATTGTTCTATGCATATCAAGGAAGATAATTGTATCAGCTGCATTCAGTCTGATACCCATCGTCCCGCCATAATTCCCATCAATAATCCACTTCTCATCTTTAATTAAGTTATTTTGAACTGCTATTTGTTCTTCTCTCGGAACACCTTCCCAATTCGGTTTCCAAAATAATGCATCAAGATGATGCACCTTAATATTTAATTTATTTTCTAACTGCCTTGCTAATGTGGATTTTCCTGAACCGCCAGAACCAATTAATATTATTTTTTTCATAAAGGGCTCCTTTTTAAAATCGATTATTTCCTCCGTAACATAAACTCACAAAGTATTCCCACTCCAACACCAATTGTATAAGCCACTAAATCACTCCACAAAAAACCGTATCCCAATACGAGTCCGCCTAAAGTCGTTGCACGAATGCTATCTATCCACTTCGCATGATACAATTGGCTCACTTCAATCCCATAGCAAAACATTAAACTAATAAAAGCCAACTTCTTCGTCTCTGTTTTAGGAAACAAAAATCCAAAGCCAGTAAAAATCATTAATGCCCATAAAGCATCACCTAAATAATCATTTAATAGATGTGGTAGTGCAAAAGCAAACTTTCTTGAGCTAAGACCTAAAATAATAATAACTATAGTAAATAGTGCATATACTACTCTATTTCGTTTCGTATTCATTTTAAAGTCCCCTAATATGTAATGTAAAACTGTAAATAGCTAGTAAAACAAAGTTATTTTACTAGCTATTTATTAGTTGCTTTAATGATAAGAAAATGTGGATTCGTATTTAGATAATAATATGATTTCTCGTCTACTTCTTTCATTTTTTCAATTGCCTTCGGTTCTACTATCTCTTCTAATACAAAATAATTTGTAGTTTCATTTAGTATGTCTTGTAATGATCTTCTAAAAAACTTGACTTCAATAGTAATATTCGGTTTAACCCAAGTATCTATTAATAACTGTTTTTCAAAATAATTTTCACATGGAAACTTTGTGAAATCCATAAAAGGATGATGAATAGAATAAATAAGTTCCCCACCTGGCTTCAATACACGACGAAATTCTTGAAATACTTGATTCCAATTTTCTAAGTAATGAAGAGTTAACGAACTTACAATCACATCATACGTATTATCTTCAAATGGCAATGTTTCTTGCAGATCATGACAAAGGAACGTTGCTTCTTCTCCTATATTTTCTTTTGCTGCTTTTACCATTTCAGGACTTACATCAATTGCTGTAACATTTGCTCCTCTTCCTATGAATTGAGAAGTATACCATCCAGCTGCACATCCAGCATTTAATATCTTTTTTCCTTCTAGTTCCCTTGGAATAAGCTCCATCATCGCCGGTCTTTCATAATAACTGTTATATGGATTTGCAAAATCTAGATTTTCTTTATATGTACTCGCTAATTTATCATACGTATCTTTAATCGAATCTTTCATTACACACACTCCTAATACATATTAATCCATTAACTCCTGCTGCTTTTTCTTTGAAAATGATTGTAGTACTAGATCATACGACCAATCAATCATTTTATTAATTTGCTCCTGCTCTATACCCTTATGAATATAAACGGTATTCCAATGTTTTTTATTCATATGATACCCTGGAATAATTGTTTCTGGATAATCTTCTCTTATTCTTAATGCGACTTCTGGATCACACTTCAATGTAATCGCAGCTTTTTCGCCTTCTTCATGATTTACTATCGCAAATATTTTATTATTAAGCCTCATACATGTTGCACTCCAGCCATCTGGAGAATCTTCTGTCGCTTTTCTTTTCGATAAACAGTACGCTCTTGTTGCATTCATTTTAATTGGCACCTCTTATTCTTTCCCTGTTTGATTACGATGCATCACAATTTGCTTCGTTGCTTGAAATTGCTGCTCACCGTAAAACTTTATTAGCTTCTCACCGCAAAATAGACTAACAATATCAATATGAGATATTTCTCGAAGTAATATTGTAAGCATTTTCTCTCCAATACCTTTATTTCTTACACTCTCATGTACGACAACATCTTCAATGTATGCTCGAAAAGCACCATCAGAAACGACTCTAGCAAATCCAACTAATTCATTTTCTTCCCATACTCCAATGCCTATACTATTCTTTAACATTTTTTCAATATCGACTTCTTTTCTTTCTGGCCACCAACCGACAGAATCATAAAGCTTCTTTATTTTTTCTGCACAGATTGGTTGTTCTTGTTGCAATTTATACGTGTACATATGCTTTCTCCCATCAACCAGTATACATAATACTATTATAATCTCTTTTCAAAAAAGTGCTGACTATGACCTTTCGGATGATCTTCAACGACACCATACTCCCTGTAACCGTGCTTTTTATAAAATTCTGGCGCTTGAAAACTAAATGAATCTAGCAATATTAATCTGCACTCTTTTTCCTTCGCAATTTCTTCAATTTTATGTAAAAGTTGGCTACCATAACCGTCATGACGAACTGATTTATCAACCCATAAAAAGTCGATATGAAGATGATAAAAATACATCGTACCTGTTACACCACCAAATATTTTTCCTTCTTCATTTTTTACTACGAGGCTTACTTCTTCCATCGGCTGTTTTACTTCATCTGTTAAGATGGACATATTATATTGAATAACTTTATTTTTAATGTATTCTCCTTCAATACGTGTACCGTTCTCTATATGTTTCATATACATTGCTTCCTTTCAACTTAGTAAGCTACATTTTGTTTTTCCCCTTTAAAATACTAATCAAAACGAATCCACCATATGTAACAAAGCATGAAAAGCCAATTATCCCTGGTACAGAGACATAGCCTACCCTTATGTAACTTATAACTGCAAAACAAGCGATAGACAATAAAATAGATGGCCAAAATATAACAGCTATTTTTCTTCGTCCTCGTTTCGATGTACTTTCTTTCTCTTCAGAAACACGTGTGCCAAAAAGCAATACAATACAAATAAGGATCGCTGCAAAGTAAATTGTATCTAATGACAAATTGTGATCATATAGTGCGATTCCAACTTCAAGAACAATAATCGTTAAAATTAAAATAATGATTGTTGAAGTCTTTAAGTTTCTTTTCAATCGCTCACTCCTAGCATGCTTTCACTATATTCTTTGTATATGTACTTTAAAACTGCTGCAAAAGCTTCATCTACCTCTTTATTTTCACGTCGATTCGGTAAATCTTTTCCCCCCATCACATAAAGAAGCGGAAATTCGTTAAACATTCCTATTATACCAATAAATTCAATATCGAATATAAAAAAACTTTTCGGCAGCTCATATCAGCTATTTAAATAAGAAAAAGGTAGCATGAATTTTTTCTTGCTACCGAAAAATATTTATTCTTCTATAGGATTTTCAGGACCGTTAAGTTCCAGCTGATAAAAAGCTAAATCTAGCCATTTATTAAACTTATAACCAGCTTGTTTTATTGTTCCTGCATGAACAAATCCATATTTTTGATGCAAGGCAATACTTTTCTCATTCTCTGCATCAATTCCAGCAATTAAGGTCATATACTCTCTTTCCTTTGCAATTTTGATTAATTCTTTCATTAATGAAGACCCAATGCCATTTTTTCTATATGCCTTATCTACATACACAGAATGTTCAACTGAATATTTATAAGCAGGCCACGCTCTAAATGGGCCGAATGTCGCAAATCCTACTACTTTATTATCTAATTCACATACGAAAATTGGATACCCTTCAGCCTTTTTTTGTTCATACCAATCTATTCTATTTTCAAGGGTTACAGGTTTATACGCATATACAGCTGTTGTATAAAGTATCGCATCGTTATAAATATCTAAAATGTATGCTAAATCTCTTTTCGTTGCTTCCCTTATCATTGTTTTCTTCCTTTCATCATGTTCATCTTATTTCACTATCTTTTTAATAGTTTTATTTTATCGAAATTTCCGATTTTTATCTACATACGAATACTAGCTTTTCGGAAACCATCAAATATATTTATTGCAGCAGATAATGTGTAGAAGAAAATTCCTCCCCCAATGAGCCACGTTTTAAATCCCTCTGGGGAAATAGTAAATGCATTTGCCAAATACGTAATAAACCCTGCGTTAAATACATGTGGATTTACTACAATTACAATGAATACTATCGTCCCAGCTATTTGAAGAATAGCATTCCCAATCGCCAATCTTTGAGTCCATTGTCCCTGCACCAATTTATAAAGGGATATACATATTTCAAAAACGATCATAATTATAACGATTGGCCAGTACTGCAATAAAACATCTTGATTAAAAGTTGGCGAAACAAACTTCAGTCCATTTGCCGTACCGTTATATACGCCAACAAGATGATTCGCATAAAAGTAAAGTGTAGCCCAAACTGCTGTCCACATTAAACCTGCAAAAACTTCAAACTTCGAGATTGCTTTTTTCTTTGGGATATACGAGATGTTTTTCAAATCATCTGGTGTCCATTTTTTTAAACTTGTCGTCAACGGCTCGATACCTTTGTCTTTATCTGTTCTTTCTAAAATAACAAACACAAGTGTCAACCAGAAAAATACATGGAGGCCCACTTCAAAAATTTCCCCAATGCCTTTACCTATCAATTGCAAAATAACATTTAATACCGCTTGATCACCACTATAGCCTATAAAATTTTCTGCAACCATTGATATGAGTGCAATGACAGCTGCGATTGGTATAATCATTTTTAACAACGTTGTATATACATCAAAATAACGTGGTCCAATTAAATGCATCGGTCTATCCAAATAACCATTAGCCAATGAAACCGGACTCCCCAATTTTTTGAGAACGCTCTTTACATCTTCCTCACTATAATCTTCAGGTAACATATCCTCTATAGTTGACCTTAGTTCAAGTGTAATATCTTCACGATTTTTTTCAGGTAATCTCTTCGCAACCTCTTGGATATAGAGATCAATTAAATTCATTCCCTTCCTCCTCCTTTAATAAGTTATAAAGTTCTTTCGAATCTTTTATCCATTCTTTTTTCAACTGCAAAAATATTTCTAATCCATAATCACTTAAAACATAATACTTACGAGGTCTACTCTCCGTTTTATCCCAACTACTCGTCACTAATTCCTGTTTTTCTAATCGGCGAAGTAGCGGATATAAAGTACTTTGATCAATTGTAATCCCTGATTGCTCCAATAACTGGACAAGTGAATATCCGTACTGCGGCGTTCTTAATTGACTTAAAACAGCTAACGTTAATGTCCCTCTTCTTAACTCAGTAATTAACGAGTTTAATAAAGTATCCATTCACTCACCTCATTTCCATTACTATATGTCATACAGTATGTGTTTTATACTATGTATCGTACAGTATTAGTGTGACAAAAACTATAATTTTTTACCAAAAACAGATAATGAAAAGCGCAAATTATATGATTTGTGCTTTTTTAGCTAAGTTATATATAACACTATAAGGTAACAACCTTAACTACTAATTTTGAAGTTCCAGTAATGCTATATTAAGTGAAAACTATCGTATACATATGATGTGAACATAACATCTCACTATAGGAAGCTAATAAAACGGAAAATTATCATGGTTGAATGATTCCTGTTTTATTCTTTAGGCACTGTTGATTTCACACCGTTTTCAGCACCTAATCAACGTTATTTCCTTCATAAACTTCATCTTGTTCAAAATTTTTATTTTTGTTTGGTTTATTAGAGAAAAATAAAAAAACAATTAAATTAGGTTAATTGTTTTTCAAATGCAAAATCTTTATTTTTTTAAATAATCTATGATATTCGAAAAGACAAACTCTCCAAATGCAAGTGGTATATAAATAAACCATAACTTTAATATTGCCTTTGTTTCTTTGTGATCAGAATCCCCCATTAAAACCAACCCTATCCTTTTTTTTCAAATATTTTCTTTTTAATTCCAATAACAAGGAAATTATACCATTTATTAATGTTGTAGTCTATTTTTTCTAAAAATTAAATAAATAAAATTCTTGTATTCCTTCAATATTCAGATAAACATAATAACTTTTTTACGTTTCATCTTCAAAGTCAATAATGAGTCCTGTTAGAACCGCTACATTACCAATCGATTGGATCCCGTGACCAATAAAATCCACCTTAAATTCTTCCCACTTTAATTTATGTAATGATATAATAACACTAAATTTTCAACACGTGCTTAATAGATTGGGGACTTATAATGGATAAACCTCTCACTGCATTACAAACTATTATTATACATATGAATACAACTGAGCATTGGCATGATTTTATTTGTTACTGTCAGCATCGCGAAGCGGGACTTCGAAAATTAGCTTATAAACATTTAAAGACATTTATTACAAATGCAAAGAAATGGGAATCAAAAGATCAAGAGGAGTTTGCCATTTCACTGTTTACTATTTTAGATGCATCAAACGAAAAAGATGAGGTGTTAACTTTCTCACTAAATAGTTTTCTAATTGACATTCTATATAGATGGACAGAAAACACCCCATTTGATTCAAGACCTTTTAGATGGATAGGAATTTATATGGACTCTAGCAATAAAGAAGACGATTTAGAAAAATCCCTTCGAAAAGCGATTGAATTAGGTGGTGATACCGAACAAGAAGCCATGATATACCTAGTTTCTAATTACATCAATACTTTAGATTTTGGTACACATGAATTACCGTCAGGTTATTGCGGGGATTTAGGCGAATGTATAGAAAAACTTCCCTATATGCTGCAATTAATTGATAGAATTCAGAATAAGAACATAAAGGAGCAAAACATTGGGCAAATACAAGAACAACTACACCTTATTCTAGATTGGTTAAAACATACACAAATTCCAGTAGATGCTGTTCGTATATGGGAAAAAGAACAAACTAAGGAATTAGAAAAAAGCATCGTATATCATTTAAACAACAGCTCAAGTCATTAATTCGTCTACTATTTCAATATAAAAAAGAGGATCTTCATACAGTACTAGAAAATCCTCTTTTTATATGTATCCCACATTAGCTTGCAGTAAAACTCCCCACTGATTATAGTTTTACTTTATTTTAATCCTTTAATTAAAGGTGACGCTTCCCCACCATGGAAAATCCATAAGTCATGAAGTGATCTCGTACATCCGACATATAGTAACTTTGCATCATGTTTTGTGTTTTTGTAATGTTCTTCATCCACATCAATTAAAAGCACCGCATCAAATTCTAAACCTTTCGCTAAATAGACAGGTACTACTGATATACCACCTTCATATTTACTTTGGTTTGCTTCAATTACGTTTACCGTTAATCCTGCATTTGTTAATTTCACATATATATCACGGCATTCATCTTCTGTTCTTCCGATTACCGCAATTGTTTTCACATCTGCATTTTGCAAATGTTTTACCGTCTTCACAATTTCAGTAAATTGATTTTCTGCATGAATTACTTTCACATCTTCTCCACTGCGGAAGACTGGTGTTGCGAGTCCTACTGGGATTTCTGCATTTTTAATTATTTCATTTGCAAATTCAATAATTTCTTTTGTAGAACGATAACTTCTTGTCAATTCATAATAACCGGTTTCTTGGAATACTTCCTTAAAAGCATTCCAATCTTCAATTCCTTGGTAATCATAAATCGCTTGCGATAAATCACCTAATATAGTGAAAGAATTACCTAATGTAATTTCTTTTAATACATAAACTTGGAAAGGCGAAAAATCTTGCGCTTCATCAATAACAACGTGATGAAACTTCTGCCCGATTTCGATCCCTGTTATACGATGATGTATGTATATTAAAGCTGGTAAATCTTCTACACACACTTCTTTTTTACGACAACTCTTTTCTGTTTCTTTAACAAGTTCTTCAGGTAATACCTCAAGTATTTCTTTACTTTTTACTATTGAACTATACAGTGAAAGAGCACTCATTTTCGGCCAAAACTTCATATATGCGTTCAGTCTCTTAGTCGCTTCTTTTTTTAGTAATTTTTTCTCGTTTGTTTCCCCGAATTTTTTAAGTTCAATTTCAATCCAGCGCTTCATTCGTCCTACTAATCGTTCTCTTCTTTTCTGTAAAGGATAATGTTTATATTCAACTTGCATCCATTTTTTAACATCTTCTAATGGAATAATCGCTCTATCCCACGCCTCAAAATCTTTTGTCGGAACTAACTCATTTTCAAATTGGATCATTCTCTCTTCAATAAACGTCTTAAATTCCAACGTACCCTTTAATTTACCTAGCATTACCTTCTTTTCATCACGATTAATTGAAAATGCTTCTTTCAATTTTTTTTCTGTCTGCTTTAGTTTCACTGAATCATCTAACGTACGTAATGCCCAATCTGGAAACGTTGTTTGACTAATATTCCCTACACCTAATTCAGGAAGTACACTCGAAATATAGTCTAAAAACAGACTATTCGGTGCAAATACGATCATTCTTTCTGCTTCTAGTTGTTCACGATATTCATAAATTAAAAAAGCAAGGCGATGTAAAGCAATTGTTGTCTTTCCACTCCCTGCAACCCCTTGAATAAGTAATGGTAAATTTCTTTCCGCTCGAATAATATCATTTTGTTCCGATTGAATCGTTGAAACAATATCCTTTAGCTTATTATCTTTATTCTCACCTAATCGATATAGAAGAAAATCATCGGCATGTGATACATCTTCATTTCCTTTTACATATGTATCAACAACACGTTCAAGTTCTCTTTTTCGAATGGAAATGTTTCGTTTTAAATACACATCACCTTCTACTAACCCATCTGGTGATTGATAAAATGCTAATTCTTCTCCACCGGTAAATGAATAAAACATACTTGCGACAGGCGCTCGCCAATCAATAATGATTGGCTTCATCGTGTCCATATCCGAAACCCCTACTTTTCCGATATAAATCGGCATAACTTCTTCTTTTCCATCTTCCTGAAAATCTAACCTTCCAAAGTACGGCTCTTGCACACCAATACGTAAGTTTTGTCTATTAGACTCCCTCATACTTTCAAGAATTTGCTCTTTAAAATCTTCTCCATAATAAACCGGGATTTTTTCAAGCCTATCCAATTGCTCATCCATCGTATGTAAAGTATCCTTCATTTTTTGTAACTCATCTTCAAATATGTTGCTCATTTCGACGATTCCCTCCTGTCCGTTCTAATTTTTCAGTCGAAGTATCATTGTATTAAAAATCCAATCATAAAGTCAATAGTTTCCATTTAAATTTTCCGAAAAAACTTACTTTTCATCTTTCTAATTTAAAAAGAATATGCAACATCTAAATCACACACATACACATATAGTATAGTGATGCATGTAAAAGATACTTCTTTCTATTTGTCTCCTATTTAATTTATCTATTAAAAAACATTGTAAAAATTAAAGACTTTAATCAATGGGCGTTTTACTGCCCATAAATAGTAGGATAAATAAAAGTAAAGGAGGCTCTTCAAATGAATATTTTGAATCTATCTCAAGATTAAATATGCTTCTATCTGGCTGTATCCTTATGGTTTGTTGGTCAATTATGTATGTTGAAATATATAGACTTACAAAATCCGTCTGGCCATGTGTTATCATGCATGCGATCGAGGATGCTGTTCCTACTGTTTTAGTTACAATAACAGGGATTATTACTCTTACAAACAGTAGTGATTTTTGGTTAAATCCTACTAGCGGGGTCGCTGCTACTGTTTTATTTCTCGGAATTGGAACCGTACTAAGAACTATAAGAATAAAAAGAGAACGACAATTATTCACACAATAAAAAGCAGATAATGAATTCGTCATTATCTGCTTTCCAATTTTTAAAACTACCTTATTATATTTTTTGATACATAAGCCAGTCACCAGAGTCTATCACTTTCTTTAACATCTTTTTATCCTGAGCGATATACACATATGCCTCAATTTCCCCATCAGCAACATATACTGTTTGCGTGATTCGATCATATAAATCAGTCTCCTCATTGCCTCTATATTCTTCTAGTTCATCTAACTTACACAATATCTCATCATTTACTACATAAACTTCTCCATACACCTGTTCTTCAATCGAATAAGTCATGGCCGGATATCCTTCGTTCGTATCAAATAATTTGCCATATGTCCAAGCTCTGTCTGCGATGCATGTTGCACCTAGCATATAATGAGCATTCGTTTGTCCTCTTCTTAACGTGCCATAAACGAAAACATGATACATAAATTCTTATCCCCTTTATATGCCTCTACTTTCTTATTTGTAAATAAGCACGAATCATAAAGTAACTCACTTCATTCGGAAGCTGTTCTTTAATAGATTTCAGACCACCATCTGCATTTTGAACGGCAGTTTCAATAAGAGACTCATACTCTGCTGGAACAAAGCTTTGCCAATCTACTTCCATTCCATCCTCATAGCAGCGAATTAAATGGTTTTCAATTGTTTGTCTTGATAAGTTACGTTCTTTTGCAATCTCATTCAAATCAATACCTTGTTTATACATTTCATATGTTTCTAAATGAGAATTTGCGGATGCTTTTCCTGACTTTTTACGCTCTGAAACTACTTCTGTCTTAATCGTTTCAGCATAATTTGGATTTTCCTCAATAAAATGCTGAACTGCTTGTAAGAAGTGCGAGCCATATTTCACAAGTTTGTGTTCTCCGATACCTTTTACCGTCAACAATTCAGAATCATTTTGCGGCATTTTCACACACATATCTTTTAATGTTTGGTCAGAGAAAATAACGAACGGAGGTACACCTTCTCCTTGTGCAATTTCTTTACGTACTTCACGAAGCACTTCAAATAAAGGATGGTCTTGAACAATTTGTCTTGTCTCTACTCGTTCTTTTCGTAAAACATTCTCTTTACCAAGTAATACTTCTTTCCCTTTTTCAGTTACTTTTAACGTCGGATAAGTGCCATGTTCAACTGCAATTAACTCGTCTGAAATTAAAAACTCAATAAACTCACTGACCTCTTTTACACTACGGTTCGATAAAAGCCCATACGTTGGTAAAGTATGAAAATTAAATTCAATAACTTTCTTATTCTTCGACCCAGTTAATACTTGCGCTATCATTTGCTTTCCAAAGCGTTGGTTCGTTCTAATCATGCATGATAAAACCATTTGTGATTCTCTTGTCACATCGATGCTCTCGCGATTGTCTGTACAATTACCACAGCGTCCACAATCTTCTTTCGGTTCTTCTCCAAAGTATTGCAAAATGAATGATTGTAAACATTGTTCTGTATGACAGTAATCGGTCATATTTTGCAATTTTTCAAGTTCATTTGAAAAACGTGATTCTCCAGTTGATTGATCAATTAAAAAACGCTGTACTTGTACATCTTGAGAAGAATATAACAATATACATGTACTATCTAATCCGTCACGACCAGCACGTCCTGCTTCTTGATAGTAACTTTCCATATTTTTTGGAAGCTGATAATGAATTACGTAACGAATATTCGATTTATCAATACCCATCCCGAATGCAGATGTTGCTACCATTACACTTACTTCATCTCGTAAAAAGAGTTCTTGTTGCTCATTTCGATCAATATCACTCATACCAGCGTGATATTTTGATACAGAAACTCCTGCCTTCATTAAATCTTCATATAACTGATCGACTACTTTTCTAGTAGCTGCATATATAATCCCAGATTCCTTTTGATTTTGACGAATATAATCCGCCAAATATGCATTTCGATCTTGCCCTTTAATAACAGAAAACGATAAGTTCTCACGCTCAAACGTTGTCATAATTGTATTTTCTTGATTAATTTCAAGTGTATTACAAATATCATCACGTACTTGCGGTGTTGCTGTTGCTGTTAATGCTAATACAAGCGGCTTTTCTGGAAGATAATCTAATATGCGATGTATATGTAAATAACTTGGACGGAAATCATGTCCCCACTGTGAAATACAGTGTGCTTCATCAATCGCAATCATAGGGATTTTCATATCGATAAGTTGGTCAACAAACTCCATCGAATCAAGACGCTCAGGCGCGACATAAAGTAATTTGTAATGTCCTTGTTTCGCTAATTGAATTCGCTGATTTGCTTCAGCAATAGAAATAGAACTATTAATATATGTAGCTGAAATGCCATTCTGTACCAATGTATCTACTTGATCCTTCATAAGTGATATTAAAGGTGATATAACCAACGTCGTTCCTTCAAATACTAATGCCGGAATTTGATAACAAATCGACTTACCGCCACCCGTTGGCATAATACAAACCGTATCTTTCCCATCTAATACGTTTTTAATTGTTTCATCTTGTCCTCTTCGAAACGAAGAATAACCAAAGTAGGACGCTAAAAGTTCTTGTGCTTTAGTAAACAAAAAAGAGTCACCTGCTTTTCTTTATCTTTCATCTACTTCTATTATATCAATCACTTATGCGACTTGAAAGGGATGATTAGATGCTTATTGTTTTTTCATTATTCTATGTTTCTCCACCTATTTAATACTAACTAGCATCATTATTTTATATGTTTTACAACATTTATAATATAAATCCAGTACACAAGAAGAAAGAGTTTCAATTTAAACGTTCATTTTATTTCCCTTTCTTGAATACTACTAATCGTATACATATAAATTCAGGAGGTTACTATATGAAGCATCGTAATATGAGTTCCATCACGGCGAAAACGAAAACACAAAAACTCCAATTCTCTAATAATGATGCGTGGAAATATGAATCATACTATAAGTATCAGCCATTATTCTCTTATAAAAAGCTTTTTAATTTTCTTTCTCAACTTTTTAGACGTTAATATATGCGCAAAAAATATATCATTCACAAAATTTTTCTCAATATTAAATGTATAGACTTACTACAATTCAGTTGTTACCATATATAATAATCTGTTGGATAAACCCCTTAAGTTGACCTGCTTATATTAGCAGGTCTTTTTCATGATTACATACTTCTGTGTACCTCGATCTCACTTCCAAGTCTTTTCTCCATTTTATAACCATATTTAACTCCCAACAATTCATGATTATCATGAATTGTTGGGAGTTAAATTGTTCACATATAATTATGCAATTCTTCTTTCTCAATACACAAAAGACATTTTACTTGTTACTATAAAAGTACTCCAGATGAGTTTTTTGCTCATCGACATTATCTAGTTATTGGGGCCTGCCGCGGGAAGCAGGTCCCTTTGACTGTATGAAGGTCCTAATTTCATTTGGACACATTTACCAGGTTTTTTCAAAAGAATTTTATGATAACATTACGTAGTCGAGTCCGACATCTCGGCAATACCCTTTTGAGGGTCTGCAACTTCCCTTGCAGACCCTCTTTTACTTTATATTCAATTTATTCATATATACCACAACATCATTCACCTAATTTCTCCATTTCAAATTCCCTAAAAATAATCTAGGACACGTAACTAAAAATAAATCTTCATCATACTTTGAGTTATACATGTTCAAAGGAGTGTTACTATTTATGTATTCTTATTGGCAATCGTATTACTCCCCCTACCATAACCCTTATGTAAACTATGATTTATCCGTACGGAACTACCGAATTAGTAAAAATGAGAATTTTTTAAAAGGGTATATGCGTTCTTTATGGGAACAACACGTCGCTTGGACGAGATTGGCTATTATAAGTATAGTCTTTAATTTACCAGATGTTAACGTTACTGTTGGACGACTTCTACAAAACGCAACACATATGGGACTATCACTTGAACCATTTTACGGTGAGGATGCAGTGAAAAAATATAGTGCATTAATTAAAGATCACTTAGTAATTGCAGCGGATCTTGTTAAAGCCGCAAAAGCTGGTAATCAAAATGCAGCGGCCGCTATAGAGAAAAAATGGTACGCTAATGGTGATGAAATTATTGAATTTCTTAACAGTATCAACCCATATATAGATAAAGAAGAATTTAGAAAAATGTTTTATGAACATTTAGCACTAACGAAAGCAGAAGCACTTGCCTTCCTAAATAAAGATTATGAAGCAGGAGTAAAACTTTACGATAAAATTGAAAAAGAAGCATTAGAAATGGCTGACATGATAACAAACGCAATCGTAAAACAATTCCCGCAAGTATTTCAATAAAGTGAAACTTTAATCAGAGTAGGTATTACTACTAAGTAATACTTGATAAAAATAAGTCGGTTTCCAAACATAAATCGGCTTATTTAGTTTTCTCTCCATGATATTTCACCTCTCCTCTTTACATTTAGCTTATATCGATATATTTTATTAATATCCGTTTTTTATAGGAGGAAATAGTTTGATTAACGCGATTGGTCTCGTTTTTATACTTACAAATAAACACGAGAAAAAAAAGAAAGTTTACTTAAATGAAAAATTTGCACTAATAGATATTATTGATTCTAAAGAAGTATTTGATGATGAAGGGAATCCTTTAGTAGAACTAACATGTAAATACAGTATATATTTAGATGAAAAATATTACTGTAAATCTCTCGATGATTATACCGGACAAGTCTTTCCTTTCTTAAGTGCAAAAATAGGAAAAGGTCTTCTAAGAAACTTAAACTATTACTTTTCTTACGTTGATGCCTATGATAAGAAACCACCAGTTAAAGAAATAAGACCACTTATGAAACAAGTAACTAACAGATAGCCAAAAATACAAAAAAAAGAAAGCATCTAACCCTGGATGTTTTCTTTTTTATTAAAAACTCATTAACTTTCATCCTCTTCTAAAAGTATGTATCCAAGCATATTTTAAATTAAAAACATTGGAGGATTAGAGTGAATGAAATACTCAGAAACAATTATAAGCAAACGACTTCGAATACTTAAAATGACGGGTATGTTTTTCATGCTAGTGTTAATAGCATGGATTGGCTATACAAAATTACTTTATGAAAACGGCTTTCTTCAAGAAAAAAAGAATTCAGTAGAAGTAATGAACACTAGCATTACAGGAGAAATAGAGCAGCTTTTTCATATAAACTTGCAAGGTTATCGAAAAACAAGCCTTGATGCTGTTATAGAAGCCAGTAAAACCGATCCAAGTGAACTATCCTTAATTGAACTAGTCAACAAATCCTGCTCGCGAGATTGCATAGGTGAACCAGTTACATATGTAAACTCAAACAATGGATATATCTTTTATAAGGAATCTAATGGAACTAATGTAGCTATAACGGTTAAAAAGAAAGACACATGGGTAATTGTAAAGAAATCTGTTCAAGATGGAATATAATCACCCAAAAAAGAGTACGTATCGTACTCTTTTTTATTATTAATACCCTTCCTCTTCATGCCTACAATGGCATTTCGCTTTTGTTTTACAATGACATTTTTCACACTCACACTTCGGTTTCTCTTTGCAACAACACTCGTGAAAATCATTGCGCTTACATCTACATCTCCCAAACATTAAATCATCCCAAAATTTATTACAATCTTGAAAATGTCCACAATGACAAGTATTTCTCATAAATATGCTTCCTCCTTGATAGAATTCATCATATTCTATGTTTGAAAGTATACAAAGGCTTGTTTATTAGTCTATTTTCTCCATATTATAAGTAGAGTTAAAAGATTAAATAAAAATAAAAAACCGTCACATGACGGCTTTTTATTTAGCAAACTACTCTTTTGTATAAAAATATTTAATTCCTTTCGTATCTAACCAAGCAGTTGCTTTGTCCAGTTCATTCCCTTGACGATAATCTGTTTCGAAATACACAAGCCCTTGGTTATCTCCACGAGATATTATTTTAGAAGTATATCCAAGCTTATCCATCATTTGAATCATGTCAGGAACTAAATTTACACCAAATTCATAAGTAACTACTTTGTTATATTTATTCACTATAATTCCAACCCCTTCTTGTTTTTTTATCGGCTCAACAATTGGATTTGTAAACCAAGCTAACGGCTTATTTCCAATCAGCTTATTTAAATCACACTTGCCGATACCAGCCACATTCCCTGTTTCTGTGTATTGCCAAATATCACATGAATACGCCGGTTTGTTACCACCGTAACGAGGAATCCATACAAAATCAGAATTGAAATTTGCCATTCCAAATGGAGCATACATATGATGAGCAATATATAAACCAGCCTTCTTAGCTCCTAATCTGCGTAATTCATCAATAAAAGCTTGTGCACCCGCTCTCATATCGTTCATTGTTCTTACTTCTACGTCAGCTACCCAAACTGTTGCATTTTTATCACCACGGTTCCAAAAGTCTCTTGCTTCTATCCGTGCATCCTCTACTGAAACGAAACGACAGAACGCATAATTACCAAACGGAATATTCCGTGCTTTCATTGCTTGTACATAATTTTTATATAAAGGATCTACATAGTTTGAACCATCTTGCACACGTGCAATTACGAAATCCAATTGTGGTGCTGCGATATCCCAGTTAATGTCGCCATTCCATTTCGAAATATCCACAATATAACCCATTATTTAACATCTCCTTTTTCATTATTATATTCAAAGCTTGTTTTTTTGCTATTATCAACTAATAAATAGTATGAGAGGTAGTATATTATTGGGTAATAATTTAAAATTCGGCTTATGTATTGAGAAAACAAAATATTATTACAGGTTTAACAAGTAAAGATTTACAAAGCTCTAAACTATATAAAGTGAAACTATAATTAGTAGGAGGCTACGAGCAGTGAAATTCCCACTTAATTTCTTAGCTTCATCCGAATTTTGAGATAAGAATTTTACTGCCCACAAATAGCTAGATAAACAAAACCACCTTTCTGACAGGTGGTTTTGTTTACTAATTTACATATACATTGTCCATATTTTTATAGTTACATAATTATTAGTTACTTAATATACTTGTTAACTAAATATAAGACAATTGTTAGTTTTTAATCAAACTAATTTTCATTTTATCTCACGTACTCATAGTACCATTTTCGTGCATCTAACCAAGCTGTAAATTTATCGATATTTCCAGACGGATAGCCATTCGTTATAGCATAACCAATGCCATCTTTCTGAACGACAATTTGTCCATCAATACCCGCATCTACCATAGCTTGAGCCAAAGCTTGTAAATTACTAAATGCTACACCACCAGTTTTTACTTTGAGCAAATCCGCTGCACCTCCTCCAGTTTGTCCTGTAAGAGCAAATACAACAGAATTAGCGATTTTATCAACATTCCATTTTGCCATATCAGATTCATTGTCAATAAATCCTAATTCTATAAGAATAGCAGGTGCTTTCGTCCCATTTAATACCGCTAAATCCGTACGCTGTTTCGCACCTCGATCACGCCATCCAATATCTTTTGCTAGTTGAGCTGAGATTTTAGCCGCCAAATCTTTCTGATCATAATACAAAACCTCAACACCCTGTCCATTTCCATCACTTGCATTAAGATGAAAAGAAATAACTAAATCCACAGCATGGGAATTGCTATTCCGAATGATATTATTTAAATTTTGTGATTGAGTTGCCCCTACCTCGTCCGTATCGTCATAAACCGTGTGTCCTAGGGATCTTAACTTAGTCGCCACAGCATCTTTAACTTGCCTATCTAAAACGTGTTCTTTCCGATTCCCAAAATTAGCACCTTGAACAATACTATTGTGTCCTCCGTGCAAACTATATCTGGCCATTATTTATCAACATCTCCTTTCTTAATATCCTATTCAAAACTTGTCTTATTGCTATTCCCACTTACAATCTTAACTGTACCCATATGTCCTACATTTTCTAGAAGTGAAGCAATTTGTTCTCGATATAAAAAAGCTATCGCTTCATAAATCGAATGATTTATTCTCTAAATTACTTTTACATGAATGACGACACGAACAAAAAAAGCATCACCCTTTCGGCGATGCCTAAAAACTCTATTTTATTTTTCGGCTCCCTAAATAAATAGAGTTTAAAATCACTGAAACTACACCTATATTTCCTCCCCTTCCTTCACAGCTTCTTTCAACCTCTGCAACATATATCCAATCCCTTTACACCCCTCTAGCGGATATGTAATCATTTCTTCTGGATATAACTTTGTCACTACTTTTTTATGCTTCTTCCCTGCTAGTAAGACGATTTCGTCAAACTGTAATAAACTTTTATCTACCATCTGTTTTTGTAATTGCTCTATATTTATTACTCCATCGCTTTTTGAATCAAATGCAAGATCATAGTTTTCTAATACAATATCATTTGGTCTTAAAAATCCATGTTTCGCCGATAATATAACCCAGTTTTCGAAAAACATAGTTGCGTACGCCTGACATGCTTTTCCGAACGGACTAATATACACATCTTTTGCTTCCATCGGTCCGTAGTCTGAATGTTTATCCCAAATTTTCTTTTTTCCACATGGAATTATACATATCCTTTTCATATATATTTCTACTCCCTTTACTTTGGTAAATAAAATTCGTTATTTTGTACATTTTTCTCTCGAAATACTATATAATAATTTTGAAAAGTTTAAATTACACATTTTACCATATATGTACTATGGATCACTCTCATTGCAAATATTATAATACCATAAAAATTTTTGCATTTTTTTCTTCAAATTATTATAATTAAATTTTAATATTATGATTTATTAATTAAATTAGGAAGGAGGTCCATAAAAATGAAAAATATTATCCCTGCACTATTAGTCTATTTTATTGTTTGCGTTATTTCCGTTATCATCCCAGCATCTGAAGGCTATAATTATGTCGGCTGGAAGTTATTTGTTGGGCAAGTGTATGCGATACCTATTTTCTTCATTACTGCTATAATTACATTTTATATAAACAAGAAAAAATCTTACGAATAAACGATTATAAGGATAGCTAACGCTATCCTTATTTTAATTCGTTAATCAAATTTAGAATGACCCTTGCAGTACTTTATATCCTTTCTTCTAAAAAGTCAAACGCAACTTCTGTATTTCAGCGTTTAAACGTAGCTCCTCCGAGAGCCAGCTCTCTAATTCTGAAACCGACGTAATATTTCGTTCTAAAAGTGACTGTAATTTACTCTCCAAATCATTAAACATACACAATCCTCCCGTTTTTAATTTTCTGTTTTTTAGAGATAAAAAAGGACAAGTAGCCAATCTGACTACTTGTCCTTACTGTTCATCTGTACGCAATACGATTAAGCTTGGAATGCTTCTGTTAATACTGGTACGATTTGTTTTTTACGAGATACAACACCTTTTAAAGTAGCTGTGTTGTTTTCTAGTGATACGTTGTATGCTTTCTCAACAACGTTTGCTGCTTTACCGATCGCAAGACCGACAGAATCATTAGTTAAGATATCAGTTACAACGAATAAGAATAGGTCTAAACCTTTTTCTTCTACTACTGCAGAGATTACTTTTTCAAGTTCCGCTTGGTGTACAAGAACGTCGTTTGTATCAACAGCGTTTACTTGTGCGATTTCAACTTTCGCATTACCCATTTGGAATTCTTTAGCGTCAAGAGAGATTAATTGCTCCATTGTTTTTCCGCTTAAGTCAGCACCAGCTTTTAACATTTCTAAGCCGTAGTTATCTGCATCTACACCAGCGATTTGCGCTAATTCACGAGCAGCTGCTACGTCTTGTTCTGTGCAAGTTGGAGATTTGAATAGTAAAGAATCTGAAATGATTGCAGATAACATTAAACCTGCAACTTCTTTACGAATTGTTACGCCATTTTCTTTGTACATTTTGTTTAAGATTGTAGCTGTACAGCCAACTGGCTCACAACGATAGTATATAGGATCGCTTGTTTCAAAGTTAGCAATACGGTGATGGTCAATAACTTCTAACACACGAACTAATTCGATATCGTTAGCACTTTGTTGACGCTCGTTATGGTCAACTAAAATAACGTTGTCCACTTCGCTTGCTACTGTCTCAACAAAACGCGGTCCTTCTACTTTAAAATAGTCTAACGCAAATTGAGTTTCACCGCTGATTTCGCCTAAACGTACAGGCTCAGCATTCATTCCTAATTCTTTTTTCAATTCTGCATAAGCAATTGCAGAACAAATTGCATCTGTATCTGGGTTTTTATGCCCGAAAACTAGTACTTTTTCCATGTTTTCCACCTCTTCATGAAAAGGATATCTTAAAGAAGCAAATATGACAATATTTAAAGCATATTTTTTTATAAATAATTGCACTTTCTTCTATATTTTTCATCATTTTCATAAAAAAAATCATCTAAAATGAATTAGATGATCGAAATGTATGTTTCAATTAAAATAGTGTAGGAGCTTGCACTACATTGTTAAAAGCGAAATTTGAGGATAAGCCATTATTCAAAAGGTTTACATCTATAACTTGATAAAACGCATTTCCAGTGTCTGCAATTTCCCAAACAGCTAAAATAAGATGGTATCCACTACGGTCAGTTGGTACATTTGCTTCGTGCGTTACTGTTGTCCCTGGTCTAGCTCCACCGTCATTTTTCACATAGAATGGCACTAAATCTAAATCTGATCGCGTTAAAGGTTTATTTGGATTCCAACCTTTTTTCGTAATATAATATTTCCACTCTTTTGTACTATGAGGAGCCGTTAGTTTCCACTTGAATGTATTCGTCCCGCCATTTAACGTAACTTTCTTCCACCTATCTACAGTTTGAACATCTAAAGCGGGAAAATGACCAGCCCCTGCAATTTGTCCATCAGAAGGTCCTAGTTGCGGAAATCCACCTATCCCTTCTACGCTTTGTGGTTCATATTGAATCGGTCCACAATTTACATTTACCCCTTGCTTACATAAATAAGATCGGCTCGCTGGTGATTCTACATATCCATGAGCTGAAGCCTTTTCTGAAAATCCAAATGTTAATAATCCCGTAAGTAATACTCCACCACTTAAAATAACTTTCTTCATCTTTTGTAAACTATTCTTTTTCATACTTTCATCCCCTTCCGATAATAAAGCGAAAATAACTATAGTTGGCTAGTCATCTTCTCTACATTTATTATAAGACGAGAATCATTACTAAAAGAACCCTCTAAAAACTTTCTCAAATTCATTTAGTGCGTTAATTAGATTATAATTAACTATTTTAACACCACCAGAAAAATATAGACTGTGTTAAAAATAGTCGTTTATTATTCACTTATTAATAATTAAGCACTCTCCCCGTTTGATTATACCTTAAATGTTTTTATAATAAATAACCGTAGCATCTAACTTTCCATTCGGAGAAATTGCATACCCTGGTATTGTTCCAACTTCTTGGTAGTCTAGTGATTTATACAATTTATTGGAAGGATCTCCTTCTCTAGTATCTAATACTAAAAGAGACCTGTTTTCTTGCTTTGCTCGTTCCTCTGCTTTTTGCATAAGCGATCGTCCAATACCGTTACGTCTAAAGTTTGGATGAGTCATTAATTTGCAAATCTCGGCTCTATGAATTCCGTTAGGCTTAGTAACTAATTGTAATTGAATACTCCCTGCTACTTCGTTGTTTATTTTAGCCACATACAATATCACTTCTGGCGCTAATACTGTTCGCCAATACTTTGTTGCGTCTTTTTGTTCCAGTGGAGGCAAAAAACCAATTGATGCCCCATCATTTACAACCATTTTTAAAAGTTTCGAAAGTTCTTCCATATCATTTTCTAGTTGCTTTATTTCTTCAATTACTAAATTTCGCATTACTTTTCCCCCTTTTGTTTCATTGTAACAATTTTTAAAGAAGGAATAATGAAATAATAAGATGAATTTATAGAAAGATATGATTTTTTGTGAAAGGATAACGATATGAAATATATATTAGATAGAACGTACGCAAAAGAATTACTCGAATGGGCATATGAACAAAACCCGGGCCCTTGGTTTGAACATTCACTACATGTTGCTCATGCAACTGAAAACATAATTATAGAACTTATAAAAAAAGGGTACAAGCTAGATGCTGACATAGCATATAATGCTGCCCTTTTGCATGATATCGGAAGATACAAAGGTTTTACCAAATCGGTTATTCATTCCTATGATGGTTATATGTATATGAATGATTTAGGGTATACAGGAAACGCTGTTATTTGTGTGACACACTCATTCCCATGCAAAAATGAACATATAAATATCGCAGCGGAGTGGAGTCTCGTTCCTGACCATATGAGAAGCCGGTTAGTTGAAATATTAAATGAACATTGTAACTACGATTTATACAATAAAGTAATTACTCTTTGTGACGCTCTTGCTGATGCGGATGGCTTTACTACGCTGGAAAGAAGATTAATTTCTGTTGGTTTGCGTCATGGTACAACATCTCATACATCTTTACATTGGAAAGGGTTTTATGCGATTAAGAAAGAATTAGAAGCTTTAATCGGTAAGAGTATATACACAGTTCTTCCTGATGTAGAAAAATCTATTTATGAAGATATAGAATATTAAATTGAATACAAATTGAAAACGATAAAATTTGTATGTATGTTTCTAAAAAACTCTTTCAAAAGTGGAGGGATTTCTTATTAGTAAAATAGGATTTGACTTGATAAACCTTGAGAGGAATTTTGATTTTGGATATGAAGATATAAAAGAGATTTCTATGAGATGTAAATTTTCTAACTGTTCACATACAAATGAACCAAACTGCGCGGTTAAAAGAGCTATCTCTGACGGTGCTCTTTCTGAAGAAGTAGTTAACAGTTACTATAGAGATTTTAATGAGGCACATTATGTTTCTAAACAGAAAAATAAAACAAAAGCCATTGACTATATGAAGCAATTGAAGCTTTTTACAAAACCTTAAGATTAAATAGTTGTTATTTCTCATTCCTACTAAATTTAAAATTCTTCCATTATTATATAACCATAAATTGAACCCATCCTAGATAATTTTTATACTCAAATTTAATTTCACATAAAAAACGTTTTAAACATAAAGTTTAAAACGTTTTTTTATTCAATGCTTTTGATTTTTCAGTTCTGTTAAACACTCTTGCACTAAAGTTACCGCTTGACTCATCGCAGCTCCGCCAGCAAATGCTGCTGAAACACCACATGCTTCCAGAATCTCTTTATCCGAACATCCTTGATCAAGACAACCTTTTGTATGATAAATTGTACAATACTCGTCTTGCGTTGCTAAACTAATTCCTAATGCAATAAGTTGTTTTTCTCTTTTTGTTAAAGCACCCTCTTGAAAACAAGCTTGCGTGAACGCATTATATGTCTCAGCGATTTCAGGAATTTGATTTGTAAAACTACCTATACCTTCTTTATAATGATGTAGAATATCATTTATCGAACTATGTTGCTCATGTTCCATCTTATTCCCTCCAGTCATATTATCCATACCTATTGTAGTATGCGATGAAATGGAGGCAATATACCTTCTTTTAAATTAAGAATTTTCAGTTAATTTACATTATAATTTTAAATTATCATCTACAATAACTTTTTCTCTAGAACTTTTTCTTTCAACCTCTTTACTTCTTTCTTCCCAAAATGTTAATCCTTCAATCCCCACATTTTTAGGATTAAATACTGGGTCTTTCCCTTCTTTTTTCTGCGTTTCATAGTCTTTTAACACTTTTAATGCGATTTTACTTAATAATAGAATCGCGATTAAGTTTAACCATGCCATACTACCGATTCCTAAATCTCCGAGATTCCATAAAAGCGACGCTGATTCAACACTACCGATGTAAACCATAATTAAAAATCCAAATTTTAAAACTGGTTTTAACCAGCCATACTTCAATTGACGATCTAAATAAGTAAGTGTCGTTTCAGCAATATAGTAATAAGCGAGTAGCGTTGTAAATGCGAAAAAGAAAATCGCAATTGAAATAAATATTGGACCAAACCCTGTTATCACAGTTTCAACTGCTTGTTGCGTATAAATTGGACCTGCTTCCACATTTCCTATGTTTTTTACAATAGCGCTTTTCCCTTCAGGTATAACATTATACATACCTGTAATTAATATCATAAGAGCTGTCGCTGTACATACGACAATTGTATCAATATATACGGAAAACGCTTGAACTAATCCTTGTTTTGCAGGATGCGATACTTCAGCAGCAGCCGAACTATACGTTGCTTCTCCGACACCAGCAACGTTTGAAAATACAGCGCGTTTTACACCCCATGCAATAGCTGCACCCACAATTCCACCAAACATTTCATTTACACCAAATGCGCTAGAGAAAATTAAAGCAAACATACTTGGAATCTCCGTTACATTCGCAATTAATATGATACATGTAACAATTACATAACCAATTGCCATAAATGGAACAAGCATTTGAGAAACGCCAGCAATTCTCTTTACACCACCAAAAATAATTGCTGCTAGTAACACGACTAAAAATATACCAGTTATATATTTGTTAATACCATTAGAGTTTTCGAATCCAACTGCGATACTACTAGATTGAATACCTGGTAATAACATGCCATATGAAAGTGTTACAACTACCGCTACAATGACTGCAAACCATTTCATTTTTAAACCTTTCTCAATGAAATATGGAGTACCGCCGCGATATTCATTCCCTACTTTACTTTTGTATACTTGAGATAATGTTGATTCAACAAACGCACTCGCTGCCCCTAACAAAGCCATTACCCACATCCAAAATACAGCTCCAGGCCCGCCGAAAGCAATTGCTGTCGCTACCCCTGCAATATTACCAATTCCAACTCTTCCTGATAAGGCTAAACAAAATGCCTGAAAAGATGATATCCCCGTCTCTGAACTCTTTCCTTCAAATAATAGTTTAATCATCTCTTTAAAATAACGAATTTGCAAAAAGCGTGTTGCAATCGTGAAATATACGCCTGCCCCTAATGCAAAAACAACTAAACCGATACTCCACACTTGCCCTACTAACCATTCTACTAAATTCTCCATCCAAATCCCCCTTATCATTTTTTTAAAAAGCAATTTTGTATATAAGAAAACGGACAACTATTATCAAACTTTCTAGTTGTCCGCATCTTTCATTATTTCATCCCTCAATTTTTGTCAGTAAAACGCCCTATTACTTTATATTTACCCAAACACTTTTCACTTCTGTATAATTGTCAAGCGCATATGAACCTAATTCGCGGCCAATACCAGATTGTTTGTATCCACCAAATGGTGCAGCTGCATTTTCTAAGTTATAATCATTAATCCATACTGTTCCTGCTTTTAATTTATTTGCCACTTGATGACCCGTTTTGATATTTTGCGTCCATACACCCGCAGCAAGGCCATAGGATGAGTTGTTCGCTCGTTCAATTACTTCTTCTGTCGAATCAAATGGAAGTACAACAACAACTGGTCCAAATATTTCTTCCTTAACGATTGTCATATCGTCTGTAACATCTGTGAATACAGTTGGTTTAACGAAATAACCTTTTTCAAGCGCACGTTCGCCACCAGCCGCAACTGTAGCACCTTCTTTCTTCCCTTGCTCAATGTAATGTAACACACGCTCTTGTTGTTTCTTAGATACGAGTGGACCCATTTCCGTTTCTTTATCCATACCTGCTCCAAGTTTTACGTTGTTCGCCATTTTCACAAGTGCATCTACTACAGTTTCATAATGTTTACGATGAGCAAACACACGTGATCCTGCGCTACAATTTTGACCGTGATTATACATAATACCTTGGAATGCACCATTAATTGCTTCTTCCAAGTCCGCATCTTCTAAAATGATATTTGGTGATTTTCCGCCAAGCTCTAACGTTACATGCTTAATCATTTCTGCAGACTGACGCATAATATACTTTCCAGTAACAGTAGATCCTGTAAAAGCAACTTTATCAATGTCATGGTGATTTACAATTGCCGTCCCTGCTTCAGGACCAAATCCTGGTACAAAGTTTACAACACCGTTTGGAAATCCAGCCTCTTTAAAGAGTTTCGCTGTATACAGTAAAGATAAAGGCGTTTGCTCTGCTGGCTTTAATACGATCGTACAACCTGTCGCCAGTGCAGCTCCCATTTTCCAAGAAGACATAACGAGCGGAAAATTCCACGGAATAATCTGACCTACAACACCCACAGGTTCATGTCTCGTGTAATTTAAGTAATCTTTTGAAATTGGTATGGTTTGCCCAATAATTTTTGTAGCCCATCCTGCGTAATAACGATAATTTTCTACAGTCGCTGAAATATCATCATCAAGTGCTACTTGATATGGCTTTCCATTATCTAAAGCTTCTAGTTGCGCTAATTCTTCTCTATGTTCTTCAATTAAATCTGCTAATTTATAAATAAGATGCGCTCTTTCAGCAGTAGTCATTTCTGCCCACGGACCAGATTCAAATGCAGATCTTGCCGCTTTTACTGCAGCATCAATATCCTCTTCTTGCGCTTCACATACGACAGCTAGAACATCTTCTGTAGCCGGATTATACGTTTCAAACGTCTTTCCGCCAATAGCAGAAACAAATTCGCCATTAATAAACATTTTAATTTCTTCATTTAAGAACGCTTCCACTTTTGGTTTCAGCTCAATATTTGTCTTTAACATTATGTTCTCCTCCTTATTTAAACAGCTGCATGAGCTGCAATATTTGATAAAATCATTTGAAGCTTTTGATCTTCGTCAGCAGTTAACCCTAGTCTTGGATAGCGAGAAGGTCCTCCGGCTTGCCCATGTAATTCCATAGAACGTTTAACGATTTGAACATATTTCCCTGATCCTTCAAGAAACTCGCAAAGTGGTAAAATAGCATCGTTTATTTCCCACGCCTTTTCTAATTCACCATTTTGAAAATGCTCATACATTTTTGTAACGAGACCGGGAACGATATTTCCTGCTACTGAAACCCATCCCGAGGCACCAACTAAATATGATTCCATAACTAAATCTTCAGAACCACAGAAGACTTGGAAAGCCCCTTCACTTTGTCTTACTAAATCTCTTGCTTTTCGAATATCTCCGCTAGATTCTTTAATATGTGTAACATTTTCACACTCTTTTCCAATACGGAGCATTAGCTCTGTACTCATATCGACACCAGAAGTAAATGGGTTATTGTATAGCATAATTGGTATATTTACAGAGTTTGAGATTTCTTTAAAATGAAAATAAATCTCCTCTTCCTTCGGTTTACAATAGTAAGAGTTTATAATTAATGCACAATCCGCTCCGTGCGCTTCTGCATGTTTCGTATATTCAATTGTTTCTTTTGTGGTCTCTGCTGCAGTTCCAACAATGACTGGAATACGGCCATCAATTTCTTTCAACACAATTTCTACCATTTTAAATCGCTCTTCTTTTGATAAACTTACAAACTCTCCTGTACTTCCATTAATGATAATACCTGCAACCTTTTGTTCGATAAAGTAATTTACATTTTGTTTTACCCCATCCCAATTAATTTCCTGAAATTCATCCATCGGTGTTATTAATACTGGAAATGCCCCTTTAATTTTTTGCATATTTATCTCTCCCTATCACATTTTATTTTAATAAGAATCCTGCCGGAAACGGATCCGTAGGGTCTAATAGAAACGTCTGCATCCCTGTAATAAATCCTCTACTTTCAAAACGGAAAATGTATCCTAGTTCCTCCTTCTTCACTTTTTCCACAGTTATAAAACTATTAAATATACTTTCATTTTTAAAAGGTTTATCCGCCATATAATCATTTTTAAATAATGCATGAACATAGGAAACGATAGTAGAAACAAAACCTGGCGAACGTACGATAAAGTTATCTTCATGAAATGTAATCGACTTTATATGGTTCTTTTCTTTTTGCGAAGGATCTACTAAAATAAGCCTTTTTATTAGCGACTGTTTTTGTATAGCCTGCAGTGTAGCTTCTCCCCATCTTTTCAATTCAGAAATGTTTTCAACACGAATTTCTGGCGAATACGCACCTTTTTCTACAACTGCATATACTTTATCTGCTTGTATGAGAGAATAACTTACATTACCAACCTGTAAATTTTCCTCAATCAAATAGCAAAGTTTGCTTTCAAACGAAACAGATATAACTTCATCATTCTCTACATACGCATGAACTAAAAATATTCCAGATAACGTTTCAATTTTGTATTGATTGGACTCTCTCTTTTTTAAATACCCACTTTCGAGTAACATCGTTATTACCGCAACAATGCCCCCATAATGAAGCGGAATCGAACCTTCATGATTAAAAAATAATACAGCTGCATCCACTTCATTATGGATAGATGGAACGACAATACACCCATTCAAACCGATAAAACCACGTGGTTCATTTAATAAAAGCTTCATCTCTTCTGCTAATTCACCTGAAAATTGTTCATTTAATTGCTCCAAACTGTAGTAGTATTTGCACGGTACGTCTTTCATTACACGAAATGCCTCACCATTTACATGTACGTCTACTGCTGTATACATTTTTTGAATGTTCATTTTATATCCTCCGTTTCATGTTCCATCGGCGGAATTAGCAAAAATCCTTCTTTGAGTGGATCCATTTCATTGTAAAAAAATTTATGCATACCCATAAGCCAAGCTGATCCCGTAATTTTCGTTATGACAGCTTCAATATTTTCAACATGTGTCGTATTCACGACATATCCTTTAAATAAAGAACCAACGATACTCTCATGAATGAACTCTTCACCAATTTTGATTTCTTTCTGAGCGTATAATACAGCTAGCTTCGCAGATGTTCCTGTACCGCATGGGGATCGATCTATTCCGCCTGGTGGTACAACAACTGTATTTTTCACATGCGCACATTCATGAGTAGCATCTGTATAAAATTCAACATGTGTTAATCCTCTAATAAACGAATACTCTGGATGAATGATTTCAAACTTCTCATTAATTGTGTTTCTTATATGAATCGCCTTATCGATGATTGTAGATGCATTTTCTGGTATTAATTCTAGGCCTACTGACTTCGCATCAATAATGGCATAAAAATTCCCTCCATACGCAATATCAGCCTCTATAGTCCCAATGTCTTTCACTTGTACAGTAATATTTTTCAATAAAAAAGCTGGTATGTTACAGAAAGATACTTCTTTTGCTTTTCCATCTTGAACAGCAATACCTACTTCCACTAAGCCAGCCGGTGTATCTAGTTTTAAAGAAGTAATCGGTTCAACTACCGGAATTAAACCTGATTCAACTAACGCTGTACATACACCGATTGTATCGTGACCACACATCGGTAAATATCCACCTGTCTCTATGTATATAACACCTATATCAGCCTCAGGATGACACGGGTCTGTTAATAATGCTCCTGACATTACATCATGACCACGCGGTTCATTCATTAACAATTTTCGAATCCAATCATACTCCTTTTTCATATGTAACATCTTCTCTGCCATCGTCTCTCCAATCAACTTTGGAAGTCCACTAATTAATGTCCTCGTTGGATTCCCACCTGTGTGTGTATCAATCGTCGTAAAGACTCTTTGTGACCTCATCTGTTTAACACCCTTTCTGTAAAACGACTCAAACGAAGTGGTTCAATAGGAATAATTGTCTCTTTTTCATTTAATAACTCTTCAATTACTTTTCCAGTAACTGCTGCAAGACTAATCCCATCACCTTCATGTCCAGCGGCAATGAAATAATTCGGAATATGTTCCACTCGTGAAATAATCGGTAAATGATCTTCTGTCCACGGACGTAAACCAGCGTAAGAACGAATTACCATCATATCTGCCATTTTCGGATAAAAGCGAATTGCTCTATTTGCGATACATTTAATGACTTCATTATTTATCCTCGTATGAAATCCTACAAATTCACGACTACTACCAATTAAGAAATTTTGACTTTCAGTAGGCTCAAATACGAGCGCAACCCCGTATTTTTCAGTTAAAGCATCTACTTTTCGTTTTCCGCCAAATTTAGAAATTAAATAACCGAATTCCATTACTTTACGGCATCCTACGTGTTGTTGCCTTGAAGCTACAATAATATGCCCTTTTCTCGGTTCAATTGGTATATTTATATTTAACATCTGACCAATCTTAGGAGCCCACACACCGGCTGCATTTACAACTTGTTGTGCTGTAAAAGTTCCATTCGTAGTTTCTACAACAAATGAACCATCCGTCTCTATTTCCATACTCTTTACTTCCGTCTGCTTAAAAGCTTTTGCGCCAAACTTTTGTGCCTCTGACAGAAGCGAGAAAGCAAGGAGATATGGATTCACAGTTGAATCCGTCGCACATTCTAAACCGCCTAATAAATCCTCAGCAAAAAAAGGCGACTCTTCCCTTATATCTTGCCTATCAAGCATTCGAAACGGTAATCCAGCTTCTTTTTGCCGATTTACCCATTGCTGCGCAGCTTCCATCTCTTCGTCTGACTCACATACGAGAATACTTCCTGGTGCCCTATATTCAAATGAATGCTCTAATTCTTCACTTAAATCAGTTACTAATTTTTGACTTACTAAAGACATTTGACTATCAAATCCTGGGTCTTTATCAATGGCCAAAATATTCCCATCACACCGTGAAGACGTCCCGCTGACAAATTCCCCTTTTTCAATGATTGTTACGTCTCTTCCGTATTTTGAAGTGTAATAAGCGATAGAACACCCTATTATTCCACCACCTATAATTAAAACGTCGCAGTGCCTCACAATATACTCCTCCTTTCCCTAAACCTCTCACTTTCTTTTATGCAATTGACGTGCCAATTTTTCATATATACAATTTCCATAAACAATATTTTTATTTGTAAAAATAATTTAAATTTACAGTAAATAGGTGTATTATTTTTTTATCACTGTCAAAATTTTTATACATAACAGGAGGGCATTATGGCATTTTCATTTCCGACTATACAAGAGTTTTTGGAACGTGTTTTAATCGATCATACATGTAGCCTTAATCACATTAAGCAAGTAAACGAAAGGTTTTATTATCTCCCTTCTACTACAGATGAATATAATTGCGCCATTATTTATGTAGATGACTCATTCACTGCACTAATTGACGCTTTTTCTTATGAATTAGCTGTTATCATCCTTAACGAAAACGATGAGCCGATATGCTGTATAACTTCTCAGCAAATGATTCCATTTCTTTATAAGTCCTACAATGAACTACAGTCATTTTATGACACCGTAATACAAACAACTGACTCTTCTGTTACAGTCATTGATAGTAAAGAATGCGTTCGAACTTGGACAGATGGTGCTGAAAAAATATTTTCAGTCAACCATAATGAAATTATTGGGCAACCGATTACTCATTTTTTTGATTATAAAGACTTGGAAATTTTACAATCTTTACATGATGGAAAAAGCATAGTCGCTCAGTTCCATCAGCCTCGTCCCGATTTATTCGTATTAATTAATTCAAATCCAGTTTATTGTAATGATGAAATTATAGGAGCAGTCGTTTCAGAAACAGATGTTACAAATCAAGTCGCTTTAAATGAAAAACTATTTAATATGTCACATGAAATGCACCGTTTAGAACAAGAAGTGGCAAAGTATAAAGATGAATCCGATCCATTCCTTGCGATGAATGGGAAAAGTCCTGTTATACAAAGAACGATACAATTAGCTAGAAAAGTTTGTTCGGTAAAATCAACTGTTTTAATACTTGGGGAAAGCGGAGTTGGAAAAGAAGTATTTGCGAAAGCAATTCATGAAGCAAGTGAGGCAGCGAAGGCGCCTTTCATTTCGATTAACTGCGGGGCAATTCCAGAAGCGTTATTTGAAAGTGAATTATTCGGTTACGAGCGTGGGGCGTTTTCTGGAGCAAATAGTAAAGGAAAAAAAGGTAAAATTGAACTCGCGCAAGGCGGTACTTTATTTCTTGATGAAATAGGTGAAATGCCACTTGATATGCAAGTAAAACTGTTACGTGTACTGCAAGAGCGAAAGTATTACCGAGTTGGTGGTGAAAAAGAAATTAATATTGATTTCCGTATTATCGCTGCTACAAATCGTGATTTACAAGAAGAAATGAGAAAAGGAACTTTCCGAGAAGATTTATATTACCGCTTAAATGTAGTTAGTTTGCAGATTCCACCGCTGCGCGAAAGACGCGAGGATATTATTGAATTAACCTATTCTTTCTTAAACGATTTTTCAATCAACTACAACAGACCAATTCGTGACCTACCTTCAAGCATTATGCATGAACTGCTTCATTACAATTGGCCAGGTAATATTCGCGAACTTCGAAACGTTGTTGAACGGCTTGTGGTATTCGCAACAGACGGAATTATAAAACAAGAATATTTACCATTTCATACGACTGAAACTTTAGACAACCATACAGCTCATTCCCTATTACTCAGCAACAATAATACAATCCTTTCTTTACAAGAAGAGATGGATGAGCATGAGAAAAAAGTTATTGAAAGGGCTTTACGAATTTTAAATGGGAATAAATTAGAATGCGCAAAACAACTTGGTGTAACAAGGGCTACTTTATATAACCGTTTAAAGAAACTTGGACTTCAATAAAGAATCAGTATGCACCGATCAGGCGTTTACAGGTAGCCCTCTCTCCCTCCTCTATATTGGCATGATTTTTGCATGTATAATTTGTGAAAATCGAACTAGAGGAGGAATACACATGACAAATAAAAACAACTTAATCGTTTGTCGTTGTGAAGAGGTTACATATGGGCAACTTCAATCGACAATTGCTGAATATAACTGCTCGGCAAGAGAATTAAAATTAAGAACACGTGCTGGCATGGGATTTTGCGGTGGTCGCACATGCAGAATAATGATAGATCGAATGATTGAAAATGTGAATCCTGACGTAACTCTTAATGAACTACCGTTAAAATATCAACCACCAATACGTGCAGTTACTTTTGGATCAGTAGGTGAAAGTAAATGAGTAGAATTACACATCACCCTATTTTAGGTACTTTACAAAGTAGTGAGCGTATTACCTTTCAATTTAACGGTCATCAATACGAAGCATATGAACATGAAACGATAGCTGCTGCCCTGTTAGCAAATGAAATAAGGACATTAAGAGTTCATGAAGATAGCGGAACACCGCGAGGTATTTATTGTAATATCGGGCACTGTTCCGAATGCCGCGTGACAGTAAATAATCAAACAAATGTACGCGCATGCTTAACTGTTGTAGAAGAAAACATGGTTGTTGAAAGCGGGAAACAGCATCCGAATATCGTGAGAGAGATGGTGAAAAAGCGATGAGTGATGTAATTATTATAGGTGCAGGGCCAGCGGGATTATCTGCTTCTATCTCTTGTGCTCGTTTCGGACTAAAAGTGCTCGTTATTGATGAATTTATGAAGCCGGGCGGGAGATTGTTAGGACAGTTGCATCAAGAGCCTACTGGAGAATGGTGGAACGGAATAGAAGAATCGAAGCGACTTCATGAAGAAGCAGAATCACTTTCAGTACATATCAGGTGCGGTGTTTCGGTCTATAATTTAGATAGAGATGAAAACAATTGGTTTGTACATACTAATATCGGTACGTTAGAAGCACCTTTCGTACTACTTGCTACTGGAGCTGCGGAATATTCTATTCCCCTTCCTGGCTGGACACTTCCAGGAGTGATGTCAATTGGAGCAGCTCAAGTTATGACAAATGTTCATCGCGTGCAAGTTGGAAAAAAAGGAATTATTATTGGTGCTAACATTTTGTCTTTCGCCATTTTAAGTGAATTGCAATTAGCGGGAATTACAGTGGATCATATTGTACTCCCTGAGAAAAGCGAGTTAAGTCAAAAAGCTGGTGAACCTGAAGAAGTTTTAAACTCTCTTTTAAATGCAGCTCACCTCGCTCCTTCTGCTTTCTTGCGAATAGGTAGCCACTTTATGAAATTTGATTGGATTCGAAAAGCTGGATTAACATTCTATCCAAACAACGGAATGAAAATAAACGGAACGCCACTTCACCTTCGGAAAGCAGCTCTTGAAATTATCGGAACAGATCAAGTTGAAGGTGTACGTATTGCTAATATTGACTCTAAAGGAAATGTTATTAATGGAACAGAGAAAATATACGAAGCAGATTTTGTATGTATTGCCGGGGGATTATACCCACTTGCCGAACTTGCAGCTGTAGCTGGTTGTCCCTTCCATTACATTTCAGAATTAGGTGGACACGTTCCTCTCCATTCTGAAGCAATGGAAACCCCTCTTCCCGGTTTATTTGTAGCCGGCAATATTACAGGCATTGAAAGCGGAAAAATTGCGATGACGCAAGGAACAGTTGCAGGTCTATCTATTGCTAAATATGCAAGTAAAAAACCTGATATAGTCGACCAACAATTATCTCACGCCATTCAAAACGTTCACTCTGTTCGTCAAAAAGCTGCAATTCAGTTTAATCCTATGGTAGATATCGGTAGACGAAAAATGAATGAAATTTGGCGTGATTATTCTTCTACATATGCACATACTAAAAAGAGCTGTTGAGATTATTCTCAACAGCTCTTTTTTCTAGTCATCTGAGTTATTAAATTTCGCTAATGCGTAAATGCCTTCTTCATCATCTAATTCAAGTTGTAATCTCGCTGCGAATGGATTGACATTATATTCTCTGTCAAGCAATAAGCGTAAAGCTTCGATTAAGTTTGCTTGAATTAAAATTTGCTGGCGACCATTTACCTCTACTTCCGCAGAAAAACCGTAGTCGTCATCATACATGAGTTCAACTAACACTTCTTCTGGACCCACTTGTCTTTTTTCAGCTATATATACGCAAAGCGCATTTATAAGCTCTTGTTCAGAAATTTTTATTGTTTCCATGCTACTTCATCTGCTTTCTTCTTACGTTGGTCTTTGAAGTATTTAAATGCACGAACTGCTAACATTACGATACCAGCCATTACTAACATATTTACCATAAACGCTAATACAGAACCAAGAGCTCCCATATTTGCAAATAAGCTACCCATTAGTAAACCACCAAGACCACCTAGTAATAAACCTTTCATAAAGCTTCCTTTATTACTTTTTGGTGCCGTGTTTGTTGCTTTCGTTTTTGAATCTGGAGTCGTTTTTTGAGAATTTACATTTGAGTCTTTTTTGTTTAAATCAACTTTTGACTTTTGACCTGAACTTGGTGTAAATGATTTTTTACCAGATTTGTAACTTTTCGCTGCTGCATGATCTACGAACATAAAGCTGCTAGCCCCAAAGATAACCATGAATGCTGTCATTACTGCTACAAGTTTTTTCAACATATTATATCCATTCTCCTTTTATATAGATATATGTGAAATCTATCTTTCTAGTAAATTCAGAATGATAGATTTGTTTTTAAGAACATTTTAAAGGTTCTTATGAACTTATTATATGAACTTTTGTCGAAATATGCAAGTATTATTTACTTTCAACAGTTTGGTCACAAAGGAAAAATTAAGCAAAACAGAATTGACTTTAAATGAAACAAAACATATTATAAGTTCATAAGAACTTTTTATTATTTTGGAGGTGAAAAGATGGAAACATTTCATCTCACACGAAACGAAATGGCTACCCTTCTTCTATCACTAAGAGGATGGAATACGAAAAAGCCTCTCGGTATTTTACAAGAAGCTTGGGCAAAGTCACATAAAAAAGATATTGAAAGCGGACAAAGCGTTACAGCTTTTATTACTACCGCACTTTCACCTATTTTTGAAAAGCTGATTAAAATTGACGATACTGATGTCGGTTTTTCTTTAAATGAAATAGTTGCGCTTGGCAATCAGATTGAAAACACAAGTTTCTCTGTAACTGCTATGCAAAACTGGGTGAAACGAGATATAAAAGAAATGATTGGCTCTCCTCAAAAAGGGAAAAAATATTCAATTGAACAAGCAGCCTTACTATTTATTGTCGAAGATTTAAAAACAGCACTTGATTTTGAATCCATTCGTAAGCTATTACGCCTTATTGTAAATGACCCAGCCGATCGAAGTGATGATTTAATCAATCCTGTTCATTTATATGTAGCATACTCTTCTCTATTTGAAGAACTCAATCAAGGGAATTGCTTACAATTAAATGCAACAGATACCGTTCATACAATTGAAAACATCGTAAAAGAAAAAGCTGATAAAATCGCAAGCAAGTTCGATCAAATTAATAACGAACAACGCGAAGCAATTCGTAACGCTATTATTATTGCGACCCTTTCTGTACATACCGCTTATGTACAAATGTTAGCAAAACGTTACGTAACAGCAACTTTATTTTTACAGAACTTAGATGTGAAGCCGTAAAAAACAAGCATCCCCCCGTCATATACGTAGTACAGGGGGATGCTTGTTTTCAATCAATATAAAATACAAAAATCATTTTATATCTAAGTTTCATTCTACAATAGCTCTTGATTATGTAAAAATCATGACTAACCTAACATTCAACAATGTTCATTTCTTTTTATTAAATTCCCATCAGATTTTCTCGATAAACTTAATTACTTCATCTTTATAATTATATTTGTCATTAATTTCTTGTAATAATTCAATATCATGCGTATGAGTTTTTCCTGTCTCTAACAGCTCACGATATAAATCAATATAAGGAAGATTTTTATTTATGGCATTTTTATATTCCTTTTCTACATCGTAAAAAACCTTTTTAAACCTCACATCAGTAATCCCTGCCTCATCAATTTCAAGAATTGCATACTGAGCACGTAAGTCAGAGTTTAGCTTATTCCACTTGTAAAAAGGTTGTCCAACTGTTCCTGGGTTAATAATTAATTGATCATTGCTACTATAGCGCAATAATTGATGGTGGGTATGAGCGTAAATCGCAATATCATAATCACGATCAAATAACCGATCAAACTGTTCCTGATTATTAGTGGGCCACAAATCTCCCCCGTAATTTTTATTTTGTAGATTATGACTAATACTGATTGATAAATCATTAACCTGTTTTGTTATATGTAATGGTAAATTTTTAACATGCTTAATATAGTTTTCATCCAAGTTTTCACATTGATACTGAACTAATCTAGAAACATAAATATCAGTTGCGTTATCAATATCAATATTTTTATTAAGAACGTCAAGAAAACTATCTTCCCAGTTTCCTTGTACATAAGTATCAACGTTAATACTTTCTAATATTTCAAATAAATCATTCGATCCAGGACCAGGCATAATTAAATCTCCTAAAAACCAATAATCAGTCACACCTTCTTTCATAGAATCTTCGATAACTGCTTTTAAAGCAGTTGCATTTCCATGTACATCTGCCAGTACAGCAATTTTATGTTTCATGTATTTTATTCCCTCCTCTAAATTTACGTTTCCATCTCATTCATTTTTTATTTTCGAACCAAATCAAATTGAATAGGCATATTCTTTTTTAGGCAATTTTACTATCTCTTGAATGAAATTTGATTTCTCTAAAATGTCCTCTAACTGCCCCTCACTATAGACGTAAATACCACCTACATATGAACTGTACGCCTTTTTCTCAGTTATTACTGCTAAGGTGCTATTTTCCTTTTTAAAATCACCCTCTAGTCCTTTTTCAAAAGATAAACTTTTGGCTTCTGAAAAATAAAGGTGAATTAACGTCGCTAATTGTACGTCCTCTGATTTTGCAAAGTACTTTATTTCATTTAAAATCATTTCATCTTGTAAAGGAAGAAAGTCTTCTACTTCTAACTTCTCTCCTTTATGAAAGAAGTTTTGAAGTTCAGGAGTATAGAACGAAAGATTTTTCTCCTCTATCATTTTTAAAATTGTTTGCAGCAATATGTCTTTTCCTATCACAAACGGGTGGCCAAATCCATTATTGTAAAGCCCTTCTTTCATTTTCATTAATTGTTCGATGAAGGGGATTCCTGATTCTTCAATAACAAGTTTATCGTCAATTAAACGCATGTTAGCAATCAATTCTTCTATCTGTAAACCTTCTAATTCAAGCGATGAGTAATATAAATCTCTATTCCAAAAATCTAATTGATCCATTCCTAATGAATTAAATAAGAGCTCATCTATAATTGGAAAAACTCCATCTTCTGTTAAAGCTTTCGTTACATCATCTAATAATCTAGGTGTTTGATTTAAAATCGTACGTATTTCTTCGTCCTCTTGAATGATTCGTACCGTCCACTCACCATGATCTTCACCCGATATTTGCTGAAAACAATGTGAATATGGCCCATGTCCAACATCGTGTAGAAGGGCTACAGTAGATACTAGCTTTCGTTCATATTTCGATAAATGTATGTCACCAATCTCAGTAAGATGTTCTATCACTTTATTTACTAGCACATATACACCTATCGAATGTTCTTCCCTCGTATGTATTGCGTTCTCATGTAAAAAATAAGTATGTCCTTGTTGTTTAATATTCGCCAACCTTTGAAATGCTTTTGTATCTATCAATCGAAGGATATCTCTATCACGAATAGAGATTGGTCCATAAATCGGATCTGTAATATACATACGTTCTCCTCCTATTTTTGTAAATGAAAGACCTATACCATTATACTTAATTTTCAGTCTATTATCATTGATATATGAGAAATTTTTAATAATCTTTTCATTAACCCTTCATGAAAACGCGGCTTATATCTTTTACTATAATAATTATGAGAGACATAAAAGAATTGAAATAGCAATCCCCTATGTAAATAAGGTATAATCTACATATAGTGAACCTTTTACGTCATTAAATAAAAGGTTCTTATACTCAAAAATTCATAAACTAGAAGGTGCAACAATGTTAAGTAGTTTTATTCATTCAGTATTAACGTTTTTTGAAGGATTAGGTTATTGGGGCATTATGCTTGGACTTATGATTGAAATTATCCCAAGTGAAATTGTCCTTGCTTATGCAGGATACTTAGTATTCAATGGAAGTATCTCATTTATAGGCGCTGTTGTATTCGGTACAATTGGCGGTGTTATTGCCCAAATCTTTATTTATTGGCTTGGACGATACGGCGGACGCCCTATATTAGAACGTTACGGAAAATATATTTTCATACATAAAAAACAAATAGATGCTGCAGAAGATTGGTTTAATCGTTACGGAACTGGCGTCATTTTTACAGCACGCTTCATTCCAGTAGTGCGTCATGCAATTTCAATTCCTGCTGGTATTACAAAAATGCCATTACTACGTTTCACTACATTAACAGCACTTGCGATTATCCCTTGGTCTATTATTTTCATTTATTTAGGTGAAAAACTAGGTGAAAATTGGGAGAATATAAATGATATTGCTGGTCCGTATGTGAAATCATTCGCAATTGGTGGCGTCGTACTTATACTTTTATACTTCGTTATAAAAAAATGGACAAAAAAGCGTAAAAATCTCGCTTAAGAATATAATAAAAACCGCTATAAATTCATTCGGAATTATAGCGGTTTTTTATTTATATATGAATTAATCTTCAGGAATTATATAACACCTTTCCATCTACATTTACATGGATAAGCAACCATTTAATCATTTCTTTCGTATATTATCTCAAAAAGGAGTGGTTCCCCTATGCATTGGCAGCAAAAAATACCGTACTTAATCGGACGCCCTATCGGCATTTCCTTCATAACTGGACAAGGAACTTCTGGTGTATTATGTTCAGCGCATGATGGTCAATTATATGTGTATGAATACCTTTATCAAGCTCAGTTTGCAATGAAACATTATGATTATAGACAGATTCAAGATATACATGCATTCCCAAATTGTCCTCACCAAAATCCTCTATACTAAAAAAATCGGAACGGCTCATAGCCATTCCGATTTCTATACTTTATTTCTCAGAATAAAATTTCTGCACTGCTTCATCAAAATAAATCCAACCTTTCCAGCCCAAATGAATCGTATCTTTTAAGAAATACTTATCATATTCATGACCAGAGAAATCAATTACTGGATATCCTGCTTTCTCAACCTGTTCTCGAACTTTTTTATAATACACTTCACGGCGTTCTTTCGGGAAGCCAGTATAATCATACCAAGGCCCATTTACAGGTACAGAAATAAAGAGTGGTTTGACATTTTTCTCTTTAAATAACTCTAAAATAATTTGTAAATCACCGTATTCTGGTGATTCATCATATGTTTCATTTGCTCTAAAGTTTTTTAAACCTTTTAGTTTTTTCTTCAGATTATTCTTATGATAATACGGATTTTCAATTCCGAATGTATTTGTAGTAGATTCAGCTTTCCCTTCTTGTTCTGCGTGTTTACGTGCGTCTTCCCAAGAAATTGAACGAAGTCCGATATTTGTTTTCTCTTTCATCGGTTCGATTTTAAATAAAGAGTTAAATAAATCTCTATGATCTAAAATATTTCGATGCATATAAGCAAGTGGTTTAACTAACCCTGCTTTTATGTTATGTTTCGAATCATTATATACAATACCTTCTAATGAATTTTTTAATATATCATCTTCTTGAACAACTTTATAATCTAATAGCCGTTTCGCGATTTGCTTCTTCATTTCTGGATTTATCTCATCATTAAAAATAAAATGATATGCTTGTTGTTTGGAGAAATTATTAGTGAAATCCCCTTGTGATACACCAGTCTTTGTAAACCATTGTGGTGAAAGAACAAAGACTACTTTTTTACCTTCTAATTCATCCATAGTAGATGTCATATTTAAAATATGAGCTAAACTTTGTGTACCACCAGTTCCAATTAAAAACGGTGTAAAACCAGCTGGGTTTACTTTGAAATAATTAGACGGATGATATGCATCCATTCGTAAAAATTCTGATGAACCGTACATCGGTAAATACTGTGAATTCTCTAACATTTTTTGCTGTAAGAAAACACTTTGTAATTTCTCTTTTTGTAAAGAAGTTGCCGCATCTTCTACCTTCTTATCACTAATAAGCGATACTAAACTTTTCGATGGGATTAGAATGATAATGAAAAAAAGCACACACGCTAAAATTATAGGACCAAAAGCATGCTTCATTTTCATCTTCTGTCCCTCTTTCTATCGTTATTAAATTGTAACCCTTGTTTTTGACACGTCATCTTTTCTCTCCTTTTTCTCTATACATGTTCCATTCTATTTATCTATTATATACATGTATGTATTTCCTTCCTTGTTCTATTAAGTCCTATATAAATATCACAAGAAAATGTTTCCATAGAAACACGTTAATTATACAAGATTCTACATAAATTTCACACTGGAATTTCATTAATAATTTTATTTTTTAACAATAAAAAAACATATGAAATGTCTAGAATTCTTCGGATGATGTATGAAGTTCAAAATATGATAATAAACGCCCGCTATGATTAACTTCATGAGTATATATAAACCCGAGCTTTCGTAAAAGTTTTTTCGAGCTCTCATTTGCTACTTTAACTCTAGCAATTATTCTTGTTACATTCAAAGTCTCTATTGCATATTTAATGGAAGCCTCTGCTGCTTCTAATGCATACCCATTCCTCCAATGTTCTGGGTCAAGGAGATACATAATTTCTATTTCACCTGTTTCCTCTACCGTTCTTAAACCACAATGTCCTAAAAGCTTTCCTGTTTTACTATTAAATAACAACCATACCTCGAAGTCATACTGTTCCCAATGTAAGATAAGTTGCCCAATATAATCATTTGTTTCTTCCTTCGACATTCCTCTTGATTTAGCCAACCATTTGCCAACAGTATCTTTTTTTAATATGTTATAAAACTGATTAATATCTTCTACAATTGGTTTCCTCATAAATAATCTTTTTGTATAAATTACTTTCTCTTCTTCAAACATAGACATCATTTCCCCTCCAAATACTGTTTACAGACTAATAAATTATACCATGAACTATTTTTCTAACTTTAAATGAGAAAAACAGACTATCACATACATGAAGTCTGTTTCTCCATCACTTTATTTTTGTACATCTGCCCATTTTAAACTTGTAGCTGGACCAAATTGATGTACATATAAATCTTTCACATAGGGTTTTTGTAAGTAAGATAATCCGCGCTGGAATACTGGAGCAATTACCGCATCATCCAGTAGCATTTTTTCAGCATCTTGCATTGCTTTCCAGCGAGCCTTTTCATCATTACCTAATTCTGTTTTAATCTTCTTAATTAACGCATCATATTCTGGGTTTGCATATTCTGTATTATTGACGCTACTTCCAGAAAGGAATACTTCTAAGTAAGTCATTGGATCTGGATAATCTGGTAACCAGCGTGATAACGACATTTCATATTCTTTCTTCTTCTCAAGTGCTAATTTTTGCGTATGTGGTTGTAATTTCACATTCACTTTTAATCCTGGTAAGTTTTTCTCAAGCTGCTCTTTAATGTACTCTCCAACTTTTTTAAAGTTTTCCAAGTCATAATTTAATAGTTCTAACGTCACTTCATTTGTACCTGTCTCTTGTTTTGCTTTCTCCCAATATTCCTTCGCCTGTTTTACATTTGTCTTATTAAACTCACCAGCCGTACTTCTAAAATCTTTCTTATCTGGGCCCTTTAAAAATCCTTTTGGTACGTAATAGTTTGCTGCAACCGATCCATCATTTAAAAATGAATCTGCGAGTCCCTTCTTATCAAAAACTGTACTTAGCGCAAGACGTGCATTTTTATTTTTAAGAATCGGTACATTTTCATTAAATCGGAAGAAGTACATAACTGGATCTGTATATTGTTTTAACTCTTTATTATTTTTATATTTATCTACGAATTCTGTAGAAATAACAGCTCTATCAACTTTATCTGTTTCATATAAATTTACCGCAGTTGAAATTTCTTTTACAATTTGATAGTTTACTTCATCTAACTTCACTTCTTTTTTATCCCAATACTTATCGTTTTTCTTCATTGTAAAGCTAGCTTCATGCTTCCACTCTGATAATGTAAACGGTCCATTATATACCGCTTTATTTGCTTCTAATCCATATTTATCACCTTGCTCTTTCGCATATTTTTCGTTAATTGGATAGAAGGATGGTAAAATTAATAATTTCGTAAAATACGGTACAGGATGTTCTAGCTCTACGACGAATGTTTTATCATCCTTCGCTTTTACTCCTAATTCATCTAGACCTAGTTGTTTTTTATTTATTTTCTCAGCATTTTTTACATCGTACGCAATGTATGCATATTGAGAAGCAGTATCTGGATTTACCAATTGCTTCCAAGCGTATACGTAATCATGAGCGGTTACTGGCTCTCCGTTAGACCATTTCGCATCACGTAATTGGAATGTATATGTTTTTCCATCTTTACTCACTTCATATTTTTGTGCGCCGGCTTCAATTACTTCATCATTTTTCGATAGACGAAATAGTCCTTCCATTACGTTATTCAAAACGTTAAACGAGACTGCATCTGTTACTTTCCCTGAATTTAACGACGGAATTTCACCTGTTTCTAGTAACTGTAATACTTTCTTCTCATCTTTCGGCTTTGTTGCAGTTTTTTCTTTTGCGCAACCAACTAAAAATGAAGAAACTAATAGAGTACTAACTAATGAGTAACGAACAACTTTTTTCATTTAAAAACCCCCTTCTATTTTTAAGGTAAGTAACGACGAGCACCAGCGTATTCTTCTATATATCCTGGTGTATTTAGCGGTATAATCTCTACCGACCTTTCAGCTCTTGGTGAGTGAATCATATTGCCATCACCAATATACATTGCAACGTGATGGACACTACCTTTCCCTTGATCATGTGCAAAGAAAATTAAATCTCCTTTTTGTAGATTTTCTTTATCAACTGCAACCCCTGCTCTTGATTGCGGTCCAGAATCTCGCGGAATTGTAATGCCGTGCGATTTATAGATCGTATGTGTGAAGCCAGAGCAATCAAATCCAAAACCACTTGTACCAGCCCATATATACGGTAAGCCTAAAAACATTTTCCCTGTGTTAATTAAATCATCGGCCGCCGGAGTTGGAATATCAGTTTGAGATCGGTAAACTGTTCCATCATTTTTTCGTAGCCATGCTTTCTGACCATTTGGCAACAATACACGGTATGAAATTGTGTCTTCACTTAATAGCGGCAGTCTTGTATTATAACTGACTTCAAGTGATTTATGTTTTTCAGAAGGATTTATATATAAAATCGCTGTTGGTTTGGTTATTAAGACAAAAGGTTCATTTGTTTTATCTGCAAATTCTTGATTATATGTTAATTGTTTTTCAGGCATCCAGCCCGGATAACCTTCTTCATTTCGTGGTGTTGGCTGTCCATGCACTAATACCTTCACCCATTCGCCTTTCTTATCAATAACAGTTACTTCTTGACCGAGTAAAGCTTGTGTTTCTAATTTATTTGCATTTGTTAACCATAGTTTCTCGTCAAGTGTCATTGATTTCGTCCATTTCCATAGATCCACTGGATTTGTTGCACTCGGTGTATCGATTGGTCTTAATGAATCAGGTGCTGTCCATAACGTTGCAGCAGATACATCTATAAATGCTTTATTATCCTTCTTTTCTTCAGCATTTGCCGATGTAAACGATGAAAATATAAATAAAGTTGTTAAAAATGCAGTTCCTACTTTTTTCATATATATCCCCCTTAAAAGATAGTTTACTTGTCTCTTCTCCTAAGATTTACTATTCACTGTCGATTGAAGGTTTACCTTTGATCCAGAATAAGTCATTCCTTCTGGCTCTTCCATTAACCAAAGCGGTGCATCAAGATCAAAATAATGAATATTAGGATGCGCTGCCGCTAAATGCGCAACAGCACTAACGGAAAGTGAAGACTCCATCATGCTGCCCACCATACACTTCACACCAGCTGTTTCTGCGATATCAGCAATACGCCATGCTTCACGTATGCCACCACATTTCATTAATTTAATATTAATGAAGTCTGCATATCTTCCTTGAACGAGCTTTAATGCGTCACTTGCTGAAAATATACTTTCATCGGCCATAATTGGCGTTTGCACACGATCTTTGACGTACTTTAACCCATCCCAATCTTTCGCGTGTACTGGTTGTTCAATAAATTCTATATTTAAATTACGATTTTCCATCTCTTGAATGATAGAGACCGCTTCTTTTGGACTCCAACCTTGATTCGCATCTAAACGTAATGTCGTATTTCTTGGTACCACATTTCGAATTGCCTCAATACGTTCCAAATCTAAATGCGCCTCTTTACCCACTTTAATCTTTAATGTTTGAAATCCTTTTTCTATATGTTTCTTCGCTTCTTTTGCCATTAATACAGGCTCATCCACACTCACTGTAATATCGGTATGAATTTCTTTCTTCCCGCCTAACAATGCATATAACGGCACATTTTGATATTGGCAATATACATCATATAAAGCGATATCTACCGCTGCTTTTGCACTTGAATTTCCAATACAACTCATTTGAATGCGCTGTAGTAACTGCTGAAATTGAATGATATTTTGACCAATTAAACATGAACGCATCGGCCCTAAAATCGCTTCTTCCATTCCGCTGGTGAAATCCCCCGTAATAACTGGCGTTGCGGCTGCAGCCCCCTTACCAATCACTCCTTCGTCTGTATGAATATAAACATCTATACTTTCAATTTCGGTTACAGTACGAAGCGCGGTTTTAAACGGTGTATGCAGTTTTACACGTCTACGATTTACTTTTACATCTGTAATTTTCATTTTGTTCATCCTTTCGTTCTCCAATGAAGTGAAATTTTAATCCACCGGAGATTTATACCCACGGATTATTAGGTAAACCCATTGGGCATTTACTCTCCTATCTCTCTACTTTATTTTCGTTTGCTTTTGATGTAGGACGATAATGTGAAATAAAAAAATCCAGCCATAAGAATGATTCTTACGGCTGGATTTTGTCTATGATTGAGTAGACAAAGCAGCAATCTGATTATATTTTTTCTGTGCATCTTTTAGCGCTACAAGTAACGCTTTTTGAGAAGAACCGAAATATCGGTTCTTTACTTCCATTACTAACGCCGGGTCATTTATATTTTTATGTAGAAATAAATATTTAACAAATTGAGATGTTAATGCAATTGTCGCTGAGCAGTCTGCATCTACAATTTCCCCTGTATCCTTAACAAGTATAAATGCTACGAAATAGCTTTTAAACTTTTCAGTAATGGGATTATTTTGAGGTGCTTTCGCATCCCCTACGATATAAATTGTATTTGAAGCGTACACAGCTATCTTCCTTTCTTATACGAGGATAACGGGTTTCTTAATAGTCGTATGAGCGAGGAACTCAACGTGGATTAAAAAATGTATCCGCTTACCTTGTATTATAATATAATTGACAGAATTTTAACAACATTTATTTTAGTGCATATTCCATATTTATGAAAACAGCTTAAACTCTTCATTTTTACAATATGTGATTGTTCCTTGTACCATGACATTCATACATAAAAAACTGCACCTCCAATTGTTAGACGCTGCCTAACAATTGGAGGTGCAGTTCAATGGCTAACTGTTTTTTATTACTTTGGCATCACAAATATAGTTTCATTTGACTTAGAAAATTGATACTCTTTTCTCGCTAACTTCAAAATTTCTTCCTCATCGTCTGTTAAATTTTCTATGTTAGTCTTTAAAGAATCTTTATCTTTCTTTAAAGATACTAATTGCTTCTTTTGATCCGTAATCGTATCTTTCTTTTTATCAATTACTTCTTGTTGTTTCGTTAAAATATATTGAACGTACAGAGTAGTTGTCGCAATAAAAAGGACCATTAAAATAAGTCGCCTTAACTTCTTTTTATTTACCCTACGCTTGTCACTAGGTTGTGATAATTGCTCTGGTATATTAGGAACATTTACTCGTTTGAGTTTCCTCATTCAAATCCCCCTAACCCATATTTTTCACTACCATCGGCACGTTTTCTTACTAAATTAATTCTATTCTTATAAAATAAACTCCTTCACAAAAATATCCCATAAATTAACCAATTAAAGATAGCATTCGACGACATTTCCATATTTACACCGTTTTTTTTTATACATGCTGCTATAAAATAGTAGTTTCTGTAATTCTTTTTCTACTATTGTAGAAGAGTTTTTTCACACACAAAATTCCTTCCCCACATATCCATGTTATAACATGCTTACAAGGAGGGGGAATATGCATTACCGTACATTAGGTAAAACTGGAATAACTGTTTCTGAAATAGGTTTTGGCGCATGGGCAATCGGTGGGGATGAATGGGGACCTGTTAACGATAAACAATCTATAACCGCTATAAAAAAAGCAATTGAGTGTGGTGTGAATTTTATTGATACTGCGGATGTGTATGGTTTAGGACATAGTGAAAAGTTGGTGGCTACCGCGATTAAAGGACATCGTAATGATATTATCCTATCAACGAAAGGTGGTTTAATCGGACATCACTACGACCCTAATGGAGTTCCTGTATATGATACTCCCGAAAAAATCATCGCCGTATTCGAAACAAGTTTACAACGTCTTCAAACAGATTATATTGATCTTTATTTTTGTCATATTTGGTGGCATAATCGTAGGGAAACAGAAGCATTTCTACGTGCATTTGACATATTAAAACGTGATGGCAAAGTAAGAGCAGTCGGTGTTTCGACTCATGATTTACAATACATTCATCATTTCAATAACAACAACGAAATTGATATCGTACAGCTTGATTACAATATATTAAATCGAAAACCAGAAAAAGATATATTACCATTTTTACAAGAGAAAAATTTAGGAGCTGTTATTCGTGGTCCATTAAAAATGGGCATTTTAACTGGAAAATTCACAAATAAAACAATTTTTCCGGATGGAGATTTACGCAAAGATTGGCCAAATGAAACTTGGTTTCAAGAAGACTTACAAACTGTAGAGAAACTTCGGTTGCTCTCAAATAAAAATCAGACCTTAGGGCAACTTGCACTTCGCTATGTACTCTCTCATCCGGCAGTAAGTGTTGTAATTCCTGGTGCCAAAACAGGAATACAAGCACAAGAAAATGCAAATGCATCTGTTCGCCCTATGTTGAGTGATGAAGAGCTTAACTATATCCATTCAATATAAAAAGCCCAATCCGGGCTTTTTAATTTGGGAAACTAATATCATACTCCATTCGCTTCGCTGTGTCCTCCGCAACATGCACACCTAACAAGTTTTTCACAATATGAAATGCCATATTAATTCCAGCTGAAATTCCAGCAGATGTTATAATATGTCCTTCATCTACAAACTTTACATTTTCTATAACTTCAACATTTTGAAACTCATTTTTAAACTTTTCAATACTAGCCCAATGTGTTGTTGCTTTTAAACCTTCTAGTAAACCTGCTTTCGCCAGTAATAGCGCTCCTGTACAAACTGAAGTCATCAGCTTTACTTCTTTCATTTGTTGGCGAATCCATTTTATTACTATTTCATTTTTTATTTCATATTTTCTAGCACCTAGCCCGCCCGGAATTATTAAAATATCCACTGGTGGTAAATTTTCAATACTATAATCTGACTGTACCTTCAATCCATTCCTTGCTGTAATCATTTCCCCATTCTCGCTAACTGTATAAACAGTAAAGGGTTTTTCTCCATTCACCTCAGTTACAGAAAAAACTTCAAATGGCCCTGCAAAGTCTAACACTTCTACTTCATTAAATAAAAATATACCAACACTCCATTTATTCATCATAAGTTCACTTCCTGTTTCAAATGATGTAAAAGGTGATCATATCCTTTTTCTAATGCAATATCATACGCTGTTTTCCCATCACTTTTCTTAATCATCTTATTAGCTCCATTTTTAAGGAGCAACATAATTATTTCCTCATTTCCCAATAATGCTGCTTCGTGGAGTCCTGTCCAGCCACCACTTTGCATAATATTTACATCTGATCCTTTTTCAATTAAGAAAGCGACAAGTTCACTTTGCTTGTTCGCAATTGCCGCTTGCAAAGGCGTATTTTCATTTTCGTTTTTCGCTCTACTATGTATATCTGCACCGCTTTCTAAAAGAAAACTCGCTATTTCTTTCTGTCCAAAATAAGCTGCTAAATGAAGTGGTGTCCAGCCATCTTCACTACATTCGTTAACAATACTTGGACTCGCCTTTATAAACTTTACTACTTTTTCCTTATTACCACTTATCACAGCTTGTGCTATTGATTGTAAATACTCCATAATAATCTCCCATCCTTCAAAATATTTAAGCATCTCCTTCTACATGTTCTATTCATTATTACATTTTCCTTTTAAAATCTTAAGTTTACATAACAATATTATATACCACTTTTTTGTGCTTAATGCTGAATAGCAATAATGTTAAAAATACTGCCTTTAAACAATGAAGACCATGATTTCATTAGAGTTACTGAAAAAGCAAGCAAAAAACTATACACATAGTTTTCATCATATTTGTTCAGTTGCATGAAATAAAACAGGTAATGTCTATTACTGCTATTCATGCTTTCGACGCATCAAATAATATTATTCCAATAAAAAAACAATCCCTTTTTAGAATGGATTGTTTTTTTATTTCTTTTTTATACCGTTTATTTTATTTTTGTATTTTCGATGATGAAATAATTACATTTACAAAAATGAAACACTACTATCTTAGCCCCTCTTATAGTGAGTTTTTCGTTTGAAAACAAAAATACACTTTCACCTTACGATTGAAAAAACATATGTAAAAGTCTCTAAAACAGCTGCCTTATCATACTAATCTATAGCAATTCTGTCTTCTTCCCTTACCTGTTTCCTTTAACACATACGATTTTAAAACTAGCGCCGTTAATGAATCTGTTAATGTTTTATATGATAAATTTGATAATGCCAATAGATCGTTCGTATATAACATTCTATGCTTCTCTAATAATAATAGTACTAATCGTTCAGACGGTTTTAATGCCTCGTCACTTTCTAGTATAAAGTCTATATTTTTCATTTCTCTAATTATTACTCCTTATATAAAAAAATACTTTAGACACTTATTTAATATGAAAATAATACATAACAAAATTATAGATATATTAAAATAGCGCCCTCTAAAAACACTATTATACTATAACATAGAAGTAGTGTTTCCCCAAATAGGAAATACTTTTTATATCGCTTATAAGATTCTTGCAAACCTACATAATATTTTGTACCATTAGCCGCCAAGTTTTCTTCTAATTTCGCTGGTCATCCCGATGTATTTGTAATCAATGAAGTTCTTCTAAATTTATAAACAAATAAAAAAACGGTTCGTCTATCATGCCCTAAACATGAATGACAACCGTTTTCCAGCTTCTTCTTAATTAACAACATGTTCTATCTTAAATATTTCTTGCAATATGTGGCTTACTGTAATGACTTGTTCCACCGCCACCTACTACTACTTTACCGCCTTTTTCGAAAATTAATAATTTACTTGAACCATCTGCAAGAAGCACTATTACTTCAGCATTATTACTTGTTGCTATATAAATTACATAACCACTCTTTGATATACAAGTTTCCCAATTCGCATCAAATTCTGATCTTACTACACGATTTGAATACACTTGATTTTCAATTCTATCTTGTTCTACGTTTTCCAAATTTATTCTCCCCTCTTCCCTGCATAGTTATATATATTAAAATAGCACCATCTAAAATAGTGACCGATTTTAACATAAATAGTATATGTAATTAGTAGGAGAATGCTTGGACAATAGAAACGAAATAGACTTCGGGAATTTTACAATTGAAACTTCTCTTTAATCATTTCCGCTACTTCTTTTGCACTCAAATACGTGTTATTAATTTTTATATACTCTTCTTTTTCAATTTCACCATGAAGAGAGTTTAATCTATGCATTTTCATCGTTTCTTTCAAATTATTTTCAGACCACTCAATATCTCTTTTTTTCGGTTTATGTTCTAATCTATTCGGGCTTTTATTTCGTTCTAATCTTTCATCTAATTCCGCTTCCAGCTCTACAAAATACACTGTCCCACCTTTTGATTCAAAAATATTTTCTACATGATGTATATAATCCCAATCCTCTTGGAGGTCAAATGCCCATATATACGTAAAAATCATTCCAGATAAATCACTTTTAGATACTTCTTCAAATATTTCATTACGAAATAAACTTACTAGTCTTTTTGCTTCTTTCGTACTGTAATCAAAAATTGGACTTACTAAATCAATTGTCATGTGGTTATGAAAAAGTTTTAAACCGGTTAATGTTGCTAATTCTTGCCCCACTGTCATTTTTCCAACTGCTTGTGGGCCAAATATTAATATAAGTTTCATTTATTTCCCCCAATCTTTCTCTATAAACCATTACATAAAATAAAAAATAAGACAGCCGATTTTAAAACGATTGCCTTATTTTTTATTCATAGTTTTAGTTCTATTCTTTTCGCACAGCTTCAAAAGTAATCGTTTGATTTGCATTTGACGGTTCTTTTTCATAAACATATTCAGTAGAGCGAGTAATGTTTGAGAAACCTATACTTTCTAAAAGAAGTATAAACTCTTCTATTCCATACCAGCGCAGCGCAAAGCGTTGCAATTCTGTTTGTACTAACTGTCCTTTACTCCACTTTTCATATTTCAAATATGATACAGTAACTTGGTTCAGCCAACCTATTTCAATTGATTTATTTTCTAATGTGATTCCATCTCCGCTTGGCAAAGAGAAAGTCGATGTATGAATTTCCCCAGTCTTCCATTTATGCGGGAGCATAATATCTACGATTAATCGTCCACCTGGATTAAGATGTTCATAAAAACATTTCAATGCATTTATAGAATCCACACGATTTTCAATTAAACAAAAAGATCCAGTAGGAATGATAATTGCGTCATATTTATGCGGAAGTGAAAATTGTTGCAAGCTTCCTTCATACAAATTAGGATGTAAGCCTCTCTCTTTACAGCGCTTACGGCAAGAATCTAGCATTTCAGGTGAATAATCTATCCCATCCACTTTAAAACCAGCCTCTAGAAGCGGAATGATGACACGCCCTGAACCTACTGCAGCTTCGAGGATTCTTCCTCTACAATCTTTTAAACGTTCTTTGTAATACTCAATATCACCATTTAAAGAATAACCGACTGGTTTTGTGTAATCATACAGTTCCGTACAAAGTGTACTATAAAAACTAAACATTTATTTTCTCCTCCGTTTTTACGTACGGAAGATTTCAATTCAACTAATCTTCCTGTACCTCTAATTTTAATGAGATTTCGAAAGAGCTGACTGTCATAATATATCACTCACTTTCCATAGAATATAATGATATTGTATTACATAACCTTCCAATTTGAAATATAAAAATTAAAAATTCAGACTACAAATTAAAGAGCTTACTTTAGTAAGCTCTTTAGAAAAAATATTTATTTCACAATCGGCAATGTCACTTCACTTAATTTCACAGTAAGTTTTGTACCAGCTTTCGGTCTAATTGTATAATCATAATCACTTGCAATTAAAACAACTCCGATTTGATGCCCCGCTTTAAATACATAATCATCTGGCTGCATGTCCCATGTGAATGTATAATCTTTGCCCGGTTGAATCGCTGTTGAATTTTCTATACTCTTTACATTTTGTGGGTCCATCCAGCCTCTCGTTACGATTTCCGGCTTCGCTCCTCCATAGTCAACAAGTAACGCTGTTAAATTTGATACAGATCGATCAATATTTCCTGTAATTGAAATCTTTGGTGTACCACTTATACGCGTATCTTTTTGCAGTACAGGCATTGTATATACTAATCGATTTGCTACTTCTAATTCTGGGTTTGCTACTAATTGGTTTGATTTTATTTGTGCATCATCTAAGAATGAGAAAACTTTATTAGCCGATCCCATACTTAGTGGCAAATTAACTGATTTATTGCTTAAATACATACGGATTTTTGAAGGTACAGCCGCTGGATCTGGCCAATTTTTTATCTTTTGCCACGTTTTATTTTCTCTTTGCACATCAACCATTGGTTCATCCATAATTCCATTTTCAATTCCGTACAACCAATAATCTAACCATTTATTTTGTGTTTGCTGCCAGTTATTACTTGATGTCCCACCATGACCACCTTGGTGTAGCCACATTTTACGCGGAACATTATTTTCTCCAAGTGCTTCCCACCATTGCGCGAACTGTTTCGTTTTAACATTCCAATCGTTTAAACCATGAACAACAAATACACTCGCTTTTACATTTTTAGCATCTTTTACATAGTTACGTTTATCCCAAAAATCATTATAATTACCTGTTTTTCGGTCTTGTCCAGCCGTTAACTCTTTTATAACTTGTCCGCAAACTTCAGGGGTTTCCCTTGTCAGTACTGCTTCTGCCATATTATCTGTATCTTCTCCTTGATACCCGCCTGGAGCAATGACTGCACCATTTGCACGATAATAATCATACCAACTACTAATTGCTGCGATTGGAATAATTGTTTTTAAACCTTCAACTCCAGTAGTCGCAACAGCATTTGGTAATGTACCATTATAAGAAACTCCAGTCATACCTACATTGCCTGTAGACCAATTTGCCTGAACTTCCTCACCCTGTTCTGTAAATGCTTTCGCGCGACCGTTTACCCAATCAATAACAGATTTTGTCCCGAGTATCTCTTGTTCATCTCCAGTTGTAGGGCATCCATCTGATTTTCCAGTACCGATACTTTCGCCTAAAATAACTGCATAACCTCTTGGCACGTAATAGTTCCCATACGAACCAAGATTAATCGCTCCATACGGTTTTCCTTCATACGCATACAATTCTTCATCTACATTATATACAGGAACATCTTTTAATCCAGATCGATATGGACTCATTTCATAAATAACAGGAACTTTCACATTCGGATCTGTCTTTGGACGCATAACTTTTATCGATACTCTGTCTTTCTTACCGTCTCGATCACTATCAACTTCTGTCTCTACATATAAATTTTCGATAATAGCTTCATCGAGAGAATAAATCGGTTTTGTCATCCCATTTTCTAATTCAATTTTCGTATTTTTAGTCTCTTCCTTCTTCTCTGCATGCACATTCATAGTAAAGCTAGGTATAATTGTTGCAGATAGCATTGCTGACAGTGTAATTGCCATTTTCTTTTTACTCAAAATATTCCCTCCCCTTATTCGTTCTCTTTTACTATATAACAAAATAACTGAAAATTCAGTTTTATTTTTATATAAAAGTTGAGAAACTCAAAGATTTCTTATTAAGTAAAATTTAATGGAGGTGTGAAATTATTTTCCCACTCCCACCTTCTTTATAAAGTGAAACTTTAATCAACCCTCACCAATTGGGCGTTTACGATCAGCAGGGCCACTTCTTTGCTTTCGCTGAATTTTGAGGTGGGGTCTTACTGCCCGGCAAATAACGGGATAAATAGAGAAAAAGACAACCAATATTTCTATCGATTGCCTTACATTCCATTTATTATTTTTCTAACTCTTTAAAGGTATCTTTCAAGTCTTTATCAGATACCTTTATATCTGCATTTTTAAGCAGATCTCTAGTAACTTGTTGATGGAATTGAGGATCTTGTATACGTTGCTGTTCTAATTCTTTACGAATATTCTCTTTCTCTTCCTCATACGGTTTAAGCTCTTTTTTATCCGTTAGCTTAATAATATGATATCCGAAAGAAGATTTAACAGGTTCACTCAATTGACCAACTTCTAACTTATACGCAGCATCCTCAAATTCTTTCACCATCATACCAGGTCCAAATTCAGATAGTTCCCCACCTTTTTCTTTAGAACCTGGATCCTCTGAATATTGTTTAGCCAATGCCGCGAAATCTTCGCCACTATTTAATTTTTCTTTAATTTCTTTTGCTGTCTTTTCATCTTTTACTAAAATATGGCTAACTTGAAGCTTTGGCTTATAATGATCTTTAATATCTTTTTCCGTTACGGTTGCTTTAATAGCTTTTTCAAAAGCAAAAGTAAGCTTTAATTTCTCTTTCAACTGATCTTCATTTTTCACACCATTGGATTCCATATATGTATTAAAATTATCGCCCATCTTGTCTTTTAATTCTTTTAGTTGTTTCGTTACCTCTTCATCCGTAACTTTATATTTATCATGTAATACTTTCTCTACTACCATTTCAGATAAATTCTGTTTACCGTAGTTTTCTTTTAATTTTTTGTTAAAATCACTTTCTGAAATGCTTCCTGATTTTGTCGTTACAATATTATCTGATGAACCACATGCAGATAAAGATAACGTCATACCCATTAAAATGCTACCAATTACTAATTTCTTTCTTTTCAAATCTGAATACCTCACTTCATTAAATTCAAATATAACTATGTAAATATAACGTTTTCCTGTGAACTTCACGTGAATTTAATGAAAGTAGAACATTTGCTAATTCTCCATTTAATACATCAATTTTGAAAATTATGGTGATTCATCCTGTATCGCTAATCTCTAAAGCTGCAAAAAGGACTAATATTTTCATTAGTCCTTTTTCACATTTATATAAAATTGAATTTCTCCATCTATAGAGGAAACTCCATATTCAAAACCATGCCTTTCTAAAATACTTTTCACTATCGCTAAACCTAATCCTGTACCTGATTTTTCTTTACTACGAGAAGATTCTAGTACATAAAAAGGCTCCCAAATTTTCTCGATATCCTTAATTTTATCCGTAGGAATGCCATTTTTTATTTGGAAATATATACTTTTATTTCTATCTTCTAATGTAATTATTATGTTTTGATTTGCTGTATATTTTATCGCATTAGAAATTAAATTTTGAAACACCATTCTCATTTTATTTAAATCTGCATAAACGATTGTATCGCCCGCATTACAATTTACTTGCAAGTTAATTTCTTTCGAATCCAGTTCAATCTGATGCTTATCTAATATACTCTGAACCAGTGGTTCAATGGGGAATTCTTCTTTTTGTAAAATATCTCTTTCTAGTTTAGAAAATCGTAATAGTTCTTCAATTAAGTTTGATATTTGATCTGTTTGTTTAATAATTGTATCTACATAAGTCCCATCATCTAATCCATCTTTAATCCCCATAGAGTATGCTTTTACTAATGCGATCGGTGTCTTTAATTCATGCGTTACATCACCCATAAATCGTTTTAAATGTTCATTACGATCAGTTAAGTCTTGATGTGCTTCATGTAGTTTTTCACTCATGATATTAATACTATTGGCCAACTCTCCTATTTCATCATTCGTTTTCACTTTCGTTCTTTTAAACTGCAAATGTGAAATATCCTGAGCCACATCACTTAACTCTTTCAGTGGTGTCGTTATTATTTTTGAAAGTATCCACACAAGTAAAATAATAAGAAGGAGCGAGAAACATAGGATATATAAGTAAAATGTATTTAACGTATTTATAATTTCATTTGAATTCGCAATGGAAGTCCCAATTAAAATTATCGTATCATCTTTCGCAATATATTTAGCAAAAAAACTCGCTTTTACCTTTCCTTGATCGTACAGTTTATTCGATTGCCCTTCCGTCTTCACTTTCATAACTTCGTCTTTCGTAATCCAAAGCTTATTTAACGTTACTTTCTTTTTCGTAAGTTGCATGCGTAACGCGTCGTTCATAGCATCTTCCGACTGATTAATTGGCGTATACGCAATTGTAACGTTATTTTCACTTTCAATTGTATGAATAACATCCTCTATATTTTCCACTGTTGTATTTTGTATTTGTGTTGTAAATTTATTTAAGTTTTCACGTGTTTTATAAATATTATAGTTCGGTAAGAGATTGTTAATGAATAATAATGAAATCATAAAGATGAGAATAACAGTTGCAGAAATACTTAAAAATAACTTTTTCCCAAGTTTATTCACTTTGTTCCTCCAAACTATAACCCAGCCCACGATGCGTCTTAATAATATTTTCTCCAATTTTTTTACGTAGCCTTCTTACATGTGTATCAACCGTTCTCTCTTCTCCAAAATAGTCAAATCCCCAGACAATATCTAGCAATTTTTTACGAGTTAAAATTGTTCCTTTATGATTTAAAAAGCATTTTATTAATTCGAGCTCTGTTTTTGTAATTTCTAACTCTATATCATTTTTATATACTTTATTTTTGGCGAAATTTATCTTTACATCTTGTACTTGAATAATATCATCATGCTGAATAAGTTTTTTCGCTCGCGTAATTAGTACTCCTGGATGAAATGGTTTTTTCACGTACTCATCTGCCCCACTTTGAAGCGCTGCTAATTCATCTTCACTTTCACTTTTCGCCGTAAGCATTAATACTTTTACGCTTGAATTCTTTTTTATTTCCTGACAGACAGTAATACCACTATGTTTTGGCATCATCCAATCCAAAATAGCTAAATCAATTTTTTCATCATAAAATATTTGAAGTGCTTCCTCCCCGTCTTTTGCTAAAAAAACTTCAAATCCTTCTTTTTCAAAATAAGCTTTTAAAATCCTTAACATATCTTGTTCGTCATCTGCAATTAAAACTTTCATATTTTTTCCTCCATTGCTTTTAAACAAAAACCAATTGTATCATACAACATCTTTGTTACATGAATGTGACAGAAAAATATTTAAAGCTTTTGAGGGGATAGTAATGGTGAGGTGTTGTACTATGATAAAAAAAATCGGGGTCATTTCTCTTCTTCTATTTCTATTATCAACAAATGCGTTCGCAAATACAAATCAACAAATTGAAGTATTTGATTGTCAAAAAGAAATGGTCATTCAAAAACAATCTTTAGATCCAGTAATCCAAAAAGAAGCAGTTCAATACGCTAAATCAATTACTGGTCCATTTAAAAACTTAAATGTCGTTCCAAAAGATGGCTATATGATAAAAATCCCTTTATCTAAGCCGGTTTCTATTACTAATCAATGGTTACACACTACAATAGACGAAATACTTATACTACTCCCACTAAAAGAAAAGCCTTATATTATGCTTTATGATGATGAAAATAATCCGCATTTTTATTATGTAAAAGGTAAACCAGGATTATTATTGAAACAAATGAAGGTTAAAATGTAATTGAATGAAAAGGAGTCACCTTATAAGCTAAATTTTAAAAGCTAAGGTGCTCTTTTTTATAATAACAATTTGGTAAATGAAATTATAAAAGTTGTTTTTAATATAAGGGTCGCACCTTCATATATATCAGGGATTTTTAAAATATATCGATTTATCAACGAAAATATCTTTCCGTAGCTATTCTTTGGATAGCAATCTCTATAATAGTTTGTAGTGACTCGATCCCTTATATAATCCCCCTTTTACAAATCCATTTGAAGTATAAAACACATCCCCTTGCTTCGTGTCAGCATGTAAAACAATCACTTCAAAATACTTTTCCGCATGACATAATAGTTGATTTAATAATAAATTCCCTAACCCTATACGCCGATAATCCTTGGAAATATAAAATCTCCTCAACCGCCCAATCTTATTGTCTTTTGTGTACGGATCTTTATTTAAACCTCCAACTCCGATTAACATATCCCCTTGGAAAATACCATATAAACATTCTCCAGTTTTATTGAATACATTTACTTTGTGTTTATATTCATTTATTAGTCTTATAAGGAAATTAAACCCTTCTTCTTCACTGTCTTGAACGAGATGACTGAATTCATATTCCATTAAATTTTCTATTTGTTGAATATGTATATCTTTCAAGTCCATTCCCCCTAAGTACGAAAATACATAAAAATGCTCGAGAATCATTTATTTTGAGCATTTTTATGGTTGTTACTTTATTTAATTCATAGTATGCATATACTTCACTTCATATGTAAATCGATAATACAGTTAATTAATTTTATTATGAAAATATAAGAGCCTTGCTACAATCTAGTGTGTGGTAAGGCTCTTTAAAGTTGTGTAATTCTTATTGAACTAAAGCACCTTTTTACTTAAATGAATACATATACATTTATAATGTCTCTCAAATATAATATCAGTTTATAAATTCACCATTCTTCTCTAGCAGGTATAAGTTAAATTATAATTTGTTAATTGATATGCTTGTGTAACCACTGTTCAAATATTTTCAACTGTTCTTCAGTATGAAAGTAATGTTCACCCGTCTCCATAACTTCTAATTCACAACGATGTTTTTTTGTAAAATAGTTAATAGTTTCAAATTCGCACAGCTCATCCCTAGCTCCGTACATAATATATGTATCTGTATTCCATGTACTAATAGGATGCTCTTTTACATAGCATAAATAATCCCAATATAACTTTTGACCAATAGGTGTCTCTATAGTCATTTCTTTTTGTAAAAGCTCCGGTGTTACATTAAACCATTTCATCATATTTTCGATAATTCGTTCCATATTAACTACTGGTGATAAAAATAATGCCTTTTCTAGCACATCATTTTGATAAGCTAAAAGACTAAAATACGCTCCCATACTACATGCAAACACATTTATTTCTTTCCAATGTACTTTTGCGTAGTTCATAATTATAGATAATTCACTAACACAAAACTGTACTTTGCAAGGAGTGTTATCATTTTTTCTTTCTCCATGCTCAGGTAAATCAAAGCTTAATACTTGATAGCCTTTTTGATTGGCTTCTTCAGCTAATATTTGAATAACTATATCTTCCTTATTTGACATATTTCCATGTACTGCAATAAAAACTTTTTCACTCTTCTCTCCCCATAAAACCGCAGGAATATTACTAATTTTAAAATTATTTTTAAGCATACTCCCTCCATAAAATAAGACATATAGGACTTGGAAAAAATGCACACACTTTATTTATCTCTGTACAGCAGGCAGTATCCGCTTTAACTCTATTAAATCATCTATTACTATATCAGCCTGAGCAAGTTCCTCTTCTTGCGCAAAATCAAAATTGCACCCAACTGCAAGTAAACCGTTGTCTTTCGCTGCATTTATATCAGATAGCCGGTCACCAACTACCGCTGCCTCTTTTATATCATATTTGTTCATAATACTTTTAACTAAGTCACCTTTATTTAGCGATTGTATTTGTTCAATACTAAACGTTTCAGTCACCCACTTGTCTAAAGCATAATACGTTACGATTGCTCGTAAATATTCTTTCAAACCATTACTAGCAATGTAAATTGAACAATTATTTTCTTTTATATATGTAAATATTTCTTTTACATTTGGATATAAAGCGCCTTTTCCGCTTTTTATGTTTTCAATTAGTCTATCTAAAAAATATGCATCTGTTTGTTCTCTTATTTCAATAGAATGGTCCGGTAATAAAGCTTCCCAAACTTTCGGTAGCGGCACACCCATAATTTCACGGTATTTTTCAATCGGTGTTACCGTATCCCATAATTGAAGTGATCTTAAGTGATCAAAAGTATCATCTAACGATAATTCTAAAATTTTATCTGTTTGAAATAATGTTCCATCCATATCAAAAATTAATGCTTGTAACATTCCTATCTCTCCTTTTGGACTATAGTTTTACCAGATATATTTTTAAGCATCTCAATAATAATTTCTGAGCAATAATTCGCAGCAGTTTTCGCGAAATCATCATAAGAAACTTGAGCTTCATCATCTGCACTGTCAGAAATACATCGTATAACAAGAAACGGTATATCATTTATGTAGGCAACATGTCCAATTGCTGCACCTTCCATTTCTGTACAATGAGGTGCGTATTCATCTATTAATTTTGCCTTTAACTTTGAATCTTCAACAAAACATTCACCACTTACAATTCTTCCTTCGTGAGCTTGAATATTTGAACTATTACTGTTACATGCTTTACGTGCTAACTCTATCAATTCCTTACTTGCAATAAACTCCTCTTGAAACGGGAATAATTTTTTCATTTGATTTTTACTTACATCATGATGGGTAACATTCGTTGAAATAACTACATCACCAACTTTTACATCTGGATGTAATCCACCAGCAACGCCCGTATTGATGATAGAGTCTACATTAAATTTATGAATTAATGTTTCCGCACATGCAGCTGCATTTACTTTCCCTACACCAGAACGTGCAATAATTACTTCTGTTCCCATGAATTCTCCAATATAAAATGGCATTCCCGCTATTGTCTGTTCTTCTTGTATTACTAGCTTTTCTAAAAGTAAATCTATTTCAATTTGCATTGCTCCGATAATGCCGATTCTGTTCATGTATGTAGTCCCCTTTATTAATTAATCCCTTTAATCCTCTCTGACATAACCGACAATAAAAATTTCGGAAGTACAAGTTGTCTCTTTAATCTTTTCGGCTGTGAGAGTAACCTATACAGCCATTCAGTTCCAGTATCCCTCATTATTTTCGGTGCTCTTTTTACAGTACCAGATATTATATCAATCATTCCCCCGATACCAATAGATAGCGGAACGTTTAATGTTTGTATGTTTTCATAAATGAACTCTTCTTGTTTTGGTGAACCTAGTCCTACAAGTAATAAATGCGGCTTGAATTGCTTAATTTTCATTTTTATTTCTTCTATTTCTTCACCATTTACAAATCCATGCTGTCCTTTAAATTGTGCTCCTGGGAACTGCTCATTTAATTTTTCTAATGCCTTTTTATTACTTTCTGGCGCAGCTCCAAAAAGAAAGACACGATATTCATTGTCGTTACAATATTTTATTAAATCGTGAGTTAAATCCGCCCCAGTAACACGTTCTTTCAAAGTTCCTTTTAATATTTTCGAGCCAATTATGACACCAATCCCATCCGCTGTTATTAAATCCGCAGATAGTAACATCTTTTTAAACTCCTTTGATTTTTCCGTATTTTCCTTTGCAGACATAACAATTTCAGGATTTGCAGTTACTACAAACCTTGGTTTCTCTTGTTGTTCATGTACCCAACCTTTTAATAAACTTATAGCTTTTGCATATTCTAAAGTTGAAAAAGGTATACCTTTTATAAACTGTTGATCCACTATACTCTCCCCTTATATAAGCTGCAAATATTCATCAATGTCTTTAGAAATTTGAATAAAAGCTTTATTCCAAAATTCATAATTTCTTATATCTATTTCAAAATGTTTTTTCATAAGCTCCTCTACTGGAGCCTTTCCTGTTTCTCGTAAGAACTCTTTATATTTCGAATGAAAAGTACTTTTACCTTCTTGAGCTATTTCTAATAAACTAAAACTTACTAAATATCCAAACGTGTATGGATAATTGTAAAAAGGAACATCTGCTATATAAAATTGAATATATTTCATCCATACAAACGGCTGGTATTCACTTAAAGCTTTTCCATAAGCTTCTTTTTGTGCCATTATAGATAATTTCTCAATTTCATCAGCACTTAATGGACCCTCTTTACATTTTTCATAAAATGTTTTTTCAAACTGATACGATGCTCGTATTGCCATTACATAATTAAAACTATTTCTTATTTTCCAGCTAAGTAATGACTTTTTCATATCTTTACTATCCGTTGTTTCAATTAGATAATTTAAGAGTACCGTTTCAAAGAAAATAGATGCTGATTCAGCCGTACTCATCGGCAAATAATCATCTAAAAAAGATGTAGATTGTTCAAAACTCATATTATAAAAATGCCAAGCATGTCCTAATTCATGAGCGAGCACTCTTACACTATCTATACTCCCATTATAACGCATGGAGATTCTCGATTCTTTCTCACTGAAAAATGGAGCACAAAACCCACCTGGTGGTTTATTCTCTCTCGGTTCAGCATCTATCCATCCACTTTCTATCGCATTACGTGCAAATTCTGCTAATTCTTGATCAATATTCTTACATGCATCATAAACGTTTTGTACTGCTACTGAAAAAGGAATTATGACCTCATTACTTTCCTTTACTGTCATAAGTTCATGCCATGTAATCGAAGCTTTCCCTTTCTTATACACGTTTAAAGCACTTACTAATTTATCAAGGTTTTCTTCTGTCACATTCCACATTTGGAATAATACAGTTTCTGAAATGCCATTCGCATGAAAAGATTGTGTTAAAATCTCTCTATCTTCTATTTCATTACTCTTTGCATTACGCAATCTCCCTACTTGATTTAATACAGTAGCAAAGATTTCTTTTTCCTTATGTAAAGCACATGTTAATGAATCGAATACTTCTAATCTTTCCTTTTCATTATCACTATTCATTGCAATAGTATTTGCTTGTCCAAAGGATAATAGTTTATTATTGTGCTCTATTTCTATCCTATCCCGTAATTGTATGTACATATTTTCCCACGCATTAAGTTCATCTTTTATTAACTTAGTATTATCTGAAGTTTCCACTTCATTATGTTTTATTACTTGCTGTAATTCACTTTTTAGTTCCTTCACTTTCACGGTCAATTTAGTAAGGTCAGATGGAACACTTTCTTCAACCGATCGACAGTACAAATAGTATTCTGCTTTTTCAATAGCTTGTATAAGCTTTGAAAGAATCTCTACATCTTTTGTTACAAAATATTGCTCTTTCAACTCCAAAATCGGAAATAGAATATCCTCATTCAAATACAAGCGATTTAAATCCCATCTAGCACTTTCTTGCATTTTTATAGCCGCCTCCTATTTTTACAAATAGTTACAGATATTTCTCCACACACAATTATATATGAAATGGAAAAATTTTGATATCTTCAAATATTTAAATTCCTATAAATATATTCTTATTTATACTCTTTTCTTCTACCATTAAGTATCATTACACATATAAAAAATAATCCCTCTACAAGATTGCATTTGATATAGGAAAACTTCAAAGATTTTATCTTCATCAATACCATATCGACCGATTATCACAGATTAAAAAATAAAAAAGGATTGATCAAAAGATCAATCCTTTACTCTACTTCATTTAAGAAAAATAACGTTATAACGCCAGGTCCTGTATGTGCACCGATTGCTGCACCAATTGTATTTACGATAAATACTTCACAGCCAAATCTTTCCGTAATTAATGATTTTAATGCTTCCGCTGTTTCTAAATCGTCACCGTGAGTCATACCGATTGTTTGACCTTTAAGGTCTTTACCACGTTCTTCCATAATATCAACAATACGGCTTAATACTTTCTTTTTCCCTCGTACCTTTTCAAGTGGTACAAGTTTTCCTTCTTCCACGTTTAAGATCGGTTTAATGTTTAGTAAACCACCGATAAATCCTGCGACTTTACTTAAACGTCCACCTCTCACTAAGTACTGTAAGTCAGCTACAGTGAAGATATGTTCCATATGGCTCATTAGAAAATCAACACGCTTTAAAATATCTTCTTTTGATGCGCCGTCTTTTGCCATTTTAGCAGCTTCTAAAACGACAAGACCTTGACCAAGCGAAGCACATTTCGTATCAATAATTTCTAAATCTAAGTTAGCATATGTTTCTTTTACTTCCTCTTTAATGACAACTGATGATTGATATGTACCAGACAGTTCAGATGAAAAAGCTAAATATATACAAGGATTACCTTCTTTTGCATAAGAAACAAATTTTTCTTGGAACGTTTCAAGTGAAGGCAATGACGTTCTATAAACAGCGCCTTCTCTCATTTTTTGCAATAATGTAACTGACTCTAATGTTACTCCATCTAAATACTCTGTTTCTGCTTCATCATATACACGGAGTGGAATTAAATCAATATCATATGCTTGCAGCAATTCTACTGGTAAATCCGCCGCACTATCCGTAATGATTTTAACACCCATTTTTAAACCTCTATTCTGTTATAAATATAAAATAATAAAATAAAAATAGTACTTTTAAATTATATACGTAAAACTTAAATGAAGAAAGGAAAACACTTTATATTGTATGCACTATTCTTCAAAACTTGAACTGTTAATGAAAATGATTCTATTTTAAACACCTTTTTCTTATTATTTTTCTAAAACACGAATAATTTTATAAGTATTTTGTATCATTATATTTTAATTCTTTATCTTAATATAATCTTTTAAAATTCATACTGTTTAAAATGTAAAAGCCAAATCCAATAAAGGAAATGGCTTTTACATTTTCATAAGATAACCAAACTTTATTTTCCATCAAATTGTTTGTTTACATTCATACTTTGGTGATGTTGAATATTAGTCCAGTTATGATAAATATTTATAGCCTGTACTATAATTAAAACAGTGAATATTCACCTGTAAGAATCACTAGATAAAAACAAGTTAAACATTTTATAAAATATTTAATTTTACTAGTAAAGCTAATAAAATTTGGAGAAGAATTTGAACATTTACTGCTATGTCTGTATCCGTAGTCGTAACTGTAACATTTCTAGAATTTCTAATAACAGTTTCTTGTTTATTAATTTGTTTAATAGATGATTTTTGAAACAATTCTTGTGCTACACGGTCAGCTTTTTCACTATCTGCTATAGAAATACTTATTATAACCACGATAGCTGCTTGTAATGCTGCTTGAATAGATAAAGCAGCTTTTGTATCTGTAGTAGTAACTTCTACATCCGCTGAATCTACAATTGTAATAGATTCTTCAGAAATTTGATACGTTTTACTTTCTTGCGCAGCTGCTTCTGAAACGCTAGCATTTTTAAAAGATGGATGAGGATTTGAGGAATCTAATGCACTCCACTTTTTATTTTCATCTGAATGACATGTTTTGTCCATGCGTTCACCCCCTTTCAATCTAAATAATTATTAACTTGTGATTGTATTTCAGAAACAATACTTTTAATTTGCTGCTTTTTTTCTGGTGATAAATTTTTTAATTTTTCTTCATTTATCCCATGCCTATTAAAAATATCTGAGAGTAAAAGGTCTATAATTATATTCTTTTGATCCTTATCAAACTTAAAGGAAGAAAATTTGTTTAAATCATCCATTTACAATATTCACTCCAATCAATTTTCTATAAAAATTTTAAATATCTACGAGCATTATATGTAATGAAATAAAAATTGCTTGGACAAGTAACTTAATCTTCTATTTTCACTTCTTTTTGCTAATAAAATCAAAAGCTGACTTCTAATAAGAAGACAGCTTTCCTTCACTTCACATAAATATAAGTTTCATTACTGTTAAATCATGTATTTTATCTTTATTTGTAGTTTTCCACACTTGCTTTACCATTAATCTTGAATATTAATTCAGTCATAATAAAAAGTCCAAGCTTGTACCACGTATTACAACAAAAAACATTTACTTAGAGTGAAAACTTATAGCTAAATATCAATAGGATAGACACTTTATAAAATGTTTAGTTTAACTAATAAAGCTAATAAAATTTGAAGGAGAATTTGAATATTCACTGCAATATCTGTATCAGTAGTTGTTACGGTTACGTTTCTAGAATTTTTAATAAATGTTTTTTGTCTATTAATTTGTTTAATAGCTGATTTTTGAAATAATTCTTGTGTTATTTTATCTGCCTTTTCACTATCTGCTATAGAAATACTTACTACAACTACGATAGCTGCTTGTAATGCCGCTTGGATAGATAGCGCAGCTTTTGTATCTGTAGTAGTAACTTGTACATCTGCTGAATCAACTATTTCAATATATTCCTCAGAAATTTGATCGATTTCATCTGTTTGTATAGCTGCCTCTAAAAAATTTGCATTTTTACTAAACGAATAATCATTTAATGATTCGCAATCTTCTTTTTTTGGCTCACAATCCTCTTTTTTTGGCTCACAATCCTCTTTTTTTGGCTCACAATCCTCTTTTTTTGGCTCATGAACTCGTTTTTTCGGCTCAAACTCCCGGTTTAATGGATCCCGATTTTTCTTTCGTCTACAAACTTCACATTCACACATAAAATCACCCCTTTTAGTCTTAAAAATTAGCAATATTAAAATATTGACTAACTAATAGCATTTTATGTATTTTTTTAAAATTTGTTTGGACAAGTAACTTAATCTTCTACTTCTTTTTCTAATAAAAAAAGCTGCCTTCTAATAAGAAGACAACTTTCTTTGTGACTACTCTAGAATAGATTTCATACAATATAATTGTTCCTTCCTTATAACCTGAGTTCGTCACTTTAGTTATAAAAATGTGGGTATATCCTATAACCTTTTTTAGGGACCATCCATAATTTATTTCATAAAAAGTGCTTTGTTTTACTGAAAGGTGGTTGCGGAAACAACCGCCTTTTTATTCGGAACAAAATAAAACTTTTATATAAAAGACCCGTACTTAAATACACTAAACTTCATATAATATATTGCATCCTTTCTTTTTAGAATAAGTAGTCGTTTACTGAAGGGCACTTTTCGAAGTGCTCTTATCTTTAATCCCCCTCTTTTTCAGGAAGAGTTTTTTTACTAAACCATAATATGATTTGTATCACTAAGGCTAGGGATTACGACATTTCCTTAATAACTTCAATGAATACAGTAGCTACTAATTAAAATACCCCTATGATCTTCTCTACACTTAAACCATCGTGCATTACCGAACGCATGAACTAATTTTTATTTTGACTATGTAACACTAAATTCACAAGATTATTATCCTATGTTTGGTGAAGCCATCATTTCAATGCCAGCAACCCCACACTTTTAACTAATAACTTAAACAAATGGGCTACCTCAAGGTTCCTTTGATATAGTATGTTATGTTCTATATAATGAAGAAAGCGCTAGTATTTCCAAGGAGGATGTATATGAGTATTCAATTGGCCACATCTAACGATTTAGAATGGGTTAATAATCAATATGACTCAATAGGATTTGTACGAAGTGATTTAAAAAGAGATAAAGTTGCAATTATTACATATAACAACGAGTATGCAGGTGTTGGCCGATTAGTCCAAATAGATGAAGATACTTTAGAAATGGGCGGGATTTTTATTCTGCCTCAATTTAGAGGGCTTCAATTAGCTGGTGAGCTTGTTTCATTTTTAGTAGAAACTGCGAAAAAATCACAAATACAAAATGTATATTGTCTTCCTTTTGAGGAATTAGAAAACTTTTATAAGAAATATGGATATACTGAAGTCGATACTACGACAGAAGCAGTCCATCCAATTATTCTAAAAAAATATAATTGGTGTTTGGAGAACTACGATAAACACGTTCTACTATTTAAATTGTAAATGTAATAAAGTGAAACTTTAATCAGTGGGAGTTTTAATCAAACCCCTCACCAATCGGGCTTTGATTAAAACTCTATGTTCCGTCAATACTATAGATAATATGATTGTATTTCTCCATTCCTCCTGAGAGAGGAGCAGTTGGCTTTTGCTAGCTGCTCTTTTATTTTTTCAAAAAGTCACATAAATATCTTTAATTCCAAACATTCAAAAGATAAAATATGATATGATTGTTATGAAGATATTTACCAACTAATAAATGCGCCCTAGACTTACGTACTAGGGCGCATTTATTTTTTAGTATGTAACTCCTTCACTCATCTATTATCCACAAAATAAGTATCATATGCCTTATCAAATTCATATCCTAACTTTTCTGCTAGTTTAGCAGATGTAGTATTCGCTGCGTCCCAGTTTGGATACTTTCCATTTTCTAAGCAATCCAATATAAGAGCTGCACTTACTACAGTTGCCAAGCCCTCTCTTCTATGATTGTGATCAGTCGCAACTTCAATTTCAATCCCATCATTATAAATACTATACGAGGATGCACCGCATACAACTTCTCCGTTATATAAAATGCTATAACCTATACCACGGTTTATATAATCTTCTACCGAATGAAATTGACTTGTGAAATCTTCAGATATCTTATGTAATGTAGGGCTATTTGCGATATGCTCGTCTATTCTTCTTAACTCATATTCTTTTGGAAGTGCTGATATAAAAGATTTTAATTTTGAACGATTAAAAACTTCTGGATTTCGTTTGAATTTATAACGTAAAAACTTATCTATTTTTCTTTCATGGAATGTTTCTAAGCGTTGTTTCCACTCTTCACTATTTACGATAACTAAAATTCTTTCTGGAATATTACGTAATAACTCTTCTGTTTCTTTCGTATTTGGGTCTCCAGCGTAAAATGTAAAAATCCCTACCGTAACTTGTGCTACTTTTGGATTTTCAAGATCATTTACCCAAGCAGTACCCATATGCCCTTGTAAATAAGAAAGTAAAACAACGTTATTGAAATCCTCAAACATAGAAACTAGTTTTTTTCTTGTATGTATATTCGCTTCATATATCATTTACATTCCCGCCTTCTTTAGAATCAACTACTCTTAACATTTTCATGAGCGCTCCATAATTCGTATTCATATACATACCCACCTGTTCATCATAAAAGCAATTGACTATTAAATTAAAACTTCGAATATTTATAAAATATCAGTAAACATAAAATGATTATAACATCTACTAACTATGAAATGATCAACATATAAAATAAGTCAACAATAAATATATTTCTTACCCGTTAACAAACGGTTTGAAGGACCAACATAATTAATTATGTAACAACCCTCAACAATAGTTTGAGGGTGCATTTAAATACATGTGTTATAACTCATTTTTATAAATAAAAGATTCCGTCTCACCGTTCTTATATACTTTAGTCAATTTAACAAATGATTTGTACGTGTTAACGTCATCCTCTATCATTTTTTTCATCTCTTCTATTTCGGCATCACCAGTTCCGCCCTCTATTTTTAAACAGTTCGAAATGGAAAGGTATCCGCTTGATGCCAATATAAAAATAAAAATCGTATCAGGAAAATTAATAAATAATAATCCGTAGTTTAAAGGGTCTCCAGCTGGATGTGATAAAAGTAATCGAAAACCTACCAGTTCAGGTACTTGAACAAAATCTCTAGAAACTCTCGCCTCACCTACTATAGTAATTTGCTTTACTACATTCCCGAGATCATCTGTAAATTCAGTACATCTAGGTGGATTAATTGTTGTTGCTTGGAAAGACACATTTAATTCAGGATTGTTAAAATCGAAAAAGATTGTACTCCCCTCTGTTAAACAATGCGGGCAAACATTTCCTAGCAAGCTAAATTCCTCTTCAATATATTTAACTTTTGTTTTGCAGCTACATACTTTCCCTATTCGAATTGCATCAATCTTTGAACAATCGACAAATATAACCTCATTGTCTTCTTGTACGAATGATACGATACCTGTTTTCTTATTAAATGAAAGAAAATAAGATACAGCAATTTCGTTTCCTGCTATTATGATACTTTCAACTTTAGTATACGGTTCTAGACTTTGTAAAAACTCACATATACTATTTTGGCAACACCCACAATTACGTTTCGGTTCACACCCCACTTACACTCCATCCCTTCTCTATATAGAATTGCTACTACATATATATGAGAAGAAAATAAGAAAAGCTTGGACAATATAACGTTAACGTAGCAATATCGTTACCTAATCGTACATTTATATGGAAATCACACCATTTTTGAGTAAGGACACATAATTTTTACTATAAATACATATAACAATTTCATCTTTCATGAAAAAAACGTTATAATAAGGTGTAGCCTCTACGATTACGTTATAAAGGAGATTAAAACAATGGCTAAAATTAAAGTATACCAAGCAAAAGAGGAAAATATGGAAGCAGTAAAAAACATCATTGATGTTGAGGAACAAAACCCAACTGCTGAAAACTTACAAAATCTATACGCATGTGTATTAGATACTGAAGATATGGCATTGCCTGAATCATACATTGAAGAAGATATCTTAATTGATTCTATTGAAGTTATGGTTAACGCTTCTCAAAGCAAAGTAAGAGACTTAGGTGCTTACGATGTAATCGAAGTTCAAAACAAAGGTAAGAAAACACAAATTTTACTATTAGCAGACGAAGAATACGAAATTATCGAAGGCTAATCTAAATCCGTACATACGAAAAAGCTCCTTTCCAATTAGAAAGGAGCTTTTTCATTATGCTTTTGATGTTTCACTCTTTTTATTCGTTTGTTGTTTCTTAATTACCATGCGCTCATTTCCCATAAAGAAAATGAATATGAATGCTAATCCAGCTGGTACCAATGCCCACATGAATGTTTGAACAATTGAACTAGAAAGAGCGTCAATAATCTTATCTAATATTTGCGGAGGGATTTGAGATCTTGCCGATTCTGATAGAATAGCTCTTGAATCCCCTAAAGCGTTTGTATTCATTCCCCCGCTCATCCCTTTAAATGCTTCTTCTAATTGATCTTGGAAACCTGTTCTTTGGATCATTCCGAAGATTGTAATGCCTAGTGTCATTCCTAACGAACGAATGAAGTTACTCGTTGAAGTCGCAGACCCGCGCTGTTCCATACCGAAGTTGTGAATAGCTGCCATACTTAGTACAGAGAATGAGAAACCGACTCCAAATCCGATAATAATCATATAAACTGTTAATAATGCACGACTTGTTTCTGGTGTTAACGTGCTTAATAAGAATAGTCCAATTAGCATAATAACCGCAGAAATAATCATAATGTTTCGGTAGCTAAGTTTAGTTGTTAAAAATCCGCCTAACTGCGCTGTTACGACTGATCCTAACATCATCGGTAAAAGTAATAATCCTGAGTTTGTTGCGGTACCACCGTATACACCTTGAATAAATAACGGAATGTACACAGTTGCTGACATAAATGCAGCACCGTAACATAAAGCAATAATTGTACTCATTCCGAATAAGCGCTGCTTAAACATCTCAAATGAAATAATTGGTTCTTCTACTTTTCGTTCAATAAAAATGAATGCGATGATTAAAATAGCGAATCCACCAAATAAGCTTAAAATAAAGCTAGAATCCCAATCATATTTTTGTCCGCCTAGTTCAAGCGCAAACATTAAAGAAACTACTGCACCAACTAAAGTAATTGCACCAAACCAATCAATCTTTTGCTTCCTATGAACGCGTGATTCTTTATAAAAGAATGTAATAAAAATAAGTGCTAAAATGCCAAGTGGTAAGTTAATATAAAATACCCAGTGCCAGCTAATGTAGTCGGTAATATATGCGCCAAGTAATGGCCCGAAAATACTAGATAATCCAAATACCGCTCCGAATAAACCACCCATTTTCCCGCGTTTTTCAGGTGGGAAAATATCAAAAACGATAGTAAACGCGATTGGCACTAATGCCCCGCCGCCAATACCTTGAATGGCACGATAAATACCTAACTGTGTAATATTTTCAGCAGTACCACAAAGTGCCGAACCAATCATAAAGACAATTAAACCGAAAATAAAGAATCTCTTTCTACCATACATATCTGATAGCTTACCGAAAATCGGCATGCCTGCCATTTCTGCGACCATATAGGCAGAAACGACCCATACAAAGTTTTCGAGGCCTCCTAAGTCACCAACGATTGTTCCCATCGCCGTTACGACAATGGTATTATCCATCGATGCCATTAAAATACCTAGCAATAAGCCCGCCACAACAAAGCCGAGCTTATTATTCTTCTCAACCATATCTCTTGCTCTCCCTCATACTACTTATATTTGTTTATGTTCTTTTACGACTGCATTACCTTTTTGATTAAAACTAGTATGATATTCTACAACACTAATTTCACATCCAGGACCAATTGTGACGTTGTTGCCTCTTACAACTTCAGCAATCGTATGTTCTAAATAGATATCATCTCCTTCAACAATCGAAGTTTGGAGGTTTCCAGCATGATTAGTAAAAGGAATAAATCTCGCTTTTTTACGCACAGTAATCTTTTTACCACCAATTTCTCTTACCTTACTGCCTTCATAACGAAGTGAGATTTGAATATTTTCAGCATTAAGTAATCCATCACTTTCAAGACCACCAGTTAATGATAAATCTTCTACTTCAATATCTCCCTTCACATTTAAAGCACCTTTTACATCTACGAAATCACCTGAAAACTTTCCTTCAATATCTATCATACCTCTAACTTTTGTTTTTTCAATATGAGCATCACCATGAATTTGTGTATTACCATATACTTTTACATATTCCGCATCTACATTTCCTTGTACTTCGTTATCTCCATACACGACATAGTTTTTCACTTTCACATTACCGTGTACATCACTCGTTCCGTACGTTTTAAACTCATTGCAACTCATATCATTGGTAATTGTTCCTTCACCGCGAATCTTCACTTTATTATAATCTCCGCCTGCTGAATTACCAGAACCATTTACTGTGAGACTATGTGGATGTTCCATACTGATTTCTCCCTTCCGTTAAACCTGCTTAATTTCTTTTACATTTGCATTTTTATCAACAGTAAGAACACCGGTATATTCAATCAGTTCAATCTCACAGTTTGCTCCTACTGTAACATTGTTTCCTCTTACCGTTCTTATGTGAGCATAATCAATATCGATATTGTCACCTTCTAATAGTTCAGCTTCTAACTGCAAGCCAAACACTGTTTTAAATAACCTACTAAATGTACCTGATCTATGTCTTACTTTAATCGTTTGACCACCAATTTCTTTCGCTCGACATGTACCGTGAATATTTATATTAATTTCATCTGCGCTTAATAAACCACCGATTGTAAATTGTCCTTCTGAAGAAAAAGTATCCACTTCACAATTACCGTCAATTGTAGCTTGACCATTGACTTTAAATTCTTCACCAGTGACATTTCCACCTATCGTACCTTTTCCTGCAATTTTCAAACTGTTTGCTTTTACATTTTGCGTAATTGTTGCTTTTCCATCAATTCGCATCGTTTCAGCATGAACTGTACCATCAACTTTACCAGATCCGCTAATTCGTGCACTGCTACTTTTCAAATCACCAGTAACTGCACCGTAACCGTTACATTCAAATTGCTCACATTCAACATTTCCATTCACAGTTCCTTTTCCGTTTAATTGCACTTTATGAAACTCGCCGCCATTCGATGAACCGTAACCATTTATAATCAAATTATCTGTACGCATACTTTCTCCTCCACTAGAACAATTTAGTTTTTAATGCTTCGGTATATTTCATAATCGCTTCGCGTAAAACGATTTTGGTGCCTTTTTCAAAAATTAAATCGTCCACGTTTGAAACTAATAAACATGTAGAAATCCCTAACTTTCGGACAATGATTAAGTCACAAGTTTTATGTTTCATTGCTTCATAATTTTCACGTAAAACTTGCAAGACCATTTTTCCTTCTTCTAAACTAATCTCTCCTGATTGTAGTAATTCTTCTAACATGTACACATAAAGAATGTCTACAAATTGAAACTCTGCTGTTTTATTCGTTTGTTCTATGAAAAATTGTAAAACTGGTTCTGATGCAATCCCCTTGCATAAAATGTCTTCCTTTGTTAAAAGAATTTCTCTCACACTCGGTGAAAACATGTTAGCTAGTTCATCAAGTGATAAATCCTCTTTCATCGTTTGGATTTTATCGATACGCTCTAATATCTTTTCTTTCGGAAAAAATGTCTCTTGACCTGTAAACGTTGATTTTCGTACAAACCAATCTTCCGGGATTAAATTTTTTCTTTTCCACCTATATAACTGTCCGTATGAAATACCAGTTAGTTCTAATAAATCTTTTTTTGAAATTAAATCTGTACTCAACTGTATAACACTCCTTCCTGATAACAATGTAACATAACACTGTTACGCTGTAAATAGACTTTTATCACAAGTAGCGTAACAATGTGTAAAACAAACCTATTCCTACATACAAAAAAGGCTCTTACACACCTTATGAAAATGTGCAAAAGCCCTTATATATCAAGACTTAAACCAAATATTATAAAAATCAATCCAACCTTGTGAATTAATCATTATATTTTGAACTTTTTCATGTGTACTTACCTCTTGTTTATTACGATATAAAGGAATAACATGAATTTGACGTAACAAAGTATCCTCGATATCGCGTAACAGTGTAACTCTTTTCTCTAATTCTTCTTGTCTAAAATAAGGAGACAACTTTTCATGAAAGTCCATGCTGCTTTGTCCATGAATAAAACTATTTTTTGTAAGAAACATATATAATAGACTATCTTCTATTCGTTCACTAATTGTGGCACTATCATGCATCATATCGGCCTTTTTTATCGTACTTATTTCCAATACCTCTTCTATATCAAGAAAATTATTTTCTACACGAATCCCGTATTTCGCACACTCTTTTTGTATCCACTGTGCATCTTCAACATGATCTCGTCCTGTAAATGTGTAGAGTTGTAGCACTTCATTATGATAAGTACTCCTTTTAATTAAACTTTCTACATCTTCCTCAATCTCTACAATGCTTGCACCTGCTAATATTAGTTTTTTTGCCACTTCTCCACGTTCTCCGCCGAGTTCTTGAACGATTGTATAACCATGAATGATGTTATATAACGCTTTCCGAAATAACGCATCTTGCATTGGTCCTTCTTTCGTAAGATTACATGTTATATATGTCACGTTCGACTCAAGCCGGGACAATTCTTTATTATGTTTTTCTTTATCTTTATACTGCGCCTTTACTAAAACATCGTATGTACTTACACCTTGTTCTACATTCCACAACTCAACACGATCTAAAAAAGGTCTTTCACGAAAATATAAAGGATGTCCTTCTAAAATGAACAGATTTTCATTACTTTTATATAATTGAAAAGGCCCGGTTCCAATTAGCCCTCCTGCTTCATCTTCATTCACGATAGAACACTGTTCTGCACTTAGCATATGTAAAAACATTCGATTTTCTGTATGTAATTGAATTTCGAAAACGTAGTCATCCACTGAACGGATACTTTCAACGTGTTGTAACATCCATGCGTGTGCATTATTTTCCAGCTTCATAAATCGATTCAACGAGTATATAACATCATGTGCAGTAAGTTGTTTTCCATTATGAAAGTGAACTCCTTTTCGTAAGTAAAACGTCCATATTTTTTCAGCGTCATTATATTCCCAGTGAAATGCAAGTCTTGGCTCTATAATGTTTGTATTACCTTCTACATACACGAGTGTGTCGAATATATGTTTTACCATATGGCATTCTGAGCGCATTGTAGCGTATACAGGATCTAATGTGATATCTAAATTCATTTGTACTTGCAACCGGAGTACATCTCTTCTCCCTTCAGATGTCATTTCAACCTTATGACCAAATATTGAATCCACCCAGGAATGATATTCTCCCTTTACCGATGGAAAATGTGAGCTATAGCGTTCCACAAATATACTTCCGCTTTTCACATCCCCTTTTTTCGTTATTTCTTTTCCTCTATCTAAAATTAAAGATATCGGGTGCTTTTGAAATATTAACTTAGACCGATTTCCTCTGCCGCGACCTGGAAACCACTTAATCCAATTTAACTCATCTAATTTTTTTATAATTAATTTACTATTGCGCTCTGTACAAAATAATGTACCAGATATATTTTGCACTGTTACTTCCAATCGTTCTCCCTCTTTTTTTCCTTTTCCATAAGCAATCCATAGTTCAATGTATTGATCTAAAATAAACATCATACTCCCCCTAAAAGGTGAAAAATTCTCCCTATAGTTTCTACCCTTTTTCCAACTCTCCTTTCATCTTATCATTTCAATATAGAAAGGAGGAATTAATATTGAATTATCTCTTACTTCGTTACAATAAACCTATTTTTATTAGATTGTGTGGTGAATTATTAACCCGAACGACTGAATCTATGTTAGCTCTCATTATGATTATTTACGTCAATAAAATGTTAAACGGCAATGTAATAATAACTATGCTAATTTTCGGATTACAGCCACTTTCAGACATTTTATTTACACTTATTGCTGGAGGAATTACTGATAAATATGGCCAAAAAAAGATTATGTTACTCGGATTATTACTACAAGGTGTTGCAATCGGTAGTTTCGTTTTCGCTCAATCCGTTTTTATATTTGCACTGTTATATGTCATTAATGGTATTGGCCGTTCCTTATATATTCCAGCTCAACGTGCACAAATTGCTGATTTAACAAAACAAGAGCAGCAAGCAGAAATTTTTGCTCTCCTACAAACGATGGGAGCAATCGGATCCGTAGTCGGCCCTTTAATCGGTGCAAGTTTTTATAATACTCACCCAGAATATTTATTTATCGTGCAAAGTGTAACTCTTACGATATATGCCGTTGTTGTTTGGACCCAGCTCCCAGAAACTGTTCCACCTATAAGTAAGTCGAAACAAACAGTTGAGGCAAGTTCACCAAAGCAATTTGCTTTTAAACATTACGCCATATTCGGTCTTATGGTTTCTACACTTCCTATTAGCTTTTTTTATGCACAAACTGAGACGAATTATCGTATTTTTGCAGAACATGTATTTCCTAATCTCGTATTCATACTCGCATTTATTTCAACATGCAAAGCCATTTTGGAAATCATTCTACAAATCTTCCTCGTAAAATGGTCTGAACGATTTTCTATGGCGAAAATCATCCTTATTTCTTACGCCTGCTATACAATAGCTGCAGTTGGCTTTAGTTATTCAACGACGATATTGTCGTTATTCTTCACCTTACTCTTTTTAGTCATTGGAGAAAGTATTGCTCTAAACCATTTATTACGATTCGTTTCAGAAATTGCACCTCATAATAAACGTGGTTTATATTTTTCAATTTACGGTATACACTGGGATATATCTCGAACGTGTGGACCAATTATTGGTGCAGTTATATTAAGTAAGTTAAATGGAAGTATACTGTTTTATATTTGTGCTAGCTTCTTATTAGTTGGAGGTATTGTTCAAGCGCTATTTGTTCAAAGTTTGGAACGTAAAAAAATCGTGAACCATCCTACACATAATTTATAGGTTACTACTTTTTCAGTAGATCAATATTTCTTATTGGATGAATATTAAAAAACAAAAGTGAAGTATTTCGCATATGAAAGTATGTTTTATATGACAGGAGACGTTCCTTGTTTACAACTAAAAACACCTCACTTCAAGAAAGTGAGGTGTTTTTGAAATCACTTAATTTCTTATCCTGCCATTTTATTAATACTATCCTCTGGCGAAAATACGGAAATATGATCGACCTTACCAGTCCATTTTGGAATGACAAATTTCAATTCATACTGGTTATTTACTTTGTATACATATATTTTATCTTCACCATTCTCTTTAACTGAAGATGGTTTTCCTAATGCTTTTTCAATTTCTTGTAATGTAATCAATTTTAGTTCTGCATGATATGAGCGTACATCAAAAACTTGTGACCCTTTATTAAATCCGAAAACAACATTTTTATTTGTAAAAGTTGCGTACATTCCATTCCCTGCATATTCGGTTTTATTTGCTTTCCCCCACGCTTTTTCAATTTCTTCAATATCCCCTGTATGGGCTCCAAATGGCACATTAGGTACCTTTCCTTCTTTTGCTAGTTCAAACAAATCTTTAACGTGGTTAATTGATTTTTGATTAAGTGTTCTATCTTTCGAATCTTGCTCAGCTGATGGTTTTGTTGTTTTTTCATTACTTGGTTTTGCTTCAAGATTTTTCTTTTCTTCTGAAGAATTGCTTTGTTCATTTTTATGATTTTCCGAGGCTGGATTTGCTTCCTTTTTTTCGTCTGTCCCTTTACATGCTGCTAATGCAAATGTGCATGTAAAAGCAAGAAATAACATAACTATTTTCAAATATACCTTCATCATTTTTACCCCCTATTGTATTTTATTCATTTCGATAATCAACCGGATGCGAAGTATAGTATTAATTAAGGACTTCTAATTCTAAATCGTCACTTTCCCATAATTTTAAAAAACTTGGAATTATATTGTTAATCATCGTATTCATCTCCTTCTTTAAACCTTCTCTTCTCAATGATAATATCCTCTATCTATAACTTAAAACATGCTGTCACAACAGCTCCTTGAAACAAAAAAACCAGTAGGAAGTGATTACTCTTTTCCTACTGGTTGAAATGAAATTAAACGGTAAATCTTAGCTTCTTAAAAAATGTAGCGATAGTGTTTTTTACTGTTTCAAAATTATAAGCAAACGTGTTATCTCCACTTAATGATGAAATACATGTTAAACCTGCAGCTTTAATAAAAGCTTTTACATCTACAAGCATAGAATTAGCCTCCAAGAATTTAATTACAATCATTATAACAGGTGTTTTACGACGCTAACATGAAAGTAATAAATAAATTTCTATTATTAATTTATCTCGCTATTTGCCGGGCAGTAAGATCCCCACCTCAAAATTCAGCGGAAACAAAGAAGTTAGGTGGGGGCCCTGCTACCCGTAAAAGCTAAATTGGTGAGGGCTGATAATCAGTGAGAATGAACAAAACCCCCACTGATTAAAATTTCACCTTATTTAGCTTACAGTACACCATTTCAATGTCATATAAAAAAGCTGCCCAAAAAGAGCAGCTTCAAATATGTATATTACACTTCGATTGATTTACCATCTTCAACAATATGATAAAGTAAATGCGCTAAATGATGAATTGGACCGTATTCTTCCTCTTCCTCATCTGTTTCGCCTTGGAATTCAAGATCGTTTAAGTATAGTGCTAAAAATTGATAGTATAGTTTTAAATCAAATCCGTAGCATGCAGTTGGTTCTTCATGATCCCCTTCATATTGTAACATTAAGTATTGATCATTTCCTTCTGCATCTTCTGCATCAAAGAATACGAAGAAGCCAACGTTTGTATCTAAATCAAATAAATGACGAGTACCTTTTTCAGTTGCTTTATTGAAGTCCTCTTCACTTAATTTATGTACTGTTGTCGCTTTTGCATTATCTTCTTGATGGAAATTTACTGTAAATGATTTCAATGCTGACACCTCCTGATTGTATAATACTAGCATAACATATAAAAAGGACTGCTTACAAATGTAAACAGTCCTTACATTCATTTTCGCATTGCTCGTAATAAGAAGCTTACGATGAAAATTAAAATAATCGCACCGATTAAAGCTGGAATAATTGCATATCCGCCAATGACTGGACCAAAACTACCAAGTAATTTCGAACCAACCCAAGAACCGATAATACCAGCAATAATATTACCAATTACACCACCAGGTACGTCCTTTCCAGTAATTAAGCTCGCAAGCCATCCTAATATACCACCGACGATTAAAGACCAAATCATATAATAACCTCCTTTACATTTCACCAATCAAAATATAATTAGAAACAATTGCTTACCATTAGTTATGTGACATTTTTCATAAGTTATTCATGTTGTTCAACTTTAAGATTTTTGAGAATAATACACACAGATTAAACCTTTTTTTGAACTAACGATTTATCCGACTTGTTATTACACACATTAAGAACAATCTGGCTTCAATATTGTTCGCATAAACTCTTCTTTAAAAGCTGCATAGTTAAAACCAACAGCAATTCTTTGAATCGGCCGATCATCAAACCTTGTTGGCTCAGCTATTTTTCTAAAGTCTGCTACACTTTGGCCCCTAGTCACATCATTTGTCGTACTAATCCACACTGCCGATTTTTTATATTCGAAAATACTGTCATTTATAAACGAGATAAACGGTAGTAAATCGTGTATAGGACTTCCACCAATACCCGGATATTCTTTTTTATAGAAATTCTCATAATAAAAATCAATCATTGGTTTAATGAGTTTCGCCTGTCCAGTTCCTTGTTTATCTATTATATTGGCCATTTCAGGCGTAATAAGCGCGCCCTGTGTTACATTTAACGGGTATATGCTAGCGTTTTTCGCATATTTCATAACAATATTTGCTGCAATTGGATCACCATAAAAATTCGCTTCAGATACTGGTGTAACATTACCTGGAAATAGGAAAGCGCCGCCCATTATATAATACGAACAAATACGATCCATTATATTTGGATACAATAAAAATAACGTAGCAAGCGTCGTTAGTCTCCCTGTCGCCACAATTATAATATCTTCTGGACAAGGTTCGATTAATTTGATTAATTCACAAAAATTTTCTCGTTTATAAATTCTCATCTCAGGTGGAATAATAGGACCTAAACCGTGATCCCCGTGGATTTCAGGGAAAAACAAAGGCTCTTCAGCTGTCATCGGTCTACTCGCACCTTCAATAATTTTCACTTGTGTAGCATAGTACCTTTCTAAAAAATAAACATTTTCCGTAACGATATCTCGTGATACATTCCCGTACTCAGCAACAATACCTAGAATATCTAATTTACATGTTTTATTTGCATAAATTAACGCTACGGCGTCATCAATACCAAAATCTCCAAAAAAGATAATTTTCTTATTAACTATTCTCACCCCTCTTAAGCACAATCTACTATTATTATTATGTGAAAAAGACAAGGCGGTGAAACAGCGCAAACTAAAAAAGTCGCCTATTTATTGGCGACTTCAATCTTTTTATAAGACAAATATGCAAGTACATTTTTACTTGAATCATATTTCGGGTTATTTCCTTTTCTCGGCTCTCTCATATGTGTCTTTTCAAATCCAGGAATGTCTGGCATTTTCCCCATAAATTCAAGCATTTCTTCCTCAGAACCTTCAATGCGTACACGAATCATTATAACTATTCCTCAATTCTCAGTTTCTCTGTACTAAGTATATCGTACTTCAGAAAGACTGCAACACATTTATCTTTTTAACGTTGTACTTTTTTTACATATAAACATAGCCATTTCAGTATAGAACGATTCTACTTTATTATTTTTAAATTGAATATTAAAATATCCCTTCATTTCGTTTGGTGCTTTCATCATACATTCTGTTAATTTTTCACGCTTTTGTAAAGGGACATCCATCATATTACACCACCAGTCAAAATCAAACTTCTTATCAAAAGTAAGACATGACTGCATTTGCAAACCGTTTTTTTCTAATAAAGTAAGCCATTCTGTCTTTTTTAGAGCTCGTTCATGACTTGGGTCTCGCTTTTTTTCTATAAAATTATAAAATGTATCATATTCATTATTTTCTGGCGAAACATTATCTGTTAAGATGAATAATCCATTATCCTTCAATGTACGATTTACTTCATAAATAAATTGAGCCGGATTCGTAAAATGATGGGCTGCAATCCGGCATGTGATTGTATCAAAAAAATGGTCTACAAATGGTAAATCCTCTGCGTTTCCTGCTACAAAAGATACATTTTCATGCCCATTCTGCTTTATAAAAACTTTTGCTTTTTCTAACATCTGTTCTGTTAAATCAAGTGCAACTACTTCTTCAAACATGGGTGCTAACATATTTGCCACATGTCCGCCACCAGTAGCAACATCAAGAAGACGATTATTATGACGAGACTCAACTTGTTGAACTACATATTGTAAATCCAGTCCTTTAGCATGTATTTTACTATTTACATATTTATCTGCATTACTGCCAAACTGTTTTTTCACAAGCTCTTCTTTACTCATATTATCATCTTCTTTCTATTGTTATTTACATATACGACTCATATAATTATTACAATTCTCTTCATGTATTTTCAAATCCTCTTTTCATCTCACTTCTCATCACGTTCCCGTATAATCAAAATAATATGATTATACGTTATTTCATTAAACAAAAAAAGGCTACGGGAACTTGCCCCCTAACCTGACTAAATATTTACTACATTTTTATTTCTTCATATATATCTATATAATATAAATCCTCTTTCAACTTCATAATAACATCTACTTCGTTATAAGTAGCCTCACGAGCATGTAAACCAAATTGATCCATACCAATCCATATCCACCCAGGTGTAAGATATAAAACATCTATATTAAAATAATCTAACTTAGTAAGCTCCGATGTAATAAATTTATCTTTATTAGCGATTTGTTTATCTATTAAACCATATTCTTTTCCATTTTCAAATAGCGATATAAATTTCCCTACAATCGGATGTTCACGAACAATAAAATGATATTCTTTTTCCTCTATATTTACCACAATCAAACGAGAAACAGATAAATCAGGCCCTGAATTCGACATATTTGTTTATTCACCTCCTTATATAGGCTTCTTAAATATGATAACAAATGAATATTCAAATTAAGTTAATATAATGTAAAAAATAAAAAAGCTGAATCCCCTTTAGAAATCAGCCTTTATAATTCGATCAACTTTATTCTTTTACAAATTATTATAATGTTTCTTTTTCCTCATCATTTCCGGAAACTAAATTTCCTATAGCATCCGCTGTTACTTCCACTACAAACTCACAAATACCTGCTACAACTTCTCCAATTACTTCATCCATCTTTTTACCCCCTTATTTTATGTAACTTATTTGTAGTATAGAAGAAATTAGCGAATGTAAACTATCGAAAAAGGTGACATAAACCTTACAGAATTGTAAGCTCTTTCATCCCTCTGCTTATCCCCTTTGAAACTTCAAGTATTTTTAGCAGACATATAGGCCATCATAAATATGAAGCAAGTAATAATCTAGTGTCAGGAGGCGTTTAATATGTATTACGTAAAATTAATTAAAGGTCAATCTTTCTACGCTTTTGATCATCGTTTCTTGGTGTCTGAAGAAGAAGAGGTTTCAGAGAAAATTTATAATTACTTACGACGTAATGAATTTTTTGAAGTACGTAAAGAAGAATACTCTGCTTAATTACAAAAAGCATTAAGAAGCATATCATCTTATTGTGATATATTCTTAATGCTTTTATGTGAATTTCTTCTTTTCAATAATTGTTGTTGACTCTATTAAATAATCTAGTATTTGTCCAAGCTAATTCTTCACTATTTTCATATTCTAGTATATGAGGAGGTGAAGAATATGACTCATATCATTGATTACCAAGCTACTCAACCTATTAGTAAAACTGGTGAAACAACTTTTGCAATCCCAGCTTCTCCAAATAAAGCAATTTTAGCAAATTTGAAATTGAGAATTTCAAGTAGAGATTCACGTAATAATCGAGTAGAATTAATCGCTACAATTGGTGTAGAAGGTATAACTGAGACTTCACAAGTTTTATTCCGAATTTTCCGTGATAACATTGAAATTTTTAATGCGCAAGTAGGTATTGAATCTACAGATTCTGAACAATTCTACGTACAAACATTTCAAGCTATAGATCAAAACGTTAGCAGTGGAACACACGAATATTCATTAACTGTAGAAAACCTTACTAGTGGTGCAAGCGCAGAAGTTGTTGGCCCACTATCTTTTAGCGCTTTAGCTATTGGACAAGAGCGTAAATGTTGCTAAGTGAATCTAATATTTAATTTTGTACTTGAGAAAAGCGAGGCGTAGTTATACGTTCTTGCTTTTTTATATGTATCCTTACTTTCTATTAGCTTTAATCATAATTTTTTTACGTTTTGATTCACTTATTTCATCAATTAACACATCAAATTTTTGACCAATCAAAAAGATTGAAATCCAATTATGAAACACGTAATATAGACTCTGACTCTAAAAAAGTTCGTATGAAAAGAATACATAAATAAGGAGGTTTTATATACGAGTTTTTCATTTTAAAAGACGGAGAGGTTTTAATGTTATGTGGCGTAATAAAAACGTTTGGATTGTTTTAATTGGGGAGTTTATTGCAGGTCTAGGATTATGGCTTGGTATTCTTGGCAACCTTGAATTTATGCAAAAATATGTCCCTTCTGATTTCATGAAATCAGTTATATTATTTATCGGACTATTAGCCGGTGTTCTAGTTGGACCTATGGCTGGCCGTGTCATCGATCAGTATGAAAAGAAAAAAGTTCTTCTTTACGCTGGGTTTGGTCGAGTTTTAAGTGTTATTTTCATGTTTTTTGCTATTCAATTTGAAAGTATCGCATTTATGATCGCATTTATGGTTGCTCTTCAAATTTCAGCAGCATTTTATTTCCCTGCATTACAATCTGTAATTCCACTCATCGTACGTGAGCATGAGTTATTACAAATGAACGGTGTACATATGAATGTTGGTACAATTGCTCGTATTGCAGGCACTTCACTAGGTGGAATTCTTTTAGTTGTGATGAGTTTACAGTACATGTATGCCTTCTCAATGGCAGCATACGCCTTATTATTCCTCTCGACTTTCTTCCTACAATTCGAAGACAAGAAATCAACAACACCAAGTAAACAAGCTGCAAAAGATAATAGCTTTATGGAAGTATTTCGTATTTTAAAAGGAATTCCTATTGCTTTTACAGCACTTATATTAAGTATCATCCCTCTATTATTTATAGCTGGGTTTAATTTAATGGTTATTAACATTAGCGAAATGCAACATGATCCTACGATTAAAGGGTTCATATATACAATTGAAGGTGTCGCATTTATGTTAGGTGCCTTCGTAATTAAACGTCTATCTGATCATTTCAAACCTGAAAAATTACTATATTTCTTCGCAGTTTGTACTGCTTTTGCACATCTGTCATTGTTCTTTAGCGATATAAAATGGATGGCTCTTACATCATTTGGTTTGTTTGGGTTTAGTGTTGGCTGCTTCTTCCCTATTATGTCGACGATTTTCCAAACGAAAGTGGAAAAAAGTTATCACGGTCGCCTCTTCTCATTCCGTAATATGTTTGAGAGGGTTATGTTCCAAATCGTCTTACTTGGCACAGGCTTCTTCTTAGATACAATTGGGTTACAATATATGGTTCTCATCTTTGGAGTCGTTTCATTATTGATTATTTCTATTTCCCTTTCTAAGCAGAAACATTATGAAAAACAGCATTCGCAATCTGCAAATTTATAAAATAAACAAAGAAGTATGGGTCTAATATTGAATCCATACTTCTTTGTTTTATAATACGCCTATTTATTACGTTTATTGAAATTACCTAAAGGAGTATCCCCCTTTTATTTCGAATAGATTATAAAAAGTACTCTTTATAAAAGGAGTGGTAAAATGTCTGATGGCATCGAAGTATTTATTGTCCTGCTCTTTGCAATTGCTCTTTTTAGCATCCTAAACTTTTTAGCCATTTCCTTATCTGGACATAGTTTTAAAAAAAGAATCGTGGCAGGTTTCATATTTTTACTACTGACTCCCATTATTTTTTTGACTATCGCAACATTTGCTTCTATATTCGATAAAGCAGGATTTGGCGCAGGTACGTTAGCCTTTATGATCGCAAGCGTATATATATTAAATGGAATAGTGATTCTGCTTTCCTCTTTATTTATCCTCAAAAAAGACATAACATAGGCTATAGTACTAGCATGAATCTGACTTTACACTAGATTCATGCTTATTTAATTTCTCTTAAATTTTTATATGAAATTAAATAATTCTTTAAAAAAATTTAAACTTTATTTATTATAATATCCCTATCGTATTCGCACGTTTATTCAAATTTAAAAGAAAGGAGCACAAAATGAAAAAGGTTCTACTTACAATTCCTATACTAATCATCCTACTTAGTGGATGCAGCAATAACGATATATACGGTTCTTGGGAAGTCGTTGACAATAAAAAAGGTGAATGCCCTGTATATTATAAATTTGAAACAGTTGTCAAAAAAGAAAATAAAGAGGAAATTGTGCAAAATTTAGTAGAAATGCAGACAACAAAGAATAAAGACGATTTATATAAAGGCTCATTTGTCAAAAATTCTAATGTATATCACATTGATTATGGTAATTCATTTACATCGGACCAAACTTTAAAAGTTGCCGACGGTACATTAAATGTATACTTTTTGACAGCCGAAAAATTATGCACATATAAAAAGAAATGATTACATTTCAGAGGAGACGCAGAAAATATTTTCTGCGTTATTTCACTTTAGAAATCGGCCACAAAAACAGCCCTTGTTTTCGTATTCTTTTTCATTCAAAACATGAGAAATATACTTAATAAAAACTAGAAAATACCTTAAGTTATATAAAATGAATCCTATAATAGACATTTCAATTAACACATCTACGCTATTTACATCGATACTTTTCAAAATAGGCTAATCCTTCCTCTAAATTTGTCAATCGTTTTAATTTTCATAAAAAAATGATAAAATATAAACATGTGTTTTCAGAATAATTAAAAACGCAGAATGAAAGCACTGTTTTAGGAGGGGTTTTGATGACTTACACGTTAGCAACTAGAATGAAAGCATTCCAATCTTCTATATTTAGTGAATTAGGAGCCTATAAAAAAGAAAAAATTGCAGCAGGTCATAACATGATTGATTTGAGCATCGGAAATCCTGATATGCCGCCCGCTGATTTTGTAAGAGAAACAATGGTACATACAGCGAGTGAGAAAGAGAGCTACGGGTATACATTATCAGGTATTCAAGAATTTCACGAAGCTGTAACTGAATATTACAACAACACTCATAACGTTTTATTAAATGCGGATAAAGAAGTTTTATTATTAATGGGTTCACAAGACGGGCTCGTTCATTTACCTATGGTTTATGCAAATCCAGGTGATATTATATTAGTTCCTGATCCAGGATATACAGCTTATGAAACAGGTATTCAAATGGCTGGTGCAACATCTTACTACATGCCTTTAAAGAAAGAGAATGATTTCTTACCAGACTTAGAAGTCATCCCTAAAGAAATTGCCGATCAAGCAAAGATGATGATTTTAAACTTCCCAGGGAATCCCGTTCCAGCAATGGCTCATGAAGATTTCTTTAAAGAAGTAATCGCATTCGCGAAAAAACATAATATTATCGTTGTCCATGATTTTGCTTATGCTGAATTTTATTTCGATGGTAATAAGCCAATTAGCTTCCTCTCTGTACCTGGTGCTAAAGAAGTTGGTGTAGAAATCAATTCTTTGTCAAAAAGTTATAGTTTAGCGGGTAGCCGTATTGGATATATGATTGGAAACGAAGAAATTGTTCGTGCACTTACTCAATTTAAATCTAATACCGATTACGGTGTATTTTTACCAATTCAAAAAGCGGCATCTGCAGCACTAAGAAATGGCGCTGCATTTTGTGAGAAAAACCGCAATATTTATCAAGAACGGAGAGATACTTTAGTCGATGGATTCCGAACATTTGGCTGGAATGTCGATAAGCCAGCTGGTAGTATGTTTGTCTGGGCAGAAATTCCACAAGGGTGGACTTCTCTAGACTTCGCTTATGCATTAATGGATCGTGCGAATGTCGTTGTTACACCTGGTCATGCATTTGGACCTCACGGAGAAGGCTTCGTACGTATTGCACTCGTTCAAGATAAAGAAGTATTGCAACAAGTTGTTGAAAACATTAGAAATAGCGGCATTTTCGTTCTTGAAAAAGTAAATGAATTAGTTAAAAATTAATTCCGACTCCCCTGCTTAACTTTAGCAGGGGTATTATTAATTGGAGGTACTTTCATATGCATATTAAAGACACACTTCCCCATCGTTATCCATTTTTAATGATTGATAAAGTAACAAATGTAAAACAAGATGAATTCGTTACAGGATATAAACTCATTACAAATAACGAATGGTTTATAAATGATAGTCACAAACATATGCCTCATATGTTAATTGTAGAAGCACTTGCTCAGCTTAGTGCATTTGTACATACAAGTGATTCTGAAGGACTAGGATTCCTCTCCTCTTTAGATGGAATTGAATTCCACGGAAAAGCATATTCCGGTGATAAACTTGATTTACATTATGAGCTAACGCGCAATCGCCGAGGTTTTGTTCTTGGTAAAGGTATTGCAACTGTAAACGACCAGCCTATTGTAACTATAGAAAAACTATTAATATATCAAGCAGATTAAAATGTTCCTTATATCAGTTGGAAATATCTATTCTCAACCAATTAAGTAAATAGGAAAATATATTACGTAGTTAGGAGCAGGAAAATGGAACGTACTATCGGTATCGATGCTGGAGGCACATTAACGAAAATAGCTTATTTTAACAAAAAAAAGCTATTAACTTTTGAAAAATTTTATTCGCATGAACAACATAAAATAATAGATTGGATTAAAAACAACAATGGCATAAAACAAATATGTATTACGGGTGGTAAATCGAAACTATTACAGCAACTGCTTACAGGTTCATATAAAATAATAGAGCTAAGCGAATTTGAAGCTACTCTTGCAGGTGTCCAATTCATATTAAAAGAAGAACAACATACTATAAACAATTTTATTTTAACCAATATCGGTACAGGTACTTCTATCCATTATGTTTATAATGAACAATATATTCGCGCTGGTGGAACCGGAGTTGGCGGTGGGACTATTATGGGACTCTCAAAATTGTTAACAAATATAGATCATTTTGAAGATATAATACCTCTAACAAAAGTAGGATCTAGAAAAGAACTAGATATTACGGTTGGAGATATTTATGGTGGTATTCTTTCCCCTATCGATAATAACTTAACTGCTAGTAACTTCGGAAAAGCAGCCATTACAGAATCAAATAATAGTAGCTCCGATATACTAGCTACTGTACAAGGACTTGTCGGTGAAGTCGTTACTGCATTAAGCCTTCAATTCGCTGAAACAAAAAACATTGAACATATTATTTATATTGGTTCGACTTTATGTAATAACGTACAACTTCAACATATTATTAGTAGCTACACCGAATATCAAAATAAAACACCAATCTTTTTACAAGATGGTGGTAATAGCGGTGCAATTGGTGCATTACTTCATGCTACGAAATAAAAAGCTGACTTTTGTCAGCTTTTTAGAAATGGCACTTCAAATTCAATAATTGATTCCCCGTTCTCTCCAATTCGCTCCACGCTTATTCTATCAATCAAACAATTTAACTTCCCATGAAAACTAGGAATCTCCTTCACTACTTCAGCAGCTAATTCGGCACTTTCTTTTCTTCCGACTGTTACATGCGGGATGTACGGAATGTCTTCTTTCAAAAATTGTAATAAAGGTCCTGTATATAGAATATTATGTAGTTCCTCTATTTGTTCTTTCCCCTTTTCAACTCGTAAAAACAAATATTCTCTTTCACTTGTAATTTGATTCGTAAATTCAATTTCTATATTCTGTATCGGTTTTGATACATTTATAATATGTAATTTCAGCTCATCATTTGAAATCGAACTTTCAAATGGGAATACGATTGTTATATGCGGTGGAATTAATCCAACTAAAGGATCATGTTTATGTCTAATGTTCTCTATTTTATCGATGGACATGTTGTTTAGAAAAAGTAAAATTGTACGCATTTTTATCCCCTCAACTTTTCCTCATTATAATATGTATCATATTCTATGATAGCCTGCCCTTCAACAACTTGTTTTGCTTACCTATAAAAATAAAAAAACTTCTCAAATGAGAAGTTTTCATATAGCATGATTATTATTTTCCCGCCAAACTTTTCTAAACTTTATATAACAGGCAATTCTCCAAGGAAAAATATACGATATTGCAACAACATAAAATAATAAACCTATTGCTTGCTGATCTAAGTCAACAATATATTTTCTTGAACCGTATCTCAAAACGACAAGTGCAATAAAAGTAATTAAAAAAGCTGCACTTTTTTTCGTATAAATATTCCCATCATCTCTTCGTTCATAATTTGTTAATACTATAAGCGGCACAGCAAAAAGTACACCAATGAATACCGCTATAATCACTTGCAATATAGCTGGATGTACGGGACCTAAAAACCATACAATACCTGGTGTTAAAAATAGTAATGGCCATAAAATACGTTTTCCCGATCCCTTTATTGGCTTATGCATGGAGCGATAACGACGCCAAAATATTAGTAGTGCAATGCATAAAAAGACGGTTATTAGTGAGGACGTGTCTCCCATATATTTTCCTTCTCCCTAAAAAAATAATCTATCACTATTTTAAACTGTTCGTTCAAATGATACTTTACGAATAAATATACTACTAGTTATGATATAAAGAATTGTTAATCCAATTGAAATAACAATAAAATAAGGGATATCTATTAAAGATACATCATTTGTAAATAACAATCCTTTTATCCCTACTTCTCCATACAGCACACTATTTGTTGAAAGGAAAAGCGACCCACCAATCATGAGACCAATCCATTGAAATCTTTGCTTAAAAATTACTACTACTTGAAAGAAACATGCTATCGTAACATAAAATAAAAATTGTAAAATAAACTGTTGTATTAATTGCTCTCCAAAGTTAACATTTACTAAGTTATATTTTATATCTTGTAAAAACAGTATTTGAAGGAATGAAAACAATGCGGATTGCAACACAATATAACAAATCGCTCCGATAAAATATTGTATTCTCGTTATACCAAATGAAACTGCTAAACGAAATACATCATCTTGAACAATGAAAACACTCCCTACTATAAAAATCATAATTGCAATTGAAGGATTATTGATAATTTCGGGTAAATAACCAACTTTCGCTTCATTTAAATGAGCAGCATATAAAGCTCCTTTTATTAATAAAGCTACAATCCAAAATATTAAAATTGCTTTATAATGAAAATTTATATGTAACCTCAATTGTTTCATTAACATCGTCATTCCACTTCACCACCAGTCATGTGAATAAATAGTTTTTGTAATGTAATTCTATCAATTACTAAACCTTCTTTTTCAAGAGAGTAACAATCTTCATTAGAAAGCTCTTCCCATATAACAGCAATACCTTTATTCCCATAAATTTCTTTATTTATAACTTTTTTATTAATCAAGAACTCCTCCACTTTACCTTTTTGCCCTGAAATAATATGACCTTGTTGCAATAAATCTTCCACTGTTGATTGAACAACAAGTGCACCTTCTTTTATGATAATTACTTCTTCAATAACATGGGTTACTTCTTCTACCAGATGTGTTGATAATATAATTGTTCTGGGATACTCCCCGTAATCTTCTAGTAGTAAACTATAAAATAACTCACGATGTGCTGCGTCTAATCCTGTAGTTGGTTCATCAAAAATAGTAATTGTCGCTCTGCTTGCTAACCCTTTAATAATTCCTACAACTGTTTGCATGCCATGAGATAGTTTATGGTATTTCTCTGTTATATTAAGCTGAAATTTACCCGCCAGTTCTTCAGCAAACTTCTGATCCCAATTTTTATAAAACATGTTACATATCTTAAAAATTTCTTTTACTCTATAACTTAAATGAGACTCTTCTTTTACTCTAACGAAACAAATATTTTGCATTGCTTTACTATTTTCAAATACATTTTCACCAAATATTGATACACTTCCACTACTTGAAGTAATTTGACCTGCAAGTAAATTTAATAGTGTCGTTTTCCCTGCTCCGTTCCTTCCAAGCAAACCATATATTTTCTGCTCTTCTAATGAAATCGTTACTTCATTTACAGCTATTTTCTTTTTATATTTTTTCGTTATCTCTTTCGTTTCAAGTGCAATCATCCCTCTTTCCCCTCCTTCGTAATCTTTTGAATCATATCCATCAATTCATTTTTTGATATTTCTAGTACTTTCGCTTCTTCCCACACTTTAGGTAAATATTCAGTCATAAAAGCATTTTGTCTTTTTTTTAGTACGACTTCTTTCGCTCCCTTTGCAACAAACATTCCGATCCCTCTCTTTTTATATAAAATCCCCTCATCCACTAATACATTCACCCCTTTAGCTGCAGTAGCCGGATTTATTTGTAACATCTTCGCAAATTGATTTGTCGATGGAACTTGTTCTTCTTCAAGCAATATGTCTTTTAAAATATCAGATTCAATCGTTTCTGCAATTTGTAAGTATATTAATTTATTTTGCTCCAGAGTAGGTTTCACAATTTCACCACCTTAGGTTCTTAGGTTCATTACTTATGTAATTAACCATATCACATAAATATATTTATTTCCATAAATTTCTTTTACAAAAAAGAGAGTCATTCTTAAACGAATGACTCTCTTTCTAAAATTTCGAGGTTTCAACTCTTGTTCTCAAATTCTTTTCATTTATACCATTTTGACAAAAGTTAAATTGTTGTCCCTTTATTGACTTTGTACGATCTACTATTTGCCCTAAATGATAACTTGTATGCTCCACTAAATGTAATAAACTATGAAGATCAATATGCCTTTTTTCTTTCCATACTTGTATATATACTTTTCCCCACTCATCAAATGTTTCTTCAACAATTTTTAACAAAGTTTCGAAGCTTAAATGTTTTATTGGAAAATATTCTTCAATTCCATTTTCAAAAACTATATTGGGATCCTTATAACGCCTTGTATTTCTCTGTAAATGTTCACAAATATGTAGTACGATTCCACCAATTGAATTAACAGAGGTCTCTTGTTTCCACAAATCTTCTTCACTAACGAGCCTAATCGCCTGTACTAACTTAGGTAAATAATAATCCTGCATTCTATGATAAGAAATTTTGTATACTAACTCCATCTTCTCCCCTCCATTATTTCAACTGGCTCACTGGATATTTAGCAAATAAAGATTTCCGAAAATCTTTATCTTCCACAAGCATTTTAATTTTTTCTTCATTGCCGTTAAAGAACTTTATAACTTTATTTTTATCCCATATATCTTTTTCTTTTGGAAAATCATCGAATATACTATGCAAAATTGATAACATTTCTTCCCTCGTTATCTTAAAGTTTTTATTATCTACCTGAAACTCATAACTTTTTGCATTTGGCACTAAAATCACTAAATATATAGCATTAAAGAAAAAATTCTTCTTCATCGTATCCTTCTCATCAAACCAATACGTCTCAATCATTTCTTCTGTAAGAGCCCCACTTTCTTTTGCACCATAGTTCACTTTTATATTTTCATTTTCTAAACTTATACTTTGAACTGTTCCACCACCGGGTAAATGATTAACAATTGCAACCACATCTGAATTATTACCAACGTATGTCCCAGTATATTTCTTAAAATCATCTGACCTAACATCATATATATCTTTTATTCTTTCTCCGTTAGAACAAGCCGCAATGAATAAAAAAATTGTTAGCATAACGATCATGTTATGATGCATATATTTCATTTAGCATCCCCCATTTTTATCAATATTTCGTTAATTACAATATTTACTTTCAAATCCCTTTTTAAATATACGCATTTTAATCAAAATTAAAAATTTTCATTTTTTATGTTTACAATTATCCATTAATTGTATATACTTACTAACGTAAGAAAAAAATTCTAAAAGGAGGTCGAAGGAAATGATGAAATTACAATTACATGCATTAACTTTAGCGTTAACTGCACCTGTGTTTTCTGGACAATTAAATATGAATTCGACCACCCTAATGGAGAATTGAAAATCGTACTTTATTTCATTTAATTCATAAATTCGCCACAGGAGGTCGTATACTTTCCTGTGGCTTTTTCACGCCCAGCCATAGGAGAACTGTATCTTCCTGTGGTTTTTTTGCGCGATTTTTTAGTCTCTTACATTATTTTTCTAAGAAAGGAGCAACATTCAATGACTATTAGCGTATTGTTTTTAAGTATTACGATTCAAAGAAATACAATTTCCAAAGATGAAATTCTTCATAATGAGCAAATTGAAAAAGCTATGAATGATGTTAAGGAGCGCCAAGCACTTTACTGTGATCACCTGTAATTCCTTTTCGAAAGGAGGAATTCATTTATGACTTTTCATATTTTCTTTTTTACGACTGCACTTCAAAAAAATACTTTATCTGAAACTGAAATCAATCGTAAACAACAGTTAAAACAACTGACTGATAAAATAACTGACATTAAAAGTTCATACTACACTCAAATGTATTAAAAATATATTTTAAAGGGGTAATATATTCATGAAATTTAAAGCATTCTTTTTAACAATCACTATTCAAAAACGTAAGCTCTCACAGAAAGAGATTTTACGTGAACAACACATTCAAAACATTATGGACGAAGTAAAAGAGCGTCAATCTTCTTATTACACTCGTCTTTTCTAAATCACTTATAAAGGGGTAATTATTTTATGAAATTTAAAGTATTCTTTTTAACCATTACCATTCAAAAAAATAAATTTTCCGAGTCTGAAATGCTTCATGAGCGACAAATTAATCAGGCTATGGATTCTGTAAAAGAAAGACAAAGTCATTACTGTAGTCACCTATAATTTCTTATTACACTCGTTTTTTCTAAATCATTTATAAAGGGGCAATTATTTTATGAAATTTAAAGTATTCTTTTTAACCATTACCATTCAAAGAAATAAACTTTCTGAGTCTGAAATGCTTCATGAACGACAAATTAATCAGGCTATGAATTCTGTAAAAGAAAGACAAAGTCATTACTGTAGTCATCTGTAATTCCAATTCGAAAGGAGGAATTCACATATGAAGTTTCACCTTTTCTTTTTAACGATTACGATTCAAAAAGAAACAATATCTCAAAATGAATTAAAACAAGAAAGACAATATAAACAAGTTATTGATGAAATTCGAGATCGTAGAAGCAAGTACTACACTCACCTTTAATCGTTTAACTATATAGAATTAAAAGGAGTCGATTATGATGTTGATAGCACGCTGTAAGGAAATGATTTGGATAGTTCAGAGGGATTCCACATAGTTTTATAGAGCTTATATCACACAAGTTTATCACTGAATTTGATGTATAAAAAATATATAATAAAATCAAATCAACCCACTTTTAATTATTTATTTATAAACAAAAGATACACCACTTAAAAAGCGGTGTATCTTCCTCAGTTTTTACTATTTTCGGTTACTTCTCTTCGTCTTAAACAATCTCACTAAGTTCGAAACAACTGTTTTTGTTACTGCATAAACTGGTACTGCTAAAATCATTCCGATGATTCCAGCAAAGTTTCCTACCCCTAAAATTAGGATAATAATTGTTAATGGGTGGATGTTTAATTTCGAGCTCATAATACGTGGTGAAATAATATTACTTTCAAACTGTTGTACAATTGTTACGATAATAATTACGTATAAGGCTTGCATCGGAGATACGAACAGTCCTACAATAACAGCTGGTGCTGCCCCGATAAATGGACCTAAGTTAGGAATGATGTTTGTAAATGCTGCGATAATTCCTAAAACGAAAGCGTACGGTAAATCGATAATTAAATAACCGATAAAAGTAAACGCACCTACAAATATACAAACGAGCGCTTGCCCTTGAATATATGCAGATAATGTTTCGTTCGTTTCCTTAATGATACGAAGCCCCTCTTCACGGTAAGACTCTGGTAATAAACTTACCGCTTTTCCTGGAAAGGCATGTCCATCTTTAAACATGTAAAATAAAATGAACGGTACAGTAAATACAACTAATGCAACGTTCGTGATAATACCAAATAAAGCCGTTGCACTCGACGTAATTGTATTTGGTATATCTTTTAAGTATTCAATCGCATTTTTTTCAATTGTTTCAATGGAAACGTAGTTTTGTGTAGATAACCATTCAAACAACCTATGATGTGATAATTCTTGTATGTATACTTTTCCCTCTTTTATGTAGCCTGGCATATTTTTTACTAAGTCCATTAGCTGTTGTGAAATCGTAGGAACAACTACTCCAACGCCAACCGCAGTTAATGTTATGATAAAAAGATATAACAGCAATATCGCTAAATTTCTAGGTACTTTTTTATTCTCCAAAAAGATTAATACAGGATTAAATATGAAGTATAAAAAAAGCGCGATTAAGATTGGGAAAAATAATGTTGATATGAAGATACCAATCGGTTGAAATAAAAATGATATTTTTGTGCAAATAAATATGATTCCTACAACCATTAGCACTTCTAATGTCCAAAAGTGCACTTTTGATTTCAAAAAAATGGCCTCCTTTAAACTAGCACTTCTCTTCATTGTACCAAAATAAGTATGAATTTCACATAATATTTTCCTTTACAATATTCCAAAATACCGATAAATACACTACAATGAGATTACATACAAATTTGCAGGTAAAGGTGATAAAAATGACACAATGCATCATTTGCAGAAAAGATACGAAAGAACTTAGTGAACAATATGTCATTCCAGAAATATTATGTGGATATTATTTCACAAACTCAATTTGTGATACTTGTCATGAACAAATGACAACAAATATTGATCGTCCTTTAATTAGGCATAAATTGAGTCAATTTAAGATTGAACAAATGAAAAGACAAATTGATTCCCCACTCTATACGAATGAGCACGGTGAGGAACTTGCGGCTGCTGAGACTGATGTTGTCGAAGTAAGCGACGAAATTCTTTATTCTAATGCATTAATTATGAAACTATGTAAAAAGCACGATATTTCCTTACATAATGAAATTTGGAAAGAGGAACGTGTAACGAAAGTAGCGAGTTCTATTCAACGTGAATTACTATTAGATAACCGTAAATATAAAATGAGTATATTAAAAATGGCTTATACATTCGCTGTACAAGCAGTTGATGGCTACTTTGAAGATCAAGATGCAATTGATATTTCTACCATTCTCTCAAATGCAGATTTCGTGGAACTAAAAGAAAAAAGCATTGTACGTGATTTAAGCAAAAGTTCTTTATGGAATACGCTAAATACAAGTAGTGAAAATCATTACTTTATTTTACTTAGCGATAAAGACGGTCTGTTTTGCTTCATTCGCTTGTTTGACATCTTTGATGTTGTCGTTCATTTATCAGAAAAAAGATTTGACCTTCCATCACCCATTGTCGGTGTAAATAATGTGAATACACAGAAATTTTATGTCCAAAGTTTAAAACAGTATATGGATGGGCTGTTTAAAGAAAAAGCACCTACTATATAATAGTGACCAGAACATACGGTCTCCTTTCTTGATGAAAAGACACTGTGTTATAATGAGTATGAAAAGAACAATACAATCACATAAACCAATTATAAATTGTATATAAATAAAAAAGACTAGTGTGCGGCTACACACTAGTCCACGTAACTTAGCAGATTGGATTGTTCATTTATCCTATTTGTTTCTTACAAACAAAACAACCCACATTCTATAGGCATAGGTGGGTTGTTATTTTTTGAGCTTGTCTATTAAAACGACGACGAACGTTAACAATGCAACGAGAAACAGTCCACCTTGCAGTAGCAACGCTATTTCACTCACGTATTATCACCCCCCTCCTACTCGGAGAAGTGATAATTGAACAACCAACCGCACCTTAAGTTACCCTTTAATTTTACCATATTTTCTAATAATTTACGATGAAAACCCGCAAGCGAATAACTTGCGGATTTTTTATCCCGTATTAACAGGCAGTAAACAAAATGAAGCAATAAATAAGTGAAACTTTATTTCTCACTATCTTTTTAATGCATATGCATCAGCAATCATTTCACCAACAATTTTATTTTCTTCTTTCTTCTTGTCTTTCAATAATGGGAATAACAATTCTGCCACTTCATACGCTTCTTCTAAATGCGGATATCCTGATAAAACAAACGTATCAATTCCTAACGATTCATATTCTTTTATCCTTTCTGCTACTGTATGCGGATCGCCTACAAGTGCAGTACCTGCCCCACCTCTTACAAGTCCGATTCCAGCCCATAAATTAGGGCTTATCTCTAACGACTCTCTCGTACCTTTATTTAAATGTGTCATCCGTTTTTGACCAACCGAATCATATCTTGCAAATGTCTTTTGAGCAAGCTCAATTGTTTCATTATCCACATATTGAATTAAACGTTCGGCCTCTTCCCATGCTTCTTCTTCTGTCTCTCTTACAATTACGTGTAATCTAATGCCAAATCGTACTGTACGCCCCTTCTCTTCTGCAAGTTTTCTTACTTCTTCTATTTTCTCTTTCACTTGCTCTGGCGGCTCTCCCCACGTTAAATATACATCACTATGTTCAGCTGCTACTTCTTTTCCAGCAGCTGATGATCCTCCGAAATATATAGGAGGATATGGCGTTTGAACTGGTGGGAATACAACTTTACTATCTGTAACTTTAATATGTTTTCCTTCTAAAGAGATCGTTTTACCTTGCAATGTCGATTTCCAAACTTTTAAAAATTCATCCGCTGCTTCATATCTTTCATCATGATCAAGATATAATCCATCTCCTTGTAGTTCAACTGGATCTCCTCCAGCTACTACATTAATAAGCAATCTCCCATCTGAAATTCTATCAAATGTAGATGCCATCCTCGCTGCAACTGTAGGTGACATTAGTCCTGGCCTCACTGCTACTAAAAATTTTAGTTTTTCTGTTTCAGCAGCAAGAGCTGAAGCTAACACCCAAGGGTCTTCACATCCTTGACCAGTTGGAAGTAAAACACCCGTATATCCTAAATAATCAGCTGCCGCAGCAACTTGCTTATAATAACCATATTCAGCTGCTCTTCCTCGTTTTGTCGTTCCTAAATATCGACCATCTCCATAAGCCGGAATAAACCATAATAATTCCATACCTTTGCACACCCCTTATTTATTTTGAAACGTATACTAACACATTCTATATAAATTACCCCTAATAATTTATATGTTAATTCCCAGTCTCACCTTTAAAATTATCTCGCCATCTTAAAAACTTCACTTCTAGTAAACGTACTAGAGAGTCAGAAAACTTCCCAACAAATGCAAAGATAATTATGCCGACAAATACGATATCTGTATTTGAAAATTGCCTTGCATCCATAATCATATAACCAATACCTTCTGTAGATCCCATAAGTTCTGCTACTACTAAACTCACCCATGCAACACCTAACGATAACCTTGCTCCTAGTAAAAGGTTAGGCAATGCAGATGGTAAAATGAGTTTCGTAATTAGTTTTCTTTTGCTAAACTCTAACACTCTCGCAACATCAAATAACTTTGAATCCACACCTCTAATACCTAAAAATGCGTTTACGTATAAAGGAAAAAATGCACCATCTGCAATTAATAACACTTTCGATGTTTCACCAAAACCGAACCATAATACGAAAAGTGGCGCAACAGCTAGATGAGGTACAGTTCTTAACATTTGCACAGATGGATCTAAATATTGCTCACTTCTCGTTGAAAATCCAACAATCGTTCCTAAAATGATTCCTAAGCCCCCACCAATAAAGAAACCAGCCGCAGCCCTGAATACACTAATACTTAAATGGCCGAATAACTCTCCTGTTTTAATAAGCTCTTGGAAAGCTAGAAAAATATCTAATGGTGTTGGTAAAACTGTTTTAGAAACAAGACCGAATACGCCAGCTAACTGCCAAATTATTAATATAATAACCGGTATAGTAATCGCCCTTACTAAAACTTTTACATTTAACTTTCGCACATTCTTAACGCTGTTTTTCTCAATCGTTATACTCGCTGGTTTCATAACAGCTTTCGTATTTTCCACTTTACAAAACCTCTTTTCACTTCGCTTTCAATGCTTTTTCTACGAAAGAATTATCTACAACTTTTTCCGCCTTAATTTCTTTCTTTATAGAACCGAGCTTATATTGAAAATCCGCTGTCTTTTGTTGTTCTGCTATTATTTCCTTCGTTACCGGAACTAAAATTGGTTTGTCGTGATTAAACACTTCTTTTACGATCTCCGCATCTATCTTTTTTACAGAAGTATATACTTTTATTGCTTCATCTAAGTTAGCATCTTGCCATACACGTGCTTTCTCATAAACTTCGAGGAATTTCTCAACTAATTCTGGATGTTCTTTCGCAAATTTTGTTCTCGTAATTAAAAATTCTGGCGAAGAGACATTTAATGTTTCACCGTCTGCAATCACCTTCGCACCTTTATTTAACGTATGTAATGATATGAAAGGGTCCCAAATCGCCCATGCATCTACTGATCCTGATTCGAATGCAGGCTGCGCTTCATCTGGTTGTAATTGAATGACATTTACCTCTTTTGCATCAATCCCTTCTTTATCAAGTGCTCGATACAATAAATTAAAGGCACTACTTCCTTTTGCTACTGCAATTTTTTTACCTTTTAACTCTTTTACACTCGCAATTTTGCTATCTTTTTGAACGAGAATTCCAGTTCCTTTTCTTGCATAACTTGTATTGGCGATTTCGGTAAATCCAATACCTGCTGCTTGCGCTGAAATGACTGGAGAATTCCCTACTTCACCAAAGTCTAATCGGTTTGATGCGATTGCTTCAAAATAAGGAGGTCCACTTTGGAACTCTGTCCATTTCACTTTAACTCCTTCTTTTTTAAACTCCTCTTCAAACCACCCCTTTTTCTTTGCTAGTAATAGCGGGCTTAACCCTTGCTGTATACCAATTTGTATTGTTACATCTTCTTTCTTACTACTTGCTGTACTTTTTTCACATCCTAATAAACATACTGATATAGCTAAAGCAAAAGAAAGAATTTTAAATTTTTTATACATATAAAATCACCCTTTTCCTATATACTTGTTTGAATCAACCCTCCATATTCAAACTGCTGTAATACTTTCGTTCGAAGTTGTTGGAACGATTGAGAAGTTTTATTTCGCGGATAAGGCAAATTATTTTCAATCACTTTATGTATTTTCCCTGGTTTTGCACTCATAATGATGATTCGGTTTGAAAGATATATCGCTTCGTCTATATCATGTGTAACGAATATCATTGTTGTTTTCTTCTGCTCCCAAATATTTAGCAATACTTCTTGTAAATGACTTCGAGTAAAAGCATCCAGCGCTCCAAAAGGTTCATCAAGTAATAATACATTTGGATCTCTTAATAACGCTCTCGCTATCGCAACACGTTGTGACATCCCGCCTGAAATTTCTTTCGGATACGATTTTTCAAAGCCATCTAACCGAACGATTTCAACCCATTCTCTCACCTTATCTTTCACATACTTATCTTTTAACGACAAATCAGCTGCAATATTTTCTTCCACTGTAAGCCATGGAAACAATCGATGCTCTTGAAATATAAATCCTTGCTTCTTACTCGGTTTTGTTATACGCTCCCTATCAATAGTGATCTCACCTTCAAAATCGCTGTCTAAACCTGCAATGATTTTTAGTAATGTACTTTTTCCGCAACCACTCGGACCAATTACTGTAACGAAATCCCCTTTTTCTAATTGAAAATTAATATTCTCTAATACTTGAACCGTAGCAGTTTGTTTCGAAAAATATTTTGATACTCCATCAATTGAAACAGTCACTTCTTCGCCTCCTTGAAATGATTCATATAAATGAACAGATTCAGTATTTATGCAATAAAAAAACCAAAGGCATTTTATCAATAGATAAAATGCCTTCGGTTTCTCCAATCAGCAATACGTTATGGAATTAAGTACATATTATACAAATATTTCCGATAAGTCAACTAGGTTTTATTAAAACATACATATGATTTGTTTGAACATTTTACTTTTGTTTATTTTAACGATATCGTTTACTTACTATTTTTTCTGATCTTTAATCCACTGTAACCAATAAGAAAACTCACACGCTAAATGCATTTGATGGGATTTAATTAGACTATTAGGACAAAGGGCTGGGAACTCAACAACTAGACTTACTTCTATCCCTGTATCAGTATCTTTAAATTGATGTCGAACTCCACCAATAGTAGTACCATCTTTCATACGTGCAACACCTGTCGATTGATATTGATAAGATTTATCTCTTGGTGTTTTCAATCCAGTTTCGTCACCAAAAACAATGAAAAATTGAACTGGAAACGGAGAATTACCAGTAGTTTCGATAACCTCTAATTCATTTTCCCCAAAGGGCCTTAGTACATAGTGATCAGGACAAGCAGATAAATTCACTTTGTTATTTTCACGTGATTGTTCAAGCATCAAACTATCAATTCCATGTATGGCTTCTTCTGCTGTAATCCCGTCTAAATAAATACTAGTTTTTGAAAATTTTCGTCTATCGCCAGATAAAAGAGTACAGATACGCATACCTATTGCACTTAATCTAAGTTTTGATTTCAACTTTTCGTACATTTCATTGTATGTATATCGCAACTTTATTTCCGTTAGCTGTTTTATCATGACGTCTGTATCATTTATTTCAGACTCTTTATGTCCTAATATATATAATACTTTTTTTATCCGTTCTCTTTTCCATTTTATAAGTTGCTCTTGTGAGATATTATTTCCATCGATAATAATCTTCATATACTCTCTCCTTCCTTTTGATTGTATCGTAGTGTAGTTAATACTAAATTAACCATTTCTTGTTTTGTATCTAGGTTCAACTTTACTTCTGAATGAGCAATACTGCTAAGACCGTATAAAATAAACCCAGAAGCTAATAATGAGTTATCAGTATAAAAAATCCCTGTTTTCACTCCCTCTTCAATTACTTGTCTAATTAACGGTTGCATACGTGCGAATAATTTCTGTTCCAGTTGAAAATGTTGTTCCGTCTGAAACGAACTCACATTTTTATAGGGTGCTAACTTTTCAATAAATGTCCAAAATATATCTAGTGAATCTTTCATCTTTTGCATGACAGACCGTTCATTTGAAATAAGTATTTCTTCAATTAACTCCATATTTTTCACAATAAAGTCATTTAAAACTTCATCAACAAAATTCTCTTTAGACTTGAAGTAATAATAAAATAAGCCCGTTGCTACACCTGCATGATTCACAACATCTTTTATGCCAAATCCTTTCATACCATTTTTCATATATAGTTCAAAACCAATATCCATTAACTCTTGGCGTCTTACATCTGGTTCTTTTGATATTCTTTTCATACGTCATCTCCTACAATGTTTTCACCACGACTGAATCTGATTCAATCATAAACGACTGAACTTGATTCAGTCAATATTATTTCATAAATTTAAAATCGATTTAATAACTAAGCGACGAAATTTCTACAAAAAAGAGTAATCTCAAGAGATATGCTACTAACCTTAGATTTATCAAAAAAGTTAGATCATATAACTTGAGACTACTCATTCCCATTCAAAATATTTATGTAATTAAATTTTATTTCCTCTGCACCCTGGCTGTCTCCAAAACTATTGGTGGTAGCTCTTTTTGAATGATTTCTTTTAATCCATAAAGAGCTTTCTTCACATAACCACCTTCGAAATTCCCTAATGGTTCTGGTAATTCATCCTCATCCAATATGAAGTATTCTCCATTTGGAAGTACCATAATATCGATGATTAAATCTTCAAAGGAAACCACTTCATCTTTTATTTGTGTGTTTTTTACGATATTAAAATAGGAACCTAAATACTTTCCTTTTATATCTCTCCATACGTATAAATTGTACGGACGATCTTTCCAGTAATATGCGATTGTATAACTCCCTTTTGGGATTGTTAACTTAGTATCATTTGCAGTCATTGTAAATGAATACTGCACCTCGTGAAATAAAACGATACTTTGTGATTGCTTTTCAAGTAATAAGCAATTGTGATCTACTATTGTTGAGTTATACCGGATTTTTCTTTCTATAATTTCAATTTTCGATGTAAGTAACTTATTCATTATTTTGTTTCCCCTTATGCTAGTTCTATCCTCAATTATATCCATTTATATAGTAATAAAGAAGTGTATAGTTTTTTATATAATGATTTATACAAGTACATAATAAAAACTCCTTCTTATTTAGAAAGAGTTTTTCACTATCCATGTTTCATATTTTTTCACTTCTAACGGAAGCTCATTTGTTTTTATGCAACTAACAGTACTATTACTCATGCTTTAACTTTTCCTTAACCGCATCATAAAATTTTCGTTCTTCATCAACATTTAAGTAAACACGACTTACTGTTTTAGAAAAGCCGTATAACAACTGCGCTTTCACTGGCTCTTTTAATATTATTTCAAAAGTAGCAGGTTCTTTTATGAACTCCATAACAGTTGCATCCAATACCTGTTCCCCTTCTTTTGCCGTTAGCAATTCACCCTTGTAGAACACAATACTTTCAATTTGTGTAAATGGCATAACGATTTTCTTTCCTAATCCAATTTGAATGATTACTTGTTCTTTTGTTACGACAAGTGGATTTTTACGCATCGCTTGTATTTCAGCTATAAAATAAATCATCGCGTATACATTTAAAATAAGTAAAATCCATGCTATTACTGGATTCCACTGATGTAGCAAATAATGAAAACCAATGCTTTCAATTACTGTTGCGTGAATAATCATGATATACACACCTATAGCACCACTCTTTTTATGATATGAGTATACAGATGCACCTGTTGGTACTTTTTCACGCCACGATAAAAACGCATAATAGATTAACTTACACTCTGTTAGAATGACATCTACTAACTTACCTCTTTTCATAGTAGCGTCAAACGCTGCATCAATTGCATAAGAAAAGGAATAATTTTCTCTTCTATATTCTTTATATTTTTTTATTATTTTAGGAAGCACTCTAACAATTTTATAGAGAAGGAATAATTCTAAACCTACAAATGCAATTTCAGCCGCAACAATAATATAAGAGATGAATGAAAAAGCTTGTAAATAGTCACTTGGAATAATAAATCTTGCAAAAATATAACCAGCTATTACAACAGGAACTATATATGTTAACGAGTATCTTTTTCGAATAATGAAGAAATACGTGATGATTGGAATGACAAACATGCAATCTAATAATGACCCAAGCACAACTTCTTTCGGCGCAACTGGTACAATTGGAAGGGCATACAATAAATAGTTTGATAGCATAATTAAAGAGACGAGTCCAATCCAAGTACCTTTTCGCCTTCGTGATAGTGTAACCTTCATACGTTCACTCCTTTATTTAAAAACCTCATTTAAATGGTCTTTATAAAATGAAATGGCACGTTCAAATTCTTTTACTTCCTCTACTTTCACGACAGTTTCAAGTAATAATTTCATCGCTGATTCGTGATCGTTTACGTTATATTTTGCTAATGATAAAAATACTTTCATTGGAGCGTTCTCTGGAAATTTTTTCACCCCAGCTTCTAATACTGTAATTGCCTTTTCATATTCCCCTATACAACGATATGTACTTCCTAAACCAATATAAGCACCGCAAAGCGATTCGCCATCAAGTCCATTTGCGATTGCCTGCTCATAATACGGAACTGCTTCTGTTTCTAGCCCCATTACATCATGTATCCACGCACACTGATACAGTACTTCTGCATCCTTTGTAAAGTTTGTTAATCCTATAAGCATCTCTTTAGACTGCGCATATTTCTTTTCATTTCTAAGTTTAATAGCTTGCTTTAATAAATGTTCCATAGAATCCACTCCTCACCAATTATTCTGTGTATAGCTCTTGATTGGTATACGCTTCACATTCGTGTAAAAGTAAAATTCCCACCAATTAAAGTTTCGCTTACTTATACTATGCGGATTCATTCTCATCTAAAAACTTAATTTTAAAAAGCAGTGACACGATTACATAATACCTCTAAGCTTTTGACAATTTCTTTCGCTGTTTCATCTTTCCCATTACACAACTTCCCTTTACCATCCTGTCCAATTACATAATGCACAGCCCCGCGCGAATATAAAGAATGTGGTGAATTCGCAATCATTACATTCGCCCTTGCTTCTTTCATTCTATTTTTTGCTCTTTCAAACAGTTCTTCTTCATTTAAATCACTTTCAAGTTTAAAACCAACAAGTACTGTTTCTGGGTCCCATTCTTTTATTTGTTTTAATACCTTTGGAGCCTTTTGAAAGTGAATAATCGGTGCTATATCACTTGAAATTTTTCCGTTCATATTAAGAACATTACCATCTTGATCACAAATTTTCTCTACAATCCAATCTGATCCAGCTGCTGCCATAATGACTGCATCAACCTTTTCATGTGATATGATACTTTTCATTTTATCTTGTAAATCAACGATTCCTTCAAATGGATGTAATTCTAACCCTCTATGTATATCACTCGGTTTCTCCGCAAAATAACCGTGTAAATATATAACATGTGCCCCTTTAGCTAGAAGTTCTTCTGCGATTATCCTTCCGATTGTACCTTTGGCCATATTCGTATGCCCGCGTACTTGATCCCATTTTTCTAGACAACCACCGCTCGTAATTAATACCTTTTTCCCCTTCATTGTAACCATCCCTTACTAATTTTTCTTACGAAACCATTCTGTTCCAAAGTCAACTATATCACGCTGTTTCATTAGACGACACGTTGCATTCCCTATCTTCCCATTTTTTACAGTTCCTTTTCGCTCAAACTCCACACCAATTTCTACAAACTTCTCAGATTCGTAATCCATTTCAACAAACTCTTTCCACACTCTTTCACCGTTTTCTATAATAGGTGCTCCTACTTGTATTAACTCACATGCACCAGAACGCACCTCGGATAAATGAACAGACGTATTGGAATCATATCCAACACCAATTAATAATACGTACCCGTCTAAATCATATATTTTTCTTAATGGAGATTCTTCTCCAAAGCTCATTGATAACGAATGGTTCATTGTTATTTCTACTGCATGTTTTCCCCATGCAGCAAAACTTCCTAACGGATGATTACTACGTACTACATTCGGATATGTACGAAAACATTCAACTATTTCACCCATTCCCCTTGTTGGGGTTATACGTGAATCAAATGCTGGGACGTTATCTCGGATAATTTGCCACCAGTCTTCCGGTACAGGTGGTCTTGACCAATGTTTCGGATCGGACAAATCCGAAGATTGCGTTGGCATTATTATCGTTCCTTCTTCCGTAACAACTTTCATTAATGCTTCTACTACAGCAACGGCACCACCAGATATCCACCCGATAGAACTTAGTGATGAATGAACGATAATTGTCATTCCTTTTTCGACTCCTAATGCTTTTAAATCTTTTGTTATTGTTTCGATTGTATTTGGAAATTGTGTACTTGCTACTATTTCATTCATTTTCATATTGGTTCCCCCACTAGCCACGTAAATTTAAACTTTTATATAAATATATTATCATATTTTTCTTAATTTTTAACTTAATCATATTCATTACTACAAAAATATGTATATTATTATACTGAAGCCTCAAAACTCTATTAAAATCGTAGATAATGATGAGCGAGAGTTTTTTGAAATGAAGAAAAATGTAAATCCTATTTTTTCAAACTATACTCCATATGCATATTTTTATACTATTTTTCCATGTAACAATGAAATCTTTCTATCCCTGGATATTTTTCTCCTAAACTTTTAACTTGAAAACCAATTCTTTTATAAAATTCTACCGCCCCATCGTCTGTCTCCGCTTCTATATAAGTCAATTGATATATCCTTACCACTTCTTTAATCATTTGCAGTGCAATTCCTTTTTGACGATAATCTGGAGCCACTGCTATATGACATATGCGTGCTTTAGTTTCTCCGATTATTTCAATACCTAGACAAGCTTTTTCTTCATATTTGTACAAAGTCCCTTTATTACTTTGATAAAATATTACTGCCTTCTTTAAGCTTATTTCATTTGGACCGACGGCATATTGTAGCACATTTAATATTGAATCTTTCTCAATTTGTTTAACACACTGTAAATTCATACTTTCATCCCTTTCTATGAAAAAAGACTAGCTCTTAATAAAAAGAGCTAATCTCATTACGCCGTTATTTTTTCTTCTTTTTTTACAACGACAGCCACATAACTATGAAGTATCATTCCAATAATAACGAGACTCATACCAATCCAAGATAATGATGATGGAATTGGTGCAGATAACCAGATCAACTCTCCTACTAGCGCAAATAAAACTTCACCAGACTGCGTCGCTTCCACTGTTGCTAATTTTTGCGGATCATCTTTCACAAGATCTGTTGCAAAGAAAAATAATACTGTCGCGATTAACCCAGAGCTAACTGCTACAATAAAACATTGAAAAACTTGGCTACTTGACGGTAATCCGCCTGTTGATACTTCGTAACCAGATAATAAAAACCAAAATGGTAAACTTGCTAATGTCATACCGAGTACTCGCTGAAATACATCTAATTCCCCTTTACAAACTTGCATCATTTTTCTATTTCCAAGAGGATACGCAAATGCTGCAATAAGTACAGGAACTACACATAAAACGGTTTCACGAATACCTAATGAAGAAGCATGTTCTACTTGCATGAGAACGACACCGAATAAAATAATGGCCGACATTACTAATTCCTTCATCGGAAGTTTTTTATGTAGTGGATCCACCGCAAAAAATGGTGTTAACAAAATCCCTGCAACGATTGTAATTTGCCATGTTGATGCAACGAGCCAACCTGGTCCGAACGCTCCAGCAAAACTAAGCGGTGCATAAAAGAGACCAAATCCAACGATACTCCACACTAACCATTCTTTCGGATTGTTTTTCATATATTGAAAGAGTTGCTTTAAGTTCCCTCTATACATAACAATAAGTAATAGCATTGGAACCATAAAATAATACCGTAATGATGCACTCCAAATCCAGCTTCCACCTTCTAAGTCCATTGCCCTGTTTAAAACAAAAGTAAAGGCAAAGAAAAATGATGCCAGTATCCCTATAACAATTGCTTTCATTGTAAAACCCCTTGTATTTAATTTTTTATCTCTATGACATATATTTTAGTATACGCGATGAAAAATCTACATTCAAACTTACATTTCACTTTAGTGATGATGAAGGAATTGTAGTAGATTTACATGGGAATAAAGTGCATTGGTATGAAATCGAGGCCATTACATGTCAAAATTTTCAAGGGTCAAAATCTACTTTAATCTCGCCCCACTATACTCACCATGAAAATATACGCATCCGCTATAAAAGATGGTTACCAACTATTGCACATTCAATTTACTGGTTTTCTATTGAGAAACCAAAAGATTATCATAAAAATTTAATGATAGCTTGGGAAGAAAAGCGAACGAATAAAAACAAACGCCTCCTTTAATTATTATTTAGGGGCGTTCGTTCATTAAAAAATTAAAGAATATGTAGTTTATATTCTCTGTATAATTTCTTCAATCGACTTATATGGGCTTGATGATACCGATTATGATCTGCTATATGCCATATTCCCCATCTTATTGTCGCGGTTTCCCCTTTTTCATACAAAACTTCCCGCGTTAAATCAGTTTCTGTTAGTTTCATACATTCTTCATAAAACAATTTTTGCACTGCTTCATAATCTTGCATTAACTCTTGCAATGTGTTTTTTCTTAAACTTGGTAATTCTCCTACTTCATTTAACATAGGACCATATTTATTTTCAAATGCTGGCGGAACATCTTCTCCCTTGAAACGATACACCCAATGTAAATCAACAACTGCTAAATGCTGAAGTAACTGCCCAATACTATTTTCATTATTTTCAGACCCTTTATAGGATAGTTCGTTCTCTTCAGTACCTTCGACTAACCTTTGCAATCTATTAAACGTATCAGCAACCATCGCATACAAAATCGCTACTTGAGGGTCCATTTTTCTTTCTAAATGGAGATCTTTCATACAAAACTTCCTCTCTTAAAAGAACAACACCATATGCTCATCATCACTATACACACCATTCATTTTTATAGCCCTTTTTTCAATTCCGTATGTTTTAAATCCCATTGATTCATATAATCGTTTGGCTGGTTCGTTCGTTGACACAACCCCTAAATTCAATTGCTCTAGCTTCATCTCTTTTGCCCTTTCAATTGCTTTACGTATTAAATCACGTGCAAGACCACTTCTTCGATTTTCAGTATCTACATACATTGCAACGATATGTCCTTTATGCTTATATGCGTCTTTTTCTTCTGTTAATAAAGTAACAACCCCAACTAAACGATTTTCATTATTAAAAGCACCAAATGTAAAACTACTGTTGGATGAAAGATTACTAGCAACTCGTTCAAGAGGGTTTTCTTGACGTACTGCTTCTTCATAAGTCGTTATAAATGCTTCTGGATTTACTTGTAGTGCTTGTAAACGCAACTCCCAATATTTTTTTGCATCCGCTTTTGTAAGTAATCGAATCATTTTATTTTCCCCTTTTTAATTTACATAATATTTTTATAGGTTATTATTTTTTGATTCATACTCTTCTTTTAATATACTGTAACGATAGCGATGAATGAACTTTCCCTGTCTCAATCGATCATTTCTCATTAACCCTTCGCATACAAATCCGGCACTTTCATAACTCTTTTTAGCTTTTGTATTATCTTCATCTACACGTAACCAAATTTTCTCCAATTCAAACTGAGAAAAACCTATTTGTAACATGCTGTTTAGAGCTGCCATTCCAAATCCTTTACCCCAATAGTCTTTATTTCCAATCGCAATTCCTAGTTCAGCATTTTTATTTGTTTTATCAAAATTTTTAAGGTCTACCCATCCAATATGTATACCTGTCTCAGTAACGATTGCCCTTTGTTCATAACCATTTTTTCGGCTTATACAAGCTTCAATCCAGTTTCTCGTATCTCCACGAGTGAACGGAGGATATTGATCTGGTACAACTAAATGCTTTGTTACATCTCTATCTAATGACCATTGATAGCGATCTTCTACATCATCTAGTGTCAATTCTCTTAATTGAACATATGGTACATTCATTTTTTTCTCCTCTCTTTATTTACCAATAGAAAATCCTTCGAACACTCTTCCACCATACTGTTCTAACGTCTTTTCTATAAAATGAATTAATTCATTTTTCCCTCCCGTTTTATAAAAATGATCAAAAGCGGCTACAAATTTGTTTGCATATTGCTCATCATATCTTTTTAGCACTCTAATAAACCATTTTGAACTCCCAAGCCACTTACCATTTACTCTTAATACATATTCATGTACTAAATCGGCTAATAAATTAGCGATAAACAATTCTTCTTCTCTTTTTGTTGCACCAATAAAGTCATCTAAAGTATCCGTAATAAAATATCGCTTCTGCTTAATCGTTTCTTCGGTCCATTTAGCCGGTCCTTTATGTAGTAAATCATTCGCTTCTTTTTTTAATTTCTCAACAATTTCCTGTTCCCCTTTTAAGGCAATCCCTTCTGAAACTAATTGTGGTAACGACGGTCTCCCTCGATCACAATCCATTTTGAAAAAGGTTTTATATGTTTCGAAATTATGAACAAACACCTCAACAGGCCATCCATTACTATAGAAAGATTCTCTATAGCAAGAAGTTAAACTTTGATCGACTATTACAATGTCAAGGTCAGATGTTTTCGTCGCTTCTCCTCGTGCAACGCTTCCGCCGAGTAAAGCTACATCACAATTCGGAAATTGTAATGTAATTATGTTTTGTGCTGCTTCAATTGGTTTCATAACCGATCCTCTTTTCTTATTTCACTTTCTTTTTTTCAGCTCTTTCTCTCGCTTTTTTTATATAGCTTTCTGCATCTGGTGTTTTACATGATGTTGCACCATGATCAACCTCTATTTTTCCAATTTCACTTGCAATTTCAATCGCTTGTCGCTCTAAGTCTTCATTACGAATTCCTATTGCGATTAAAGCACTATTCATCGCTTCTTTTTTTCTATTTTTTTCATTATGTATATTTTCTTTAATCTCTTCTAAGTACGGAGAGAAGAAATCATCATGTAACGTTTTATTTTTAATCGCTATATTTGCTAATAAAGACCAGCCAGCTCTTCCAATCCATTCATCATTAGACTTTGTCCACTCTTCCATTCTTTCTATTGCAATTGGCGAAGTACATATAGATGTCATAAGAACATCCATTAAACAGTAATAATCAACATCCTGAATCCAACTATTAAGCTGTTCTGTCGTTATTTTTTTCGGGTCTAAAATATAAGTTGCTAATGTCATTGCGTCCATATTTTTCGTTTCCCACAATTCAACTGCTAAATCGTGATCTTTTTTTATCTTCTTTTTTAACAATTTTAAATTCGCAAAACTAACTCCAAATAACGGCTCTTTCGCTCCGTGGTTTTTATACGTTTTTCGATTTTGTTCTGTTCCATATTCCTCTAGTTGCCGCATTACTTCCTCAAGTAACATATACCCACCTCTTTATCTTTTATGTTGACTGTATATATGTATGTACGATATATTCTACATTACTTTTTGGTTTTCCTATATTTATTTTTAAAATACGGTATGTGAAATTTTTAAACATTGCACAGCTATACCATCAAAAAACTATACATGTTAAACATACAGTTTTTTGATGGTATCAATTTTCCGTAGAATAAGATATAAACTACGAAAGAACTTTTAATGAGATGTGTATTTCCAACATGTTTAGAAAACTCTTTAAAATGGTTTACTATCATACTTTTATACCTCCTTCATAAATTATGTTTATTACATTTATTCTTAGCCAAAATCTTTCTACATTTTAATAACTCTCTCAATAAGATTTTCTTATATAAAAATCCCTACAAACACTGTAGGGATTTATGTGTAAATCATTTTGTTACACTCTATTTCATATGAAAATAGTTTCATTCAGATGCATTCATAAGCACAATTCTCCAACCATCTGGATCCTCTATTGTGGTTCCTTTCTCTATCCAATATGGGTTTTCTGGTTCCACCTCATGATAACCCATATTACGTAATCGATTTACTATCTTTTCAATTTCATCTTTATTAGGCATATAAAAAACTAGTAAATTATCTTTTGTCGGTGCCGGACATGGACTTCCATTAACATGTGTAGTAAACTCCAAATGATACTCTTCATCTGGTAACCCAAACATAACCCCGTCATATCCTTCATGATTGTGAAATTCCCCTATACGTTTTAATCCTAATCCTGTTTCATAAAAACTTATCACTTTTTCAAATCTATCTGTTGGTCTTGCAATTCTAAATTGAACCCAATTCTTCATGCAAATCTCCTCCTTTTTATTTTCCAAAGCTTTATTACTATATTCCCTTTAACATCCCTCATTAGGGTAAGCTTCCTAAGTTGAAAGAACTATTAGTTAATAAACAATAGGACTTTAGTATAAATTGCTATTTTGCATTGTTTCTAATGTTATCCATGACTGCCCAATTGGATTAACATACTGTCTTTCCTCATTACAAATTTTACAGCGAGAAGGTGCTTCTTCATTTTCGGGATACTATACTCCACATGTAGTGCAAATATAATTATTCATATTCCCACTCCTTTTTTCATGTAATTGTTTCTTTACCAATATTTTAATAAAAATCAAAAATATTCGAATCAATAATTGGAACGAAAACGAAGTGATACGAAAGTATGATTTGGTGATTGAAAGTTTAAATAATAAAGTTTAAATTCATCCTATTTTTCAAAACTGCAATTGATATAAAATCTTGCATACTTTTGAGTAAACTTTTTTACACTTGTAAAAAAGTTTTTTTGCATTTCCCTACCTATAATTGCTAATATAGTAGAGTAGAACTTTTATAGAGAGAAGGAAAATTATGCACAATGGAATTCGAATGACAACTTTAGTAAAAAGGGCTATGTTAGTTTGTGCGGGGGTATTATTCACATACGAAGTAGCTTTTGGATCAGTACATACTGCTCTAGCTAGTACAGAGGATGAAGCAAAATCTGTTCAACTTGTAAGTGAGATTCAAACATCTCTTGCTCCGAAAGAAGCTCCAAAACATTATAACGGGCAAGTTAGAAAAGTCGCTTATTTAACATTTGATGACGGTCCTGGAAAATACACAGCTGAGCTTTTAGATATGTTAAAGAAAGAAAATGCAAAAGCAACATTCTTCCTAATTGGTTCAAACGTAAAAGCTTTCCCTGATCTTGTAAAACGCGAAGATGCTGAGGGCCACTACGTTGGGATGCACAGTATGACTCATAACTACAAGAAACTTTACACTGAAGGTCATTACGTAGATGAAATGAAGGAAGACCAAGGCTTAATCGCTGGTGTTTTAGGTAAATCACCAGTATTAACTCGTCCATCTTACGGCTCTATGCCAGGATTAAACGAAGCTCTTCGCAACAAAGTTGTAGAAAATGGCTTAAAAGTTTGGGATTGGACAATTGATTCTTTAGACTGGAAATATAACAAAATGCAAGTTGATGCTGCATCTGCTAAAATTGTAGAAAACGTTCTAGCTCATTCTACAAATCCAACAGAAGTTATCCTTATGCATGATATTCATCCACAATCAGTAAAAGCAGTACCTGGAATTATTAAAGGACTGAAAGAAAAAGGATATGAATTAGAAGCATATAATGAGAACGAACACTTCCCATTAAACTTCTGGCATGATAATCGTATGTAATGAAAAGACTTGATTTCCTTTAGCTGGGAATCAAGTCTTTTTATCATTTTGGGAATTACTCCTCGTATATTCGACTCAAACTCCCCCTTCTCTAATATCAATAAAAATTCAAAATCACATGTTATACTATAATTTAGTTTAAATAAGTAGGTGCCATATGATCGTATATACAGTACAAACTGAAGAAGCATGGAAACAATTTAAGAAACTTGGTTATTTAGAAGGTAATAAAGAATTCATCGATCCGGACGATGTATATTCATATGACTGGATGGTGCGCGTCGCTAAAACAAGATTGCCTCATTACGAAGGTAACTACCCTATTTGGGTCTGGGAAGCAAATAATTACCCAAATCGAAATCATAAGGCTTGGGGTAGAACAAATTCAAAAATGGTAATTTTAACACTAGATGTACCGAAAGAATGGGTACTATGGAGCTATTTTGACTATTGGTGCTGTGCTATGACTGATGGATCAACATATTTACATACAAAAAATAAGTGTACTTTAGATGAATGGTATACATATATGGATAAGGAATACGGGATAATATTTGATTTCGACTATTTATTATCTCATCCTGATTGGTGTCTAGGTAAAGAGGATTCGTTAGAAAAACAAGGTGTTATCGGCAAAATACCCCTTTCCTTCGTGAAAAAAGTAAGACGTTTTCGTGCTAAGACAGATAAGTCTATTAGTAAAATCCGAAGTGATAACTGGGATAATAGAAAAGAAAACCGCATTAAAAAGATGAATCGAAAATTAAGAAAGCGAAACGATAAACAAAAAAGAATACAAAAGCGACTTATACGAAATTAAAACATATATCAAAATACAGTAAGAAATTATGGATTGAATATACAAATTCAATCCTATTTTTTATATTATCAACACTTTAGCACATATTACTCTTAAGGAGTGATATGTATATGGATTTTCTTTCATCTGAATATTTGTCTGCCTTGCTTGCCATTATTGTAATCGATTTAGTGTTAGCCGGAGATAACGCCATTGTAATTGGATTAGCAGCAAGAAGATTACCGAAAGACCAACAAAAGAAAGTTATCATTTGGGGAACCATTGGAGCAATCGCTATTAGAGCTCTCGCTACCTTAGTTGTCGTTTGGTTATTAAAAATACCTGGATTACTCCTAATTGGTGGTGTACTTCTTATTTGGATCGCTTACAAGCTGATCGCTGAGGGCAAAAATCATGATATTAAAGCCGAAGAAGGATTTTGGTCTGCTATTAAAACCATTATTATTGCTGATGCGTTAATGGGCATTGATAATGTACTAGCTGTTGCAGGAGCTGCCCATGGTAACTTTTCTTTAGTAATCATCGGATTATTAGTGTCTATTCCAGTAGTCGTATGGGGCAGTACATTGATTTTAAAATGGGTGGATCGTTTTCCTGTCATTATTACGATCGGAGCAGCCGTTTTAGCTTATACTGCCGCGAAAATGATTGTAGATGAGAAATGGTTCGCTGGATTTTTCGAAAGTAACCCTTTCGTTAAATGGGCATTTATCATTATTATCATCGTCGGTGTAGTTTTCTTCGGAAAGGCAAAACAAAAAGCAACAGCTGGTTCTGTCTCATAATGATGGTATATTTACAAATAAAAGGCGCTATTCATATGAATAGCGCCTTTTATTATTTATTTAGCTTCCCCTTCCGGAGTCGTTTTTACCTTCGTTTTGTTTTTATCGCGGTTGTTATAGTTATACTTCGAACGATCTACTGGAGTGAATCCTTCCGGTGTGTAGAATCGTAATAAGTCACCATTTACGACTTGGTCAGAGTATTTTAGTGAGTTTTGAACCATTTGTTCATTTTTCTTTATTTCATCTGTAAATTCTACAGGTTTTCCAGTAGTTGTATCATAGTATTTGCCGTTTAGTGCAGTAACTGTTGGGCTTACGTAGTTACCGTTACGGAACGCAACGACTTGTTTATGATCTGGTGATAATAAATCAGAACCGAATTGAACATAGTTTTTTGTATCTGTACCTAGTAAGTGTAATAGCGTTGGGAGAACGTCAATTTCACCACCGTATTGATGTTGTACGCCACCTTTCACTCCTGGTACACGAACGATTAATGGTACACGTTGTAACTGTGCATTTTCAAATGAGTTCATTTCTTTACCCATTACTTTTGACATTGCTGCGTTATGATTATCTGAAATACCGTAATGGTCTCCGTACATAACAATAATTGAGTTATCATATAAACCAGATTGTTTCAAGTAATCGATGAAGCCTTTTACAGATTCATCTAAATAGCGTGCTGTTTGGAAGTACGTATCTACTGATGAATCACCTGTTGTTGCTGGTTCAATCGTTGCTTCTGCCTTATCGATTGGATAAGGGAAATGGTTCGATAACGTAATAAACTTCGTATAGAACGGTTGTTTCAACGTTTGTAATAACGGAATAGATTCATTAAAGAACGGTTTATCTTTTAATCCGTAGTTTACTACATCTTTTTCATTCATATCGTAGTATGACGCATCAAAGAATTTATTAAAACCAAATGATTTATAAATATCGTCACGGTTCCAGAATGTTTTGTAGTTACCGTGGAATACTGCTGATGTGTATCCTTGTTGTCCTAAAATAGCTGGTGCTGATTGATACGTATTATGAGATTTCGTTGTAAAGACAGAACCTTGCGGTAAACCAAACATTGAATTCTCTAACATAAACTCCGCATCAGATGTTTTCCCTTGTCCTGTTTGATGGAAGAAGTTATCAAAATAAAGTGTATTCGCATCTTTTGTAAATGAGTTTAAGAACGGTGTAACTTCTTGACCATTTAATTTGTAATCAATTAAGAAGTTTTGGAATGACTCTAAATGAATGTAAATTACGTTCATTCCCTTTCCTTTACCGAAATACTCAGGGTTTGGACTTGCATAAGTTGATGTTAAATAATTTCGTACTTCTGTCATATTATCGCCATCAGCTAATGCTCGTTCTGTCGATGCTTTCGCACTTTGAATTCCATCATAAATTGTGTAGTTGTATGCACCTAAATATTTCACAATATAATTACGGTCAAACGTTCTTGTTAATAATTCAGGACGGTCAGACTCTGCAAGACCTAAGTTAACACTGAATAATAAAATACCTGCTACAAATACTAGAGATAATTTATGCTTCGCAACACGAATTGGTTTTGGATTTGCAAATTTTGTTGCGACTAACACAATTAATATAATCGTGTCTAAGAAGTATAATGGATCATAAAGATGTAGCAACGCAAGAATACTACCACCTAAATCTCCAAAGTTATTCGTTTGTGTTAATGTCGGGAACGTAATAAAGTCACTGAAAAAGCGATAGTATACTACGTTTGCGTATAAAAGAATCGACAATAACAAATTAATGATAATTAACCAAATATAAGATCGTTTCCCTTTTGCAAATAATGCAAGTCCTAAAAATAGAACTGCTGAACTAAGCGGGTTAAAAAACAGCAAGAATTTTTGAATTGTGTTTGAAATTCCTAAATTGAATTCCGTTACATAAGCTGCATATGTTTTGAGCCACAATAAAATAACGGCAAACAGAAAGAATCCAAAATGATTGCTTAACACACTTTTGCTCTTTAATAAGAACTGTTTCATTTCTCCACCTCTTTTGATCATCCAAGGCTTATTTTTTTATAAGTCTGTCTCTCTATTCAAATTTTCTTCTTCAAATAGATTATCTTTATTTAACTATATGAAGAATATTAGTAATTATAATTTGAAGCTAGTATTTATTCAACTATTTCTTTCTAGACATTTTGACCTTGGTTTCTATTTAACAAAATAAATTTGTAACATTTCCTGTTTTCTCCCAAGATTCATCCACTAATTATGACACCCCATACTATATACCTTTATAAACTCATTCGCAAACTATTCTATCTCCAAATTTGGTACATATTTCACATGACAAAATAATACGATTTGATTATATTACTCCACTTACATTTCCCTTCTTCAACTAACTCTTTAAATCTTAAAGTCATTACATCCCTTCATACATGAAAAAATTCTCCTGTTCATTAATATTATATTTGAATAATTATTCATTTGACCGACCAGCGATGTTACGTTTTCTCGACAAAAAACTCGCTCTAAAAAGAGCGAGTTTTTTCATTATATATTATTGACCTTTGTACATTGCATCTACTTGTTTTTGAAGTTCCTCATTTTCTAAGAACTCATCATAAGTAGCCTCTTTATCGATTACACCGTTTGGTGTTACTTCGATAATGCGGTTTGCAATTGTTTGCACGAACTGATGGTCATGAGATGTGAATAAGATTGTACCTTTGAATGCAATTAAACCGTTGTTTAATGCTGTGATTGACTCAAGGTCTAAGTGGTTCGTTGGATCGTCAAGTGTGATTACGTTCGCACCACTTAACATCATTTTAGATAACATACAACGAACTTTTTCGCCTCCAGATAATACAGAAACGTTCTTCTTAACTTCTTCACCTGAGAATAACATACGGCCTAAGAAACCACGTAAGAAGCTTTCAGACTCATCTTGTGGAGAGAATTGACGTAACCATTCAACTAAGTTGTAATCACTGTTCTCAAAGTACTTAGAGTTATCTCTTGGGAAGTAAGATTGAGAGGTTGTAACACCCCATTTGAATGAACCGCTATCCGGCTCCATTTCACCCATAAGAATTTTAAATAATGTTGTCATCGCAATATCGTTACGGCCGATAAATGCAACTTTATCACCTTTATTTAAAGTGAAGTACACATTATCTAACACTTTTTCACCATCAATTGTTTTAGACAGACCTTCAACAGTTAATAAGTCATTTCCTACTTCACGCTCAGGTGTGAAGCCAACGAATGGGTAACGACGTGATGACGGTCTAATATCATCTAATGTAATTTTGTCTAATAATTTTTTACGAGAAGTTGCTTGTTTCGCTTTAGAAGCGTTTGAACTAAAGCGTGCAATGAAGTTTTGTAACTCTTTTACTTTCTCTTCTTTTTTCTTATTAGCATCTTGTGTTAATTTTAAAGCTAATTGGCTTGACTCATACCAGAAGTCATAGTTACCAACATAAAGTTGAATTTTACCGAAATCAAGGTCAGCCATGTGCGTACATACTTTATTTAAGAAGTGACGGTCATGGGATACTACGATAACTGTGTTTTCAAAGTTCATTAAGAAGTTTTCTAACCATTGAATCGCTTTTAAGTCCAAGTGGTTGGTAGGCTCATCTAATAATAGAATGTCAGGTTGACCGAATAAAGCTTGAGCAAGTAATACTTTTACTTTCTCTGCCCCAGTTAATTCTGACAATTTCTTATCATGAAGGTCTTCACCAATACCTAAACCTTTAAGAAGAATTGCAGCTTCTGACTCAGCTTCCCAACCGTTAAGCTCAGCGAACTCACCTTCAAGTTCAGCAGCGCGCATTCCATCTTCATCACTAAAGTCTTCTTTCATGTAAATAGCATTTTTCTCTTGCATTACTTTGTAAAGTTGCGTGTGACCCATAATTACTGTTTCTAATACTGGGAACTCTTCATATTCGAAGTGGTTCTGTTTTAATACTGCTAGACGCTCACCTGGCGTAATATGTATGTCACCTGTTGATGGTTCAATTTCTCCAGATAAAATCTTTAGGAATGTAGATTTACCAGCACCGTTTGCTCCGATTAAACCGTAGCAGTTACCTGGCGTGAATTTTATGTTAACATCTTCAAATAATTTGCGATCCGCGAAACGCAAACTAACGTTACTTACTGTAATCATTTGTGTCCTCCTACTAATACCGCTTATTTCAGCGTTTTCTCACCGATTGTCTTAAAAAATCGCATATTACGACTCAATTATTGTAGACTATAGCTATTATATAGTAGAAGCTGGATGAATAGCAACGGTTGATTACCTTTCTACAATGAAATCGGATAGTTTTTGTCCATTCCCCTAGCTATTGTATGTATATCATCGACCTCTTTCTCATATAACCTTTCACTGCTCATTCTGTAATATATCGGATTCATTTTCATCTGAAATATTATATACCGAAAAAACTGTAGAGAAATCATTCCCTACAGTCTCTTCTTATTTCGTATTTATTATTTTCTCTTTGTAACTCTTCATTTTACTCGTTAACCCTATTAACGCCGGTAATAATATCGGCATCACAATTAAAGCTAATAGAAGAAGTGCAACGCCAACTACTGATGCAACTTGTATAAGTGTTAATACACCTGATGGAATTAATGCTGCAAATGTCCCGCCTAAAATTAGCGCCGCTGATAATACAACTCCTCCTATATGACGAGATGCAGTTACAATTTTCGTTACCGAATCCCCTTCTATCTCGTTATAGCGCATCATTACGAAAATACTATAATCCACTCCTAAAGCGACAATCATAATGAAGCTAAGGAATGGAACATTCCAGCTTAATGAATCTACATGTAATACATGTGCACTAATTTGTTCGCTTATACCGAGTGATGCGAAGTACGCTAATAGTAATGAGCCAATAATAAATATTGTGTTTAGTAATGAGCGTGTAATTACGATTAATACAATCGCAATTCCAATTAACATAATTGTAGCTGTACGTAAGAAATCTTGCCCTGTTACTTCTTTTAAATCAACGTTTCTAGCTGTTGTTCCGCCAATTGCTGTTTTCGCATCATGTAATTCCGTTCCCTTTACAGTGCCATCGATTGTTTTATTGATTTCTTGAATAATTGGCATCGCTTCTTTTGAATACGGATTTACATCTAAAATGATAGTCATTTTAGCAATTTTTCTATCCTGTGACATGTACGTGTTCAATGCTTTTTGGAAATCCTCTCCCTCTAGCACTTCTTTTGGAATATAAAACTTCTCAGAGCTCTTCGATTCATTGAGCTCCCCTAAATATTTTTGTGCGTCATGCAGGCCATTACTTACTTTTCCAAGCCCTTCTGTACTTTTAGATAAACCGGATTGTAATTGCCCCATCTTTTCTTGCAGGTCTTTAAGGCCCGTTAAAAGTTGTCCTTGCCCATCGTTTATTTTCGTTAATCCAGATTGTAACTCAACTGATTTATTTGCAATTTGTTTTGAACCTGAAGAACCTTCATTTAATCCATTTTTAAGATCGGCTGCTCCCTTTTGTAACTTATTAACTCCATTGCTCATTTCTTTTAAGCCGTTATCCACTTTCAGTAACGATTGATTCGCTTCTTTAAATGAACTCATCGCCGTTTTGTGCTGTGTTGCTAATTGATTTAATTCATTTGAAAGTACGCTTAATTTCTTTTGAGCCTCTTTAGCAATTCCTATCGTTTGTTGTATGTTTGGATCATTCGCTAATTCTGGTTTCGTTTGAACGAAATTGGTCATTAACATTTCAATTTGTTCATATCCCTTTTTCGCACCATCAATCGCTTGAGAAATACTTCCGAAGTATTGATCGTAAGAGTTTAAACCTTTTTCTAACTGTGCATAACCAGCATGCAGCTGCGACGTTGCATTAGATAGAACATTTATATTTTCGTTTACTGAAGCTAAACCACTCTCAATTTGCTGTGCTCCTTGTGCACCGTCGTTTATGCCATTTGATAATTGATGTAAAGCTGTTCCTAATGCTGATACCCCGTTTTTCGCCTCGTTCGTTCCATCAATTAATTTTTGAACATTCGCAAGACTATTTGAATCATTACTTCCCATTTTATTTTTCGCATCTGTTAATCCATCATTAATTTCCTTTATGCCACCATCGGCATCTCCTAATCCTGTATTCAATTCTCCCGCTTGCTTATTTAAATATAATTCTTTTATCTTCTCACCAGTTGGACGTGTTGGTGCATATACTTCTGACACACCTTTAACTTTCGAAATTTTATCAGTTAATTCGTCTACAATTTGTAGAGAAGTTCCTTCATCCAGCTTTTTATCAGATTGAATGACTAATGTACTCGGTGAAGAGAAACCAGGCGGAAAATGATCCTCTATTACGTTAATACCCATTTTCGACTCATATTTATTGTCTACTTCAAATAAATCGTTGTAATTAAGTGTATTAGAATACTTTAATATGAAAGGAATTGATATCACGAATACAATAATTAAAGCTACAAATGGTCTCACTACTGAGTTTTTCGCAAAGAATCCCCATAGACGACTGTCTTCATGACCTTTAAATGTTTTAACGGGATAAAACATCCCTTTTCCTAAAAGCACCATAAAAAACGGATTTAACGTAGTTAATACTAGTAATAAAACTGCGACACCAATTGCTACCGCTGAAGTAGATTGATATAATTTAAAACTTGCCAACGCAAGTGATGCAAAACCAATTAGCACCGCAATTCCGCTATATAATACAGTTTTACCTGCTGATTTAAATGTTTCTTTTGTAGCTAAAAATGCATTTTCTTGTTTACTTAATTCTTCTTTAAACCTCGTATATAATAAAATATTATAATCTGTTCCTACCCCAAACAGGACGACGACTACGAACACTTGTGTAAAGTTTGAAAATGGAAAATTAAATTGATCTACAAGCTGAGCAATAATCCCCATTGAAACTAAATACGATATACCAACTGTAAGAAGAGAAACAATTGGAACAACTGGTGAACGGAATACGAGGATTAATACTACAAGAATGAAAATGATTGAAATAACTTCTGTCTTTTTCACTCCCTCTTGAGAAGATTTAAGAAAATCACCCGCTATTAAGTCACTTCCTGTTAAATACGTTTTTACCTCTTTCGTTTGCACTTTTTCATGAAGATTATTTGAAACCTTTGATATTTCACCGTGTTTTTTATCTATCGATATTTGCGTTAAAATAGTCGTATTATCTTTAGAAACTAATTGTTTCTCCAAGTCTTTATTGTCTAAATGTGAAACAACTTCCTTAATTCCTAATTGCTCTTTTTCATTTTGCAGAGCGTTGATTGTTTTTGTTATTTCCTTCTTTTGTTCATCTGTTAAAGCTGCCTTATTGCCACTATTAAAAACGGCTATAATTTCATACTTTTCAACTCCTTCTTTATCCATCTCTTTCATCATCTTGTCAGCAATACTGCTTTGCTTTGTATTAGGGATTGTAATTTTCCCTTTTTCCTTCACTAATTTATCCATATTAGGCATCGTTACGACCATTGTAATAGTAATAACTATCCATAATAGAAAAGATAAACTTCTCCAACTTTTTAACTTGCTCATTTGAATCATCTCCCGTTTTGAAAGTTTCACGTTAGTAACGGAATGAACGTTCATTCCTATTATTCTATTACGTTATTTTATAAATTCTATTAAACTAGCCTTTCCGGAATGAATGTTCATTCCCTTAGTTACACAAATATCCTTTCCTACTCTCATTTTTTTAAATCTATTTAGGAATGAATATTCATTCCTGTCCTTATAAAGCTATAGAATCAAATGATTCTAATAGCGTTCCAAGAGCTTTCTTCTAATTCTTTTACTAACTCTTTCGAGTATTCTAATTGCCCTGTTGCAATTACTTTCGTTAATTTTTCTAGCGGTTGATATACAATAATAATTAAAGCAACTGGAGGCAATGGACGAAGAAAACCTTTTGCGATTCCATCTTCAATAATATTCATAAAGAAGCCTATAAAATCATCAAATATTTTCTTACTCTGTTCATCAAGAAAATAACTATCACAGTGAGAATTTGTAAATAAAAAAGCATCTACATTGTTTCTCGCAAATTCAAATAAACGGTTGTACGTATGACTAAACTGTTCACGAATATTTGCTTCAACAGGAAAATCCGTTTTTATTATTTCAGAAAGCTCTAACATACTTTTTGAAAATAATGAGTTAACAAGTGCCTCTTTATTTTCAAAATAGCGATAAATAGTACCCGCACCGACTTTTGCCTTTTCAGCGATCATTGGAATTGTCGTACCATCGTAACCACGCTCTGCAAAAAGTTGCATCGCAGCATCAAAAATATCCTCTTGTTTGTTTTTAGCCATTTTTTCCACCTCTATTTTCAGGAATGAAAATTCATTCCGTTTTTAATTATAAATTACAGGGAATAAAAGTCAAGTGCGTGACAACGTATAGTTGCGATTCTATTCTCTTGTATGTGAATAAAATTATATCAGCGATTTTCAGGATATATCAACTTACCGACAAAAATTAATACGATGAGATGGAGCTATCCCAAAATTTTGTTCGAAACAACTCCATCTTATATGCAAATTAAAAGAAATCATAAATAAACGGCTTGCGCACTGGTACTACATTCTCAAATGCCCGTATTTCCTCTTCGCTTCCGCTAATTAATTCTAATTCATTTAGTTCTAATGGGCGTTTGTATCCAAGCAGTATTGTGGATAGTGCATTTATATCTAGCTTGATCCCTTTATCCATTGGTTCTTCTATAATTGCTATTTCATAATTTGCAAGTCTCACCGATACATTATTCCACGGTGCAAATGAATCTGTAATATGTAAAATGACTTCTTGTTGTACATTGTTCCAGTTTAACTCATACTGTTTTAAGAACTGCTCTACATCTACAATTCTTCCCATAAAATATGGTTTTATTTCTGTTTTCACACGTGGTTCTTGCAATGTATATAACAACTGTTCGTTTTCACTTACTTTCATTTCAAGCTCTTTAATCATAGAATCATGCTGGCAAATAAAATTCCATAGACCATTTCGTGCTTCATTATGCAGTGTTACAAATTCTTCTACTGTCATTTTATAGTTTTCTATTTTGTATAACATGTAACCTGCTGCCTTTTTATTTTCATCATAGTAAATCGCTAATGTTAAATCATCATAAACCGCTTGTAACCACCAGTTCTTCTCTCGAACTAACATACATGAAAAACGTTCTGCAAATGCTTCATAGAGCTTCTCGACTTCTTTTGGATGATTTTCTTTATTAAAACATTTCACAGTACCATTTACTTGTTTTTTCATCACTAAATCGCTCTTACTTATATGACATTTGAGTAGATTCGCACAAAGTTCCCAGCCGTATTTACGGTAAAATGAAACAGCAAATGGGTGTAACATAGAGACTGTATAGCCATCTTTTTTCATTCTTTGAAGTGAATGTTGAAGTAGCTCTTTTACATACCCACTTCTTCTGTACTCTGGATACGTCGCTACTCCTGCAACGCCACCCATTTTAAATTTTTCTTTACCTATGTAAATATGAAACGGGATGAGGTGTAGTTTTGCAGCTAAGTCTTTCCCTTCCATAATGCCGTATATTTCATGACTTTCCTTCATTTTTGTAAGTTGCTGCTGTAATCGTTCCTCATCTACTTTATATTGAAAAGCGTATTCTGATAAACGTAATGCTTCTCTGAATTTATCTTCTTTTAATTGTATGACATTCATATAATTCTCCTCCATTCCCTTTTTGAATTGTATCATAATTCTCACTATTATAGTTCGGTAAGTGAAATTACAAGGACGTTTTAACAAAAAAGCAGATACATCACGTATCTGCTTTCCACCCTTTTTATTTAGCTAACTTTTGAAGTTCGTCAAAGAATGTAGGATATGATACACCTACTGCTTCTGCATCTTCAATAATTGTTTTTCCTTCTGCTAGGCAGCCAGCAATTGCAAGCATCATTCCGATACGGTGATCACCATAACTATTTACTGTATTGCCTTTTAGAGCTGATTTTCCGGAAATGATCATACCGTCATCAGTTGCTTCTATTCGAGCTCCTAGTTTCGTTAACTCAGCAACTACTGTATCAATACGGTTTGTTTCTTTTACTTTTAATTCGTGTGCATCTTTAATTACTGTAATTCCTTCTGCTTGCGTTGCCGCTAATGCGATTACAGGAATCTCATCGATTAATCTAGGGATAATATCTCCGCCAATTTCAATTCCTTTTAATGAAGATGTTTCGATTGTAATATTTGCAGCTGGTTCTGATGCCCCTTCGTTAATTAGGTCTACAGTGAACGTAGCACCCATTTTTTCTAAAACATCAATAATACCTGTACGGGTTGGATTCATTCCTACATTTTGTAATACTAGTTTACTATTTGGGATGATTGCACCTGCTACTAAGAAAAATGCTGCTGATGATACGTCACCGGGCACTTGAATGTCTGTTGCTGTTAATTTTTGTCCACCTGACAGCTTCACTGTTTTCCCTTCGCGAGTTACTTTAACACCAAATGCTTCGAGCATTCTTTCCGTATGGTCGCGTGAAATATGTGGTTCTGTAACAGCTGTTACACCTTCTGCACGAAGACCTGCAAGTAAAATAGCTGACTTTACTTGTGCACTTGCAACAGGAGAAATATATTCAATTGCTTTTAAATCTCCGCCACGTATTGTTAACGGTGTAAATGTTCCTTCTTCTCGGCCGTCTATGTTTGCGCCCATTTGTTTTAATGGGTTTGTTACACGCTTCATCGGTCTTTTTGCGATAGATTCATCACCTTGTACGCAAGAGAAAAATGGTGTGTTAGCTAATATACCTGACATTAATCGGATTGTTGTACCAGAATTACCAACATCTAATACAGCTTTTGGTTCTTGTAAACCTTCTAATCCTTTACCAACTACAGTAACCTCATCACCGTTTTGCGTAATTTCTACTCCCATTTCTTTAAAACATGAAATCGTACTTAAACAGTCTGCACCGGGCAAGAAACCTTTAATTGTTGTTTTCCCTTCTGCAATAGAACCGAACATAACAGCACGGTGTGAAATGGATTTATCACCTGGGATTGTAATATTGCCATTCAATCCGTTATTAACAGGTTGTATTGTTCTTTCTTTCACGTTTTTCACCTTCTCATTTAAATTGTTTCATAAGTTTGGTATTCTTCTTCTCCAAGCGCTAGTTTTGCTTTCATACGATCTTCTTCCCTTTGGAAGCTAATACGTAATACCCCAAGCAGTCCTTCACGCGCTTCTAATATTTGCAAGTTCGTAATACTAATTTCCTCGCGCGCCAAAATACTCGTAATATGAGCCAATGCCCCCACCTTATCTAATACATCGACGTATAAGTCGTGATAGGCAGGAATTGCCCCTCTCTTTCTTACTGGTAAAGAATCACGGTATTCTTTCGCATCTGCAAAATAGTTTTGAATCTCGCATGCATCTCCGGTAGAAACTGTTTTATATAAATCTTCCATTTCAGAGATCCACTCTTTTAATAATACCATTAAATGCTCACGATTTTGCTTTACAATATCACTCCACATTTTCGGACTACTAGATGCGATACGTGTAATGTCTTTAAACCCTCCAGCAGCTAGCTGATGAATGAGCGGATTATCTCCTGCATGTTTCTCTACTTGCTTCACTAAACCTGCTGCGATAAGGTGCGGGAAATGACTAACGATTCCTGTTACATAATCATGTTCTTCTGTATTTAAAACAAGGAAATGTGATCCCGTTCCTTTTAACCAATCTTTTAACTCTTCCACATGTTCATTTGGCACATGATGCATCGGTGTTAAAATGTAAAATGCATTTTCAAATAAATGCGCTTTTGCACTTTCAACTCCCGTTTTATGAGAACCTGCCATTGGATGTCCACCAATGAAAGATACTTCCTTTGAAAATAAAGTTTCTGCTTCATTCATAATCGTGCCTTTTGTACTACCAACATCAGTCACTATAACATCTTCTCGTAAACGGAATGACGCAAGTTTGTGTAATAGCTTCTTTGTTTCTTCAACTGGAGAAGCAAAAACAATTAAATGTGCCTCTTCACATGCATGCTGTAAATCAACTGCTATTTCATCTACTACGTGTAATTCTTTTGCACGCTCTACTTGTTCTTGAAATATATCATAACCTGTTATCGTTATATCGTGCTCTTTCTTAATTGCTAATGCGAGAGAGCCTCCGATTAAACCAGTTCCAATTAATACTACCTTTTTACGCATTTTCCTCATCTCGAGACTTTCTTTTTTTATTTTCAAAGTGTTGTTGTAACACTGAAATCACCCCTTCATTTTGCTCCCTTGTTCCGACTGTAATACGGATACCATTCGGGAACGGACGAATAATAAATCCTGCATGTGCACAAGCTTCATAAATCTCTCCAGCATTCTCAACTGGCAAGAAGATGAAATTTGTTTGCGATGGATAAAATGGAATATCATTTTCCCTACAAAAGCTCTCGTATTGTTGTAATCCTTCTGTATTCACGCGAACTATTTCTTCAATAAACTCGTCATCACCAAAAGCAATCGTCGCTGCTTTTTGCGCTAATGAAGATACGTTAAATGGCAAACGAACGACATTTAATTTTTCGATTAACTCTTCCTGTCCAACCGCATATCCAACGCGGAAAGAAGCTAATCCGTACGCTTTAGAAAATGTTCTAAGTACAAGAATATTTTTATGTTTTTCTAAAAGCGGTAATGTCTCTGGGAAATCTTTTGCTGTTACGTATTCATAGTACGCTTCATCAATGACAATTAACGTATTTTCACTAATACCTTCAATGAATTGAGTCAATTTTCGGTCATTCACATATGTGCCTGTTGGATTGTTCGGGTTACAAATCCATACAATTTTTGTATCGTTATCTACTACTGAAGAAATTTCTTCTAAGTCGTATACACCGTTATTTAACGCAACTTCCTTCACTTCGCAACCTTCTATAATGGCATGATGACGATACTGTGGGAATGTTGCACCTGCTGTTACAATGTTATCTCCCGCTCGTAATACGGCGCGGCTTATTATTTGAATGATTTCATCTAAACCACTACCACAAAGTACTTGTTCCATTTTCACATGTAACTTATCTGCGATTGTTTGACGGAGCGTTGTAGCACCTCCGTCAGGATATAAAGCATGTTCCAACCACGATTTTTGCAACTCATCTAAAACACGTGGCGAACAGCCGAATGGATTTTCATTCGATGCTAATTTCACAAACGAATGATCTCCGTACACTTCTTTCATTTGTTCTGGTGATTTACCTGGTTTATATGGTTGTAATGATGATAGTTGATCTTTTACTTGCACGTTAAACCCACCTTTTTATTAAAATTCTTTTGCGTAGTTATTGTGTTGCATAATGTTTTGTTTTAATAATTCCATACGATCTTTTCCGAATTGTTCGACTAGTGCATCTGCAAGTTCCCATGCCACAACAGATTCAGCTACTACACCCGCCGCTGGTACTGCGCAACTATCAGATCTTTCAATACTCGCTTGGAATGCTTCTTTCGTATCAATATCAACGCTTGCTAACGGTTTGTATAAAGTAGGAATTGGCTTCATCACGCCTCTTACGATAATTGGCATACCTGTTGTCATACCGCCTTCTAAACCGCCGGCATTATTCGTTCTTCTCGTGTATCCTTTTTCTTCATCCCACAGAATTTCATCATGCACTTTGCTTCCTGGTTGTCGTGCCGCTTCAAAACCTACGCCGATTTCAGCACCTTTAAATGCATTTATACTCATAATTGCACCAGCAAGTTTTGCATCTAATTTACGATCGTAATGGACGTAACTACCGACGCCAATCGGCATACCTTCTGCAATGACTTCCACAATACCACCGATTGAATCTCCACTACTTTTTGCGTTGTCAATCGCATTCATCATTTCTTGCTCTACTTCTTTATCTAAACATCGAACTGGTGAGTTTTCAGTAATTGTTTGAATTTCTTCAATTGATAAGTTTGAAATATGTTTTGCTTTTACTCCACCAATTTCAAGAACATGTCCTGCAATTTCCACGCCTAATTCGCTTAAAATTTGTTTTGCAACTGCACCAGCAGCTACACGAACTGTCGTTTCTCTTGCAGATGACCGCTCTAATACGTTTCTTATATCACGATGACCATATTTAATTGCTCCATTTAAATCTGCATGTCCGGGACGTGGTTTTGTAATTGTACGTTTCATGTCTTTACTTTCTTTTTCCGAAATTGGCTCTGCACCCATTACTTTCGTCCAATGTTTGAAATCATCATTTTTTACAATTAACGTAATCGGTGATCCAAGTGTCATCCCGTGACGAACACCACTTACAATTTCAACTGTATCTGTTTCAATTTGCATACGTCTTCCGCGTCCATGACCTTTTTGTCTTCTTAATAATTCTTTATTAATATGTTCCGCCGTAAGTGTCAAACCTGCTGGTACACCTTCTAAAATAACTGTTAACTGCGGTCCATGTGATTCTCCAGCTGTAATGTATCTCATTTCTCTTGCCCCTTTACTATTTTTTTGTACAAAAAAGTCCCTACTGAGCGCTCAGTAGGGACGATGTTTATCGCGGTACCACCCTAGTTGTAGACTTCTTTCGTCTACCTCTCTTCTTCTTTAACGATCGTTTGACCGTCTTACCCTCCAAAAGTTGTCGGGAAAGATGCTCCAAGGCTGTAATTCATGCTTACCTTTGTACTGATTCACACCGACCATCAGCTCTCTTTAACAGTGAGATAAGCACTACTGTTTCCTCTTCAACGCATATATGATATGGAATTAAGATAATTTATTTTTGAAACCTTTTAACTCATCCATGAATCTATGGAATTCTGGAATGTCCATTTGTTGTGCAGAATCTGATAATGCAACTGCTGGATCTGGATGAACTTCAGCCATTACTGCATCTGCGCCAATTGCAAGTGCCGCTTTCGCTGTTGGTAATAATAAATCTCTGCGTCCAGTTGAATGTGTTACATCAACGATAACTGGTAAATGTGTTTCTTTCTTTAAAATTGGTACTGCAGAAATGTCTAATGTGTTACGTGTTGCTCTTTCGTATGTGCGGATACCGCGCTCACAAAGAATAATTTGATCGTTACCTTGCGCAATGATGTATTCCGCTGCGTTAATGAACTCATCAATTGTTGCTGCTAATCCACGTTTTAATAATACTGGTTTGTTAACTTTACCTACAGCTCGTAATAAATCGAAGTTTTGCATGTTACGTGCACCAACTTGAATTACATCAACGTAGTCTAATGCCATTTCAACATCGTTCGGATTTAAAATTTCACTAATAATTGCTAAGTCAAACTCGTCTGCTACTTGACGTAAAATTTGAAGTCCTTCTACTCCCAAACCTTGGAAATCATATGGAGAAGTTCTCGGTTTGAATGCACCACCGCGCATTAATTTTAAGCCTTGGTCTTTCATCGCTTGCCCTACTTGACGAACTTGTTCTAAACTTTCTACTGCACAAGGTCCCATGATGAACGTTTGTGTTCCGTTTCCAATCAATTCACCTTTTACATCAACGATTGTATTTTCTTGTTTCTTTTTACGTGATACTAGTAACGCTTTACGGTTATCATCTTCTTGTAACTCTAAGCTTGCTTTGAAAATCGTTTTGAAAATATGTTGAACTGTTGATGTTTCGAATGGTCCTTCGTTATGCTCTGCAATCATATCAAGTACTTCACGCTCACGTACTGGATCAAAGCGTTTCGTACCTTGTACTTGCTTTTGCTCTCCAATTTTTTGAACAATTTCACCACGTTTGTTTAAAAGGTGTAATAGTTGTAAGTTAATTTCATCTACCTGTTTACGTAATTGATCTAATTCATGATTTGCCATTTGGAAATCCTCCTCTAATGTTTTAAAAGTATAGTAAGAGAATAAAAAATTCTCTATTTTCTGAACTGACTAATTATACAAATTCATAGTGGAATCGATACCTCTTCTTATTTTAAACTGATAATTCTTACAAAGACATGAACTACTAGTTAAAAACCCACTTTTTTGTACAAAAAAGCCCTACTGATCCAATCAGTAGGGACGATATTTATCGCGGTACCACCCTAGTTGTAGACTTCTTTCGTCTACCTCTCTTCATTGTTAACGATCATCTGACCGTCTTTCCCTTCATAAAGACAATACTATCTTTACTACGAAAAAGATGCTCCAGGACTGTAATTCGCTCTTGTTTATGTACTGGTTTGCACCAACCACCAGCTCTCTGTTACAGGGAAACAACAACTACTGCTTTTCCTTTCAATGCATGACTATTTAATTTTCAAGTTGAACCACTAAAATACAAAAAGTCCCTACTGAATAAATCAGTAGGGACGATATTTATCGCGGTACCACCCTAGTTGTAGACTAACTTTCCGTCTACCTCTCTTCACTGTTAACGATCAATTGACCGCTTTTTCCTCATAAAGACAAACTATCTTTATTACGAAAAAGATGCTCCAAGACTGTAATTCATGATTATCCCTGTACTGGTTCACACCAACCACCAGCTCTCTGTTACAGTAAGACTAACCACTACTGTGATCTCTTCATTGCACTTTGTTTATTCAAATGTTTTTGAAATTGAATAAGTATGATTCGTATTATAGAACGCTTTTCAAAACACTGTCAACAACTTTTTATATATTTTTTTAAATTCCACTTTCGTCCTATAATTCTTTTTGTAAATCACCCATTACAATTCCTATGCGAATTATTTCATTTTCTAGTAAATGTAAAACATATTCCTCTACTTCATACTGAACTAATAATTCTTTTATTTTTATGATTTCTTTTTCAAATAAAACGGCTTCGTGACATGTTTGTAGTAAAATAAAAAACACATTTGCAAATATTTCTTTATGCGCTTTCATACTTTCTTTTTTATGAAGCATTTCAATCAATAACGGCTTCATTTCCTCACCTGCACATTTACCATGTACACTTGAAAATGCACGAGACATAATACATAATCCTTTTTCTAATATTTCATCCATGTATAAAATAATACGTAAAAGCATTACATATTCTCTTGCAGTTATCTCACCCATTTTTGGTCGTTCTCGCAAAAATACACTGAGCCAAGCTGTCCAAAATTTTTGTTGTTCTTTTACACTTAATGTTTTGACGTAATAGCATAAAAACTGCATAAACTTAATTTTATTTTCTTCATTTTCTAGTATGAGTAACGGGTATAACCAATCTGTTTTTTGCTCCCAATATAGTACACATTTAATAAATACAAAGCTAAGCCATTTCAAGAAAGCTTCTCTCGTATGCGGATGTAATACTTCCAAATGTTCTATCGCATACTTAATAAATCGCTTCATTTCTGTAAATAAAGGTAGATTTATTTGCGTGTAACATAAGCCGGCCCATGCATATTCCGTAATCTCATTTTGTTTTTTTAAATCTAAATATGGTAACAAATATTTTCGGCACCATTGTTTTTCAATATGATATAGGAATGTAATATCTGCTATTAAACGAGCAAACATAAAGTTTGTTCGTTCCGAATTAACTCTTACTTGTTCTTCAAATAAAAATAAATATTCATATACATTACGATCGTATAAATGATCATATGATAACAACTTTAATAATACAGCCGTCATTTTTCCAACTGGATGCTGAATTGATTCATTATAAAAATCTTGTTTCCCAAGCTTAAAGTCTGTATCACTCTTCATAACTTGAGGAAACACTGAAAAAGCAAATCGTTTTACAACACGTATACTATTCTCTTCTAACTCTTCTAGTCGATTACTAATTTCATATAGAAAACTACTAATTAACCAATGAAAAGCAGTATTTCTAACAAATTTCTGCAATAGCGGAATAATTTTTTGGATTTGCTCATTCGTCAATCCTCGATTATTTCGCCATTCTCTAATACAAACAAACCATACTTCATTACTTATTTCTTGCACTCCTACTAATTGGTATGCAAATGAAATACTCCACTCTGTGTTTAATTTACATGCTTTTGATAACATCTCTAAAAAATGGCGTTGTTCAAAAACACCATCTTGCGAAAATTGCTGAACTTGCTTCATAATTTCAACATCTTTCAGCTGCAATAATCCGTCAGCAGTTACATTACAAGTAATGCTTTCTGCTGTATCCTCTTTCTTTTGTACACTGTATCGTTCAGAATGAAAATGAGGATGCTTTTGCTTCATTAACTCATACCCATTTGCCGTAGATGGGCTATTCGAATCACACTTGAATAATAAGTCTAATACGAGACATGCATCAAATACCCTCTCTTCTGTAAGATGCTTTATTACAGTTCGAGTGACTTCTTCTTTTGTTTTTTCTAAACAATGTGCATAATGCCTTTTTAAAAGTTGAAAAACTTCGTGTTTATAAGTGAAATCTAAAAGAAGTCCTTCATGTAACAACCATTTCATTTTGTCATCTACACGAACAAAAATATTTTTATTCATCGCATCAATTGCAATTCGCTTTTGAAGTACACTATTTGCTTCTATCATTTCTGTAATATAATAATCCGCTTTTTTCTCATTGTTTTCGCATAAATAAGTTAGACACTCTTTTACAATTCGTATTAAAAATGCAAGGTCATTTTGATGAAACTCTTTCTCTATATTTTCCTTATTTCTTTTTTTCAGTGCCGTTTGTCTTAACGACAACATTCTCAATTTTTCTAATCCAATCATCATAATTGGAACAGCATAATAAGCGATATATGGCCTCATCTTTTCGTTCCAAATTTGCTCCACATGAGAAAATGTAGATACTGGTAAGCGACTCGATTCCTCGAGTTCTATTGATTCTTGCGTATCATTTCCCCATTTTCTTACACGTTTCAACTTCAGTTTTCCGTCTAAAATAAAAGTTAGTAACAATAAGGCAATTTCTTTATGCTCAGGAAAAGAACATTTTTGCAGTAACTTAGAAATCTTTTCTATAGAGCTACTATCTTTTTCAGCTGTTTCTAATAAAAGGAGTGTCCACCTTGCAAACAACAACGGGTCCATCTTACTCTTCGTTTCGTTTAAGTAGTTACAAATTGTTTTCCATAATAACGGTGATATTTTAGAATAGTTTTTATAAATTAATTGAAATAATTCTTTCTGATGACTAAAAAGAAATTGTTCCACTAACCATTCTGCAAGTAATTCATCTACTTCATTATAGTTTGGCGTAAGCATAAACAAATTTTGTAATTTACCTTCTGCTTCTAACCATTCGACCCATTCATAATCATGAGCAAATTCCACAAAGTAACGTACTGTTTCAATTTTTTTAATCGATTGCTTTATGTATGATAATTGTTCCTGTTCTACTGACGGGGGAACCGTTACAATATCCCGAATACGCATTCTTTTCGTAATATAATTATCACCCATTAATTCAGCCCAGCGTTTTACCGCTTTTACAAGGGATTGATGATTATTCACCTTATTCGGATACACAATTGGTCTTATCCCTAAATGTTCCCAGTGGTATGTATTTTCTCCTTGTGCGACAAAAGCAAATCGTCTTGTACTTGGTGGTAAACCAGTTGCTAAATATTTCATTACTGGGTCATTATGACTATATCCAACGAATAAAACGGTGTAATTTGAGAATAGATCAACTAAAAACCTTCTCGCCCACCCTTCCGTTAAGTAAGCCCTTCCAAAATCACCATCTGTTAAAATTAAAGCCTCTTTCTCCTGTTCTACATTACCATGTATGTAAGCAAGACCTTTAAAAGCTCTCCCAGTCGGTAAAGCTGGAGCGTAATAAACATTGATATCTCTATTTATTTCTTTAATTGCAGTTGTAAAATGTTGATCAAAATTTGTTGTTACAATGCGGATATCTGTATCTAAAGGAAATAACCTTGGAATTGCATAATGCAATGGATTCGGTTTTGATTTCTCTATATGAACGAGATCTCTTGCGACTTGATGTACATCTTTTGTTTTCGCAATTTTGCCAAGATAATAATCATGTGGCTCTGTTATTTCACGTTTTTCGACATATAACGTTTTTGCAATTTCATCAACTAAATCATCAAAATTCGGTAAGTTTGATTTCCCTTTCATAGAAACTCCCGCTCCAACAAATAACACTAACTTTCCTTGCTCAAGGTGATCAATTAACTCATCTGGAATTTCTACTTCTGAAGTAATCCACATCTTGGATTCCCCCTTACCTAAAAATGTCATACACTCTCATTTTACTATAACATTTTTTCATTGTTTTTATAATATTTAGACTAAATTCCGAACATGAAAAAGTTTTATGTAAATAAATCCGTTACAATGTATGAACTCCAGAATTTATTGAAAAACTATGTATAAATCGGAGGTGTAAATTTTGAATGATTTCACAGTAGTGCTTATCAAGTTTATATCGTGCATTATCGCATTTAGCATTGGGCTTGCTTTATTTTTCCCTGCAACGTTTGTTCAAATTATTTCATTCAGTCTCTTTGTTACAATCGTATCCTACATGTTCGTTGATAAAATTATTTTAAATCGAATTGGCAATACTGGTGCCATTATGTCGGATTTCTTATTAACATATTTAAGCGTATGGATTTTCGGTAATATTTTATTAGACAACTATATGCAAATTGCATGGGGCAGTATCCTTTCTGCCATCGTCTTCACTTTATCTGAAGTAATCGTTCATCGCTTCTCTAACTCTCATACAAGGCACAACAATGATAACATTCGTATTAATCGCCGCTTTGCATATGGTACAGAGTTTGCTGAAGAACAAAATATATTGGATAAAGATAAGAAAAAGTAACGTTTTAATGCAGGAGCGCCCTTTTTAATTATGTGGTGCTCCTTTTTTGTATTTTTTCATTATGGTACGTGAAATTATATAAGTGATTATTTCAAAATACCGAATTACTAACAATATTTGACGCTATTTTTTCTAATAAAAAACTGCCTCTTATTTAGAGGCAGCCACTTTTAAGTCTTTTACTGCAACAACATCCGCAAACGCTCCCAATACTGCGTTATGATGTTTCACAATATCTTCAGCACGTAACACTTCTGTATTAAATGTACTATGCGCATCACTCACTAACGTTACTTTATACCCTTCACTACATGCTCTGCGCGTTGTCGTATCTACACAATACTCTGTTTGCATTCCCGAAAGAATAACGTGTTCAATTCCTTTCTCTTGTAACACTTCGCTTAAGTTTGTATTATGGAATGAATCTGGAGTCGTCTTTTCAACTATATTATCTCCTTCTTGCGGAGCGATGGCCGCATGGATTCGCCATCCATCCGTACCTTTTTCTAACGGATGGTCTTTAGGACCGTTATGTTGGATATAAATAACTGGAATATCATTTGAACGACATTCCCTAATAAGCTCTTGCAATGTTTGTAAAAACTTTCCCCCATTATGTACTGGCATTCCAGCTGTATACATACCCGCTTGCACATCAATTACGATTAATGCTTTTTTCATTTCACACATCCCCCTTTATTTGTATAAGCCATTATTATTGTTTATATTCCATCATCCAACAATCTTCTAATTTCCCCTCATGCAACTCATGTTCCTTTAAAATCTTTACTTTTTTAAATCCACTTTTTTCATAACACTTTATTGCTCGTTCATTATTTACTTTCGGATCCATTGCAATTGCTTCTGCTCCCATTTCACCCATAATATATGTAATTGCTGCCTGAACGAGTTTTGTTCCAATTCCCTTTCCCCAATAGGCTGGTTCACCGATAAATTGGTCCATACCCCATACATTTTGTGATTCTTTATAGCCATATAACGCTTTCCACTCTGAATCCACTGGGTACATTTGTATGTAACCAATCGGAATGGTATCAAATTCTATTAAACATCTTTTTTCATTACTGTTTGGACTATGTATAAAATGATCAAGCACCTTTTCTACAGATTGCGGATTATCTCGTCCTTCGTAATACCGCAGGACTGCTGGGTCCGTTAACCATTTAGAAATGATAGATGCATCATCTTCCATTACGTATCTAATCAATAAACCTTCTTTTTGAAAAAGCATATTATACCTCTATTATTTCTTTATATTTTTTCTTGCTGTTACATCTTTCATTGCACCTACTAATGCATATGGTAGTAATGTAATCGCAAAAAATGCTGTAAATACGTTAAGTTGCGGGATTGTATAGAGTGTGAACCATTCAGTGAAAAATTGAGAATTTAATATTCTATTAAAAAACTCTCCGCCTGGCCTAAAGTTTGGCGCCCACGCAGTGATTTCACACAAAATAAACAGTAACTGAACAATAAAAAATGCCCCTAGATAACGAAACCAAGTCCGTTTCCATATAGGTTGTGCATTTTTTAATATATCTCCCATCTTACCCCCTCCTTAAATATCCATCATATTAATTATACACTTTCCTCACTTTATTTGTTAAAATTTTCTATATAATTAATACTGTTGGGGGGAAATACATTATGTCTAATCCTATACTTACATCCACTTTAATCATTCTTAGAGGAAACTCCTCAAGCGGTAAAACAACGATTGCAAAACAACTACAAGAACATTTCGGACAAGGAACACTTTTAGTATCACAGGATGTTGTACGTAGAGATATGCTTAGAGTACACGACACAATGGGTAATTTATCACATGATTTACTATTTGAAATTACGAAGTACGGAAAAGGAAAATGTGAATTTGTTATTTTAGAAGGTATATTGAACAGTCATAGGTATGGTGAGATGTTAAAAGAATTAATTCGTTATTTTGATGAAAATGCATTTGCATATTACTTTGATTTATCATTAGAGGAAACTATTAGACGACATAACACAAGAGACAAACGACATGAATTTGGTGAGGATTCCCTACAAAAATGGTATAATCCGCACGATACTATTAAGGTTGCCACAGAAACTATTTTTACAGATAACTTTACGCAAAAAGATATATTTGATGCAATTCTTAATGATGTTGCGATCGAAAAACAAGCCTAACATAATATGTTAGACTTGTTATATATTTTGTATTTCAGTTTTTATAATTAAACAATCTATACATAAATAATAGTATATATTCATTTCCCCAAACTGGAAATCAACTACTGAAATAAGTCCACGTTCCTCAATATCTTGAGTAATTGTAGCAACATATTTCATCTCTTTCGCACAAGTTGGACACGCCAAATCCTTTGGAAGATCATCATATAATGGTACGCCTAATAATCTACATACATATTCAGAACCGAACAAGTCAAAAGCTTCCCAGTAACTATCTTCATCTGTAGGTATATCTTCATTTTTCATATTTATAAGCTTTACCGTTGTTTTTGGTAATGAAGCTGGTAACTTAATTACAGATTTAGTAATAAGCCCTTTAAAAATCCTATTATCCTTCTACTAACAAAATAAAAGCCAGCCTCAATAAAGAGAACTGACTTCTATTTGGATAATTATTGTTATTATAAAATTTTCACTTTAACAGTTTGTCTTCCCCAATTCATAGCTTTACTTTTTGAACCCATTAAAACATCAATACGATTACCTTTAATTGCACTTCCAGTATCACCAGCGATCGCTTCTCCATAGCCTTCTACCCATACTTTAGATCCTAATGGGATTACTTTCGGGTCAACTGCGATAATTCTCATATTCGGATTTGCCGTTAAATCATGCCCCATCGCAGTTAAAACGCGTCCACCATATGTACCATTTTCACTTGGATCAGCAGTATACGCTGTCGCTACTACCGTTAATTCACGTTTAGCAGACTGTATGTTGTTTTTAGATGCTTCTTTCGCTCTCTCTTCTTCTTTAGCCTTTGCTATTTCTCTTGCTCTCTCTTCTTCTTTAGCTTTTGCTATTTCTCTTGCTTTCTCTTCTTCTTTAGCTTTTGCTATTTCTCTTGCTTTCTCTTCTTCTTTAGCTTTTGCTATTTCTCTTGCTTTCTCTTCTTCTTTAGCTTTTGCTATTTCTCTTGCTTTCTCTTCTTCTTTAGCTTTTGCTATTTCTCTTGCTTTCTCTTCTTCTTTAGCTTTTGCTATTTCTCTTGCTTTCTCTTCTTCTTTAGCTTTTACTATTTCTCTTGCTTTCTCTTCTTCTTTAGCTTTTGCTTTTTCTTCTTCTTTAGCCTTTGCTATTTCTTGCACTTTCTCTTCTTCTTTAACTTTTACTTCTTCTTTGATTTTTGCCTCTTCTTTAGGCTTTACTATTTCTTGCGCTTTTTCTTCTTCTTTAACTTTTACTTCTTCTTTGACTTTTGCCTCTTCTTTAGGTTTTACTATTTCTTGCGCTTTCCCTTCTTCTTTAGGTTTTACTATTTCTTGCGCTTTCCCTTCTTCTTTAACTTTTACTACTTTTGCCTCTTCTTTAGGCTTTACTATTTCTTGTGCTTTCGTTGTTTCTTTCGCTTTTGCTACTTTCTGCGTCTTTACTTCTTTCTTTTCTTTAACTGATTTTTGTACTTTCGCTACTTGCTTCGTTTTCTCTTCAGTTTTCTTTTCAGTTGGTGCTGTACTTGATAGGAAAGAAACGTTTGCATAAGCAGTTTTTCCTTTATACTCAAATTGCAACCATCCGTCTTTTACTTGATGCGTTGATTCAATTACATCATCTTTTTTTAGTCTGCCAAGAATTTCTGAATCTGTGTTTGCTTCAGTACGTACATTTAACAAATTCGCCGTTACATGATATACATCTTTTGTAAACTCCGAACTTACAAACACTTCTTTACCATTCAACTCAATTTTTGACCAGCCATCTTCGGTATTTATGACTTTTAATTCTTGACCATTCTTTACTTTTTCGACCACTTTTGATTCTGTAGTCGGTTTTTCACGTACGTTAAGTACATCTGCTGTTACGATTGTTTCTGCGGTAGCAGTTGTGGTAAACGCTCCCAATCCAAAAACAGTTGCTGTTGCTGCGCCAATTACTTTTTTCATATTAGCCTCCATTAAATTTTTTTGAATTTTATCAAATGCCTCCGTAAAATTGTATAATTTTACATAATATCAAAACATTTGCAACAGTATATTAATATTGTTTAATATACTGTTATTAAAACTCCTTACTCCAATACTATCAAATTCTCATTTCTAATTCTATATATTATAAATCTCCTTATCTTTTATAAAAGCTCCATGCCCTTCTTCACACTAAATAGTTGTGGCAATTCCCGCCAAAAATAAACTTACGATTGCTAAAATTTGAGTAGCGACAATAGCCCCTCTTAAATGAAACTTATAATCTTTATATCCTTTCATACCTTCCGTACTAGGAATCACAACAAACCTTGGAGTAATCCAGCAAAAAATTAGCCAATCAATTATAAGTAAATCTACTAAATTGAAAATCATTAAAATACCAAAAGTGTGTAAATAGGCATCCATATACATTAACTTTTCATGCTTATGTAGTATATATGTAGAAAGGAAAGGAGTACCGAAAAGAATAGTATTATATACAATATTAAAATAAATGGTTTGCTTTTTTTCATGAATCGATTTTGGAAAAACTACTTTTTGAATATCTTTCGGATAATCAGTTAACGAAAGTCGAGGATTATAATATAAGGACCCTAAAATCATTACGGATAGTACAATAGACATGATGACACCAACGTACATCATTTGCTCAAATTGATTCATATGCTTCATTCACCCTTTTCTGTAATTACTATGATGGTCATTCACTTAATTACATATTGTATGTACGTACATAATCAAAAATTAACAACTAGCTTTAATAGCGAAGCAAAATTGTTGCAATGCAAATGCAAATTTAATACAGTGGAAGCCTAATTGATACAGATAGGACTTGTGAAACATATGAAAATTGAACATATTGCAATTTGGGTAAATGACTTAGAATGTATGCGTGATTTTTATATGAAATACTTTAATGGTAAAGCAAACTCTTTATATCATAATAAAACGAAACAATTTGAATCTTATTTTATTACGTTCGAATCTGGAGCAAGACTTGAACTTATGCGTAAAAAAGGGATTGAAAATAAGCCTAATTTAAACATAACTGGCTATGCTCATATGGCTTTTTCTGTCGGTAGTGAAGAACGTGTGAATGAACTGACAAAGGTGATAAAAGATGCTGGTTATCCTTTATTGAATGGACCACGTTTTACTGGAGATGGCTATTATGAAAGTGTAATAGGCGATCCGGAAGGTAATCAAATAGAAATTACGATTTAACTTACCCTTTTCCACCACCTCCGTATTTTTCCACCGATTAGGCGGTGCTGTTGCCGAGGTGCCAAATGAGGCGACTGCTTATTTTTACCGAAAAGCACTATCAAACATGTCAATATTTGCTACTTGGGGGCAATCAGAAGGTGCTGGTGGAAGTATTCGATGGGTTGAAGATTTCCGCTTGGCAATGCTCCCCTTTACAAAGGGTGTCTACGTTAATACACCTGACCTTTCCATTAAAAATTGGCCAGATGCATACTTCAGTTGCAGCTTTGACCGATTAATGAAAGTAAAAGCGAAATACGATCCGAAAAATGTTTTTAACTTTCCGCAAAGTATTCCGCTTTTTTAAACTATATATTCCACCTAATATATCAAAATATAAAACATCCATTTTTTTATGGGTGTTTTACAAAAAGAGTTTACATAATATAATTATTAGTTGCTTCTTTTACTAAATATCTATTCAACAATCGAAAGTAACACTTTCTCAAGGTCTTTTTTAGATAACATACTTTCGTTTATATAGCCATTCTTTTAATTGTACTTCATCCAAAGCTCCGTTCCCCTCTCATAATCCTTCACACTATATTCGCTCGTTTTTCACAAAAGGTTCATTTTACATGAAAATTTATTTATTACAATAAAAATATAAGGTATATTTTTATGAAAAGGAGGAATTCAATAATGAATACAGAGGATAAAATTCACGCTGAAAAAGTGTTAAAAAATCTATTCATCGGATCACAAGTTGATGGATTACAATTTGGTATTTCTCCAGGCGCTATAAAGATTCATTTCACAAACTTTCACGACTCAGTTGATTATGACGGACAATTATATATCAATATCGAATCCAAATGGTGTTTATTTAATAAACCTCAAAAAAGCTACCCATTAAATGAAGATGAATTTGAAGTTTATTCTGAGAAAGAAGAATATGAAAGAATATGTAAGATAAGAAGACAAAAAGTTACCGATATACAACTTGGCTTAGAAAGCCCTCATTTAATTATTACATTAGAGAGTGGACAAATTATTTTTTTAAATGGTTTTCATGATTATTATGAATGTTGGCAAGCTGGTGTCCTATGTAAGCAATGGCTTGTAGTCGCTGCACCTGGGAATGAAATCGCCACTTGGGCTCCCGATGAGTTTACCGATAAGTAAACTGTCTTCACGAAGAAGAAACGAAGATATTTTATGAAGTACTATACTAATGAACTACATACTCATTTCTATTACACGTAAACAAAATGACGATTTTACTTTAATAGAACTCACTTTATTAAAGTTGAAAGGATGATAATGATGGCATGTGTCCATGATTTTGGAATAATTGACGATTTTACTTCTCAAAAAAATTACGAAGATTATACACCAGAGAAATATCATTGTATATCTGTTGATGATGATATTATCAGTAGTTTAAATCAAAATTTATCAATTATGAAAACCTACTTCCATACAGTCAAAAATCAGAAATACGGTTTAGCTTATTGTGGTATTACAATTATCCCGCCTGAATCATTAGCAATTTTCTATGAAACAGTTACATCCTCAAAGTTCTTCAGAAAATCTGATGAGCTGAATGAGTTAGCTTCAAAAATTGTACAAGCTGCAGCAGAACAGAAGTACATGATCCATTATGGGGTTTAAATGTAATTCAAAAAATGCTTAGGATTTCTCCGAAGCATTTTTTGTATGTTACTAATACATTTATTCCTTAACCATTTAGTCAATGCTTGAGCCTATGGCCCCATCTTTTACAAGTGAGGGCGCCCCTATTAATCTAAATAAGCGTCTCATTTCCAATCTTCCAGCTAAACCATCTCCCATGCCCTTCTGTTTCTCCAACCGTTTCACGATATTCGTTTCCGTTAATATAATAATCAATATGAAGGTCACGATCCCACATGTTGTTATACAGGTGGAATACATCACGTTTTGCGCCAATTTCTTGTATTTGTTTTTCTAACTTATGTTTTACTTGTTCTGGTATTTGATTTGCAACATGTGTATGGAAAATACAAATAACAGCTTCTTCACTTATTTGTTCAATAATAGATGATAATAGCTCTACACCGTCTCCTTCTATTAATTGGACAGATTCATTTTTCACTAAAGATGCAGCTTGATCAAACATCTCAAGCCTTTCTTTATGTTCTGGCCAAATTAAAGCACGTAACCATAAATAATCTTCCTCATTATGTAAATCATTCACATGTAAGTCCAGTCCGATTCTTTCTACGACAGATGGGCTTTCTTTTAGAAAATGCGGCACATTCGTCCCTCTTATTTCAGAAGTTACATGCACATTTGAATTTATATTTCCGTACATTTCATCCGTCCCGTACGAATAACTATATTGGTCCCAGAACAGTTGCAACCCAGAACTTGTCCCAATTTCAATTAACGCTAACGGCTTCTTCACTTTGTTAAATATGTAGCAGAAACTTGGGTATAAGTATGCGCACCGTCTTACTTCATTTGTTTGAACGAGTTTCGTTTGTAACAAAGTAATGATTTCTTCTCGGTACTCTTTACAGAAATCTTTAAAATGATTAAAAGCTTTATCTAAATTTGTATCAGTATTTTCAACTAAACTACTATAATACGTTTTTAAATGATGTTCTTTCCCTGCTAGCAATAAATAATGTACTGCACCTAATAGTAAGTTTGGGACTGGTTGACCTACCTGAGCATAGGACGATAGTGTAAGTACTTCCTCATCTTCAGCAATTTTCATTGATAAATATTCATATAAATCACTTGACCCTTTACATTCCTTTATTGAAAAGTTTCGAAATAAGTTTGAAATTTGTTCTTTTGTACACATTAGAGTCCCTCCTTTTTATTTTTCAGAATAATCTTACCATTACAGAAAGAATAATCCTATAAAAAGGTACTCGATTTAGTCACTTAAGGATACGTAAGCTTTTTCGAGATAATTTCAAACTGTAATTTTTTTCTATTTATCACCTTAAAAGAGCTTGTTAAATAAGATTTTTAGCGAATAAAACGTTAAATAGTTTAAAATTATCAGATAACACTAGATATTTTAGTCTATTAATTATTATAATAGAGTATGAGATGGTTATATAATTGAGACAAAAAAGGTATACACCTAGGTGGGGCCTAGGCGGTGTTTCTCTTTTACGGCTTAGACATAGAAAACACCTACACTTTTTTGCCAATATAGGGGATGGAGAGATTATCATGAGCAACATGCAGCAAAAAACAGACGTTATCTTAATTGGTGCAGGAATTATGAGTGCAACGTTAGGCTCATTACTAAAAGAATTAGCACCAGAATGGGAAATTAAAGTTTTTGAAAAACTCGCAAGTGCCGGGGAAGAAAGCTCTAACGAATGGAATAATGCAGGTACAGGGCATTCTGCGCTATGCGAACTGAACTATACTTCCGAAAAAGCTGACGGATCTATAGATATTAGTAAGGCTGTAAAAGTGAATGAGCAATTCCAGCTTTCAAGACAATTTTGGGCATATCTTGTAAAGAGCAAATTAATTCGTAATCCACAAGATTTTATTATGCCACTACCTCATATGAGTTTAGTACAAGGGGAAAAAAATGTTGAGTTTCTAAAAAACCGTTTTGAAGCGCTTTCAAAAAATCCACTGTTTCAAGGAATGGAATTTTCTGATGCTCCTGAAACATTAAAAAGATGGCTTCCACTCATTATGGAAGGTCGCACATCTAATGAACCGATGGCGGCAACGAAGATTGACTCTGGAACAGATGTTAACTTCGGTGCATTAACACGTATGTTGTTTGATTACTTAAAAACAAAAAATGTCGAGCTAAACTACAAGCATAGTGTCGAAAATATTAAGCGCACGAAAAATGGTTTGTGGGAAGTAAAAGTACACGATATGAATAGTGGTAAAATTGAGCATCATACTGCTAAATTCGTCTTTATTGGCGGCGGTGGCGGTAGCCTACCTCTACTTCAAAAGACTGGTATCCCTGAATCAAAGCATATCGGTGGCTTCCCAGTAAGTGGACTATTTATGGTATGTAAAAACCAAAAAGTTGTAGAGCAGCATCATGCGAAAGTGTACGGTAAAGCTAAAGTTGGCGCTCCGCCAATGTCTGTACCTCATCTAGATACGAGATATATAGACAATAAAAAAGCTTTACTGTTTGGACCATTCGCAGGCTTCTCACCTAAATTCTTAAAAACTGGCTCAAATCTTGACTTAATCGGTTCTGTAAAACCGAATAACGTCTTAACGATGTTAGCCGCTGGTGTAAAAGAAATGGGACTTACAAAATACTTAATTCAGCAAGTTATGTTATCACATGAAAAACGTATGGAAGAATTACGCGAATTCATTCCGAACGCGAAAAGTGAAGATTGGGATATTGTAGTTGCTGGACAACGTGTACAAGTAATTAAAGATACTGATGCTGGCGGTAAAGGAACACTTCAATTTGGTACAGAAGTAGTAAGTGCAGCTGACGGCTCAATCGCCGCATTACTAGGCGCATCACCAGGTGCTTCTACTGCTGTTCACGTCATGCTTGAAGTATTAGAAAAATGTTTCCCAAGCCGCATGGTAGAATGGGAAGAAAAAATAAAAGAAATGATTCCTTCATATGGCATTTCACTAACTGAAAATCCAAGATTGTTCCAAGATCTTCACACTTCTACTGGTCGTACACTTGGATTAAACGAAAAAGAAACTGTTCATAATTAATGAAGAAATAAAAAAACGTCCGATATATTCGGACGTTTTTTTGTCTACTAAAAATTATACTTATCAATATTATCTTTCGTAAATACAACTCGTTCTGGTAATACGATAATTCCATTCCCTTCTGCCTCATAATCATATCCTTGAATGGAGTTTGGCTCTACCTTCACTTTTCCAATTCCTTTTACTTCGAAGCTATCCCCTACTTTTAACTTCTTCTCTTTTACAACAATTTCATTTGCTACATACGTTGCGAGAGCACCTTGTTGTTTTACATCCCATAAACCAAATTGTGCTACTGTTCCTCGTTTTACGTAATCACGCATAACGTTTGGTGTAGAGAAGCCAGTTACGACAACCTTTTTATCCATTTTTAAATTTTCAGCCGCTTGTGCCATTGCCGGAAGTGCCGTTGCATCTGGACAAATGACTGCGTTAATATCAGGATACGTTTTTAAAATATTCTCTCCTACTGACAAAGACTTTTGCGCATTATTTTCACCGTACTGCGTCGTTACAATTTCCCAGTTCGGATATTTCTTTTTAATAATTTCTTTCGCTTTCGTTACCCACTGGTTTTGATCCGTTACTGTCGGGCTAGAATAAAAGAAGGCTACTTTTCCTTTATCTCCAATTTGCTTTGAAGTCATTTCTATTAATAAATTAGCAAGTTGGTCTGGTGTTCCTTGGCTTATATAAAAAGAACGATCTTTCGGATTCACATCAGAATCCCATGTTAATACCGTCATCCCTTTTTTCTTAGCACGTTGCAGTGATTGCGATAACCCATCCACTGACGTAGATGAAACCATAAGTGCATCATAGTTTTGATTAATGAAATTGTTTATATATTTAACTTGCCCTGAAACACTCGCTTCAGACGGTCCATCATACTTCACTTGCACGCCTAACTTATCTCCCATCTCTTTTGCCCCTTCACCACCCGATGTGAAGAAACCAACCCCTGTTAATTTCGGAATAAATGCAAATTTCACATCATCAACCTTTTTCTTATCTGCCGTTTGGCTAGAACACGCAATTAAACCGATTAAACAAATACATACAATCAATACAATCCCCAGTTTTCTCTTCATGACATTTCCCCCTTATGCAAATTCTTTCTTTTCTCCGCTAAGAATTGATGTAATTTGAAATGTCTCATAATAACTGAAAGAATAAGGATAATACCTATTACTACATTGGATTGTTCATTTGTTAAACCCGTCATTTGCAAGCCATACTGCATGAGCCCAATGAAAATACTCGCCAGTACAGTACCAATAATGCTTCCTTTTCCGCCTGTAATAAGTGTACCGCCTAAGACGACTGCTGTAATGATTGGTAAAATTGTTTCACTTCCCATATCAGCACGTGCGGAACCGAAGTAGGCAGTTAAGAAAGCGCCTCCTAATCCACCTCCTAACCCTGAAAGTATGTAAGCAATAATGACTACTTTTTTCGTTTTAATCCCAGTGTATTTTGCTGCATTTTCGTTCGCACCTGTTAATTTTACATGGCGCCCGTATATAGTTCGATGAAATAACACAGTACATAAAACTGTTAATACGATCAGTAGCCATAATAAATTCGGTATTCCTATAAAACTACCATTTGCCAGTTGTACAAATACGTCTGGTAAACCGCTTATTCCTTCATACCCAGAAGCACCTGCCCCTCCTGAAATGACGAGGGCAATTCCCCCGTATAAAAACATCGTTCCGAGTGTAACGACGAGTGGTTCTACATCCGTCATTTTTATAATGAGTCCGTTTAAAGCGCCTGCTAAACAACTAATTATTAGGGCGATTATAACAGCAAACAAAATAGGTATTCCGTTCATCCAAAGTACACCGATTAAGATCGAAGTGAGCCCCATTATTGAGCCGATCGATACATCAATTCCTCCTGTTACTATAACAAAAGTCATTGGTATCGCCGCAATTGCGATAAATAAGAAATCATTTGTACTAAAAAGGAGATTACTAATATTTAAGAAATCACTATTTATTAAACTAAAAAGGATGAATTCTACAAGAAGTAATACAATTAGAACCCCTTCCCATCTATATACATACTTCATAGATTCATCCTCCTTTCTGCCTTCCACTTTTTCATAACACTATCTAATATGATGATAAGTAATAATAAAAAACCTGAAATAGCATTATTCCAAAATGCTGGTATTTTTAAAAAGACGAGTGAGCTACTTATTGTTTCTAAAAATAACGCTCCTAATGCAGCTCCAAATAAAGATCCTGTTCCTCCTTTTAAGTGAATTCCTCCTAGTACAGCGGCTGCGATTACTTGTAATTCTAATCCTGTACCTGTTTGATTTGGCACGAAACCGATATTCATAACAAATATGCAACCAGCGATCGCAGCGCTTATGCCTGAAATCATAAACGCATATATCTTCACTTTATTAACAGGTATACCAATAAGCCTCGCGCCATCTTCATTATCACCTACCGCATAAAAGTATCTTCCCAATGGCACTTTTCTTAAAAAGAAGTATAGTAGTAGTAAAATAATAAGAACGAACCATACAGTTATAGGTAAACCAAGAATGATGATAGATGGCAGCTGCTTAAAATCGTTTGGAATATCTTCAATCCACTTCCCGCCTGTGAAAATTAACATTGTACCTCTAATAATTCCTAACATGCCTAATGTCATAATAATGGCTGGTACCCGAAACTTCGCAACTCCAATACCATTTACGAAACCAATAATAGCCCCAAGTATAATAGCTACAAATATCGACAAGAATGCACTATACCCATTCGTTAACATCATTCCGCAAACTGCTGCACTTAACCCCATGCTTGAACCAACTGATACATCTATATTTTTCGTAAATAAGACGAACGATTGACCGATTGCTAGCACGACTAAAATAACGCTTGATTTCATCAGTAAAGATAACGAGTTAAATTGAATAAAACTAGGGTTTATCATTCCTACAATAGCTATATAAATTAGTAGTAACAGTATGATAGACGTTTCATGCATTTTTAACATATGTTTCATTCCGCTACACCTCCGTATGCAAGGCGTGTAACTTCATTCACACTCAGTTGTTCTTTTTCCATATGAGAAACAAATCGCCCATTTCTCATTACATATACACGGTTTACTAATTGGACAATTTCTTCAACATCTGAAGAGATTAATAAAATTGCGAGTCCTTTCCTTTTCATTTTTTTTATCGTCTCATACACTTCAAGCCTTGCTTTCGCATCAATTCCGCGAGTCGGCTCATCAAGAATAATAATTTTAGGATTACATGCAAGATACTTCGCAAGCACGACCTTCTGCTGATTACCTCCTGATAAAGATGCCAGTTCTTTATTCATATTCTGTACAACAATTCGGAACTGTTCTATAAACGAATTAACTAAAGCGCTTTCTTTTTCTTGATTTATAAAAAAGCGATTATTTTGATATAAACTTGCTGCTGCAATATTTTCTTTAACAGAAGCAATTGAGAAAATTCCATTCCTCGCTCTATCCTCTGGCACATAAACTAGTCCTTCGTCTAGCCTTTTATGCAAAGAACACGTATCAATTGATTTTCCACCCAATAAGATAGACCCTGATTTTATAGTTTTCAATCCAAATATCGCTTCTGCTAATTCCGTTCTGCCAGATCCTATAATGCCAGCAACACCTACAACCTCACCCGCATGTACAGTGAATGATATATTCTCGAATGCGTGACCATTTATATCAACCACTTCTAATATTTTTTTCGTCTTTACTGTCTCTTGAACTACTTCTATTTTCTCTTTCTGTTTATATCCTTTTGGCAATAGTCCCTCCATCAGCATGTCATATGTATAGTCACATACATCACCTTGGCTTACAACCATTCCATCACGTAGTATTGCTACTTTGTTGGCAATTTCAAAGATTTCTGGAAAACGATGTGTAATATAAATCATCCCGATTCCTTTTTCTTGTAAACTTTTCATCAACACAAAAAGACTCTTAATTTCGTGTGTTGTTAATGTCGATGTTGGCTCATCTAGAATAAGAATCTCAGCTTCTCTTATTAATCCTCTAACGATTTCTACTAACTGTTGTTGCGCAATCGATAATGTTCCTCCTAGTTTATTAAGGTCAATATCCCATCCTAAGCTGCTAATCAATTGCTGAATCTGTACTTTTAGTTTCTTTTTCTTTTCTTTTAACCCGATACACATATTTTCTTCAATAGTCATATGCGGAAAAATGAGTGGTTCTTGCGGTATTAAATAAATACCTTTTCGGTGTGCTTCTGATGGATTTGAAAACTGTTGCTTCATTCCTTTTACATACATCTCTCCATCATCATACGAATATAACCCCGTTAATATTTTCATTAATGTTGATTTCCCGGCGCCATTTCCCCCCACTAAAGCGTATATATCTCCGCGCTCTACTTGTAAGTTCACTTCTTTTAATACAAGTTGATTTAAAAACGCCTTACTCATTTTCTTTACTTGTAATAAAGGTACGTTCTCCACATGATGTCACCTGCCTTTATCCAGAACATTTTTTGAGAAAATGATTATTTGTTCTACTTGTTTTGTAGCATTGTATATTCCTTTTTTTATATCTAGAACACTTTTTTCTACGTACTATTAATCGTTTCAACTGGAATAAACAAAATATATGGTACATATGTTTAAGCTGTGGTCAATTGTTGAAAGGGATGAAGAGTATGACTCAGCTGAACTTTGAAGAAAATTTATTAACTAAAGTAGCTTGGTACTATTATAAAGACCAATTAACACAACAGGAGATCGCGTCACTTCTTCATATTTCAAGAAATAAAGTCGTCCGGTTATTAGATAAAGCGCGGAGTGAAGGTATCGTTACATTTCACGTAAAAGGGACTGGTTTGCACTGTTTAAGTATTGAGCGTGACCTAATGAAAAAATTCCACTTAAAAGATGCTTTTATTATCCCTACCCCAGTAAACAATTATCACGCTTCTCTCGGAAAAGCTGCTGCACAATATTTAGAAACTCATCTCCAGCAAGGCGATTTACTCGGTATTGGCTGGGGAGAAACAATTAGCAAAATGCTAGAAAACATTCATTTTGAAAGTTCTATCAACCTTTCAATCGTAACGCTCACAGGCGGGGTAAATCACTATCTCCCGAGAAAACAAAACTATTTACACTACATGCAAGGCGAACTTCACATTATCCCTACGCCGTTTCTAGCGTCTACAACCGAAATGGCACAAAGTATTCTATCAGAACCGAGCGTAAAAGATATGCTTCAAGTCGCTTCACTTGCTCATACGGCTGTTGTCGGTATTGGGGGATTATCTCAAGACGCTACGATTGTAAAAGAAGAAAAATTAACACTACGTGAGATGACATATATTCGTAGTCAAAACGGTGCTGGCGATATTTTAGGACAGTTTTATAATACAAATGGCGATTTATTAGAGCTCTCGCATCACAATCGTCTAATTGGCACGCCCCTCTCTATTTTGCGCAATATGAAGCATGTCGTCGGTGTTGCTGGAGGTACTGAAAAGATAGATGCAATTTATGGTGCCTTAAAAGGAAAGTTTATTCATTCATTAATTACCGATGAGGAAACTGCCCTCTCCTTATTACGAAAGGATGGTGATTGTTAATGTCCCATTTATTAGCTTTCGATGCTGGTACAGGGAGCATTCGAGCAGTTCTTTTTGATTTACATGGTAATCAAATTGCAGTAAGTCAAAAAGAATGGATTCACAAATCTGACCTTCGTTATCCAGGCTCTATGAACTTTGATGTAGTAGAAAATTGGAAGCTAGTACAAGAATGTACGAAAGAGGTGCTTCAAAAAAGCAACACTCCTGCCTCTTCTATTCTTGCTATTAGCGCTACAAGTATGCGAGAAGGATTTGTTTTATATGATCAAGATGGGCAAGAAATATGGGCGTGTGCAAATGTTGATGGGCGCGCATCCGTCGAAGTTAGTGAATTAAAAGAAATTCGGTCACATCTTGAAAAAGATTTATATACAAAGTCTGGTCAAACTTTTTCATTAGGTGCTTTACCACGCCTACTCTGGATAAAAAAACATGAACCCGACGTCTATAATAATATTCACTCTTTTACAATGTTAAACGATTGGATTTTATATAAACTAAGCAGCGTACTACAAATTGATCCCTCAAACGGATGCACGTCAGGTATTTTTGACTTACAAAATAGAGTGTGGGATAACGATGTCGCTAAGGAGTGCGGTCTATCTTTGCCATTTTCACCAACAGTAAATGAAGCTGGTACAGTAATTGGCAACGTTACAAAAGAGTGTGCAGCATTAACTGGATTACGTGAAGGGATTCCTGTCGTCGCCGGGGGTGGAGATGCTCAAATGGCATCGCTCGGAACAGGAATCGTGAAACCGAATCAAACGTTAATATGCGGGGGTAGCTTTTGGCAACAAGAAGTGAATGTTACTGAGCCAATAACAGATCCACATGCTGCGATTCGAGTAAATTGTCACGTTGTTCCGAACCTATGGCAATATGAAACAATCGCCTTTTTCCCAGGTCTCGTTATGCGCTGGTTTCGAGACGCTTTTTGCCAAGAAGAAAAGAAACTTGCTGATAAACTCGGTGTAGATGCTTATGAATTACTAGAAGAACAAGCGAAAGACGTACCTGTCGGTTCACATGGCATTATCCCTACTTTTTCAAACGTTATGAACTACATTTCTTGGCGTCATGCCGCACCTTCTTTTTTAAATTTAAGTTTAGACGCTGACAAATGCGGAAAAAAAGAACTGTTTCGTGCTATTGAAGAAAATGCAGCCTTCATTACACTTGGAAACTTAAAATTAATAAAAAATCTAACTGGCACATTCCCTTCTGAAGTTATTTTTGCTGGCGGTGCCGCTAAAGGAAAACTATGGCCACAAATTCTATCAGACGTACTCGGTATTCCTGTAAAAGTACCTGTTGTGAAAGAAGCAGCTGCTTTAGGAACTGCGATTGCTGCTGGAGTTGGTGCTGGCATATATTCATCTATGGAAGAAACTGCCGAAGAGTTTGTACAGTGGGAGCAAACATTCGAACCAGTTACTGAAAATCACGAACTATATAAAGAGTTCTATGAAACATGGAAAACTGTATATGACAGTCAGCTCGCTTTAGCTGATAAAGGGCTCACCTCACATATGTGGATTGCGCCTGGTGCACTGTAACACATTACATAAAGGAGTGAACTGTATGTTAAAAGCGAATGAAAATGACTTCTCCTATCGCTTCGGTGATAACGGGCCGAAATATTTAATACAAGGTCCAAATATTGATCTTGGCCTTGTTGTCATTCAACCGGGCCAGGAGTTTCAAAACCATTATCATACGACGTGCGAAGAGGTCTTTTATGCATTAGAAGGTGAAATAGATTTCTATGTGAATAATGAAAGAGTTCCAATTAAACAAGGTGATGTCCTGCAAGTTCGTCCTCATGAATCTCACTATCTTATTAACCATTCTGACAAACCTTTTAAAGCTGTTTTTATTAAGTCACCACATTTACCAAATAAAGATACTGTACAAACGGAAAATCCAACATTAACGAAGGAGTGATTTGGAATGACTTGGGGATTTAAAAATCGATTAAATACAATTTTACCTGATGGTAGAGCGGTTATGTTAGCAATAGATCACGGTTATTTCTTAGGACCAATTCACGGACTAGAACAACCACTTGAAACAGTAAAAAACTTACTTCCTTATACAGACTCCCTCTTTTTAACGCGTGGTGTACTTAGCTCCTGTATTCCTGAAAACTGCAGCACACCGATGGTTATGCGTGTATCTGGCGGCGCTACTGTCGTCGGTAAAGATTTAGCGAATGAAACAATTGTTACACCTGTAAAAGAAGCAGTGAAGCAAAACGCAATTGGCGTTGGCGTTTCTGTTTTTGTCGGATCAGACTATGAAACACAAACTGTTTCGAATCTCGCAAATGTAGTCTCTGAAGCTCACGATTACGGCCTACCCGTACTCGGCATTACCGCAGTCGCAAAAGAATTACAAAAACGTGAAGCTCGCTTTCTAGCACTTGCTTCCCGCGTATGTGTTGAAATGGGTGCTGATATTATTAAAACGTATTACTGCGAAGGATTCGAAAAAATAACGAGCACATGCCCTGCCCCAGTCGTCATCGCAGGTGGCCCAAAACTAGATTCAATTGAAGACGCATTAAACATTACGTACAATGCGCTGCAAGAAGGCGCAATTGGAGTAGACATGGGCCGAAACATATGGCAATCCGAGCACCCAGCTGCGATGATTCAAGCGATACATGGCATTGTGAAGAATGGATTGAATGTGAAAGAGGCGCTTGAACTTTATGATGATGTGAAGAATTAATGTGAAAAGACAGACTATTTATTAGTCTGTCTTTTTTACTTTACAGTGAAACTTTCTTAATCCGTCTTCTAATATGATACATACTTAAATTCTATACACCTTCAAATGATTACTCTTGATGATTACTATTAAGCTTTGAAACTTTCTTACCTTCTCTATAATCAAGACAAGACACTTCAATTAATAAGCCATTAAATACTGTAAAATAAAAACCATAACTACTACCTCGCATCGAATAAGGTTCCTTATCTATTTCAATGCCGCCTGCTACTAAACGATTATACGCTTGATCAACTTCATTTGAAGTATCCACTAAAAAACCAATATGAAAAGCTTCAGGATACATAACTTCCTTATTTCCCTTAAATGCTTTTGGATCGCTCAGCACAAGTATAAATCCACTTTCATCACTCATCACTACTAGTGCCTTTCCCTTTTGCTCCAAAAATTGAAAATCAAAAAATGTTTCAAAGAAATGTCTCGCTTCTGATAAATCATCAACACATAAATTCAAATGATTTAACTTCATTCACTCATCTCCTTTTAAGAAGAGGGTATGTAGACTCATTTTCATAACACTTAAATATGCAAGGTAAGATATTCAAGCGTTCCGTCTAAGACTATGCTTTATAAGTCTAATACTTTTCTCCATAGCCTAGAACGTTTTTTATGACTGCAATTATATAAACCGTTCGACGTGAAATATTAATGTACCTATATAAAATAGTCTCATTATTTATTTTCCAGATTGTGTAGAACCCACTCAACCAGGAAAATTGCTGAAGGGATGCGCTCTGTTGTATCACCTAAAAATAGCTTATTAAGTAACTCATCTAAATGAATTGGCTTATTCGGCAACGTTTGAATATACCTTAAAGCAGATCCCGCTGGCGGTACTGGCTTATTATTAATAGCCCATATCCCTTCTAACAATGTCCAAGTTGACGTATGAACTAAGTATGAAGCTTTTAACTCATCATTTGCTTTTAAAGCAGATTGAATTTTAATAAGCGAACTATGCAACCAATGAGAAATGCCCTTCATTTTGTCACTTGAAACACGATAGTTTTCAAATTCATATGTAGCTATTTCCTTTAACTTTTTTAACTCACCGCTTTTATCAAACAAAATTTTCCCTTCTAGAAATGAGTATAGTTCCATCGGATTGTTTTTAAAGTTTACTTGAATTTGATTAAAATCTGCACCCTTATATTCAACTAAAATATCTTCTCTCATTTCAGAATGAAATTTCTTCTTTTGTCCGTCTTCTAAAAGAATATAGAAGTCTAAATCAGATTCAGGATATGCATCGCCTCTTGCAACAGATCCAATTAGCATGAATCCATTTACCTTTTCCATAGATAAGACTTCCGCTACTATTGTTTGCACTAATTTTTTATGTTGTTCATATGTAATGAATGCAAGTTTTTCTATCATTCCCATCCCCCCAGTAATAAAAAAGAGGATACATGATTGCTTCTACAACATGTATCCTCTGCTTGTATATTACGACTGCTGATAAGCCGCTTTTGATGATTTCACATAATAAACTGCGTGATCCACATTAATGATATGATCTGGTTTTGGTTTACCACGGCCCGCTCTATGTCCAGCTAAGTGTTCTTCACTTGTTTCCCAGTTTTTCCATGCTTCTTCAGATTCCCAGCGAATCATTACGACTACTTCTTCGTCGCCGCGTCTTACTTTTTTCACGAGAACACTTAAGTCGATGAAGCCTTCAAATTTTTCAATAATACCTTCTCCAGTGAAACGTTCTACAACTATATTTGATGTACCTTCTTTTACTGTAAATGTTTTCGTTTCGATAAACATATATCCCACTCCCTCTTTGTTATACGAATACTAGTATTCTTCTATTATAATTGATTATGATAATTATTTTCAATTGTAAAGTTTTAATTTTTTGAATTATGCTGATTTCTTTTCTATCGCCTCATCTAAAAATTTGAAATATGGAAGTAACATCCCTATTAAAGATGTAACACATATAATTGCACCGATGATTACATATAGCGCTCTTACTCCCCACATTTCACTCAATATTCCCCCTACTAACACACCTAATGGCATAGCGGATCGTATAAAAAATAAACGCACTGAAAATACTTGTCCTATCATATTATTCGGCATGGTTTGTTGGCATATTGTCGTGTTATGAACATTGAAAAATGCAATACAAATCCCTGCTATTACTTCAATTATTATTGCAATGATAATACTATGATTGAACCCTAATGAAATGTATGTGAGCCCCCCTATAAACAATCCTCCAAGCATAAGTATACGCCGGCTTTTATATGTTACTTTTCCGACTACTACTGATCCAATTACGTAGCCAAGTGGAAAACCTGCCATAAAATAGCCGTACTCTGCATATCCCGCTAACAGCTCGTCTTTTATATAAGGAAGATTTGTGACCATCGTTACCCCTACTCCAAACTGCACGAAAGTAAGAAATATACCGAGCCAAACGATGATTGGTTTTGTAAAAAAATATGTAAAACCTTGAAGAAATTGTTCTAGCCACGTTTTTCGTATATCTGTTGTAGTTCTCTTTTCTTTTATATAAAGTAAGAAAGCACCACTAACAAATAGACAAATACATACGAAAGATAATGTAAGTTCTGTTCCAATGAAATGAATGACTACTCCGCCTAATACTGGCGCAAGAAACATCATGAGACGAGTCATTCCATCAATATACGCATTTGCGTCTTGAAGTTGTCCTTGACTTACAATGCTCGGTGTAATGGCTTGACTTGCAGGTGTATAAAGAGGTGTAATAAGTCCCACTACAATTTGAACAACATAAATGTGCCAAACTTCTATACTACCCGAAACTAGCATCACCAAAGGTAATAAAAATACGGACGCCCGTATCCATTGTGAAAAAATCATAATCCACTTCCGGCTCCATTTATCAATAAATGGGCCACTTATTAATTGCAGTATGAGTGATGGGATGAAATATAATAGCCACATACTACTTAAAGCCATTTCCGATCCTGTTAACTCATATACTAGAATTGAATTACATAACGTTCCGAAAGCCCCTCCTAATTCAGAGATTGCACTACCAATCCACATAAAAAAGAACGAACGATTTTTCAATATATTTTTCAATTTCACACACCAACTTTTCTTTTATATTCCTCCCTTTATGTACATTCTCGTTGTTAATTATCTATTCAAAAACATATCTAATTCTTTCGCTAAAGACTGTACTGCTTTCTTTCTTAATACATATTTTCCGTCATGTATATCAACTAACTTCGCTGCACGTAACAATTTCAAATGATGGTGTACAGTCGATTTACCAAGCTGTAATCTTTCCGTTATTTCCTGTAATGTACGTTCTTTTTCAAATAACATTTTTACAATTCGCAATCTCGCCTCATCCCCAAGAGCCTTATGTTTTTGAACTAAAAAATAATTCGGTTCATACGGATCTTCAGGATGAATGCTTTCATTCGCAACTGGATAATGAAATACTTTCGTATCATCAATATCCGCTTCAATATTCCACGGTCTGTACGTCATTTGCGGAATAAGAAGTACGTGATGAACACTTGGCTCTGGCATATAGTTCACTCCGCCAGTCGCCCACTCGACAAACTCTTCCGGCTTCATCTTTTTATTCATTTCATTTTTCGCTTCATAATCTCGTTTTAATATAGAAAGTATTTGTTCTTCCTCTCTTTTAATAACACTCTCATACCAACCTGTCATAACAGCGATTAAATGCGATTTCAGCACTTGTACATCTACATTACATATAAAGCTAATATAAGTAGAAAAAAACTGATGATTATCTGTTAGTTCCTTTAGTTCGTGTATTGCACATACAACTCCCGTTGCAGCTAAACGTCTTTTCTCTTCATACTTCTCTCCTAAAAACGGTAAACATATAAATTTCAAATCTTCTTCTGAAAATGAATCAATTTTAAAATTAAACTGCGATAAATCTTGAAAATCGTCTTCATACAATAACTGGAGTAATGCTTTCCACGTATTATGTTCTTCTACAAACTGTAAGTGTTCTCTCATTTCTTCTGTTAATGCTTCCTTAATTTCTTCCCATTCATTTTGACTCTTTTCAAGAGTATCAATTAACCTTTTATGAGTAATCGCAGCAATGCCAAGTGCACATTCGAAAAGTATCGAATATTTCACCTGAACGTTGTATGTTTCCCTTTTTCTGCTCGTTATGTGATAGACCTCCATTTTTATCCCCTCCTTGTTTGCTATATATTAAATTCTATTTTTATCGAATTTAACCTTCTATATTTTTAGAATTATTTTGCGACTTCAAAAAAACTCTAATCAATGAGCAAATAGAGAAAGGTTTATACTCTTTTTCATTCTGACTTAATTAAAAGCCTTGATTATTAAGTATCATATTAAAAAGAATTTTTTTAATGGCTCTGTTATAAGTTGTCTTTCACCCTCTTGTGCAACTATAGAAAAGGTTTATTGAAGAGAAAAGAGAATTGGTTTTATGAAGAAAAATGAACAGGAGGCTATACGAATGGGAAGAAAAGAAATGTTGCAAAATGGAGTCCAACAAGTTTTTTACGAAGAAGAATGGTACCCACCAATATCAGAAGCGTTAAAGAATCTTACGGTTGAACAAGCATGTTGGCAACCAGAAGGTGCTGCCAGTAATACGATTTGGGAAAATGTGAACCATTTATTAATCTTTAAAGAACGCCTACTTTCCCGCTTACATGAAGACGACACATTTGTTGCTCCACAAAATAATGATGAGACGTTTATCCAAGGTGGACCTAATGATGATGCCGCTTGGCAGCAAACCGTAAAGCGAACGCTTCAAGTACATGATGCCTTACAATCTTCATTAACCGCCCTTCAAGAAGCAGAACTAGATCAACTAAGTCCTTCTCTACCAGTTTGGCAACAATATATGAATATCCTTTTGCATGATGCTTATCATACAGGACAAATTATACAGCTTCGGAAACTTCAAGGTTCATGGCCAACTCACCGTTCTTATTTATAAAGTGAAATTTTAATCAGCTCTTACCAATCGGGATTTTGCGGGCAGCCCATCCCCACCTCACTTCTTTGCTTTCCTTGAATTTTGAGGTAAAAATCTTACTGCTCGTTAATCCGGAATAAACGATGTTTAAAATCGCATACGTTTAATATCCAACAAAACAATTGAAAACAGCTAATTGTTCGATAATTACTACGATTGCTCAAAATAAAGCAAATTAAAATACATTGATTCCTAACATAACTTACATGCTTCATAACTTCTAATCATAATCCAAATTTGGAAGAATAGATGCTTTTTTATATACAAATAATAACTCTCAAGGAGTTGTTGACATGTATTTCATATTGAATATGTTAGGGATTTTCGTTGTCATATTAATCATTTTCTTATGTTCGCCTAATAAAAAACATATAAAATGGAGACCAATTGTAATTCTCATCCTATTGGAGCTTTTTATTACGTGGTTTATGTTAGGCACAAAGCTCGGCAGTATTATCATTAATAAAATTGCGTCATTTTTCAGTTGGCTACTAGCATGTGCGAATGAAGGTATTCGATTTGCATTTCCTTCAGCTATGGAAAGTCAGCACATTGATTTCTTCTTTAGTGCGTTACTTCCTATCATTTTTGTTATTACTTTTTTCGATATTCTTTCTTATTTCGGAATCTTAACTTGGATTATTGATAAAGTAGGTGCAGTTATTTCAAAGATTTCTCGTTTACCAAAGTTAGAAAGTTTCTTTTCGATTCAAATGATGTTTTTAGGAAACACCGAAGCACTTGCGGTTGTTCGGGATCAATTATCTGTTTTAAAAGAAAATCGATTATTAACTTTTGGAATTATGAGTATGAGTAGCGTTAGCGGATCCATTCTTGGTGCTTATTTATCAATGGTTCCAGCAACATATATTTTCAGCGCAATCCCATTAAACTGTATTAACGCATTAATTTTAGCCAATGTATTAAATCCTGTGGAAGTTTCGAAAGAAGAAGACGTTGTTTACACACCTTCAAAACATGAAAAAAAGGATTTCTTTTCTACTATTTCAAACAGTATGTTAGTTGGGATGAATATGGTTATCGTTATTTTAGCTATGGTAATTGGTTATGTAGCTTTAACAGCATGTTTAAATGGGATTTTAGGATTTTTTGTAACGGGGTTAACAATCCAAAAAATCTTCTCCATTATCTTTAGTCCTTTTGCATTTTTACTCGGTTTATCAGGCAGTGATGCTATGTATGTAGCTGAATTAATGGGGATCAAAATAACGACGAATGAATTTGTTGCAATGATGGATTTAAAATCAAACTTAAAGTCGCTACAACCGCATACGGTTGCGGTTGCAACGACATTTCTAGCTTCTTTTGCTAACTTTAGTACAGTAGGTATGATTTACGGAACTTACAATTCATTATTTGGCGGAGAAAAATCATCAGTCATCGGTAAAAATGTTTGGAAGCTTCTTGTTAGCGGGATGGCTGTTTCTTTATTAAGTGCTATGCTCGTTGGGCTATTTGTATGGTAATTAATTTTTATAATAAAAGACACCCAAGCCAATTGAGTGTCTTTTATTATTTTCGAATTTGCCCATTTCCACGAATCACATATTTTGTAGAAGTTAATGCTGGAAGCCCCATTGGTCCTCTTACGTGTAACTTTTGTGTACTGATACCAATTTCCGCTCCGAATCCAAATTCGGATCCATCTGTAAAACGAGTCGATGCATTATGATAAAGTGCCGCGGCATCTACAGAAGTAAAAAACTTGCTGACGTTTTCCTCGTTTTCAGTAATAATTGCTTCAGAATGCATAGATCCATACGTATTTATATGATGAATCGCTTCTTCAACAGTGGAAACCACTTTCACTGCTAGTGTGAGAGATAAAAACTCAGTTTCCCAGTCTTCTTCTGTCGCAAGTAAGATAGAAGAATCAATCGCCACTGCTTTATTATCACCACGTAGCTCCACTCCTCTTTCCTTCAAGGAAGAAAACAACTCGCTACCATATTGCTCTGCCCAATTCTCATGAAGTACAATCGTCTCAATTGCATTACATACAGATGGACGCTGTGTTTTTGCATTTATAATAATATTAAACGCCATTTGTTTATCTGCTGTTTCATCAATGAATATATGACAATTTCCCGCACCTGTTTCAAGTACTGGAACAGACGCTTCTCTCACAACAGTATCGATTAATTGTTTGCCACCTCTTGGAATAAGAACGTCTAGATAATCCTTCATTGTAAACAACTGCTTCGCGCTATTTCGCGTTGTATCTTCTATAAGCTGTACGCTTTCTTGAGGTAAGCTTGTTAGTTTGAGCGCTCTGTGAATAACGGCAACGATGGCCTTATTAGAATGAATAGCAGAAGAACTACCACGTAATATGACTGCGTTTCCTGTCTTCAAACAAATTGTAGCTGCATCCACTGTTACATTCGGTCTTGCCTCATAAATCATGCCTATAACACCAAGTGGTACGCGCATCTCCTGAATAGATAGTCCATTTGGCCTTTCCCATGCACTTACACATTCTCCTACAGGATCACGTAATTCAATTAGCTGCTTAATCCCCTCTGTCATATCAATAATACGATTTTCAGTTAGCAGAAGACGATCAAGGAGTGAATCAGAAAATCCTTTTGCCTTACCTTCTTCAATATCCCTCTTGTTTTCTTCTAAAATATAAGCTGTTTCTAATATTAACTGATCAGCTATTGCGGAAAGTGCTTCATTTTTTTGCTCTGTAGATTTAAGCACAAGCTCTCTAGCAACCTCTTTTGCTTTTATCCCCTTTGCCAACACTTCATTCATTTTTATTTCCTCCTTTTTAAAGTGAAACCCAATGATCCCTATGGATGACTTCATAACTATGTCTCTCGCCTCTTACTTGAATATCTTGGCTTTGCATACCTTTTACATCTCTTAGTTCCTCTGCACTATATGTGCATTGTCCTTTTCCTATTACGCGCCCTTGTTGCGTTACAACCTCTACAACTTCACCCACTTGGAAAAATCCTAATACATTCGTAACACCAGCTGGAAGTAAACTCTTACCATGCTGAATGATGGCAGTAGCTGCCCCAGCATCTACTTCAATTTGTCCGCTAACAAGCGAATGTAAGGCAATCCATTGCTTGTTCATCTTCATTTCTTTTTGAGGAGCATTACCAACATACGTTCCATCACCCTTACCCTTCAAAACATCTACAAACTTTTCCTGTCCACGTCCTGTTCCGATAAATACACTCACACCAAGAGAGAGCGCTGTCTTTGCAGCATCGATTTTTGATTTCATACCGCCAGTCCCAAGTTTTGAGCCAGCATCTCCTGCAAGAGAAGAAATTTCTTCCGTAACTTCAGGAAGAAAATAATATTTTTTTGCATCCGCATTTTTCTGAGGATTTTTGTCATATAACCCGTTCACATCCGTAAAGATCATAAGCATATCCGCCGAAACAAGCCCGCTTACTAAAGCTGACAGCATATCATTATCACCGAACGTCAGCTCCTCTAAGGAGATGGAATCATTTTCATTAATAATTGGAAGAGCGGAGCGGTTTAATAATTCTCCTAACGTAGCGTAAGCATTACTATATTGTTCTTTTCTAGAAAAATCACTTCTCGTCAGCAAAAGTTGCGCAGTAACGATGCCATATTTACGGAATTCCTCGGTGTACGCCTGCATTAACAAACTTTGTCCGACAGCTGCTGCAGCCTGTTTCCCTTTAATCGTTACAGGTCTGCTAGGATATCCTAGCGCTGAAAAACCTGCAGCGACGGCTCCAGATGTAATTAACACAACCTCGTGCCCATCTTCTTTCAACCGAGCCAATGCGGCAACGTGATCTGAAAGCTGTTCTGTAGAGATGCCTCCGTGACTATCTGCCAAGGAACTACTCCCAATCTTTACAACAACTCGTTGTTTTTTCACTTTTTTATCCCCCAAATCTAAAATCAAAGTTTTTTATAAATTACACTTCATTCACTTTGTAACTATATCTATTCTCATCAATGCTGCAATGAAGTATTTAAGAGCAAAATAAAAATGACCGCTTCGCCCTTAATAAAATAAAAAGGACGAAACGGTCATTGTTCCGCGGTACCACCTTAATTGATATACATAGATATCCACTTGGTGCCTATAACGCAGGCGAACGCCTAAACTTTCATTTAAGACTCAGGGATAGGTTCGATATATTCTATACGAGGAATCTTTCAGCCGGTGAATTCCACTCTCTTTCGCAAGAAGACATATGTACTAGTTCCCTTCAACGATTTTCAATCTAATTTTTTTATATTATGCGATATAGTTCGATTCGGTGTCAAGAGGTATTTTTAAAAATAAATAGAGCCGCAAGTTATTTGTATGAAATTATCGCCCTACTGAATGAAAATACAAAATGATATAAGTTTAACTCATATTCATAAACATAAAACCTTACATTATAGTGTATATATTTACATAATGTCGAATATAATTAATTTTTATCTTTTAGTGTTGCAAAAAGGAATATATTCTCTTAGAATGTTTCTTTATATTGCACAGGGATGTTATTCTTATTCTAAGAAAATAATATCAAACCGATATAATTGATTATAAAAGGAGCAAAATTGAGTTATTATGGATAAACAAATTGGATTCATCGGTTGCGGAAATATGGGAATGGCTATGATTGGCGGAATGATAAACAAAAATATAGTGTCTTCAAATCAAATTATTTGTTCAGATTTAAACACTGCTAATTTAAAAAATGCTAGTGAAAAATATGGGCTAACTACAACTACCGACAACAATGAAGTAGCTAAAAATGCTGATATTTTAATTTTATCAATCAAACCAGACCTATACGCGTCAATAATTAATGAAATAAAAGAAGTAATCAAAAACGATGCTATCATCGTTACGATCGCTGCTGGGAAAAGTATTGAAAGTACTGAAAATACCTTTAATAAAAAAGTAAAGGTTGTAAGGGTAATGCCTAATACTCCTGCTCTTGTTGGAGAAGGAATGTCTGCATTATGCCCTAATGAAATGGTGACAGAAAAAGATTTAGAAGATGTACTAAACATTTTCAATAGTTTTGGTCAAACAGAGATCGTAAGTGAAAAATTAATGGATGTTGTCACATCCGTAAGTGGTTCTTCACCAGCTTATGTATATATGATTATAGAAGCGATGGCAGATGCTGCTGTACTAGATGGTATGCCAAGAAATCAAGCATATAAATTCGCTGCTCAAGCTGTGTTAGGCTCTGCAAAAATGGTACTAGAAACAGGAATACATCCAGGTGAATTGAAAGATATGGTTTGTTCTCCTGGCGGAACGACAATAGAAGCTGTAGCAACATTAGAGGAAAAAGGACTGAGAACAGCGATTATTTCAGCTATGCAGCGTTGTACGCAAAAGTCTGTTGAACTATCTGGTCAAACTAAAAAGTAAAACTGTAAAAGAGATCGCGTTAGCTATGAATTCATATGAATTTAATTAGAAATTCACTACATGATAAACGGCCAAACTCATATATACTTGAGTTTGGCCGTTTCAGTTTTAATTATATTAAAATAATTTCATTCAAATCTTCTTTACAGGTTCTGTTTTATCCCTTACCTATTCCCTACTATGATTGTGTAATTTTATTAGAAACTAATAATTTTTCAATGCATTTCGGTAACATATCTAATAGCGTTTCAAATGCGTAGTTTACATCTAGACGTTCTGTCCATTGATGTGCATCTTTTCCTACCGGCCCCATATTTAATACTGGAACATCAAACTCTTCTAATTCCTGAAGCGGAATTGAATAACCTTTATCCCATAATGGCATATTGTCTACAAGCGAACTCATTGAATCCAGTGGATACTGCAAGCCTACATAACTTAAATCTGAAATCCCCCCAAAATAATTTTGGTTTTCAAATGTAATTTTATGATTGTAGTGTGCATACTTTTCCATTTCTACAACTACCTCTTTTATTAAAGGATTGTTGCGTGAACTCACAGCTGGATAGTACGGCGGAGCGAAGAAAAGTACAATCATCGGTGCCTTTTCTTTACATAAGATCGCTAATTTATCTACTAAATCAATGGTTACCGCACGATCATCTTTATCTCCTCTATTTTTTATAATATTAGATTGAATATGATTTATTTTTTCTCGTCCATGTTGCTCAATTGCATATGTGATAAGCTCTTCATAAGTTAATACATTTACTTTGAGATTAGGTGGTATAAATGGATTATATTTAGAAAAACGATATGCATGTTTTTCATACGACTCTTCTATTTTCTCTGCTACTTTCGTTACTTTTTGACGTAACAATGAAACTACATCTGTCATTGATTTTTCTAATAAAAACAAATTAAATAATGTAACTGCACGATGCGGAATTTGTACAGAATAATCCTCTTTTAAGTCCCTTTGAAGTAAGTTAGTTGGCGGAGGACTCGCTTCCCCTTCTACAATATCACAAAGGTCTGTGTTTAACTCTAATTCTGCTGTTATTAATGAAGCCATATAACTCCCATTTAACCCTGCAAAAGGTTCACCTACATGTGTCTCTTTTCCGTAGCAAAGAAAACCAGGTAACACTTTACCAATAGAGCCAGTGTAAATATACTTATTTTGGTCACCAGGATGTCTGGAAAACATAGGCTCTGAGTTTAAGACCGTTTTATAATCTAAGTTATGCTCTCTTGCTAAATCTAACAGTCTCGGAACAGCGGCCCTCATCCCTACAGAATTTACTTCTTCATCTGGTACAGCCAATAAAAGAACATTCCCATCAAATCTTTCTTCGCAAGCTTGCTCAATCATTGCCATTTGTAATGCGAGGCCGCATTTCATATCCATTGTTCCTCTACCAAACAGCCATTCTCCATGTTCTATATCTTCACGTACATGGTCTGGAAGTTCATCTTTATGAGAATAAAACATAGATGTTAACTTTTTAGGATTAAATGCATCTTCTTTCCACATTCCGTAATCTTGTACATCTACAACATCAAAGTGACTTACTAGAATTACAGTATTTTTTGTACTATCGCTTTTCTTTACTAGTGCTGTAACAAAATATCGTCCGTCCCCTGTCGGATTTTTTTGCAAATGGTGCGGTTTTTGTTTGAAATACTGTAAGTCAGATAATTGTTCCACAACAAAGTCTGGCAATATTACTTCAGCTTCTGAACCGGTAATACTAGGAATTTCAACAAGACTGCTTAATAATTGAACCAATTGTTCTTTTGATTGCCACTTTGACATATAAATCCCCCTATTTTCCGCATTATGAAAACTAATTCCATTATATGAATAAAAAATGACGACAGCTATCAAAATTATAGTTCTGATGTACTGCCGATTTTTATTGATATTTCATGAGCCGCTTGTTTTACCTTGCTAATAAGAAAAGATAGTCGATCATCATTAATACGATGACTAATTAACCCAACACTTAATGCTCCTACTACTTTATGATTAAATCCGATAATAGGTGCAGCTACTGAAGCTGTCCCTTCTGTTTTTTCACCATAACTGACAGCATATCCTTCATTTTTTATTTGCTTTATTTGATTAAGAAGAATTTGCTTTTGTTCTGGTAATGAAGGAAGTAAATACTCTACAATATGTTCCATTTCATTCGTTTTCATATTGGCAAGCATCGTTTTATTTGCAGCACCAATTGAAAGTGGAATTTGTTCTCCTAGATTATCGATAACTCGAATTTTTAAAGGACTATCAATTCTTTCAATGATAATAGAATGTGTTCCGTTTGGAATATTCAAATAGACACTTTCTTCCACTTCAGAAGCCAAACGTTTCATCACTTCTCTTGCAACAGATCTATAGTCTACCTTCTCCAATTGACGCAACCCTATTTCCATCCACATTGGTCCAATTTTGTACTGTTTTGTCTCTGTAATTTGTGTAACTAACCCATGCTCCATTAGAGAGTTAAGTAATCTATGTACTGTACTAACCGGGAGATGTGTTCCATCAGCTATATCAGAAATAGCCCAATACTCTTTTTCATTTGTAGAATTCAATAATTTAATAATACTTATCGCTCGATCAATGGACTGTACCATAACTCGCCTCAACTTTACTCGTAATATGTTAGTACGCTTAATTAACTATCAATTTAGCAAACATTCGAAATGAAATCAATCTATTTATTTAATTTTCTAACAATAAAAACATATCACTAACAACGAATTGAAAACGCAAACAAAAAAATATTGACTTTTCTTTTTAATTATCTGAAAATTATAACAAGATTTCACATCACGGAATACATTCCATAATACGGAAAAACATCAAACATTCTTCTATCAACTACGAAAGTGAGGAAAACAATGGCGCAAGTAAGCAATACAAACAATGAATTAAAACGTACGATGAAAAGTAGACACTTATTCATGATTGCACTCGGTGGTGTGATTGGAACCGGGTTATTTAACGGATCTGGCTTTATTATAAGTCAGGCTGGACCTGGTGGATCCGTACTTGCCTTTATTGCTGGTGGATTATTAATGTATTTCGTTATGCTATGTCTTGGTGAACTTGCTGTAGCCATGCCTGTTTCAGGTTCTTTTCAGGAATATGCTACTAAATTCATCAATCCTGCAACTGGCTTTACAATCGGATGGTTGTATTGGTTAAGCTGGGCGAATACGACCGGTCTTGAATTTACAACTGCCGGTATTACAATGCAGCGCTGGTTTCCTGATATTCCTGTTTGGGTTTGGTGTTTAATATTTGGCGTTACCATCTTCACTATTAACGCATTATCTGCTCGTAGTTATGCAGAAACAGAATTTTGGTTTTCAAGTATAAAAGTATCTGCCATTATAGCTTTTATAATTCTTGGTGGCGCCGCTATGTTCGGTTTTATTGATTTAAAAGGCGATGAACCAGCTCCACTTCTTTCAAATTTCGTAAATCATGGTGGTTTATTTCCGAATGGACTTGCAGCTATTCTATTAACAATGGTTACAGTCAATTATTCCTTCCAAGGTACAGAGCTTGTCGGAATCGCAGCAGGTGAAAGTGAAGATCCAGCAAAAACTTTACCTCGCTCTATTAGAAATATTATATGGCGCACAATGTTTTTCTTCGTCTTAGCAATCTTTGTTCTTGTTGCTTTAATTCCTTGGGAAGAAGCTGGATTAACAAAGAGTCCATTCGTTGCTGTTTTTGATAATATCGGTATTCCATATGCAGCTGATATTATGAACTTTGTTATTCTTACTGCTGTTCTTTCTGTCGCAAACTCAGGACTATACGCTGCTACTCGAATGCTTTGGTCTTTATCAAAAAACGAAATGGCTCCAGCATTTTTAAAGAAATTATCATCACGTGGGATTCCTCTCAACGCTTTAATCATGACAATAGCTATTTCTGCTTTTTCTCTTTTGACAAGTGTAGTAGCTGCTGAAACTGTTTACTTGTGGCTCATTTCAATTTCCGGAGTCATTACCATTATTGTTTGGATGTCAATTTGTGTTTCTCAATTCTTTTTCCGCAAACATTATTTAGCAGACGGCGGAAAATTAGAAGACTTAAAATTTAAAACGCCACTTTATCCACTCGTACCAATTCTTGGTTTTGGATTGTATGGCATTATATTAATCAGTCTTATTTTTATCCCAGAACAACGACTTGGAATCTATTGCACTGTCCCATTTATCATCTTTTGCTACACTTACTATCACTTTAAAGTTAAGAAAAGAAATTCTACTAACACTCATAGTGAAACTAAAATTAGCGAGACTTCGTAATATTTGACTATACATAAAAGACCACACATGGCGTTTCACTTCATGTGTGGTCTTTTTTCATTATTTTAATATGATTTCATCTGAATTTAATGAATATATCCCCTTTCCTACAAAAGTAGTAGAGTGTTCATTTAAACACTTACTACCTCAGTGGGATTTATCACATTCCAATTTCAATATAATAGTAAATAGGTATATCGGATATAGATGTACATTACTAGGCTTATACATATTTCAACTTTAGAATTATATTCACTATTCAATTGGTAGTTACCAATAAAGAAAGGAATGATCATAATAATACAGAACATATACGAAACTCATTTATATGTAAGAAATTTAGAGAAGGCAATAAATTTCTATCAAAACAAGCTAGGATTAACGTTAGCAAGAAAACTCTCCAAAAGAAGAGTGGCTTTCTTTTGGGTCGGAGAAAATAAACAACAAATGCTTGGACTATGGGAAGTACATAACATTGAAGACTTTGAGCCGAGACATTTTGCTTTTGGTGTAAATTTAGAGTTTTTAATGACTTCTAAAGCGTGGTTAGAGGAACGTGGAATAGCAGTGATAGGAAGTCAAGGAAAAGGAAATCAAGAGCCAATTGTCCAAAGGTGGATGCCTGCTGCAAGTGTATACTTTCTAGATTGTGATGGAAACAAATTAGAATTCATTTCTATGTTACATGAGAATCCAGATGAATTAGAATATGCGTCCTATTTAAGTGTATGGAATGCGGAACACCAAGAAAAATGAATGGAATTTTCGTTCAAGTCTTTTCTTATTTTTGGATATAATGTTGTACGATCCCCCCTTTTACTATGAATTTGTTAACATAATGCATTTACTGTCATCTTATATTTGTACTTACGTACGAGCAATTCCTAATCTGCTTCAATTACAATTTGAATTATGTAAATTTTCCTCTTATCTGGCATCTACTCTTTAAACACAAACTCCCCTTAAATCGAAAATGATTAAGGGGAGTTTTATATACGATGCAATTATAGTTCAGATTTCACTCGAACAGAAACATTATTTTTAATTATATTTTTGACATCTTTAAAGCTAACAAAATTGTTACTTTTCTCATCCCAAAGACGGAAACGTAGTGATTGTAAGCTTGTAGCAAGCGTAATCGTTGGTACATTTTTTAACGGAAGCGTATTATTGTGTGCCTCTTCTAGTTTATAGTTAGGTACCCTTGGGCTTAAATGGTGAACATGATGGAATCCAATATTACCAGTTAAGAATTGCAAAATTTTAGGAAGCTTATAAAAAGAACTTCCTTCCACTGCCGCTTTCACATATTCCCAATCTTTATCCTCTTCAAAATAAGAATCCTCAAATGTGTGCTGTACGTAAAACAGCCAAATCCCTACTGAACCTGCTATTAAGAATATAGTACCATGTACTAACAGAAACGATTGCCACCCAATTGCCCAGCAAAGTATAGCTACTACAGCAACAATTATAATATTCGTCAAATAAGTATTCATACGTTCTTTCTGCCTTGCACCTTTTCGGTTAAATCTATTTTTAAGCAAGAAAACATAAATCGGACCTAATCCAAACATAACGAATGGATTGCGATATAAGCGATATGCTAAACGAAGTCTAAATGGTGCAGCTACATATTCATCAACTGTAAGCGTCCAAATATCCCCTGTACCCCTCTTATCCAAATTACCACTTGTAGCGTGGTGAATAGAATGTTCATGCCCCCACTGATCAAATGGGAATAATGTTAAAACACCCATACACGTTCCAACTATTCTATTTGCACGTCGACTTTTAAAGAACGAATAATGGGTGCAATCATGAAAAATAATGAAAATTCTTGTCATAAATCCAGCGGCTAACAGTGCTGGAACTAATGTTAACCAATAAGAAACTGACAAACTTTTATAAGCAAGGTACCATAAAATAATAAATGGCACGATTGTGTTGATCAGTTGCCAAACACTTTTTTTAATCGTTGATTTTTCAAAAGGAGCAACTTGTTTTTTTAAATTTTTAGTATTTTCTAAGGTCATTGTTCTAATTCCTTTCCTTTTTGTTGCTAATTCATATTATAGCACACTATTAGTATCAGGTGTTAAAAGTAGCTATAATAAATATTATATACTATGAAAATCTCTTTTTTCTTACTCATTACTTACAAATTACTTACGCCCAAAATAGCTTCTATAATTGGACAGGCGGAGTATTTTATTTATAAAAGAAACTTTGAATTTTCCCAATAAGTACATAAAAAAAACAGCAAGTTTTTTCACAAGAAGAAAAAAGCTGCGATAAGTCAGTTTCACCGACTTATCGCAGCTCCTCTTCGTTTTACCTTATTTTATCGATGAAGCCACACTGCACCTGCAGACTTGTCTTCAGCTTGGCCTACCACTTCAAACTTCAGTCCTAGTTTCGGTAACTTACGTCCTGCATCAGGAATAATACTGTTGATGTATTGCTTAGAATCATCAAATTTTGCCACTCCTGGTAATCCTTTATAATCGAAGATACCGCGAGTTGGTGAATTTACTTTCCATGCTGGTGTTTGATCAAATGAGAATGCCGCATCGGCAATTTGGTAACGCGTACTGCTCTTCACAGTAGGTTGTCCGTTTAATGTCCCTACAATTGCCTCTGGATGAGAATCTACTACTCCTAAGAACCCTTCACCTGGATGAACGCCTACCCAGTTATCTGTAAAGCTTTGATCCGCATACCATACAACCATTCCTGTATTAAATACTGGGCCACGTGCATGTTGTAACGCAGTGTCAGAACCAGCGTAATTTCTCCACTCTACATAGTAATTATGTTTTTTCTGTTCAAATCCGTTAGACACAGTAAAGCCTTTTAACGTCATTGCTGGCTGACCTTCTGCATCATCAGAGAAAACAACTTTTCCATCTACAGTTAATGCTGCATTATCTAACGCAAACCCTTTATAAGCTACTGCAATATCTGTTAAGTACTCAAATTGCAGTTTTACTTTTTTTCCTTTGAATTGGCTTAAATCGTATGATTTATCAACCCACTTACCATCAGTTGTATCCGCGCCGCCTTTTACATCTTTTTCGCCCATTCTATCAATGCGTGTCTTCGTTCCATCTTCTGCAATCGCATATACGTCAAGGAAATCATACTTCGCTTCAAGTTCGTAAAATGCCTTATAATCGAACTTAGCATCCTTTGCATTTGTTAAGTCAAATACTGGTGTCTCAAGTGTTGTATGAATGTCATTTCCTTTTGTACTGTAATAGAACTTCTTACCAAACGCTGATTCGATATTTTTTATATCTTTGTCTGGCAAGTTAACACGAACGATTCCAGGTCGTTTAGATTTTGTAGTACTTTGATCTACATATGTCGCAACACCGATTCCTTTGCTAAGTTTGTCATAATCTACTTCAAGGATATTCGCCCAGTTCCCCTTCATATTCTTTTGGAAAAACTCTTTATTTTGTGGTGAGAAACTCGTTGGCTCTGTTCCTGCAATTTTTCCAGCCCAGCTACCACCACTCATAATAGACCATGACTCAACAGGTTCACCTTGTCCTGAGTACTTTGTATCATATTCATCTGGTAAGCCTAAATCATGGCCATACTCATGTGCAAACACACCAACTGCCCCGTCTTCAGGCTCGATTGTATAATCATATGCAGCCATCTTTCCGCCCCAGTTCGAAACAGAAGATTTCGTGCCATCAATTGCATATGGTTTTGAACCTAGTTTTGAACGATGTGACCAAATCGCATCATCTTTCAATTTACCGCCGCCAGCTTCTTGACCAACGCCAGCATGTACAACCATTAAATGATCAATAATGCCATCTGGCTCATTTTTATTTCCATCACCATCTTGATCGTATTGATCAAATTGGTCATAGTCTGCTAAATTGATTCCTTTTGCTACCGCTGCTTTTAATGCTTCTTTCACAAAATCTTTTGGTCCTAAAGGCCCCTTGTTATCATGCCCAGTACCTGCATCAGCACCATAATCTGATGCTTTTCCTGGAACAGTAAGCCATTCTGTTACAGTCCCATCAACTGTGTAGCTACCACCAGATTGTTCTTCATAATATTGCTTAAATGTGTTAATCTTCGATCCATCAAATAAAGTAAATGGTTCATCACCAAATAACATTTTTTGATAATGTTCACGATTAAAGTCTTTAGAATACATGTATCCTGGCTCTTGATCAATATTGTTATGCTTAAAATCGCTAAATTCTACAAGTAAAACAAGTACTTTATCTTTTCGAACAGCTCCATTGTATTCTTCTTGCTTCGCTGATGTAGTAGGTACTTTTCCATTTAATTTCCCAGGGTTCAATGCTGCACCTTGTCCAGCTACCGGGCCTACTTCAGGCTGCTGCGCCTGTTCATTTTCCTTCATTTTTGCATCTTTTACTTTTTTCATAAAATCAGAAGCTTCTTGCGTAAGACTATCTCCTGTTAAGATTTCTTTCCCAGGGTTTTCCCCTTTCTTTTTCTCAACATATTTTTCGACAGCCTTTGACGTCTCAGCTTGCGATGCAGATTGATCAATTACCCCCCGTTGTTTTAGCGCTTCAGCCAAACGCTCCTCCGGTATTAAGTGCTCATCTATTGGTAGAGATGATGTTGGTGTCTCAGCATACGCTGCGTGACCTCCAAAAGCAAACGTACTACTTAGTACTGCTGCTGTTGTTAATACCGCTAATGGTTTTAATTTCTTTTTCTTTTTCAATGTATTTCCTCCCCAGTGTCTGCAAATTATCGTTTTTTGCCGATAACAACATAATATTCGTTATAATACGAATATTCAATCTTTTTCAACAAATAAAATGTTGAGAAATATTTTTATGCAGGGTGAAATACATAAGATAGAAAAACAAACTCACCTATAAATAACAGTGAACTTTTTTAGTAAAAATAAGAATTAAATATTTTCTATACTACTTAATCTATGGGTTACCATATTACTCACTAATCTCATTATTACAAGCTAATAGTGGTTCGTACATCATTATAGCGTGATTCTCTGTTACATATTGATCTTCTATTAACTGTTTCTGTAGATTATATACTTTACGTTGAATCACATTATGTCGTATATAACCGCCCCAGTATGCAGGTTGAATTGAGTGTTCTTTCTCATACACTTCATATTGATAAAGTTGCGGATAGACTGTTCTCCATTCACCAACTAAATGTTCATCTGTCATATAAAGGTGAAGTTGATACGGTTGATCCGTTTCATTTTTAATTTGTAAATCCAAATAGTTATAGGAACAAGTTGCCCCACTCCCAAACGGTTGAGTTCGCCTAGAATCAGGAAAGACATCAAAGCTATGACGATATCGTTCGGTTACTGTCAGTGTTGTATGTAGAGTCATCCAATATATTAAATTTGAAAGCTGACAAAGACCTCCTCCAATACCTGATTGAAAAGATCCGTAGTGTAATACCATACCTTCTACATACCCTTTTTTCCTCGTTGGCTTACCTATTAAACGCCAGTAAGAAAATGTTTCTCCCGGTCTAATGACGATACCATTTAGTTTTTTAACAGCAATTTTCAAATTAACAACCTTATTCTGTTGATACCACATATCTACATCTTTGAGCTTACGAAGTAATATTGTTTGGTGCTGAATTGCTGTACAAGGTAGCTTTTCTTGTTGGAACCTTTTTGCATATGTTTTCCCGTCTGCTAACCACTGAATGTGCCTCTTTGTAGAGTAATACCACTTACCTAGCATAATGCGATACTTAGACCGCTGTTTAGGACGTAAGTGCACTATATTCATTTTATTCCCTCTCTCTTTCTTCAACTAAATTCTAATATATTTCTAATTCAATAAATTACAGTTTTCTTAACTGCATAATAATTTTCGCAAAAAAATAATAAATTTACTCTAGTGGAGATTTTATTTTGATGATTGCTTTATAATTATATAAAACTGAGCTTCAATACAATAAATTGAAATAAACACATTATAAATATAACGGATAACCTTAAATAAAAAATAATGAACATTAAAGAAATTCTAAAGTATTAATATATTTTTCGTAAATATTAATTGATAACCCATTAGACTTTACTATATGTATAACTTCTTATTCTACAAAACGAAATTTTTTAATGTAAGAAAAAACTATACTTTCCCTTTAACATTGATACCAGTCTCATATGGAAAACTTTACAAAACAATTCGAACACTTACATTTAGAATAAACACAAAAAATTGCCACCAGTTAGCTTAACTGGTTGGCAATTTTTTAACGAGAATGCTTTACAAATAGTTGAATTGCTTCTTCTGGTACATAGCACTTTCCATTACTCTCTACAATAATACTTCTTAATTCATACCCTTTACCATTGATACGAATTATATTTTTGTTACCAAATAATTGTGCTTCTACTTTATTATGTTTTACTACCAGTAACGGGTTTGCTCCTTCGGTTTTGTTGGCTGTTACAGTTGCACCGATCTTCTTAAAGGCTTGTTCACTCTCTAAAAATATTTTATTCGTTACTTCTTCTAAGTTAAAGCCCATCGCTTTCGCCATCGTCTTCGCAATGTCTGTATTTTGGATTAAGCCTTCTGGTTTTTGAGGTCCATAAGAATGTAAGAATACATCCTCACCTGTATGTCCTCCTGTCGTAAAGCCGATATTTGCACGATTAGCCAATAATGTAGTAAGAATTCGTCCTACATCCATTTTCTTTTTTGCCGCTTTTAATTTTTCTTTTTCATCATGAGTTAGATTATCCAAACCGTATAGTTTAGCTACATCTTCTACATTTGATAAATCAGATTTCAGTTTATTTATAGTTCCTTCAAGTGTCATTTTCGCCTTTTTCAATGGATCAATGTATGCAGAAACCGGTGTAGTATTGTATCCTTTTGTCGTATTCCTATTCCCTATAGAGATGCCGCTGTTACCATGATCAGTTAAAGCGATGAGCATCGTATCCCCATCTTTCTTCGCAAATTGTAACGCCTTTGCTACCGCTTCATCAAATGCCAATATATCACTAATCATCCCAATTGGATCATTCGCATGGGCTGCCCAATCAGGCTTACTACCTTCTATGAATAAAAAGAAGCCATCTTTATCTTTTGATAATGTTTGAATTGCTTTTTCTGTCATTTGAGAAAGTGTTGGTTGTTCTGGGTTTGTTGCTATACGATCCGTATCAAACGCAAGAGCATGATGTGAGAAAGAGCCCCAAATTTTATTAGATTTGGAGTTCAATAACGCATCTTTCGTTTCAACAAAATCGTATCCTTTGTTTTGAATCACCTTTACTAAATTTTCACCATCTTTTCGGATTCCATTACTTTGCATAGGTAACAGCGCCGCTTTTCCCCCGCCTAATACGACATCTATATTTTGATATACTTGCTGCTTCGCAATTACGTCAAATTGCTTGCGATTGACATGGTGAGCCGAGAATCCCGCCGGAGTAGCATGCTGAATTTCAGATGTAGCAACAATTCCAGTTGCACGACCAGTACGTTTTGCACCTTCTAATACGTTTGCGACCGGCCGTAACTTGTCCTCTTCTTTTATTGGCTCTAAGCTAGGCGAACTTACAATAGAAGGTAATACACCTACATATCCTGAATTTGATTTATTTCCAGTTGCTAATGCTGTTGCTGCTGGCGCTGAGTCTGTAATAGCTGATTCCGCCGAAAACGTACGAACTCCTCCTGTTACAATTTGATCTAACGTAAGCGGTGCCCCTTTATACCAGCGAGCCAATGTTGTCGCCGTTGAACTCGTTCCGTCCATAACCATCATAATTATATTTTTAGGCTGATGTTCTACTTTTTTCACCTTAGCTTTGGCTGCATGATAATTCATCATACTTTCCGTACTTAATACGCTTACTATTATAGCTGCCACTAATAGCAACTTTTTCATCTTCACACCATAATTCAACATGATTGTTCCTCCATAAACTTTGCATTCATTTAAATACACACTATTTCCTTTTCCATACCAAAACCTACATATGTTTTATTAGTTCCCAATTCTCATAAAGCTAACAATAGTTACTTTCCCTTTCTTTCCTTTATTAAATATCGGTATGTATCATCTATCTTATAAAAAAGATTTAACATCCTTTTCATTAATTACTTGTTTAACAATAAATCCTCGATCAAAAGAAATAAAAATTTATTGTTAAACAATAAATTTCATGTTAAATTAATAAGATAATAAATAAATGAGGTGCTTTTTATGAAACAAGGATCCACACTCTTTTTAAAGACCGTTGTGATTCTGATCGGAATCCCCGTTCTTGCTATGTGCATTTTTTTAGTCCCTAAAATAGGAGCTTTCGCCGCAGAATTATATCCAGATATTTCATATATTAAATATCTTGTATTTATCAATTTATACGCAACAGCAATACCTTATTACTTCGCACTGTACCAAACATTTAAGCTTTTAAACTATATTGATAAAAACAACGCATTCTCAGAGTTATCTGTTCAAGCTTTAAAAAATATTAAGTACAGCGCATTGGCAATTAGTGTATTATATGTATTAGGTATGCCACTTTTCTATCTCGTGGCAGAGAGAGATGATGCCCCTGGCATTATTATTATCGGAATGATTATGATTTTTGCTTCAATGGTAATCGCGGTCTTTGCTGCCGTTCTCCAAAGACTATTAAAAGATGCTATAGATATAAAATCAGAAAATGATTTAACGGTCTGAGGTGAATAATATGGCAATTATTATTAATATTGATGTAATGTTAGCAAAAAGAAAAATGAGTGTAACAGAACTTTCGGAGAAGGTTGGAATTACAATGGCTAACCTTTCTATCTTGAAAAATGGAAAAGCAAAAGCAGTCCGTTTTTCAACTTTAGAAGCAATATGTAAAGCATTAGAATGCCAACCGGGGGATATTTTAGAATATCAACCTGAAGATACCGAGTAAAAAGAGTCCTTCATACGAGAAGGACTCTTTTTATTACACATTACGGTGCAAAACTAATTTGACCAGTAAACAATAGGATAATCGCTATGATCCAAAATATAAAAAATGATGAGGACAGTATTAATGAAAGAATAGCAATTCCCTTCTTCTCTGTTCTTTTCGTCATTGTGATTATTGAAAGTGTGATACCTACACCTGTCAGGGCAATTGTAATATAATCTCCAACTATATTACCTGCATTGGCTATCCTTGTTGGCGTTATAAAAACGAATAGAAAACACAAAATGCCGATGAGTAAAGATACATAGCTTATTATACTGTATTTCTTTTTAGGAACTATTTCAGTTTTCATACTAACCCCACCCCTTCTATATAGCTATGAGTTCATAATAGCACAAATAACCATAATTTGGTTAAAGCGAAAAAGATAAACACTATCACTTTATCTTTCAGTTTATTTCTATCTAACAATTAACCTGGCTACTTCTTTAATAAAGATGGACGATCATTCTTTAACCTCTAGTAATTATTATATACTAGAAAATAAAGTGAAACTTTAATCAGTGGAGGTTTTGTTCACCCTCCACTGATTATTAGTTGAAGCGATCAGGCTGCCCGTTATTGCGGAATAAAATGAAAGAGTTCTAAAAAATAAAGACTGTACCTTTAAAATGAAAGATACAGTCTTTATTAATAACTTTTTTTATAAAGAAAACTCTCTATCACTCACTACCTTAAAAAACTCCGAGTAATGTGATAAAGAATAATCCGCTACATCACAATTACCTTGAAACATACATGTTGAAATACCTAATTCTTTTGCAGGTAATAAATCTAATTCTCTATCTCCAATAGCTAAATCAATATTATGCTTTTTATGTAAATGATTATAAGCTAAAGAGTTGGGCTTTCGGGGAAAGCCATCGTCAATTGTAACCATATCTACAAAGTATTTTTCCCAGCCGTAATATTTTAAAATGTCCATAACCCCTGCCCTATGTTTATGGGTCATAATCACATTTTTATTTGCAAATTTCAAAACCTCTTCGACACCTGCAAAAGGTTTCATATCTTTTGGCGTGAATTTCTCCTTCAAAACTTTAATCTTTTCTTCCTGCTCGCATGAAATATTATAATACTGAATTGCATGAGAGTATGATATTTTTAAGTTTTTGTATATTTCTTGTTTTTCTACTGATTCACCTAATATTTCAGAAAGCATCATTGTATATGCAGGATACGTATCAAATAACGTCCCATCAAAATCCCATAAAATATTCATTCTATTCACCTTCTATTTTCAAATCATTCAATGACTAAATCCGCCCTATCCCTCGGCAATTCCGTTTCTAAGTAATAATCCTCTGCTTTCCAATACCTATTTTCAAATTTTGAAAGGTTTTTCTGTGTCTCCTCACTCTCACGTAGAAACCTTGTCTCTCTTGGACAGTCCAAATAGACCATATAATGAAAGAAATCTCTCCATTCTTTTCGCTGCAGAAAAACTCCTTCAATAACAATTACCCCTACAATAGGAATCTGTACTTTTTCCATTTCACATATATCTGTTTCTTCATGAAAGAAAGGTAATTTCAATTTTGTTTCATGTTGTAGCTTTTGAAAAAATTTCTGCCTTAGCCATTCAATGTCCCATTGTAAATAATAATACTCGTACCATTCTTCATATCCAGTATGATAGCGTTTATTACGCTCCACTATGTGATCGTCAATATGGAAAATATGAAACGGAATGCCTTCTTGTTTCATATTTTCTTTTAAATTGGCTACGAATGTTGTTTTTCCAGATCGACTTAAACCATCTATCCCTAAAATAAAGCGGTTTTCTTTATGCTTCTTCATAACATTTATAAGCTCATTTGTACTCATTACTTCTTCCACTCTTCTTTTAATAACGAGTATAGAATGGTATCATGAGCGACACCATTTTGAATCATATGTTTTCGAAGTAATCCTTCTTCTTGAAATCCTGCTTTTATTAACAATTTTTGAGAAGCTTTATTTTCTACATATACAACCGCTGCGATTCTTATTAGTTGCAGCATTTCAAATCCGTAAGCTAAAATCGCTTGTAATGCTTCCGATGCATATCCTTGTCCCCAATATGTATCATCTAATTCATAACCAATTTCAGCTCGTTTATGATGATTATTAATTAAATGAAATCCGCACGTTCCGATTAATTGGCCCGTCCCTTTTTTCTCGATTCCCCAGCGAAATACACTGCCCTCTTCATAACGATTTTTAAACGTTTGAATCGTGGTTTTCGCTTGCTCAATATTTTGGAAAGAATCCATTCCGAAATAACGTATAACTGATTCTTTCGAAAAATATTGGAACATCGTTTCTGCATCTAATAGTGTAAGTTCTCTTAAGAATAAACGTTCTGTTTCTAGTTTCGGAAATCCCATCTCTCTTTCTCCCTCTATTCTAATGAACTGCAAATTTCAATATAATTTCCATCTGGATCAGCAATGTAGGCAATTGTTTGTCCCCACGGTTTTACAATCGGTTCAACTAAAATCTTGATTCCTTGTTCTCTAAATTGCTCAATCGTTTCTTGTACATTCTCAACAACGAATCCTAACTCGAAATGAGAAGACTGTAATTCACCTTCTGTAAGCGGTAGTCCTGTTAATTCTTTCACATCTTGCCGCGTATTCATCGCTAAAATGGTAGTTCCAGTATTAAATTCAATATATGTGCCGTGCTCTGCTTTTATAGGTAACTGTAAAATATCTTTATAGAACTTTAAACATTCCTCAAACTTTTCTACATATAAAATGATGTACTTCATTTTCAAATTCATTTTACATCCCCCTTTGTATCTATCCCTAAAATTTCGACAAAAGTCTCACAAAAACCTTGTTCCTTGTAGTAATGAGCAAAAAAAATGAGGCCGATTTCTCGGCCCCCCAGCTTATTGGCATAAAACAGGAGATTTGGTTTGGACATAACCAGTTCGTACTTTTATTATATTTTATTTTTTCTGAATTTTAAATACATTAAACACCTATTTATATTGAGAAAGTTTTTTGCTTGCATAAAATTAAAGATTTTAAGAAATGATACAAATGGAGGTGTATACATATGGAACCAATGCTATGTCCAAGTTGTAAAACGAACCGTACCCGCTTTAATATTCTTGAGCAACAAGTAAAACCAGTCAAAATAAATCCACAAACTGGTCAAGTGGAAGAAGAATACACAAATGAAACGATGAATGCTTTTCATATGGCCTATCAAGGACCTACATACCGTGTCCAATGTGCTGTATGCGGACTTGTTGAAAACCCTGAACAATTTATTAAACCTGCGCAAAATCAGTCTTTCTAATAAAAACATGATTATCCCTTGTAGAAATAGATTTTTCTATAAGGGATTTTTTCGTTTAATACGTTAATTAAAAATGTATTTCTTCCTTATTATATGTTAAAATCCACACCATTTTAGTAATATTTACATAAGGGAGGTGAAACAAATGATTTTAAATAAAAAGATAATGCTTCCATCAACATTTCTACTATTAACTTGTCACATAATCATCTTTTACTTTTGGATTTCCGATTGGAAGAAAATCTCGACTTCTTACGGTTTAGCTATATGGATACTTTCTACTATTTGTGGTCTTTTACTTTATTTCCTTTATAAAAAACAAAAATCTAATAAAGTGATATTCATTGCTAGTTCGTTATTATTAATTACTTCTTCATTTATGATTTTTTTAGGTATTGTTACTGGTATTATCTTTGTAACTGTTAGTTCTATGCCTTAAATATATAATGTTTTATTATATAAAAAATAGTCAACAAAATAGAATTACATAAAAATTAAAGAAGATAATGATGTTTGTTCATTGTCATCATTATCTTCTTCTAGGGTCTAATCTTTATTATAATATTTCACTTTTCAATTTCTTGATTTTCCAAAAAATCCTCATGAAGAAATAAGCATACATACAACCTACAAGCCCTGTCATAACTTTCGCCCAAATTGGCACTCTTGATTCTGTTGAACTTAAAAATACGCTATACATTGAGGGTAATATAGTTATTGAAATCAATGCGAAAAATTGCAATAATTCCTTCATTTTTTGTACCTTCGTGTCCTTCTCTGAATATATGTCAGGTAACTCAATTCCCTTCTCTACTTCCTTACAAAAATAATTCCATCTTGTAAAACTTGTGACACGTTTCCAACCAGACATTTCATATATTTCAAAGTACTCCTGTTGTTTTTCTTTTGAATCCCTATAAACCAATCTAAAATCCGCTTTATATATTACATCTTTCGGTTCTGTTTTCTTAAACGTATACAACAAATTATATCTTTGTAACGCCCAACCTTTTTGATGCATTTTCCGTAAAAAAGCTTCTTCTTTTTCTAAACTCCATGCCATGAAAAATTTAAATACCTTCTTTGTCTCCATCTCTCATTCACTCCCCTAATATACTATTTCCATTCCTTACAGATCTCTGCAATCTGTTATACTCGAGCTCTAACACTTCTCTCCCAAACGGCGTTAACTCATAGCACTTCTTTCTGTCTGTAGAGGCAACTTCAACAATTAACTTCTCTTTTAGTAATTTCGTCGTATTTCCATATAAAGTACCAGGGCCGAGCTTTACTTCCCCATTTGTCATCTCTTCTACCATTTGCATAATTCCGTAGCCATGCAACGGCTTCACGAGTGACAATAATATGTAATATGTCGCCTCAGTTAACGGAATATATTTTTGCGCCTTCGCATTCATTATAACTACCTCCGATACATCGCTTTATGATATATCGACTAACGATACATCGTATATCGATATTGTATAATTATATTCCAAAATATGCAAGAGTAATTTAATAATTAAATATCCATTTCTTCGAATTAAAAAATCATACCAATTTTCTGAATAATTTGTTAAAATATAGAAATATTAGCTCTTTTATAACGAAAGGAATGGTACATATGATAAATAAATTGAAAGAAAACATCGGATCTGTGTTTGTTGGTAAAGAAAATGTTATTGATCTACTGCTCGTTTCACTTCTTGCTGATGGACATGTACTACTCGAAGACGTGCCTGGTACTGGGAAAACGTTACTGGCGAAAACCATTTCAAAAAGTATTGGTGGTAGTTTTTCTCGCGTTCAATTTACCCCTGATGTACTTCCAAGTGATGTAACAGGTATTGAATACTTCAACCCAAAAACAAGCGAATTCGAATTAAGAATTGGACCAGTTATGACAAACATTTTGCTAGCAGATGAAATTAACCGTGCAATGCCGAGAACGCAGTCGAGTTTGTTAGAAGCGATGGAAGAACGACAAGTGACGCTGGAGAAGCAGTCAACTCCTCTTCCGAAACCGTTCTTTGTTATTGCGACGCAAAACCCAATTGAATCACAAGGAACTTTCCCTCTTCCAGATGCACAGCTTGATCGCTTTTTAATGACGATTTCAATCGGTTATCCAACTCCTAAAGATGAGTTACAAATGATGCGACGTTTTCGGAACGATTTACCATTAGAAAGTGTCACATCTGTCATCTCATTAGAAGATATTTTAGAAGCTCAAAAACGAGTAAAAGAAATATTTGTTTCGGAACCGTTAGAACATTACATTATTAAACTTGCTCATGCTACAAGAAATCATGATTATATCGCTAACGGTGTAAGCCCACGTGCCACATTAGCTTTAGTACGTGCTGTTCAAGCTTTAGCCTTTTTACGCGGGAGAGAATATTGCACACCAGAAGATATACAATTGTTAGTTCCTTCTGTTTGGAATCACCGTATCGTCTTATCAATGGAAGGTGCCCTGCGTACGACAAAGAATGATATTATGCAAAGTATTTTAAAAGAAGTTGACGTACCTGTGGAGATTGAACAAGCATGAATGGACAGCGTGTTGTAACTGTGCCTTTATTTTTTCAACTCCATATTATTCAACTAACCGTTCCAATCGCATTACTTTTCACATTCTTTTTCCCGCAACGAATGCTTATGTTTCTCTTTTTCTTCTATTATTTATTTGCGATTTTTATTTATAAATATGTCGCTTTCATAGAGAAGAAGTTTCAAATCATAAATGAGAAACAAACTACACGGATTTTTCCTGAGGAATCTGGACAGTTTTTTATTCATTTAAAAAATGGAGCCAGCATACCAATCGTTAATGGTGTTTGTTACTTTCATTTAAATTCGTCCCTTATACCGCATAAAGAGCAAGGCATTGAACAAATATCAAAAACGTTATTCTCTTTCCCATTTTCACAACCTGCACATTCGGCACAAAAATGGGGGTTAACATTAACCGCCACGAAGCGTGGTGTGTTTCAAATTGAACAATTTGAATGTGTATTAAAAGATCCATTTCATCTATTAACTGTACATTTTCCTGTTTTTGATAAATTAAGGACTGAAATTATTGTGTATCCTTCTCCTAAAGAAGTAGCAGGTTTGCAAGAACTTCAGCAACTTTTGAATGGATCTTATCGAACGAATTTTTCTTTTTACAATGATGAAACATCTATTATCGGTGTAAAGCGATATGAGCGTGAGTCTTTCCGCTCTATTCATTGGAAGGCATCTGCTAAAATGCAACAATTACAGGCGAAGCAATATGAACCTGTAAAAAATTATAGTTGGACGATTTGTCTTTCTTTAGCTGCCGATCGTGGATTTGGTTGGAAAGATAATGTAGAAGAACTTATTTCATATGCAACATACATTTTCCAGTATGCAACGAAGCACCACATTCCGTTTGAATTGTTTATTAGTGTATTAGCAGAAGGCGGTGCATTACATGTACCGTTAAATGAAGGACAAACACAATATGCAAAAGCTTTAGAAGAATTAGCCCGTATTTCAGATGATAGTACGTTACTTCCGAAACAAGGATTCCTTCATTATGTAAAGAGAAAAAGAGAACGATCGTCTACAATGATATACATTGGTTTACAAAGAAATGAACTCCCTCTTCTCTCGCAGCCAACGTTTCTCATTACTAGTGAAGGGATGGTGGAACCAGTTGAAAACTTGGCTATATCACATTCATGATTTCATTCTGCTCCTTCTGCTTTCATTATTAACAGAAAGAGATGAACTAATTAGTATTGCAATATTTTTAACAACAGGCTATATTGGAGTATTTCTTATTCATAAATTTATGCAGAAAAAAACAACAGGATTTGTAATACTTTTAGTTCTTCAAATCGTTCTTTTCTCTTTATTTTTACCTTTTTCTCTATTTGGCACAATCATATTACCACTATTTTTCTTTATCATACATGTGGTCGGACCTGGATATCCAGTTCAAAAATCTTTAGGTGGTATTGTATGGTTTGTCGTTTCAGCTATATTTTATGCACCCTTTCCACCGTTGTGGAAACTATTAATGTTAGCCTTGCATCTTATGATTACATTTTGGTTAACCGGGGCAAATCGCAAACAACAACTATTACGTTTTTCTTCTATCATTACGATTGGCTCAATGAGTATATTAATTGTTCAAGTATTTCCTTTCATTCGACTTATTTTTGGTTTTATAACGGAAGTAGTCGCATTAGGCGTCGGCTATGCTTTAATGCCATTAATTAAAGCAGCGGAATTAAAAGATACTGAAGATGTTTGGGCAAATAAAGGACATCTCTTAAAACCAAAAATTGAAGACGGAAAAAAAATTCCTGATTTTGATCCAATACTCATAAATAGCACTACAATAATAGTCTGTACAGCTATCGCTATTTACGTCGTTTGGAAAATAGTAAAAAAACGAAAACATTTAAGTTTACCAAATATGCCCGCCTTCGAATCTACTATCATTACTGATAAAGAAGGAATGAGCCAAAATCATTTTAAACGAAATAAACCGCCACATAACGAAATTCGGAAGGAAATTTTCAAGCTAGAGAGTAAGTTAACCCCTCCTTTAAATAGAAAACGGGGAGAAACTGTTGAGGCTTGGCTAGAAAGAATAAACGATGAAGAAGATGTAAATATTCAAAGTGATATTATTATAGATGCTTATAATACGGTGCGTTATTCAAATAGTACAAACACTGTACTTCTACATGAATTTAAGGAAGAGATTCATAAGCTTTATGCATATCAAAAAAGTTTGAAGAAACGAAAGAAATAACGTAACAAAAAGACTCCTATATTCATAGGAGTCTTTTTGTACTTCTACGTTGCTTTTTAAATGGAAGCATTCTTCCCTGCTTCAATTTCTAATGACTCTTCATGCCACCAAAGTGTTTCTTCAGGGTCTTCTTTAGCGATTTGGTGTGCTTCTTTTTTCGTTTCTACTGTAGGATATGAACCTTTTAGCGCACGCCCTGAAGTTGTAACGAATAGTACACTAAATACAACTAATCCAATAATACTTACACCTGCTAAATAAAATGCCGGTGCGAGCGGGTTACCAGTTGCATGAACTAAGTATGAACATACAAGCGGTGTTGTTCCACCGAATATCGATACAGAAATATTAAATGAGATCGAAAGTGCTCGATAACGTACATCAGTGAAAAAGAGTGATGGTAATAATGAAGGTAATGTTCCTTCATATACACTTAAGAAGAAACCTAGTACGAAAATACCTGCAAATATAGCTGCAATATGTCCGTTACCTATTAGTAAAAATGCTGGAATTGCAAATACAGTTAAACCAAGTAAACCAATTTGCACAACGCGTTTATTACCAATTTTATCACTTAATTTACCGAAATATAGTGCTAGTGGAATCATAAGTGCCATCGTAATAGAAATAATTAATAAGCCTGTTGTTTCTTCGACTTTAAGTACTTGAGTTAGATAAGAAGGAATATACGAAAGAATCATATAATTTGTAATATTAAAGAAGGCGACAATTACTGTGCTTAATAAGAAGTCTTTTTTGTGATATTTAATAATATCCATGAATGAAAATTGTTCATTGTCTTCAGATTCCTCTTGTGCTTTTTCCATCTCTTCAAAGATTGGAGATTCATCTAGATGACGGCGTAAGTATAAACCGACCAAACCAATTGGTGCAGCTATTAAGAACGGAATACGCCATCCCCAGCTGAGCATTTGCTCATCTGTTAACAATAACGTCAAAATGGTAACAATTACCGATGCAGCAATGTAACCTGAGAGTGTTCCAATTTCAAGACCACTACCGAGTATACCACGCTTTTTATCTGGAGAAGATTCTGCGATATAAACCATTGCTCCTGAATATTCGCCGCCTGTAGAGAAGCCTTGAATCATTCGGGCAACTAAAAGTAGTATTGGTGCCCATACACCAATTTGTTCATAGGTTGGTAGTAATGCGATGAATAATGTAGAAAGTGCCATTAAAATAATAGTAGTACTTAACACGATTTTTCGGCCGTACTTATCTCCTATTCTACCAAAGAATACACCTCCGATTGGTCGAACGAGAAAGGCTGCTGCAAATGTACCGAATGTAAGTACAAGTTGCAATCCACTATTATCAACACCAGAGAAGAATAATTGACTTAAAATTACCGCTAAATACGCGTATAATCCGAAGTCAAACCACTCCATTGCGTTCCCTATACCAGTAGCAATTACTGCTTTCCTGGCTTGTTTAGGATTAACAATATTAACGTCTTGAGGTTCAAAATTTAAATCATTATTTTGTTGCATATAATAAAACAGCTCCTTATTTAATTTAACTTCTTTAAGCACACCTTCTCTTATTGAATAAAATTAATTCGAAGCACTTAAGGAAAAGCAACGTCTCCTTATCTGTTATTATTATTTCACATAATTAATTATTTGTCCAATTAAATGCTCTTTTTATATAAAATTAAACCCTGTTTAACTTGTTATAGAATGACGTTCAGCTTATATAACACATACCTTTACACTACAAATGAAACTTTCATTTATTTATATTTATAACGTTTCTATAATTGCTTCCTTTAACCTAGAAATTAGTAACTTTTACTAAAGATTTGCATATATTTAAAAAGTGAACTCATTAGCTCGAATTTTGTCTTATTACATTCAACTATAGTATTATTATAGATTTAAAGGAGGCTATTTTATGTTGGAAATAATACTTTTACTTGCTACTGTTTCTTTTCTCTTCATTATTTCTGGATTTTTCATTACCTTAAAACAATATAAAGAAATAAAAAATATAAAGACTATATTAACTACAAAAAAAGAAAATGAGAAAACTACATCCGAAAACTCAATCCCTATGCAATTAGACCTTAGCGTTCTCAATAATTTACTCGCGTCTGGAATAAATAAAGGTTCCAATTCAAGTAATGAAAATTCTAAGTCTGATAAAACTAAATAGTGGTTACGTATATAATAAAATATATATCTCCTATTTTATCTAACCTTATTAATAACTACCTCTGATTAAAAAGGAGACTACTTATGTGTAAAAATCCGATTTCTATTATTATTCGTATACAGCATAACATAAAAGTTTTACCTGAAATTTTGAAAGCCTGTGAACAACTACAGCCTTTAGAAATTATCCTTACTATTAACGGATGTATCGATGATTCCATTGATATTGCACAATCTTACAATTGTAAAATTATCACACTAGAAGAACCGACAGAATCAAATAATTGTTATGTAATTGGTGCCAAAAAAGCAAAGGGTAAGTACCTCTTATTTTTAGATGCAAATTACATTATCCAATCTTCCTTACTTACACAATTTCTTCAACCATTACTAGACGAATCAGCTGACATAGTATTAAACAATTTAGATGACTTTTTTTATCAAAAGCAAAAGCCAACTATAGAAATGATTTGGCAGCAAGTTACGAATCATTTTTTTCATCGTCCAGATTTACATGTTAACTCACTATTATTTCCTCCCTATGCAATAACAAAAGAGATTCTTGATGCAATTACTCCAGAAAGTTTATTAAATCCGATATTAGCACAAATGAAAATTATTAAAAATAAATTTCGCATTAGCAATCATTTCAAAATTTCTATACCGCAAATTCCCTCCTTCCCCTCAAAACAACTCATTCGTTATCACCTAGAAGCAATTGAAAATTGGGTAAATATATTACAAGATTCGAGAGGAAACTATACTGATAATAATCGAAGGCGGGATATTATTTTAGAACTTCAAAACGGCGAACAAAGAGCTATATCCAAAATAATTACAGGTAAAGAGTTTTATTCAAATACTTATGGAAATAAACAATTATCCATCATTATCCCTGTTCAAAATGAAGAAAAAACGATAGAATCTATCATTTTTGAGGTACAGAAATTAAAACCTTTAGAAATCATCATTATTGTTAATGGATCAACAGATAAAACAGAGGAATTGGCAAAGAATTGCGGTGCAACAGTTATTACTTACAAAGAAGCACTCGGCATTGATACCGGACGTGCCGTTGGTGCATATTTTGCAAAAGGTGATATATTATTATTTATTGATGGTGATTTCTTAATTCCTAGTTCTGATTTATTACCATTTGTACAATCTGTTCAAAATGGCACCGATTTAGCTTTAAATAAATTAGAGCACTACTACATGTATCGTGTTCCTTATACTATCGTAACTGCATGTAAGCATGTTGTTAATTTAGCATGTAATCGAAAAGATTTAGGTATGGGCTCCACAACTGCTGTCCCTCATGCTTTTAGTCGAAAATGCATTGATACAATTGGGTTTGATTCTCTTCTTTCACCAACCTTAAGTCAAGTTAAAACAATTTTAGCAGGATTGCATGTACAAAATGTTCATTCTATCGACGTTGACAAGATAAATCGAGTTCGACCAGAAAAACACTTCTCGCAGGAAGGCTACCTTTCATTAGCAACGCAACAAATCATTGGTGATCATATAGAAGCAATTTCTTACCTCATCGAACAAAAAAGAAACACTGAATGCTTTTAATTGTATATTCTTACCACCAAATAATATATGAATTCATTTTAAATATATAGCAAAATAAAAAAGATGTTTGTAACCATCTTTTTTATTTTTACATTAGATCAAAAGAAAAGTAGCAGGCAGGCTTTTCATTTCTATATCTTTCTTAAGAAGTTTGAAAATAGAGGCTTGTTAATGAAGCGTCAACACTTAAATCATCTTTTAGTGCAATTGAGAAACATGCAACTAATGGTAAAGTAATAACAATTGATCCACTAGGACTAATTACAATAGTAGGACTTGTCCCACATGTGCCTCCACAATCGACTACTGCATCAATTCCACTACCAGGGGTAATTGTAATTTTAAGACACACATCTAAACAAACATTATTCGTAGTACATGCCATAACTCTCCCTCCTTTCTTTTAACAATATATGCAGTTAATTAAATTCGGACACGACTCTCTTACTAAGTCTTATAAATTAGATGTTATTTTATTATTAACTGCATAGAAAATTAACGTTTTATTAAACTATCTAAATCAACTAAAAAACTCAAATCATCCTTTACTGAAATAGAAACACATGCAATAAACGGTATTACATTAAAATTAGATAAACATTCATCATTGCACCTTACGAATATTTCTGCCCCACCATTTGGATTGACTTTAGTTTCTAAAGAAATATGAAAACAACTTTTATTGATGCAAGACAAGATATTCCCTCCTTTCTTATATCTAATATCAATTTATCCAAAAATAAAAATACCGTTACAACTTTATTTACCCTTTACCTTCCATACTTAAAATAAAAAAGATAAAAGCTTCTTCATATATATAAAGAAGCCTTTACCTTTTAGTTACTTGTTCATTTACTATCAGTCAGTGAAACATGCTCTTCACTTGTACCTGAGCTAAAAATAATAAAAATTTTTGATTTTAGTTTCATTGCAATACTAAATATCGTCAAGTTGCATAAATGAAATGTTTAAGTTACTCATTCAATAGACAAATTTACCTTTTAAAATAAATCTTTAAAATCCTTATTCTTCAATAAATATGAAAGTCCTTCTAAATGATCCCCAGTAATTCTCAATACAGCTGGTGGATGTCCTATCGTCGCAAAATGCTCTTGTGGCCGAATACGATTTGGTTTCATTACATCTACAAAATGGAGACATTCGACTTTATACCCTTCTAATATTGCCTTTACTTGTGCAACACACGCTGTGTGAAGAGTGTCCCAGCCAATTCCCTCTAAACATTTTCTACTAATAGCATGGGGAACAGCAATTGTAGATCCTACCCCTAAATCTTTACGGTTACAAGCAATATTCAACATATATTTATATAAACTTACAATATATAGAGGAAATCTAAGATTTAAATTTAAATCATTTAAAACCATATCAACACCATCCGCAACAGCTTGCGTTAACGGATGAAGATCTTTTGCTGGAATAGCAAAATCAGCATCAATAAAGAGAAGTATATCTCCTGTCGCTTCTTGTGCACCAATTGCCCGTCCTACATCATGCCCTAATCTTTCTTCATAAACAATTACTGTTGCCCCTGATTGCTTAGCAATTGCTTCTGTTTGATCTGTTGACCCATTAATGACAACAATTATTTCTTTTGGTTCAATTTTTCTTGCCTCAAGAATAACTTCTTTAATCGTTGATTCTTCATTTTGTGCTGGTATAATAATTGATAACTGTTTTCCATTATAAATAGAGGAATTCATTCCCCATCCTTTATGGAAACGTGAATAATTCTTTTGTTTTTTTAACTGCTCTATAATGTCTCTTTTTCTTCCTCCATCTGTATAATTACCTCTATCATCTTTTCGTTGTAACCAACTCTCCAAAGCTTTTATATTTTCTTTAATCTCATATACTTCTAATTTAGTTAATCCATTTTTATAGAAAGAGGTTTTGTTTGCAGGCATATTATTCAAGGAGGTGTTAGTGATGGCTGACGAGGATTGTAGTCGCCACCCTTTCTCAATAAGAGTTACTTGGGACAGAATAGGGTTCTGCAAGATATCATATCCAATGTCTTCAATTGCTTTTTTAGTAATAGCATATGGCATAGATAACATCGAATCATATTTTAAATCCATACGCCCCAATACATCGTTTACTATTTTTCTATACACCATAGCAACGCTTGGCCATTCTACTCTCATCTTTTCAAAACAAACCCAGTCTATATTATTTAAAATTACATCCTGTTCCTTTTTTAGTAGCGGTTCTATAAATCGTTCTAATTCTACCGAAAAAATAACATCTTCTCCATTTAAAAATAAGACTACATCACCATTGGCGACTTTTGCCCCATGAACTGGTGCTTTCCATTTACTTTTCTCCTCAATCACAACAACGTTACTTTCAACAAATGTTGGTATAGATTGTATCGCACTCATTCTATCATCAGCTACAATAATAATTTCTAGTGGTTTTATATGCTGCACTTTATTTAAAATTTGATTCAATTTTGATTTTTCTTCTCCTAAAACTATAACAACTGATAGGTCCACTTCTTTTTGTTCTTCTTTTACAGTCTGATTAGGTTTTACTTTTTTTATATATTCAATTGTTTCACTCTTTCCTACAGCTGCATGCCCTGCTTTTTTATCAAAATATAAGTCAATTATAATTTGATTTACTTCCGTGTCTTTATCAAGTTGCTCTAATTCGGAAATAAATGGTAGCAAATGATTTTGCACATCAAATTCACACGCGAAATTTTGCAAAAAATAAATATTCGGTACATATTTAATGTGATTAAAAAATTTCACAACATTAATTCTTTCGCCAAATTTCTCTTCAACTTCTTCTCTTGATAAATTTGGATAAGACAAATCGAAAACTAGATTTATTGGTACAGGTATCCATTTTAATAAATTTGTTTGAGGATTATTAATGAAAGCTGTGGAGCCCTTAACGAATCCAGCTAAAATTAAAGACATAAATCCTCCCCCAGAACTGCCATAAAACAACACATTTTTCGAATCAACTTTTAACTTTACAAATACTATTTCTAAAATATTTGCTATATCTTGTAAATAAAATCTATTTAACTCTCCCTGTCCCCAACCTAAAGATAATTTTCCAAGATATAACGTAGGGTCATTATAATATATAACAGTATCTTCAAATTCATCCATCCAAGAATGTCGATGAAAAATAGGTGGACCAATTGGCTGTTCTTGAAACCCACCTGCTCCCGATCCAAAAACAATAGTGTTAGAAGCATCGGGCTTAATACGAATTAAAAATTCATACGTTACTTTATCCCAATCAACCTTGAGTATAAATGGTTCTGTAATTTGAAAATCCATTTGCCATAATTGTTCATATGAAATGTTAATTATTTTATACTGGTCTAACAGTTTAATCACCCTTTCCATCCATTTCGAGTTGTTCTATCAAGTAAGAGAGAGCTTCAACGTGATCACCAATTATTCTTAATACTGCTGGAGGATGCCCATTGTGACTTACATTTTCCATTAAACGAATTCTATTCGGTTTTACAACATCAACGTAATGTACACATTCTACTCTATACCCTTGTAATATTGCTTTTACTTGTGCAAGACTAGGGCATAGTAAGCTTTCCCAGCCTATTGCATCTAAACATGATCTACTCATAGCATGTGGAATTGCTACTAATGAGCCATTGCTTAATTCTGGACGATTATATGCTAAATTAAGCATATATTTTACGACGTCTACAACATAAAACGGAGGGTGTAACATCGGATTCAAATCATTTAATGCTATGTCTACACCAGCTGAAACTGCATTTGTAAAATGATGCAAATTACTTCCTGAAACACTAAAATCACCATCAATAAATAAAAGAATATCTCCTGTAGCTTCAAGCGCTCCAATAGCACGTCCAACATTATGACCAAGTCGTTCGTTATATTCAATAATAGTAACACCAAGTCTTTTAGCGATATTAGCCGTTTGATCTGTCGAACCATTTACAACGACGATGATTTCTAGTGGTTCTATTTTTCTCGCCTCAAGTATTACTTGTTCTATAGTCTCTTCTTCATTTTGTACCGGTATAATGACAGAAAGTTGTTTCCCGTTATAAATTGAAGAATGCATTCCCCAGCCCTGATGATAGGAAGGGTATCGCTTACATTCACCTAGTTTTTGAACAATATCTCTTCTTTTTCCTGCATCAGTAAACCCTACTCTTCTTCCTTTTTTCTCTATCCATTTAGCTATACCGCGTAAATATCTTTCTACTTTCTCTTTTTCATTTTTGGATAACTCTTTTTTTATTAAATATCCTCCTTCCTCTATAGTCTCATCTTTAGATAACGTATTGATTGCATATTGATCGTTAATCCGCCACCCTTGATTCACAATCTTCATATGAGATAGAACGATATCTTCCATATAATTAAAGCCGATATTTTCCACTACTTCCTTCGTAAGCGCATATGGTAACGAAAGTATTGAATTGCTTTTTAAATCTGGTCGACTTAAAATTTCATTTAACATTTTTCTCCATACAATATCCATATTTGGACATTTACCTATTTCTATCAATTTATCTATTTTATTTAAAACTACATCGGCTTGATTTGTAACAATTGGCTCAATAAATCTCTGCATTTCATTTGTGGATAACGAAAAATTGCCATCTAAAAATAATAAAACTTCTCCTTTTGCTGCCTTTATACAAGCTCCATATCCATCATAATGCTTATTATATTTGTCCATAAAAACAATATGACATTTATGTTTCTTTGCTATTTCATACAAATTACTTCTATCGTTAGGAACTAAAATTATAATTTCAAGAGGATTTAGCTTCCATATAGATTGAATTGACTCTTCTAATATTTGCTCTCTTTCACTGTACAAAATAATAACCGTTAACGATTTCATTACACGCCCCCTTTACACATCATGTGACATAAAATATTAAGTATTACCATTTCCTATGAATTTGCTACTTTATTAACATATTCAAAAGTGAATTATACTGTGTGAAAACAAACGTCTATTTTTGAAAATATAAGTTATGCACTTACCTCCTTTCTCTTATCATTGTTTGTTACAACTCTCACCATAAAAAACAAAAAAAGTCCTAATTTCTTTAGGACTTTTTAAATAAATTTATCAATATTATTAATTTTATATACTACCTTTTTCCATGTTATACCGCGATCTTTTGTAGTAAATATTTCTTTTTTATTACACGCCCAACCTTTACGCCGATTAAAAAAATGTAAACAAAATACATTTTTCAGCAATGGATTACTTGATACCTTTATCCATTTTGCTCCTTTTTTTATTATTTGATATACACTTCCATGTTCACTATTTATAACCCAGCCATAATAGGAACTAAAAAAAGAAACAGCCGCTTTACTAGTATTTATTGTTTTATTTGAAATATGCCACGAATTCCCCTTATCAAATGAGTAATTCATTAAAAATACATCATTATTCATTTTAGTTGGTATTACTAACAAGTTATTTTTATAGATTGCTTTATAAGCCATAGAAGTCTCATTATTACTTCCTTCAAGACTTGGAATATCTTTTATAGGCTGCCAACTTGCCCCACCATCTATTGTTTTAAATACCGCTGATGTTTCATATTGTTTGTGTAATGAAATAAATCCAACTAACTCGTTTATAAATGTTATTCCTGAAATACTATCACTAATACTTATATTTTTAATTACTTTCCATACTCTCCCTTTCATTTTCATATAGTATAAATTATGTTCAAATTTATTTGATGCAAGCTTTCTAGACAATACAATCCATATACTATCCATATTCGCGGCATGCAATTGTACTTGAACATCAGTCGATTTCTCCCAATCTTCTTCAACCGGTAAAATAAACTCACTCCACCTTTCTCCTCTATTAACTGTATAAAATATAGCTGGCAATAAATCGTCATTCTTTTTTGTTAAACCATATGCCCAAGAGCTTCGAGCGTTTATTGGATACCCAAATAATACAATTGAATTAAGAGGATTGACAACATCCCATTCTACTCCTCCGTTTCGAGTATATAAGATAGCCTGCTTTTTATTTGTATATTGAATACTAGCCCAACCATATTTATCCGTTCTCATTTGTAAAGAAGTAAATTGAATATCATTATTTTCCAATATATCACCTCATTCTTATTATTTATATATTCGTATGCTATTATTTTCAAAACGTTCTATCATTAGTTGTTAGTACCACTCGTTTTATCTACTATCTTTACACATTTACTTTCTCTTTTCCTCACCAACCAAATATCAATAAATAAAATTCTACTATAAAAAGTGCACCCCAATTGTAAAACTACTTCTAACAATTAGAGTGCACTTTTTATAAAATATAGCTTTAATTTTTAAGCACTTACTACAGCAGCAACTTTATCTAAACAAATAATAAACTGATTCATAAATGCGTCAATTTCCTCTTTCGTAATAATATACGGCGGAAGTAATCGAATAATATTCCCTTGTGTTACATCGACTAACATTCCTTTATTCATTAGCTCAACCTGTAATTTCTTCACATTTTCATTCGTATCATTCAGACTAATTCCAAACATCATACCAGCATGACGTACTTCCTGAATATAATAAGAGTTTTCTTTCTGAATTTCTTGTAATTTATCATTTAAATATAGTGACGTTTCATACGCTTCGTGCATTAAACCATCTTCAATCAATGTGTTTAATACCGTTAACCCTAAAGCTGTTCCCATTGATGAATGAGCAAACGTTGTCCCGTGATCTCCTGGTGAAAATACATCACATAACTTTTTGCCTACAATAATTCCTCCTAGCGGTATCCCGCCTCCTGCTCCTTTACCAATTTGAATAATATCTGGTGTAATATTAAAATTTTGATAAGCAAATAGTTTTCCCGTTCTACCCATACCACTTTGAACTTCATCAACGACAAGAAGTACATTATATTTTTCACATAAATATTGAACACCATGTAAATATTCACTTGATAAAGGATAAATTCCTCCACTTCCTAAAACAGGCTCTAGCATAATCGCAATTGGTTTTTCTTTAATAATAGTCTCCTCTAATTGGTCTATATTTTCGCGCTCTACTTCATATACAGGAATCAATGTTTTAGGGAAATTTTGATATACACTTTCTTGTCTCGTAAAATGAAGTGCCCCTAACGTACGCCCATGGAAACTATTCTTCAGCACTACAATTCCTTCACGTTCTTCATTCGTATTAGCTCTATATTTATCAATTAATTTCAAAGTTGTTTCTGTCGCTTCCGTACCAGAGTTTGTAAAAAAGACTTTTCCGCTTTTTAAAGTACACTCTACTAATTTCTTTGCATACTCAATTGCAACTGGGTTTAAGAAATGAAACGGTAAATGCAACGATTTCACAACTTGCTCCATTGTCGTTTGTACAATTTTAGGATGATTGTATCCTAGTACATTTACTCCTACGCCAGAAAATAAATCTAAATACTCTTTACCATCTACATCATATAGTTTACATCCTTCTCCTCTTTCCATTGCAACCTCTGTCCGACAATATGTAGACATCATATATTCTTTATCTAATTGAAACCAATCCGACATGTTAAATTCCTCCTAGTTATTTTTCCTTTTTTAACGTTCATTCTCTATATAATCGTTTATAAATTAAGTTTTAAGATTGAAACTTTAATAGTGGTTTTCTTCCACATTTTTTATTAAAACGTGTGCTTTCTCTTCCCGATATTCATTTTTCCATAATTTCTTCTATTTCAACAGGTCCACTACATATGTGTTTTTTTCATCTAGCGGTATGTTACTGCTTTGAACTTTGTATGTCATACATAATCGAGACTATAAAATCATATTTAGTAACAATCGACGAAAAAATTTGGAGGCTATATCGATGAATGAAAAATATGATAAACATAGGAAAGAATTATTAGAAGAAGACTTTAATAAACATCGAGAACTTACTGAACCAGCTAAATTTCACTCTCAAACAGTTGGTTCACGTGGACCCGTACTAGAGCAAGATAGTGTACTGCATGAGTCATTACAACAATTTATTCATGAAAAAATTTTAGAAAGACCTGTTCATGTAAAAGGATTTGGTGCGTTCGGTTATTTTCAAACGATATATTCGATGTCTGAACATACTAAATTAAGTTTTTTACAAAATTCTAATGAGAAAGTTCCTGTTATGGTTCGATTTTCGTTAGCTGTTAGTACGAAAGGAACACCGGATACTGCTAGAAATGTACGCGGTTTTTCCACAAAATTTTATTCAAAAGAAGGCATTTTTGACCTTTTATGTAATCACATTCCTGTTTTTTCTGTTCGTGATCCGATGCGTTTCCCTGAAACGATTCAAGCATTATTGCCTTCACCTAAAAATAACTTAATAGACCCTAATAGATTTTGGAGTTTTGTCGCTAAAGCACCTGAATCTATTCATTTTGTTGTCCGTTTATACTCTAATAATGGTACGGCCAAAAGTCTTCGCCACATTCCAGGACATAGTGTTAATACATATGTATGGAGAAATGCGGAAGGTAATCGAAAGTATGTAAAGTATCATTGGTACCCATTTGAAGGTGTACAGTACATTACTAGTAAAGAAGCAATTAAATTAGCTGCTGAAAATCCTGATTATAGCGGGAAAGATTTATATGATGCTATTGAAAATGGTAAACCAGTGGAGTATGGTTTATACGTCCAGCTCATGGATCCGAAAGATGAAGCGCACCTTTCTTATGATCCTTTAGATGACACAAAAGTATGGGATGAACAGACGTATCCTCTCATACCAGTCGGGAAAATGGTATTAAATAAAAATCCTGAAAATTTTATGGAACAAGTAGAAAAGGTCGCATTCTCTCCTTCTAATTTACTGGATGGTGCAGAACTATCAGATGATAAAATGCTGCAAGGGCGCGCTAACATTTACAGTGATTCACAAAGAAGAAGAATTGGTCCAGAATTTCGCAAATTAACGATTAACCAGCAGCAAGATTGGACACCTGCTAATCAAATTACAACCGGTGAAGGAAGGTACGTTGAAGGTAAACTTGAAAGAACTTCTATAATGAAACAGGATGACTTTACGCAGGCTGGTGAATTTTATACGAAGTTACAGCCAATAGAAAAAGAACATCTCGCTGAAAACTTAGCTAGTGATTTGAAAGTTATATCCGATGATATTAGGGAGATCGTTTTGGGGTATTTCAATCAAGTATCAACTGATTTGAAAACAAGCATTGAGACAAAAATGAAAGAGCATTAAGAAGATTAAAACATGCTTTACGAATAAGAATTCAAATCTATATTAATTATTTTCTTATCAAAATCCAATGAGGTTATTTAATTTGAAAATATAAAGCCAACATATCCCTGTTCTATAATTAGAACAGGGATATGTTGGCTTAGTTTAATGTTTAACATTAAATACTTTATTTCGCTAAAAAATGCGATAAGTAGCCTTTCAAAACAAACTATAGTAAACTATTTTACTTGTACCGTATAATTCCCTGTTCCACCACCATACTTATATACACTTAAGTAATATTTCCCTGGCTTTGCATTATAATTTCCAAGCAATTTGTTTCCATCACGTTTTGTTGCATAAGCTACATAATTATTTAAATCTGATTCAGAATATAATACCCAGTTCAGTCCAAGATTTTGTTCGTTCGTAACAGAAATTTGTAAATCTTTTTGATCCTTTACATCAATAACAAATTTATCCCCCTGATCTTGATCGCTCAAGGTTCCTCTTAACAAAATATTCAAAGATAGTGGGTTTGCTGTTTCAAATGAATTATTTGGTTCTTTTTCTACAGCCGTACCTTCTTCCGTATTCACTCCGCTAAACACAACATCATATTCAAATTGCCCAGCATTATTTACACGGTAATTTACAAAATAAGCAGTCAATGTTTTATATCCAGTCCACTCTTTTCCTGAAAGACGTTTCAACATATCATTCGTTGCTTCATTCATCACTTTCCAGTCCTCAACTTCTCCTTTAGCCGCACTTCCTGTATATGTCCCCTGTAGTGTAAATGTATTAAAGAATTGTGATGTATTCTTTGTTACTTTCACATCTTTTAATTTCGCTTCATTCGTAATATCTGAAGTAACGTCCGAAAGCGATTTTGGATCATGCTGAGTTAAATACTCATCTGATACTTGTGGAATTGTATACTTATCACGATTATCAATAAGCATTTGCATATAAGATTGATATTCTTCATTTAACTTATTATCTTTGCTTAATGTAGCACGGTATGCATCGTAACTTGAAACATCATTTGCGCGAATTAAATCATGTACTTTATCGAACATTTCTGGGCGCTTATTATACATATATGATTGCAGTGCAAACGAATAATTATAAAAATCCCACGTTCCATATTTCGCATTTAATGTTTGTGATGCTGTATAACGTTTTGCAGGATCATTAGATAACCCACCAATTATACTTTTTCGCGGTACTACACTATCTAATCGCGTTGCACCTGCAAAGAACTCTGCATTCCCTTCTTCAAACCATGTTAAACGTTCATTTTGATACATTTCCCCTTGGCCCCATAATCCCTGAACTTCGTACCTTCCCTGTAAGTAGTGCGTAAATTCATGGCGGAACAATTCTTCCAGACTATAAATACTTTGCTCTGGTGTACGTTCATATGTAAAGAAAGTCCCTGTCCCTTCAATATAAATCCCACCATTATTCGTTTCATATCCGTACAGTTGACGATTAAATTGATACTCATCTGGGCTATTATAAATAACCATCGTTAACACATCATCAGCATGTCCACTTTCAAGTGGTTTATCGCTACCAACTGTACGATAAAATTGAGAACGCACCTCTTTTGCCGCCCAGTATAGACGTTTAATTTTCTCTTCGCTAACTTTATCCCCAGCTTTAAAGACAATTGCTCCATCATCAAACGTATACGTTTTCGGTAAATATTTCTTTTTACCTTCTTCCCGAATTTGATCTAAATTTACAGTTTTTCCATTCGCATCTATTCCTCCATAATTTGTAGTAATTTGTTCTGCCGCAACAAAGTATTGCTCTCCTAAATATGGATAAATTCGCATTGCATCTGTAACAACTTGTTGTCCTTTTGTGGGCGTGCTATGAAGCTTGCCCAATCGGCCAGCATAGTAAATTCCATTATTAATTAACCATCCGTTTTTATTTGTTACTGTACCAAGTAGTGCAAAACGATTTATTTCATTAATAAAGTTATCAATATTTCGAAACCACATCGTATCTTTTGGCTCTTTTCCAGTCGTGTACATATCCGTCTGAATATCAAAGTCAATTCCCTTCATCAACTCATATATAGCGTCTCCTTTTGTTCGGTCTTCAATGAAAGTTGCAAGATTATCGTTATATTGTTTAAAAATTTCACCTGCATATAAAACCGTTTCAACATCTGCTGATGCATTTCCAATTAATTTTCCATATGATGCAATTACTTTATTTTGTTCTGATGTACCAAGTTTGAAATTTGGATTTTTTGCAATTGTTTTTAAAGCTGGTAAACATTTATCATGGTAGCTACGCTCATTTAGTTTGCTTAATTCATCATGGTAAAAACCTAAATAAAACGCTGCACGTAGAGCTTCTACTAATGTTTCAATCCCTTTTGAATCATCTTGCGTATAAGCTTGTCCTTGTTCTGCTAGTTTATTAATAATCGCTTGCATTCGGCTATCATCTTGATAGAATTTAAGACTATCACTATTAAACTGAAATAATTCCGGAATTTGATACCATTTAATTGTCACAAGAAGATCAGTTAATTGTTTATTATTTAATTGATTTAACTCAGCCATCGAATACTTTTTCTCTTCAGCTAACGGCTTAATATTATCGGTTGGTGCTAGTGGACGCTGCGATAAATCCGATAATTTTAACCGTTTTGTAAAAGATTCATTTTCTTGTACTTTTGAAGGGTGCGCCAATTCATCAACAGATTTCTGTATTCCTACCGGCTCCATTTGTAATACGTTCTTCACATTTTTCTCTTTTGTCTCTGCTTGAATTTGCAAACCATTACATGTTATTGTCACTAGTCCAACACCAAGAATCCACTTAGAAATTTTCGAATATTTAACCATACCATTGCCCCCTGGTTATTTAAATGAAAATTCAGAATTTTAAAATCAAAAAAACCACTTATTTGTATGTATTTACAGTTCCCCTATAAATACAACTATGATTAATAATGCAATAGTAGCTTGTTTTATACTATTACGAGTACAGATTCCTTACATACAATCTCCCTTCCTTACATGTAATACAAGCAAAAACCGTGCCAATCATATTTCTTATGAATAGCCAACATTCTTTTATAAATACTGTAGAATAAAATATACATAGGTGTTTCGGCAATGTATAAATCATTTGACACAAAATCTAATGTTTATGAAGAACAAATTCATTGAATGTTATAAATTCATTAGGCAGTAAATAATCCCCAATTATTAAATCTCTCAAAAAAAGGTAAACAAACATATTCCATAAAGCTAATATGTTCGTTTACCTTTTTCTATTTCAAATCAACAGCAAAATATCGTTGAATAAAAACAGCATGAATAAGTATTTTGTTATTCATTTCTCTTTTTCATATAATCTTTTTCACATTGCAACGGCTTAAATTTCACTTTTTTCCCTTTCTTCTTTTTCGTTTTTATAACGAGCCATTCCCCTTTTTCAACGTCTAGTTTTAGGCGTTTCATTACATTGATATTATCTTTTTCTTTATAAAGTAAAAATGCTTCTTGTGCCCTCACAAATAAGCTGGGCTGTTCGCTAAATCCACCACTATCATAAATTTTAGTTAGCGAATTATAATAAGAATCATTTTCCTTTCCACCATACATCAAATGAGCAGCCTCCAGATCTCTTTTACTTACTTCCCAAAAACTATGTTCATCAATATTTAAATTAAATGTGGATTTAATGTCCTGTATTATATTCTTCACATGCTTTTCATCTCTAACTTTTCTTTCTTCGAGACAATCCGAAGATAATTCTGGTGCATCTGATTGGGAATGTACAACGTGTTGTATCGATACACACAGAATAAATACGCTTAAAATGTAAAATATTTTTTTCATATTTACATATCACCTCAAATGATTTAGATACTATATCATTTGAGGCTTACAATATTCTTATGCTAATAATAAGAAAGATCCTATAAAATAAAATTTTTATAGGATCTTTCCTTTTAATATTGCTTTATCAAATTCACGGGCGGGGCAACTACCTTACTGCTTTTCACATCATATAATCCTATAGGTGTTACTCGTATAAAAGGCAAGTGCGTCGCAGAAAAGAATAAAATTGTAAATGCTGGATCATCATGCGCGTAGCCACGCTCTTGTAGTAATTTCACCATCTGTTTCTCTTCCTGTATTAATTCTCTCATTTTTAAATTAGACATAATCCCGAGCAATGGTAATGCTATTTCGTGTAATACTTCATTCTTTTCAGCTATTACCATTCCCCCGCCAAGCTCTTTTACTCTACGAAAAGCTGTAAGCATATCTTCTTTTCTTTTTCCGATAAGAATGATGTCACCTGTACCAGAATAAGAGCTAGCAAGCCCACCTAGTTCTTTCGCAAAACCTTTCACAGCTATATTCACTTGCCAACTGCCATCACGAGCAATCATCATAAAGAAACATTCATCATGATCTGTGGACAATTCATCACAGTCTATATTGATTTCACTAGTGTATGGTTTTGTAATAACGTTATTTAATAAGTGTATCCCCGTTTTATTAGAGAAAATCATATCCTCTTTTTCTATGGACCAATCTAATGATAATGGAGTTACTTTATGTTTACTCCAGTCTATATGTAATGCTTCATGTGTATTTACACCGTCACGCTTCACCCATTTCCCCTTTGCAAGGACACTGATTGGTACTGGGTTTTCTTTACTTTCTAAAATATTGATATTAGCAATTCTACCTGTCGCAATCGAACCATGTACATGTTCCATATTATAATAGCGAGCAATATTATAACTTGCCATATCGTATGCATCTATTACTGGTACTCCTTTTTTTATCGCGGTAGAAATCATAACGTTTGTCATTCCATTCTCATAAAACGAAGGATGTGAGCCGTCTGTTGTAAAAAAGAATCTATCAAACTGCTTTACGCCTAGTTCCAACAATTCTTTCAGTAAAACTTCTAAATCTGGGCGGATTGAAGAATTTCTTAAGGAAACAGTGTAACCTTGCATAAGACGAGTGAAAGCTTCCTGCCCTGTCATCGCTTCATGATCACAATCTGTACCTAACAGTTTTAACTTCGCTAAAGTCGTTTCAGATGCACCCGGAAAATGTCCTTCTACTTTCTTTTGCAATCGCTTCGTTTCCTGCACCCAAGTTAACATTTCATCATCGCCATGTAATAGTTTTGGCCATGCTGTTAGCTCGCCGCCTTGAAGAACCGCTTCATGCTGCAGCCACTCTATTATTTCTTCACTATTAAACAAAGATTCCCCGTTTTGCAATTCAGTCTGTCCGTCAAAACGGCACCACCAATACATACTTGCTGGAATCTTATTGAATTCATCTAATAAACGAAATGTTTCTTCACGCTTTAATGTGAAAAATAAAGTTAAATTATCATTAATAAAAGTTGTTGTCCCAAACTGCATCGCATGATTCGCTAGCGTCTCTGGGTTATACAACTGATACGGATGTGCATGTGGTTCTATGTAACCGGGTACGACATACTTTCCTTTGCAATCAACAACTTCACACTCCGTTAATTGCTCTGGCAGCTGCTCCCCTACGTATACAATTCGATCATTATATATCCAAATGTTCGCTGTCATCCACTCGCGCATATAAGAATTTAAATATGTTGCATTCTTTAATAATATGTGTGTGCTTCTCTTACCATCTAGTACTTCAACATGCTCTCGTAATTGTTTATTACTCCATTTATAATGATTTTCCCCCATTGTATTCAACTCCAAATCAACTCATAATTATTTTGATTAAAACGAGAAATACTTAACTAACTAAAGTATTTTCCATTCATAACTCCCCAATTGGCGCCCCTATATCCTTCATTATATTTAATAATTTTAAAAATAACAATTTTCAGAACTACATACCTTTTTTATCCAAAATAAAAAGAATGTCATGTAACTGACATCCTTTTTATTTTTATCGTAAGCATTAAGATTGATTTTCACTTTGAAATATACTTGATGCCATATCATAAATGCAACTACTGTCCATAGTTGCGAACTTAAAAAAGCACCTCTTTTAAATATAACTATAACAAAATTCCATTCACTTTCTTTTCATCTATTTATTAAATTCAATTTGCATCATTTTATTAAACTGCGGAACAATATCGACCCCACCTATAGAGTTGAGACTGATAGCCAATGTATGTTTGCCTCCAATTACTCCCCCAGCAAAAGTTGTAAATCCAGGAATTCCTCCTCCATGCCCCCAAACTGAAACACCGTTTGGAAGTTTAGTCTCATAGATTCCAAGACCGTATGCGTCACCAACCCCTTTTCCTTCTATAGGAACTGTAGTAAGCATTTCTTTTAGCTCGCGTTCCTTCAGTAACTTACCACCGAGTAAAGATGAAAAGAACTTATTTAAATCATCCGCATTAGAAATCATATCTCCAGCTGCATTAGCTAAACTTGGATTATAATACGTAATATCTTTCAACTCGCCTGTTCCTTCCATTTTCACATATCCACGAGCATGATTCTTTCCTGGGATGACGGGTGAATTTCCTGGTAAAAACGTATTTGATAGGTCCAAAGGTTCAATAATTCGCTTTTCGATTTCTTCCGCATAACTATTTCCAGTTATTTTTTCAATAAGCATTCCTAGTATTACGTATCCTGTGTTTGAATACAACCAGTCTTTTCCCGGCGAAAAATCTGGAGGCAGCGAAAGACCTATTTTCACTATTTCTTCTGCTGTATACGTTTTTTTCGAATTCATTATGTCCGCGTCTTTTGACTTTAAGTATTCAGCGATACCACTCGTATGATTCAAAAGTTGTCGTATCGTAATTTGATTACCATCATACCCATTTCCTTGCACGAGACCCGGTAGCCACTTTTCAATTGGATCGTCAAGTTGTAAGCGATTTTCTCCTACTAATTGAAGAATAGTCGTGGCAGTAAACGTCTTCGTCACACTACCAATCCGAAAGCGATAATCCGAATTCACCGGTTTCTTTGTACTTAAGTCCGCCACGCCTGCAGTAAAACTATTAGTTTTTCCGTTATTAGACGCCTTAGCTAATATTCCTACAGCACCAAGCTGTACTGTTTCCTGCATTACTTGTTTCCAGCCATTACGATTCTTTTGATCATGTACTTGTGACGAACTAGAAATATTTTGGGTTGACTCTGCAGTCACAGTAAAACCAGGTGTGAATAGAGCAGTACCCGCTAATAAAACTGCAAAACTTGCTAACTTAATTGAATTACATTTTTTCATAAGGCTTTCTCTCCTCCATTAATATCGGATTGATTCAGGCTATACTTTCATCCTATATGATAAATCTCTCTTTTTTCTTATCCATTCCTTACGAAATACTTACTTTTAAATTTAAATAGGGTAAACTGAGGAAGAGTTATGCATGCAAATAAAAAGAGAACATGTTTTCATTTTTTATGTAAACATGTTCTCTTAAACATTTAAAATTCTATATCAACTTTTCATCCTATTCTTTACACAACTAATTTATATTCCTTTTTACCAGCCCGCACTAGCATTCATACCATTTCCAATAATAGAAAGTAATAGCGGCCATAATAGTGGTCCTAGTGTAAGAAATATATTTAGAAGTATGAGCATTCTATATCCAACGGTGAAATTGTGATTTTTACGATTAACAAATACTAAACTGATTAATGATATTATAGTTGTTAAAAATAATACTAACATTAGCAACCAATACCACACCATTAAACTAAGACTCCATGGTGTTAATAGCTCATGTATGATACAAAATGAGATTCCTAATACAGAAAAACTAAAACTAGTCACCGCTGTTTTTATAAGCCATTTATTTATTTTTTTATCGTATGTATTTTTACAATATAAATCTATTAAAGTATATAAAGATAAATATGCCATTAATACACCTATCCAGGACAATAACCAGTCTCCGTCCCCTTTGAATAATACGTACAGTAACCAACACATACCTACTGCAGAAAAAACAAAGGAAATAAGTATGCTTTTTAATACCGATTTCATTACATTTTCACACCCTTAAAAAACTTAAAAATTAATTATAGTTTATAAAAATTAAGTATAGGTTAACATGTAATGAAGTATAAGTAAATAAAGTTAATTTTGTTTACCTATTTAAATACGGTTTCATATAAGAAAATAATTCATGTTAATCAAATTTCCGTATAAAAAAAGAAAAGGTGGATATTTATGTATCCACCTTCCCATCTCCCTCTACCCACTTCATTATTTCTTCCACATCTAAATCCGTATACGTCTTTTCCCCATAACGAACAGACTCATATAACGAGATAATATCCCTTGTTCTACAAATTCTTTTTAACCATTGTTGCATCGTTTCATAGGACCTTCTTTGTTCATGAAATGGTAATGTTCTTTCCCATTCAACTAACATTTTTCTTATCGTATCTGGCGGTAACGGCTGTTCTAACTGATGAATGACTTTTTCATTCTTTATGCTTCTTACCGCAGTTTGCTTTGTGATCGATTCTTTCTCCTGTACTATTTCTGTTTTCGTCAATTTTTTCCTAATATACTTGTAGATGGCATATATAATTGATATTGCGATTATCACATAAAAAACTATAGTAATCCATACATTTGAAAGAACAGAAAGCACGTCATTCCATAGACCTTCTCTTTCGAAAGGTTGAAATTTTTTACCCGTTTTCGTTCTTATACCTGTATCTTCTACTTCTTCATATTCATCTTCATCTATTTTGGAATCATCAAAATTTTCACCTATACTAGTAAAGTCATAATTTTTTTCCGATATTGTCTTAGTCTTACTGAAAAAACGCTCTTTTACTATGTCTTGTACATACACAATACCTTGTGATAACGTTATCGCACTAATCGCAAAGAAAAGTATGATTAAAGTTCTCACACTCCATAACTTCACTTTCATATTTCGCTTTTTATTCACCATGACATAAGCCCCTTCTTATTCTTTCATTACAATCCATTTATTCGTTCTACTGTATTTCTTTGGTGAAGTACCAATAATTAAAGGAACCGCATCCAGTTCCTTTCGACGAAAGCCTGCTGTGTAAAAGTAAGAAGAAGATATAGGCGTATCTTGGTCTGATATCGAGGCAAGTACCCTTAATACATTTTGCAAATGTTTCCGATTATCACCATTTTTTATATGTAGCAAACCGTTATCTTTTACACTATTGATCCATACTTCAAATGAACAGTTTTGCATAAGAAGTTGTTTGCATATACCTGCTGTTAATTCAATTAGTTCCTCTATATCATTTCGCAAAGAAACACCACTTTTATTTTGCAAGTTGAGATAAATCGCGTATTTATCACATTGTGTTCGCTCATACTTTTTCGCAATTATCATCCCTGCTTTCGCTGTTGCACTCCAGTGGATGGAACGAAAATCTTCATTTTCATAAGACTTTACTCCCATTACTTTCGTTTCATCATATAAGGGTGAAGACATCGCTTTTCGAAATCCTCGTGACCATTCTTGTAATTCAGGAACTTGTATTTTCGGAACAGCTGGTAAGACTAAATAAGAGGGCGTATCAACTTGTTTATATGTTATATGGTTCGTTATAAATCCAAAGAGATCAGTAATAACAATTTCAACTTCTTCCCATTTCGCGATGCCTCTTTTTAACGCTACAGCTTGCAAATCAAATGAAACTGACTCCCTTCCTTTTAAATTAAAATTCATATAATAATTTGAACCTGTACTATGATTTTTGTTTATTTCATCATGATTCCAAGTTAGCTTATTTTCACATTTAAATCGAAATACGATATTAAGAATAGGAAATATCGACTTGTTTGAAATTTTCATTTTGCACATATTCGTTTCACCTATAAAAACATTCGAATTCCCTTGACTGTATTCCCATTCAACACGAGATACTTTACGTATATATACATACATAGCACCTATTAAAATTACATATAAAAATACGAGAGATAAAAACAGTAGATTACTTGAAAATACACTTAAAATAACGGCTACAACTGACATAACCCCCATTACGAAAGGCTCCGCTAAAGGTGTATACACAAGCTGTTGATTCATCGTACATTCTCCACTGGCACACTAATCGTATGAAGAATTTCTTTCATAATTTGTTCTTTCGTCGTTTTCATCTCTCCCTCAATCGTTAACGTTAAACGATGAGCACAAACGGATGCAGCGAGCGTCTTAATATCATCTGGCGTACAGTAATCTCTTTCATTTAATATTGCCCGTGCTTGAATTGCTCTCATAAATGCCAACGTTCCCCGAGGGCTTACACCAATTTCAATTAACTCATGGTTACGAGTTGCTTCAATAATTTCAAGGAGATAATCTTGCACATCATTCCCTACTAACACTTCTCTTGCACGCTTTTGCATCGTAATAATTTCTTCACTTGAAATAATAGAATGTAACGTTTCTAATGGATCATTCATTTGAAACCGATTCATCATTTCCTTTTCAGCTTCTCTCGTAGGATAACCTTGGCGTATTGTGAGTAAAAACCGGTCTAACTGAGCATCTGGTAACGGAAATGTGCCCGCTGATTCGAGTGGATTTTGCGTTGCTATAACTAAAAAAGGTTCTGGTAATGAATGTGTCTGTTTCGCAATTGTAACAGTACGCTCTTCCATAACCTCAAGTAACGAAGATTGTGTTCTCGGTACAGCTCGATTAATTTCATCCACTAATACGATATTTGCAAAAATCGGTCCTAACCTTGTTTTAAAATCCGATTCCTTTACATGAAAATATTCAAGACCAATAACATCTCCAGGCAAAGTATCCGCTGTAAATTGTATTCTTTGAAATTTAGCGTCCACACTTTTAGCCAAACTTTTCGCTAATGTTGTTTTTCCTGTCCCAGGTACATCTTCTAATAAAATATGTCCCCCTGCTATTAGAGCAATGGCTGCTAGTTCTATCGATTCGTCTTTTCCTATAATAACCTTCGAAATATTATTAGTAATTTTCTTTAATGTACTCATATAGTAATCTACCACCTTTTAATTATCTAAAAATTAAGAATATTTTTTTCCAAATTATAACATGTAATTCGAAGATGAAATAGAGTGAAAATAAATCTTTTATTTTTTCTTCATTGCACGCAAAAAAGCACCTATTGTCGTATATTGACAATGAGGTGCTTAACTCAATCCAACAGCCTTCTTTCCCTCTAATTTTTAGTAACAATACATCCTTTTTTCTGCCACGCATGCATTGTTTTGAATTAACTAGTAAAATGCATTCTAATATTACATATAATAAAAACCATTTCGATTTGTTCGTTATAGAACTTCCTCTACATCGACACTCTCTATCTTCACTTCATACATATTTGGGATACTTGCTTCTTTTGGTACCCATGCATAATAATTTTGATCATTCTCTAACATAAATTGAACTAACTTTGTTTCTGATTCATTCCAGAAATTTTTAAGATTATCGATGTAGTCCTCTAAATCCTCTTTATAGTCCAATTGCAAAATATAATCTCTTACCGTCAGGGCAAACACAATTAAACTTCCTAATAGATTTTTTTGCTCATTTTCTTCTTCATACTCTTGTGGTAAGAACCACACTTGACCTATTCCTATCGTTTTTTTGTATTTTTCATAAAAACTACTATCATTCATATTCTCATAATCATGTATTAATTCATTGACCAATGAATGCCATCTTGGAGGAATAATATTTTCCAATGCAGGATTATGTTCAATTGCTTCTACTATATCCTCTATTTCTTCTGTCTCATCTTCATAGTGATATTCACTTAGGTCTATATGCTTAAATTTCATTTCATTTTTATAATGTGCCAAATCATATGGATAATGATTATTATCTTTTAAACTTGTATCATCAAGTCCGAGTATCTTTACTATTGCAGCTGTCTCAAAGCTCCAATACCCCACATATCCAGGTTCTTTGTGGGCATTTTTCCATTCATAATCATAATGGCCTTTAAACCATTCTTTCTCCATATACGTTTGTAATCTTTTAGACGCTTCTTTTTTATCTGTTTGTGCAAGTTCTATAATCTCTCTCGTTTTTGCATATGGATTTTCTTTAAAATAAACATTCGTCATTTTTGTGTATCCGATATCACTAGCGCATAAGAGGAAATCGATTACTGCGTCGTTCATATTTTCCTTCTCAACTAGCTTGGCTAAACTTACAAGATTCTTTTTCTCCGTCTCTAATAAAATCCCTAGAGATATCATCCAAATTAGATTTAAATATCCAACTTCTTTTTTTCCTATATGCTTCAAATTAATAAGAGCGTTGTCAAAATCTCCTTCTATTGTATGGATAGCTTCTCCTAGGGAATATTTTGCATTAACATTATCCAAATCGTATATAAAATTTGACTGATAGAATTCTTCTATGATACTTATATTATGATTAGGATACCTTTGAATACCTTTTTTTTCATCTTCTTCTAAACTTTTAATTTCAACTCTATTTTCCTCAATAAACTCTTTATTATATTCTATTACTTCTCTACATTTTTTTTCTATACATAAATGATCTCTCATACCTTTCAATTCCTCCTGGCTTCTAAACTTATGGCCATTCTCCAATAATGTCTCCCTTTGCATCTATTCTATAAGTTTTAACGTTCCCAGTACTATCAACTTTTGATAGTACTCTTTCCACTTCACCTTTTTTCAATGCATTCGTAATTTTTATTGATAATTTCATATCTCCATCAACAGCCTTCAATATCCTACTTTTTCGCGTCTTCGCACCATTCAACCAATCATTTGACATTTGTCGTCCATCTTTAGTTTTCCCCAATTGTGAACTACCAAACTTAGCTTCATCTATAACGTATTTGATCTTTGATTCTGCATTTGCATTTTCGTATAATCCATCAATTCCTTTTATTATTTTATCATTTATGCCAGATGGTGCACTTTTTCCGACTGGCTTTAACTCAAATCCAGCTTCTTTTAAACTTTGATTATTCAATAAATTGTCACTAGATTTTATTTCACCATAATTCCCTTTTTGCTTATTTGTAGCTGTTTTTGCATCAAAATTATCTACATTTGTGTTTTTGCTACTGCTAGGTTTACCGTTAGCCGTATCCTAAGTATCATCCTTAGCCCCTTTAACTCAACCAATTTCTTCCTAAAGCTTTGAAATCTTACTTTGAGTATAGGCTTTCGTGTCTTTACGACTTAGGGTGATTGCCTCTTCAAATATTAACTACTATAATTACAAGTAAATTAAAACAAACTTAAAAGGAATGAATTCTTTACTATACAGAATTCATTCCTCACTAGTTGCTTAAAATATTTATCTAACTCTTTAGTTTCAATTCACATTCAATGTCCCCTAAACATACATTAAATTTAAATTTCCCTCCATATTTTTAAATTCCTAAAAATGATGGAAAGCTAGCATACCCTGCAAGCTTATGCTGAATACCACTCTTCCGTAGAAAAATTATCAGCATTTGAATTTCCTTCTAACTCCCATTCGCTAATAAAATTAATTATTTCTCCTAAAATTAGATTTATATCATGATTTTTTATAATCAAACCTCTATGATTATTCCAAGTCAAATCAATTTCGATATTTATATTCAACTCATCCTCACATTTACTTAAAAAGTCATTCATTACTAAGGTAAAACATAAATTTACAAAATTATCAGAAACCCAAATTACGGATGAATCATCATTAACCTTCTCTATTCTAAATCTTAAATTATTGTATGCAATCCACTTTATATTACCTTGTATTTTTTCTTCTTTCATAATTATTTTCCTCCCATACTATGAAATAATCCTGTCAAGACATCCATTGCTGGATTTGTTTTTAAACTGCCATATATCACATCTTCCCATGAACCATACTTTTTATAAAGTTGTTCAGGTGTAGGTCCTTCTGCCCTGCCATATTCAAGAATATTTCTTTCTTTCATTGCATTCAATCCATCTAAATTATTAGATTTTATATACGTTTCCATTCTTCCTTGATTTCGCTCTTCGACTTTCAATCTAGCAATTCCCTCCATAGATAGCCCATCATTTTGAAGATTTTTAATATCTTGTTCTAGTTGTATTCTTTTTTGTTGTATTTTTTCATGATACTTTATTCTTTCGCTTCTTGCATAAGCAACTTCATCACCATTTGTCCAGTCTACCCCAAACTTATTTAAGGCAGATTCCTTCTTAGGTGAATATCCATATACAGCTTCAGTATTTCCCTCAATCTCCTTTGCTATCTTAGGATTATCTAATGGATTTCGAAGTTTAGAATTTATTTCTCTTCTGGTACCACCAGCCTCGACTATATCATCAAGATAATTGCTTACAGTTTTACCCGTACCCTTACCACCATCTTTAGACTTCGCAAACTTATAATAAGCTTCTATCAATTCACCGTGTGGTATTTTGGTTATAATAGTTCCACCAACATTAGAGAATGCATAGGAAGCCTCTTTCTTAAATGATTGTAACATTTCAAGCGTAGGCTTCAATTCTTTTGCTAGTTTTACTGCATTAGCAAATGTACTTAATCCACTTGATGCTTTTGCTCCTTTTGTGATATGGCCTACTTTATTTAGTCCCCTATCGCCTAATATTGTGGTAGCTATTTGTGTTAATCCATAGGTCGTCAATTCTGTACGACTCTCTGTATCTCCCTCTATCATATCTCGTTTTATTTTATTTGAAAATGCATGCCACATATTTTTTGCAGTTTCATCCAAATGGAATAGTGCATAGGTTACATTAATAAAAGTTCCTATGTCCATATTACTTAAAGCTATTGCAGACTCGATTTCATCACCAACAGCTTTCCCCGATCCTCTTTGAATAGCTTCCCACATCTTTTTCGCTGTTTCAAACGTGCCGACTATACTGTCTGTCGCATCGTCCCAAGCATTTCTAACCGGAGATTTCTCCTCAATTATGTTATTTGTTTCTATATCTTTAATTGACTGATTGTTTTTTCGAGCTGTTTCTTCTATAATCCCCTGAATCGAACTCACCCAATCCATATTCAACCCTTGTGTACTAAACGTCCCACTTACAGGACTAAACCCTTTCCCGCTTTGCACTTCAGCGAGTCCGGCTGTGATGCTAGCGGCTAATTGGAGGGCGGTGCTGTAGTTGTTGCTGGATGAATGATTGAATTCATATAGACGCTCTAGTTTTTCTTCTAGTTTTTTTCTCATTGCAATTAAGACTGCAATAATTGCGTCTACTCCAGGCATTGGTGTAAGTACTTCTATTGCTTCTATACTTGCAATGGATTGATTGATTTCTTGTATTTGTTGTCTTATTTCATGTTCGATAACATCTGTTGAAGCAACTTTTGCTTGAAAATCGTTTGGAAATGCTTCGTTTTGGCGAATTAATTCTTCACATAAGCATATGATTCCTTGTGCTAATGGCCGAAATGTTTGGACAAGGTAGGCTTTTGCACTACTGTATGTTTGTCCTTGTAATACTGTGTCTATCGCAAAGGCATCAATAGATTGAATGGCTTGTTCCATACTTTGAATCGTAGCATTACATATAGCGTTCATACTTTGAGTTTGACTTTGTACTTCTCCCAAATACATGTTTAAACTCATGTATTTGCCTCCCTTTGTAGTTGCTGCTGTTCATAGGAAAGGTTGTTTTCTTTCTCACTGAGATGCCGTTTTTCTTTAAGCAACGTCTCTTTTTCGTTTTCTAATTCGAATGTAAGTTTTCTTTCATACTGCCCGATCTCTTGCCGCATATTCGTAAAAAAGTGAAATACTTCTTTGTCACCATACCAAGTTTCTAGTATTCGGTTAAATAAACGATTATTTTTATTTTTCCATTCATGAAAACTAGCCTCAGCTCGTTCTTGATTTTGCAGCGCGATTCGGTTTTCATTTTGTTCTTCAAATATAATTCGTAATTTTTGATTACATTGACTGATTTTCGTTTCAATTTCTTGACTCATCTTTTCTCCCTACCTTTTCTCCTTTACGTAGGCTGTTACATTATTGAAAAGTCTTTTGAAGTCCGGTATCCATTTTCTCAAATTCATTTGCTACGGAATGGATATTATCAATCGTTTGTTGAAAAGCAGCGCAAAATTGTGTCGTGATCTGTAAATTTTGTTGATTTGCTTCTTGTGCTTTAGAGTTCACAGATAGTGTCGTACGCGTTGCCTTATTTATAGAGCGACTAGTAGCACTTTGCATTCGATCTGAAGCAGTTCTCATTTTCGTTGCAAGTTGCGTTGCCGTATGCAAATTACTTTGAAATTCTCCCATTACTTACTCCCCTCTACCTTTTATTTACAAGAAAATTATAACACGGAAAAATATCCCAATAAACCAAATGTTCGAATTTAACATACAATTCACCACAGTTACTGAGGATACGAGCAACACTTATCAATCAACATAACTGAGTCCAAAATGGATTCTACTTATACAAAAAAGATGACTTCAGCCATATGCTAAAGTCATCTTTTTCTACCTTATTATTTTACTAATTCTCCATTATAAGCTTTTATATTAAGCGGAGCAGTTAAAAATTGTGCTGCTTTACTAACGAAAGATGTGAAGTGTTCACTCGTATTATGGCTCGCAACTGCTGCTTCATCTTTCCATACTTCTACCATCGTATAAACACTTTCTTTTTCTGTATCTTTATATAAGTCATAAGATACATTTCCACTTTCTTCTCTTGAACCATGAATGAGTGGCTGAATTTCTTCTAAAAATGATTGTTGTTTTGCTGGGTCTACTTGAAATATTGCGTGAATAATAATCATGGTGTTTCCCCTTTCATATTCCATATATTTCTATGACCTAATTAGATTACTTCCACTCAGCAACTTTGTCAATTGGAAGACGTACTGATTGGTAACCACTGTCAGCAGCTTTCCCGATTGAAATTAGCATTACTGGTACGTAGCGTTCTTTATCTAGTCCAAACGCTTCTGCGATTTGGTCTTTTTCAAATCCACCAATTGGACAAGTGTCATAACCGTGCGCACGAGCTGCTAGCATAAATTGCATCGCTACAAGACCACCGTCAATTAATACTGTATCTTTCATTACTTCTGGTGTAACCATAGAGAAGTAAGCTGAAAGTTTTTTCATTTGATCTTCTTTTACTTCTGCTGGCATAAGTCCACGCTCTACTGCTGTACCATAAATTTCTTCTGCGTTATCAAAGTTGTTTAAGTCACCAAATAAAGCGATCATTGCTGAAGATGTTTCTACTTGAGATTGATTGAATTTCGCAAGTGGCGCAAGTGTTGCTTTCGCTTCGTCACTTTCAATCACTACGAATCTCCATGGTTGCATGTTTACTGAAGATGGTGCAAGTGTTGCTTCTGTAAGAATTTCTGTCATTTCTTCTTTGCTAATTTTCACTGAAGGGTCGTACTTACGAATTGAACGACGTCCTGTTAAAATTTCGTTAAAATCATTTGTTTTTACTGAGTTAGTCATAGTTGTATTCTCCCTTTTTTATAATTCTTTTATATTTTCTTGAATGTGATTTAACATATTTAAAAGATTATCGCGTTCTTCCTCACTTAATCCTTTAAATGCAGATGCTGCAAAACGTTCTTTTTCTTCTTGAAACGCCTGAATTTTATTTCGCCCCTCTTCAGTAAGAGAAACTAACGTAATTCTGTTATCATCTGGATTTTTACGTCTTACAATCATTTCATTGGCCTCAAGCTGCTTTAAATGCCTTGTTATCGCAGCATTATCAATATTCACTTCTTGCTGAAGTGCTTTTTGACTAATTTCACCTACTTCAAATAATTGAAGTATAAGCTCTAATCGAGACTGGCTCATACCCGTACACCCTTCAAATTTCGAACTTACTTCTTTATTTAGAAAGTGTAATTTATATAAAATAATCGCTTCTTTTGAGCATGAACTTGTCAAATTACCCCTCCTTTACAATCAAAATAAAAACATTTGATGTATCAATAGTTGATATGTCAATTAATATAATCTATATCGATTTAGAATGCAAGCATTTTGTTTTCATTTTATTTTTTCCAAATTAAGGCGCTTTGTAGCGTTACAAATAATGTTAATTGCACTATAATAGTAATAATTTAAATGACTGGAGAGTGATTGATAATGCGGCAATACACAAATAGAAATGAGGAAATGAAAATGGAAAATGAAATGAGGATATTCATAAATGACAACAATAAATATAGGGATTGTCGCGCACGTAGACGCTGGCAAGACGAGTTTGACTGAGCGTATTCTTTATGAAACGAATGTGATTAAAGAAATTGGCCGAGTAGATAGTGGTAATACACAAACTGACTCAATGGAATTAGAAAGACAACGCGGCATTACGATCAAAGCATCTGTCGTTTCTTTCTTTATTGATGATGTAAAAGTAAATGTCATTGATACACCTGGACACGCTGATTTTATCGCTGAAGTGGAGCGATCATTCCGCGTTCTAGACGGTGCGATTTTAGTTATCTCTGCCGTTGAAGGTGTGCAAGCACAAACAAAAATTTTAATGCGAACATTACAGAAACTAAACATACCGACTATTTTATTCGTTAATAAAATTGATCGTAGTGGCGCAAACACTGAAAAAGTTATGAAACAAATAAAAGAGGTTCTTTCAAATGAAGCATTCCCCTTCTATTCTGTTCTAAACGAAGGAACGAAAGAAGCCCGGATCATTGAATACAAATCATATGACGATTGTATGGAACTGTTAGCACCATTTAATGAATCGTTACTTGAATCATATGTAAATAACGAAATAATACCGGACGCACTATTAAGAGAAAAACTAGAACAGCAAATACAGCAAGCAAATGTGTATCCAATCTTTTTCGGTTCAGCAATGACAGGTATAGGAGTAACTGAAATACTTGAAAAACTTCCGGCCCTAATGCCAGCTCTTACATCGGCACAAGAGGAACCATTATCTGGTGTTGTTTTTAAAATTGAACGTGAACCTTCTGGAGAAAAGGTTGCGTATATAAGAGTTTTTTCAGGTAGCTTACATGTTAGAAAATATGTTGATATACAGCGCGATGAGTCTCTACCACATAAAGAAAAGATTAAAAAAATGTGTATGTTTCATAGCGGAAATGCTGTTCAATCTACTATCGTTCCTAGCGGAGAATTTTGCAAAGTGTGGGGACTGAATGATATAAAAATTGGTGATATTATCGGTGAACGTACGGATTATATAAAAGATATTCACTTTGCCGAACCACAAATGGAAGCAACGATTGATGCGGTACCTAAAGAGCGAATTCATGATTTATACGCTGCACTTATGGAACTCTGTGAAGAAGATCCACTTATTAAAGTGTGGAAAGATGATGTTCATAATGAACTTTATATTCGCCTTTTCGGTGAAGTACAAAAAGAGGTTATCGAAACAACACTTTATGAGAAATATAACTTACAGGTTACTTTCTCAAATACGCGAGTTGTATGTATTGAAAAGCCAATTGGCATTGGGAATTCCGTTGAAGTCATGGGTGAAAAAGCGAATCCATTTTACGCAACAATTGGTTTTAAAATTGAACGTGGTGAACTTAACTCTGGCATAACGTATAAATTAGGTGTTGAGCTTGGTTCATTGCCTTTAGCATTTCATAAAGCAATTAAAGATACAGTATTTCAAACGTTAAAACAAGGTTTATATGGTTGGGAAGTTACAGATGTTATGGTCACGTTAACACATACTGGTTATGCTAGTCCTGTTACAACAGCGAGTGACTTTAGAAATTTGACACCGATCGTATTAATGGATGCTTTAAAGCAAGCTGAAACATATGTATATGAACCAGTAAATGAGTTTGAATTAACTGTACCGGAGCAGGCAATTAGTACCGCAATGTATAAGCTCGCTGCCGTTCCAGCAACTTTTAGAGAGCCTATATTAAGTAATAACTCTTACCAGTTAACAGGATCATTACCTGTTGCGAAAACAGAGAATTTTAAACGCATGCTTCATTCATTTACAGAAGGAGAAGGCATATTTACAACGAAGCCAGCTGGTTTCACAAAGCTTATGGCTCCCTTCCCTACTCGAAAACGTGTTGATTATAATCCGCTGAATCGTAAGGATTATTTACTTCATGTTTTGAAGGCTTATTAAAGTAAAAGAGGTGCAATTCGCACCTCTTTTGCATGTATTAATAGGTTAGTTTGTCCTAACAACTTCTTTAAGTTTTCCTAATATTTTCGCTATAGCCTCAATTGAATTTTCCGTTTCATATCCCCCAACATTTACAGAATGATTTGCATTTTTGACAACTTCAATCTGTAAATTCGTTTTATGTAACTGATCAACTTGATCTGCATTGTATTGATGATCTTTATCCCCCATAACTAAAAACCCTTCGTGATTACTATGCAAGATAGAATCAAAAATCGTATCAAACGTCAGTAACGGTGTCAGTAATATCATTTTCGACTGTAAAAACTCTTCTCTCTTCATTAAATCATTTGCAATTGGAATTGTTCCGAGTGACTTCCCTAAAAACATAGTCTCGTTGTATTGCTCATCTTTTAATACTTCATTTATTACCGGATTAATATCATCCATCATTACTTTCGTTACTTCTTCCATTGGTTTATTCATTAATTGTCCATCATAAGAATAATGAATATGTACAACATCTATTTTATGTTCAAGCATTAACATCGTCGCGTAATAAAATAACGGCTTATCATAATTGTATCCTGAACCTGAAAACATAAAGCAAACGGTACTAGAACCTTTTTCGATATGTGTGTAATAAATTACTTTGTCATTTATATGTACCTCTTTTTTAGTTCCCTTCACCATTTTCCCCTCCGAATACATTTACTTTTGTAATACGATATGTTCTGTGTGAACTGATACATCCTTTACTTTCTCTTTTATAAATGCAGGCTGTAAGTTATATGTATGCAGTTCTTCTACTGGCACCCATCTAAACAAATACGTTCTACCCTCTTCTTCCAAAATATATTGATCCGCTCCACTCGCAGGTAACTCATGTAGCTCTACTTCATAATAAAAACTAATTTCATGAAACTTTCGCTCAGAAAGTGTAAAGAAATTTTCTACTGACCATATTAACCTTTTCCTTTTAATAGGAACACCTATCTCTTCCGCAAGCTCTCGTTTTAATGCATCTTCACTATTCTCTAGCATTTTTACTCTACCGCCGGGTACATACCAAAAATCTTCACCGTCACCTTGCAGAATGAGTATTTTATTATCATGTTTACAAATTGCTCCAACGCGGTAATTAAAACATGTTTCCTCAACTTTAAACGTAAGATCCATCCGTAACGCCCCCTTATATAAATATCGAATTATTACAAAACAATTATGTAATTACTGTACAAATAAGGTTACTAAATTTATCCACTCCATTCAATGGTTTTTGAATTTTCTAAACTATTATTTTTCATCATTACAAGTGCATATACATATGTTACAATCATATTGCACACTAGAAAACATTATGGGGGTACGGATGGAAACGTTATTAATCCAGCAAACTGAGAAATCAAATAAGTTTTGGAAAATCGTTGTGAAAGAAAAAGACTACGTTGTGTTTTACGGAAAAATTGGCACAGCTGGCAGTGTGAAAGCGAAAGAGTTTGAAACAGAAGAAGAATGTATGAAAGAAGCTAATAAACTAGTTGCTTCCAAACGTAAAAAAGGATATACAGACCCGTTGCCTGGGGAAGATTACATAAAAGAAAAAACGATAACCGAAGAAGAATTTTGGGAGCTACTTCATCGTGCAAAAACGAAAGGTGAGGACCAAGAAGAACAAATAGAATGGCTTACTTCTCACCTTGCTAAACGTACAGTACATGAAATTGTAGCTTTTGATACGCATATGCATCGCCTTTTGAAAGACTCCTATACCTCCCGTTTATGGGCAGCAGCCTATATTATTATGGGTGGCTGTTCAGATGATACTTTCGATTACTTCCGCGGATGGTTATTATATCAAGGAAAAGAGACATACGAAGCTTGTATTGAAGATCCAGAACGATTAATTCCTGTATTAGAAAATTTGAGTGAGTATGACGTCCCAGAGATTGAAGAACTTACTCTATATTTCGGGCAAGAAGTTTACATGGAGAAGACTGGGGATGAAGATGATACATACTTTACACTATACCATGTCTTAACAAATGAAGAGTTTGAGGAAGTTGATATCGAGTTAGATTGGGATGAAGACGATGAAGAAGGTTTAAAAAAGATGTTTCCTAAGCTATGGGAGATGTACGGGGAAGAACCGATTGAGTGGTAGATTCATATTAGGACTCTGTTTAACCAATAAACAGAGTCCTTTTTTCACAAGATTCTTATTTAAACTCTCTTTATTTCATACCACTTATCCAATAACACCTTTTCTCTTCCCCCTGAAATACCTGCTTTTAATTCCCATTCTTCCGTACTCTCCATCCACTCATACACATCTGTAACTGTCTCTTCTATTCTTCTAAAAGTAAGCCCTTCATTAACCGCACTTTCGATACAAATAGAAAATCCGCCTCTCCACGGCTTCGTCTCACCATCTAATGGAAAAGTTTCTGGAATCCACAAAGGCATTTCTGTCCAAGGCTGCACATTATGTTCACTCATAAATGATTCGTCTACCCAAACAAATTCAGCATCGCTATTCGTAACCTTTTTACACGTATTTAATAGCTCTTCCATCGTCAATTCATCATTCGGACCTGTTATATTAAATGTTCCTGCTTTATTATGTTCTGCCATATTTAGCCCCCATCTCGCGACATCTTTTATATCAACTAATTGCACCGGACGAATTTTTCTTCCTGGTACTAATACTTTCCCACCCTTTGCTACACGCCCGATCCAGTATGGAAGTCGATCTGTATAATCAAACATTCCTGAAAGAAGTCCTGCTCTTACGTGTAATACACGCCCCGGCCAATACTTCTCTGCTTCTTTTTCACATAATACTTTCAGTGCACCATAATACTCATAAGGTGAAACTTCACCATTCTCTACAGCCTTTATTTGATCATCCGTCGGTTCAGGTTGTAATATATAGTCTTCTTTTATGTCATGCGGAATCCAATCTTTATATACGGAAAGGCTTGAGATGAATATATAGTGTTCAATATTATCTTTAAGTACTTCTCCAACATTTCTAATGTGATGCGGAGAAAACCCACATGTATCCACAACAACATCCCATTTTCGATTTTCTAAACTTGATACATCGCCATTTCTGTCACCGATCAGCTGCTCCACTTCAGGAAAAACTTCTTTGTTTGTTCCGCGGTTAAATAATGTAACTTCATGCCCTCTTTTCAAAGCCTCTTCTACCACAGCTCTTCCCAAAAATCGTGTACCACCTAGTATTAACATTTTCATGGTTCTCCCCCATTCGTGATAAAAAATCTATTCTTTTGTTTAACGATTTTTTGTTGTGAAAAGTTACGGGGATAATTAAATTTTTTCTACAAGTTCAATATATGCAATTTCGACACTTTTTCTATCTAAAAAACAATAATATGGAAATATTCATTCTGTCGATTTCCATTTCATATATAATTAAAATATCGGATATTCGATTAACCACTTATACATACTTAGGCAGGTGAAAAATATTAATAAACACATAGTTTATCATTCAACATTATGTATTTATTTTCTTACATCACTTGTATATATCATCTTGCTGAACATAGAAAATGGTCGTAATTATTTAGGGTTTACAATGGTTGTTCCGCTTTTAGCAGTTACTTCATATCAAACATTATATAAGAAACAAAAAATAGTTCATACACTAGGAATTTCACGTCCAAAAATAAAAACACTAATTTTCTCCATATTATTTCCACTACTTCTAGGGCTATGTCTCCATTTTTATTTTTATATTTATGATATAAAGTTCTTATATCATCATTGGAATGAAGTAGGATTTCTCTTGCTCGTTGGTCTTACAGTTGGATCTTTATCTGCATTATTAGAAGAGATTATATGGCGAGGGAATTTTCATTACTATTTACGAAAAAAATATACATTCATACAAACAGCTATTATTATAGCTTCAATTTGGTCTTCATGGCATTTACCAATAGCAATCTTTTATAAAAATTATGAGTTTCAGTTTGTAGGAATATTAAGTTATCTCTCTTTATTATTTATATTATCTATAATTTTAACGTACACGAGAGAATATGGCGGTTCTGTAATATCACCCGCATTTTCACATGGTATGTTTAATGTATTTTATTTAACAGATATAGTACAAAACAAGTGGGATGCCAGCCTAATAGAATTAATTAAATTTACCTTACTAGCAATTGTGCTGGGCACGATGTATCTCATACTTCACAAAGTTAAAAAATAGTTAAACAGCTAAGAAAAAAGATGTTTCTTCTTTTAGTTGAAAGCAGCTTTAATAGATTAAAAAGTACTTCAACACCTTGCAATTATTTAATAATGGTATAGGTGTTGAAGTTTTATAATCTTAGTTACATAACTTTGTTAACACAACACTTTTTTCTATCATGGAGAACAAAACAAGTTTAACTAAACCTTTCATTCTTATTTTTATAAAAATAACCATATTAATCTTTTAAATAAGGAAGTATGCACCCTTTAATTAATTCCCATCTATCCCGTGCATTCGGCTTAGCTTCAGAAGCAATTACTACAACCAAATCCTGCTTCGGAATACAACAAATCATATTCCCACCATCACCCATTGCACAATACGAATAGACACCCTCTTCTTCTCGTAACCACCATAAGTAACCATATTGATTTGAATTCATCGCTATTGATTCTTTTATCCATGATTTTGATAGAACTTGTTTTCCATTATGAATACCTTCATTCAAATACATCTGTCCAAACTTAGCCATATCCCTAACCGTTAACGTTACTCCCCAGCCGCCCGTCGAAATACCATTTGGATCGTGAACCCATCCTTTCACATCTTTTCCGAATAAGTCATCGAATCCAAATGCTTTCATATTGTAGTTTGGAATTTCGCTCATGCCGAGTGGTTGAAATAAGTACTCATTCGCAAATTCACGTGCACTTTTCCCTGTTGCATTCGTAATAATTGCTGATAGTACATGCGCTCCTGCAGATGAGTATTTAAAAGATCCAATTTCTCCACCGTTCCCCATTCTATTAAGTGTATGCTGTACCCAATCCTCTTGTGTACATAGTTCTTCTAACGGTTCCTGCCAGTCTACAAAAGGATATGGCGCTGTCATTGTTAGAAGATGGCGTACGGTTACTTCAGATTCCTTACATTTATATTCCGGGAAAAATTCTATTACTTTTTGATCAACACTTTTTATATAACCCTTATCTATACATATCCCAATTAACGCAGAGATTATCGTTTTTGTAACTGACGCTACATGAAACGCATTATCTGGACTGTAACCATTATAATAATTTTCAAAAACAACATTACCTTTCTGCACTACTAACATGCCATTCATATTTTTATATTCTTCTTGTATAATTTGATCTAACTTTTCAGCAGTTTTCATTATTCCTTCCCCTTTAACCTATAATTAAAAAGGTTCGATAGGTACATATATATCAACTATATGTTTATTTTTCGGGTGCTGCTTTGGATCATTTCTATATACTTCAAAAGGATACGAGTCTCTCGGTTTATATCCGCTATTTGGCAGCCATTCACCGTATAAGAAATCCCATGCTCCTTTATATTCATTTTGAAATATTTCAAAATGTCCTACTACATACTTGCCTGAAGGTATTACCATTATTCCTATGTCGTTCGTTTCTATTGCGGACGCCTCCGGAATTGTTATACATAAACTTGTTCTTAAATGATAGTCCTCAGTAAATTCATGATGATCGTGGTAAATGGTTAATACTTTAATATCATCAAATACATGATAGTTTTGCTTAGCTGCGTAATGAAATAGTTTTTCTATCATTTTTGGAAAAGCTATAGTTAACTCTCCATATGTACCGATATGTCTTATGTATGCGACGTTTATATCGTCCGCTGTTACAATTTCAACATTTCCTCGAACCTTCTTACATTCATTGTATTGAGAAGTTCTTCTTACGTCTTTGCAATTCTTGCTATTGTCGTTTCGATATTGAGATGGACTTACGCCGTAATAATTTTTAAATGTTCGGGAGAAAACTGCTGAATCTGTGAATCCGAAGTGATACGCAATATCTGTAATCGTCATATCTGTCCGATATGTAAGTAGATGTGTTGCCCTTTCTAACTTCAATCGGTTTACATACCGTGATAATGACTCGTTTACTATCCCCTTAAAAATCCGATGAAAATGAAACTTTGAAAATCCTGCTACATCCGCTAACTCTTCAATTGAAAGTGAATCATTTATGTTTGATTCTATATAATCTTGCACTTTATAAATGCGTTGTAAGTATTCATTTCTACTTTGTTTACTCTCCATATTTCTAGCTCCTCACAACAAAAAGGCTAACTTTTCGCTAGCCTACTTTTACACATGTTTCAAAAATAAAACTCTACTACCGCCGTTCCCATCATAATTTGTATGTACCGATACACCCTCTATCTCATCATCCCCAGCCTCAATTCGAAAACCGATTTCTTGATGAAACTGTATCGATTTTTTATTAACTGGTGACGTAATTGCTTTTACAACTTTACGATTATTTGCACGTGCGACATCAAAGAAATACGAATACAATGTCGATGCAATTCCTCTTCTTCTATACTTTGGATTGACACCGATAAAATGAACGTACGCTTCCTCTTTATGCGTTTGTGAGAAGAATCCGCATAAGAAACCTAACGTTTCTCCCTCTTCTTCAATAATAAAACTCGTTTCTTGAAAGTGAATGAAGAACAATTTTGGCAACATGGCAGCCATGTCTCTCCCGCCCCACCAATCATTTAAAACAGAATGAATCTTTACATAATCTTCCCCTTGGATGTTTCTTACTCGCATATGTTTCTCCCTCTCACTCACTTCATTTTTTCATAAATTTTAATGACTGTTTCTACTAAAAGGATGAATACCCATATCCCGCAAAATACAAGAATAGACTGGAATATGGATCCAATTATCATAACACCAACTGTACCTGTTATTGAAAAAGATATTCCACCAAGCCCTGGATCTTGTATAAATGCTCCAGCAGAAAAAGCAGTTATAATTGATACTATTAAATAAATAACACTCGTTATTTTTAATATCTTTATAGAAAGATACGAGGTTTTTTCTTGTTCCACTTGTGATAATTCGATTTCCCCGCTCTCAATTCCTTTTTGCAAACAGTCTTCACATAGAAATTCTTTCTTAATTTTTTTACCACCGTGCATCGTACCTGTTATTTCTTTACATCTTGAACATTTTCGATTTATCATGTTGTTATCACTCCAATCTGTTAAGATTATACTTATACAATTCTGCGTTTACCTTAATATTCCTTTTATGTATTTTATAGAGAAAGGTCGTGTTTTATGATTTCAAAACTCACATTTGGCTCTAAAAAAATTAACGTTCATTATACATTAAGGCCTAGTTGTTATGCGATTATTTTTCAATCATCTTCTTCAAAGATTGCTGTTATCCAAAAAGGAGACCGTTACTTTTTACCTGGTGGCGGTATGGAAGGTAATGAAACAAAAGAAGAATGTTTGCACCGTGAACTACTAGAGGAATTAGGATGGGCAATTAAAATTGATCAGTATATCGGTAATGCGGCTCGATATTTTTATGCAGAAAAGGAAGATATATATTATTTAAACGATGGATTTTTTTATATTGCGAATATGGTGCAGAAACAAACTGAAAACTGTGAGGAGGATCATGTTCTAAGGTGGATGTCTCCATTGCATGCTATAGAGCTTCTCATACACGATCATCAAAAATGGGCCGTTGAACAAGCGCTTTTATTACAAAAACAAAAAGGATCTCCTTCTATATGAAAGAGATCCTTTTTACTGTTAACTTACTTTTTTCAAATTGAGAGCAGGCTTTTTCATTCCACCTTTTTTTACAACATATAAACCGATGAAGATAATAAGCCCGCCAACTAGTTGCATCAAATTAATTTGCTCTCCAATGGTTACTGCCGCAAAGATCACTGCAAACAATGGCACAAGATACATATAAACCATTACTTTCGTTGAGCCTATTTTACTAATACCGACATACCACATTGCAAGTCCGAATATGGTCGCAAAGACGATTGAATATGCTAGTGATCCCCAGCTTGGCATATCTACTGGCCACGTTAGTGTGTTTACATTGAGTAAACAGTATATAACGAGAGGTACAATTCCAATTAAAGTAGACCATGATGTAACTCTCATTGCGGAGTATTTTGTAATAAGAGGTTGCGCTAATATTGGATACCATCCCCACGCAATTGCTGCGACTAATCCAATTATATTTCCGAGCCACGCATACTCGTAAGTAGCTCCTCCTGTATGTCCTGTTAATAAAACGAATGCTGCACCAACAAAGGCCACTATTGAACCAATTTGTACTTTCATCGAAAAACGTTCTTGTTTGTGCAATACTGCTAATATCCCTGTAAAAATAGGTGACATTGCAATTAATAATGAGGCGTTCGTTGCTGAAGTATATTTCACAGATAACATAAACATCGTTTGATACATTGTCGTACCAACGATACCGACTGCTACTAATCGTAACCAATCTTTTCTTTCAATACGTAATGAGCGTTCCATCATAAAAGTAATAAGTAATAATACCGGTGATGCTACTAAAAAGCGTAAACTATTAAATTGAATGGATGACATATATGCCACTCCATACTTTCCTATTGTATAATTTGCTCCCCATACTAATGCAACTGATACTAGGAGCCATTCCATTTGCCATCGTTTCATCCGAATCTCCCCTTCCCTATTTAGCATAGTAAAATTGGCTGGATATAACACCGTCCAATTGGCTGTTTTTTTACCCAGCCAATTTGCTATACTTGATGTATATAAGAGATACGGAGGCGTTTTTTATGGAATGGAAACTAGATAGTGACAGTAAAATCCCTATTTATCAGCAAGTTGTTGACTTTATTGAAAAACGTATTACATATGGAGAACTTCCTCCAGGAAGCTTCCTCCCTTCAGAACGGAAATTAGCTACGCAGTTAAATGTAAACAGAAGTACAGTAACGACTGCTTATAATGAACTACGTGCTATGGGAATTGTAGAAAGTACGACTGGTAAAGGTACACGTGTGAGTACACATATGTGGGGCGTTTCTCCAACATTAACGCCGAACTGGAGAAATTTCGTAGAAGGTGGTACTTTTTTACCAAACTTACCACTACTTCGCCATATTCGGGCAGAAGTACAACAAAATGAAAATATTATAGATTTCGCTAATGGAGAACTCGGTTGTAATCTTTATCCTCATGATCAACTACAAGCGATTTTACGTGAACAACCGTTAACGCATTCATTAAGTTACGATCATCCGCAAGGCTATCTCCCGCTAAGACAAGCGGTCGTAAAATATATGAAGGAATATTTAAAAGTTGAGGCGACTGAACAATCCATTATGATTACATCTGGCGCACAGCAAGCACTTCACCTTATCGTGCAATGTTTATTAAATCCAGGTGATGCTGTTGCTTTCGAAAGTCCTTCACACTGTTATTCCTTGCCGTTATTCCAATCAGCAGGTATTCGTATTTTCCCATTACCTGTCGATGAACACGGCATTAATCCAGACGATGTACAAGAGCTATACAGAAAGCACCGCATTAAAATGATCTTTTTAAATCCAAATTTCCAAAACCCTACGGGGACGATGCTTCATCCAAACCGTAGAAAAAAACTATTATCACTTTGCGCAGATTTACGAATTGCAATCGTTGAAGATGATCCATCTAGTTTGCTGACGCTAGAAAAGAAACAACCTTGTCCTACTTTGAAATCAATAGATGAAAACGGAACTGTCATTTATGTACATTCTTTATCAAAAATGATTGCACCAGGCTTACGAGTTGGTTGGCTCGTTGCCCCGCAGTCTGTAGTAGAAAGATTATCCGACGCAAGGCACCAAATGGAATTAGGTATGAGCATTTTCCCACAGTGGCTTATGCAACAATTTTTTGAAACTGTACCATTTCAGTCGCATATCGTACCGTTACGAAAACAACTAGCAGAAAAAAGAGACGTTATCGTTCGCGCCTTAAACGAGCAACTTCATGATAAAATCTCTTTTTCAAATCCGACCGGTGGAATATACATATGGGGAAAATTAAAAGAACCGATAAACGAAAAACAACTTATTATGCAAAGTTTAAAACAAGAAATTGCTTTTATGCCAGGTAGTATTTTCGGCGCAAAAGATGGTTATATACGCTTATCTTATGGAAAAGTGAATATTAATCAAATTGAGGAAGGTATTTCTCGTTTGCGGGAGGCTATTTTGGTTTGTGGGAAATAAAATAACTTTTTAATACATTTAAAACTTCTTTATTCATTAACTCCAGATAATAAGTAAGCAAAAAATAATGAAAAGAAGCTTCATTCCAAAATTAAATTATAAGAAAGCTCCTGATGATTGATACAGGGGCTTTCTTTTCGAAATTTTTCGTTTTTCTTTATCTTTCTTCCCTACTTCTAAGAATGATTCCTATAAATTGTAACTCATTATGATTAATTCACCTTTCCGCCCCATCCTTCTAACCCCATTATCACAAAAACCACATTTTTCATATAAAGATTGTGCAGCTACATTTTTAACGTTTACTGCTAAAATAATTTCATTTATACCTAAGAAGTTATTTCGGACAAAGTCAGGTAATATCTTTAAAGCTTGTTTTGCATATCCTTTCCCTTGATGGTGAAAACCTGTTGAAAATGCTCTTATTAAAATAGATTTTTCATTATTTGTATATGGTTTAACCCCGTCATTTTTATGTAAAACAAAAAACGTTACAAGCTCATTATCTTTCATAGCTAAAATTGAATGCCGATCTGAATCCTCACTCGATAGTTTTACAAGCTTTTTAGGTAAACCTGTATAACAAAGCTGCTCTTCTGACAATGTATATTGATTTATTATATTTCTGAAGTTTTCATTATAAAAATATAACTGCATATAAATATCGCTCTCCTCAATAAATGGTCATTTCTATTTCGTTGTCTACAAGTTAAATAATAAAACTCATTCCCTATTTTCTGTAAAATATTCCTCTTTAATATTCTTAACTACATATCTATTATAAATACAGAAAAGCAACTCTCCATTCTCACAATCTAGCTGTATACTTAATAAATACTATGGGATTTGAAGTTTTTATCTCCACATTCTCACCCTCAAATATATACATTTGTTTATTTTCGATATCAATAAACACCATAAGTCCATTCTCATTATATGCTTCTGAATATTCACCATCTATTTTTATTCTTTCAAAAGAAGAAAAAGGGGAATGTACTACTTGATATTCGGAAAGCTTCATTATTCGCTTTTCTTCCGGTACGTGCACAATTTTTGGATCATCATCAGGTAAATATTCTAGCCCAATTTTATTCGGCGCAACGAAAATTAATAGATGCAAGGGTTCTGTTTCATTATTTTTATAGCCATGTATATGGTTCTTCCACCCAAACACAATCTCTCCTTTTGATGCACGAATCATTATTTTATTTGAAATATAATAATCCAAATGACCTGACAACACAACCGCACAATCTTCTCCAAATGGATGGCTATGAGGTGGTATGCTTTCATGCGATTGAAAAATCACTTCATACACCCAATACTTATTATCATTTGTTTTATAAATAAGATCATTTTTTGATATATTAATAGTTGTTTGTGATAAATCGAAACTCCTCATTCGGCCCTCCTGATTAATTTCAGACTTACTTATCTTTTGAAACCATTGCATAGAGCAGTAACATGAAATGATCCTCTAATTTAAAATACATTTTATTTATATATATTCTATTGCTATTTTATCCAAATAAACACTATTAAAAATCAATCCGCAGAATGAAATTCAAATAAAACTTCCTAATACTTTCGTATTAAGAAATTTTCACATCACTACATATAACCACTTATTAAAATCTATAGTACATTCGTTATTTAGTTCGAAATATCCGTTTATTTTATAAAAATACATACGTATTAAATTGAGGAAGATATTACTCATTTGACAAAACCTAAATCTACCATTATTATCAACACGAACCTAGTTATAGGAGTGATAAAAATGAAAATTTACGTTGATGCAGATGCTTGTCCTGTAAAAGATGTAATTATTTTTGAAGCTACGAATGCGGAAATTCCTGTTACACTCGTTACTAGTTTTTCTCATTATTCTAATGCAGAGCAGCCGAAAGGTGTGGAAACAATATATGTTGATTCCGGAGCAGATGCTGCTGATTACCGAATTATGCAGTTAGCAAAAAAAGAAGATTTAATCGTAACACAAGATTACGGTCTTGCTTCGCTCGCTTTAGCAAAAGGCTGTATCGTACTACACCATAAAGGCTATAAGTATACGAATGATAACATTGAACAATTGTTACAAACACGATATTTAAGTGCAATGGTTCGAAAAAGTGGTAAGCGTACAAAAGGACCGAAACCATTTACAGCAGAAGATAAAGAGAAATTTAGAGCGCTCTTTAAAAGTATGATCGCACTTTAAAAATGAATCGTCTATTTGCTAGGAAAACTTCGCAAAACAAAGAAGAGAATATCGTAATGAACATTCTCTTCTTGAGGTTTACCCGTTTAAAATGAAGGTAAATTATCTAAGTTATTTTCTTTTATTCCATCCGGTTCACTACGTATAATATCTCTGCCATACTTATGAAATACGTCCACATGAGCTAACTTCCCTGATTTCGCTTCATTAAGAGCAGTCATATAATCTAACTCTCTCCCGCTACTTGTTTTAAAAGCAATTAAATCACCTTCATCATTTTTACGAACAGCAACAATTTGTTCTGCTCCTGAAGTAACTTCCTGAGCTATTTCAAATTGAGCTTGCTCTTCCCCTTGATGTAAATAATCATTATATACTTTTTCAAAGTCTTTTTTGTCCATTAAACTCACCTCCAACACATTTTATTAGTATGGTTGGGATGTAGTGTTTTTATGTACTTTTCTCTTAGAAAAACGGATTTTTAATACCTACGCAACCCTTTCAAAGTCTCCAATACATCATCTGTAAAGGCTGTATTACCCTCTGTCTCTAAAACTCTAAAATATAAACTTCTTAAGAAAGCTCTAATATTTTGTACTAAAATAGCATGCTGCGGATGTCGGATGTCCTCAACAGTTGCTATACTATGTAGCCAATTGCTCCACTCTTCTTCAGTTAAAAGCTTTTGGTTATGTAACGACATAATTGGCTTTACTAATCTCTCATCCTCAAAGTGTACATATACGTAATCACTCAATCGAACCTTCTGACGAACAGCCGCAAGAATCGCATATGAAAACTCACGATTTTGAATTGTACGTGCTAACGCATCAAGCGCATCTGCTGCATGTGCAGTAGAGTGTGCCCAGCCTTTTCCTTCTACGTAACCTCTTACATCTTCTTCTAAATAGACATATTCCAACACTTGTTCTGCCACACTGTACAATTGTTCTTCCGATAACAACGGTTCTCTTTCATGAACAGATAAAATAAGTGGTGGAATTAATACGGAGAATGCACGTTTAAATACAGAGTCTGTTCCCTTTTCACCAATTTTATAAAATAAATAATCAGGACTAATTGCTTGTAACATTAATCCTCTTAACTCTTTTTGTCTAAATACATCATTTGTAATCCATGTGTGAAGCGTACTATAAATTAAATCATCACGTAATTCAGCATCAGGTGATCCGATATAATCTAGCATCCACTGCGCATATGGATATGCATCTACGTCTTCTGGTACAGCATAATTGTTATTTTTAATTTGTAGTAGTTCTTCTTTTAGTTCTAGTACTTCATTCATTCTATTCCCTGTCCCCTTTTTACGTTTTTTTATTGCCTTATCCCCCGTTTTTTACTTTCTAAAGTTAATTTAATTATACGAGAATTATAACTATAAATAAAAGGCTATACATATAATTTTGATTATGTATTACTTTCGCTCTTGAAATATAACTTCTGGATTTGCTAAATCACTATTCCGAAATACAACATCCGCATAACTTTTTGGATTATGCTCATCTATATACAACTTACAGGCCGCATGATATCTGTTCAAAAACATCTTCTCTGCTTCTTCATAACTTCCAAAAGCTTCAGTTTCCCGCTTAGCACCACGTTTTCTCGCAATCTCAAAATTTGTATCTACAAAGATTTTGTAATCAAATAAATACGCAACGTCTTTTTTCAATAGAAACGTTCCATCTACTATTAATATCATATTTTGCGTGGCCAATAGCGGCTCATTATGTACAGACATATCCGTTATTAAGTTATGAGAAATCATTTCATATTGTAAATTCCCGTTAGGTCCTAAAGGCATTAATAATCTTTCTTTGAAAGCTGTATAATCGTGTGCATCTTCATAATACCCTCTTGCAGATTCTTTTCCTTTTGCATAGCGAATCACTCTTGGATTATGAAAATCATCAATGCTGGCGCGTGTTACTGGTAATCCTCGTTTTTTTATTTCTTCCGCTAGTTCGTTTGCAAATGTTGTTTTTCCTGATGCTGTAATACCACTTACTCCAACTCTTGTTGGATAGGTTAAGTTTAGCTTTACAATATGATCTGCAATTTCTTTGATTCGTTGTTTTCGGTTCATGATATCTCCCTTTATAATTAGTTTACATAATGTAATTATAAGTAACAATCCATGTCACTATTTGTCGGTAAATCGATATCCTTTGTCGAATCGTTGATATATCGAAAAAATCGTTGATATATTTTAAGTTATGATAGATATATTTGAAAAATCGTTGATATATTATTAGCTTACTTCCCCTTAAACCCTCGATATAAAGCAGTCCGTAATTCTTGTTTGTATTCTTCAATTTCTGGCATTTCGAGTTCTTCTGCTAGTCTGATAGCTAATTCAATATCATACGGTACTCGTACAAGTTGAATAGAAAAGCTCGCTGCTTCTTTTTCATTGTAAGTTCCTTCAAATATTAAATAGGAAGCTTGCGTTATTTCAAGTGGGTTTCCTACGCTGCCGGCATTACATAACGTTTTCCCTCTGAAATTTTGAACGAACGCTTGGTGAACGTCACCGTAACAAACGACATCTGGTTTTCTTTCTCCTTCTATATTTTCTGTCAGATCACTATTTTCGAACATACTAATACGCTCTTCTCTTGAAGCGTGTGGTTGAATTCTTTCATATAAACTTCTCGGTGAGGCGTGGAACATACGAATGAGTTTTCCACTCATATAAAACTCGATTGAAAATGGTAAGCTTCTTAAATAGTCGTTTTGTTCTTCCGATAATTGTTTTTGATGCCATTTTAATGCTTCAAATTCAGTCGGCTTTGTAATAAAATCATCCCAGTTTCCCATTACGACTACTTCACATTCTTTACGAATGATTTCAATTGCTTCACTGGAATGAGGTCCTTTTCCTACTAAATCTCCAAGACAAATAATGCGCTCGATTCCTCTTAATTTAATATCATTCAACACGGATTCTAATGCTTGAATATTACCGTGAATATCTGAAATTACTGCTATTTTATCCATATAAATTACTCCTTTATTTATTACATTCGCTTGATTGATACCATTTTGGAATATAAGATGAAAAATGATTATGCTCTTCTAATATTCCATTTAATCTTTCCTTCATATCATCTACTAAATGCGGCGTACTTCGATTCGTCCAAACGATATCCGCTGGGAATGTCATCGCGGCGTACAATGTATAGAGTTTCCAAAAATGAAGCGATGGTTCGCCTCCGCAATAACCGTGAACTTGTCCAACCGCAAATGGTTTACTTATTCTTGTAGTAAAAATCGCTACATTATAAAAATCGTGTATTGGATCGCCAAAATCATATCCACCAAAATCAATAACGATAAACTCCTTATTATGAATCATACTATTTGCTGGATGGAAGTCATCATGTAAAATCTTATTGGACGATTTTTCAATAAATCTTTATGATTTTCTACAAAAGTTAATATTGGATTCAAATCCAGAAAATTCACCTCGTAATCTGTTAGTGCCTCTATGTATCTTTCGTATTTATTCCATCTAGATGTTTCCCATTTATTACTTGCACTTCCTCTTTCAATTGAGTGAATCCTCTTTAATACTTCCCCTGCTTTTCTTCCTGCCTTATACTGTTCTTCCACCGATAACTTCGTTAAACCTTCTTCACCATTTATACGTCGGGTCCATTCAAATACTTGAACACATTTATTTAATTTCTCAAGTTTTATGAAATGAATTAACTTAGGCGTTGGAATATGTAATGACTCTAATCGTTTCATATACGTATATTCTTCTTGTTTACGTTCAAAATGAACAGCATCACATACTTTTACAAAATAGGTTTCTTGATTCTTTAATTCAATTTTATACTTCTCTTCATGTGAGAAACCTTTTGAAATAGCTGTACACGTTGCAATACGAGGCCATTCTAGTATTCTCTCTATCTCCCTAAGCATTTCTTCCACAACGTTCACCTCTATTAATATATGTACAAACTACCTAGCACTTCATGCTCTCGTTTATTTCCACCTTTAAACTCTACTGCAAATGGATATTCGCCATTCTTATTCAAATGTTCTAGTACTAGCCCTTCTCCAATCGGTTCACAAAACTGCACATGAATATTTCCAAACACTACACTTTGACTCTCAGCATTCCATTTTTCATTTTTCACAACTAAGCCTGTAGATAGCTCCATTACTTCTTTCCATTTCCGTACTGTTTCTCGAACATTTTTTACTGCGTAATGAATCGTTTCAATTTGTTGCACTTTGTTTTTATGTTCAGTAATCGTCCCACTGTTACGTAAATCGTTTCTTCTTTCTTCGTCCGTTTCATTCCACTGTATAAAGAAAGGTAATTTCGGTCCGTTCTCTTCTTGCCTAACAAATAACATTTTCCATTCTAAAAGCCGGCCATCTTTTCTCATGCGTTTCCCTTCAAATGGCCCTATCGTATGTAAGCCGTACTTATTAAAGTTAACTGCTAGCTCCTCAATTGCATCTGTTCGGATCGCGATTTGTAGCATTCCTTCTCCATTTTGTAGTTTCACCACTGTTTCTTGTACTAATGGATTTTCTGCTTCTTTCGCTTTTTCTTCATGTTGAACTGCTAAAAATTCTATATATGATAAATCAAAATAACTTAAACTATTCCAAGTACCCCAATTCGTATGAAATCCAAGTTCCTGCATTTGTTTTGCCGCTTCCTCCGGTGTACCATGAACTGCGTGAACAAGATGATCAAATCGTAACATGTCTTTCTCCCCTTTCTCTCCATCCTTTTATTGTATATTTTATTTTTATTTCATTCAATTCAAAAACTTTAAAACCCAGTTGATTTATACGATTAATATGTATTATAATGAAACAAATTTAATTATTGCTGATTGGAAAAACCAAAGGCACTTTTCTCATACGGGAAAAGTGTCTTTTTCATTTATTATTACAGGGGGATTATTTATGCAGAAATTAATTGTCTTTGCTATTATTGGATTTTTCGCTCAACTGATCGATGGAGCACTCGGAATGGCGTATGGGGTAACGTCTACTTCACTATTATTAATGTTTGGTATTGCACCGGCTGTAGCTTCCGCATCGGTTCATTTAGCTGAAGTCGTTACAACTGCAGCTTCTGGCGCATCTCATATCAAATTTGGAAACGTTGATAAATATACAGTTTCCAGGCTTACATTACCTGGGGCAATCGGCGCATTTGTTGGGGCATGTTTTTTAAGTAATTTGCCTGGAGATGTAATCAAACCGTACATTTCCGTATTTTTATTTACTTTAGGGGTTTATATTTTATTACGATTCATCATTCAAAAACAAATTGTCACTTCAAATAAGCGTATGTCTGCAAAACAACTTGTGCCGCTTGGTTTATTCGCTGGATTCGTTGATTCAACTGGTGGCGGTGGTTGGGGGCCGATTACGACACCTGTTCTTCTAGCAAGAGGAAATGAAGCTAGAAAAGTTATTGGATCTGTAGATACGAGTGAATTTCCTGTTTCACTCGCTGCAACAATCGGCTTCTTCATCTCACTTGGCTGGGAACAAGTAAGCTGGGTTTGGGTATTTTCTCTCATGCTCGGTGGTATCGTAGCGGCACCAATCGCGGCATGGCTAGTTCGCATCGTTCCTTCTCATTTACTTGGCGTATTAGTTGGTGGTCTTATTATCTTTACAAACATTCGTACACTGCTTACTACATTTAAAGTGGATCCAACTATTATTTCACTTTCTTACGTTGCAGTTGGTCTTGTCGTTATTATTTCTATTTTCATTGCTGTTCGTAATCATTCCAATCGTCCTAATACGTCAACGGCTGAGTATCCGAATGATCAGAAGCAAATGCTACCATAACTATAAAAAATACCGCTCAATTTAGAGCGGTATTTTTTATTTTTCTATTTTCCAATTAATCATCATTTCTGTAGCATTTACTCTCTTCATATGTAACTTTTCTAAAACACGCATCGAACTATAATTATCTAGAAGTGTCTCTGCAATTATTGTTTCTACCTCACCTGTTTTGAAAGCCCAATCGATTAGTTCTTTTACAGCTTCTGTTGCATAGCCCTGATTCCAATATTTCTCAATGAATCCATAGCCAATTTCTACTGTTTGATCCTCGTTTGGTTTCCCTTTAAACCCAATATCACCTAAAACGCTATCATCTTCTTTTCGAAGAACATACCACGCCCCCCATGGTAATAAAGTTGCATCTTGTTTTACATTCTTTACATGCCCTACAATATGCGGGCCGCTATTGTATCCTTGCTCGTTAGCGACTTGAATCCTCTCTTCTGTACACGGCACTATATAGAGCCTTTCTGTTTCTAATTTCATTTTGATTTCCCCTTTTTGCTTAAACGTTACTCTAATTATAACAAATAATATGACTTTATTATGAATGTCGAATTATATTTTTCTGAATTTTCTTTTAATTTAGAGGGTTTTTCAATATTTTTTGCGAAACATTTGTATAACAATTTTTTCTTTGCTTATTGCTACATAATAGTAGGTTCGGGTGGAGTTTTGCAAGCGTTTCCTATACAATAACCGATATTTTTTGACTTTTCCTAACAAAATATCTTGCAATATATTCAGAAAGTCATTACAATTGCCATATATTAAAAATCTTAGCAATATATAAATCCTCATCAATCCGATGAGGTAGAGGTTGCGACTTTTAAGAGTACGACGGACGAGACACAGAGAATGTCACCGACTCCGTTTGAAAGGAAAAGTTGCCGAAGTTTATATTTCTTCTCTGGAAATATGAGCTGGGGCTGTCTCCGAAAGGAACAGAACTGTCACGTTTACAAAATTACCGTGTAAACGTGGGGTGCTATCTTAACGGAAGGGTATGATGGGGTGGTTATTTGTGAAACGTTCCGCCAAATTCCTTTGGCGGTTTTTTGTATTTTTCTCCCCCGCTCCTTCCTAACCTACAAGAAAAGGAGTGTTGAACATGAATAGCGCAACAAATCAATCTACCTCTAAAACGCAAACTACACAAGGACAAGGTGAATTAAAACGCGGATTAAAATCTCGTCACCTTACGATGATTTCTCTCGGCGGTACAATTGGTACCGGACTATTTCTTGCCAGCGGTGGTGTCATCCATTCAGCTGGACCTGGTGGTGCATTAATTGCATACGCCGCAATTGGAATTATGGTTTACTTTTTAATGACAAGCTTAGCTGAACTCGCAGCTTACATGCCTGTTACTGGATCTTTTAGTACGTACGCAACAAAATTTGTTGATCCATCACTTGGCTTTGCACTTGGATGGAACTATTGGTATAACTGGGCAATTACGATTGCTGCTGAACTAGCTGCTGTAACATTAATTATGAAATTTTGGTTCCCAGATACCCCTTCTCTTATTTGGAGCGGATTATGTTTAGCTATTATTTTCCTTTTAAACTACTTATCTGTTAAAGGGTTTGGTGAATCTGAATATTGGTTCGCACTTATTAAAGTAGTTACGATTATTATCTTTTTAATTGTTGGTTTCATGATGATTTTTGGAATTATGGGCGGCGAAACGGTTGGCTTCAAAAACTTCACTGTTGCAGATGCACCATTTAACGGCGGTATCATGGCAATTATCGGTGTGTTTATGGCAGCTGGTTTCTCATTCCAAGGTACTGAACTATTAGGAGTAGCTGCTGGTGAAACATCTGATCCAGAACGTAATATCCCAAAAGCAATTCGTTCAATCTTTTGGCGTATTCTTTTATTCTATATCCTTGCGATTCTCGTTATCGGTTTATTAATTCCTTATACAACTGAAAGTCTTGCTGCAAGTGATGTAACAGTAAGTCCATTTACACTTATTTTCGAAAAAGCGGGCGTTGCCTTTGCTGCTTCTGTTATGAACGCTGTTATTTTAACGGCTGTACTATCTGCTGGTAACTCTGGTATGTATGCATCAACTCGTATGCTTTGGGATTTAGCTCGCCAAGGGAAAGCACCAAAGTTTCTTGGTAAATTAGATAGCCGCGGTGTACCTGTTAACGCGTTAATCGTAACGTCAATTGTTGGTAGTATTGCTTTCATTGCTTCTTTATTCGGTGACGGTGTTGTATACATTTGGTTATTAAATGCATCAGGAATGTCTGGCTTTATCGCTTGGGTCGGCATTGCAATTAGTCATTACCGTTTCCGTAAAGCGTATATCGCACAAGGAAAAGATTTAAATGACTTACCATATAGAGCAAAATGGTTCCCATTCGGTCCAATCTTTGCATTTACACTTTGTATCATCGTAATTTTAGGACAAAACTATGGCGCATTTATGGGTGAGTCAATCGACTGGAACGGTGTACTCGTTTCTTACATCGGTTTACCACTCTTCTTAGTACTATGGTTAGGATATAAATTTACAAAGAAAACAAAAGTGATTCCTCTTGATAAATGTGAACTAAAATAAAGTGAAACGAGCAAACAAATTTGTTTGCTCGTTTTTTGTTGCAAACCTCTTTACTTCCCTATTGCTCCTGTTTTTGCAATAATAAAGGAAATATAAATAAAGGTTGGGATACAATGAACATTCGCATTACTGATGAAGCAAAAGCAGCTATACATAGATTAGAACTTGAAGATAAAAAGATCGTTCGCATTAGAGGAACAATGACGAACTCTTGTAGTATTTTCGTTGATGTCGATTTAATTTGGGATACATATAACGCAGATGATGTTGTATATGAAGATGCAGAGCTTATCGTACAAATGGATTCATTCACGAAAGACTACACTGGTGATACGGTGAAACTTGATTATAAGACGACAGGTTTTAGTATTACGACTCCGAGTGAGACTTTGGTTTATGGATTGTCGATTAAAAAATAAAAATTGTTTTCATTTGACCACCGAGGTGAAAAAAATGGGTAAATATGTTCCGTTAAAATTTTTATTTAATGAAGAATTAACAGAAAAAATAGCTGATTCTATTTGTAAACACGATCCTTATTTCTCTAAAAACATCTTTGTAGATTCTGTAGCTTGTAAAGTTGAAAATTTAGAGTTAAAACAGCGTATTGAAGTAATTGCAGATGAATTACACAATGCTTTACAAAAAGATTTTAATGCCGCAATACATATATTACTGAAGACATTAGGACCAGAAAATACAACAGAAGTAGGCACATTTACAAATGGATATATGTATATGCCTCTTGCAAAATACGTTGAAAAATATGGGCTTAACGATTTTAAAATCTCGTTCAATGCAATGTATGAAATAACGAAAAGGAATACTGCTGAATATGCCATTCGGCCTTTTCTTGAAACATATCATGAAGATACACTAGACATATTGCAACAGTGGATTCATGACGAAAACAGCCACATTAGAAGATTAGTTTCTGAAGGTACAAGACCAAGGCTTCCTTGGGCTAAAAAAATAGGAGCTCTAAAAGGTGATTTTAAGTACAATTTACAACTTCTTGAACCATTAATGAATGACCCTTCTAAATATGTTCAAAAATCTGTAGCCAATCATATTAACGATATTACGAAAGAAGATAAAGAACTCGTTTTTCAATGGTTACAGCAATTACGTGATAAACAGCATCCTATTAATCCTTGGATTATAAAACATGGACTAAGAACAGTAATAAAAAGTGGTACTTTACCAAAAAATTTTTCTTTTTAAGTATTTTAAACAAAACCGCTTATGCTTCAAAAATGAAGCATAAGCGGTTTTCCTTTTGAATACAGAAATAACAAACATAAAAAGTACTTTAAATTTCTTCTTTATATCATTATTTTACTAACTCTTCTATGTTATTACTTTCCTTAATTTTTTCGGATGATAGCCAGAGTGAATAACTTGTTCCATCCTTGTTCCTTAAATATATGTTAAATTCCTTATTATATAGTTCTTCTTTAAGAATAGTGACTACCTTTCTCAAATCATCTATTACATATGGATCATTTCTATATTTTATCTCACTGTCATTGAAAACTAATGTCAATTCATACTCTAGACAATTGCCGTCTTTCGGGTGTGGACAAGTAATATCCTCAATTTCAAAACGATCATTTTGAATTTCATTTAACCTTACGCCTACTTTTGTTTCAGTTTGAACCAAATATGTCCAATAACCGCTTACTGTGTTTTTCATTGTTAAAAGCAGTTCTTCTTTCGTTATAGCTTTTTGCACATTTTGAAAAGGCAAGCCTATAGATTCACCATTATAATCCTCAATTTCAAGTGTTGTTATCTTTCTATTACTCTTCTGAATGAATTGGATTAGAGCATATAAACGATCTAATTCTTTTGATTGGAATTGACTGTAATCAATCTTGTCACTCGTTTTTAAAGTTAATAATAACTTATCCGTTGGTTTCTCCTCTATATCATCATCCATTATATATTGAAAAACATTTTTATTTTCAGGTTCCACGTAACCTAATTTTTTAATTTCTTCTAGCATTGGTTTAAATTTCTTATATTCCTCATATGTTTTTTTTCCGTATTGATATTCATCACCTTTTATTCTTGAATATAAGAAGCCATCTACCTCTACTCTAAATTGAATATTTTTGTTATTTTTTGCTTGAACAGTATGATATGTATGCCCCATATTCCCTTCGTTTATAGCACCCCAATGTGTTACAATCACATCAATTCCGTGCTTTTTTTTCACATATTTTTTCACCTGATCGTCATCTTTATAATTACACCCACTTAAACATAAGAAATATAAGAAACATAACAATACTAACATTACATTTTTCATTCTTTTCATATAGCACCTTGCCCTCTTTTCGCATAAACAAAATATTCCATATATAAAGAATACTAAATCGCTGAATGTTTTCAAAGAATTAAAATATTTTTACACTCGGTTTATATATCTATTTCTTTTATTAATGGCTCTAATAAGTTTTAATATTGATAATCGAATATAATAAAAAGAAACCTAAATTTAAGGTTTCCCATTTTTACCAACAATTTAAATTTTAATAGATATTTTTTAGCCAAGTAATAATTCGTAGTACCTGAAACGACTCAAACCAAGTAATGAAAAACAGGAGAACAAAGAAAGAGATAAGTGATATAAATTTTAATCTTCCATCTTCACGTCTAGCAATCGCTATAATACTCAGAACCACTCCAATTAAAAAAGAAATATACCCTAATAGGATAATAGGCTCAGAATAGCTATCTATTATCCTATTTAATCCAAATAATAACATTCCAAAAGTCATCAATATTATTGAAAATACACTAAATTTTTTCATAATTCAACCTCCAATATAATTTTACTATTTTATGGAGAGAATAATTTTTTTATGCGTATGGATGAACAATTACACTATAAAATTAGATAACTCAATTTATTTTTTCATTAAACAACTGCCTTCTTTTATACCCTCAAAGGATTCCCACTCGATTATCCCGAATATATAAATTACTATTCTCATAAGGAGCGAATGTATATGAATCTATTCGAACATGAAACGTAAAACCGCTTCTCTTTCATAAGAGGTCCTCCCGTTCTCCTTTCTCATCATATCATTCATTAAAAAATAGGAGGACATAATTATGAAACGTGATCCATTATTTTTAACTTTATTAGAAAGCGCCAATACAAATTTTAGTGGCTGGGATTTTTCTTTCATTTCAGAAACGGTTCGAATGAAGAGCGAGCCATTATCGTGGTCATACGGCAGCATTGCTTTCCTGCTTATGCAACGTGCAAAGTCAATGCTCGATATGGGTACTGGCGGCGGAGAGTTTTTATCTATGTTACAACCTTTCCCGTCAACTATTTATGCGACTGAGGGTTATGCTCCAAATGTGCCAATTGCTCGGAAGAAATTAGAGCCTTTAGGAGTTACAGTCGTCGAAGTGATTAATGATACTGTATTACCATTTCAAGATGGGCAGTTTGATTTCATTATAAATCAACATGAATCCTATGCTGCCTCTGAGGTAAAACGAATTCTTTCTCCACATGGCGTTTTTCTTACACAACAAGTTGGTGGTCTTGATTGCGCGGTACTGAATGAGCAGTTCGGCTCACCACTAAATAGCGAATTTGCAAGTTGGTCGCTTGAAGCGGCATGTAGTGAGTTAGAGGAAAATGGATTTACTATCTTAGATGCAAAAGAAGAATTCCCTTTCCAACGCTTTTATGATATTGGCGCTATTGTCTATTATTTAAAAGTGATTCCGTGGCAAATTCCTGATTTTACTGTCGAAAGGTATTATAAGGAACTATATCGTATACATGAAATCATCTTGCAAAAAGGATATTTTGATGTGAAGCAACATCGATTTATCATTAAGGCGATTCGTGACTAACGGAAAAGAGGTGGCAAAGCCACCTCCTTTTTTGTTCCGTTTACATATATTCTCTACTCTTTCATAATAAGAAAAGTTATATCATCCCACTTCTTATCTAATTGTAAAGTAGTCTTTTCAATCCTAGCCCCTGTTAACAGATCATATCCTTCAATCTCAGCTACCAATTGTTTCGTTTTACTCTTTGGATTCATATCTTTGTATAAGATGTATAACTTATTACCATGTACTTGTATATCAGAAATCCCTTTGTCCTCTCTAGTAATTTTTATATTTTTGTCACTTTGTAATGAATATGTACGTATGATGTTCAAGTTCTCATCTAGCTCTTTCACTTTTTCATCATTATTTAAAATATACACCTTATCTTCAATCACCTGCACTAGAACAGGTATGAATTGCTTTTCGTCTAATATTGTTTCTTTTTCTACTACTCTAGTCTTTGTATTTACCATAATTAATTTAGGTGGTAACTTTTGATTTACATTATCACTTAGTACGAACAATAATTTATCTTTATACTTTTGAAAAATTATTTTTTGAGCAGTTGGTGCAAAATACACATTTTCATTAGGAATTTCAAATTCGTTTGTTTTTTTATTTGTGACCAAATCTATTTCTGAAATATATACTTTGTCTAGCGTTTGTGAAAATGCGTATATATGATTCTCAATAATATGTGCACCTTGAATCGTTCCCTTTAGTTCTACACTCTCTTGCCTTTTGTCACTATCTTTCCAATATACAAGTTCACTTGTATATCCCTTCTTTTCGTCTACCAATCCAATATTCACATCATAATATACATATCCTTGTTCTGCATGGATGAAATATGCCCCTGCGTTTACATCTTGTAATTCTTTAGGTCTATTGATCCCTTGTACCTTGCCTGTCTTATTTATTGCATAATGATTGTTATTTCTATTTGATGAAAAGTAGTATCCCTTTTCATCTTTTGCATTGCTCATCATACTTTGACCATCTACTTCCATCTTACTAATCGTATTTCCTTTCTTATCATATGCATATATGTAACCACCATCTTTCATTGCATTTGAATAGGATACTAGATAGTCCGCTTGTTGAATGTTTTTAAGTTCTTTACCACTATTAACATTTTTAGAACAACCTACAAAAAGAAACATTGTACATATTATAACTTTGACTAAGGAAATATATTTCTTTAGCATGTAATCACCTCACATATATAGTGAAAGCAATCGACAAATAAATGTCGATTGCTCTATTAAAATATTCTCTACTAGATTATAAGATTGATTGTTTTCGCATTCTTTCTATTGAGAAATGAGTTGTTTTTCATATCGCTTGTTCGCATCATCTTCTGTCAAACATGCAGTTGTGTAATGAATAATATTCCGGTTATCGTACGTGAATATATGTTTTAACTTATTTTCTTCTGTTAATACTGTCGGTAAGTATTTTGGTAAGTTGCTAACTACTCCTCTATTATTACCATCTAATATCCAATCAATTTCTTTCCATTCTAATAATCCTTCAGCCGTACGTAATGGTGTATTCATTTGCATTCCATCTGGCAAATCAGCAACGAACACATACATTCCTTCACTAGCCTGGGGCTCATCTTTACCTTTAAAAACAACAGTCCCTTTATACGTTACACTTGAAAGTTCTATACCCGTTTCCTCAAACGTTTCTCTAATTATTCCTTCGTATGGCGTTTCATTCTCTTCTATTTTTCCTCCAACACCATTCCACATCCCCATATTCGGCTTTTTATTTCTATTTAATAGCAGTATTTTATCGCTTTTTCTAATAAAACAAATTGTGTATTTGTACATACGATCATTTCCTTTCATTTTCCACATGAGTTATTTGGCTTATTTTCAAGTAAAAACACTCGCCTTACAATTCCTTACTACATAATATATAGTACAACTTTCATGCGTAAACACTTTACGTCAAACGAGAGAATCCTTTTTAGAAAGGAGAATTTAAAATCGATAATATAAGCAATGAATTTCTAAACCAATATTACAACAGCCTCGTGTGGTTAAACGATACACACTGGTTTGGAGTTCCAATCTGTAAACTTCCCTCTGATCTCTTTTTGTATCAAGAAATCATTTATGAATTAAAGCCCGATTTAATTATTGAATGCGGGACTTTTCACGGTGGTAGTGCACTGTATTTAGCTTCTATGTTAGATTTAATTGGAAAAGGTCACGTACTTACTATCGATATAACTCCGCAGCCAAATCGGCCATCACATAATCGGATTACGTATTTAACAGCATCTTCTGTTTCTGTGCAGGCCATCCAAACAATAGTAAGCATGCGCAAACCTGATGATGTGATTTTAGTTATTTTAGATTCTGATCATAGTAAAGAACATGTATCCAAAGAACTCTTACTATATAAATCTATCGTCACTACTGGCAGTTATATAATTGTAGAAGATACCTCCATTAATGGAAATCCGCTTCTTCCCGATTGGGGTCCTGGCCCGATGGAAGCTGTGAAAGAGTTTTTAACTAAAAACAATAACTTCATAATCGACGAGTCTAAACATAAATTTTTCATATCATTTAATCCAAAAGGTTTTTTAAAGAAAATAAAGTGAAACTTTAATAAGTGGGGTTTTGCTCATCCCCCACTTATTCTATCATTTTCATTTTTGAAAAAGGATAATATACAAATTCCACCTTGCCTATTATGTTATCTTCTTCAATATATCCTAAGCCATTTCGACTATCTCTACTTACTTCGCGGTTATCTCCCATTACAAATAACTTATTTGGCGGAATTTTTGTCTTTTGAAAATTATAAAACACTTGTGTGTTGTTAAATAAATCTTTGTTTGTATATGGTTCTTCTTGCTTTTTATCGTTTACATATACCTTTCCGTTCGTTATGTTAATTACATCACCAGGAAGCCCTATTACACGTTTCACATAATATTTCGATTCATCCTCTTCTTTTATAATGACAATTTCTCCATGTTGTAAATTAGAAAGACGTACTACCGCTTTATTTACAAATACGTAGTCTTCTTCATATAAAGTCGGCTGCATCGATTCCCCTTCCACCTTACATAAAGTAAAAGAATGGTAGCCTATGACTATCACCAATATAAATAGTATGTACTTTCCCCAGCCTCTCTTAATCTCCTTTTTCATATCCATTCCCACCTTATAAAGCGCTTTTTAACTCAAAAAATATATCACTGCACAATATGTTTCCATGCAGTGATACTATTTTTACTGTGCCTTGTTCGGTTGTTCTACTGGAATTGAATTTGTATTTGATCTATTTGTTTTTAATTCAAAATACGCATCCAAAATCTCTTTACCAATCGCAGAATTAATTCCTGATTTATCATCATTCACCCATGGTACAACAACTGAAAAAGCTACTTCCGGATCAGCATCATATGGTGCATAACCGGCAAGAGTTAAATTATAACATTTTTTTCGGTTGTTGTTCTCATCTCTTCCAATATCACTTTCTCCACCATATACTGTCTCAGCTGTTCCTGTTTTTCCCGCTGGTTTATATGGTAGACCTTTAAACGTTCCGGTACCTGTTCCGTCAGCTTCTTGAAAAACTCTTCTAAATCCTTCTTTTACATGATTAATGTACGAAGTGTCCATATCCACTCGATTTAATACAACTGGTTCAATCGACCGAACGACTTTTCCTACATCCTCTGGTCTATTCGGTTGCTCTCTCACTTCCTGTACAATTTGTGGTTTCATTCGGTAACCGCCATTTGCAATTGTGGAAATATATTGTGCAAGCTGAAGCGGCGTATATGTATCATACTGTCCAATCGCGTAATCAAGTAAAAATCCGGGTATGTTATCAGTTCTACCTACTTGACCAATTGATTCATTTGGCAGGTCAATACCAGTCGACACACCTAGGCCAAATTGTCTAAAATAGTAGCGCATTTTATTAAATGTTTCTTGTTTAATGTCTAATGGATTGTTTGGGACATAATTAATGCCTGCCATTTTTAAAGCCGTATTAAACATATAAACGTTCGATGACACTTGCAAAGCTCTTAAATCATCAATATCCCCAAATTCTTTCCACGATTTCTTCGGCTTAGAACTTCCTTTAAAATACATTGGCGCATCAAAGAAATGTGTATACGGCTTAATCGCTTCTGTTTGATATCCAGTTAATAAAGTAGCCCCTTTTACAGTTGACCCTAACTCATAAGAACTTGTCATCGTTCCTAATGCATAATCTTCTATTTGCATACCGCCATCTTTATTTACAATTTTCTTTCCTGCCATTGATAAAATTTGACCGTTTTTCGGATTCATCATTACTACGAACGCACGATCCATCATCGGCTCTGCAGCATGAAAGGCTCGTAAATTCTTTTCAAGGCTTCCCTCTACTCTTTTCTGTAAATCCATATCGACTGTTAACATCAAGTTATTTCCACTTTTTCCTTCAGTCACTTTTTCTGTTCGAACAATCTTCCCTGCTTTATCCATAATATTTTTAGACTGTTCTTTCGTTCCATGTAGTGCATCTTCGTATTGTTTTTCGATGTAACTTTTACCAATACGGTCGTTTCGATTATAATCACGAACTAAATAATAATCTAAGTGTTCTCTTGGCAACCCTTCATTTTCATTAGAAACGCTACCTAGTATAGAGCGCAGTATTTTATCATTTGGGTATTCACGTTCCCAATCTACTGTCGTATCTACCCCTGGTAAGCTTGCCAACCTTTCACTAACGACAGCATATTCATTTTGACTTACATCTTTTTTAACGATTTGCGGCGTCATTTTATATCCCGCATTCATTTTGCTTTTAATTACTAATACTTCTATATCTTCCTTTGAAAGCTCATTTAATTCTTCTTGCGTAATTCTTTCCCGGCGCAGTTCTTCTACTTTTTTATCTAACTCTTTTCCTTCTATTTCTTGCTTTCTAAATTTACTCTCATCTTCTTTTGTTACTTTCGCCGCTGCCCGCTTTTCATTTAACTGCATCCAAAAATCTTTCTTATCTGTCTCTGTTAACTTATCCATGTCCTCTTGCGACATTTCAATTAGCTTAGCTAAATCTCTTGCTACTTGTAAAACTTCTTTCGAGTCTACTCCTCTCATTTTCGTATATGTAACGGTTCGTAATGGTTTATTATTTACAATAACGTGACCTTGCCGATCAAACATTTTCCCTCTAGGAACGGGAGTGCTTACCGTTACATCTTCCTTTTTATTTACTTCATTTCTATACGTTTCTCCATCAATGATTTGTACTTTACCTAATTGAATTATAATAGCTGAAAATAAAAGAAAGACAATAAAAAATAGTACATTTAACCGAAATGGAATATGAGTCTTTTTCTTTTTCGATTGTTTTTTCTGCTCCTTTTTCTGTCTCATTTCGCTCCCTCGCTTCATTCTATTAACATTTCTACGCAAAATCATTATGTATCAAATTTATTTATATGATATATATAGAATTTTATATTAATTATAAAAGAAATAAAAGATTTAATTTTCAGTTTTTTGTTTTTTATACCCTATTTATTACCATTCCCTTAATGCACAATAACATGAATATTATTCTAAAAGAAAAATGGGGCAAATTGATTTTTATAAATTATAGAGATGTTGTTACTACGTTATCAAAATGTTTTCATATGGCTTAAAACAGTGATTACTCAAATAAAAAACTGAGGCAGATACCTCAGTTTTTTCGATAACTTATTTCATTGAAGATAACCCTTCAACAAACTCACCAATCTTATTTTGAAAAACAAAATCAAAGTTATATTCCTGTCCTGTTAACTCTTCATTTACTAAAATAGTTGTTGCTCCTACTTCCCTCTTTGCAATTTGCGGGAATGAAGCGACAGGCTGTACTTTTAGTGATGTTCCCATAACGATAAGCACATCTGTTTCATATAAACGTTTGATAGCATTTTGATATTGCGGCAATGTATCTCCGTATAAAACAACGTCTGGATTTAAAATGAAATTACACTTCTCACAACGCGGTACTTCATGATCAATCATATACTGTAAATCATAGCCTGATTTACATTTTGGACAATGTGCTGTTTGAAGTGTTCCATGTAAATCGATGACATGCTTACTGCCACCTAATTGATGTAAACCGTCAATATTTTGCGTTAAAATCGTAATATCTTTCCCTTGTTCTTCTAGCGCAGCTAAAAAGCGATGTCCACGATTTGGTTTATATTGATGGAACGTATTAATTTGAAAGATTTCTTTATAATGCTTCCAAAACTCTTTCGGACTTCGATTATAATACCCTCTTGATAAATACATCTCCACATTCGCATCAGCATACAACCCATTTGCTGAACGAAAATCTGGAATACCACTTTCCGTACTTGCACCAGCGCCTGTTAATACTGTAATTTTCTTCGCTTTTTCTAAAATTGAACGTACTTCTTCAAATTGTTGCACAAAAATCACCTCTATGTATTTTCCTATTCTTATTATACCAGTTGTTTACAGGAGGTGTTGTACAATTCATTTTACTTAATGCGTTGCGCCCCCAACCTCTACAATATCTACCTTAACTGTCGTCGTTACTTCGATTGCCAATTCTATCCCCTTACGAATAGTAGAAAGTGACATACTCGGTTGCCCTGGATAATTACTCGCTTGTTCTGGTAAAAACGGAATATGAATGAATCCGCCTTTTATTTTCTTATCATGTTTCTCTAGTTCATGCATAAGTCCATAGAATAAGTGATTACAAACGAATGTGCCTGCCGTCTGTGAAACAGATGACGGTATACCCTCTTCGCGAAGTTTTTTTACGATTGCTTTCATCGGAAGTGTAGACCAATACGCAATCGCTCCTTCTTCTACAACCGGTACATCTACCGGCTGATTCCCTTCATTGTCAGCGATTCTTGCATCATCAATATTAATTGCGATACGTTCTATCGTAATATCTGGTCTGCCCCCAGCTTGTCCAATGCATATAATAATTTCCGGCGCTAGTTCTTCTATATACTCTTTTAATACGCTTATTGATTTATGAAATACAGTTGGTACTTGTTTGCTTATTATCTTGTATTCTCCAATTGTTTTTTCATGCAAACCTTTTGCTACTTCCCAAGCTGGATTGATATTTTCTCCGCCGAACGGATCAAACCCTGTTAATAATACTGTTTTCATAGTTTTATCCTCCTAATTAGAAACGATATACTAGGCCGTACATAATAAACATATTTATGATAAAAATTGAAAGAGCAATTGGTACTTGCGCTTTAATAACCGCATTTTTATCCTTTAGCTCTAAAAGCATCGCAGGTACGATATTAAAGTTTGCTGCCATTGGTGTAAGCAGCGTCCCGCAATATCCAGCAAACATACCGAGCGCTGCCATAATTGCTGGGTTTCCGCCGTGCATTTGAACTATTAAAGGTAAGCCAATTCCGCCAGTAATAACAGCAAACGCTGCGAATGCATTTCCCATTACGACTGTAAATAGCATCATGCCTAAACAGTACGCCATAACGGCAACGAACGGATACTCTGTCGGTAGCACTTGTCCGACTAAGTCTGAAACAACTTGTCCAACGCCAGACTTCGCGAATATACCGCCAAGTGCTGCTAACATTTGTGGTAAAATTACAGCCCAGCCAACAGCTTGTAATAGTCTGCTTCCTTCTTGTACAGGTGTTGTTATTTTTGATTTTGTAATACGCATCGCCGCAACAAATGCGAGTAATGCACCAAGCGCTAGTGCAACTAATGTTACTTTATCTGGATCAACAAGAGAGACATTTCCCCATTTAATTTTCCCTAAGGTCAACGTACCGATAATTGTAAAAATAGGAATTAATAGTGCAGGCATAAAAATTTTATTTTTTAATTTCTCAGCATGTTTCACACGTTCTTGTACTGGAACTTCTTTTTCCTCTGATTTTGTTACTTTATTTAGCGAGGCTAAAACGACCATAGCGAGCACGATACAGCCAACGTAAAACGAAGGAATTACATTTCCAAATAAAAATGTAACTGCAAACAATGCCCAAAATAAACTAGAACCGAATCTGTTTGGATGTTCACGATCGAATGCGATACGAACAGCGATAAAAGCAACGATTATCCCTAATACATAATAGATTGTATCCATTGTGATGATGTTCATATTAAATTGCCTCCTTCTCTTCTTTTCCTTCTGCCTTCATTGTTTTCTCTATATATTTATCAAACCTTCTAAATCTAATCCAGCTTACAATAAGTGCAGATATTGCTGTCGGAATGCCCCAAAGTGCCATATCCCATACTCCGACATGCATACCTACTGAATCGAAGAATCCTTTCATTAATAAAATAGCTCCAGTTGCGATGAAAATATCTTCTCCGAAAAACCAAGCTGTATTTTCAGCAGCTGCTGCGTTTGCTTTAATCTTTTCTCTTAATTTTTCAGGAAGTTTACCGTATTTACCTTGCGCGGCCCCTTCTGCCATCGGTGCAACGAGCGGCCTTACTGTTTGCGCATGCCCACCAATATTAAGCCCTAGTGCTGCTGATGATTCTCTTATCGTAAAATATGACATTAATACTCTTCCAGTTGTTGCTCCTTTTGATTTCGTTATAAGTGCTTCTGCTCTTTCTTTTAAACCGTAACGCTCTAAAATTCCGATTACCGGTAAAGTTAATATAATTGGCATAGACATATATCTATTTTCTATGAAAAATTTACCGAACATGCTGATCACATCATAAAAACTTAATCCTGAAACCATACCAGTAACAATACCTGCAACCATAACTACTAAAAGTGTATTTAATCTAAATAAAAAGCCCACTGCAACAAGTAGTATTCCGATTAATTTAATCATCCCAGCACTTCCCCCTATTTTTTATTTCGGTGCACAAATAGTAATATCATTAAGTTTGAATGTTCTGTATATTCTTTTTGCAAATTGCACTGCTTTTTCCCCATCACCGTGTAAACAAATTGTTTGCGCCTGAACTGCTACTTTCTCTCCATTGACCGCATTTACATGGCCTTCTTTCACCATTTGAAGTACTTGCTTTATCGCTTCGTCTTCATCTTTTATAAGCGCATTTTCTTCTGTACGGCTCGTTAATGTACCATCTTGCTTATATGTACGATCCGCAAAAGCCTCTTGTACAAGAGTTACTTTGTATTTTTCTGCAGCCTGTATAAACGCCTCGCTATTTGCTAATCCATAAAGTAATAGACTTGGATTTATATGATAAATTGCCTTTGCAATTGCATCTGCAATTTCCGGATTAGACGCCGCCATATTATATAAGGCACCGTGCGGCTTTACATGCTGCATTTTCCCGCCTGCCGCTTTCACAAATGCGTCTAATGCGCCTGTTTGATATAGAACATAATCGTATACTTCACTTGCTGAAACATTCATGTTTCTTCTACCAAATCCAATTAAATCAGGAAATCCAGGATGCGCCCCTATTGCTACGTTATGCTCCAAAGCTTTTTCAACAGTTTGACGCATAATAGACGGATCACCCGCATGAAAACCGCAAGCAACGTTTATAGAGGAAACGAACGGAAGAATCTCATCATCATTCCCCATTTTATAAGCGCCAAAACTTTCTCCTAAATCACAGTTTAAATCGATTGTAGTCATAATGTATTCCTCCTAATTTCAGCTTCGTAAAGCGATGAATTTCTTTAATAAATTCATATTTACTTCTTGTTCTATGTACAATTGTTCCGCTTCTTCAAGCGTAATTTTCTCAAAAGAAACATAGTCCCCCGGCTTTAGCTGGGCAAGAAGAGGTAAATCTACTGAAATGATATTTCCCATTCTCGGATAGCCACCTGTCGTTTGCCTATCTGCCATTAATATAATCGGCTGTCCACCATTAGGAACTTGAATGGTTCCAAATGTAACAGGACTCGATAAAATCTCTTTTTCTTCATTCCTATTTAAAACCTCTCCCTCAACCCTATAGCCCATACGGTCAGCATAATTAGATACCTTATACTCTTTCGTAAAAAATGCCTTTCTACTTTCTTCTGTAAATTGATCGTATTCAAAGTCAGTTATGACACGAAGCTTTGGATGTTTCTTATACTTTGGTAGTACGCTGTTGCTAATTGCCCATTTCGTTTTTATTCTCGCATCTTTTTGTAAGTCTAGAATGAAACGACTCGCCATTTCTGGTTGTGCACCAATTTGGAAGTAGTCACCCTTTTTCAGCATTCTTCCTTCTATACCACCAATCGCAGCACGTATGTACGTACTTTTGCTTCCCATTGTACGCTCAATATGTATACCACCCGCAAAAGTTACATACGCTCTGCAACCACTTTTCACTTTTCCAAAACAAAGCATACTACCTTCTTCCGCTAAAATGGGACGCCATAACGGGATACGTTCTCCATTCAATAACGGTTCCATATCTGCTCCGCCAATCGCAAGTAAAGTCGTTTTCTTTATTAACAATTTAGGTCCCATAATCGTCATTTCGAGTCCCGCTTCATTCTCTTCATTACCAACTAACATATTGATCATCCGAAGTGCACTTTGATCCATCACCCCGCCAACTGGCACACCGTATTGTTGATAATGAGATCGCCCTAAATCTTGGACTGTTGTAAACATTCCCGCATGCAAAACCTCTACATCCATTTTTTAGCCCCCTCAAGCGATACGTACTCTTCCTTCGTTATTGGAATAAATCGTAAATACATACCACTTTGAATATATGTTGGTATTTCTTCTTGCGGATTAAATAATGAAATAGGAGTTCGGCCGATAATATTCCATCCTCCTGGTGTTTCAAGCGGATATATACCTGTTTGATTTCCGCCAATACCTACTGAACCAGGAGAGATTTGTAACCGTGGTGTTTCTTTTCTAGGTGTTTCTAATTCTTTTGAAAGTCCTCCTAAATACGGGAACCCTGGTGTAAAACCTAGCATATATACAAAATATGTAGTTTCACTATGTATTCGAATCACATCTTCTACTTGTAAACCGTGATAATGCGCGACTTCTTCTAAATCAGGTCCATATTCTCCCCCGTAGCACACTGGTATAGAAATATGTTTCACATCCTGTTTTACTTCTTCTTTATAAGAATCACACAGCTCCTTTATATACTGGCGAACGTAATCATGTGACCTTTCACTTCTCTCATTTCCCTTCCATACTTCGTATACATTGTAGTAAACAGCTAATGAAGTAAACGACGGAACGCACTCTATCATTCCTGCAAACGGATGTTGCTGCAGTGCTTGAAATAACCGCTGTACTTTCTCATATATATCCCTCTTAATTTCTTCACCAAATGTAACAATAATTGCTTGATCCCCTATCGCAGAAAATTTCATCCTACTCCCTCTTTCTATGCCAAAAAGCCGAGTTCTTTCGAAATGCGATGCGCTGTTTCTTTCACCTTCGCAATAAAATATGAAATGTTACTTTCGTTGTACTCAATTGCTAATCCCGAAATACTAATGCCTGCTACAACCGTTCCATCGCTCGCGAAAATGGGTGCTGCTATCGCGGCTGTATGATTTTCTAACTCAGAATAACTAATGGTGTGGCCTTCCTTTTTTGCCATTTGCAACACTTCTAACAATTGTTTCTTATCCACGATTGTTCCATCTGCAAACTGTTTTAAATCCACTTCCTCTATGTATCTCCGTTTCTCTTCCTCAGAGAAATACGATAGTAAAATTCTTGGACATGCGCCAGCATAAAGCGGTGCTCTTCTTCCAACCGCCGTATACACGCGTACCGGCTGAACACCTTCCATTTTTTCAACATAAATTGCGTCATTTCCATCCTGAATTATTAAATTAACTGCCTGTCCTAAACTATCTCTAAGTTCTTTCATATAAGGAATTGCTATATTTCTTACTGATAATCGGTGTGAAACAAGTTGACCGAACCGTAAAAATACGACCCCTAAACGATATTTCCCCTTTTCGTTTTTTTGTAAAAACTCCATCTCTTCCAACGAACCAATTAAACGATAAACAGATGTTTTCGGCATATTTGTAAGCTGAACCATCTCAGTTAAACTTAGCTCTTCATGCTCATAAAACAACTCTAAAATATCCATTGTCTTAACTGCCGTTTTATTTATACTCATTCTATCTCCCTTTCGTTCTGAATTACGGAACTTAAATTCCGTTTTTCGAAACAAACATATAATTTAAAATTATAAAATATTCTTTCAATTCAATCAATAGATTTTAAGCAAATAAAAAAGTATGGAAGAATATCTCTCCCATACTTCACCACACTTTATAACGCTCTTACTTGTTCCAACGGCCAGAAAACAGCTTGTCCTTTTCCGACAATTTCATCTTCTGAAATAAAGCCAAACATGCGACCATCCTTAGAAACTTCACGATTATCCCCTAAAACAAATACTTGGCCTTCTGGCACTTTCGTTTTCCCAGTGATTTGTTCTAACGTAAAGTCTGGAGTTAATACACGGCCTACTGCTTTTTCTTTAAACTGTTTTAAATATGGTTCTTCCATCGCTTTTCCGTTTACATATAAAACATCATTTTTATACTCAACTGTATCGCCTGGCAAACCAATTACTCGTTTTACTAAATCGTATCCTTCTTTCCCGTGGAAGACGATAATATCAAAGCGATCTAATCCACTTATACTATAACCAATCTTATTCACGAGAACTCTTTCGTTATTTTTTAAAGTGGGCATCATTGATTCACCTTGTACTAAAGAAGGTGTAAATAAAACACCGCGAATAATAGCAATTAATACAAGGGTAAAACCTATCGTTTTAGCCCAAGAGAATAATTCTTTCTTCGTATTTTCCTTCATCGTTTCTCCTCTTTCTTAAGCACTTATTTTATTATTTCAACTAATTCTTGTACTAAATTAGGATCTATTTCAGAAAAACATGATTTTCCTTCTCTTACCGCTGTACCGACATGCGCCTGCGTGATTCCAGTTTCATCTAGCAATCGCTTTATATTTTCTTTCGTCACGCCAGCTCCAGCTACAAGCTGAATTTGACCATCACTTACCTTTTGCATTTCTGTAAGCACCGGAATATTCTCTACTATATTTCCTTGTCCACCTGAAGTTAAAACGTGAGTCACTTTATGAAACTTCTTTAAAGTGCTCATCGCTTCTACTGGATTTTTTATATCATCTATCGCACGGTGGTACGTTACATTTATTCCATCTACAACAGATAGTAAATCCGCTAATTTCTCTTCATCCACTTCATTTCGTTCGTTTAATACGCCTAATACTACCCCAGCTGCTCCTAACTTCTGTGCAACTATAATATCTTCTTTCATCATTTCAATTTCTTCTTCCGTATATGTAAAAGACTTCGCATGCGGACGAATCATAACATGAATTGGTATACTTACCACTTCTACCGCTTTTTTTATAAAAGCATAACTCGGTGTTAAACCACCTTCTGTATAAGATGAAATTAATTCAATCCGCTTCCCGCCAGCACTTTCAATTCGTTTTACATCTTCTAAACATGTTGCAATAACCTCTAGCATGAGATGACCTCTTTTCGTGCTTTTTTCTTATTATAACATTAGTAAAAATAAGAAGCCTAGCTTTCTCCTTTAAAACTTAAAAAAGAAGAATGAAAAGAAAGATTTTTTATTGGCAACGATTATTGGTAACATCCTATTATTCATGTACACTCCTACCATAATGAAAAAAGCCCTTCATTTTGACGGATTTTTCTAATTTCAAGCTTTTCTTTCCTCAGTTTTCATATCAATGCCTAATTGATCTTCCAATAACTTTACACCTTTCTTTGTAAGATGGACAGCTCGGTTCTTATCCGTTTTCGTAATCCATCCCTGTTCAAAAAGCAGTTTTGCAATTGCAGACCCTAACCAACCAGAAATATGGTAACGCCGTTCACTCCAATCAAGGCAAGGTTTTGCAAATACCCTCCTTTTTGTATCTGCCTCATCAACATTTATTCCAAAATTCAGAAACCATTTCTTACCTTGTTCCGTTACAATGTATTCTCCATCCTCTAAAATTATAAATTGCCTATCTAGTAATTTTTCAGTTATCTCTACACCGAGTTTGCCTGCAAGATGATCATAACAAGTTCGAGCATAACGAATTTGTTTTAGTTGGCTTGATTGTTTTAAAGAGCGAACTTGAACTGTTGGTGCAATTGTCCCTAACTTTTCAAGCACTTCTGCAACTTCTTGATTAGCAAGTCGATAGTAACGATGTCTACCATGTTGTTCAACTGTAAGTAAATTCCCTTCTACTAATTTAGAAAGATGCGAACTAATTGTTGGATGTGACACTTTTGCCATATAAGCCAATTCACTAGCAGGTAGTGCCTGATTATTCATTAGACAATCTAAGATGATTGCTCTTGTAGGTTCAGCAATTAGTTTAGCTATATATGAGATATTCGGATATACATTCATATTTCGATGATACCCTAACTATTAAATTGATACAATTATTTTAAGTTTAATAGTAAAGGAGAATGTATTATGAATGCAATTGATCTTAGTATATTAAATTTAAAAGAAACGAGAAGGCGCTCAGAAAAATTATGGAATTCTCTTCCCGATAATTTTCTTAATTGGAAGCCTGATCCTGAGGCTATGTCCTTTGGTGAAATGATTCGTCACGTATGGAGCTCAACTTTTTACTATCATATGATTATAAAAAACAACGGCTCAATAAACGACATACGTACCCCGTATGATGACGAGCCAATTACTTGTGTAAAAAAAGAAATTGAATTGGCACAATCACACTTTACTGACTTCATAGAATATGTTCAATCAATAAGCATAGCCGAGCTAGATTCAAGACTTATTGATCGAAGCGATGTTGGCTATCAACGATATTTAGGTGATATGCTATTACGAATTGCCTATCATGATGCGGTCCATGCGGGTCAATTTTTACAATATTTGCGAATGGTTAACTTGGAAAGACCTTTAATTTGGGATTAAATACGAAAAATGTTTATACAGCCTCCAAACTGGCATTACAATAAGAATTTTTCAACAAGAAACAATCACAACACCATGATAATCATTTATATTAAAAACCTACATCTCCATTAAGTACTTCATACACATAAAAAGCACGGGTTTGATTACTAATCAAACCCGTGCTTTCAAAACAACTATAATATCCATAAACAATAAAATGTAAACTTCAAAAATCACGACCGAAACGCCGCATCCGCAAGCATAGATAATGTTGCATCATCCATCGGTGGATTGTGTAATCCTGCTCTGACGTTTAAATAGTAACGATGGAGCGGATTTTTTTCTGATAAACTTTTTGCTCCTACGATGCGCATCGATTTATCCACTATAGATATCGCCGCATTTGTTACGGCGTATTTCACTGCCGCTAATTCTGCTTGCAGTGACAGTTTATCTTCTGCCTCATCGTACTTTTTCGCAATTTGATATAAAAAGACGCGAGCTTGCATAAGCTCGAGTTCTAATTCTCCAACTAATCTTCTAACATTCGGTAATAAACTAATAGAATGATTTAAACTATTTGGTTTGTATGATCCCGCAAACTGAACTGCATAATTTCTTGCTGATTGTGCAATTCCTAAATAACATGCTGGTATATGTAGCAACCAGCCAATACCCTTTTGTTTCACTTTCCCGCCTTTTACATCCGTAAAAAAGCGGTTGTCTATCTCTACATTTTGTAAGACAAGGTCGTGGCTAGCAGTCCCTCGCATTGCAACGCTATCCCACGTTTCTTCAATAGATACACCGAGTGTATTTCTCGGAATAACAAACTCACCAACTTCTTCACGGCCTTCCATACTTGCTGAAATAATAAAATAATCAAGTACTGGCGCCATCGTTGTAAAAGTTTTTCTTCCATTTATAACCCACTTCTCGCCTTGTTGAACCGCTATTGTTTCTGGTTTGCCGCCACGCGTCGGACTCCCTGTTTTCGGTTCTGTTGCTGCCCTGTTAAAGAGCGCACCATTACGTACTTCTTCGCAAAACCATTTGAACATCTCATCATTCCAAGAGCGATTTTCCGCTAGCTCCTTCACAATGCCAAGATGCCAGCCAATCGATAATGCAGTAGCTCCACAGCCTTCCGCGATTTTCTCTTGAAATAAAACGAAGTCATATAAAGAAATGGCACTACCACCAAATTCCTTCGGTAACGTTAATTTCGTATATCCGATATCTTTCAAATCATTTATATTTTCATACGGAAATGATCCTAATTCACTTAACTGATGCTCCCTTTCCATGAACTTCGGAATCAATTTATTTATTTTCTCAATAATTAAAGACTGTTCTTCTGTTTCAACAAATGAGAGTGCCATACTATAATCTCCTTTATGCTCGATTCATAAACCGTTCATTTTGTCATTATGATTATATGAAGCTACCTCTCTATTGTTTCACTATTCCGATAAAAATACAATGGTTTTGACTAATAAGAAAAGTTCCTATTTAAAGATAGGTTCTTTTCTTATTAGTCCCCCTTCAATGCTTTTAACGGCAAAGAGGTTACATATCCAATATACGAGAATAATTCTTTAAAGAAGAATGGTATTTCTGTATCTAACGTTTTATATGCTGATGTCGGCGTTGGTGAAGCATACGCTTCAATATTAATATGTTTTGCGATTCTCATTGCGCGTTTCATATGAAGTGGATCACTTACAATCGTGTATGTTTGTATGCCGTTCTCTATTCCAACTTGCTTCGCATTTTTTAAATTTTCTTCAGTGAAAAGGGATTTAGTTTCAATTAAAATATCTTCCTCTTTTACACCTTGTTTCATTGCATATACTCTTGCAGTACGTGCTTCCTCAAGTTCTGCCTCGAACTTTGTACCACCTGTAAAAATAATCTTTTTAATATTTCCGTTCTTATATAAAGAAATCGCATGATTAATTCTTTCTTTAAATACAGGAGATGGTTTTCCGTTCCATGAAGCTGCTCCTAGTACGATACCAGCATCCGTTTTCACGTCATCATTTGCTTTAAAACGATAACTCCAAATATCGTAAGCTGCATAACTTACATATAAAATAGCAGAACAAATCATTAGTAAAAATACTTGAAAGATTCGTCTTTTCTTACTCTTCTTATTTTCTTTCATTTGTAATTGCCTCCGTACATCATCCATACTTCTATAAAAAACATTTATATCAAATCGTTTTGTTTGAGTTTATTTAAAAGAAGGAACTTTACTTGTTATTTATGTATAAAAGGGTTTTCATTTAAAATTGAGGATTATCAATTCATTTTCATTTGCGGTTTTCATTACATTTTTTAAATTCATAAGTTTATTACCATACAACTACATTGTAACGAATTTTTTCTCAGAAGGGAACGATGAAACAAAAGGAATTAAAATAAAGTAGCATTTTGTAAGAAAAAAGGTATATTTTTCATATCTCACGAACAATATACCTTTCAAAACACGAATTATAACTTTTCTTTATACAACTCTAATTTTTCTAACAATTGTTCTTTTACGCCTGGCCATTCACTCGAGATAATACTGTACACCACCGCATCTCTCACATAACCATTCGGTAATTTTCTTTCATTTCGAAGCACACCCTCTTTTACTGCGCCTAACCGTTCAATTGCTCGTTGTGCTTTTTCATTTCTTGCATCCGTCTTAATTTGCACTCTCAGCATATGCAACTTTTCAAAAGCATACTGAAGAAGCATATACTTACACTCTGTATTTATACTCGTACGTTGCACACTCGGATGATACCACGTTTGCCCTAACTCAACTGTCTTATCTTCTACTGAAATATTATATAAACGTGTACTTCCTACAATCTTATTCGACTGTTGATCTACGACTATGAAAGGTATTTGAGTACCTCTTCCGTAACCCTTTATCGCTTTTTGAACGTATTGTTGCATATCTTGCACACTATCCATTTTAGAGATTAAATACGCCCAAATATCCCGATTTCCTTCTACAATCGAAAACAAAGTTTCGACATCAGTATTATCCATTAACCGCAACTTTGCTCTTTCGTGAATAATTTCCATTTTTAAGCCCCCTTTGTTGTTACTATATCATAAGAATCAAAAACGTATTATAAGAATAAAAAAATATAAAGAAAAGAATTCTTTTCAAATATATTCTTCTCGTATAAGGTAGGAAGACTCATCAGTAACCATTAAAAAAAGAATTTTTTGATAATTTCCAATAAATTCTATATAATGATAAACGGGAGGGGATAAAAAATGCTAGATCAAATTACTTGGGGAACGCCAGGCAGCTTATTATGCTTAGGATTCTTTTTTGCGGGACTAGGAATCTTCTTAAGAAGCGTTACGTCATATACGAAAAATAAATAAGAATATCCCGCTTTTAAACAAAAGAAGCCCCCTTTTTACAGACGGCTTCTTTTGTTTAACTTTATCTTATTAAAACTTCAAAGCAACAAATAAGCAATCGGCGTAATAATAAGCAACGTTAAAATCGTTCTCTGCACATATAAAATAATGAGTTCAGATACTTTTAACGGAATATCTGTTGATAATATACAAGGAATGGAAGCGGAGAAAAACAAAATAGATGATACGGAAACAACTGCAATAACAAACTTTGTCACGAGTGGTGCACTTACTACTAATAATGACGGTAAAAACATTTCTGCAATGCCAACTGATGCGGCTTTAGCAGCTAAGTCTGCTTCTGGTAATTGTAATAGCCATGTAAACGGATAGAAAATATAACTGATCCAATCAAATATTGGCGTGAACTTCGCTAAGACGATACCAATTAATCCTACTGACATAATGGATGGTAAAATTCCCATTGTCATAATAAATCCGTCTTTTAAATTCATTGCAATATTTTTCATAATGCTCGGTGCAGACTTTGATACTTCTAACGCATCTTCCCAAGCACGTTCTAACATTTTCTCTTTATAAACAGGCTCTGGGAACCCTTCTTCTGTTACATATGTATCTGGTTTTCTACTAAGGGGTGGGATTCTTACGGTGATAGCAGTCACGATGAATGTTACAACAAGTGTAGTCCAAAAATAAACATTCCATAAATGCATAATATCTAATGTTTTTGCGATGATGATCATAAATGTAGCGGATACTGTAGAAAATCCTGTAGCGATAATCGCCGCTTCTTTTGTCGTATACTTTCCTTCTTTATACACGCGATTCGTAATAAGGAGAGCAAGCGAATAACTTCCAACGAAAGACGCAACTGCATCGATTGCCGATCTCCCCGGCGTATTCCATAATGGCCTCATAATCGGACGACAAAATGTACCGATAAATTCAAGCAATCCATATCCGACTAATAACGCTAAAAACGCCGAGCCAATTGGAACGAGCAAACTTACTGATATGACTAGCTTCTCATATAAAAACGGTCCAACATCTGGCGCAAAGAACCAATCTGGTCCTACTTTTAAACAATATAATATGCCAAAAACAACGCCAACTACTTTTAAAATAGAAAAACAAATGTCTACGATAGATGCATTCCATTTCTTCGTATAAAATGGATAAATCGCACCAATTGCCATAACAAATAATGCATAATAAGGTACTATGCCAGGAACCAAAGCCCTAATCCACGATACGATATGATCAATCATAATAGACGATGCACCGTTTATCGTAACAGGAACGAAAAACATAAACACTCCAACGAGACTAGCAAGTATAAATCGAAGAATAATCCCCTTCTCTCGCCCTGTCTTAATTACATTACTCTTTAATTCAATTTCCCTCAAAATTCGACACCTCCTATTATCTAAATATTCTGTATAGTTATGTCGTATTCCTTCTTTCCGTTTCTACTATTTAATCATATGAAAAAGCCTATTTTAAAATAGGCTTTTCTATTACCCTTTATAATCATCCACAATCACTTGCGTGATACGATACGATTCTTCTGCTACTTTTTCATTACTATCCCTATTCGCATCATATGTAATTAACGCCTTCCAAAGTGCCCATCCTCTCGCTCTATTCCACGTTTCTTCATCCATGCGTAATACTTCTTTAAATACATTTCTACTATTTTCATCAAAAAACGTCCACGCCATCGCTGCATCACAAGCAGGATCTCCTACACCTAAAATACCAAAATCAATTACAGCACAAAGCTTTCCATCTTTAACGAGTAAATTCCCTGGCGCTACATCTCCATGAACCCAAACTGGCTTACGATCCCATGTCGAACTAAGTGCTACATTCCAAAGGTGCTTTAATAATGCCTCGTCAAAAACATCCTTATTATTTTCAATAGCAACTCTCGCCTCTTCATCATATACAGATATAAGTCCGCCTCGGTAAAAATTATGTGTTCCAGCTAAAGGTCCGTTACTCGCATTAATAGATTGCAATTCTACTAAAAAAGATCCTAAGTCCGCCGCAAATTCATTTAAATCCCGAACGTTTTGTTTCGTAACTGTTTCTCCCTCTATCCACTTATTAATAGACCAAGGCAATGGATACGCTTCAGACGGATTTCCTTTCGCAAGTGGGGTAGAAATCAGTAAAGAAAGCCCCTTACTTAATATAGGAAGCCAACTATTTTCTTTCTCTACTTGCGGTGCATATGCCACATCACTTGGCAATCTTACGCTCATCTCATCCCCTAAGTGAAACGTCCTATTATCATGCCCACTAAACTTTACAGGTCTCACTTCTAAATGGGCCCATTCAGGAAACTGTTCCTGTATTAACTTTTCAACTAAACTTACGTTAATTGGATGCATTCACATTCTCCTTTTCTTTTGAAACTTACTAAGCCCATCCGTACTTCCAACATATTCAAAACTATTTTTCTTATAAAAATCATTCAACGTACGATTATGCCCCACGCAATCTAACTTCAAATATTCTTTATCACATTGCACATTCTCTTCTACCCACCGTAAAATCCATTCTCCTATTCCATTTCCCTTATACTTCCGTTTCACCGCAAATCTATGAATATATAATGAATTAGAAACTTCCTCTTTACCAAAAATATGTTCATCCCATTCATTTTGTTTAGGAGAAACTGTAACCGTACCAACTATTTCATCTTCTTTCAGAACAACATATGTATATTTCTCTCTTATACATTCTAGTATTTCAGCCGTAGCTTCCTCTCCTAAAAGATACTGCCACTGATCCACTTCTTTATATTGTAGCCATTGTGCTACCTCTTTTAATAAAAGGATAATACTATCACTTTCATTTTCAGTAGCAATTCGAATTGCATGTTCTTTACTTATATTTCTCTCCATATTGCCTTTCCCCTTTCAAATTGCTACCATACTGACAAACGAGTCCTTCCATCATTTTCATCTGTAATATATTCTACATAAAATCCTTGATTCACTGCGTTTTCATACATCATTTCAATCTCTTCTTGGTTTTTCGCATAAATTTGTATATACTCGCCATCCGCTACTAATACGACTACTTCACACTTACTCTCCTTAAATTCTTCAAATGTTGCAATTTCTCCTATTACCTCTCCTTTTGGACATGCTTTTAGATCTAAAAATAAAAGATAATATATGTTATCTTTTATTAGCTTTTTTAATTCTGATCCTTCCATGATCTCGTTATCTTCTGAAAATAATTCTGGACCTAATTCATTCCCTATTATTATATAAGCTTCCTCCCTTCCCATGACTTGCCAATCAAATACAGTAATATCAATTGGCTTTAATACTTTCCAAAGTACATTGCTGTATTCATTTGGAATATCTACAAAAATCCCTCTTTTCATATGCTTGCTCCTAACTTATTCATTTTCGTTTCATACATTATATATGAAATGTAATTACTATATTTTGTCGATACATAAGTACATCATAAAAAAACCGCTCCACTACTAGCGAAACGGTTTCCTTCTGCTTACATTTAAATATTCCATTCAATTGTTGCACTACGTTTTAAAATATTTTTTAATATATGCACCACATCAGTCGTTCATTCTTAATGTTCACTTCGACTTCACGAAGTAATATAAAAACCATACTGCATGATTTTGTTCATCCGCAGCTATTCTCCGTAACAACTCTTTCAAATGTACATCCGATGTCTCATCTGAAATTTCCAAATAAAAATCTACTGTTTTTTGTTCATCTTGTATAGCGAACTCTAATCCTTGTAAATACGTATTTGGGCAGTCTTCAGTAATTTGTGGTTTTGGCTGCCTACCAGTTAAGTTCGTATAAATTTGTACAAAGTTGTGGAAATGCTTTATTTCATCATTACGAATTTCAAGAATTTGTTTTTGTTCTACTTGATTTGGAGCCATATTCGCTAATTTTGCATAGCAGCTTATAGCGCTATACTCTCCATTTATAGCTTTTTCAATATCACTAATTAACTTATCATTCTGCCTATACCAATCATAATAATTCGAATTATACATCATATCCCCCCATACTTTCGCTTAACATTTTATGCATTTAGAAATAGTAGGAGCCTGTGTATATAACGGGACGGCTTTAGATTGAAAGAAAAGTTTGAGAAAAGGGTCTATTTTGTAAAGGAATTGCTTATTCATAAAGTGAAACTATAATCAGTGGGGATTTTACTACACGGCAAATAGCGGATAAAATATCACTATTTTTTTGTACGCTGTTGCTATAAATTCGCGAATGAATCAGGTTTCCAACCAGATGTGGTGTTGAGATGCGAAGCTATTATGAATCCAGTCATATAACTAGGAGGTACCACTATGCCATCTTTATTTAAAACTATGGCCTTCCAGCTGAAAACCGAAAGACTTGAGCTTAGTATGTGGGAGGAATCCGATTCCGTTTGGCTGAGCAAATTAATTGGCGAACGTGGCGTGGACATTCCAGCCGTTGATTCCGTTCGTAACCGGCTTATTGAGATGCGCAAGAAGGCAGACGAAAATGGTATTTCCCTTCTCACTATTCGAAGGAGAGACGAAGGCGATTTCATTGGATACTGTGGCTTAATTATCGGTCGTTCCACACTTGAAGAGCCGGAGATTGCATACGAGTTGTTCCGCAGCGCTCATGGTAAAGGTTATGCGACTGAGGCCGCATCTGTTGTACTGGACGCGGCGATTGCTACTGGGCGCCAAAGACTTTGGTCGACTGTAGGTGCTTGGAATATCGCTTCCCTCCGGGTACTAGAAAAGATAGGATTTAAGCGTCATCACAGTACGTGGGATGATGAACGTGGTGAGATTGTTTGGAACGTACGCGATTTTTAAAGATTTCGCCTTAATTCTAAACACTACACTTTTCAACAATCAGGCATTTACATTGAGAAAAAATCACAAACAAGCCGTTTCACTAATTAGTGAAACGGCTTGTTTTTAAGCGTTCAATTCTGTTTTATGCCCTTTTACTACACTACGTTTGAGTGCAGTTGCTAATATAGTAACCATACTTACTATACCAATCCAAACGAGTACAGTAACAGGTGTATTCCAGCTTAACCCTTTTCCGAAGAAGAAGATTTCTCTTAGGCCTTCAATCATAAATTTCATTGGTAACCATGAGTAAACCCAGTCTTGATAAAACGGAGACAACATCTCAGGTGCTAATGATAATAACGGTGCCCCGAAGAATAGTAATAAAGCGAATAAACCGATTCCTTTTAGCCCAACTAATGATAGTACTGCAGATATCATTAAGAAGAAACTAAAAGAAGTAATGGATAAGAATAGAGCTGTATCCGTGAAGTTCGAAATATTTAACCCTACCATCCCATCTGCAATCCATGTAAGACCAAACCCAATTACAAGTGTCGCAATAGCTCCTGTTACGATTTGTTTTACTTTTAACAGAAAGTTTTCTTTTCTTGAGCTTACTGGCATTTTACTAATCGCAATAAAAATAATCGCTGCACTAGCTAAACTTGCAATCCATAACGGCTGGAATAATGATATTGGTGAGTTACCGTTCGCACTATTTTTGCCGACCTCATTCACATTTTTCACGTTCTTTACAATAGGTGTTACTAATTTCTCAGCTTGATCTGTTGTTACAGTAGCTCCTTTTGCTTTCAACCCTTCTAATATTTGTGTACGAACAGTATTGTTCATATTATCAACAATCGCCTGTAATATTTGCCCTGCCATAGTTGATGCAGCCGTATTCATTCCTTGATTAATATATATTTCTATCTCAGGTGAAGATGGCTGTGGTGTTCGTAACGACGCTTGTTTTGCGCTAAATTCTTTCGGGATGACTAATGCCGCGTAATACTCTTTATTGTTTAATCCCTTTTGAACGGCTTCTTTATTTTTTAATTCTACCCACTTCACTGCGGGTTCTTCCTCTGATTTCGCTGTTTTTTTCATGTTATCAACGATCGTTTGCCCCATATTCATTTTCGGTTGATTTGGAATTTCTACACCTTGATCCTCATTTACAATTGCAATTGGCAAGTTTTTCGGCTGCGGTTGAACAGTTGGAAATAGCGTTAATGAAAAAATAAAAACAACAAGTAGTGCAATAACTGGTGATAAAAATAAAAGTTTATTTTTAAACATTTTCTTTTCTCCTCCCTTAATTTGATCTATAATAACCAACAACGTGTTGTTTATTTATATTTTGAATTATATGTTCGAGTTGAACCTTATACAATAATCAAAAATCGTGAATGTGTTGGTTATAAGACACATTTTCCAAATGTGTTGAGTAAAATTAAGGAGGGATATGCTTTGCGCGATAATAATTTAGATTTGCGTGTTGTTCGTACGAAAACTGCCATACGAAATGCATTGGTGGAGCTAATTGAAGAAAAAGGTTTTGACGCCATTACAGTGAAAGATATTACAACGAAAGCAAACATTAATCGCGGTACTTTCTATGCGCACTATCAAGATAAATTTGATTTAATGACAAAATGCCAAGAAGACATTATGTACGAGTTTTCTAGCATTGCTAAACAGAAATTCCCGGAAGTTATTGCTGACCTTGGATCAAATCCTTCTCCAACAATGCCATTTATACTTATCACTTCTATTCTTGAATTTCTAAATGAAAATAGTGATTTTATGAGAGCTGTACTAAGTCCGAAAGGAGATTTATCTTTCCAAACAAAACTGAAAGACTTTATGTGGAAAACATTATTTGAAGATACGAATGGTCCTCTCATTAATAAGGAGAATTTACTTGTTCCAAGCGAATATTTAACTTCTTATATGGCATCTGCACATATAGGTGTCATCCAACAATGGTTAAATAATGGACAAAAAGAAACACCTGAGGAGATTGCTCGCTTTTTATCAACAATCGCAGTTCATGGACCTTTTTATGCTGCTGGCTTAAAGAAATAAGCCCGCTTGCTTAGTAATTTCTATTATTTTATTAATAACTTGAAATTTATGTTTCTGTAAAAAAAGCTGTTGAAAGGACTCCCCTTCAACAGCTTCTACATTATTAACGATATAAACGAACTGCACCTGCAGAATTATCATCTGCTTGTCCAACTACTTCAAATTTCAATCCAAATTTCGGTAATTTACGTCCTGCATCTGGGATTAAATCATTTATATACAATTTAGAGTCATCAAACTTCGTTACACCTGGTAATCCTTTGTAATCATATGTTCCGCGTGTTGGAGATACCACTTTCCATGCTGGCGTTTGGTTAAGGGAGAACGCAGCATCTGCGATTTGGAATCGTGTACTATTTTTAACAGTTGGTTTGCCGTTTAGTGTTCCAACAATTGCCTCTGGGTGAGAGTCAACAACTCCTAAGAAACCTTCACCTGGATGTAAACCAACCCAATTATCTGTAAAACTAGAGTCTGCATACCATACTAGCAGACCTGTATTATACGGTACACCACTGCTATATTTTAACGCTTGATCAGCACCAGCATAGTTTCTCCACTCTAAATAGTAGTTATGCTTCTTCTTATCAAAACCGTCTGCTACAACAAAACCATTTAATTTAAATTTCGTTTCGCCTTCTGCATCATCAGAGAACACAACATTTCCATCTACAGTTAATGTAGCATTATCAAAAGTAAAACCGGTCGGCGCTAAACCACCATCTGTAATGTATTCGAATACTAATTTTACTTTTTGACCTTTGAATTTGCTTAAGTCATAAGACTTATCTACCCATTTACCATCTGTTGTGTCTAGACCATTTTTCACATTTTTTTCACCAATTCGATCCACTAACGTTTTCGTACCATCTTCTTTCACTGCATGTACTTCAAGGAAGTCATAATCCGTTTCAATTTCATACATTGATTTATAATCAAACCTCGCATTTGTTGCATTTGTTAAATCAAACACTGGCGTTTCTAATGTTGTATGAAGGTTATCACCTTTTGTACTATAGTAGTACTTCTTACCGAATGCAGGCTGAATACCTTTTACCTCTTTATCTGGTAAGTTAACACGAATCAGACCAGGACGATTTGATTTCGTTACACTTTGATCTAAATACGTCGCATAGCCAATACCACTATTTAATTTATTATAGTCAACCTCTACAATATTGGCCCAGTTTCCACCCATGTTCTTTTGAAAGAACTCTTTGTTTTGCGGAGAGAAACTCGGTGGCGTTGTTCCTGCAATTTTACCAGCCCAGCTACCGCCACTCATAACAGACCAGGAGTTAATTGGCTCACCTGCTCCTGTGTACTTCGTATCATACTCATCTGGAAGACCTAAATCATGACCAAATTCATGTGCGAATACACCAACCGCTCCGTCTTCTGGCTCAATTGTGTAGTCGTATGCTGCCATCTTACCGCCCCAGTTATCAACTTTTGCTTTTGTTCCTTCAATTGGATATGGTGTTCCAAGGTGCCAACGATGTGACCAAATTGCATCATCACCTAGTCTACCACCGCCCCCATCTTGCCCAACTCCAGCGTGAATGACCATTAAGTGATCAATCAGACCATCTGGTTCATTTTTATTGCCATCACCATTATTGTCATATTGATCGTATTCGTCAAATTCAGATAAATCAATACCACTTTCTACAGCCGCATTTAATGCCTCTTTTACAAAATCACGAGGTCCTTTTGGTCCCATATTATCATGACCGCCATCTCCTGCATCTGCGCCATAATCTGCCGCATTACCAGGAACTGTCAACCACTTTGTTACTGTGCCATCTACTGTATAACTACCACCAGATTGCTCTTCATAATATTGTTTAAATGTTGGTACTTTTGAACCATCAAAGAGTGTAAATGGCTCATTACCAAATAACATTTTTTGATAATGTTCTGGATTAAAATCATTTGAATACATATAACCTGGTACTTGATCAATATTGTTATGCTTAAAGTCCGCAAACTCTACTAGCAATACGAGAACTTTATCTTTACGAACATCACCGTTATATTGTTTTTGCTTCGCTGAAGTAGTTGGTACTTGGCCGTTTAATCCCCCTTTAACCGGCTCTTGTCCCGCTACTGGACCACTAGCAGGTTGATCTGCTTTTTCTTTCTCACCTGCTTTTGCATCTTTAACTTTTTTCAAAAAGTCAGCAGCTTCTCTCGTAACACTATCCCCCGCTGCTGGTTCTTTTCCCGCATTTTCTCCTTTTTTCTTCTCTACGTATTTTTCAACAGCTTTTAATGTGTCTTCTTTCGACGTAGATTCACTAATTACACCGCGTTTCTTGAGCGCATCTGCTAAACGCTCCTCTTGAATTAAATTTTCATCAATCGGACTTAAAGTTTCCCCATTAGACGATGTTGCCGCATAAACAGATTGACCCCCATACCCAAACGTGCAACTAAGCACAGCTGCCGCCGCAAGCGTAGACAGCACTTTAAAAGGCTTTTTCTTCATCCCCATTCCTCCCCAATATTAAATACGATACAACGTTTATATATTACAGAAAATTCAGATAATAATCAATATATTGTCTGAATTTGTAATATTTTTGAAAAAATCCTTTGTTTTAGATGAACATACATTCTGATTCATCAATATTTCAGAAAATATTGATGAAAGTTGATAAAACTATTAAAATCATAAAGAAATCGTCCACTATATTTAGTGGACGATTTCTTTATTTATCTAAAATACAACTACAACACTTCAATATATCCTTCTGTTCCATGTACCCGAATTCGTTGCCCGTCTTTTATTAGTTTCGTAGCGTTCTCTACTCCAACAACTGCTGGCAGGCCATATTCACGTGCAATCACTGCTCCGTGCGTCATAAGCCCGCCGACTTCAGTGACTAACCCTTTTATAGAAACAAACAAAGGTGTCCACCCAGGATCGGTAAATGCCGTAACTAATATATCTCCATCTTCCAAATTCGCGTCTTCCATGTTTAAAATAACGCGTGCTCTCCCCTCAACCACTCCAGAAGAAACAGGCAAACCTACAATGGCTTCAGCCGGGAGATTTTCGCGTTTGTACTTACCTGTAATGATTTCTCCATCAGACGTGATAACACGCGGGGGTGTTAGTTTTTCATATAATTTGTACGCATTTTTTTGTTTATGAATAATCTTGTAATTTAGTTTATTTGTGCGGACGACTTCGTAAAGTTCTTCAAAAGTTAGATAGTATATATCTTCTATTTCATCCAGAACATTATTTTGCACAAGTTTCTCTGCTTCTTTCAGTAATGCCTGCTTATATATGAAATAACGATGAATCATGCCGTATTTCGGATATTCACGATAACCGATGAAATTGCGGATGTTACAAATCATTCTCTTCGTCTCTTCTACTTTTAGTTCCCCATCCGGCAAGTGCTGCAATCGCTCTAACAGCTCTTCTTCTTTTTTCAAAGCTTCCTGCAGCCCTTCTTCAAACTTCCGTTTACTAGCACCATATTCAAAGTCCCTTATATGATTCAAAATCATCGGTATAATTGTAGCTGGCTGTTCACTCCAGCGCGTTTTCGTAATGTCGATTTCTCCGCTGCATCTCATTCCATATTTGCTTAGAAACGCCCCGATTGCATCCCGAACTTTTTCCCCGCCTTTAAACTGAATTAATTCATCTAAAAAGCTAGCATCTTCTACATGCTGTAAATACGTAATGACTTCTGGATACGGCCGAATCACATCTGCCACATCCAATAACGCTAGCCCCATTTCTGACGTAATATTATGTTGTACAGATTGTGAAAGTACATCTGCTGCATTCTTTTCCCCTAACCATTGTTCCATCTTTTCATTAATCCATGATGAAGCATTCATACCTGCCATAATGATAGCTATACTTTGCGAGTTAAATAATACTTTCTTTAATTGCTGAATGTCTTCTAAAATAAAATCAAGTACATCTATCCCTGATTTCGTTTGCATGTTTCGTTTTAACTCTTCTATTGATGATTCACTATTCTTTATTAAATTCGTAACGATTTCCGGATCGTTTTCAGGTTGTGGTTGCGAACTTGCAGGTGGCACTTTTTTACTAAGATCCTTTTCTTTTTCATCATCCGATAACAATTCAATAAAATTCTCTCGCTCAATTACAGTCGTTAATGCATCTCGTATGAGCGGATCCGATTTACCTAAAGTGTTTATTAAGTAATCTCTGCTAGCAGGTGAAGCTAGTCTTTGCGTAGCATCAACAAATAGCCTGCCTCCAGCTTTACACATAGGTGCACTAGTCGTTAACAGGAAAAAAGATAAACCTAATGGTTTCATCGCATCGGTCATCATTTGTTGGTGACCAACTGATATATACACGTGATTTTTCCCATCATTTACTTCTGGAATTGGATATAAAGTCGTAATCGGTCTGCTTTGGACTATATAAATTGTATCATCAACTAAGCACCATTCAATATCTTGCGGACAACCAAAATAAGCTTCGATTTGTCTTCCGATGCGTGCTAGTTGTAAAATCTGTTGTTCAGTAAGTGTTTGAATTTTTTGCTGATTAGGAGCAATTTTCTTCCTCTCTGTTCCGCCTTCTTTTCGTCCATAGATGGCTAATTTTTTCGTTGCGATGACCTTTTCGACGATTTCGTCTTCTTTTACCTTATAATTATCGGCAGAAACCAATCCAGATACTAGCGCCTCGCCAAGTCCAAAGCTGGCATCGATTGATAACACCTTCCTATTCGAAGTAATTGGATCCGCAGTAAATAAAATCCCTGAAGCCTCAGGGAAAACCATTTTTTGAACGACAATACATATAGAAACTTGATCATGATCAAAATCGTTTTGCATTCGGTATATAACTGCTCGATCTGTATATAAAGAAGCCCAGCATTTTTTTATATGCTGCAAAATGTTTTCTTTTCCAATAATATTTAAATACGTATCTTGTTGACCAGCAAACGAGGCATACGGTAAATCTTCAGCAGTAGCACTAGACCGCACTGCATACGCATGTTCATCGCCAAAGTGCGAGAGATAATGAGCTACTGATTCCACTACATCAACTGGAATTTCCACCGCCATAATGACTTCTCTAATCTGCTTACTAATTTCACCAATTCGATCTCGTTCCTCAATTTTTAGCATTGTTAATTGATTCAACAAAGTTTGAAATGCTCCATTTTTTCCGATGGCCTGTTCATACCCTACCGTTGTAACACAAAATCCTTCTGGCACTCGTATCCCTTGAATATTGGATAACTCCCCTAAATTCAATCCTTTTCCACCAACGAGAAAAAGCTGCGTTTTTTCTATTTCCTGAAAATCGAGAACGAAAGAACTCATTTGGCACCTCTCCTTACTATTCATGTGTTCTTGATTGTAACAGTAGTAAATGAGAAGAAACAGTCTATTTCGAACGTAAATTACATGATATAATTAAGTTAGGAAGAGATTATCACTTCTATTTCCCCTCTAATTCACTTCAATTACATCACCAAACTTAAACATTCTTTGATTATGAAAAGCAATCATTAGACATAATGGATTTCTATCGACCTTTGTTATGTCTTTTTTATATAAATCCATATTGTAATATCTTTATAAATCTTTTATTAAGCCATAAATCCGCCTCAAAAATAGTAGAATCTGTGACTTTAAAAGCAATATTTTTTGTTTGCACTTTATATAAATTGATATGAATCCCTCTTAATTCTAGGACTAAATTATTGTTTTTAATCCCACATTAATTCTTTTCTCAAATTCGCCAAAATGAATTTTCAAGATTAGGGAACTATAATGTCGTATTAAAACATATTAAGGGGGACAAAAGGTGAACAAGGAAATGAATTATGGAAGTGATTACAAGTTTATTCCAGCAACTTCAATTGAAAGTGGTCATGGCCTCGAAGTATTACCTGATTTATTTTGTTACACGATTCAAATCGTCAATATATGCTTTGTTGGAAATCCTAAGACCAATGATTTTGTTTTAGTTGACGCTGGAATGCCTAAATGTGCAAATGAAATTATCTCTGTTACTGAGGAGCGATTTGGTACAAATAGCCGTCCAAAAGCAATTATTTTAACTCATGGGCATTTTGATCATGTTGGAGGAATAATTGAACTCATTAAATATTGGGATGTTCCAGTCTATGCCCATCAAATGGAGATACCGTTTTTGACTGGACAACAAAGCTATCCTGAACCAGATCCAACAGTTGAAGGTGGTATGGTAGCGAAAATGTCTCCCCTGTTCCCTAATGAACCGATTGATTTAGGAAATAGCGTAAAAGCACTACCTATCGATGGAACTGTTCCCCATATGCCAGAGTTTAGATGGATTCATACACCAGGGCATACTCCTGGGCATATTTCATTATTCCGAGAGAAAGACCGAACTTTAATTGCTGGGGACGCTTTTGTTACAGTGAAACAGGAGTATCTGTATAAAGTAATAACTCAAGAACAGGAAATAAGCGGTCCTCCTCGTTATTTAACAACAGACTGGAAAGCAGCTAAAGAATCAGTCATTAAATTAGAAGAATTAAAGCCTCTAGTCGCTATTACTGGACATGGGATACCAATGTCAGGTGAATTGCTATCAACGAGCCTCAAAACACTCGTTCAAGAATTTGATAAAATTGCTGTACCTGATTACGGAAAATATATAGATAAAAAGATGCATTAAATGCGGAAATACTTTGTTTATTTTTATATTAATGAATCAAAACACCAACGAATATTAAGTTTAATATGAAAAAACACTGTACTTAGGCAACATCTCTATTATAAGAATGGAACTACCCTTTATGAATAAAGCTCGATATTCCGCAAATACTATCCATAGTATAAGCCTGCTTCTTACCCAGGTTGTACTTCTTACCATTAAGGGGTGATTAAAACGGGTTACGCTATATAAAAGCATAATCCGTTTTTAATGAAATATTGTATTCCATATACGTTTAAACAATGGAGGAAAATGATGAAACATATTGTTGCCTTATTAATTAAATACACAGCGATAACTGCAGTATTGCTAATCATGCTCAGTATCTTTCAAGGCATTTCAATTCCTAGAGTATTACTAATTTCTCTTTTTCTTACGGGAGCTGCCTATTTAATCGGAGACCTCTTCATTTTACCTAAATACGGAAATGCGATTGCTACAATGGCAGATTTCGGCTTAAGCTTTTTCGGAACTTGGTTACTAACATCCTTGTTTACTAATTTAGATGCTACTCGTAACATTGGACTTTCTTCATTTATAGCCGCTTTAATTATTGGTGGAACAGAAGTTTTCTTCCATATTTATATGAAGAGGCTAGTGCTACGTAACGACGATGAATTAAAAAATCGCAATCATATTCATCATGATAAATATGCTATGGAAATATCAGATGAATATATAGATTCTTCCACAATAAATAAATCCAAGCTTGAGGATACATCTAAAAAATAAAAAAGTGGCCAATGCCACTTTTTTATTTTTGTTTATTAAGCTTGATCAGAATTTCTTACATGTAACGGAGGTGGAACTACCCACCCTTTTTTCTTACTTAAACGTAGCAGAGTTACACCGGCCTGCGCTTTTTTCATATGAAATTGGCCAAATAGCATCCCTACATCTTCTCGAAGACATTTTCCCATCACTTGACTACATGTCACAAGTCCAGCTGCTAATCCTGTAGAAACAGCTGCAGCAATTTCAACATCATTAATACGCGCTCCCGGAGGAATGTCTTCAATAGATGCAACTGGACGTTCTGGAGGCGCTGGCGGTAAAGCGACCCCATTAACTTTTAAAAGTGCCTTTAATTCTTCTATCTCCGAATTCATATCATTTTCAATTAAGCCTTCTAAAAACTTCTTCAAATCTTCGTCACCTGTGTGATTCATAAATACTTGATGGCTTGCAATTGCACCCTGTGCAGCAAGAAGATAACTCCAAATGTCAAATACTTCTCCGTAATGTAAAGGTTCATTTTGAGGATTTCCACTTAATATACCCATTTTTAAATTCCTACCTTTCGAAAATATCATAATAAATATTGATTTCAATATTGAAATCAAATTTTTAAGTATGCTTTTTCCTGCAAAAGATTTTCTACTATGCATGGAAAACACCTTTCCAACACTGCGTGTTTATTGTTTAGGAAAGTAGTTTACAAATTAAATACTCAAAGATTATGAAAGAAGATTATCAATAATCTTTGAGTGAGAATCTGTTTAATATAAGGTTTTTTATTTTTATGAATACACAAAAGAAATTGATTTACATATTTGCTATATTTTAAGCTAATTTACTTAGCGGTTAGCTCTACCACCAAGTTGTTGTTCTGCCATTGCTACTAAACGTTTTGTAATTTCACCACCAACAGATCCGTTTGAACGAGCTGTTGTATCTGCACCAAGTTGTACACCAAACTCTTGTGCAATTTCATATTTCATTTGATCAAGAGCTTGTTCAGCGCCTCGAACTAATACTTCATTACGACTTCCACTATTATTTTTTCCCATATTGTTTCACCTCCGATGTTTTTAATATGCTACAAATTATGAAATAATAATTATCCTTTTTATGGAAATTAGATTATGAATAAAAATTGATTTTTTTCTTAAAGTAGGGCAAAACATATAAGAAAGAATAACTGATATAACATACTTTCATAACAACACTATGTATACTTTCTAATTCCCTTCAGTAAATAAAAGAAAGATTTCTATTTCACCAAGAGATTAAATAAAATTATGTTTTGAGACATAATTCAAAAGGAGATATGAGATGAAAGCTGTAACCTATCAAGGACCAAACCAAGTACAGGTGAAACAAGTGGATGATGCAAAATTAGAGAAAAAAGATGATATTATTGTAAAAATTACTTCAACCGCTATTTGCGGTTCTGATTTACATCTATATCAAGGCAACATGCCCTTACCTCAAGGATACATTATCGGCCATGAACCAATGGGAATCGTTGAAGAAGTCGGGCCAGATGTCACTAAAGTGAAAAAAGGCGATCGTGTTGTCATCCCCTTCAACGTTTCTTGTGGACATTGTTTCTATTGCCAACATGAAATGGAAAGTCAATGTGATAACTCAAACCCTCATTACGATTCTGGTGGATACTTTGGTTACACAGAGAAATTTGGTAATCATCCAGGAGGACAAGCAGAATATTTAAAAGTTCCATTTGGTAATTTTACTCCATTTGTTATACCGGAATCATGCGAACTTGAAGATGAATCCCTACTATTTCTATCAGATGTTTTACCAACAGCCTATTGGAGTGTAATAAACGCAGGCGTTAAGCCAGGTGATACTGTTATCGTCCTTGGTTGTGGACCTGTTGGATTAATGACACAAAAATTCGTTTGGATGCAAGGTGCTAAACGTGTAATTGCAGTGGATTACTTAGATTATCGGATGAATTATGCAAAAAAGATTAACAATGTTGAGGTATTTGAGTTTACAAAATTTCCAGATATGGGAGAACATTTAAAGGAAATTACACATGGCGGTGCCGATGTAGTCATTGATTGCGTGGGAATGGATGGAAAAAAATCGCCTCTAGAATTTCTGGAACAAAAATTGAAACTACAAGGCGGAACTCTCGGCCCTATTCAAATCGCTACGAAAGCCGTAAGGAAATATGGAACGGTTCAAATGACTGGCGTTTATGGTGGCAATTATAATGCATTTCCACTCGGGGCATTTTGGGTTAGAAATATTAATCTTAAAATGGGACAAGCACCTGTCATTCATTTTATGCCGGAACTATTTGAAAAAATAACAAATAAAGAATTTGATCCAAAAGAGATTATTACACACAAAATCCCCCTTGAAGAAGCGAGCTACGGTTATCAAATTTTTAATAATCGTGAAGATGATTGTATAAAAGTCATTCTGAAGCCTTGAAGCTACAATTCATTATTCTTAATGAAAAGATAAGATTACATTTCGTAATCTTATCTTTTTTTATTAAATGCTAAGTATCTATCCCCTATTTTCATCTCACATCTAAAATAGTTATTTTCAAAAACTTTGCATTTTGAGGCAATAAATAATTGGTAAAAACATGAATTAAAGTATTAAGTAACCAAATAGCGGACACGATAACAATGTTAACTAACTTAAAAGTGATGTTGATTATATTGCTGCTCCTCTTAATTTTGTTTCTATGAACTATTAAACGCCACTGTTACTTACTTATAATCTCCCTACCTCTATTCACATATAAAATCCCTATATTGTAAACAAAGAGGAGGGACTTGTCCCCCCTCTTCTTTTAATTTTTCTTTAAAAGAGTTGCTCCTGCAATCCCTGGGTGTGTCATTTCGAATGGATCTAGAATTAACTCTAAGTCCTCTTGTGACAATACACCATTTTTCACACAAAGTTCTCGAACAGATTGCCCTGTCGCGATTGCTTCTTTCGCAACGCGAGCTGCTGCTTCATAACCGATATGAGGGTTCACGGCTGTAATAATTCCTACACTTTTCTCAACATACTCTTTTAAGCGATCTTCATTCGCTTCAATTCCTTTTAAGCAATTATCTGTAAAGGCACGGAAACCGTTATTCATAATGCTAATCGATTGCAGTAAGTTGAAAACAAGTACTGGTTCCATCACGTTTAATTCTAATTGTCCTGCTTCTGAAGCAAGGCAAATTGTATGATCATTACCTATTACTTGGAACGCAATTTGATTAATAACTTCTGGCATAACAGGATTTACTTTCCCTGGCATAATAGATGAACCTGGTTGACGAGCTGGTAACATAATTTCTGCTAAACCAACACGTGGACCTGATGCCATTAAGCGAAGGTCATTTGCAATTTTAGACATATTCATCATACATACTTTCAGTGCTGCAGATACTTCAGTATACGCATCCGTATTTTGCGTCGCATCTACTAAATCTTCTGCACCAACAAGCGGTAATTCACTGATTGCAGCTAAATGTTTTACAACTGCTTCAATGTATTCTGGATCTGCATTTAAGCCTGTACCAACTGCAGTTGCCCCCATATTTACTTCATATAAATGTTGACGCGATTGTTGAATTCGTTTCATATCACGTTCAAGTACGCGAGAGTATGCTTTAAATTCTTGTCCAAGACGGATTGGCACAGCATCTTGTAAATGTGTACGACCCATTTTAATAACATGATCAAACTGTTCTGCTTTTAATTCAAATACATCATGCATATAACCCATCGTTTGTAATAAGCCTTCTAATGCATTTAACGTTGCGATATGAATCGCCGTTGGGAATGCATCGTTTGTTGATTGCGCCATGTTTACATGACTATTTGGACTAATATAATGATAGTCTCCTTTTTCCATCCCTAATAATTCAAGAGCACGATTGGCAATGACTTCATTTGCATTCATGTTCATTGAAGTACCCGCTCCGCCTTGGATTGGATCTACGATGAAATGATCATGCCATTTTCCATCAAGAATTTCTTGAGCAGCTTCTGCGATCGCGCCGCCCTTGTTCAATTCCAATCTTCCTACATCTGTATTCGCAAGCGCTGCTGCTTTTTTTACAATTGCGAACGCTCTAATTAAACTTTCATGAATTTTATACCCTGTAATCGGGAAATTTTCAACAGCGCGTAAAGTCTGAATTCCGTAATATGCCTCAATAGGTAATTCCTTTCCTCCCAAAAAATCATTCTCCACTCGCACGTTCTTGTTTGTCATTGCCATTTTAATTTCTCCCCCATATTAAATGTAAAACCTAAATAAATCATATGAAGTCATTACCAATCCTTATCAGATTTTATTGTTAAATCGTAGGCTAAAGGCTCTTCAATAATTTTTTTAATCTCTTCTAATTTATTAGTTTTCCCAAGCGCCCACATCAATTTTGCTATGATGGCTTCCGTATTCATATCTCCAGACAATATTACTTGATGTTGCGCCACTTTCCGTCCTACTTCATAGAGAAGTATGTCTTCTCCTTCTTCCAGGCATTGAGTAGTAATCACTACAGCAATCCCCATTTCAGTCAACTCTTGAATTTTCGAAAGCAAGTTCCTTCCTTCAAAAGGTAATCCACCGTTTCCAAAACTTTCAATAATAATCCCTTTATACAAATCTTTTAAACAATCAAATACCTCAGGCTTTGTACCTGGATACAATTTCATAAGAAAAACATCCGTACATAAATTAGTATTTATTGAAAGTTCACTATGTGAGGAAGTTGGCTTCCAATGATATTTCACTTCATCTTCATTTACCTCAGCAACATATGGATAATTCACACTTTCAAATGCATCATAACTTTTTGTTCGCATTTTAACTGCTCTCGTCCCAATAATCACCCTACTATCAAAAACAATAAACACACCGCCAACATCCTCACAGGCAAACCTAAGAGCATCAGCTACATTTTTCTTTGCGTCTGTCTTTTTAAAACTAATAGGTACTTGTGAACCTGTTAAAACAACTGGTTTTCTTAAACCTTGCAGCATATAAGATAACGCAGAAGATGTATAAGCTAACGTATCCGTTCCATGTGTAATCACAAACCCGTCATAGTCATCATAGTGATTAAAAACAGCATTAGCTATTTCTTTCCAGTGCTCAGGTTGCATATTGGTACTATCAATATTCATTAAGATTTTGCAATCTATTTCTAAGTTTCGAGAAGACTTCGAAAAATAATTCAATAATTCCTCAGCGGACAATCCTGGAACAAGCCCCTCATTCCCCTCCACAGATGCAATTGTCCCACCAGTTGCAAGTAATAAAATTTTCTTCATACACAACCCCTCCATAAAATAAACAACGATATATCGTTCGCGTAATGCGTATTTATATTTATCATTATAGAACTTAATTTGAATTAATCAAGATTTTGTATTCAATACGCGTACTTTTTTTCTATTCTTGATTCTTTTTCTATGTTATAATTAATTTAATAAAATTAGATGGGGTATGAGACGAATGCTGGAACGTTTATCTAAATTAAGAAAAAATCAAAAATGGTCCTTACAAGAGACAGCAGATCGACTTGGGATTGCGAAAAGCACCTATGCCGGGTATGAAAATGGTTATAGATTACCTTCATTACAATCTTTATCAAAAATAGCCGATTTATTTGATACATCTGTAGATTATATATTAGGTCGAATTGAACATTCACATCAAAACAAAGATGTAATTGATATTACAAGACTCCTAAACGATCCAGATCCAACACTTTTAATAGATGGAGAAGCACTGTCAACAGAAGAGATAATAGATTTTATTGCTTTTGTGAGAAGTAAACGAGAACTAAGTTCCAAGAGAATAGAAAATATTGAACCAACATGTAAAAGTTGATTCAATAAAAAACGAAGACACTGTACTCTTTAAACTTAGAAATACTTAGACAATTAATTTGCAAACGGTTTATATAATGAATTCTTAGCAACTGGCCTCATTCTGGGACTTATACTTGGAAACAATCCCATTGGTTATATGATTCAATTATTTTTCATCATTTGTGTAGTGATAGCAGCTATTTTCGGAGGTTTCACATCCAATAAATCAATTATCATGAAACAAGGATTTCTCGCTATTTTAGCGTTGCTTGCCCTTTTATCTGTCATATAGAACTAAAGCTTTTCAATAAAGGAACTCACTTTTGAAGAATACGCCATTCTTTCTGTAAATTTATAAGAAAGAATGGCGTTTTTGTATGTCTATTTCTGTATCGAAAGAATTTGAAAGTATAACAGAATTCAAACAAGAATTAGCAAAGTATATAAAGTACTATAATCATGAAAGAATCAAGGAAAAATAAAAGGAAATGAATCCAGTATTGTACTAGGCTCATTCCCTAGAGGCTACTTAATAAACCGACCTTTCTAACTTTCGGGGCACAGTCTAGTTGAAGTGCTACAAGCAACGAATTTACTATTTTAAAGTTAAGTGTTTAACCTTGAAGTACTTAAATTCTTTTTTCCAGACAAAGCATACATTATATCTTGATGCTTTATTGTCCTCTTATAATTATGTGGTATCGGAAATTTGTTTCGGTGTTCTTTTATTATAATTATGATTACTATAAGTGATAAAGCTACAGGTATAAAAACGATTAACAAAGCATCTTAATGTTTATGAAATTCTTTGTTAATCGTTTCTCTTCTCCCTAATCTCCTGCGAGACTATATTTTTTTGTTGAAATTTACCATATCTTATTTGATTTATTCTGTAACACCAGATTGGGTTACTTTTACATCAGCTGTTACACGAAAACGTAAATGTTTATAGGATTCTTCCCATTCTTGACTGTTCCATTTTCTTACGTGAGTTCTACCAAGCTTTCTAAGTCCTATAGGATCTGTGTCTTTTTTAATAAATCTCTTTATCAATGTAGTTGCTTTTTTTTCTATTTCTTTTTCCATAATTTTTTCTAATTTTTTTATTTCTTTAGGATTATCTAGATTTTTTGTTTTTGTAAATTCTTGAATTTCAGCTTTAACTTGAATATGAGCATTTACGAATGGATGCTTACTATTCCCTTCCATCTTATATTTTGTTCTAGCCTTTATATTCTCTATCGTGGCGTACGTATTTGAAGAACCAGGTAGCTTGAATTGGTATGTACCTTGTTTAAAATTATCTGTCAACAATTTAAATACAAATAAATCTTTAGGATTCACTTTATCAACCATTTTACATCTTTTAAAAAGTGCTATTCCATCTAACTCCAACACGTTACCTTTTTTAGATATCATCGGTAAATATGAATCTCTCGCATCATCATTAAGTTGGTTTAAAAACATAAAAAAATTTGTTTTTGGTTGCGTTCCATTGTCCATATTTTGCTCCAGTAAAGAGGATAGATAGGAAGCAATTTCTTTTTCTTTAGAATAGTTCCCCTTTAATAGTGATTCCCCTTTTACATTTGTAATTGCTAAATAAATTGCATTTCCTACACTAGGATTTCGATTCAAAGTCTCTAAAATTTCCTGCATTCCCTTTTCAATTATTTTTTCATTAAATATAATAACACGCAATTGCCCCAACTCTAGAGGTCCAGAAGACTTTTCGGATGCTCTTGCAAGAACTTCTCTACCAGTCTGGCCTGATGCTGAATAGATTTTCGTTTCACCTTCCCCGCCTCCTTTATAAGCTGAAATCGCAAAGGTTCCTTTTAGCTTACCTTTTGCTTCGGTATCATATGCCGCAACTTGAACTAAGTCAATGTCATCCACAATTTTCGTTTTAGCACAACCTATTAAGAAGACACTTACTATAAGGAAAAGTATCCATCGCTTCATGTTTATCTCCTTAACTTTATTTTGGCGGTTTGAATTAGCCATAATATAGGTAGGTATACATATATATATACAAAGCCAATTTGACCTGTCCAAGTATTTAATAAGTTAATTTTATTACGGTTATTCAAGAAAAATGATAAAACAAAGATGAACAGGATGATAACTGGCAAAACATATTTTTGCTTTATTCCCAGTGCCTCTTTTATACCACGACTTACTCCCCATAATGTAAAGGAAACGTTAGGTAATATAAAAAAAGCCCAAACAGAAACAATAATGTATTCAAACCGCTCTATAAAGGGAAATTGTATAATTTTAATCATGCTTAAATATGCCCATATCGCGCTCGCTAGTTGTTTTTCACTAAAAAACGCAAGAGTTAAAATCATAAGGTATGTGTAGACAATAGTCGTTACTAAATTTGCATAGTGCGCATATTTTTGAGAGGTTCTTGCCTTTTTAATAAATGGGTAGTACAACAATAACATTTCAAATCCAAAAAAACTAAACATATTTCCTTTCATTCCTTTCATGATTTCTAGGAATGAATGCTGTGCAATTGGAAATAAATTCTGAAAATCTGCATACTGCAAAGGATAAAAAAATGTGAAGATTAGAATGCTTGGGATAACGATTCCAAAGAAGCCAATTCCGGCAACTACACGAAATCCTCCAGTCACAATGTAATAACATAGACCCAAAAAAGCCCCTGCTATAATCCAAGATGAAATGGAAGGAAACATCCAAACATGTACTACTTCGATATAAGTATGTAGTGTTGTTGCACCTAACAATACAATGTAGGATAAAAAAATGAAGTTGAACAATCCACCAATCCATTTTCCAAGTACGTCTTGATTGATTGCAATGATATCTCCATTACCCTGATTTAAAATCTGATATATAATCCAAATCATAAGATTAACAGATATTCCAAAAAGCAGCGTGCTAATCCACGCATCATTTCCAACTAATTTTGCACTAATCCTTTCAAAACCAAGCATACCAACCCCCATCTGTATAGTAATAATTAAAAAAAACACCATATATGGAGAGACTTGATACTCAATTGGGATCTGTTTCATAATGCTCCTCCCTGTTAATTTCAATCATCAAAATCATTTCGTGATTTAATTTTATTTTTCTCTACCTCTTCTGGATTAAAACGAAAACGCTGTTTAGATCTTGAAAAAATAGGACGTCGAAACATCGCTGAGATCGGCAAACGGATAATGCTGTCTTTCCAATCTGTAGGGCGTGTAGGATAAAAAGGAAACAAATAAGGACGTCTTAATGATTCTGTACGTAATAAACGTGCTAAAAGCAAAGAGCTTGTTAAAACAATTCCTAATAAACCCAACAGGTGTGCAGATATTATAAAAGGAAAACGAATTACTCGAATTGTATTACCAATTCGATATATTGGTGCTGTAAATGAGCTAAGCGCTGAAAGTGCAACAATAATAATAAGTACATTACTTGTAAGGCTTGCCTCTACAGATGCCTGTCCAATTACAATACCACCTACTATACCGACAGTTAGACCCACTTTAGTTGGTAAACGTGCCCCCGCTTCTCTCAGTAATTCAATCGTTATTTCTAAAAAAAGCGCTTCAATTAATGGAGGAAAAGGTACTTTACTTCTCGATATGATTAACGTTTCAAGAAGTTCTTTTGGAATAAGCTCGTAATGATATGTTAAGATTGCAACATATAATGGAGTCGTTAAGACAGAAAACATAAAAGCAAAAAGCCTTAATAGACGAAAAAAAGAGGCAATAATCCAAGGCATGGTGTAATCTTCTGTCGTAGAAAAAAAGTCAATTAATGTTGTTGGAAGAGTGATTGCATAAGGTGAGCCATCTACAAAAAGTGCAATTTTCCCTTCTGCCAATACAGCTGCTACACGGTCTGGTCGTTCTGTATTCAAAAATTGAGGAAATATAGAATTCGGGTTGTCTGCAATTAACTGCATCAAATACGTGCTATCCAAAACGTGGTCTGTTTTTATTAGACTCACCCTTTTTATAATTTCTTGTAGATTTTGATCATTTACAATTCCCTCAATATATACAATCGCAACGGTTGTGTTAGATAGAGAGCCTACTTTCAATTCCTTCACTTGTAAATAAGGTGTTGGAAGCTTTCTACGTACTAAATTTAAGTTTACATCTAAATCTTCAACAAACGCGATTTGTGGACCCACGATATTGTATTCAATTTCAGCTTTTGTAATATCTCTTTTTTCTTTCTTTGCCACATTGATTAACAAGCCATTTAATTTATCTGTATCGAACTGAATAAGTATATAGCCGTTTAAAATACTATCCTGAATATCTTCCATTTGATTTGTTATTTTTGAATTTTCAAAGGGTAAGACAGACCGAATATCTTGTAATGAATCGAAGCTCTTCTCTTTTATATAAGTTAAAACCTCTTCATGAAATATATTTACATCGATTAAGGTTCTAAAATATGAAATGACTATAGAGGATTTGTTTGAAGCGATCTCCAACGTTATAAAATCTTTAGATTTTTTTAGTAATTGCATTAATTCCTGCAAAGATTTTATAGAGTGAACAGGTACTTTTTCATGTGGTTTCAATTGATAATACCCTTCCTTTCAAAAAGAACCTATATATAGTTTTTAGAAATTTCTATTTTAAAAATGAGGGATATTTATATGTCAATATGCTCATTAAAAATAATACCTTTTTAACTAACTTAACCAAAATTAGTTAAAAAATGTATTACAAGTAAAAATTTGAAATGTCTCCAAGAAAAATTACAATATTAAAAACATCCTTTCTTTTGGTTCTAAAGAAAGGATGTTTTTATAACAGGCTTTTTCAAGTGTCTATTCTATAGGGTACATTTACCAGTGTTCTTCTCTTTATTATTTCATTAAGTAACATTGGCATTACATTCTGTATGGTTTCTTAAAAAATTTCAGTAAGAGAATATCTTAATTTTGAAGTGTACAAATAGGGAGAGTGACTTCAACTGTAGTCCCCTTATTCATTTCACTCTTAATAAATATCTTTCCCTGATGTGTTTCAATGATTTTATAACAGATCATTAATCCTAAGCCAATCCCCTCTTCTTTAATACTATAAAAAGGTTCTCCGAGGTATGGTATACGTTCTTTTGGAATCCCACACCCTTGATCGATAAAACGAATGCTTACTTGATTATTATCAAGTATATTTATTTGAATCAGAATTTCCCCTCCCATCGGCATAGATTCAATTGCATTTTTTAATATATTAACAAATACTTGTTTTAATTGATTTCCTTCACATGAAATCAATGGAATACCAGGGTTAAGATCGATTCTAAATTTTATATTATGCATCATTGCTTGAGGTTGTAGTAGCATTAAAACTTGATCCATTAGCACACTAATGTTATTAGGTTGCATTTTTACTACTTGTGGTTTGGCTACCGCCATAAATTCAGTTGTTATGCTCTCTATACGCTCAATCTCTGATGATACTATATTAATATAACCCTGATTATTCTCATTTTCCGTTGATTTTAGTAATTGCATGAACCCTTTCATTGCAGTTAATGGATTATTAATCTCATGAGCCATTACAGTCGCTAATTGTCCTACAACAGCAAGTTTTTCAGATTTTCGTAATAATTCTTCTGTTTTTAGCCGTTCAGTGATATCACGAGAAATACTTAGAAAAACTTTTTTACCATTTAAGTTAAAAACACGAACACTAAACTCAGTTGTTATTACTTTTCCTGTTGGAAAAACATATTCATCTTGCAAAGTGAAGGAAGTTTGTCCTTTTTTAATTTTTTCTAATAACCTTACGATTATTTGAGAATCTTGTGGTACTATATTTGAAAATGATAATGAGAGCAACTCTTCTCTACTATATCCAAATCTTCTACACCCAACAGGGTTTACCTCAATAAATCGACTTGGAGCATTATCTTCATTCAGCTCTACTACATATACCGCATCAGTTGCTTGTTCGATTAGTGCACGGTACTTCATTTCACTATCTCTTAATTGCTGGTGTAATCGATGCCGTTCTCTTTCTGCTTGTTTTCTTTCAGAGATGTCTCTACATATTGCTGATAAAGCTATCACATTTCCTCTTACATCTAGTATAGGAGAAACTGTCAGACTGATATCAAGAAGACTCCCATCGCTCCGTTGTCTAACAGTTTCTAATCTAGTAACCACCGATTCTCCTGTTAGAATTTTCTGAATATTTTCAAGTGATTCTTCCATTAAAAAATCTGGTACACAAGGTAATCTCTTACCTATGATTTCTTGTGATGACCACCCAAATATCTTTTCATAAGCTTTATTGGCTTGTAAAATATGCCCTTCTCGATCAGAAATGGTAATAGCATCTAGATTGTGCTTTATAAATGATTCCAATAATTCTTTGGTAGCGCTTAATTCTGATTCTACCTTTTTCCTTTCGGTTATATCAACTGTAGAACCAACAACTTCAATAACTTGTCCATTTCGTTTAATCGGCCTAAGCGCAATAAGAATAATAGTTTTATCATTTGGCCAAGGTAATTCAAATATAATTTCTTTTCCTTCCCATGCCTGAAGATAGTACTTCATCAATTGTGGAACTAAATGTGGAGGAACAATAGAAGCATCAATAGTACGTAAGCTTTTTCCTACCACCTGTTCAGAATAAAATCCGTTTTGATAATAAAACTGTCCATCACATAAAGTGTGTATAAAGTGCTTACCCACTTTTTTAAATTTAAAAATTCCTCCTTGAAGCTCATGTACGGTATCTGCAAGTTCTTGCTTCGATTTTTTTAATTCTCGATTCATTTTAGATAAGTCCTGTGTTAAATAATACAATCTCTGGTAGGCTTCCATAAGAAATAGCCCAATTAAAAGTCCTAACGCTATATATAATAGGCCTCCTGTGTAAAGTAATGTAGTATTAAATAATACGCCAACTAACCACTTTATTCCAATAAAAACAGAAAAATATAACGATGCACTTTTAAAAGGATGTAGTTTTTTAAAATAAGTTTTAAAAGTAGAAAATAGAATCCCCATACCTAAATAAGCAATCACAGGAGGTTCCCAATACCCTCCAGTGTAAAAGATACGCATTAATATTATGCTAATTAGCGTAATCCAACCAGCAATACGACCAAAGTAAATAAAAGATAGAATAAGAGGAACAACTCGAAGATCGTAGGAAAATCCCATGTATGGAAAAGAAAAGAACATTAACGTAACTGCAATAATCCCTCCATAGAGCTTTTCGAAATATCGACTAGAATTAATTGTAAACACTTGAATAAATATTGCTGCGCTAACTAATAAAGAAAAAATAGAAAGGTTGATGAAATAATCTTTAATAATCATGTAATGTCCCTCCTTGCATTAAGTGTATTCGACAAAAAAGCTAAAAATCCTACAAATTGTATAAACAGTTCAAATGCATAAATTTTAAACTAGGATAAAATCTGGAAAAGTAAATAAGGAACACAGCAGATGAGATATTTTAATGAAAAATAGTTCAAAAAAGATAATAGTAACCGTTGACTACTATTATCTTTTTTCTTTAAGTTATCGTAATACGTATGAAACTCTAAGGGACGTGGTATGTCATTTCATCAAACAATGATTATATACTGAGTCATGAATATAGAAATTTCAGCAGTAATTTTTGAAAAATAACATAAAAAACAAAACTATCTTTGAAAATGGAAAAAATCTATATGAATGTCAACTAATCTATGTACAAAAACGTTCACTTAATTTTGCATAAAATCACTCCACTTAGGAAGCTAAGTAGTTCTTCAAGGTCGATAAGAACACCTGTAGATGCTTCAGGATAACTACATAATTGTATGGGTAATGTACTTGAAACCTTTCGGTAAAACCATACACATAATACAACTAACTCCTTGATTCAATATTTACTTTTTTCGCTGAACAAATTCTTTTTCTTGAGCAAAATATTCTAGGATATAAGGAGATTTTTCGATTAACTTGGTGTCTAGTTTATTCTCCAGCTCCAATTACTTCGTTACTTTCAGATTCAGTTCATTATATTTTGTACTTTGTCTTTATACACAACATATTCTTTACCATCCACTACTGCTACTACCGCAAATTCATCATTTGGATTGAATGAAAGCCAATCAGCCCACATGTTAGTATTAGCCCCTCCACTCCACATATTATGAACAGTGTTTTTCGTTAAATTCATAACTTTATAAGACGCATTTGGCGCATTTGTTCCAGTCTTTATTTCAAAAGTGTATGCGTTATGAATTTTTTTATAAAAGTAGAAAACGTTTGATGGACGAAGCTGATTCAAAAAATCCTGTTCTTTTTTCTCTGCGATTTTTATCCCTTCTTGTAAAGTGACAACATCTGTTTTTAATGTTTTCCAACTGTTTTTCGCTGCATTCAAGCTAGGGGTTAAGAATTTATATTTATTTTGATCAGCTTTTTGATCAGCTTTATCAATATGTCCCAGTACACCCGAATATTGAGAATCTAAATCCTCCCATTGCGTAGACATATAAGTAAGAGCAGTGATAGCACTATCAAGCATACTATGCATATCACTAATATTATGAAATGCAACTCCAACTACACGATTCAATGTTATTTTATAATCTACAGTCTGACGCAATTTTGCTAATTCAGGTTCTAGCCAACCTAACTTACCTCTTGCATCACCTATCATGATGCCACCAGCAATCAAGGTTGGAATAAAGGGGATTTTCACCATGTCTAACCCCTTAGATTCTATGTCTTTCTGATATTTTACTTGTCCTAAAAGGTCCTCTAGACGCTTTTGGTCCGCCTCCACATCAGCACCTTGGTTTTTTAAAATCGATTGCAATGTCTCTTTATGACTTCCAAATGTTCTAACATCTTCTCCAATAGCATTTTTCAATTGAATTAATTCTTCTATTAATGCTTTTGCAGATTTTTGATTTTGTTGAATTCCTCCCTGTAAATCTGTAATCCCTTTTTTTAAAGTATCTCCATTTCCGGTATTAATCGCCTCTACTAATGTTTCATAATAATTTTCAAATTTTGTATCGTATTCTATAATGCCTGTCAATGTATCAAAAAGCTGTTTTTTTACTTGTGTATTCCATGTAACAGCATGTGCTCTTGCATTCTTTTGATCTTGTACAATTTTACTAGGTAAATCTGCATTTCCATTAATAGTTATTCCTTCAAAACTCACATCTGGATTATTAATTAGCAAATAAGAATATTCATTCATAGCTTTTGCAAATAAACCAGCATCTTGCAAAGCTTTTTTCATCTGTTCTTCATTTGCTGAAAGAGACATATTTTCAGTGTTCGTTTGTTCAATTTCAATTGCAAAAGTTTCTAGTGGTATGACTGCATAAGTAGTTGTTATAGTTAAAAACGCTGATACAGCGAGTAGTTTATTAGGGATTTTTTTCATCATTTCGTATTCCTCCTATATAAGGTATGGTTTCAAGTTCTAATCTTATTAAAAAACGATGTCTTTCAAAATGAGTTCTACATCTTTTATCAGTATCGTTTGAACTTTCTTTAGCAGCCTTCAAATCATTAAGTATTAAAGAAAATGTATATAATCTGCTTCAAATTAACCGATTCTATTGCAAATTTTAAAAAAGCAATTAAACTACAAGGTTATTTTTTATTCGAATCATACTTATATATAATTGAAAGGCGAAGTCTTTAATGAGACTCCGCCTTTCTGTTATATAAGGATTTATTAATTATTACTTTTCTGTTTAACAGTGTAATCATAGACTTTCTATGTTTTAGTTCACTTTACGCAGAATTAATATTTCCCTATTTTTGTGGAGTAACAGTTTCCACTTTTAATTCCTTTATTCCTTCTTTTAATGTAACAGCATCTGTTCGTAATGTTTTCCAACTGTCTTTCGCTGCATTTAAATTAGGCTTTAAGAATTTAAATTTATTTTGATCGGCTTTTTGAGCTGCATTCTCAATATGCCCTAGAACGCCCGAATATTGAGAATCTAAATCATGCCACTGCGTGGACATATAAGTAAGAGCGTTAATAGCATCATCAAGCGCCTTGTGCATTTCATTAATATTACTGTAAGCAACTCCAACTACACGATTTAAGGTTACTTTATAATCCACGGTCTGACGTAATTCTGCTAATAAAGGCTCTAACTTACCTAAATTATCCCTTGCTACTCCCACTATAATACCGCCAATTATTGGTAGACCCAAAATAGCACCCTTCATTACATTAAACCCATCAGATTCTAATTGTTTATAATAGTTTACTGATCCTAATACTTCTTCTAGACGCTTTTGATCGGCATCAACATCTGCACCTTGATTTTTTAAAATTGACTGCAAGAGCTCTTTATTACTTCCAAAAGCTCTAACATCATGTCCAATAGAGTCTCTTAATTTAGTTAATTCTTCTATTAGTTGTTGTGCATACTTTTGATTTTGTTGAATTTCACCTCGCAAATCTGTAATCCCTTCTTTTAAAGTTTCTCCATCCCCTGTATTAATCGCTTCTACCATTGTTTCATAATAATTGTCAAATGTTGTATCGTATTCAACAATACCATTCAATGTATCTAAAAGCTGTTTTTTTACTTTCGTATCCCAAGTAACAGCATGTGCCCTTGCATTCTTTTGATCTTGTACGATTCTACCAGGTAAATCTACATACCCATTAATAGTAATTCCCTCAAAATTCACATCAGGATTCTTAATTAACATATAAGAATAGGCATTCATAGATTTTGCAAATAATCCAGCCTTTTGCAAGGTCTCTTTCATTCTCGCTTCATTTGCAGAAAGAGCCGTATCTCCATTATTCGTTTGTTCAATTTCACTTGCAAAAGTTGTTACTGGTGAAACTACATTAGCAGTTGTAATAGTTAATAACGTCGATACAGCGAGTAATTTATAAGGGATTTTTTTTATCATTTCATTTTCCTCCAATTTAGGTTTTAAATTTCAGTTCTACTCCTGTTTAAAAGCAATATCTTTTGAAATGAATTCTGCATCTTTATGAATATCATTCCAACTTTCTTTAGCGGCTTTTAAATCATCTGGTATTAAAGAGAATTTGTGGTCTTGCATAGAATCGATATTATCCAGTAAATCTGTATAATTTGCGCCCATTGTATTCCATTGCTTTTGAATATTTGTTAGAGACAATATCGCTTGATCTACAGTCTGATATAAATATGCCAATGTTTCTTTCGCGTTAGTAAGCGAAAGAACTGCTTGATTAGCACGATCTGCTTTCATACTTAATTCTCCGATTTTGTTAGAAATTTCATTATAGGAGTCCATATGCTTAGATGCTGTGACACCAGCCGCAGTTCCTAGACCGATACCAGCTGCGCCAAGAGCCGAGAGTCCACCAACAACAGCCGGTGTTGCTGTACCGCCAGTTACAACAATAACTACCGCTCCTCCAATAGCTGCAATAACTAAAATAGCTGCTCCCAATCCACCACCAATTGACCATGCTAATACATCATCAAAATGTTTTTTCTGAGTAGAACGAAGTTGCTCAATTTCAGCTTGAAGTTGTGGAATCGTTGCCTGTTGACCTGCTAATATTGCAGTTAATCCACCTTTCCCATCCGGACCACCAACATTATTTTTAAAATCTGTAGAATTTTGATATAGTTTCCCTTTGAAGTCTTGCAGCATCTTAATCACATCTGTAACTTCTTTTGAATTTGTATTGATTGTAGTAATTAAATCATTTATACCCTCTTTTAGACCTGCCTTATCTTTCTTTTGTACAGTTTCTACTAATGTGTCGTAATAATTTTGAAATTGTTCATCGTAATTTACAATATTACGAGCAGTTTTTTGAATCTGTGGCTTCGCTGTATCTAACCAGTAATTCGCATTGATTCGTGACAGCTCTTGATTAAGGTGAATATTTTTGAGCAACTCTCCCCCCTCTGAGCCTAAATCGATATTAGATAAATTTACATTTGGTTGCTTAATCATTGTTTTTGCGTATAAATCCATTACTAGAATATGAGACCCTGTTTCAGCTAATGCTTTCTTCAGTCCTTCGGGGCCTAATGCATAATTGCCTACTTTTTGTTCTTGAGCGGTCGTTTCTTGTGCAAATGCATGAATAGTGTTACCGGTAGTAGCAGTTATAACAGTTGCTAATGTAGCTAAAGTTAGTACTTTGAATGGAAATTTTTTCATGACTATTCTCCTTCTTTCGCTAAATGCTTATAATCTTTATGAATTCCCAAAAAACGCAATATTAAAATTTATATACTTGTTCTTCAAGGTAACTTATTACATTTTTTAATTGTCTTAATGTATCTTTTTGAGACTGCTCGTTAGTTGTATCAACATTAGTAGATAATTTTGTAATGCTATTTTTTATTAGATTTAAATCTTCTTTATAGCGCTTTAGTAGATCAAGTTCTACATCTACTTGATTTGCAAACGTATGCAAATCATTTTGTGTAAGAAGAAGCATTGATTTTTGTAAATCAGCTATTGATAATTTCGTTGTTAAATCATATATTTTTTGATTTTGTTTCTCTAAATCATCTAAATATGCTCGCTGTTCTGCTGTTAATTTATTTACTTCAGCAAAAACGCCAAATGTTTTCTTAATCTTTTCGGTATCAATGACCTTCATCAGGTCATACTCTTGTGTTTTTGCTGCGGCTGCGGCTGCTATTTCACCTTGTTTGCTTTTCTCAATTGCTTCACGAGCTGCTTTTTTTGCTGATTCAATCTCTAGAGCCGTTTTACCTTGCTCTGTTGCTTCTTGCGCCGCTTTTTTCTCCGCTTCTAAAATAGAGTTGTTAATTTCTTTTCCTTTGTTATACGCTGCCACCCCTGCTTGAGCAGCTGGTTCAATAATTTCTTTTGAAAGACTATAAACTTCTTTGAATATAGCAAATCCCTGTTCATTTAAAGCCCCTGGTATTAATGCAATTTGCTGTAAATCATTTTGAATTGCTTTTTTGGTATTTAATATTTCATTTTTTAACTGGTCTATTTTTCCTGTTCCATCTGTACTTAGTATGCCTTGAGCAGTTGCCACATCAGTATCAAAATCTTTTAATTTTTTATCAAGCTGTAATTTAAGATCTGTTAATTCATTGATTTGCCGTTGCGTATTTTCTTGATTCGTCATAGCCATTTCTTGAAGTACTTCAAGTCTATCCGAAAACCCTTCTCTATCTTCTTTATTGTCTACAAACGATTTTAATGTCGGGTAATAGCTATTAAATTTTGTTACAAATCCTTTACTTTTTGAATTTAATAGAATTAACTGTGGATAGAGTTCCGATGACCATTCCTTCATATCTTGTTTGATTAGGAATTGATTTGTATTTAAAGCTGTGACTTCCTCTAACTGTACATTAGGACTCATTAAAGATTGATCAATATACGTTTGGATTAATTTAGATTGCGCACCTAATTTTCGTAATGAAGAGGAAATATCCATGCCTTCCTGTTGAGTTTCCGCTTGAACGGTTGGTGTTGCGAGAGTATTGATAGGAATATTTCCTCCAGTTACAATGGATGTGACTAATAATCCTGTAATTATTTTAGTTTTCATTCCGTACACTCCTTTACCATTGTTTTTATAACTTAATTCATATAACTTGTACGACCTCTCTCTTTGTAAACTGATTAAGAAGGAGAAATCTTTCAGATAGGATAATATCGTTATTTTTTACTTCTAATAGGATGTAAGGATTTTACTTACTTCTCACTTCGATACTTTATTTTTTCAAATATAAATAACAAAAATTTATTAACTATATTTGAATCAAGCACCCTATGAATAGTAAATGAGTAATTCTTCCCTAGAATTGCGGTTTAACTTACAGAACTGCGAGAATCAATAAACCAATGCTTACAGTTAATCTTGTCATAACATTGTTTAATTTAAATTTAATAATATTATTCTTAGTTTTATCAGCAAGCTCCTTACTAGACTACAAAAGGTGAAATTATACTGTACATCGCTTATACTTTTATTGCGGAATAACTTCACTTTTGTTATGCAGAAACTTAGAACAGGTTTATTACAAATTTGATTCTTGACCTCTTGTAAATAAATTGACTATTTATAAAATTATTAACGACATAATGTTACTTACAACTTCACTATAATTCCTATTAGCGTAACCCTATCCTTTCTGTCTGGTCATACCAGTTATGTTGTTCATTAAAACATTAAATTTTTAATGCGTAAATAGAAAAATTTTGTCGATTACGATCGATAATTTACTGTTAAATAAAAATATGAACCGAAAAAAATTATATAAATATAGTTATCCGTAAATTTCATTTCTGTAATTGTAATGATTACAAATTAATGTGTATACGGTTAAAAATAACTATTTTAGCTCAACCAAGAAATTTTATTTTAGAAAAAATACTTATAGAATAATATAATAGGTCTTTTTATACTTTTTTACCTTTATTTAGTTATGTATAATTGCATAAAATGTAGATATATTTAGTAATATATGTTATATTGTTGATTTTTTCACAAAACATCCTAATATCATTATTAACAAATATTTAGTATGAAGATATTAGTCTATAAACCTATTATCGTTATAAACATAGGTTTTAAATTACAAAAAAGCTGCAAAGCTTCCTTGGAACACTTTGCAGCCTTCTGTCTTTTTGTTTTCTTTAGCAAAATAATGGTTAGTGTATTTTCATTTTTTGGGATACTTATACCCATGTTTAAGTCTTTACATTGAAGACAGCAGATAACAAGCTTATATTACTGTATATTTTTCACGGTACTGCCTAGGAGTCATACTAGTGATTTTTTTGAAAACTCTTATAAAATAACTTTGGTCATTAAAGTTAAGCCACGCACAGATATCTGATAACGAATAAGTAGTGAGTGTTAATAATTTTTTTGCTTCTTCCACTCTTTCCCTTTGAATATATTCGCTTAAAGTAATTCCCATTTCTTTTTTAAATAGTTTAGACAGATAAGTAGGCGTAATTTCTAAATGATTAGCAAGTTCATTCAGAGATATTCCATCGTAAACATTTTTATTAATATGTTTTATACATGTAGTAACCGCGTAAGAATACTTTTTTGCATTGTATTCTTTCACACGATCTGCAAAGGTACGTAAAGCGTCCCCTGACAATCGCTTTACAGATTCTACATTATCTAATTGTTCTAGGGTTTGTATATATAAAATACTATGGGCAAAAGCAATATCTGGTGGCAGGTTTCCTTCTATTGCATATCGAGTGGCTAAGGTAATCGCAATAATTCCAAGGTTTTTTTGATTCCTGAGCGGATCCTCTATTAGCATAAGTTCAACATCTTCTTGCGAAACCGCATACATATACTGTATTAACTTTTTTTTATTCCCTTCTTTAATAGTCGAAAAGAAATCATTTACTAATGCCATATTGTGCGTTTTAGGTTTGTTTTGTCGGCGTTTTAAAATATATAAATCAGGTTTCACATTTTTATTAGGAATTTCCTCTAGTACTTTATTTTTTTCCAAGACAATATCTACATCTAACTTTTCATTGAAAATCATGTAATGTAATAAAATTCCCATATCAATTAATGTAGTTTTTTTAATCTCAGATAAACACTGATAATAGGCAAGTCTTTCTTGAATGTTATCATTTGATTTAAATTCTTTCTGAAATTTTATGATCATATCATCTGAATCTTTTGGATGTATAGTAGGACCGATTATGATAGTCCCTTTAATATCATCATGATTTTCTATATGAATTAGAACAAAATTTTCAAGATAGTTGTTACTTCGGAAAAGTGGCAAGTTAAAGGGATCGTTTTCTTGATAAATATCAGTAAGATGTTCTTCTTTTGAAGAATAAAAAGGACTACAAACATTATCAGATGTAGAATGATATAAAATTTTTTTGTCTGCAGATAAAATATGTACAGGGGCATTAAATGCTTTATGTGCAAGATCACACAAGTGTTGTATATCGATAGAAGTATTCATTACATTCTCCTTTATAGATCCATAAAATATATTCTGTTATATATAATTCACGACAAATAATACTATAAAATATCAAATTAGTACAATTCACAACAAAATATTACTATATCTTTTTTATAAAAATCATATATTATTTAATTGTAGTTAGCATCTAAATATCAGAGTAGATAAGTAAAGGAAATACACTAAGTTCTTTTCTTAATTCTACAAAATATAATTATTGAACTTGAGAAAATAGTGAAGTACTACAAAATACAGTGGTAGTCAATGCGAGGACCAAGCTGGAAAAAGATTTAAAATAAAGCAAAGTAACAGGAGATACTGTACCACCGCAAGAAATAACAGTCAAAGTTCCAATTCAATCCTTTCTACAAATTGAATTCAAAAAATAAATACTGCTAATTTACATGTGAAACTGAAAAACTATTTTCCTCCAAATTTTAGAAAAAGATAATAAAGAAGTTGTGAATTTGGAAACAGATGAAAGCGATACGGCTATTTTTGAAGCACTATGCTTTGAAAAGTACAAGATGGAGGAAATTCAAGTACTCAACTAAACACGAAGAAACGATGGAATATTCAAAAAAATGACACTATATTACTGGTCGCAACATTAGTTTTACTTTCCACAAAAGAGGAAAATATATAGACTTTACAAATACTAAAAATAGCAAACTAGATAGTTTTATTACCGCATCACATAAAGTGAAACTTTAATCAGTGGGGGTTTTGTTCATCCACACTGATTATTAGCCCACACCAATCGGGCTTTTACGGGCAGCCCGCCCCCCACCTAACTTCTTTGCTTCCGCTGAATTTTGAGGTGGGGGTCTTACTGCCTGGCAAATAGCGAGATAAACTTATTATTAATTTCCAAATACAATAGTTGTTAATCAACAAAAAACTTCAATAACCAAGATGCACAGTAAATTGACCTCAAAACAATTCTTACTACAATATCAGGTTTTGCTTATTCTATAAAAAAAGAAATATCACTAAAAAACTATTCCTTTATATCGATTTAGACATAAAACATTTTATTATATCGGCTTAAGTATTATGAAATTAAAATTACAAATAACACCAAAACTCTTTTAAAGGCTCATACATCGTTCGTATCGGGTTGATTATCTTTTGATACCTATGTCATTAACACAATTAAAAAAGTTTATTACAAAGTAATCTGAGGGGTTTTTTCAATTTCGAAATTTATTTTTTGTAAATTAAAGGAAAAATAATCCATATATATATATACGGATTATTTTCTTAGTGTAGTCTGTATTGACCTGTTAACTGTTTTTCAGCCATTCAAACTAAGCGTTTTGTAATCTCTCCACCGATCCGAACCATTTGCAGATGATGTGATGTATCAGGTCCCAGTGTGACCCCTAGTTCAAAAGCACTTTCATACTTCATTTGCTCAATAGTACTTGTAGTAGCAGAAATAAGAATTTCATTTGTATTACTTTCGTATCTTTGAATATTTATAAATAACATGTACCTAATTATGCTATTTACGCATGAATAACCTAATTTATTCCAGTATTTTTATAGGAACCCTTTCCCTCCCCTTATTTCACCAATTAAATTTGAAACACAAATGTACATTGCATTTCAATATAACAATAAAAGCTACAAAAGCAACGAATTTACTATTTTAAAGTTAAGTGTTTAACCTTTAAGTACTTAAATTCTTTTTTCCAGATAAAGCATACATTATATCTTGATGTTTTATTGTCCTCTTATAATTATGTGGTATCGGGAATTTATTTCGGTGTTCTTTTATTATAATTAAAGTTTGAAGTTCTATGCTCAATACTTTTGCGAGGACATGATAGTTATATCCATTATTTAACAGAGAAATCATGTCATAAAACATAGTTTTTCCACCCACTAATTTTACTAATTTATTCTTTAACTCATCCCTTTTTTCTTTAGCTTCATCAATTTCTAACAACATAGATTTTTTATTTGTCTGCTTAATGTATTGAGTATACAACTCTGGGAATTCTTTTTGTACTTCTTTGTTTAATACTGGTTTATATTTAATCATGTAAGTAACTTGTAACAATGAGCGTTTTAACAAACTATCTTCAATGAGATACGCTACTTTATTAAATAAATGTACATATTCCTCAATATTGGAATAACTATTAAAATGAGCTAATACTCTACTTTTTATACTAAAAGCCTTGCCTACATAAATAATATTGTCATTATAGTCTTTAATGAAATAAATACCACTGTCAGATTTTTTCAATTTATTATCCAATTCTTCTATACTCATAAAATGCAATTCACTCATACTTCTCTCTCCTTAGCAGTTTTAAATCGTAAAAAACAAGCAAGGTTTCTAAAAAAGTACTTAGCTGCCCTAGCATCTCTTATTTTATCTCTTGCTAAATGTCAAAAAACTGCTTCTATGTTACTCAACTATCAATATGATTATTAATAAAATTTTCGATCGTTATTATCTCGCAATTTTATCATGTAATTTCGAGATCGTTTCCTCATTTAAATTACTGTGTTTTATCGAATAAAGGAAATATACTACTACCCCAATAGTAATCCAAATACTAAAGTACACCCATGTCCTTAACGGTAAATTTAGCACTAAAAACACACAGCATACAATTGCAACGCATGGTAATACAGGTACAAAAGGTACCATAAATCCACGTTTTAAATTTGGGTGTGATTTACGAAGGATAATAACTGATAGACAAACTAACGCAAATGTCACCAAACTACCGATATTAACTAAATTAACTAATTCTTTCAAATCAATAAACCCAGCTATTATAGAGCTCCCTATTCCTGCTAATCCAGTTATAAAAGTGGGTGCTCCAGTTTTCTTATTAACTTTCGCAAATGATTTCGGTAACAATCCATCACGACTCATTGCAAAGAATACTCGTGTTGCCGCATACATATTGGAAAAAATAACAGCCATAAGGCCAATTACAGCACCTGCAGCAATTGCACCAGCGACTTTTCCTTGTCCTACAACTTCCATTACATACGCCATTGCCTCAGGAACATTTAATTCTTTATAGGAAACCATTCCTGTCATAACAAGGCATACCATAACATAAATAATTGTACATATGATTAATGATGCAATAATACCGATTGGAAGATTACGTTTCGGATCTTTTACTTCTTCTGCTGAAGTTGCTAATATATCAAAACCCGTAAAAGCGAATAAAATAGCTGCTCCACCCGTAAAAACTCCACTTAAACCGTATGGTGCAATTGGTATCCAGTTCATTGGTTTTACATAGAATATACCAACCGTAATAAACAACAAAATCATTCCAATTTTAATCAATACCATTGTATTATTGATTCGTTTGCTTTCCCTCGTACCACGGGATAACATCCATGCTAATATCAATGTAATGATTACTGCTGGTAGATTCACAATACCACCATGCGAAGGAATTGTTACTAGAGCTTTAGGTATCTCTAATCCAAATCCCTTTATTAAATTGTGGAAATAGCCTGTCCATCCAGCAGCGACAGCTGCTGTTGCCACGATATATATTAACAGCAATGACCAACCTACTAGATGAGCAACAAACTCACCAATTGTTGCATATGAGTACGTATATACACTACCAGACGCCGGGAGTGTAGAAGCAATTTCCGCGTAACATAATGCTATAAATCCACATATAATTGCTGCAAGTATAAATGAAAAAATAACTGCTGGACCAGCATCTCTTGCTGCTACTAATCCAGTTAACACAAGAACCCCCGTTCCAACTATCGAGCCTATCCCTAACATAATTAAATCAAATGCTCCTAATGTTTTCGTTAAAGTCTTGCTTTGATTATGCTCTAACAATTGTGTAACGGATTTCTTTTTTAGTAAATTACTCATATTTTCTGTATCCCCTTTAAAATAAGGTTGGTTCTTCTCGTTAGTGTTGTATATAAATTTACTTAGTCATTAACTAGCCTCATAATATTTCTTTTACATTAAATAGATTTGAAATATTATATAAATTCGCTTCTCACTTACTAGTTAAACTAGACATTTCCATAGATTTTTGCGTACAACGTTTCATAGCTGAAATGATAGCTGTTCTTAAACCTTTTTCTTCTAGCGTTACTACAGCTTCTATCGTCGTTCCACCTGGAGAACAAACCATATCCTTCAATTCACCTGGATGTATTCCTGTTTCCAATACCATTTTTGCAGAACCTAATACAGCCTGAGCCGCAAATTTATAAGCTTGTTTTCTCGGCATACCACCAAGTACAGCAGCATCTGCCATGGCTTCTATAAACATATACACATATGCTGGAGAAGAACCACTAATAGATGTAACAACATCCATTAGTTTTTCATTTATGACCTCCGTCTGGCCGAAAATATTAAATATGTTCAGTACCTCTTTTATATCTTTTTCTGTAACCATTTCATTAAAACATAACGCAGACATTCCTTCTCCAACAAGTGCCGGTGTATTAGGCATTACTCTAACAACCTTTAACTTTCTACCAAATTCATTCTCAGTGCTCTTAATACTTTTTCCTGCAGCAATAGTTACAACGATTACATCATTTTTTATTTGATCTTTTATTTGGTTAATTACCGATGAGTATAAATCTGGTTTGATTGATAAAATTAAAATGTCAGCACTGTTAGCGACTTCATTGTTGTTAGTAGTTATAGTTATGCCATATTCATTACTAGCATTTTTTAAATTAATGACGTTTAAATCTGAACAAATTATTTGATCTGGAGAAACTATATTTTTTTTTATCATCCCACCTATCATAGCAATACCCATGTTTCCACATCCGATGAATCCTATTTGTTTATTCATAATAATTTGCTCTTGCTCCTTCTACTCTAAATTTTATTGATTTTGAAATTATTATTCTAAATAAGGGCTATTACAATTACTTGGTTTATCAATAGAATTTCAAAATTCTCCTTCCTATAATGAGTTATGTTTTCGTATTTCGTTTACAAGCATGCATAAAAAAAATGAAGAGACTTTCTATTCATAGAACTATTAAAAACGAGAGTAAAATGGTGATAATTTTTATGAATTAATAATCTTTAACTATTCAACATTTTAAATAGAGCTTACACATCCCTCTAATAATTACTTATTTTAACAATTTATAGTTAAGCTTAAGAAAATGTATTTAAATTCCAAATAATTATCCCCATAGATAGTATGAAACAAAGTAATGCAGGAATTGCCATTAAAATAGATTGTTTTGCTCGAAACATATGAGCATGAATAGCTCCGACCATGAGAACTGCTATTAATGTATTTGCTCCTAGCGCTAAGTATTGATTCCAAATACCACCGATTATACCTATTGCTCCAACAATTTCAACCAAACCAATTATAGACATAAACCATAATGAATATTGATATTGTTGCCAATGTTCTACCTGAAAAGATATATGGAAAATTTTTATGAATCCCCCTACTACAATAAAAATTGCTAAAACTACCTGAAGAACAATCATCTTTTAAACTCGCTCCTTTTAAGACTTTGTTAATTTTCATACTTCACAAGGAATAAATATATGCGTTTTACCAATATCAGAAAGGGAGGTATACATAATTTAATTTTTTATACGCTAAGAACTAAGTAGATAACCTTTACTACATAATATTTTCTTAAGAAAAATATTTATTTTAATATATTTGTCTCTTTTGTTAACCTGAATAGATTGTTTTTAATTTCAGACATGCTGATATTTTTTCTTGAAACACCGGTTTCTACTGCAGCACGTGCGACAGCATATGCTACATGTGGCACCACCCTAGGATCAAACGGATTTGGAATGACATAGTTGACATGAAGCTCTTCTTCTGAAATTAAATCAGCTATTGCATAAACAGCTGCTAGCTTCATTTCTTCATTAATTTCTTTTGCTTGTACATCTAAGGCTCCACGAAAAACTCCAGGGAAAGCTAATACATTATTTACTTGATTAGGAAAGTCAGAACGTCCTGTACCAACTACTAGTGCTCCTGCTATTTTTGCTTTATTAGGCATAATTTCAGGTGTAGGGTTAGCCAAGGCAAAAATAATAGGATTATGATTCATAGAACGAACCATATCCTCATCAACTACACCTGCAGCTGATACGCCAATAAATACATCAGCATCAATCAGGGCCTCTGCTAATCTTCCCCGCTTCTGTTCTATATTTGTAATACGAGCTATTTCTTCTTTAAGCGCATTCATTCCAATAGGTCGCTGTTCATATACTATCCCTTTTGTGTCACACAAAATAACATTTTTCACATGCATATGGAGTAACAACTTAACAATGGCTATCCCAGCAGCACCAGCGCCATTTACAACGATTTGAACATCTTCAATTTTTTTATTTGTTAACTTAAGTGCATTAATTAGGCCAGCAATCGTTACAATAGCTGTACCGTGTTGATCATCATGGAAAACAGGAATATCACAAGATTTTCTTAGGCGCTCCTCAATTTCAAAGCATTGAGGTGCTGCAATATCTTCTAAGTTTATCCCACCAAAATTTAGTTCTAATAATTTAACAACCTCAACAATCTTATCCGGATTATTAGTGTTTAAACAAATAGGAAAAGCATCGATCTCAGCAAATGATTTGAAAAGTAAAGCTTTTCCCTCCATCACTGGCATAGCTGCTTTAGGTCCAATATTCCCAAGACCTAATACTGCAGTTCCATCAGATATAACTCCAACTAGGTTCCCTTTCATTGTATAATCATATACTTTACTTTCATCTTTATAAATCTCTAAGCATGGCTCAGCAACACCTGGTGAGTAAGCGAGACTTAAATCTGTTGAATTTTGTACTTTAACTTTAGAATAAACACCAATCTTCCCCTGTTTTTCTTTATGCATTTTTAATGCTTCATCTCGTAAAGGTGACATATAATTTCGCTCCTATAATTAAGTTAAGAGTTCATTAACTCTATCTTAAACTTGATATTGTATGATATAAGTAAGACTTCTAATATAATCATTATTTATTTTTATAACCTTTTAACATATCTTTTGCATAACGATTAGGGTATAAAGTATTTAACATATTGTATGGACTTCCCTTCCAATATCTTCTTAATGGTGTCCATAACTTATGTTTAATTAACCATCTTTGTGTGTAAATAGATAGTAATTGCCCCTCTGTTAGTTTTTCCTTTTCTTCAATAGTCCACTTCAGCGCCTCTAATGCTTTTTTTTCAGTCCAAAATCCGGTAGGTGTGAATTTATATTCCCATTCTTTATTTTGACCAGGATATAAGTCATTGATCATGGCGTACGGACTGTTATTCCAGAATATTTGACAAGGAGAAATTAAATTATGAATAGTAAGCCATTTTACACTGTAAACTTGTAATAATTGAAAAAAAGTTAATTTTTCTTTTTCTTCAATAGTCCACCTTAATGCTACCAATGCTTTTTCTTTAGTCCAAAAATTGTTAGGAGTCATACTAAATTCCCACTCTTTAAATTTATTAGGATATAAAGAATTTATCATTGCATAAGGACTACCATTCCAATACATAACTAATGGTGCACTGAGTTTATTTTTCTCTAACCATTTTTTACTATAGAATTTGAATAGTTCTACTTTACTTAGCTTTTCTTTTTCTTCAACAGTCCATTTTAATGCTTCAAGAGCTTTTTCTTTAGTCCAAAAATTTAATGGTGCCATACCAAACTCCCACTCTTTAAATCTATTGGGATATAAGTCTTCAATCATCTTATAGGGACTATTATCATAACTATGTTTGAGCGCGCCGAGTAATCGATATTTTATAATTAAAGGCGTATTCCATTTTTGTTTAATATCCTCTTCATTCCATTTTAAAATTGTTTCAATTAAATATTTTGTGACCCTTTTAGATAGCTCTCTATTGCTATCTTCTTTCCATGTATTCGGTGGAAACCTACTTCTTTTACCGTCTAATATTTCTTGATAGATTTCTTCTATTTGCACTGCTTTCGCTTGCACTTCAAACTCCCTCCTATTCAAGACATATAGCGATTCCTCTTTCCTAACGTTAAATAACACACCAATAGTAACTATTGTGATTTACTTTTATAACGCAAAAGAAATGTATAGGGTAAAATCATTTCTTTAATCTATAATAAGAAGGACATAAAAAAACAAAAAGTTACAAAAATTTTTAAATTAAAATTTTTGTAACTTTTTGTTTTGATGCAAATATAATTTCAATTAAGGTATCTCACCGTTTTAAACTTGACGCTCCATAATCTTGTATAGTTACATTTATATGATATTTAATCGGTACCTTACTAAATGTTCGATCCCAATCTTTTTTGACTTTCTCCCATGTTCTCGGGTGCTTAATTCTTAATTGGTTGCCAAAACCCGCAATATCGACTTGGTATTCTTTTTGTATTTTTTTTGTAACATGATGTACTAAGTGCTTTACTTCTTTTTCAATAGCTTTTTCTTCCCTTTTCAAAAATTCATTTTTAAAATCTTTTCCTGATTGCATCCAATTTTCAGACAAACGCCCTTCTGATTCAATGTTTACATCAAAGGAAATATTATTTCCGTTAACATGTGGTATGATTTTGCTTTTTATTGACTTTATTTCGTATATAATGAGTTTCTTTGATTCTTTATCAAAAGTTTTTACCACACCACCATTCCTTTTTCCGTTTATCCATACTACTCCTTCCAATTCCTGCTCATTTAAAAAGCCCATCAACTTTTTTGTCTTCCCTTTAATTACAGCAGCTCCTGCAAATTTTGTTTCCCCATTTATCGAGATTACATTTTGCAAAAGAAAACTGGCCCCTGACCGCATCTTTCCTTCCAATTTAGCGAGCGATACAGGAGGTAAAATCCTTGTTGTTCTATTTCTATTATCTGCAATTCCAGACAAACGAAATGCTGGGATTTCTCCTTTTTTGTTTGATTCCAGTACCTCCTTCGCTAGACCCTTGCTAATTAAGAGCATACAGCTAAGCCGAACTTCATTGTCACGGAGATACTGTTCAAGTAATTGTTCTAAACTGTATGTACGTACAAGACTATCGCTAATAACAATATTTTTTAAATGTGGGCTGAACATTGTGCTCTCTCTTTTCAATGAAAACTCACGAACAATTTGATGAATGGAATCACCGGTCTCAGAAACATTTATATAACGTTTTTGTTGTCCATTTCCTTTACTTTGTGCTTGCGAACTAACAATTTGATAAGTAGCTGTTATAAGGTTTCTTTTAGGATAACCTCCTTCCTCATCCTCTTTCTCAATTGTTGAATCCTTCCCTTTATCTAGTGCTATACCTGCAGTTAAACTCAATTCTTCTACTTCTTTACTGCTCCAACACCCTGTTAAAAATAGAAGCAAAAGCGTCCATAACAAAGCCAAATAGAACCGCATATAATTAAATTTATGTTTCACACTACTCCTCCTTTTAATCGCGTAATAATAAGAAGAAGCAGTGGCAGTAAACCAAATAAAAATAAAGCAGCATTACCGAGCATATCCCCCAATTTAAGCAAGTCATTTATATTTTTCGAAGTCATAGCAATGATGTAAATGATTGGAATCAAAGCAAAAATAAATGGATGAATACTCTTTTTAAAGAGTTGTGCTAATCCTAATGCAGCTGCATAATAACTAATCGTATAGGTAGCAAATATTTGCATAATCCATATTACAAGCAGTAAAGATTCAAAACGTTCAAATATCAAACCAGAAATTTCAAAACTGCGCATAAGGTCAATTGTCGGCCATGTTCTTGTTACAACCCCATCAATTGATAATGCACCAATGACCATTACAACAGTTATTACATAAAAGATTAACGGAATAGAAATTCCAACTAAAATAGCTTTTACTGCTTTCTTTCGTTGTTCCATAAATACCAAAAGAATTAACATAATTTCAGGACCTGTATATGCGAGAGACGTTGTTTTTATCCCATCTAACACTGGTTTAATTCCCAAACCTAATACGGGACGGAGATTATCTATCTCGAATATTCCGATACTCATAAAGGAAATGATTAAAAAAATAAAAACAGTAATAGGAAATATTATTTCAAACATCCGTGCAATTGAATTAATACCACCCATAATCAAATAGAGACCTATCCACATAAAAGGCATAACAATAGCCCATGTGGGGGTTCCTTCTAGTAAAAAAAAGCTTATTACTTCTGCCATTGAACGAATTTGAAATGCTGAAGTTGTAAGAAAATACCCTATAATAAGAAAACTAAGCAATCTCCCTATCCATTTCCCTACAATATCTTGACTGTATTGGTAAAATGTTTTTTCTGGAAACTGCTGACTTAATTTGACCATAATTACTCCTGAAACCATTGCCAGTATCCCACCTAATATCACACTTAACCATACATCTGGTGTTTTCACTTTTTCCACAGATGCTCTGGGCAAAGTAAGAATTCCTGTCCCAAGTATGTAATTTACAATAATAACAACTGCTTGTGAAGTTGTTATTCGGTCTTTAGGTATAGTAATCACTGAAGGCCACTTCCTTTCGTCATCAGCTACCTTTTGCGGATAGTTTTTTTGGTATGCATTATTTTCGGTCGACGTCTCATTATTTTTAATGGCATGCGAACCATAAAATCTTTCCAATCACTGAATCGATATGGAACAGCAGGGCTGGTATAAGGAACGCCAAAACTTTTCAGTTTCACTAAATGACTGCAAAGTAAAAGAAAGAAGAGAATAACTCCATACAATCCAAATATCGCAGCACAAAACATAGCTACAAAACGAAGAATGCGTAACGTAATTCCCACACTATATTGCGGAATAGTAAAAGAAGAAATAGCTGTTACCGCAACAACGATAACCATTATTGGGCTAACAATTCCTGCTTCTACGGCAGCCTGACCAATTATTAAACCGCCCACAATTCCCATTGCCGGTCCAATCGGTTTAGGCAGACGTAAACCTGCTTCTCGTAAAACTTCGATAGCTACTTCCATAATTAACGCTTCTATTAAAGCGGGAAAAGGAACTCCTTCTCGCGATCCGATAATAGAAATAGCGAGCTTAGTGGGAATTAATCCTGGATGAAATGAAATAAAAGAAATATACAGTGCTGGAGCAAATAATGAAACAAAAGCTGTCATGAAGCGTAATAAGCGGAGAAGCGTACCAGGAAGCCACCTTTCATAATAATCTTCTGGTGATTGCAGCAGCATACTAAATGTAACTGGAGCAATTAAAACAAATGGTGTTCCATCTAACAAAATAGCTACTCGACCTTCCATTAAAGCACTAATAACACGATCAGGTCGTTCTGTATTTTGAATCTGCGGAAAAGGACTGAGATAATTATCTTCAATAAGTTGCTCTATATAACCAGATTCGAGTACACTGTCTATGTCAATTTTCTGAATTCTATTTTTTATTTCATCCACCAATTCTGTACTAGCAAGATCTTTAATAAATGCGACAACTAACTCTTTCTTTGCACGTTCTCCTACTGGTAGCTTTACTAATGATAAGTTCTCATCCGCACAGTGTCGTCGCAAAAGTGAGGTATTATCACTTAATACTTCAGTAAAACCGACCCGTGGCCCTCTGACTAATGCCTCCGATACTGGTTCTTCAATATTTCGTTTATTTGCTTTTGTTGTACCAAGAATAAACACATCTGCTAAACCATCAATTAAAAGAGCTGTTGAACCTATCAATACTTTGGGTATTAAATCTTTTATGTAATGGACTTCTGCTACTTCACTAATTGTAAGAACTTTATTTTTAATATATTCTTTTGAAACAGTCCCCTCCACATAAGAAGATTCATTTTTATATTCATCAGAAAAATCATCCATTAGTAATTTCATAATATGTTTGTCAATTATCTCTTTATCTGATAGACCATCAACAAAAACGATCCCAGCCTGAATATCTGTGCGTCCAATATTAAACTTCCGAAATCGAACATCAGAATTATGTCCGATTTGTTGCTTTATAAGTTCTAAGTTAGAGGCAAAATCATTTGTGAAATGAACGTTTGTATTTTGAGATGGTTTATGCTCTTGTTTCGTTTTACTTTGAATATTATTTTTTTCACTTGTTTGTCTCTTGACTTCCACCAACTCATTCTTCCCACTCTTTCTCTGACATACGAACCCAATGAAAAACTCTTGAGATAGTATACGGAATTAAAAACAAGATAAAAGCTTGTACAAAGACTTTCCAATCTGGAAGATAAGAAGTAATTATGTTCCACATTTTTATCACCCAATTTATATACTCTGCTAGGATTGAGATTTCTAAAAAACGATATGTACTTAATAAAAAATAACGATAAGATTAAAGAGCAGAAAAGCGAGACATTATGCTTGTTTAGTACCAATAACCTAATTAGTATAAAAACATTTCTGACCTAAAATACCATTTCCAATTATAATTTGTTAAATATTATCTCCTTTTCCGTTATTTATATGCCCGCATTTGAATTTCAAATAATATAAGGATCAATTATATTTCCTCTTAAAGAAAAAAAGATGCTAGAAGATAGCATCTTTTTTTAAATTCAACTTACTATGTATTTATATTTTATTGTGAAAATATTCGTTTTTTTAATGAATATTAATGTTTAAAGAAATAAAAAATACATATTCTTTTGTTCTAAGTTCATACACTTCTACCAAATCGATACGGAATTTTCTGATTTTAAAACTAATATGAAATAAAGGAGAATAAAAAGAAAAACTATTATCAATCTATCAATTGAAAATAATACTTAGCAAGAGTTTATCATCTTAACTCCAAGTGTATTCGTTTTGCTTCAAAATAAAGAACTTGAATAAATTTTTTCGTATCAATACGAGCAGGTAATGTTGGTTCATTATTCAATTCTGTCATCTTTCTCCTTACGGTAGTAAAATCAAAAAATCTAGAAGCATAATTTTCGAACTTCGGGTTTAAAAAATCAGTAAGTCCAAGGGATGCTAAATGGTTTAATGATTGATAAATTGCTCTCCGAATCCGTTGTTTGGAAGCTTCTATGAACCTTTTTAATTCGGCATCTTCAGCTGAATCCCCAAGTTTTTTTTGAGCTAAATTCATAAAAATCTCTTTTAGTGAGGGAAAGCCTTGTTCCAACGTGTTATCTTGTTCATATTTATATAAATAATCTAGCATATCCATTAAATCTTTACTTCCACTTTCACTGGCTATTCCTAATTCAGACAAAAGAAAATGAATGGAATTTTGAAAATGATTGAAAGTATTTAAATGTTTTTCATTACGGTATTTTTCTTGCACAATTGAATTACTATCCAATTTTAGTACCATATTAAGCGATTCTTGAATGTTTTTTATTGATTTTTCCAAACGAATTCGTTCAATGACTTTCCGAACAACTGTTAATACTTCAATCCGGTTAATTGGCTTAATAATATAGTATTCAACACCAAGCGAATAAGCTTCAGCAATTAATTCTTTTGATTCTACTTGAGAGACCATTATGATTTTCCCTTTAAACGAAGGCTTTATTTGACGAATTGTTTTTATTCCATCTTGATTCGGCATTAACAAATCGATAAATAAAATGTCTATATTTTTAAGGATTACCATTTGTTGCTCTAAAGATAAACCATCCTCAGCTTCTCCTATAACCTCCCCAAGATCTTCATCCTCGATAATTTGAGCCAACATTGAGCGAACCGCTTTTTCATCATCTACTATATAAAAATACATAGAATCACCCTTTCGAAATTATATGATCAATCCCTAATCTAATTATAAAAATTGATCCTTTTCCTTCGGTTCTGTCCTCAAACGTAACATCACCTTCAAGTTGTGCGACCATTTCTTTAACATACGATAATCCGATACCTGTCGATGGGTTGCCTAAATCATCATATTTAGAAGTAAACCCAGGCTCAAAAATTGAATCTTTATATTTTGAAGAAATACCAGGACCATTATCGCCTATTTGAAATTCAACAAAATGGTGGTCTTTATTAATGTCAATTGTGATGGTTCCCATACCTTGGATAGCTTCTACAGCGTTTGTAACGATATTATTTATAATAGATAAGATTGTGTAAATATGATAATGAGGATGCACACCATCAATTTTATACACAAATTGGATGTCTTTCTCTAGCAACCGTGCATATTTCGTATTTGCCCGTATAATGATATTTACTAGTTCATGTACAGACATATAATCTGTAAAACTTTCATCAGAAATTAATTTTGAAAGTCCCGCAAAAATACGTTGGTTATCCTTTTTAACGTCATGGACCTCACCAGCAATTTGTAATGCCTGTTGCCTTAAATCCTCAAACTGAAAATCCATCTGTTTGTGCTCAAAGGAGTCTAAGGTTTTATATAAATCATAGGATTTTTTTGTTATATTCTCAGCATCTTGTAATGTTTTCTTTAAATGAACAGCATCTTCATATAAATTAGAGATGAGCATGAGCATATGTTCATTTTGTTTCTTTATATGTCTCTCCCTTGATTGCGCTTCATACAATTTCATCATATTGAAAAAGCTTAGAACTATAAAACTATGGGAACATGCGATAACAATGATCTCATTTATTGCCTGGGATGTGATCGATGTTTTTAATACGAAATATTGAATCATTAATTCCACACAGTCTGACAGTATTTCAATCATGCAACCAATAAAACCAATCATTAGTGGTTGATGATAAAAACGTTTGATTTTTGCTAAATGAAAGAGATACGAATAAGTAAAATAAAAGAAAAAACTAGGATAGTGAGTATGAAAAGCGGCTAGCCAATCCATATTTCCCTTTATAATGACATCCATTGAGATACGAAATACTACCACGACTATCGCTGTTAAAAAACCCGGTAAAAATGCTGGAATTCGTCGAAACAATAACAAAAAAAAGAAAAATGTTGGTGCGCCAAAGCTCATTCTAAATGTTTCATTTAAAGGAAATGACTTTATTTCACCTACTAAGGGTACTGTAAGTATCATTAAAACGAGAATATAGATGTCTTTTTTTACTAAATTACTAAGATTCAAAATAATCACTTCTCACTTTCGCCTAACAGTCAGTATACAAACCTATTTGCATTAATACAATACTTACTCTATTTTTTTCAAAAACTGATAAATAAGATATAAACGAAAGCATTCTAGATTGTGAGTATTCATTACACCCTTCTACTTTAGAAAGATACTTTATAACTCAAAAATGTTCAGACACAATATAAGGTCTGAACACTTTTGGACTCGCTCTAACACCAAAATATCTGTGCTCCTTTTTAAAATATACTTAAATCCCATTCTTTTGCAATATGTTCTAACAACATAATTCCTGGTAAACTATTCCCATATTCATCAATGGCTGGTCCGTAAATACCAATACCACATCCATCTTGGAACGATAAATCCTTCCTAGATTTTGAGGGAACAAGTGTCATAATTCCGCCCGATACCCCACTCTTAGCTGGTAATCCAATGAAAGCAGCAAATTTTCCAGAAGCATTGTACATTCCACAAGTTAGCATTAAAGCTTTTGTTAACCTAGCTACTTCTTTAGGGAGCACTTGTTCTTTGCGAATAGGATGATATCCATCATGTGCTAGTATAAGCCCTATTAAGGCAATATCTTCTGTATTTATTTCAATCGAACATTGTTTTAGGTAAACCTCTAGTGTCTCCTCCACATCTGATTCTAGAAAACCATTCTCCTTTAAATAGTATGCTAATGCTCTATTACGATGAGCCGTTTCCCATTCTGATTGAAATACTATTTCATTAATAGCGGGACGCTTCTCTATCATTTTTTCAATTAATACGTATAGAGATTCTAATTTTTCTTGCACCGATGTCCCTGGCAAAAGTGAAGCTATCGTAATTGCTCCAGCATTAATCATAGGATTAAAAGGTTTTCCTGGTTTATGTATCTCTAAACGAATAATTGAATTAAAGGCATCTCCAGTTGGCTCTACGTCAACTCGTTCTAATACATAAGAAATACCGCGACTTAAACAAGCGGCTATAAAACCGATTACTTTTGATATACTTTGTAATGTGAAAGGTATCTCCCAATCTCCTGATTTTATCATTGTTCCATCTGGCTTTACTATACAAATACCTAACTGCGATACATTTATTTCCCCCAGAGCAGGAATATAACTGGCGCTTCGTCCCTTAGCTGCATACGTTCGATAATGAGCTACCCATTGATCTAAGCAAACTTTTTCTTGACCCTCAACTTGAACGCTAGAATCCTTTATCATTTAATCATATTCCCCCGTACTATTAACTTTATATAGAATGATTTTTTCTTTACTATAATCAATAATATTTGCACTAGAACCAAGAAAAATATTCAGACATATTGCAGTCTGAATATCCTTCTTATTACACACTTTTCTTTTTTGAAGTTTTCTCATAACTATCCCAACATTCAATATTTTCAAGCCCTTTAATGTTTTCTTTATAAAAAATAGGATCTTTACCAGCTTTTTTCTGGTTTATATAATCTTGTAACGCCGCAAATGCTACTTTTGAAAGTAAGGTAATAGCAATTAAATTAATAATAACCATAAAGCCCATAAATAAGTCCGCTAAATCCCATACAATTTGAATCTTTGCAACAGAACCAAATACAATCATAGCCAACACACTTATTCTGTATATCATTAACCACACTTTACTTGTATGTAAGAAGCGAATATTTGTTTCACCATAATAATAGTTGCCAATTAACGCACCAAATCCAAATAAAAAAACAAAGATAGCAAGACAACCCGATGCCCAAGGACCTATGTGTTCACTTAATGCTGCTTGTGTAAGTGCAATACCATTTAACCCCGGTTGTTTATATGCATCAGACAGCAAAATAATAAAGGCAGTGCTAGTACATATGATCAGTGTATCCGTTAATACACCAAATGCTTGAATCAGTCCTTGTTTCACCGGATGACTTGTTGTTGCTGTTGCGGCAACGTTTGGTGCACTTCCCATACCAGCTTCATTTGAAAATAAACCACGTTTAACTCCATTCATAAGTGCTGCACCAATTGAACCGCCTGCTATTTGTTTAAAACCAAATGCGTTTTGAACAATAAGAGAAAGAACTTCCGGCATTTTTGATATGTTGGTAACTACAACAAATAATGCAACTCCAATGTATAATACCGCTAAAAATACCACCTTGTATTCAGCCATTTTTGCAATACGTTGTACACCACCAAAAATAATCGCAGCGAAAGCAATGGCCATGATTATCCCAACTGTTAGACGATCTGTACCAAATGAGTTTTGAAAAGCAATTGTAACTGTATTTGATTGTACTGAATTGAATACAAGACCAAAAGTAATTGTGATTAAAATAGAGAATAATACTCCCATCCAACGTTTATTCAACCCTTTTTCCATATAATAGGATGGACCACCGCGGAAACCAGTTTTATCTTTTACTTTATATATCTGTGCTAATGTGCTTTCTACAAAACTGGAGGCCGAGCTAATAATAGAAATAATCCACATCCAAAATACAGCTCCAGGACCACCTAATGCAATTGCAATCGCAATTCCTGTGATATTCCCTGTTCCAACGCGGGCTGCCATACCAATACAAAACGCTTGAAAAGGAGAGATTTGATCTTTAGAACCACTTTTCCCCTCCATTAATACACGGACCATCTCTTTTAACATTCGAAACTGTACAAAATTCAATTTAAATGTAAAATAAATTCCGCAAATAACAAGCATAATAATTAACAATTTAGACCATAAAAAATCATTTGTTGATCCGACTAACTCTACAAAAAATCTTTCCATATTATCACTCCATACCAAAAATTTATCTATCATAATCTATATAAAATCACCTATATTCCTTGGCATAAATACCTCATTCATATTCAAATACAACAAGGATAAAAATTTTCTATATGAATAGAATTGGCCTGTTTAAACAAACATCGTAACATGCAACTTCAAAACTGAATTTTCTAAAAACTTTCCATTTATACACACGATGCTCTATCCCCTTCTGCAAAACTAATATTCTTATCCACTAATGTTGTTGTACTATTATGTTTGTTTCGTTTACCGGTGATTTATATTTAAATCATAATAATCAATAGTGATTAACTGGTTTTTTGTTAATTTTCTTAAGAACATGGAAATATCTCCTTTCTTACTACTAATCTCAAAAATAGGCTAGGTAAAAATTTCACGAAAAACCTATAAAGCGCTTTCAATCTTTAACTAAGAGAAGCTTGTCTTTAATTTATAATTAAAAGTACAGAATGTTACGAAAAAGTACAGATTTTTATAAAAACAAAAAATATTTTAAGATTTTTCATCTAAAAAAACAGTGAGATTTTGTGAATTTTATACAGTATCCAAACGTCGCAGATTTTGTTCTACCTATCCTTTGACAAGCCTCTATTTTCTTCATAAAAACATGCATACTTTTTCTCTTTTAGAAGTTCATATAAAGTATTTGAAATCAAGAATCAATAGAATATTATAAGGATATTATAAGAATATTAAAAAAATAAAGCATTTAATTTATTTATGGTATCATACAAAAAACATTTGTTTTCTCAATTAATCCCCCTAGTTGGATTCGTCTATATTGCACATATTTACAACATGAAAGACACTAAGAAAAAAGGATTTTGTTGAAAGGATGAAACATTACAAAACTCTTATTTAGGACCTTATGACATCGTCTTTTCTAGCAATATCGAGTTATCCCAAAAAACGTATATTTACTAACATAGATTACAGGTGGTGTATTGTGAAAGAAATAGTATTCGTTCAAAATAAAAAAAGACTCCTTATGAAATTCGAATTTTTAAAAAAGGATTTAGTGCTTACCATTTCACTGATACTAGCAATTGTAAGCTGCTTAATACATTCGCCAAAGATCGAATATATTAACTTTGAAGTGTTAATTAGCTTATTTAATCTAATGGTGGCCATTAAGGCCTTGGAACAGCTAAAGATATTAGACAAACTTGCTGTTGCGATTTTAAATAAATGCAATAACAGCAGGTCAATATCTATTATTCTAATTTTGTTATGCTTTATTTGCTCCATGTTTGTAACAAATGATGTCGCTCTCCTCACTTTTGTACCAATAACACTTGTCATTAGTAAAAAAACACAAATGAACATGATGGATACAATCATCCTGCAAACAATTGCGGCAAACATCGGTAGTAGCTTGATGCCTATGGGAAACCCACAAAATTTATACCTATATTCTTACTATGGAATTAAGCTCATCCCATTTTTAGGTTCAATCCTGCTTTTAGCTGTACTTGGAATTAGTTTGTTATTTATATGTACTCAAAAACTTCAAAAAACAGATTTGAAAATAGAACTACCTGTTATTACCGTGAAAAATCGAAAAAAAGCTACCGTCTGGATTTTAATACTTATCACTATCATTGCATCTATTTTTGGTGTCATTAATTATTACATTGCGCTAATAGTTACATTGGTGGCAGCATTTACGTTAGATAGAAACTTACTATTTAAGATCGATTACTTTCTTCTAATAACCTTTGTCTGTTTTTTTATTTTCATCGGAAACATTTCACATTCGGATGCACTGGAGACATTTGCTCGCGCTAATTTAAAAGGAGATACTTCAGTCTTCTTTAGTTCCATATTTTTGAGTCAATTGATTAGCAATTTTCCTACTTCAATTCTTCTATCAAACTTTACTTCTGATTGGAAAGCTTTATTACTAGGAGTAAATATTGGAGGGCTTGGAACAATTATCGCATCTTTAGCCAGTGTAATCTCCTATAAACTATTCATTCAGGCCAATGTTAAAGAGAGTAAGGCGTATTTAATTAAATTTAGCATTTACAACTTTTCATTTTTAATCATACTTACATGTATACAATACTTTATGTTTAAATTTCTAAAAATTTTTTAAAAAATTGATTCCTTTAGAAAAACCCAAATTTCTCAATTTAATGCTGAGATATTTGGGTTTTAATATAGGTATGTTTAAAGAGCTACAACAAAGTTACCATCAATTTAATATTTTGAGATGTTCTCACAGCGAAAATCTTTTAGCTTTTACGTTGTTTATTAGATTTCAGTTCATTTTTGAAGTCTTCTTCACAAAATCCTTAATGTCCCTCAATTTTTTCCTGCTAATATTATCTTTAATGGTTGAATCTATTTCAATTTCTAATTTTGCAAATGCTGCTCCTACACAATTATAGATACTTAATCCCTCTATACTCTTTCAAGCGGTAATCCATTCCGATGGAAATTACAAATGACAAAATTTATCCGTTTTTCCTACTTTCTAAATTCAGCAAGTAAAATGTTTTTAAAAACTTCCGGGTTATTAAGGTTTAAACTGTTCGAATTGATAGCGAGTGTATGTTTACCTCCAAGTGTTCCACCAGCAAAAGTGGAAAACCCTGGAACGGCCCCCCTGTGTCCCCATACCGAGACACCGTTCGGAAGCTTAATTTCAAGTATTCCAAGACCATATCCGGTTCCCTCTCTATTTGTAGGAACTGTAGTAAGCATTTGTTTTAACTGCTGTTCCTTCAGTAATTTGCCACCTAGTAAGCAAGAAAAGAATTTGTTTAAGTCGTCAGCAGTAGAAATCATATCTCCATCCGAGCTACCTGGGTTAATATAAGTAACATCTTTTAGCTCACTCGCTCCGTCTAGTTGCAAATAGCCACGGGCATGCTTGGTGCCTGGAATCACGCTTGAATTACCAGGTAGAAATGTATTTGACAAATCAAGCGGTTCAATAATCCGATTTTCAACCTCTTCCGCATAGCTGTTTCCTGTTACTTTTTCAATAAGGATTCCTAGTATTACATATCCTGTATTTGAATAAGACCAACCCTTTCCTGGGGCAAAGTCTGGGGGAAGTGAAATCCCCATCTTTACAAATTCTTCAGCCGTATACGATTTTTTTATATCCGTAATATCAAAGTCTTTTGAATTTATATAGTCAGCAATACCACTTGTATGATTCAATATTTGCCGGATCGTAATCTGGTTACCATCATATCCGTTTCCTTGAATAACACCAGGTAACCATTTTTCAATGGAGTCGTCTAGATTCAAACGGTTCTCTCCAGATAATTGAAGTAGAACTGTTGCAATGAACGTTTTCGTCACACTGCCAATGCGAAAGCGAAAATCTGCTTTCATTGGTTTCTTAGTTTTCAGATCCGCTACCCCAGCTGTATAACTCCAAGTTTTACCCCCCTTAGAAATTTTAGCGAGTATTCCCGGGTATCCAAGTTGCAGTTCATCTCGCATTGCTTTCTTAACAGAAGTACGATCGTTTTGCGTACTTGTTTGTAACGAACTAGATACATTTTGCGTAGGTTCTGCTTTTACAATTAATGTTGGTGTTATGTATAACAGGGAACTTCCAGCTATTAAAAGTGCTAGACTTGCACATGTAATTTTACTGCGTGTTTTCATAAAGAATTCCTCTCTTCTATTTAAATTGTATTGATGGCTGATAGCTTTCTCATATACGAACCACACAGCTATCAACTCTCCCAATGATAAAAGTCAACACTGAATTTGCAATCAATGTACTAATCATTATTTTCACAAACATCATTGTGTTCTAACAATCTCTAAATCACTCTTTTTCCACATACATATTAACCATAGAAATTACTTCTTTTCCTTAAAACACTCTTGTTACTGATTATTTGTTTTATATGTAGGCCGTACTTGTTCCCCCCTTCATGCCTCCTTATATTTTTATCCTACACAATGAAAATCTCTTTTTTCTTACCTATTCCTTACAAATTCCTTACATACAAAATCACTTCTACAATAGGATTGAAGTAGCATCTGTGCCCGAAAGCGCAAAAAACACCGATGCTTTTCGCTTCAGTGTTTTTGCGCTTTACATATTGAAGATTCGTTTTACTCTTAACAGGTTAAACTGCTAATTTTTTCTAATGCGATTATTCTTCTTGCTATATAGAACAAATTTCATTGTGTTATATGAAACACTATGAAATTTGTCATTAAGGCACATGATTCTAAATTTATTGATGTACTTGAGATGGACTCACTTTTTGAATTTGAACAAGTATATCAAATGCTTTACCTAATGATATATCAACAGTTTTTGGTATATCAGGCCCTTCGGTAGTTATTCCAGCGAAAATTGGATGTTGTTCGTTTAACCAAGTTTTTGTCACGCCATTCGCCTTACGTAAATCAATAAAAAATTGATCTTTTTTGACCTGTCCAAAAATGTAGTTATAACTGTTTGGATCATCCGATTTTAATGTTCCATAGGGGCCAAATTCACCATCGCTATTCTTGACATTATATTGTCCTTCATAAACTGACGTTCCAATAGATACGTACCGTTTTCCGTAATATTCTGCTAAATGCTGCCCTGCTACTTTAGGGTATATAAAAGAAAGCATATTTGTTTTCGAAACGTGTCCATTATGTCCCCATACAATGGTTTTTCCTAAATGTTCTTCAGTCCACTTCGCATTTTCATACATTGCAATATCATGTTTCAAATAAAAATCCGCTGGTTTATCAGGAGGTGTCGCTAACATTGTAGTAAACTGTTCAATAATACGAGCATTTTGCTTTATCCATGCAAACTCTTTAGATTTCCCATTTAAATAGCTTTTATTTTCCTCTAATAAAGCACTAATTTGTTTAGCATCTAAAACATACTTTTCTTTTTCTTCTTTCGTAAGGCTTTCAAAAGTATTCATATCCTTTGTTACAGGAATAAGCCCTTTTATCTTCTCTTCTACTCTAGGCAACAGTTTTGAGTTGTTTGCTTTAATATATTCTATTATATTATTATAAACATTTTTGTTTACTGATTGAATGTCCATCCCGATGACACGTACTTTCGATTTATGTTTTGGATTAGCATTATATTGCCGAATCCAATCAAGTAAATCTAGCATTTCTTTCGTCTTAAATACAGGTGTTAGATGTTGGCTTGGGTTTCCCTTACCAGTAAGAACATATCGATCAAGTTCCAAGGCCCTGTCCCATCCCTCTTCTAAAACTAGATTGGTAAAGCCCTTTTCAGATACTAAATACTTAACAATGCGGTGTTTCATTGTAAAAACTTCATGAGCCCCATGCGTAGCTTCACCTAAACCTACAATTGAAGCTGAACCTACCATATTCTTAAGTGGTTTCAAATCATTAAGAGATGCAGTTGGATTAGTTGTTTTTAAAGGCTTTGCATGTGCTTCTAACCATTTCGCTATTTGATTTGTATTGTAGGGAGCTGTAACAGAAACCTCTGTTTTCGAATCTGCATAAGTATTTCCTACAAAATGAGTCATTGTTATAGCAGAAGCAACAATTGCAATAATTATTTTCTTTTTCATAAAAAACCTCCTGAAATATTTACTTATAGCTTTTTTACATACTCTGCCAATTTCCGTTTAAAACATTCATTTTCTTATTACTGTTAAGATACATTTATTCTAGTTCCTAAAACTCACTTATTTCTTAATAGGTTCTTAAGAAATTCTTAATTCACTTATACGAATATAAAACTAAATAAGCTTCAATTCATTGTATTGTAAATTCCTCATTGCATAACATTATAATGTGCAGATATTCGTTATAGATGATGTTATCTAAAGTATTCAATTTCAGTATGTATTATTAACGTAGTTAATATATGGTTAATATGAAGTTCCAAATTTTGATTGTTTGTAGTCTCTTTATCATAGAGTTAATTTAGGGGTTATTTTTTGTTCACTTCATTTTTTCGGCACTCTGCATCTAGACGGTATACCCATTGGCCACAGTTAGACTATTTCAAATCAAAAAAATAGATTACCTGCACACTAAAGAGTATAGCGCACAGATAATCTAGTTGTTTTTGAGATTAATAAAAAACTAATTTATCTTTTGAATTCTTCCATCAATAATAGACTGAATTGGTTCTTTTGATTTTTTTATATAATCTACTAATGCTTCAAAATCAGTTGGTCCTGTTTCAGCATCTTTACCGTTTTTAAAGGATACAAATCCATCTCCACCTGAAGCTAGAAATGCGTTAGCAACGACGCTATAAGTTTTAGAAGGAATAATTTCTTCTCCATTTGTTAAGCGAATACTTGTTACTTTTTCTCCGTTAGGCTTGTTCGCATCCCAAGTGTATTGGATTCCTGAAATTTGAAGCATTCTTGTTATGTCTTTTTGCCATTGTTGATTTAAAATATCACGAATGTCTTGACCTGTTAAATTTACTTTTATTAATTGATTTCCGAATGGTTGAATACCATATATCTCTCCCCATGTAATATCACCAGCATCTAAGTCATTACGAATACCACCAGGATTCATAAGTGCAATTTGGGATTGCATTGTTGCACGCTGAGCATCAGCAACTAAATTTCCGAGAGTAGATTCACCAGCCGTATTGAGTTTACGATCTAGTGGAGCAATAGACTTACCTACAATTTCATTAACAAGAGGTGCGATTTTTGCTTGATATTTCTCCATCTTCTTCTTGATTCTTTTATCAGGCTCCATGCCTTCATGGTAAGTTGTAACAATTTCTGCTTTTTTCTCAACAATATCTTGTGTTTTACGATCAATCTTTACATCAACATCAGCAAAAGCCATACCATATGAATTTGCTTGTACGACTAGTTTATTATTAACAGTTCCATTTACATAAGTGTGGCTATGGCCACCAAAAATAACATCGACTTCTGGATCAGTCTCATTTGCTAATCGGACAATATCACCATTTGTTACGCCGTTCCCATCTGTTATACCTCCGTTATGTGCAAGAACAACGATAGATTTAACGCCTAGTTTTTTTAATTGCTTTACGGATTTGTTAATAGCTTCAACTTCATCTGTAATTTCTACATTCTTTAGCATAGTAGGCATAACAAGGTTAGGAAGATCCGTTGTTACGACTCCGATAAATCCAACAGGAACTCCTTGTACCTTTTTTATAGTGAATGGTGGTAAAAATAAACGACCGGTGGATTTATTATAGAAATTTGCAGCAACATATGGGAATTTTGCTCCTTTAAAATTACCTGTTTTCTCATGGTATCCACCATAAATAAGGCGATTCATTTCTTCAACACCTTCATCAAATTCATGATTTCCTATCGTTCCAACATCGAATTTCAAATCATTTAGAAATTCAATCGTAGGTTCGTCTTGTAATAATGCTGAAACAGGAGTACTTGCTCCAACAACATCGCCAGCATGTACCTTTAATGTATTCGGATTTTGTTTTTCACGATCACGTAAATAAGCCCCTAAGTACTCAATTCCCCCTGCATCTTTATTGTTAATTTTTTTTACAGTGTCTAGTTGCCCATGAAAATCGTTAATACCGAGCATTTGTACATCTATGTAGCGGTTTTGTTCTGTACTTGCTTGGATTGAAGGCACAGCAAATACACTAGTAAAAGTAACTGTACTTAATGCTAAAGCAACTGGAATGATTTTTTTCAACATAAAATTTCTCTCCCCTAATTAAAATCTGACATAATACGATGTTATTTTAATATATTAAGAGAATTATTTCCACAAAAATTCTACCAATTATAAAAATTAATAAGATTTTATTGTTTTCTGACAAGATATTTCTTCCTCAGAAAAATGTATATTTCTTTGTTTTGAGGATTATTCAAAATATTATCTTGATAGTAATATAACAATACTTCTAAGAAATCTAAAAAACTCTAATCAATATATTTTAGCTGTTAAGAAGAGTATTCAATCCAAAATTAATGGAGATTTATCAACCTAACATCTCAATATCACCATTTAAAAAATGCTCCTGGATTTATCCAAGAGCATCTTTTATAAAACTTTATTTTTTACTTGTTTATAATTTATTAATTAACAATTATATAGTTGTAATCAGTCATTTAAAAATAGTAGGAGTGCTTCATTAAATTCTTTAGCATGCGTTGCATTTAGCCCATGTGGACCACCCTTTATTAAGGCTACTTTAGAATTAGGAATTGCTTCATGTGTTAATTTCCCACTATATTCATATGGTACAGTTGCATCAGAATCACCGTGAATAATAAGAGTAGGTATATTAAACTTCTCCAAGTCTTTTCTAAAATCTGTCTTACTAAAGGCGGTAATACAATCAAGTGTTCCTTTAGGTGATGCACTGGCTGCAATATCCCAATTATATAAACGGAATGGCTCACTAACTAAATCTGTTCGATTACCAGCCGCGAAAAATCCCTTAGTAAATTCATCAAGAAATGCAAGTCGGTCATTAATCACACCACTTTTGAATGCTTCAATTGTTGCATCATCTAATGCCCCTTCAGGATGATCCTCTGATTTGTATAAATATGGAGGAACTGCTCCAGCAAAAACAGCCTTTTCAATACGATCTGTTCCATACGTACTAATATACCGGGCTACTTCGCCTCCACCCATAGAAAAACCAACAAGTGTGACATTTTGAAGCTCTAAATGTTCTAATAGTTGATGTAAATCAGAAGTAAAGGTATCATATTCATACCCTTCCCATGGCTGAGATGATTTTCCAAATCCTCGACGATCATATGTTATAACTCTGTATCCAGCCTCAACAAGAGCTGGAACTTGGTATTCCCAAGATCGACCACTTAACGGCCAACCATGAATTAGTACAACTGGGTTTCCTGTGCCATGATCCTCATAATATATCTCAATTGGTTCTTGATTTTCAGTTCCTACAGTAATTTTAGCCATGCTTCTACCTCCAAAAAATATTCTAATATGTATCCTTTTTTTCAATAATCCAGATGAATCTCATAACCTATTCATACACGTTTATGTTGTGAACTCTAAGTATGAAACTCTATTATTCCAAAGAATTCATTTTCTCCTTTTGGACAATTCCTCCTCTAATACCTTTTTCACCATAAGATAATTTCTGAACATTCCTCATATTCAATTATAATAACAAAAATAGGTGACTATCAATATTGTTCTATCTATAGGATGTATAGGTAAAACCAATCTATTTTGTAGTGAAAACAACTATAGTTACGACCTATACGAATTATAGATAATTTAGAATTGATTAACGAATCAGTTTTCAAATACTATAAATTTGTATAGCACTTCATGTTCTATGAATGCTGCTATAACCAATATTATTGGTCAGCTTAGTTATAAACGAAGAAACTTATGATAGTATTCGACTATTTAAACTTTCTTCGATTACTTAATTTTTAGGAGGAATACATAATGACTGATCTCTATTCTCGTATTAACAAAGACGATGCTGTCGTGCTTTTAGTAGATCATCAAACTGGTCTTATGTCCGGACTAGTACGTGACTATGGTGTTGATGAATTCAAGAACAATGTTTTAGCTCTTGCTCATACTGCTAAGTTTTTTGATTTACCAGTTATTTTAACAACAAGTTTTGAAAACGGGCCTAACGGACCTTTAATGCAAGAATTGGTTGATCTCTTTCCTCATGCACCAAAAATAGCTCGACCTGGACAAATTAACGCATGGGATAATGATGATTTTGTAAAAGCAATCGAAGAAACTGGAAAAAAGCAACTTATCATCGCGGGCGTAGTTACGGACGTTTGTGTTGCTTTCCCTGCACTTTCCGCTATAAAAGCTGGATATGAAGTATTTGCTGTTACTGATGCTTCAGGAACTTTCAGTAAACAAGTTGCAGATGCTGCCAATACACGTATGGCACATAGTGGCGTGCAACTTATGAACTGGTTTAGCGTAGCTTGCGAATTACAACGCGATTGGCGCAACGATGTCGAAGGTTTTGGCAATTTGCTTGCTAGCAATCTTCCAGGCTATCAAAATATAATTGGAAGCTATAGAGGAGCTCAGCGAGATCTTAGTAAACAAAATGCATAAATGTATCTCAAGTAAATAGCTTTAAATCACCTTTTTTAAAGTAGATAGTATAAATTTAGTGCTGATTAAATCAGCACTAAATTTAAATTAAAAAGTATAGTAGAGCTTCAATTGACAGAAGATACATTACTTTCAATAAACAATTGAAAAAGGAGCGTTTTATTATGAGTAATTTAGAATTGTTAAATCCGGAGAACAGTGCCTTAATTTTAATTGATTTTCAACCTCAAATGACTTTTGGAGTTGCAAGTATTGATAGACAAACATTGATTAATAACGTTATGCTACTTGCTAAATCAGCAAAAACTTTTAACGTACCTACTATTCTTACTACAGTTGAGACACGCAGCTTTTCTGGTTATTTTTGGCCACAAATTCTTGATATATTCCCAAACCATGAAATTATAGAACGCAGTTCAATGAACTCTTGGGAAGATCCAAAATTTGTTGAAGCAGTTAAAGCAACAGGTAGAAAGAAATTAATATTTGCAGCACTTTGGACTGAAGTTTGCCTTGCATTCCCTGTGCTTGAAGCAATGAAAGCTGGCTATGAAGTGTATGCAGTTGATGATGCTTCAGGTGGTACTAGTCTGACAGCACATAACGCTGCTATGCGTCGTGTAGAACAAGCTGGTGCAATTCCAGTGACAGCAATTCAAGTTTTACTTGAATACCAACGTGACTGGGCACACAAAGACACTTATGATGCTGTAATGGAAATTGTAAAGGAGCACACTGGCGCTTATGGTCAAGGAGTAGAATACGCATATACTATGGTGCACGGCGCGCTTCCAAGCAGGAAAATATGAAACAAGAAGGAGTAGCTGTCGAAGAGACTTATACAGGGAACACGATGGATGCTGCTGATCCAGTAACAACGATTGTTACATGGGAAATTCAACAAGGTAAAGAAAAACAGTTTGAAACATGGAGACATGAAATCGAAGCTGCCGCTACTAAATTCCCAGGGCATTTAGGTGTAAATCTAATAGTCCCAAATAACGAATCGAGAGAGTATACTGTTATTTTTCGCTTTGATACGTATGAGCATCTACGTGCTTGGCAAGAATCAGACATTCGCCGGGATTTGTTAAAAACGGCAGAACAATTTCAAGTTACTAATCCGAGTTACAAAACTGAAAGTAGTTTGGCTTATTGGTTTGTTACTCCGAAAACGCCAGTTCCACCGCCAAAATGGAAAATGTCTATCGTTACCCTTTTGGGTGTATGGCCTCTTAGCATGTTAGTTCCTAAAGTGATAGGACCTATTATAAAACATATGAATCCTATTATATCGGCCTTTTTTGTTTCAGTATGTATAGTGTCCTTGCTATCATGGGTAGTCATGCCGATTTTCGGTAAATTATTTCATCCATGGTTACAAAATAATAGAAAGTAGACGAGGTGTGAACATGAATTTACCGGATATGATCTTATATAACGGAAAAATTACTACCCTTGACCCTTCTCAGCCTGAGGTATCTGCTATCGCCATAACTGATGGTTTAGTCACTGCAGTAGGTGGAGATGAGCTTCTTAATAGTGCCACGGAAAAAACAAAGAAAATAGACCTTAAAAGAAAGAGAGCTATTCCAGGCCTGAATGACTCTCATATACACGTTATTCGTGGTGGTCTGCATTATAATATGGAATTACGTTGGGAAGGCGTGCCATCACTTTTTATTGCTCTAGAAATGCTCAAAGAACAGGCAAGGCGTACACCTGCTCCTCAGTGGGTAAGGGTAGTTGGAGGTTGGTCTGAATTTCAATTTAAAGAGAGACGGTTGCCAACTTTGGAAGAAATTAATGCCGTTTCTGAAGACACTCCTGTATTTGTGCTACATCTTTACGATAGAGCACTTGTAAATCGTGCTGGGCTGCATGCACTGGGATATACAAAAGATACACCAGACCCTCCAGGCTGCTTAATTGAGCGGGATAAACGAGGTAATCCAACAGGCCTTTTAATTGCGAATCCTAACGCTTCTATTCTTTATTCAAGTTTGGGTAAAGCACCAGCACTTAATTTTGACGACCAGATTAATTCAACTCGCCATTTTATGCGCGAATTAAATAGATTAGGTATTACAAGTGCTATTGACGCAGGTGGTGGATTCCAAAATTATCCTGATGATTACAAAGTTGTTGAACATTTAGCCGAGAAGGAACAATTAACTTTGCGTATTGCTTATAATCTATTTACGCAGAATCCAAATCATGAATATGAAGACTTTGCTTCATGGGCAAAAATTGTTTCTCCAGGTCAAGGAACTGATAAGTATAAAATGAATGGTGCCGGAGAGATGTTAGTATTCTCAGCAGCCGATTTTGAAAAATTTCAAATGCCACGGCCTGAACTAGCTACGATGATGGAAGCTGACTTAAAGAAAGTAATTTCTCTATTGGTGGAAAACCGTTGGCCCTTCCGTTTACATGCAACTTATGATGAGTCAATCACACGTTTCTTAAATGTATTCGAGGAAGTTAACAGTGAAATTCCTTTTAATGGTCTACGATGGTGGTTTGATCATGCAGAAACAATCTCAGATCGTAGCATGGAACGTGTTAAGGCTTTAAATGGCGGTATTGCCATCCAAGACCGCATGGCTTTTCAAGGTGAATACTTTGTTGATTTATACGGAAAGGAAGCTGCAAAGCGTACTCCTCCGATTTATCGTATGTTAGACCTTGGTATACCTGTTGGCGCCGGTAGTGATGCAACTAGAGTTTCCAGCTATAACCCTTGGGTCGCTCTTTATTGGATGGTTGCCGGAAAAACCATTGGTGGACTTTCGATATACGATGAAAAAAATAAACTGGATAGAAAAGTAGCCCTGGAATTATATTCAAAAGGAAGTGCGTGGTTCTCTGGTGATGAAGGTAAAAAAGGAACCCTTGCAGTAGGTCAGTTTGCTGATCTTGCTGTATTGTCTGCTGACTACTTTACTGTGCCAGAAGAAGAAATCAAAAACCTTGAATCATTACTCACAATTATGGGCGGACAGGTTGTGTATGGAAATGATGAATTTAAAAATTTATCACCTGAATTGCCGCCAGCATCACCTGACTGGTCACCGACGGGAGTTTATGGTTATGGCGGTGCTAACCTAGCCAACACTATACTTTCTCACGATGCCCATGATAACAAGTTACATAGTTGCAGTAACCCTCTCCATCAACACACTCATACCGTAATAGGAAAAGATGGAACTAAATGGGGTATTGGTTGTACTTGCTTTGCTTTCTAAATCAAAACCACCGGTATAATGCCGGTGGTTTTCTTTCTACAATAAGGATATATAAATTCAAAATAGCAGTGTATATCCCTTATGGAATCTGTTACTATACGATAAGACCAAAGAATTGATTGATTAACTTAACTTGTTTTTGATAACCTTCTCTCCTTGCAAAGTCTTTCCTTTTTTCCTTAATTAAAAGTCAATGGTATCCCCTTTTGATCGACTACACCACACATATAAATCCACTGCCCTTTGACTTTAATATAGATCTTAATTTTTCAATTGTTACACTAAAATCATTATTATTTCTATTACACTGATACTTTTTGAGAATCATTTAACTTCTGCATAAAGATACGTGCTGCAAAACTTAAAAATTTATCATCAAAGTGAATAAGATTAATACCTTGACTTGGTGTTGGATCAGTAATACGAACTATGCTCAAAGTATCATTATTAACAAAGTTAACCAGTGAACGAGGTATTATGGCAACCCCATGTCCATTGTATACAAGGCTCAATAGAGAAATAGAAGATTTTGTTTCTATATTTGCTTCAGATAAAGATAACCCTAAACTCTCACAATATATTTTAATAGATTCACGACAACTACATGAAACCATTATTCTACTCAGCCCTACTAATTCTCGAAAAGAAACAAATGATTTTTCATTCAAAGGATGATTTTTTGGAATGACAAGGACGAGCTCTTCACTATACAAAAGGGTGTTTGTTAATGTGTCTGGAATTTGAGCACTACGTGTAATCCCGAAATCAATATTTTTGTCAACGATTTGATTTACAGCAACTTCAGATTCTATAATCTTTACTACGATGTTGGGATAATGTTGTTGAAACTTCATAATATAAGGTGTTAAATAAGTGAGATCCTCTAATAAACCTCCTATAGTAATTACACCTCTTTTTACACCCTTTAATTCAAAAATTTCATTATAAACGTCATCAAATTGTTGCATGATAAATTTTCCTTTATCAAATAGCAGCTTACCCGCTTCTGTCATTTTGATACCTCTTCCAACTCGATGAAACAAAGGTGTATCAAGTTCACCTTCTAACACACGGATTTGTTGACTTAAAGTCGGCTGTGAAACACCTAGAACTTCCGCAGCTTTAGTAAAACTATTATTATTACAAACTTGAATAAAATACTCTAAATGACGTAATTCCATTCTTGATACCCACTCTCCGCTTTATGAAAGATTTATAATGAAAAGGACGATATGTATACGTTAATATAACAACTTTATTCCCTACTGTACTAATTGAAATTATACGATTTATTCATTTTGTATTATAATACATTTACTACCACTTATTAATTTTTCCTCCTATTTATTTAATTTATATTTAATTAGGATATTACTAATTCGAGATATATTTCTAAAATTTTATAATTCTAGTGCATAATACCCTAATTTTTTCAACTTTTCGATTATCATTTTTTTCTCAATATAGTTCAAACCACCAAATATATGCCGAATCGCCTCTTTATGCTGAGGAAAAATACTATCCATTAACTGAATACCATCTGAAGTAATTGACGCATACGTGACACGGCGGTCTTTTGGACATGGTTTTCGTATTAAGAACCTCTTCTTTTCCAACTTATCCACTACATACGTGATACTACTACTTGCAAGTAATATTTTCACTCCAATTTTTTGTATAGGCTGATCGCCTTTACTATATAGTAGCTCAAGCACTGCAAATTCAGTTGGATTAAGTCCATAACTTTTTATATCCTCTTCAATACGCTTAGTAATTGCCTGTGCTGCCCTTGATAATGTAACAAATAACTTTAAAGATAAGCTCTCATCATTAATCACACTCATAATTACCAATCCTTTACAAGTTATCTTGAATTCGAGATTTATTATATTATCGTCGAAATATTATGTCAATAATTCATTTTTAGTTTTATTAAGCCCCTTATCATTTATTTCTCAACATAAGACATATGGAATTAGAAGAAAAAAATTGTTAATATATAAGTATCTCAATTACGTTATTTCTTTTAAAGAGAGCTTGTATTCTAACGCAAGTTCTCTTTTTTTATATTCTAAATTGAATCCGGACAAAGTTCACATATTGAGTCTGCCCATGTATATGATATAGTTTTTAAACAAAGATTAGAGCCCTCCTACAAGAAGGAGAGCTCTAATCTTTCATATGAATTTTCACCTTTTTTATTATTGCGGAGACATCAAAACTTTAACTTGATGGGGATATGGTGCTATCTCGATTAATAAATATTACAAATCATATATCTATCATATTTTTTATAAACAGGATTAATTAGATTTAAAAAAAGATTTCTTTTTCTTTACTCGTAATAAGTCACCTGTCCATCCTTTGAATCGCATATACATATACATCCCCCCTGTTGTGAAAATAATAAATAAGAGAGCGATTAAATAGCTATATTTCCATTCTAGTTCAGGCATGTATTTAAAATTCATACCCCATAATGCTCCTAAGGCTGTCAAAGGCGTACTCACAGCAGTTAATACAGTAAGAGCTTTCATAATTTCATTCCCACGATGAGAAGAAACAACTTCTTGCAAATGAATCATCGTGTCTAATTCTTCTTGGTACTCTTTAACGAGTTGTAATCCACGCTCTAATTTTACGCTTGTTTGTTTATAACAAAGGGTGTTTGTTAGTTTTTCTAACCAAGCTTCTTTTAGGCCTTGTAACACTTCTTGTATTAAGCGAAACACGTGTGTGTTCATAAATAATTCATGACGAATATGATAAATCCTTTCTAAAACTGCTATGTTATTATGATGATAAAAATCCCATAATACATTTCTGAAATTGTTTTCAAAGTAGTCAACCTTTCGCAAATAATGAGATATAAACATTGATAAGATAGCACATAATCCTTCAGCGGAACTATTACAATTTTTTGTACCCATAGGGAAATTATGTATTAATTTTTTGAAATCCTCTTCCTCTTTTTCCTGAACTGTTATCAGTATTCCATGAGCTACGAAATAATGAAGAAATTTTTGAATTTTGGCGTCCTTTTTATCTTGATCATATAAAAACGAACCATATACACAAGTTTGAATTGGTGATAACGTATAAACATATAATCCATTTTCACAAGGAGAACTTATTTTCTTTACAAATTGAGAGAAATAAGATGTTACATCACGAGGGATTATAGAAGAAAGTTTTTCAAGCTCACTAGTTTTCACATGATACCAACTCCATTTCGTCATTTTTATGCATTCCATATTATTCTTCCTTTCTAAATTGTTTTATGTTTAATCGAATCATAACCGTAATATGACATTTGTATGTAGGTATTCATGTCTTGGAGGAAAAGTTTTTAGATCATCTAAATTACAAAATAAATGACATAGGAGGCCTTATTCTTTTAAAAGAAAGACCCCCTATATATTAGTTATTTTCATTCTCAATTTTAAACATTTCCTCTATACAAGCACTTTTTATCTTTTCTTATAAAGAATTTATTATATATGGAAAAGAAGCTACATAATTTGGCACGTCTATTCAACAAACTCCATTTCATTCGTTATTATAATTTGGATTCATATGCAGATTGATTGGTGATGTCGTCAAATACTTGACTCCCAATAATATAGTATCCATGGAGTGCAGCCTCTTTCGAAGCGTCTACCATACGGAAAGAAGAAATTTCACTTTGCATTTTTTCAATTCGTTTTTTGTGGAGATCTACTATTCCTCCTGTCCAAATAATAGTGTTATACTGTTCTAACTTAAATTGTTCTTGTAATACACGCATGACGTCTTGGAAGTGTGCATCCAACTCTTTTTGAATCAAAGTATGAACCTGACTTGTCTCATGATTTTCTTCTCGACATTCATATCCTTTTTCTAATATGTTTGGCATGTCGTTAATATGCAATTGATTACTTTCACCCTCATGATTCTGCACGATATTCTTAATATTTTTCAAAGGCTTGCTACATCCTAGTTCCGTCTCATAATGATTTAAAATGAGATTCTGTTTCATATCTGTCATTTCTAATGTGCGAAATCCACCATCAATAATTAAGATGCGATCTCGTTCCTGAATGATTCCCTCTTTTAAGAAATAGGCATGTAAAGCGACCGGTTGCTGAAGAATCAAAGCATTTTCCACCATAATATGAATAAATTTCCCATCAATTTGCACGGAAGTTTCTTTTTTTAGTGCACGTTGTAATTGCTCATGCTGACTACCAAAACAACTGATGGGAAGCCCGGTAACAACTAAAGGTAACACGACATTTTCTTTATAATCCTTTGCAATGCAACCAAATATTTGTTGTTTAAATCGTTCGCTTTCATAATAATTTTCTATTTCTTCGTCAAATGGAGGAAGAAATGAAGCGTCAGATTGATGTGCTTCATTTCCCATGTAGTATGCAAAGTCTAAGTCTATAAAACTTACCTTTGTTAAATCTTCACTTTCAGCATGATTAGGTACAGGGGCTAGTGTGGAAGCTTCACTCTTAACCGTCATCTCAGAATCTACATCCTGGCGATATGCCCTTTTGGTAAAGCCAATTCCTACATCAATTGCATACAGAGATTTCATACTTTTTTCCTCACTTTCTATTTTTAGAGTTACATCTAGGCACTCTCTTCTTTCCCTTCTTTCACATATTTCTTTTCATTTTTCGTTTTTTCCCCGTCTAAGTTCTTACTATTTTCATTTATTTCGTAATCCTTTTCATCTGTTTTCTTTTTGTTATTTTCGTTTTCCGTTAAGTCTTTAATGGTAGAAATCACAACTGGTGTAGCTGTAAGCAGTTGTGGTAATGTTTGTTTTGCAACATTAGCTGCAGTTACAGAAAATTGTTTACTTGTCTCAGTTACCTTCTCCAATGTTTCCTTTATGTTTCCTTCTTGTAGTTTTTCTTTTACGCTTTTTCCTTTTGTTTGTATAGCTTTCCGATTTTCTTTTTTTAATAGGGAGACGATGACTCCGGTCGTAATTCCAATCACAGCATATTTAAATATTGTATGTTTCATTTTTCTCATCCTTTTCTATTTTTATTTTTTTCCATGCTACAACCTAAAATAATTACCTTACCTATTTATCAGATGTTGCAATCTATTACAGAGAATGATAGTTTTGCGGCTGCCTAGCATTCGCCATTGGTACTTCAGCTGTTACTAGGAGTAAAATCTTCCCTTGATCTAGTTTTTCTTCATATAAGTTAGCTTCCTCCTTCGACAACCCCATTTCTTCCATTTGATTTCGAAGTTCGTCCCCTTTTTTGGAGAAAAAGTTGATAATACTTGTTCCCAATCCTTGTTCTTTTACTCCAATCGTATTTGTGTTTGTATCATCCGCAATCCTTTTTGTTATATGTTTTTCATGTGCTAAAACATAAATGTCATCGTGGCGAACCCCTTGCAATTCTAGCTCTTTTACTTTCATAACTACTTCCTGTTCATTTTGATATTCATAAACTACCGTTTTTCTTTCATTCGTATGCATCGTATCTTTCCTCCTTTAGATTTTTTATTTTTTTATTTAGTTGTTATGTAATATGTAATACACCTATTTTAAAGATGTTAAACCTAAATTTTCAAAAAATTTTACACAATAGGTTATTAATGTTTTTGAATATCAAGGAAATGTCACGAGCACTTTGCTTTGATAACAGTGTTACAAATAACGCTTTATTTGGAAGACAAGTCCATTATTTTATAGAAATCATAGAAAAATAAAAAAGCACTCCTTTTCAAAGAGTGCTAAAAAAAACATATAACCTAATAAAAATATTTCTATTTTGATTACAGAAAGAAAGTCTTTATTAAAACATATGGTTGCTAATTTAATTGCGATCTGCCTTGCACCCAAGCAGCAATATCATTTATAACATACTCAGGAATATTAGCAGGACTATAATATTCATCCGGTTTACTTATTTCCCCATCGCCCTCTGTAAAGAAATGATTTAACTTTGGATATAGTCGATAATCAACGTTATTTCGTTCTTTTAATTGTTCTTTCCAAAGAGGAATTTCGATTTTTGATTGAACTTGATAGTCTCTTTCTCCTTGAATAATAAGAAGTGGTGTCTTTTGTTCTTTTGATATTTCTGCTGCTTTAATTTTCCGAATAGAATCCCAAAATACTGCTGATCCTAAGTAAAAATCTTTTGGAGGATTCTGACCAGAGAAATTTGGATCATTTAATAATTCAAATTGCGATTTGTAGAATTTATATTGCTCCTGGTTCATTGCTCCAATAGAAAAAAGATACTCAAATTGATCTAAAACAACGTCTTGAATCGTACGAGCTGGTCCACCCATTACAATTGCCCCAGCAATATTTTGATTTTGGTCTTTTTCAATCATTTTCGGAAGCATCATTCCACCTTGACTATGACCAAGAATATATATTTGATTCTTATTTATTAGAGGCTCATTTTTAAGAAATTGAGTTACAAGAAGAGCATCATCTGTTGTCTCTTTATCAACTGTATAGAAGGGACTGAATTGTGTTTTCAGCCCATGTTCATACGTTCGTTTATTATAGCGAAGGACAGCAATTCCCTTCGATGCAAGACCTTCAGCTAAATCGCGAAATGGTTTTAAAGCAAACGCTGTTTCATCCTGATCAGTTGCTCCTGATCCTTGAACAAGAATAACCGCTGGAAAAGGACCATTTCCTTTTGGAACCGACAATGTTCCTGGTAATGGAAATGCACCACTTCCAACTACTACTTCTTTATCAACAAATGATTCAGGCTTACTATATGATGGACTCTCAGCAACAGGACTAAACGACATGCTTAGTTGAAAATCGTCTATTTTTCCAGATGGATCTAGTTTAATTAGTAAAGGTACAGTCATTTTTTCAAAAACTAATTGAATCTCCACATTTGTATGAACAGGATTTGTCTCTTTTTGTGTAACCTCTCCAATTTCTATAAAAGAACCTGCTTGTAATTGAACTGGCAGTCCCTCCCAATAGCTCTTCAACCATTCTTCGGATATTATTTTCTGTAATGACCTTGAGGTTAAATCAAATGCAGATTTATAATCTTCACTATTCATATGGCGAATAAATGAAAGAGTAGTAGATATAACAGGATTTTCATCATCACTATTGTCTATTTTTTTTATATTTGTGTTTACTTCCTTTAATTTTGAAATAAATTGGTGGTTAAATGGATTATTATATGTATTAGGATATAAATTTGTTTTCAAAATTTCCGTATTCCGTGCCTTATACAAATTTGAAGAACTCTTAAAATTTTCAGGTGAAATTACTTCCTCCGCATATGAGACTGAGGGAATTGCTATTGTAAAAATTGCACTGATAAGTAATAACTTATTACTTATTCTTCTTTTCTTACCCATACCTATTGATTCTCCCTTCAAAATTTAAAATTTCTAATACAATATGCCAACTATAAGGAAAATAAAAATTACCAAAGAGATTAATAATCTATTTTACGATCCCCCTCTCAAGTTAAAAATCTATCATTAACAAACTTCAATAAAAAACGCCTTCCCCCTCTTTTTTTATTGTTGGATTTTCCAATGACCTAGAAGCACAGCACGAAATTACATGTAACCGACCCATGAGATTCTCTGTTTCAAAAGAAAAAAGCACCCCACTAGATGCTTTCTTTAATTGTTCTCACTATCATTTATTCAGGTAATTCTCTTATTACTATAAGATAAATTCATTCTATTTCCTAAACCTCACTTATTTCTTAATTCACTCATACCAATATAAAACCTAATAACCTACCATCAAAAAATAAAGAAAATAGGTTATTTGGCTATTCATTTCGTAAACTTAATGCTCAAATTAGTTTTTTTCACAAAGTTAAACTTTATTAAGAAAAACTTAAAGAATTTCCCTCTATATTCATAAGAACTTTTTTCTATACTCAAAAATGTAAATAGACAAAAGGAGAAACGATCATGAAGAAATTTGTAATTTGCATACTAGGAATAGGCCTCCCTATATACTTACTACCTTTTATATTACGCGGAGATTTAGACAGATTTAATCCGATTGCTGAAGAAAAAAATGTATATGCCGTTGCGAAAGGATATGGTGTTCCAGATTATCATCATAAAGGCAAAGCTATGTACTCACTAAAAGCTGTTGACGAATTAAGTAATGAAAAAGAATATACAGTTGGAACGAACACGCCTAATGATTTTATAAGAAAGACTTACTTAAAAATTCATGTGAAAGGAAAATATGTGTATTCTTACGATATTATTTCTAAAGAGGATATTCCTGAGAAAATAAGGGGACAATTGGAGATAGCAAATAAATAAAAGAGCCAATTCATACGATTTGGCTCTTTATTCTCTCTCCCATCTACCGTTTGGATAATTCTTTCGGTAGATTTATTAAATTCGTTATCATTGTTCCAATAACCATTGTTCAATTACTTTTACTGTTTCATCTCGTTGTGCTTTTGCCGTAATTAAACTCGCATTATCACCTTTTTGCTCACCATACATGCCAAAATGAGCATGGTTTCCCCCTTTTATCATGTGCATAGTTGTATTTTTCGACATTAACTTTTTATTGTTCTCTATTTTTTCTAGAGTTGCTAAAGCATCTACTTCTCCATAAATTGATAACATCGGAATCGATTTTGTAGAAAAGTCATCTGCAGGATACGAACCTAAGAAAATGATTCCGTGTACCTTGTCTTCATGCTGAGAGGCATACTTAGAAATCATAGCTCCGCCCATTGAATGCCCCGCAACATACCATTTTTGAACTTCAGGATACTTTTCAATTACACTATCTACCTCATTTATTCCAAATATCGCTAAGTTTAATGGTAACTTAGGCATTACTACAAAGTGCCCATCTTTTGCAAGAGCTTCTCCTAAGTAACTATAAGCCTCAGCTTCTACTTTAGCTCCTTGATAAAAAATAACCCCTACTTTCGCATCTTTCGCTCCAAAAACGATATTATCTTCATCTTTTTTATCATCTACTAACGACAAAGCCTCTTGCGTCGGTTTATAAGTAAACTGAGACCAAGTTAAAAAAGTAATACTTCCTATAATTAAAATAGCTAGTAAAGAGTACAGCGTAATTTTTATCCATTTCTTCACAAAGATGACCTCCCTAAGATGTATATATTCCATATTTCGGATTATCATTAACACACATAAAAACTCGAGCATTTTTATTATGCTCAAGTTTTTATTTACGCCTTTAATTTATACTATAAATGGTCCAAGATAAATATGTAGCAAATGCAGTCCATAAAAAATATGGAATTAGCAACCATGTCGATACTTTAGATAAATTGGAAGAAACCGCTATGAGAAGCAACGTAGTAATAGCGACTAGTAAACAATCTATTGTTGCTAAAAACAAATTCTTTTGGCTAAATTGAAAATAGCTGAACGCTTGATTGAATATATAATTTAAAAGGAATAAAAACCAAAATGTTTTTGGCTTAAATCCATAGTTGTTGTAAATAATTGCTACTGATAATGCAATAAGTCCAAATAATACAGCCCATATCATTCCGATTGTCATACCAGGAGGTGTCCAAGACGGCTTTTCTAACGCATCATACCAAGTACGATCAATAGGGAATAAAACACTAGAAACATAAAACAAACCATATGTTAGTAAAAATACTATAATACTAGATTTTTTCATAAACATTCTCCTTTTTACTAGAAGATTATAGAAACTTTATATGATTAGTATGTCCTTATAATGGATAATATTCTAAATACATATTGTTTAACCTATTTCATACAAATTCTTTCATATTTTTATATGCACAAAGGGCTCTCTCTCGTGCTGCCTTATGATCAACAATCGGATAAGGATATGTATTCCCAAGTTTTATATTGGATTTTTGTAAAATATGCTCAGGTGCTTCCCAAGGTTTATGTATATATTTGTTTGGGATATCTCTTAATTCTGGTATCCATCTTCTTATATACTCTCCATTTTTATCAAACTTTTCTCCTTGTGTGATAGGATTAAAAATACGAAAGTACGGTGATGCATCTGCTCCACTTCCAGCAACCCATTGCCATCCCATTGTATTATTTGCAATATCAGCATCTAGTAGTGTATCCATAAACCATTTTGCACCTTCTTGCCACGGAATTAACAAATGCTTTACAAGAAAAGAGGCTACAGCCATTCTTGCCCGATTATGCATAAAACCGGTTTGCCATAGTTCTCGCATTCCCGCATCAATAAACGGATAACCAGTTTCACCCTTCTGCCATACTCTTAATAACTCCTCTTCCTTATTCCACGGAAAATGTTCAAAGTTTTTATTAAGAGGTTTATATGCTGTAAACGGATAGTGATATAGCAAATAATAAGAAAACTCTCTCCAAATTAATTGACGTATAAAACTAATCACTTGTTTTTCAAAAAAACTACATTGTCTTTCGGTACTTTTATTTATTAAGTAGTGATACATTAACTTCACTGATATTTGGCCAAATGAAAGATATGGCGCCAACATTGAATGAGCATTTTGATTTGGAAAATCTCTTCCTTCACTATAAGAGGCTAATTTACTAGAGAAAAATTTCTTAAATGTTTTGTATGCCCCTTCCTCTGTAGGCTCCCATATTGCTTCCATATGAGATGTCCACGGTATAGTCGGCAACAAGTGTAATTCTGAGACAGATAAGCTTGCTGGTAAAGAGCTTCCCCACTTTATACTCTGTACTCTGCTAATAGGTTTAGGTATTACCTGCTTTTGAAATGCATTGTAAAAAGGCGTAAACACCTTATATTCAGTGTTATCCTTCTTTTTTATAATCCACGGTTCTAATAATAAATGCGAATTAAATTCCTTACAAATAATACCTTTATCTTCTAATATCATTTTCATTTTTTGATTAGATTTTAACCTGTCTGGATCATAACAACTATTCCAATATACAGCCGTTATATCTAATTGTTTTATGAGAGAAAGTATTTCTTCCTGTGTATTTCCTTTGCGGATTATTAAAGTAGAGCCCAATGCCTTAAGTTGCTTTTGGACATCTATTATAGCATGGTGTAACCACCACTTTGCCGCACTTCCTATTGAAAAAGTTTCATCTTGTACATATACCGGAAGAACCTCCCCGGACTGAACAGCCTCAAATAGAGCTGGGTTATCATATAAACGAAAATCTTTTTGAAACATAACGATAATTTTGTTTTGCATGGCTATCCCCTCTTACTCTTAAAACATAATAGATTCTTTATGTGAATAATCCTCTTTTTTTACTTTTGCATTATTATATTAATAATTCTTTGTAATCGTAAACAAACGTTTCCATAGTTATTGGACTTCTATCTAGTAAATTCGATAAATCTGATGTGACTTTTTTAGCTAACCCTAATTTTGCAGTTGTATATATTCCAATCATAACCCAAATAAAGTCACTGTTAAGTCCCTTTTGAATCATTCTTTTTCTAAATTTAAATATACTTGGATTTGTATAAGTAATATCTTTATTTATTATTTTTGAAATAATAGCAGCAACTTCATAATATGTTAATGCCTCATTTCCCGTTAAAGAATAAGCTTTAAATTCATGTCCCTCTTCGGTTAATATTTTAGCTGCAACTTCTCCAATATCCCGTACATCTATAAAACTTGTTTCCCCTTTACCAGCAGGTACTTCAATTATTTTTTCATTTCTTAATTCATCACCATGTTGTGATAATAAATTTTGCATAAAAAAACTCGGTCTTAGGAATGTGTAAGGGATCCCAGAAGCCTTTATCATAGCTTCAATTTTAGCATGAGGTACTATCGGATTTTTTTCTACACCTAATAAAGATAAAAATACAATGTGTTTTATACCTATTTCTTTTGCGACATCTACAACAGGCTGGAAATACTTTTTTGCATCAGCTAGATGTGGTGGTCTTATTAGAAAGATTTTAGTAACACCTGTTAAAGCCGCCTTTACAGATGAAGGATTTTCAAAATCAAAATACACTCCTTCAGTTTCTCTACTGCGCGTTGTGACTTTAAAAGTAGCATTTCTTTTTATTAGGCATTTTACAACCTCTTTTCCTACATTCCCTGTAGCACCTGTTACTAAAATCATTTTAATCACCCTTTATTTTTTTGTAAATTTTGAATCATACTTTGCAAAACTCGAACTGTATTTTCTACTTCCTCTTTAGGAATACTAGCTGTAGCATTTTTTATAACTTCATCGCTTACATTTTCTATCTCCTGTATTAATGTCTTAGTTTCATCTGTTAAAAATATTAAATGTGACCGTTTATCTTTAGGATTATGTTTTATAAGAATCCATTCTTTTTGCAATAATCTTTGTATAATCCCGGTTACTGTTGGACGGTCTGCTAAGAGCCTTTCAGCAATCATAGCTGGGGTGGTTCCATTTGGATAAAGAGATATATCCTTTAACACAGACCATTGCTGAGCTGTTATTTTATATTCTTTTAATTGATTTGATAATTCTGTTTTCGTCATTATACTTACCTTGTGTAATAAATAGCCTAAATTATTCATATAACCCCCAATATAGTTAGCACACTAATTATATAGTTAGTATACTAACTATAATGTGTAATTACAAACTTCAATTAATAGTTTATATATAAAAGATATATCAAATTCTTATTTTGTACTATTTCATATTATATTTAAAATCTTCTTTAATCCTGTTTTGCATGTATTGTACACTCTATATACAAAGGTTATTCCTTGCTGTTACTTTAAATAAGCATTTACAATTGTATCTAGCATAGGTATTTCTTATTTTCCGATTAGTCATATTTATTCTTAATTCTGCAAAATAAAAAGAAACTGGAGAAAAATATAGGAAAACAATTTGATAAACAGTCAAACTTAAATACATTTATTGATTCAACAATCCTATGGACTTTTCAAAACAAAAATGCTATAAATACACTTTTGAATGAAGGTAAGCTTATAGCCAATCCTATTTTTGTTAGTAAAGAAGATTGCACAGCATATAAATACATTGTAAGACACATGAAACAGAAAGGTATTGACTTTACTATAGATTTCCCCATTTGGGCATGGCATTCATGCAATGGTTACAAAAAGAAGCCTACTATTGTTTATAAATGCTTTATTTAAGCATTTATATTAGTTACATAATGAAAATTCTTAAATAGTTTTTAAACATTTTTTAAAAGTTGTAATTCTACATGTATCGTAAGACTATTTCCATGACTTTCAGCCCATACTTTGCCCTCATGCAATTCAATTGTGCGCTTTACAATTGCTAAACCAATTCCGGATCCGTGTATTTGACTCGACCGTGATTTATCAACTCGATAAAACTTCTCAAACATCTTGCTTAATTCTTGTGCTTCAAGATGATCTGTTTTATTTGTAATACAAATAAATGCCTTATCTTCTTCTTTTTTTAGTTCCACTATTACTGTTGAATTTGAAAAACTATATTTTTCAGTATTAGATAGTAAATTATCAAATACACGCACCAGTTTTTCTATATCTGCCCATACCCAAATATCCTTATTAATGATATTTAGTTTAACAATTAATTGCTGTTTTTCAAAAATCGGGATATACTCTCCTACTAGCTGACCTAACAAATTGCCCAATTCTACTTTTTCTTTTCTCAACTTAACATCAGGTAAAGATAATTTTGTGTATTCAAACAATTCATTAATGAGAGTTTTTAATTTTAATGTTAAATTATACGTATTTTGAATATACATTTCTAATTCTTCTTTATTTCGATATTGTTTTTCATTTACTAATGCTAAATATCCAATAATAGACGTTAAAGGGGTACGCAAATCATGAGAAATATTGGTAATAAATTCACTTTTACCTTTCTCAATTGCTCTCTCTTTCTCAAAACGCTCCCTTAATTGACTAGCCATCCAATTAATATTATAAGCTAAAGAAGATAATTCATCTTTTCCTTTAACACGTATGGAATGTTTCCAATCTTTTTTTACAATCTTTTGAATACCTCGTTCAATTTCTTTAATGTATCTTGTAATAGGGATCATAAACAGCAAAAATAAAAGGATGAAAATTAATATACTGCTCACCAAAGCAAGTAATAAATTTTGATTATATTGAGTTGGTGAGATTGTTTTATTCGAATTTGGAGATTGTACCATTACATATCCAATTCCATCTTGAAATGAAACTGGTGAAACAAACAATATGAACTTCTCAAACAAAGGATTTCTGACGTTTGGTGTAACATTTAATTTCTCCTGTAATAATTCCTGTGGGAGATTATCCTGCAATTGAAAATTATGTGAACGATAGATAATATGGCCTTTATAATCTAATACTAAAAACCTTAAATTTTCATTCTTCTTTTGGATAGATTGAATCATCGGTATAACTTGTTCTATATGCCCAGATTCCAAATTACGCTTTTGTATATCATTAGTTATCCCTATCGCTATTTCCCTTATTTCGGCTTCTTTTTCAATCTGTTGATTATAAGAAAGTAGATTTGCACTTTTCATTGCTATGAGAAAAAAAGTAACAACCGCAACGATGAAACAGAGCAAAAAAATTAAAATAAGCTTTATATTTAAGCGTGTAGAAAAGAATATATTATCCCTTAATTTCGTACGATCGATCATACTCTATAGCCAACTCCCCATACTGTTTTTAAATAAACAGGCTGACGAGGGTTTTCTTCAATTTTTTCCCGTATTTTAGTAATATGAACCATGACTGTATTATCTGATTTATAAAATGAATCTTCCCAGACCATCTCGTATATTTTTTCTACACTAAAAACCTTTCCTTTATTTCTCACTAATAAAGAAAGTATGTCAAATTCCTTTGGAGTTAACCTTACTTCTTCATTTCTAATGAAAACTTGTCTTGTCTCCTCGTCTACCTTAAGATGGCCTATTTCATGAATAAATTGTTTTACTTCTTCTGTTTGATAAACACGATATCTTCGTAATTGAGATTTAATTCTTGCCATTAATTCAAGTGGATTAAACGGTTTGGTAATGTAGTCTTCTGCCCCACTCATTAATCCCTGGATCTTATCTATATCCTCATCTTTAGCTGACAAAAAAATTATAGGCATTTGATACTGTTCTCTTATTTTTAAACAAGCCTCTATGCCATCCATTTTCGGTAACATAATATCTAAAATGATTAAATCAATTGTTGTATTTCTTAAAGTTTCTAAAGCTTCTATAGCATCCGATGCATCTATAATTTCATACCCTTCATTTTTTAAATAAATGGATACGATTTTTCTTATCTCTATATCATCATCTACAATCAAAATTTTTTCTTTCTGCATCATATTTTCTTCCTCTCTGACATCTCGTTCTATGCTGTAGTATTATACATTTAGTTTTACCTTACACGTATAAAGTGAAACTTTAATCAGCCTTCACCAATCGGTCTTTTACGGGAATCCCGCCCCCCACCTAACTTCTTTGCTTCCACTTAATTTTGAGATGTGGGTCTTACTACCCGTTAATGCGTGATAATACACTTTGCTTTTTTAAACATATTGAAGAAACCATCTGTTTTGCAAGTTGATTTGAACTGGGTAAAATAGCCCCCTACGATCCGAGGCCGCTTCACATACTCTTACATAAAACAAATAACATTCATAAATTCCTCTCCAATGTTAATTTAGAACATACAATCAATCTACTGAAAAAATCTTAATTTTCACCCTACAAAAATATTAAGATTTCTTAACATTGAATGGAGAATTTACATATTAAAAATGGACAGTTCCCTATACTATTAGACCTGTCCAAATTAACGTTTTTAATTTACAAATTAAAATATTATACTTTTCTTTATTTTATAATATCTGTCACTATAAACATTGATTTTCTATCTCTCTAAGTACATCATTTCCAATATTATCTATCTTTTCATTTTTTATGGTGTTATATAAACTCTGTAAAACTTTTAACTCTGTTCTTAAATGTAAAATGACACTAGATAATATATATAACTTAGCTACACTCTCTTTTCCACACTTCTCTTCATATACTTTTTGAAGGGTAGTAAGATATATCGTCAGTTGAGAAATTTTAGTTTTTAGCTGTTCTAGAATTAATTCTTCTTCCCCATATTGTGCAAAAAGTAGCGCTTCATATATAGGACGATGCATATCCTCTTTCTTTATCATTTGCTCTAATAATAAATGTTCAAATTCTTGTTTACCACTTTTAGTAATACCGTAAATAGTCCGTTCAGGACGTTGTTCATTACGAATAATATCAACAACCTCTATAAAACCCTTCTTTTCAAGTTGCTCAAATGTATAATATAAAGAGCCTTTAGTAATTTTTATATAATATTTCATTTCACTATTTTTTAAAAGTTGCTGGACTTCATACGGATGCCTATTTTTCTCCATAAGAAGACCCAGCATAAAAAGCTTTGTATTCATAACTCTCCACTCCTTAATAACCTATACCAATAGTATAAGCTAAAAATAAGTAAAGAATCTTTTTGTTTTATAAAATTTATAACTTCAAATTCACTTTATTATCCTTTGTACCAGCTTTGACATTCCCCATAAATAATATTGCCATAAACGAAACGATAATTGGAATTAAAGCTAATAGAAAAACAGTAGTAATGGAAGATGACATAGCAGCTATAACCTTTTCAAGAATAAAAGTAGGTATACTGGACCTTACATCTGAGCGAAATATTGCACTCGGATCACCTAGATTATTTAACATGCTGGAACCATGTTCTATTCCCTTAAAAGCATCCTTTAAGTTAGCTGTAAAGGTACTATTTTGAATGGAGCCAAAAATCGTTACTCCAATTGTCATACCTAGTGAACGAAAGAATGAATTTGTTGAAGTAGCTGAACCACGGAATCTCGGTTCCATATTATGAATAGAAACTGTGGGAAGCAAAGAGAACGAAAATCCAACTCCAAACCCCGTTATAATCATGTATATCGTTAAAAGTACACGGCTTGTTTGTGGATCCATCGTTCCTAACAAATACATACCTATCCCAAAGGATATTATAGATAATAACATCAAGTTGCGGTAACTAATTTTCGTTTGAAATATTCCACCAATTGCACTACCTACTACAGAACCTAACATCATTGGGGTTAAAATTAATCCAGCATTAGTTGCTGTTCCACCATATACAGCCTGAACAAAAATAGGAATAAATACTGTTAAAATAACAAATGTTGCTCCATAGAAAAACGTAATAATTTGTGATATTGCAAACTCCTTACGCTTAAACATCCAAAATGATATTATCGGATCTTTCACTTTTCTTTCTACCAATAGGAAGCCAACGAAAAATACAATAAACGATGCAAATAACCCAATAATTTGTATCGAATCCCACTTAAATTCCTTTCCTCCCAACTCTAAAGCGAACATTAAGCTAATTACTGCTATGACGAGTGTTATCGCCCCCCACCAATCAATATTTTGCTTAGTAGGTGGATTATTTTCTTTATAAGCTTTTAAAATAAAAATTAATGACATTAGACCAATTGGAATATTGACGTAAAAAATCCAATGCCAACTTATATTTTCTGTTATATACGCACCTAATAAAGGTCCTAATACACTTGAAGAACCAAATACGGCCCCTAATAATCCAGTCATTTTCCCTCTTTTTTCAATAGGAAAAATATCAAATACAATGGTAAAGGCGATTGGCATCAGTGCCCCCCCACCTATACCTTGAATTGCACGATAAATACTTAGCTGAACAATACTTTGCGCAGTACCACATAATGCAGAACCAATTAAGAAGATTAATAAACCAAAAATATAAAACCTCTTTCTACCATACATATCAGATAATTTCCCGAAAATAGGCATACCCGCCATAACTGCAACCATATAAGCAGAAGTAACCCAGATGAATTTATCCAATCCACCCAAATCTGAGACAATTGTACCAATTGAAGTGGCAACAATTGTATTATCCATTGCAGCCATTAAAATGCCTAGCATTAACCCAGCTATCACTAAGCGTAAGTTGCTCTCTTTTGCAACCATACCTCTTTCCTCCTTTTTTCACACTCAATAAAATATATAGTCTAATTAAACTATATACTCATTATAGTCTAATTAGACTATTTTTCAATAAATCATAAGAAAAAAATAAATCCCCCCAAATATATTGGAGAGATTATAATTGTAGAATTGCTTCCTATATAAAGTAATTAAAACCGTAAAAACTATTACTTTTTTATACTACCTTGATTTTGCATACATGTAGCTTACTCATTTAGTTTTGGTCTAGTTTGTAAATATAAATTCAAATCCGGACTTGAACCGCTAATAATTATATCTCGAACAATTTTAGAAAGCACCATACTATATACTAATCCATTATCTCCATACGCATAGATAAAGTGACAATTTGGAAACTCTTCATACATTCCAATTATAGGTAAACCATCATGAGTACCACCATAAAAAGCACTTAAATAAAATTCAGGTTCAACTGTTATATTGGGAAAGAGCTTATTAAATTCATTTACTAATTTCTCTTTTTTATGGATTAATTTTGAATCTCTTTCTTGAGCAATGTTTGTATCTTCATCTAACCCACCTATAATAATCCTGTTATCTGCAGTAGTTCTCATATAAATATATGGTCTCGCAGTTTCCCAAATGAGAGTACGTTTATACCAAGAAGATAAATCTTCTACAGGATTAGTAACAACTGCATATGAGCTAATCAGTGTAGCGTTCTTTTCCTTTTTAAATTCCAACCCTTCATATCCTGCAGCCACAATTACTTTATTGGCAGTAATAGAATTGCCCCCCTTTGTATAAAAGATAGCACATTCTTTCTCTAATTTTTTGCCAACAATCTCTGTATCTTCATAAATTTGAACTCCTTTATTAGCAGCTTGTTCTAATAAACTATGTGTAAATTTATAAGGATTTATTTCACCATCATTATACGTATAAATAGCTGCACGTTTTTTAAATGGATATCTCTGTCCAATTTGTTCCTCTGATAGCCAAGTCGCTTTAAAATCATGCTTATGTAAATAATACAGTTCTTTTTCTAATTTCTTTATATCCTCTTCATAACTTGCATAATATAAACTGTCACGTCGTTTAAAATCAGAGCAATAAGGCAAGTTTTGATCAGCATATTCAATATCATTAATAGCTTGTTCACATAATTTCATATGCTTAACTGCATACTCTTCTCCAAATGTATTTACAAGTTCAAAAAACATCTTGTCACCTAAATATTGAATAAGTGCTGTATTTGTAAGGTTACTCCCGTGTCCTACCTTTCTTTTATCAACGACAACAATATTTAAATCTGATTCACTCAAATAGTATGCTGATTGAGCACCTGAACTTCCTGCTCCTATTATTAGTACGTCACATTTTATATCTTCTTCCAAGCGAGGATAAGAAGATGTATTAGAAAAAGTTGTGTTCCAATATAATTTCCCTTTCTGTAAATCCATTTAAAGTGCACCGTCCTAAATAAAATAGTTATATCCCCATCTGTATCTCCAAATCATTCTTACTATATACTTCTTATCAAATTTATTTTTGCTACCATTAGATTATTAATGCAATATTTTGTTCACCCATATATGGTATTAAACTAGGCTTATAAAAAGTTAATAGTATATATATTATTTATTTTCGTTTAGAAATTTAAGAACTTGGTTAAAAGCTTCTTCACCTGCTGGAGTGTTCATTTTAAATTGAAATTCATGTGCTAACTCGCCAGAGATATTTTTATCAAAGAAAAGTGTATCTACAGGTACTCCTTTATTTTGTAAAGTAGAAGCTAATGCTTTACCTTGCTCTTCAAATGATGCAGTATTTCCATCTGTGATGAACGTTGGTGGGTAATCTTTTGTAACGTGTTTATAAATAGAGGCGATTTCCATTTCAGGTAATGTTTCAAATTTCTTTTTCCCAAAGTAAGCCCAGCCAGTAGTACGCATAAAGTCTTGCACTTCTTTGGATGTTTCCATTTTAGCTAATGCAGGCATATTATACGGGCCGCAAAATAGCAATATACCTTTAATTGTAGAAGGAGCAACAACAGCGTCAATCCCGGTTAATTTCGCATAATCTGGAGATGTTTGAATAGTAACAAATTGTCCAGATATTTGCGCTCCCGCAGAATCTCCTGCAAAATATAGGTCATCTAGTTTTACATTATATTTCTTTGCATTTGCTTTTATATATTCATAAGCCTCACCAAGTTGTAGTACTGGTGTAGGATACTTTCTTTTAGGAGCAAGAGCATAATTTATATTTATCACTGTATAACCACGAGCAGCTAATTCTACTGCATAACCAGTAATGTCTGATTTATCTCCACCTACAAATCCACCCCCGTGCACCCAAAAAATAACAGGTGTTTTCCCTATAAAATTTTTGGGATAAATAATGTCTAATGTACCATCAGGAAATTTAGAATTATAATTGATATCTTTAACAATTCGTGTCTCTTTTAGAGCGTTTTTATAATTATTAGATTGAACAAACATTCCACCTTCAAATGCTTTTTTTATGAGAAACGCTTTCGGAATAGGTGAAACATTCCAAAAAACAACCCCCGCAATAATCAATCCGAAAACAATAAAAAGAGTTAGCAACATTCTTTTTTTCCATATCACTTTAGGTTTTAACTTTTTTATTCTCATAATTAAAGAATCTCCATTCTTTTTAATAATAATCTTGAAATAAATCACAACATAATTTTTTATTTTCCGCCTGCTAATCCGTCCTTAAAATCTCATACAAAAGGTTATATATTTTTATTATGTACATATTAGATATCTCCTATAAAACACATGAAAAATTCAAACAAAAAGAGCAAAAGATCCCCATTTATAGAAGATTTCTTTTGCTCTTTGTAAAAGATATAAGTCCAAATAAAAGTTGCTTATCTATCGATAACTTACACATAAGAATGCATTTGTTTCAGTACTTTATTAGCAAAAACTTTAACAACCGTTTCTTTTTCACCCGTTCTATCAATTATGAAACCATGAACTTCAATATCAGAAGGTACTAATGGATGATGGCGGATCATATCTATACTCTTTTCAATATTTTCACTAACATTTTTTTGTGCACTCAGCCATTGATTAAGGCTACCACTTGAAAATTCAGGCATGCAATTTTTAAAGAGATAGTCTAATTCTATATTATCTTTTATGAAATCACGTTGAGTTTGTAGATTAACTGAAGAAATTTCTTTATCCTCTATTCCGACAACAAAAATTTCTTTAACATTTTCTTGATAAATAGCAATAATAATAGATCTCATTATATCTCCATAAGGATGTACAATTACAGAATCATAGCTGTGTATAGTCAACATGTTTTCTTGTTGAATGTTAGTTACTTGTTGGATACTAGGCTCTATTCCGTGTTCAATGTCTGTTAATAATAAAACTTTTTTATTCTTTGAATTCATATGGAGCACTCCTTCTTCATTATTGTATTTATGAAACTTTTAAGCTAGTAACAATAATAATTGTTACCAGTTTTTCCAGCGTCCCTCTGGATCAACACTTGCAAGTCTAACCCATCCATTTTGGACTTTTTCTCGAAATGTGAAATCATTATTTAACAAACGTTCTATATATTCAATAGGTGCTTGAATGACAATTAGTAAACGAAGTGGTGAATGATACGTCTCACTATCTGACTGCATAACCGATTGCCAAGGTAAGCCTGGCAACAGGTCACTAGCATTCCCTTGCATAACACCGAGACCCGCCGTTACGGTTTGGGTTGTTTTATTTCCACTACCATAATAGTGAGGAGCTACAGTTGATGCGTAATATTGTAGATTTATCCACTGTGCAACTGTTCCTGGTCCTGCAATAATGTTAGCTAATATATCGCCACTTTCATCCTGTTTCCAATCATAATTATGAAGGAAAGCCCTACCTTCTAAGTCACAATCTTGAGTTAATTCACGCTTTCCGATAATAAAAGATGCATTACGCGCTAATCCCCATTCTGGACGTATTTCACTCCAATCTTCTGCAAATCGATGCGCCTCTTTACTCGGATTTTTTATTTTCGTTTTAAAATTAGGTAATTGCGTTAAACGTTCTCTATTTGCATGTTGGCTCACATTTGGCATAATCGTCTCGATACAATCAAACGCTTCTTGCGCAGTTTTCGAAAGTTCTGGGACGTAAATCCATTCCAATTCGTCCACTGTTGTTTTATGTTCAGCTGCTGCAAAAATGGTATCCTCAGGAATGTTAATGCCTTCAGCAGACAACGCCTCTCTTACTTCTGGAAGATTACATAAAGTAGCGAAAACTCTTGCATTGAATCCCCCTGCTGCGCCTCCACAAGCACCACACTCAAGTGCTGCCGCATAAGGATTGTTCGTACTTTGACTACTATGTCCGCACATTACAACTAAAGGAGCAAATTTTTCTGTCAGTCCCACCATTTTTAAAGCTTGACGCACATAGTTCACTTTTTCTTCTTTCGTAAAACCGATAGGTATCTCACCTTTTGTGTCATGAACATGATTAAGCGAGAATGTTGTATCAGGTTTTTGTAACATAGTTTTACGAAGTTTACGAATGAAACCACCAACTCCTCTTGGGACAAAGCTTCTTGTCACCATCTGTAGACCAAGTAAAGGACCACTTAACTCAGGTAGCGCCATACTTGTCAGTACGTTCTGTTTCATCGTTTTAAATGTATAACGCACCGAACTGCCTACCCTCTTACGTTGCTCATAAGATTTAAATTCATTTTCATCTGTAAGCTCTTTTATTTGATGCTTCGGTTTCAGTATAACTGGCAAGGAAGGATGGCTGTCATTACTACCTAGTTCACTAGTCGCAATTGGTAACCCAAAGAAACCAGCTATTCCAAACGTTTCAAACGGACCTAGTTTTTCTAAGTGGCGACGAAACGGTTCTGAACGTACATCAATACAAAATGCTAATTGAGCTAATACACGCTTTTTATCATTGGTTGCACGTTGTTTAGAAGCAATCTTCTCTCTTAATTGCTCTGCATGCGTTTGTTCCCAAGCTTCCAGCCAAAGTTTCCTGCGAATATTTTCATCAAAACGATATGCAAATGCTAACAATTCGCTTTGTTCAGCTGCAGACATTTGTGACCATTCCCGTGTTGAAATATTCCCCCAATAGATCCAAGAAGCTATAAGTGGGACGATCGAAACTTTTTTCTCAACCTTTTGATTTTTTAAAGGTAAATAAGGTTTTGCAATAGCCAGCTCCATAGAAATTCGAACTGCTAAATATTCTATTAAAAGCCCCTGTTCCTGAATCGATTGTTGTGAGCGCCATCGTATCATTCCTGCCCACCCAGGTAAAGAAAGTAAGTGCCCTTCAAGATAAGCTTGTATGTTAGATTCAGAAATTCCTAGTTCAAATAACGCTCTCGCTAAAGCTACTTCGGCATCTTGTGGCCAATCTTTTAAAACTTTACGCTCATTTTTACTGAGCGCTGGATCAAATGTAATAAGGTGTTGCCATGCACGATAAAAACCTTTCTCTCGATTTGGCATCGTCCAACTTGATCCGGAGTCATCAAGATATAATTTACACCATTTAATGATATGATAATTAAGAATATCAGATAGGTTTTCACTATTTTGATTCTCTATAAGCGAACTTATTGGCTGCATAACAGAGGCTTTCATACTCCCTGTATTTATATAACTGATTTCGTCTGCCAGTTTATTTAATTCTGGCGATGATAATAGACTAGAAGGTACTCTTTCTAATTTTAAAGCTGCTTGACAAAATCGCTCTGCTTTCTCTCGCGGAATATGAAAAGATTGTGAATCAAGCCAACGAGACAAACTACTTTGTAAAAATGATTCCTCAATCTCACCTTTCGCTTTTGCCGAATGAATCATGGAGGCACTAGGATACATATCCACATTACGAGTTTCTTTTAACCAATTTGCAACTTGATCAAATGATTGCTTTTCAAGTCCCATCCAAGGATGGTGAGCTGCAAACGTAGAGATAGGCCAAAGTGGTGCAATAACTCGGCTAGCAGATGCAACTAAATCATTTATATTATTTTTTTGTATATCAATGTTTGTATCTTTCTTTAATATTGACGGTATGCTCATCACGAATTACCTCCCTTTGATACATAATGCTTCAGATAGCTTGGATGACTTTCTACTGACTTTCTTCTCGCCTCACCTACTCGAACTAACCAAAGATAAAGTACAGCGAATAAAGTAGAAGATTGATTACGAGTAACGAAAGTACTAATAGCACTACTAAATAGTAAAATACATATAACAAAGATAACGGCTGGAGCTGAAGGTTGAACACTTTGATAAATGTCAGTATGCAACCATTTATAAAGAGAATTATGAACAGTAAAGTAAATGAGAGAAAATCCAATCAAAACAATTACGCCAGCAATTCGTCCCATTTTTCCCTCTCCAAAAACAACAAGCTGTTTCCATGAAAAGTATAGTGACCAGCCTAAGATTAACGCACTAACTAGTTGATACCCCTCTCCAGAAGTCATAAACCAGAAAGTAATTGCTATAAATAATCCTAAAACACGCCCGACTATAATCCATAAATTGGACATCTTTTCATTAGACTGATTCACTACCCCAAAACGTTGCACTGAAGAACCAGCTTGTAAAAACAGTGTAGCTTTAAACAAACCATGTAAAATTAAATGAATAACAGCCGCTAAATAGGCGCCTAATGCACATTGAATAAGCATAAATCCCATTTGTGCAATAGTTGAACCTACTAGCTGACGTTTATAATCAACTTGGACTAAACTAATTCCTGTACCTATCAAGACAGAAATACTAGAGAAAATAAGTAAAATGATTTGTGCAATATCATCATGAAAAAGAGGTGAAAATCTAGTTAACATGATACCGCCAGCATTTACTAAACCCGCATGCATAATAGCAGAAACAGGAGTTGGAGCAACAGCGGACTCAATTAACCATCTTTGAAAAGGCCATTGTGCTGCTGGAATCATCACCGCTAATATAATTAATAAGTTAATTCCTGTTCTCTCCAATGTTCCATGTAGCGCTACATTTTCATTCGTTAAAACTGATGTTAATTGCCACTGTCCAGTTACTTGAAAAAGCCAAATGATAGCTGATAGCAACGCAATCCAACTTATTGTAAATAAATAGCCAGAGATTTTAGTTGCTTCACTAACTACTTTCCACCCTTTATTTAGCCCTATGAGTAGAACCAATCCTATAAGCGTTGCTCCCCAACAAATGATCATGAAACGAAGATCGTCACTTAACCATGCAACCGAAGATACACCTGTAGTAAATGTAAAAAGTGCAAAGTATTTTCGATATGAGCGGTCTCCCATTAAGTAACGTACAGAAAAACGCTGAATGATTAAACCAATTGTAAGAACAAAGAAAGCCATTAACCAAGCTAAAGTATCTAGATGCCAAGGCCCCACAACTCTATCTCCATTGTTATTAACAAGTGCGAGTAAAGAAATCAATGAAGGCAAAGCAGCGATACCAATATGGATATGAACAAAACGTAAAGGCATCCTTGCATGTAAAAACAATAATCCACTTAGCCAAGAAGCACTAAGCGCCATAAAAAATAATGTTAACAGTGTTGATGAACTCAGCGAAATTAACATGTTAAATACTCCCTTCTAAGCGAAAATAACCTATAAAAATTCCTTTTAATTAAGATAATTTTTTAAATTTCAATTTTCATTCACTCTTTTTAGTGCATCGTTTTTTCCCATAAAAAAAACCGACAACTTCCATAATTCAATGATTTTATATCATCATTGAATTATGGAGATTGTCGGTTTCCCTTCAACTAACTTCAATAAAGTTTTTTGAAGAGCTCCCATTTTATAGAGGATAATAATGTATGTATTACTCCTGTTAAAAAGAAATGTATATTTCTGATCTCCTAGATTATGCAATCAATATATCAATTTATGTTATACGCTATCTTTTAATTAAGAAACTTTTTCATTTAGTCAATATTACATATTAAAAAAATGCTAAAGCCTTAATTATAGCAAGCTGTTAAAATGAGCATCTATCAATTTTTTAAAACAATTATAAGATAAACCATATTAAGCAGTTTGTCAATTTATTTATCCGTTTTTTAAGAGTTATTAGAATTAAGATTTATTATACCTAAATAACTTCAAGTTTTTAATTATTAGCCTGTTAATAAAGTGCAAAACTTGTAGGTTTCTTAATCCTTCCACTAACCTTAAGGTATTTTTAAAATTTCTCCTCAAGATTATGAAGCAATTTAAAAATCATTACTCGTTCGCCTGTACGGGAGCTTATATCCGTATGAAAGCTCTTCACTTTCTCTCCAGTTAATTCTAGTATAATCTCTTTCAGATCATCAATTCCAGATTCAACTAGCTCCGAACGATTTTTCTTTATCGTTAACATACCGTCTTTTGTTTCGCAAACACTATATTCAGCCGGCGTTAAAACACCTTGTAAATTTACGATAATCATATCCCGTAATATATCTGTCTTAACGGATATAGACCCGCGTCCTAGGTAGTCCTTTTCCCAGTGAGTAATTGCTTTGCTTATCTCTGATTCAATAGAGCCTTTTGAGCTTTTCATCTATGTATCCTCCTTCAATAAAATAAATTTACAATAACAATATAATAATCCGGATTGATTTTATTTTCAATTATTGAGAAGAATTTATTGGGATTGTTACAAGATATCCTTTCATATCATAGTGATTTTTTATATTACAATATAGATTTTTTTGATCATTACCAACAAGATACTCTTACAATAAAGGCTCTTTTGCATAGATTTCTAAAAAGGACATTCCGGAGAAAATAAGGAAACTCTTGTGACATAATACATAAACGAAAGAGTCGATTTCTTTATAAAATAGGAAATCGACTTTTGGCTTAATTATTGATTTAGTAATAAAAACACCTTTTTAAAATAACTATGTTTATACTATAGACGTTGATCTTTTTGGAAGTTTAGACGAAAATGATCCTCGTCATTATATACCCCAAATCCATACCCTTGCTCTTTATAAAATTTAATAATTTCAGGAAGGGCTTGTAATGTTTGCGCCTTTTCATGCATTAAAACAACTTCTACTTCTTCTGTTGTCTGTTTCTTTACATTATCGATAATCTGAGTTGGATTATCTTTTAATTTCCAATCATTTGAGTCTATTGTCCAATCCCAAACTTTTATTGCTGCTTCTACAATTTGGTTACGAATTTCCTCACCCTTTAATCCTGGTGCAGATCCATATGGCGGACGAACTAATTTAGGAGTTGTACCCGTAATATTATGGATAAGAGCTAACGTTTCTTTCATCTCCGGTACAAATTGTCCTTTTTTGTATAACTTATCACTATTATGTGTCATACTATGAGCACCAATATAATGCCCTTCTTTTACTGCTCGCTTTACGTTTTCCTGAAAACCTGTATTTTGTAAATTGCTACCTTGCATAAAAAATGTCGAGGCGACATTTTGCTCTTTTAGTACATCTAAAAATTTCCCAGTTAGTTCGCTAGGACCATCATCGAATGTTAAATAAACAACCTTTCCCACCGGTTTTCCATCAGGTCTTTTCTGTTTTGCTGGTGGTGTTTCTTTTTTCTTTTCTTGTTGTTGCGTATTAACTTGATTACTACTTTCGTTAGCTATTCCCTTCGCTGGGATAGAGTTCCATTTTCCAATTAAAAAGAAGGTGAAAAAGGTCGTTGCTAAAACAACTCCTAGAGATATTATTACCTTAGTTAGTCGACTTGTTTTTTTCTTACTTTGTGATTCTTTCATTATTTTTCGATCCTTTCCTATTAATTTTTATATTCATTATTTATACAGCTGAGCATTAACTCCAGCTGATGTTTACAATAAATAGATTAATAGAGGAAGGTGAAGATAAAATGCAGATCATGTCGAATTTAGTTAAAGAATAACGTATGGCATCCACTCTTTAAAAAAATATTTGTTTCTCTACTACAGTTAAATTTAAAAACTGGATATACATCCAAAATAAAAGATACTACCCTTTCTAAACAATATTTTCATATCAAGATAACAACATGCTGGTATAAAGATAAAATACAAAGATAGCCGTACTATTGAAATTCTATTATAATTTTGTAATTGGAATTCATTTGAACCAAATGAAGAACTAGAAGAAATATTATCATGTGGAGGTGCCCCGATGAACCTTGTAATTAGAGAGTTAGAAACAAATGATTTAGATAATCTCCCGGAGATTGATGACAGTTTTATAGTGAATGCTCGGTTAATTCTTTCTCTTTCCAAAGGAAATAAACGTATAGAATATACAGTAGAAGACGTTCCGAGTTATGAAAAAAGTTATTTACAAAATCAAGATGATAATGAAGAACTGGCTTACAATGAATATATAAATAAACCTAATCAAGTCATTTACATAGCACTGTTACATAACCAAATCATTGGATTAATGGTATTGAAAAAGAATTGGAACCACTATACTTACATAGAAGATATAACGGTAGATAAAAAATATCGTACACTCGGAGTTGGTAAAAGATTAGTTGATCAAGCAAAGCAGTGGGCAAAAAAAGGCAATATGCCAGGTATCATGCTTGAAACGCAAAATAATAATGTCACAGCATGTAAGTTCTATGAAAAATGCGGATTTGTAATTGGTGGGTTTGATTTTCTTGTTTATAAAGGTTTGGATATTGAAAATGATGAAGTTGCAATTTATTGGTATTTGCATTTCAAGTGAAACTGTTTTTAACATTAAACAAAGTCAAAATAAAAACCCCAATCTCTCTATATTTAAATTGAGAAACTGGGGTTAAGTTACTTAACAATATTTTTCATTTAAAACAAATAACTAATTAATAATCCTGCTGATAATAAGAAGCCAAAAATCGTATTTGTCATCGCTGTTGATTTCATTGCGATGCGCATATACCCAGGATCCTTTGCCCCTTTTTGGAAACTTTGAATCGCAGAAATTGGCTTTCTCAAACCTAGGAACATAACTAATGCCCAAGGGCTTATATAACCCATTAATACAATTACGGCAATCCAGAAATACGCAATGAAAAAGGCTACCGCTAGTGTTACCACAGCTTTCTCTCTTCCAAGGAGGATTACTAATGTCTTTCTTCCACCTTTAATATCTTCTTCGATATCTCTGATGTTATTCGACATATTGATTGCACCGACTAAAATTCCAATTGGAATGGAAATCAATACACTTTCAATCGTTATCGTATTCGTTTGAATAAAGAAAGCAATGAGTACAAAACATGTCCCCATTAACAATCCGGAAACTAATTCTCCAAACGGGGTGTACGCAATTGGTAATGGACCGCCTGTATATAAATAGCCAACTGCCATCCCAATTAAACCAATGACAACTAACCACCAGCTGCTATTCATACAAATATAAATGCCAATAAAAGCTGCTACGACATATAATAAAAGCGCAACTGTTAACACATTTTTTGGCTTCAATCCATGACGGACAATTCCGCCACCGATGCCAACGGATTCAGCGGTATCTAATCCACGTTTAAAATCATAGTACTCATTAAATAAGTTCGTTGCTATTTGCAATGCTAAACATGCAACCATCATCGCAATAAATAACAGCCAATCAATTTTGGCAACATAAAGTGATGCCACTGTTCCTAAAATTACAGGAGAAAACGTCGCCGTTAATGTATGTGGGCGCGTCATCTTCCATATTAATTTAGCGGAACTAATTTCTTTTTCTGTCCCCATAACTCTGTTCAATCTCCCTACATTTTAAGTATAAATTACTAGCAGTATCTTTCTATCTATTTCCTGCCACGCACCCATTCATTATATCAATAAATGATTATCCTTTCTAACAAATCAACTTTTAATAAAGTAAAAATTATAAAATGAAACTTTACCATCTTCACATAATATTCTGTATTATTTTTAAGAGTGGTTTTAAAGCGAAATGATAAGTAAATGAAATACATAATAAAAAAGAGTCAATCTCCAGCACAATAGAAGATTGACTCTTTCCTTTATTTACTCCCCTGTTTCAGAAAATCGCTTTATACGTTCCCCAATTTCATCACGAACACGTTGAAATTCAGACCACTCTTTTCCTGCTGGATCATCGAATCCCCAGTGAACACGATTTACGTGCGGAGGTGTCGAAGGACAAACAGAATCCGCATGACTACAAAGGGTAACGACTAAATCAGCGTTATTTAAAATATTTGCATCAATTATATCTGATGTTTGATTCGTTATATCAATATTTACTTCATTCATCGCTTTAATCGCATTTGGATTTACTCCGTGTGCTTCGATTCCTGCAGAATATACATTCCATTTATCACCTACATATTGTTTGCCCCACGCTTCTGCCATTTGGCTTCGGCACGAATTTCCTGTGCATAAGAAATAGATTGTCTTTTTGTTTTCCATGTTGTTTTCCGCCTTTGTTTTTAAATTTAGACTGGCTGATCACTAAAATATTTTCGCTTAAACCAAAAAGCGACGTTTACAAGCGCAATCATTACAGGTACTTCCACTAACGGCCCCATAACAGCTGCAAATGCTGCACCTGAATGAATACCAAACACACCAACTGCTACTGCAATCGCTAACTCAAAGTTATTACTACCTGCTGTAAATGCTAACGTTGTAGTCACTGGATAGTTTGCACCAATTTTTCTTCCCATAAAGAAAGAAACAAAAAACATGACAATAAAATAGATTAATAACGGAATTGCTATTCTTACTACATCTAATGGTACGCTAACAATCATTTCCCCTTTTAAAGAGAACATAACGATGATTGTAAATAGTAATGCAAGTAATGTAAGTGGACTAATCTTCGGTATAAACACTTTTTCATACCATTGTCTTCCTTTTAACTTAACGAATACAAAGCGTGTCAACATACCTGCTATAAAAGGAATTCCCAAATAGATAAATACTGATTTCGCTACTTCTCCCATTGTAATATCGACAATAGCCCCTTTAATCCCTAACCATTCTGGAATGACTGTTACAAACACGTATGCATAAACGGAGAAGAATAACATTTGAAATACTGAGTTAAAAGCCACTAAACCTGCTGCATACTCTTTATCCCCATCTGCAAGATCGTTCCAAACAATTACCATTGCAATACAACGTGCTAAACCAATCATAATGAGTCCGACCATGTATTCTGGCTTATCAGGAAGAAAAATAATTGCTAAAACAAACATAAGTACAGGTCCAATAATCCAGTTTTGTACTAAAGATAAAACCAATACTTTTACATCTTTAAATACGCGGCCCATTTCCTCGTAACGAACTTTCGCTAACGGTGGATACATCATGACAATTAAACCAACAGCTAGCGGGATAGACGTTGTTCCAACTTGTAATGTATTCAATCCGTCTACTACACTAGGAAATACAAACCCTAAACCAATCCCAACAGCCATAGCTAGAAAAATCCATAGTGTTAAATATCGATCTAGAAAAGATAAACGTTTCATTTTATTTTCCATCTCCTATTAACAACAAGAATTTTGTTCTACTACGTTAGAAGTCTTGCAACAAGGTGCCTCTTCTATTTTATGAACATCACTCTGTGCTTTTGTATAAAAGAATTCCCACTCGTTCCCATCAGGATCCGTTACCCAAAACTTATCTTGAACCGCATAGCAACAAGTCGTATCCATCTCATCACGCGCAAAGAAACCTTCTTTTTCTAATCTTTCTTTATGTAACGTAATTTCTTCAGCTGTATCCACTTGGAAACCGAAATGATTTACCTGATTTCCCTTCACTTCATCTCGTACGTTTAGCGTGAAATTAAGTCCTGGCGTCTCTAATAAAAATTTTGCATAATCTACTTTCACCTTAACTGGTGACACACCAAATACCTTTTCGTAGAATTCAATAGACTTCTCTAAATCCGTAACATTTATACCGACGTGAACATATCTCATAGCTTATTCCTCCTCTTTATATGTTATTAATCAAATTTTTTTGATTAATAACGCAAAATTTTAACAACAACTACCTTTGCCTGTTTTTCTAAAGATACAGCACAATTCTTCTGATAACAAATTATTCACTTCCGCATCATTTAAATCATAATAACTCCACGTACCTTTTGTTTCTTTTACAATTAAACCTGCATCTAATAAAATCTTTAAATGATAGGACAATTTAGATTGCGTCATTTCAAAAATCTCTGTTAAATCACATACACAAGTCTGGCCTCGCTGGCAAAGTTCATACATGATTTCTAAACGTTTTTGATCAGCCAACGCTTTAAACTTTTTCTCATATAACTGAAAATTTTGTGCCACTGTAGTTCACTTCCCTTCATCAACTTTTTTTGATGTTTATAGTATATACGCTAGTGAGTTTATTATGCAACTTATTAATCAATTTTTTTGATTTAGAAAAACTTCCTCACGTCATATCTTTACTACAACTAAAAAGGACCATAGCCTTTTCAAAAATAAAAAACTATGGTTCTCTTTACAACTTAATGGTTACAATGTTCCCGAGGAATGGAGTCTCTTTAGCTGTTTTAATTTTAATTTGACCATTATAAAGTAGTGCCCCATCACCATCAAGCTAAGAAAAACAAATACCCCCAAATGAAAAAAACCGATATAACTCTTTTTTTGGTGCATATTCATAAAAAGCACGTCACCCTTTCTCATTAACATAAGAGAATAGTAATGTGCTTTTCATTTCAAAAACAGTCTAAATCCTTAAGTTGATGGTTGTGGGGCGGGACCCCAATAAGAACGGTATCTAAGGTTGTATAAGAGGTGTTAGTTCCATTCCAAAGGCCTCAGCCGACGATTAACTCAAGTATCGATTTCGGATGACCCCCATGTGATGAAGTTCGTGTCCTGCGATGCCGTGCGCGAGGGCGCGCACCGTAATGCCTAGGTCGTTGGCTGTGCCCTTGCGGATCCACGCCTCCGCCGGTAGCCCGCGCAGCAATGTGATCGTTGATTGCCGTACGGCCCGGTAGTCTTCGGCCAATTGCTCGGTTGTCCAGCTTCCGAAAGGAGGTATGAACAATTCCTGATCGAAACCGGTCAGAGGCGTCTGGTCCCCTCTTGCGAACCGGAGCAGGCGGTAGGTCATGACGCGTTCCGCGTCTGCAATGTGGCCCACGACTTCTTTCAGCGTCCATTTTCCTTCTGCATACCGATATGCGGCCTGGCTTTCAGTCAACGATGTCAGGAGCTCGGTCATTTGCTTTTCCTGGGCGAGCAAAATGTCGATGATGTTACCGTCCGGCACCAAACGGATATATTCGCCGGAGTTCCCGGCGTATTCTTCTTCTGACGGTCTTTGATTCATGCGTAGTCACCTCTTATATGTAGATATAGAAAATTACAGCATTCGTCTATGTCTAATAAATTCGTGAAATGATAGAACTTCCCTTCTAATAATCGAGAATAAGCAACTATTTAGTTGGTCAGTCGCCACACTATCCTGATTCGTTAGCACAATAAAAATTATCTGTTATACAATATTTCGAAGTTATTAATATATATAGGTAACACTTTCTTTTTTAATTTAAAGATGAATTTTCAATTATATTTTGAAATGAACCGGAGTAAAGCACACTAGTCTAACCACTTTTTCATACAAGATTTTATGCAAAAAAGAATAGCAACGATCCCTAGAATCCCCGCTATATCAATGATGTATAAAATCTTTTATAAGAGATAGATAGACATAGAGACAAAAAATTTAGTAAAAACAAGGATTCTATGAAAAACTTGCTACCGATAACGAGAATTATGTATATAAGCTGCCCATATGGACAGCTTATTGTATTTTTGCTTAGCGTGCAAAATTCGCGTCTTGTTGGCGAGATCCCAAACAGTACGATTTTATTTCAAAGACACAACGTTCTTACTACACATTTTTTATTTATCCCACACTCTCATCTGCTAGTATTACTATTTTTTATTACTAATGTTGCCGTTTCACTCGGATGGCTAAGAGGAAAATGATGGCCATATGGAACAAAATCAACCTTACCAAGATGCGATGGAGCAGAATAGCCTCTGTCATACTCCCCCCAAATAACGTGAAGATTATACTTTGTTAATTCATTGAAATCACCTTGATCGTTTTTCAGTAGTAAACTGTTAAGCTGAACCGTAGTATTTAAAATTCTAGGAGAAGTAAAACTGTTCCTTATTTTTTCAATATAATGTTCAGGGATGCTCTCTATACTTTCAAACAAACCATTACTTAATAAATATCGCTCTATGAAATTAGTAGTTGCCAGTTTTAATGTCCATTTGTTCATAAATTGAGGAACATTTAGCGATTTAGCATTTTTTTTAACAACAGGTGGCTGAAGTAAAGTGATTGAATACTTCTTATCTACGTACTCTTGTACCAATGCTTCCAGAAGAATAAATGCACCGAATGAATGACCAATTAGATGTGCACCATTCGTAGCTTTCTCCAATAACTTTTTCACTACATTCAAATAGATATCTAGAAGATTTTTCTCTCGTTTAAAAGGAGAACGTCCCAAACCTGGAAGATCCAAGATCCATACAGGTTGACCAGTTTTTTCATGAAGCTCTTGTGCTAAAGGAAATAAATCCTCTCCATCACTCAATAAACCATGTAATAAAATAAACGGTTTACCCTCTCCTTGTAATTGGTAAAGGGTAGTGTTATCGCATAATGTTCGTTTAAATACATGATTATGCTGGCCATTTTGATATATCATTCGATAATCCAGATCAGCTACTACGGCAGGGAGAAATTTCATTACACTCGTCTTCTTAAACCAATCCCCTCCCATAATTTTTTTCGCTGAAACATTTGAAAATTTTCGTTTTGTAATAAAATTCAGTCCATCAGAAGGAATTTTTGTTATTTTACTTACTCCACTATTCATAATTGTTTTCATAAGCGGCATTGGAACCGAGATTTTTGGTGCCCTCATATTCATACTTTCCGACATAACACTTAATAATTCAGCAATGTTCTGATCGTGCTGTTTGTCTTCAACAAGTGTATATGTTTGAATAGTCGGTTGCTCCAACCTGAAAACCTGCACAATAAACTTCGCAAACTCATCGTTTGAAATAAGTGGTAACCTATATCCCTTACCTCCAGGAATCACCGGCATGAGTCCTCTTCGCATACTCATCACAAGCAAACCTAATCCCGCTATCTGCTCTGTACTCCCTGTTTTGCTACTACCGACTACAGTTGGTGGATTAATTACAGAAAGCGGATAACCTACTGCTGATGCCTGCTGACGGATATAAAGATCTGCTAAAAATTTTGTTCTCTCATATGGATTTTTTATTTTCAAATAATCGTTTCCCTCTTTAAACACATCAATTGCAATCTTGCTATTTTTATCATCAAAGGGACTCATATAACCTACAACATGAATAAATTGTTGCAAGCCCTTCAATTGATGAATACTTTTAGCTAATTCACTAATATGTTTGGCGCCATGTAAAAATACGGAAGCTGCCTCTTTACTTGTCGCTTGAATATCCATGGGGCCTCCTGCATGAATAATCACATCCGTTTTCAATACCCTCTCCTTATCTTCAGCACTTAGACCTAAATCTATTTTCGTCAAATCACCTTCAATAAAGTGCATAACATCCTTTTTTAAGATGCCTCTTTCTTGAAAAAGACGTATTGCTTTACTTTTCGACCTCACTAAAAGAAGAATTTTAGCATCCTCTTTGGCTAATTCTTTCACTAATTGCTTTCCAATAAAGCCTGTTCCACCAGTTAAAAATACTGTTCTCATATAAGATCCCCTTTTTAGTACTAATCAGTACTAATTTGATGTAAAAAAAATGCTTCTTTTATCGAAGCAATTTTAAAAAATGCTCTGCTGTTTTCGTGATTACAGTTGCATCCTTCAATGTTTCTGAAATAAATAACGCTCCTTCAAGATTTGTAATAAAAAGTGATGCAACCTCATCAATATGAATCGTATTTCTGAATTCTCCATTCTCTACCCCTTGTTTAAGTAATAGAGAAACTTTCTTTTGTAATCCTGTAAAAAAAAGACCTATTTTTTCTTTTATTTGCGTGGCCTGTTTAGGACTTTGAATATAAAGAGTAATAAACGGACAGCTCCCCTTATACTCTCTCGACTGAACTCCTTGTGATAATTGCTTTAAAAACAGTTGGATACGATCTTCAACTAAAAATTGGCTCTGAGAAATTACGTCATCAATTGCAGATTGATACATTTCAATCCAATAATCAACGACCGCTTCTAATAATACTTCCTTATTAGAAAAGTGATAATACACATTAGACTTTGAAACTTTGCTTACACGTACTAATTCATCCATACTTGTATAAGCAAACCCTTTTTCTAAAAATAATGTTGCAGCTACTTCAATCACACGTTTTTGATTCATTAATTTTACCTTTGTCATAATTAGAACTATATAGTACTAATTTAAATATTGCAAGTATTTATGTTCATTTAGAAAAAAGTTTAATTAAAAATGTTCCACTAACATTGATTTTACTGCAAAAAAATCTTAGCATCAGTGTTACGCAAAAAAGAAAGGGAGTGGATCCCCCACTCCCTTTAACCATCTACCCCTGATTCTTCTGCGCTTCTCTAAACTCCTCCTTCACCTTCTCTAACAACCCTTCTTCCGTAATTAATCGATATGCCGTATTCGCTAGTGCTTTTGCCGATGTAATTAATGCTTTATCTCCAAGTTCTGAACGTGCTGCTTCTCTAAATTCATTCGTATGTGCAATTAAATCATCTGGTCCGATTTTAATGTACGGATGAATTGTCGGTACGACTTGACTTACGTTTCCTGCGTCGGTTGAACCAATCCCTACTCTTTCTTTACGATTTACATCTTCACCTAATAGTTCTAGTTCTTCCGCTACGATATCGTTATATGTTTTTGTTACGAGTAATTCATCGATTTCATTTTGAAATTGATGGATTTTTACTTTTGCACCTGTTGCTAATGCTGCTCCCTGTGCAATGTTTCTTACTTTTTCTGTTACTTCCGCGCATCTTTTTCTCGTTGCTGCACGGATGAAGAATCTTGCTGCGGCATAGTCAGGAATAATATTAGGTGCTTTTCCGCCCTCAGTAATAATGCCATGAATTTTCACATCTGACGGAAGTTGTTGGCGAAGTGCGTTAATACCGTTATAGAGCTGAATAACCGCATCTAATGCGTTAATCCCTTCTTCTGGAGAGGCTGCAGCGTGAGCTGTTTTTCCGTAAAAATGAAAATCAAGTGGATCGACTGCTAGTGAAGGACTCGTTGTTGCTGTCTTTCCGCTCGGATGAATCATAAGCGCCGCATCAATGTCTTTAAATAAACCTGCCTTTACATAACTTGATTTCGCGCTACCATTTGGCCCGCCTTCTTCTGCTGGCGTACCAAACACGACAACTTCCCCGCCAATTTCTTCAAGCGTTTCTGATAATGCGATTGCTGCTGCAACGCTAATTGTGCCAATTAAATTGTGACCACACGCATGACCTAGTCCTGGTAAAGCGTCGTACTCCCCTAAAAATGCGATTGCAGGTCCTTGTTTTCCAGAGCTTTTTCGCGCGATAAATCCCGTTTCATGTCCAGCTATATTGTGCTGCAACTGAAATCCTGCACTGCCTAGCAATAAACTTAACGTTCTAGATGCATAAAACTCTTGGTTACCAATTTCCGGATTCGCATGAATATCATGACTTGTTTCTATGTACTTTTCCTTATTTCTTTCGATACTCTCTTCAATTGTTTTTCTTTGTGACGCTACTCCTGTCGCTCCCATTTTTCTTCCTCCTTTTATTTTCACATAAAAAAGCCTCTTTCTAAAAGATAGAAAGAGGCATCTGTATATACAGTCAAAATGAGCTTCTTTCTTATCTTTCAAGTTACCTTGCTGGAATTGGCACAGTATTCATAACGAATCCGCTGCCGAGGTATCATAGGGCCAGTCCCTCCACCTCTCGTGATAAGAATTTTCATAAAATTATATTAAATTATTTTTTATTCTAAGTTCATTCCAAGTAAAAGTCAAGGAATTCCTATCCGAATTTACCGAATATCTAAAAATCCTTTTAATACACCAATTGTCTCAGGTGCTTGCAGTCTTGCACATACGTACGGAAATTCCGTACTACCTTCAAACATCATTTGAGATGTAAGCGGTGCGCCTGCCCAGAAGATTTCATCATCAATTACTAAGAATGGGAATGCTTTATTTTGTCTTTGTAACTTTACATTTTTCAGTGGAACTGGTCCATCACTATACACTGTTATTTGCGCATTTGTACGCATTAACGCTTGCCATACTCGTTTATCCACTTGTTTTGTACTTGGAAGTGAAATAATAACTTTTCGTTTTGCGGCTAAAATATCTTTTAATAACCCTTTCGGCTCTTCAAGATTCATTTCCATAAACCAGCGTAAACGTTTCGAAATTTTCCGTTCCCACAATTGTCTTGATGTCGTGCGATCATACACATCTCCGTGACGTTCTATATGAGCTGTTAATTGTGATAACGCTTGTTTTCTAGAAAGGTTTTTACGCATATAATGGCAATCTGATAATTGAATGAACTTCCCTCTCGCCCTTGTCACTGCTACATTGACGAGGCGATGGTTTTTGTGATCAAAGAATAATACACCAGGTCGTTCTTGCGGATAACTGTCAACCGTATCAAAGATCATCATATCTCTTTCAGAACCTTGGAACTTATGAACTGTCGCCGCTAAAACTGGTATGTTTTGATATTTTGTTCTCTGCAACATTTCTCTAATACACGTTGATAAAAAGCGTGACTGCGCCCTGTAAGGTGTCACAATACCAATTGATTGCACACCGTCTAACAATCCGATTAACATCATTTGCATTGCTACTAAACCAGACATAATGTTAAAACGTGAACCAGAAGCAGCATCTTTTAACGAAAAAGCTCCCATTTGGCTCGTATCAAATAAAACACTCGCTTCATTTGCGAACGGCTGCAATTGCGCAAGTTCTTTACGCTCTGAAACAGACGGATGATCGTATACTCTATTTTTATAAATAAACGAATTCGTAAACTTCGATATATCCGCATGCATACGTCTTTGTTCCTGCAACATAAATAGGTTTGGGTGTGCTTCTGATTTATTAACAGACTCAACAATCCCAGCATGGTAAAACATATCTTCCCCAAGCCATTTGCGAACGAGTTCATGATTTGCCATCGCAATTGGAGGTAACTGTAAAAAGTCACCGCAAACGACGATACGTTTTCCAAGTGAAGCAGCTAATGCAATTTGCGGAACATATGCCATACTTACTTCATCTACAACAACTAAATCAAATGTGCGCTCATAAATAAGTGAATCAATGGCACATTTTGATAAAGTTGCACCAATTACTTTCGCATTTTCAATATATTCTTTTTCTACTTCTTTAATTTTAGCCTTTTGCTTTCGAAGATCACTTTCAATCTCTTGTATACGCTTCTTATCAGCAGATGTTGCTTTATACGATAAGATTTTTTCACGAAGATCTTGTCGTGTCTCTTCTAAATAGAGTCTTTCCTCACCCCAAGATCCGTTCGTCGTTTCAACTAACTTCGATGCAAGTAACGTATCATGATTTCGTATATGTTCATGTTGACTATAGCCGTAACGAACAATTTCACCAGGCGTCCATTTCTTTTTCTTCTCAATTTGCTTCGTTACTTCACTCATTAATACGTCTACTGCCGCATTACTATGAGCCAACACAAGTACCGATTTTCCTTTTTGATAATGAGCCGAAATAATACGTGATAAATTGTAAGACTTTCCTGTTCCTGGCGGTCCCCATACGTACGTTGTTGGATTATAAAACGCACGATATGCCAGTTCATTTTTCGGATTTTTCATCTTCTCAATATGTTTCGGACTGCTCGTCCCATCAACAAGACGCTTTATACGATTACGTTTCAGCTTATCTTTACGTGCTTCCTTCAACCTCTCTTGTAGTTGCTCTAAAAGTTGCCACGGTTCACTATATAAAACAGCTTCTCGTATTTCACCTTGTATATAATCATTTAATTTCAGTTCTATTTCTAATCCATGTACAGACAATACTTCTCCTGTCGCTTCCTCACCATCAAACTCAATTCGAATCGGTGAACCTTCAGGTAAGCTTACTTCCGAAATAAGCTGAAATACATATACTGTACTTTCATAATCTGTATATAAAAAACGACCATTCATGATAGAAATTTTACTACCACCTATCGTTTTCCAATGTTTAATTTCATATGCTAATGCATAATGCCACTCTTTCATCGTTTCCGATAATGAAGGAGTTTGAGTAGGTGTATTCATCGTATAATCTCCTTCCTTCTCCCCAAACATACTTTCTCACTATACCATATAACACGCTAAAATTTGTAAGGTTTTTATCTTGCTTATTTTCTTAATTTTCAATATTATATTGTATATAATTTTCAGAAAGAAGGAATCTACATGCCTGTTAGAAGAATAGAACACGTCGGACTTATGGTCGCAAACTTAGAAACATCTATTTCATTTTATGAAGAAGTAGTTGGCTTACAGCTCATTAAACGTATGGGGCACCCCAATCCAGACTTAAAACTCGCTTTTTTAGGTGTAGAAGAATCGAAGGAAACGATACTAGAACTCATTGAAGGCTACAACTCTTCTCTTCCGGCAGAAGGAAAAGTACATCACATTTGCTTTAAAGTGGATTCATTAGAAGATGAAATCGAAAGAATACAGCAACACGGCGTAACCTTTTTATTAGGAGAAGAAATTGAAACATTACCAGATGGAACACGTTACATATTCTTCGCTGGTCCTGATGGAGAATGGATTGAGTTTTTTGAAACCGAGAGATAAAGCAAACCTTTATTTTGCGGAATAGAAAAAGAACCGGAATTACGGTCCTTGTTTTTAACGAAACATATTTTATTATAGGAATAAAAAGAAATAGGATATTCTCTCCTATTTCTTTTCTTAATGTTATAAAAATCTTTCTAATAACTCTAACTTGCACAATGCTTCCCGTTAATATAATAGGCTGATTCTGTGAAAACTGTAAATACAACCTCTACTTCTGGAAGTCCAAAATCCATTACATATGTAGTAATGGCCTTGGCAAATCGATCACGAATTTCCTGTCCACGCTCGAACCATTTCACTTCAATAAGAGGAAACGCTTCTATTTCTTCTCCATTGAATACAAACGTAGAACTTGGTAGTTCCAAGGTGAAATTATCCGTACCACACTCACAGATATCTGCGAGTTCTTCTACTAATGGCTTGCTTATGCTTTTTAATTGTTCAGTAGTAATTCCACGAAACACAACATGCGGCATGTTATTCCCTCCGTTACATAGCTTTATATTTCCTCATATCATAACACAATTTATTTTGCTGCACTAACATCTATTCGTACATTTCAATGACATTCTTAAGAATGATTATATGTTATTAAAGCTTTTCATTAAGAATATAATCAGGAGTTAAGGAAAAGCAGACTGATAGAATTAAAGATGAAGAGGTAATACTTGACCTCAATTCTGATCGTCATATAATCAATGCCATGCACAAAGAATCTCAGTTACATTATTTTCTGAACAGTCTCGTTAAAGCCATACCAAGAAATCCAGCACCCATTCCTATTAGCCATCCAGTTTGGGCATTACCTAACATAGATCCCATTCCTCCACCAAGAAACATACAGCCAACGAATACTAATCCTCCAATTCCCCAATTCGGCCGTTCCATAATTCAATCACATCCTTTCAATAAAATATATGCGATTAGCTCCCTCAACTTTCTTCCATAGGATAGTTCATTATTTTACTTAGGTTTAGCACTTCAGGGCATTCAAAAGATGCGAAGCTTGAGTCATTTATATAGATTGTAGAAGTATGGAGATTTTCCACATTTTAAAATAGTAAAGTATAAACATGAAAAAACTCCTAACAAATTTTGTTAGGAGTTTTTTCAAATAAGCGATATTTATTTAATCTTCATTATTGAGTTCTATTGTACCTGTTCTAGCACTAACTTTTAAAATATTTAACAGATTATCAGGTGTCTTGATTTCCACTTCATATTCAAATTTTGATTGTGCTAAGTTGTCATCTTCTAATTCAAATTCTTTTTTCACATTAATAATTTCTCCATTTGTATGAGCTAAAGAAATTTCACGAACTTGTTTCTCTGTGTAGTTTTCATTCTTTTTTGCATAATTGTAACCCATACCATAATATCCACCAACAATAGCAATACCACTTACTAAAATAGCAATTACAATTATCATTATTTTCTTTTTATGTTTTAACATTTTCATCCACTCCTTCATAATTAATCATCTATTCCAAATCTTGCTTCGAGTGCATTTTCTGCTTGTTCTAATTGATCTTCCAGTATATCGTGTTCTCTTTCTTGCGTTTGATATCGTTCAACAGTTATCGTTCCAGCGTGATAATCTGCTTCTAGCTGATTATCAGACAGATCTATCTTGTCATCTAATTGATCAATTTCTTTTTTTGCTGCTAAGTACGTATTTAAGTTTTCTTCTTTTGATCCAACTGGTTTCGTGTTATTTGTCTTTTCAACGATAGATGTGACTTCGTTTTTGAAATCTTGTATTTGCTTCCTATCATTCGCAGCAGCTTGTGTTTTGATTGGTTCTTGTTGTAATTGAGAACTTTCTTTTTGCAATGTATCATTCTCCACCTTCAGTTGTTGTACTTCTGTATTGTTATCAGCTTGAGTAGAACAAGCTGTTAACAATACACAAGACATTGCTCCAATCAACATCCACTTTCTCATTCTGTTTTCCTCCCTTTACATGTGTACCTTATCCTTGCCTTTATATTACTGAACAAACATTAAAGGAAGATTAATGTACAAAAAAATAAAGTTAAGACTTTTACGGGTAGCCCGACTTCCCCTAACTCCCTCGCCATTCGCCGAATTTTGAAGGAGGAGTCTTACTGCCCGTTAATGCTGGATAAAATGATATAATTAACTAGTTTCTAATCTTTCTTTAATGTTTTGGAATTATAGTGATACATATAAATAAGGAAAAAAGGAGAATGTTAATGCGAGTTCTTATTGTCGAAGATGAACAAGACTTACAAAATATATTGGTAAAACGATTAAATGCAGAACATTATAGTGTCGATGCATGTGGGAATGGAGAAGATGCCCTGGATTATATAAACATGGCTACCTACGATTTGATTGTACTTGACATTATGATTCCAGGAATAGATGGTTTACAAGTATTACAAAGATTACGCGCGGACAATAATACAACTCCGGTCTTGCTTCTTACAGCTAAAGATACAATTGATGATCGTGTAACAGGACTCGACTTAGGTGCAGATGATTATTTAGTAAAGCCGTTTGCTTTTGATGAACTGTTAGCAAGAATTCGAGTGTTAATGCGAAGAAAAACAGGAAATACATCTAATGTGTTTGAAATCGCTGACCTAGTGGTAGATTGCAATATGCATAAAGTAACAAGAGGAGACCAAGTTATCACTCTTTCCAGTAAAGAATTTGCTATTTTAGAATATATGATTCGTAATAAAGAAGTTGTGTTGACACGAGATAAAATTGAGCAACATGTGTGGAATTACGATTATGAAGGTGGCTCGAATATTATTGATGTTTACGTCCGCTATCTTCGCAAAAAAATTGATAGCCAGTTTGAAACGAAGTTAATTCATACAGTACGAGGAACTGGTTACGTATTGCGAGTAGAATCATGAAAAGACTATCAATAAAAATGAGAGTAACTCTGTGGTATACGGGGCTAATTGTAATTATTATGGCACTCGTGTTAGCTTTTATTTTAACTTCTTCAGATAAAGTTTTGCTTTTTAATATGAAAGATCAATTGAAGAACACAGTAAAAGAAAGCATGGAAGATATCGAATATAAGCATGGACAATTAAAGATGGACGATGATTTTGAAGCCTTAGAAGATGGAGTAAATATTAGTATTTATAGTAAACAAGGTGAGCTGCTAGCAGGAAATAGTCCAACAAGCTTTAATAAACAGATATCGCTTAAATCTGATGAAATACAAACTATTAAAGACGGTAATAAAGAATGGATAGTATATGATTTTCTCCATAATACAGGCGGCGATCAGCAAGTCTGGGTTCGTGGAATAATGACTATGAACCAATTATCCTCAACGATGAATACGCTTATCGTGGTAACAATCATCTCATTCCCATTACTTATTCTCATTGCGGCAGTCGGGGGATATTTTATTACGCAAAGAGCGTTTCGACCTGTGCAACAAATGAGTGATTCAGCTAGTAAAATTGGTGATGGTAAAGACCTTTCGAAGAGAATTCATTTACAAGGTTCACCGAAAGACGAAATGTATCATTTAGCACAAACCTTTGACAAAATGTTTGAGCGATTGGAGACATCATTTGAAAGTGAAAAACAATTTACATCTGACGCATCTCATGAATTAAGAACGCCAACATCTGTTATTATTTCACAATGCGAATACGCTTTATCGCAGAGAAATAACCCGAAAGAAATGGAAGAATCGTTAGAAGTAATTTTAAAGCAATCACGTAAAATGTCCGCTCTAATCTCACAACTCTTATTGTTAGCAAGAGCTGATCAAGGAAACCATAATACTTTCCAATTTGAATGTATTAATATGAGTGAATTAACGGAAATCGTTGTAGAAGAGCTTTCATTAATGGATCAAGAAACATCGGTTGATATCACAACTCATATAGAGGAAAACCTGTTTATAAAAGCAGATCAAACATTGATGATGCGTTTATTAATGAATTTACTAACGAATGCGATTGCTTATAGTAAAGCGAACGGTACTGTGCATATGCAACTGTTCCGTGATGGAACCAACATAATAGGTAAAGTCTCCGATAATGGCATTGGCATCAGCGAGCAACATATTACGAAAATATGGGACCGCTTCTATCGAGTTGACATAGCACGCACATCTTCAAACATCGGAAACACAGGTTTAGGATTGTCGATGGTAAAATGGATTATCGAACTACACGGAGGAGAAATTACGGTTGAAAGTAAATTAGGAGAAGGCAGTACTTTTACATTTAAACTACCAATTGAAAAAAGAGCATAATGTATGCGCGTCTGTCGCTTCAAAATAAAGATTAATATTTAAAAGCTCTCTACAATCCTTATGTAAAAATAACTGACGCATTTTAAACATCATCGATTTTATCATTTTGGACAACCTATTCTGTTAAATTGATATACATGCGAAAAAACTATCGAAATAAAACCCCAGAAATCCAAAGGTCTCTGGGGCTCCATTATATATTTAGCTCTTTTTGCTTTTTATTTTGTTTATGTCTATACAGTAATTTTCGGCTTATTAGAGAAATCACTAATAAGGTCAGAATTAATAAGATAAGTTGCATAAATGATAGATCAAAATATTTAGCACCTGTAACGATTAAAAGTGTAGAAATCGTGCCTTTTACAACGAAAAAAATAATAACCCATAATCCGCCTTTTTTCCAGTTCATTTTATATTACCCTTTCCTACGTTTAAATTCTTAAAATATTTAATGATAGTTCTTAAATGTGACAACTTAATAGAAATCTATTATATTAACAAAAAATTCATGTCTAATTAAATGCAACGATTCTATATTAAGTGAAAATGATATTCATTGTCAATTTTATTGACTATTTGAATACTTATTATTTCTTTCTACTTTGTTTCTTATAAGCAATACGCTCTTGTATTCAAACAAAAACACCTCCATTGCATTTGCACACTTAGTATGCGAATGCAAGAGGTGTTTTTTCATATACCATCAGGTAAGATTTCCTGCTTTGTTTATTTCTTGATACGTAGCTATTTTTTAATACACAATAACTGGATCATACGTGTTCAAACTATCATATACAGTTTTTGCAACATTAGGAAGAAGGTTCACACACCCACCTGATCCTCCTGTTAAATAAGCATTATTTCCCCAGTCTTTTCGCCAGCCGGCATCGTGAAATCCTTGACCACTATTTGTGAATGGAACCCAGTAATCTACTTTAACCGCATAATCAGCTTTTCCTACTGCGTTACCTCTTAGCGTATATGGTGTTCGTTTATATAGGACGTACCACACACCTGGTGATGTATCTTCACCAGTACTATGTTTACCAGTTACTACATTTGTTGTAACAACTAATTTTCCATCTTTGTAAATCCAAATTTGTTGCTCTGCAATTGAAACTTCTGCATACGTGTCTCCGATGCCATTATTCGCTGTTGTTTTATAACCGATACCTTCCTTCTCCCAACCATTTCCGTGAATATTAGAAGCAGAAAGCGATTTTTCGCCTTTCTCAAAGGCTTGTTGAACTTGTTTAGTTTCTTTTTCAACATCTAGTGCCCAGCCGTATCCTTGTCCTTTTACTGATATGACTGAACCGGAATGCGTTTTAAATGAGAAATCTTTATTTAATGTTGATTTGGCATTATTAATTTCAGTAATTTTCTTCTTAATGTCACTCGCATCAATTGTAACTTTCATATCCTTTGACATAGAGGCATTTTGAATTAAATCTTTCGCTTTTAAAGGATAAACCTCATCCTGCACTTTATACTCAACAGACTGCCCAAGAAGATTCTGTAGTGCTTTCTCCTCTTTTTTGACAATCGGATCGTCTTCTTTAATAGGTTTTATGTATGCAGACTTCAGATGAATTTCGCTTTTATATTTTTGCTTATCATAATCTTTCAGTAGACTAGTAACATCATACTGTTTTCCTTCAACACTTTTCGAAATAACAATTTTCCCTTGTTCTAGCTTCGCCATAGCATCTTGAGGCGCTTTTAATTTCTCATTCATAGAGATGAGCTTTTCTTCTACAAGTTTTTTCATCGTTTCACTACGATACTGATCTGCCTTCTCTGGTAGCAATGAATAATTTTCTCCCTTTGAGGAAGGAAAAAATGTCCACTGACTTTTTAATAGTTTCTTAACCTGAGGCAAATCTTTTTCTGTAAGTTCCGTTTTTGTATCTTTTTCATCTAAAATTTGTTGTTGATCAACATAGACTTTGTTTGCTAGTCCAGATGTCTTTAGTTTCTGTATTGCCTGATCAGCGCTCAGACCACCAACTTTTGTGTCATTAATTGTAACATTCGAATTGAAGTGAGTTGCCTGATAATAACTCATTCCCCCAATAAGAAGTGCAATTACACCAATACCCACTGCGATAAACTTCCAATTTGTATAACGTTTTTTTGATCTTACTCGTTTTTGATCAATTTCTTCAACTGATTCATTTGTTGTATTGTTGTTCATCAATCTTTCCCCCGTATGCATTAACGTCAAACGATTTTCAACTAAAATCATAAACTAGTGTACCTTATTTTTCCTAAAATTTCATTATTTCCGAACACATTTTATCGCAATTTAATGATTAAATTTAGATTTTTTAATAGTACGATGCATTGAACAGTCCTTTACAAGTCATAAAATGAAATTTCAATCAACCGTTATACCAAAGGAATTAACTACATCTTCTTCGGAAAACTTCTTCTCTTTACGTAAAATACGAATTATATTATCCATTTTATAAACATCACCTCCTAATTTTGTCAAAAAAATAAACGATAGTCCTTCTATCTAAAATGTAGAAGGACTATCGTTTTTTCAGTTAGAGTATTTGATAATCGTTTAACTTTTTATTTCCTGAAGGTCAAACGTGATGAAGATGATGAAATTTCATTTCATAGCCTTTAAATGAAAACATTATGTTTTTTATGGCAAACCAAGTTTATTTTCTTAGCTTGATGTACCCACATATCCAGCAGCCTAAGATTAAGTAAGAGTCTGTTCAACTAGATTTTTTCTAATATTTTTAGGAGCATCTTATTTCGCCTCGTCATATTTCACTAATTGAATTTAAAACACATCCGTATGCTATTTAGTAAAATTTACGATTCGAGACGTAATTATTGCAGTAATTAAAATAATAATAGCGGTTATCAAGCCAGATTCTCCAACCCAAATCTCAGTTTGATATCCTGTACTTGCACGTGCGAAAGGTCCTTGAATAATGGCATTCCAAGTAGTATGGATGATAACCGAAGGCCAAACGCTACCTGTGATTAGTCGTAAATAAGCTGTAATATAACTGAATGGCACAATACAAAAATAGATGCCAAGCACTGAAAGTAGGACAGATGGTCCCTCTACATATAGACCAGCAATAACAATTGGAACATGCCACGTTGCCCAAATCAATCCACTAATAAGGATCGGCCGTGAAAACTCTGCATCGACTAGCCTTGTGAGCATATAACCTCGCCAACCCATTTCTTCTCCCAAAACTGGGATTAAGTTAAGCAAACTTCCGAAGACGCCGCTCAATACAACTAGATAAATGAAACTGAATGGTGCCGCTACATACTGAAGTCCAAGCATATTGTAGATCGGTTCTAACATACCACCTTCAGGATGCTGAAACCCTGCAATTCCGCTCAGCCAGGCGATAGAATAAGTAATTCCACAAATAATCATAGGGATTAGCAGAGCAAAACCGATCCCCTTCCATATCTTTAAGTTACCGAGACTAAAAGATACATCTTTAAACCCTTCTTTCAGTATTATGCGAGTCAAAATAGAAGATAATGCTGGGGTAAACATATATACCACAATAAGCGGCATACTTTTCGTAATTATTATTACTACATTTAGGATAATAGAAGTAATGATTAAGATACTCAGAAAGAGTTGAAGTCCTATTTTAGCACGTTGGATTTTATCTTTATTGTGGAACGATTTTGCGTGTAATATCATTGTAATCCGCCCTTCCCCTTTCATTCACTTGTTTATCGAATTTACTTCTTGTCATTTCTACAGACACACCTTAGAATAAAAATGTTTTGGCATACAGATTCATTCATCTTTAACATCACTCCCAAATTTATAATCTAGTTTTACTTGCAACTCATCCATGTAATTATTATTTATAAGTTGTCATAACCGATAGTACAAAAGTGTAATGATTAGTCTATGACCTGTGTCAATTAACCTTATGACACTATGTAACTAGAAAATATGATATGGAATAAATAACAATTGAATTAAGGCAATTGATTCGTGCAAGTACAATGAATCATTCTTGCTTTTACAAATAATTCAATTGAGGTGAAAAAAATGAATAAGAAAAAAATAATTGCAATGGTTAGTACAGCTTTATTAGTCACAGGATGCGCGGAAGTAGGAAAGGCTCAAACAGTAGCAGTCGAAAATTCAAGTCAATCAATACAAAAAAATATAGTTAAATCCATACAATCACAGGCTTACCCATTAAAAACGATAGAGCCGTCAAAATCATTTGAGGATTTAAAACCACTTAAGAAAATGATTGGGAGCGCACAATATGTAGGATTAGGAGAGAATACTCATGGAAGCTCTGAAATTTTCACTATGAAGTTTCGCCTTGTGAAATATTTGGTTACTGAGATGGGTTTTACAAATTTCACAATGGAAGAAGATTGGGGAAACGGCTTAAAACTAAATGAATATATCCAAACAGGAAAAGGAAACCCTAGGGAATTTTTAAACTTGTTATATCCTACTGATGAAATTATAGCCATGATTGAGTGGATGAAAGATTATAATGCTGATCCATCCAATAAAAAAAAGATCCAATTTATTGGCCTCGACTTAAAGGAGTTGGACCAAGGTTGCTTTAATAAAGTGATTGATTATGTAAGACTACATCGACCAGATTTGCTGGCAGAAGTAGAAGAAAATTATAAAGAATTGTCGGCTTTTAATGGAAGTACAAAGGAATATATGGACCTTGCTCCTGAAATAAAAGAAAAGTTCAAAGCAAACGCTGAGAGAGTAGCCCAATTACTAAAAGATGAGAATGGGCAAGCCAACACAGAAATAGCTTCACCCGAGTACATCTGGGCGCAAGCAACGGCAAGTGCAATAGAGAAATTTACCACAATGCTAATTCCTAACGACTATCCAAGTATGTTAAAGCTACATGAGCAATACTTGGCCGATCATGCAATGTGGGCACAAGAGACATTTGGTGGTAAAACGATGGTATGGGGACACAATATTCATATAGCTAAAGGAATTATCGATGAGCAATTATATCCTGATGTTGCGGGGCAGTTTTTAAAGGAACGTTTAGACGATAATTATGTCACAATTGGTAGTACAACTACGGAGGGGAATTTCACCTTATATAGCGAATATAATCCTTCCACCGGAGGTAAGATTACAACAGACGCTATTCCACAAGATGTAAAAAGTTTCAATTACACTCTCGGAAAAGTGCCCTATAAAACGTTTTTATTGGATAACCGTCACCTTAAAGGACAAGCAGAGAAATGGGTTAAAGCAAAAAGACCATTACTAAGTATAGGAGGACAAATCATCCCCAACAGTTCGGTATACTTTGATACTTCATTGCTTGAGCAATTTGATATTATTTTTCATATTCGAAAAACAAGTCCATCTCATATTAAATAAAAGTACAAAACAATCCCGTTCTTGCAGATGTAAGAACGGGATTGTTTTGTGGGGATTAATAAAGTGAAACTTTAATCAGCAAGTTTTTGTTCATCCCCCACTTATTATTAGCCTTCACCAATCGTGCGTTTACCGTCAGCCTGCCCCCCCACCTAACGCTTAATTTTGAGGCGGGGGTCTTACTGCCTGGCAAATAGCGGGATAAAAGCATCTTTGTTAACTAGAAGTAAACTGCTCTCCCCCTTTTTAATATCATTTAGAACTGTCATATGACACTTTTACACTAGTGAGAATGACAAAAAAAGCAGTATGATTCGGTTATTACATAGATAGGAGCGATGAACTTTATGAAATCAAAATTCATCCAGAATGGTTATTTTTTATTGCTAACTTTCGTTACAGGATTGTTTTATTTTTGTTTTTATCTTATAGCTCTGCTATTTAGTTTAACCCTTTCATTTACTGTTGTTGGGATTCCATTAATTATGCGCGTACTACAGACTACGACACCTTTTATCCAATTCGAGCGCATACAGACGAAAATTTATACAGATATTTCAACAGACTCTTATGATAAAAGTATAACAATGGATACATCGAACTGGGCTCAGGTGAAATTAGTGCTTACAGATCGTCGTACTTGGTCTGCTGTCTTTTGGTTAATGCAGAAATTAGTGATTGGCATTTTCAGTCTCATTAGTGCAATCATTTTTTATGTAATGCCACTTATGCTCCTGTTGGCACCACTACTGTATCGCTACATTGAAATGAATATTATTTTCATACAGATAGATACGTTTTCCAAGTCACTTTTTGTAATGTTTATGGGTATAGTATTTACCGCCATAAGTATTAGAATAGTAGATGGTTGGACAAAGAAAATTGGGGGCTATACACGTAGCATGATTCGGCAACTAAATCAATAAAAGTTTGCAGTCTGTGAGTAGTATCGTAGTTTTAAATTAAAAAGTATAATAAGACAGGAAGAATTAAATTATAGTATAGGAAGAAAATGGTAGGCCATTTAGGGGGTAAAGAACTTGTTAGATATGGTTAAGTATTGGTTTTGGTATGATTGGATTATGTTGGGGGTACGCCTACTTGCTAGTGTGTCTATCATTCTAGCTACATTAAATTTTCAGGATGGTTTAACATTACCACTTTGGAGTATTATTCTTTGGGAAATTATTGCCTTCTCTATTCCATGGGTAGCCTTACTATTCAATTATAAATATTATTTGTTCACAGAAATACTGCTGTATGGTGGACTATGTATATATTTAACCTCATTATTTCCAGGAGCTTACAACACATTTCTTATATCAGTGTTTCTAATTGCTGCGAATAGTAAGCATTTGTCCTATTATTGGACAGCTCCAATAACGGTTTTTATAACGACTGGAATTTTCTATGCGGTTGCGGCAAGTAATAGCTATTGGGTTATGGTCACCTATTATGGATTCGCATATGTAATGGGCTTCGCTTTTCATTTATTAATCGTCAATCATAAACAAAATGAATCAATTCGTAAACAAAACGCGGTACTTGAGCAATATATGTCTCAGATTGAACGCATCACACTGGCGGAAGAACGGAACAGACTGTCGAGTGAGCTTCATGATACAGTTGGTCATGCTTATACTTCTATTATTATGGGGATGGAAACGTTGCGTACCGAACTTTCTACTGAAATGGGTATACAGAGGCTAGACTCTCTGCTTGAAATGGGACGGAAAAGTATCGAGGACGTGAGAGGTTACCTACATCAAATGGATTCTCCATGTCAATCGCCTTCCTTAATTCAATCTCTACAAAATCTTGGAGCCGAATTTCAGGAGCACGCTCAGGTAAATGTAAGTTTTAGGACATTCGGAGAGGAATATCAGCTGTCTCGGCAAGCGAAGATCGCATTCATTCGTTGCTTACAAGAGTCCCTTACGAATGCAGTACGTCATGGTCAGGGAACTGAAATTATAGTTTCATTGCAGTTTGACGAACAATATACGAGGTTAGAAGTTCAAGATAATGGAAAAGGAAATGTAGAATGGCAGGAAGGCTTTGGTATGAATGCGATGAAAGAACGGGCAATGAACTTGCAAGGTCAATTGTCTGTATATACAAAGCCTGAGGAAGGAATGCTTGTTACTTGTACCATACCGCGACAAACTGAAATAAAAGATGGACTTATTCGTTTGTTAATTGTAGACGATCAGCCATTTGTCCGGGAAAGTTTGAGGACACTACTCGATAGATATGAAGATTTAAATGTAGTCGGTTTAGCTGAAGATGGCAATGAAGCCATCGATTTGTGTGGGCGCCTTCAACCCCATGTTATACTTATGGATTTAGATATGCAGCACATGGATGGAGTCGAAGCAACCAAAAAGATTAAGCAACAATGGCCACATATCCGCGTATTGATTTTTACAACGTTTCAAGATACCGAACAGGCAGTGGAATCACTTCGCAACGGTGCGGATGGTTTTTTACTTAAATCTATTGAAACGTTGGAGCTAGCCAATACGATCCGACTTATTCACAAAGGTGGGACACTAATTGATCAGGGAATGTCTCACAAAATATTTGAGAAATTTGATGAGCAAAAAGAGACACCACAATCAAAAGCAGCCGCTTATGAGCTAACAGCTAGGGAAATAGAAATATTGCAACTAGTAGCCAAGGGACTTCGATACACTACCATAGCATCAAGGTTATATTTATCGAATGGTACGGTCAGAAATTATGCTTCTACAGCTTATACAAAGCTGGGAGTCCGTAACAAAGAAGAAGCTGTTCAAAAGGCTCTAGAAATTGGAATTATTGAATAAGAAAAATGTTTTTTTGTTTCTCTACAGCAAGGCAAAATGTAGTTACAAGATACAGTAAAGGATAAAGTGAAACTTTAATCAGCCCTCACCAATCGGGTTTTTACGGGCAGGCCGCCCCTACCTAACTTCTTTGCTTCCGGTGAATTTTGAGGTGGGGGTCTTACTGTCCGTTAATGCGGGATAAACTTATGAATTTAATTGAATATCATTTTTGATAGGTAATTTTTTTGAAAAATTTAACCCTGTTTTAAAAAATTTAAATAGCGTTACTACGTATTGAATGTAGCAACGCTATTGTTTTCTATATTAGAAATTAAACATCTTTATTATCGCTATACGGAAGACAGTTTTAGGTCTTTTCATGTGGGGATTCCTCTAAACCAGTCCCCCCTAATTCACTTGTTGTCTCTGAAAATAGTCATTTAAAAATATAGTTGCTAATTTCATTTCACTCTTCCTTGCACCCAAGTTGCAATATCATTTATAACATACTCTGGGATATTAGCAGGCTATAATATTCATTCGATTGACTTAATTCTCCATCTCCTTCTGTAAAGAAGTGATTTAACTTTTGATACAGTCGATAATTAATGTTATCTCTCTATTAATTGTTCTTTCCAAAAAGGATTATCTATCATTCTTTATAAATTGCAAAATTTAAGGTCGGCAAAGGATTTCTATTTTTTATAAACAGGTGGAATACTTTGTGGAAAATTGAAAATATCTTCTGGATCGTATTTAGCTTTCACTTGAGTCAATCGTTTAAAGTTTTCACCATAATATAAATCCGACCAATCTTTCATTGAGAGGTCAGGTGTGTTAACATAGACACCTTTCGTAAAAGGAATCAACGCGTGACGAAAAGCTTCTACCCAACGAATCCCTTGTGCAGCTCCCTCAGGTTTGTCCCAAGTGGAAAATAACACCATATTCATTAGAGCTTTTCGATAAAAATAAGCAGTTGCTTCCTTGGGTACTGCAGAAACAGTCCCCCCTAAGCCCTGAAAAAATATAGAAACAGTAGAATTAGGTGGAGATTGACTCATAAAATGTTGAATCGTAGCAATACCTTCTTCAGGTAATAAAGAATCCATAAAAGGTGCTACGCTTTTAAATGGAAAAGGAGTTGTAGGCTGATGATTGGATATTAACGTTATAGCTTCTAAATAAGAGAGTTCTTTTATGTCTACCTTTATAGGTGATCCAATTTTGAGAAGTGGTTGTATCAATTTCTGTAAGTCTGTAACTGATCCATGAAAAATCCCATGCATCAACACAGGAGCTGTCTTTTCTGAAGACAATAATAATGTAGGAGTAAAGCGTTTATCAGAAGTAGGTAGAGTATACTTTTACCATTCCTGTATAACGGCTTTTAAATCTTGATGCCTCCAACTAACTTCAACAAAACCAACAGTCTTAATTTCCTGAGTACGAAAGCGAAAAGATGTACAAATACCGAAACTTCCGCCTCCACCACGTAAAGCCCAAAATAGATCAGGATGCTCCTGATCATTAACCTGCAATACACAGCCGTTAGCATCAACCATTTCTATTTCTACGACATGATCAAGTAATAGTCCTAATGGTCGAGAAAGAATACCTTGCCCACCACCTAGCGCTATTCCTGCGATAGCTGGTTTAGGACAGACCCCATTAGGAATAGCTAATCCCTCTTTCCCAAGAAGCTCAGCTAGATGGAGATTTTTACAACCAGCTCCTACTGTAACAGTTTTTGATGTTGGATCTATTTTTATTTGATTTATCTCACTGACATCAATTACAATACCACCATCTAAAACTGACAAGCCTTCATAATTGTGCCCTCCTGAACGTACTCGGATAGGTACGTTATTATGTAACGACCATCGTACTGCATTCACAACGTCTTGAGTATTTTGTGCAAAGACAATAACAAAAGGGAATCTATTAAAAAATGTGTTGAACGCTTGACGTGCTGAATCATATTGCGCTTCACCAGGCGATACAATACGTCCTGTTAAACTTATATTTTCATCATAGAGCATATAGAAACCTCTCTCTCCGTACAAAAATTTTTAATGTTATCATGCTAATAATATGTATGTAAAAAAAAGTAAGAACTGCCAATTATATTGGTGATTCTTACTTTTTTTCATAAAATTAAACAAATCCGTGCAGCTTTTAAATCAATAAAAGCCGTTTTTGAGCCTTTATTTTTACTATATGGCGTAGTGACGCATACCTATCAACCTTGCTCGATGGTGATAGGACACGGCAACAATCCTTTCTCTTTCGGGCTACTCATTATAAATAATAGATTTTCAGGGTAAAACTTTAACTTATGAGATTATAGCATTACAAGCTTTTAAAAAAACTCATACAAATTAATCCTGTTAAATAAAACTTGCCAATGGCCCCTAAAAGTAGTAATCGTTGCCGCGCCCCTTCTTAGATAAAAGATAAATTTTTAATTTAAAATCTAAAATAAATAGTTTATGGACCGTAGTGCTAGTCCACCTATTATTTCTAAATTTCTTGTACCGATTCAAGATAATCAATAAAACGAGGTCCGATTATGTCTATACTTCGTATAAATAACATCATTACATTAATCTTTTTTCGGGAGTACAATCCCTTTATATAATTGAACTGTAATCAAGTAATAAATCGAGTAAATTACTACAAAAATAACAAGTGGTAACCAAATACGAAAGTACGGATCGATTAAAAGCGATCCAAACATGTTCATACCAACTAATATGTGAGTAATCCCCACAATTGCTGGGAATAAGAATATGAAGAATAACTCTTTATAGATTGATTTTGTTAATAATTCTCGGCGAACACCAATTTTACGAAGCATTTGATAACGTGCTACATCTTTTGATGCTCCCGACAGAACTTTAAACATTAAGCAGCTTGCCATCATTGCTAAAAATGCAATTCCAACGAAGAAACCCATAAACATTAGTCCGCTGGCAAAATCATGACTCATAATATATTTTTGATACTTACTATCCAATTCTTCCGCTTTCACATTTTTATATTTTGCTATCTGTAATTCATCAAGTTTTTTCCATTCTTTTATGTATGATCCAAAATCATCTGTTTTCCCTATAAACACAGTACTTTCTTTACCCTTCAACCCATCGTATATGTTTTGTTCTACAATTTTGATTTCATAATGAGGATACATATAATTTGGCTGGATCGTTCTGAAAGCCTGAATCCATTGTTTTGTGTCGATTTCTCCTTTAACCAATTTTATTGAAAATGCACCAATTGGTATTTCCTCTGAAACTTTCTCTATTTTCATACCTTGCAAGAAAGGGCGATTTTTTTCTACATCTTCTTTAAGATAATAAACATACCTATCATCAACTTTGTAATGGTATTCAAATTTTTCTTGAAATAAGATACCACCCAAAATTGTCTTTTCTTCCGCAGTTGGATTATGAATGACTGAATCGTAAATTCGCATTTGATCTGTCATGTTTATAATGTTGTTTTTAAATGCCATACCACAAGCAATTCCACCAGCACCAAGAGCCACTAAAATTGCTACTGTTGCAAGCACATTTGTTAGACTATTAATGCGGAAATTTAATTGTGCAAAAGTAAAAGCATTGAGGCCTTTTTCACTACGTTTTTTATTACTCTTTAGCTTGTTAATCATAACTGGGAGAAGGGATCCAAATATAAGGTAAGTACCAGCGGTTGCTGAGATTAATCCAACGGCCATTAATCCCAAAGCAATTAGCGAATTTGCATATGACATATAGATCAGTGATGCATAACCAATACCTAATAAAAGAATACCAAGGAATGCAATTACAACTGTCATTTTTCCTTTTATGGCAACACGTTCTGTTTGTGCATCTGCATGTACAAGTTGCAGTACAGAAATACGCGATAATTTAATACTATTCATAATTGCAGATAATACAAATAGTGCAAAGAAGAAGACGCAAGTAATAGCTATTGATGGCAGATAAAATGCTTTATAACCTTCACCAGCAAACTCGAGTTGTTTCATTAATAACTGACCGATCCCTTCTGCAAGTCCTACACCAACTGTAATACCAATCGCAAGAGACGCAGCGCCTAATACGATTGTTTCGATAAACATAAGTAATGTAACTTTATGCTTTTTTGCTCCTAACATCATATACATACCAAATTCTTTTTGACGAAGAGCTGATAAGAAAGAGTTTGCATATAAAATAAAAAAAAATGTGATAACCGCTAACAAAAAGGAACCAATTTTAAAGACAGCCACAATATCCCTAATAGAAGAGTTAGATTCAAGGAACGTTTTATTGGATGCTAGCGTTTGAAACATATAAAAAGTTGAAATAGAGACAATAAGACCAACAAGTAAAACAATGTAATCTTGCAACTTACTTTTTAGGCCTGACATAGAAAGCTTAAATAACATGATTGAACTTCCTTCCTTACGCTTTTTGTGTGCCTAAGTTTGCAAGCACGTCTAAAATTTCTTTATAGAATTCTTCACGGGTACCACCGCGATGAATTTCTTTATATAACTCACCATCTTGAATGAATAAAATACGCTGACAGTAACTTGCGCTATAAGGATCATGCGTAACCATCATAATGGATACACCTTGCTCTTTATTTAAGCTTGTCATGGCATTAAGTAAACTCGTTGCATTTTTAGAATCTAGAGCTCCAGTCGGCTCGTCTCCCAAAATAATTGCTGGTTCATGAACTAACGCACGTGCTGCTGCAGAACGTTGCTTTTGTCCACCAGATACTTCAGAAGGATATTTTTGAAGTATCGCTGTAATGCCTAACATATCAGCTACTTTTTCTACTTTCTTTCCAATGTTACGAGATGAAACACCTTGAAGTGAAAGTGGGAGTGCGATATTTTCATAGATAGATAAATTTTCTAATAAGTTAAAGTCTTGGAAAATGAACCCTAACTTTTGTGAACGAAAATCAGAAAGTTCACCTTGCTTCATTCTCGTAATATCCGTTCCTGCAATTTCAACAATGCCGCCTGTCGCTTTATCTAACGTTGAAATTACATTTAATAATGTTGTTTTACCAGAACCAGAAGGCCCCATAATACCGACAAACTCCCCCTCTTGAATTGAGAATGATACACCTTTTAATGCATGTGATTGATTCTCACCTTTTTTACCGTACAATTTTTGAATGTTTTTTACATCTACAACTGGCTTTATCATTTATATCCTCCTACATTTTTTTATTTCATTACAATAAGCTAACTACGTTTGTTTACTACTAATAAAATCGTCATGTTGCATTCACCCTAAAGCTACAATGAAGTCTTTCCTTTTTTCTTCTTTGCTCACCTCATCACTTTGAATACACCCATGATAAACTATGAAAATTAGGAAACACCCCTTAAAATCCTTAAGAATTCTTAAGTTTTAAAAAAAAGCTTATGGAACCTGTAATTCCATAAGCCGGTCTATTTGATTGGATGTTCAACAATAAAGGACATCCAGCCATCTTTATATTCTGCATGTATATTACCATCATGAAGTTCAACAATTCTTTTTGATATAGCAAGTCCCAGTCCATTTCCTTGATCATTTTTTCTTGCCTTATCACCCCTGAAAAATCTTTCAAACAATTTATTTGGATCGCTAACAGGCGGTCTCTCGACTATATTTGATACTTTTAAAATTACTTTGTTATCCATTAATTCAAGACATATGAATAATTGGGATGGTTTCATGCTGTAATTTATCGCATTCATAAACAGATTTTCATATACACGTACCATTTTTTCTGCATCTATGAAGATAGGTATTATTTCTTGTGTAATTGATTTTTGAACGATTAAACTTTCCTTTTCAAATATAGGAATGTATTCTCCAACTATTTGCTCCAACAGACCTGATAAATCAACTTCATTAAGATTTAACTTAGCATCTATGCCTGATAAACGAGTATATTCAAACAGCTCATCAATTAAATATTTCAATCTCTGTGACTTTGAATAAGTGGTTTCAAGGTATTCCTGTAGTTGTGTGTTATTGTTGTATTGCCCTCTTTTTAATAAATCTAAATAACCAATAATAGATGTCAACGGTGTGCGTAAGTCATGAGATACGTTAGTTATGAGTTCATTTTTTGTACGTTCTAATCGTCTTTCTTGTTCAAATGTATTTTCCAATTCCTTAGACATATAGTTGATATTTTGAGCAAGTTGGGTCAATTCGTCCTTCCCCTTAATCCCAATTGTTAGACCTAGTTTTCCATTGGCAATATCATTCACGTTATCAGAAATAAGCTTCAAATATACTATTTTCTTTCGAACCAATATCAAAAAAAGTATAATAAAGGTAAAGATTGCGAACGCGAATAAGAACAACATTGCGACATTGAATTCAAACATACCAAATTCTTCGTATTTTATAAATAATGGATCTATGACGTATGCCAAAATGAGGATTGTTAAACCAAATGAAATAAAAAAACTAATTGCAACAGCACCAAGAAGTTTTATAATGATCTTATTTCTGAAACTAACATTCTTCATATTTTATACCCAATTCCCCAAACAGTTTTAATGTAAATGGGATGTTTAGAATCCTCTTCAATTTTGTCTCTTATTTTTGTAATATGCACCATGACGGTATTGTCTGATTTATAAAAAACCTCTTTCCAAACTGCTTCATATATTTTTGCTACACTCATAACACTCCCTTTATTGCGGGCAAGTAGTTCGAGAATAGCAAACTCTTTTGGAGTTAACCTTGTTTCTTTTCCTCTTACCCATACTTGACGTGTATCTGTATTTACGGTTAAGTCACCAATTTCTAGAATGCTTTTATTATGTTCTACGGACGTATTGTATTTTTTAAATCTTCTTAATTGGGATTTCACTCTAGCGATTAATTCTAATGGGTTAAACGGTTTTGATAAATAATCGTCTGCACCAGAGGCTAGGCCCTGAATTTTGTCTATATCCTCAGATTTTGCAGATAGCATAATGATAGGCATATTGCGATCTTCCCTAATTTTCATACATGCTTCAATGCCATCCATATTCGGCATCATAATATCTAAAATAACCAAATCAAATTCCTTTTCTTCTAACAGTTGTAAAGCTTGTATAGCATCTTCTGCCTTTTGAGTTTTTAGGCCTTCATTTTCTAGATATACAGAGATAAGATTTCTAATCTCTTTATCATCATCAACAATAAGAATTTTTGACTCCATATTATTCCTCCACATTAAATGCAATAAGTATACAATAAAGCATATATTTGTTGTTACTTACTTAATAAACTTACTAGAGATAGTTTCTATCTTTTTTTCTTTAATTAAGACGATTCTTTGTAAAATACACAAAAAGACCGTCACAGTATTGTGACGGAAAAACAGGAAAATTTCAATAACTAATACTATTATTATTTATTTTTAGCTTTTAAGACACCCAGCGCTATTTTGGTTGCTTCTGCAATAAGCTTATCATCGTATTTAGCATCCTCTTTATCATGATTAGAAAGTATCGCAAGAACAATTGGCTTTTTATTTGGTGGCCAAATAATTGCGATATCATTTCTGGTTCCATAAGATCCCGAGCCCGTCTTATCAGCTACTTCCCATCCTCCTGGAACTCCAGCACGAATTAAGTTGTCTCCGGTAGTATTCCTTTTCATCCAATCTATTAATAAATCCCGTTTCTCAGTTGAAAGTACATCTCCTAACGCAAAAGCCTGAAGACTAGTAGCTAATGCCTTTGGGGTACTAGTATCATGTACGTCTCCTGGATGCACTTCGTTTAACTCTGGTTCAAAACGTTCAGGATTTGTAACGGTATCTCCTATTTCTCTCAGTGATTTTTTGAATTCGCTAGGTCCACCTAATTGTTTAAGAATAAGATTTTGTGCAGTATTATCACTATATCGAAGGGAAGCATCTGCAAGCTCTTTCAGAGTCATCCCCCTATCAACATACTTTTCTGTAATTGGATTGTAATTAACAAGATCTTCACGAGTATACAAAACTCTTTGATTTAGATCTTCTATTGATTTCTTTTGTAAAAGTACTCCCACAGCTAAAGCTTTGTGGGTAGATGCGTATGCAAACCGTTTATCTGATTGATACGTAACGGTTTGATTCGTATCAGTGTCCAATGCATAAATACCAAGTTTAGCATCAAATTCTTTTTCAAGTTTAGCAAAAGAATCATTACCATTAGTTTCTTGTTTGATTTGATTTGTTTGTTTCGTTTGTTTAAGTGATTCAGATTGAGTATTACCATCGGAACAGCCTATAAGCGTTGCACATGAAAGAAATACTACAGGTACCATCTTTTTGTAATGTAAAATGTTAAAAAACTTGTTTAAGACTATCATACATTTTCAACCTCTTTCAAGAATATATAGTTTTTTTAGGTGTTATACATATCGATACAATTAAAGAGTGTATCGGATATCACTCTCTTGCATCTCACTTTTCATAAAATGAGTGAACTATCATGAACCCCTGTTTTATACGTATACTTAATAGACAACCTAAATAACAAGTTTGTTCCATTTTTATTAGTAGTCGTATCTAGAAACCTAAAAAAGTCCATTTAGAAGATCTAAATGGACTTTTTCACTCATATAATCCTATCTATAGTTAAACGAATAAGATTAAATAAATTTAAATTTTCTTGTTTTATCTACTAAACTGTTTAGGCATTTCTTTAACGTGCTTATCATCATCACGCCAATCATAGGTTTCTTTCTGTGAAATATCTAAAGTTTGATCTCCAATTCTAACAATATTCTTATTTACCCATTCAATATATGGATCGGTATCTGGATAATTCCAATATATATTTTTCTCTGAATCTGTATCAAGGTTAACTAATTCACCCCTAACAGCATCCGCACTTAATGATCCTGCATTATGAAAATAAGTCTTGATGAGATATTTGCCATCTGGAGATTTCACTGTTCGAATTAATTCCCCTTTTGGAACGCCTTGCAAACTAAAAAGTTTCCAATATCCAAATCCAATTATAATTACTAACATAGTAAGTATAGTTAGTAATACTTTTCTTTTTGTTTTTTTAATTTCACCTTTTGTATTTATAATACTCATTCAACTCCATTCCATAGAACACATACCATATTATACCATTAAATAAATGGTATAATATATCAAAAATAAAAATCCTCCCTTAATAGTATTATAAAAAGAGCATGTGATGTTCCCCCTATTTATAAAATGAAACTTTAATCACCCTCACCAATCGGGCTACCCGTTAATGCGGGATAAACATGACAATTCCCCTTTAAGAAAAATATAAAAAATCAGACAGTATACTTGAATTGCTCTTCGCATGAGAATATACTAATAGAGCAGGCTATGACGTTCCTTCCTTCTAACTTCTTTGGCCAAATAGGGATGTTACTTTCCTGCTAAACACATAGGCTATGACAATTCTTCCTTCTTTTTAGAATTTTCAAATTGTTTTAGAGTTGTCAATTCCCTATGAAAAATAATTAGACTATAAAACCTCTTTCTTCTTTGGGATTGAATAAACTTTAGTTTATCAACCATTGATGTAGAGGTTTTCTTTTCTTAATTAATAAATTACCACTTAACAACTAAATGTTATACCCCTAATTTTTCACTAAAAAATAGCTATGTAACCTCTGTGCATTTTTCTACAATTAGTGTGTTTATACATGTAAAAATAAAAATCTACCACTGAAAGGAGGACAGTCAGACTATTCCCCTCTTTTATAAGGAGTGAATAATCGGCGTTCTCATGAAAAATTCTATTTACATAAGAAGAAGTTTGAAAGTAATTATAAAAAGAGAAGAAAATAAACTACCGAACATGTATTTAGCCACTGTTTTAAAAAACTTGGAAAGTTTAGGATTTACTTTTTCCGAGCCTTTAATAGAAGAGTTGCAAACACTTTCGGTTGATGCATTCACATCGTTTTACAAAGAGTTGGTAAAACATTTAAAAGAAATGGTTGGTGCACATATTCAGTTTACTCCTATGTATCCAAACTTTCCGCAACAAATGATGGATTTAAGTGACGCTGATTTATACATCAATGCCGTTATTCATTATGTGACGTTGCGCCTACCTGTATCAAAAGTAGAAGAACGACTTCCTCTTTTAGATGGCGTTGATTTGAAAGTTATTGACTTAGGAAGTGAAGAAGATTTCAATCAAATGATTTCTCAATTGATTAGTGCAAACAGCTCTATTTCCTCAACTGATAAGACAGATGTAGAATGGGCTATTACACACACTGAAGATGTTTCCTGTTTTCTACCTAATGTAATTCCTCATAAGGAAAATATGTCTTTTATAATTGGAGTTTTATTAATAAACAGAAAAATATCAGCCGATGCTGCTGCAAAGTATTTTAAAACAGCAACTGATGTTCTTCGCCTTGCAGTTGCTTTATCTGAAGGCGATGTGAGTTTAGCATCTTCCGGTCGATTCAAGAAGTTTAACCGAGTAGAAAGACGCTTCCTTTTAGGATTGTTAGAGCAATGCGGAAACATTACAGAAGATATGCTTCGATACAAAAAACGTTGGATTCGTTTAGGTGAAATTCTTCATCCAGCAGAATATCATACTCGTTTCCCAAAAACCCACCGAGCATTTGAAATGCTTCGCAACAACATTAAAGTTGAAACATTTAATGGAAAAATAGAAGCAGCTTTGTTGAATCGTGATATCATGACAGCGAAAAATCTTTTAAAAACTCGCCCGGGGGAATTTGCCAGACGCTTGGATCATTTAATCCGTTTATGTAGTAATAAGTCAACAGATGTTTTCAATATTCTCGAAGATTTTCTAAGTATAATAGGAAACGTTTCTACTCCTGTATTACTTCAACTCACGGCTCATTTTAAGCATCGAAATGATAAAAATGAATTTCGTACCTTTTTTCCAAAGGGAAATGTAGCAAAAGCTATAGGTATTGAAAATACACTTCCATTTATCTCAGAGGATATTTGTTTAATGATTGTAAAAATGTGTGAAGATACTTTAAAAAATCGCTTCGCAGAACTTCCAAGTCTTGGAAAAGTATTTTTGGATGAACAGTTAAAAAATCACTTAGTTCCCTTCTCTCAACGTTCAGCCAGCAAAGCGCTTCGCACATTATCTCGAGGAAGTAAAGTAGATTTGCCAGAAGGAGATACGATTCGTTTTTTCCTATGGTGGAAAGAAGGCTATGTGAATGGACAACATACAGGACGTGTTGACATTGATTTGTCTGCTGCAATGTACGACGAAGATTGGCAATACAAAGAACATGTATCCTTCACGAACTTACGTTCAAAAAATTTCAAAGCTTACCATAGCGGAGATATTACTTCTGCACCAAAGGGAGCATCTGAATTCATTGATTTCGATATTCCGTCTGTGCTGAAATATGGTGGACGCTATGTAGTTATGACTTTGCTTTCTTACACAGACCAACCATATAAAGATTTACCAGAATGCTTTACTGGTTGGATGGTTCGTCAATATCCTGGTTCAGGTGAAGTATTTGAACCTTCTACTGTTCAAGATAAAGTGGATATTACTGCCGACACCCAAATCTCTATTCCAGTTATTTTAGACTTAAAGGAACGAAAATTGATTTGGACAGATTTGTCTCTTACAAGAGATCTAACTTATGATAATACCATCGAGGCTAATCAAAAAGGTATGATACTAGTTGGAAAGGCTTTAACTAATTTAGTTAAACCGAATTTATATGACTTGTTCCGATTACATATTGAAGCTAGAGGTGAACTCGTTCAAGAAATCGAAGAAGCAGAAAGCATTTTTTCTTTGGATAAAGGGATTACTCCTTTCGATATCGAAAAAATAATATCTGATTTTATTGCTGACCCAAAAGGCTAACTACATTACAAACATTGATAATGTGTAGAAAATATCGATGTATAATATCTATGTGAAACAGGACCCGATAGATGCATATCAGGTCCTGTTTTTTATTTAGTAGATACTAAATAGTCCGGTTAATCACTATTCATCTAAATACACTATACTAATAAAGTGAAATTTATTCGAAAGAAATTCATTAGTTAATACGTAACTAATTAAGAAACATTCATATACCAGCCCAAACATCTTTTCCATATCGCCCTTCATCTTGCACACGATCCAACCAATTTCTTGCTTCTTGTTCACTGACTTCATGAATTTCTTGATACGCTTGACAAAGGGTATCTTCTACATCCGGAGCCATTTTACTTCCATCACCACATATATAAAGATGAGCTCCATTATCTAATAACGAAATTAAATTGATTCTATCTTGTTTTATTAAATGCTGTACATATGTTTTTGGATGTCCCTCTAGACGAGAAAAAGCTGTGTGTAAAGAGATTAATCCATCTCTTTCATCATTTTCTAGTTCTGTACGATAGAGATAATCTTTTTCAGGATGACGACAACCAAAATATAGATGCGCTTGTCCTAAGTTAGTACCTTTTTGCTTTTGAACACGACGCGCTTGCAAGAATCCACGGAATGGTGCAATTCCAGTACCTGGCCCAACCATAATAATTGGTGTTTCTGGATCTTTAGGCAATTCAAAGTTTGATTGTGGCGTTCGAATGAAACAGATAATCTCATCTTTACTATGACGCTGAGCTAAGTAATTAGAAGCGACGCCTTCATATGTCCCTTCTCCAATCCATGCAGGCGCATTAACAACACCGACCGTAATGCTCAGACGATTGTGTGCAACGAGTGGAGAGCTTGAAATAGAATAGTAACGCGGTTTGAGCGCAGGAAGAAGTTCTAAAAAGCGTTCAAATCGGATTTCACAAGCCTCATACTTTTCAAGAAGGTCCAACATTGAAATCCGTTTCTTTAGTATTTGTTCATGGTAAACTCCTTCTTCTAATAATGCTTCCAATTCTTTTTTATGAGGAGGACATGCTGTGAATGTTACCATTTCTCGTATTTGTGCTCGAGTGGCAGCTTCTTGAACTTCAACACTATAACTAAGAAGGTCCAATAAACTAACAGGACTGTCTAAAGGTATGTGATTTATACTTCGTCCACTTGCACTCAGTATAACTTGATCCTTCCCATTTAATCCAAAACGTTTTAAAATTCGGTTGATATTTTTCTCGCTATTAACTGGCAACACTCCAAGGTGGTCTCCTTCTTTATATGTAGCGCCTTCTGGCAAGGATACCTCGATATGTCGTGTACTTCTATCACTACTGGATGATTGGAGTTCACGGTTTTCTAGTATAGATGCATAAACTGCTTCATATGTTCGTGCAAGAGGAGATCCTCCAAGACGACTGACAAATTGCAGACTCAAAGTACTGCGCTCTTTTTCCATATTTTTGTTGAGCTCCAATCCAAATGCCTTCATTGCATCAGACCACATACTTTGTTTCCATTGCTCAAGCTGTTCCTCGAAATCACCACTTGCATCTGCTTCTCCGCGTTTAGAAAATCTTGTTGCTCCTTTTTGAGCCATCTGCTCATCAATGTATCTTGGAATCCGTTGATAGGTACTAGCCCAATTATGATCTCCACAACCAAAAACTGCGTATTGAACACCTTTTAGCTCATCCGGTTTTAGTTCCTCCAACCATTGCACAAACCGCCCTGCATTACTTGGTGGTTTTCCATTATAAGAAGAAGTCACAATAAGTACCGCTCCTTCTTTTGGCAAACTTCCAATTCGATCGTTAAGAGCTACCACTTCCGTTTGAACCCCTTCTAAACTAGCTGTATCCGCTAATTCTCTTGCAATACCTTCTGCTACCCCTGTATCCGAGCCATACAGAACAAGAAGTGAAAGATTATCGGCCCCAATAATAGAAGGTGTCTTCTGAACGTGCTGCTTAATTTCATCGTTTTTCAGCTTGTCCTCTGTAGGTGCAAGAGCAGTAGGATGGCTAATAGTTTGTTTTCGGGGTAGAATCCTAATCTTAAAATCACCGGGCTTTAGCGTTAATGTTTGTTTTACGTCCAGCTGATAGTTTTGATAATCAATTAATTCAAAATGTTGAAGAAGCATTCCCATTACAAGAGTGGCTTCATGAAGTGCAAATTGCATACCGATACATGCTCTCTGGCCATTTCCAAATGGCTTATAAGCATGATGAGGAACCTTATCCAGCTCTTCAAATCGTTCAGGTTGGAATTCTTCCACATTGTCTCCCCATGCATCTTTATCCCTATGTAGCTGTGGAATAAGAACAGAAATACGATCTTCTCCTTTCTTAATTGGGTATTTCCCGCCAATCACTGTATCTTCTTTTGCATAGAGACTGAATGCTGGAGCGGTAGGCCATAGACGCAGTGATTCATTTAAAATCATCCGTATATACTTCAGTTTCATAACTTGTTGGTATGTTGGAGTAGGATCTGTCAAAACACGGTCTACTTCTTCATAGGCTTTTTTCAATTTATCCGGATTCTTTAATAAAAAGTAAATTGCAAAAGATAACAATCCACTTGTTGTCTCATGCCCAGCTATTAAAAAAGTGATAATTTGGAAACGAATGTTTTCATCATCTAATTTTTCACCAGTTTCCGGATCTGACACATTTAACATACGGGAAAGTAAATCATTTTCTTCCTGATCTCCACTACTTTTACGTTCAGCAATAATATTATCTACTAAAGAAAACATAGATTGGATATCATGCTGAAATTGACGTTTCGTTCTCCACATAAGTTTGTCTTCTATATCCAGCCGCTGCAATTGGTGCATCGCCTCATCTAGAGCACGGGTCATGCTAGTAATAAAAGGATGAGGGGTCTCACGATAAAAGCTATTAAATCGGTAATTAAAACCACATAGACCAATTGTATCTAACGTAAGACGAGTCATATCCTCCGGAACATCCACGTTTTCATTCGGATTAAGCCGTGCCCATTTTTGAACGAGTTGTACAGCAATATCAACCATCATAGCATGGTAATCTTTCATTGCCCGTTGGCTAAATGTAGGCATCAAAATATTATGAGCTTTTTTCCAGTTAGGCTCGTGAGTCTCGCTTGTAAATAATCCGTCTCCAGCAAAGGCGCGAACTTTTGCTAAAGCACCCTCTATACTTTTATCGAACCGTGTTTCGTCACAGACTTCTGCTACCAGTTCATGTCCGGAAACGACAATAATGGTATCACTTAAAGTTTGAATTTGAAAAATGGGACCATACTCTTCCGCTATCTTGATAAAGGATAGGGTCGGTTTATCTTTATCGATTAATGGGAGATTACCCAGCGGTCCATATGTTTTCGGCTGAGGAATGGCAGATACTTTTTTTTCCATTTAAAACACCCTTTCAAAAAAGCATGAAATAACATATCCCATTTAATAAAGAGGAAATAGCAACTAATCGCCTGGGATAAAGATATGTAATTGATTACCTTATTTTATCTTTTCCCTAACTATTCATGATTATGATATTACGTATAAGCTTGGCAATTAAATTTATAACTTGTAGAAAAATACTAAATTAAAATGAAGCGAATAAATATAGTTGGAGCCTTTTAATGTTGGTGTTAAAAGATAATCTAAACTTGTAATGTTTATGAGAAATTGCAAACGGATCTCATCTCTTGTATTTGTTTATAAAAACGATTATTTTGATTCATTTTCTTCTAAAACACCCCAAAAATAGAGAAGTTGACGAGCTTAAGATTGTAGTATTCGAAAAATCAGTAGTTTAGTTAAACCAATACGATAAGCAAGTATACCGTGTTACTAATGAAAGAGGACCTGATATGAACATCAGGTCCTCTTTTACTATATAATTATTTCCCTGCTTCTTTTAGTTCTTTTCCAGCTTTAAATACCGGCGCCTTAGCAGCAAAAAACTTGTAGGAATCATTATCAAGCGTTTTATTTTTCTCTACCGATTTAGCTTCTCGACAGCTTCCGCACTTGTATCTACACGTTTAACGAAAAAAACTAATAGTAGTGCAACAACATTCATGCCAAGCGCTACATAAAACGAATATTGAATTCCAGATAATAAAGCCTTCTGAGTTACTATTGCCTTCGTAGTTTCTGTAAAGGTTGTTGGATCTATATGAGACATTAAACTTTCAGCTTTTGTTTTTGTTACAGAGTTCATAATCGTAACAAGAATAGCAGTACCAATCGAACCGGACACTTGTTGAGCCGTATTATTAACAGCTGTACCGTGCGGGTTTAAGCGAGTTGGCAATTGATTAAGACCATTTGTCATAAGTGGCATCATAACCATCGCCATCCCAAACATCCGCAGTGTGTAGATAAGAATAATATGTGTGTGACTAGAGTCAATTTGCAGACTTGCCAACATATAAGTTGAAACAGCTGTAATGGAAAGCCCCACTATGCCAAGAATCCGAGGACCATATTTATCAAATAGTTTACCTGTAATTGGTGACATAATCCCCATTATAACCGCACCTGGAAGCATCATCAGTCCAGAGCTCAGCGGAGAAATGCCACGGACGTTTTGTACATAAGCTGGTGTTAAAATCATACCCGAAAACATGGCCACCGCGTTGACAATTGCAATTACAGACGCAAGTGCAAACATTGGGTACTTGTAAACACGTAAATCCAATAACGGCTCATCCATTTTTAATTGACGAATAATGAAAGCAATTAGGGCAATTGCGCCTATGATTAAGGTTGTTAAGACAACTTTATTTGTCCAACCATCGGAGCTTGCAGAACTGAATCCATATAACAAACCGCCAAAACCGACAGAAGATAATAGTAATGAGAGATAATCAAGTTTTGCATTTTTGTTTTGTTTCATGACATTCTCAGATTTCCAAATCCCTAACAGTAAGCTAATGATTGCTAACGGTAAAATCATTTCAAAAAGCAAACGCCAGTCATAATACTCTACAATATAACCTGATAGTGTCGGCCCAATTGCTGGAGCTGTAATCATAACTAGTCCAAAAATCCCCATTGCTGTTCCCCTTTTTTCTCTTGGAAAGCTTACTAGCATAATATTCATTAACAAAGGTCCCATAACTGAAGAACCTGCCGCTTGAACCATCCGACCAGTAAGTAATAAACCAAAGTTAGGTGCTACAGCCGCTAAGGCAGTACCAAGAATAAAAATCACCATAGATGTAATAAATAGGCTCCTATTGGAGAAACGCGTTATTAAAAATGCTGAGGCCGGAATTAATATACCACTTACAAGCATATACCCTGTAGAAAGCCACTGGATCGTTGAATAATCTTGAATGTTTAAATCTTTCATTATTGATGGCAAGGCTACATTTAAAAGGGAGTTATTTAGAAATGAAACAAATGCCCCAATAAAAAGGATTACAAGCATTACATATGGTGGTTTTCTTTTATGTAATGTTTCACTCATATATTTAATTGCCCCTTCATTATAAATTTCATTGATTCGTTTAAATCGTTTACATATTTGCACAAGAAAATATTACCCTTGCAGTATTTTGCCAAACTCTTCGAATGGATATTCTCTTTTTAGCAATTCCACTTGCTCAACATACCATTTTAAAATCTTTTTGTTGATTAAACCTTTATAAAAATGTTTGTTAACGGAATTTAAATTAGGCTGAAATACAAAAAAGAAGCAACTGAAAATCCCCTTCTAAAATAAAGTGAAGCTTTAAATCAATGAGAATTTTACAGGCAGCGAGAAAAATCAAAAAGACTACGCACCCATTCCTTTAAATACAGGCTTGTAGATCTAGTTATGTAACCATCCATAAAAAGGAATATTACATAGGCTAAGTCTAACATTACATTTTTAAAGTGAGGAGAATAAGCGTATGGACCAATATTGGTATTTGAATTCAAAGGGAAATGGGCAACAATATACTAACCAAATTTCATTATATTCACAGCCCGAAATAACTACATCTGAGGTAATGAATGATTTGAAGCTTCCTGAGAATTGGAGTTACCGAGTCTATCCAGTTAGTTGGGATTCATCAGCCAATTATACGGGGTTCAATCCCCAACCTCCTCCCTTCTCTTGGGGGCAGCAGCCAATTAATTATGCAGAGATACTACCACAAGGTCACCCTGCTAATTGGACTCCATTACCAGGTCATGCAGGTTTTAATTTTCAAAAACCTCCCTTCCCCTGGGCGCAACCATTCAATCATACAGGGATGTTCGCAAAAGGTCATCTCGCAGCTTTACTATCGCCGCCAGCTAAGGCTTTTAAATTCAATACCAATAACGGGGGTATTTTCGGAAACTCTCCAGGATGGGGTGGTCCGTGGGCCCCAATGGGATGGGGAAATAACGGAGGTAACAGTCAGCTAGGAATGCTTGGAAACTTACTTACAGCAGGAAAAGGCACCATGAGTGGAATAGGAATGATCAGTAGTCTAATCGGGATGGGGAAGTTCTTCTTTTAGTTAATTAGAACAGGAGAATGTGGCTGTAGCTTTAATCAGCCACATTTAAGGACAGTAATCTCCCACCTAACTTCCTAGCATAGCATTCGCGGAAATTTTAGGTGGATATGTATTGTTAAAAGTTACTGTTTTACTTTGAGTGCTCCTTTACTTTCTTATCAAGTGCCTTACTATAAGCATCTTTGTTTTCCTGTGATAACTCATAAATTGCTTTTTTCCAATGCTCTCCGTCTACACCTGATAAAAATTCAGTACCTTTCATTGTAGCTTCTTGAATCTTCTGTTTATCTTCTTTACCAGCATCCTTAATTAACTTCGTTGCTTTTCTTACCTCTGTTACCCCTTCTTGTATGGATTTGTGAATGTCTTTGTATGTATCAGGTACTTTTATGTGTTCCATATTGTCTAAAATTTTATCTATCTCGTTTGATGTTTTTAAAACAGCTTTTGCTTTTTCTTTGTCCTTTAAGGATTCTCCTAAGTTTAGTAACAGTTCATCCTTCTTAAATTGGAACTCTACCACTTGCTCACATATGTAGTACGGATACTGTTGTTCAGAAATTACTGTTTTCGTTATTGCTTTACTAGTTTGCTCAGTCTTATGAGTAGAATCTTTATCTCCTACCTCGCATCCGACTAACAGCATAAATGGAACTGCTAACGTTACTAGTTTCTTTGCTCTCATTATGTATTCTCCTTGTAGAAAGTATTGTAAGTAATTAACATATCAAACTATAACATACATTACATTATGGTTCACTTCCATTACGCTTTTAAAATATAAAATAAGAATACACCCCATAAGCCACAAATAAGATTAATAGAATAGAAATGCCGAGTACCGTATATATAATCCATTTTAAATTTGAATTCATATCATCCTCCCGCCTCCCAACAATTCCATTATATAACAAAAAAGCATTGGATACCCAATGCTTTTTACACTTACGCAAATAAAGAAGTATTCGCATATAAAGCTGGTGAACCACCTGAATGTACGAATAAAATATTGTCTTCCTTATTAAATTTATCTTTTCTAATTAAGTCGATTAATCCCGCTACTGCCTTACCTGTATACACTGGATCGAGTAAAATACCTTCTGTTTTCGCAAGTAACTGAACTGCCTCTACCATTTCCGGCGTTGGTAACGCATAGCCTGGTCCTACATATTCATCAAAGCACGTAACAGCGTCGCGCGAGATAAAGTTTGGAATACCAACATGTGCTGAAGTTTCATCTACAAGTTTTGCTACTTTCTCTTCTTGCTCAGCTTTTCCTCTACTTACGTTAATCCCGATTACAGGAATATGGCTTTGTGTTCCAGAAAAACCAGTAATTAACCCAGCATGCATACCGCCGCTACCACTTACACAAACAACTGAACTAAAATCAATTCCTTGCTCAAATGATTGCGCCATAATTTCTTGCGCACAAGCAACGTATCCCATAGCGCCCGTAGGGTTTGATCCACCAACTGGAATTACATATGGTGTATTCCCTTTTTCACTTACTTCTTTTGCTACTTTATGCATTTCTTCCATCAGGTCTGCTCCGTTCGGTACAACAATGACATTTTCAGCACCTAATAAGTGATATAAGAAATAATTTCCGTTAAAGTCTCTCTTCTCTTCTGGCTCAAGCCCTTCCTCTAATACAAGGATACATTTCATTTTTTCTTTTACCGCAGCTGCCAGTGTCAGGCGGCAATGATTTGACTGAATACCACCAGCTGTAATTAACGTATCTGCACCCTTTTCCTGTGCATCTGCAACTAAAAATTCTAATTTTCTCGTCTTATTGCCACCAGCTGTTAAACCAAGTAAATCATCTCGTTTAAAATAAATAGTCGGGCCACCAAGTGCTTCAGAAAAGTTGTTTAACTTTTCAATTGGTGTATATGATTCTGTATATTTTTTTCTCGGGAATTTAGCTAAATTCATTGTAACGCTCCTTTTGTACTTCTTTCACAATATATGTAACGTTACTATTATTACACGTAAAAATGGTGAAGTCATCTTTCTCGGTTAAAAATGTATTAGAATTTCATTTTGATAAGTAAAACCGTATTAATGATTTTAACTTAATTACGGTACATGAAATTTATATCAACGATTTTTTAAATATATCGTTCATTACTTACAATATATCAACGATTTTTCAAATATATCGATCGTAACTTGCAGTATATCAACGATTTTCTTAATATATCGATCTATCGACAAAAAACGACAGACAGGCAACCCCTTTCTCATCAACAAAAAAAGAGCCTACACATTCAAATGCAGACTCCCTCCAATCACTTATTTACCGAAAAACGAAGTAACTGTGTTAATCCCGGCTCTAAATTCATTTCACCTTTATGGCGTACGTATACGACTTTATCCCCATCAAACTTCGGAGGATTTGCTTTACTATACGTATGCCACTCATTCGTTCCTTCTATAGTGTACTCCATATATTCAGTTGCACCGACAATTATATTTTTACTATCATCTGCTGTTACATTTGGTGCCATCTGCGCAATTTTTGAATCACTAATTAATAACTTCTTTATATCCTTATCACGTTTGTAATCGTAAGCTGTCACAATTACATCGTTACCATATGCTTTCACTTGCAACCCTTGTTTAAATGAATAGCCATCAGGAGCAGTCTTCTCTCCTCCATTTGGTCCTGCTGACATCCAGCCCGTTTCAATCCCGCCCGTATTTACAACAGTAAATCCTTTTTTATCTCCGCCTGCAATTTTCTTTTTACCAGCCCAGTCCGGTAAGTTTAAATCCCAATGCGTATGACTCGTAAAGAAAACGACCTGCGGATAGTCTTTTAATATATCGTACAATTTATCAACGTTTAAATAGTCTTGTAAATATGGTGATTGTCTTGATCCAGACACAGTATCGGGTAAAACGTGATGAGAGAAAATGAAAATTGGTTTATTTTTATCTTTTTGGCTGTACTCTTCTAAATTTTGTTTTAACCAACCTAGTTGCTCATCACTCATATATACTTCATCCCACATTTTTGAATCATGGTATTTCATATATTTTTCAGTTCCTAAAAATAGAAGCGGATAACCATCTAATTCTTTTTTATGATATACCTTTTCTTGTCCACTAAATTTCAGATAGCGGTTAAATAAAGTTTCCTCAGTTACACCATTTGGCCATGTACTTTGAGAGAGTTTCCCATCCGCTGTCCATTTACCAGCATAAAACTCATGATTCCCAACAGTAGACCATACATTTTCTGGATGCTTATTTTTATTTAACACACGCTTTACATCATCATATTGTGACTGTTGTCCAGTCGGCGTTATATCCCCATTCATAATAAGCGCTCTAGAAAGTGGCGTCACTTTGTTCATATCTTTTAGCACATGATCAAAATCCCCTAAATCCCCTTGAATATCACTAATAACATTAAAAGTTGTAGCTGATTTTCGGGCTTGCTCTTTCCCTTCCGCATGCACTGAAAACGTCGGTAATAATGCCGCCATAACTGCTAACGAAGCAACTGTCTTTTTCATACAAATTCTCCCCCCTAATAATAGAAAGTACAAACTGACATATTCTGCTTTCTCTTAGGTGCTTGTCCAATTCACATTATAAAGAGGGATTGTAAAGATAGATGGAGTAAAAAATTAAGTGTTTTTTAAGAGATTTTGTCTTTTTTACACGCCCCATTTAACAATTAACACTAATTTTTCTATTAACCTACTAATATTAACTGAATGTAAATTTATACAATAAATCACTTCGTTTAATATGTTGTGTTTTAATTTCCTTTACACAATTTCAATAAAGTACTTTACCATTTTAAATTCTCTTCATTAATCCTCAACTTCTATTCCAGCCTGTTTTAATGGTTCTAATACTTTCGGGTAACACATTGAAATATATTCCACTGTTTTTAAATTTTTTAGATTTTGAAATCCTTCAACAGATATAACATCAAATAAACTGTCTTCACCGTCCCAATCAGGCTTTAAAATATGATAAATTTCATTCCCACCATCAAAGCAAAGGGACTCAATCTTTTCCAAATCACTTATTTCCAAAGTTAACGCTTCTAAAAAAGCTTTGATTTCAACAATTGGCCCAGCTCCTGAATACCATTCAAAATAATTCGTATGCTTTTCTATTAAGTCTTTCAATTCTTTTAGAAATAGTGGCTCTTTATCTAATAAAGCTTCAATTACTACTAACTTAAAATTAAAATCCTGAAACATTTTACTCTTCCTCATTTTAAATTCCTCCAATGTTATAACATCCTTGTCCAAATTATTATAAGTAAAACATATCCAATTGCAGCTTCTTTATTTCTTTCAATATCACATTAAAAAGGGATATGCTTAATTGCATGTCCACAATCGAGAAAATATACATTATACATAATATTTTCTTACTAATTATATTCTTTATATACTTACCTTCGCTTCTCTAGCATCTTGTTTCTTAATTAAGTCTAAGTAAAAATGCGAGACAGTTGTGTTGTAATAAGGGGAAATGAATATGAATGACAGATTAAATGTAAACATGCCTATAAATGCAGTTAATAAAAACCAACCAATAAAAGATAACCAAAGAACAAATAACTTGAACTTATGTCCTTTCATTATTCTTTTACTCTCCCTTAATGCTTCACTTGCTGTATAATCCGGATTCTCTATTAAAATATAATATGCCATTGAATAAGAAAAATATTTAATAATACCTGGAACAATTAATAACAGACTCCATAAAAATAGAAAAACAGCCTGCAACACTCCTAATTTCATTGATTTACACAAATTATTTTTCCTAAACCCCACAAATACATCGTCCACCTTAGCATCTTCATTTTTACCTAAGCGTAAGGTGAAAACAGAATACCCATAATTAAAGATACCTTGTATGACACTGTAAATTAAGAAACAAATCAGTCCTATAAAAAAATAACTTAGAATAAGTAAAACTAGTGCTGTTAGATCTACTTGTAGTTGCCCACCCATTGAATAAATAAAGAAAACATCCAAACCAATTATCCCAATAAACAAACCAAATATTAAATATATAAAACTAGCGATTGCTGATGCACTTAAAGTTGGTACAAAATAGTATAACGCCGATATCCCTATACTTACTCCCCATTTCCCATCTAACGAATTAAGTGCTGCTTTCTTTAAATTTCTTATCAAACTTGCATCCTCCTTTTTTCCATATTTTAGCCAATAAAAATTTTACAAATAAAAAACTTGTAGCAAGCCCCACTACAAGTTCTTTTAGCTAAACATTTTAGCTTATCAAAACAAAATATACCTTCTACACAATCGGGGGTAATTTCTAAAATATGGTTTATTAAAATCATTATATAACATAATCATGGATTTCTGTTGAATATTCTATGTTTTCCGACAAATACACCCAAAACTCTTCCTGATGTTCATTTAGATATAATAACTTATATAGCAATATATTTTTCATTATCTTTCCCAATAAACCCTATCCTCTTGTTTTCCACAAAAAAGCACAGAGATTCCTCTCCATGCCTACTAACCTCTACCTCTTCACCGCATGCACATAATGCACCGTCTCAAAGGCTTTCAAATAATCGTTTCGTCCTTCAAAATATAATACATCAATATCCTCTGGTGATAAATGCTCATAAATGAGTAAGCCCGCCTTCTCTAACAGTGCTTCCATTTCAGCATAAGAATAACATGATTTCATCGGTTCTCCGCCTACCGCAGCCATTTTCACCATATTTTCAACTCGATTGGACAGTCCCTTTTCTGTAAACAAGTTTTCATCGGGATAATCAAAAACGATAGAACTACCTGCCGGAACCATCTCGAATAAACATTCTAATAAACTAGCAAGTTCCTCTTTCGTTAAATAGTACGTAACACCTAAAAGGCTAAAGAAAGTCTTTTTATGTTCAAATCCTTCATTGCTTAACTGTTCATAGGAAAATCCTTTCGTAAAATCCATTGAAACAAAATGAAGGTTTTTTGGAACTTCAAGTTCTGTTTCTTTTATTCTTTCCTTCTTAAACACCTGCGTAGAAGGATGATCCACTTCAAATATTTCTATTTTATTTTCCAATTCTCGGTGTCTAAAACTGAACGTATCTAAGCCTGCACCGAGTATGACGTATTGTTTCGCTCCTAATGTAATTTCATGTAGTAATACTCTTTCACAATATGCCGCACGTGCTAAAGGTGTTGGTGATAACTGAACTTGCGTAATCCATTTTAATATTTCTTTTGGATTATCTTGAAACTGCTGTGCAATGTCTGTATTGAAGAAATGTATTCCTTGAACCATATTCGTTTCAATATTAATTCGTTCTTTTGGCGAAATGAACTCTTTAGCTACATAATCATCAAAGATTTTCGGATTATCAAATTCACTATGATATGCCCTGCTGAAAGCTGATACTAACGACGTTACACTTGCTTCACCTTGTTTCACGCACATACACTCTCCTTCATTTTCACAACAAAAATAGGGTTCCCCTGGCCAGGAGAACCCTATTATACACCTTATTTTTATATTGGTAAATTATAGCATAAATAAGTTTTTTTGTCAAGTTCCCAGCCTACTAACGCTCCAACAATTTGTGTAATCTCTAGCAGGAAGATTTCGATCTACACCGAATATTCCAGTTCATAACAATACAAATGGAGGGCGTCATGAAAAGATTAGTCATCATTACAGTTGGAAAAACACACAGTGGAAAAACTACATTTGCAAGAGCATTAGAAAAAGAGTTACCCCACTCTTTCGTTATGGATCAAGATAATCAAGCTGAATTTATTAACACGCATTATGAAAAATTACAGCCGACAGAAGGATCAAATACACTAAAGCACAGTCTTTCAAAATTCATTGTTGATTATGCGAAAGAACATACAAATTTACACCTTATTATTTGTAATTCCAATCGCAGTAAAAACGGAAGATTCTATTTACTAAACGAATTATTTCCACAGAATGAATATGTACGCATATTTGTTCATTTTGACATTCCAGATGATGTACTTTACGAAAGAGTGGCTCGAAGCACGCGAAGTACGAATATTTTTAGAGGTGGATATTCTAGTTTCAAAGAAGTACTTGATCGACAACAAACTGAATCACTTCACGATAATGTGGTAGATCCTGTAGAAAACGAGGCTGATTATTTGTTTGTTATTCGCAATAATAAAGATGTAAGCTTTACTATAGAAGAAATTGTTCATCTAGCTAAAGGTTTATCCCCTACCCCAAATAAGAGATTATAAAAATTACATAATCATAGATTATTATGCAAATCCTTCCTCTAAGCGCCTAACATAGTATATAATAATAAGATAATCTACTTCTATATGCTCATTTTTACACAAAACAGTTCATGCATATGAAAGAAAAGAGGTACAAAAATATGAAAACAAAACAAACAATCGCTGCGTCTACACTAGCTTTAGCAATGATTGCTGGCGCGAACCCTGCTCATGCGGAAGTAAATGATGCTACTCCTCAGCAAAGTACGGGAGATCGATTAGCTGAAATTAAGCAACATAAACAAGAGTTAGATGCGAAATTGCAGCAACACAAAGAAAACGTGGATCAAACATTGAATGAACTTAACAAGGTTAAGGAAAATGTTGATACGAAGGTGAATGAACTACATGAACGTAAACAAGTTGCTGATGAAAAAATTAACGAGATTAAACAACATAAACAAGAGTTAGATGCAAAACTTCAGCAAGACAAACAAATCGCCGAAGATAAAATCGCTGAAATTAAAGAGCATAAAAAACAAGTGGAAGATAAAGTTGCTGAAGTAAAAGAGCATAAGCAAAATATCGATAACAAAGTGAATGAGATTAAAGAACATAAACAAACTGTCGATGAAAAAGTGAATGAAATGAAGCAACATAAAGAGAACATTGATCAAAAGGTTAATGAACTTAAGGAAGTTAAAAAACAAGTAGATGAAAAATTAGCTGAGTTAAAAAAAGCGAAACAAACTGCTGAAGACAAACTCGCTGAACTAAAAGAAAACAAGCCGAATACTGGTAACACGTTAGAGGAACTTAAGAAAATTAAAGGCAATTTAGACAGTCTTTCCGCTAACTTAGAACTAGCTAAACAAGATGTAAAAAACAAACTAGCTGAATTACAAAAGGCTAGAGAAGATTTACTAAATAAAATTAACGAAATTAAACAATCGAAACAAACTGTTTCAGACGATTTAACAAAGAAAAAACAAGACTTAGATATTAAAATCAACGACTTTAAGCATACTGAGAAAAAAATTGACGACAAATTAGCTGAGTTACATACAACGAAGCAAAATGTTGATAACAAGATTAATGAAGTGTCACAGTCTAAACAAACGCAAGCAGATAATAGTACTAAAAACAATAACGCTAAAGAACTTCCTAACGCTGGTAGCGAGCAATCAAACAATATGGCTCTAGGAATGCTATCTGTATTAGGCGGGATTTTATTAATAACACGCAATAAAATTAAAACGTTATTCTCAAAATAAAGCCATTATACTTATTAAAAACAATGATACAAAGGCCAACCGCATATACGGTTGGCCTTTTTCTTTATATTAACTGTCCATCTCGAAGCGTCAATATACGATCACATACATCAAGCATTCTTTCATCATGTGTAATCATAATTGCTGCTTTTTGGCTCTCTTTCACTTCGCGTTTCATCATTTCAACAACTTCACGTGCGCGTTTTGAGTCTAAGCTTGCCGTTGGCTCATCCGCTAATATTAAATCTGGGTTGTTCATGAACGCACGAGCGATTGCTACCCTTTGTTTTTCCCCGCCAGATAGTTGATTTGGATAATGATTCTTTCTTTCTCCTAATCCAAATGCCGCTAATAAATGATCTGCACGCTTTTCGGATTCTTGTTTACTTTCTTTTTTTAGCTTTGCAATGTAAAGTAACTGTTCTTTCACATTTAAATATGGAACAAGGTTTGCAAACTGGAAAATGAAGCCGATTTTTTTCAAACGAATGTCTGTCATTTCCTTTTCTGATAACTGTGTAATATTTTGCTCACGAATGTAAATATCCCCTTTTGATGGTGATAATAATGCACCCGCGATTGATAATAACGTACTTTTCCCTGATCCAGAAGGACCGACGATTCCGATAAATTCTCCGGCTTTCACATCAAGCGATATCGGATGAAGGGCTGTTACTTCCGTATTCCCTTCTCCGTACACTTTACTTACTTTGTCTAATTTTAATAATGAAGTCATTACATCCCGCCTCCAATTGCTTCTAATGCATCAACTTTTAATACTTGGTATAACGAAATAAGTGTTCCTAAAATACTAATTACGATAAAGATTGCTGCGTATTGTGCAATCATCGGTGTTGTTAATAAGAACGGCATACCCGCTGGTAAAATTTGTTCTAACCCTTGTACAAGAACGATACTAATTACCATCGCAACGACTGATAAGAATAACGCCTGTACGACTAAGCTATTTGCTAAATACGAGTTCTTTGTACCGATTGCTTTTAATACACCTAATTGCTGTGTTTTTTGCAGTGTAATAACGTAGAAGAATACACCGATTAGTAATGCAGCGATAACAAGTAAGAACGCAATGATCATCGTTAATGTTCCTTGTTCTTCTTTAAATCCTGGAATACTTTGTAGCACTTCTTTTTTGTCAATTACGTGTGCATTTTTAATCTCTTTATCTGTGTTAAGTGCAATTGCACTATAATCTTTTTGGTTTGGTTGTGAAATAGATCCCCATACGTCTTCATTTACATAAACGACTGGTGTATGGCTAAACATTTGATCTTTCGTAAATCCAACGATTGTAAATTCTTTCTTTGAAACAGGATCGATAATTGTATCTCCAATATCAATTCCTTTTTCTGTAATTGATTCGTCAGCAACCATCTCGTTGTTTGCTGTACCTAATTTCTCACCTTTTACAATGTTCGGTTCTAAAAATGAATCTCGTTCGCTTGAGAAAATAGCGATATCAACCTTTTTCGAACTATCTTTCTTTTCATATGTTGAAACTTTCACACGAAACGGAACTGCCTCTTTGTCACCTACTTGATTTACTACGTTATCTACATCGTCTTTCTTAATTTGTGAACGAAGTAATTTATTTTCCGCATCATCTGCTAAAACGAACTTATTTGCCTCCATATTTTGAATCGATGAAGCATTATCATATGATAATCCATTTGCTAATCCTGAAATAACAAGGACTAAAAATGATAATAACACCATAATCAATCCGATTAATCCGTATCGTAATTTTGATTGTTTTAATTCACGCAGAGCTAAAAACATTTCGCTCGCTCCTTCCTCTTTCTTTCTATGCACTTATCATAAAAAAGAAATATGAACGGAATATGAACAGAAGATTACAGAGGGTAAGATTTAATTTTCAGAAAGTATTGAAAATAATTGAAATCCTTGATACAATTCAGTCAAATAATATTGACCGAGTAATTTCATTTAAGGAGTTGATCATTTTGAAGCCCGTATTAACACTAACTACTTATAGCCAACTAAAAGCATTAAGCGATCCACTACGTGCCGAAATGATGATACGTCTATGCGAACGTCCTTATACTGGACAATTACTATCTGAGAAATTCGGCATTTCAAGGGCGAAAATTCATTATCATTTAAAAGAATTAGAAAAGAATGGTCTTATAGAGATCGTTTATACAGAGGAAAAGAATGGGATTATTCAAAAGTTTTATCAATCTGTCGCGAAAGGCTTCACCCCTGCTACAGATCTATTACCTCATTTAGAGATAGTAAGCGAATCAGGTCGCCAAATCTTTTTACAAATGATAGAAAGAACGAAAAGCCAAATTCTCGCTGCACCAGAAGAAGCTTTTACATTACAAAATGCAAGTGAAGATCCAGCTAAGTGGAATTACGTTTCATCCTGCTGGGAATTTGATGCTACGCCAGAACAATTTCAAGTGTGGGTGAAAAAGTTTTATGAATTAATGGCTGAATTAAACGAAATCACAAAAGGTGCAGATAAAGATCCGAATAGCAAACCTTATTATATTTCTACTACTGCACTTCAAATCGCTGAGAGAACAATGCAGCAATTTATTAAAAAAGAAGAAAAATCGTAATACGATTTTTTTTACCGAGACGGTCAATTTTATTTTACCGAATAAAATTATTATAAAGGAGTAGATAAAGTGGACATATTAAAAAACCGGAATTTCCTCTTATTATTTTTAGGGAGAATTTTTACAAACATAGGAGATAGCTTGTATTATGTAGCAGCAATGTGGCTCGTATACAAATTAAGTGGTAATCCTTTTTATTCTGGATTGGCTGGTTTCCTTACGTTATTACCTTCTGCATTACAATTTCTTACTGGTCCATTCGTCGATAGATGGTCAATAAAAAACACCCTCGTCATCACACAAGTTTTGCAATGCATTCTTATTTTAATCATTCCAATTACACACTACTTCGACCTACTAACAGTCCACCTACTACTCATCATCATGCCCATCGTAGCTTTTATCGAACAATTCGCCTATCCCGCACAATCGAAAGCTTTACCACTTCTACTGCATAAAACACAATTATTAAAAGGAAACTCACTCTTTTCATTTGCATATCAAGGCATTGATTTAATTTGTACGACTCTTTCTGGAATATTAGTAGCACTATTTGGCGCAATTACTTTATATGTAATCGACTCTTTTACATTCGCGATTACTGCCCTTTTGTTCTTTTCACTAAAAATGCCAAAGCAAACAGAAACCAATACATCGCTATCAACTAAACAATATTTCACTGATTTAAAAGAAGGTTTTTCGATCGTCTTTCGTTCATTAATGGGCGTATTCTTAATCGGTTCAGTAGTCGCTAATTTTTCAATCGGTATGACGATGGCAATACTCCCTTCTTTCGCTGATTCTTTAGGCGGTGTAAAATTATATGGTTTCTTTTTAGCCGCTATATCCGCCGGTTGTTTAATTGGAGCGCTATTCAGTTCATGGGTTGGTAAACATAATGTTGGCCGTGTCTCCATTATTAGCTTTGCGACTGGCGCTTTCTTTTGGTTTCTCTCTACAGTTGTACCGTTTCAATGGTTATCCATTTTTTTATTCGGCTTAGCTTGGATACCAATTGGTGCGAACAACATATTATTTGCGACTATTGGTCAAATTGTAATTCCAAACCAATATCTTGGGCGTATCAATTCAGTCACACGAAGCATGGGCACAATTGCTATGCCACTCGGCTCTTTAATTGGCGGATACACTGCGAATGTATATAGTAGCCAACTCATTTTCGCGCTTGCTAGCATCGGGATTTTATTCATTTCCCTCGTATGGCTACTTCATCCGAAATTACGGGCTTTTCCAAAAGCTGATGAAATTACAGCGGATACTTTTGAGCTTCGGTTTAAAGAAGAGTGCGGGAAAGGTGCGGCTTTATAACAGAACAAACATAACCCCGTTCTAAATTGGGGACGGGGTTAAAAATATAATTATTTCATTTTGGATGTAAAATACTTCACTAAAAATATAACAATGAAGTCGTTTGAATATCTAAAATTTATTCAACAATAGCACCAACTAAAAGGTTCCGTTAACGCTTTGATGGCCATGCCCCCTGCATTTTCCTTAATTGAATAATTTGGCCTGTATGATAAGCATCATGAAGCATGATGTCCAGTAATTTACCTTCAAGTGAATTTTGTTCAAGCTCTCTTTCAGAAATTGCACTTAATACCTGTCTTAAATTACGCTGAGCATTTTCAGAGCGTTCAACGACTTTCTTCCATTCCATATCATCATTAGATTGCTTAGTAAGATAAAATGTCTCATTTCCATCAAGGTTATGTGTCCATTCACGGCCTTCCAAGTTGGCAGCAAGCCTCTCTTTGTAATAAATGAGATGATTAACGTTCTCCCAAATGGTATTCGTTTCCTCACTAGATGGTTTCCACATAGCCTGTTCGGCCGTAAGTCCTTCTATAGCATGTTTAAACGGTGCATACCAACTCTCTTTATCGAATGTTGAATCTAGTTTATTTAATAACAAGTCAATTCGTTTCAAAATAATTTCCTCCCTACACAGTTCAAGTTTTAATACACTCCCTCTAACTCTGTAGAGATTCTACATTTTTAAATAAACTTCCTCCTAATCCCACTCCATAAACTCATCCGATTATGCAATTAAAATGACTCATATTTTTTCATTTCACACGTATACTAGCAACAAAAAAGAAGAGGCTATTTTCAAACAGCCTCTTCCATCTATTTAGGAAGTTCCACCCGTACAGTCGTCCCTTCCCCTTTCGTGCTATAAACTGAAACAGTTCCGTTATGCAGTTCAACAATCTTCTGCACAATCGACAATCCTAAACCGCTACCTTCTACGTTTCTTGCCCTTGCTGTATCTACTTTGTAAAAACGATCAAAAATACGTTCCATCTCTTCTTTTTCCATTCCGATTCCGTTATCGGATATAGAGATAATGACACTATACTCTAACTCTTCCACGAAAAACTCAATCGTCCCAGCATCGTTTGAAAACTTAATACTATTCGTAAAAATATTACTCCACACTTGATGAAGCAAGTTTTCATCACCTTTAATTGTAATGTCCGGCACATCAAACTCAACAGCGATATCTTTCTCACGCCATTTCCATTCGAGCATAAAAATGACGTCTTTAATTTGCTTCTGCAAATTGAATTCTTTTATTTGTAAAACTTTCTCTTCTTTATCTAATGAAGCGAGCGTAAGTAACTGTTTACATAAACTAGACATTCGCTTACTTTCGCCTTCAATAATTTGTAAGTAATGATTTCTTTCTTCCTCACTCATCTTTTCTGTTTGCAACGTTTTTGAAAAACCTTGTATGGAAGAAAGCGGCGACTGGAATTCATGTGAAACGTTCGAAACAAATTCTTGTCTCATTTCATCTAGTTCTTTAATACTCTTCGTCATCTTTTGGAAGCTTGTAGATAACGTTCCTATTTCATCTTTTCGTTTTACATCTAATTCAATTTCATATTCCCCACTCGCAATTTTTTGCGTAGCCTTCGTAAATTTACGAATTGGGCGAACGATGTAACCTGCTGCAATCACTATAAAGATAATGCTTAATAGTACGATAAACCCAAGTAATACCGCTAAGAAAATTCGCATCTCGCCAAATTGGTTCTGAATGTCGGGACGAATAAATAAAGCGTACTGTTTATCACCGTGTTGCACTGGTACACCGACACTATTTATTAATTCATTATCGAAAAAACCGGTAATAAAGAGACGCGTTGGATACGTAGAAACACCATTAAACGTTTCTCCTTGCAATACTTTATGAACAGTAGCATCGCTAATAGACGTCTTACGAAACGCATTACCGATACGCTTCCCATTCTTTTGATCATCGACAATATAAATTTCATACCCTAACTTTGCAATAGAATGCAAATACGTCTCTTGATTTTCTTCACTTTGCTTTTCATATAACGATTTAACTTCTTCCGCATACTTTAAAATCTTTTCACTATTATACGGTTTTAACTTCACTTGATAATATACGTTCGTTAATAAAAAGCCGATAATACTACTAAGTAGCATAATACCGACCGTCATAAATACAAATCTAGAATATAGTGATTTCATTTTATTTCAGCTCCAACTTATATCCGAGTCCGCGTACTGTCGTAATTTGAAAATCATCCGTTCGTTTTGAGAAACGATCTCGGAGCCTTTTCACATGAACATCAACTGTTCGTTCATCCCCTTCAAAATCCATTCCCCATACTAGTTCAATTAACTCTTCTCTTGAAAATGTTCTTCCAGGATAACTAGCAAGTTGTGATAATAGCTCAAATTCCTTTAAAGGAAGCAAAATTGTTTGACCGTTACACTTTACTTCCACACCTTTTCGATCAATTGTCGTTCCGTGCAACGTAATAATATCTGCACTCAGCATTTGATAACGACGTAATAAAGCTTTCATACGGAAAATGACTTCAGCTGGCTCAAATGGTTTTACGATATAATCGTCTGTACCAGAAATGAATCCTTTTTCTTTATCCACTAACTGGTCTTTCGCAGTTAATAAAATAACAGGAATATCATGATACTTCCGAATTTCTTCACATAACGTATAACCATCAACAAACGGCATCATAATGTCTACAATCGCAAGATGAATGTTTTCCTTCTCTAATACGTCTTGCGCTACCTTTCCATCTTCCGCCTCAAAAACTTTAAACCCCTCTTTTTGTAAATGATAATGCAATAACTCTCTAATATGTTTATCGTCATCAGCTAATAAAATATGTATCATCTTCATTAAACCCTCTCTCGTTCATCCTTCTACATCACTACATTAAGAAACAATTGGATTTTTTGCAAGAAAAAGAAAAGGATTCCTTAGAAGATACTCTTGTTATCATTGTGGTCAGCTGCTTTATTACTCTTATAACTTGGTGATGTTGTACTCTGGTGTACGAATAAGTGATCTATTACTTTTTTAGTAAGTGGCATAAAGAAATTCAGTAATAGCCCACCTAAACAAACAGTTAATATAGTCCCAACACCAATTGGTCCATGTAAAATCGTTGCCATTATTAAGAATATAAGGTAAATACATGTTCGTGATATAAAGATATTCGTTCTAGTTAATTCTTGTATGATTAAAGTTAATCGATCAATTGGAATGGGAGCAAAATTTGTTTGTAAATATATTGCAGTTCCTAATCCTGTAATAACTAATCCGATTCCAAAATAAATCATTTTACTGTACCATATTTCAGGTGTAATTAAATTGCGTAATAAAAATAGCCACACATCAATACCAATACCCGTTATGAATGCTGTTAACAACCCTAGTATCTCTGGTCTATGTCTTTTTAAAATTGAGTTACAACATATTAATAATAAAGCTATTATTATTTCCCAGCTTCCCACAGTAAGTCCCACATTTAAAGAAAGTCCTACTAAAAGCGCATCAAAAGGTGACGTTCCAAGATCTGATTGTATTGTGAAAGAAATACCAAGGGTTAATATTAAAATTCCTAATACATAAAAAACATACTTCATTTTAATCAACCTCTTCATCGTTATTTTTGTTGCATTTACAATAAAAATATTTTATATTAAATGTAACTTCAAATTGTTGCATTTGCAATAAAAATAAAAGATAAGGAGTTCATTATGAAAGAAATTCTTCGTGAAATTGGCATGATTGCAAGGGCATTAGATTCTATTAGTAATATAGAATTTAAAGAATATGAGCTTACAAAAGGTCAGTATTTGTACCTTGTGCGAATATGTGAAAACCCAGGAATCATTCAAGAAAAGCTATCTGAGATGATAAAAGTAGATCGTACAACCGCAGCCCGTGCTATCAAAAAGCTTGAACTCAATGGATTTATCGAAAAGAAAGAAGATGAATCTAACAAGAAAATCAAAAAACTTTTCCCAACAGAAAAAGGGAAAAACGTCTATCCTTTTATTAAAAGAGAAAACGATTATTCAAATACTGTTGCATTAGAGGGATTTTCGGAAACAGAAGCGGAAACTATTTCTAACCTTCTTCAAAGAGTAAGAAAAAATATAGAAAAAGATTGGGAATTTGTAAAAAAGGGAAATAAGAGAGATTATTGATTATATAAAGGAGCGAACTATTAATATGACTACACATATAGAAAAGTGCACCCTTAAAGATATACACAAACTTCAAGAAATTAGTTATGAAACATTTAATGAAACTTTTAAACATCAAAATTCACCCGAAAATATGCATCATTATTTGGAAAAGGCATTTAACTTAAAGCAATTAGAAAAAGAATTATCCAATAACTCTTCTCAATTCTTTTTTGTCTACTTCAACGATGAAATTGCTGGGTATCTGAAGATCAATACTGATGATGCTCAGTCTGAAGAAATGGGCGATGAATCACTTGAAGTCGAGAGAATTTATATAAAGAGCTCCTTTCAAAAACATGGTCTTGGTAAACACCTACTAAATAATGCTATTGAAATTGCAATAGCAAATAATAAAAAGAATATTTGGCTAGGCGTATGGGAAAAAAATGAAAATGCTATTGCTTTTTATAAGAACTTAGGTTTTGTACAAGCTGGCTCTCACTCCTTTTATATGGGCGATGACGAACAAGTTGACCTTATCATGATCAAAACACTCATATAACTTTTTTGAGAGGTGGGCTATTATGTATATTCCAAAGTATTTTAAAGTCACAAATGTTGATGAAATTTGGGATTTTGTTCAAAAAAACTCTTTTGGAACAATCGTCACAACAAAAAAAGAGAAACCAATCGCAACTCATTTGCCTTTTGGGTTAACTAAACAAGGTGATGATTATTTTATTACTGGACATATGGCTTATGGGAACCCCCAGTGGAGAACATTTGAAACCTGTGAGGATGTTCTTATAATGTTTCAGGGACCGCACTCTTATATCTCTTCTTCTTGGTATGAAAATGAAGAAGTTCCAACATGGAATTATCAAGCTGTCCATATATATGGTAAAGCAAGTATTTTAGATAAAGAGGAATTAATAGATGAATTAACAACAATGCTGAAAAAATATGAAGAGCATCGTGAAAATCCAGTATTATGGGATAAACTTTCCCCTACTCTCTTAGAAAATGAACTGAAAGGTATAGTTGGATTTAAGGTTAAGGTGGGAGACATCCAGGCTGCATATAAATTAAGTCAAAATCGAAATGAGACGGATTATATTAACATTATTGAGAAATTGTACGATGAAGAAAATCCAGATGCAAAACAAATGGCGAAACTCATGGGGAGTAGATTAAAAAATCACATATAATCCATCGTTATTCAACTCTCACATTTCAAAATTAAAGAACAGACTGGAGCGCTTTATCGGCGGTTTTCTTTAGAACGTAAAAGATTGAACTGAAAGTGACTGGCGTTTAATTAAAAAAGAATCTATTTTGAAAACAGATGATTCAAAATAGATTCTTACGTTTTAGTATTAAGATTATTTTAATCAAAAACAATTTCTAAGCCTTCGAAATATCAACAAATCCTTCTCCGAACACATCACGAACATCGTGTATAGCGATGAACGCAGCTGGATCTGTAGTTTGAACAATCCGCTTTAGCTTCACTACTTCTTGCTTATTAATAACAACATAAAGAATTTCCTTCGGAGTTTTCGTGTAATAGCCATGACCTGAATACACAGTAACCCCTCTACCCATTAAAGTCGTCACCTTCCCAGCAATTTCATCTGGTTTATCAGAAATAATCGTGATGGCCTTTTTCGGATTTAAACCTTCAATTACAAATTCCATTACTTTCGTTCCTACATATAACATAATAATTGTCAGCATCAGTTTTTCTGCACCAATGATGAAATAAGATGAAAACGCAACGATTAAATCGAAGAACAGTAGACCATAGCTAATACTCCAGCCTAAATACTTATGCGTCATTCTTGCTAAAATCGTAGTACCTGCAGTTGTTCCGCCAACACGAATGATTAGACCAATACCACACCCAATAAATATTCCACCGAAAATGGCATTTACGAGCATTTCATCAGAAGCAATCGTCCAGCCTTCTGTTAAATGAAGAAATAGCGAGTTGGTCACTACAGCAATAATCGTATAAATCGTTGTAATCTTATTTAAAAATTTATAACCGACTATTAACAAAATCGCATTTAAAATTAAGTTAACTAAACCTGGTGACCACTCAAATAAATAGTACGTAATAATCGTGATACCTGTTACCCCGCCCTCACCAAACTCGTTCGGAATAACAAATAAATTGACACCTAACGCAAAAAGAAATGCACCGATAATAATAAAAATAATGTCTGTCGTTCTTTTTTTCATACAGTACCTCACTTCTTATGTAAATATTTATTCTGCCATAAACTCTCACTATTATATCGTGGAATATTCAAATCGAACAGTGGTTTGTTTTTATTTTAATATAGGATAAAAAATCAACATTATTTATTATGTACTGCAAATAAAGTTTTGATTTCACCCGTAATTTACTCTTAAAAAGAAATGCTGAACATTGACTTGCACAAATTTCAAATAAAAAAGTACCCATCTAATTGTCATACGCAATGAGAATTAGATGGGTACTGCATGATACATTTAGTTTTTACATGTATTGTTTGGAGAAAATTGCAAATAACGACCTATACTCGCCTTATTAAGACCAAATCCATACATCATCATTATTTTCAGTGTTCGTCTTTGCTTCATGAACTCTTTCGATATGATCAACTGTGTTCCAGTTAATAGAACTTCCGCCCCACCCTACATACTTCATATCAATTTTCACTTTCTCACCCACATTAAATACTTGTCCCTTTGTTAAGAAAACATCAATAATATCTTTCTTCCCATTTAGCGATGGATACTCAACTACGACATATTTAGTAGCACCGTCTCCCTCATCTTCCATCGTTCCTACTCTTTTGCTACTTCTCCAATTACATAATCAGGTGAGCCATCTTCTTTCATATGCATACCTAACTTGTTTGTTGTATTTTCAACTGCAGTTGCAACCATATATTCTGTAAAATTACGCATCATAGATCCAGTAGCTTTTACTTCATCTCCTACTTTAACGTTTGAAAGTGAATCAATATACACACTAACAGGTTCCTCATATTGCTGAGATTTTACAACAATTACACCGTTATCTACTTCTACTACTCGTCCTTCTAACGTCGAGAAGTTCGATTCAATAGAAGCTGCACTCGCTTTTGTTAGTTCTAATCCTGGTACATTTGTTCCTGATAATGCTGCGATCCCTAAAGCACCTGCTAAAATTATTTTTTTCATACCCATTATGAAACATCTCCATTCATGATGATTTTTTTTGATTGGATACGACCAATCTGTAACTATTATAGTTACAGCATATAAAAAATAGCAACCCTCTTTCTCATGCAATGATGCATACTGTACTTTTTAAATATAAAGCAAGAGGGCTTTAATTTAATTCAAAGCTAAAATAACCTTATGACCACGGTATAAAGAAATTAAGATCTACTTTCGGTCCTAAGGTTAATGAATAGCTTTATAAAAACTCAATCAAAATCTATTCAACTAGTTGAAAAATGAACCATGTCGAATTTTATTTTCATAAAATTCAAATTTCAAGGAGGTTTTACAAAATATTACACAGAATTATTCGTATATCGTAATATAATTGTATTTTTTTACGATTCATTTCATTTTATCTACCACGTTTAGACAAAATGAAATAAAACAATAAAAAGGAGAGAGATAGATTGAAAAGAAAAATTAGTACAGCTGTTGTAGGGTTATCAGTGTTTAGCTTTGGTCTTTTTGGTGTAAATATTGGGGATGGGGGCGTTGTAAAAGCAGAGCATGGCGATGTTCCTGCTCCAAAACTAGAGACACATGCTGATCTAAGCTCTAAATTAGATTCACATGGCGACACTTGGGCTCCTTCTTATACAAATACTCATGGGGAAGGAATGGCTCCTAAAAAAGAGAGTCACGCTGACTTCTTTGCTCCTACGTTAGAAGCGCATGGTAATACTGGCGCTCCTGCTTTAAATGTTGGTGATACTCCTGCTCCAAAATTAGATTCCCGTGACGATACTGGCGGCGCTCCTGCTTTAAACATCGGCGACACTGGTGGAGCTCCTAAACAAGAAGGGCATACACATTTCCCTGCTCCGAAAGTTGAATCTCATGGCAATACTGGCGGCGCCCCTGCTAATTCTGAACATAGTACAGGTTGGTAAGTTAACAAAATTAAAATCTATTTAGATTACCATTTTCATATACTTACAAGGAAACCATTCGATGTAACAAATATTATGTATATACATGATTTCTATTGTGATACATTCTAACTAAGAGAAATCTCCAATACATATGTGGTTTTCAAGTCTAAAAAATACACCTATTAATTAGGTGTATTTTTATTTTACCTCTCTATCTACTAATTAAAGAATAATTCCCTAAAAATCAAAAAAAACGAAGAATCTATCTATACTTCGGACACTTAAAGTACCACGAACGTTGCGATTTTTAGGGACAATCCGTATCAAACCTCCCTTTCCTCCCATGCCTAAAGGCGATAGCTTTCTTGTTCAGGAAAAGCTATAACCTCTCCATTCATGATGATTTTATTTTTCGGATTGAATACGACCAACTTATAATCATTACAGTTACAGATTGCAGAAAATATCAACCGTCTTTCTCATACAATGTTGCATACTGTAATTTTCAAATATAAATTGGTTATTCCTATATTCAACACTAAGACTGAATTCTTGAATCCCAGCAGGTAAACGAATTGATGATGAAGAAACTAATGTCATACATCATGTTTTTCAATAATACAGTTTGTATAATCGTAGTCCATTACATTCTGTAGCAGCGGAGTTAACATGTTAATAAAACCAAAGAGGTTACAAGCAGAAGATATCGTGGCGACAGTAAGTCCTTCATGGGGAAGCGCAGGTGATTCTGAGATAAGATAACGATATGACAGAGCTTAAATAAATAAAAACACTCCTATAAGATATGACTGTGAATTAGTACTTTTTAAATGATATGGAGATTACTTATCTAATGATAAAGGGGGATTTACGTGTATGGAGGTAACATTTACAGTAAGTAAGTGGGATGAAAAACCAATCGATGATAATAAAAAAGATTTCCCTATTAATATTGCTCATGTTGAATATGATATCGATGGGGAATTACAAGGAAAAGCTTTTGTTGAATACTTATTATATTATTTGGACTCAAATATAAATGATGGTCACTTGGCTACTGCTAAAATTTCTGGTTTTTTACACTTTGAAGGAATTTATAAGGGGCAACAAGGGACATTTACAGCTATAGAGCAAGGAATATTTGATAAAGGAAATTTAGATTCCCCAGGAACAATTATTAAAGCTACCGGTAACTTAGAAAACCTGAGAGGATCCTATAATTATCAGTTTACAGGTCAAACTAGTAAACTAATTTTAGAGTTTGAATTTCAGCAAAATACCTTATAATTTAGTGGAAAGGACATTTCTTGTAATACTAGGAATGTCCTTTTTGTTGACGAGTTTATCCATCACCTATTTTCTAATAGTTAAGAAAAGAACAGAGTATATTACATAACGTCTTATTATCAGTATTCAACGATACATCAAATTTTCGTTATGAGGGAAATTAAAACTCTAAGCCTGAGAGGCAGCGGGGGCCCACTTATTCATTACTTTTCCTACCAATCAAAGAATAATGCCTGAAAAGCTCCCCTGCATTACTTCTTTTCCAAGTTGATTCATACATATAAACATTTTAATTATCTTTGGACGTTTTTTCATCAGGTTCTAATTGTTCAATGGTTACGTCACAACGAATGGTTACTATTAATTGGTGACTTTCTATTAAATGAAAATCGCCTCTTATAGAGCGCAGTTTTACTTATGTTCATTCTTATGCAAATTCTGAAGCATATTCTTCGTATGTCTTTAATGTATTAAGCAATCGAGCTGATTCAATCATGATTTCGTTCGATGAATCAGTTACACAAATGACAATAAATCGATTATCATCTCTATCTCCAAACAACCCTTCTGATTCAAGTTCCATTAACACATTTAACGTTTCTTTCAACAGTGTATGTACTCGTATGTTAAAGTCATCTTCGACGATATTATGATATTTCTTAATAATTTTGTTCACTTCATCAAACATTCCAAAATCGTCCCATTCGCTCCACTCAACAGCTCCGTATCTATAATAATTGTATAAAGGGTCCGATTTATTAACTTTGATTAGTCTTTCTTTATTTGCCACTGGTCCAATGCTATTGACACAATCGTCTGTTAATATGGAGTACCCGTATATTGTGTCAACACCGCATCTTGTTAAAAGTTCGTTATAATGACAACGAATTGCATTTTTCAATTCAACATAAAAACTTTTTTGCAGCTGCATTTTCATCGTATTTCCTCCATTTTTTGTAGCGACCTGTTGTTACATATTTCAATCTTAACATTAAAATCAACATTAAACGTTTACTGAGCCAAAATAAGAAAAACCGAAACTAAAATCATTTCGGTTTTTCTAACTAAAGAAGTCTATTTATTTTAAAGAATGGACAAACAACCCACTACGCAGTTTCGGTTCAAACCACGTTGATTTCGGTGGCATGACTTCTCCGGCATCTGCGATTGCTAATAAATCTTCCATAGATGTCGGATATAATGCGAATGCTGCTTTGTATTCGCCGCTGTTCACAAGGCGTTCTAGTTCTTCTAATCCGCGGATTCCTCCGACAAAATCGATACGTGAATCAGAACGCGGATCATGTATTTCAAGTACTTGGCTTAATAAATGATCTTGCAGGATAGATACATCTAAACCTCTAACAAGATCATTCGCATCAAATGTTTCTTCTTTCACAGTAAGCTTATACCACTTCTCATTTACATACATACCAAATGTTTTTGGCTCATTTGGTTTATACGGAGAAACAGGTGCTTCTTCTACATAAAAGTACTGCGTAATTTGATTTAAAAACTGTTCCTCTGATAAGCCATTTAAATCTTTCACAACTCGGTTATAGTCCCAAATCGATAATTCATCATGAGGGAATAGAACCGATAAGAAGAAATTAAATTCCTCTTCTCCTGTGTAATTTGGATATTGTTCTCTTCGCATAAGTCCTACTTTTGCAGCTGATGCAGAACGGTGATGCCCATCTGCAATATAAAGATTAGGAATATCTTCAAATGCGTTTACTAAAGTCGTAATTACATCTTCATCTGCAATCTTCCACGCAACATGCTTAACACCGTCTTCTGCTGTAAATGTATAAATTGGCGCATGTTCTTCTTTCCAGCTTCTAATTAAATGCTTTACTTCATCTTTTGTACAGTACGTTAAAAAGATTGGGCCTGTATTGGCGTCACACACATCTACGTGGCGAATACGATCTAGCTCTTTTTCATGACGTGTTCTTTCATGTTTTTTAATTGTATCATCTTCATACTCATCAATAGATGTACAAACAACAAGACCTGACTGCGTTCTTCCTTGCATCGTCAGTTCATAAATATATAGCGCTGGCTCTTCATCTTGTATGAACACTTCTTCTCGTATAAATTGCTTTAAATTGTCACCCGCTTTTTCATACACGCGATCATCATACGGTGACAGTTCAGGATCTAAATCAATTTCTGCTTTATCAACATGCAAGAAAGAATATGGATTCCCTTTTACAACTTCCCTTGCCTCTTCACTATTTAATACGTCATACGGTAAAGCTGCCACTTGTGCCGCTTTTTCCTCTACTGGACGAATGGCCCGAAACGGTCGTATTTTTGCCACATTCCTCTCTCCTTTACACAATCATTCGAACGGCTACAACACCTGTAATTTTACTTATATTTTCTACAATATTCTCTTTTATTATATCATCAATTCCGTTATCGATATCAATCATTGTGTATGCCCAAGAATGTTTACTACGATTAATCATATCGGCAATATTAATATGATGTTCCGCTAAGCATCCTGTAATTTGCCCTACCATATTCGGGACGTTTTGATGCATAATTGTAATTCGTTTCTTTCCGATATACGGCAATTCTACGTTTGGATAGTTTACTGAATTACGAATATTTCCTGTCTCTAAATATTCACGTAATTGACGTGCTGCCATTACTGCACAATTTTCTTCTGATTCAGACGTAGATGCGCCAAGGTGAGGCGTCGCTGTTACATTTTTCATCTTTATTACATTTTCATTTGGGAAGTCCGTTACGTAATGTGTAATAATATCTTCTTCTAATGCCTTTTGAAGAACCTTTTCATCTACAAGTTCTCCTCTAGAGAAATTAAATAGACGCATCCCTCTTTTCATCTTCTCTACAGCGTGTTCCCCAATAATCCCCTTCGTTTGATTCGTAAGAGGAATATGCAGTGTAATATAATCACACGTTGCAAAAATTTCATCAAGGCTAAATGCTCTTTGCACATGTGTAGAAAGACGCCAAGCTGTTTCAACTGAAATATAAGGATCATATCCGATAACATCCATCCCTAACGCTAACGCATCGTTCGCAACTAAAGCACCGATTGCGCCAAGTCCGATAACACCTAGACGTTTCCCTGCAATTTCTGATCCAACAAATTGTTTTTTTCCTGATTCAACAAGCTGTGGTACTTCTTCACCCTCTAAGTTTTTCGTCCAACTTACACCATTAATAATGTTACGTGAAGACATAATAAGACTGGCAATAATGAGTTCCTTTACAGCGTTTGCATTTGCCCCCGGCGTGTTAAATACTACAATTCCTTTTTCTGTACATCGCTCGACAGGAATATTATTTACACCAGCGCCAGCTCTTGCAATCGCCTTTAAGTCTTTTGAAAACTCTTCTTGATGTAAAGAGTAGCTACGAAGCAAAATTCCATCTGGATGATTGATTCTATCTCCTACTTCATAACGTTCTTCAGTAAAAACTTGCAAACCTTTTTCTGCAATTTGATTTAACGTTTGAACACGAAACATATCCCCATCTCCCTATCTATTCTCAAGCTCAAATTCCTTCATATAATTTACTAATTGCTGTACGCCTTGTACTGGCATCGCATTGTAAATACTAGCGCGCATACCACCGACTGATCGATGTCCTTTTAACGTAACAAGGCCGCGTTCCTTCGCTTTTTGTAAAAACTCATTGTTAAGTTCTTCTGACGGTGTTGTAAACGGAATGTTCATAAGTGATCGATACGCAGGATCAACTGGTGAAGTAAACAATTTAGATTCATCTAAAAAATGATAAATAAGTGAAGATTTCATTCTATTTTGTTCTTCAATCGCAGATACTCCGCCTTGCTCTTTCAACCACTCTAGTACAAGTTTTGTTACGTAAATACTAAAGGATGGCGGTGTATTATATAAGGAGTTATTTTTACTGTAAGTTTCATAATTTAACATTGTCGGACAAGAGCGATCTGCTCCCCCGATTAAATCTCTTTTTATAATCGCAATCGTTAAGCCCGCAGGTCCTAAATTCTTTTGCGCCCCCGCATATATAAGACCAAACTTCGAAACATCATATTGTTCTGACAAAATATTTGAAGACATATCCGCAACGAGCGGCACTCTTTCTACATGTGGAATTCCCACATATTTTGTCCCTTCAATTGTATTATTCGTTGTAATATGTACATAATCTAGTTTTTCATCGCTTAGTAAACCGTCCAGTTTAGGAATCGTAGTAAACTTCTCTTGCTCGGAAGAAGCAATCACTTGTACTTCCCCAACTTTTTCGGCTTCTTGCAGTGCCTTTTTAGACCATGAGCCAGTTAGTACGTATCCAGCTTTTTTATACGTATTCATTAAGTTCAGTGGTATCATAGAGAATTGTAATGACGCACCGCCTTGTAAAAATAAAACTTCATACTCATCAGGGATGCTCATTAATTCACGAAGTAAGTTACTCGCTTCCTCTATAATACTTTGAAAATAAGAAGATCGATGACTCATTTCCATAATAGACATGCCTGTCCCGTTATAATTTAATAGCTCCTTTTGCACTTTCTCTAAAACTGGCAAAGGGAGTATTGATGGTCCTGCTGAAAAATTATAGACTCTCTCCATTACCTTCATAACCTCCCTATTTTTTATTTGGATATTTTTAAACTTTCTGAATTATAACCTAAAATATAATATACGGTCAATTTGTTTTCTATTATTAGGGCGCAAGACGCGATGGAATCGCTTGCAAGTGCAGACTTTTTTATGGACATATAAAAAAGTGTTAAGTACATAATCGTACTTAACACTCTAATAATGAAAGAATAATAGCTAGTCGTTCGTAAAGAACCGATCAAAAATTTGATAAATAGCAGAAAGACCAATGAGCCAATAAATAGTGTCCACAAGCGCCGGCATAGAACCAAACCATTTCTCAACTACATTGTAATCTAACGCTACCAATAACCAATTCAAACCGCCAAGAATCACCAATATTACTGTAAGGTAAGACAAAAATTTCATTATGATTGCCCCCTAGGTGATAAGATGGTGAAAGGCCTTTCACTAGAAATATATGTAGTAAACTTTAAAACTTACCTATTTTATAAAAATTATTTTCGGTACCATCCGCTAATAACTGCCTCTGCTTCTTTACTATGTATTTGATACGCATGTGTACTATCATTAGAGCCAATAAACCAAATTGAAAAACCTTTAAAATATGGTTTCGGTTCTAATACATCTCGGTAAGCACGCCATCCATTTAATTGTACATCCTTCGAAAACACATTTGAAACATCTGGATTCCATGGATTTTGTAATCCAAGTTCACGTGCTGGAACGTTAAATCCACCGAAGTAAACTGGCTTTCCTGTTGCATTATGTAATTGTTCCAATTGCTGAACAACATTTTGCCCACGATTATATACTGTTGTCGCAAATAAACTTTGCTTCACTTCTTCATATGTTGGATTTCTTTTTCCTGAAACTTCAAACCAACTGTCTATGCTAACAATATCCACCTTTTTTAAATACGGGCGATTGATTTTCTCTTCAAACTTCGCTTCATAAGAAGGGTCCCAGCTTGCTGTTAACCACCAGTTCATTTGATACAAAACATTTCCTTTATACTGATTACGAACAAAATCAATTGTATCGCTCCAGTATCCTTCTGCATACTCCATATTCACGAAATTAGAAGCAATCTTTAGTCCATACACATTGTATTTACTTGTAATGGAATTAAAAATATCTTGCAGAATAACCGTCTTCCAATTCCAGAAGAAATCATTAATGTTACTTGGGTTCCATTCTGTCTCTCCAACATTCCCCTGCTGAATATACGGGAACGGTTCCACTATAACTTGAATATTACGCTTTAATAATTCTTGAATTAAAATAATAGCTTGTTGCTTTTGCGCTTGATTAATTACCATGTTAGTAGAAGTCACATTTGGGATATCTACTTGAATCGGTACATTTACTGTATTTAAATTTAAGCGCTCCACATCCGCTAATACTTTCGCTACATTTCCAACTTCCCATACTGTTACGTTTCCTGATTTGATTTTTCCAGATTGAACAGTATTTACATCTGCCTGTACATTTCCTTGAAAACAAAAAGAAAACAACATAATAAACACTCCTAAAAAACTTATTAAACTCTTATTTTTCTTCACAACTTTCCCCCTATAATTTTTGGCTTTCTTGATTATTTTATACAACGTTTCACATTTATTCCAGAAAAAAATGAAGTGCCGTTCAACTATATTCATATAAATCTTCTAAAAATAGTAGGAAAAATAAAAAAGGAGCAGATTTCCGCCCCTTTTTATCCTTTTACGATTGAAATTATTGAATCCCTTCTGGTAACTTAATTGAATCAAACTTTTCATATGAATCAATCTTTATACTCACAACTGCATCCAATTTTTCCTTATCTGTACTAGCTTTTTTATCTGAGTTACTTTCACTCACTTTTATAGTTGTTCGCATCTCTTCAAATTTATAATCTTTTGTTATTATATATTCAATGTTAAACGCATCCATATTAAATCCTTCCGTTAATTTTTTCATATCTCCATTGATTTTTTGTAACGTATCTACCGCTTCTTTTCCCTTTAATTCAAGTGTAAGTTTATATGTGTCTCCATCTTTCTTTGCCTTCATTTTCTTAGCCAAAGCTTCTGGTAAATCTAACTCATTAAGTAAATTTTTACTGACCATTACATCATTTACATTAAATTGATCATTAGGTATCGTAACTAACTCTCCTGTATCAGGGTTTTTCACTTGAGCAGCGACCTTTCCATCTACTTCATACGTTACAATATCTGTACCACTTATTTTCATTTCAGCTCTAGAATTCTTCAGTTTCGGCTCCATCTGTATTTTCATTTTAATTTCTTCTGATTGGCCGCTCCCCTTCATTGACATAAGAGATGTCAATGTAAGATATTCCTCTTGTTTTAATCCGTCAGCTGCTTTTTTAAAAATATCTTTCGCTACTAACTCTTTTTCTTTTTTTACAGATACTGTTTTAGGTCCACTTGTTTTTTCACTGCTACAACCAGTTGTTAAACCTACTATTAGCGCCAAACTAGATATTACAACCATTTTCTTCATACTGATTCTCTCCATTTCCCACTTAAAAATATTTTCATCCCATGTATAGTAAATCAACTGAAATAAATATATATACAATAATTATTTAACCTCTAAACGAAACCAGTTATTCAATCCGTATACTAACGTAACTAAAGCTCCTATCACACCAAAAACAACAATATTTATACCAATTGACGAACCGAATAAAACAGCTATCATTGACACTATTAGTAATAGCATGGCAATACTATTTATCTTAATTTCTACTACATCGCCATCCTTTACTTTCTTTTCTTTACTTCCAAAAAAGAATTGTTTTACTTTAATATTCGCTTCATCTAATTCAAAAGGAAGCGTATATTCTTCGTTATTCTCAAGTTTCATTACTACTTCGTTATCTACCTTTACAGCAACTCTTGCTGCTCCGCCCATCATCCCTGTTGCCCTTATTACTTTAACGCTCATATTAAATCCCCCTATTCGATTTCACTGCAACTATTAAGAAATTTTCCTTGTTGTACACTACTTCATCCTCCGTTTAATAAACATAATATTCCAAAAGGTATTATAACAAGTCTCTGTATAATATTTTGTCAAAACTTGTCGCTTCTTTACAAAAAGGATATTTTATCCATTATCATAATAAAGAGACTCTTACAATCGTAAGAGTCTCTTGTATAAAGCAAAACTTTCATTAGCCGAAGGAGTATTACCTCATAAAGCTGGGCCATCTGCAAATAAGAACTTACTATCACTTCGGCTGCAAAGTTAATACCTTCCCCTCTATCCCCTCCGTATTCAATGTAGTCGTATGATACGTGCCATTTACCCAATCATCTATTTGATCATGATACCAATCGCTTCTAAAATGGCCCGACTGTCCTGGCCCTACGATATGATAACCGTTTGACATATCTTTCGTATCAATAATGAATCTCCAAGACGCCCCGTGATTTACAATGCCGTTTTCGCCGTAACTCGCTGCTTGCACGGTAACTTGGCTCCCACCAATTGGAACTGGCTTCTCACGATTAAAAGCGAGTAATGCTAACATACTCGATGATTTCGAAATGGGATGTGTAAAAGCGAGTTGATGGTAATCGCCCCACTTCCACTCTCCAACATCGGGTCCATATTCCTTCTGCAATTTCTTCATTACATTCTCGTACGATGTATGCACAACTTTTGTGAAACCTCCGTACTTCGTAAACCAAACGCTATTTTCTCCCGCTACTTCTTTTCGAATCAATTCATCAACAACTTGTGACTTCCCTTCAAATAACTCCAGTACATCTTTCGGTATTTCTTTTGAAAATAACGTATTTGAAATCTCTTTCATTAACAAATGGAATATTAATGGTGCCGCTTCATCTTTACTATCGTAAAAATTCCACTTTGTTAATTGGTCTACGCCTTCTTTCTCTACCTCATTTAAAGATGCTTTATTTAACTCTTTTAAAAATATAGGAGTAAACTCTTTCCCATATAAATTCTTTTGATCCATCTGTAACTCTTCTAAATCTTTCACCGTATACTTTTCCTTCTCTTGCAAAAATTCTTGAATACGCATTTGCCTATATGGCTGCGCCCACGTATTGCTAATATGATACGGATAATCATCATCAACAATTTTATTATTCGCAGTTGAAATAAACCCTTGTTTTGGATTAATTACTTTTGGAAGTTGATCAAACGGGATATACCCTTCCCATTCATATTCATCTGTCCATCCTGGAACAGGTAAGCTACCATCACCTTTTTTACGCACTGGTATATTTCCATTCGCTTTATAAGCAATTGTGCCGTCGTTTGATGCAAACACAAAGTTTTGGGTTGGTGTATGAAAATCTTGAAGAGCGGTTTCAAACTCATTCCAGTCTTTTGCTTTGTTCATATTTAATACAGCTTTTAACTCAGCTGACGGTTCTAAAGCTGTCCACTTTAAAGAGAATACTGTTTTCGTTTTCTCCTTCCCCTTATCCGCAAACTCTGAAATTACTGGTCCATGCCTCGTAATCGTAACGTTATAAGGAATTGTCTTCCCGCCTTTTACTTTAATAGACTCGTCTACAACGGTAGCTTTTTCCCATTTATCGTTATACAGAAATTCATTTTCATTATTAGGATTTCTCTTCTCAATATATAAATCTTGCACATCAGGCCCTGTATTCGTAACACCCCACGCTATTTTGTCATTGTGTCCTAATATAACACCTGGTACTCCAGCGAAAATAACGCCACTCACATTTAAACCTTTCATTTCAAGTCTCGTTTGATACCAAATAGAAGGGGTCGCAAGAGATAAATGAGGATCATCTGCTAAAATTGGCTTACCTGACGCACTCTTCTCACCGCTCACAACCCAGTTATTACTACCGTTAAACTCCGGCGGAATTATCGTTTTTGAAAAACTTTGTGCTACGTCCACATTTGTATTTTTCAGTTCAGCTAGCAATCTAGGAGCATCTTTCGGATATGCAGGAAATAGCTCATTCGCTTGCTCTTTCGGAAGATTTTTCAGCGCCCAATATCGAAATGCCTGTCCGTGCCAATGTCCTCCTAAGTCAAACGCCATATACTTCCCGATCGTTAAAGTATCAACAATTGACCACTCAGCAGGTTCATAACCTAATATAGTAAACTCAACTGGTAATTTTTTTTCCTCTTTCGCCTCACGTATAAAAGCGTTCACCCCATCAGCAAATGACTGCAGGGCATATTTCGCTTCTCCATCATATTGACTAACTGAAGCTTCGGCAGCTCGCCGTAAACCGAGTGTTCGAAACAATTTATCTCGATCAACAGCTGCTTCCCCAACAACTTCACTTAACATACCAGACGCTTGTCTTCTACTTAAATCCATTTGAAACAAACGATCTTGCGCTTGCACATATCCTTGTGAAAAATATAAATCATGTGCATTTTCCGATTTAATATGCGGTACACCTTTACTATCACGCTTCACCGTAACAGCTTGTTGTAAATCCTCTAGCTTTATCGTTCCATCTATCTTTGGCATAGATTTCAGCGTATATATGTTCAAAAAAATCGCAGCGGAAATAACTAACAAAAGAACGATACTACTAGCCCAAATAAAAATTCTTTTTCCCCTTTTTCGTTTCTTCTTTATAACGACTTCCATATAACCACCCCTTTCTCACACTATTCGCTTCTATAGTAAAAGAACCTTTTAGACTAGAAAAAATCCTTATCCAAACTATGGATCATACGAACCAAATACTTCTCTCCTATGCATTCCTTCACTAAAATCTACTCGTCCTTTCTTACACCAATTCCTCAAAATCCCCTTCACATAAGCTAACGTTTTCTTATTATTTTCAAACGCAATTTTAAGTGCCTCTAACACTTTCTCTCCAGAAAGTCTTTGTATCCAATTCTTCAATTCCTTCACAATATATGGGGATAAACTACTAATATTTTGTTCATAAAACTTATAAACTTCACTATTTGGAACGTCCTCTTCTATGGTTTCCACCTCTATCTCTTCCGCTTCTTCTTTCTCTTCAATAACTACTTGTGAACTACTATTATCCTCTTCTTTTGGCATACCAAAATGCTGCAATAATAATGGAATCTTGTATTCTTCTTCAAGGCATTTACGTAAAAATATATGTATGAACTCATTACTTTTTATAGTCTTTAACTCACGTAATACGCACTTCTCCACATTCGTATTTGAAATAGGGTTATAGTGTAACCAATTTATTATGAATACCTCTTTCGTTTCCGTATCATATAAAATCTTTCCATACTCAACAAACCTGTTTAGCAACTTCTCAACAGTCTCCATACTATAACCTGTTTCAAGCTCTGCCACACGCTTCGGTAATATGTAAATACCACATTGCTTTGTTTTCGTACCAGTTAACAAATATATGTAAAAATAACGCTCCTCTGGCGTTAAATCTAATATGAATTCATCTTGCCAAAAGTTCACCTGCACATTACGGTATACCGCCATATGTTTCCCTCCACTCTTTGCTAGTAAATAGGAAAATTTTAATCCTTCATTATAAAGATAGGCATACGGGAATGGTTTTGGCATTCGTATTACAATTTTTTTACTACTACAACGCCGGTTTCATTTTTTCGCGCTTGTTTTGTTCTTGTTTTTGTTTTTGTTTTTTCTTAGTGATTTATTACTTGGTAGGGGCTTATAAGGGGCTTGGAAGGGCATTCTACATTACAATCTATGAAATACAATTTGTTCTTCCTACTAAATAGGAGCTATTCCAAATTATTATTTTGGATAGCTCCTTTCAAATTCTTCTTATTTTTTACTTCTACCAATGTCAGCTTCTACATACAATTTATTCTGCTATTTGCGGACAGTAAAACTCTCATTTCAAAATTCGGTGAATAAACTGCTCGATTGCAATGCGAGTGGCCCTCACTGATTAAAGTTTCATTTTATTTTTGCATTGAATCTAACATCTTCACAATAAAGGCAGCTGCCTGACCACGAGTTGCTGTACCTCGAGGATCAAACTCATTATTTCCAATACCATTAACTACCTTTAGACTGTATAATCGTTGAACCGATTCTTTGTATGTTATTAAATGCTTATCTGTAAATGGTAATGCTACTAACTCACCTGTAATTCCTTTATATCGCAATGCTTTGTCAATCATAATAGATACTTCTTCACGAGTAATTGGTGAGTTAGGATCAAAAATCCCTTCACCACGACCATTAATAATTCCTGCACTTGCACAACGTTTAATACCGTCATGAAGTGATGGATGTGCCTCATTAATATCTACAAATGACTTATTTCCCTCTGGTAGTTTAAGAGCATTCGAGATTAATTTCGCAAACTCCGCTCTCGTTACATTTCGATATGGCGCAAATACACCATTACCTTCGCCTTGCATAATACCTAGACTGTTTAATTTACGAATATGCCCTTCAAACCAGCCACCTGTAATATCATCTTTTGGTTTTTGTACTTCTTCCTTTGGTACATTGTAGTTAATTTTAATCCAACTTGGGTCATAGAAAATCCATTCTCCATTACCTACTTTATACCAACCATTTTTAACGGCTAATACTTTGTAACGATCTCCGTTTGAAGCTTTACGTACAACACGATGTTCAATACCCGCATCACTACGTACATTAATGCCACTACCATTTACCACTAGTTCCATGCTAGGTTCAGCTGGATTATTTTCATTTGGATTAAATGAGTCATTTTTATCTTGTAAAGGCGTATCAATCTGCGCATTTATATTTGCATACCACTGAATTCCTTGTACGAAACCAGCCCAATTACCACGTGAAATTAAAATGTCAGGACATTTTTTCCCGCTCCATTGTTGATGCTTGTAAATATGATCTGCACCAATTCCTTCTTTGTTCATTAAATAACCTGCAAGTCGTTTTGCATTTTCTAACGCTTTATTGTAATCACCGTCTTGGTTAACCGCAATCTCGATACCGATAGACTCCCTGTTTCCTGAACCATCTCCATCTCCTGCATGCCAACCATTTTCGTTTGTTGGTAAGTGTTGATAAATTTGTCTATCATCTACAGTAAAATGCCATGAAGCTGTTCGGAAAGTGCCTTCAGTTGCTTGCTTGTATAAATATTTCGCATGATTTTCAGCATTAGCACCAGCGGCTGTATTTGCGGTCTCATGAATTGTAATGTAACGTGCTTTCATCGGATTTGCAGGACGAATATCAGGATTTCCTGCTGGAACAATCCACTCCACAAATGGAACTCCTGCAAGTGTTCCATATTTCTTCGTACTCTGTGCACTATATTGAATACCTCTTGGCTTTGCAACAGGTTTCATTTGACGATCAGATCCATCATTTCGACCATCTACAGATTCAAATGCCTTTTCAATGTTTGAAATAGCTTCCTTTTCTGCTACTTGTCCCTTCTTAGCATCTTGCATTTTGTTTAATTCTTCTGTTTCATCATGTTTATGCTTATATTCTTCTAAAAGCATTTTTTCATTTTCAGATACTTCTGCTTCGTTAATTTGTACATGATCAGGAACTTCCAACTTGAAATTAGAATAATTTAATCCGCTCGTTCCGTGTTCTCCTTGGGCAATATTAAGTTGATCAGTTTGAGATTTGTTGATCTCTTCTGCTGATGCTGATAAAGGTGCGCTCCCTAAAATCACTAGACTTGTTGATAGTGCGATTACTTGTTGTTTGATTGTCTTATTCATTATTATAATAAATACATACACACTCCCACCGTGTATGTATCTCAACCTCCCTTTATTGTCACATTAATTTTTAAAAATATGAATCTACTATGTACTCCTAATATATTTTCTTTTTATTTATATATTTAAATTAACATATTTTATATCCATTAAGAAAATATTTATATGTCATCCCTACAGATGAATTTCATCTAACATACTTTTTATAAAATCCATCAACAAACATTATTTTACAACTAATTACAAATACCGTCAAAATAATCAATTTAAACTTAGACAAATAACTGACATACAATTTCATAATAAGAGATCCTATACTATCGAAATACATCTATTACAAATTCCCTTTAACGTTTTCAACAATCTCATTTATCGTATTCCGATCAAACTTATCACTAATTTCATATGACTCACGATCTCCTACGAATTGCACGCCTACGATATCATTGCGATCCTTACCGTATTGCACTTCAATAATAGATCCTCGCTCTATTTGTTTCCAAATGAGACCTGCTTCATCTTTATTATCTAAAATAATGCAGTCTTCAATATTTTCATCAATCCCAATTAATTTATTATCATCCATATATCCAATCTCGTATTGTTGCCGTTCTTTCGCTTTGCCACTTACTAATATACCTTTGCTACCATATGAGTAATCCATATAGTCCTTTTTCTCCGTTTGTACCGCTTTCGGCTTTTGTGCTTCAGTTTTTTCAGCAGTCCCACAACCTGTAATAAGACTGATTGGGATAACCACTATTAATACGAATCTAGTAAATTTCTTTATCATTTGTAACCAACCTCATATATTTAATGCAAAACTCCATTTATTACTCTATTAAAGAATAACATGATATTAAGTAAACAGAACGAAAGATAACATATTCTTTACATACTCGCACTTTAATGAAGGACTAGGCCATTTAAACCTAGTCCTACATAACTTTAACTTTGCTTCACATACTTAATTGTATGAAATGACGTCTCATTAAATAATTGCAAGTTTTCCCCATCATAATCTTGAACTTTATATGCTATTTTCTTTTTTTGAATTGTATCTTCTACACCGTCTACTAAACGTTTATTGAGATGTAAATAGATTGTAAAAGCTTCCTTATCATATTCCCAAGTGCCTTCAATATAATTCTTTTTATTTGGATACTCACCTTTACCATACGTTTCAAATGTCTTATCACCTTTTAGAATAAGTGACATAATGAAACCGTCTGTTCCTTTGAATCCCCAATTACCGATTAATTCCGTACTATCTTTCACATTCTTCATAACGTTATCCGTATTAATTCCAGCTTTCTTATCTAACTCTTTCAAATCTTTCACAGATACTGTACCGTCACCGATTTTAATATCCCCTTCAAGATCTTTGAATGCCTTAAGCCAGTAAATATCTCCTTCTTTCACTAACTTTTCGGATTTCTCCATTAACTCTTTATCAGTCTTATCGCCTTTTTCTCTTTTTTCTTTTCGGGTGAATACTTCATTTATTAAAGAAAAAGACTCTCTAAAATAACCAATTGCTTTTTCAAAATCCTTTTGTTGATTTACATACTCTGTAGGGGGATCTATTGACTCAAATTTATCTAACACTTTATTTAATTCTTTCACACTATCTACTATATCTGATTTCTTTTTCTTACCGTCAAAAACCTCTCTTGTAATATTGTTATGCTCCGCAAACAACTTATCAAACTCTACTCCTAATTTATACACTTTATTAGGATAGTCTTCCTTTGAAACTTTTTCTTTCTTACTATTAGACTTCGATTCTTTTACTTTAGACTCTTCCGTTTTCTCCTGTTTAGAAGTGTTCGTTTTCTCAGAAACTCCACAACCAAATAACAACATGACCGGAACTGCTACCCCTAGTAGTTTCTTTGCATTCATGACTGATTTCTCCTTCTACTTGAATAGATTACTCTTGCTATACCCATCCTCTTTTTTTATCTTGTAATTAAAGTTACAATCGCAATAACTCCTAGAATCGGTCCCCAATATTCCATTTTTATAAAAAATAATGAGTGCTTTTTGTTAAACATAACTTTTTCACCAGTTTCGGCATCTATATAAACTTTCCCATCTGGCTTATTAATATATTTACCTAAATACCAAGACATAACCCCTGATATAATAAACATTACCGCCATTGGCCAACTATGGTCTTGAAAATATGTAGCGTCCCCCGTTATAGATCCAAAGATAGCCTTACCCAAAAGAGTATTAATAATTACAATAATTGCGACTAAAAAACCCCAACCAGACCAAATAATCATCTATTTCTCCTCCTAAAGCGTACAACTTTGTACTTTATGTTAATTTGAACTGCAAACGAAAATGTTTAAAAAACCGAATATTCAGACGTTGATAATCATATTTAGCTTACATTAGATTCTAACTTTAATGTCCTAAATGCAAATGAACCAGATATAATTTGTAAAATTGTCGGAATAAGTAAAAAGAATAATGACATAAACAACATAACTATAGGAATCACAATCATACAAACTCCATAAACTTTATTATTAACCTTGTTTACTAAACACGATAAAATGAACAATCCTATTTGAACCGTTAAAATAATAGAGTAATAAGCTAAAAGTTCGTAATCAACACCTTCCATAATATTAAACGCTACAACTATTAATATTATGGAAATAATAATTCCCAAAATGCCACCAATTAAACCTAATACAAATTCAGGTGTTCTTTTCAATTCAATCCCCCTTTTTTGAAAAACTAACAACTTGTATATTTTTCCCATTCACCATCATACCAAATATTTATTGGAAAAACTATACAAATCATTTTTATTCTACTGTACTTTACTTCTAACTATAGATAACTTGTAGCAGTTACAAAATTAAAACCTTCACAATTACTTACTGAATTGTCATATTGAAAATTATAAATTAAAACGATAGAATTATAGGATTTATTTAATTTAACTACTTCCTTAATTCGAGAAAGTATTTTATCATCATATGAACATCCCGTTAATAACATAGAAATGTCATCACTCGCTTCTTCTAACACTTCCTTTTCAATAAAATCTTCATCTACATCAATCATATCAATATTAAAATCAACAAAAAATCTTGCTGGTATAGAGTCTCCTTCTTCATCATACGTAACATCTATATATGTATCCAACTGATCTTGCGTTTGCATATTACCGAACCATATTGAAACCATTCCGTGTACTTCCATTAATAGCGTCCTCCATTATGAATATATATTCTCATTCAACTTACGCTTTAAAATTCATGATTTTTATAAAAACCATTTCTTCTTTCCTTTCAGTCAAATAGGATTATTCGGAAATTCATTATCATACTTATTAATTAGCGCTTTATCATTTTCATTAATTGGTACTTCACCTAAGTATTTACGTTTCCAAATAATCATTTGATCACTAAAACTATATTCTGTTTCGAGCCAATTGGTATAATCGAAATGCATGTTAAATTCCCCACTATGTTCCAGAGACATTGTAAAAGAGTACCAAAGCTCTTGCTGATTATCTTTAAAAACATCTCTTAATTCCTTACTCAATTTATATAAAGAATTTTCTTTCCTTTCAAACTCCTCTTCATTAACTTCGTATTTAAAAGGAATTTCTACACTATACTTATAATTTTGTTTATTTCTGAAGTTGTTATAGAAAAAGTAAGTTCCCCCTCCAGCTTCTGATATTTGTGCATAAAAATAAAATTTCTCCCATTCTTCTGGAATCATGGCATGAACCGTTTCCGCTATCTCTCTATATAATCGATTCAATTTTATTTCCAATTGAATACCCCCTATTTGATGTTCATCATTCACTTTTTCTATATTATACCACCCTTTTAATTAGCTCTTTATTTCATCTAAAATTCAAACCAAGTTTCGATACCTTTAGAAAGTAGACATACCTCTTAAATACAATTAGTATTAAAATAAGAAATATGAAAGACTTAAAAAGGCTTTCACATGAAGAAAGGAAGTTGCACAACTATGGATCTTAAAACAGTTATGCAAGAACTTGAAGCTCTAGGTAAGGAACGAACGAAAAAAATATACATATCTAACGGTGCGCACGAACCGGTTTTCGGAGTAGCTACAGGTGCTATGAAACCAATCGCTAAAAAAATAAAATTAAATCAAGAGTTAGCTGAAGAACTTTATGCCACAGGTAACTACGATGCTATGTACTTTGCAGGTATTATTGCCGATCCAAAAGCTATGAGTGAGTCTGATTTTGATCGCTGGATAGACGGGGCATATTTTTATATGCTATCTGATTATGTAGTGGCAGTAACTTTATCGGAGTCAAATATTGCGCAAGATGTTGCTGATAAATGGATTGCAAGTGGGGACGAGCTTAAAATGTCTGCCGGCTGGAGTTGCTACTGTTGGCTATTAGGAAATCGCAAAGACAATGAATTTTCCGAAAGTAAAATTTCCGATATGCTTGAAATGGTGAAAGATACAATTCATCATTCTCCAGAACGAACAAAATCCGCTATGAATAATTTCCTAAACACCGTGGCAATTTCATATGTACCACTACACGAAAAGGCAGTTGAGACTGCAAAAGAAGTTGGTATAGTTGAAATCAAACGTGATAAGAAAAAAAGCAGTTTGTTAAATGCTTCTGAAAGTATTCAGAAAGAACTTGATAGAGGAAGACTTGGTTTTAAGCGTAAATATGTTAGATGTTAAATTATCAAAAAAGGTGCCAATCTAAGTAAGATTGACACCTTTTTCATGAGAAAAATGAATGAACTCCCCTTTGTACACCTTATCCGTTAAAAACTTCTTCATTCAATTTATATACTCTATCTCTTTTCTCATCACTTTTGACAAAAATAAGCTTTTCTTCTTTAACAAAACCTTCTAATAGTAAGCATACTTGCCCATATGCTTTAGGCTTATTCGTTGTGAATCTCTCATCTGATATTTTACCAGATCGTATTAATCGTTCACATAGCTCAAGCGCACTTATTTCTTCAGAATCAATTAATTCTAAAATGTCTTTTTGTAGGGGCGATAAAGGTACGGGAATCTCAGCTACCTCCACCTTTTCTGGTTTGTTTTCTTCTTCAAATAAATCTTCGAATGAAATTTGATTCATACTTCTTTTCCTTTCTAACGATTGATTTGTATAACATGAACTGAATCCTATAGCGTATGTATTATTATGTATTACTTACCTTTTTTCAAAAATCTCAAACTCATGTACATCGTTTCATATAGTATATTTTGATTATACCAAATATACGTTCTGTTTTCTATTGTAGAATTCGTTATAATTAGAATGAAAGTAATGATGAACATCTATCTCGTTATTAGTTGTATACATTATGTAAAAAAACAGAAAATGTTTACATAATAAAATTATCGTGATCTTTTAAATTTCTACGCTAAAACGCAAAAAAGCACTTGTTGCCTTTAATTGACAATCAAGTGCTTTAAGTTCATATGTTTTTAAGTAGCATTAAATTTGTAAGTTTTGTAATAACAGTATGACACCTATTGTATGTCATGACAACTACTACGTTAAAACTTACGAGTTTGTACGAGTTCGTTAGTTTTATGTCCATTCCATGTCTTTATATTCGTCGCACAGTAAAATGTCATCTCACCTAAGCTCGTACTTCGTTTTCTATTCTATCATTACACACAGTACTCCATGATGGTACAACCATCATGAAGTATGTACTTTTTAACAGCCTATTTTTTTCTGTCTTTTATTTAGTTAAATAGGATTATTCGGAAATTCACTATAATACTTATCAATTAATGCTTTATAATTTTCATCATTTGGTACTTCACCTAAATATTTATTTTTCCAAATAATCATTTGGTCACTAAAACTATATTCTGTATCAAACCAATTTGTATAATCATAATGTAACTTAAATTTCCCACTACTCTCTAGGGACATTGTAAAAGAATACCAAAGTTCCTGCTCATTATCTTTAAAAACCTTTCTAAGTTCCTTACTCAATTTATATAAAACATCTTCTTTTCTCTCAAATTCATCTTCATCAATTTGATATTTGAAAGGGATTTCTACACTATATTTATATTGCTTATTTTCAAGTGTATTATAAAAAAAGTAAGTTCCTCCCCCATTTTCTGATATTTGAGCATAAAAATAAAATTTATTCCAATCTTCTGGAATCATTTCATTAACTGTTTCAGCTATCTCTCTATATAATCTATTCATTTCCTTTTCCATACTCAACCTCCTGCTCTATTTTCAATGGTTTTCTTAAATATTCCTTTACCTTCAATTTCATAAACTACTTTATATGAATCTGGTCTTAATGAAGTCCCAACGAAAACTGGCTTAATTTTTACAGATACTTTTTTTGGTGGAATCTCTTTCAGGGCGTTTGCCCACTCAGTCTCCATCTTGTACCACTCTCCACCAGACCGATTAATTTGCCTATTCTGAGCAAGTAAATTATCAATATCTCCCGAACCACGAAACTGAGTTCCTATCAAGTGTCCACCATCATCATCAAACAACCTATCTTCTTGACCTGCTGCCACTTGCATTCCCGGGTTTCGCGTTCCTTTTTGAAGTATTAGCTCTTCCGCATTTACATCTACTATTCTACCAAGTTCATCTGTTGTATATTTATAATTCTCCTCAGTAATATAACGTACGTTTGGTGCAAGTTCTTTCCTTCCATTCTTCCCTTTAATGATGTGTTCCCCAAAATTTTCTCCTGTTATTTCAGTTATCTCACTATTCTTACCCGTACCCTATGTTGTAATCTTAAACTCTCACAATAAAAAAGCAAACCCTGTAAAACCTTATTAAACTACTTCTTTTTCTTCCACTATCGGCAATTCATATGCTATTTTATATTTCATCATTCCATATATAATGTTTACAAGCCTTCTCATAATACACACAAGTGCTTGTCCTTTTGTTTTACCTTCTTTAAGCTTCTTTTGATAGTACGCATGAAACACTGGGTTTCGTGGCATCTTACTTCCTTTTGCTACTTGCACTTGCTGTACTGCTAAATTATAAAATAAAGCGTGTAACGCCCTGTTTCCTTGTTTGCTTTTATGTGTCTTACCTTTTCCGCCAGAACCAAAGTAAACCGGCGCAATCCCCGCAAATCGTGCTAATTTATTGGCATTTGGAAATCGCCTTACATCCCCAATTTCTGCAATTAATGCTGATGCCGTTACAAGTTCTATTCCCGGCATCGTCTCTAATTGATAATCTAGTAGATTTACTAACCGTTTTAATTCTCTTTCGATGTATTTCATTTCCTTCTTTTTAAACTCAATATCCCGTACAATACTTCTTACTAAAAAGTCTCGTGTTTCTTGATACTCTTTCATTGTTTGTCCATCTTCTTTTACAAGTTTTAATATGTCGCTTGCTTTCTTTACTGAACATGTATTGTTGCTAACATCTAATAAAAAAGCTGTTAATTGCTTTATATTCGCACCCTCTAAACAAAAGGGTGACGGATACTGCTGCCAAAATGCTAATGCTGTTTTTCCATCTAACTCTGAGAAAAACTTTTTATAACTTGGATAATGGTGGTTTAATTGAATATGTAATTGGTTCTTTAACGCACTTTGTGCTTTTACTAATGCATTCCTTCTTGAAACTAGTTGTTGTATCGACCAAAATAAATCGTTTGGCTTTGCATCTGGTAATTGATTTAACTTATTTATTAGTATACGGGCTACGCATTCCGCATCCCAACTATCACTTTTTTGTGTCGTCACATGGCTTTTTCGCTCTAAAAATGATAAAGCTGGATTTACTTCTTTCACTACTTGTTCATGATCTACTAAATATTTCGCTAACGCTCTTCCATAACCACCAACATCCTCTAAACCAAATACAACAGTTATCCCAGCACTCACATATGTCTCTACTTCTAATAAAAACTTCGAAAATGCAGATGGTTTATTATCAAATTGTATTTCTCCTAATTTTTCTTGCCAACAATTAATAATAACAGCCGTATGATGCTCCTTATGTAAATCTACTCCTACATACAAATAGTTCTGTCTATTATGCATAACTCATCCCTCTATTCAATGATTTAGTCATATATAAAAACGTCGGCAACCTTAGTTCGAGCGTTCATCTTCCGATGCGCATAGGTACGCAAGCCTATCCATTTTCATAATTTCATAAGTACATATAGTAAAATGAGTGATTTTTTTAAGTACGACTATTATATAATTGCTGGATGTTTACCGTTTGTTTGTATTTGCCCGTATGTATATATCCCTCGATAAAAACTCTCTCGGTCTAACATGCGTTTCACTTGTACTTTCGTAAATTGTTTTCCTTTCTCTGTACGATAACCTTCCCTATTCAGTCGTTCTGCCAATTGAGTCAGCGACCAATGTTTAAAAAAGTGTCTTAACTCAAATAGTCTACGTACAACCACTGCTTTCTCCGTATCTACTTCTAACACCTTTTGTTCTTTCTTTACTCTATAACCAAACATCACACCGCCCCCCGCATATCCACCTTGTTCTGCTTTCTTCTTTCTGCCTCGACTTAGCTTTAATGCAATCTCAAGACGTTGATATTGATCTAATAGCTCTAACATACCATTTACTAAAAAGTCATTTGGGTCATGCGTGTATATACTATAATTTGGTTGTTCAATTGCTTTCACATCTACCTTGTGTTTCTTTAGCTCTCGTTGTATTAACACTTTTGCCATATCAGAGCGCCATAACCGAGATGTATTTAGTACAATAACTTTGCTCACTTGATGATATGCCATATCCGACAATAGCTCTTGTAGACCTTCACGTTCAACTGTTAATCCATCTTCATCTACTTTCGCTCCGCTGATTCCTTTATCTTCGTATATGTGAAGCAGTTGTAGTTTATTTTCGATGCAGTACCGTTCAATTTCTTCTACTTGATACGTTAGGCTATACCCTTCACGCACTTGTCCTTCCGTTGAAACTCGTACATAACCAACTACTTTCTCTCCCATATTGAGCCCCTTCCCGTTACAGCAATTACAATCCCTGTAACGTTTACCCGTTTTTTGCGGATAACGTGTGCATAACGTCCATCCGTTAAAACGTACTTTACGATGATTTCCAAAAATAATACAACCCTTTATTTTTTCCTCTACTATCGTCGTACGCTGTACATAGCCATTACAATCTATAAAACAACAATAAAAATTTAACACTTAATACACTTATAAAATTATAATGCTCTTTTAAATTTTTACGCTTAAACGCAAAAAAGCACTTGTTGCCTTTAATTGACAATCAAGTGCTTTAAGTTCATATGTTTTTAAGTAGCATAAATTTGTAAGTTTTGTAGTAACAGTATGACACCTTTTATATGTGGTAACAACTACTACGTTAAAACTTACGAGTTTGTACGAGTTCGTTAGTTTAATATATATTCCATGTGTTTATATTCAGCACCCAGTAAAATGTCATCTCGCCAAAGCTCGTACTTCTTTTTCTTTTCTATCATTGTACATAGTACTCCATGATGGTACAACCATCATGGAGTTTACTCTTCAAAATAGCCATTTCTTTTTCTACCCACTTCTCATATATGCTTATGCATGTTTACGTTAAACCACTATAAACTTTTATCATATATGGTATTGCACTCAATTTTTTGTATCTTCAAGATTTTTAAGATGCTTTTCTAAGTATTTTTTCCCTGAATTACTTTTAGGCATAAGACCAAGATGTTCATATTCCCAAATAATCATTCTCTCGTGGGAATTTTCATCTGAAAGGTCATCATAATTAAAGTCAATATTAAACTTTCCTGTATTATCAAAAATCATAGTGAAATTTGTCCAAGCTTCTTGATCATTATCAATAAACTCTTTCTTCATTCTCTTAATACAATCTAACAAACGATGCCACTTCTTAAAATATTCTTCTTCTGGGACATTAAAGAGTTCAAAAATACTATGACTGTAAATAGGAGTACTATTCTCTTCAGGGTAGTAATAAAAATATGATTCTTGAGCACCTTCCCCAACCTCACCATACAGGTAAACCTTAAACCACTTCTCTGGAATTGTATCAATTACAACCTCTGCTATTTCATTGTATAACTTGCTTAATTTTTCATCATTCATCTAATTTTCCTCCTGGTACATTATCAAAATTCTTTAATCTCCATCTATCTTCATCACCAATTTTATATCTAATAACAAAACTGTCTGGACGTTTTGAATTCCCGCTATAATTCGGCGTTATTTTCACCCTAACTTTATCACCATCATTAAGAGCATTAGCCCATTCATTCTCTAGTTTTTTCCATTCTCCTCTGTTTAAGTTACTATTCATTGGAACTAAATTATCCATATTACCAGAGCCTTTAAATATAGTTGCAATTAAATGTCCGCCGTCATCATCATCCAAACGGTCATTCCCACCTACCACTCTCTGAGCGTAGTTATTCCGCTTACCATCACCTAATTGAAGGCTACCCTCGCAACTTGCAACACGCCCTTGACTATCTGTTGTATATGTATATCCTTCTTTACTTGTATACTCAACATTTGGCTTTAATATCTTTTTACGTTTTTCCCTAGCATATTGTTCTCCATAGTTTACTTTTACAGGTCCTTCACCCGTACCCTATGTTGTAATCTTAAACTCTCACAATAAAAAAGCAAACCATGAAAAACCTTATTAAACTACTTCTTTTTCTTCCACTACCGGCAATTCATAAGCTGTTTTATATTTCATCATGCCATATACAATGTTTACAAGCCTTCTCATAATACATACCAATGCTTGTCCTTTTGTTTTTCCTTCTTTTAATTTCTTTTGGTAGTACGCATGAAACACTGGATTCCGTGGCTTCTTACTGCCTTTTGCTACTTGCACTTGCTGTACTGCTAAATTATAAAATAAAGCGTGTAGCGCCCTGTTTCCTTGTTTACTTTTATGTGTCTTACCTTTCCCACCAGAACCAAAGTAAACAGGCGCAATCCCCGCAAATCGTGCTAATTTGTTGGCATTTGGAAATCGTCTTACATCTCCAATTTCTGCAATTAATGCTGATGCAGTCACAAGTTCTATTCCCGGCATCGTCTCTAATTGATAATCTAGTAGATTTACTAGCTGTTTTAATTCTCTTTCGATGTATTTCATTTCCTTCTTTTTAAACTCAATCTCCCGTACAATACTTCTTACTAAAAAGTTTCGCATTTCTTGATACTCTTTCATTGTTTGTCCATCTTCTTTTACAAGTTTTAATATGTCGCTTGCTTTCTTTACCGAACATGTATTGTTGCTAACATCTAATAAAAAAGCTGTTAATTTCTTTATACTAACACCTTCTAAACAGGACGGTGACGGATACTGCTGCCAAAACGCTAATGCTGTTTTCCCATCTAATTCTGAGAAAAACTTTTTATAACTTGGATAATGATGGTTTAATTGAATATGTAATTGGTTCTTTAATGCACTTTGTGCTTTTACTAATGCATTCCTTCTTGAAACCAGTTGTTGTATTGACCATAATAAATCGTTTGGCTTTGCATCTGGTAATTGATTAAATTTGTTTATCAATATGCGTGCCACACATTCCGCATCCCAACTATCATTTTTGTGTATCATCACTTGGCTTTTTCGTTCTAAAAATGATAAAGCTGGATTTACTTCTTTTACTACCTGTTCGTGATCTACTAAATATTTCGCTAATGCTCTTCCGTAACCACCAACATCTTCTAAACCAAATACAACTGATAAACCATCACTCACATATGTCTCTACTTCTAATAAAAACTTCGAAAATGCAGATGGTTTATTCTCAAATTGTATTTCTCCTAATTTCTCTTGCCAACAATTAATAATAACAGCCGTATGCTGCTCTTTATGTAAATCTACTCCTACATACAAATAGTTCTGCCTATGATGCATAACTCATCCCTCTATTCAATGATTTAGTCATATATAAAAATGTCGGCAACCTTAGTTCGAGCGTTCATCTTCCGATGCGCATAGGTACGCAAGCCTATCCATTTTCATCACTCTAGTAGTATGTATAGTAAAATGAGCTAATTTTTTAAGTGAGTTTATAAAATAATTGCTGGATGTTTCCCAATTGTTTGTATTTGCCCGTATGTATATACCCCTCGATAAAAGTTCTCTCGGTCTAACATACGTTTCACTTGCACTTTCGTAAACAACTTTCCTTTCTCAGTACAATACCCTTCCCTATTTAGTCGTTCTGCCAATTGAGTCAGCGACCAATGTTTAAAAAAGTGTCTTAACTCAAATAGTCTACGTACAACCACTGCTTTCTCCGTATCTACTTCTAACACTTTTTGTCCTTTCTTTACTCTATAACCAAACATCACACCGCCCCCCGCATATCCACCTTGTTCTGCTTTCTTCTTTCTACCTCGACTTAGCTTTAATGCAATCTCAAGACGTTGATATTGATCTAATAGCTCTAACATACCATTTACTAAAAAGTCATTTGGGTCATGCGTGTATATACTATAATTTGGTTGTTCAATTGCTTTCACATCTACCTCATATTTCTTTAACTCTCGTTGTATTAACACTTTTGCCATGTCTGAGCGCCATAAACGAGATGTATTTAGTACAACAACTTGACTCACTTGTTGATACGCCATATCCGACAATAGCTCTTCTAATCCCTCACGTTCAACTGTTAATCCATCTTCATCTACTTTCGCTCCGCTGATTCCTTTATCTTCGTATATGTGAAGCAGTTGTAGTTTATTTTCGATGCAGTACCGCTCAATTTCTTCTACTTGATACGTTAGGCTATACCCTTCACGCACTTGTCCTTCCGTTGAAACTCGTACATAACCAACTACTTTCTCTCCCATATTGAGCCCCTTCCCGTTACAGCAATTAAAGTCCCTGTAACGTTTACCCGTTTTTTGCGGATAACATGTGCATAACGTCCATCCGTTAAAACGTACTTTACGATGACTTCAAAAAGTAACACAACCCTTTATTTTTTCCTCTACTATCGTCGTACACTGTCCACAGCCACTACAGGCTATAAAACAACAATAAAAATTTAACACTTAATGCACTTATAAAATTATAGCGCTCTTTTAAATTTCTACGCTAAAACGTAAAAAAGCACTTGTTGCCTTTATTTGACAATCAAGTGCTTTAAGTTCATATGTTTTTAAGTAGCGTAAATTTGTAAGTTTTGTAGCACAAGTATGACACCTTTTACATATCGCGACAAGTGTTACGTTAAAATTTACGAGTTTGTACGAGTTCGTTAGTTTAATATGCATTCCATGTGTTTATATTCATCGCCATGTAAAATGTCATCTCGCCTAAGCTCGTACTTCGTTTTCTATTCTATCATTGCACACAGTACTCCATGATGGTACAACCATCATGGAGTACTTACTTTTTAACAGCTTATTCATTCTTTTTCTTCACTTTTCTTATATGTCTTTAACTTTAATACCAAATATTAAGTCTTGTTATATTACTTACAAACTCATTGTACCAAGTTTTATTGTAGTATCTCTAAAAACTCAGTAAAGTTATCTACTATTTTATAAAACACTGGTTCAAACTCTCCTGACTCTTCATGAGACCATACACACACCGATGGATTCTCTTTATTTTCTCTAAAATCCAAGCATACAAAATCCCCTGCAAATATACTAGCTATTGGTAATACCTCTGCACCTAATAAATCTTCATTATCAGTTAATCTTTCCTCTATCTGTGAAAATACAACATCAATATCATAGATCCCTTTAGGGTTATTTTCAATGTCATCCAGCATACATAAAAACCTTTCTATCGCATAACTACGATTATCACATACAAATGTAGCTTCTTCAACTTCTGCACCATTATACACTTTAATAAAATCCAAAAATGAACCTGGTAGTTTTAATCTCCAAAAATTTTCATGTTTTTTTATTAACTCTTCTGAAGGTAATGGTTTTACAATAGTATCCTGTTTTATTTTCATGTTTTTACCTCTTTCTTTAGTTTACTATCTAGGAGCATCGGCCCACATTCCGGCCGACCTTCCACCATTGTGAATCGTAATATTGTGTATTCCAAAAGGAACCAACTCCATTTTACCCGGTACTTCAGTATGATGCCATGTCATACCTTCCGGTCGTCCACCTATTGCATTATCGAGCCATTTAAATTGCTCTTCGTCTGACATTAACCATAGCCTCTCTGGAAGTTGCTTTGTCTCTACAACAAGCCCAGCACTCTTAAAATCGGCAAATCCGTATCTCATTCCATCAGCTTTAATAACCTTCACATCAGGAACCAAACCATCTGCAACTGCTTTTTCCTTAATCATTCTTTTTTGACGAGCCGTTAAATTAGCTCCACCGTGAAGTGACTTATTCCATGACCACGTTTTATTTGATATAATTTTTTCACTGTACAACTTTACATAATCATTAATAACATCATCAAATTTCTTAGTTCCATTTATAAATTCATCTATATTATTTAAATTAGCCTCATTGACTATCTTACTGGAATTACCCGTACCCTTAGCAAGTTGATAAGCGTCATCCTTAGCTGCCGTACTTGCCTTTGAAAACTTTCCAGCTACTTCTCCAACAGTTGAAGATTCTATATAAGGAAGCTTCATTCCTATTCCAGTATCCACCGTCCTAACTGCTACTGGAATAGGAGTATTTTTCATAGCATCTAGTGCATTTTTTAAATTCTTATTTTCCTTAAGCGATTGTACCACATTTTTACCCAAATTTGGATTAAAACCAGGCATTCCTTCTTTGAATTTTAATAATTTGGCTAAATCAGCTAATTCACTCGTCCCTTTGAATGCTTTTACTCCTTTTCCTACTGCTCCAACAACTGGGATTGCATCTAATCCGCCAAAAATGATGTTTCCTACCCGCTCTTCTTGGCTCAATTTCCTATGTGTTCCCCAGTCTTCTCCGTCGATACCGCTTTTTATTTGTACACCTCCGTATACTACTGCGGCAGCGGCCCCAAGTGGTGGACAAAGGATTGTTGTGATGATGATTCCTACGCCTATTCCTATGTCTCGCACCATTTCTAGTTTTTTCTGTTCATCTTCTATCGATTTGTATTCAAATCCTCGTGTGGATGGGACTACTTTCTTGTATTCTTCATAATTTAATTTTGCATCTGGATTTTGTTTTTTTAGTTCTTTGTATTCTGCCCTAAGTACGTTATCAAATGCAGGAGAATCTCTAAAAATATCTTCTACTGTTATTTTATCTTTCTTCTTCTGTATTGTTTGTGGTACACTTCCGTAGCCTGCATGCGCACCTGGTAATACTGTCGTTGTTGTAGAGCCAATTCGGTTATTTGTTTCAAAACTGAGAATAGATGTATCTCTCATTTTTTGAGCGAATTTATCCATTTCTACTAAAAAAGGTTTATCTATATGTTCAGAGACTAATTGCCCTGCTTCTCCGCAATATTTTTGTAATGTCGTATAACTATCAAGTAATTCCCCGATTTTTTGCGATTGATCTTTAGGATTAAAATGTATACTACCATCCGAGTCTAAATCTCGTATTCTTCCATCAATTCTTTTTAATGATTCATTTGCTTCCCGTAATTTCATGAGTGCATCTTTTGTAATTCGATTCATACCATCCCCCATGTTTTGCCATGGTTCAGGTCTATATTTCACATCCATCTCGTTTTCATCCCCCCAGCCGTATGGTGATTTCTACAACTTACTTAATATTTCACGTAATTGTTCGTCCTTTTCAAGCATTTCTACACATACATTCCCTACAACTGTCGCTGACCTAGAATAGTGTTCAGCCAATTCTAGTGTTTTGTGTAATATATCAGGATATTTTTCAATTACTCTCATCGCTTCACCTTTTTGATAAAAATCACAGCTTAATAAACTCTCAATATTCGTTCCAATGACGTCTACATGGATTTTATATATATTTTCTAACTTCATTACTATATCAAGTAGTTCTTGAAAATTAACTAATACTTCTTCTCCACCACCAGAACCACTATCTCCCATTGATACTTGCATTATTGAATACCTCCTAACGAGAATTGTCTCGGGTCAATTAACTTTTTATATGGCATTTTTAACACGTCATACAATTTCTTATTAACCGCATAGAGGCTCACCCAGTCATATCGATTACGATCTACATCGATTTGAACGAAATCTTCTCCTTCAGTGAAATATAAGAAACATTCCCATTTTCCTCCTCTATTACTTCGAGGCCTCGTATACGTTTCTATCGCTATAACGTCTTTATTTGATAAATCTTTTTCCTCAAATGTTTGTTGTTCTTCTTCTGTCATTCTCTTTGAGAAAAATGTATCTTCTATTTCCCTCGGTTCTCTAAATAAGAAGGGTATGCGTGTTAATAAGGAAAAATATACGTCTGGCTTTGGTATGTAGTCAATTTCGTATTTTTTATTTGGCTCTATTTCTGTTAATACAGCCACTCGGTCTTTATCCTCTTTTAAAAAGCCAATTAATACATTATTCATTCTCGTGTATTCATGACAATTTTCATATTCCTTTAATAGTTCAATTATTTGAAAAGCTGCAGGGGTAATTCCATTTTCACTTGTAAGTAGGCCTTTTTCTTTTAAACTCGTAGTTGCTTTCGTGACACATTCTGCATCAAGTAAAATAATTGCGTCACGGTTTGGCAATCCAAATATATCGGTAACCCCAGCTGCACCTGCGAGAACATATAATTCAGCAGGTGCAAAACTCATTTCTTTCCCCATTCTTTTATCCCTCGTTTCTCCATCACAGTTGTTTTATCGCCCTTACTTCCGATTTATCTCCGTACGTTTGAATGCTTTTATCTAACTCTTTCAAAGCTTTCGTATGTCCTTCAAATGCCTCTACCATTTCTGAATTATATTGAATGATCAAATCAAGATAACTTAAAAATGCATCTCTCGTTTTTCCATTCCATTTCGCACCTGTGACATATGCTTTTAAGTCTTTCGCTTGGTTTAAAGAATCCTGCATACCATTTTCAATGTTTTGTGCGTAAGAAATGGCACTTGCAGTGTTACCTCCTATAATTTCAACCTCTTTACCACTCATGTTGGTTCCCTCCATTCTTTGTATGCTTAATGGATAAAGTTTTCAAATTCCTTTTTCTTTTCTTCAAAAGCCTTGGTCGCTGCGGCGTATGCTGACGCTTTCTCCGATTCTGCTTTCGCTTTATATTCCAAATACTTTGCATAAGCTGTACTTTTTGCAGATCCAATATCGCTTAATGCACTTTTAAAATAGGATAATACTGTATTTAAGTCTTCATCCTTTTCATGACGTTTTTGTTCAAATTCAACTGCCGGAATTTTATTAGCTTCTAAGCCATTACTTTTACTCTCATACTCTCTCTTTGCTGATTCAGCCTCTTGAATGAATTGCTTTAACTCTCTTTCTTTATCTTTTAAATAATCATGTAAATCATCATACCGATCTCGTTTCCTCGCACTTTCTGTAAAACCAGACGCATTTAAAAAAGCATTGTACAATTCATCTAACATCTTTCTCCCCCTTTAGCACAATAACTATGTAGTTAAATTCGTATATTTAAACATGAATATTCATTACATTAAGAATTAACAAATAATTATTTTTACATATTGCTATTTTATCAAAGGGATTTTAACATTTCCATATTTTATGAATGGCTTTCGCATTTTTCTTCAATAAAGTGAAACTTTAATCAATATGACTATGTATTTATTACTACCTTTTATCCAATTCATTCGTATTAAATCCTTGCTTGAGAGTAACACCAGTTCTTTCTTATTTCATCAACAACTATTTCTGGATAATCCCAATGAAGCGTACGAGTAGGCTCCCTGATTCGTTATACTATTTCTTGGGCTGTTTTGTTTCTATATTCATTCCAATATTTTGGCTCAGTCGCTCTTAAAAGAACGATAGAAAAAGGATCTGATATGAATATCAGATCCTTAACTTTAATTTCTTAATACATACATCTTTTTACACGATAACTGGTTCATACGTGCTCAAATTATCATACTCAGTTTTTACAATACTAGGCAGAAGGTTAACACATCCTCAGATTCACCTTTTCCTGTAGCAGTGCATAATATTTAATAAAATTAAAGCATATTTTTACTTACCAGACTTAATTTTTTCGTTATATTCTTCTAAAGTTAACCCTTTTTCTTTTAGATAAACGGCAACTTCTTTTCCTACATAACGATAGTGCCATGGCTCATACTTAATGCCAGTAATATTCTCTTTATCTTTTGGATAGCGGAGAGTAAACCCATATTCTGCAGCATTCTTATCTAACCATTTGAATGCATCGGTAGTTTCAAATTTTGCATTTAAATCTTCTACAGTATTTTGCCATTCAACTGAAATAATGTCTAACGCTAATCCAGTATGATGTTCACTTGCACCAGGATACTGAAGATATTCCAATGCCTTAGCACTAGCCTCTTTATCCGACAAGCCTTGAGATTTATAGCTTTTAACTGAAGCATCATAATAAGTTTGTTGTAATTTTATAGCTCGATAACCTGATCTTAAATAAAGATTGATTCCCTCTTTTTTTGCAGCTGCTACCATATCCTGATAGGAAGTTGCAATTCTACTATCTATTTTCATATTTGGCTTCGCATTTTGAGTGATACTTGTTAATTCAATTCCTAGTTCCTTTGATAACATATGCTCTCTATTTACAAGGATAATTCTCCAATCATTAACATCAGAGATAGGTAAAACATCTTTTTTCTTCGCATGTATTTCATTTTTATTTTTATCGTTATTATTAGTAGTTGCCTGAGATGTTTGCTTTCCACTACAAGCAGCAAGACTCCATCCCATTGCTAATACCAATGCTAAAATTATAAATTTTTTAATTGTATCTCATTCCCTTTTTGTTTATTAGTCTTTATACCAATTTCCCAACACGTCTCTAGGAATCTCCTTGAAATCCTTCAAAGAAACGGGGCCGGCAAATTTTTTAATTCCATGTTTTTTAGAATTTTCATCCGAATAATCTTTTAAAAATTGAATTTTAAATTGTTTCTTACCATCAGCATAGTCGGTTACTGTCGGTACGATTGCCGCTTGTCGTATACCAAAAGTTTTATCTTCATACTTAACAAATTGTACATAAGATAATCCTCCAACTAATGTTTCTAATTTTTCTTGCGCAGAAATAAGATTTCCAAGAGAATAATAGATTAGCGTTTCATGTCCATCTTTATTTTGTTTCCACTCAATTGGTTGAATTACATGTGGATGATTTCCAATTACTACATCTACACCTAAATCTGTTAAATATTGAGCAACTTCTTTTTGTTGCTTTGAAGGTGTTGAGGTATATTCTACTCCCCAATGCACCATAACAATCACCATATCAGAGCTACTCTTTGCCTTTTCCACATCATTTTGTATCGCTTTTTTATCAATTAAATTTAAAGCCCAAGACTTATCAGCTGGAATTTTAATTCCATTCGTACCATATGTATAATTGAGTAACGCAAAACGAATACCATTTTTTGTAATCGTTTTTATTTCATTACGCTCGTTTTGACTCTCATTAATACCTACCGGGATAACATCCGGATATTTCTTCCAGTATTCTCTTGTATTCGCAACACCTTTAATACCCATATCCATAGCGTGATTTGTCGCTTGCGTCACTATATTGAATCCAGTGTCCACTAAAGATTGGCCTACTTCTTCAGGTGTATTGAAAGTCGGATATCCCTGTACTTTTAAATTATTTCCGGCAATCGGAGTCTCCTGGTTCACGATAGCAAGATCGCTTGATTTAACAGCTTTTTTGATATTTTCATAAATATAATTATAATCATATGAACCGTCTTTTTGTTTGCCATCTTTAATTACTGCGTCATGATATAAATTATCACCCGTTGCTATTAAATTCACAACCGATTGTACTTTTTTATCTTCTGTAAAATTAGGAGACTGTTGGATAGGACTTTTATCTACCCAATTTGGTGCTTTTAATGATGTATCTATATTGGATTCAGCCGATGGTAATGAAGCTTTAGATGTCTTAACATCAGTATTACCACAAGCGGTTAAAAGCACTAAAAAAATAAGACATACTAAAAAAAACTTTTTACTTCTCTGTAAAGTATCTAACATGTGATCCTCTTTTCTGTTTTATTCCTTATAACTAGTTCTAACAAATCATTCTTTACAACAACGTATTTTGGTTTTACCCTTAATTATGGAAGGACACTCTGTTACACCTGCTTCGGAATATACGAATAATTGTTTTCCGCTTTCTAGCAATCTATCGATTCCATCAGAAGTGATAGATTACTAGAAAAAGATGATCCATCAGGATGTCGACTAGTTTGATATACCTGTTCCAATTGCAGTAACTCGTTTAATATTTAAACAAGATAGGAGAATCGTTCATATAGCCTCTTCTCTCGCTTTATGTTTAAGGTGCCTCCAAAAAAAGGGATCGTTGCTATACCCCTTTACATAGTACGAAATTTTTGCAACTAATTTCTTTCATTCAAGCGACAAACATTATACCGATAACAATAAGTAAGACCCAAGAACTTATTTTACCAATATACGAAAAAAGTAGCAATCTTTTGCCCCATATAAAGAAGACAATTAGGAGAAATGAACGAGAGATTCATTCTATTCAATTCCTTCATTGATTAATAAAAAAACAAGCCACCCAACTATTGGATGGCTCTATACTATAAAGAGAATTTGTTATTGGATTACTTCAATTTCCCTTCAAAAACAATCTTCCTACCGCACGGCTCAACTACTGTTTTGCCGTCTTTCTTTACTTCATGAAAGATTGGCTCTTCCATACGACGAGACGGAGCGTAGCCTTCTTGTTCCATACGTGCTAAGCAGTCTGTAATTGTTTCATTTTCAAGTACTTCAAATTTCTTTTTATTAGGTTGTTTTGTCATGCCCTAACCTACTTTCTATTTTTCTTGATGCGAATTGATTTTTCATGTAGACCATATATAACATTGCGAGAATTCCCATTATAATCATAACCGCAATAAAAAAGCTTGTATACTGTATTTTTTCTATAAATACGCCGCCTAATACAGGTCCCATAATACTTCCTAAACTAAAAGCGATTCCGGATAATATATTACCTGCCGGTAGTAAGTGTCTCGGTAATAAGTCAGTCATAAATCCAAGCCCTAAAGAGAAGCACGATCCAATAACCATACCCGCTAAAAGCATGCAGGCAAAGACAATCCAGTAATATTGATCAAATACGGCGGCAAGTAGAAAAATGCCCGTACTTATGCTAAACGTCCAAGTTAATATACGGTCCCTTCCGTATTTATCACTTAATATACCGAGCGGAATTTGTGTAATAATACCCCCAACTGCAAATGCTGGTAATAAGAAGGATACATCTGAAACAGACCACCCTTTACGAAGTGCGTATACTGGTAAGTTACTGTTTAGCATTGCTTCAAGTACGCCATATGCAAGTGGTCCCAGCAGTGCAATCCATCCTAATCCAACAACTTGTTTATAACGAGAAAATGATGATTCACTCTTCGCTTCTCTTTCATCTTGCGCTGGGAATGCATTTTTTGTTGGAAGTAGTAAAAGCCAACCTATTAAACAAAGTATAGTAGATATAATAAATGGTGTTGCAAGACCGTACTGCACAGTGCTTGCTAAATACGGACCAACGGCAAAACCAATTCCGAAGAATACACCGTATATCGATACTTGTCTCCCTATTTTACTTGGGTCTGATGTCGTCGTAATCCATGTTTGTGTTCCGACATGAAGCATATGATCTCCAACTCCAACTAGAAATCTAAGGATAAACCATACCCAAAATGAAAATGTTTGTGTAAAAAAGAATAATGAAATAATAACGAGAAACCCACCTATAACAATAATCGGCTTCATTCCAAACCTTTGCATCGGTTTTTCAAGAAACGGCGAAATAACTAATATCCCAATGTACAATGCCGTCGCATGAATACCATTAATACTTGAACTAACCCCTTCTTGTTCAAAAATCATTGCAATGGCCGGTAAGAGCATTCCTTGTGACAAACCCGAGATTGCTACAATCCCAACCATAATCCAAAAAGTAAAACGCATTGACATCCTCTGTCCCTCTCCTTCTCACGCTTCCACTTTTCATTATAAACTGTTTCTTCAAATGCGTGTACGAATATTCGCAATAAAAAACAAGCTAAAAGAATGAACCTTTTAGCTTGTTATCTTATCCTTCCCAAACTTGCGCTTTCACATTGTAATGAAAGTGTTTAAAATATGGATTTTCATAAAATGAAGGTCCATATAAGTAATGTTGCATATGAGCTGTTAGTGGCTGCTGCATTTGTAAAGGAACTACAGCTGGTGAAACTTGCATATACATCGGATCTATCATTATTTTTGTATAGATATGATGATTATATGGCGAATAAGCGATTAAGGATGGTTTATGCATTGATAATCTCCCCTTATACATACAAATGTTATAGTATATGCAACACTTCTCATTTCGGGGATTATTTCTGTTCTAACCAATCCTCTACATGTTTTATAAATACATCTAAACAATCAATAAACGGCGAGTGTCCGCAATCTTCTAATACCTTCAACTCTGCATTTGGCAAATGTTTCGCTAATTCCTCACCGACTACTTGCGGTACGACATAATCTCTATCACCTTGTATGACGAGTGTTGGCGCTTTAATACGATGAATTTGTTTACTTCCCTCTACAACCCCATTATGTTCATCTGAAATATTAAATGTAATGAGCGCATAATTCACATCTACGAAATTACGTTGCGTTAACATATCATCTAAATACTTTTCATAACGATCCGGTTCAGGTTGATTATGTGTATATATTAATAGATTCCATACTGTACGGTAATATAGTTTGTTCATATTTTTTATCGCATCTAATACTGGAGCGATTTGTACTGGATCTTGCGCAATTTCTTCTTTCGTCTTTACTAAACTTGATACAATCGGCTGCCCATTCGTATCTTTTTTAAAGATTGGGTATCCTTTCATTCCTACTGATTCTACTAAAATTAACTTTTCTACAAAAGTTGGGTGATTCGCTGTAAATTGCATCGCAACGCCACCCCCCATTGACCAGCCCATTAATGAAAATTTCTCTAGCTTTAACTCGTCAATAAATAATTTTACATCGTCTGCAAAGTCTTGTAATGAATCTATCGACTGATTATACGTTGATTGTCCAAACCCTCTTAAATCAAGAGCGTAAATATGGTATTGATCTTGCAACTTTTCAATAACTAAATCCCAATGTTGTGACGATGTCATGTTCCCGTGAATGAGTACAAGAATATCTGTATTTCGCCTTCCAACTTCCTGATATGCAATCGTTTCTCCGTTCGATAGTGAAACAAACTCCATTGTTGCAGGCTTAATCATCACAAGTTCCCCCATTCTATTTAATAGAAAGAAAATTCTTTACTTAATTAAAGAATAGCACGTAGAATATACGTTCGCAACATAAAACCTATAAGAATTTTTTACATAAATCAACATGTCTATTACTAGACAATTATTATAAAAAAGTATATAGTTAGCTAGGTAACTAATTTGAAAGGATCAAAATACATGGACGAAAAACAACATTTTTTTCACATCGTCAGCCAGACTTCTCGAAAGTTTACGAAGAAATTTAATGAACGTGTATCTCCAACAGGGTTATTTAGTGCGCAATGGGCTGTTATTTTCCGCATTAATCAAACTGGTTCTTGTACGCAAACAGAATTGTGCCAGTATTTAAATGTTGAATCACCAACGATGACTCGTACGTTAACACGTATGGAAACGATGGGATGGATTATTCGTACAGAAGGTAAAGATCGCCGCGAGAAGCTCATTTCTTTATCCGAAACGGCGATAAAGATGATTCCAGTATGGCAAGAAGAAGTTGATACTTTCGAAGAAAAAACGCTAGAAGGTATTAATGAAGATGATTTACATCAAGCATTTCAAGTGTTACAACAAATTATTAAAAATTTAGATTAAATTGGAGGGATGACGATGCAAAGTGAGAAACTTTGGACGAAGGATTTCCTCGGAACTTGTTTTAGTAGTCTATTTCTTTTCTTAACATTTTACATGCTTATGACTACTCTGCCTGTCTATGTCATAGACGGCCTAAAAGGAAAACCTGAGGAAATTGGTTTAGTTGCAACTGTGTTTCTTATTTCTTCTGTTTTATGTAGACCATTCACAGGAAAATGGCTCGATGATTTAGGAAGAAAGAAAATATTATTTATTTCACTTTCATTATTTTTAGCCGCTACTGTTATGTATTTCGGTGCGCAAAGTTTATTCTTATTACTTGCCCTTCGCTTCTTGCACGGTATTGGGTTCGGGATGGCAACGACAGCTACTGGTACGATTGTAACTGATGTTGCGCCAGCTCATCGACGAGGCGAAGCGCTTGCATATTTCGGCGTATTTATGAGTCTGCCGATGGTAATTGGTCCTTTTTTAGGTTTAACAATTATTTCTCATTTTTCGTTTACTGTATTATTTATCGTTTGTTCCGTATTTTCATTACTTGCATTTTTATTAGGACTACTTGTAGATATTCCGCACGAAGCACCTGTTAGCAAACAAAAACGTGAAAAAATGAAATGGAAAGACTTAATCGAACCATCTTCTATTCCGATTGCACTTACAGGATTTGTTTTAGCCTTTTCTTATAGTGGTATTTTATCCTTTATTCCTATTTATGCGAAAGAACTCGGTTTAAGTGAAATTGCAAGTTACTTCTTTATTTTATACGCACTTGTTGTTGTCATTTCTCGTCCATTTACAGGAAAGATTTTTGATCGCTTCGGTGAAAATGTACTCGTTTACCCTGCTATCATTATTTTCACAATCGGAATGTTCATATTAAGCCAAGCACAAACTTCATTTTGGTTCCTTGGCGCAGGTATGCTAATCGGTTTAGGTTACGGGACATTAATTCCGAGTTTCCAAACGATTGCGATTTCTGCCGCTCCAAACCATAGACGTGGTTCTGCGACAGCTACGTATTTCTCATTCTTTGATAGTGGTATTGGTTTTGGTTCTTTCATTTTAGGTATTGTCGCAGCGAAATCCAGTTATCATAATATGTATTTTATCGCAGCTATTATCGTTGCGTTCACTTTACTTTTATATTATGGATTACACGGACGAAAACAAAAATTCAAGAAACAACCTACAGACGGAAAAATTTCCGCTTAACGTTAATAAGGAAAGTAAACTTCCCCGTTTACTTTCCTTATTTTGTATTTCTTTCAAGACGAGCGTATACTTATAGTAGAAATAAAAAGGAGGGCCATATATGAAACTAAAAAAATCTCCCCTACTCTTACTTATACTAACATTCATATTTGTAATTACAGGGCTTGGGTTTACTTACTTCAAACAAAATAAAACGCCCCCATCAAAACATAATGTGACAAAAGAAAACTGGTTAAATGACCCTTACTTACGTTGGTCGTACACACACATGAAAGAATTCACTTTAGTTAATGACGTAAAAAACAATCCTGACCAAATTGCTCACTTCCCTTCCGCATTGCAAAACTTAGACGATTTTGCTGTGGAGCGTAGATTCGGAAATACAACTCCTCTAAAAAAACTTTTAGATGATAACAAAACAGATGCTTTTGTCGTTGTACATAATGGACAACTTGTTTACGAACGATATTTCAATGGGTATAAACAGAATGAACCTCATGGTATGGCATCATTAGCAAAAGTCTTTACCGGGGCAATTATACAATCTCTCGCTGAAGAGAATCATATCGATTTAGAGAAAACAGCTGACACTTACATAAAAGAATTAAAAAACACACCGTTCGGTAATGCCACACTTCAGCAATTAATGGACATGCAAGTTTCAGCTGAATATCCTACTCATGGATATGAGCAACCTGGGCTAGAAAATCAAGATGCACAATTATATTTAGCTAGCAATATTTTACCCCGCGGCAAAAATTACGACGGTCCGATGAAAATTTATGATATGTTACGGGAAGCCGAAGAAACTGCACCGCCTGGTTCTGCCTTTTCTTACAATAACGGATCAACAGAAACGCTCGCTTGGATTATTAGAACTATTACTGGTAAATCACTGGCTGAAAATGTAAGCGAACGAATTTGGTCTCAAATTGGTATGGAAGAAAACGCGTATTACGTTACAGATGAAACAAAAGTAGAACAAGCTAGTGCTGGATTAAATGCAACTGCTAGAGATATGGCGAGATTCGGGCAATTACTATTAAACAACGGGGAATATAACGGAAAACACATTCTCCCTTCTTCTATTACAGAAAGTGTAAAAAATGTCCAAGAAGGTGAACTTGCAATTGGCCCTGGAGCTTCCATTTCTTATCATAATCAATGGTGGATTCCGCACAATGAACAAGGTGCTTTCGAAGTGTTAGGTAGTTACGGACAAACACTTTATATCGATCCAAAAACAAATATGGTGATCGTTCATTTCTCTTCTAACGCAACGCCAAGTAATGAAATACATTCGGTTTACTCAAATATGTATATTGATATTGCACATCATTTAGAAAAGCTTCCACAGTAGTGGAAGCTTTTTCATTACAGTACATTATTTACACTACTATACCAATTATCTTTTCGTTATTAGAAAAGATTGAAAAAACAATTACCTAAAATACACCTATCGAAAATTTTATAAGCAGTTTACAATTTTAATTGAGCGTTTAACTTATACATCCACATCTTTTGGAGAATGTATTAAAACACTTCCCTTACAAAGATTGTCTGTTCATATTGGTCGAAAATTTCTTCTATAGATGAAAATAAAGTTTCTTCCGGGATGATGAACTTTATTTTTTGACCATTTTTTAACATGAAGGAAATCGTTCCATTATCATTAAAACCTGTATGAAACGTTCCTCGTTTATTTAATAGTACCTCTTCAATTATATTTATTTCAATTGAAAAGTTATTCTTTAATTGCAAGAGTTCATGTACATCGCCAGTATGTATTTTTACATCTATTTCAGTTTCTAAGTTTAATTGTTTTTTCTCAATTTTTTTGAACCAAAACAAAAACAATAGCTCTGAAATACCAGGTAATTGTTTTTTATAAGCATGTCGGCTATGAAACTGTCCGCCAATCTTTATAAAATATATACAGTCACCTGTAATAAAAACTTTATAATATATATCTGCCGTAAACATTTTAGGCTTTAAAAGATAAAAACTTTTGATCATAATTCCCCCATCAATTTTAAATGTATTTGTATAAACATTTTTAGCTAGATTTGTGCTAAAACATATTTCTCATGTAATGCAACACTATTGTATTGAATCTCCTCTCCCTTTGCAACAGTTGCTTTGAAGCCAACTAGTAACCTTTCTCTATACTATCCCTATAAGTGCTACCCCATTTCCAACCGTTTTCTTCTAGTATATTAAAAGCAGAATTTGATACAAGGCTCTATATCAACCTATCAATAAATTACCACTCTGTAAATATCTGAATTTTCTTTATATTGAAGGTTATCTCCTAAACAACCTCGAATAATTGTAATACATATACATAAGGAGGTTGATCTATTTTGTTTCGTTCCTTTACAAATGGTTGCGTCGCCTTAGTGCAACGCTTCTTGCCAGAACCGTTTATTTTATCATGTTTACTAACTGTTTTCGTTATCTTCTTTGGTATGTTTGCGACTCACCAAACACCTGTAGAAATGATTAATCACTGAGGTAATGGAATTTGGGGACTCCTCGCCTTTTCTATGCAAATGGCACTTGTACTCGTGACTGGATCTGCTTTAGCAAATGCTCCTCTTATTAAAAAAGGATTAACGAAAGCTGCCAGACTACCAAAAACAACTGGACAAGGCATTATTGCCATTTCAATTGTAAGTTTACTCGGTGCATACATAAACTGGGGCTTTGGAATTGTTGTATCTGTTTTATACGCAAAAGAAGTGGCAAGGCAGCTGGACGGATTAGATTATAGACTAGCAATCGCCTCTTCTTACTCTGGATTTCTCATTTGGCATGCCGGTCTTTCTGCCTCTATCCCTCTTACGTTAGCAACAGGCGGTGAAACGTTAATTAAAACGACTGCTGGAAGTATTAAAGAGGCGATTCCAATAACAGAAACGTTATTCTCACCATACGCTCTCGTTCCAGTTATTATTTTTCTCATTACGATGCCTCTCATTAATAAAGCGATGCATCCAGATGAAAAACATACGATTACAGTAGATCCTAGCGTGTTCCATGAAGAAGCTGCTGCTCAAGAAGTAGAAAAAAATACGTTCGCTGAAAAGATGGAAAATAGCATTATTATTACACTTTGCGTTGGATTGTTAGGTCTCATTTATATTTTCAATTACTTTTATACGAAAGGTTTTAACCTTACTCTCGATATCGTGATTTTTATGTTATTAATTGCAGGTCTTATTTTCCACCGTACTCCGATTCAGTATATTCGTGCTTTTTCAGACTCTACGAAAAGTGCTTCTGGCATTTTACTTCAATTTCCGTTTTACGCAGGAATTATGGGCATGATGATTGGAGTAAATAGTGAAGGACTTTCACTTGGAGGAGCTATTTCTAATTTCTTTATTAGCATTTCAAATGAAACGACTTTTCCGCTCTTTACATTTTTAAGTGCTGGCATTGTTAACATTTTCGTTCCATCTGGCGGCGGTCAATGGGCTGTGCAAGCACCAATTATGATTCCAGCTGGCGCTGAACTTGGTGTACCTGCTGCAAAAACAGCAATGGCAATTGCATGGGGCGATGCTTGGACGAATTTAATTCAACCTTTCTGGGCATTACCAGCATTAGCGATAGCTGGTTTAGGTGCTCGTGACATTATGGGATTTTGTGTTGTGAACTTACTATATGCGGGTTTTATTATTAGTCTATGTTTCTTATTTATTTAAACGAAAAGCTAGTTTTATACTAGCTTTTTTACATAATAAATCACTTATTTCCCACGCAATTTATAATCTTCTCCCACCTGACTCCGTAAGATGTAATGACTCAAATGCAAAAAAATCTTCGCACACTTTTTTAATTAGATGTGGATTTCCCCTCAAAAAATTCCACTGTAATACTTTAGGAAGAAAATGCATTTCATATTCTTTACTTCCCCGTACTACCTCATCAACTTCTCTTTCACAAATTCCTCTTATTAAATAATCATTTCTTAACTCTATTTGAATTTGCTGAAATGTTTCGCTACATTTTTTCAATTGAAGTAAACATGTAACATACTTCCGAAAAAGTTCGCCATCATACTGAACACAGTTTATAATACGATCGACTTCATTCATAATGCACGAGCCTTTTCTTCTATTTGTAATAACCATTTCTCACGCTTTGATACTTTACTCGTTTTCACAGATTGAAACACTGACCGTTTTATATCGCGAATGCCACAAAAACGTAAAACACCTCTCTTCATTATAATCCAATCTACTGATCGATATAACAATGCGACGTACCATAGAGGCGAGTCTAACGTATTAATAACCCACGCTTTTTTCCCTTGCAATAATCCTTTCGGCAGAGCCCCTTCATATTTATAAGCAAATCCAGCTACGAAAATACGATCAATAAAACCTTTTAAAATTGCTGGCATCCCCCACCACCATATTGGATAGATGAATAAAAGTGTATCTGCTTCTTCTACTAACGTTCTATACCGAGCTGTTTCCTCTTCATTTACTAAATCGCGTCTTTTCTTCTCTTCATTAAATACGAGGACTGGATCAAATTGTTCTTTGTATAAATCAAGTACGGTAACTGAATGATTTGTTTCCTGTAGTCCTTTTTGCACATGATTGAAAATTGCCGCGTTAAAACTTGAAGGGTTAGGATGGGCATATATAATTAGTACGTTCACTACAAAACAACTCCCTCTATACGTTAAAGTTTCCCCTTCTTTAATAACTTCTCTACAATTTGTACGTTTTTCGAACTTTGCAACAATCGATTTAATAATATAAGTAACTCTTCTTTTTCTAAATCTTTCAGTTTCTCTTTAACTGCACTCTCACCAGCACCTTGCATATCATAAACAACTGCCGCCATATGTTTACAATAATTTTCATAGGGACACTCACAGTTACTTTCTGAAAAATCTTCGAGATCGATAACTACTTCATAATTCCCTGCATTTCCAGTAACGAAAGCAAACACTTTTTTATCTTGTATTTCAACATCTTCTACATGCCCATCTTCATAATATTCATATCCCTTATCTACAATGTACTTTGGGATCCATTTCGTTATATCTTTTAATAAGTAAGCGTACATAATTGTACCCCTTCCTTTAATTCCCTTTTGACTTCAAAAATCCTGCATGTTATTCTAATTACTGTTAAGTAGCAAGTCTACGTGACAAAACGACTGACACCTATTCGGCGAAGGTGTCTCTTTTCATTTGCAGCCGATATGAATTGCCTCTTTCAGGCACATTCAATTTTTGACACTACACACTCAACACCATTCCCTGTATCAGGCTGCTTTAGCAGTCTTTTACTCTACATACTCCGTTATTTTAAGAAAAAAGAGAGCTTAGCTCCCTTTTCTCGCCTTATACAATACCCCTTTTTCAGCATAGAGATATTCATCAGCTAATGTAATTTTCCCATCCAGTTTTAGTTCGTCTAATAATCTTGATAAATAAAATTGATGCAACATCTTTTTCGTGAATTTTCCTTCATGATGCGAAACGATATGTTCTTGAATATCTAACAATGATATCGGCTTATCTTGCTCTATCATATATTCATAAACTGTACTACGCAGTTTTACGTATTTTTCGAGTGTCACAGTAATGCGCAACCCCTTTCTTCTTAATATAAATTTTCGTAATCGGTTTTTTTGCAATAAAAAAACCTCTCCGATAAGAAGAAGTTACGTATATATCTTCGTCTTATCTCCCAGAACAAATATGTTCTGCTGGAATTAGCACCTGCATCGCGGTTGCTGGGTTTCATCGGGCCAGTCCCTCCACCTCTCTGGATAAGAAAATATTCACTTAATTCTTACTATACGTAATTCCACTTTAATTGTCAAACAAATATAATAAATATAACAAATTATATTTTCTTCCTTACTGTTCATACTACCCATATACGAACATGCAAGGAGGATTATGAAATGCATCAAAATGCTCGCGGATATGTACAAGATTCTTTTCAATCATTACAAGAAGCTAAAAATTGTTTAGAAGAAGCGCTCGAAACAGTTGAAAAAGATTTTAATCGCGCTCGTATTGAACAATCACTTTATGCTGTTGAACAAGCTATTCAACGTTGCGAGTACACCGTTCACATTTTAGAAAAAGATTAAAAACTTCCCATCAATTGATGGGAAGTTTTTTCAAATGGCATACTTCATAATTATTGCCGTTATGATTAAAAAATATACAGAATTAGCAATTTCTAAAATTCCTACTTTTATAATAGAAATTTTTTTGCCATACAACACAATTGCTCGAATGACACTTGGTATAAAAATAAGAGAACACCACGGATTAATCGCAAATACAATTATCGTTAATACGATATGATATCCCCAAGATATAAGACGATACTTCGGATTATTTTTTTCACGAATCATCGTTTTCACATAGAACGTACTACCTAAAAAGTATAAAAATGAAATAAGTGCAATAAATATAGCTGTATGATCGATTTGCTTCATTGAAAAGTAATAACTAATTAACCCACCGATACAAAACACAATAATCGCACAAATATCATTTAATAGTGCTCTTTCATTTTTTTGACGAGCGTAATACATATTCACTATAAATAATGGAATCATTACTATTACGAATAAAAGAATTCGCCACTCATATAATAAAGAAATCGTCCCAAATAGGAACGCAATAATAAAATAAACAATGGCAGCTTGTAAAAACTCTTTTTTTCGTCTTTGCTTTATGTACGTAAGAAATGGATACGTGGCTAAATAGATAAAGAACCACGCTAAAAACAATGGAATATGATAAATAGTAGGTTTCCCAAGTATGACACTTAATAAAAAAGGAATAACAAGCATAGCCCATGCACCATGTTGCTTCGGAATAACTAACTTCATTAACTATACACCTCCCTTTTGAAAAAAGTTCTCACCTACAATTATACAAATAATTTTATATAATAGCGGATGCATATTGAATCGATTTTTTGACAAAAAAATGCTCCTTACATTATGTAAGAAGCATGAAAGAGGCAAACGAATATGTAAGTCGCGACCCTACCTTATATGAGTATGCTTTTCTATGTCACGTTATGCTCATCTAATATACCGTATTTCTTTTTAAATCTTGTAAGAATCGTAATCCATGAAGTACTAAATAGTAATAAGAAAATAACATTCGAAATCGCATGGCTCAAATCAAAGTAAAAACTTGCGATATAATACGAAATGACAGTTTCCCATGTTGCTTCTCGTATAAAACCGAGAAGGCCCCAGAAATTCATAATCCAGCCAAATAAAAAGCCAACAATTACTCCGTAAAGAAGTCTCCCCCATAGCTTTTTCATAAAAAATGTATTACGAAGTAAACCTGCTATAAAACCAATCATGCCCCACGAAAACATTTGCCACGGTGTCCATGGACCTTGTCCCAAAAAAATATTAGATACGATTGCTGCTGTAGCACCAATCATAAAACCAGTTTCACTTCCAAATACAATTGCAGAAACGATAATGACAAAAGAAGTTGGTTGTACACTTGGTAAAATAGAAAATGGTACCCGGCTTACTGCTGCAATTGCCGCTAATACAGCAACGAGAACAATTTCACGTGAAACAAACGCCTTTCTTTCAAAACGGATATAGAAAGGTAACATAATAACCGCTAATATAAACAAACTACTTAACATGTAATAACCGTCCATGACAAGTGTCGTAAAGAGTAATGTGCCGATTATTACTGCAAAGATACATATTATGAATGCAACATATCGTTTGGACAAGCTTCGTACACATCCTCCCACGTTAATGCATATGGCAATTCTTTTCGAATGAATCGATTAATAGATGTTGTATAAAAGAAGTTGCCGCTAAAAAATTCTTTCGGTGCATCATTCATAATGACTGTTCCATCAAATAACATCATACATTGATCCACGTATTTCGCTGCAAACTCAATATCATGCGTTGCCATTACAATTGTTGTACCTTCTTTTTGTAGCTTCCTAAATAGCTCTCCTACTCTTTCTTTCTTCCATGGATCTAATCCCTTTGTCGGTTCATCCAGTAATAATAAAGTCGGCTTTGATAACAACGTCGTACATAACGCAAGTAATTGTTGCTCTCCTCCGCTACAATCGTGCGGATGGCGTTCTTTAAGCGAATACAACCAAAACTGTTTTAGCGTATCTTCTGCTATTTCTTTTCCTTGTTCTCCATATAATTCACGCGCACGTTCATAAACCTCGTCCCATACTGTATCAAATGTAAAATGGTAATACGGATGCTGCGATACATACCCAATACTTTTAAACCGTTCTTTCGAATCGATTTTATGTATCACTTTTCCGTTCCACTTTACTTTTCCTCTTCTCGCTTTTTGTAATCCTGCTAAAATCGTTAACAGTGTAGACTTACCTGTACCGTTCTTCCCAACGAGCGCTACCCATTTTCCTTTTTCAATCGAAACTGATAAATCACGTAAAATAAGCGGACTATTTTTTTCATATTGGAACGAAATATGCTCTGCGCTTAAAATTACCTCTTGCTTTTCACTTTGTGCTATTGGGTCATTTACATATGATATCGCTGCAAAATCATTCATTTTCATTTGCGCCTCTCGCACTGTAAACGGAATATCTCTCACATTCCACTCTAAAAATAGCCTTGGAATTTGCGGAATAAATGGACGGAATGTTTCTACTCCCCACATATCCGTAATAACAATTTTAGGACTACCATCATACATAATACGGCCATTATCCATACAAACAACGCGTGTTGCAAGCGGGATAACTTCATCTAAACGATGTTCACTTAAAATAATCGTAATTCCAAGTTCTTCATTAATCCGTTTTAATAATCCTAAAAACTCTTTTGCAGCGATTGGATCTAACTGCGCTGTCGGTTCATCTAATAATAGCAATTTCGGCTGCATAACTAATACCGCAGCTAAATTGACAAGCTGCTTCTGCCCACCAGATAACGTATGAACAGATTGATGCAATAAATCTTGAAATCCTAAAAAGCTAATAAGCTCTGCTATTCTTTTTTGAATAATATGTGATGGTAATCCGATATTTTCTAAAGAAAATGCTAATTCTTGAATCACTGTATCCATAACGATCTGGTTTTCTGGGTTTTGAAATACCATCCCAATTTCTTGGGCAGATAACAAATCAGCTACTTCCTCTATTAAAACACCCTCATAAAATATCTCTCCAGAACGCGTACCAATTGGAAGTAACTCCTTTTTAAAATGTTTTAATAACGTCGTCTTCCCAGATCCCGATCCTCCAGCAAGTGCAATAAACTCACCTTTTTGAACAGAAAGAGAAATATGCTGTAACGCGTATTCGTTTTCATCAGCATATACAAATGATAAATTGTTTATTTCTGCATGCGCCACCATATCCATTCTCTCCCTTCCATCATAATTGGTAAACTAATAAACAGTGTAAATAATACAAACATCATTCCATCGTATTGCTGGAATAAAATAGATTCGACTTTCGGATAAATAATCAATTTCCCTCCGCCATAATTACTACATACAATAGCAGCTATAAATAAAATGATTAAATAACTGAGCGTATACCAATCACGCCTCTCCATTCTATAGCGAATATACGTCGTACGCTTCGTTACACCAAATCCACGAGCTTGCATAGAATCTGCCGTTTGCAGTGCATCTTCTAATGAACAAATTAATAATACTTGCAGCAATTGCATACCATTTTTGACGCGTTCAATTATCGAACCTGAATCTACCTGCACACCTTTCGTTTTTTGGACGAGTGTGATTTTCTTTAATCGTCTTATAAACAAAGGAACAAATCTCACTGTAATCATCGTTAACAATGCAACTTTCGGTGAAATTCTTGAAAACAAATATAAAAATTTATGACTGGAAATAATATCATTGTATGACGCAAACGTAAACATAACTGCAACTAGTAATAACCCCATTACTATTCCAAACATAATCGCCTCAAGCTTAATACGGCTATCACCTAACCAAAATAACGTAGTTCGACCTCTATGCGTTAATAACGAATTAAATAAAATTACCATAAAAAAGAAAACAATTGTGCTCGGTAGCATCTTTCTTATCTTTTCGCTATTTCCTTGCATCACATTTAACATAATAATTAATACTATTGCTCCAATTAAAAAAAGAGGATGAAGACACATCGTACATAGTATCATCACCCCGATATAATAGAAAAAATTCACAAAAGGATGTAAAGAAGAAAAACTTATTTTCATAGCCCTTTACCGAATGCCTTTCTTATTGTAATACGTATACCCACTCAATTGTATCTCCTGGTTTTACCGTAACTACACCAGCACTATGGTTTGGAAAAGCACCGTTCACACGATATTTCCAACCACTAGTATCCGAAATATCTTTTTCATATAAATCATTAATACCTTTTACATAAATACTATCTCTAGATCCGCTTGCATCAACATCTAATCCTGTACGTTGCAATACTTTATACACTGTATCGCCTTCTTGTACATCCATCTTTTTCGCACCCATTATATATCCGTTATTTCCTTTTACCGAGATTGTTACTTGTTTTGCTTGTGGTTTAGGCGGTGGAACCGGATCTGGTTTTCGTTGTTCAGAATTTGGAACGGTCGGAGTCGGTATCGTTTTCTCCGCTTTATTCGGATCTTCTTTTTGCTCCTGCTTCGGTGTTTCTTTCGGCTGATTCACAACCTTTGCTTCTTCTTTTACTTCTGGTGCTTTCGGTTGTTGTTTCTCTTCTTGTGCTTGTTGCTGCTCTGGTTGCTTATTTACAGCCGGCTGTTCTTTCGGTTGTTCCTGTTGTTTCTCTTCTTTCTTTACCTCTGGTTGTGCCTGCGGCTTTTCCTCTTTCGGCTTCTCTTCTACTTTTTGTTCTTGTTTCTCTTTCTGTTCTTCTTGCTGCTTTTGCTCTGATTCAGCTTGCTTTTCTTCTGTTTTTTCTTCCGGCTTCACTTCATCTTTTTGTTCTTCTTGTTTCGCTACCTCTTCTTGCTTCGGTTCTACCTTCTTCTCAGGCTTTACAGCTGCCTCTTCACATCCGGCAAGTAGCCCGAGCGAAAGCAGTAAAGAAATGAACCATTTCACCTTACTCATTCTATCTCTCACCTTTCATACGAAAATTAGGAGCAAATAATTGCTCCTAATTTTTTGTTAAGCTGCTTTACGTCTCCATAATACATATGCAGAAGCAATACATAATACACCCATACCTACTTCTGTTGCTGCACCATGAGAAGATGCTCCTGTTTTTGGTAGACTGTTACCGTTTCCGATTTTTTTATTCTTAACCGGTTCGTTATCTACAACTACTTTTAGATTTTCATCTTTTGTTTCTTGTTGTACTTGTTTTTGTTCTTTCGGTTCTTCAATAACTTCTTTTTCTACTACATTATTTTCTGGTTCAACGACCTTTTCTGGCTCTTCAATCGGTTTTGGCTTAATTACATTACCAGCGTCTACATTAGACCAATCATAAATAGATTTTCCCATTTCCTTAAATTGAAGTAATGCTAAAAGAGCCTGTTCTGTAGCCATTCCGTTACCATTTTGATCACTTGGTAACCATTTAAATTCACCATTTGAAAGTTGATATGATAATAGGTTTTGCATTGCCTTATGAAGACGATTTTGATCTACATCTTTAACAAGCGATAATCCAATAATTGCTTGCGCAGTACTATTTGAATTTTCTTGTCCATCAGCTGAAAAACCGCCATTTTGCAGCTGTTCGTTATATAAATACGCAACAGCTTTTTGTATAGCTGGTTTCACATCTGATCGCTCTTGATAAGGAGCTAATGCTGATAAAACCATACCTGTTACATCAACGCTACTAGCACTATCTTTACTACCTGAACTATTATAAGTCCATCCACCGTCTGTATGCTGATTATTTAACAGTGCTTCCACTAGAGCAACTCTGTTCCATTTTGATTCAACTGGAATCTCATACTTTTTCGTATCAAATGCAAGTAAAGCAAATGCATAACCTGTAACAGAATTCACTTTATCTGACTCATACAATTTTTGAACTAAATTATGTCCACCTACATTTTTAGGGTCTGCACTCATTGCATTCATCATAATAATTGTTCTAGCTAAATCTGTCGCTGAAAAACGATTAATGCGCTTTTCTACTTTTTCAGTTACTGACTTAACATAATTTAATTTTGCCTCAATTGGCACATTCTTTCCAGAACGAGAAAGCGCTACAGCTACCCAGTCACTTTCAATTCCATCTTGTAACATCTTATCTGATGTTTTAGAAATGGCTTCGTTTAATTGTGCACTTGGATTTTGAATGTTCTCTTGCTTTGGTTGTTCTGGTTTTTCATCATTTGTTTTTGTACCATCTGGTTTTTCTTGTTTTGAACCATCCGTCTTTGGTTCTTCTGGTTTTTCTTGTTTTGGATCATTCGTCTTTGGTTCTTCTGGTTTTTCTTGTTTTGGATCATCCGTCTTCGGTTCTTCTGGTTTTTCTTGTTTTGGATCATCCGTCTTTGGTTCTTCTGGTTTGCCACCGTTAGGTTCTTCTGTTTTACACGTCCCGAACTTATCTAACGTTTCTTTCAATGTTTCCTGGCTTATATTGCTCCAGTCTGAAACAAAGCGAAAGACAACAACATCTCCAGATTTTAATTTATAACTATCTGCTCCGACTTCTGCAGACTTATCATTTACATCATATAGCCAAGCACTTGTAGCCCCGGCCATTAAACCATCGATTTCTTTTACATATGTTCCAAACGACATTGTTTCAGATTCTACTTTGTCCCCCATGACCTTTTGCAGCAAACTTAAAGCTGTTTCCCCATCTTTAATTTGCTCTTCTTTCGGACATAACATAATGCCCTTTTGTGATTCCCCAATAATTGCAAGTTTTGCTGTATTTCCTTCAGCAAACGTAATATGTACTGTATTCGCAAAAGAAACAAATACAAGTGTCACTGCCATTAACGACGTAAGCAGCCACTTTTTCAACATTGCCATCCCAAAATTTCCTCCCTTACTACCATTTACACAAAAAAAGGCCCTTCAAGGGCGTGCGATTGACACTCTCTTTTTGTAAGTGTCGAACAAAAATGTACAACACCTCCTACCCGCATTATTCGCGGCTATATTTGTATAGGAAAAATAATTTTGTTTATGAACGTATCATTGTGATAACATTCACTTTTCTTGGCACAACTTACTTCCATTTAAGTTATCGTAAAACGATAAACCTATACATTCTGTAAATTTTAAATTTCTGTATTATTTTACTATTGACAAAGAATTTTGTCCATGCTTTATCGGATTTATTTTCTAAGAATAATAACTTATTAACTCTTAACGATGTAAACTCTTTTCACTAATAATGACGCCATCTTCATCCGCATAAACATATTCATTTGGATTCCAATCCACTTGTCCAAAGTGCAATGAAATATTTCGTTCTCCTTTTCCTTCTTTCACACTTCTATTTGGCATCGTTCCTAACGCTAAAATACCAATATTAATATTCTTTAGTTCACTAGAATCACGAACATACCCATTCACAATAATTCCTGCTAGCTTTCTTTCTTCCGCAATAGCTGCCAAATTATCACCAAGTAACGCACAATTAGTAGACGCTCCGCCCTCAACAACTAATACTGTTCCTTCTGGTAATGTTTGCAATCCTTCCTTCACTAGTACATTATCATCTTTCACTTTTACAGTTGCAATTTTCCCGTGGAATTGTTCTTTCTTCCCAAAAGACCGAAAAGACTGGCGACATATTTGTAATTCCTTTTCAAATTCATCACATAGATCAGTAGTTTTCCACATCTTGTTCCCTCTTTTCCTTTTTCTTTCTACATAACATATTCTTGGCTTATTATCGTTTCCCTGTCTAATATTGCAATAATTTGTATGTACGGGAAAGGATACAAAAACTATTGCCTTAAGAAGCTACCTTTATTATAATCTATTTCACAGATTAAATTCAGAATATTAAAAATTAACCAAGTAAAGAAGGAGGGATTTTATGCAAATACAAACTGAGGCAAAAAAACAACCTAGTAAACCAAAGTTTAAAATGCCTGATGCGTACGTACTACTATTTTTTATTGCCTTACTTTGCGCCATTGCTACGTACTTCGTTCCTGCTGGAGAATTTAAAAGGGTTACAAACGGGACCGTTACAACGACAATACCAGGTAGCTACCATTCTGTTCCGCAATCACCCGTAGGATTTGTTTCTTTTTTTACCGCTATTGAAAAAGGAATGACACTTGCTGCTCCTATTATCTTTCTAATTTTATTTACAGGTGGAGCCATTGCAATTCTTGAAAAAACAGGTGCTCTTGACGGTTTAATCTATCATGTTATTAACAAATTTCGTAATCAGCAATTACTTTTCATTTGTATAGTTGCTGCGCTTTTTTCTATTCTTGGAACGACTGGTATTATCGTTAACTCAGTTATCGGTTTTATCCCCATCGGCATCATCGTTGCACGCACGTTAAAATGGGACGCTATCGTCGGTGTAGCAATTATTTATTTAGGTACTTATGCTGGTTTTAATGCTACTATTTTATCTCCCTCACCTTTAGGCATTTCACAAAAGATCGCAGAACTTCCGATGTTTTCGGGAATTGGTTTACGCACAGCAATTTATATATCTTTTTTACTTGCTACCATTCTATATATAAATTGGTATGTAAAGCGCTTGAAAAAATCGAATAAAGGAAGCATCCTTGGCGACAACTGGTTTCCAAGTAACGCTCTTTCAAGCGAAAAAGAAGCAGAGAAAAAGGAAGTTCCTTGGACGATACGTCATAAATTAATTTTACTCGTTTCAGCTTTATCATTAATTGCATTTTTAATAGGCGCTTTTCGTCTACATTGGACGGACGCAGAAATGACCGCTACTTTTATTTTCATAGCAATTACAGCCGGAATAATAGGTGGCATGAAAGCAAACGATATCGCTTCTACTTTTCTAACTGGCTGCCAAAACCTTATCTACGGTGCTTTAATTGTCGGAATGGCTCGCTGTATTTCAGTCATTTTAGAACAAGGAAAATTGCTTGATACAATTGTTAACCAACTCGCACAAGCTCTCGAAGGACAAAACCCTGTATTTGGTGTTATCGGCATGTATGTGAGTAGTGCCGCATTACATTTCCTCATTTCATCCGGGACAGGAGAATCGGTTATTTTTATTCCGATATTAGCTCCATTAGCTGATTTTATGCACATTACACGCCAAGTTACAGTACAAGCTGTTATGCTCGGAGAAGGTGTAGTAAACTGCTTAAATCCAACTTCCGGTGTTTTAATGGGCGTTCTCGCAGCAAGCGGGATTTCTTATGGAAAATGGATTCGTTTCATGGCTCCACTTGCACTCATTTGGTTTATCATTGGACTTGTTTTTCTTATTGTTGGGGTGAATATTGAGTGGGGACCTTACTAAATACTTAACTAGATAAATAAGTACTATCGTTCCATATAAATATCTATTCTATTTCCCTCACTAGTCCTATAAAAATCATTTATTCTAGTAAAAATATAAGAAGGGATTGATCATAATGATCAATCCCTTTTATCAAAATATAATACCTTTAAAAATCTTAGTTCCAGATTTTATTTACCCATTCTGGATGATCAATAAAAGGATTGCGGTTATGTTGATATTTTGTAAAAATCACTTCATTACGCTTTCGCTCTAAATCATCGACCGGGTCTTGTTCATTCCATTTTAATAAGACAGATAGTTTCCCCATGTATGGATCTTTATTGTTATTCACTTTTTCATTTAGTTCTAAATCTATTTCGCCGTTGTCTCCCTCGTAACGAACAGCCATATAAAACAGCATTCTAGCAATATCTCCCTTTACACTATCACGAGGTTCCCAAGAATCACTATCATATTTACATTCTGTCGCTTCAGAATGATTCACACCACCATTATCAAAATCTAGATTTCCACGTGAACTATTTACAGATACATCCGTCGCTCTTAAATGATGTAGATCTGTTCCAGGTCCTGCAGTCGTTCCAAAGTCACCGTGAGATTTTGCCCAAACATGCTCTCGGTTCCAGTTATTTACTCCTGATCCATTCGTAAGTTTCCCTTGCGAACGACCAGTATATAAGAGTATCACATTATTTTTATTATTTGGATCTTCATCAGTATCTCTTATTGCTTCCCAAACCGCACTGTATGATAGCTTTGTATGATTATCAATAATATTATGCAGTTCCTTCTTTAATTCTAACCCCGTTTTTCCTATTGCGTTATTATAATATGTATCATCATAATTTTTCACAATAATCTCTTGTGCTGATGCAGAAGCTACTTCACCGTGTATAGTATCTGTGAATGATAGAGATGCAGAACCTAAAATAAAAAATGAAGACAGTGTAACCATAGCAATCTTTGTATTTCGAAACTTCATATACCCATTCCCCTTTAAAATATAATTTAAAGCTATTAACTAAAAAGTGCTTTCTAACCCCCGAAACCTTTTAGAAACCCATACCCCTTTTCTGTTTATTTAATACAAGACTCTATCCAGTCTGTATCACTTCTAAACTTTTTGTTTATTCACATTCCAAACAATTTCACTTTTTACAAGGAATATCCTTTTCTTATAAAGATTATTAACATATTCTTTACAACTAAAAAGTAGTTTAATATTAACTTATAAATTTAAATTTATTTATGCAATAATGCATATTTGATAAATACTTTAAAAAACAGTTTGAATAAAATGCATTCAAAGAAAACCGTGCCACAAAACAGATACGGTCTAAGACAGAAATAATAAAAATTAAGATGATAGCTCGACTTTTCCCTTTTCCATAACTATCTTTATTTTTGTGTAAAACCATTCTTTCTCTGAATAATACGTACAAAAATAGATTGGATACCATGTAGGCACCAATCTATTTTAATTAAAGAAACTGTGTCAATTCTGAGTTCACAACACGTTGTGCAGTAATAATAACATTTTCAGCTGTTAGTCCATAAACACTATATAGTCCACCAGGTTGATTAGGAACAATTTGAACTTCATATTCAAATGCTTGTCCAAGAGCAGGATGAACTAAACTTAGAGTTGCAAAAGTAGAAGCATTAGAATTCACATTGAAGTTTACCTGTTCAATTAATACTAATGAACCGTCAAGTCTAAAAACTCTAGCTACTCCAGTAAGTGGGCCCGCAGTACGGTTAAGGATCTTCACCCTAACTTTACTTGCATTAGCAGGTTGATTTCCTACGTTTTCAATTGGTCCTGTAGTAAGAGCCATATAACATCACCTCCATTATATTATTATTATATTCAATCACAAATATTAAAGTTATAATCTAATTACCCAATTTATTTAAAATAAAAAGAAGCTCCAAATTCTATTATATTTAGGTCATAGATATTAAACTTAATAAAATTAAATGCAGGAACATATTTGATATGTTCCTGCATTTTTAATGTGGGTACCGCTACATAGCCATCTAGCTAAGATTTTGAAGTACTTCAAAATCAAAAATCTCATCTCACCACAGTTTTCTATGGGAATCCAGTGAACAGCTTATTTACATAATTTTCATCATTGGAAATAAATACCAATAACTAAGCGTATTACTATTCTTTAAATGAGTAACAGTTCTAAAATTGATTTTTAATAGAAAAAAAGGGTTACAGATTCGATTGTAACCCTTTTTCCAAATATTTTTTGTTTTATACGATTTCTATAATGATTACAGGACTGAAGTATGATTCAAAATAGCGTTGATTATATGATTCCAATCGTCACAGTGAATCTCGTGACCCGATCCTTCTAAGGGTAGTAACACAGCATGCGGTATTTCATTAACAAGAGCAAGACCATGCTCGTATGAAAGCACTGTATCTTCTGTACCATGGATAACCAAAGTAGGTATATTGATTTCTTTTAATCTCCCCTCATAAGAATCCTCACCTTTAAGAAGGGAATGATTAAACATACTGAGTAGATTATTTGCCCGTTTTATTTCGTTTTCTACCTGCTTATAAGCCCTCTTCTTATCGAATTTATGCTTTGAACCACAAAGTAATGCTGATCCTGCAACCAAGTAATTTGCAACAGATTCTTCATCCGACCAATTTAGTTTGGCCGCATTAGTATGGTAAGCGAGTATCTTTTCATCGATCGGAGGCAAATTTCGGTCGTTATCTTCAGAACCAAAAATACCTGATGCAATCAAAGTTATACTTATAACTCTCTCAGGGTTCCTTAAGGCTACAATTTGAGCAATCATTCCACCCAATGACATTCCAACAATATGTGCTTCGTCAATATGATATGCATCGAGTACCCCAATCGCATCATCAGCCATATCTACCACAGTATAGTGGGAACTCCCCGGTTCATAAGTAGTTGACCGTCCGACATCTCTATTATCATAACGAATAACATATCGGCCCGTATCAGCTAATTGTTGACAAAATTCCTCATCCCAATAAACCATTGAACACATGGCTCCCATAATTAGTAAGACTGCTGGATCTGCTGAATTGCCAAAGCTCTCTGTACATATATCAATTTTATTAATTTTAATAATCTTTTCAGTCATGATTAACTCCTCATTTCATTCGTATTTAGTTAATAAAAAAAGACACAACCAAATAAACCCACACATTTCGAAAAAAATAGTCGGGCATAACGAATTGTGTTTAAAATTAACGTAAACGAATGAACTTGATAATCATGTTCAACACTCTCCTATATAATGAAAATAAGGATAAAACCCTTATTTTCATTATAACATAGCTCTATCAGTAGTAATATAGGTTCATTTCTTCTTATTTTATAGTTAAAAAAGTAATTTTTACTGTATGAATCTGCACTCTTAGTTGAAGAAAAGACGATGTATACAATATCCAAACCTAATTAATATAACGTCTCATTATCAGTAGTTAATACATCTAGAAGTCTAAAAAATATCCTCCAGTTAAGTACTCTGGAGGATATTCATATTTACATAATCATTCTTACAAGAAGCCACACAAAATGAAACCTCTTTAGTACCCAAAAGGCTTACTCTTATCTATTAATAACTGTACATCGTCTTGCTCCTCTACAGATTAAACGCTCGGCTTCTCTTAATGAAATTGGAACAAGTACAGCTTCATCAACATCGTCTTCTACATCAAAAACCGCAAATGCTTCCCCACCTACGATTAAAACACAAATGAATTCTACTTCTAAATCATCATGAGACCTAGGAATACAATTGGAAATAGTACAACGTTGAATACCCCCTGCTAACAATGTTCTAGCTTCTTGCTCAGATATTCGAATAAAAACAAATTCCTCTATGGCTACATTTCCAAATTCCACTTCAATTTCTACTAGAAGAAAGAATCTGTTTCTAATTCTCACTATACAATTTGCTCCAATTGAAATAATATCTTCATTCATTCTTTTCACCTCCTTTAATACTATAAAATTCACAAAGAGGTGAAATGGTGTGGACAAGCAAACAAAAAAGTAGTTTTTTTGAAATGTGAGAAATCAGTTAACAACTATCATCAAAAAAACAGAAAAAATACCCTACACAACAGGAAGTTTTCTCTGTTTTTAGTCTGTATACGATATTCAAAATTAGTTAACATAACGTCTCATTATCAGTAGCAATGAAAAAGGAGAACCCTGCTCTCACAAGTGAAACTTCTTTTTTAGTTCTATGAATCTAGACATTTTTTATACATTCCTATCCTAACGCGGTTTTAGTGTTCTTGTTTGTTACTGGATTAGCAAAAAAACTGTATAAAATCTTTCATACTTTTAGCCGATGGGGGCCAAAACACTGCCCCCCAATACGTGCTTTCTTAGGGTATTTCTTGAACCTCCATTAAACACTCTCCCGTCACTTGTCTATCTTTAAGAGTAACTTATTTAAAGTCCTCGCACCGAGCCTTTGTCCTCCTCCCAAAGCCAAACAAACAATTCAGATTACATGCCTATATCAAACTAAACATTCAATCTTTATCCAGTTTGTAAATAAAAAAGGACAATCAGCCCCATAATGGACTAACTATCCTATAAATTATTATCTAAATTCAATAAAGTGAAACTTTAATCAGTGGGGGTTTTGTTCATCCCCACTGATTATCAGCCCTCACCAATCGTGCTTTTACGGGCAATTAATCCCCACCTAATTTCTTTGCTTCCGCTGAATTTTGAGGTGAGGGTCTTACTTACTGCCCGGCGAATAGCGGGATAAAACCAGAACTTCTTTTCCTATGTATATTTACTTCGTTACCTCTCCAAACTGCGCTCTCGTCACTTTCGCCAAGTCATCAACTTTCAGCTCAATTTGTATACCAATTTTCCCGCCGCTCACTATCATCTTATCAAGTAATTGGGCGCTTTCATCGATACATGTAGAAAATAACTTTTTCATTCCAACTGGTGAACAACCGCCGCGAATGTATCCTGACACTTTCGTAATATCTTTAACAGGAATCATTTCAATTTTCTTTTCACTTACTGCTTTTGCGGCAGCTTTTAAATTTAGTTCCTCATCTACCGGAATAATAAACACATGATAATTTTTACTATTCCCTTGAGCGATTAACGTTTTATATACTTCTCTCACTTCTCGTCCAATTTTCTCGGCTACTGATACGCCATCAATTTTCCCATCGTCTGGATCATATGACATCATCGAATATTCAATTTTTTCTTTATCTAATATTCGCATCGCATTTGTTTTATCTTTTTTCATAACGTTCTCCTTAAAACTTTATTTCATATCATTAAGTTTTCCTTTATTATACACCCTTTTCCATTTCTCCTACATAACTTCACGTATTTTTCAAAACTAAAAATATTGATAATTCAAAAATCATCTGATATAATTTGGAAAAACTTACGTTAAGGAGAGATTTGTCATGCGAAATTTTAATACTTCTTTCCAACTTCATCATCATACGTAACGCCGTGTATCCGAAGAAAAGTTTTTCTTCGTGGGTACAGGGCTTTTCCTGTTGACCCACGAAGCGTTCATAAAGCTATGTGGGTATTTTTATACCTGCATAGCTTTTTTTAATTTAAAAAAGGAGTGATTATGATGGAAATGAGAAATGTAAAAGGAACGAAAGACTATTTACCAGAAGAACAAGTGCTGCGAAATAAAATTAAAAGAGCTTGTGAAGATACGTTTGAACGATACGGATGCAAACCTTTAGAAACGCCGACGTTAAATATGTATGAGCTTATGTCTTACAAGTACGGCGGTGGCGATGAAATATTAAAAGAAATATATACACTTCAGGATCAAGGGAAACGTGAGCTCGCCTTACGATACGATTTAACTATTCCATTCGCAAAAGTTGTGGCAATGAATCCGAACCTCCGCCTCCCTTTTAAACGTTATGAGATTGGGAAAGTATTTCGAGATGGGCCAATTAAACAAGGAAGATTTCGTGAATTTATACAATGCGACGTTGATATCGTCGGTGTTGAGTCTGTCATGGCAGAAGCTGAACTTATGGGTATGGCGTTTGAACTGTTCCGAACGTTAAACTTAGAGATAACGATCCAATATAATAACCGAAAATTGTTAAATGGTATTCTTCAGGCCATTAACATCCCTACTGAGTTAACAAGTGACGTCATTTTATCATTAGATAAAATCGAAAAGATTGGGATTGATGGTGTACGAAAAGATGTATTAGAGCGCGGAATTTCTGAAGAAATGGCTGATACGATATGTAATACCGTATTATCTTGTCTAAAGCTTACTATCGCTGACTTTAAAGAAACTTTCAATAATCCACTCGTTGCCGATGGAGTAAACGAACTACAACAATTACAGCAATATTTAATCGCCCTTGGAATAAATGAAAATACGATATTCAACCCGTTTTTAGCGCGAGGACTCACAATGTATACAGGTACTGTATATGAAATCTTTTTAAAAGATGGATCGATTACATCTAGCATCGGTAGCGGTGGTCGATACGATAACATTATCGGAGCTTTCCGTGGTGATAATATAAACTATCCAACAGTCGGTATTTCATTCGGTTTAGACGTTATTTATACAGCACTATCGCAGAAAGAAACAATCTCATCTACAGCGGCTCTATTTATCATCCCGCTTGGGACAGAGTTACAATGCTTACAAATTGCCCAGCAATTACGTTCCACCACTTCCTTAAAAGTCGAACTTGAACTAGCAGGACGCAAATTAAAACGCGCCCTTAATTATGCCAATAAAGAGAATATACCTTATGTGCTTATTATTGGGGAAGACGAACTTAGTACAGAAACCGTTATGCTGCGGAATATGAAGGAAGGTAGTGAAGTGAAGGTTCCGATTTCTTCTTTAAGTAGTTATTTATAATACGAACCACCCTCGTTTGGGTGGTTTTTCTATTTTATAGATACCTAACAATTAGTTTACATAAAATTATTATAATCTATTAAAAATACAAATAAACAATATCCAATTACCTATTATTTTTGGTAATATATAGATATGAATTGTTTTAGGAGGATTAACTTTGAAAACCTACATTCAAGCACTAAAGTGGACTACAGGGATCTATCATCTTTTATTACTTCCTTGTTATTATGTATTTCCAAGTCTTGTTAACCTATATGGGTTACCTTTACTACTATTGATTGTTTTTCATATCACTACTATTTTATTAGCTAAAAAAGAAGGCATGAATACGTACCCTCAGTATATCGGTATTATCGTTACTCTAGTTGCCTTCTTTCCTTATATAGACATCTTTCTACATATGATAGCAGCCATTTTCCTTTTATTAGATGCTGCTTCTACGAATGCAAAAGAAGTGTATGATTCATAGATGGATAAAATGAAACTTTCATCCATTGAGTTTTGAAATAGGTCAGCAAAAAGGGTTTACTTTTTAAGTAAACCTTTTTTCATTTTTAATTACTTTCCTTACTTCAGAATAATAAAAGAATATTCTGTTTAATTTTTATAAATTTCTAAATATTTATAAAACATTCAAATTAACATACATTTTAGTTATGTAAAAAATCTAAGTTTTAAGGAGATGAATCCATGCTGAAAAAGTTGGTAGCAGGTGCATTATTAACTGTCTCGTCGTTAACTGGAGGACTGGGATCAGTATCAGCTAGTACCGAAAAAGATTATACGATTTCCTCTTTCGAATATGTAACTGTAGATGAAAAGACTGTTGATTCGTTTAACAAATTGAGTGCTCCATCAAAGGAAGACGTAAAAATAACGTTAGTTCTACCGAAACAAAATCAAAATGGAGACTGGTTATCTTATGGATTTTCGAGCAAAGAAAGTTTAGAGTCTTTTATTGAAAAAGATAAACAAAGGTTGAATCATTCAATCACTCCCCTTGGTGTTGGAGGAAGCGGACCTGGTAGTACAGACTTCTATAAACTTACAAATCAAGGTAGCGAGTATTTTTCTCTAAGTAGCGGTTATAAAAACTTGTCTGCTAGTTGGCAAAATCAAATTGTTTCTGTACGTACAGCAGCTCCTACTGCTAGCTACTCAACAACACTATGGGAACGTACTTCAACTGACGGATATGGAAAAGGTGTTGTTTTTAAACATGCTGATTGGTATGGTCAAACTGCAAACTTAAATAACTTTCCAACTTCAGCAGTTGAAGTTAAAAAGTAAAAAATATAGAAATAAAAGGTGTTTTCACGTATGGAAACACCTTTTATTTCTACAACTATTTCACATAACTCGTCTATATCAATTTCAACTCTTAACTATTATTTTTCGTATTCCTATTCTCCAAAACCTTCTCCATATTATGAGTTGCCCATTCCATCATTAATAGAATCACTGGACGTAGTGATTCACCAAGCTCAGTTAACGAATATTCAACTTTAGGTGGTACTTCACGGTATACTTCACGATGTATAATCCCATCAGCTTCAAGTTCTCTCAGCTGCAGTGTTAACATCCTTTGTGTGATATTTGGTTTTAATCTTTTTAATTCATTAAACCGCTTTGTACCATCTAATAAATGATACAAAATTACCCCTTTCCATTTCCCTCCAATCACCTCAACCATAGCTTCAACTGGACAAGAATATTTATTTAAAAATGGGTAATTTATATTATTTTCATTTGAACAATCCATAATAAATCCCTTCCCTTATCAATAGTATCTTTTTTGATACTATACCACATAAATGTGCGTACTTGTATCTGTGTTACTTTAAAAATATAATTTACTTACAAAAATAAATTCATGAAAAGAGGAACTTTTATGACAAATACAAATGAAATTACAAAAGAAAAGATTATGGAGGCTTTTCATTTCAGACATGCATGTAAAGAATTCGATCCTATGCACAAAATTTCAGAAGAGGATTTCAAATTCATTTTAGAAACAGGCAGATTATCTCCTTCTTCTTTTGGATATGAGCCTTGGAAATTTATTGTCGTACAAAATAAAGAATTAAGAGAAAAACTACAACCGTATTCATGGGGCGCTGGTGGGCAACTTGCAACAGCTAGTCATTTTGTTATTGTTCTTTCAAGAAACATTAAAGATATGCATTATGATGCAGAGTATATTAAATATATGATGAACGATATTATTGGATTGCCTGAAGACACTCAAAAAATTAGATATGAATTCTTCAAAAAGTTCCAGGAATCAGATTTTAACTTATTACAATCCGATCGTGCTGTATTTGATTGGGCATCTAAACAAACTTATATTGCTTTAGGTAATATGATGACGAGCGCAGCTCAAATCGGTATTGATTCTTGTCCAATAGAAGGATTTGATAAAGAGGAAGTAGATTCTTTACTTCGTCAAGAAGGCATTATACAAGGCGATAATCTTGAAGTATCAGTTATGGTTGCCTTTGGTTACCGTAAAGAAGAGCCAAAGCGTGATAAAACAAGACAGACTATGGATACAATTGTTGAATGGATTAAGTAATATAGCACAGACAAATAATGCTCCTAATAGCTGTATACTCATACTAAAGAAGAATGAATTGTTTTCTTACGTATGAATTTGGTTTTTCATGGAAAGATATGTTAGTATGTATACAGTTTGAGTGCTCTATTTTTAGAGTCGAACAGGAGGAGAATGAATATGTCTGATATTGAAGTTGGCGAAGTGTTTACTCTTAGTGATGAGAATAACGAAGAGCAAGAAGTAGAAGTACTTGGAGCGATGGATGTCGAAGGTGCAGAATATATTGCAGTTGCCTTTGTTGAAGATATCCAAACAGAAACTGAGGAAGACATTGATATTTTCTTTTTGAAAGTAGAAGAAGATAATGAGTTTTCATACATTGAAAATGATGAAGAGTTTGATAAAGTATCTGCTGCGTTTGAAAAGATTTTGGATGAGCAAGAGCAAGAATAGTATGAATGAAAAACACGCGGGCGGATGTATATCCGCCCTCTTTTTATTTATTACTCATCCAGAGACTCACGCAGTAATTGCAGTACATCTTTCATCGCAAAAGGTCCATCTTTTTTAACATGTTCCGCAAATTCTGAAACGAGACGTAATGTTCTTACACTTTCGATTGGATGCTCTCCTGATGCACTTTCAGCTGAAAGCATAACTGCATTCGTTCCGTCCAGTACAGCTTGAAACACATCAGTCACCTCTGCCCTTGTTGGAATAGAATGATCTACCATAGATTGAAGCATTTGTGTTGCTGTAATGACATATGTATTCGTTCGATTACATTCCTGAATCATTATTTTCTGTAAAAGCGGAATGCATTGATACGGTAACTCTACTCCTAAATCGCCCCTTGCAATCATAATTCCATCTGCTTCTTTACATATATCTTGAAAATTCTCGATTGCTTCCATCGTTTCTATTTTTGCAATTATATTAGGTGACGTTTCTTTATACTGTTGTATAAAATCTCGTATTTCTTTTATATGACTAGGTTTTCTTACGAAAGAACACGCGATAAAATCAACATTCTCCTCTAAAAGAAACTGAATATCTTTTTTATCTTTCTCTGTAATAGCTGGTAAACGAACAGCCGCATCTGGTAAATTAACTCCTTTATGAGATGAGATATTGCCACCTGTTTTTACCTTCGTTTCTATTTTGTCCGTACTTATCTTTTCAACAATTAATTCAACTTCTCCATCATTAATTAAAATTCTACTGCCTACTTTTACATCATTCGCAATTCCTTCATAATCAACACTCGCTTCTGTATTACTCCCTGTAACTGATTGTGTATGTAAAATAAAAGAATCTCCTGCCTGAAGTGTAATTTGCTCTCCCTTCACTTCACCTAATCTTATTTTAGGTCCTTGTACATCACCCAAAAATTTAATAGAGTCATCTAATGATTTCACTAAACGAATGATGTCTTTATGACTTTCATGCGTGCCATGCGATAAATTCAGTCGAACAATTTTCATACCATTCTTTATTAACTGTGCTAACGTTTCTTTATTATTACTTGCGGGTCCAATTGTACAAATTCGATCGATTGTCATTTTTGTCACCATCCTTTTTTTAATAAGTTTCCCATATGAACTTAAAAATAACAGAGATTCTGACATGAATAGATTTAAATTTACACGAATTTCATAAAGTTAAACCTGTATCCCTTGCTGGCTAAGCATTAGAAGATATATTCGCTTTTTTGCAAATGAAGACATGTTGAATCGAAAGTAAAAGAAAAGTTAAGTATGGAATAAACCATTGAGAGTTTCGAAATTTTCATATATTGTATGAATTGAGTTCGAACTCAAAAATTTAAAAAGGTGGGAAAATTAGTGAATATGAAAAAATCTTTATCGGTGACAACTTTAGGGTTAGCGGTTTTAGGTTTTGGTTTTACTAATAACGCAAGTGCTTCAGAGGTCGATACTGTAGACAAGCAGCCCGTTTTAGTTGACTTTGATACAATTCAATCAACAAAAACATCTAGTGTTCCTAGTTTGACTATTGCAGCTGCACCTAAGAATGACTCTAACATTAGCGTATATACTCCCTTTTTTGGTAACCCCTATGCAGTTGCTAAATCGAAATCAACTACGACCGAAGACTATGTTTATGCAAAAGCAAGAACTTTCAATGGCGATGGCTCATTAGTGAATACGAAAAGTAATAGTGCAAAAAAATCATCCTTTGTAAGTGCTACAGCGACCAACACAAGCATTTATTATGGAGATGATTACGCTATCGGTAATCATACCTATAAATTAAGTGGTTATAATGATGTGAATCACGAAACAAAAGCTTTCTGGTAAGAAAGAGAAAAAAGATATGCATCTTGCATATCTTTTTTCTCTAATATTTTACATATATTGAGGTGCTATTTATGAAACAAATATATATTATTAGCGGTGTTTTACTTATTTCATTACTTACAATTTATATTTTGTTCAATACTTCATTCATACAACCTCATCCACCTTCCATAGAAAATAAACGAGAGCAACAAACCAATACTATTTCTTACGGATTGAAGGATAATCAAGGCCAACATATTAACAATGGTAGTACAATTACTAGTGAGGATAATAAAATTAATGTAACATTATCATTCGTACATACTATTAATGAAAACCGAAAATATGGATTAATTGTTCTAGAAGATTACGAACAAAAACCTTTTAAAATAGAAGATACTACTAATGAAATATCACACTATTTTTTTGATATGAAACCAAACAGTTCAATTACTACGAAAATCTCTTTACGCACTTCTCCTAATGCAAGTGAATTAACCTTTTTAATAATTAAAAAACCTGAATACAAATTAAAAGATAATAACTTAAATAAAGCAGCTATTTTAGAAGATATTCTAAGTATGCGATATTCAATGCATCCTCTTCAGAAAGAAAACGAAAAAATAAAACTCTCCCTTATAAATCCAGATGCTATTTTAAAAGATGGTCTTTACGAACCAGTATTTGTTACGAACCGTGAAGAGAACTTACAAACTGTCTTCTTTGAAAAGGAAGGCAAGCAATTAATTTTATCAAACGGTAATGAAACAAATGATGAAATGACTTACGCAATCGTGGCTTTTAAAGATTGGAAACAAGTTGAAATATTTAACAATAGAAAAGTCGTTTATACTAAGGTTGCACCTGAAACAAGACAAATCTTTAATTTCACATTGCCTTCAGTGGATCAGGAAAGTAATTTGCAACTCGTCGCTTTTCCATTTCCTTATAAAGTTAGCGAAGAAGATTATATCAGTCAACAAGCATTCAGTTCCTTTCGCATCGTAATTGAAAATGAAAATAAATAAGTTATACTGTGCACATTACAACAAACTAAAAAAGGCCTACTCACACGAGTAGGCTTTTGAAACTATGAAAGTTTCGTCAATAACTGATTTAAATCTTTTTTCGTTTTCGTCGTTAATGATTTCATTTTATTAATATCGATTTTTTCTTTCTCCGCTCCTACAATTAACGGATACATACTTTGACCGATTGTTTTAGAATCCGTCGGATGTGATGCTTCTAGCTCTTTTTCAATCACATCCCACTTTTCATTAATTTGTTTGCCAAGCTTATTCACTGTTTCCAATTTTGGATTAGCAGCTAACTGCTTGTCCAAGCTATCAATTAATGCTACAACTTCTTTAACATTCGTTTTCACAGCAACACTTTTCTTCGGATCTTTCGTTGTCTTTCCATTATTGTTTGTGCTTGTACTTGTACTTTGATCTGTTGTTTTCCCGCTAGTCGTTTGATCATTCGTTTTTCCTGTCGTCTCTTTTTCTTTTGTTTTTACATTTTCGTTTTGAGTTGACGTTTTGCCGTTACTTTCTGTCCCTGATGATTCTTTCGTATTTTTTGCATCCTTATCTGTTTTTTCATTTGAAGAAGTATTTGTTTCTTTTTCAGTATCTTTCGTTGTTTTTGACGCTTCATCTGCACTTGTCGTTTTTGCTTCTCCATCATTTTGCGCAGTTACTTGCTCTTTCTTTTCCGTTTCTTTATCTGCTGAAGGACTACAAGCTGCCATAGTAAGCATTGTACCAATTGTTATCGATGCGATAGCGACCTTTTTCATTTTCATATAAATCCCCCTATGTTTTACATAATTTATCCTCCCCTTTACGATTCGATTCCCCCTTAAAAAATCCCTTTTCATACGAATTATCATCTTTCCGACAGTAATCTTCATAATAATACGTACAAAAACTGATAAACTCATTTTAATATTCGAGTTTCTTCTACTTCATTTTTCTACTCGCAAGTAAAAGAAAAAGAGTATATTGTCACATTAAGAATTACTATCTTCATATGACGATATACTCTTCTATCAAATTTTTATCTTTCTTGACATTTTATTTATACAAAAAAAATAAAATTTTCTTTCGTTTTTTGTTTCTCAACATTTGTTAACATAATATTTTTATGAATAACCACCATTCGAGTGAATGACTTGCCCAGTAACCCATTTCGCTTCTTCACTTACTAAAAAAGAAATTAAGCGCGCAGCATCCACCGGTTCTCCTACTTTACCTTGCGGGAACTTCCATACTAAATGATGCTTCAGCTCCTCTGTAATCCATCCTGTATTCGTCGGTCCTGGATCTACAGCATTCACTGTAATCCCCTTCTCCATCGCAACTGGTGCTACTGACTTTGTAAATGCTTCAATTGCCCCTTTCGTTGCTGCATATGCTAGTTCATCTGGCATTGGACCTACTGACTGTCCTGAAGTAAGATTAATAATACTCCCGCCCGTTTTAAGTGAATAATGTTTTATAAACAATGAACTTAATAGCATAGTAGCCCGAACATTAACTGTATAATGTTTATCCAACTGCTCTACATCTAATTCCTCAATTCTCGTATGAGTAGAATATACTGCATTATTAACTAGAATAGATGGATCACCTAACCGTTCTGATACCATATAAAACAAACGATTTGGCGAATAAGACTGCGATAAATTGATTTCTGCCATTTCACATCGAACATCGTAACTTTCAATTTCCTTTTTCAGCAAAAAGGGTTCTTGATCACTCATTCCCCATGGCATCGCTTTATCATACTTTGGCCAGTACGTGAAAAAAATGTCTATCCCTTTTTGAGCAAGCACCTTGCATACAGCTGCACCAATTCCATTCAGACGAGTTGCCCCTGTTACAATTGCTATTTTCTTCACCTTTTTCTCCTCCATCTATACACAGATCCCCTGCATGAATACAGAGGATCTATCTTCTTATTGAATATTTGACAGTATACGTTCAGCACCTAATTTTAACATTTTAATAAAGATATAATTTACAATCGTAAACATTACAAATAAAACGATAAACATAACCCACAGTCCGACATGAAGGAAGAAGTATAATACACTTACTCCCCCCACAATAATTAAAGCTATTAAAATATTAGCTAAAAAATTCCACAAAGTTGTATATCGACTTTTAAATAATTTCTGCTCTGTATCCCAATGAATATCTGCAGTTTGCGCGTCCCAGCGTGTTCCGATTAAATTAATTAATAACAACCCGTTCGCACTTAGTAAAAACCACAGTATCATAAAGACTGGAGAAATCCCAGCTACAACTGCCATCGTAATACCGAATACTGCTAAAATGATCACATTAATTAACCAAGCAGTGATTGCTTTCGCAAAAAAGATATCCGAAGCCTTTACTGGTAAATAACGATTCACAAACCAAGAGCTTCCATCTCGCGAAAATGACGTTGTTGCAATGACGTTACTACCCATTAAAAATAACGATGCACAAAGGCCAACACCAATTGCAAATCCCGTTGTCTCTGAATTGTTAATATACTCTGTAATAAACTTTAAATTTCCATCTTGCACAAATAAAATAAAGAACAACATAATTGGCATAACGAAAGTTTGTACAATGCAATTTAAGAAAAATTGTGGTGTACGGAATAACGTTTTAAATTCTTTTTTCACATACGCTTTTAAATGCGAACTTTGTACTGTTGATTTCTGTAAACCTTCCGCCGAAATAACTTGTTTCTTTGCTGTACTCGTTGAAAGTCCAATAACCCCTTTTAAATATGTACGCTCTGCTATGTAATAAAACAACACAAAGAAGACAAATGAAATAACTGCAAAGATTATTACATATAAAGGTCCCTTCCAATTTGCATTTTCTACTAATGCTACTGCTCCAAAATATGTAGTTGGAAAATAGTTTGTCATTTGTACTAAAAGAGAAGACTGGTTGTTTGCAAGGTAATCCGCAATTGCATCTTCAGAAAACGAACTTTTATTTTTCCACTGCAAAAATACGTTAATTCCTACAATAAATAGTATACTTACGATTCCAATAAATATATTTCCTCGGTCTTTATTTTTCGCTATATTTGTATACCTCATAATAACTGTCATCAGTAACGAAGCTAGTACTAACGGCACAATTGGGAAGAGTAAGTAAATGAAAATCATATATATGTAATATGTAATAAATGCGCCACTTTTTAAACCGTACGTAATAAAGATCGGTAATAAAATAAATGAACTCATTACGTATTGTGTAATTAATACTGTTAAAAATTTGGCTGAAATAATTTGCGCTGGTTTTAATGGTAATGGTAATAACATTTCAATGTCATTGCTGTAGTAAAATACAGTTAAAATGTTCGTAATACTCATTAAAAATACCCATATACTCGCAATCGCAAGTCCCATTGCGATAATCATTCCTGGATCTTGCCCTAAATGTATCATTCCCTCATACATTGCATGCGTGATAGAACCAAACAGTAAAAAGCCGACAAATAAAATAGCTGCAAATGAAAATACATACGCCCATCGCTTCTTCTTATCTGTTATAAAATCTGCATAATTTAATTTCAATAATACTTTCGTTAACGTCCAAATTTTACTCATTGCCCGTCATCTCCAAGAACATTTTTTCAAGTGATTCATTGGATTTAAAATGATCTCTCATTTCATCTAAATTCCCTTTAAACTGAAGGTTTCCCTTATTAATAATCGCGACGCGGTCACATAATTTTTCTGCCACTTCTAATACGTGTGTAGAGAAAAATACAATCTTTCCTTTATCCGCATGCTCTCTCATCATTTCTTTTAAAATATATGCAGATTTCGGATCAAGCCCAGTTAATGGTTCATCTAAAATCCATACATCTGGCTCATGTACGAGCACACCAATAATAACGATTTTTTGTCTCATACCGTGCGAATAACTTTGAATTTGATCAGATAAAGCATTATAAAGATCAAACTTCTTCGCTAAAGACTCTATTCGTTCTTGTCGTACTTCTTTCGGCACTTCATACATATCGGCCATAAAGTTTAAATATTCAATTCCTTTTAATCGTAAAAACATATCTGGACTATCTGGTACATAACCAAACGTCTTCTTCGCTTCCATCGGCTCTTCCATAATATTTTTTCCGTTAATCGTAATAGTCCCTTTGTCCACCCCGTGAATACCAGTAATCATCTTAATTGTCGTTGATTTACCCGCACCATTCGGTCCTAAAAATCCAAAGATTTCGCCGCTAGGTACAGATAAACTTAAGTCTTTTACTGCATAGGTAGACCCATTATAACTTTTTGACACATTCGTAATTTCAATCATTTCATCCAATCCTTTCCTTAATTACCAAATAACTATATTGATATTATAGCATAGTTCTATTTTAAGATTTTTACATTTTTCAGTATATTTAACCTTTAAAATAAATATACACCCCTAATCCAACAACTAAAACGACAGCTAGTATAATATAAATCATTGTTAAGCGTTTAATATTCCCCTTTGTCGCTTTGCTATAATTTGCATCACCATTCCGCCCAATTAACACCGTCGCAATGACAGTAATCACTACAAGTAATACAACGATCATGATCCAAGTTAGCATTTCTTCCTCCCCCTCCTTACAACCATTTTACAATATTATCCTCTTTATTTCGCAGCATATTTCCTCTTTTTACTATTATTATGAACCAAACTGGAAAACTATTATTACCATTCCTATCCATATGTGATATATTTATAACATAACGTGATTTATTTCTAACACTATAAGGAGGAACTATCATGAAAACAACTTGGATAAAATATTTAGGATTTCTCGGTTTCTTCGGTTTCCTCGGATTTTTTTATGAAAAAGGATTGTTTACTATGTTCTGTTTCTTCTCCTTTTTCACATCGTATAGAACAGTTCAACACGATGAACTGTTTGAACAAATTGTCAATAAATCGTGTCGCAATGCATTTATCGTTACGTTACTAACTACCACAATCATTATGTTTATTGAAATGTTATTTCCAAACCCTACGCTACAAGAGATTGATATCGCTCTTATTTTCGGCACACTCATTCTTACATTCGGCTTTTCTATGTTCTTTTTCGATAAACCAATTGATGAAATGGAAGATGCACCATGGCATTCGTAACGAGAATAAAAGAATACCGTGCCAAATTGAACATGACACAAGAAGATTTAGCGAAGAGCGTTGGTGTGCGACGTGAAACAATTAGTCATCTCGAAAAAGGTAAATACAATCCTTCCTTACAACTTGCTCACGATATAGCGAAGGCATTACATAGTACGATTGATGAGATTTTTATTTTTGAGGATTGATTAAAGACGTCCAGTCACAAGAATCACAAAAAAAATACCGTCATTCTTTCCAAGAAGAATGACGGTATTTCTCATTGATTATCCATATAAAACCGCATGAAATACGCCTAATAGCAAGTATTGATCCTGCATGTAATCTTCATCATATACATTCATCTCAATGTAATACATATCTTCCTCAAGACGAATATTCCAATCTGCAATTACATAGCCCTTTCGTAATAACTTTCCCATTCCAAATAAAGTTTTATGAACAACATATTCTTCTGCCTTATATGTAAAGGTAAATAAGAAATTTGCATCCAATAACTTTCCGTCACATACAAGTATTTCATGCTCTGCATCATGATTATCTTTGTACATTACTAAAATCCTTCTTTGGCGCTGCCTACTTACATCCTTTGCAATGACGCGAATATTGTCCTTACTATCCTTTATTTCATAAATAATATTACTACCAATTTTCGGAATAAAATCCAGCACTCTCATCAGCGTATTTTTATAATAGCCCCTTACTACACCTACTTGCTCACTTCCATTATAAACCTCTATCGGTGTCGTATCTGCTTTGCTATCACACGGTCGTTTGTAAGAGAGCTGCATCATTCGCTCTCCTCTTAAGTACTGATCAAACGTCACAGGATATTCTATCATGCGCAGTTCTTTATTTAGCTCATACAAATAGCGTTGAACACTCTCTATTAATGTTGCAGTAGCTATACGCTCTTGAAGTTCAAATTCTTGCCAGCTGGAAAAAACAGTCCATTGATTATGATCCTCTTCATAGAAGAAACCAAGAATTACCTCTTCACGGTCAGCCGTTTCATATTTCATAGGCACGTTCTGCCCATGTTGAACTTGTTCCATCCACTGACCTAAATAAATCCCCAGCTCTGCAACCTTCATACATGATTTTTGAAAAAATACGCTGTCACTCGCGCAAATCGTTACATCTCCTTCGATAAAGCCCTTTGAATAAGCATCATACCGTGGCTCATCCTTCTGCGGGAGATTTTTGTCTAACTCAAATAAAAACGTTAACATCCTTTATTCACCTCTAGTTGTTACACTAATCATACATGACATCGCATCACGCTAGGAAACTATTTATATACGCATATTTAATTCACGCATTATAACACGTGAATGACCTTGTATAGTAGCTCTATTTTTTTGTTCTATATCTTAGTATATGAATTTATATGAGCGATTTTTCAAATATATCTATCGCAACTTACAATATATCAACGATTTTTTCAATATATCTATCGCAACTTACAATATATCAACGATTTTTCAAATATATCTATCACAACTTACAATATATCAACGATTTTTTCAATATATCGATTTTTCGACAAATATCAGCACGATTAAAATGAAGCTACCTTTTCTTCCGCCACTTCTACAATTTCTAAAATTTGTAGAAGACTCTCCACTTCATAAGTCGGATTAACACTCGTCTTATTCTCTTTCAAACTCGGATTATACCAACACGTATCAATGCCGAAGTCTTCTCCGCCTTTCATATCAGAAGTTAGCGAATCTCCGACCATTAGTACACTTAATTTATCCGTAATCCCAAACTTCTCAAACGCATAATCAAAAATCTCACGTGCTGGTTTTTGATGACCAACTTCTTCAGAAATAATAATATGATCAAAAAAATTACATAAAGGTGAATTTCCGATTCTTGATTGTTGCACCATCGTATATCCATTCGTAATAATACCTAACTTGCAATCTTGTAGATTTTCACATAATTGTACTGCGCCTTCTATAAGATGTACTTCTTTCCCTAAGTTTTCAAGATATACATCACTAAATTGCTGTGCATCTACGTCTATATTATGAAGCGCAAATAATTGTCTAAATCGATCTACTGCTAATTCACTTAGCGTAATCATTTTATTTTCTAAATCTCTCCATAATCCATTACTAATCTCTTTATAGCTTGCAAGATAATCATTATACCCTGTAGGCATATCAAACTGTACAAACGCATTATGTAATGCGTTTCTTTCCGTTTCAGGGAAATCTAATAATGTATCATCTACGTCGAATAATATAACTTTGTATTTCATGATGTTTTTCTCAACTCCTATATTCTCATAGCTTAATTATAACAACAATAAGAAAGGGAGGCTAATTAAAACCAGCCTCCCTTCTTTTTACTTTTCTTCCAGCAGTAACTCTTTCATTTCCTCTAACGAATCTTTCGTAAAGCCAAGAGCTTTTTCAGCGTATGCTTCAACTGATCCGTATTGCTTTTGAATTTCACCAATCGCAGCTTGCAAGTATTCAGCACGCGCTTCAAACATTGCACCTAATATCGCTCTGCTCTCATCGTTTTGTAATTTCGCACCTAAAAAGGCCATCATTTTTTCATTTAGCTTTTCACGGAATCCGTTACTTAGTAAGTAGTCTTCCATTACTGTTTTTTCTGGTACACCTAGTAAAAGTAGTAATAATGCTGAACCAAATCCAGTACGATCTTTTCCAGCTGTACAGTGGTTTACTAACGGTAAGTTTTCCGGGTTTTGCGCTAAGTTTAAGAAGCTCACGAATGCCTCGTTGCCACTTACGAAATCTTGATTCATTTTCACAAGATACTCACCTGGTTTTCCTAACATAGAAAGGTCACCAACTTGGAAAAACTCATTTATATTTAAGTCTTTCGCTAAGTCTTGCATAACTGGTAAGCACACTTGACGAGCACCTGTAATCTCAGGATTTGGCTTATGCTTTACCTCAAAGTTTGTACGATAGTCACAAATTAACTTTAAACCAGACTTTTGTAAATAGTCGATATCCCACTCTGTTAGTCCTGCTAATTCTTCAGAACGGTATAATTTGCCCCATTTCACTTTACGTCCATCTGTCGTTTCATATCCACCCATATCACGGAAGTTAAACGCACCTTGTAATGGCAATCTACGCTCAGCTACTGTCACTGCTTGTCCATTACTTCCTACTAGTCTAAAATATGGACGTTCATTTTCACTCGGGTTTTCAATTGTATATGATAATTCTCCATTTACAGTTGCAAGTAGTTCTCCATTTTCTTCAATATGATCTGGTGAAGTACTCCAATAAATACGAACTTCTTCTATATTATTTTCCCACTTTATTTGTAACGTATTATCTTCAATTCTTTCTACAGTTGCTTGTAGCCAATTTCTTTGCTGCTCCATTCTTTCACCAACGCTTTCTCTTATAATTGAATCTTACCCTATTGTATTATGGGAATATCCATTTTGTCGTTCTCATTTTTCTTTTTATCTTACAAACAGGCGAAAAGTTCTTTTACTTGTTCAAAATTTGTACATGGATTACCGCGAAATACGTATGCGATTTGTTCATTACCTAAATCTTCGTATACAACTGTTCCGCGATTAGGGTGCGAATAAAACTCTAACCCGTTTATAATTTGTTTTGGGCCATAGTTCATTGTCCATGAAGAAATAGGATAGTACGCTTTGTTTTTATGTCTACAAACCCAAAGTGCATATAGTTTATTAACTTCGTCCCAGTATACATACTGCGTTTCGTCATTTCCGAAACCGACCGATTCAAGTTTCCAATTTAGTTTTTCATGAATTAACAAATTTACATAGGATACGTCATCTGGAGCATTCCACTCTCTACATCTTCCTATCTCACCCATTTCACTTCTCTTCGCTTGAAAGCTTAATAAGTGAAATGATGTATGTAATATCGTTTTCCCAAGCTCCATATTTACTGGTTGTAATTCAAATAGAAATCGTTCCATTTCGTCTTGTTTTACATATCCATGATCAACAGAAATTTCAACTTGTGTTTTCCATATAGATGTAACGTAACTTTCTTTTCCTTTATAATTTATACCCTTCCAATACACAAGCCCTTTATATTGAAAACAATCTCCTTTTGCTTGAGAAATACAGCTATCCGGAAATACTGGTTCCATTATATCGAGAAAAAATTCCTTTACTCGAAACATCCCAGTTGGAGTAACAACCTGAAACCAAAAAGTTCCCCACTTTTCACCTTCATAACGTTCTGAAACTTTTTCAACATTCCAGCCTTCTAACAATACATTTGGATACAGTAACACGAATGAATGCATGGATTGCTTTAACATATATAGTCCCCTCCCGCTATACGAGTTCGAGAGTATACATCCTTCATCCTCCTAAAACTTCCTCACATACCGCTCAGTACAACTCAGCAGCTGACATCCGTTCTTTTCAAAAACATCCTTCATCCACTCATTTTGCATATTTGTCTCACCAATATAATAAGATGCACCTATTTCCTTTAAGACAAACATCGCACCTGCAAATAACGCAGCTTCATATCCCTTATTACGCATATTTGGAGTAACTGCGAAGTACATAAGTTTCCCTTCTTCTAACGTACCTCTTTCAATATGCGGGATTACAATTCCTATCGGCTCTTCATCGGCACTCGCTGTTAAGCAATGTTCTTTCCATTGCTCACCAATTTCTTGTAGCATCATATGCACAAATTGATCATGAGCGACTGATTCTCCCGTTGCTTCATTCCACAGTGAATAAAAAGCCTCTTCTCCAACTTCTTCAATAAGCTTAAAATCAATTTCACTTTCTACATCTTCTACTTCGTATATATCTTTAAATACAATCATGTTTTCCGTAACATATTCAAATAAATACGTTTCAAAACATCTTTTATACACATCATAATTTGGACTTTTTGAAGAGATTTCAAAATGTAGTTTTTCTAATCCATCTTTTTTAGCTTCAGCAACGCAATATTGCATCATTTCCTCTAATTGCTCTTCTGTAAAAATCTCTGCATTATTTTCTTTTATCATAATAGAAGAAGCATTTCTTCTTATTTTAAAATGTTTTTCTAACTGTTCTATCGTCGTCATATTCTTCCCTCATCTATATCATACTCGAATTTCTAATCGTTCTCCTTGCATGAGCAGGATTGTCCTTGAATATATAGAATACTAGAAAAGATCGCATCTTTAAAGTGCGGAGGAGGTTCTCCAGTGGATATTACAGCATTGCAACAACAGTTAGAGCTTATACAACAAAATGACTATACGCAACTGCAACATATAGACGTAAATGAGTTAACTTTGAACATGCTTCAGTATATCGGAACGACTGATAGCTACGTTCGTTACCAACTTATATATAAATGTTTTGCGCATTTCATTCATCATGAATTCCTTATGGACGATCAGCTGAAATTACTTCTGCAAACTTGTTTAAGTGATGAGTATTTATATTGTGACATTTACTCCCCACATACAGATGGGGTTTTCACACGTTCTTACACTGTTTCGTTAATTGCGTTAATACTCCAATTCGCTAATTCGCACTACTTTTGTACAGAGGAGGATATCGAAGAAATAAAAAATAAACTCATTACATACACAAACTTAGAAACAGATTTTCGGGGCTATATCGAAAATAAAGGATGGGCTCATTGTCTTGCTCATGTATCTGATGCCTTTACTGAAATTGTTCATAATACGTATACAACTTTTGAATGGTACGAAGAATTAATTCATTGTTTATTAAATAAAATCTTTATTCCATCTGACCTTTTTCATAATAACGAAGATGAACGCATTGTTACTCCATTACTAGCAATGCTGTATCATGATTTTCCTCAGAACGATTTAATTTCTATTATTCATAAAAAAATAAAAAGGCTTCCTCAAATTAGAAAACGCCTTTCGCTTAATGAGTATTGTATTTTATGTGCCAATATTAAAACCTTTTTACGCACATTATTTTTCAGAACGAAAGATGACCATAACTTAGCCTTTACAGCACGTAAAACAGAAAGAATGTTAAAAGAACTTCCTAACTATTATTAAATACAAGGAGCAATGACATGGGTTATATTGAAGATATGAGAAATCTAGTAGGAAATCATCCACTTATTCTAATAGGATCACACGCCATTATATTAAATGAAAAAGATGAAGTATTGCTGCAACTCCGTACAGATTTTAACCGCTGGGGCATTATTGGCGGTGCCTTAGAATATAACGAAACATTAGAAGACGCTTTAAAGCGAGAAGTATATGAAGAAACTGGACTTATTATTAAAAATCCAGAACTATTCCGTACATACTCTGGACCAGATTACTTTCAAATCTATCCAAACGGCGATCAAGTACACGGTGTACTCGTTGTTTATATTTGCCGAGAATTTCATGGTGAACTTGTATGCGATCAAAGTGAATCAAAAGAACTACGCTTCTTTTCACTTGATGAATTACCTAATAATCTTCCCCCTGTTATTGAGAGGATTATTACAGATTATCAAAAAAAATAAGGGAACGCTTAACGTTCCCTCTTAAATCCAATCCGTTTTTTAATTTCCGCTAAATTTACCTTTGCAATAGCGCGTGCCTTCTCAGCACCGTTTTCTAATGCTTCATATAATAAATCCGGCTCATTCATATATATTGCGTACTTTTCACGAGGTCCAGCTAACTCTCGATCTACTACGCGAAACAACTCTTTTTTCACATCGCCCCATCCGATTCCAGTCTCATATTTTTCACGTAATGACTGTATTTCGTCTTCTGTCGCAAATTCTTTATAAATTGTAAATAAGGTTTCTAGTTCTTTTGGTTCATTTGGAAGTGAAGAATCTGTTTTGATTTTAAATATTAACTTTCGTAGTTTTTCTTGCTCTGCAAATAATGGGATCACATTTCCGTAACTTTTACTCATCTTTCTTCCGTCAAGGCCAGGTAATATTGCTCCTTCTTCTTGTATGACATACTCCGGAAGTGTAAATGTCGTGCCAAATGTATGATTAAAATACGTCGCAATATCACGCGCGATTTCAATATGTTGAATTTGGTCTTTTCCGACAGGTACATGTGTAGCTTGAAATAATAATATGTCAGCTGCCATTAAGATCGGGTACGTATATAACCCCATGTTCACTCCCGCATCGACCTCTAACCCTGCTTCTTTATTTTGCTCCACCTTCGCTTTATACGCATGAGCACGGTTCATAAGACCTTTCGGAGTTAGGCAAGCTAAAATCCAAGCTAATTCTAGAATTTCCGGTACTTCTGTTTGTCGATAAAAAATAACATCTTCTCCAAGTCCAAGCGATAACCAAGTAGCTGCTACCTCTTTCGTATAACTGCTGAACTTTTCTGAATCATGCACAGCATTTAATGCATGATAATCAGCTATAAAGTACAATGCTTTTCCTTCATTATTCTTTGACATTTGTAATGCAGGTTTAATCGCACCAATATAATTTCCTAAATGTGGATAACCTGTCGGCTTAATTCCTGTTAACATTATTTTTTCACTCACACTAACTCCTCCTTTCTCAAAATAAAAAGAGCCCCTCATCCTAAAAAAGGACGAGAGACTCCCGCGGTACCACCTTAATTAGCTATCATTAGCTCACTTCATACTTCAATAACGTGAAGTAACCGTCTTTACCTACTCATTTCAGTTAGAAGCTCCAGAGTCCATTCCATATTCATCCCTTACTGATTCTCACCACATATCAGCTCTCTGAAAAGTTTCGAATATGTACTCTTCTCTTTCATTGCTTTTTCGTTATTTTTTACAGTTTATCACATTTCACTTCCAAACAAACAAAAATTTTCTATTTTATATAGAAGGTATTTCCACTTCAATTGTCTAATATTATATAGGTTTGCAGAAATATTCGAAACAACTTTGGAGGTTTTTTCATGGTAAAATATATATCCATTTTAGGTTCCACAGGATCCATCGGCACATCTGCATTAGATGTCGTTTCAGCTCATCCTGAACATTTTAAAATCGTCGGTTTAACCGCAAATTATAATATCGATCTTCTTGAGCAACAAATCAAAACGTTTCAACCTCGTATTGTAAGCGTTGCGACAAAAGACTTAGCAGACAAGCTTCGTACGCGTATTTCAGCAAATACAAAAATCACACACGGGACTGATGGCTTAATTGCAGTAGCTACTCACCCTGATTCAAATCTTGTATTAAGCTCTGTTGTAGGTGTTTCAGGATTACTTCCAACAATTGAAGCATTAAAAGCGAAGAAAGATATCGCTATTGCTAATAAAGAAACTTTGGTTGCAGCTGGACATATCGTAACTGAACTAGCGAAACAAAACGGATGTCGCTTAATTCCAGTAGATAGTGAGCATTCAGCTATTTTCCAATGTTTAAACGGAGAAAATAATAAAGAGATTGAGAAGTTAATTGTAACAGCTTCCGGTGGTGCATTCCGTGATAAAACACGTGATGAAATGCAAACATTACAAGCAAAAGATGCTTTAAAGCACCCAAACTGGTTAATGGGCGCAAAACTAACGATTGATTCTGCCACATTAATGAATAAAGGGTTCGAAGTAATGGAAGCGAGATGGCTATTTGATATTCCATATGAAAAAATTAATGTAATGATTCATAAAGAAAGTATCATTCATTCTTTAGTAGAATTTATTGATGGATCAGTTATGGCACAGCTCGGTGCTCCTGATATGAGAATGCCGATTCAATATGCGTTTCACTATCCTACTCGGCTACCTTCTTCCTATGAAAAATTAAATTTATTAGAAATCGGTAGTTTACATTTTGAAAAACCAGATTTAGAGAAGTTCCCTTGTCTACAATACGCATATGAATGTGGCAAAATCGGTGGTACTACTCCCGCTGTATTAAATGCAGCAAATGAAATTGCGAATGCGCTATTCTTAAAAAATGAAATTGCCTTTTTCGATATTGAAAAAACAATTTACAAAACAATTGAAGCTCATCATAACGTAAAAGATCCTTCACTAGATGCTATATTAGAAGCGGATCAATGGGCGCGCCAATATGCAAATGAATTGTTAATAAAAAAGCGCTAAAACAGTTCCCACTGTTTTAGCGCTTTTTTTCACGTATTCAACTTAACAAATCTATAACCGTGTGTAACTAACACTTTTAATATCGCATATCCTGGAATGGCTAAAATAATGCCCATAATCCCGAATAAGTTTCCGGCAGTTAAAATGATAAAAATGATAGTAATCGGGTGAATATCTAACTTTTTACCCATGACTTGCGGAGAAATAAATTTACCTTCTGCTAATTGTACAACCATCATAACAATAATTACTTTTAACACCATTGCTGGCGAGTCGATAAATGCGATAATTAACGCTGGTGTAATCGCGATAATTGGTCCTACGTACGGAACGATATTTACAATCATCGCTAAAATCGCAAGTAATACCGCATATTTAATACCAATAATAAGATAACCAATTAATAGCATAATACCGATAAATAAGCTGACGATAATTTGACCTCTAATATACGAGCTAATCGCATAATGCATATCATCTAGTATTCTCATTGCTGCTGGTTGTCTTTGCTCTGAAATAAACTTTAAAAAGTGATTCGGCAATTGCTCACCATCTTTTAAAAGATAGAACAATATAAATGGAACCATTACAAATGTCAAAACAACCTCTGTAACAGTACTCAAAAATCCAGTTACATTCCCAGTTACTGATGATAATGACTTTGTAAAATCAACTGTGTATTCTTTTACCATATTCGCAACATTAATATTTAAATTCTCCTGAATTTTACCGAGTAAATTACTTTCCCCGAATCTACGTGCTGCTTGTTCAATCTCATGGCCAAAATACGGTAAGTTATCAATTAATGCATCAATTTGATCTTTAATAATAGGGATAACCGTTACAACTAAAAATACAAATAATCCTAGTACGATTAAATATATGGAAGCTATCGATACGATTCTTGAAACACCTTTCTTTTCTAAAAGCGAAACGAATGGATGTAAAATATAAAATAGCACGCCTGCTAATAGTACTGGGAAGAAAATTGTTTTTAAAAATACGATAAACGGTGTAAAAACAAATGATATTTTTGTTAGCAATAAAATATTAATGAACAATAACGCAAATCCAAGTAATACCGCCAAATAATTTTGTTCTCTAAAAAACTTTCTTAACTTATCTCTTTTTCTTATATTTATTTTCTCCAACGAAACCACCTCTTCGAATGATGAAAAGCCCTTATTCAGGGCTCTTCATCATAATCTATATATCTATTTCTTTGCAGCTTTCACTACAAATGATACAATAAAAATTAACACGATTGCACCTAATAATGCTGGCACGACATGAATCCCACCAAAAGACGGCCCAAAAGTTCCAAATAATTTACCACCTAATGAAGCACCTAATAAACCTGCGATAATATTTCCGAACATACCACCTGGGAAATTTTTACCCGTTATAGAACTAGCAATTGCACCTATAATAGCACCAACTATTAATGTGATAATCCATCCCATTTTTAGTCCTCCATTTCTATTATAGTTTGTATGATTTAATACAAACATATGTATTTATCATTGCTAATCATATTTCACTATAGAAATATATTTACTACTATTTTACATATGGAGATACATATATTATATGCAAAAAAGAAAAATATTGTCAAACTCACCCATAAAGCAATTATATTCATATACCATATTTAAAGGAGGCTTCATTATCTATGATTCTTAAGTTAAATTCCACTTCTTTTGAAGTAGCAACATCCATTTTACAGGTTCAAATTCCAGCTTATAAAGTTGAAGCAGACTACTTAAATAGTACTGCCATACCTCGTTTATATGATACTGTAAACGATATTCAAAATTGCGTTGAAACATTCTATGGATATTTTTCTGAAAATAAACTTGTCGGTTTTATTTCTTTTGTACAAGAAGAAAAACTAATCGATATCCATAGGCTAGTTGTATCGCCCGATTTTTTTCAAAAAGGAATCGCAACGAAACTCCTAATTTATATATTTAACATGTTTCCCTCTCCAATGACATATATTGTACAAACAGGTAAAGCGAATACCCCTGCTATTACTTTATATAAAAAACACGGATTCATTACAGTATCAGATACAATACTTCCTGACGGTATGATTCTTACGCAACTAAAAAAGACAGAATACACAAAATGATTTGACTTGTTCGCTCCTTTATGTTATTTTTTACTTTATAAAACCTTTTGCTGAGTCCAAATTTTGGAGCGGGGGAACCATTTTTGTAGCTATGCTACTTGGGGCGAATCTTTTTTAAGTAGGGAAACTCTCACTTCCCGAGTCCGACAGCTAACCTCGTAAGCGTAATGGGAGAGGAAGGTGCTTTTTGCCTATGTTACACATTTTGCCTCCTTAATTATAAATATGGGATCGATATCAAATAGTCACCTATATTTATAGAAAAGGAGAATGTATTATGTTACGTTTATCTGATCACGCAATTAAAATGATGGAGCAAAGACTTCGAATTGAAAAACAACGCACATATCAAGCAAATAAGGTTGTAGATAACTTACATCACAAATACTTCTTTCAGCATATTTTTCAACCGAAAAGATAAAGAAAATGTTTATTTAATATTAAAAAACACAAGGTGTGTCTTACAAAGACATTCCTTGTGTTTTTTATATTCTTTATAAAATTCTCACTACATTTAAGCTTGCTGTAGTAGTCACATGCCCTACACCTAACGGGCCATTTTGTAATATTAATGTTGAATTGGCACTCGTCACATTCACAAGAAGTGTATTTGAAATGGCTGGTTCGATTACTACAGTTGATGTCGTTACGTTTTGTATAAAACTCCCTGTTAGTTGCGTTCCATTTAATAGCAATCTAACAGATACTGTCTCATTCCCACCATTTGCATCCCCTTGAAAATAGTAGCTTACTAAATATATTCCTGGCGTCGTTACTGTGACTGTCGTAGCACTAGTTAAAGATACACCAGTTCCATATACAGTGGATCCAGAATTAATTGGGATGTTGGCATTTGCTGCAATTGTGCTTGTTGATGTAGAAAAGAAATATCCGCCACCTGTCGATATAGCAGATGATCCTGTTGCTCCAGTTAAGCCTGTTGGACCTGTGGCACCTGTTGGGCCCGTTATCCCCGTTACCCCTGTTGCTCCAGTTATTCCTTGTATGCCTTGTATTCCGGTCGGTCCTGTTGCACCAGTCACTCCAGTCGCTCCGGTTGCTCCGGTTGCTCCCGTCACACCTTGTGGCCCCTGGATTCCTTGGATTCCTTGTGGACCTGTTGCTCCCGTAGGGCCGGTCGCTCCCGCCTGCCCCGTTACCCCTTGTGGACCTTGGATTCCTTGTGGACCTTGAGGACCCGTTGCTCCAGTAGGTCCGGTTGCTCCTGTTGGACCAGTTTCTCCTTGTGGTCCTTGAATTCCTTGAGGACCTTGGGGACCCGTTGCACCAGTAGGTCCGGTTGCTCCTGTTGCTCCTGTTGGACCCGTCGAACCGGTTATCCCTTGAATTCCTTGCGGTCCAGTTGGGCCGGTTGGACCGATTACACCTTGAATTCCTTGTATACCTTGTATTCCCTGTGGACCCGTTACTCCTTGTGATCCTTGAATTCCCTGTATTCCTTGAGGACCAGTTGCACCAGTCGGACCGGTTGGGCCTTGTGGACCTTGCACACCTTGTATTCCTTGAGGACCGGTTGGGCCTATACTTCCTTGTGGTCCCTGAATACCTTGTATTCCTTGAGGACCAGTTGGACCGGTTATGCCACTCGGACCTTGTACGCCTTGCACTCCTTGAGGACCGGTTGGACCACTCGGACCTTGGATTCCTTGTAGCCCCTGTAAACCAGTTGGACCGGTCGCTCCCCTTACTCCTTGCTCACCTTGTATGCCTTGTAGACCTTGAGGGCCGGTTGGACCGATTGGCCCCTGTGCTCCTTGCACTCCTTGTGGACCAGTCGGACCGGTTGCTCCTGCCGGTCCCTGGATTCCTTGTAGACCTTGCGGACCAGTCGGACCGGTTACTCCTTGTATCCCTTGTGGACCTTGAATGCCTTGATCACCCGTTGGACCCGTTGCCCCCATTGGTCCCTGTACTCCTTGCAAACCTGTTACACCAGTTGCTCCGGTCGGTCCCTGGATTCCTTGTACCCCTTGAATTCCAGTCGCTCCTGTTGCTCCGGTCGCTCCTGTTGCCCCTGTTGCTCCAGTCGGACCCGTTGGACCCCCTGGTGATCCTGCTGGACCGGTTGGACCAGTTGGACCTCCTGGTGGACCAGTTGGACCGGTTGCTCCAGTCGGGCCAGTTGCAGAACCTGTCGGACCAGTTATCCCAGTGGCTCCTGTTGGGCCAGTTGGACCTGGATCACCTTGTAAACCGGTTGGACCAGTCGGACCGATTACACCTTGCACTCCTTGTATTCCTTGTATTCCTGTTGGACCTACCTGCCCCATCTCTCCCTGGGGACCTTGTAAACCTTGAACACCAGTTTCCCCTTGTGGACCCATTGGTCCTTGCTCCCCTTGAACTCCTTGAGAACCAGTTGGCCCTGTTGGACCAATCGGACCCTGTATTCCTTGTATTCCGGTTACACCTTGTAAACCACTACCTCCTAAATTACCTTGCACACCTTGTATACCAGTATTTCCAGTTGGTCCAGTCGGACCAATTTCCCCTTGCACTCCTTGTATTCCTTGTACTCCTGTTGGGCCGGTTGGACCGATTTCTCCTTGCATTCCTTGTATGCCTTGTATTCCTGTTGGACCGGTCGGACCGATTGGGCCAGGAATTCCTTGTATCCCTTGAATACCAGTTGGACCAGTCGGACCTCTTTCTCCTTGTATTCCTTGAACACCTTGTATTCCCTGTGGGCCTCGTTCTCCCATAGGTCCTTGATTACCTTGAGAACCTTGTGGTCCAGTTAAACCAGTTGGGCCGGTTGGACCATTTTCTCCTTGCACCCCTTGCACTCCTTGTATTCCTTGTGGGCCGGTTGGACCGATTGGACCTTGTACGCCTTGTATTCCTTGCGGTCCAGTTGGTCCACCTAAAGCACCAGTTGGACCGGTTGGACCAGTGGGCCCCGTAATACCTGGCGGTGGAAAAGGAATAGGTGCTTGAAACTTACTACACTTATCTTGATTCTTCACAAGCATCTCCCCCGTTATAACTAACGTATCAAACTATTTTTAATACATTTAAACTAGCTGTTATCACACCAGATAATGTCGTTACATGCCCGATAGCTAACGGACCATTTTGTAAAGACAAAGTTGCATTTGAAGAAGTAACTTCAATGACCATCGTATTCGAAACTGCTGGTTCTAATATAAAAGTACCTCCTGTAACATAAAAAATAAAACTCCCTGCGACTTGTGTTCCATTTAAAGTAAGCCTCACTGAAATTGTTTCATTTCCGGCAGTTGGATCGCCTTGAAAATAATAGCTTACTAAATAAATTCCCGGCGTACTTAACGTTACAGTTGTTGCATTTGTTAAACTGACATCAGAACCAAAAACTGTAGATCCAGAATTAATTGGTATTAACGCATTCGCTGCAATTGTACTCGTTGAAGTAGAAAAGAAATAACCCCCCCCGCTAGGTAAGCCAGTCGCTCCTGTCGCTCCCGCTATTCCCAAGAAACCTATTGAACCTGCACTACCAGTTGCTCCTGTCGGTCCCACCACACCACTTGGGCCCTGACTACCTTGTGCTCCAACTGGGCCTATACTACCACTAGCACCTGTCACCCCACTTGCTCCAATTGGGCCTTGCAACCCTTGAATCCCTTGTATACCTTGTATTCCTTGCGGACCCGTTGCACCTGTATTGCCTGTCGTTCCCGTTATTCCTTGTATTCCCGTAATCCCTTGCACTCCTTGCACACCTTGTGGTCCAGTTGCCCCGGTTGCTCCAGTAGCCCCAGTTTCACCCGTTGCACCTGTAATTCCAACATTTCCTTGTGGGCCTTGTGGGCCTTGACTACCTTGCGCTCCTTGGACTCCTTGTGGGCCTGTTATACCGACTTCCCCTGCACTTCCTTGGGGACCTCTAATTCCTTGTGCACCTGTTGGACCGATAATTCCTTGCACTCCTTGTATTCCTTGCACTCCTTGCGCTCCTGTTGGACCCGTTATTCCTTGTAATCCTTGAGAACCTTGCAAGCCAATAGCTCCAGTCGGTCCTATTATTCCTTGCACTCCTTGAGGACCTTGTGCACCTTGTGTGCCTGTCAATCCGGTAGTCCCTTGTATCCCTTGAACACCTTGAGGACCTTGTATTCCAGCTGCTCCTGTTTCTCCTTGTATCCCTTGAACTCCTTGTATACCTTGTGATCCAGCAGGACCGGTTACTCCTCGGATTCCTTGTGCACCTTGAGCTCCTTCCGCTCCTGTAACACCAGCTGGACCAGCTACACCTTGGATTCCCACCATTCCTTGTGCACCTGTTGGACCGATTACACCTTGAATACCTTGAATACCTTTAGGGCCTTCTGCACCTGTTGGACCGATTACTCCCAGCGGACCTTGTATTCCTCGAGAACCTTCTGCACCCGTTGGACCGGTTATACCTTGGTTACCTTGAGGACCTTGTGCCCCTTGTACTCCAACTGCTCCAACTACACCTTGGGAACCTTGCGCTCCTCTTACACCTTGAGGACCTGTTGGACCGGTTATACCTTGCACTCCTTGCGCTCCAATTGGTCCTATCCCACCGCTTACACCTGTTGAACCAGTCGCACCCGTTGGACCTGTTGGACCTCCTGGTGGACCGGGTGGTCCAGCTGGTCCAGTCACCCCACTAGATGGACCAATTGGACCAGTTGTTCCCGTCGGACCGCCCGGTGGTCCTTCTGAGCCTTGAATACCAATGCTACCTGTCGCTCCCGTTATACCTCTTATTCCTTTTATCCCTTGAAAACCTGTTGCTCCCGTTATACCTTGTATTCCTTGCACACCTTGTGGTCCTTGTAAACCTATTGCACCTGTTATCCCCTTTATTCCACTTATACCTTGGGCACCTTGCATTCCAGTAGAACCAGTTGGACCCACTTCCCCTTGTATTCCTTGAGCTCCTTGCGGGCCTTCCTCTCCAGTAATTCCTTGTATACCTTGGAAGCCGTCTTCTCCTTGTATACCAATAGCCCCTTGCTCTCCTTGTATTCCTTGAACACCTTGAGGGCCTTGTGGACCAGTTACACCCGAGACTCCAGTTATGCCTCTCTCTCCTTGCATTCCTTGTGCCCCTGTTTGTCCTCGCTCGCCTATTTCCCCTTGTATTCCTTGTGTGCCTTGTATACCTTGACTACCAGCAGGACCCGTTGCTCCTTGTATTCCTTCTAATCCTTGTACTCCAATATCACCAATTAGACCTTGGTTACCGATTAATCCTTGAGCACCTTGGAGACCAGTCGGGCCAGTTATACCTTGCTCTCCTGTATCACCAATAGCCCCTTGTATTCCTTGTGCTCCTGTTGTCCCTTGGGGACCTTGTATTCCCCTGATACCTTGAGGACCTTGGGGCCCAGTTGCTCCAGTCGGTCCAGTCACCCCTGTAGGACCAACAGGACCTTCATGCCCTCCAGTTGGACCGATTGGACCACTATTACCTGTCGGACCCGTTGCTCCTATAAACGGAAGAGGCAGTGCCACTCCAAATTTTTTGCACTTTCTATGATGACGCACAACAATCCCCCTTCCCCAAAATAATTACACCTTTTATATGAAATGCATTTTTATAAGAAAAGTACACCTTTGACCTCATTTTTTTAAAATAAAGTAGCCTATCATTTCATCTATTTGAAATCATAGGCTTCTTTTATAAAAACACTTTACTTTCTAGCTTTAATAATAAAAGTAGTCGGCACCATTCTAGCTTTATATAAAGAATAATACTTCGTAGACGGCTCAGCTAGTTCTCCATCAAACGAGCTTGATGGTTCAGGCTCTTCTATTCTCTCAATTTTAAATCCCGCTCTATTTAACTCATTTATGTATGTACTTATTTTTCTCTTATATAATGTCGCTTGTACATTTTCTCCTTTAAATGTTTCAAACGTAATGGGCGTTTCCTTATGATAAGAAGACTTTATAGCAACTTCTTCCGTACCATACTGTAAGTTTGAATATACCGGGTGCTCCCAACTAAAAATAAAACTTCCTCCTGGCTTTACATATGAATAAATCAGTTCCAACGTTTTTCTTAAATCCAAAGTCCAACCTAATGCATAAATGGAATATACAATATCAAAATATCCTTTCGGAATATCTCCTTCTTCTTCCATTGCTCCGCATACTAACTTTGGATTCCATTCCTTTAACGTCTTATTCGCTATTTCAATTTGTGTACTCGAAAGATCAAGCCCCCATAATTCCTCTGCCCCTTGTTCCGCCATATATTGCAACGAATGCCCACTTCCACAGCCAATATCAAGAACCTTTTTCTTTCTGATTGAATCGAACAAACGAATCTCATCTTCAGACGCCGTATACGGACCATATTTAGGTAAACAATCCACTTGAAAGAAATAAGGTGCAACTGTATCCCAACACTTTTTATTTAAAGCTAACATTTGCGTACCTTTCATATTCTACATTCCCCCATCCATTTTTCTTTCTCTAATATTAATTACATATCATAACCAGATCGCCCTTTTCTCTTCGCCCGGTAGTTTTTCACTTTCGCAATCGTACCGCATGCTCTTCCTCCTTCTTCTCCAGCATACATACCGCACCATCTTTTACTTCCATTTCGCGAATGATCATAAAATACCCAGCGACAATCTGGACATGCTTTTAACCTTCCCCATACATTTTCTTGAATTGACATTAACACAATGCTTAACACTTTTGTATACACATTCTCTTCATATACCGGTTCATATGTAATATCTTTCATATCATCCTTTATATGTACATGAAATGGGTATTTCTCTAACCATTTTTGCAATGATCCTTCGCCTTCAATTGTCATCCGAATATCTTCTCGAAAACCTCTTAATTCCTCTATCGTATGAAATGGAAACTCTTCATCAAAATATTCTTTCATAAAAAGCTTTATGTCTTCTTCTGTTTGCAGCAAATCAATTGGCTCTCTCGTATCGTTTGGTATTCTCCATGTATTTAAAAATTCCCGAATATGTTCTAGTTCATTTGGAGCGTTTTGATTCAATTCGATCCACCTTCTTCTTAAAATTTACTTTTTTCTGACTTTATGTATAATTATAGTATAAAATAGTTAACCATCAAATGATTTTACTGGTTACATAATTAGGAGGATTTCTATGAAAAGTTTCTCAACACCGATACGTTTCATGCTTATTTCTTCATTTTTTATGTCTTTTGGGTATTTTGCAGTATACGCATTTTTAGCTATTTATCTATTAACCTTTCTTCATTTTTCTGCTGTCCAAGTAGGAACAGTGTTGACGGTTATGACAATTAAATCACGAGTTATCCCATTATTCTCAGGGTTAATTGCTGATAAAATAGGCTATATCATTATGATGATAGCCGGTTTATTTTTGAGAGGAATCGGATTTATCGCTTTAGGAATATGCTCTGATTTCTATACAATTTCTATTTCTTCTGCACTTATTGGCTTCGGAACTGCATTTTACGAACCTGCCGCTCGCGCTATATTTGGCTCACAGCCAACTCATTTGAGAAAAAATTTATTTACATATTTAAACCTTAGCTTTAATTGCGGTGCAATAATCGGACCAATTGCAGGAGGATTCTTACTCTTACTCGATCCACTCTACGCTTTCTCTCTAACAGGATCTCTTATGCTGTTATTTGCTTTTATCTTTTACTTACTTAAAAATCACTTCCAAGTCACTACTGAAAACACGTCTATTACATTAGGAATACAGGCCATCTTACAAAACAAGTATTTCCTTCTGTTTTCCTTTATCATGATTTTCTTCTATATTATGTTTACTCAGCTTACTGTCGCACTTCCACTTCATATGAAAAACATTAGTAATAGCAATCAGCTTGCTACACTAGTTATTACGATAAATGCGATAACAGGCGTCCTATTTATGGTATTATTCCGAAAATTATTCTACAAATACAACACACTTTCGATTATTAAATACGGTGTTTTATTAATGAGTATTTCCTTTTTACTCATTCCTTTATTTCAACACCCATATTGGCTCTTTATTTGTGTAATTTTATTTACAATCGGTGAAACACTCGTATTACCTAACGCTGATATCGCTATTGCAAATTACAGTAATGAATCATATACAGCCACTTTCTTCGGATTTTATCAACTATCACTCGCATTTGGTTTTATCATTGGTAATTATACCGGTACATCTTTTACATCCAACTTAAGCGGAATGTATACACCATGGCTTATTTTTGGCGGAATAGGACTTATTGGTTTTATTTCACTACATATTTTGAATATAAAAAAAGTGGCCTCTAAAGAGGATATACACCTATGTAATACAAGCGACCTATAACGAAAAAGATTCGACCATCATATGTGACAGTCGAATCTTTTTATTTTTCATATTCAAGGTGATTATGTCTTTTACAACCAAATAAATAGCAACCTCCTATATAATCAGTTTCAAACTCTAATCCTGGAACGTATCCAGATTTGATACGTTCTACCATTGTTTTATAACAATTATTCTCTTCTGTATATTCCTCAATTAACTCTTTCTTATCATTTTCTGTCCAGTTTTCTTCTACTTCTTCATTCTGAACATCTTCTATTTCTGCTGTTTTCGCTTCGATAGATTCCCGTATAACTTCATTTATACGGGAGAAATTATTCGTTTTATATAGAGCATACACAAATCTACCAATCCAATTAGGACTTTTCCAGCATTCTTTATATCCCTTTTCGAACCATTCAATTGCTTCTTTATAGCAATTCAACTCAACATATAAATCTGCTACATGAATTTCCCCTAAAAAATTATCAGATTCCCTGTTAAAAGTATCTAACTTCTCTTTTGCTTCTGTCGTTCGTTCTAAATCAATTAAACATTTTACATAGCTATACATGATATAGTCCGAATCCCCTGCAACTCGCAAGAAAAATTCTGAAGCTTTTTCCAGCTCTCCAAGGTTATAATGCGCTACAGCTACATTATGATATGCTTCATCTGATGGTTGAATCGAAATAGACTTTTGTAATGCTTCTTTCGCTTCTGTCCATTTTTCTTGTTTCATGTAAATGTCCCCTAAGATGTTATAAGGAAAGTATGAAGATGGATTCAACTTAACAACTTCTCTTATTAATTCAAGAGCTTTATCATCATTCTCTTCCTCATAAAAATACATCCAGGCAAGATTATTGAGAGATTGTACGTCTCTAGATTCATGTACTGCTTGTTGAAACAGTTCCATTGCTTCCTCATATTTATTTTGTTCAAACATTTCAATTGCCTTCTCATTAATGTTCAAATAACTACCTCCGAAGTAAATGAATTCATCTATTCCCTATCATTATAGTAAAATGTAAAAATTATAATTTCTATAAAAAAATTTCTTTTTCTCGTCTACATTTCGATTGAAATAGAAGCTAAAACACACGAATTTACAACAATAAGTAAATTTTTCAGTCTCTCTTACATTGGATATACAGCCTTTTTTAATTTACATATTATGGTACAATAAAAAGAGTACTAGCTAAACATTTACGCTCCACACTAGCAGTCTAACAATGCCAAAATCAAAAATCACATAGAATCGGAGGGGATGTTATGAAAAGGAAATTACTTGTTCTTCTATTCACCGGAATCATACTATCAGGATGTTCAACTATAGCAGAGAATTCTTTAGAAAGCGGGAAAGGCAGTATGGAATTATTAACACCAACGATCACAGCAAAAGATAATGAGTTAGAAATTAAGACCGAGGGAATTGATGAAAATAAAGTAACTTTTATTTATGTTGCTAATAAAAAAGTGTTAGAACAAAAGCTAAAGAATGGTGAATCCTACAAGCTTAACATTAAAGATATCGAACACGCTCATCGGACAGACTACAAACCAAAAGTTCAACTTTTGCAAACGAAAGATGATAATGATGATGGAGAAATAGTAACCTTCAAACAAGTTAGATATACAGTTAAAAACTAATTTTAAAGTTGTTTCATTATAAATGTAACGAACGAAAATATACTTTTAACAGTAGATAAATGTAAGGGGTGCTAACATGAAAAAACGATGGATTTCTTGGTGGATTGGTAACCTATTTTGGATTATCGTTTTTGGAATATGGGCCGCTATTATTTGGTTACGAGAGGTTGATGGTGCTGGTGTTATTCAAACACCTGAAATTAAATCCATATCACTTATCGTTATATTAATCGCGTTTATCATACCGGTATTTTTTCAAGTTATATGGCTAATCATTAATTTGAGGATGAGTAGAAAAAATAATTATACGATTTAGTTTTTCAATTAACAATAAAAAAGAGAGGAATCTACATCAAAATAGATTCCTCCCTTTTACATTTGGACTTATACTGCGCTTTTAATGCAGCACTACTCCTCTTTTTTACGATGCATGTTCATCTTTCTTTTTCATTAACGCTCTTTTCTTCATCGCCTTCGTTAAATATCCACCCTTAAACGAGCGAATTTCATACGAAGACATAAACGCTTTCGGTGCAATTTCATTAATGATTTCTAAAAGCTCTTTCTCCCTAGAACGCTTTGCGACGATATCTAAGCGATAACGTATAGAATTAATACCTTCGCCCTCAAATACTGTAACGCCAAATCCAGAGTGACGTAATTCATCTACTAATTCATTACAACGGTCTAGTAAACTAACTTGATACGTAATATAACCAATTGCTAATTTATTCTCTATATAACCGCCTAATAACAGTCCCGCACTAAAGCCAATGACATAGGCAACGATGTTCATCCAATTTGATAAATCTTGAAACACAATACCTAAACTGACAATGTAAATAGCTCCTTCTAACAATCCAACACCAGCAGCGGATCTTGTTTGATTCTTTACAAGCAAAATCGTACGGATTGTTAATATTGGAACGTAAATAATTTGAAGCACAAAAATAAGTAGCGCTTGTAACATTGGTATCCACCTCTTTCAAAAAGTCTTTTGTCATAATAACATACATAACCTTTAGAAATCGATGGGTTTTTTAAAATTTTTTTATTATTTTTCATACTATTGAAAAACACAAAAAAGAAGCGTATTATATTTGTCGTTAATTTGATTCCTTTTATATTATCGCTAAACTAAAAAAGGAACCCCGATTAGGCCCCTTTCATCATAGCTCTATGTTTTTCGAAGCCTGTTCCCTTTGCTTCTCTTCTTCTTTCACTAACTGCATATTTGCATAAGCTAAATTCGCAATCATTAAAAAGTGACCACCTAAAATGCCTGTACCGAATGCCCACATTTCCATTTCATGCTCAATTTCATACATGATGATAGCTCCTAAAATAGCAGCTGCAAATCGGTTTAAAACTCCTAATCCAGGAGCCTTTTCCTTCATTACGATACTTTTTCCGAGTTTCTCCACTCTGCGAGCTAATAACCAAAGACAATAGGCGCTTACTGCTAATCCAATACCGAACCCTGTCACTTGTTTTCCAAACGGAGTAATCGTCCACATAAGTAGTAAACCACTAAAGATCACATACAATTGTAATCGATATACACGTAAGGCTTCTTGAATCAAAATATCCGCTCCTAAGTTCTCATTTTTTGTACTTTAGAAGAAAAGCAGCAACTTACACAGTTGCTGCTTTCTCTTCTTCTTGTTCTTGTTCCATCTTACGAATTTCAACACGTTTAATTTGGTAAGCGTCTTTTTCTAACACTTTAAATTCATAACCTTCCGCCTCAACGTGTTGTCCTTCTTCGATTTCATGATTTTGCATCATAATCCATCCACCAATTGTATCCACATCATCTTCTTCGATGTGTAATCCAAATAAATCTTTCACTTCTGAGATAAGCACTTTTCCATCAACAATAATATGTTGCTCGTTCACATGTTGAATTGGTGGTGCTTCATCTTCATCATATTCGTCACGAATTTCGCCGACGATTTCCTCCAAGATATCTTCAAGCGTTACAATTCCAGCTGTTCCTCCGTACTCATCATATAAAACAGCCATCGGAATTCGCTTCTTCTGCATTTGAAGTAATAAATCGTGAATTGGAGTCGTTTCCATCACTTCAATAATCGGACGCATATACGAGCGAATAGATGATAAATCTTTTTGATCCTCGGTCATATATCGAATAAAGAAATCTTTTACGTTGACCATACCGATAATATCATCTTTATCTTCTCCAAAAATCGGATAACGTGTGTATCGCTCATTTTGGATTACTTTCATGTGTTCTTCTACTGAATCTTCCAGGTAGAAACCAACGATTTCTGTTCGCGGTACCATAATCTCTTTTGCAATGCGATTATCAAATTCAAAAATGTTATTTACATACTTGTATTCAGCTTGATTAATTTCGCCACTTTCATAGCTATCTGAAAGGATAAGACGTAATTCTTCTTCTGTATGAGCTACTTCATGTTCTGAAGCTGGCTTTAAACCGAATAAACCAGTTATCACACGAGCTGAACCGTTCAATACCCAAATAAATGGATACATTACTTTATAGAACATCATTAATGGACCTGCCAATAATAACGTTACCCTTTCAGCCTTTTGAATTGCCATCGTTTTTGGAGCTAATTCCCCTACTACAACGTGTAAATACGTCATAATCATAAAAGCAAGACCAAATGTTAGTACTGATGAAATAGAAGGATTTAAGTTCCATTTCTCAAATAACGGGTGTAATAACTTTTCAATTGTCGGTTCACCTAACCAACCTAATCCCATAGCTGTAACTGTAATACCTAATTGACAAGCAGATAAATATTCATCTAAATTTGTTGTTACCTTTTTCGCTGCTAAAGCACCGCGTTTTCCTTCCGCAACAAGCTGATCGATACGGCTTGAACGTATCTTTACAATCGCAAACTCTGCTGCTACGAAAAATCCAGTAAATGCGATTAAAATCGCAACCATGACTAAATTAAATATTTCCAATGAATCCCCTTAGTTAAAAAACTAAGGTGTCCACCTCCTGTATACTATAATGTTTTCTTATTTGTTTGTTAGAAAACATAGCCCGATACAAAAATTAAAGAGGTCGGATTTCACTTATTCTATAATAATAGAGCAAGTGTCTGTATTAAAGCTGTCGTTTGACCAGATAAAGATTTCGATATTTTTTCACGTTGTGAATCAGTCAATCCATCTAAAAGCGGCTTTAACTCAGTAAGCTCCACTTCTAATTGATGAATATGGTCTGTCACTTCATTCACTTGTTTCGAAACGTGTTCATTGATACCGAGCAGCTTCTTCTTCTCCTCGATTTTCTCTTTAATCTCACAAAGCGGCATATGCATTTCTTTGCACTTCTCAATAAATTGTAATGTCTCAAATGCTGTTTCGTCGTAATAGCGATAATTAGATTGAGATCGCTCCGCTTTTAAGATACCTAGATTCGTATAATAATCAATCGTTCGTTTCGACACGTGAGCCATGAGAGCCAACTGTCCGATTCGATACACCTTCCCAACGATCTTCCCCCCTTGTTTATATTACTTACATCATACAACACATAAACTGTACAGTCAAACGTGACGGTTTATTATTCACAATTTATACAAAATTCCAATCTCCTCCTATGATGATTCAATACGAGTAATCTACACTTATACAATAAAATTACTAAACTACTACCTAATCACTACATTGTCTGCCACTTTTAACCTTTCTTATTTAAAAGCATATCCTACTAATAATGATTGCTTGTATAGGAGGGAATTAATATGAAAAAGACAATCATTTCTCATTTTTATAATGAAGAATACCTACTTCCATGGTGGCTTATGCATCACACGAAAATATTCGATCACGGCATTTTAATTAATAGAGGGTCTACAGATCGTTCCGTAGAGATTTGTAAACTATTAGCACCCCACTGGGAAGTACGAAATTCAAGATTTCTTGAGTTTGATCCAACTAATACTGATATTGAAGTGATGGAAATTGAAAGAGAAGTTTCAGGTTGGAAAATCGTTTTAAATACTACTGAATTCTTTTGTTGTAATAATACTGAAGAATTTTTTTCATCCCTTCATACACTAGGCCAAAACATGTATGCGATTAGAATGATTTTAATGATAGATAATCATAATTATAATTATTCAAAGCCTAGATATTCTATCCCCTTAGTAGAACAGCGATACCACGGTGTCTTCCCTTATAACCCAAATCTCGGATGTGCTTGGAGATTTATTCACAATCATCTAGACGGTGCATATTTACCTGGTAGACATCATTCGCGGCACGGATATATAATTTATGACTATCCTTCATTTATTTTAAAATTTTATTTTAGCCCTTGGAATGAACAATCAAAGGCAAGAAAATTACAAATTACACCTACCCTTTCAAAAAGGGGTGTTCAAATGGGACTTCAAACACATTACGGTCAATCTCCTGAAGTACTGGACATACGTTTTTTAGAGCTTAGTAACCTAACACAAGACCTCCGTCATAACCCTGAATATCAAGAATTATTTCCAAAATTCAAACCGTAATATTTTCTGCATCGTCATCACCTCAAACATTTTCATTCACTTAATCAAAAACAATCTCATTTGCATAAAACATGAATACTGTATAAATAATAAATTTTTATTTTAGGAGGAAAAAATGAAAGCTGTTATTCTTGCTGGTGGGTACGGTACAAGAATTGGGGAAGAAACACATTTAAAACCGAAACCTATGATTGAAATTGGAACAAAGCCCATTCTATGGCACATTATGAGTTTGTATAGTCATTACGGGATTACTGAGTTTATTATTTGCTTAGGCTATAAAGGATATGCAATTAAAGAGTTCTTTCTAAATTACAACTTACACATGTCTGATTTCACAATACAGTTAAACGATAATACAATTACTAGCCATTCTCATCGTGTAGAACCATGGAAAGTTACACTAATCGATACTGGTGTAAATACCGAAACGGGTGGCCGAGTGAAAAAGATTCAAAATTATGTCGGAGACGAACCTTTCTGCCTCACTTATGGTGATGGATTAAGTAATGTAAATATAAAAGAACTTATTACATTCCATAAAAAACATGGAAAAATGGCTACTGTTACTGCCGTACAACCTCCTGGTAGATTTGGTTCTCTCATATTAGATAAACAGTCTGTAACATCTTTTCAAGAAAAACCATTAGGTGATGGCGGATGGGTTAACGGTGGATTTTTCGTTTTAAATCCTGAAGTTTTCAATTACATTAGTGGAGATAAGTCTGTTTTTGAAACAGACACTTTAGTTCAGTTAGTAAACAAAAATGAATTGGCCGCGTATCAACATTCTGGTTTTTGGCATCCGATGGATACATTGCGCGATAAAAATAAATTAGTCGAGCTATGGGAAAGTAATAACGCTCCGTGGAAGGTTTGGTAATATGGCTTCATCATCTTTTTGGAATAAGAAAAAAGTATTTATTACAGGACATACTGGATTTAAAGGCTCCTGGCTCACCCTTTTCTTAAGTTCTTTAGGTGCAGAAGTAGTAGGCTTTTCTTCTCATCCCCCATCCATTCCTAACATTTTTGAACAAGGTAACGTAGCAAAAGAGTGCACGACAATGAAAGGCGATATTACAGATTACCATTCTTTATTTCATGCCATGAAGCAGCATAAACCTGACATAATATTTCATTTAGCAGCTCAGCCAATCGTAACCGCTTCATACAAAAATCCTATCGATACATTCAAAACGAATGTTTTAGGTACTGTCCACGTGCTAGAAGCAGCAAAGTCCGTCGAAAGCGTACGTGCCATTATTAATGTGACAAGCGATAAATGTTATGAGAATGACGGTAGTGGCGACCGAGCGTTCGTGGAAAATGACCGACTAGGAGGTTTCGATCCTTATAGCGCTAGTAAAGCTTGCGCTGAAATAGCGGCAACATCCTATCAAAAATCATTCTTCCGCACTAATACCCAGAAACTCGCCTCAGTCAGAGCTGGTAACGTCATCGGCGGTGGTGATTGGGCAGAAGACCGATTATTCCCTGATATCATTCGGGCATATTTGCACAATCATACTTTGTGTATTCGAAACAAATATGCCGTCCGTCCGTGGCAACATGTTTTAGATCCTCTACATGGCTATATCCTTTTAGCTGAGAAACTTTGGAATGATGCTAAATATGCAGAAGCGTGGAATTTCGGCCCAATGAATGAACCTAACAGAACCGTTCATGATGTCATTGAATCTGTAATAAAATTATGGAATAACCCACTAACAATCATTTCCTCCTCTACAAATACTCCTTATGAATCACCTGTTTTAACACTCGATAGTACAAAAGCAGTAAACAAACTCGGCTGGACTCCTAAGTTATCAACAGATGATGCTATCGCTTGGACTGTTGATTGGTACAAAAAATATGCATCTGGTGAAAATATAGAATCTTTCACACGACAACAAATCGATGCATTCAAAAATTTATAAGGAGGCTATAAAATGGAACAGAAAAAATGCCGTTTTTGCCACTCATTACTAACCAACACTTTTTTAGATTTGGGCGTTTCCCCTCTTGCTAATTCATTTGTAGCTCCTGAAAGCTCATATAAAATGGAACCTTTTTATCCGCTGCACACATTTGTTTGTAACTCTTGTTTACTCGTACAGCTAGATGAATTTGAATCCCCACAAAATATTTTCCATAACTATTTATACTTCAGCTCTTACTCCTCAAGTTGGCTACTACACGCTAAACAATATGTAGAAATGGCGATTAAGCGTTTCAACTTAACGAAACATTCAAAAGTGATTGAAATCGCAAGTAACGATGGGTACTTATTACAATACTTTAAAAAAGAAAATATCGAGACATTGGGAATTGAACCCGCGAAAAACGTAGCAGAAATTGCTATCAAAAAAGGAATTCCTACTCATGTGAATTTTTTCAGTAATGACTTAGCAAAAAAATTGCCACAAGCTGATTTAATCGTCGCAAATAACGTATTAGCACATGTTCCAAACTTGCATGATTTTGTTGCCGGTTTAAAAACGTTATTAAAACAAGATGGCACGATAACAATTGAATTCCCACACTTATTAAACCTCATATCCTTTAAACAGTTCGATACTATCTACCATGAGCACTTTTCCTACTTCTCACTTATAAGCCTTCAAAAAGTTTTAAGTTATCATCATTTACAAATTGTTGATGTAGAAGAACTTTCAACGCATGGTGGTTCCTTACGGATTTTTGTAAACCATCTAAGTGCCCAATCAACTATCCATTCCAATGTTACAAAATTAATTCAAAAAGAAGTCGACCACGGGTTAGATACTTTAGATTGCTATCTCCTTTTTTCTAAACGCATCGAACAATTGAAAATAAATATTTTAAAGTTTTTTATTGAAGCGAAAGCTTTAAACAAACAAATTATCGGTTACGGTGCTCCAGCTAAAGGAAACACCCTTTTGAATTATTGCGGGATAGGTAAAGAATTTCTAGCTTATACAGTAGATAAAAATCCTCACAAACAAAATCTCCTTTTACCAGGAACTCGTATTCCAATAAAATCTCCAGCAGAAATTAAACGTACAAAACCGGATTACATTCTTATACTTCCTTGGAATTTGAAAGACGAAATTATGAAAGAATGCTCTTTCATTCGTGAATGGGGCGGTAAATTTTTAGTGACGGTTCCAGAAATTGAGGTGATCGAGCCATGAAGAAAGTTGTTGTAACAGGTGGTAGTGGCTGGATAGGTAAATATGTTGTACATTCACTTATACAAAAGGGATATGAAGTGCACGCCACGTATAATAAAAATAACCCCTCTCACCTCCCTTGCCATTGGCATAAAGTAAACTTGCTTCGCGATGACGAAGTAAAACAATTCATTTCGGATGTTCAGCCTAGCCATCTCATTCACCTTGCTTGGGAAGCGGTGCCACCAGCATGCTATGTATCTATTAATAATTACTATTGGCTAAAGTCTAGTATTTCATTGATTCAACACTTCACAACATGCGGCGGAAAGCGTGTTGTCGTTGCAGGTACTGGCGCAGAGTACGAATGGTTTAACGGCGTATTATTTGAAGATTCACCGCTCCTTTCCTATAAAACCCCGTATTCTTTATGTAAAAATGCACTGCACTCCTGGCTAGAAACGTATGCACAACAAACAGGCCTCAGCATGTGTTGGGGCCGCATTTTTCATATGTATGGACCTCACGAACAAGGTAATCGGCTCGTTTCTAACATTATCACTTCCTTATTAAAAAACGAGGAAGCACTATGTACACATGGAAAACAATCGAGAGATTTCCTCCATGTGAGTGACGTCGCTGACGCTCTCGTAACAATATTAGAACACAGCGTTACAGGCACCATCAATATCGCTTCTGGTCAATCTGTACAAATTAAAAAGTTAGCTTCTATCATTGCTAAAAAGATAGGAAAAGAACATTTAATTAAACTAGGTGCAATCCCTTTCTCTAAAGATGAACCTTTATTTGTCGGGGTTAATGTAGAACGTTTAAAAACTGAAGTAAACTGGAAACCAACATACGATCTAAATACAGGAATTGAAGAAACAATTTTATGGTGGAAATCATTTATACAAAAACATAACGATATGCATCATTAAAACGTAAATCCTTCGTTCCTCTCGCTAATTCCTTATACCATTCTCCTAATCTTTCCGACGTAATAATATGGTGCGTCCCCATTCCCCCATGCTTACTAGCTTCAGAAAGAGTCGGACCAATTTGTAACTTTCTCTTTCTCATCGCATCGTTCCACGGACTAAACCCAAACCATAATATACAGGCAAGAGGTGGATAAATCATCGATTCATGCGCAGATAAATGTCTTCCAACCGTATAACTTCCATGCTCATGATTATGAATAAATCTACCTCTTCTCCATAACGGCCAATCTTCTGGTAAATAACCATGAAATCGCTGTTTCATTAAAGGTATTCCAAAGTTAAGGTCCGGATAGTTGTAGTTAGGATCATCAACCATAATAAGCCCGTCCAGCCAATACATCCTCCCCCCCCAATTCATTTAGCGATTTCCAAAACTGATTTTTATCTTGCACGCAAAGAAACTCAGTCGTATTTAAAATCATTTTCCATCCTTGTACTTCTTGTTCTATCCTCATCACTTCATGATCTGTCGCATATGCATCAAACTCTGGATTTACAGAATCTCGCACCTCCCAATGCGGTGCGAATTTTTTACAAATCTCAACGGAACGATCTGTTGAACCTTTATTAATTAAAATACCATGATCAAAAAGTTTCGTATGATGCATAAGCCACCATGGCAATAAATACTCTTCATTGTAAAAATGTGAAATAACGGTTGTAGTTATAATAATCTCCTCCTCTTTCTCTATTAATCTACTTTTTATCCTACAACCAATATACTCATAAGCAAAAATATGTTTCCTAATTATTGATCAAATATTATTATTAATATTTTTGTAAGTTTTCCTTTGGTATCCAGCCCTTCTCACCATCTCTTCCTTCGCACCAAACCCATCCATTCAATTCTTCTAATCCGATCAATCTTTCTCCAATACTCACATTTAATTCTTTCGCAGTATATTGTTTTATAATAATTCCTGTTCCATTCATATCTTTTCTTATAATTTGCTCCGGAACCCATCCTTTCCGGTTATACTTCTCTTCGTGACAAAACATCCAGTTTTCCCAGTTTTCCGGACCAGCGTAACTCACTATCATTTTCACTACATCCCCCTCTTCTAAGCGAATTGGATTAGGATAATTGCTAACATGTGATTTTATAACGATATATTTCATAACAACCTCCAATAATCAGAAAATTAAGTTATAATATCATTATAACTTAAAGAGGAGGAATGCACGCATGTACTACAACACTTCATTCGAAAACGATCAACCTGTAGGCCGTCTATAAACTAAGACGGGCAATCATATAACACATACACTACGCCTCGTCTTAGGGAACTCATAATACCCTAAAAATAGACGGAGGTACTTTACATGAAACAAACAATTTTAGGAGCTATATATTTATCACTAGCAGCAAGTATATGGGGCGGTATGTATGTTGTTAGCAAATACGTACTCGATTTTATCCCACCACTAACACTCGTTTGGCTACGCTTTATTATCGCTTTTGTTGTTTTGTATGGCATTTTAAAACTAGCTGAGAAAAAGCAAAAGAAAAAAGTAACCATTCGCAAAAAAGATTGGCTCCTCTTCGCTTGGATTGGATTTATCGGCTATTTCATTTCGATCACATGCCAATTTATCGGAACAAAATTATCCGACGCTCATACAGGCTCGTTAGTTACATCAGCTACACCTGCATTTATGGTTATATTTGCAGCGCTCATTTTGAAAGAGAAACTAACTGCTCGTAGACTTTTATCTACTATAATAGCGACAATCGGTGTCATTATCGTAATCGGATGGGACATTGAAATTGGCTATTATTTTATCGGAACAATCATTTTAGTTGGAGCCGCTATTACGTGGGCTTTACTATCTATTTATGTAAAAACCGCTTCAGCTCGATTTTCATCTTTAGTTATTACAACGTATGCCATATTCTTTTCACTCTTTTTTATTACACCTTTTATGATATGGGAACTACAAACATCCTCTATCGGAACAGTAAATACGTACGTAATATTAGGCGTATTATACTTAGGAATCGTCTCAACAGCAGGTGCCTTTTTCCTTTGGAATAAAGGATTAGAATTAATGGATGCAAGCATCGGTTCCTTATTTTTCTTCTTCCAACCTATCGTTGGATCATTACTTGGCTGGCTCTTATTAAATGAGACATTAAATAGTAACTTTTTCATTGGTGGTATTCTCATTATATGTAGCGTTTTCATTACTACTTTTGAAAAGAAATAAAAAGCAGGCAGAGATTCTTAGTCTCTGCCTGTTCGCATAATTGGATCTTGGTCGTGAAAACCAATACAAATCGGTATATTACTTTGCACTTCACTACGTACACTTATAAAACTACACAGCGTTTTAGCAATTAAATATAAAGTTATACCGACTGCTTTTTCACTTGTGTCAAAGCCATTTTCAGTATACATATCTGCTAATTCTACAGACCCCGGCCCCTCAATATTATATGTCCATTCAGATGCCCAATCGTCATCCTCTTCTTCCATTGGAAAATACTCCTCACAAATATAGAACTGACTATCCCATTCGTTATCAAGGTCATACTCAAAATAAATCGCTTTTGCTTCTTCATTAGTAGCCCTTTCTACAGTTGCATCCAAACCTACTCGAATACTTTCCTTATATGATTCTAAATCAATTACTTTAATTCGCTCTGCACATTCTGTAGACGCCAACATGCAACAAATATCATAATACTTCGCTTCTATTTGCTCTACTGCTAACGAAAAGACATCCTCTTGCATCTCTTCTAAATACTGAAATATATCCACACTAAACACTCCTCACTCTTTACGCACTCCAATGCGATGGACGGGACAATAATTTCGGTAATTTCGTATGCTTATCCCCTCTCGCAGCATTAACTTGAACTTGCGTCAGAAAAATACTATTAGTAAAATCAGCCCCGCGAATATCTGCATCTCGCAAATCTGCTCCGATGAGATCTGCTCCTCTTAAATCTGCACCATTTAAGTTAGCCGCAATTAAATAAGCTCCTCTTAAATTTGCACCTTGTAAATTTTTCTTTTTCAGATTCGCTCCCATAAGGTCTGCTCCGCGGTGAATGATTCGTTTCTTACGCGCAGTATTCATTTCCTTCCATACTAGTTCGCTCGTTTCTAAAAGGAGAATGTTCACCTCTGCCCTATGCATTGGAACATTTATTTTCATTAACTCATCTGGATTTAAATTCGAAAGTCGCTCTGTCTCCTCAATTGCGTTCTCCAGCTCTTTATGAATTGGCTGTGTTGCCTTTAAAAGAATCGCCTCATTCAAATACCAAAGCATTTCATGAAGTTGATGCATAACCGGAAAAGCATCGTACATTTTTCTTGCATGCTTTGCATCTTTCCGCCAATCAATCCCTTTAAACGTACCCTGAGAAATCTTCTGTCCAGCACCGAAACACTCAAATACTGTACAACCTTTATACCCTTTTCCTCTAAGATTTTTATGTATACTACATTTAAAATCTGATTGTAAGTTGGAACATGGTTTACCACCATCTTTATTCACTGCAAAATCTACCGATGCTGCGAACGGTAATGCAACGCAACATAGACCGAAGCATTTTTCGCAGTTTGCTTTTAAATGATCGTTATGATTAGTCAAAATCTATACCCCCTGTTGTCTTTTGACTATTTCATAATATTCCAACTGTAATAAATAATCAATTTTAAAATAAACCAGCATCTTTCGTTTCAATTCATAACTTTATCATTCGATTTCCTTTCAATTGAAAAGGACTATTTCTATTTAATGAATTATAATTAAATTATAAATTTTCTAACTAAAAAGGAGACTTATTATGGCACTAGAAATGAAAACAAACTGTCAAATTTGCGATCAATCGCTCGAACAAGATTCTGAAGCATACATTTGTGTATATGAATGTACATTTTGCGCACCATGTACAGAAGAAAGACATAACGTTTGTCCAAACTGCGGCGGCGAATTAGTACGTAGACCGAAAAAGAAATAATAAAAAGCAAAGCGATATCGCTTTGCTTTTGTTTAGGCATCTGAAATTATATATTTAAAAACTTCACACAAACAGGCTCTGGCACAACAACATCAGATTGTAAAAGTGTTAACTTACCTGTAGATTCATCTCTTGAAAATAACACAAGATTATGTGACTTTTCATTTGTAGCAACAAGAAACTTTTCAGTAGGGTCTAATACAAAGTCCCTCGGCCAATTTCCTTCTGTAGATGTATGTTCAACAAATGTAAGCTGACCTGAATTTTGATCTACGCTATAAACAGCGATACTATTATGACCACGATTTCCTGCATATACAAAACGGCCGTCAGAAGAAATATGGATAGCACTGCCTTGACTATTTTCATCAAATTGTTCTGGAAGAGTAGAAATATACTGTAATTCTGTAAAGGATCCTTCTTCCGAGTTATATGTTAGCGCAATAACCTCTGAACTAAGCTCCGTCATTACATAAGCGTATTTTCCATTTGGATGAAAAGCAATGTGTCTTGGTCCACTTCCTGGATTCACAGACAGGCTATTCACTTCTATTAATGTACTATCTTTTACTTCATACGTAATTATTTTATCTATCCCTAAATCAACGCCCACTACATATTTTTCATCAGGAGTATATCCCGCGTAATGTGCATGTGGTTTTTCTTGTCTTTCTTTATTCGGACCTGAACCTTCATGTGCCATAATAGATGAAGCAGGATTTACAGTTCCATTTTCTTCATTTATTTCAAAAGACTCAATCGTTCCTTTATGGTAATTCGCTGTAACTACTGTATGATTTCCACTATCAACACTAATATGACAAGGAGAAGCACCTTCTACTACTTGTCTATTTTTCGCTTTTAGTTCTCCAGTATGACTATCAATGGAATACGTAGCTACACCGCCAGATTCGCCTTCCTTAACAACGGAATAGAGATATTCATTATTTCGGTTAATCGTTACATATGTAGGGTTATCCAGCTTAGCGGCAAGTGTTACATTACTAATTTTTTTTGCTTCTACATCTAGCGTAAATTTATATATTCCTTCGCTATTTTCTTTCGTGTAAGTTCCAACATATCCAATAAACTCTTTGTTATCCTTCATTTTCATAACCCTCTCTCCCTATATTTTTCGTTCATCATGCTTCTTAAAATATTTTATGTTGAAAGAGTATCCTAAAAAATCGGAGTACCTCTTTATACGTTACCATATTTTCTTGGTAAATAGCTTTTAAACCCACTTTTTTTGATACGCTGCTATACTTTCATATTCTTCTTCCAATTGACGGGACAAACGGATATAGATTGGCGTTAAATCTTTATATTTTTCCACACTTTCCATATTTGGCTCATGATGAAAATCTGCACCTACCATTTCAGAAACTACATGCAACGTATCTATTTCACCTAAACTATATAAACCGAGGATTGCAGCTCCTAAGCAAGAGCTTTCGAAACTTTCCGGAACATATACGTCTTGATGGAAAATATCCGCCATCATCTGCCTCCAAAGTTCCGATCTTGCAAAACCACCTGTCGCTTGAATTTTTTTCGGTTCACCAATTAGCTCTTTTAAAGCGAGAAGAACTGTATATAAGTTATAAATTACTCCTTCTAAAACAGCACGGATTAGATGTTCTTTCTTATGATGCAATCCGAGTCCAAAGAAAGATCCTCGTGCATTTGCATTCCATAAAGGAGCTCTTTCCCCTGCTAAATACGGGTGAAATAATAAACCGTCAGATCCAGGATTCACTTTTGCTGCTATTTCAGTAAGTACTTCATATGGATCTTTTCCTAAACGCTTCGCAAGTTCAATCTCTGAAGTACCCAATTGGTCACGAGCCCATCTGAAAATCATACCACCGTTATTAACTGGACCACCGATTACCCAATGGTCTTCAGTTAACGCATAACAAAAGATTCTACCTTTTGGATCTGTTACAGGACGATTTGTTACAGCACGTATCGCACCGCTTGTACCAATTGTAACAGCTACAACGCCAGGGTCTATTGCATTTACACCTAAATTAGATAGTACTCCATCACTCGCTCCTACTACAAAAGGCGTAGAAACAAGTACATTCATCTCTTTGGCAAACTCTTCATCTAATCCTGTTAAACTGTGCGTTGTTGGAACAAGCTTCGAAAGCTTGTCATCTGTAATTCCTGCTACATGTAAAGCCTCTTCATCCCATTTTAAAGATTTTAAATTAAACATCCCTGTTGCTGATGCTATAGAATAATCAATTACATATTCTTTATATAACTTGTAAAAAACATATTCTTTAATAGAAATGAATTTATAACTTTTTGCGAATAACTTTGCCTTCTCATTCTGTAGCCAAACTAATTTCGAAAGTGGTGACATCGGATGAATTGGTGTCCCAGTACGAAGGTAAATTTCATGACCATTCATATCATTCTTTATTTTCTCCGCCCAGCTTGCACTTCTATTATCTGCCCAAGTGATACATCTCGTTAACGGCTTTCCCTTTTCATCTACAGCAATGATACTATGCATTGCCGAACTAAAAGAGACACAAAGAATATCACTTGGCTGTACACTACTTGATCGTACAGTTTCTTTAATCGTATGTATTACTGCACGAAAAATTTCTTCTGGGTCTTGTTCTGCTGTTTCAGGTGTAGGAGAATATAAAGGATATTCAATTCCATGACTAGCAATAACAGATCCATCAGTAGAAAATAGAACTGATTTTGTACTAGTTGTCCCAATGTCTACACCAATCATATATTTTGAGCTCACCATCTCTTCCTCCTAACAAAAAATTGCTACAGTATCCCACCATAAAAATACATTCCTTTTATCTATTGATAACGTTGTATGCCACAATTATCTAAATAGAAACATCTTTATCTTAAACAAACATATCGAGTAGTAAAACGCCTCCAAAAGCGATAAATGAAAGTAACGTTTCTAATACTGTCCATGTTTTAAATGTTTCTTTCACTGTTAAGCCTAGGTATTCTTTTACCATCCAGAACCCAGCATCGTTTACGTGAGAAAACATTAACGCTCCTGCACCTGTTGCAATGACGAGTAATTCTAAATTCACACCTGTTGTATTTTCAACGATTGGCGAAACGATACCGGCTGCTGTTGTTAAAGCGACTGTCGCTGACCCTGTCGCAATTCGAATTAATCCAGCTACTATAAATGCTAATACAATTGGAGATAGAGCTAAATGCTCAGACATTTGAGCAATAGCATTCCCTACCCCACTATCGATAAGAATTTGCTTAAAACCCCCGCCGGCACCAATAATCGCAACAATTGAACCGATTGGTAATAAGCTATCTTCTGTTATCTTCTTAATAGCTTTTTTATCGATACCTTGACGAAATCCAAGAAAATAGAACGCCGCAAAACATGCAATCAATAGTGCAATGATAGGACTACCGATTAATGTGATAATCTTCATCAAAGTATTAGAAAGAGGCACATAAGGAGCTGCTGCAGCTAAAACCATTAACATAACAGGTAACAATATAACTAAAAATGAAACCCCTATTCCTGGTAATTTCGTTGATTTTGTATTTACACGAATCAATTCTGGCTCATTTTCAGGAATTACACGTTTGTGAATCCATTTCGCAAATATAGGACCTGCAATAATCGCTGCAAAAAATGTAATAATGAGTGAATACATTAGTACCTTCCCAAGATTCGCTTTATAAATACCAATTGCAACTATGGCCCCTGGATGCGGAGGAACAAGACCGTGCACGACAGATAGCCCAGCAATTGCTGGTAATGCTATTAATAAAATATTTTGTTTCGTTGTTTTATGAATTGAAATTACTAACGGCAGTAATATTAAAATACCTACTTCAAAAAACACCGGGATTCCAATAATAAAACCTGCAATTAACATAGCCCATGGTAAGTTTTTTATCCCAAAGGATTTAATAAAGAACTCTGCCACTTGCATTCCAGCACCTGACTCTGCCATCATTTTCCCTAAAATTGTACCTAATACTAAAATACCTACTAAATGCCCGAGAACACTGCCGACTCCCGTTTCATAAGCACTCACTATTTTATCCATTGGCATCCCAGACATAATTGCTAAAAACAAACTTGCAATCGTTAAACTAATAAATGCATGCCATCTCCACCACGATACCCCTAAAATAACAATTACGATTGATAATAATGTAATCATTAAAAGGTACATATTCATACTCAGTTCCACCCCTTTATGTAAACCCTTTCAAAATTACTATACAATTAAGAGAACCTATATCGTTCTTTCATGAGTAAGAATTTATATATCGATATACAAATCATCTTCACAAAATAATAATTTATACAAAAAGAATCTCCCTTATCAGAGATACATGTTAACTACTCTCTCTGATAAGGGGATTTCTCTTTCATAATTATAGTGTTATTTTATACATGCTTCATACGAGCATATTTTCCTTCTTCAAAAGTGAATGACACTTTCTTCTCTGCTGTTTTCACGTAGTAAGACTACAAACTCAGGATCCAGTTTAAACGATGAAGTTACTTAGGATTTGTCCTCTCATGAAAAGCAATTTTCGGAAAGCCCCTTCACTTTTATGCATTATAATTTAGGAGCTTTCGCCCAATCCGCAGCAAACTTCTCAATACCTTGATCTGTTAATGGGTGCATAGCAAGTTGCTCGATTACTTTATAAGGGATTGTTGCAATGTGAGCACCTGCCATCGCTACACGAGTTACGTGATCTGGATGTCTAACAGAAGCCGCAATAATTTGTGTATCTAATTGATGAACATCGAATAATTCAGCAATTTTAGCAACTAATAATACGCCATCTTCAGAAATATCATCTAAGCGCCCTAAAAATGGCGAAACATACGTTGCACCTGCTCGAGCTGCTAAAAGTGCTTGGTTCACGGTGAAAATAAGTGTAACGTTCGTTTTTACACCTTTTTCAGTAAGATAGCGACAAGCTTCTAATCCTGCTAGCGTCATCGGAAGTTTTATTGTAACTTTTTCATCGCCGCCGTTAATCTTAATCAGTTCCTCTGCTTGAGCGATCATCTCTTCAGCTGTAACAGCATCTGGCGTTACTTCTGCCGAAACAGATTCAACTTTCGGCACTGCCTGACAAATTTCTGCAATACGGTCTTCAAACTTAATGCCCTCTTTTGCTACTAAAGAAGGATTTGTTGTAACACCAGCTAAAACTCCAAGTTTATATGCTTTTTTTATGTCCTCAAGATTTGCAGTATCAATAAAAAATTTCATGATCCATTCCCTCCAGTTTTTAAACGTTGATGAGTTACATGTTTAATATGCTTATCCCGTAAAAGCCCGATTGGTGTGGAATAAAGCCCCTACTTATTAAAGTTTCACTTTATTTCTTTTCTACTGCATGTCCGCCAAATTCATTGCGCAGAGCTGCTACAACTTTTCCTGTAAATGTATCATTGTCTAATGAGCGGTAGCGCATTAATAGAGACATTGCGATAACAGGAGTTGCTGTTTGAAGGTCTAATGCTGTTTCTACTGTCCATTTTCCTTCACCAGAAGAATGCATAACACCCTTAATTTCATCCAGTTTTGCATCTTTAGAAAATGCATTTTCTGTTAATTCCATTAACCAAGAGCGAATGACTGAACCGTTGTTCCATACTCTTGATACTTTTTCATAATCGTAGTCAAATTCACTTTTCTCTAGAATCTCAAATCCTTCACCAATAGCAGCCATCATACCGTATTCAATTCCGTTGTGAACCATTTTTAAGAAGTGACCACTACCAGCTTTTCCAGCATATAAAAATCCATTTTCTACAGCAGTATCGCGGAAGATAGGTTCAACGATGTCCCAAGCTTCTTGATCTCCTCCGATCATGTAACAAGCACCATTACGAGCGCCTTCCATTCCGCCAGAAGTTCCTGCATCCATAAAGTGAATGCCATCTTTCTTTAATTGTTCATATCGGCGGATAGACTCTTTATAATGTGAATTACCTGCTTCAATTAAAATATCTCCTTTTGATAAAAGTGGTGTAACCTCATCAATAACAGAATCAACAACAGCGTGTGGTACCATTACCCAAAGAATTCTTGGTGATTGTAATGACTGAACAAGTTCACTTAAACTAGATGTACCTGTTGCCCCGTACTCTTTCATTTCTTCCACTGCACTTGCATTTAAATCAAATGCTGCTACTTCATGTTTATGATCCATTAAATTTTTCCCTAAATTTAATCCCATTTTACCTAACCCAATTAATCCTACTTGCATAATATAATTCCTCCTCAGATTATCTTTTATTAAAAATTCATATCACTACGATTTTGAATACCATTCAGTATTGATAAATCTAGAAAGGTATTCACAGTCATAGCTTAAGAATTCAACACATTTTTTGTAATTTGAACAACATTTTCTATCGTAAATCCAAATAGATTCATGACTTCAGCTCCAGTACCTGAAGCTCCAAATGTTTCAATTGATAGTACTTTTCCTTCTTGCCCTACATAACGTTCCCAACCGAGAGATACACCCATCTCAAGAGATACTCGTTTCGTTATAGAAGACGGAAGAACGGATTCTTTATATTCGTTCGATTGGCGATCAAATAACTCCCAGCTCGGCATTGCAACGATGCGAACAGAGACATTGTCTTCTTCTAGTTTTGCTTTTGCACTAGCAGCTAAAGATACTTCAGAACCTGTCGCAATTAAAATTACATCCGGATTTTCATTTGTTTCCGTTAATACGTAAGCTCCTTTAGAGAGATTCTCTATGTTCGCTTTCGTTTCATTAAACACCGGTAAATTTTGACGACTCAGTACTAAAACGACTGGACCATCCGTTTGCTGTAATGCATACGCCCACGCACTTGCTGTTTCATTTGCATCTGACGGGCGGATAACTGTTAAACCAGGAATTGCACGAAGAGCTGCTAAATGTTCAATAGGTTCATGCGTTGGACCATCTTCTCCTACAGCGATCGAATCATGTGTAAATACGTAAGTAACAGGTAACTTTTGCAGTGCAGCAAGTCGAATCGATGGACGAAGATAGTCATTAAATACAAAGAATGTACTTACGAATGGTTTTACCCCTCCATGAAGAGCCAGTCCATTCGCTGCCGCGCCCATTGCATGTTCACGTACACCGAAGTATATATTGCGGCCAGCATACGATTCTACTGCATATACTGCTTCACCTTTTATATCTGTCATCGTAGAATGAGAAAGATCTGCACTTCCACCGAAAATAGAAGGAATCGTTTTCACATAATGATTAATAGCTTCCCCACTTGCAACACGAGTAGAAATCGTTTTTTCAGTATCAAAGGATAGAATGTCTTTCGCTTCGATTAAAACCTCACCTGTAATCGCTTTTTCTAATTCATCTGCTAGTGCAGGGTTTGACTCTCTGTATACGTTGAACTGCTCATTCCATTCATTCTCTTTTTCAATACCTTTTTGTTTCAGTTCATTAAAATGAGCTGTTACTTCTTCAGGCACAAAGAAGTCTTCCTCATAATCCCAACCATACACTTGTTTTGTCGCTGTTGCCTCTTCTACTCCAAGCGGATTACCATGCGCTTTGTTCGTTCCAGCAACTTTTGGACTTCCATAACCTATAATGGTTCTAATTTCTATAAGAGTAGGTTGATCCGTATTTTCTTTCGCTAATGTAATGGCTTTTGTAATAGCATCGACATCGTTTCCATCTTCAACTCTTACATATTGCCAATGTACAGATTCTGCCCTTTTCTGAATATCTTCAGAGAAAGCAATGCCTAATTCACCATCAAGTGAAATTTCATTTGAATCATACAGTACAATTAACTTGCCAAGTTTCATATGTCCTGCCATTGACATCGCTTCATAAGCGACACCCTCCATTAAGTCACCATCTCCGACTAATGCGTACGTATTGTGATCTATAATAGAGTGACCATCCTTATTGAACTTCGCTGCTAAATGAGCTTCTGCCATTGCCATTCCGACAGCATTAGCAATCCCTTGTCCTAACGGGCCTGTCGTCGCTTCAACTCCAGGAGTATGACCAAACTCAGGATGTCCTGGTGTTTTACTATTTAACTTTCTGAAGTTTTTCAAGTCATCAATTGAAACGTCATATCCAGCTAAATGAAGTAAGCTATATAACAGACTAGATCCATGTCCCGCCGATAAAACGAAACGATCACGGTTAAACCATTCTGGGTGATTAGGATTGTAATTTAAATGATTCGCCCATAATGCATAAGCCATCGGTGCTGCTCCCATTGGAAGACCTGGATGACCTGAATTTGCCGCATTAATAGCATCAATTGATAACGTACGAATTGTATTCACTGCTAATTGATTTATGTTTTGTGTCATAGTAATCGTCCCCCTACATGCTTTCATGAAAGAAAGTACTTATTTTTCCGTTTCTTGATCTAACCACCATTTAAATCCACTTTCTTGCAATAATTCATTCGACGCATCTGGACCATATGAACCAGACTCATATTCATGAAGTGGTAATAAGTTTTCCTCGAATGCTTCAAGAATTGGTTGTACCCATTCCCATGACAATTCAACTTCTTTCCAATGTGCAAAGAATGTAGCGTCTCCACTCACAGCATCATGAATGAGTCTTTCATACGCTTCAGGTACTCCCACATCTGCTTGCTCACAAGTAAAGTTAATACGCATCGGTTCAATTTCTCCATTTTTTAATGGATTTTTACTATTTAACTGTAATGAAACGTTCTCACCTGGGCTAATTTCAATTATTAACAAGTTAGGTGCTGCATTTGGATTACTATCTTGATATTGCTGTTTTAACGTATTTTTAAATTCGATTACAATACGAGTAGACTTTTCTTTCATTCGTTTACCTGTTCGTATATAAAAGGGAACGCCAGTCCAAAATGGATTATCGATCCACAAGCGAGCAGCAACAAATGTGTCTATGTTAGAAGAAGGATTTACTCCTGGTTCCTCTTTATATGCTACAACTTGCCCGCCTTTTATCTCTCCTGAAGCGTATTGTCCGCGAATGATATGGTTTTGAACGTCTTCTTTTTTCACTTTACGAAGCGTCTCCATTACCTTTCGCTTTTCCTCTCGAATTTCACATGCATTAACCTTTTCCGGCAGATTCATAGCAGTCATCATTAATATTTGTAACATATGATTTTGAACCATATCTCGAATGGCTCCTGCCTGGTCATAATATCCTGCCCTTTCTTCAACCCCAACTGTTTCACTAGCTGTGATTTGTACATTCGCTATATGTTCTTTATTCCAAATCGACTGGAGAACAGGATTTGCAAATTCTAGCGCTTCAAGGTTTTGAATCATCGGTTTACCTAAATAATGATCAATACGGTATATCTCGTCTTCTTCAAACGTGCGACTAAGCTTATCATTCAGCTCACGAGCAGATGCAAGGTCGTGCCCAAACGGTTTCTCAATCATCAGGCGTTTCCATCCATCTGTTTTATCAAGTCCGCTTTCCTTAATATTTAAAGCAATCGTCTCGAAAAATTCAGGAGCAACTGAAAGATAGAACATTCTATTACCTTTTATATGTAGTTCTTCTTCCCTTTCACGAACGACTTGTAATAATCTCTCATAGTCTTCCGGCTTACTCACATCTAATGGACAATAGCGAAAATTATCTAAAAAACCTTCCAGTTCCGGAGTACCTTCTTCCCTCTGACGAGAAAACGTCTCTATTGATTCTTTTATTCTTTCTTGAAAATCTTCGTGAGATACTTGACGTCTTCCAAGCCCGATAACAGATATTTGCTTTGGAAGCTTTTGATCTCTATATAAGTTATATAGCGCGGGGTAAATTTTGCGTTTCGCTAAGTCCCCTGTCGCTCCAAATAAAACAAAGGTCATTGATTCCAAGTTCAGTCCCCCTCTTGTTGTATAATCCTCTTCAATATACTAAAAATGAATTGTACAGAAGCTCATACTCTTATACTTCCTGTTTTCATAAAAAACAAAGAGTTATCTAATTCCAATTCTTTTTATACCTTTCGCTCTCTCATTGTCCCCAATATTAATAGTGGCAATTCAAAGCATTTCTACTACAACCTACTTATTTATAGAATTTAACGAAACATTTTATATTTGATTACTTTTAGTAATTAAATAATCTTATGTCTAGTATATTAAACATATAAATTATTATCGTCAATAAAAATGTCTTGCATTACATACTATTTATTTCGTAATGCTTTTCTAAGTGTATTCCTAATTACCATTCATTTTCAAAGATAATGATTGATATAACAAATGTCAGTTTCATCAAAATCTTCAATCATTTTCCCATTAAACTCACGAGCAGACGTTACATGATAACCAAAAGGCTTCTCTATAATAAGACGGTTCAATCCTTTTGTAGCCCACAATCCACTTTCCTTAATATTTAAAGCAATGACATCAAATACTTCTGGTATAACAGATAGGTAAAACATGCGGTTTTCAGGAATGTTTAATTCTGTTTCACGCCTCTTTACAAGACGCAACAAATCTTGATAGTCCTCTATATTCGCTGTATTTAATTGACAATAACGAAATGTGCTAATAAATTCTTCTACTCCTAATTCATCATCAGTAGATCTTCTAGAAAATGTAGCAAGGGATTGTTCTACCTTTGTTTGAAATTCCACATCTGACATTACCCTTCTGCCGATACCGATAATCGAAATAGATTGTGGTATATTTTGATTACTAAATAGCTTATATAAAGCAGGATAAATTTTGCGTTTCGCTAAATCCCCCTGTCGCTCCGGATAAAGTGAAACTTTAATCAGTGGGGGTTTTGTTCATCCCCACTGATTATTAGTTGAACCAATCGGGCTTTTACAGGCAGTTGCCCCACCTAACTTCTATGATATCGCTGAATTTTGAGGTGGGGGTCTTACTGCCCGGAAAATAGCGGGATAAACGTAATGAATAAATCATGCTGCAAAAATAACATCTACCCTTTCTTCATAAAGCTTTACAATTGCTTTCGCAAGTACGTTACATTATTTCACGTACTTTCCCCTTCTCTATATAAAATTCTCACTAACCAAATTCAAAATATTATACTTATTTTTCGTACTTTGCTATGCTATAACCACAAACAGGAGGTATAAACTATGAAAGCACAAATTATCCATTCTTTTGGGGATTCATCTGTATTTCAATTAGAAGAAGTTTCAAAACCAAAACTTTTACCAGGTCATGTTCTAATCGATGTAAAAGCAACAAGTGTAAATCCAATCGATACAAAAATGCGTAGTGGTGCCGTTTCAGCCGTCGCTCCTGAGTTTCCAGCTATATTACACGGCGATGTAGCTGGTATTGTCATTGAAGTAGGAGAAGGTGTTTCGAAATTCAAATCAGGGGATAAAGTATACGGATGTGCCGGAGGTTTTAAAGAAACTGGAGGTGCACTTGCAGAATTTATGCTTGCTGATGCACGATTAATTGCTCACAAACCTAACAATTTAACAATGGAAGAAGCTGCTGCTCTACCATTAGTTGCAATTACAGCTTGGGAATCTTTATTTGATCGTGCAAATATTAAACCTGGTCAAAATGTTCTCATTCATGGAGCTACTGGTGGCGTAGGACACGTAGCCATTCAACTAGCTAAATGGGCAGGCGCTAAAGTTTTCACAACAGCTTCTCAGCAAAATAAAATAGAAATAGCCCATCGTTTAGGAGCCGATATAGCTATTAATTATAAAGAAGAATCTGTTCAAGAATATGTACAAAAACATACGAACGGAAACGGATTTGAAGTTATATTTGATACAGTAGGTGGCAAGAATCTTGATCATTCTTTTGAAGCTGCTGCGGTCAATGGAACTGTCGTAACTATTGCAGCTCGTTCAACCCATGACCTCTCTCCTTTACACGCAAAAGGACTCTCTCTGCACGTTACTTTTATGGCATTAAAAATATTACATACAGATAAACGTGACGCTTGCGGGGAAATTTTAACTAAACTAACGCAAATAGTAGAAGAAGGACACCTTCGACCATTGCTAGATTCTAAACCTTTTACGTTTGATGAAGTTGCACAAGCACATGAATATTTGGAGTCAAATAAAGCAATAGGTAAAATAGTTTTGAAAAACGTTTGGTAACAATAACCCGATAATATAAATAATGATTCATGCTGTTAGCTTAATGCGTAGATTAATTGTACAAATGTCAAACAAGGCAATCAAAAATGATCGCCTTGTTCTTTTTTAAATATAATAGTATTTTTCCGATTTCATCAATAGCATGGCCCTTTCCCGAAAAAGAGCGAATAACTCTACTATAGCTAGACCGTATTATTACATTCGAATATTACTTATGAAATTTCACACGCTCTTCAAGTGGTTGGAATTCTTTTTCACCTGGTGCAGCTGTTGGATTACCAAATGGCATTTGTGCAATTAGTTTCCAATTAGCAGGGACATTCCATTCTTGTTTTACCTCATCGTCAATTAATGGATTATAATGTTGTAAAGATGCCCCTAATCCTTCTGCTTCTAAACCTGTCCACACGACTAATTGGTGCATACCTGATGCTTGGTGTGACCAAATTGGGAAGTTTTCAGCATATGCAGCAAATTTTTCTTGAAGCGATTTAACGATAGCCTCATCTTCAAAGAATAGTACTGTTCCATAACCAGCTTTAAAAGAATCCATTTTTTGTTGCGTTCCTGAGAAATCTCCATCTCCAACTACTTTTCTTAATGTTTCAGTTGTAATATCCCATAATTTATCATGAGCTTCACCAAATAATACAACTAATCGCGCAGTTTGAGAATTGAAAGCTGATGGAGTATATTTCACAGCAAACTCCACGATTTCTTTAATTTTTTCATCCGATACTTGTACCTCTTTATTAATCCCATAGTAAGTACGTCTTTCTTTCAGTGCAGTATAGAAATCTTTTGTCATAATTCCGTTCCTCCTAAGTTTTAATATTCTTCAAAATGATACATCTCGAAGATAATATGCGTTTAAATGAGTTCATTTTTGAATCATTGAACTTCCTAGCACCCATTGCCAGTCATTCTAAATCTAAACACACTGCTTCCTTCAGTTTTCCTAAAAAAAGCCTTATAACATCATTCATAAAATCTAATCATCATTCGGTACTATTTTATCCATTCTCTATTCATGTATCCTGCTTGTTTCATATTTACACAAATATGAAATGTAGCTACTTTAATCGCCAAATTTCACATTAATTTAGAGCATCTTCAATTACAGCAATTTCGCTCACTCGAACAAAACGATGCAATTTAAAGAACATTGCACAATTAAGTACTACCTGTAAAAGAACCCTCTTAGCCGACTATAAGAAAAAATAATAAAAAGCCAAAAACGAACTATAATATGTTCATTCTTGGCTTTTACTTAACCATCACATTTACTTTTACTATTGCTTCAAATGATTTTTAACTGCTCTTACTACCAATTCGTGATCTTCTTCTGGTGGTAATCCTGAAACTGTTATCATTCCAATAACCCCTACGTTTTTTATTCTGATAGGAAAACATCCACCAAACGCAGCGTATTCTGAAGTATCTAAAAGATATTTTTCATTATAGGAGACCCCAGTTATTTCACTTTGTATCTGCATATAATACGAGCTACGATCATGCAGGGAAACGACTCGTTTTTTACGCTCAATCCATTTCGTATTTTCCTCATTTGTCCCTGTCATCTTGAAATGAAATAATTGCACACCATTTTTCGTTATATCAACAGCAATCAATTTCCCCTCTCGCTTTGCTGTTTCAACGATAAATAAACCTAGTTGCAAGGCATCTTCATTTGTAAAAGAGGAAAATTGAAGTGTTTCCTCCTCATTTAAAATTTGTTTACTTATTTCATTCAAATTTGAAGTACTCATATCTTTAACCTCCATAATTGTTTTATGCCACACCGGCATTTTTTCGAAATTATTAGGCCATATAGTACAACCTTTCAATCAATCTGATTCTAAATAAACTACTGTAACATCTTTGGTAACTAGTAGTACCGTAAAGCTTGTTTTCTTCTTACTGGTGCTATTATGAATGACATTCAAAGTTATAAAAAGTACTATTCTACTTATCCCTATCTTACAGAGACTATTATGAAATATATTTAACATCTTAAAAATGTATGTACTAAAGAATAATATTTTTAATCACTAACTTTTTTGATCAATCGTTATAATCCAATTTCATCAAAATTTTTATCAATTATTACACTATCCAACAATAGGAGGAAACAAAGATGGATGAAAATATATCCAAAAGCTGAAGAGCAGTTGAGTCCCTTGAGAGAATAGTTATAATTCACTACATATAGAAATAGACATACAAAAACGCCATCCTTTCCTATAATTCTAAAGAAAGAATAGCGTATTCTTTTCAAAAATGAGTTCTTTTATTGAGAAACTTTGATTCTATATCATACATAAAAGGGCAACCAGTGCTAAAACAGCTGGAAGACCTTGTTTCACAATAATTGATTTATTAGATGTGAAACCTCCAAAAATAGCTGCTATCACCACACAAATCACGAAAAATAATTGCACCATATAACCAATTGGATTAAGCCCAAGTACAAGTCCCCAAATGAGACCAGCCGCTAAAAATCCATTATATAAACCTTGATTTGCAAACATAATGGCTACGTTTCGATCTCCTTCTAAATGCTTCGGTAATTTGAAAGCACGTTTCGCTACTTTTGAATCAATAAAAAACATTTCAAGGATCATGATAAACAAATGTTCTAATGCTACGATCCCGACTAAAATAGCTGCGATTATTTCCACACTATTCTGCCCCCTACACTCTCTATTCTTTAATATTCTCTACATTTTTTTGCATCTGTAATAGAACATGAATAAGTATTTTGCGTTCTTCTCCACTGATATTTACGAACATTTCCTTCATAAAATGTTCCTTTTCTTTCTTGTCAAAACATTAATTGATATATCAATTATTGATACATCAATTAATATACATCTCTCTTTTTATTTTTGCAAGTTTTTTTGCTCAATTGGTTTTATTTTGTTCCAGCAACTTTAAACCAATTCAAAACATCAGTTCGCATTTCTAGAAATCATAATTACTTTAAGTTCATTCTGACAATCATATTTAACTACATATATAAAAGAATCGAGTTATATCTCCATCAATTTATAAAAATTAATTTTTTCTAAAAACGGATACTTTACGTTTTTTATAGTAATAAAAATCATTTTTTGTTTCAGAGGCAATCCATTTTGTTAGCTTGATGGGCATAGGATAGCACCCAGATGACGAACCAATTATCTTTCAAGAAGACGGCTAGAAAACTGGATTTGATACAGGAGTTGCCTACTTCCCCGATTCAGATGGTACTAATTTAGAGCTAATTGCTCCAAAAAGGCCATTCAGACGTGAATAGTTAAAATAAATTAATACCGAAACAAGCCACCTTCTGCCTGGAAGGTGGCTGTTTGTCGGCAAGTTGATAGAATGACTAAAAAAGGACAAACTCTCCAATGTGAGAAGTTTGTCCAAAAAGTTTTTCATATTAACTATTTTTACACTAATACGAATAATAGTGAATTAGAATAATGACTTAATACTTGCTAAGACAGTAAGTACACCTACAATAATAACAAATACGTTACTCATTTTCCCTTTGTATTTAGCTAGTACTGGAACTTTTTGAATCGCATACATCGGTAATAGACATAAGATAGCAGCAACTAATGGACCGCTTAGAGAATCAATAAGTCCAAGAATACTTGGATTTGTATAAGCAACAAACCAGCATGATAATACAACAAAAGTAAGGATTACTGTCTTAATTGTTTTTTCTTCAATATCTTTTCCACGTGATTTACCGAACTTAATAATCATGTCACGCATTACTTCAAATGCTCCTATATAATGGCCAAGGAAAGACTTTGTAATAGCCACAAAAGCAATAATTGGAGCTGCAATAGTGATTACAGGCGAATTAAGCTCATTAGCAAGATATGAAAGAATTGATAAGTTTTGTTCTTTTGCCATTTTTATATCATCTGGAGTCAAGCTCAATGCGCTACTCCAAACGAAGAACATAACAACAGCGAATGTCATAATATAACAAACCTTTTGTATTTGCGCACATTTAGCATCAGTGGCTTCGATTCCATACGTAGCTCTCTGTTTCACAACAAATGATGAAATCATAGGTGAATGATTAAATGAGAATACGATGATTGGTAGAATCATCAATATCGTCCCAAAATAGCCTGTTCCTGTTGAAGCAGTTGAAACAGCTGAAAAACTAAGCATTGACGTATTCCACTGTGGAATTAAAGATATTGCGATAAAAAGTAGAGAAACTATGAAAGGATACACTAACATACTCATTACCTTTACAGTAATATCTTGACCAAAATTCAGTATAGCGATAAGACCAAGAACTAATACAAGTGATAAAATAGCTCTTGGAGGTTCTGGCATGTGCAATTGATGCACGATAAAACTACTTGCAGTGTTTGTAAGCGCAACCGAATACATTAGTACGATTGTATAAATTGAACCGAAATATACGATGTTAAAAATGATACTCGCTTTATTTCCGAAATACTCTCTAATTGTACCTGTGATCCCCTCATCAGCAGAATTAGAAGCGTATATCATTTTAGCAAGCGCCCTATGTGAGTAGTACATAACTGGATATGCAAGTAATGTAATTAGTAGTAAAGATAATAAACCACCTGAACCTGCATTAATCGGTAAAAAGAGCACCCCTGCTCCAATTGCAGTTCCAAATAGACTGAGTGCCCATGTAGTATCCTGCTTATGCCACTTTTTCGGATCTGCATATTGCTCATTTTTTCGTGCGGTATTTTCAGCTTGAACTTCTATTTTCTTTGCAGTATTCCCGTTCATATAATAACTCCCCCTTGTATCTATTCCTGCATCTCTCTTTGCACCTAACAAATATTCCCGTTTTGGAAAATGAATTCCTTACAAGTTGCCCCACATTGTATGTCCTTCATCATAATGAATCCAAATTGAAACATTCGCTAATTAGCGTCCTAATATAATTGTTAGCGTTCACAAAAAAATTTACTCGTAATATCCGCTCTTTATATAAAGACCCCTTAAGAGAACAATATAGAATAGACTTCATAAATACGTTGCAACATTTCTAATAACAGTGTATTACTTTAATGGTTTCTCTTTTTTACTTTTAAAAGTAATTTTAGCTAAACCGGCCTCTCTTCATTTGCGAGGCGTTTCTTTCTCAATTCTATACATTACTTTCATAACTTCGGTAGCACTGATGATATTGCTTACACAAGCCACTGAAGCACATTACATACATTTCGCCTCTAATCACACACCTTTCTTACTAATAATCGCATTTTTTATATTTTCTCCAGAGATAATAAAATTTCTCTCGACGCCCTCATTATAACGTGTATATTTATAAAATTAATATTTTTATATTTTCAGAAATATTAAAGAGGAATAATTTTATATGGATAATATTTTACAGTTAGCATGTAGCCATTGTTTTTATCGCTTAAAGCTGAATTAGTTAGTAAAAAAATACAATAATACATTGTTTTTCTAGGTGACTTATTATAAAGATACTTATATCCTCTTTTATCAAAAAATCTTATTTTAAACATAAAAGATATTCTAATAAATAATTAATGTAGGTAAAAAGAAAAAAAATCCCAAAATACAAAAACCAAATTTTAGGATATATATTATTAATATTGAATTCATATACAATTTAAAAAGCTACACTGAGCAAAAAGCAAAAAAGCTGCCCCATATGGACAGCTCATTTACATAATTATCGTTATCAGGAATACACAAACAAATCACTTCAATATCATCTTAATTGTAGTTTGTTCGGCTCTTCTTCAGGGATATCTCTATGTTTGTAATGAATCATTTTTACATCATTTCCTTTTATGCGAAAAATAATTGTGTCCTCTCCATAAGGCGGATTGTGTGCACCCTCAAAAGTTTAAATTTTAAAATCCCTCATTAACTAGCTCTTTTATCGAGTTTAATTTTGAAGAAAGCTCGATAAACCATTCTTCATCCCCCGTTAATAATGCAAGATCTATAAGATAAAGGATTTGTTCCTTATTTATTACCTTTGATTCAGGGAGTTTGTTAACGTGTTTACTAAAGAGTAAAATCGCTTCGTTTATTGTGTACTGGCCATCACGTTTCACAATACTAACTGTAACTATATCCTCTACATCATCAAGTGATACAATATAACCAACTATTAATTCACCTTCATTTGATATTCCACGAACCCAATCTCCTACTTTTAAAACATGATTATTATTTGACATCATACCGTTTCACCTTCCTATAAATATTTTTTGTGACGATAAAAAAGATATAAAAACAATTATACTGTAATATTTTTCATTACATTTAAGTGTTAAGAACTCACGGCTATATAATAATTAAGCCGCTTAACGCTCTTGATTGATAAGATCAACAACTTCTTTCATCGTATAATTCTTTAAGTATTCACCTAGGTGCTCTTCAGCACCTAAGAAAATAGCGAAAAGAACTTTTCGCATGTTCGAACCTACAACACACTGATTGTTTGATTCTGGACACTTCGGCTGCAAAGCACCTTCAGAGGTTATCTGATAAATATGCCAAAGATTAATTTCATCTAAATCGCGAGCGAAAATAAAACCTCCACCAGTTCCCTCTTTCGATTGTATAAACTTATGTTTTTTTAACAAACTTAGTACTTTGCGAATGCGTACCGGATGAACACCTGCACTTTCTGAAATAGCATTACTTGTTGACATCCGGTCTGGCTGTAAAGCTAAATAAGTTAAACTGTGTATGGCCAAGGTAAAGTCGCTGTTCATTGTTTTCCTCCTACGATCAAAAATATTGTTTCTCATATATTAACTGTAGCCATAAATATTACAGATAGGTTAGAACGTTAAAACATATAGAATACTTCTTGCCATAAAAAATTAATTCTCTTATATTCTATCCGGTCCCACCTATATCTGATAACTTCATTTAGCTTTTTAAGTTGAAAATAAAATTAAACACTCCACTGTTTCTTCACTTGTTCTTCTGCCAATTGTTTAATTTTTGTCCATATCGTATCTTTACTTACAATAACATTTGTTTGATAATTTCTATCGTTATAATTGACTGTAACACATACTTCTATCATTTTCTGCTTCCTCCTTTCATACCACTTTCCCTAAAAAATATTACTTATTAATTAGCCAATTTTTGCAATTCAATGTTCAAAAACGTTCGAACGCTACGTGGTAAAAATTTACGAATTTCTTCCTCATTAAAACCAATCTGCAATCTTTTCTCGTCCAGCATAATTGGGCGACGTAACATTAGTGGATGCTCAATTATTAATGTATAAAATTCATTGAGCGAGAGCTCCTCAATATTTATATTTAAGTCCTGAAAAGTTTTGGATCTAGTTGAAATAATTTCAGTAGCCCCCTCTTCAGTTAAACGAAGAATTGATTTAAGCTCATCAACTGTCATAGAATTTGATACGATGTTTTTTTCAATATAATCAATTTGATGCTCTTCAAGCCATGCTTTCGCTTTTCGGCATGAGGCACAGCTTGCTGTTGTATATAGAATTACCATATTTAACTCACTCCTTTAATGTTATGAAACGTACATTTTAAACATCGGTTATTGAAATGTATTAAAAAAAATTACAGTTTAGAATCAAATACAAGCAATATTATTTATTCGAGAATATTTAATTTATCTACATTTTACAGACGATAACAACTCACTTCTAAAAACTATACTGTAATTTTAAACTTTACAGTTCTATAAATCAAATGTTAAGTCTTGGATGCATTCTATTAACGTATAATAGGAGCAGTTGAGACAATACTTGCCTCAACCGATTTTTATATCTCTTTATAATTTTTTGCAGTAATGACTGTTTCAAACTCAAAGGTTTCGGGTAGATGATCTGCATAAGAATATTCAAAAGTTCGTCCATCCGTTAAATAAGCTACTTGTTCAACTCGCATTAGGAAATCCTGATTTGTTAAGTTCATAAACTGCTTTTCCCTATCATCTGGGCGAATTCCTTTAACCCTGACAACAGATGTCCCTACTTCAAGACCAAGTTTATTTTGAATATGTGAGTATATCGACTCCTCTAAAACAGAAGCCTCAACACCTGGGATAACCGAAATTGGCATCCATGTATGCTCCATAATCGTCGGAATGCTGTGAATGATGCGGAGGCGAATGATTTTATAGACGAAATCACCGATTGAAACTCCCAATTTCTCAGCAACTACTTCATCAGCCCCAACAATCGCAAACTCGATAATTTTACTTTCTACCTCACTGCCGTATACAGCTTTCGTACCCGTTAAAGTTTGAATCATTCGTGCCTTTTCCTGTTGACGCCAATCTTGCACCACTGTTCCGCTTCCGCGCCGGCGGATGATGTAGCCATCTCTAACTAATAGATCCAGCGCTTTTTTAATCGTAAGTGCTGAAACACCAAATTCTTCAGCAAGGACGGGGCTACTCGGAATTTTTTCGTTGATTTTATATTCACCGTCTAAAATTTGCTGTTTAATCTTTTGATAAATGCCGAGGTATTTTACTTGTGTTGATCCGCTTGCCATTTTCATACCTCCTTTATACTGCAAACTCTCTTCTATTCATTCAAATGTAAAGCCTCAAGTTTGTAAACTGAAGGTGATGGGGCAGCAAATCCATTTTCTAAGATTTCAATATTCGTTACCGCTTCTTCGTCTTTCACAAGTTTTGGTGCACCATTTATAATTGTTTCATACGCGGCATCATAGAAACGACCGTAATCACCAAGCGGCGTTTTAATTTGTTTTTCAATCCAGTCACCATTTGCATTACGATATTTAGCAACTCCATAGTACATCGGTGAATCTTCACCAAACCCTGCACTCTCAGGCATAATCCCCGCTTTTAAATCATTTTCCTGCTGATCTTCACCATATTTAATAAATGATCCATTTGTTCCATGGACGATAAAGCGTGGATAATCTTTTGCTACGACATGGTTCGTTTTCAGCTTAATCTTCAACTGATTTCCGTAATGTAAACCAACATCGAAATAATTATCAACCGCACCTTCCATTTCATTATTGCGAATATCGTATGTCACCGTATCTGGACGGCCGAATAGTGAAATCATGCGGTCCATCGTATGAATACCTAAACTGTAAAATGAACCTTCTTCTTTTGGAGCTTCATGAGTGATTGAACCAGGACGGAAATAATCAATATGTGATTCAATCTCAATAATATCACCAAGGAATCCTTGTTCAACTACTTGCTTCACAGCTAAAAAATCACCATCAAAACGGCGGTTTTGATAAGGCATAACTACTACATCTTTTTCTCGTCCTAAAGCTAATAATTCTTTCGCATGTTCCACTGTATCGCAAAATGGTTTTTCAACGATAACTGATTTTCCAGCAAGTATAACTTTTTTCGCTAATTCGTAATGCGTATGTGCTGGCGTACAGACCGTCACCACTTGAATTTCCTTGTCATTCAACAATTCGTCCAAATCAGTAGTGAAGTAAACACCTTTTTCCTTATATGGAGCCGCTAATTTTTCATTTATTTGACGTACAAAAATCGTTTTTATTTTTATATTATTACGCGTGTTTACATAAGGTAAGTGATAGCGGTTAGCTGACTTTCCAAATCCAATAAAGCCCATTGTTAATGTCATATTTTTCAACTTCCTTGCTCATAAATTTTCATTTCTATATTTATTATATAATTTAATTATTAAAAGTATATAGTTTTAACTTTATAATTATATATTAAATAAAAAATCCGCGATAAAATTCATTCTCACTATAAGTTATGGACCTATAAAGTGAAACTTTAATCAGTGGGGCGGTTTATCCCCTACTGATTACTTACCCGTAAATACCGGGATGAAAAGGAGCGTAATGAACATGGCATATACTATTATATCTATGGAAATTTTCGGATCACCTGAACAAGTATGGCAATTAATCGGAGGTTTCAACTCCCTTCCAGACTGGTTACCTTATATACCTAGTAGTAAATTAACTGAAGGCGGTCGTGTACGTCATCTAGCTAATCCAGATGGTGATACAATTATAGAACGCTTAGAAGTATTCAATGATAAGGAACGCTACTACACGTATTCAATCATGAACGCACCGTTTCCAGTCACTAATTATCTATCTACAATCCGGGTGAAAAAAGGTACTGAAAGTAACACATCATTAGTAGAGTGGTCTGGTACGTTCACTCCTGTTGAGGTTAGTGATGAAGAGGCAATAAATCTGTTTCATGGTATATACAGCGATGGACTGAAAGCATTGCAGCAAGCATTTCTAGATTAATTCATGTAATTGATTGAGAAGAAAAAGTTAATTAACAGTCAAACATTCGATTTTGTGGTTAAGTTCATTATGAAAGATAAACAAATACAAATTTCATGCCTGCTTGTTAATGACAAGAAATAAAAAATACTACCTCCAAATGGAAGGTAGTATTTTTTTATTAATCAGGAAAAACAATTAATCCCTCTTCTTTTTCCTCCTGTTTTAAATCTTCTTCTGGGAAGGTTACAGTTGAATTTTTATCCCCGGTTCTTTTTGTTTCTTCACCTGGAAATACGAAAGTTGAATTTTCTTTTCCTTCATTTTTTTCTACGTTATCTGGAAATACCATAGGATCATTGGTAGTTAAATCACTATGAAATCCAAGGTTAGACAAAATCGCTTTTAAATCTGGTAAAACCCCTATTTTATCAGATGATGGGTTATTAGACTTTGTGCCTGTATTAGGATTACTTAAAATTGCTCTCAATTCTTTTGGTGTATATGCCTTACCTAAATGTTCTTTAGCAATCCCTTGAATTGATACAGCAGCCCCAGCAATTATAGGCGAAGCGCTAGAAGTACCACGGAAGTTAGAAGTATAACGATTCATTATATTCTGATCTGTAACTTTTTGCCCTTTACTATTTTGATTTTGATATGTATCTAATGTATCAACATACTCTCCCCAACCATATACATCAATTCTACTACCATAGTTAGAGAAACCTAAACGTTTATGAGGAACTCTTGCAGTAGATGCTCCAACTATAATAGCTCCTGAATCTTTAAAGTCTGGACTATTTCGATTTAAAATCTGTTTACCATTGCGGTCTTTAAATTCATCTAAATCAATCCCACCATTACCAGCTGCTTCTACAATAATAATGCCTTTATCTGTACCTTTGCGAATTGCGTTAAATATACTCGGGTATACTTCTACTGGTAAAGGGTCATCTCCATATCCATCATATTTAAAGGATTCTTCTATTAATAAAACATCTCCAGCCTGTAAAGAATCTACGGCACTTAAAATAGCATCTCTTACATCGATTCTCCCATTATCTCGGATCACTGAAATTACTTTTGCCTTTGCTTTTGGTGCAATCCCAATGTTCCCAATCCGATTGTCAGCTGCAGAAACAACACCTAGAACTGAAGTACCGTGAGAAAGATCATTACTCATTTTTCCAGACATAAATTCAATATTTTGACCGACTAAATCTTCATGATTTAATAACCAGCCTTCTTCCAAATCTACAAAGGTTGCTCCTTGACCATCTCCTCCTTTAATTCCCCAAGCATAAGGAGCATTAATTCCTAAAGGTGCCTCTTCAAGATATCCCTGTCTCGAAAATCTAGGTTCATCATAAGGATTGATTGATAATACAGGCAATCTCGAGCTAGTTGTTGTGTTTATACTCTTATTAGAACGAAATTGTATTTTACTAGAATCGTTATTGGCAGCATGTACTGTATTTGTTACAAATGTCGTACCTACCCCAACAAAAGTTGTAATTGCAAGTGATGATATCAACATACCTTTAAAATTTTTCATCTTTCCACCTCTAGTTTTCTATTAGAATTAACATATTTAATAATGTGTATGAACCAAAAATCTTTTTATCTTATTATAAAAATTAATAGATTTTTATAGCTTTTTGATTTACATAAAAACTCATTTCATTCTTGTAATTCAATGTATATATTTCAAAATAACAAACCAACTGTAACTATTATAGTTACAACTATATTAATTTTCAACTACGAAATATAAATTTTTAAAAATAAATTTATATTACTTTAAAACAGAGCTAACCTTTTACGCATATAAAAAAAACAAAATATCTGTCCAAATTACAGCGATCAATAAGTTTATGGACTGCGAAAGAAATACGAAAAAGCAAAGCACTAAGTGCTTTGCTCCTTATAAAATTCCTTTTAACTTTTCACCAATTAACCTCGCTACATACTCATAGCCTTCTGGTCCAAAGTGTAATCCATCTTTTTCACCATTTTCTACAAATCTTTTATAATCCCGTTCTTGAATCATTTCAGCGAATACGTTTAGAAAATAACTTCCTGTTTCCCTCGCCACTTTCTCCACCACGTCTGCATACTGACCAAGCACTCTATTTGTTCTATTACGCTGTCTTTCTTCATCAACTGGTGCAGGACTAATCAGTAGTACTTTATCTGATGAAATATGGTTCACAATCTTCTCTAAGTTTTCTTTATATGCTTGTAATGACACTTGAGAAAAAGAAACTGCATCATTCGTACCAAGAAAAACTGTTACGAAATCTGGTTTATATGATATTACATCTTCTTCAATCCTATTTAACGCATCAAATGTATTATCCCCTGGAACACCTGCATTCACTACTTTCCACTTCGGAAACATCTCTTGCAAACGTGGTGTTAATCTCGGCATTCCATCAAAAAATGTTTCATCAGCTGTAATACTATCTCCAAAGCATACTAACGTTTTCATTAAGCTACTCTCCTTTTACGTATGAAACAACTTTCCTTCTATTGCTTTTATATATCTTTCAGCAGAACGTTCAACTGCCTCATTTGCATTTTCTTTTACTACTCGATGAAAAGCATTGTATAAACGATTAAACTGTAACAGCTTCACTCGGTTCACCATTTCTTCCACTTTTCTCGCTGGTAATGGAATTAAGTTTGGATAGCTGTACATAAAACTTACCCACCGCTCATCCGCTACAACTTGAATAATATCACCTGTTAACAAAATCCCTTTTCCGTCATTACCTTCTTCCCAATGTAAGACAGATCCACCTTTAAAATGTCCCCCTAAACGATGAATGACTAATCCATCAGCTAATTGTAAAGACTCACCAGACCAATAAATAATACGACTACTCGGACGCATCACCCACTCTTTATCATCTTCATGTATATAAATTGGTACATCAAATGTCTCTGCCCATTCTACTTGCGTTGAATAATAATGAGGATGAGACAATGCAATCGCATCTAATTCGCCAAGCTCTTTTATTTTCGCAATTGTCGTTTCATCTAAATACGTAATACAGTCCCACAGTAAACGATATGACTCTGTTTTCACTACAAATGCCGTTTGACCGATCGCAAATCCTGGTTTTGTCGTAATACTATAAAGTCCATTTTCCTCTTTGATTATTTCATTTTTATATGTATCATCTGTTTGCAAATTTTCTAAAGTCGTCCAAGACTGCCCTTTCGGATTCACATACTGCCTTTCTTCATCACAAATATGACAACTCACCGGTTCTTCTACACTCGCTGCATACTGCACGCCACACGTTGTACAAACGAAATTTTTCATCATAATTTCCCCTATCCCTATATTTTTATTAAGCTGATTTTTGTTGATAATGATCTGCTTTTTTATTTTCAATTAATAAACTTATAAAAGTAAGTAAATAGACAACTGTAACCGATAATGGAATGACAGTAAATCCTTTTTCTGCAAAAAGAATCCCGCAAACTGACGTTACGAATACAGTCCCTACTGATAATAAACCATAACTTTTGCTTTCATAAATCCATACATACGGGATAAAATGAACTCCTATTAACATTGCTACTACAAAAGGTAACCATTCTGGAAATTGAAAATAGGCAAGTAATACAAGTGGAATATTCAATACATTTATCCCACCAATTAATCCAGCCAAAATCCCTAACGGATTTCCTTTCGCAAACATATCAATTTTCAATATAGCAGCTATCATTAAGCCAAAAGGAAACACACAGCCCATACCGATTAAATATACCCACACCACTTGTTTTTCAGAAAGAACAAATCCTGTTATACTCATAACTACCCAAAATAAAACGCCGGCTAATATAATCGGTAAGCCTCTCTTCGTTTTTATTGCTAAATCCTTTTTCGCTTCTGCAACATTCATCTCACTATCTCCCCAAAAATATTTGTACTATAAAGTCACCTCAACCTCACCCATCCAATAACGCCAAGCTTCTAAATAATCTTTTAAATCTTTCGGGTGGTGCCGTAAACATGTATCTATACGAAAATATAATCCTATGACTATTTCTTCATATAAATCACGGTCATTTTTATGAAATACACATTGTTTCATCGCATAACCAATCGTTTCTTTTGTTAAATCTTCCGGAGTTGAACAGAACGCATAAATTAAATCATATATAGGATCTCCTAACACTGGTAAAGGATCAATTACACCGTGCAGTTTATTCTCTTGAAATATAAAATTATGAAATCCAAGATCACCATGCAATAAAAACGGCTGATTTATTCCAGCGTCCCTATTCGCTAACTTAAGAACCGTTCTATACTCTTCTTCACTTATGTAACGTCTTACATTTTCATGAGCTTCTATCACATTTGTTGTTAAAAATTCACTCCAAGATTGAACCGAATTTTCTTTCCATCCCCAGCCATCAACCTCTGTAGCTACTTCATACTCATTGATAACTTCTTTTACAAGTTTACAAAGAACACTCCGTTTATAGCCTAGTTTGCAAGAAGTTGTGCCCTCAAGGAATGAGTAAACAATATAGCGATTTAAAGGTTCCTTATATAAAAGCTTTGGAAATAATTCGTCCTTTTTATAAAACTGAAGAAAATAAGCTTCTTCACGTATGACATCCGATTCATTCAACTTTACAACGTATTGTTCATCTAACAAATATATAGTACTTGCCGTTCCCCCGTTTAATGCTTTTACGCTATTTGGATAATGTGAAATAACTTTTTCCTTAACTAGTTGTGCAGTGATTATTGAAATGTCCATTCTCTCACCCTTTAATTCGGAAGATTCCCTTAATTCAAAAGACAACTTTACTATTATTTTACAAACGCAAGGGAAATCCTCCCAACCATCCTAATATAACAAACAACAATTTTATTTTATTACAATGGCTTTCTTCCATATCTCATTTATGATAACGTGATTTTATCACTCTAAATGCTCTTCATATACTCTAATAATTTCTATTGCAGGGTCTATGTCTTGTAATTTATGAGCCAAACTTTCTACACCAAACACTTCTGTAAACGTATGACTGCCTACAATTAAATTAATCCCTTTAAATTTCGCATGTTGAACTGTATATAATGTTTTTTCACCTGTTATGTACGTGTCACACCCTTTTTCTAATGCACGTTCAATCAAATTTGTATTGTTTCCTGCACCGGTTAAAATCGCGATTCGTTTTACTGGTTTATCGTGATTTCTCCAGCTCTTCACTTTCTCTTCCATTCTTTCTTCAAGTTTTCCAACTAAGTTTGAAAAAGGAATCGATTCTTTATATTCTCCTATTCCCGGTAGTTCTTCTTCCTCATACGTGGAATATTCCAGTATTGTATCTATCCCAATTTCGTTAAATAACGAAGTACACGTGCCAAACTTTACAAAATCTAACGGCAAGTGAATCCAAAAATGATTCATTTCATATTGCTTCAATTTCTCAATACAAGCCTCTTCCATACCAAATAAAAAACGCCACGGCGCATGATGTGTAACTATCATATCGACTCCATTTTTATACGCTTCTTCAATCGTCTCTACTGTCAAATTTGTTGTGTAACCGATTTTGTGAAATTCATCTTTACTTATATGAGTAAAACCATATTCACCATCGCCGTATTTATGAAGGTCCTCTCCAAATAGTGATGTTATATGTTCGTTAAACTTCTTTATATTCATTTTATTTCTCCTTTCATTTACTTTTATATTTCAAAAATAAGGAAATACTAAATAAAAACGTTACATACATATAGGAGGACACCATGAAACCTGAATTTTTAAAAGCTGTACATGATGCCATTGGAAACGTCGAACATATTCATATAGAAGAAAGCGGTGCTGACAGCTTACTTATCCATCATGATGATGCACAGCAATTACAACAAGTCGCTAAAACGCTAGAAAATAACAATTTTCGCTCTGCTTTAAGAACAACTGGAGATGCTTCGTATATTGAAGTGTTGAACAGATAATGAAAGTCCGGATGTATGCCGGGCTTTCTTTTTTATATTAAAACTTCAAACTCTTTCACATACACCGCTGTTCCAGCAATATCTATTTGTAACTTTTCGTTTTCTATCCCTTTCGTTACATAAACAGTTACACGGCCATCTTTATTTATTTCCTGTCCTTGCTCAACGATTAAACCCAATTCATGTTCAAAATCTTTCTCTAAATACTCCGCATAATACGCTCCCATTACACCTGAAGCTGTTCCTGTCACTGGATCTTCAATCGTCCCAGCATAAGCTGACGAGAAATGACGGCCATGCATTTGTGCTAGTTCATCATAAGTTTCTAGACAAATTGGGTGAATAGAAGCATTAGGTATTTCTTTTAATACCGATGGAAATGCAGCATTATTAGGTTTCATTCTCTCACACGCATCTAGATTTTTAATCGGCACAATTACAGTCCAGTTTCCTGTACTTCCATATACTATCGGTAAACTTACATCTAAATCATTTACTTCTAAACCAATACTATGAGCTAATTCTTCTTTTGAACCTGCAAAATCTTTAAACTGAGGTGCTGTCTGCCTCATTTTAATAAAGGTTTCTCCATTTTCATTTACACCTATTTGTATTGGTAAAATCCCTGCCTTCGTTTCAATCGTAAGGTTACTTTTCTCTTCTAATAAACCTTTTTCGCGCAAGGCATATATCGTCCCTACTGTCCCATGACCACATAAATCCATTTCAAAACCAGGTGTAAAATAGCGCATTCTTATATCTCCTACTTCTGAGGAAAGAACAAAAGTTGTTTCGTTATATCCAACTTTTTCAGCAATAATTTGCATTTCCTCTTCCGTTAATCCATCTGCTTCTAATACAATACCTGCTGGATTTCCCTTATTTGGTTTATTCGTAAATGCGTCGTAATGAAATACGTTTATAGTCTTCATTTTCTTTTCCCCTTATTTGTCCATTTCTTTATTTTTATAATCAATAAGAAAATTGATCTAACCAACTTTCATCATCATCATTTTGGAACGGACGGATCATCAGTCTCTCTGTCTCTACCTGTAATAGCGATAGCTTCATTTATATCTCTTCCCTCAATTGTTTTTCGAATATTCTTTATTATTTTACACAAAATACAAAATCTAGTAAATCATTATGTTTTTGATACATAAAAACCCAGTCATGCCTTATACATAACTGGGTTCTCCATCGTTTTATAATTTTCTATTTCACAAGAACCGCATCTCGTAATTCCCTCTTCAACACTTTTCCTAAAGCGTTTTTCGGTAACTCGTCTATGAATACTACTTCTGGTATTTTATAACTTGCTAATTTCTCTTTACAATACTGAAGAATACTTTCTTCTGTTAATGTTGTTTCGCCATCCTTCACAAGATAAGCTCTTGGAACCTCACCCCAAAAATCATCCGGAACTCCAACTACTGCAACTTCTAAAACACCATGTATTTCATGAATAACATCTTCTACCTGATCTGGATATACGTTGTCACCACCGCGTATAATAACATCTTTATATCTTCCCATAATATGCAGGAATCCATCATCATCTATCATGCCAGCATCACCCATGTTAAACCAATTATCTTTTACTACCTTCTTTGTCGCCTTTTCATTATTCCAATATCCTTTAAACATGTATGGACTTTTCACATGAATCTCTCCAACTTCATTTGTTGTTAGTTCATGTCCTGTTTCCGGATGAACAATTTTCACCTCTACATTTTTCAAGGTCTTTCCTACAGAAGACATCTTTTCTTTTCCCATCATTGGATGCCATGAGGTTACAACCCAACCTTCTGTACTACCATAGCCTTGCACCATATATATGCCTTTTTCCATATATTTTTGAATGAGTGTTTCTGGCACTTTTGTACCACCGCTTTGTGCTACTTTAAAGGTTGAAATGTTACGTTCTTTTTTATTTAGTTCATCAAGCATGTAACTATAAACTGCTGGGAAAGCAAGCATCGTAGTAATTTTCTCTTCTTCAATCTTATCCCAAATAAGAGCAGGATTCGAATCAGCTAAGAAGATCATCGTAACGCCATGATAAATACAATTTAAAATAGAAAGCACGCCACTCATATGAAACAATGGATGCACAGATAAAAAGCGTTCACCTGCTGGGATTTCCCTTTGTCCCGCAATTTCAGCAAAATAGTGATGTAAGTTTTTATGTCCAATTACACATGCTTTCGCCTGTCCAGTCGTTCCTGAAGTAAATAAGTAAATGGCATCGTCTTCTTCATGAACTTCTACGTTCGGTTCTGTCGTTGGCTGTTTTTGCAACTCTAATTCAAATGAACCAAAACCTTCTTTTGTCGTTTGAATTACATAAGGAATTTCTTTAACAGCATCAACCTTTAATAACACTTCACTAAATTCTTCATCAATAACTAACACTTTTAATTTCGCTTCTTTTACAATCGTTTCTAATTCATATACAGTAAGCTGATGATTTAGTGGAATAAATACCGCTCCAATTTTTAAACTTGCCATCATAACGCTTGGAAATGGGTGATTATTTTTGCATAGTATTCCTATACGATCTCCTCTTTGCACACCATTATGTAACAAATAATGTGCAAGCTGATTTACTCGTTCATTATATTGCTGAAACGAATATCTTTTCTTCCCTCCTACAAGCGCTTCCAAATTTGGTGATTGCATTGCCCTTTTTTGTAGTAATTTTTGCATCGTTCTCAAGTAAAACTCCCCTTTATATATGTTAGGCTTTTTATTTTACCAGATTAACTATTAATTTACTAAAGATTACACTTAGTGAATATAAGAAAAATATAAAATAGCCATTTACTTCACAAGTAAATGGCTATTTTTCATTATATATTAGAATACTTCTTGTTCATTACATATTGCACATACTCAGGTGCACTTTTATCAATCTCTTCATCACTTAGTTTATATTCTGCACCATATAAATAAAAGGAAGGTATAAATTCCATACCTGTATATAGGCATGTAGCTTGGAATGGTTTCGTCAACTCATCCATTGTAATCCCACTATTTTCATAGTCTTTTTCTAATCCACCTATAGAAATAGCTACACCAAATTCTTTCCCCTTCACTTTATCTCCTTGTGATCCGTACGCAAATCCATATGTTAATACATCATCGAACCATTTTTTTAATAATGGTGGTGTGCTGTACCAGTAAAGCGGAAATTGAAATATATATCTGTCATGTTCTACTAATAACTTTTGCTCTTCTTCAATATTAAACTCCCAATCGGGTGCCACCTTATATAATTCATGCACCGTAATTTCATCTGAATGTTTCTCAAGTTCTTCTATCCATCTTTTATTAATTTTTGATTTTTCAATATGAGGGTGTGCTACAATTACAAGTGTTCTCATCATTTTCCAGCCCCTTTATAAATTAATCAATCCTTTACGTATTAGTATGAATGAGTTACATATAATTGAAAAGTACGTACTTTCAGGTACTATAGGAACCTTGAAGTACCTTTGGAGGTGTTATATGAATCAAAATGATGATTGCCCAATTGCAACAACACTCGATGTAATCGGTGGAAAATGGAAAGTTCATATTTTATGTATTTTATCGGATGGAAAAATGCGAACAAATGAAATTAAACGAGAAATCCCAAACATTACACAAAAGGTTCTTACACAACAACTTCGGCAACTTGAAGCTGATGGGATTATCTATCGTACCGTATATCAAGAAGTACCACCAAAGGTTGAGTACACCATAAGTGAATACGGAAAATCTTTAATGCAAATAATGAATGATCTGTTTGAATGGGGAAAAGATCATCAGATTAAAAGATTACATGACTAAAAAAGCACTATATACTTTGTTTAATCCTCTACATTCATATTTTTTATTTTTATAAAGTTTATTTTCATCATTTTTTAGCTAACTTGTTTTCTTAGATTGATGGACGTGACCCCACATCCATCAATCTAAAAAGATACAATTAGAAAAATGAGATTTCTATAAAGTTTCGCATATAAACACTACTTCCGCCTCATTAAACGCTCGCTCTACTTTTTCTAATCTCAATTGTACGTAAGCTATAAAGAAGCACCCCTAAACCGAGAATTTTTTCATTATTAGACGCATTAGAACCTAAGGTAATAGTAGGTACATTTAAACCCATAAACCTTTCACTCCATTCTATAGGCATATATCCCTGCTTACCAATTGCTAATGTACGTCCATCTATTGTACGGAGAGTACTTTGAATAAAATCAAACTCAACTTCTACATCTGACAATTTTGTGGCTTTATCTGTCATCAAAGTACCTCGTATCATAGTAAATCCTTGTATCATTTTTTCTTTAAACATACCAATTTGGTTATAATTCGAGTCATAAATTACCCAATCATATCCGTCCACTTCAGTATGAAAATAAGCTAGAATTTCCCCGCTACTCGTTTCTAATCCGTAAACATCTTTATTATGTAAAAAAGGTATTACTGAAAAAAGAATATTTGATGAAACCACCTTTGTTCCTGCTATATACTTACCATCAGGATGATATAAACCAAATTGCTTGTTTCGTTTAGGTAATTCTAATACAACTAAAGTATCAACATCCCAAAATGTTGCATTACTTTTTATCATATTCTTTTGTATCAACTTTCCTTTTCTTAACTGCCAAAATCCAATTCCAAAAAAGATAGAAGCAGCGATAACAAAAAAGATAAACTGCCCCCAATTAATATGTCCCCAATCTTCATATACAGCGCATAAAGCAAGAATAAAAATACCCGTCCCAATTAACAGTTTCATCTTTCCTTTTCGCTTATAGTAATCAAATAATTCCATTTCTATATCCCCCTTATTTTTGTTCCCCAACTATTAATATATCAAAAACATAGAATGCCCTCTATTCAAAAATATAAGTTCTTCCACTGTCCAGTTCATTGGAAACAAAGTGATAGTCGGCCTTTTGAGCTCAAACTCCTGAGAAAGAATAAAAGCGAAATCAATATTTTTGTATTTTAGAGATAATACCATATCACCATCAAGCTAATAAAAAGATACTCCTTCAAAATAAAAAACGCTATTCTCTCTGTAAAATCATAGAAAAGAATAGCGTTTTTTATTTTGAAATAGAAGTCATTATTTAAACTAAACATGCTAATATTGATTTTGTGCGATTGTCAGTTACCTCATAATAAATTTCTAATCCTTTCCGAGTACCTGTAACCATTTTAGCAGCTTTTAGTTTAGATAAATGTTGACTAATTGTACTTTGAGGCATTTGTAAATCCCCATACATTGTTGTTACATTAGTAGGACCTTTTGCAAGCATTATTTTTACTAAAGATAGACGAACTGGATGCGCCAATACCTTTAACACCTCAGCGATTTCTTGAAACATTTCTTTTTTTTCTTTCATCTTATTTCTCCCCTTTTATATACATATTTATGTTATCCATATATATAATTCGAAGGTATATGCGTTTTTGTGTCCGTCATTTTAAAAAAATATAAAAAAAATTTAATCCGAAACTAAAGGATTAGCTTAACATAATGTCTCACCATTAATGAGGAATAGGAATCTCATTATAGAAGCAGCAGTTTTTATGCTACAACTCTACATTCAACTAACTAAAATCAATGAAAAAAGAGCAAATAGTCTGCTCTTTTATGATGCCTCCTTATGTTCCGTGGAATGTTTAACACTCCCCAGTCTCTTTAGTTTATTCCACCCTACCGCTACTCCTCGAAGCGATGAGAATATAGATTTAATGACAACATAAGTCATAAATTGACGATAAATAAAACGTTGTAAAATTAACCATGCCAATGGTTTTGGGTTCTCTTCCTCTAATTTAAATGCGAACAGAGAAGCGAGAAGATCCATTAAAAAGAATACAAGATAAAACCCTAAAACTTTTAGCGGATTACTACTAAATAGTCCTATAATCATTAATATATCTGCAAAAGGAGCAATGAATTGCAGAACATATTGGAATAACCACATATTAGGCAGTGCAATAAACCCTAATGTTTTATGTTTTGAATTACACAACGCTTTTCGATGTTTCCAAAGACATTGAAGTGTACCATATGACCAACGATATCGCTGTTTAATGAGACTTTTCACATCCTCAGGTGATTCCGTAAAAGCATGCGCTTTTTCTTCATATACAATTCTATGCCCTTGACGTAAAAATGTAATAGTAAGATCCGTATCTTCTGCTAATGTATCTTCGCTTAAATATCCAGATTCAACTACATTCTTCTTGCGCCACGCCCCAATAGCTCCTGGAACGACTGTAATACAATTTAACTCATCAAAAGCTCTACGTTCTAAATTAAACCCTGTAATATACTCAACATGTTGCCAAGTAGTTAACAAATTCCGTCTATTCCCCACTTTGACATTACCTGAAACTGCAGCTACATTCTGATCTTCAAAGTGTCTAACCATTAAAGAAATAGCATCTTGCGCAATAATAGTATCCGCATCTAAAGTGACAATGATTTCTCCTCGCGATTGTTGAAACCCTAGGTTCATTGCCGATGATTTCCCGCCGTTTTCTTTCTGAATGAAACGAACTTTAGGGTGTTTATAAAATGTTTCTTTCATTACTTTTGACGTACCATCTGTCGATCCGTCATCCACAACAATAACTTCAAATTCTCTATAATTACTATTCAAAATTGAGTGAATCGTCTTGGCTATCACCTTTTCTTCATTATATGCCGCTATGACAACACTAACAAAAGGTTGATAAGACGAATTAATATAGCGAGATAACGTTTTTCTTTTCTGCTTCCATGCAAAATAAATTAAGAATAAAAATCGAAAAATCCCTAATCCAATAGCAATATAAAAAATAGTTGTTAATATATGCTTAAAATATCCAGCTCCTGAAAAGACAGCTTTATTGTAAAGTAAATATTGCTTCCCCTCAGAAGAAACAGGAGGCATAATTTCATCTCGTTCTTTATTCATTAAATCTGAAATTGTTACAAAACTATATCCATGCTTTTTTAAGTCTTTAATAATGATTGGGAGCGCCTCTACTGTATGGGTACGATCCCCTCCCGCATCATGGAGAAGAATAATATTTCCCTCTCCCTTATAAATAGGATTAAGAGCACGTCTTACTAATTCATTTGTTGATGGTGTTGCCCAGTCTTCGGGATCAACTTTTTCCGCTACCATTGTATAGTTCATATTTTGTGCACGTAAAATAGGCAATATTTCATTTGATGAATCCGGGTTAGCATCCGCTTCATATGGCGGTCTAAATAAAACCGTAGAATGTCCAGTTACTTCCTGAATTAAACGTTGCGTCGTATTAAGTTCTACTTTCGTTCGTAGTAAAGACGTATCAGCTATGTTAGGATGCTTGAAAGTATGATTCCCAATTTCATGCCCTTCATCGTATATTCTTTTTACAATACTAGTATTTAGTTGTGCGTTTTCACCAAGTACAAAAAAAGCAGCTTTTATTTGATTCTCTTTTAATATATCTAATATTTCTGGCGTATATTTCGGGTCTGGTCCATCATCAAATGTTAATACTACTTGTTTCCCATTTGGTTTTCCATATCGTTGCACTTCATATGCAGATGGTAAGGATTGATATACTTCATCTGTAATATAACCATCTTTGCCTACTTTAAAATCTCTCAATCCATTTTTTCTTTCATTCTCAATCTGTAAAATTTCACCTTGTCCAGAATAATTTACTTCATCTAAACTATTGATTTTATGTAATACATTAGGATTTTTTTGTGCCTCAATAGGATTTTTTAAAACTTTCCATATTGTAGGGTCTTCTGCTCCTAGTCTCCATAATGCAAAGCCCTTTGCATTGTTCTCCATTGCAATTTTCACTTGATTATAGAGAGTAACACTGTCTAAGAACCAAGCAGTATGTTCTTTCTCTCCTGTTTTATATCTAAAATAAGGATTTCCACTACTCTTATCCCATTGAATTTTCATATTTGAACCTTGAGCCATTGCCATAACTTCTGAAAAAGTTAATGATTTCGCAGCTTCTTTACTATTTACTTCCCAATCATATCCATAGTTACCGAAAGCAACTATAAGCTTATTAGACGGAATATTCAGTTCTTTCAATGTATGTTGGAACCATTTATTTGAAGCAATTGGTCCTGGTTCCCCGGCTCCATAGTGCTCATCGTACATCATTACAATCATTCGATCTATTATTTTTGCTAACGCACTATAATCAAAAGCCTTATCATTAGCTGGAACATCTTGTGTAACGAGCAAATCATGTTCATGAAATTCCGTAGTAAGTTCTTTCATAAAATTTGTTAAGTTTTCTCTATCACTTTCAGGTACGGCCTCAAAGTCAATATTAATTCCTGAAAAATGATTCTTTTTAACTTGGCTTACTAAATCATTAATAAACTTTGTCTTTACATCATTTGAGGAATTCAGTAACTTATGAATTAGCCCACCATCAGGACCAGAAGCTTCCTCAGTATAGTTAGTAAGCAAAGGCATAATCTTCACTTGATTTTTTTCTGCCAACTTTACTATCTCAGGTTTGATCTCACTTCTAATCGTTAAATCTGCTTTTAAATGATACCACTCTGGTACTAACGTAGTTAAGGAATCGATATTTTCTTTTAAAGAAGCGGTACTATTTTCATCCCAGTTTACGTAAAAACCATACACTTCTTTAGGTTGTTTACTATCCTTCGGCGGATTCACCAAATTTTTATTATCCTTCGTTTCAGTATTTGGGTTAAATTCTTCCTTCTTTAACTGCTGATCACTAAGTTTTTGATTAATTGGTACAAGTTTAGTATCTTGTTGTACAGCGGTATTCATATTTGGAATTTCTGGTGTTGAAAAAATACTTTGAAAGAAAAAATAGAATACAACACCTACACTAACTATTGAGATACATAGAAACGAAATAAAGGCTATGTTTCTCCTTCCTTTCGGATCATAAAAAACAGGTTTTTCTTTATCTTTGTCTTGTTGAATGTTTTTCTCCATTATATTTTTCACATACTCCTTCTTAATAGAACTATAAAATAATAAAGTGTAACTTTAATCAGCCCTCACCAATTGGGCATTTACAAGCAGCCCAACTCCCACCTAACTTCTTTGCCCAGCCAAATTTTGAGATGGGAGTTTTACTGCCCACAATAGCGAGAGAAATCCTTTTAGCTTTGAAATGAATCTCTCACTTCCATATTCTATTGATTCTTCTTTTCATTCCCTTGCTGGTGGCCTCTATTTTCTTGTTGAGACCCCCTACCATTGTTCCCTTGCTCGTTTCCACCATTTTCTTTCTGGGATCCTCTTCCATTGTTCCCTTGCCCATTTCCATTATTCCCTTGTTGTGACCCTCTTCCGTTGTTTCCTTGCTCGTTCCCATTATTTCCTTGTTGTGATTCTCTTCCGTTGTTCCCTTGTCCATTTCCATTATTTCCTTGTTGTGATTCTCTTCCGTTGTTCCCTTGCCCATTTCCATTATTCCCTTGTTGTGATCCTCTTCCGTTGCTCCCTTGCCCATTTCCATTATTTCCTTGTTGTGATCCTCTTCCGTTGTTCCCTTGCCCATTTCCATTATTCCCTTGTTGTGATCCTCTTCCGTTGTTCCCTTGCTGATTCCCATTATTTCCTTGTTGAGCTTCTCTACTTTTATTCTCCTGTTGATTCCCTCTATTTTCTTGCTGAGATCCTCTTCCATTGTTTTCTTTTATTTGCTTCGATGGCTGTTCCTCTGTTTTCTTTTGTTCTTTCTGCTCTTGCTTTTCATATTTTTTTTCGTCTACAGGAGATAAATCCATTGATGCATCAGGAGATGACTCCGGCTGTGATTGCACCTCTTCTTCATTTCCCACCGGATTAGGCGGCGTGGCAGGAGGAGTAAGCGATTTGTTTTTCTCATTCTCTTGCTTTATATAGACACCTGTGCCAATTCCAGCTTTTCTAGCATTCTCTCGTACTTGCATCGTGCTACTTTGATATTCAACTGTAATATGTTTTAACTCATATTCTTTCTTCAATTCTTTCATTGCCTTTTCTAACTGTGGTTCTAGCGCCTTGTCCTTTGCAACTGCTGTTAGCATAACTTGCTTATCATTCGTTAAATACTTATCCTCTTGACTTTGCTTTATAATAGTACGTATTACTTCTTGTAATTGTTTATTTTCCCATTGCTTCAATTCTTTTAAAATACGCCTTCCATCATCATTACAAGCCTGTAAATCTATAACACGAAAATCCTTCGTTACGCTCACCTCTAAACTTGGATTTATATCAACTGAGACGTAAGCAAATACTTTTTCTTCTGGTTGGTTGTAGAAAAACAGCACTGCAAATAGAAAACAAGCAACAAGTATTGATGCAGGTTTTAAAAAGGAAGGGATCGAAAAATGCGATGCTTTTTGTTCTTGCTCATCAAATGAGATTTCCTCCCCGATCATGCAAGAATCCCCTTTTCTTTTACACGTAATAAACTCTCCATTTGGTGTTAAAACAACTACCCTATGCTTTTTTATATCCATCACAATTCCTTTATTCATCATGCTTTTCCCCTCTTATGTAATCCAGAATATATGTATAGTTGTTTGCAAAAATAATACACATTGCAATAATGTATTTTCTATGTCGTTCCAACGTTTTACGACTTACTCTAACACGCGGTTCAATATGTTTAAGCGGTAACTTTTTCTTTCGGAACAGCTCTTCCATCATTTCCTCTTCTTTTATAATAATTTTTACAATTTCTATTAAGTGCTCACGCGTATCACGATGCTTAGGAGATTCTTTAGCAAGCTCTGAGAATGTGATTTTAAACTCAGCTAGCACACTTTGAAAATGAAGAATTTCCTCCTTACGGTTACTATTTTCCATCTCTTTCATATACTCCGTAAGCGACACTTGCATTTCTAACATTTCCTCTTGCTCATCTTCTTTTAAAAAGACAAAGTTATGTTTAGACTCCTTACGTATATAGTCAATTACATCTCTTTTTATAAGAAGATCAGCAAACGCTAAAAAGGATTTTCCTTTTGTATAGGAATACTGTTCAATTGCTTCGTTAAATGCAAACAATCCAATGCTATATTCATCATCCTGTTCTGTAATATATCGGCGGCAGACAGATGAGATTGATTTTCTAATAAAAGGCTGATACTGTACGATAAACGCTTCTTTATCTTCTTCGTTGTTTTGTATGTTACATACGATATCTTCTATTTTCGGTTTTCTTAAGATCTTCATTACTAAACTCAACACTTGTAATCTCCCAGCCTCCTTCAAATAGCAAAATGGCCACTACAAAAGTGACCATTTAACCAGATTTTCTTGGTACTTTTCTTCGGTCTTGTTTTCTTGCTGTTAGTTATATTTTTAGAGTCTAACGTTTTCTTAATGATTTTTCCTTTTCTCTCGGCACTAAAGTTAAGTTTGTATTTTTATCTACTTTCTTATTTTCTACCGTTCGTTTTGCTTATTCATTTTCTATTTTATCTGCAATCCTTGAATAACTCTTCTCTATATAATTGGTAATTTCATCCTTCCGTTTTGGATGCCACTTAATCTAGTAATTTTATTAATACTTCTATATTCTTTCATAGTCATTTTTCTTCTATTTATTTTTTTCACTATACATATTCGGAGGAGTACAAAGTTTTATGGGGGTCAAAAAATATTTTTATAAAAAAATACATATTTATTTCAAAAATAAAAACCATCAATTTGAAAAAGGGTAATCAAATTGATGGTTTTCTTATAATATCTATTAAATTAAGTTGGATTCTCATTATATCTAAAAAAGTACTAGCTCTCCCCTGCAGATTTTCTCCATTTTCATCTTTCTTGGTTATCATAATATGTCTTATCTGCGTATTTTCTATCATTTCCTTTTAGATAAGCTAAAATTACTTTTGGATTTTTAAGTAAAGTCCAGTCTCCATATGTATCAAATCTTCTGCATGAAGTTATCATTCCATTTTTAATAGTACCGAATTTCTTATTATTTTTCTTTCCCCACTCTTTTAAACGTTTAGCGAAATCTGCATCTTCTGCCATAAGCATGTTTTCATTAAATCCGTTGATTGCCATAAAATCTTTTCTATAGCACCAAAAAATCCCTACAGATATAGCTCCGTACTTAAAAAGTAAGGGGATTATGATTAACATTGCGGAGAGAAATATTCCTAAAGATATTCTTTCAAACTTCCCATTTACCCCACCACCAATGTATGTACCTGAAGCTAAATATTTATCTACATTAGACAACATAGACTCTGTCATTATGGTATCAGCGTCTATAGTGACGATTATTTCTCCATTAGCTATTTTAGCCCCTGCATTTCGAATTTTAGATAAGTTTTTATCGTTATTTTTCAATGTAACACAATTATAAGATTTTGCTATTTCCTCTGTTTGATCTGTGCAACGATTTAAAACAACTATAACTTCCGTTTGCTCTTTATATGCCTCTGATGCCTTTGCAATTGAATCTAAACATTTTCTAATGTACTTTTCTTCATTATGCGCAGGAATTATAATAGAAAACTTCACATCTTTTTTCAAATTAACTTCTAAAGATTCGTTTGTCTCAGTCATAATATTCCCCCCTTATTTTATAAGGTAAATATCTGTTATACATAACGTATATTAAAATTCAATAAATTATATGATAGGAACTGCAGGTAAACTATTACTTGAGTATTAAAAAACAAAAACGTTATTCTTTCTAAATAAGCAAAATTACTAGAAAGAATAACGTTTTTTATTAGTTACATTAATATTTTATTCGTTGCTTTATTTCTTCAAAACGAGCATGTATAATTTTTCTGATATCTGGATGATTCTTATATAAAGTAACAGTATACATGATGGAAGATGCAAGAATAGTAGACCATATTAACCAATCTCCAGCATGAGAAAGAACTTTAATTATTTCACTCGTAAATTCTTCCTGTCCGTCATGAAATATATAGCTGAGTAGTTACCTTATTTTTCAAAAAAAATTCTGATTATTTCTTTTTCACTTCTTCTACAAATTCCCATGTCTCTCCGTTATCTTTTGATTGATAAAGTGCACTACTATCGCCATTGTAGTCTCCATCTGCCCCTTGTCCAACTAACATATTAAAAACCCCATCTTTCTCATATGGCATACTAGGTGAATCAAAAGGACTTATTGTGGACTGTGTATGATCTAATTTCACTTCATGCGGCGGATATTCTACCTTTTTGAAAGATACTCCCCCATCATCTGTGCGATATAACTCTCCTTCATTACCAGAAGGCCTAATTGCTCCTAAAAACCCAAGTTTATCATTTATAAAAGTGATTCCTGATACACTACCAATCCCCCCATTAAATGGGTCTGGATTGATAACCTCCCATGTTTTCCCTTCATCACTAGTCTTGCTTAATGAATAAAAGGCGCTCCCTAATGCTTTATCTGTCATATTTAGTTTATAACCAACTTCTTTCGATAGGAAAAACTGTTCTTTTTCATTCTTTAAATCTTGTTGTTTCTTCTCTTTAAGCATATCTTCTTTTGGAGGCGTCTTTGATTTACTCCAACTTGCGTCACTTATTAAATTATATCTAGCAGGGACTAGCTCTTGCTCTTTTCCAGGGACAAATATAGATACAGTATATCCAATGATATCAGAAGCTGCTTTTTTAAGACTCTGCCCCTTACCATCCTCAGTAATATTAATAATTCCCTCTGTATTGGATCCCCAATTTCTTTTTCCATAATAAATCAACCCATACTTACTTTCATTCCATTTTCTAACCGTTTGCTTAACTGGAATCGCCTTAACCGTTTCAATTAAAGGTTCTACTAATTTATCATCATTATAATCAGGCTTTGCGTATCCGTCTCGTATTATAGTAATACCTTCTGACTTCTTCTTATTATAAGAGATTAAATAAGTTTCTTCTTTCCCATCATCATTTTTCCCATAAACAAATGTATCAAACGCTGTGATTGTTCCATCTGAATGAAATGTAAGATCAAAATCAGTTGCCATATACAATTTCTTTGGCAAAGGATATTTTTTATTTATATCTTCAAAAATACCTTCTACTCCAGACTTATATATATTATTATGTTTAAGTTTAACTGACCTTTCATGTTTTAACTTTTCTATAAACCATGCCAATTTACCATTGTAATTTATTGCACTTTTATAAATCTGCATCCCATAAAATGATGTAATTGCAACAATAATGATAATAGAAATGGATCTCCATGCTATTGAATTTGTTAATTTTTTAGATTCATATTCTCTATTTTTTATCACCCGCATTGTAGTAAATGTAGTTATGGATATAAAAAGTACTATACATAATAACAAAATGTAAATATTATAATTCATTCTTCCGTACTTACAGTATAAGGCCAACTCATAACAAAAAATCCCATATACAATTATTAGTATTGGATTTGTTACTAATGACAGAAGTATCCTTTTTGTATTTTCTCTAAATATAGAAACCACCCCTAATTACATGAATTACTGATATTAAGTATACTTTATTGTAAAGTAACAAAAAAGCTATTTAATCTTGCCGCAAAAAATACAATAGACATATGAATATTATATTCATGTTAAAAAGGCCAACAATCCAAGATTGTTAGCCTCTACTTCCCATATTCGTACCTTTTATCACTTTACTTCCTAACAACTGGAATCCACATTTCACCAAACACTAAGCCGTTTCTTTTCCCCATCTCAACCGTCGTATTTGGTCCACCAACATAAGCAAACTCATTTGCATCTGGTAAAGCTTGACCGAAGGCGATACCAGTCAACTTATTACTTAGCTCTTCAGCCGTTTTGCCCTCCCCTTTCACTACTAAGTATTCTCCCCTCGGAAACTGGATTACTCTAGATTCTTCTTCTATTTGTGCTTCTGTCATGACACCCGCATAATACATCATTTTGTTATTCACCGCTTCGCTCACGGAAAAAATGTATTCATTTGTAGCTAAAGCTTTTAAAGTGTCCAGCCTTCCATCTTCTTTAACAGCCGACCAAAATTCTTCCTTTTCTTTATTTATTCCAGCAAAGTCTGTGTATGCACTCTTAATTTCAGTTCCAATACCTAACACAATAAAGCTATCTTTTTCTTCTATCGTATAATTTTTCATATTCAAAACCTGCCTCTTTTTTTATTAATCAAACGATTTATCTTTTCATCTGATACGTTTATAATACCTTTAAACCATATCAAAAAATGATACTGTTTAGGAGACTAAAATGAAAAAAGTTGAACGGATTAATACAATTATGCGGTATATCAACAACCGCTCTCACTTTACAATTTCTGAAATTATACAAGAATTTAACATATCACGGTCGACAGCTATTAGAGACATTAGAGAAATTGAAGCTATGGGAATGCCACTTGTCGCTGAAGTTGGGAGGACCGGGGGATATTTTGTTATGCACAACTCTATCCTGCCCGTTGTTCGCTTTACTGATAATGAAGTAAAAGCTCTTTTTATTGCCTTTATGGCTACGAGGAATCAACAACTTCCCTACCTAAAGAGTCGTCAATCTTTAGCCGAAAAACTACTAGGACTCATCTCAGAAACCCAGCAAGATGATCTCGTTCTTTTAAATCAACTCTTGCTTTTCCAAGGGACTAACCCTCATAATCCCGATCTACTTGAGCTTTCTGATCTCCCCCATCCTATGTTAGAAAAACTCATTCAAATCCTTCTTTTGGATAACCATTTATTGATTACCATTAAAGAAGATGAAGAAATCAAGACTTATCCAATTTATCTATTGCACCTTTATCAAGAAAAAAGCCATTGGATCATTGAAGGGTTTGACTTAAAAAAAGAAAAGAAGATGATGTTTCCTGTCGATGATCTCATTAATATCGAACCATACACGACGAACAAAAGGCTAAATAAGAAAAAGATTTTAGAAAAACTAAGTAAGAAGGACGAAATAATCAACTTGGTACTTGAACTTGGACCAAAAGCAATTGCCCAGTTCAAAAAATACCATCCTTTAAAAATTTCAATATCTTATACTAATCCTTACCAATCCACAGCCATTTTAAAAACTTTTATCAATGTTAACAATCCCGATGAAGTGACGGAAATAATAAATTGGCTGCTTTTTCTAGGGAAGGATATTAAAATCAAAGAAATACCCGATGAAGTATTAGCAGATTTACAAAAACGAGTGTGCTTATACATTCCATAAGCAGTGAGCCTCAAATATTAAGCTTTATCACTGGATAATTATCCTATTTTTAAATACCATTTCATTTACTACAATGAGAGCATGATAAATAATAAAAGCACGGAAAATCTCCCGTGCTTTTCTAAATATATATTATTCCTGAAGGTTTCGTTTATCACGTTTCTTACCCTAACTGACGTTTAAATGCTTTACTGGCGAAAAAGTAAGAGATGACCATTATACCTACGCACCAAGCGAGCGCAATCCAAATATCGTTTCCAACAGTTCCTTCATATAAAAGAGCACGAATCGCATTCACGATTGAAGTTACAGGCTGATTCTCTGCAAACGCACGAACAATTTTTGGCATCGTTTCGGTAGGCACAAAGGCCGAACTAATAAATGGAAGAAAAACTAGCGGGTACGAGTAAGCAGTCGCCCCTTCCATAGACCTCGCTTTCAATCCTGGAATGATAGCTAGCCATGTTAGCGCTAGCGTAAACATCCCAAGTATCCCAGCTACCGCGAGCCAATCTAGAATATTAGCACTGGAACGGAAACCCATTAAGAGTGCAACAAGAATAACCACCACGATAGTAAGTACATTAGCAACCAGAGAGGTTAGAACGTGAGCCCACAATATCGATGAGCGCTTAATAGGCATCGTAATGAAACGTGCCATCAGCCCACTCTTTACATCCGTAAATAGTCGAACGGAAGTGTAAGCTACACCGGATGCGATAGCCATTAGCAAAATTCCCGGCAATAAATAATTAACGTAGTTTTCCGTTCCAGTTTTTATTGCGCCGCCAAACACGTAGACAAATAATAGCATCATCATAATCGGTGTAATCGCCACTGTAATAATTGTATCCGGACTGCGCATAATGTTACGCATTAAACGACCTAGTAATACACCTGTTTTACTTTTCATTTACATCTCCTCCTTTTTTCCAATGATCGCAAGGAATATTTCTTCCAATGTCGGTTGCTTCTCGATATACTCCACTTTTGCTGGCGGGAACATCTCTTTTAGTTCAGCAAGAGTACCTGTCGTAATAATTTTTCCGCCATGCAAAATAGCGATACGGTCTGCCAGTTGTTCTGCTTCCTCCAAATACTGAGTCGTAAGCAAAATAGTTGTACCGCTACCAGCAAGTTCCTTGACTGTATCCCACACTTCGATTCGCGCTTCAGGATCAAGTCCAGTCGTTGGTTCGTCAAGAAAAATAACTGCTGGCGCCCCAATCAAACTCATCGCGATATCAAGCCGGCGCTTCATCCCGCCTGAATACTGATCTGCCCTTTGGTTTGCCGCATCAGTCAGGCTAAATCTTGCAAGTAGATTGTCAGCAACTTGAGCAGGATTGGAAACACCACGTAATTTGGCGATCATTATCAAGTTTTCCCTCCCAGTCAGCATACCGTCTAAAGCTGCGAACTGCCCTGTCAAACTGATACTTTGACGAACATGATCTGATTGACTCTGTACATCAAATCCACAAATACTTACTTCACCGCTATCTTGCTTCATTAGTGTCGAAAGGATGTTGACCGTTGTCGTCTTTCCCGCTCCATTTGAGCCTAGCAGCGCGAAAATTTCTCCACGCTGCACCTCAAAATCTACCCCTTTTAAAACTTCCTTATCTTTAAAGGATTTTTTCAAGCCTTTTACAGAAATCGCTGCATGACTCATACTTTTTTCCTCCCTATAAAAATGTTTTGCGAAGACTATTTATTTACCTCTATCTATTTAGTATCACTGATATTCTGTATTACTTAGTACCGAGTTAAAAATATAACTGAATAGCTATGATGGCAATTCATATGTGTAACCAGCTAATCAGTCTGTACTACTTATTCCATTTATTTTTTTCTCAATTTCTTCATAATACTTTCATTCAAATCTTCACGATACTTGGAGACGTAAGTTTTAGCATTTGCCACTAGTTCGTCAGCAAAGGAAGCCACGTCATCCCCAGTAATGTCAAGCACTTGTCTTCCTTCCGCTGCACCCGCTTCGAACAAATCGATTAATTCATACTGTATGTGTAACATATCCATCCCGTTACCCGCTGAAAAATTCCACATGTAGTTTTGAATTTTCTTAAATACAAATTGGTAGTCCTCTGGCAGAGCCTCAACTCGTGCCATCATCATTTTGTACTCTTTTTTATCACCAATTAACTTTTTGAACATTTCTAACATCTTATTTTCCTCCTTTTTTATAAAACCGAACAAGAAATTCCCAAAGTATCGGCCGGAACATTTTATCTTATGAACCTATTTTGACTTCAAGACGTTAATTTTTGACGATACAAAATCCCATTTTTCCCAAAACAATTCAAGCTCCTGGCGGCCTTCTTCATTTAATGAATAAAACTTACGAGGCGGTCCCATATCTGATGGTTTCTTTTCAATATTCACAAGCTTTTTCTTCTCTAATCGTACGAGGATGGTATACACCGTACCTTCCACAACTTCGGTAAACCCAAGATCATTCAGGTGGCGGGTAATCTCATAGCCATACGTTTCACGGCGACTAATGATTTCCAGTACACACCCTTCCAGTGAACCTTTCAGCATTTCAGTTAAATTTTCCATGTCCTGATCCTCCTTTACCCCCTATTCTGTCTGACTTATATTCAGTATCACAGAGTACTAAGGCGAATTTTTTACTGAACAGTTTTTGTGAATCCGAACTATTCAGTATCACTTATTACATCTACATTGTATGACTAAGTAGTTATGGATGTCAACTTTATTTTCAAAAAAATTAAAAATCCGCTTTACCCTAATCGGATACAGCCTACTTTTTTGTTGTAAGGACCATCACACTAGCAAAACAGAACTGATTCAAAGTGTAATTTAAATCAGCTCTGTTTTATTGTTTTTATACCGATATATCTTGTTTTTTCACGATACAAATTGTTTCTCACTACCATTCCCATTGCATATAAAGCATAAAGGCAAGTGCGGTCAGAGAAAATTTCCAGAGATTATCCGTACATGATACGAGCCCCTAAAATACAATTCTGTTAGAAATCTGTTCTCTATATTCTCTTTTATTTTATTTCTGATAGTTGATTAGCAACACTATCTAAAAATTTTTCTACCTTTTCTTTTGATGTATCCGGCGCATGATAACCGATCGTAAATGTAAGCCTTCCATTATAAGAGCTTGCTCCCATTGAAAAGAATGGTGCATACATAATAGGTGATGCCATATACCCGTCCTCAGCTTGAATTTGACCAAACTGAATAGGTTCCTCAGCAATCACTCCCAAATTTGTCAGTAATGGCAACGCCATCCCCATCTGTACAGCCTGTTCATATTGCTGATTATACATTTCCTTCACTGTAGATAGCTTCATTTCTGCCAGTAACTCCATTCCTGCTGCTGAAGAAAGACCTGGATTTTGAGACTTTATTTTATCCATTGATTGTTTAACTCGAACAAGAGTCTGCTTAAATGTTTCATCGTCTTCCATTTTAATCACTGGCATTTCCATACCGGATAAGTTGCAAATAGCACCAGTTGTATTATTAGGCAGATATCGACGTAAATCAATTGTCAAACCAATCATTTTTTCTGCAGTGCGAGGTTCTGCATACACAGTGAAATGTGATAAAACTCGGAAGTAAGCAGTCATGATTACATCATTCAAGGTAACCTGTTGTGCTTTTGTCCATTGGGTTAAACGTAGAGTTTGCTTATGGCTCAATCGCCGTACGGACATTTGGGGAAATTTATTTTTGTTAGGTTGAGATGGAAAAGACCATAACGATGCCTGTTGTTCTTGGTTAGGACGATACGCACTTTTTATGTCCGATATTCCAGCGTATTTGAATACATGTGATTGATCTCGACAACTCTCATTTCCCTCATCAAATTCCTTTATAATTTGCTTCTTAGACCGTCCCAATGAAAGGTGAGTATATATTGTTCCAAGCAATTTTATATATTCCTTGACTCCTGCACCATCTGAACATAGATGAGACAATTTCACAACTAACATATCTATTGTAGTGCCCCGTAATAATTTCGTTTGAACCATAGGCCCCTGAATACGATCACCAGGTTCCTTAATAAAATCTATTGCCATTATTTCAAGTTCTTGATTATTTCCTTCTGCAAAAAAGCAAATAGATGAGTTAGTGTCAGATGAATGTTCCTCCCAGTAAGGAATATCATTTTCTACAAACCGGCTGTTCAAAACTGGTTGCAATTGCAACGTTATCCTTACTGATTCTTCAAGTATTTCCTTAGATATACCTACAGGAAAATAAAGAACTGCATTAATTTGTTGATCTGCAGAATAAAGACCTAATACATAATTCATTCGATCTTGTGGTGTTACTGAATACTTTCTTTTCTCCATAATTCCGTCCCCCTTTAGGACTTTTTGTATAACCCTATTTTCCATATGCTTGTAATTTTTCTAGTCATTTTTCTTCAAGAGCTAATAACGCTTATTTTTCGAATTTTTAACAAAATCATCTTCTCCGTATTGGTTTCATTCTTTTTACAGGTGATATATTCATTATTTTATTGTTATTAACACTGCCTAACCTCACAATAAAACCAAACAAAAATAAATTAAGTTTACATATACATAAACATTTTATTATAACGTCTACAAATTATCAATACAGCAAATAAATCATTTTTATGTCTGTCAATAAAAAACAATATATTCAAGGGCCACTTCATAATAAAAGATTGATGTGCATGTAAATGTACCCATATCACTTTCAAAATAAGAATGAGAATTTTTTCAACAAAAATAAGATGCAGTTATTGATTTTACAGTAAAAAAAGCCCCTCCATTTTGAAAATGCGCAATCAAAATGAGTAGGGCTATTTCCAATTTAAATTTTATAAAAGAATGATTATCATAAATAATATTTTACTTTTTAGTCTACCTTATTATTTTCAATCCATTTTCCTAATAAATGAATGGATTTTATTCCTATAATTTGAGGTGGTATCGTTGGTTTTTAAAAATAGAAAGCTTATTTTCAAATCAAATGAAAAAGAGGTAAAATTATAGATATTCATGTAGAAATTTCGTTTTGGGGATACTTAAAATCTTAAGGTGATGGGCATGTGGTGTTATACTTTAAAAGCTCTATAAATTTTATAGATATAGCGATTTTCTTTATTAATAATCATTTGTATGTGCGTTTACTCACACACATACAAATGATTTATAAAGCCACAATTAAGTGAAAACATCTTTTCCGTTACGATAACATCATAGCCATGTCTTCTGCTGCATTTGTAATTAGTTTTAAACCAAATGTTTCTTGTAATACATCAAGCACGCCAGGTGAAATAAATTCAGGAGCCTTTGGACCGATGCGAATATCTTGAATCCCAAGACTAAATAGCCCTAGTAAAATGGCAACCGCTTTTTGTTCAAACCATGATAGTACAATACTTACTGGCAATTCATTCACTTCACATTGAAAAGCATCAGCTAAAGCAGCCGCTATTTTCACTGTAGAAATTGAATTATTGCACTGTCCTAAATCAATGTAACGCGGAATTTCCGTACCAGGTACAACACCGTAATCCACATCATTAAAGCGGAATTTCCCGCAAGAAGTTGTTAAAATAACCGTTTCTGGCGGAAGTGACGTTGCTAATTCACGATAATATTCTCCGCCTTTTCCCGGTGCATCACAACCGGCGATAACAAAGAAACGCTTTATCTTCCCCTCTTTTACTGCATCAATAATTTCTGGAGCTAATGATAATACTGTATTATGATGAAACCCTGTCACTAACTGTTCATCCGACTCCATATGTACTTCTGGAAGTTCTAGCGCTTTTTGAATCAATGGTGTAAAATCATCATTTCCAATTTTTTGTACACCTTCTAAACCTGCAATTTCATATGAAAAGAATCGATCAGAGTACGAGCCTTTAATTGGCATAACACAGTTCGTTGTAGCTAATATGGCACCAGTAAATTTTTCAAAAAGGCGTCTTTGATCATACCATGCCTTACCGATGTTTCCTTTTAAATGTTTATATTTTTTCAGCTGCGGGTATCCGTGTGCTGGTAGCATTTCAGAATGCGTATAAATATTAATGTCTTTTCCTTCTGTTTGCTTTAATAGTTCTTCTAATGCAAATAAATTATGGCCCGTAACTACAATTGCTTTACCTTCTACACGATTTTGTGTAATTTGTACAGGCTCTGGCACACCAAAATGATTCGTATGTGCCTCATCTAATAATTCCATCACCCGTAAAGCAGATTTCCCCACTTTCATAGCCATATCAATATGCTCTTGTTCGTTAAAGTTAGAATTTGTTAATGTCATATATAAAGCTTCTTGTGTTGTTGCATCTACAAATGCATCCGTATACCCTAGCTGAGCGGCATGTGTGCGATAAGCTGCAATTCCTTTTAGCCCAAACACAATCGTATCTTGTAAACTCGCAATCGTTTCATTCTTACCACAAACACCCATTACTTTACATCCGCCTATTGGCGTTTGTTCACATTGATAACAAAACATATCATCCCACCCTCTCCCAATCATTCATTACACCTTAAGCATAATACCCATTGAAAAAAAGTGATGTGATATCAATCACAATAATATATAAAGATTTGTGACAGTTCATATTGTTGACATAATATTTTTATTGACACTAAAAAATATGCATTAGTGTACACACATCTTTCGATACTTTTAAATAGCTAATTAATTTGGAGAAATATATACAACGAAAAAATTTTTTGAATCCCATGTACAAATAGTTGCAATTCATCACATATGAAATAGATATAAAAATACGCTCTTCTTTCTATCATTCAATAGAAAGAAGAGCGTATTTGTCATTTTAAGGAACTATCATTTTTTATTAAAGTCTTTACTGTAAACCTTTTTATTTACAATACATTTACATTATCTTAACATTACTTACATTATTTATATGATATATTTATATAGAAGCTACTTAAGAAATTTCATATACATTTTATCTTTATGATCTCTTATCTAATCAATAAAAAGATCATGTTATATTTTTATAACAGGGGTGAATTACGATGACTGAAACTTTAAAAACACTTATAATGCTTGATGCTACTTATGTTGTTATAGCAATTATGACAGTACTAGTATTTGTATACTTGGAATTAAAATCTCAGTAATATATGCTGACGTAATCAACAGATTCAGCATTTAAATATAGTTAGAAGAAAGAGAGGAGAAAATTATTTCTCCTCTCTTTTGTATTTCTACAATTTCTTATTTTAATAAATCCAATGTATGTAAAAGTAATCCTTTGTTCCCTACTTCCCCATGACCAGGCACTACTGCATTTATATTTCTATATCGCTTCAGCACATTCTCAATCGATGTAGACCATTCATTTACATAAGCATCCGCAACGTTTCCTAAATCTTTCGCGGACGTAGATTTCACTAAACAGCCTCCAACTAAAATATTGTATTGCGGTAACCATACGACAATATTATCTTCTGTATGCCCTTTCCCTGGATAAAATGTTTCTACTTTCATATTTCCAAACTTCAAATTTGTAACGGTTTGTAAATCTCCAAGCGGTTCTTCATATCCATTTTTCTTTGCTAGTTCTGCGGTTAATGCTGTACTATGCGCTTTAATGCCTCTTTCTTTCAACGCTGTTATTCCGCCAATTCGATCAGCGTGCGCATGTGTAATAATGACATCCGTTACGCGCTTCTGAAATTTCTTTTCTACCATTTCTATTAGTTCCTTCGTTAATTTGTCATCCCAAGAAGAATCCACAAGTACTAACCCTTTAGAAGTATTAAGAACTAGACCGTTCGAAGGAACTGCTTCTCCATTAAAAGAACCTAACTCCGTATGAACCCATACATTCTTGTTTAACTGAGATATTGAAATGGTTCCCGTCTCATTTTTTATTACTGTTTTCTCTACCTTTTGTGATGCTTGTACAGAAGAAATTGTGCTAACAAATTGAATTGTTCCTAGTAAACCTACACATAATCCTACTTTTAACAACGTATTCTTTTTCATGTTATCAACCCTTTCTTTCAAGCTAAATAGTTATTACCTATATTAGACAATTTATCTCAAATGTTTGTTCCATCTTTATTTGCATATTTTTATGTAATTAACAAAAAAGCGTACAAAATTTTGTACGCTTTAAAACTTAATCTTTCATTCCATAATTCTCAAAATCTTCCTCATTCCCATAAAATACATTCAAATCAATATACTTTTCTTTCCCATTATAACCATTTAGTTTCCCGCGGTTCGTGTATTGCCAAAACGTCCATTTTCTCTCATCAGATAAACTCGGTTTTGTAAGAACACTACGAATCCATATATCACATTTGGGATACGCATCCTTTATATATAAATCATACACCTCTTGCGTTGCATACAATATTACTTTCTTACCGTAATGTTTTTCTAGCATTTCAATCATGACCGACAACTCTTTCGTAACATCTTCACGCTTAGGCGGATTATCTTTTTTGTTAGCGTAAAACTCAACATCAATTACGGGTGGCAGTGCTTGTTTATATTTTGGAACAGTTCGTATAAATTGCTCTGCTTGTGTTTCACCCTTACTATCGAAACTAAAAAAATGGTACGCTCCGATGCGCATATCTGTCTTATTCGCATTCGTCCAATTTTTTGAAAAGTACTTATCTACAAACGAGCTTCCTTCAGTAGCCTTTATAAACGCAAACTTCATATTTTGCTTTTCCAACTCTCTCCAATCTATATCCCCTTGATACGATGCGACATCTACACCTTTTATTTCATACTTTTCAGCACTTATTTGATTCGGAATGAATATGCCTTGAAAAACTAAGTAAACGACAACACTTATTACACTAATTAAAGTAAAGATTCCTCCTATAATAAGCTTCTTTTTCATTCATATCACCTATCTTTACAAATTAAAATTCTACTTACCATTCACGCTTTTTATTAATTTCCATTTTTTCTTCAAACGCCTTCTCTAAATCAACATTTAATTTATTTGCTAAATCACATACATTCCAAATTACATCAAACATTTCTAAACCGCTTTCTCTTTTCGCATCTTGTATTGTATCACGCTTTAATATGACTTCCGCTAATTCACCTAATTCCGCCATCATATATATCGTACGCTCTTCAATTGTTGTATCTTGAAATCCTTTTTCTTTACTGAAATTTGATACATACCTCTGAAACTCCACAATATTCATACTTAATCTCCCCTCATTACCAATACTCCATTTTTCTATTACACTTAAAACCAAAATTATATTTTGTTAAATTATAACATTCGGACTATAATTTATTTATAGCCCATTAACGGAGGTGTTTGCAATGACTCTCTTCGCTTCCCCATCATTATTCATAGTGGCAATCCTTTCATTTGCACTAGCTTATTTCATTGGAGTAAAACAATACACTTGGCTCTTATCAGGATTCAACGAACGCCGTGTGCCTGATAAAGTGAAGTTATCAAAAATAGTTGGTCTTTATAATTTAATTGCTGGTGTCATTGCCACAATCGGTAGTGTCTTCACTACTCCTAATGTCACAATCGTTATTCCTAACATTATAATTGGACACTTTATTATCGCCGCTTATGTAAATACACGCATGGTGCAGTGAAAAAGATCACCCAAATGGATGATCTTTTTTATAATTTATCAACATATTGCTTCGCTTCTAGTAAGGAAAAACCAAAAGCTTCTCTTACTCTCTTAACTGCTGTAATTTTTTTGCCTTCTTCTACAAGCTGGCGTAGTTCTTTATTAATTTCAGGTTCTCTTTCTATAATTCCCATTTCTTTCGTAATTAATTGTAATCTATCTTCAATTCTCTTTAAACGCGCATCATTTTTCTTTTCAATTGTAGTTAATTTTTCAGCGATATAAATGAAACCAACAGCTACTATCAGTATAACCATCCAGAATTCCATGAATGTTCCCCCTTACTAACTTTCATTTGCTTTATTCCACTAACTTATGTAAATTTTACCACAATACACATTTAATGTATAATATCACTATATCAAACTGTTAATAAAACCTATTATTTTAGGGGGACACTTTATGAAAAGATTTTTAAATACGTTACTTCAATTTGTAGTTCTTTCAATCTTGCTACATTTATTATTTGATATAGTTGGTTGGCTTGTTTTCAATGCACCAATTAAAAACAAACAAATCATTATTTCTTTAATAACAATCTCATGGGTTATGTACATGTACCGAGACAAATTTTTTCAAAAGTTCACTTCAAACTAACTAAAAAAGAAAACACTTCATTGGTGAATGACGAAGTGTTTTCTTTTTTTTACTACTGTATAATAAAAATAATATTCTGTCTTTAAAGAAAGGAGTCACCATGAACTTACAAAGTAGCAATATATACGAGAAAATGAATCAATATTCCGTTGCAGGTTTAAGCCTTGCTATTATACGTGATGGCAAACTAGACGAAACGATTGCCTTTGGAACGCTTGAATCTGGAACAACTAGAACTGTCACTACGAATTCTATATTCAACTCTTGTTCAATTAGTAAATTCATCACTACAATGCTCGTACTAACGTTATCAGATCAAGAAATCATACATTTAGATGAAGACATAAATGATAGACTCACATCTTGGAACATACCTACCAACCTATTTACCTCACAGAAAAAAGTCACCCTGCGAAATTTATTAAGTCACCAATCTGGAATTATTGATCCTCCTAATAGTTTTGGACATTATACATTTGCACATGGGCGACCAAACATGTCTGAACTCCTTGCCGGTAAAACATCCTATTGCCCAGTACCGATAGAAATAACTTATAAACCAGAAAACGAATTTCACTACTCCGATGCAAACTTTTGTATTATTGAACTACTACTTGAAGATATTACAGGAAGATCATTTAGTCAGTTATTAGAAGAACACATCTTCCAGCCACTACAAATGAAAAATAGTACACTTTTCTCTCCAAAAGACATAGATAAAAGCGATGTTTTTGCTTGCGGACATAATAAAGATAGAACTGTAACAAATGAGAAGTATCCATTTTATCCATTCGCAGCTGCTTCAGGTATTTGGACAACACCAACTGACTTATCAGCTTTAGTTATTGAAATCATTCATTCCTTACAAGGAAAGGGTAAACTAAAACTTTCTCAAAAATTAGTAATAGACATGATTTCTCCTCAAGGTTGCTCAAAATGGACTGGACTAGGTGTTTTTCTAGATGATTCAAATGAAGACTTACAAATATATTCACTTGGATGGGGCGTTGGATTTCAATGTATGATGGTTTGTTATCCATACTGCGGGAATGGTGCTGTTATTATGACCAATTCCGATTTAGGTGTTCATCAAATGGAAGGGATCATTGGTGAGGTTGTAAAAACGTTACCCTTATAATGAAAATAAAGAAGCTGTTCCTTCCAGCTTCTTTATCTATATAACATTTTTCGCAACAATTTTTATATGTTCTGGTGCGATAATCTCCGTTATACTTTCTTGGAAATCTTCCCGCAACATTTCTTCCAAATGTTCTAACTGCACTTCAACATGTGTGCATTCTAAATTATGTATATTTAATAGTGCATAATGATCTTTTTTCTTAATTACTAAATATTGATTTTCCTCTGTTACAAGCACAGAACCTAATCGTACTCCTAGTAAGCGTTGATCATCAAACTTCATAATTACTTCTCCTTCCCTCATATAAACAAAACTACAATGAAAATAATTACATTTATGGAAAAACACGCTTATTTAGACTATATCATAATTTACTAAAATAGAAATATCTTTTTCTGTTTTAATAAAAATCCCTATTTTTTCATATATTTCGATACAAAAAACTTTCTCAACATTAAATTTGAATTTTCAGTTTTTAATTCTATAAAAATCTATTATAATAAAGTTAATAAATGTTTGACCTCTCCTAATTCATGTACATATGGATGATCAGTAGTTATCGCTACTGATCTATTTTTTTGATTTCAGAAAGTACATACGCTGCATCCTTTCCTACACCACAAATAAGTGCGGAACCCCTTTGAGATTGCCACGGTAATCCGATATAATACAATCCTTTTACTGGACTGATTCCCTTTATATGATTAGGAAATCCATTCTCATTCACTGCCTGTTCAATTTCAATCCAATTATAATTTTGTACAAAACCAGTTGACCATATAACGCTTTCTGCACTATAAGTATCACCATTCTGAAACATAATGTTATTTCCTGATGCACTTACTACTTTTTCTTGCAGTTTGATTGCTCCATTACGAATAAGTTTCTTACCTTCAAAACCGAAAATAGGGTCCTTTCTCTTCTGAAACCATCTTCCCCTCTTTGTAATTATTTCAGCGTACAATAAACCCACTTTTTCTAGCAGATTAAAAATACTTTTCCCAAAAAATTGTAACGGTAAAAACGTTAAAGGATGGCTAATAGACATCGTAACTTCATGCGTTTTTGCAAGTTCTACTGCGATTTGCATCCCTGAATTCCCACCACCTACTACTAGTACTTTTCCCTTAGGAATTTGCGATGATGATCTATATTGTGATGAATGTATTTGAAAAATATGTGATGATAGATTTGCTGAAACTGAAGGAATAAACGGTTGCCGAAAACCACCTGATGCGATAATAACTTTTTTCGTTTGTAAAATTTCTGTAGGAGTATGTAATTCAAATATTTCTTTTTCTTTCTTTATTTTTAGAACTTCCGTTTGTAATTGTACCGGTAATTGAAAATGTCTTGCATATTCTTCTAAATAAGTGGCAATTTCATCTTTATATGGAAATTCATTTTTTTCACCTATTAACGTCATACCAGGCAAGCTACTGTAAGACCTTGGGGTAAAAAGCTGCAAAGAATCATATCGATTTCTCCATGAATCACCAACTCGTTTTCCTGCCTCAAGTAATAAAAAATTATACCCTTCTTGCTTCAAGTAATATCCCATTGTTAATCCAGCTTGACCCGCCCCAATAATAATTAGATCTTTCATTCTAATCCCTCCTCTTCTTAAACGTATGAATACTTGTTCATATATTCATACGTTTCCATAATCATAACATTTTCTTTTTATATGATTCAATATCTACTCAAAATAAAAAAGAGCAGTTCACTGCTCTATGAACTACTCTTCATTCCATTTCTACAATTTTTCCTCGTACAGTGTAATTCTATTTGAAAACGGATCAATTACAGTTAATTCAATTGTACCCCAAGGTGTTTTTTCTATATTCGGCTTCGAATAAGCATATTCTTTACTTAATAATACAGAATGATAATCCTTTACATCATCTATTTTGATCCGAATCGCACCACCTGGTGAGGCATCACCATGATGTTCTGATAAATGTATCACAGCATCCTGTAACGAAATTTGCAAATATAATGGCATATTTTCCTCATACCGATGTTCCCAATCCAGTTTAAATCCTAAAAAACCTAAGTAAAATAGTTTTGCTTTTTCAATATCAAAAATTCTAAATATAGGTGTTATCATTTATACTCTCCTCCTATTTATAAACATCTGCTGCCAATTCTCTCAAAACATCTACGTTTACTACTTCATAGCATCCATCGTTCTTCTTTATTATCTCTTTATCACAAAAAATATTTAATGTTCGCAACAAATGCCGATAGCTCGTTCCTAACAATTCCGCTATTTCCGTTAAATTCCCACTAAATACAATTCTATTTTCATGCTGAACTGCTCGTTCCCCTGCTGCTAACATGTAACTCGCAAGTCTATTTTCAAGCGGATACAATAAATTAATTGTACTATTTTTTGAAAGTCGATTTAACTTATGTGCTAACGATCCACAAATACATCTTAAAAATTTCGCATCATGAAATAGCTGATTTCTCACTTTTCCTAATGGTAAACCAACACAATATGAATCTGCCATTACTTGTACATTTGAAGTAATCCTTTGGGAATGAATTAACTCCACATCTCCAAGTAACTGCAAACTATCATAAAAACACAGTAATACGGATTTCCCGTTACTTAATGTGTTAAACGCTTTCGCTTTTCCTTCAACAAAGAAATATAAATAATCTATCTCTTCATTTTCTCTACAAATAAACTCATTCTTTTTAAAAAATATAAGTTCCATATATGGCTTCATATCATGACTAAAAAATGAATCAATATTATTTTTCTTCATATACTCTGCTAATTTAATAGAATTACATACTTTCTTCATAGTCCCCCACCTTTACAACTCATCCCCATTGTAATCAAAATTTTCTTCTTCCACTATGACATATGTCATAGTAATACACAATTTCAGCATGATACAGTCATTACAAATATGAAATACAAAGGGGATATTGCATTGTATAACTTTCTTTCTGTCTTTATTGGTGTGCTCATCGCCGTTATGCTTCCATTGAATGGGATTTTATCTGAGTTAATTGGCAAGTATACAGCAAGCGTGGTCATTCACCTTGTCGGTTTAATTGCAGTTATTTTCGTTTTAATCTTAAACAAACATAAAATTCATTTCGATAAAGGTATTCCGCTTTTTTTATATAGCGCTGGAGCGATTGGAGTATTCACTGTTCTTTTTAATAATATAAGTTTCTCCGTCCTTGGTGCCTCTATTACGATCGCATTAAGTTTACTCGGCCAATCCATTGCTTCCATCATTATCGATCATTTCGGCTTATTAGGAATGAAAGTTGCAAAGTTTGAAAAGAAAAAACTAGTTGGATTAGTATTTATCTCTTCTGGGATTATTATCATGACAATATATTAATGGGGGCAAAAATATGTTATATATTACTATCGCTATTTTAGCTGGTGTTTCTATCGTCGTTGCTAGAATTATTAACGCGAATTTAGCAAAGGAAATTGGAAACTGGGAAGGCACGTTTTTCAATTATATTACTGGATTATTTTTCTCTATGTTATTTTTAATTTTCAGTTCAGATTCATTGTATATCCCTATTCATAAATTGCAATCTATTCCTATCGCCGTATACTTAGGCGGATTAGTAGGCGTTATCGTTATTTCATTATCCAACTATATTACTCCTAAAATATCAGCCTTTTATTTAACATTACTCATCTTTATCGGACAATTATTTGCGGGGACTATTATTGATTTCTTCCTAACAAATGAACTCTCAATTGGTAAAGTTATCGGTGGCATTTTCGTATTAATTGGGCTCACTTACAATTTACTCATAGATCGCCCGATAAAAACTGTGAAGCATAACCAAGTTCAACTATAATACTTTACGCTTACCTATCATATATTAATAGAAAAGCTCTTCACACGAAGTAATAGAGAGGAGAAAATCCTATTAAAAAAATTATTTTATTGCTAGGTAGTGTATTGATTATTTGTGGAATTGTATGGTTTATAAACTCGGGAAAATCTATTCAAGATCTCTATACTGCAAATAAACCGAAAAAGAAAGCTACTATTATTTCAAGCTCGCGAGATCCAAATGAGCCTCCTGTTTTTTTAGGTAAACAGGAAATAAAAGATATACATGTCGAATCAATTAAAACAAAACAGGATATCTTTCTCACAAAAACAGATGAATTAAAAACATTTATTAACAGTATGAATACCGCAAAAAAAGGCAAATTAACATTGGATGAAGAAGGATCAGATTTAATAGATTGTGATATGTGGATTACTTTCGAGGATGGAACTTATAAAAAATATTTCATATGGATAGTTGATCATCACAGCAGCGAAGTGATGATTGCTCAGCAAGATACTCCTGATGATGTAAACCTTACGTACTATCAGTTAAACGAAGATAGTTCAAAAAAAGTTTATAATTTATTTAAAAAAATTATTTAAACGAAAAAGTCATGAGCACGCGAACTCATGACTTTTTGCACTATATATACTCAGGGAACACTCTACAACCCTTTTCCTGCTCTATATCATGACCAAAGAAAACAATTGGTTTCTCTTTCGCCACAACTCCTTTTAAACGTTTAATTGAAGATAAAGCTAATTCTGGATCAAATCCCGCGAACGGCACTTCATCTTCAAAATTCTCTTTCGTGTACGATGCATCAATCGTTAATAATACAGGACCGGATTTCTCCGTCTCAATGAATAGCGACTGATGGCCTGGAGAATGACCTGGCGTATACAATAATTGAACACCTGGTACCACTTCATAATCCCCTTCAATAATTTTATAGTTCAAATGCGGTAATATACATTCTTTCATATATTCTTCTCTATGAAGTGCTGCCTCATATTCCGTTCGTTGCACAATAATCGGTGTATTTGTAAAAGCACCGTTTCCTCCTGCATGATCGAAATGTAAGTGAGAACTAATAATATATAAAAGGTCGTCCGGCTCATACCCTACACGCTTTAATATATTCACGATTCTATCTTCTTCAGTCATTTTCGGTAAAATCTGTCCTTCAACAAATGTACCGTTAAAAAGCCCTTCATTATTAACTGCACTTTCTGGCATACCTGTATCTACTAAAATAGGACCTTCTTCTGTCTCCAAAAGATAACACCATACCGGCAAGTTTAATAATTTTCCCGGTGTTAACGTACTGTTAAGAGACGAATGATCCAACATACAACGACCTGCTGGGATGAAATAAAGTTTCTTTACTGTCATTATGTATCCACCTTTACATTTAGTTTGGGATAAAGTAATACAGTAAAAAATTCTTCTTTTTAGAAATAAACTCCTTCTAGACTATCAGTACAGCTTACATAAAAATGAAACATTAACACCGATTAACGCTGAAAACTTAATGAAAGTACATGCACTACTTGAAACCGGGCACACCATTGGGAAAATCGTATTAGAGAAATTTTAATCATGATAGTGACAGATAGTATGTAAAATTATATTAACGATTTTTCGAATATATCTATCATAACGTACAATATATCAACGATTTTTCAAATATATCTATCATAACGTACAATATATCAACGATTTTTCAAATATATCTATCATAACGTACAATATATCAACGATTTTTCAAATATATCTATCATAAATCAAATTATATCGATTTATCGACAAATAACAACAATAAGAAAAGGCTGTTCCAGATGAACAGCCTTTTCTTTATTTACTTGAAATCTCTTTATTATTTTGAACGTCTAACGGAGCTCGCTTTCCTATTCCGAAAGCATAGAAACTAATTGTAACGATAGCTAAGAAAATAATACCTACAACTAATGAAATACGAGTATCATCGTTAAACCACATTCCGATTAATACCATAATTAAAAAGGCAATTGTTAAATAGTTTGTAACAGGAGCAAATGGCATTTTGAACGGATGATCTTTCATCTCTGCTCCCTTTTCTTTTCTAAAATTAATTTGACTAATTAAAATGACAAACCATGGTACCATTCCAGGAAGTACACTCGCACTATATACATATACGAATAAGTTTTTCGGTGCGATGTAACTTAAAACAACACCAACCGCCAGACCGATAATTACGCCAACTGTACCAAATAAAGGTACACCATTTCCAGAAAGTTTCGTGAAATATTTCGGTGCTTGTCCATTTACACCTAACGTATAAAGCATACGACCAGCACTATAAATACCACTATTACAACCAGACATTGCTGCTGTAATTACAACGAAGTTAATAAGTCCAGCAGCTGCCGTAATACCAACTTTCGCAAAAGTTGCTACGAACGGACTACCAATTGTACTTAATTGATCCCACGGATACACAGTTACAATAACGAAAATAGCACCAATATAGAAAATTAAGATACGCCAAATTGTACTTTGAATCGCTCTTGTAAGTGTCTTCTTTGGATTCTTCGCTTCACCAGCAGTAATACCGATTAATTCCACACCTTGGTATGCACCAACTACAAGTGATAAAGCAAAGAAGAATCCTGAGAAACCACCTGTAAAGAAACCGCCATTTGACCAAAGATTAGATATGCCAACCGCTTCTCCGCCGTTACCAATTCCAAAGAAAATAAGGCCAAATCCTGCAATAATCATTAATAGAATCGTAACGATTTTAATCATCGCAAACCAAAATTCAAATTCACCAAATGACTTAACAGAAATTAAATTAGCTGCACCAAGAATAACCATTGCAATTATACCTGGTATCCAAGCTGGTAAATCTGGGAACCAATATTGCATATACGCTCCAACCGCGATAATTTCTGACATCCCAACGATAACCCACTGGAACCAGTTACTCCACGCTGTCATATAACCAGCTAGTGGATGAATATACTTATGACCGAATGTCGCAAATGAGCCTGTACTTGGCTCCATATACAACATTTCTCCCATGGCACGCATGATGAAGAAGATGAAAATACCTGCAATTGCATAAGCAAGCATTACTGACGGACCTGTCCATTTAATTGTGCTGGCTGACCCCATAAACAAACCAACACCAATCGTTCCGCCTAAAGCAATCATTTGAATATGACGTGCTTCTAAACCTCTTTTCAATTCTTTGTTTGCCACTCCACTTCCCCCTCTTAGATGATTCATAGCCGCATTTTAACACAAGATGCTTTCCCCTAATTCCTTTCGGCCCTGAAAATGATGAAGCAAACGTCATTTTACACTAGCTTTAAAGCTATCCTAAAATCGTTTTGTGCTCCTAATAAAATTCTCAAAACCTTTCATCTTCCAATATTCTATAAATCTTAAAATTACTTACCTTATATTAATTCATTAATCTGAAAAATTCAATTATTTTTTCAATAAATTATTATACATAAGTCTGATTAATTTTTAACTAAATTAACAATAAAATACATCTATTCAATATGATTCCGGCATGTATATTATTACAATATAAATAACAGAGGAGAGCATTTCTTTCTCGGTTTCATATGTCAAATACTTCAACCTTTATAGTTGATAGCGTAATTTCCCACACATTCGATTTATATACCAATGAGAAATTTAATATATTAATAAACTACTAACTTCTTTACCCCAGCCAAAATATAAAAGAGTCTCATTAAAAAATGAGACTCTTTTACAATTTCATATTTAAATCGATTTCGAAGTTTGCTTACCAAAGATAAATACCCTAGTAAACACTACCATTATAACTACAATAGCCAGAAAATAAAGTGGCATCACCAGTAACGAGCCCGTATGCAGCTGACTCATCCCCAAAATTGTCATCGTTACAATTACATAGTATCCTAAGCTAAACAATGCTCCGGCTGTACCAATAACATCTTGAAAATCTACTAATGCTAAACTTAAACAGTTAGGCAACGCTACTCCAATTCCTAATAGCAATATAAACATCGCTACTAAAAATCCAATCATATATATTATGTTTGGATTTGATCCAACAAACGTAATAACAGATAAAAGAATAGCTCCCCCTGTCATTACAAGACAACCGACATATATAATCTTCTCTGGTTTATAAGTAGCAAGTAAACGTTTTGAAATTTTCGCTCCAACAATAGAAGCAGATGCAACAACAATTCCTAGAAATCCATACATACTAGGCGATAATTGAAAGTATTCAATAAAGATAAACGGCGCTTCTGCATAATAGCTAAATAAAACACCATTTGCTCCTCCAATTAATAGCCCATATGTTACCACTTTCGGATTTGTAATTAGCCTCTTCAAGACTGAAAACACATTTATTTTATTCGTTACTGATCCCGTCTTTGTTTCGGGAAGAGAAACAAACGTATACAGAAAAATTCCGACACTCATAACTACTAAACTTAAAAATACTATTTTAAAACCAAACATTTGATCAAGAAAGCCCCCAATTAACGGTCCTATCGCTGGTGTAAAAGCAATGACTGCCGAGATTTGAGCGAACATAACATGCCGCTTATGCCCTTCTACACTTTCACGAAGAATCGTTTGTGTAACCACGGATCCTGCACTTGCTCCAAACGCTTGAATAAAACGACTTACCAATAAAACTTCAATGGAATTTGCAATATAGCATAAGAAACTCCCAGCGCCATATATGACAATTCCAAGTAACATCGCTCGGCGACGACCAATTATATCTGATAACCACCCAATAAAAAATACACCTAACGCAAATCCAGCAAAATACACACTAAGTGTTAACTGCACCTCATTATTACTTACATGTAACGCCTTTGAAATGTCCGGTAAAGACGGTGTGTAAATCGTTTCACTAATTTGCGGAAATGCGACAAGAATAATCATTAACAAAAGTGATGGTACTGAGACTTTTTTCATTTTTCATACCCTCCTATAACTTTGAAAATCTCAGAAATAAAAAGACTTTCCTTAGCTACGGAACAGGAGGGGCCATTATAGAAATCCGGTCATAAAACAACAAAGAAAACACCTCAATTACGTATGTTAATACTTATAGGAGGGTAATATTAACATTGATTTTTAAATATACTTTTTCAATTATATTACATATTGCGTTTCTTTTACTAGCGCTCGGCCTTGGAGGATTGTTAAAAAGATAACTTGATGCAGCCACCTTTTTATGGAATAATTAGAAATAGTTTGAATTCGTAAGTTTAATTATTAAACGATAGACTAGCATATTTTAATGTCACAAGCTTACAAACAGGAGGACTTTCGTAATGATTGAAATTTTAAGGACAGTAGTAAACTTTCTAATTTCTCTATTCTCAGGAGAATTACCAATTGTATATTATGTATGGATTATTAGCCTATTCCTAATTCAAATAACCCAATCTACTCTAAACTATAAACTCTTTAACAAGAAAGACAATTTGAGCACTTATATATTGGAAGGATTACTTGCTTTTATTATTTTATTGTTTGGAGGAATATTAGTATCTAAGTTACTTGCTTACATAATAGACGATCCTACTATTAGTATGACGAATTTAACACATTATTTTGTTTCTCTTATCATATTAACTATATTTGTCGTAATAACCTGTGTTAAAGACTCTATAGAAACATCTATAAAGAATAAAAATATCTCTCTTTTTAGCTTTTTAGTAATTTCCTTCATAACAAGTATACTTTCATTCAAGTTTTTATCACCTTTAATTGAAGGTTCTTTTTCTCTTTCTAAATCTTTTATAACTACTTTAATCATTCTAGTAACCGTATCCATTCCTCTATTAATTTCTTTAGAGGAAAAATATGCAGGTGAAGAGGAAACGGAAAATTTATAGCTTCTCATTTATATAAAAGAAAGAGGGAGCTCCCCTCTTTCTTTTATATCGTTCTATTTCACAAGACTAAATCATTCCTTTTAATATTAATCCTAAAACTGACATTATTATCGCACTAATAATAATTCGTAAAATCCAAGTTGTGTTTGTACTTATTTTTTCTAATTGCTTATTGATTGTTGCTATATCTTTCTCATTAATAGTAGTACGCGTTTCTAAAGCACGAATGTCTCTCATAATTTCTTTTTGCTCCGCCTTGAGACTGTCAATTTTAGCGTAAACATCTTCCATATATTCACACCCTCTGTTCATCTTAATAGAAAAATCTATATATATTATGAGACAACCCTCTTACCTGTGAATACATTGCGTATATCCGCGTACCAAATTATTTGTACAATCTAATTGAATTATTCACATATTTCCTATCTTCTATATAAATCAGCGTTAAGATAAATTAAAAAAGGAATCCCTTGTTTATTTAACAACAAACAAGGTGCAATCCAACATTCGGGAGCACCTACGATAATTTCTATTGTTTTCATATTTACAACTCCATATAATCAGTATGATTTTCTGAAGAAGCCACTTTTTGAACTGCTTAAAGTATACTAATATGAATACGAAATAGCTGTATTGATAAACTCTCTAGAACAATAAATATACTGGCTGAAACGGATCTATATCCAATATTTTTTCCAGTAACATGAATGGTTATTTCTGATAAATACGTTTGTATATCATTGTTTTCAAAAATTCCATCCTCAACCTTTACAATATCTGCTTCACAATCTACTTCTTTAAAAGTTTTCAATAATTTTGTTTCCAATAAACTACAATCAAAGCTCTCATCTTTTATTACGGCAAATTTAACCTTCATATCGATTTCCCCATTTTTAACAAACTAAAATCACTAAATCAATATAAATATATATTATTCTATTAAATAATTCAAAATATATGTTTCTTATAAACCATTACTAAATCCCAGTTCTAAGGCTTTATATAAAAAAGAAAACAAATAAAGTGAAACTTTAATCAGCCCTCACCAATCGGACTTTTACAAGATTAAAAAATTACTCTTTCAATTGCTAAACTAATTAATATATAATCCCTCTGTGCTCAGTAGTTCGAAATTTTTTTATTTTTAATTCATAGATTCTGAGAACTTTTTGCTTTAATATTAACAAGTCACTTCTTAAATTCTGTAATATTGGAAATAACTATATAGTGAAACAAATTAACTATTAGGAGTGCTATTGATGTTTGATATACTTCGTCTCTTAATTATTTTTTTCATTGCTATCTTTTTATTTTTCTCCATAATAATGGAGTTTAAAAAACCTCAAAAAAGTGTATTTTGGTTTTCAATTGAAGTCTTATCTCTTCTAGGGATTATAATGCTTTTTAAAGATTTTTTATCAAAAATATAACTTAATCCACGAATAATAACGTGTTTCAAATACAATACCTTTATCTTTTGAACGACCTTATCTCTTCTTAAAGATTCTTGTTTTTATCCTATTTCTTAACAAGATCTCTACCTTAAGTTGTCTTTTCTTTATAAAAAATAGCCCGCCTATTTCTGTAGGCGGACTATATCTTTATTACACCATACAAAAGTATAATTTCTTCTCCACTCAAACTTTATGTAATGATACAAATTCTAAATAAATTATTATCTTTTCTACATTCTTATTATTGATTTTTTGTTCATAAATTCGTAACACATATATATGAGTTATCATGCTAAAATTAGTTTATTCAATAGAAGTTATTCTTAATGAATCGATAATTTTTAATACCCTGTTTAAAGCCTCGCCCCCCTGCGAGGCTTTTTCCTATTTAACTAGAGTAATGGTTATCAACTGTTACTCCGCTGCTACGGATTCTACTTTTAGCTATTCAGCATCAGCACAAGTAAAATTCTTTCCCCCATCATTTGATTTACAAACTGTATTTATCGATTTTTCGGTTATTTTTTCACTTTCATTAGAAACTTGATCTAAATCCATTCGATATACTTGTTCCGGATTCTCTTTTGAATTCCCTTCAATCTGAATTGTCCGATCGAACATCTCAGCCGTGAAGCTACTAGATGTATTTATCATTTTCACTCCATTATTTTCACCTACATAGCGTTCAACTACTCTTTCGGCTTCTTTAAGTTGTTGAGATGTAGGATACGGTATAGATTCCGCTAAAATAACTACACCTACTAAATATGTAATATACAAACCACCTGCAATCAAGATAACTTTCTTTACTGTTTTATTAATCATGCTCTAACTCCCTTTTCTTATTCCGCTATTAAAATATATAATTTTCCTAATTTACATCAATTTCTTTTTAATACATAACATTCGTTTTACATTTTATAAAAAGCACCTCTCTTACTAATTTTCAATTTGATAATATCATTTTATTTATCGTTTTTCAATAAATAATTATTATTAAACGTTTTATTTTTACTGTTTTTATTTTTGATTCAATTTAAAAACAAGTGACTTATTTAAGTCCACTACATCATCAGCAAGTTTGAAAATTTGTTAATTACTAAAATAAAAAAGAGCAATTATATGTAAATCCCCCTCGTTATACCTATGTAGGTCAGTAGTTTAGCTTCAGCACTCACTCTATTCGAGAATACTTTACCAAATATTCAATCTAATGATAAAATTGACCAAATTAATATTTTCGCCCATCACTGTATCAAAAAGTACAATAAAGTGAGACTTTAATCAGTGGGGGTTCTGTTCCCCCCACTGATTATTAGCCCTCACCTAATGTCTTTGCTTCCGCTGAATTTTGAGGTGAGGGTCTTACTGCCTGGCAAATAGCGGGATAAAGAAAAAATAGCACTCTCACGATTAAGTAAACGCGAGCTTTTTCTTCTATCTACTTACTATTTAAGGTTAATAGTTTAGTAACAAGATTTAAAAATTCGACTTAAATTCATTGATGAATGGAGAGGTTTATATGAAATTAAAAGACAAAGTGGCAATCATAACTGGTGGTGCAAGTGGAATTGGCGAATCTACTGTTCGTCTTTTTATCGAAGAAGGTGCAAAAGTAGTTATTGCTGACTTTTCTGAACGTGGAAAAGAACTATCAGATGAATTGAATGCACATGGATATAATACGTTATTTATTAAAACTGATGTAACAAAAGAGGCAGATATTAAACAGCTAATTCATGAGACAGTAAGTACATACGGTAAATTAGATATTATGTATGCCAATGCCGGCGTTGCTGATGATGCACCGGCAAACGAATTATCCTATGAAAAATGGAAAAGAACTATTGATATTAATTTGTCTGGGGTATTCCTTTCTGATAAATATTCGATTGAACAATTTCTTAAACAAGGTACAGGTGGTGTCATCGTTAACGCTGGTTCGATTCATAGTTTTGTTTCATTACCTACCCCAACAGCATACTCCTCTGCAAAAGGTGGTGTGAAACTATTAACTCAAAATTTATGTACTGCCTACGCTAAATATGGAATACGTATTAATGCGGTGTGCCCTGGTTATATTGACACCCCTTTACTGGGTAGTGTTAATCCTCAACAGAAAGAATATTTAGCTTCACTTCATCCGCAAGGCAGACTTGGAACACCAGAAGAAGTCGCTAAAGCTGTCTTATTTTTAGCAAGTGATGATGCTAGTTTTGTTAACGGTACAACACTTCTTGTTGATGGAGGCTATACTGCACGTTAATTTAAAAATTTTGAAGCACCCTAAAAAATGTATAGTCTTCAACAAGAAAAAGCGCCATCACAAGTGACGGCGCTTTTTCTATGTAAGAGCAACTAGAAGGTATCCTTCTAGCCTACTCCCATTTATAAGTCCAAAACTGTTCAAGTTGCAGCCATTTTAATGTTGCTGCATCTTTGTTTTTTATTTTTGCATGCGTGTCTTCAAGCATTGCTTCTGTTTGTGAACGGTGCGCACCTAATGCAGTTAATTTATGATCAAATACTTCACTAATGTTATTTACAACATCCGGTTCTCCTAATACTGCTTCACGATTTTTCGTAATCGCAACAGCATGAATAACTGGGCGCTCTTCTTTTGGCATACGTGATACAGCGCGAACGACAGCGCGGCCAAATGCATTATGATCTGGATGTACACCGTGCTCTGGATAAAATGTAATAATTCGAGATGGATTTACTTCTTGAATGATTGCTTCAATTTTGTCAGCAACGAAATCAACATCTTCAAATTCTAACGTTTTATCATGGAAGCCAAGCATTCTTAAATCTTTAATACCCATCGCTTCACAAGCATCTTTCAATTCTTTCTTACGGATATGTGGAATCGTTTCACGGTTAGCGAATACGTTCTTACCCATGTTACGTCCCATTTGTCCTAGAGTACCACATGCATATGTTACAGGTACTCCTTGATCTGTTAATAAGCGAATTGTTCCTCCCGCAGCATATGCTTCATCATCTGGATGCGGAAATACAACAAGTACATGTCTCTCCATAAGTTTCCCTCCTTCTTACTTAAATGGTGTTAAGCTTAACTCAAGTGCAACTGCTAGACGACCTAAATTATCATGTCCAGCTAATAATAAACGCTCTTGATCGTCTACTTCCCAGTGCGTAATACCTTCAGCATATACCCAACCGTGATCCATTTTCAGACCAACTCGGTATGGATTTGTTCCAGTTATCTTCCCGCGTTCAAAACGGATAATCGCATTTCGAATGAAAGCACCAACTGTCATCATCTTTTCATTTATGTGTGATGCATACGCTCCGTTTGTCGTTTCTAAATGAATATATACATCTTTATTTACAAAACGTTCAATTTCATTTTGAATAAGAGAACTATCTTTTACTATTTCCATCGGAATTCACCTCTTTAAACCATTTTACGCAAAAATAATGTAAATTGCTATCTCTATATTAGAGGACAACGCTCACTTTTCCTAATAATTTGCACTGTGTTTTTTATATTTTTTATATGATATGTAAAAAATACATTTTTTCCTTCACTTTGTTAAATAGTTTTCTTTCTTTTTTGAATTTGCTACAATATATTTTATCCCGTATTATTGCAGCGAGATACATTTCGACAATTGAATACATAATTTAAAGAAGGTGACATGATTGGAACAGTCAGCACATGAAGTAGCAAATTGGCAATATTATTTTGCAATTGCCGTATTTTTAATCACGTACGGATTTATTATTTCTGAGAAATTGAATCGTGCTGTAATCGCACTATTCGGTGCTGCTATTATGATTATTTTTGGAGTTGTAGATTTACATACTGCTTTCACATCACATATTCAATGGGAAACGATTACCCTTTTAATTGGGATGATGATTCTCGTACATATTACGAGTCAATCAGGCGTCTTTGAATTTGTGGCCATTAAAGCGGCAAAAGCAGCTGGCGGAAAACCGATTCGCATTTTATTATTACTATCCCTATTAACTGCCGTCGGATCAGCATTTTTGGACAATGTAACGACTGTTTTATTAATCGTTCCTGTTACATTATCCATTACACGTATTTTAAAAGTAAATCCTGTACCTTATTTGATTTCAGAAGTGCTGTTTTCAAATATAGGCGGAACAGCAACATTAATCGGTGATCCACCTAATATTATGATTGGATCAGCAAACAAGCATTTAGACTTTAACGCCTTTTTAATTAACTTAGCTCCAATCGTAATTATTATTTCTATCGTGACACTTGGCATTATTTACTTCATGTATCGTAACAAACTAAAAACAACACCTGAACAAATCGAAAAACTAATGGCATTAAACGAAATAGATTACATTAAAGATCAAAGCCTCCTTTTAAAATCTATTTCGATTTTAGGACTCACTATTTTAGGCTTCGTACTTCATTCGATTATTCATGTAGACGCTGCCGTTATAGCGATGACAGGCGCTACACTTCTTATGTTAATCGGCGTGAAAGAACATGATATTGAAGATGTATTTGCCCACGTTGAATGGGTAACCATTTTCTTCTTCGCCGGACTATTCGTTCTCGTTGGCGGGTTAATTGATATCGGACTTATCTCTTCACTTGCAAAAGAAGTAATCGGCGTAACAAACGGTGACATCGGATTCGCAGCTATACTTATTTTATGGGTATCTGGCATCGCATCTGCGACAATCGACAACATCCCATTTGTCGCTACGATGATTCCTCTTATTCAAGACTTAGCTACAGGACTCGGACTATCTGTCGATTCTCCGCAAATCGAAGTACTATGGTGGGCGTTATCTCTTGGAGCTTGCTTAGGAGGAAATGGAACGCTAATCGGAGCATCTGCAAACGTAGTCGTTGCTGGTATTGCAAAACGTGAAGGACATGGCTTCTCTTATATGGACTTCTTAAAAATTGGTTTACCATTAACTATTGTTGCACTCTTGTTATCACATGCTTATATATATTTACGTTATTTAATGTAAAAGTTGTATTGCATGACATTATATCGTCAAATACAAAAGGTTTGCAGCATCGTGCTGCAAACCTTTTTTCATCACCAAAATATACCGATAATTGCTAAACCACCTAAAATCATACCACCAATTTGTCCAATAATTGTTGGTGATAATTGAACACCTTTTCTCACTTCAACAACTGGTCTTTCGTGCCTTAGTTGCTGCACTTCACTTTGAAGTTGGTGCACACTTCCGTGTAACTCTTTAATAAGTTCTTTTAATTCGGCGACCTCTTCATTTACTGGTTTTTCCTTTTCTAAATTCATTTTGCATGACTCCTTATAAATTCAATCAACACACTGTAAATTTTCGCCAATTACCATTATATCTCCTGCATACTACATATATAATTTCGAATGTACTTTCTAACCTTGCAGCTCTATCCATTCATCCCGCAATATCCCCATAATCATACGGTCAAAACACTTCCCATCTCTTTGAACCGCTTCTCTCATACAGCCTTCCATTTCAAAACCCATCTTTTTATACAATGCAATGGCAGGTTTATTATACGAAATAACATCGAGACCGATGCGGTGTAAATTCAATTCATAGAAAGCATACTTTAGAATAAGATGTATTGCTTCTTTCCCATATCCTTTTCCTCTATCATTCGCATCTCCTATACCAATGGCTAATAAACCTGTTCTGTTATTCCACTCTATACCATGAATCGCCACAAAACCAATTAAGCGATCTTCTTGAACTGTCCTTACCATGAAAGAAACACTATTCGATCTCCGTCCTTTTAATAACCCATCACTTGCTATTTCATTTAAAGATTGCGGGAATGCTACATCTGTATCAACATTTCTTAAATACTCACTATCTTCTTGCCACATAGCCATTACTTCAGCATCTGTTTCTCTCATAGCTGATAATTTAATCGTTTTATTTCGAAAAAGATTCATTGTCATTTCAAACTCCCCCTTTTAAATAACAGGGATACTTATTTTAGCCTATTTATCCCCTTGTTCCATAAACTGTTTCATAAACGGGATACTTACAATAAGCACTGACATTGGCACATCTCCTCCATATTGAATTAACTTCATTGTATAATTTTTTATTTATTCTAACAATAACAGAAAGGCCCTCCAAATTTTGAGGGCCTTTCCTAATAGCAAAACTATATTATTTCGTAAACATTTTCTCCGCTTCATCCATTGCCATTTTGTTTCCTAAAGCAGAATAGTCAAGCCATGGTTGATCATTGATAATGTATACGTGCTTGCCTTTAACTGCTTTTAAGTCTTTCCAAATTGGTGTTTCTTGAAGTTGTTTAAATGCTGCTTTTGCTTTATCATCTCTATTTACAACAACGAAAATCGCATCTGCATCAAAGTCAGGTAATACTTCTTGTGAAATGACTTCGAAAGGACGGTTTCCATCAATTTTCTCTACACCATTTGCAGGTTGTAACCCTAGGTCTTGGAATAAAATTGGTCCCATCGGTCTTTTCGTACTAAATACACGCAATTCTTTTGCAGTAACGCGAATTGCCATTACTTTTTCGTTATTACCTAGCTCTTTATCTATTAAACCTTTTACTCGTTTTGATTGCTCTTCGTAATCTTGAATATATTTATCTGCTTCTTTCTCACGGTTTACAAGTTTACCAACTTGTTTTAAATGCTCTCTCCACGTACCTTCATCTAAATTGAAAGAATGTGTTTTTGCAATTTTTTCGTATTTCGCTACATCTTTACCAGCATATTTTTCATCAACATAAATGTCAGTTGGCTTTAATTGAAGTAACGCTTCCATATTCGGATCTGTTACAACACCAAGCTTCTTCGTATCTTTCAACTTCTCTTTAGCGTGCGGTAAGAAATCTTTTAAATCTCCACCAATAACAGAACCTACTGGTGTAATTCCTAATGCAAGTAAATCATTTGTTAAATGAATAGACATTGAAGCAATTTTTGGATCATTACTTTTTTCCGTTTTTTTCGTTGCCTCTTCATTAGCTTTCGTTTGACCACATGCTGCTAATACTAAAATACACATCATGCTAAATAAAATAGTAAGTTTCTTTTTCATATGTTCTCCTCTTTGAAGTATTTATTTTGTTTTTGTAAGTAAATAAAGAAAATACGGTGCTCCTAAAGCTGCCACTACTACACCAGCTGGAATAGAGTTTGGCTCAAATATAGAACGACCTATCGTATCTGCTAGCACTAAAATAATCATTCCGATAATGCCAGCTAAAGGAAGAAAGTGTTGATATGTAGTACCTACTAACTTCCTTGCGATATGCGGAGCAACTAAACCGATAAAACCAATTCCTCCTGCCATCGATACACTTGTGCAAGATAATCCAACCGCTGTAGCTAAAAGTAATAACCGTTCTTTTTGAACAGAAACACCAAGTCCTGCTGCTACACTATCACCTAGTGACAATGCATTTAACGTTTTAGATTTTAGCCACGCATAAGGGGTTAGTATGAAAATCCAAGGTAATAATGCAAAGACATGAATCCAATCCCTTCCCCACACGTTACCAACTAGCCATCTAGAAGCGAATGTATACGTCTCATCATTTAACTTGAGAGAGAAAAATAACGAAATTGCACTAAAGCCAGCTGAAACTGCAATACCAACGAGAATAAGTCTAATGGGAAGTAAACCTTTTGACCGATCACTCGCAAGTAAAATAATAAGAAATGCAGCTAATACTCCTCCGCCAAATGTAAATAACGGTATTAAAATGGATGCACTCTCATTAATAGAATGAAAGAGAGTAACAAATACGATAAGACCGAAAGATGCACCTGAATGCAACCCTAAAATACCAGGATCTGCAAGTGTATTACGTGATAACCCTTGCAAAATCGCACCGGAAATACCAAGACCAATACCGGCTAACATCGTGATTATTATTCTTGGCATACGATAATCATATAGCACGGTTGCACTCTCAAAATTACCATAACCCAAAAGTGTTTCAATTACTCTAAGTGGCGCTATACTCAGTGTCCCTGTATTTAAACTAATTAAAATTACAGCGATACTTATACATCCGAAGATTGTAGTTACAGTAATAGCTCTCTTTTTATCCGTGTTAAAAAGATCTTTCACTTATAACTCCCTCCCAACTTTACGTGCTATATAGAGGAAGAACGGAACTCCAACAAGAGCTACCATAATCCCTATCGCAAGTTCCTTAGGAGGATTTACTGTTCTTGCCCCTAAATCAGCTACAACTAATAACATAGCTCCTAATAATGCTGCCATAGGAATAATGAGTCTATAATTAACACCAACTAATTTTCTAGCAATGTGTGGGATAACTAGTCCCACAAATCCAATAGAACCAACAGCTGAAACAGAAACACCTGCCAGAATAACTACTATAATCATCCCTAGTATTCTCGTTCGGTTCGTTTTCACTCCTAAATTTGTAGCAACATCATCCCCCATTGATATGAGTGAAATAGATTTCCCTAACACTATTGCAAAAATAATCGTTATAAGAATAATAGGGACTAAAAATTTCAAGTGTTCCCACTTAACCCCTGCAACACCACCAGCATACCAAAACGCTAAATCTTGGCTTAAATCATAATAAATCGCAACACCTGAACTTAATGAATGTAAAAGCGCTGCCATAACAGCTCCAGCAATCGTTAACCTCATTGGTGTTAACCCACCTGATGTTGCTGATCCAATAACAAAAATAAGTACTGTACTTAAGACTGCTCCAATAAAGGAAACAATCATTAAATAGGAATACGGCATATGCGGAAAAAAAGCAAAACTAAGTGCTACTACAAACATCGCACCTGCATTTATTCCGAGTACACCTGCATCAGCTAAAGGGTTTCGTGTTACACCTTGCATAACAGCACCAGCAACCGCAAAAGCTGCCCCTACAACTGCTGCTCCAATTACTCTCGGGAGCCTTAATTCATAAATAATTTGGTGCTGTGTTAATTTCGGATCGTAATTCAAAACCGCTGCCCACACCGTTTGTAAATGAATATCCTTTGCACCAAATGAAATGGCTAAAAATATAGATCCAATTAAACATAAAATTGTTAAGCTCATGAAACATATGAACTTAATATGTATCCAGCGGTTACTACCAGCATGTACAGTAGACTTATGTAACATGTTTCATTTCATCCTTTATATTCAGTTGTTTTTTATAATTATTTTTTATTTGTAATTATTATTGATAATAATTATCATTTTCATTTAGATATTATATCCCCACTTTTTTTAAATAGCAAACTATTTTTTCACTTCGCTAAATATTAAAATACTCATTACAATTCCCTTCCAAGACTTACAAATACACGCAAAATAGACTACTGAATTATTTTTTAAATTGTAGTATACTTATTAATTATTTTGATTTTTCTAATAAAAATCCCAAAGGTGACACAATGTTCTATATAAAACAACTACTACACTTCACTTACGAGCAAGCATTATCTTGCTTATTCCCAGTCGTTATTTTCTTAACACTAGCCCTTTCAAAAATCGTTTCTATTCCAGGGTTATATCGCTATGATTTCATACTCATCGCATGTCTTCTTATGCAGTGGATTATGTACAAGACTGGACTTGAGACGAAAGACGAATTAAAAGTAATTACTGTCTTTCACCTCATCGGCCTTTTACTAGAAATATATAAAGTTCATTTCGGTTCATGGAGTTATCCTGAAGAGGCGTATTCAAAGATTTTTGGAGTTCCGCTTTACAGCGGCTTTATGTACGCAAGTGTCGCAAGTTACATATGTCAAGCGTGGAGAAGGTTGCATTTACAAATGCATTATTGGCCGAAAGCTATTTTTACCGTGCCATTAGGGGCAATGATTTACTTCAATTTTTTTACGCATCATTTTCTATACGATTTTAGATGGTTCTTAACTTTACTTCTATTCATCGTTTTCTTTCAGACATTTGTGGAATTTTCATTACGAGGCGTTACATATAAAATACCACTCGTTCTCTCCTTTTTCCTTATCGGATTTTTCATTTGGATTGCAGAGAACATCGCAACATTTTTCGGTGCATGGCAATATCCAAATCAACGGGAAGCATGGAACCTCGTTCACTTAAGCAAAATTAGCTCATGGTTTTTATTAGCATTATGATTGTCACGCAGCTCAAACATTTGAAGGAATCAAAAAGATAATGCTGATTATGTAAAATCAATTAGCCCATCACTCATTAGAGAGTGATGGGCTTTTTTTAGTAATATTTTTTAAACCGACCTTATCAAAGGAGTTATAATTTACAAGAGCATAAGCAGTTGCACATTATGAACCACTACTAGCAGAAGATGTTGCTGCAGATGAAGCAGCAATCGTTGCCATCATGGCTGCCTGTTGTGCTTGTATGAGGACTTCTATCATTGTTTGTAAACCTGTGTTGGTAGCTTTACTTTCCTCACCTTTCTGACTTACGAACAGTTGAATAGCAATAAGAATATTTGTATCTGTATGCCAACGGAACAATTTATCCCCCTGCAATTTTTCAATAAATGCTCGAATAGAATGAATCTCTTTTTCTCCGTCCTCGAGTAACGCTAGTAGCCCAATAGCTGGGTAATGCATCTGTTTTACTTTTACCTTTTCTTGCTTTAACAAATTCCATATATTTGTGCATTTTGCAACTAATAGTTCTTCCCTGACCTCCTTCTTTAATGAAAGAATATGACTCAAGAATTGAAGATCATTCCCTTTACGCAAACCAGCTGTCGCTAGTTTCTGATAAAGACGTTCCACTCGGTCCATAAGTGTTTCTACATGCTCTGATTGTCCTGCTAATAAAACTGCGAGCGGATAATCATTTGTACTTGTAAGAAAGAGATGATCCTTTTTCATGCGTTTATATACTTGCATCGAACGCTGAATGTGCGCGCCATGCTGTTCATCTTCTTCTGTCAAAAGCACAGCTGCTGCGAGATAAGTAAATATACTCCGGCTAAAGCCACCAGTGACCAATTGTTCATATAAATCTAAAAACGTCCGAAAAGCTTTCTTGTAATCTGTAAAGTGAATATCTAATGTTGCGGCCACTACAAAACGATGATAAGACTTTAAGTATGAAAACATCCCTACCTGATTCTTAATATAACTACTAATTTCTAAAAAACGTCCGAGATCAAACAATTTATCACTACCTGCATACATAGCAGCAATCATCATTCCTGTTCGAGAATCACTCGTTTTCCATTTTAGTTCTCCCTTTAACTGTACATATGTATGTTTATATTGCTCCAACTTTTTCTCTAATGTAATCATAGTATTCACCCCTATTTCTAGTTCTTCTCTATCATTATACGTATATTCCATATTTAGGAATACTATAATTAATAATCACCACATAAAAAATTATAAAATTCTCTAATCCTTCAAGAAGTTATACAAAAAAGGTAGATAATAATTTATCTACCTTTTTTGTATATATTATTTAACATTACAACTGTATTGCTTGTTATATGCAATTAAGACTAAAGAGCTTTAATAATACGTTCCATCGCCTTCATTTGCCCAATATGATCAGCTTCATGATAAAGCATCATACCGTAAAGCTCCCCTACTGTTTCCAATCCTAGGAATGGCTCTGGCAGTTTATTTTCAAATGCTTCTGCTGGAATTTCGTTAATACGTTTTGCTTGTTCTTTTAATTGAGCCGTTAACACTTCTAACGATGGTCCTTCTGTCGTCCATTTAGATGGTCTTGATCCATATCCAAACATACCTGGATATTCAGTTGGCAATTGTTTAAATTCTCTTCCGAACATGAAAGTCTCTGCTGCTGTTAACACGTGTCCAATATGCCAACGAATTGTATTGTTAAAACCCTCTGGCTGCGTATCCACAGTTTTATCATCTAACGTTTCCATAAATTTAAGTAACGCCCCGCGCGTTATTTCAAATTGTTTTAAACCCACTAGTCTATTCATTTTATCGTTCCCCTTCTTGATGTACAATTTATTATGAACTAAGAATGTTCAACTTATTAAAGTTTCACCTTGTTTAATCTATCAGAAACAAATAAGAAATACATCTAATATGCTTATTAAAAATAATAAAAAGGTTCACTCCTCGTAAATATAGAATTACTTACTATGTTAATAAAAGAGGAGTGTACTTGCATGTTACATATTTTAAAACAACAATATAATCTTATTAGTGCTACAAGAGAAACTCTATTTTCGTTTTTGGAAGAAATCCCAGTAGAAAAATTACATAGCACAGTTTCTAATTTCGGAAGCGGTAGCATTATAAAGACTCATATTCATGTAGCCGATTGCTATCGATACTGGCTTGGATCATTCGCATTCAAGCAAAAAAGAGCAGATTTTTCATTTGCTAACGATTACGAAATTGAGCATGCAGATGTGGAAAAAGTTCGCGCTAGATTTAAGTTAGTAGATGAGACTGTACAACGTTTTTTAGATGAATACAATGACCGTTGGCTCGAAAATATAGCAAATGAAGTGAAATGGCAAAAAGAACCTTGGAGCACAACTCCGCTATGGCTTTTAACTCATACGGAGACGCATGAATTTCACCATAAAGGACAAATTGTATCTATGGCTCGTCACCTTGGATATACTCCTCCTGATACAGACCTTAGTTAATACATTCGTGTTCATTTAAAAGCGGAATGAGCAGCAAGAATAATAGTATGATCAAAAAACTCGTTGATACATTTTGTTGTGTATAAAACTTTTATTATTTGTTTTAGGTATACCATACCATTATAAAATTCATGTAACATCGAATTAAGATTCATATTTTTTATGTAACTCATTGAAGAAAGTTTAAGTATTTATACATTCAATTACTAACTAAAGGAGAAAATTATAATGAGATTAGAGAGCGAAAGAATTTATTTAAGGCCTCTTTGTCAGCTAGATGCTCCTATTATATTAGAAAGTACAATGGATGATGAAATAAGATATATGACTGGAACTAAGTCCACTTTTTCATTGGAGCAAATTACGAAACATATAGATCATATAAATAATGATTCAAGTCGCTATGATTTCGCTATTTGTTTACAAAGTACTGACGAGATGATTGGAGAGTTGTCGATTTTAGATATCGATGAGGAGAACAAAAGAGCAGGATTCAGAATATCAATGATTTCAATAGCATTAACAGGACAAGGCTATGGAACTGAAGCTAGTAAAATAGTTTTAAGTTTTACTTTTGAACAACTATCATTAAATCGTTTACAGTTAGAAGTATTTAGCCATAATTTACGCGGAATTAAAGCTTATGAAAAAGTTGGTTTTGTAAAAGAAGGAACCTTACGTCAATCTTTATTTTATAACGATACATACTCAGATGAAATTATTATGGCCATACTTAAAAGCGATTATATAGACAGACCTTTGTAAATGGATGTACTTAATCTATTAAACAATTTTAAAGAACCTTACCACAATAAAATGCAGTAAGGCTCTTTCTTTTTTTATATCAAATAACAGCTCTTAAAACATGTATAATCGTATCAATACCAAATAGTCTCCGCATAATTATATGCATCACTATTCGGAATGGCATGTTTCCCTTGTGCTTGTGCCTTTCTTGGATCTAAATCATATACCATTGGCGTATAGCATGATGTTTGCCCTTTATTTACAACACCATTTCCTCCAGCACTTCCGCAAGTGTATGCCTTTCCATCTGTTTTTCTAACAATCCTTGCATCAGCTTCATTATTATAAATTGCCAGGCGAGTTACAGTAACTTTTGCCCATGCTGTCTTACATGTCGTGCTAAATTTTAATTCTACATAAGAATTTGAATCAATCCACTTCTTTTCTTTCGTTACTGCGGATTGATCACAGCTATTATAATAAGGACTTTTCCCATCATATGAATGGTCTTCTGCGTATGCTTTATCATTGTTGGTCGTACTAAACACACTAGTTACGATGAGCAATGCCAGACAAAGACATGCGCTTACCTTTTTAAAAAGCTTCATAGAATTCCACTCCTTTATTAATAACGTCCAGTTTTCCCGTAGCCGTTATTAATCGTCACCGCTTCGGCATCAGCTGTATAACCAAAATCAGCAGTTAAATCAAACACCATTCCTGTATACGTACTCGTTTGTCCTGTTTTTATTGCTCCATTGCCACTATTAGAGTCTACTGATTTTTGGAATACACCATTTTTATATTTATTAATAACAGCGTAAGCATATACCCCTCCAGAAACAGAAGGAGCTGGTTGATCTAAAACAAGCTTAGACCATGCTGCATGACATTTATTACTGTAACGTAAATACACTGTTCCTACTTTTTTACTACCTTCATAAACTGCTGTAGACTTTGCATTAAATCCATCTGCATCACACGTCGTACTTCCCCCGTATACTTTCGTTGTTGCTGGATTTTTCCCGTCATAATAACTGCTTAAATCAGTAGCTGCAAATGTACTTCCTTGGAAACTAAATAATACACCTATACTTGCCGCACTTAACACGCATACTTTCATTAACTTTTTAAACATTTTAAATTCCCCCTCAAAATGATTATATATACTAAAGACAACCTATACTGCTATGTAAGCCCTCCTTTCACGCTTCCTAGATGCATCTTACAGAAACGAATAAATGTTGTAAATTCCCTTATGATTATTGGAATATACGAAGAATTTTACTTATCCTTGTAAGAAAAAAGTTGAGAAATACAAATTTTATAGCATCCTTTATTTAAAACATAAAAGAACCGATACTTGTTATATTCAAGCATCGGTTCTTTATACAAAATTGCCATTGTTTCTTTTATATAAAATAAATATTTCTCCACTTAATCCGTTGTAAAAAATCCCCTCGTTACATCAATAAATTGCTGCAGTGGTGCTGTCATCCATTTATCTTTATGCCAAGCAATTTGTGTATAAATTGGAGATATTGTTTCGTTTAACATTAACTCCTTTAACGTCCCTTCCCGTATATCTTTTTCTACTACTATCGCTGGTAAAACGGCTATACCTAAATCTGCAATAACACATTGTTTAATTGCTTCAACACTAACAAACTCAATTTTATTTGCTGGATATACATCTTCCCCGCGAAATAGCTCTTCAAATAAAGTCCGATACGAGCAGCCTAATTCTGTTAGTAAAAGTGTTTCACTCTCTAAATCTTTTATAGAAACTGAAGGTTGTTCAAGTAAACGGTGCCCTGGAGCAGCTACTACTTTTAATTCTTCTTTCATAAGTGGTTCCACATGTAAAACATCTTCTGTTTTACACTCATCCAAAATAAATGCAAGATCTACTTTTCCCTCCATCAATTGTTCCTTCGCATCTTTATTGGAATGTGCTGGTTTAAATATAAGTTTTATTTTTGGGAATTGTATTTTAAACCTCTTTAATATAGAAGGCAGTCTGTATGTACATTGACTTTCTTGTGCACCAATTATTAACGTACCTGCTATTTCCTCATCATCTTTCACAGCCGTCTTCGCTGCGTTACTAAGTGCGATTATCTTGTCCGCATATAGTTGAAACTTTCTTCCTGCTTCAGTTAAGAAAAGACGTTTCCCTAATCTCTCAAATAGTGGTGTACCGAGCTCAGCCTCTAATGTTTTAATTTGTGCTGTAACGCTCGATTGGGCAAAGTTTAATTTCTTCGCAGTTTGTGTAAAGTTCAAAGTATCTGCTGCTACTTTAAATGTAATTAATTGTTTTATCTCCATTTATCATCCCTCTTTTTCAATCGATATTTCCGATTGATTTCATCGAAATAATCCTCTTTGTCTATTGATATTTATATTGTATGATAAAGAGCATCGACAAACAATAAAATGGAGGTATTCCATATGAAAGCACTTTGTTTCGAACAGTTTGGAAGTCCAGATGTACTACAATATAAAGAAATACATGATCCAACCATAAACCCAAATGAAATTCTAGTACGCATGAAAGCAATCGGATTAAACTTCGCTGATATTTATAGACGCCGCGGTGATTATCATCTCGCTGGTAATCCGCCTTATATATTAGGTTATGAAGGGGCTGGTATTGTTGAAGAAGTAGGAGCTAATGTTACAACTATCACCCCTGGAGACCGTATTGCATTTGCTGACGTTCCATTTGCAAATGCAGAACTAGTTGCCGTTCCATCAGAAAAAGTAATCCCACTACCAGATTCTATTTCTTTTGAAACAGCCGCTTCTGTCTTATTACAAGGATTAACAGCACATTATTTAACGAAAGATAGCTATCAAATAAAACAAGGTGATATAGCTTTAGTACACGCTGCAGCTGGTGGCGTTGGTCAACTTCTGATTCAAATGATTAAACTACAGGGCGGAACAGTAATTGGTCTTACATCATTAAAAGAAAAAGCAAAGGTAGCTACATTAGCTGGTGCCGATCACGTATTTTTATATACCGAAGCATGGCATATGAAAGTACTTGAAATGACTAATGGAACTGGAGTAAATGTTGTGTATGAATCAGTAGGTTCTACATTAGAGGAAAGTTTTAACGCTACTAAAATTGGCGGTACTGTCGTATTTTACGGAATGGCTGGTGGTAATCCTGCGCCAGTTGATCCGCGTATGCTTATGGATACTTCAAAAACTTTAACTGGTGGAGACCTTTGGAACGTGCTTACTACTTTTGAAGAACGTAAGCAGCGCTCTACTCAATTATTCGATTGGATCACTAGTGGAAAAGTAAACATCGCGAGTCCTACTACATTCGCCTTACAAGATGGTGCTCTTGCACATAAATTATTAGAGAGCAGAAAAAGTACTGGGAAGATTTTATTGATTCCATAATCGTTCCAATAAGAAAAGGAAGCTAGATTTCTCTACCTTCCTTTTCTTATATCTATTGGAGATTTAATTATATTTCAACACTTTCTTTCCCTTTTGCAACGTAACTCATATCTCCAACAGACTCGACTGTGTATGTTCCATCTTGATATACAATTTTCGTCACACTAGCATTTTCCACTCCAAGTTTTGTTTTGCTACTGTCTAACATTTCTATTAAGGTAGTAATCAAAAGCCCATGAACGACAACTAAAACGTTACCGCCACCATTTCCAGCAGCTTCTTCACTAATTTTATCTATCTCTGTTTTTATACGAGTAGAAAATAAGTCCCAATCTTCCGCCTGTTTTGTAGGATCTGCTACTCTAATAAGATTAATCACTTCTTGAATAGAAAACTTCATAAGTTCTTCTGGTGATGCAACGCCTGCAGCTTTTCCAACCACATCCCACATATTCTCAAGTTTTTCACCTTCAAAAATACCGAAATTTAATTCTCGCAAATCTTTTCTTTGCTCAAGTTTTAATTTTGATTGCTCACTATATTTTAATACTAAATTAGCAGTTTCAATTGCGCGGCCGCTATCACTACTATACGCATTCATAAAATGAATATCTTTTAATCCTGTTCCTAAATTTGTGGCAACTTCAACACCTTTTTCTACTAATGGAGAATCAGCCCAACCTTGCGCGCGATGATTCGTATTTAATATTGTTTTACCGTGTCTTGTAACATATAACGTAACTGCATTCTCATTGCTATCTGTTTCTCGCTTATTCATTTCATTCTCTCCCTTTACGTTTCTATATCAATTTTACCACCTCAATTATTCATTGAGCAAAATATACGTCAGTAGATCCGCTTAATAAAAAAAGCTATCTTTCTGTATATCCATACAAAAAGATAGCATCTTTTATGATTACATTTCTTAACCGTTACTCCTACTCAGCAAAAGCACTCGAATATTGTACAATTCCTTCTACACCTAGAAGAGCATTTTCTGTTAATTCCTTTATCATAAATACCTCTTCAGGCACTTCAAACGGTGCTTTTACATTCCACTCACTTGCTTTCTTAAAACCAAATTTCGGGTAGTACTCTGGATGTCCTAATACTACAACTGATCCGTATCCAAGTTCTTTCGCTTTTTCTAAAGCAGCCGTAATCAGTTTTCCACCAATTCCTTTCTTCTGATGGCCCCTAGCAACTGAAACTGGTGCAAGTGCTAACGATTCTACAGAAGTTCCACATTGTTCTATTGTAATTTTCGATAACATAATGTGACCAACTATATCTTCATCTACCGCAACAATTGATAACTCCGGAACAAACGCGTCACATTCTCTAATACGTTTTACAAGTTCATGTTCTGTTTTATCACTAAATTCTTCCTTTAAAAATGCTTCTTTTACGACTTCTTCTGTTTTTCTATAATCATTTTTTTGTTCTTGTCTAATCGTTACCATTTTAACTTATCCTCTATTCTTTCTTATTTCTTTTTGAATTTTACGAAGTGCTTTTTTCGATCCGCGCTCAATATCGTGTTGCATTTTTCTTTCTTTATAATCAACAAATAGTGTATTTAAATCGTATCCTTCTGGATATAACTCCTTCGCTGCTACTTCTAAAGTAATACGTTTCACATTTACTTCAACGAATTCACCGTTATAATATACAACAACGTTATAAAAATTATCTTTTTCCTTATAGATGATACCAAAATCATCATGATCCAATAAATTAACACGATCTCCGATTTTGTACTCATAATGAGATTCTCTTTTTTCTTGTACAAATTTCGGTTTTCTAATTTTACTTTCATTCACTTTTTCTAAAGCGTACTCTTTATTTCCCATATACTCTTTCGCTCTTTTCAGCACATGTTCTTTTACGCTCATTTTATTCGCAATCCAAAGTGCATTACTTTCTCCTGATTTTCCGATAACTAATTTATAAAGCGGATCTAACGTTTCACTATTAAATTGCATCGCTGCATTCATAAAGTCATCGTGCATTTCTGAGAATCGTTTAATTTCTCCGTAATGCGTACTCGCAACGGTAATACATCCTGCAAGGTACAACTCTTCTAAAATGGATATTGCAAGTGCTGCACCTTCATTCGGTTCTGTACCGCTCCCTATTTCATCAAATAAAAGTAACGTATTATTATTTGACATCCTCATAATCTCAGAAAGATTTTTCATATGAGATGAAAATGTACTTAGTGCGTTTTCGATACTTTGATTATCACCAATATCTACAAATACATTTTCAAAAATAGCGATTTTTGTCCCTTTATCTCCTGCAATATGAAGACCTGACATTGTAGCTAATGTTAACAATCCAATTGTTTTTAACACAATTGTCTTTCCGCCCGCATTCGGCCCTGTAATAATTAAACTACGATACTCTTGACCAATTTTAAAATTTAAGGGTACAACTTGCCCTGTTAAAAGCGGATGCTTACAATTCACTAAATGAATGTAGCCATGATCATTTAACTTCGGTTCTATTCCATCAATCGATTTACTAAACTTCGCTTTCGCAAATACCATATCATACTGACTAATTAGCTCCATGTTAATCTTTATACTATAAATATTTTCTAATACCATCCCTGATAAAGTCGCTAAAATTTGATATTCTTCAACCGCTTCTTCTGCTTTCAAACCTGCTAGTTCTGCATTCAATTTCGTAACCGTATGCGGTTCTATAAATACAGTAGAACCTTTTGCCGAGGCTTCAATAATACTTCCGGCAACTTGGTTTTTATAGGAAGATTTAATTGGAATCGTATAACGGTCATCCTTTTTACTAATAAAGAATTCCTGAATGAATTTCTTATTTGCACTACTATTTAAAAACTTCGTTAAACGTTCTTTTATTTTCCCATCTACAGAATCGATATTATTTCGAATTCGTTTTAACTCTTTACTTGCAGCTGCATCAATACTATTTCCTTTAATTGAAAAGTTAATTTCCTCTTCAATACTTTTATATTCAGTCATTGAATTTGCATAAGAAGCTAATACTGGTGCAAAAAATTCTTTATCTAACATAAACTTTTTAATCTTTCTACATCCACGTAAAAAGTCTGAAACACTCACTAATTCTTCTGGATCTAAAATCATACCTTTTTCTAATTTTTGAATTGTACTAGCAATATTAGAAATGCCGAAGAAAGGAACATGCCCTTCTGCATCTAATATAGCTCGTGCTTCTGTCGTTTCATTCAACCGATTTCTCACTACTTTTATACTCGTACTCGGCTCTAATTTGTTTAATAATTCCTTACCTAATCCACTTACACAATAAGATTTCACTATATCCTTTAATTCGTTATATTGTAACTTTTCAAAAGTCATCGTATTCATTTTGTTTCTCCTCACTATGATTGATTTTTATCATAAATGAAGATACCTACTCATTAGATTCCAATGAGTCATATATAAAATTCCATAATTATACAATAAAAACATATACAAAAAAGCTGCGGGGATACCGCAGCTTTTACATTTACAAGGCATGTGTAATAACATATGAGGAAATAAGCCATAAAAAATAGATGGCAGTCCCTTATTACACGCTTTATAAAGTATTGTAGGTATCTTCATAGGTTTTGAAATAAATGCATGACAAAATTAGGGGTATGATGTACATAAAAATCCCCTGGTCTTATCCGATTTATTTCATTAAATTTTTCCTATTTAATACCTACCGCACTCACAAAAAGCACCTCTCATTAAGTTATATTATAGTCATTGAAATCTAATTTATTGAAATCATCATACTATATGTTACGTGAGAAGTAAAGGTGTCATACTTTTATAACTATACAGAATGTAAAAAGGAAGAGGAAAACTTATATTTCAGTCTACCTCTTCTTTTTCATCACCAAATTACTGCTGAACATATATGGAAACTGATCCTCCACTTACTTGGAATTGCCCCCATCCGTCCTTATTAATTGTTACAGTATTTGTTTGATTACCCGTAATATCGTACCATACTTCCCCTGCGTTATTCTTTCCAACATCCATCCACTTCGCCCCTCCTGGTCCATCAGAGATTAATGTTGCTAAACCAGAATTAGCATGTACACTATCACCTTCTCTTGTCCAGCCAATCACATCTGGATGATCAAAATAATCCCGCTGCGTACCATATGCAAAGTTTTTTCGTGCCGTCAAAATCGGATCAATTTTGTCCTTTAACGCTGGAATTTCATAGTTACTATTTCCTTTTGTACCATAGTAATCACCATAGAAAACAGAAGGATACCCCTCTGCACGCGTTAAAATAAATGCATATGCCAACGGTTTGAACCAAGGGCTCACTACAGATTCCAATGACTGACCAGGCTGTGAATCATGATTTTCAACTAGAGTAACCGCAAGTGTAGGATGATTCGCAACTACCGTTCCTTTTAAAATATTTCTCATATCATAATTCCCATTTCCTGTTGAAGCATAGTGAAAATTATAATGAAGTGGTGCATCGAACACAGATTGATTATAATTAACCTTCGCTAAATAATTATTTAAAGTCTGGATATCATTTTGCCAATATTCAGCTACTGTAAACATTTCTTTCCCTGTTTGCTGTCTAACGTGATTTACCCAATCGCGCAAATATTCATGATCAATATGTTTAACAGCATCTAAACGAAAACCATCTAAATTTAATTCATTCGCATACCACGTTCCCCATTTTTTCATTTCATTCGCAACATCTGGATGATCAAAATCAAGATCCGCATACATCAAATAATCATAATTCCCATTCTCGCTAGACACTTCCCAGTCCCATGCTTTACCTATGCCCCTAAATTTATAAATTCGGTTTAATTTCCTTCCTTCATCCCAATCCGTTCCGTCAAAATGATACCATTTCCATTTGAAATTAGAATAAGAATCTCCACGCCCTGGAAAGTTAAATCCCGTCCACGCACTAATTTCATAATCACCTGATACTTCATTATTTCGATTGCTCGGGTCTACCTCAACTGCTGTGACAGTTTCTGTATAATCAGCCCCACCTTTATGATTCATAACTACATCACCGTATACATCGATGTTTTTCTTATGTAAAGCGTCAATTGCAGATTTCAATTGTGCTTTCGTCCCATATTTCGTCCGCACTGTGCCCTTTTGATTGAATTCCCCCAGATCATATAAATCATATGCTCCATATCCTACGTCATTTTGCATAGTTCCTTTATATGCAGGTGGTATCCAAACAGATGTAATTCCTTTTTCCGCTAAATTTTCAGCATCAGTACGCAAACGATTCCAATGATTCCCATCATTCGGAGAATACCACTCAAAATACTGCATTAACGTTCCATTGTTAACTGTGTCTGCATATGCCTTACTCCCCTCATATATACTAGGTAAAAACATAACAACTGACAATCCGACTATTGTTATTCTTTTAAACATCTGTACACCATCCCCTTCCAAGAAAGCGTTTGCATAGTTTATCAGAATTATTATAATATTCGTCCCACCGTTAGTAAAGTAGCAATCTCTCACTCTCCCATATTATTTTTAATCTAATTTCAAATATTCAACGTAGTTTTCATTTCACATCCTATTCAAGATTGTTTACAATTCACCTATAAAAGCATAACGGAGGGATTTCGATGACAGACTTTCAAAAACAATTTTTCGCACGATTACATATAGAAGAAAAAGACACAGTTTCATTTGAAGATTTATCTAACATTATGTACGCAATGGCACAAACTGTTCCTTTTGAAAACTTAAATATTCTCGAAAAGAATTTTAAAGAAATATCAAAAGAAAATTTGAAAGAGAAAATTTTAGTAAATAACCGTGGCGGTCTTTGTTATGAACTCAATCCTACTATGTATTACTTCCTGAAAGATTCTGGATTCGATGTTCATCTCGTTTCAGGAACAGTTTATAACGCTGCAAACTCCATATGGGCTGTTGATTCTGGCCATATCGCAACCGTTTTAACACATCATAATGAACTTTATTTAATTGAAGTAGGATTCGGATCATACTTACCTCTTGCCCCTGTCCCTTTCTCAGGTGAAGTCATTCACTCTGTTACAGGAGATTATCGTATTCGTAAAGAAATGACCGAAAAGGGAAACTACATTTTAGAGATGCGGAAAAACAATGAGTTCTTGGATCAATCTTCTGCTGATGATTGGACGTTAGGCTATGCATTTTATATAGAAGAAGTGGATGAAGAAAAAGCAAATATAGCACAAAAAATTATCGTTGAACATGAAGGATCACCCTTTAATAAAGTACCTCTTATTGTAAAACTAACTGAAGATGGGCATGCCTCTTTAACGAAAGATAGCCTTACAGTAGCGAAAAATGGTAAAAAAACGAAAGAAACCGTTACAGACATGCAATATACAAACCTTTTACATTCAAAATTCGGAATTACACTATAAGTATGTAAGCCTTGTTATTTTAGCAAGGCTTTTCAATTTTCAGCAGGGATTTTTTGCAATTTGTTGTATTTCATAGTTATATAGAAATATAACTACATGTTTAGAAAGGAAATGATTATGACAGAACTTAAAGATCGATTACAAGTAGCTGATATAGAAAAATGGGATTTAACAGACATTTACCATACAATTGAAGATTGGGAAAGTGATTTTCATAAAATTGAAGTATTAACGAAGGAATTACACGAGTTTAATGGCAATATTCACAATGGCAATAGTTTATTAGCTTATTTAACGAAGAGTGAAGAAATTTCTAGCATAATATCTTTAATGTTCGCTTATGCACGATTACAATCTGACCTTGATACACGCGATACTGACGCGCAATCTCTTGTCGATAAAGTATCACAATTACACGTGAAAGTAAGTGCAGCGAAATCTTTCTTTTCCCCCTTCTTACTTAGCATAGACGAAAACACATTACATTCTTATATAGAAGATACAGAAGGCTTACAATATTATAAAGAAGACTTATTTGAATTATATCGTTATAAAAAACACGTATTGAATAAGGACCAAGAAGCAATTTTATCACAAATGGGTGAAGCTCTTTCTTCTCCACAGCACACATTTGGTATGTTAAATAATGCAGATATATTATTTGGTGAAGTGACGACTGACGATGGAGAAAAAGTGAACTTAACACGCGGAATGTATGCAAAGTTAATAGAAGATACGAATCGTGAAAAGCGTAAAGAAGCTTATAAAGCATATTACAAACCATATGTTCAGTTAAAGAATTCCATCGCATCTACTTTATCCGCTGCTATTAAAAATAATGTTACTGTTTCGAAATTAAGAAACTATCCATCAGCGCTAGAGAAATCATTATTTGGCGATATGGTTCCGAAAGAAGTATACGAAAACCTAATTGATACAACGAAAAAAAACATTCAAACATTACATACATACAATGAAATTCGAAAAGAAAAATTAAACGTAGATGAACTAAGACAATACGACTTAGGCGTCGATTTAGTAGAAGGTGCAAAACAAGACATCCCATATAGTGAAGCATTTGACATTATGATTGCATCACTAGCTCCTTTAGGAGAAGAATATATTGAGACATTAAAAAGTTTTAAAGATAAAAGATATATAGACGTAAGAGAAACACCAGGAAAACGTTCTGGTGCTTATAACTTTGGTGTATACGGCGTTCATCCTTTCATTCTTTTAAATCATCACGATGATTTAAACAGCCTGTTCACTCTTACTCATGAATGCGGTCACGGTATGCATACGCACTATTCACATGGATACCAACCAAGAATTTCTGCACATTATTCTATCTTTGTCGCAGAAGTCGCTTCTACAGTAAATGAAGTGTTATTAATTCACTATTTATTAAAAGAAGCAAAAGATACGGACGTGCGTAACCATTTAATTAACCATTTTATTGAGAAATTTAAAGGTACTTTCTTTACACAAATTATGTTTGCAGAATTTGAAAAAATCACACATGAAATGGCTGAACAAGGTAAACCATTAAATGCACAAGTCTTCAGTGAAATTTATGAAAAGCTATTTAAAGAATATAACGGTGATTCACTTGTATTTGATGAAGAAGTAAAATACGGATGGGCTAGAATCCCTCATTTCTATCGCCCGTTTTACGTATACAAATATGCAACTGGATTCGCATCTGCCATTCAAATCGCTGATAAACTATTAAGTGATGATCCGAATGCTCAGAAAAATTATATTGAATTCCTGAAAGGTGGAAGTTCTGACTATCCACTAAACCTATTGAAAAAAGCTGGTGTTGATTTAACTACGCCAGAACCGATTGAAAGTGCATTGAAACAATTCACTCAACTTGTTGAGGAGTTTTCAACATTATAAAAAGCATGCAGAGTATATGCTCTGCATGCTTTTTATTTGAATTACTCTTATTCTATATGCTGCTGTGTCACACAATGAATCATACCACCGTATGCATACAATTCGTTAACATATATACCGACAATTCTTCTCCCTGGAAATTGACCTTCAATGATTTGAAGCCCTAATTTATCATGTTCATCACCGTATATAGGTACCAATACAACTTCATTACCAATGTAAAAATTTAAGTACGATCCTTTACAATCTGCTTCTTTTACCAATTTTCTTGTTACTGGTACTGGAATGAGCTGAAATGGCTTGCCATCTATATTTCTTGCTTGTCGCAATTCTTGATAATGCTTTTCGTACGCCTCCAAAAGATATGACTCTCCTTCACCGAAAGGATCATATTCATACAATATCGTATTTTCATTTACAAACCGTGCCGCGCCATCAATATGATAATCTGTATCTTCATCATAATTATCCTCTCCGCGTATACCAGTTATCCATATAAAATTCGTTACTCCTAAATATTTCGTTAACTCCATTTCAATTTCTTTCTGACTTAGTGTAGGATTTCGATTTTCATTTATAATAGACGTTTCCGCCGCCATTAAGGTCCCGTTTCCGTTTATCTCAATTCCCCCGCCCTCTAAACAGACACTAGATTCAACTTTTGGAATGCGATACATTTCACTTATTTTATTCGGAATATTAGCGTCGTTTTCGTACGGATATTTATTTCCCCAACCATTAAATATCCAGTGCGTTAGATAGCGGTTCCCTTCTTTATCTTTTACAAAGATTGGTCCGTTATCTCTTATCCAAATATCATCAGTTTCTTGAATTAAGAAATCAATTTTATTCATATTCACGTTAGCTTCCATTAACTTCGATTGGACATGTATTTTTTCTTCTTCATCACATACAACAATATGGACATTTTCTCCATAGTGAAGCTCCTTTGCCATCGATATCCAAATATCATCTAACTTAGCTCTGTAACCTTCACCCCTATGTGTTTTATCATGTGGCCATTGGAGCCATGTACCTTCATGTTTCTCCCATTCCGCAGGCATATAATACAAACTATTTTCTATATTTCTCATACGTGTTCACCCCTTATATGAATGTATGTCCAGTCTATACTTTGACATCGTGTTAAGGTCAACAGGAATATCTTCATTTACTTGTAGCAACTTTATAAGGTGACTCTTTATTTCGCCTTTTTATTATGATAAATTGCTTTCGTACATAGAATAAGGATTGACATAATGTTAATGTCAATCCTTATTCTCATTCTATTTTCGTAACTAAAAAACAAATTTGTGTCACATACTCTTCTGCTAAACAATCACATTCAGGTCCCTTTATATAAACCTCATATGGCGAATTAATTATCACATACCCATTTCTTTCAATCCATTCTTCTAACGCTATATAAGCGTAACCTATATAGTCGTAACTTCCATAATGCATAGTAGTAACGATATGATGTGGACTTAGTTGTTTCATTTCATACTCTTGTGCTACGTCTTCATCATTCCCCTGCATAACCGGGATTCTTAATTCAATATCACTGTTACTTGGAATATATTCTTCATCATAAAAGACTGCAGATGGTGAACCGACTATTTGAAAATTATTTTTTTGTACCTCTTCATATAAGTCATAAAAATAATCATCCATATCATCTATATCTATTTTTACTCTTTGAGTAATTATCGTTACTTCATTCCTCATTCCCATTAATATATCGTAATTTCTATGACGAGCAATATTTAGACTACTATTCACCTTTACCATTTCATTCATTTCTGAAATAACCTGTAAATTTTGCTTCACTTCATGAGACAACTCGATAATTTGTGATTGTATATGTTGAACAAACGAATCTTGATCTGATGACTGCAAAACAATTTTAATTTTTGGAAGAGGAAATTTATACTCCCTTAACTTTTTGATTTTCAACGCTACTTCCAGCTGCTCTTGTTCATAATATCTATACCCATTAACCGGATTCACATATGCCGGTTTTAATATCTCCTCTTTGTCATAATGTCTTAACATCCGCGTACTCATTTTACAAATCCGAGAAAACTCAGCGATGGTATACATATCAATACTCCTTGAATAGATTTTCTTTTCATTACTTATTTATTAAAACCAATCAAAAATCTTCTTCATTGAAAAATCTTCATTCTGATTTTTTAATCTTCTCATTTTTGAAGGTAACAAATGGCTTGGACAATACCACGTTAAACAATTCATTGCGCCTCCCATTGTTGATATTTCTCCTACATGAATTTGAATAACTTGCTTCTCCGTATACTGTTGAATATATCGTAAAACTTCCTCATCTTTAGCTAGTCCAAACTTAGGAACATAAAGAGCATCACATGATTCTAACATATTTATATACAACCCTTTTGCTGATGCTATCTCTTGATCATATTGTCCTTTCTCTGTATATGATGAAGGAACAACTATAAATTCAGCTTCTGGCATTTGTTCTTGAATAATCTCTTGAACACTATATCTAAATTCATGATCCCCTAAAAAATCACTAATAAACATTGTATGTTCATCAATAAATTTAACCATTCCGTCTGCGTGTGCTAGTACATCCCCTTCTTCAGCAGGAATAATAATAACTCGGCTCACATCTAAATCCCATTCTAACTGCTCAATAATTTCCTCTTCTGTCCAATCATCGTTATCATCAAATATGCGTTCTGTTAATATTACAGTATCTTTTTTATTCCAAATAAGATTACCGCCATCTAATATTAATGGGGATTTTTCATATTCAAAGTCATTCTTTTTCAACCATTTATTAAATTGTTGATCTAAATATCGCCCTTGATCATCTGGTAAATAATTTGGTCGATATTTAAATTTAACTAGATGATTTGTGACAACCGGTGCAACATCTCTTAGCCAAATATCATCATACTCAAAACAGCTCGTATGAAAGTCTTGTTCTTCAGCAGATAAAGATATAAGTTGATCCGCAATTGATTTCTTTTCATTTAAACATTCATTAAAGTAAATCAAGTCTTCATAAAATGGTTGATAATATTCATTTGATTCGTCTGGTATTGCAGTAAAAATAATTCCATTATGTTTTTGTTCCATATTATTTACCTCGCTTTTTAATAGTAGTTACATAATTGATTTCACAAAGCCAACTAATCCTCAATTCATGTCTTTTTCATTCCAACTCATGCAACATGTACATTTCATGAATGGATTATAGCATGGAGGAATATTATATATTTATATAAAAAATATAAAGCTGACGTTAAGCCTTAAATTGACTCTTGACAAGTTTTTAAATAACCTATTTTAAAACAACAATAAATGATTAAATGATTTTTTTATCAAGATTCAAACCCATTACTTCTAATAGATCATTTTGATTATATAGATTCACCAAATGCGCTTCTACTCCTATACAAATTCCTTCTAGCGGAAGATCATTTGGATCCTGACCAAAGGGATCTTCAATTTCAACCCCTATTGCTTCAATACCTATGAATGCAAAACTTATAAATGTAAACTATTTTGATTATTGTAATGAACCATATTTACAAAAACCTCTTTCTCTATTAACCTTTTATTCTTTTAAATCATGAAAGTATACAATTAAATAATAGAATCATAAACCCTATCATTATGAGGCTGGTTAAGATTATTTCTTTCAATACCGTTACTCCTTTTTTGCAAAAAGATAAAATATCTTATTTAATTCAACAACAAATGTCACTATTCTAAATCCCGACGCATCATTTTAGAATTCGCAATGAACAATGCACTAATTAATACAAAGATTGCACAGGCATATAACAATAAATCTAACGGACTATCGTGATCTATAATGATGAGACGCACAATAGCTGTTATACCTATATATATAAAATATCGTAATGGAAAATGAAAATTCATTTGAAAATACTTTATAATCATTACGATGAATTCAAAGTACAGAAAGAATACGACGATACTATCAATTAAATGATAACTCGATTCATTACCATCCAATTTCAGTTCTTGTATAAACTGAATGACTTCTTTCATAAGAAACACACTTAGAATAAACCCTAAGCAAATTAAAGCTACATTTAAAATGTACTGTAAAACGATAGGGAAATACGAAAACACTATTTTAAAATTTTTTAACACAAACATTTTTCTCCTTTACCATATAAAACGAAAAGTGAATATACACTATAATTCTTTTATCATTATATTAAAATTTTATTATTATAAATAATAAGGAACGACAAAATAGGTAATAAGATTCCACCTATTTTGTCTATATAGCAGAACAACGAAATTACAATCAATTACTTCAATGCAATGGGTTGTTGTTGTGTCACACAATGAATCATACCGCCGTTTTTATACAACTCTCTCACATCAATACCGACTACTTTACGATCTGGGTATAACTTCTGAATCGTATCGTTTGCAATTTTATCATTCGGATCATTATAATTAGGCACTAATACAACTGTATTTCCGATATAATAATTGATATACGACCCCTTATAATCGAGAGTTTTTCCATTTTCTAAAGCAACCTTTTCTTTACTAAGCGGCAAGTATTCATACTTATATTTCTGTCCTGAAGCATTTTTTGCATCTAACAATGTATCCATATCTTTATTAGATAAACCCCATTCGGCTAGGTCATCTTCTTTCATCGTTACAATGGTAGATTTATTATGGAATTTAGCAAATCCATCAATATGAAAGTCCGTAATATCTAAATTAGGTACTCCGTCTAACCAAATAAAGTTTGATACCCCAAGGTCACTTATATATTTTTCAATTTCCTTTTCTGATAAATCAGGATTTCTATTTTTATTCGTTACTGCACTTCGAGTTAATAAAGCAGTCCCATTGCTGTCTAATTCAATTGCGCCGCCTTCAAGGACAAATTTCCCCCAATCAACTCTTTCAATTCCTGATTGTTTACTAACATTCTTACGTATTTGAGCATCATTTTTATAAGGTGTTTTCTTCCCCCAACCATTAAATGCTGGATCTAATATTTTGAGATTTTTATTGCTGTCATAAACAAAAATTGGTCCACTGTCCCTTGCCCATACATCATCAGTAGGCGCGATAAAGAAATCAATCTTCTCCATATTTAACCCTTCATCTGTTAAAAGGTTATTGATTCTTTCTTTTTCTTCCTGGTCATATGCAACAATGTGGACTTTCTCACCCTCAGTTAAAGCACTTGCCATCTTAACCCAAATAGGTTCAACTTCCTTCTTATACTCTTCACCATATGTGTATTCATGTGGCCATTGCAGCCATGTACCTTCATGTTTATCTTTTTCATCTGGCATCGTATATTTCCCAGCATTTTTCTGTACCTCTACTTTTTCCCCTTCTTTCCCTTTAACATTTTCATTGTTACCCTCAAAAGAGCATCCACTAATAATTGTTGTAGATAATGTAGCTATTAAACAAAACTTTATTGCTTTTTTCATTTTTTCAACCTCCTGTTCTTGTCTCCAATAATATAAAGCTTCACATAGTGTGAAGCTCAAGCTTTTTTATCAATGTAAAAATTACCAATTGTTCTTTGCATTACTTAGCATTTAACTACCTATTTAGATTTATTCATATGCCAATCACCTTTCTTACCTATTTATCCCGCTATTTGTGGGCAGTAAGACCCTCACCTCAAAATTCAGCGCAAGCAAAAAAGTTAGGTGGGGGCCCTGCTGCCCGTAAAAGCCCGATTGATGAGGGCTTCTACTCAGTGGGGGATGAACAAAGCCCCTCCACTGAATAAAGTTTCACTTTATTCAGTAAGTAAAACTTTACAAAATAAAAAAATCGGTATTGATAATTACATATCAATACCGATTTTTTATAATTATTTTCCTTCTATTAAATCATTCGCCATTTTCCTGAATTCTTGATTAAATGCGTCATTCATACCATTTTGGACGTTAGAAAATAATATGACAAACGTTCGTTTATCCCAGTTAAAATTATTAAAAGTGTTCCAGCCAGCTAATACACCGTGGTTATGATAATAATCTGGGTAAATATAGAAACTAAATCCATATTTCCTTGCAGGTGATGCAGAAAACATATCTGATACACTTTGTTTAGAAAGTAGTTTACCATCCATAATAGCTTCATCTAACTTTTTCATATCTTCAACAGTCGTATACATTTCACCACAACCATACAGCCAGTTCATTTTTAAGCGCGGCGTGGCTATTAACTTATTATCTTTTTTCGTATACCCTTCTGCTAAGAAAATATCTTCTGGAAGTGTTGCGCCCATTCCAGATTCATTCATTTCAACGGGAGTCAAAATATTTTCTTTCACATATTCAGCAAGTGGTTTATTCGATATTTTTTCTACAATATATGCAAGCACCATATAATTATAATCTGTATATTTCCATCCTGTCCCTGCTGGAAATTGTAACGTTTGTGCCCCAATCCACGTTACTAATTTTAACCGTGATGCTGCGTCAACACTACCTTGTCCCTGTTCTGGTAATCCAGACGTATGTGTTAACAAGTTTCGTAACGTAATATTTTTATCTGCTGGAAACGATGGGATATATTTATTTACATTGTCTTCAATGTTCAACTTCCCTTTTTCTTTTAGTTGCATAATAGATATTGCAACAACTGTTTTCGTAATAGAACCAATGCGATATTTCGTTCTTGGCGTTGTTAATACTTGATCTTTCACATTCGCATAACCGTAGCCTTTTCGTAAAATCACATGACCTTTACTTGCTACAAGAACACTTCCATTAAATCCTTTATCTTTTAAGTACTGATCTAGTTTTCCAGCTGCAATTTCATAACGCTTTTTCTCATTCGCATCAATTTCCTGCTTAACATCTTTTTGCTTACTATTTACATTAGAAAATGCCTTTGCATCATATTTTTTTCCTTTATTTGCATGTATTAGTGTAACAATACTTCCACAAAAAACTGCAAAAATAAAGAAAACGATTAACCATTTCTTTAACATACTAGGAACCCTCTTTTATCTAGTTTCACTTAACGTACATCCATTCTATTTTATATCTTTTAATTATCAAGTATATTATAATATTATTTAATATTATTTAATATTCACTCTGTTAAAACTAGATTCCTTTTTCTCATTTTCAATTTTGACTACTCTCTATTGTATTTCTTTCTTGCAAAATTTCCAACATACAATCGGATGCATTACACTATAATTTCAAATTCTTTTGTAACATTTGTTACATACTAAAAAGAATGGAGATGTAATATGAAAAACACCGATAAACGCAATCGTTTAGATGATAAGATGTTTCATTATCGGATAACAAAAAATAACATGGTATTAATTGAATATTACGGAAAACAGATTATAGTATTAAAAGGAAATGATGCTGAAAAATTTTTAAATAAAATAAATCATGCAAATAACGATAAAGAAAAACAGCTAATTATGGCTAAAATTACAGGTAATTTCAAAAGAGGTAATGAACGAAATTGAAAACGAATCTCATTTACATTTTGATTATACAACAAATAAAAAAAGAAATGTCGCTCATTCAACATTTCTTTAGACTTTCTTCATAAAAAATTTACATTGCTAACATTCCTTCATTTTCTATAATTCCTATATAAGCTAACCGCTGAAATAGTTAGTAATACAACTATGCATAACCACGCATACGTATATCCCTTCTTATCTACAATATAACCAAATAAAGCAGGCGCAGCAATAATGGCAATTTGATTTAATGTAAGTGCAAAACTCACTGTCATCCCTACCGATTCTTCACTTGCTGATTCCGCAACTTCAGTTATAAAAAGACTAAACCATCCAATTGAAAAGAACCCTAACAACGCACTTACACCATACAATACATTCGTTATTGTATGTATGCTCATTACTAATATTAGAATGAAGAAAATAGAAATACAAACAGTTATAAATAGGAGGGTACGCCTATTCCCCTTATAAAATAAATCACTAGTAGCTGCTAATATAACCCTACCAACCATTCCAGAAAAGAACATAACGGAAAATACTTTTCCAGCTAAAATTGGCGTGATTGATTGTTCCAATACTAAAAATTTTATAAAGTGCGCAACTAACACCATTTGCAATGAAATCATACAAATGCCAGTTATATAAATTGCATACAACTCTTTTTTACACATCACTTCTTTTAACTGCATCCAAAAAGAAAGTTTACTACGTTCTTGTTTAACTTTCTCTTGAATATATGGTTCCTTATAAAATATAAAAAATAAAAACCCTCCAATTATACAAATACATGCAATACTATTTACCGCATAGGCCATATTATATTTTATTGTAAGAAACGGGATCAATACTCCCGCTAATGTACCACCAATCGGTATACCGGCTTGTCTAATCCCCATCGCTAACCCGCGATTTTCTTTTGAGAACCACTTCATTATCACCTTACTTCCTCCTGGCTGCGAAACACTATAAAACGTTCCTACTAATAAAAGTACAAAGAGTAACCCATTAAATCCATTGACCATATTAGTCAGTAAAAACGAACCTCCTAGTAAAAATGAACCTATCGAAATTAACAACTTTTCATTGTATTGATCAAGTAGCCGCCCGACAAAAAGCATACAAAATAGCGGTCCTATATTTACAACACTTACTAACAATCCAATCTCCGTATTCGTAAGTGCATATTCTTCTTTCCAAAATAAAGCAAACGCTCCAACACCATACGTTATAAGTGTCGCTGTTGTTTGAGCAACCGTCGCAAAAATTAACATAACCCACTTATAAGTACTATTCACCCTTTCTTCCATTAACACAATAATCCCTCCATCCCCTTCCATTGTATGAAAGTTCTGATATCATATAAAATAAAGATTTATCATGTAATTCATCAAAAAAAATGATACCTTTTCTGGAGGGATGATACTTGGATATAAAAGATTTAACTGTATTTTACGAAGTTGCGAAAGAAAAAAACATATCTCACGCAGCTAAAAATTTAAACTATGTACAGTCTGGCGTAACAATGCGTATGAAACAACTAGAAAACGAATTAGGTGTGCCTTTATTTTACCGAAACGGAAAAGGTGTAACTTTAACTTCTAACGGTGAGATTTTATTAACATACGCCAAACAAATTATCTACTTAATGGATCAATCTGTTAAAGCAGTTCAAAGTAATGGGATCGAACCAAGAGGCACTTTAAAAATTGGATGTACAGAATCTACAACCGCTGTAAGACTTCCATCTATATTAACGGCCTATTATGAGAAATACTCAAAAGTCGAATTGATTTTAGAATCAAATACGACGGAACAATTGATTAGGCTTGTACTAGAACGAAAACTGGACGGAGCGTTTATAGCTGGCTCTACTCAGCATGCTGAACTTCATACAAATATATTTCGTGAAGAAGAATTAGTTCTCATTAGCAAAAAGCCTTTATCTTCCTTTAAAGACATAGGAGACATGAATTTACTTGCATTTAGTCATGGGTGCTATTATAGAAATTTATTAGAAGATTGGCTTCAAGAAGAAGGAATTTCACCTAAGCGAGTATTAGAGTTTGGAACAATTGAAGCGATTCTCGCATGTGTAAAATCAGGTATGGGCATAGCAATTATGATGAAGTCTATTTTAAGTGGTCATAAACATGACATATCATTCAATCCTTTACCAAATAGCTTCAAAAAAGTTCCTACTACTTTTATTACTAGAAAAGATATATATCACTCTGCTGCATTACAAAAATTTATGGAGATGACTCACAATGCGTGAAAAGAAAATACGTGGTATGAACCGAAAAACAAACACTATGATAAAGCGAATTGAGGAACATACAAAAACGTTCCCTTCTACTTTCTATAACGATGAATATTGGAATATGCTATTGCCAGTTTCGCAAGCTTTTATTGACTCTCGTAAAACACCTAGAAAAGTAAAACGGTTATGTATTCAAACCTTATTAAATCAAGCAAATCATTTAATAAATATGAAACCGAGCGATACACATACATATCGAGTTGTTGTTTTGATTTCTATAAATAATTTGTGGGATTCGGAAATCATTATATTTAAAAATGAGGACTACTTTCATAATTTCTTTAATAGAGATAGTGAATTTCAAAAATGGATTCTTCTTTCAAATGAAATTGATTTTTGGGAGACATGGAAAATATCAGTTTGTCATTCCTTCAAAACGCTTCACTTTCAAGAAATTATTTATGATGCAGATGAATGCTATGAAAAAGAGATTCTGTTTATCGGGGAGTTAGATTAAAAAGGGTATACCTAAAACACTGGTATACCCTTTTTTACTTATTTTTCTTTCAATACACTATGTAATCGATCCGGATAATTTGTAAACATTCCTGTAGCACCCCATTTGATTAACAGTCTCATATCGGGTTTCTCATTAATTGTATAAGGGTGAATTAACAGTCCATTTTTCCTAGCCATTTTCATATATGACTCATCAATAATTAGTTCTCCGTTATCATTACGTAAGTTTGGTCCAATACCAGCTGCATACTTTTTAATTTCTTGAAAATCATCATTTGTTACACTTTTCGGTTCATGTGTAATACCAGACCATTCAACAATTTCATTGTTTTCATTTGGATAATACCAAAGCAATTGAACTAACGGAATATTTTCATTCATACTATGAATCTTTTTCAAACTATCTTTACTAAATGATTGAATCATAACACGGCTAGAAGACATGTTTTGGCCTACTAAATTATATTTTTGTAACAACGCCAACAATTTCTCTTCCATTCCTGGATACACATCTGGTGATTTTGTTTCAATATAATACTTCATACTTCTTCCATATTTTTGGAATATTTCTTCAAGAGTTGGAACCTTTTGCCCAACATACTCTTGCTTAGCCTTTTCTGGATACGCTTTATTAAACCATGACCCAGCATCTAAACTCTTTATTTCACTTAACGTTTTATCGCGTACTTCTCCTGTTCCATTTGTAGTGCGATCAACTGCTGTATCATGCATTGCAATTAATTGGCCATCTTTTGTTAATTGAATGTCTAACTCTAAATAATCCGCTTTCATTTTTTTCACTAAATCATAAGAAGCAAAAGTATGCTCAGGTGCATGTCCACTTGCTCCGCGATGTGCAATATTTAAAAACTTATTCGTATTCCATTCATGCTTTCCTTCTGCTTTCGCATGAACAGCTCCCCCAGCAAAGATACTTCCCGTCATAAAGAAAATAACTAAAACGCTAATAATCTTTCTCATCCTTCTAACCCTTCCTACGTTGCAAATTTCAACAAGCTAATGAGATTTATACGAAACAGAAGACACACTTTCATTATTTTTATAAACCTATATTAAAATTCCAATCTTACAAATGTTTTCTATATTATTAATATAGAAAACTAGTATTATCCTATTTAATTTCTATAGCCCTCCTTTTCACATGTAACTCCCTATTTTGTACGGTTCATTCAATAAAAAAAGCCATAAATTATTTAGAATACACTCCTGTGTCCCTAAATAAATTTATGGCTTTTCTCAAATATCTCCGGCCTCTATTAACTTGTCGAATTTAATCATATCAAACCTATTGAAATTTGTGAATATTTTTTTCAGTACAGTGAAGCGCATAAAACAATATTTCTGTAGTTACTTAAAAATCACATAATAAATTTCTCATTACCCCTTCCAATACTATATCTGGATTTACTACCGTTTTTTCCGAACGCCATCCGATAAAGCCATCTGGTCTAATTAATACAGCACCTCCATTCTCTATACCATATAATTTGCTAAAAATATCTTCTGGAACAACAAAGTCTCCACTTAAGCCAACACGATACCCTTTTATATGTATTCCTAATTTAGCTGAAACAGCATGTGCTGCCTCAGCCCAAGAACTATTTTCTACTCCTGTAAGTAATACAAAACTGTTACCGAATAAGTCTAATGTAGAAACTTTCTTCCCTTCATACGTTCCCCATAAATGTGGCGCTCGCGTTCCAGGTCTTCCGTTCAACTCTATGCTATCCATTCTATGCGGAGTGACTGAATCATCTATAATTGCCTCTGAACCATACTGATATCCAACTGTAACAGCTAAACCATCCATATTATTCAAACTGCCTTCCTCTCTATTCGCAGCACGAAACAGTAAACTACTTGCATAAGCTGTCGTTAATTTTGCAACAGAGTGTCTCTCCTCATGATATGTTTCTAACAGTTTTGGTTTTGCCTTCCCTTTTATAACAGCCGCTAATTTCCAAGCTAAGTTATGCGCATCTTGTATTCCTGTATTTGAACCAAATCCTCCTGTTGGCGGCATAATATGTGCTGAATCTCCAACTAAAAAGGTTCGATTCCCTTGAAATTTCACCGCTGTACTTTCGGCCGCTTTCCACGGTAAAACACTTAATATTTTTGATTCAACATTTGTACTTCCAATTGCTATTTGAATAATTTGTTTACAACGTTCTATAGTGAAGTCCTCTAGCCCCTCTCCTTTTAATGGATCGTAGGCTACATGATAAATCCATTTTTTTACGTTATCAACCGGGATAAGTGCACCAAGAACCTCCGGATGAAGTACCATCGAAAAACCGAATGCGTCTCCTTGTATAAACTCTCTTAAATCAGCTTCAAAATAAATATTCATATAATAGCCACCAATGGTTCCACGACCCTCAGTTTTAATCCCTAACTGCTCACGTATTTTACTTTTCGCTCCATCCGCTGCAATTACATAGTCACAATGTATGACACTTTCTTTGTCTGTTTCACGATTTCGAAGCTTTGCTTTTACCCCGTTTTCACTTTGTTCAAATGAAACTAATTCATGATAAAAAGATAGTTGTCCGCCTAGCGTTTTTGCTTCTTGTAACATCATCTCTTCTAAAATAATTTGATAACATGCAGTTTGTTTTGATGGACTAATCTTTTCTATTTTTTGAAGTAACTCTTCATCGTTTCTGTATTGCGTCGCTCTCATTTGTTCCAATTCTTCTTTATTCGCTTCAGCTATTGTATGAACCGCTATTCTTCCTCGGCAGTTCTCTAATGCTTTACCTGCCAATTTAATTCTTTGTTCCAAGCCTAATTCTCGAAATAACTCCATTGTACGTAAAGTAAGACCACCTGCTTTCGGATGAATGGCAGTAGATGGATGCCTTTCAATAAGTAAGTACTCAATGTTATGTTTTGCAAGAAATAACGCAGACGCTAACCCAGATAATCCCCCTCCAACAATTAAAACTGGTACATAATTCGATTTCATATATTTACCCTCCACATCATTGTTCTGAGCTCAGTGACATAAATATAATCAAAAAAAACATTAAAATATAGACTTATATTTCATTTTGAATTATCATATAGATAGATTACGCCCCAAAATTCCTTTTACCTTTTCATACATCTATAATCCACCTGAATTGTGTCTGTATGAAAGTGTAAAACAAAAGAACTTACTTTACGTTGAACCATGTTCTATCGTAAAAATCAAAAATAATATAAACATTATAAGCGGTCGTAACCTTATGGATTATACAAGGTTACGACCGCTTATTTTATTGTTACATCATTTTTTGTTTTTAAAACTTCACCTATTGTGTTATGTAATCCTTCCAATCCCTTTTCTATCTCCCTATAATTTTCAACAATAAAAAATTCATTCGTCTCGATTTTCTTTCTCAATATTGCACCTCATGCAACAATCATGTAGCATTACCGTATCGAAGTAATGGTTTATCATCTTAAACCTTTCGACTAATTACCTGGAGGCAAAGTGATTGAAATGAATAAACAAGAACAATTAAATATTATAAAAAAAGATTTTATTGATTCTCAAAAAGTATTATTGGCAATTGGTGATGAAACACGTCAAGCTATTTTATTAGTGCTAATGGAAACAGAATGTCAAACAGGATTACGTGTAGGAGAAATCACGAAGCAAACACACCTTTCCCGTCCAGCAGTATCACATCACCTTAAGATTTTACGAGAAGCTGGCATTATTTTAATGAGAAAAGAAGGTACAAAGAATTTTTATTATATTGATATACGTACAAAATTAGGTTTATTAAAAAATCTTGTATTAGATATTGAGAAGCTATTGCAAAACTTTTATTAAAACTTGGAGGTATAAGATATGAAAGCAATGATAATTGATAGATATGGAAAAGTCCCAATGCGTATGGCAGAGGTACCTACTCCTGAAATTAATGAGTATGAAGTGCTCGCAGAAATTCATGCAGCTAGTATTAACCCAATTGATTTTAAAATACGTGATGGAAAAGTTAAAATGTTACTGAAATATGAAATGCCTCTAATCCTTGGGAATGACTTTTCCGGTGTCATCACGAAGGTTGGATCAAAAGTGACTCGTTTTAAAGTCGGTGATGAAATATATGCTCGTCCAAGAAAAAATAAGATTGGTACTTTCGCGGAGTATATAGCCATTCATGAAGATGATATTGCTTTAAAACCAAAAAATCTAAGTTTTGAGGAAGCGGCTTCGATTCCACTCGTTGGCTTAACTTCCTATCAAGCTTTACATGACATCATGCAATTACAAAAAGGACAAAAGATTTTAATTCACGCTGGATCCGGTGGTGTTGGTACTTTCGCTATTCAGTTAGCAAAAATAATGGGTGCTACTGTTACAACGACTGCTAGTGAAGCTGGTGCAAATTTAGTAACGTCTCTTGGCGCAGATGAAATTATTAATTACAAAACAGAAAAATTTGAAGATATACTAAAAAATTATGATGCGGTATTTGATACAATCGGCGGTGCAACACTTGAAAAATCATTCAATATTATAAAAAGCGGAGGAAACATTGTTTCCGTTTCAGGTATGCCGAATGCTCGCTTCGGTAAAGAATTTGGTTCAGGATTCTTTAAAACTCTCTTATTTTCATTAGCCAGCAAAAAACTTACTGCACTTGAAAAAAAGCATAATGCTCAATATTCATTTTTATTTATGAAGCCAAGCGGGGATCAATTACGTACTATTGCAAACTATATTGAAGCCGGAAAAATTAAACCGGTAATCGATCGAGTTTTCCCTTTTGAAGATGCGCAAAAAGCAATGGAATATTCAGAGTCTGGAAGAGCAAAAGGAAAAATAATTGTAAAAATTAAATAATAATAAAACCTCCATTTTCTTAAAATGGAGGTTTTAAATTTGCTGTTAAATAGACATAGTGCAATGAAGTCCTTACAATAGATTGCAAGGGGAAATATTATATTATACTTTTAGTTAACTTTACAAAGAATACATACGTACAAATACATAACTTAAAATACAAAAAGGAGGAGATACAATGACTAAAAATAATGAAACAGGTTGGAATTTAGATAATAGTTATACGACTTTACCACAATCATTTTATACAGAAATCCCCCCTACTCCCGTAAGTTCACCGGAGTTAGTTAAACTAAACCATTCATTAGCGATATCTCTTGGCTTGACCCCTGAAGAACTGAAAAAGGAAGCTGAAATTGCTATTTTCGCTGGTAATGCACTCCCAGAAGGAGCTCATCCATTAGCTCAAGCATATGCTGGTCATCAATTCGGACATTTTAATATGTTAGGCGACGGTCGTGCTCTTTTAATTGGCGAACAAATTACTCCTTCAGGTGAGCGTTTCGATATTCAACTGAAAGGTTCTGGCCCTACTCCCTATTCACGTCGAGGAGATGGCCGTGCTGCACTCGGTCCGATGCTACGTGAATATATTATTAGCGAAGCAATGTATGCACTCGATATTCCAACTACCCGCAGTTTAGCAGTTGTCACAACCGGTGAACCAACCTATCGTGAAACAAAGTTACCTGGAGCAATTTTAACTAGAGTAGCTAGTAGCCATATTCGCGTCGGTACATTTCAATATGCTGCAGCTCGTGGTTCAATAGAGGACCTGAAATCACTAGCTGACTATACGATAAAAAGGCATTACCCAGAAATTGAATCTCATGAAAACCGATATACTGCATTACTACAAGAAGTCATTAAAAGACAAGCCAGTCTTATCGCAAAATGGCAACTTGTTGGATTTATTCACGGCGTAATGAACACTGACAATATAACGATCAGTGGCGAAACAATTGATTACGGTCCTTGTGCATTTATGGACAATTACGACCAAGGAACTGTATTTAGCTCTATTGACACACAAGGTCGTTATGCATATGGAAATCAACCATATATGGCCGCATGGGATCTAGCACGACTAGCTGAATCTTTAATACCAATTCTGCACGAAGATGAAGAAGAAGCATTAAAAATCGCTCAAGACGAAATTTCGAAATTTAGCGTACAGTATGAAAAACAGTGGTTCCTTGGAATGAAAAAGAAATTAGGACTATTTAGCAACGAAGAACAAGATCACTCATTTATTGAGCAACTTTTAAAAATGATGGAGAAATATAAAGCGGATTACACAAATACATTCCGTTCATTAACTCTTGATGCTATCGAAAATACAGCTCTATTTGAAAGTCCTGAATTTAAAGAATGGTACAAACTGTGGCAATCTCGATTAGACAGACAAGAACAATCGAAAGAAAACGCCTACGAGATGATGAAAAATAATAACCCATCAATCATCCCGAGGAACCACCGTGTAGAAGAAGCATTAGAAGCAGCTGTTACAAATGACGACTATAGCGTAATGGAGAAACTTCTTGAAGCTTTATCAAACCCTTATGCGTATTCTACAGATCAAGAAGAATACTGCGCTCCGCCTGCACCGACGAATCGCCCTTATCGTACTTTTTGTGGCACTTGATTAAAAATTTGTTTTTATTTTAATCCAAAAATTTATTAAGTTAACTATTAATCACAAACTTAAAAGTTGCTTTCAATATTGAAAGCAACACATTTAGTATCCAACCTTAAACAAGTCACAAATTATAATTTGTGACTTGTTTAATTACCCACGTTCAATAGAAGATTTGTTTTGCAGGCATCGTTGTATCTTCAGAGACAGCATATGGATTTTCATTAGGTTTTATAATTATAAACGTTCCACCATATCCACTTTGAGCTAATTTATTACAAAGACCTTCTACCATAAAACCCCATAACTCCAGCTGCTATTCCCATTATAGATAATCCAAGTTTTTTCTTTATTTCAATGCTTCTTTTTCAAGTATTCTCTTTTTTATTTCATAACTCATAAAAAAATACTTTTCTGCTTTTTCTATATTACCTACTTTATGAAACTCTAATGCCAGACTTTCAGTATATTCGTGAATATACTCCGATAAATTTTTTCTTTCAAAGTAAGAAAAACCTTCGAGAATAATTTTTTCTATTTTTTCTACCTCTAAATGCTGACAAAATCCCTTTAGAATTAAAAAGTGATATCTATATTCATCATTTTTTAATTCCTCACAAACCTTCAATCCACTTTCAATTAATTCCTTCGCTTTTTCTATTTCACCTAATTTATAATATTCTCTTGCCTCTAAAAAGATTGCCTTATAATGAGTAGGCATTTTTTTAGAAACCTCAGATAAGTGTCTAATTGCTAAAACTGAAAGATTTTGACTCGCATACAATAAACCTAAATTATGTCTGATTCTTAATACTAACATTTCAGCATCATTTTTTTGTAAAATGTTTATTGCTGACGCAATATATTCCTCACCTTTATCATGCTGCTTTAATTCCGAAAAAGATAATCCTAATATATTTTCGCACAGCGCTATGTTCACTTCATACCCTGCTTGTTTAACAAAGATATCTCTTGCTTTTGAAGCGTATTCAATAGCTGAATATGCGTAATGCAAGTGGTATTTTAATATAGCAACTCTATAATTAAACTCTGCATATTCAATTTCATCTGAAATATGCTCTAATAACCCTTCAGCTTTTTCAAAATAGTTGCTAGCTTCACTATAATTAGTAAGAATTGTATAATGAATGGCTTTGAATAAATAATAATAATAATTAGAATATTCATCATTTGGTTTAGGCAATGCATCTATTTTATCAAAAGCTTTTTTCAAATTACCTAAACCATCTATTAACACTTTATATCGAAATTCTAACAGATAATAGTGAAATGAAACCTTTACATCTGATTCGATAATATAAAGCTTTTTATCGATCTCCCCTTTTAATTTTTTTGCTTCACTTATACGTTGAGCTCTAATATCTCGATACCAATCATTCAGCATCTTAGTAATTAATTCATTGCCAGTGATTTGTATATTCATCAAATCCACTCTCCTTCTTTTAATTATCATAAAAATAACATAATTCGATTTTTTATATCTATCTATATATATATTTCTCAACAATTGAACGAAATTCATTCACTGAATTTCGTTCAATATTTTAATAAATCCGCTGTAAATATGAATACTTTTTCTTATAACCTCTGAATATGAGTATCCTTAAAACCCGTCTCATATTTCAATCCATATCCAAACATTCGATCCATTCCAATATGTGCTGTCCATATTAAGCCAATCATTATAACGGTATCTATCTTAAAATAGACACCTATTAGAACAATTAATATGGATATGATATATGTGTGACATACATTATATATTTTCGCACCAACGTGATTATTAATCCCATATGCTAACATTGATAGATCCGGCGCTAAAAGGAATACAAAAAATATAATCCAACTAAACTCATATATCGAATACATATAAATCGTGGCTAAAAATACAACCATTCCTTCAAAATGTACAATACGTTTTTGCATTATTTATCATTCCTATTTTTCTATATTTATTGATACATTTTCATCGCTGACAGTGTTCTTTGCATTTTTTGACCAGATGGTTGCTAATATTGGCCCTGCAATGTTATGCCATACTGCCGCTAATACACTTGGGAGTGCAGCAGCCGGTCCAAAATGCAAAATACTTTCAGCTATATTACTTTCATCCACTCAGCCCCTATCTTTTAATTGAAACACCTTTTTCGGATTCAAAATATTTTGCGGATCAAGAACTTTCTTTATTTTCTCCATTACAAATAATGCCTCCCCATGTTCTTCTTCTTGATACTTTCGTTTCCCGATTCCAACGCCATGTTCTCCTGTACACGTTCCTCCTCGTTTAAGAGCATACTGAACGATACTTTCATTTATTTCGTCTGCCTTCTTCACTTCCTCCTTATCATTTGTGTCAATCATTAAGAGTACATGGAAATTCCCATCCCCAACATGACCGAGAATACCGCCAATAAGCCCTACTTTATGTAATACCTCTTTCGCATGTTGAATCGCTCCAGCTAATTCCGAAATTGGTACACATACGTCTGTACTCATTAGCTTTTTACCAGGATAACTATGCACGTAAGAGTACGCTAAGTTATGTCTTGCATCCCACAGTTTATTTCTCGCTGCTGTTTCCACCTCAAACGCAATTTCTATACATTTATGATCAAGAACGATTTCTTTCGTAAATTCAATATCTTGCTTTAACCCTGCTTCATTGCCGTGAAACTCTAAAAACAGTGTCGGTTCTTCTCTGTAACTTGTTTCATTGTAATGATTTACTTGTTTCATAGATAATTCATCAACGAGTTCAATTCTCGCGATTGGAATACCTGCCTGTAATATGTTAATTACAGCTTCTACTGCATCATTTATAGTTGGAAACGATGCCCTCGCAGCCATAACATGTTCTGGTATACCGTATACTTTTAAAGTTAACTCCGTGAAACATCCAAGTGTTCCTTCTGAGCCTACGAAAATACCATTTAAATGATAACCTGATGATGACTTCGCCGCTAAATTCCCGGTATGTATTACTACTCCATCAGCAAGAACGACTTCTAAATCTCGAACTTGATCACGCATTACCCCATACTTTACCGCTGTCGTTCCGCTCGCATTTGTAGCAGCCATTCCTCCTAACGTTGCATCAGCTCCTGGGTCTACACTAAAAAATAATCCATACTTTTTCAATTCTTTATTAAGCTGAGAGCGCGTCACCCCTGGCTGTACTCTCACAAGAAAATCATTTTCTCTTATTTCAAGTATTTTGTTCATAAGAGAAAAGTCCATTGTAATTCCTTTTTCGTAAGGAATTACATGTCCCTCTAAACTGGATCCTACTCCAAATGGAACGACAGCTGTTCCATGCTGAATCGCTATTTTCATTATCGCGCTAACTTCTTCGGTCGTTTTTGGAAAAACAACTACATCAGGCAAACTACTACTATGGTAAGATTCATCTTTACTATGTAACTCTCGTACTGTCATATTTATTACTACTCGATCTTCAGGAAGTATGCCTTTTAATTCATTTACTACATGTTCAATTGTTATTTCCATAATCAACTCTCCTTTTTAATTTTAAAACAAGTATACCATCTTTATACAAAATAATTAGAAAAATAAGATTATTAAACCTGAACATACAAAAAAGAACCTGCAGCACACGCTACAAGTTCTTTTTCACTACATTTTAAACGATTTCTTTATTAACAACATAAACCAAATTAAAGTAACTGCCATCAACGAATGAGAAAATCCTACAATATAAGTTAACCCTTTAAAGTCAGCTCCATTTAACTGAAGAAGCCCTCTCGCTGCTAGCGAACCTAACATTAATGTTAATGCAATATTATGTAAAACAAACCACTTATTAAACCCTTGCACTTCATGAAACGCGAATACTTTTGCTAATCCTAAAGCAATTAAAAAGAAGAAAAAGCCAAGTACAAGTGTATGCGTATGCAAAAGATTTAACAAAGTAGACCCTAAAATCCCTTTATACTTACCATACTCCCTAGCGAAAATCCCTGATAATAAACCGATAATCAAATACGTAAACGATGCATTATATAATTTCTTCATTATGTACCTCCTTGAGTAGAATGTATAGTGTGTCATATTTAGTAATAATGATAGTTATATAGTAAAAACTCCTAGTCACCTAGGAGTCATTGTATAAGCATCTCACTCTTTACAATTAATCCTAATTATAAGATATCTCTCTATACAAAACAAACGAACTTTATGTGAACAAACACCCCCATTAAAATATGTTGCACTTTTGTTTTACACAATCCATACTAATTGTTATAACTTTTTAAAGGTGGTGTAATTATTGATAGTTCTTGAAACTGAACGTCTTAATCTTCGCTGGTTTGATATAAAAGACGCTCCTTTTATTCTTGAGTTAGTAAACGATCCTGCATGGATTCAGTTTATCGGTGACAAAGGAGTTAGTAACTTAGAAGATGCAAAAAATTATATTGTAAACGGTCCCATCGATATGTATAACAAACTTGGATTCGGCCTTTACTTAGTAGAACGAAAAAAAGATCTCACTCCACTTGGTATGTGTGGCCTTATTAAAAGAGATTCATTAGAAAACGTTGATATCGGGTTTGCCTTTTTAGAGACATTCCGTTCAAAAGGATATGGCTACGAGTCAGCTTCTGCGATAATCGAATACGGTGTACAAAAGCTTGGCATGAAACGAATTGTAGCAATTACTTCTGTAGATAACATCGCCTCAGGAAAGCTTTTAGAAAAAGTAGGATTACGATTTGAGAAAATCATTTCAGATTCAGGAGAAGATTTAAAATTATTTGGGTATAACGCATAGTAAAGAAGGTCGCCGTGAATGGTGACCTTCTTTACTATTTTACTGATCTCGTCATAATACTTTTAGTTCCATTTATAGTTTTGCAGTAATTCTTGTGATTACTACTATGCCTTTCATATCACATTTTTTGGAAATTCATAGAAATAAAACTTTCACATTTAAATAAATTATATTAATATATCAAATAAAGGAAGTGAGAATAAATGGAACAACCGCTATTTTTATTAGTTCTTCAATTCATTGCATTCATATTAATCATTTGTATCGTATATGGAATGTTGTACAATACCGTATTAAATTTAAATATGCCTAAATGGACTGCACATATAGTAGCTACGGTCTTTTCCCTTGGTATTACCTATCAAGCTTTTATAAATTTTATTTGAAAAACTTTTGTAGCAATTACTTCTATTGTTGATGCAGTAAAGCTTTTAGAAAAAGCAGGATTGCAATTTGAGAGGGTTATTTCAAGATCAGAAAACGTAACCATTTTTTATACAGTCTTTCCAGCGCAAAATAGTGAAGAAGTTAGTTCCGCTGAAAGTGTGTTTGCATAAAAAGAAATGAATTTAATTGATGCTACAAAAATTTTATTTTAATTCTGGTTCTATTGTTTGGAATCGTTCTAGGGTACCATTTGTGTGGACTTTAAAAATTTTCATTTGCGCACCAAAATGTTGCGTTAAGTAAAATGTATCACCAGTTATTAAATTTCCAATCTTCCAATCAGGTTGATATGTACTTTCCATGGAACTTTCTAAATCCCAATCATTATTAAATTGATATATAATGAAGATGAACTACTCAACATTTTCGTTAAAGATAGTCTATCAACCTCTAACTACCTAATGAACTCAAGTAAACACATCTTCAGTCATTTTAAGAGGTACAAAAGGCACCCTTTCGGGTGATTTTTGTATAAAAATTCTATTTTTTCATATTCGATACCAACCACGAACCTTTTTAAAATAATAGTATCATTATGTCTCCTTTTTAGAGATTATTTTTAATTACCTTTAATTTTTTGCACCAGAACCGGAAAATCCCTGACTACTCGAAATATCAACTATCAGGTGCTAATATTCAATAACGCGTACTGAAAATGATTAAACATTTTTATAAACCCGTGGAACATTTAAGAAATCAATTTTTCTCTTATCGAAATTTAATTAGCTTACAGTAATACAGTGGTCATATATTTTTAAGAATAACGGAAGAATATATAGAAATTGCTACAGAAATGTGAAGTTTAATTAATTTAGGAGGAACAAACTTGTTTAATCAGCTTGTAAAAGTTATACCGAATTTATTTACGATTGGAAATTTATTGTGCGGTGTTTTCTCAATCACCTTGAATATGAGTGAATATTTAGGAGCAGCCTCCATTCTCATTTTCTTTTCAGCTGTTTTAGATTTTCTTGATGGAAGAATTGCAAGAAAATTAAAAGTGAACAGTGAGTTTGGCGTAGAATTGGATTCCTTAGCTGATATTGTTAGTTTCGGCGTCGCTCCTGCGCTTTTATTTCATACGATAGCAACACCTTCTATTTTAACTTCTTTGGCATTTATCCTATTCCCAACAATGGGTGCTTTAAGATTAGCTAAATTTAGTATTAAACCAACTATTGGATATTTTAAGGGATTACCTATTCCAGCTGCAGGATTATCATTGGCTGGCATGGCATTGTTTTCATATAGTAATGCATGGATTACTTTAATCCTCGCCCTCTTAATGGTAAGTCCCATTAGGTTTAAAAAATTTTAATGAAGGTCACGCCCAACGCCATTAAGGAGCATTTTAAATGGATTTAACGCGTCAATAAGTATAAAAAAGCGGGACAATAATATTAAATTAGGTGCCCTTCGAAAAATTAAAACCTTGTATTTATGGCTATTGGGTTAATCCATCGATATGTTATTCTGAAACGTCAGTCCACTTTTAACAGGAGCTCCCTTTATCAAGAGAGCTCCTGTTCTTATTTCTTCTTCTTTTCTGTCGGTTGGCTTTGTTTAGCAAAATTAGATGAATCATCAAAATTCGGTTGCTTTTTACCAGCATTATTACTTCTACCTTTTCCCATATGTAATGCACCTCCCCTCCCCCTTACTATTCCCAATAAAAAAATTCTCTTGCATCCAAGAGAATTTTAAATTGGGTTCTTATTGATAATACCTAAGTACTTCCAACACTGCCATTCCATAAAAGATGGATCCAATGTTAAATTATTTAATGCTAAAACAAATATTACATTTTCATATTTAACTGGATAATCAATTAATAATCCTAATGTATTTCCTGAATCTGCGACAATTATGATTCCCTTTTCTAACACGTCATCTATAACTTCTTTTAATTATTCTTACCTAGCATATAATATTTTCCTACACATTGAGATTGCATGTTGTATAAGGAAGCCCTTCTTCTTTCCATGCAAGAAATCCTCCCTTTAAATTCACTACTTCCTTTATACCAGCTCTTTGTAAAATACTAGCTGCTATAGCGGAACGTAATCCGGTTCGACATTGCAAAACTATTGGAAAATCTTTCGGTATATAATCTAGTTGTTCAAATAGATTACCTAAAGTGACATGTATTGCATCATGAAGGTGTCCTTCCTCCCACTCTTTTTTACTACGCACATCGATAACCTTAACGCTTCCACCTTTTATATGCGGATATAATTCAATCGATGTTTTTTCTTTGTAACTTTCAAATCTATCAAGTCTTTGTATTACTTTTAAGGGTGCAAAAGCAATAATATTATCTAACCCAATAGATTCAAATTCTCTAATAACTGCCTCTACTTTAACCTTTTCCTCATCTAGAATTATTAAAGTTTCTTTTTTATAATCTAATAACCATCCACACCAAGTTGTGAAAGAATTGTTATAAGGTATGTTAATTGACTTCTCGATATGACCTGCAGCAAAACTCTCTACATCCCTTATATCAACTATTTGATAAACGCTCTTCAAAATTTCTTGAAGTTCTTCTACTGTATTAATAGCAGTACTTTTTCTCTTCTTACGAATTGGCGGACCATACTTATTTAAATTCTTCATTAATGAAAAATACTTTGGAGGCTCTGGCTGTGCCGTCAATAAAGTCGATATAAAATCACTTTCTTCATTACACCGAAATGCCCAATTGAACATCTTTTCATAACCTAATGTAGAAGTTGGAATTGCTCCTAATGCTTTTCCACATGCGCTTCCCGCACCATGTGATGGCCATATTTGCAAATAATCAGGAAGTATTTTTATTTTTTGTATAGAATCAAATAATTGTTTCGCTCCTATTTTTGCAGTATCTTTAATACCGACTGCAGTTTCTAATAAATCCGGCCTTCCTATATCTCCTACAAATATAAAATCACCTGTGAATATTCCTATCGGTTTATCATTCGTATAATTATTTTGACTTGTATCAGTTACTAAAAAAGAAATACTTTCAGGCGTATGCCCTGGGGTGTGAATTACATTAAATTTTATATGACCTACTTTAAACTCTGTGCCCTCTCTAACCAATTTGTATCGACCTTCGTTAAGATATTGATATTTCCAATCACAATCTCCTTCATCAGATACATATAAATTTGCATGGTAAAGATTAGAAAGTTCTCTAGACCCAGAAAGAAAATCAGCATGAATATGGGTCTCAGCCGCAGCAATTACTTCCATCCCCTCTTTCTTAGCAAATTCTATATATTGTTCTATATAGCGACTAGGATCAATAACGATTGCTACGCCTTCTTTCTGACAACCGACTAAATAGGAAGCATGTGCTAATTTTTCATCATAAAAATATTTTAAAAGCATAGCTATTCCCTCCAATTAGTTATTTCAAATTAATTTTCAATTTTTGTAACCACTTTTTATCTTCTCCTATAGAATCCCTTTCAACATTAAATTCCAATACATATATGGCAACATATATCTTTTAAGTAAAAACATACTATACCGTTCTTTCGCTTGATTAAATGGAAACGTTTCTTGAGGCTCATGTTCATAGTTAAATTCAGCAAGTATAAGACTTTTATATCCTGTAACAATCGGACATGATGTATATCCATCATATTTAGCCTGTAAATCTCTTCCGCTAAGTACGTCCATAATATTTTGTTTTAAGACGGGTATTTGTTTTCGAATTGCTGCTCCAGTTTTAGAGGTAGGTAAATTGGTACAATCTCCAAGTCCAAAAATATTTTTATATTGCACATGCTGCAAAGTATAAGGGCTTATATCTACCCACCCCTGATGATCACTTATCTCACTCTCTTTAATAAAATTAGGTGGCCCCATTGGCGGAACAACATGTATCATACTATATGGTACGGTTTCTCTTTTTAGTGTTTGCGTATCTTCAAAAATTGCCTCTCTCTTTTCGGCGATAATTTCCACTAGATTTTTATTATAATTCGTTATAATTTGCTTTCTTTCTAGTACTTGTTCTAAAGTATTTGCATATCTTGGAACCTGAAATATGTTATTGTTTGCAGAATAAAACATTACTTCACTTCTGTTTCTTAAACCACTATTACAAAAATACTCCTCTGCTAAGTACATAATTTTTTGTGGAGCACCACCGCATTTAATAGGAGTATTAGGGTGGGTAAAAAGCGCATTTCCTCCTTTAACTTTTTCGATTTCTCTCCAAGTAGAATCAACATATGTATAAGAATAATTGCTACATACCCCATTAGTGCCAATAGACTCTTTTAAGCCTTTAATACTGTCCCAATTTATTTGTATACCAGCTGCTACAATAAGAATTTCATACTCAAGTAGCAGTCCGTCATCTAAAAGTATCTTATTTTCAGATGGAAATAACTTAACAACACTTTTAGGGATCCACGTTGCCCCTTTTGGAATAAGCGATTCCTGATTACGCATCGTACTTTCCTTTGAAACAATTCCTCCCCCCACTAAACTCCATAGTGGCTGAAAGTAATGTTTTTTTGATGGATCAATAATTGCTATACTTTCTTTCAATAGGGGTACATTTCGTAATAAATGTGCAGTAGAAGATAGTCCTGCTGTCCCAGCACCAATTACAATAATTTTATAACTATCTCTGGTCTTCATTATCCTCTTCCTATCTAAAATTGATTTTTAAATTAACTAATTAGTAGCCATTTTTTCATCGTAGTAACATTATTATAAGTTAAAAACACCATAGCTTTATCTGATTCAAATGAAAATTTTGTTAATTTTACCATCAACATTACTATATGCGTAAATCCCCTATGTTACTTCCATATTTTAGTTTTAATATCAAAACTATATATTGTTATATAAAATAAAAAATATATTAAAATACTTTTCATGAATCCGGATAAGTAATGTTTAAAAAATAACATCTAACATCTTAGATGTTATAATAAGCAAATTCACATACTTCACAAATATGAAAAGTATTAAATATCACTTAAGTTTCGTTACTTTTTTTATGTATATATTGATAAAAAATTGTGAAATTTCATCGCATTATGCAAGACATTTAATATCAAATATATTACTTTTACCATGAACTAAATGTGTTTATAGGAAATTTATAGATAAATAAAGTGCTAAATTGACTCTTATGCAGTAATTATCGTTTCATTTGTCTAAAAATTGAAAAAATATGTGTAGATAGATATCATTTAAAACACATATATAATTAATTTTAATTTTCCGACACGTTTTTTCACATAGTTCTTAAACTAGTTTTTTGCGTGCATTATGAAAAAAATTGTACCGTGTCAATCTTAAAAAATTATATATCATAACTTTAAGAGAGGAAGGAAAACTATGAAGATGAAACGAAAAATCATTATGACAACAGCACTTGCAGCAACATTAGCTACAGGTGCACTACCTACCACATCAGTGTTTGCTGCAGAAAAAGAGGCTCCTATCCAACAAAACAAGGAACAAATGAGTATTCAACCATTAGCACAAAATAATTTAGAAACAGCTGTTAATGCTGCCTTAAATGGTCCAGAAGTCAAAAAAATAAAAGTATTTGAGCATGAATTTAACGTAAAGGAAATAGAAGTAGTAAATCTAGGTGCAGGAAAAAAATATGTTAAGGGACAAATTTCTCATCATTTAAGTTTCCGTCCAGATGATCAATTTTATTATGAGTTTACTGTGCAAGATGGAAAAGTAGTAGATAAGCCTGTATTTAGTATTGATAGAGGTGGTTGGACACCATTTGCTGCTCCACTTTTATCAATTCTTGCTGCGTATAATGGAATTCCAGTTAATCCAAATGATTTAAATACACTTGGTCAGCAGATTGGTAAAGTTATAGATGGAAGCTGGGAACATGCAGCCCAATCTATCGCAACTGTAGTTAGTCTAAGTTTTAATGAGTAGAATTTTTCAATTTTTATTAGCATTGTAGGGATTCACTTTTTGTAATCAGCCTTGTTATAAGAGATTCTAAAACAGCTATTAATAAACTTTTACTACTCATTCACATTATTTTGATTTGTTTACCACCTTATCATTCATTATATGTCACAAAATAGAATTCTTTTTTAAGGCTTCTATTTTGTTTGTATACAATACGAGCAACGGTTGGTTTTTGGAGGCTATATTTCGATTTTTCAAGAATACGTTTGGCTATTAGGTACAATTCATAAAAACAAATTATTAAAGTCTCAAATAACTTACTCCCCCTGTTTTTAATTATTTTCAAATCCAAAAATTTATTACCTCAAGAATGAAAAACAATAAATATAGTAAAAACATCATCTAGCAATTGTTTAAAGATCAGGAGAGATAAAATGAAGAAAATAAAAATGAGAAATTTCATTAAAATTAGCATCCTCACTTGTATTACACTAGCAAGTTTAAGTACACCATCTACTCTTTTAGCTGATAGTCATCCAGGTTACTCCTATGAATCCAATATAGGATATCAAAATCCATCGTGGATGTCCAAAATAGAAGATTCAACAAAATTAAGTGAAATATCTATTCCAGGGACTCACGGTACAATGGCTTTACATGGAGCAAGCTTTCTTGATGAAAATTTGACAAGAAATCAAACTATGAGTCTATCCCAACAATTAAATTCTGGAATCCGATATGTAGATATGCGTGTTAAACGTGTAAAAGATTCTTTTGCAATGTATCATGGCATTGTAAATCAAAAAGCTGTGTTTGAAGATGTATTAAAAGAGACAATTCAATTTTTAAAAGAGCATCCAACAGAAACAATATTAATGCGCCTAAAAGAAGAAACTACTCCTGAAAGCGGCTCTCTATCATTTGAGGAGATATTTTTAAAATATAAAAACGTTAATGCTTCATATTTTTGGAATCCTAATTCCGTACCAACCTCAGATAGAAATAACCCTACTTTAGGAGATACCCGCGGGAAAATTGTAATCTTACAAAACTTTACATCTACTCAATTGTACGGCATTGATTACGAAAGTTTGAATATACAAGATAAATTTGAAATTGGAAGCGGACCAGACGAAATATATGCAAAATGGATTGCGATAAAAACCCATCTACAAAATACAAATACTAATTTTAATAATGGAAAAATTCATCTCAACCATTTTAGTGGTACGGGAGGCGCAGCAGCATTTTCAAATAATGTATATCCTTGGTTTGTTGCAAGCGGAAAAGAGAGCAGAAATACTGATAGTAGTCCTAAATTGATTCAAACGAATTCCACAAATGCATGGAGTGATTTCCCTCGCGATAGAAACGGACAAGTATACTATGGAGGAATGAATACACTTGGGACCGAACTCTTACAACAAGGCATAATTAAACATTCTGGTATCATCGCAGCTGATTTTCCTGGTCCAGGTTTAATTGATAGTATCATTAAATTAAATGGTATACATTCTAATGAAAAAGAAATATTAATTTCGCAAATATCATCTGAATCTTGTCCTTTATCCGGGCAACAAAATCGATCCAGTCAAAACTTTAAAATTGATAGTTTACCTGTAGGTACCAAAGAATTAAAATGGGTTATTGAGCCTTCAGAAAAAGATTATTCTTCTACTATCTCTTTCAATGTAATGATTGATGTTTCCCTAGGAATAGATTCTACTCGTTGGAAAAACATTTCACATGGATCTAGGACTGAAGCTTACACAAATACTAAATATTATATTGCAAGTCCAATGGGTGCCACTAACAAATTCACAGTGAAAATATACGCTATTACAAATTAGAAAATAAAGAATCCCAATGAAATTCCATTGGGATTCTTTTTTAATTTCATTTCGTAAACATTAGGATGGGGTTTAAATCTTATTGATTTATCATTTAAATCATAAGATAATTCATATTTGGAACAGCCCTTAATTTTTAAAAGAAAACCCAAAAATGTTAACTACCTTTTCCCACCTGTCACTTATTCAAAACTGGCTTCCAAAGCGATAAGGCAAAAATCCAATTTGAGTCGCCATTTCCTTGATGATCTTGAACTGCTTCATACACTTTTCCCTCATGTACTACTCTATCGCCTTTAGTATATGCTTTTCTTGCATCCCATTTTTCATATGTGGAATCCTCTGACTTTGTTGTTACAGTCAAAACATCACTTCTACTAGATTCATTTCCAGCTAAATCAACCGCCGTCACTACATATTTATACGATGTATTAGCCTTCAAATCTTTATCCATAAAGGATGTATTAGCCGCTGTCCCAATTTTATTCATAACCCCAGCGCTTTCTCTATATACAATATAATGGTCAACACCTACATTATCTTCAGACGGACTCCACATCAAATCAACAGTTTTCGCTGTTGTACCCATACTATGTAATCCTTTTGGTTGAGTTGGAGCCTCTATATCTGGGATTGCATGTGTTGTCTTAACCTTTAGTTTTTCACTTTCTTTTGATATGTTTCCAGCAGAGTCTAATGCCTTTATTGTATAGGTATATTCCGTATCTGCTTTTAGTTTTTTATCAATAAAAGTTGTACCTGGTACCGTATCAATTACTTCGCCATTACGTAACACTTGATATTCTTTTACACCTATATTATCAGTAGAAGCCTTCCATGTTATTTCAACACTATTGGCAGAAACTTTAGAGGCATTTAATTCAGTTGGTTGACTTGGAGCTACTGTATCGGGAGTTTCATTATTTACTAGATTTACATCAATTACATTATAAAACGCATTTGACGTATCTGCTACATCCCATACAGCTAAAATAACATGATAACCATTGCGATCAGTTGGTACATTAATTGTATGTGTTAAATTATTTGATGCGGCAGAACCATCATGTTTCACAGTTCCAATTGGTTCTAATTCAGCACGTGTTAATGGTTTATTAGGATCCCATCCCTTTTTTGTAATGTAATAATGCCATTTACTTGTAGGATGTGCAGCTGTATATTTCCATGTAAAGGTATTTGCTCCACCCTTAATCGTGTTTTTGAACCAGCGATTTGATGTTTGTTGGTCAAGAATTCCTCCAAACAGTCCTCCTGCCGAAGCGATTTTTCCATCAATCGGTCCCCCGTCTGGGAATCCTTTAGGTGCTTCTAGGCTTTGAGGTTCGTACATTATATTTCCACAATTTAAATTCAATGCTCCATAATTCTGACTACATAAAGCAGCACGGCTACTTGGCTTTTCAACAAATCCATGTGCATAAGCACTTTGAGGAATCATAGTAATAGCCGTTACCCCTGCAGCTAAAACACAAGCACCAATTCCTTTTTTACTTTTTCTTAATCTTTCCAATTTAGATGTAAATTTCAAATTCATTCTTGTCCCCCCAATATATTATTGTTATCGCTAATATAATAGCAATATAGAGATAAACGAACAAATTACTAATAAATATACTAATACCTCTCATACATTGGTACGTTTATTATTATTTTTAATCTCATATAAAAATAAAATAAATACAATAAGTCTATTTTGTAACATTATGTTTTAAAAAAAGAATAAAAACTTCGTTTAATTTCACAAAAAATTCAAATATTAAAACAGATAATTAAATCATGTAGGAAAAATAATTTTTTTATATTACAAAAAAGCAAAAAAAGTCTGGAAGAAGCCGATTATATCCGTTTCTTCCAGACTTTCACTTCTTTTATAACACTCACAAATCCCTTAACCTTAAACATATACACTTGAGGTTAAAACCCACATAATCAATATAACCTATATGTTGACTAGCTTCTAAATGTTAAAATTCATAAATTAATAGTAACAGAACAATTAAAACAAGCCATTTAGCAATCACATATAATATTCTTACTAATTCAATCTAACGCTTAATTACTTATAAAATGACTTAAGGTATCTAGCTTAACTGTATTTTCTTTATTAATAACCATTGTCTATCCTGCATTTTCTTACTTTAAGCAGATTATCAAGAGATTGTTAATATTTAAGGAGAAAACCCATTTTTCATTATCATATTATAAAAATTTATTATATTATTTTTATCTAATAAGGCACAGAAACAACGGGTAAACTTCAGTGTGCTTGAGAAACGTCTTAGGGTGAAACGTTTAAAGGGTACTTTAGTACTGAGTTTTTATTAAATGTTCCTGTACCTAATATTTAAATTAACGTATGTCAAAATATTTTACAATACGAGTGTTAAACGTTACATATTTCTATATAAAATGATACATTTCATCAGCACGCCTCCCTAATATTTATGCTAAATATAGAAAATTCAGCTCGTTAGGATTTAATTTTAAAATTCTTATAAAAGCATATGATAGATTAGGCACGTAATTGACACAAATTAATAGTCTATCTACTTTTTAATTACCTATAAAAACTCTATTACCGCTTTATTATTTACTCCTAAACCAAAGCACATCTATACCTACAATTTCTTAAAATTCTTTTAGATAATATTTCAAAAGAGTCGATAGTTTTATTTTTTTTATTTTTTTATTGTACATTTGTGCATTTGATGTTAGGATTATGCCTATTAAAATTGAATCCTAACGATTCTTCTTTATAATTTCCATATTTTAATTGTTAAATAAAAATATAGATTCTGATATATATTCAAAATCAGACCGAAAATATCTTTATTTTACAATGATGTCGTAGCATACCTTTAGAATGGAAAGATATATGCAACAACGTGTTAAGGGGTTACAGGAGGAACAAAAATGAGAGACTTTTTTGATGATAAGTACAAAAATATTGAATTAAAAAGGAGGTTAATCAATTTAATAAGTGAAATTAGCGAATTCAAAGGAAAATTAACTGCTTATCAGGAACAAAACCCTGACATATTTAATAGTTTAGAAAAAACTATACCACTACATTACATAAAAAATTTCACAACTATTTATGAGGATATAAAAGTTCCTAATAAAAGATTAAAAGAACTTATTTTAGATGATATAGTACCTCAAAATATTTCTGAAGATGCTATTTTTTGTTATTATCAAACACTTTCTTTTGTACATAAAAACTCCTGTACTTTATCAATTAATCCAGCAACTATACAGGAATTACATTTTCAACTAATACATTACCTTACCTCTGACAGTGCCAAATGGCGTGAAAAACCTTTTATTATTCCAGGTATTCCTGAGCATGGAATGCACTTGAATAGTTACCGCATTCTTCCGCATGAACTCATTCCACAGTTTATGGAGCAATTATGTGATCAATACAACTCATTAAATACTAGTAAGGGGCTACATTCACTTTTATTAATAGCTCGTTTTATATTAAATTTTTATTGCATAGTCCCTTTCAATCAAGGTAATAACAGGCTGGCATTTATGTTAATGCAATTGCTGTTAATTAAGAGTGGACATACATTTGTAAAATATGTATGTTTGGATAAATATATTAAGAAAAATGAATCTGATTATTACAATTCGATTTATAAATCTTCGGTCAATTGGTACTGCGAGGAACATAATAATAGCTTTTGGTTAAAAACGTTTTTAACAATTATATTAGAGGCTTACAAAGATCTTCATAACACAGTTCTAGATTCTATATATAAACATACTAAAGTTGAGAGAATTCAAGATTTTATACTTAAACAAAAACAACCTTTTACTAAGGAGAGTATTCGTAACACTTATCCAGATATTGCAGAAAGTACAATCAGTAAGGCTTTAAATTCCTTGCAAGTGTTTGGCCATATTAAGCTAGTTACAAAAGGAAGAAACGCAACGTGGATTAAGATTTGACCATATTTTCAATACACATGAGGTTTAAAAATTCAATTATAACCTTATCATTGAATTTCATTTTAATTTTAAGCTAATATTACTTTTTTAGTTATTTCTAATTCCAACAAAACATTTTATAGGAAAAGGTCCGCTTTCCCCCGCCTTTTCCTATAATAAAATGAAATATAAACATAAAATAATTGTCGAAAAAAGTCTAATTTTAATATTTTTTCTTTATTTTCTGGTTGTAAACGCTTCTATTTCATGTTACCATCTTAATCAAACAATAGATGGTCATAAAAATGAAAGTATTTCTTTCCCTTAGAAACATATAAACGTACGGTAATCTCAAGAAAATAAGGCCAAAGCAATATTTGATACCTACCAAAATAACTAATAGGAATTTTGCGCATATATTTTTCTGTTAATTCAGAAAAAAACATTTTGTCCCTAAACAAAATTTGTTAGCGCGCAAACTTTAATTACACTAGAACACCCAAATAAATATAATGTCTTTTTAATTGAGCATTAAGATATTAAAAAAGAATTCTTCCTACAAAATTCAGCTGATGAACTTAAAGACATCTAAATTACTACCTTAAACGCCATCTATTGTTGACAATATATTTATCAACTATGAAAAAGAGCCTATCAAGGGTTCTTTTTTGTGATAATCATTCAAATTTCAATTCTATCTTGGTACTTAGATTCCCCCACAAATCACCTCTACTTTTTTGCTCTCAATTATTAATTTCCGTTCCCAATTTGTTTAAATTTGTGAATAAAATTCCATCTTATAAAAATAATAAATATAACTAATCGTTATATATTAAAGAGGTGTCAATTTTGTCTTTAAATGAAGAGATCTTAGAAACTAAAACAGATAAAAACATTGAAAAGATCCAAACAAGTAACTTAAAAGAACTTAAAAATACATTAGATAACATCTTTGATATTAGTGCAGATTTAATTGAACACCCTTTGCAATTAAAAACAAACACGAATATTTTACTTTATTATTTTGAAGGCCTTACAGATGGTGTTGCATTAAAAGCCAATGTTGTTACACCATTATTACAAGAAGTAAATGAAGACAGTCAAATTTTTAATTCTAATATTATTGCTACTCATACAAAAATCGTATATACATGGAATGAAATTAAAGAAGGATTACTTGAGGGTCAATGTGTACTGTTTATGGAAGGAGAAAATCGGTCACTTCTAATAAATACAAAAGGCTGGGCAGAGAGAGCCATTCAAGAACCAATTTCAGAAGTTACTATTAAAGGCTCACATGATGGTTTTATTGAGAATGTCACAAAAAATATAGGCCTAATTCGTCGATATATTCCTTCTACAGAGTTAAAAATCAAAAAGCTGACGATTGGAGAACGAGCCACTTCTTTAGTCTATTTAATTTACTTAGGTGATGTAGCAAACGCAGATGTAGTCCAAGAAATAGAAACTAGAATCTGCAAAATCAAAACAGATGCGGTATTAAGTATTGGAGAGCTATCTAATTATACAAAAGATCAAAATTGGACTCCTTTTCCACAGGCTTATTTAAGCGAACGTCCAGACGCCATTTCAAACCATATACTTGATGGGAAAGTAGCGGTGTTAATGGATAGATCCCCTGGTGCTATGGTTGTTCCTATGAATTTGATTGGATTTTTTCAAACCCCAGATGACTATAATATTCATTGGCTCATTGCATCTTTTTTTCGCTTATTACGATTTGCAGGATTTATTATAGCTATTTTTTTACCCGCATTTTATATTGCTATAGTATCCTTTCACTTTGAGATCATTCCTATAGATTTATACACTTCTATTGCAACGTCAAGAGTTAAGGTCCCCTTCTCTCCCTTATTGGAAGCTTTTATAATGGAAATTACACTGGAAATGCTACGTGAAGCTGGTATTCGCTTACCACAACCTATTGGACAAACTATTGGTATTGTTGGAGGGATTGTAATTGGACAGGCGGCTGTTCAAGCTGGACTTGTGAGTAACGTTATGGTTATTATCGTATCTATTACAGCCATTGCATCATTTATTGTTTCTAATTATGATTTATCAAGTTCTATACGCCTTATTCGTTTTCCAATGATGTTATTGGCATACTTTTATGGGGTTGTAGGTATTGTTAGTGGATTAATGCTCTTATTTGCTCATTTTGTTTCACTGACTTCCTATGGTTCACCATACGGATTGCCAATCGCGCCATTTCGGCTTCAAGAGTTAAAAGATTCTTTTGTAAGGTTTCCTATTTCGATGATTACCACCCGTTCGAGTACTGGACAGCCGAAACAAGAAAAGAAAAAAGAAGGTGGTCCGCATGGGGAATCTTAAATTCAAAAATATAACTTTATTCGAATTTATTATTTTCATCCATTCGCTGCAACTTGCATCTGGTATGTTAATTATGCCAAGCCCACTTGCTACTACTGCTGGTACAGATGGCTGGATTTCAATCATTCTTGGATGGATGGTTACTTCTATAATCGGTGTATTTATTATATTAATGTTACAAAAAAATCCCAACAAAAATTTCTCGCAAATCTTAAAAACATACTTTGGTAAATGGCTAGGGACGATTCTTTTTCTTTTATATGCCTGTTATCTATTTTTTGCTGGCTTTAATACTTTATTAAAGGCAACTGATATTGTAAAAGTGTGGATATTCCCTTCCACTCCTACTTATCAAATCACCATATTATTACTATTACCTTTTATTATTTTAACCCTGAGTGGGTTAAGGGCCCTTACTAGTTATTCTATGCTTGTTTTCTTCTTCACTACTTGGATGCCACTATTTCTTCTGTTTTCACTAAAGACTAACTACACCCCTTTACACCTACTACCTATTTTTAAAGATGGATTATACCCTATTATAAAGGCAACAAAAGAAACCATTACACCTTATGCTGGCTTAGAAATTGCATATTATATATACCCGTTCTTACAAAAAAAACAAAAAGCCATAAAAGGACTACTAATAGCGAATACTGGAACTATGTTTTTCTATTTATATGTGACTATTCTTTCTTATATATACTTTAGTCCAGAGGGGATAAAAGACGTAATCTGGCCAGTATTTCATCTGTTAAAAGGGGTTCGTTTTTCTTTCATGGAAAGATTAGAAATTATATATATCGCTTACTACTTGATTGTATTTTCCACTACAATATATCCGTATTTATTTTTCAGTTTTGAATCTATGACCATATCACTTCAAAAAAACGCCCGAAATTGGGCGCTGCTTGCTTTTATGTTATTTATAGTTGGGCTATTTATTTTCCTAAATCCCGATGTGGATCAATATTTGTTTATATATTCTCTTATGGATATCTTAAATGTCATTTTCTTTATTCTTTTACCAATCTTATTTTTCGCTTACAGTATTCTTTTTACTTGGGTTACTAGGAGGAAACAACTTTGATTCGAAAATGGATATGGATTGTAATTTGTTGTGTGTATATAATTGGTTGTAGTCAGAGAGTTCCTCTTGAGAAGGTTTCATTAATCCTTTTAATTGGCTTGGATAGAACCTCTAATGGAGACATAAAAGTTGGAACAAGCATACCACTCTTTCATCATAAACAGTCAAAAAGTACTATAGAGCATTGGACACAAGCATCAACTGTATATACTGGATTCAGTAAGATAGATACAAAGTTAACGGGCTTTATGACAGCTTCCAAAGCTGAAATCATTTTAATTGGGAAAAAATTAGCGCAAGAAGCAAATTGGTTGCAGGAGCTTGATTCTTCTTACCGTGATCCTTACGCTACCATTAATGCTAAAGTAGTACTTGTAGATGGACCTGCAGAAGAAATTTTTAAAATTCACAAGCCTAGTAAACCATCACTTTCATCTTATATAAGTGGTGTAATTGAATCATCAATTCAAAATAACCAATCCGTCTCTTCTACAATTCAACAATTAATGAGAGAACAAAATGAAGAAGGAATGACGCAAACTGTTCCAATTATCAAAAAAACAAAGAATGAAATCGACACAGTAGGAATTGCATTTTTAAATCGAAAAGGGAAATATTTAACTCATATTCCTAAAAAAGATGTTAAATTTTTCAATCTTATAAATAAGCAAAAAAGTAGCGGGCGAATGATACTACACCTTGCGCTTCCTCCTAAAAAGTCCAGCAAGAAAACAAACACTTCTATCTTCGTACAGAACGCGACAAGGAAGGTAGTTGTTGCTTTCCAAAACGGAAAGTTTGTATTTAATCTCGATATATATGCTAATGTAGCTTTAATAGAAAAAACCAATGCGAATTTAATAAAGGGGCACTATGATAATAAAAAAAATGTAAATAATTTAGAAAGTGCTATTCAAAAAGAAGTTAATAAAAAGTTACAAAATATTTTAAATGAAATGCAGCAGAATAAAATTGATCCAATCGGATTATCCCTATATGCTAGAGCCTTTCAATATAAAGAGTGGAAAAAAGTAAAAGGTGATTGGTTGCAAGCATTAGCAGAGGCTAAAATAAATGTAAAGACACACGTTAAAATGAAAGATACTGGGACCATTAGAAATTAAAATAGACTAGTCTATTTTTCTGCTTAAAAGTCTTTCTAAGTGGTTTTCCATCTTCAATATTTATCATATAACAGATGCTAACTCAAAGAAAAATCTACTGGTTAAATGCTAACCAATAGATTTTTCTTTTTTATCTAAGGATTCTTTTAAAAGAACAACAATTTTACTACAGTAATCAAGAACAGGTTTCTAAATTAAGTTACTGGAGAATATATAACTCTGGCGCAATATCCCTACCAGCTTTCATTCCAATAATAACTCCATGATATAACGTCAAAGATGAAATCCCTCAACTTAGATATTTGACTTTTTAAATTTATACAAATGTCTTAGCTCTATGTACTGTGATATATAGGTCCACATCAATATGTTATTGCATCATATACTGAACAGATAATTTAAATTACTTTTATAAAGGATGATGAGGATGAACCTAGAAGATATACAAAAATCCTATGGCGTAATTGTAAGTTTAGGAGGATTGTGTCAAGTCACCAACCAAATCAAAAGACACAATTTAAGAACATTTTCTGGACCTTTAGATTGGTTTTATTATCCATCACTTTCAGATGTAAACAGATTACTTCAAAATCGATTTAAAAAATTCATGAAGTTGGAAAATATGGTTATAGAAGGTTCAGAAAGTTACGGTCTTATTGAATCAGAATTTGATAATCAAATTAAATGGGCAGAACGAATTACCTACTGTATAAAGGACACTTATTATAATTGTTTTTCAATGCATGATTTTCCTATTAATTCCGAAAAGGATTTGAAATCAACCTATCCTTCTTTTAAAGCTAAATTAGACACTAGAATTAATCGATTCCTTGAAAAAATAAATAGTAGTGAATCCATTTTATTCATTAGAATTTGGGGAAATCGAGATGAAGCGGTTGAATTACAAAACGTGTTATCTAAAATTACAAATAAGGATTTTAATATTCTTATTGTTAATTTCAAGGAGGGTATATCTAATATTGTTGAACAAAATTGGGGAATATCGAGGGTTTGTTCAATTGAACTCCCACGTTATCAGGATAGATGGGAAGGTGATGATTCCGATTGGGATGTTATTTTAAACAAAATAACATTAACTTAATAATTTTCTTCTTACTTTTAACATGATTTGGCCCGTAAAATCAAATAGGTGTAGAAAAATAAAATTCCTGTCTAATTGATACACACTTAATTAACAAAACGTTCATATAATAATTCGTAAGTCCTTCTTTATTGAATAAATAGTTCTTTACAAAATTAGTTCCATCACTAGAGCACCTTTATGCGGTGCTCTTTTTTGAATTTATAAAATGTAAAAATAGTTGTTCCATTTTCCTTTAAATGGCTAATTCCCTTTGTTATTCTTCTATTGATTTCTGTATAATCATTTATGCGATCAGCATATTCTGCTTATGTAGTGCATTCACGACTACTTACTTCCATACTTTATCTTATATTTTGTCTTCTTGGATATTTCATTATAAGCTTCTTCAATTCCCTTGATTTCCTTCCCCTTCTTTTATCTTAAGAACAAGCAATTTCTTTCATTAATATTAAATAAACTAAAGCATAGATTTTAAAAGAACCTAATTTACATATAATTAATGATAAACTACAGTGTGTATTCTCCACGTTTAATCAGCATCTGAATTATAAATCTAACATATTTTTTTTAGTTGATTGTCATTATGGTACAACCGTGTATACATTTACCAAACAAACTACATAGTTTAAATTAGTAAAATATATAGAGAGGAAGGAAATAAATCTATGAAAGTCATAATTTTGTGTGGCGGAAAAGGGCTTCGGATGCAAGGAATTTTAGAGGACATTCCCAAACCATTAGTTCGAGTTCAAGGAAAGCCTCTCCTCTTGCATATAATGAATTGGTATAGAAAATATGGACATTCTGATTTCATTTTACCCTTAGGATATAAAGGTGAGAAAATTAAGGAATATTTTATGGACTTTAGCTGGAAAGAGAATGACTTTAGTTTGAATTTTAAAACCAGTCAATATACGCTACTTCAGAAATTAGAAAATTGGAATATACACTTTATAGATACAGGAATTGATACAATGACCGGGGCAAGACTAAAAAAACTTGAATCCTTTGTACAGGGTGAAACCTTTTTATTAACTTATGGTGACGGATTAGCCAATATAGATATTGATCAACTAATAGCATTCCATAAAGAAAAAGGAAAAATTGCTACATTAACTGGAATTAAAAAAAATAGTCAATACGGCCTATTGGCGGTCGAAGATGGAATTGCTATTGATTTTAAAGAAAAACCATTACTTGATGAAGTAATTAATGGCGGTTTTTTTGTATTTAACAAAGAAATATTCAATTATTTAAGTAATAATGATGATTGTGTTCTAGAAGAAGATCCTCTTCGAAATTTAATAAAAGACAATGAGCTCGCCGTCTATGAACACAATGACTTTTGGGCTAGTGTCGATACACCTAAAGATTTAAAAACTGTAAATGAAAGTTGGAATCCAAATAAATTTTAGTGGAGAGGACTGAATAAGCATTGAACTCTAATGATAAAAAAATAAGTTTACCTCGATTGTACATCCCCTCTAATGAGAAAATAGTTAACCCACTTTCAACAGGAATTAAAGCTTCAAATCTCTCCAAAAAAAATACTCAAAAAAGAATTAATCCCCAATTCTATAATCAACAACATGATCTAAATAATCATTTCTGCGTCATTGTAGGTAGTGAGTATGTCTTGAAAATTATTGCTTTACAGCAATCATTAATGCAGTACTCAGAAAAATTCACATTGTGGATTTGTTGTATAGATCCTTTTGCATATTCACTATTAAAAGAAATGAGTTTAATTAATGTAAACCTTTTACAAGTTGAAGAATTAGAAGATCGTGAACTAAAAGCAATTAAGAGAAAAAGAAAAGTAAATGAATATTGTTGGACTTTAAAATCTGTCTTGATAGAATATTTATTGGTCAATTATGATTTACCATCTATTCTATATTGTGATGGTGATTTATGCTTTTTCTCTGACCCTAATATTATTTTTGAGGAATGGGGTGACCATTCTATCTTCCTAACCCCCCAAAGAGATCGTGATTGGGTAGAAAAAATGTACGGAAAATATCAGGCTGGTCTAATTGGATTTAAGAATGATCTCTATGGACTAAAAAGTGTAAGATGGTGGAAAAATAAATGTATAGATTGGTGCAGTGCCGAGGCTGAAGAGGGGAAATTTGGAGACCAAAAGTATTTAGATTATATCCCTATATATTTTCCAAAAGTAAAAATTTCAAATAACTTAGGTATAAATGCTGCGCCTTGGAACTGTATATATAATAACGATTATAAAATTGACAAGACTAAAAATGATATATTTATTGAAAACGACAAACTAGTTGTTTACCATTTTGCATGTATTACTATCTTTACTGAAAATGATTTTGATCTTTGGTCTTTGGGAGAAATTTCAATACCCAATAATATATTAAACCATATTTACACTCCGTATTTAGAGAGAATTCAATTTGTTTTAAAGCAATTAAAGGATAAATTCAATAAAGATACTAAACAATTTTTAAGTAAAAAAGATATAAATAAAGCTCAAACTTTATATAAAGATTCACAATTAAGAAGAAAAATGAATCAATCCAATCATTTTATGAACTTTTCCATGATTATAAGTAAAGAACGATTAATTCAAGGATTGACCTCTTATTATTCCTTAGAAAATTTCAACGCTAAATTTACTGTATGGATCTGTTGTATGGATGATCTAACTTATCAAATATTAGAGAAATTAAAATTAAAGCACGCCATACTAATTCCGGTAAAAGAAATTGAAAATCATGAACTCCTCAGTATAAAAAATGATAGAAGTTTACAAGAGTATTGTTGGACATTAAAAGCGTCCCTATGTCTACATGTCCTTAGTCTTTATCCGGAAGTTGATCACATTATATATTGTGATGCTGATATGTATTTCTTTACAGCACCTAATATCATTCTTGATGAGTGGTGGAAATACTCTGTATTCCTTTGCCCTCAAAGAAGCTCTACTGAAATTGAAAGCATACACGGTATATACCAAGCTGGTTTAGTAGGCTTCAAAAACGATCAAAATAGTAAAGAAATTTTAACATGGTGGAAAGATAAATGCCTAGAATATTGTAATAATCATTATGATGTTGAAATGGATAGATGGGGTGATCAAAAATATTTAAATCACATTCCTAACATCTTTTCTAATATAAAAATCATGACTCATAGAGGTATTGATGCAGCACCTTGGAATGTCATTTTAAATAGCAGTTCTATATCCAAAACAGATAATAAAGTTTTTATTGATCAAGATGAATTAATAGCTTTTCATTTTGGAAGTATGCAAATTATTAATCCAAATGAGTTCGATTTATGGAAACACGAAACTTTAGAATTACCTCCAGCAGTTTTAGATTATATATACATTCCTTATATTGAACAATTGAATAAGACATGTCATACCCTTCATAATACTTTTCAAAAACCTTCCTCCTCTTTATTTGCTGATCAAATTGATACAACAACAATAAAAAATTATTTTAAATACCCCTCCCCTCATCACAATTAAGACTGATACTTTCCTTATTTAAAAATAAATCTATTTATTTCAGCAACTAAAAATACATCTTAATAAAGGATAGATTATCACTATGATTGCTTCATTTAAAAATAAAACTTTCCTTATTACTGGTGGATACGGTTTTATTGGTTCTCACTTGGCACGAAGACTTTTAAATTTACAAGCAAAAATTGTTCTTTTCATAAGAACACCATCAAACTCTTGGAGACTAAAGGATATTCTAAAATATATTGAAACCTATGAAATAGATATACGAGATAAAAAACAAGTACAAGATGCAATAAAGAAAATTAATCCCGATTATATCTTTCACCTGGCAGCCTATGGTGTAAATTCTGCCCATACAGATTACATCCATGCTATAGAAACAAATGTTATAGGGACTTGTAACATTATTCAAGCAGCAAAATTGGTGAATTGTAAAAAAATCATCAATTTTGGGAGTAGTTCTGAATACGGTAACAAGATGGAACCTATTCATGAAAATATGTTACTAACTCCTGTGGATATCTATGGAAGTACCAAAGCTGCTGCTACTATACTCGCCCATCAAATTGCTAGCGAAAACAATATTAATCTTATAACATTAAGACCTTTTGGCATATTCGGAGAAGGCGAAGAGCCGCATAAAATTTTTAGCTATATAATCTTGCGAGTATTACAAAACAAAGATGTAAATTTAACTTTATGTAATCAATTAAGAGATTATTGTTATATAGAAAATGTAATAGATGCCTGTATCCTAGCAGTAGAAAATACTACTGTACAAAATGAAATTTTTAATATTGGGAGCGGCACTATTCACCCCTTGAAACATTATGTAGAATTATTATTCAAACATTTGAAAACCAATTCCAGACCAAATTACGGTGCAATTTCCTCTAGAACAAATGAAAGATGGGTTCCTGAAGCGGATGTGCAAAAAATAAAAAACTCTCTTTCCTGGGAACCTAGAATTAATATTGAAGAAGGAATTATAAAAACTGTTAATTGGTATAAAAATAATAAACATTTATACCTAACCCCCTAAAAATAGGGTACTAAAGGAGGTGGACTAATTGTTAAACCAAAACTTTAATAATGCTTTTTACGGAAAAAGAATTTTAATTACTGGACATACTGGTTTTAAAGGTTCTTGGTTATCCCTATGGTTGAATGAATTAGGTGCTACTGTAATCGGATATTCATTAGATCCTAAAAATAAAAATGATAACTTTAACATTACTAACCTTCAAAATAATATAATTGATATTCGTGGAGACATTAGAGATTTTAATAAATTAAATAAGGTTTTTACAGATTATAAACCTGAAATTGTATTCCATTTAGCTGCCCAACCTTTAGTTAAGTATTCATATGAATATCCTAGGGAAACATACGAGGTAAACGTTGTAGGGACTATGAATGTACTAGAGGCAATTCGATTACATGAATCAGCTAAAATAGGAATTATGGTGACAAGTGACAAGTGCTATGAAAATAAAGAATGGCCTTGGGGTTATCGTGAAATTGACCCTATGGGCGGCCATGACATATATAGCTCAAGCAAAGGATGCTGTGAACTTTTAATTTCTTCCTATCGAAATTCTTACTTTTCAGAAGAAAACTTTTCTCAACACAAGAAAATAATTGCAAGTGTTCGAGCTGGTAATGTAATTGGTGGTGGTGATTGGTCAATAGATAGAATTATTCCTGATTGTATACGAGCATTAGAATCAAACAAAAAGATTATTATTAGAAATCCTACTGCTATTAGACCCTGGCAACATGTACTAGAACCTTTAAGCGGGTATTTACTCCTTACAGAAAAAATTATAAATAATGGTATCCTTTATTCAGGAGCATGGAACTTCGGGCCATCCCTAAGCAATATTGTTCCAGTAGAAAAATTAGTGACCAGTTTACTAGATATTTGGGGCTGCGGGGATTGGACAGCAGAAAATATAGGTCCAATAAATTTTCATGAAGCAAATTTACTAAATCTTGACATTAGCAAAGCAAAATTCAATCTTAATTGGCAGCCAAAATGGTCCCTACAACAGACTTTAGAAAATACAATAGAATGGTATAAACATTATAATTCTTACACCAGTTCTGAGATGATAAATCTATGTATTAGCCAAATCAAACAATATTGCATGCTTTGAACTACTCCCACTTCCCCATACTTGCTGTGAGTTCCTTATGGAGGGAGTCTTCTTGGTTAAAATAATAAAAGATACATTAATTTTTATAGTCTAAATTATAAACCTACTATACCTAAAATTATGTGATTGTCCATTAACAAAGATTTTATTTCTTCGGTTATTTCAAATCAACTATTGACATTATACTTAAGAATAAAGGAATCACATATTTTTCTAGTGATTCCCTTGTTCTGAGAAAATAATGTCTTGCTTTAACGACAATACAGTATATGCGATTATTAATTTATTTGTTCTAGTTATGAAAAAATCTATTCCTGTCAAAAGAGCTTTCTTCAAAGAAAAACTTCCTATTTTCTTCTACTTATCCTACCCGAAAAGTAACTAAGATGAAAATTTTGATAATTATATCTACTATTATAGAATTATCCCCTTCTTGTAGCTATTCCACTAAAGTTCATGCTTATATATTGATTCTCTGATTTATTATCACCAATGTTGATGAATTCATGCATTGCTTATTCTATACACAAATTGCTTTTTGAATTATCTTTTCAGAATAAGTAAAGAAGGCTTTCTCTTTTATGCACTTCTTCCCTACCAGTCTTTAATTTACCTTTAATCAACAATAAGAACAAATCTTCAATATAGTACATCTTCTATAAAACAAAACCATAAGTAAGATAATTTCACTATTACAAATAATGAGATGTTCTGTTTCACCTTTTTACATTATCTAAAAAAGAACTTGTAGGAATTCTTACAAGTTCTTTTTTGTTTTCTTTATTGTCTTCTTATTTACATACGCAAGATTTATATATTTTATCGGATACATACTATATGTATCCGATAAAATAATTTAAAAATTAATATGTAATTGATCCGTTTTAAGAAAAGGAAATTTCATAAATCTTCAATCACAGTTTCTAAGTTCACCTGATAGAACGTATAAAGACTCATATCATCTTTTGATAATTTTTGGATGTTTTATTCTAAGTATATTCGACACAAATTGATTGTTTTTTATGAATTTTCTTGAAAAATATTGTAATATCACTCCATTTTTTCTTCTATTTTGTTATGATGTTTATAATTAAATTGGATTAGGATTTTTTTAGAAAATGGGGGCGTATATTATGAGTGTTTCAGTAAAGGGAAATGAGCAATTAACCTCTCTATTGAACGACTGGTATCGAGCTATGCTATCTCAACAAGTTATAAAAGCTACTAATCTAAAAAAGAAAATTGATGAAAAAATTAATAAGTTAAGCATTGAGCCGGATCAAGAACATCAGGATCAAAATTTGTTACTATACTATTCACTACTCGAATTTCGTTACAAGGTCTTAACAGATAGCCTTGGTATTCAACAAAATAGTTTTGATACTATTAGCGATTATGATATGCCTACAGATCAATTTCTACAATTCTATTATCATTTTTTCAAATCCATTCATTCCACTTTTATATCTAATTATACTGAGGCAGAGGAACATTATAAACTAGCAGAAAAAATATTGGTAGCTATACCAGATGAAATTGAACATGCTGAATTTTACTATAGAATTGCTACTTTCTATCACCATACCTATAACAATCTCGCTTCTATCGAGTACGCAAATAAATCGAGAGCAATCTTTTCAAAGTACGAAGGTTATGAAGTAAAAACAGCCTTTTGTAATAGTTTGCTAGGTGGTTGCTGCATCTATTTAAAACAGTACGAACAAGCAGAAGAATATCTACATTGCGCAATTGATTTACTACAAAAAAATAGGGAAGAAGATTCCTTGTTATACGTAAAAAATACTATGGGGTGGCTGTATTCTGATCAAAGTATGTCTACTTTAGCTATTCGTCACCTTTCAGAAGTAACAGAGAAAATCCCTACACACTTCAAGGCCATCTTCCTACAAGCTAAGGAACATTATAAGTTAGGAGAACAATCAACGGCCAGCCAACTCATTGATAAGGGACTACAGATTTGTAGAGAAATTCATAACGAAGAATACACACACCACTTCTCTATTTTAAAAAAATTAAACGAAAATATTCCATTGGAAGAATTAGAAAAAATCATTCAAGAAGGAATCTTATACTTTGAGGAAGAAGAATTATGGGAATATGTTGTCGAATACGCCGAATTATTTGCCACAAAATGTAGACAATTAGAGAACCACCAAAAAGTAAGTGACTATTTCCATATTTGTTATCAAGCAAGACAAAAATCAATCGCAAAAGGAGTGTTAAAATAATGAAAAAAATTAGCTTATTATTATCAGGCATTGCTTTTATTGGGGTATTAACGGTGGGAATTTTTCAGTTTTCTAAAACAGATCAGCTTGCTACTCATGGGCATTATCCTGCTCCTTCATATAGTGTTGACGATTATGGTGGTGCACCACCACAAATTTAATGTAAATGTATTTAAAAACCCTCCAAATGGAGGGTTTTTAAATGGCTTATCTGCTTGTTCAATACGCATAGAGAGTACATATTATACTTATTTACTATGTTATAAGATTTTTCATTTCCACTCTGTAACAAGATTCTAGCATTCTCTCCTAGAATCTCAACTTAAATCTTAAATCCACCAATTAACTCTTGAAGTTCTTCCGCCATCTGTGCTAATTGTATTGCTGAAGAATTTATCTCTTCCATAGAAGCATGTTGTTCCTCAGATGAACCAGCTATCGTTTGCATACTTGAAGAATTTTCTTTTACAGCCATAGCTATTTGATCAATCGATGTATCAACTTTCATTGCATCAGTTGTCATTTTATTTGATAGTTCTACCATACCCTGCACTTTTGATACAATATCATTTGCAGATTTTGAAATCTCATAAAAACTTTGTTTTGTATCGTTAGCAACCTTAATTCCCGACTGTACTTCTACGCCTACTTCATTCATAGCTTTTACAGTCTCATGTACGTCTGCTTGTATTTCCTTAATTAAACTTCCAATTTCCATTGAAGATTCGGATGATTGCTCCGCCAACTTTCTAACTTCATCAGCAACAATTGCAAACCCTCTCCCCTGTTCCCCAGCTCTAGCTGCTTCAATCGCTGCATTTAATGCTAATAAATTTGTTTGTTCCGCAATATTTTGAATCGCTTCTAATATACTGCCAATTTGCTGTGATTTCTTATCTAATAATTTTATGACATTATCGGATTGAGAAACAGAGTGATGGATAGACTGCATTTGTGTTACAGTTTGTTCTACTAATTGTTCACCTTCATTTGCTTTTTGTTTAGTGTATATGGATGAAGCCGATACTTCAGAAGCATTCTCAGCTACGTATTGAATATTTCGTGTTACCTCACCAATTAATTCAGCTCCAGACTCAACTTCATTATTTTGAACCTCTGCACTGTTCGAGATTTCTTCCATCTCTTTTGTAATTTGTTCTGTCGCAACACTTGCTTGCTCTACACTAGCAGTTAGTTCCTCAGAAGACGCAGCTACATGTCCTGCAGATGTGTTAATTTGAGAAATAATATTACGTAACGACTCTGCCATTGTATTGAAACTACCACCTAATTGACCAAGTTCATCCTTTGAACGAATATCTATTTTCTCGGTTAAATCTCCTTGACTAATTCTTTGAGCTGAAATGACTAATTGTCTTAGTGGAGTAATAATAGATCTAAGTATGAATAGAATTACAATTCCACCTAACAATAATGAAGCACCTATTATAGTGAGCGTTTTATAAAAAATAGGATTGGTAGCTTCTTCAATTTCTTTCGTAGGCATTACGCCAGCTATTTTCCAACCTGTTTTTTTATTTGTCTTAAAGCTTATGTTTCGATCTTCACCATTGAGGCTATAAGTAATTACTCCATCTTCTGTCTTGTACAATTCATCCACTAAAGTTTTATCTAATTTCTCTCCAGGTTTTAGTGATGGATGAACAACTATAGTTTTATCTTGACTAACTATAGATACAAATCCTTGCTTCCCAATTTTTATCATTTTGGATGTTTTTACGATATCTTTAATATTCAAATCTACGCCAATGACACCACTTTTATCTGCATTCTGCTTTGCAATTGCAATTACCATATTTCCTGTAGACTTTGATTTATATGGAGATGAAACAATAATCTCTCCATCTGCTTTTACTGCATCCTTATACCAACTGCTTTCTAGCGGATTAAACCCTTCTGGTATTTTTCCAACAGGTGCATGAATAAATTGATTGTTACTGGATGCCGTATAAATTGTTTCTATCTCTGGATGTAACTGTATATATTGATCAAATTTATTCTGTACATTTTGCGATTGTTCAGGATTATAATCCCCTTGTGTGAGTACCTTTGCAAAATGAGTGATATCTGTATGCTTATTTTCTAATTCATCATCAACAATCTTATCTAAAATACTTATATTATCTTTTGCTGATTGTAGAATTGTTTCATTAAGATCTGTTTTTGCTTTATTATAAGATGATACTCCTACGATAAGGCTTGGTATAATTAATATTGCTATAAATGCCATAGACAACTTCGTTTTAAGCTTTATTTGCCCCAATCTTTCTTTTATATTAAACACTAGCTACTTCTCCTTTTCATTTTTACTACTTATATAGTTTATTTAAATTTTTCTCCTTTACTTTTCCACATTCATTTATGGTACCATTCGAAATGAAACCACAATTACATCCTATTATCCATACTTTATAATTTAGAGATTTAATTTTCACAGACAGAGTTTTATCTGTCCTCCTTTCGAATATGTTATTTTTCTAGATTCAGCAATTATTAGACTACGAATTATTCCAAATAAACTTGATGCAACATATACTTCATTTAAAAAATAATTATTGGATTTGTTTGGATAAAAATCTAGTTTAGCGCTAATCCAATCGGATGAAATTCTTACCATAATACATTCACTAAACATAAATAAGTAATTTTTTTTTAATACTTATATTTAGCTGCCTTTTAACCATTCTAACTGTATTATTTCATCGTTTTATCTATTTATTAAAACCACTTTTGTATTATTGAATCACTAAACTATAAATTCTAAATAGGAGAATAAAATAAATTAGAGAATTACATTGTAACACATATATATAAGTTGTTAATATTAAAATTTAAAACTTTACTATTTTTCATATGCAATATTACATGCGAAAAGCCATAATTTTTTTGTTATACTATGCATGTGGATTTTTCATCCAAAATCCACCCAAACGCATATTTATATATATGCCACCCTAATTGATGAAAGTGAGAAGAGTGTTTATCATTTTTCTCACTTTTTTATTTAGGCTCTGTTAATATTGATTATTGATAAAAAGTATTAAATAAGGGAAGACACCTTAGAGTTGGTGCTTCCCTTATTTGTTGATTATTCAAATCTAAAATAGGTATTTTCTAAACCTATTCTTTGCTTTAATGTTCTGCCCAAAGCATAATTATTTGGTAATTCTTTTTCAATGACACAAATAATATAACCTGCTTTTCCTGTTGTTAAATTAGTTAGTTGTAAGTAGTTAGTGTTGTCGTAGATATAAGAAATAATATATTCATAGAAATTATTTTCTTTATCTTCTCTATTCATACCAACATTGTACAACCTAACTCTTGCTCCTACCCAAATTTCCTCATCATCATCAACATTACTTAAAGGCATCCATTTCGAGTTATCCAATATTTCACCCTTTTCTTAATTCATTCGTTTATACACGAATGTTGCTAGACACAAACTATCATAAGCATCCGTCATTTCATTGATTAGACGACCACCGACAGAGAAAAAAGACTCAACATAGCTTTTTACCCATTGAAACACTTGCTCTTTTAGTTATTTTTACATTTTGAATCTACGAAAATGAATTCCCTTATAAAAACTCTAACAGAGAATCTTCCTTCCAAATTTCACCTAGGGAATTATTTGTTTTCCAAAAAACCTACCAACATCTTTATCAACTCATTTTAGAATATTTAAACAATAATTCCATATACATTACCTGTATAAATTATTCATTTTCTTTTATATAAGACCTACCTTTTTACTTTTAATAGATTATTAGACATTGGATTATTATACATAAATCCCAAAAACATGCGGTATTTTGTAGAATTTTGTCTATCAATATGTATGTACACCCTTTTGTAGTGGATATAGACTGTGAGGTGTAAGGAGATACCTTACAAAATAATAAAAAGGAGATTATAGAATGAGTAGATTAACAAAGTTCTCAAAGTTAGTATTTGCAACTTTAATTGCGGGAAGTAGTCTAAGCACCTTTGTTTCGTCACACAGTGTACAAGCTGACACCTTAGATCCTAATTACCAAGACAATGTAAAATTCATACCACCTTCTAGTGCTAGGCCAAAATTGGAACAAAAAAACACTATTGTTCCAGAAGCAAAAGTTGTTAAAAACCATTATGTAAAGTACTCTAAAGCACATTTCCAAACTAAAGAAAGTATACCAAAAGAGATTTATTATTCTTCAGAAGGCTTTAAGGGCTATATACAGGCAAGTACCGTTTGGGATATGGGAGATCATTTCGCAACACTATATTCCGGAACCGTTATTCGATGTTAGACTTTTAATCCATTCTCCCCTAATGCTTAAAATGATTAATAACTCACTGCCAATACTGTAATATCTATTGTTCATAAAATAAACCACAAAATCTTTCGATTTCATGGTTTATCAAATATAAAGATAATGCTAAACGAATACTCTAACATTACCTTCCCCAAAGTTAATTATAGAGTATTTTCAAAAAAAAGACACTCTTGTAGTGTCTTTTTTATAGTATTTTCAAAAAAAAGACACTCTTGTAGTGTCTTTTTTATAGTATTTTAAAAAGAATTCCACCTACTAACACCTTTTTGTTGCGCCTATTCGTTTATTTCAATATGATACTTTTCCATCTCGTATATGCAATAGACAATGATAGCTAAACTCCAACTGACACTATAATAATTATGTGTGTAGAAGTCATAGCCCGCTTTAATACCTTTCTCTATTACAACTAATGTAAATCCTAAAGCCACCCATCTGTTAATTTTCATCTTTATAAACGTTAAAGAGATAATTATTAAAAATAAAATATTTGTAAGATGATTTATCATTAGCTCATATTTTTGAATGTATACTGCCATTATACAAGCAACGATATTAGTCGCAATGCCAAAGGCAATCACCGCTCCCCAAACCCTGTCCAAAAGTCCCACTCCTGAGTCAGTCCCTTCCTAAACAAATATCCCTTTCTTTAATTCGTTCCTACACCCTATTCAAGATATGCTAAATTATCCTTGTCTGATGAATATCTATTTATCTTTTCATATAGAGCAAACAAAATTTCTACTCATAATTTTTTCTTTATTAGACAAACTATGTCTAAGCCATTTGGACTAACGGCTTCACTCTTCTGGTAATGGGATAGCACAATTTATTGAATTGACTAACTCATTCAACCCACTGGCACCGGCAGGCAACAAAATAGTTGTCTGCCATTTTCATGTATACTTTTTCTAATTTCATTTCAAACCAAGTGTGTGCTGTACTGATTTCAAAAGGACAGAATTTCATTTTTTAAAATGTAAAAAAGATAAGGTCCTGTCTACTTTTGGTATAGGACTTTTTCTTTTCACACATACTATTTTTGAACCTGTTTACCAATACGTGTCCTAATGGTATCTTGAATTCCTCCTAAAAAGGGCTGCAGATACGACTGCATGCCCTTTTATTTACGTTGCTTCTCTATATTGAATAAAATAATTAAAAACTAAAAATGTAATATTACATATTTTTTCTGTTCAGATTATGTTAGGATTTACTTCGTAGTCGAATTATGGTTTCGTATCTAATTCAGCAATATGTGAACTGTTTACCTAAAGAAAAGACACCCAAAAGGTGTCTTTTCTTCTTTTAATCTAAAAAACATTTTTTCTTTTCAGTAAGATCCAATTATCCCTCTAACCTAAACCTCATAATTAAAGGCAATTTAATCATGGTACTCAAGAGTTTTCATCCATTTCAATATACCTATAGCTTAATTTAAAATCACATTTCCAGCACTATATTTGCTTTCCTACAGATTTTCTGTCTTGTTCTTAATTCTGTCAAAATCCTCATGTAGCTATACAAAGAATATATGCTACTATGATATTAAGAAACTATGCGTTCCCTTAACCCTGTATCCGGCCCTGTATTTATTACAGGGTTTTTGTTTATTTTATTTACTTTTATTGGCTTATAAGGGTTAATACACAACCAATTTCAATTAAAACCGTTTAAATGTTAGTTAGGATTTGAAAAAATATATCTATTAACTTTTTTAACAAATGTAATCTAATATTAAATTTCTAAATCTATACTGTACTATACACCAGTTAACACTATATAAATAGTATTAACTATCTTAATTGAATATTAGTAATAGTAAGTATAAATATTACCAATTTACTACATCTTACATTTATGTAAAAATAAATACATGTTAAGCTTTTTCAAAATCTTTCCCCTAATAAAGATTTGAAGTAGCATTTCATGATTCTCCTTACTGTTAATATGCCTTGAAAAAGAACCCTATAGGGTTCTTTTTCTTCTCATTATAACCTCAGTAAGTCCTTATTTAACATGCAAAAAGGACTGCTAATTATTTGCAGCCCTTTTACACGTTAATATACACTTGTATTACATGCTTAAAACTTTATTGTATTAGGTATTTATACCAACTAAACATGCCATTATCATTTAGATATATAACACTTCAAAGTTTAGAAGTATACAATAACAAATCTTTCCCAGCTTCCAGCTACATAACTAGTAGCTGTTAATTCTCTACCACCATTTGCTGATATATATCTACCATTACTTAGTGCTTGTAATACATATATCCTATTGTCTCCACCATTATATAAAATAAACTTTTCCCATGCACCAATTGATGTACGATCTGCTACTACTCTACCATTTGGCTCAAACGAAACATACTTCCCATTACTTTTAGCTTTTAAAGCGTACGTATATAATTCCCCAGTCGGAATTAATTCGAATTTCTCCCATTCATTAACTGCATTACGATTTGCTATTATATTTCCCGAAGGCTCAGCCGAAACATATTGTAAATTTGCTGCCTGTATAGCAACTGTCCAACTTCCATTAAATAAATTTACGCCTTTTAGTAAGCCTGCTTTTGATAGATTGGCTGCCGATACATCATTCGATGGTATAATCATCACTATCATTAAAACCACCGACAAAACCATTAAAACTAACCTTTTTGAGATTGTATTACCACTTGCACGTGTTATGAGCCTTTTCATTATCATTCCTCCCTTAATATACAGAACTCATATACATTATACTAAATATGTAAAATATTGTAATAAAAGAAAGGGTTTATCAACAAATACCTTACTATTCTGTTTCTTTTTTCTCAAATCTATAGCACTTAAACATGTATCAATTCTCAAGCGCATTTTTTAAATTATTTTCCCCTGATAAAAAATATAGCAGTTGATGACAACGAGAGTATATATAAAAATGAGAGTATTTTCCTTTCACTTTTCTTTAAATAAAAGCCAAATAGCCGTTCACAATGAACGACTATTTGCATCTAATTAATACTTAGAATGTTTTTCATATTAATCTATTTTGTTTAATCCTGTTGAAGTAACTTGATAGATTCTTTTTTTGCCCATATATTCTTGTTTATTATTCTCAAGATTAATAAGTGTAGCTCGTGTCTTTTCCTTTACTGCATCCCCTTCTATATGGGTAAACTCAATGTAATCTCCCACTTTTACGGACACGATTTGGCTTTCAGCAGTTTGTTGTCTATTTCCCACGATTTCCTTTTTGTACACAACACTACCGGTTAAACTCTTTACTGTAATACTTGCATACGTATTATTAAAGTAAGAATGTGGTACGCCTGCTTCTAAGTTCACCTGCATTTTCTCTGTTGTCCTATTATAATCTACTTTTGCGATTTCTCTATCACCATATCCTTTTAATGACCACCCAAAATGATTTCCATCTAAAACCGTTGTTTCTGGCATTTTTTCTACTTTCTTCAAGCCTTCTTTTGTAACTTGATATCTTGCTGTTTTTCCAATGGTTTCATTTTTGTTATTTTCAAGGTTAATTAAAGTTGCTCGCGTTTTTTCCTTTGTTGCTTCTCCTTCTATATGGGTAAATTCAATGTAATCCCCTACCTTGACGGGCACAGTTTGGCTTTCAGTATTTTGTTGTTTATTTCCCACGATTTCCTTTTTGTACAGAACGTTACCAGAAGAATTCTGGACCTTAATACTAGCATACGTACTAGCAAAATAGGAATGTGGTACACCTGCTTCTAGTTTTACCTTCATCTCTTCTACCGTTTCATCATAATCTACTTTTGCAATTTCTCTATCACTATATCCTTTTAATGACCATGCAAACTTGTTTCCTTCTAAAATTGTTGCTTCTGGCATTTTTTCTATTTTCTTCAGGCCTTCCTTTGTAACTTCGTATAGGGCTTTTTTTCCAAAGCTCTCTTGTTTACTATTATCTACATTTGTAAGAGTAGCTCTATGTACACCTTCTAGATGTGTTAACTCTATATAATCGCCTACTTTGACTGGAACTTTCTGCGATTCAGCATTTTGCTGTTTGTTTCCATAAATCTCTTTGTTATAGACCACTTTACCTGATGTGTTTTGCACTTTAATACTTGCATATGTACTATCAAAGTAGTCATGTGGTACACCTGCTTTTAGATCAATTTGCATTTCTTCTGTTGATTTATTTAAATTTACTTTCGCAAATTCAAAATCTCCAATCCCTTTCAGCGACCATGCAAATTCATTACCTTCAAAAATGTTTGGAGATTCATTTTTGATTTGTACCTTTTTCTCAACAGTTTGATCAAATATATCCGTTAATACAATTTTTGCATAAGCATTTGTTGGTAATGATATAGATTGACTGATTCCATTTTGATAAGATTTAATATCATTAATTACGTTAATAGGCTGGCCCGTCATATTTTCATTGTTATAAATTTCAATTTTTCCCTTAAATTGCGGTGTACTATTTTCTTTTAGTTTCCAAGATACATTTAATTTTTCATTTTCATAATATATAGATTGGATATCAAAATCTAGTTTTCCTATTTCAGGTTGAGTAGGTTGATTTAGCGTGAATATTTTTCCTGCCCCAATAGTAGACTGCGTATTACCTCCTGCTTTGACCCATACATATTCTGAAGTAGATCCTCCATCATATTGATAAGTATTATCATGCGTTCCAGAAATACTTTGATTATTCCAAGAACTCCATTGTTTATCAACTAATTTTCGGCTATAACCATTTTTCAAGCGCGCTTCTCGAACATTCTGTCCACTATCAGCCCAGTCTTCTTGAAACATTCCTAAACCATGATTAAATACAACATTAGCAACCGGAAAGTCCATAATTGCAATTTGATGCCATTTATTCTTTGTTACATCTTTCATCCATTGTCCAAATTTAGTATGACCATTTTCTTGCCATGAACGCATTGTCATTGTGTACCAATTGTAGTCTTTCCAACCATAAGTTGTTTGAACCTTCATTCCTGTTCCTTCTCCTCCAAAGGGTCCAGCTTGCGAATTCGGAGATAAGTATTCGGCCTTTATTGCTTCTTTAGAGGAAATTGGATCCCATAAGGCAAAATGTAAAGTACGTTTTCCATTTTCATCAAACCCACTTTGTTGTTGAAAACCAGCATATCCTCCAGCTTCACCACCTGCATTCCAGTTGTGTACAGCCCAGTACGTATAAGGTGGTGTCTGAACTGGTGACCAGTCTATACTAATAATATCTGAGGCAGATATATTTTGGGGACTCACATAAACTGCTGGAGCAGCTGAATGTGTTGCAGCTTTAGTGTGCAAAATAGACGTTCCAAACATAGAAAACATGCTACATGCTGCGGTAATTATAATAACTTTATTAAATCTTTGCTTTGTTTTCTGACTAATCACTAATCTACATCCTTTTCTAATTTTTATTATTGAATACTAACGTAGTAGAGAAATCTATCAAAATTCAAACAACATCCAGTAATTCTTTAAAATACTGGATGTTGTTCTATCTTTACATCTGATTCTTACATATTAATTGATTGTAATTGCTTTCCATAACGATAGTGCAAATATCCAATTCGGGTCACCATTTCCTTGATGATTTTGAACAGCTTCATACACTGTCCCTTGATGTTCTACTTTATCGCCCTTTGTATATGCCTTCTTTGGATCCCATTTTTCATAAGATACATTTTGATCTTTGGTTTTTACAAGAAGAATTTCACTTTGGATTGATGTATTTCCAGCTGCATCTACAGCCTTCACTGCATATTTATATTCCTTATTAACTGTTAAGTTTTGATCAGTAAACGTCGTTCCTTGTACCGTTTGAATCAATTGTCCATCGCGTAATACCTGATATTCTTTTACACCTACATTATCTGTAGAAGGATTCCATTTTAGCTCTACACTGTTAGAAGTAAGGTTGCTTGCATATAATCCTTGTGGCTGTGTTGGAGCTTCTGTGTCCGGTTTCGGATTAACAATTTGATTTACTTTCTTCAGACCTTCCTTTGTAACTTCGTACATGGCTTTTTTTCCAAAGCTCTCTTGTTTACTATTATCTACATTTGTGAGAGTAGCTCTATGCACACCTTCTAGATGTGTTAACTCAATAAAATCTCCTACTTTGACTGAAACTTTTTGCGATTCAGCATTTTGTTGTTTATTTCCATAAATGTCTTTATTGTATACTACTTTCCCTGATGCATTTTGTACTCTAATACTCGCATATGTTTCATTAAAATAATGATGCGGTACGCCTGCTTTTAAGTCTACTTGCATTTCTTCTGTCGATTTATTGAAATTAATTTTAGCAAACTCGAAATCACTAATTCCTTTTAGTGACCATGCAAACTGGTTTCCTTCTAAAATATTATTTACATTAGGCATATCTGGTTTAATTGGATTAGAATCCGTACCCTTCCAAATCTCTGCTGTTAAAATTGGATATCCTAATGCAGCTACTTTTTGAATGGTATCGTTATTTGGACGTAATCCCCACTTCTCAAAGAAAGGAATCAAATTTTGTTTGGCTACTTTTGATGCTGAAATCATAAATAATTGTTTTTTATTTTCATCAGTTTGTGGAAGTTCACTTGAAGGCATGTCTCTATACAATTGATGCAATTTAGGATAGAAATCCTCTCCATACGCTAACTGTAGTTGCCAGAGCATAACAAGTTTTACAAAAACATCACTAATTTCGTCATAATTTTTATTCGTTTGTTCTAGATATTGAAACGCTTTTGGATAAACTCCACTTTTCTCTAAGTTGGATGGTTGATTAAATGCTTTTTCTACAGAAAGGCTGTATATATTATTTTGTACTTCTGTCATATTATAAAACTTCCAGGGTGATTGTTGTCTCAAATGTCCTGCCTCATGCCAAGGACCCCATCCATCTGTTACAAATTTATTAATATCTAACACGTATTGGATTGCATCTCCTACATATGCTGTTCGATAAGAAGTTGCATACATATAATAATCAGGAGAATGATTTTCTTCTACGTAATGAACATAATGTTTATCTACTTGTTCTTCAGATAATCCAGCTACTTTGTCTTGAATTCGAGTAGCTTCATCCATCTTTTTTAAGAGTTGTACAGGATCCGTATTAGAACCCAACAAATATTTCTTAACACGTGCAGGGCTGGCCGTAATTAATACACGTTCGCCTTTTAACTCCACTGCATGTGCATTAGGATACTGGTCCAGCATGTTTATTAAATCTTGTTTCGTATGCTTTCCTAGTTCAAAGAAAGGCGTAGTCGTTCCACCTGTTGTGATTGTTGTTCGAATGGTACCACCTTGTTGTTTATTATAAAAATAAATCAGCCCCCCATTTGGAGATTGGATTGTGTTTATACCAGCTTTTAATGTGAATGATTTTATCTTAGAATCTTCTCTCCAAGAAGCATCATACGAATACGTTCCAATATATACCTGAATATCTTGATTACCTTCTACATTAATCGTTATTTGTTCATTTGGCTTTGCATATAAACCAGTTGGTTCATATGGACTAAATGCCATATTTTTTCTTTCCTGTTGTTTCAGTACCTCAACATCCCCTTTTCCTGGGACCGTAAATACTCTATTTTCTGATTTAACTGACTTTTCACTTTGCAGTGATGTCGATAAATTTTTTTGCTGCTCCTTTTGCTCCGCAAAGACATCTGATGAAGAAATCATTCCAGTCGCAAGCATAGTTACTGTAGCAGTGGCCGCAAGTATTTTTCTAGTTTTATGTTTTGAATTATTCCCCATATTATCTCCCTCATTTTTCCTTAGTACTCTTAAGTTTTTTGTTTTCTTCTCCATTTTTTTACAATCTAAGCTATTCATACTATTTAAGTTGTGTCTATTACTCTATATTTTTTCATAAATATCTCCTTTTCTTTATGTATTATTGTATATAAATGTTATTTGATGACACATTAAATAACAAATTTACGATAAACTCATCGATAACAGCCTATTATGTTTTGATTCTGTATTCTAAACTTCCATCCAATTAGAGAAATATATCCAATTGGGGAAATAAGTAAATAAATTACAACATTTAAAGGTTGAGATCTCACGAAAAATTCATAAAACTTTTTTCACTTTAAAGGTTAATACAATTGCAAAGACATTTGTTTAAAACTCCACCTTTTTTATAATAAAAAGCATCTAATTCTATTTGAATTAGATGCTTACTTTTTGTCCTTAGAACAAATATTCTAAACTATTTATGTGCTTGTAAATCTTTTTTTATTACATCCCAGAGTGAATTATCTTGACACATCGGTTTACCCTCTTCATCCCATTTTATTTTTTCTGTTCCCAATTCATAATTCATCCCTGTCCATGTGTCTTCACGGAATGCATAGAATGATTTATGCCATCCTTTTTGGTTAAAGATAGAAATAAGATCTTGCATGTATTGGGTAGCACCTGGAACAGTACGGTTAATTCCAAACTCCTCTGCAATAATTCGATTAGATGGTACATGATTTTTCTTAGACCATTGTTGAACTGGCTTCAAAAACTTCTCTAATCCCTGTCTATTCCACATTACTGGTTTCTCTAAATCCCCTACTTTTACTAATCCTGGATATTGATATTCCTTGTTTTGTTTTTCACCTTGGCTCGTTAATTCATATGGTTCATACATATGAAATGCGTATAGTGTTTTTTTATCCTCTACTGGTTTTAAATATTTAAAGGCCCATGGAGTAGCATATAAACCTGAATCTAAAATAATCGGTGTTTCTTTGTCCACTTCACGAATGGAGTTAATCACCTTTTCATAAAATCTGTTTAAATCAGCTGTCGTTCCTTTTACTTTTGCATACCATTTCTCGTAATCTTCCGTCCAAAAATCATTATATCTATTATTTTTAGCTGTTTCTGGATGTGGTTCATTTATAATATTATAACCAACCACCGCGGGGTGATCTTTTAATTCCAGAGCGAGGTCCTTCCAAAATTGACTTGCTTGTTCTTGATACTTCTCTTCTTCCCATATTCTGTCGTCATTCTTATTCTTATTAAATTGGCGCCATCGATCACCAGGTAAGGATAACATTGTAAGAACGACTTTCATTCCTTGTGATTGTGCGGCATCTAAATCCGCCTTTAATTTTTCTAGATCTTCCTTTACTAATCCCCGATAGTTATCTGTATTACCTATTAGAAAATCCTTTCCAGAAGTATCTAGTTTATCCTCAAATAGAAAATCTTTATCTTTTGCCCATTTATCAGGTGCTAAACGTACATATTCAATATTAGCTTCTTTTGCACTTTTATAGTTTTCAGGTAATGACGTACTATTCATGAAATTAGTACCCTTTCTTTTCGAATCCCAAAAACTAATTTTTGAATCGCCCTTGTGGTATGTATCAGCTCTTACATTCATTTCCTGTACTCCAAAACTCATCATGCCTAATAACGCAACAATTGGCAAAACTTTTTTCACAACTTTTCCTTCTTTCTCTTTATATTTAACACACATAACATACCTTTGTTTTGTTACAGGAATATGGCAATTTTCCAAAAATACCTTTTAAATTTATACATTGGTAGTTCATTCATAAAAAAAGAAAGAGATAATTAGAACGTTGCTTCATTTTAAAAGAAACAAAAAAGGAATCCTTTACGGATTCCTTTTTGCAATGCACTCTTTTTCAAATGGTACATTTTGCACCTACTTTTAGTATAACTTATAATTCCTATAAAATAAATAAGATTAACTGAAATTTACTTCAAATTGTGATAAAAAACATAATTAAAAAGCGCAGATAACTAAATATCATCCCTTTTATTAAATAAAAAAGATTAAATAATTCCCCCTCCAAACTAGGACCCTTTTACACTGTTTACAAATATTGTTATAATTAGATAAACTAAAGCATTATCCCATTAACAAAGGGACTCCATAATTGGAGTCCTTTTGTTAATTAGCTATTAAAAATGATAGCATGTGATTATTGTATAATTTCTTCCTTTTTTAGATCTGCATATTCGTCTACGAAATCCCATAAACCTTGCTTTTCGAAGTAAGAAATACTTTTTTCACTTCTTCTAAGAGTTTAATTGCTTCATCTTTATTAAGAGAACGTAAAATATTGAAATGATATACATACTCTTCATTTCCTAATTCCATACAAACTGCTAATCCTTTTTCAATAAGTTCTTTTACAATATTTGTTTTTCTTAGCTTATAGTGTTCACGCGCTTGTAAGAACATGCTTTAAAATGGGCAATATTCTTCTCTGTCACTTCTGATAAATGACGAATTGCTAATTTAGATAAATTTTGAGTTGCATATAATAGTCCTAGATTATGCCTTACTATTAAAATCAATTTTTCTTCATTATGTTTTTGCAAAAGGTCAATGGAACGATTGAAATGTTCTTCCGCTTTTTCAAATTGCTTTAAGAATATACGAGCTGTCCCTAATGCGGTTTCACAAGAAGCAACTTTCACCTCATATCCCATTAGCCCTAAATACAAGGAATATAGATACTTATTTTACTTTCAAAGGCTGAAACCTTGCTGCATAACTACTGAAAATAAAGTGAAAAGACGTTCAAATCCATATGGATAGATCGTCTTTTCACTTTATTTCATACATATACTGATTTTTCACTTATTCATTTTGTATTGTACTTAAAAAACCAATAAATTCATCTTCATTTACAGGTTTACTGTAGTAATAGCCCTGAATTAGATAACATGCATTACGTTGTAACACTGTTAATTGTTCCTTCGTTTCTACCCCTTCTGCTATCACTTTCATGTTTAAAGTATGAGCAAGTGAAATAATGGTTTGTATAATTTCATCTCCATCAGTAGAAGTTCCAATCCTATTAACAAATTCTCTTGGAATTTTCAAAGTATCAATTGGATAAAGAGGCAGATACGCTAATGAAGAATAACCTGTACCAAAATCGTCAATTGATAAATGTACACCATATGATTTTAATGCTTTTAACTTCGATAAGGTTTCCTTTTCATCTACCATTGCTATTCGCTCTGTTAATTCCAAATCAATCGAATTAGCAGGTACTCCTATCTCTTCTATGGTAGATATAATGGTTTGAACAAAATCTTTCTGTTCAAACTCTATAGCTGATAAATTTATCCCCATCTTTAGATTTGAAAAGCCCGCAGAATGCCATTCTTTCAGTTGTTGACACGCTTTCTGTAACGTCCACTTCCCAATTGAAATAATCTGCGCCGTTTCTTCTGCGATAGGTATAAACTCAAAAGGAGAAATCAGCCCAAGCTCTGGATGTTGCCAACGTATTAAAGCCTCTGCACCAATAACCTTACCTGCCTTACTATCAATTTGTGGTTGATACAATAAAAACAACTCATTATTTTCAATTGCATTTGGTAAATCCTGTTCTAATCGTAATCGACGAGTTACTTTTTGAGATAATGTCTCGTCATACATACAAACAGCATTGTTACCTTTTTCCTTTGCGCTATACATAGCGATATCAGCGTGTTGTAAAAGTGTAGTAGTATTTATTCCTCCAAATGGATACACTGCTATTCCTATACTAAGAGATAAGTAAAAACTATGCTGATTTACTACAAATGGTTCTTCAGTTATACGAAATAGAGTTTTACACAAATCCAATAGCTGTTGCTCTGTTTGGTTATGGACAATGATCGCAAACTCATCACCACCTATTCTTGCTAGAGGAATAGTCGGTGACAGACATGTCCTAAAACGTTTGGCAACTTCTTTTAAAACCTTGTCACCAATCGAATGACCCAATGTATCATTAATAGTCTTAAAGCGATTTAAATCAATATACAGGAGCCCAAACTTATCCTGTGTTTTTTGTGCACGCTTAATAGATCTATCTAATTCTTGTTGGAAGAATATACGATTTCCAATCTCCGTCACCGTATCATGGAATGCAAGGTAATTTATCTCTTCCTGTTGTTGTTTCATCCTTGTTATGTCTTTTACCATTACATAGCTCCCAAAGGTTTGTCCTTCTATCATAATAGGAACTATAGTGACATACCAAAAGAGTATATCCTTCTCATTGTTATTTTTCACACGTAACTGTAGTGAAGATGAACTACATCGTTTCCCTTTCTTTATAGCTACTTCCAATTCAGATTTATCTTCATCTAAAAAAATAGAGAAGCACTCTTTCCCTATCAATGCAGCACTTTCTTTTCCTAATAACATACTTCCAGCCTGATTTATATTTAATACGATACCGTTTGAATCAATCGTTAAAATAGGATCCGGATGATACTCATATAATGACTTAAATCTCTCTTGATTTTTTAATAAATCATTAGATTTATTTATTAAATCCCTTGTTCTTTGAGATACTGTTTGTTCTAATTGATTATTAAACACTTTTAATGTTTTAGTTAACTCTTTGTTTTGCATTCGTACGATTGTATGACGAATCAGTACAAATACAAAAGCAATACAATTTCCCGTAATTAATGTAGCTGAAGAAGTTTGCTCTTTCAAAGTAAAGCCAATTAAGACTGCAACTGCAAGATAAGGGAATATACCAAGAAGTTTCTCTCCAAATGTCGGATGAATAATAAAATAATTTCTTTTAGAAGAAGTATTCTTTGGGATTGTAGCAGCAATAGCGATAAATAATAGGAAAACTCTATACAAACACCTTAAAAATATAACTGAACGCTCTGACAAATCACCTTGTAAGTAAAAATACAAATAGTCCGTAATAGCCAATCCAGTTAATACTAGGATAAAAATAAACAATTTACTTTTTGCATTGAAAATAGCAGGTCGAAAGATCAGTGTAACTCCAAGTAATAGAAGCAATAAATCTATAATCGGAAAAATAAATGAGAGAAAAACATCTCCAATTGATAAGAATAAAATATTTGCAGATGGTTTATTAAATAGGTACCACTCTAATGTAAAAATAGCAGTAACAACAATGCATAAATCACAAAGTAAATACGCTTTCTCCCATTTGTTACATTCCATCATAATTTTATAAAAGAACGCAAAAAGAAAGAAGAATAAGAAAAACAGTAGAAATACATCAGAAATATTAAAATTTTGTATTGGCAATTCTACATTAAGTACTTGAAAAGCGGATATGAAATTCCCTATCAAAAAACACCCTATTGCAATAGTAATGCAAACCCAGAATACTCCTAACTTAATTTTTTGGGATAATATAGAATACAGTAATGAGATAAATACAGTAGTTTCAACGACTAAAGATGATAGTCGGATATTAAAATCTGATACGAAATAATGATTCGGAAAAACAAATAAAAATATAAAGCAAAAGCTTATATAAGTTATTAAAGCCAATATCAATACATAAAATTGCACATATACATGTTTACGCAATGGATTCACCTTCTTGATTTTTCTATACTTTTATTAAAAAATGGCTTGATGGTGGCACAAGTCCTACTAATTAAAATGTGTGCTACCTATTATCCATATTATGACCTTTTTAAAAGATTTCTTTCTACACACAACAATCTTATTAACTTTTTGTAGATGTTTACAATTATCAATACTGAGGATTCTAAAAAGGATAAGCTGAAAAATGTAATTTTTTAAGTATTTGAGCATCGTAAATTTGGCGGGTACAACTTATCTACTCTTTACATATGAGATAGAATCTACTCCTCTATTGGATTATAGTTGCTATCTGTCACACTTAAAAAGGAATGAAAATATACTATCATTAAAATAGAAATTCAAATTAGTTTACGAAACCAACCGTAACTATTATAGTTACACAAAAAGTTGATGTCAATTTCATATCCTCCCTTTTTAACGGACAAAAGACATGACCTATTGAACAAAAATGTGATGTTTATAAAAAGGGCGGTAAAGTTTTATCTCCTTACTCAAAGAATTATAAATGATTTAGAATTAGATGAAATTGAAGCTAATATTGCATCTCCCTAAAAAGAATGTTACTCTAAAAATAGAATTATGAAAGGAATGATGGATGAATAATGATTAACTAATTTATATTTTAAGTTGAATTTTATAACTTCAAACTACAAAATATAGGGTTAGTCTATCCATTTTTAAAATTCAGTTCATACTTTATTTGTCATGATTCAAATGATTAATAAGTACTTATTAAGTATAGACGAAAGACTAATCCTTCCGATTACAAATTGGGGGATTTTTTTATTCCCGTTTGTCTTAGTTGAAACTTACTAATTGTTAAATGTACTTCACAAATAAAGGAGCGAGAAAAATGAGTACTTCAGATACTATTGTTACACATGTAATGCTCTATATAAGTCGTTAATATCCATCAAACTTATATAGAGGAATTAAAAAATGGATGGATGTTCCGACTTTATATGAAACGTTTCGATATATAAAGGAGGAATTATTATGTCAATGATAAAGGTCCAAGACTTAACTTTTTCATACCCAGGTAGCTTTGATAATATTTTTGAAAGTGTAAACTTCCAAATAGATACGGATTGGAAGCTAGGATTTATTGGTAGAAACGGACGAGGTAAAACGACATTCTTTAATTTATTGTTAGGGAATTATGAGTATAGCGGGAAAATCCTTGCTTCAGTAGAATTCAATTACTTCCCCTACTCTGTTTCAGATAAGAACAAATTCACTCATGAAATCCTTGAAGAAATTTGTCCCCAAGCCGCAGATTGGGAACTTCTACGTGAGATATCCTATTTAAATGTTGATGCTGAGGTCATGTACAGACCATTTAAAACATTATCAAATGGGGAACAAACAAAAGTGTTGCTTGCTGCACTGTTTTTAAATGCGGGTCAATTTCTATTAATTGATGAACCAACAAATCACTTAGATACAGATGCACGAAAGATAGTCTCCGATTATCTAAGGAAGAAAAAAGGATTTATTTTAATTTCACATGACAGAATCTTTTTAGATGGGTGCGTTGACCATATCCTATCTATTAATAGAGCAAATATTGAAGTTCAAAGTGGTAACTATTCTTCTTGGAAGTTAAATTTTGATAGACAGCAAGAACACGAGAAGGCTACAAATGAGCGTCTACAAAAAGACATAGGGCGATTAAAACAGTCTTCCAAACGTTCAGCAAGTTGGTCTCATGACGTGGAAGCTTCCAAAAATGGAACGAGGAATTCAGGCTCTAAGTTGGATAAGGGGTTTGTAGGACATAAAGCAGCCAAGATGATGAAAAGAGCAAAAAACCTTGAATCAAGGCAACAAAAAGCTATTGAGGAAAAATCAAAATTACTAAAAAATGTGGAGAAAACTGAATCATTAAAATTGGAACAACTACAATTTAAATCAAATGAATTGATTACTTTAGTTGACGTGTCCGTTAAGTACAATGATCAAATTGTGAATGAGCCGATTAGCTTCATAGTTGAACAAGGTGACCGAATTGTACTTGATGGAACGAATGGGAGCGGAAAAAGTAGTATCCTAAAACTAATTCTAGGACATCCGATACAGCATACAGGCTTAGTTACTTTAGGTACAGGACTCATCATTTCCTATGTCCAACAAGATACTTCTCATTTGAAGGGATCGCTATCAGGCTTTATTGAAGAGCACAAGATTGATGAAACCTTATTTAAGTCCATCCTAAGTAAGATGGACTTTGACCGAATTCAATTTGAAAAAGATATATCTCATTATTCTGGTGGACAAAAGAAAAAACTGCTTATCGCTAAAAGTTTATGTGAAAAAGCTCATATATATATATGGGACGAACCACTAAATTTTATAGATATCTATTCCCGTATGCAGATTGAAGAACTTATTCAACAATTTAATCCCACAATGGTTATTGTTGAGCATGATAAAATATTTCAACAAACAGTTGCAACGAAAACTATATCTATGTAGCTCAAAACGAATACTTGAAAATATAATCATTAACTTGAGTCCTTGAATTATAAAAACTTTAATGAATTGATAAAAAAAGCCTAATTTCTCTACAATACATTGAGAAATTAGGCTTTAAATAGTAATAATAGAATTCATAAACACTGAATAATTTATACATTAGGTTTATCTGTTAATGCAGTAACAATCCTGTCCACTAAGTCTTCGGGTAATCCATATTCCTTATTAACTACAGCCTGTATACTAGCAAAAGAACTTTCATTGTATTTTGATTGCCTTTTTCCTCTACTATCTTTCTCTTTATTTATGAAGTTTTCACGAGATTCATAGTTCATCTTATCTGGTTCTTTAGCAATAGATTGATTGGTGTAAATTATAAAGATACCTAACATCATAATTACACAAATGAAAATCCCTACTAATTTAAGTCTCATTATTCATTTCCTTCCTGCAACTCTTACTGTTTCTCGTTCATAATATCTCAACCATATCAAATTCATATTAATTTGAAGTAAAATTTTGTTCTTAACATATTTCTTAATAGAAAGACTGTATATCCTTCTATTTGTTTGACATCATTAAGATGCTCATAAATAGAAATAAATTCTATTCCTATATATAGATAAATAATCTAAAAATTTATATAATAAGATTAGAAGTTTAGCATATTATTATTATTATTGAAAGGTCTTGGTATAATGCTAGGCATTAATGTCAAAAAAACAAATGAAGAGTTAATTATTTCATGGCAATTGGCGGAGATTACAATTCCATTACGTGATGTGATTGAGGTTACCGAAGATGCTACCTATGCTGGTGTTGAAGAAGTAGATGTAATACGTATTGGAACAGCTTATGGGACAACAGACCGTATTTTAATTAAAACAGTAAAACAAAATTATGTATTGTTTACTACAAATAAAGTTGCTATTTTAAATGCCATTCACGCTTAAATATAGGAGTCTTCTTGGCTAAAATGATAAAAATAAGCACATCTTGTTATAAAAACAGATGTGCTTATTTTTTAGTTTTTATGCATTTTTACGTTTTAAGAAAATAACTCCACCAGCAATTAACAGTAATGCTCCTGCAGCCATAGAAATCCAACTTGTAAGATTAGTACCTGTTTGCGGTAACCATCCAATTTTAGATTGAACTTCTTTCTTAGATTGTGGTTGCTCTTTTGGTTGTTCTGTAGTTGGAGTATTTTTATCTTGATTCGGCTGTTCTGGTTTTGGTTGCTCTGGTTTTACTTCTTTAAATTTCACTGTTTGTCCCTTATCTTCAATTTCAGCGTGAATAGCTACTAATATATTATCTTGATACAGTTCTTCAAATACTACTACTTCTTTACCTTGTAATGCAGAAGCATTAAATGTGAAATCTAGTGTGATAGAACCATTTTTCTCTTTAGCAGTAAACTTAGATTCTACTGTTACTTCTTTACCATCAACTAATAATGGCTTGTTTGTTGCTTTATCCATTAGTTTGCCTTTTACAACGTACTCTTTACCCACGATTAAGTCTTTGTATTCCACTTTATCTTGGATTGTTACAGATTTAGAAGCATCTAACTCTTTAGAACCATCAGCTTTGTTTGTTGCTGCCGTTTTAATAAAAGGTTCTACAAATCGAACTGTTTGACCTACATCGTTAATGTCAGCATGAGTTGCAATTACTTGACCCTCATGTAATAAATCTTCAAACACGACTACTTCTCTTCCTTGCTGTTCAGCACCAACAAAAGTAAAGTCTAATGTTACAAACCCATTCTTTTCTTTTGCAGTAAACTTCGTTTCAGCTGTTACTTCTTTTCCATCAATTAATAATGGTTTGTTAATAGCTTTGTTCATTAGTTTACCTTTTACAGTGTACTCTTTACCTACAACTAAGTTAGTATACTCCACTTTGTCTTGAATAGTGATAGAATCCTTTGAATGAATCTCTTTTCCACCATCAGCTTTGTTTGTTGCTGTCGTTTTTACTGATGGCTTAACGAACTTAACTGTTTGACCTTTATCATTGATATCAGCATGTGTCGTAACAACTTTTCCGTCTTTCAGTAACTCTTCAAATACTACTACTTCTTTTTCTTCTAAACCAGTTGCATCAAATGTGAAGTCTAATGTAATAGAACCATTTGCTTCTTTTGGTGTAAACTTCGTTTCAGCAGTTACTTCTTTACCATTTACAACGAATGGTTTATTAGTCTTTTTATCCATTAATTTACCTTTTAAAGTGTACTCTTTACCTACTTGTAGGTCTTTGAATTCCACTTTATCTTGGATTGTTACAGACTTAGAAGTGTGCATTTCTTTTGTACCATCTTTTTTATCAGATGCTGTTGTTTTAATTGAAGGAATCTTCTCATCTTTGACAATGTGTTTAATGATTTGACCATTCTCTTTAATTTCAAAAGAAAACGTCTCTTCATTTAAGATATAACCGTTTGGTGCAACAGTTTCTTTATATGTGTATTTTCCAAATGGTAACTTTTCAAATTTAGCGATACCTTTATCATCTGTTTTACCTTTTACTACTTCTTTTCCTGCTTCGTTATAAATTGTAAATTCTGCATTTGGAAGCTTGTTATTTCCATCAGCTACATCTACCTTTGTAATTTCTAGATCACCTTTGATAAGATGATTAACTGCCAATAACTCAATAATCTTTCCATGTTCCTTTATTTCGAACGCAATCGGTTCTTTAACAAGAACGTAACCATTTGGAGAAGCCTTTTCTACAAATGAATATTTACCATACGCTAAATCTTTGACGTTAATCTCACCATTTTTATCTGTCTTATATTCCCCAACTACTTTTCCACTTGCATCTTTTAGCTCGAATGCTGCACCTTCTAATTTTTTACTAATATCTTCATTATCTACTTTTAGTAATTTTACACTACCTTTCACTTCGGTATTTTCCACTGTAAAAGTAAGTGTTTTATTGTGCTCTTTAATTTCAAAAGGATACTTTGTTTTATTTCCAATATATCCATTAGGTGTTTTTGTCTCTAAGAAATAATATTTACCATACGTAAGACCTTCAACGTTTGCAATTCCATTTTCTTTTGTTACTACTTTTTTCACTTCTTTTCCATCTTCAGTGAAGACTGTGAATTCAACATTTGGTAAAATCTTTCCTGAATCACTAAGCTTTTTAATTTCGATGTTACCTTTTACTTTGTTATTTACTATTTGGACAGCTCCTGTTTCCCCTGTCTTAACTTCAATAGTTTGTGGTTTATCATCTGAAACATAGCCTGTTGGTGCTTTAATTTCTTTTAATGTGTAAGTACCAATTGGTAAGTTGTTTAATTCTGCCATACCATCAGCACCAGTCGTGATTTTTCCGACTGATTCATTATTTGCATTAAAGACCTCAAATACTGCACCAGCTAAAACTTCTCCATTTTCTCCAACCTTTTTAATTTTTAAAGAACCAGCTGCTTCCCAATTTACTGCAAGATCACTACTAAGCTTTTCTTCATTTCTCTCTAATAGTACTGTAGCATTCTGAACAGTATCCGTACCACGATAAGCAATTGCTTGAACTTTAGTTAAATTAGCAGCAACACTTAAATTAAATTCACCCGTTTTTGTATTCTTAGGAATTTGGATACGAAATTTTTCTCCAACTGAAAGCTGATCTTTCACTTCTCCATTTTCACTAACAATTCTAACTCCATTAGGTGCATTTTTCGCTACTACCTTATAAGAACCACTCTTAGCATTTGTTTGTACTGAATATAGATTTGTTTCGAAGAATTCACCCTTTAATTCTGCTTTTTGCTTTTCAGCAGGAATCACATTCATAAAAACATCTTGAGTCTCTTCACTATTGTTAGCATTACTAATAATAGCCTTAGCTGCTTTTTCAACATTTTTATTCTCATGTTTTAATTCATTTACATCGAGTTGACCTAATGCATTCCAAACCGCAAGTTGCGTTGCATAATGCGCTTCATTTTTATTAGCTACTCCCAGCTGTTCAGCACTTTTTTGCGGGAAACCATTTAATAAGACTCTATATACTACATTATCTGTTTTCCCCATTTCAGGAAGATCTTCACCATTTGGTGATTTTAATCCAAGGGTTAAGCAATAAGCAATTTGACCACTTGAATTTTTAATCATTTCAGTGCGAATGTACTTACCTAGACTATTACTATAACTCCAGTCCATTGAATATTTCTCATGCGTCATAACCTCTGCACTAGCCCTAGGTAAAAATACATTAAGGAATAATGCCAGTACTGATAATAATGTAAAAACTCTTATAATGACTCTCTTACCCAATTTTGTAACCTCCCTAGAATAAATTAATCCGAGTATATATCGCAATATCTAAAACATTCACGATCGACCCAATTATCATTATAAAACAATAAATTACAAATATTAAATAATTTTAATAAAATAGTCAAAAAATTTACACATTTTATTATTTATCAAGTTTTTTAACGAATTTACTATATACAAATTCTAAAACACGCCTACAATTTAAAAGACAAATTTGTATGTTAAATATATAAATAGCAATTCCTTTACTCCAGTTATTAAGCTTTCCCCTATTTAAAATAGCCTTTTCATTTTTTTGTTAACCTGAGTAATTTATACACCTCTTTTAATCTATTACACTCCTCCATTTAAATATAAAGGTGACTTCTCGTTCAAAGAATAAAATGAAACTTTAATCTGCCCGATTCCCACCTAACTTCTTTGCTTTCATTGAATTTTTGGGCGGGAGTCTTACTGCCCAAAAATAACGGGATATATTATGCAATATTGCATTTGATAATCATTTTCATTGTAACTATAATGATTACAGGATTACTATTAATCTAATATTCTACATGGAGGTTTTATTATGTTTAAAAAAATTATTGTATCTTCTATGGCGCTTACTATGTTCGGTGGAGCTGCAACTATGCTAGAGGCACCTACTGCTCAAGCAGCTTCTTATAACTCAACGTCATCCTCTTACTTTGATGTCACTCCTGAAGAGGCCGTGGCTTTCTATCAATCTCAAGACTATAAAAAATTAAAAGTATTTTTGGATGACTTTGAAGCTAGAAACCCTTATACTCCAGGTGGAGGCTACGCTCAAGGGAGTGTACGTATGCAAAAATTCAACGATGCTCTTAGAGATGCCAAATTAACAAATGTCTACCAAGAATTTATTAGAATCTCATACTACAATCATTATCCAGAACCAAAATAATAACAACGGATTAAATGTTTATTATTTCTATAACTTAGCCTAATTTTAAATGTATAACCTAAAAATAATTACTAAAAACCACTCATATAAGGGTGGTTTTTCTATTTCCCCATATAATTTAGCGGAATGTTCCATCATCTTTATTTTACTATCTTTTATAGTAGACATTCTCTCGTTGACACAATCTAGTAGGTTAGCAATGGGAATATCAAAATATATTTATAATTATTTTCTGTTTAATAGCAAAAAACGAACACCCTCTCAATTAGATAAGGTGCTCGTTTTTATTTTTATCGGTAATTCTCAATTCAATTTAGCTTCTTTCCGATAAGTAAAGATTAAATTAACTTAAAAGCATAGCGTTTTAAATTTAATTCATAGATCTTACTGAAACTTGGAATTGCCCCTTAGAACCATCATCATTTGAAACGTAAATTTTATATGTTCCATTCGGTAATGAAGATAAAGCATTCCGTACATTTGTAACATTAATTTGTTGTTCTCCAGGTTTTATATAACCACCAACAATTAGCTCTGTATTTGGACCTTTTACACTATATCCCATTGTATTTTGACCATTATTTTTCATAGAGAAGCTTAAGTCAGCACTCCCATCATATACGAAAGAAGTTACAGCTTCGCCACTATAATCCATTGTTTGGGTTAATAATAAGTCTGCAGAAACATGTTCAACTACATGAATTGGATCGTTCGTTTTGTGTACTTCTTCAGCATAAGTATTATTCCCTAACACACCAAGTGTTAATGCTGAAACTACTCCACAACTAAGCACTAGTTTATTTAACTTCATTTTAAGTTCCCCCTTGATGTTTGTATTCTATTACCATCATACATCCTTTTTTAAGTGCGCTTTTATGTAATAATTCATATCTATAAACCTATATATTTTAACTTTACGCCTTAATAGTTATTGAGAAAGCCACATAGATAAAGCTACAATATTACACTTCATAAAAAACATGTAAATTTTAAAATCTTTTTCTAACAAAGTTTTCTACGAGTAAGTACCAAAATACTCAAATAAATAGCATTTCTATTTCAGATAAAATGTACTAATAAAATTTTTCTAAAATTTCACTTTGTAATTTGATATATTCCATGTTAATATAACGAAGGCTACAAAACAGGAGTCACCACGCATATCATTTTCACAGAATATTCATACTTAAAAAGACTTATTTTATCAGTAACTCAATCCAAATTTCACCTATACAAAAGTTAGTTTATAATTTCATATATACATAAATTTAAATAGATTTTTTATCTATTATTTTTTCTATTTTCCTTATCAATTTTAATACGAGTAATATAACAGCACTTTTCAAGTACCCTTCCTTTTTTAGATAAAAAGTCTACTAATACTAAACATCTATGTCCAACTCATACATAATTCTACTTACAAACTATCGGAGATGCAAAACTATGGGAATTTCTACTCTTTTATTAAATACCTTTATTATAATAATTTGTATCCTTAGCTATCACGTATTTTGGCTAGAGTTTAAAGAAAAAATAACATGTAATAATATGTTATTTTCTATCCTTTCCTCCATTGCTATTATTTTTTGTATGACTTTTCCTTTTCATTTACATGTGGGATTTATTTATGATTTACGTTTTATTCCTATAATATTAGTTTTTCTATATGGAAATACAAAAAACATTGTTTTTATAGGAATTTTATATCTTTCTTACCGGTTTTACTTAGGCGGAAATGGCGTTCTTCCATCATTTATTATCTTTACTATCATTTCTGTTATAACAATGCTCTTTCGTTACTTATTACCTATGTATTTTAAAGAAAAAAAGATATTATTAAGCTTACTTCTTATTTTAGTATGTACAGCTTCCCTTTCTATTTGCGGTATTGTAACTCAAATAAATACAGGAGGTAAAATAGACTCTACTCTCATAGAATTTTTATTAAATTATATAATCATTAATATTTTCACAGTATTATTATCAGTTTATTTTATAGAGGAAATGATTGAGAAATATAAAATGAAAGAAAAACTGCAACGGGCTGAAAAATTTTATATAGCTAGCGAACTAGCAGCGTCAATTGCACACGAAATCCACAATCCACTAACCACGGTACATGGATTCACTCAATTATTAAATGAAAAACATGCCTCTAAGCTATCTCAGGATCAATACTTAGAAATCATGTTAATTGAAATGCAGCAAATACAATCTACTATTAATAACTATTTATCTTTAACCAAACCACAGAATACCCTAAAAGAAAAAATAGATATTAATCACATTTTAAATCAGGTGAAAGATACTATTTCACCACTCGCTCTATCATACAAAGTTGAAATCAAACAAAATAGTACAGATTCCTTTTATATAAATGGGGACCCCGAAAAATTCAAACTCTGTCTAAACAACATCATCCAAAACGGAATTGAGGCTATGAAAAATGGTGGATTATTACAAATAAATATACAAAAAGTAAAAGGAAATATCATAATTGATATTATTGATTCAGGAATTGGGATGTCATCTCAACAAATAAAACGAATTGCTTTGCCATTCTATTCAACAACAGAAAAAGGAACTGGGCTTGGTACTATGATTGCTTATAGTATTATTAGAGAATTAAACGGAGATATAGAAATAGAGAGTGAATTAGGTAAAGGGACACGCTTTTCTATTAGTATCCCTTGCTAATGTGATAACAATTTTCTGTTTAGTTAATTACATAAATGAATTTTAAGAATCCCGCTAGCTAGCTTACTTATTAATTATCTTAAATTCATATGCGTTAATTAAATATAATAAGGATCAGAGCTTATCTATTGTTACAGATACACTCTGATCCTTTAGTTTAACTACATTAAACGCACTTAATATTTATAACTTTTCTTACATCGTGATGAAATACTAGTTCATCGATTTTATCTCATTTACTGATTAGATTTGTTTAATGTAAATATAATATCTCGCGACACTTAATTTGTTATTATCACTAGTGACATTTCCTGCAGTTGTTTTTTCATTAAAGTACAGACCTTTTTCCATTCATCGAAAAAGACAACTCCCCTTCTACTACTTCACTTCTACCGTATAATTCCCTGTCCCCCCGCCATACTGATACACATGTAAATAATACTTCCCTGGATACGTGTAGTAGCTACCTACTAATTTATTCCCTTGTTGCTGAGCATACGTAACATAATTATTTAAATCTGCTTCAGAATAAAGTACCCAGTTCATTCCAATATTATTTTCATTCGTTACGTTAATTTGAAGGTTTTTAGCAGTCTCCACATTAATTTCAAAGAAATCACTTGTATCGCCATTTCCTAAACTAGCACGTAAAACTTGATTTAACTGCAATTTGTTTGCTGTTTGGAATGAGTTATTCGGTTCTTTTTCTACACTGTTATCTTCTTTCTTTTGAACAGTTACAGTCGCTGTAGCAGTATTAGTTGCTCCTTTATCGTCTGTTACTGTTAATTTAGCCGTATATGCTCCTTCTTTTGTATATACGTGAGTTGGATTTTGCTCATTACTTACTGCTCCATCACCAAACTCCCATTTATATGAAATAATTTTCCCATCTTCATCTTTTGATCCGTTGCTTGTAAATAAAATTGCTTCATTTACATTTCCACTATACGGACCGTTTATAACCGCAACTGGTGCTTTATTCTCTGCCCCTTCTTCCGTATTAATACCATGGAACACAACATCATATTCAAATTGTCCTGATGCATTCACGCGATAATTTACGAAGTATGCTGTTACTGTTTTATAGCCTGTCCATTCCTTTGCACTTAAACGTTTTAACGTATCATTAACGTTTTGTGTAATTGTTTTCCAATCTTCATATTCTCCTTTTGCTGCAGTTCCTGTATATGTTCCTTGTAGTGTGAATGTATTAAAGAACTGTGATTTATTTTTCTTCACTGATACATTTTTCAATTTTGCTTCCGCTGTTATTTCTGCTGCAATATCTGAAACTGGCTTCGATGCATGATTCGCTAAATAATCGTCTGATACTAATGGCACATTATATTTCTCACGATTATCAACTAGCATTTGCATATAGTCTTGATATTCTTTATTTAAATTCGCATCTTTACTTAATGTAGAGCGATATGCATCATATGCTGTTACATCATTTTTCCTAATAAGATCATGTATTTTATCAAACATATCATATCTCTTATTGTACATATACGATTGTAAAGCAAAGGAATAATTATAGAAATCCCACGTTCCATACTTTGCATTTAACGTTCGCTCTGCCGTATAACGCTCTGCTGGGTTTGAAGATAACCCTCCTATAATACTCTTTCTCGGTACAACATTATCCGTTCTCGTTGCCCCTGCAAAAAATTCAGCATTTCCTTCTTCAAACCAAGATAATCTTTCATTTTCATATATTTTTCCTTGTCCCCATAACCCTGGTACTTCATATCTACCTTGTAAATAATGCGTGAACTCGTGCCGGAATAATTCTTCTAAACTATAAATACTTTCTTCTGGTGTACGCTCATAAGTAAAGAACGTACCTGTTCCTTCTATATAAAGACCACCGTTATTCGTTTCATATCCGTACAATTGACGATTAAATTGATATTCCGCTGGGCTATTATAAATAACCATCGTTAATACATCATCAGGATTTCCTTTTTCTAAAGGTTGATCACTTTCAACCGTACGATGGAATTGTGCCTTCACTTCTTTTGCCGCCCAATATAAACGTTTTACTTTTTCTTCTGTCACTTTATCTCCAGCTTTTAAAACAATTGCCCCATCATCAAACGTATACGTTTTTGGCAAATATTTTTTCTTTCCATCTTCTCTTATTTGATCTAAATTCACCACTTTACCATTTGCATCTTTTCCGCCATAATTCGTTGCAATTTGCTCAGCAGCTACGAAATATTGCTCCCCTAAATATGGATATATTTTCATCGCATCTGTTACAACTTGTAACCCTTTCGTTCCTGTACTATGGAACGTACCGAGTCTACCTGTATAATAAATGCCATTATTAATAAGCCAACCGGTTTTTGCTGTAATCGTTCCCATTAATGCAAAACGACTTAATTCATTAATATAACTATCTATTTTCTGATACCATACTGTATCTTTCGGTGCTTTCCTCGTATCGTACAAATACGATTGAATATCGTAATCAACACCTTGCATAATATCGTAAATAGCATTTCCAGCTGAAAGATTATCTACTAATGTAGAAAAATTATCATTATATTGTTTAAAAATCTTTGCAGCTGATGTTATCGTTTCCACATCACTCGAAGCGTTTCCTATTAACTTTCCGTATGATGATACTACTCTATTTTGCTCTAATGTACCCAGCTTGAAATTTGAATTGTTAGCTATCGCTTTTAATGCAGGTAAGCATTTATCATGATAACTCCGTTCATTTAATTTACTAAGTTCCGAATTATAAAATCCTAAATAAAATCCTGAACGTAATACCTCCACTAATGTCTCAATCCCTTTTGAATCATCCTTCGTATAGGCTTGTCCTTGCTGCTTCAATTTATCAATAATCGCCTGCATCCTACTATCATTTTGATAGAATGCTAGACTGTCTGTATTAAACTGAAATAGCCCCGTAATTTGCTCCCAATCAATTGTTACAAGTAAATCTACTAACTGCTGATTGCTTAATTGATTTAATTCAGCAATTGTATAAGTTTTCGCTACAGCTAATTGCTTACTTTCTTTTTTCACCTCAGGTGGTCTTTGTGATAAATCGGCAAATTGTAGCCTTTTCTCAAAAGACTTGCTTTCGAGCACTTTCGATGAATGAGCTAATTCTTGTACTGGTAGTTGTACACCGACTGGCTCCATTTTGAGCACATTTCGATAAGAAACTTGCTCTCCCTTAGTATCTTCTGCCAAACTTCCCCCTTGAAAACTCCCTAACATTAAACTAGCAAAACTTACCCCTACTAACATTTTCTTTGAATAGCCTTTCATGCTCTCCCCTACCTTACATTTTTAGTGTCCCGCTCCATTATTTTACTATTTTTACTTTTTGTCCTGTATTGAGAAAAAATAAGGTAACGTTCACACATATATCCATTCCATGTAAAATTAACGCTTGACTTTCCGTGCATTTTATATCAAAAAAAGATAGATAATAGCAAAATTTCTGCTACATCTATCCTCGTTTTCAACACTATGATTTTAACTTTATAAACGTAACTTCCGGTAATGTTTGCATATGCTGAATAAACTCATTCTTTTCTTCTGACGATATATTTTTCAGTTGCATTCCTACCTTATAAACAGTTTCTGTACCTTGCTGTGAAGCTTCCACCTCATATGAGAGTATTGGGATGCCTTTCACTTGCAGTGTTTCTAATATTTGTTGTATCGCTTCATGTTTATTTACAAACATTTGCACTGTTATATTTTGTGGAAATAAAAATTGCACCTTAAAAATACGACTTACAATTTCTAAACCAATTAAAACGAGAATCGTCGCTCCAATGCCTACTACATACATTCCCGCTCCAATTGCTAATCCTATACCGGCAGTAGCCCATAAACCAGCCGCGGTCGTTAATCCTTTCACCGCCTGCTTTTGAATAATAATTGTACCTGCACCTAAAAAACCAACTCCACTAACGACTTGTGCTGCAATACGACTTGGGTCTAGAGACATATGCTCTTCAAACACAATATCTGAAAAGGCATATTTCGAAACAACCATTATTAACGCACTTCCTACCGCTACGAGGAAATGAGTCTTTAATCCAGCTTCTTTCGATCGAATTTCTCTTTCAATACCAATCATTGCTCCTAACAAGCCAGCAACACCGATTCGTATAATAAAATCAAAATCTACACTCACGGGCACTTCCCCCTTTCATTCATTATAGATAGATAAAACAAAAAATATCACAAACATCCATTTATCAACATGAAGGAATACCACTAAAATACACTTAATACTCCGGTCGTTTTATGTTAATATTTAAAATATTAACATAAAATAAATAACTTCTAATTTTAAACCTTCACTAATTTTCTAAAAAATAAAAGGTGAATTACATGAAATTAGGTTGAGAAACTTCAGAAAACGCTTTCATTTTGTATCATAATTTTTTATAAATACTACATAAACAAAGGAGCTTACTAACAATGAACGTCTCGTTACTTACACCTACTACTGATTTACAAGAAGAATACTTAGATTTCTATAACGAATGGAAAGATAGCGGTGAAACAATGATCCCGTGGGTTATCTCAAAAAATCCTGCTAACTTCCCAGCTATGGTTCAAGAACTTCTCGATGCGCATAACGGAATAAATATCCCTGAAACTTGGGTACCAGATTCTACATATTGGCTCGTTACAAATAATAATAGAATTGTCGGAGCTGTTAATATACGTCATAGTTTAACTGAACATCTATTTAACGCTGGCGGTCATATCGGTTATGGCATTCGCCCTTCTGAAAGAAGAAAAGGTTATGCTACGAAATTACTAGCATTATCATTAGAAAAAACGAAGGAATTAGACATCACGAAAGTACTTGTCGTTTGCGACGCAGTGAATACCGCTTCTGAAAAAACGATTTTACATAACGGCGGGCTTCGTGATCATGATTTCACTGAGGAAGATGGGAATGTAGTAAGAAGATATTGGATTGAGCTATGAATGATCACAAATAAGCGAGAAAGTGATTATACACTTTCTCGCTTATTTTACACTGCTTCTATTTCAAATTGCACTGTAATACCACTTGGATCTACCACCACAAACCCATTTGTAGTTTCATTTATTTCATGTTGTTTTTCTATTAATCTTTCTTTCACTTCATCTAACGCCTCTTTATACGGTAGTACAATCGTATACACCTTTAGCCCAGTTGCATGTACTGGTGGGTGTGGATTGTTTACTCCGTTCCACGTATTTGCACCAATATGGTGATGATATCCCCCTGCTGAAATAAATAAGCAATCCTCTTCACGCTGTTGTACTTCAAAACCTACTGTTTCCACATAAAATTCATGTGATTTCTCTACATCAGCTATTCGTAAATGTACGTGCCCAACGACAGTATTAGCAGGCAAACCATCAAACTCATAATCAACAAGTGTTGCCAATTCTTTTAAATCAAGTGGTGTACTTCCTCCTGGCCCTTCTCCCCATTGATCACGCGGACGGTCTGCATAAATTTCAATACCATTCCCCTCTAAATCTTGCAAATAAAAAGCTTCGCTATATGTATGATCACTTGCACTATTAAACCTTGAAATTGGTAAAATTTCATTTGAATATGTATAACGCCCTTCTTGCTCATCCGGGCTGTCAATTACATTTTTATTACGAAGAACCCCAAATAGCGCAGAAGCAAAAGCTTCACGAGTCGGAACTAAAAAGGCTACATGATATATACCAGTCGTACGCGGTTCTTGCAGTACCCCGTCCTCTAACCTTTCAAGAACAAGTAACGCGTTCTTTCCACCTTTTCCAGATAAATATGCTTTATTCCCCTCTTGCTTAATTACCTCTAATCCTACAACATTCTCATAAAAAGCAATTTGACGCTCTAAATCTTTCACTTTAAATTCAACATGACCAATACGTGTTTTCGGATGAATTTTTACCATGAATAACTTCATCTCCTTATCCCTATATTTTCCCATTACATATAACCGTTACTATGAAGGATACAACTAAAATCATCCTATGTAAATAAGAAAAGTCAGAATTCACATGCATTTTTATTTTCATAATAAAAATGCCACCTTTTCTAACTTTTAGAAAAGGCGGCATTTTAACTCTTATCTCATTTTATGTACTTCAGCAACTAGCTTTCCACCCTGAATGCCCATATAAAGCTTCACAGGTGCATCATTCGTATTTTCAAATACTAAATCTAAATATGGATATGCAATTGTAGCATCTCTTCCTTGTGGAACATAACCTACCGTTTTAGAATGTGTAGTTCTCTCCACCATTTTCAGGCCAGCTTGATCTGCTGCATTGTATAAAGTTGAAGATGTTTGACAAACACCACCGCCATATCCATCTACTAATTTACCATCAACTATTTCTTTCCCTAATTGATATCCTTTATCTGGTGTTGTATCACCGATTAATGAATTAAAAGAGAAACGGTCTCCTTTTGCTAACACAACTCCATTTATGCTCGCTGCTGACAAACGAATATTCTCAATACGGCCACCTGTTGAACCACCTAAGTTCGTTTCATATCTACCAATTACCGTACCATTTCCTTGCGCATCACTTAATGTTGCGACTGGTTTTTTCTCCACAATCGGCAACTGATACGTAGCATCCCACATACCAACATTTAACAATTTATCTACTAATTCTTTTTCCATTAATTCATAAGAAGGTTTTCCTTCTTGCCAACTTCCATCAGGTGCTATACGTGAAGGAACCATTTTTTTGTCGACGCTTTTTCCAACCTCACCAACAACCTTTGTTACAGACTTTTTAAATTTCGCTTCATCTTCAAAATAGCCTAAACTAGATAAATCTAATTTTTTCACTTCAGTACCAGTTCGACCATCAACTAAACTAATAGTATCCTGCACTTCTGCTTTAGCCTCTACAGTATGCCCACCAATATCACTTACCAATGCAACATCACTTACTTTTGCACCACAGCCACTCATTATAGCTACACATAACACCCCAACCAATATACCCTTTACTTTACGGAACAATATACTCTCTCCCTTTCCCCAACATCACTATTATGTATTTATTTCATTTTTATGTATGTTTTGTTACAATCATTTTACAATATGTTTATAAAATGTTACAAGTTATTTTTCACTCTATATAAATTACTCTTTTCTTTTATAAATGTCTATACATATTTACATAAAAGTTTGAGTTTGATAGAATTGTAACTTTTATGTAAACTCTCTCTTTTATCCAGTATATACCATTAAGCAAAAGAAATACAAATCAAAAACCCTCAAGCTATTTTTTATAAAGTGAAACTGTAATCAGTGGGGGTTTTACGGGCATCCCGACCTTCTTTGTTTCTGCTGAATTTTGACATGGGGGTCTTATTGCCCAGCAAATAGCGGGATAAAGAGAAATCCCGTCAACATAAATAGGTATTTGCCGTGCCACCACTCCGCTTTTGCACATACATTATGGTGAATTCAACCTATTTTAAAGAAATGGAGGATGTTATTATGTATCCCTACAATCCATATGATCCATATAATCAATATGCGTACCAACAACCACAGTATGACTTACAAACACAATATCAATCTTATATAGATCAAGCAGAGCACACGAATCCATATGACCAAAATAGACAATTCCAACTTCCAATCTCTTTTCCTGGCACTGGAAATCGTCAATTAGAAAGACGCGTAAATGAGCTTGAACAAAGAGTTCGTCAACTAGAAAATACAGTTGAGCGCCATACACGTAGACTAAACCGCTTAAACCAACGTTTACGCACAGTAGAAAACAGACTAAACATTCCATTCGCAGCATTAGAAGACGGATTTTAATCGAGAAAATAAAGATTATATAAAGGAAGGGGCTTCCCCTTCCTTATATAAATTGACGAAAGTTTTTTCCATCTCTATACTGATAAGAGTTAATGAAATGAAACAAGGTGATAAATATGGATTTTGAAATAAATTATCTTTCCTTTTATGTTGTACAAGTAGAAGGAAAAGGTGAAGCAGTTGATAAACGCTACAAACATTTTCAAACTTTAGACGCTGAAGAATATGAAGATAGTTCCTTAAAAGAATTTTTGAATGGTGAGTTATTAAAAATATCGAAGCGAAAAGTAGAACGTCATGCAAAAACAGAACAAGCCCCAACAAAAATTGGTCGCTTTATTGTAGAAGAAGGGCACGAACTTGATTCAAACCCTCATTACAACCTTTTTAATCGTATTCGCTTTGCAGAAACAAAAGAAAACTTTAAAGATATGAGCGAACCTCTCGTTTATACATATCTTGACACAAGCGCTGTACGTGGTGGTGTATTTTTAATTGCTCAGGCAAAACTACGCAAATACTTTGATGATCCATTCGTATTCGTAATGAAATGCGACTTTGAACCAAAGGTTGCTTCTATTTCTGATGAATCAACACTGATTCGTAACGTTGAAATGGCCATCACAACAAAGAATATGAAATCTATCCAATATCCGTACATGCCTGAAGAAGGTATGGTTGAAGTAGGCGAACTAAAAATACACCAAGCATCACATGCCCGCTACTTTGAAGACTTCTTAAAATTCGTCGAATACGAACGCTCTATGCCTGAAATTATGAAAACACAAGTAATGGACATGGTATACGACCAAATTGAAGATGTATTTGAAGAAGGTACGGAAGAACGCGAACAATTCGACCAAGCGATGGAAGTATGGGCTGCCAGTCCGAAACGCGAAATTATGGAACAATTTTCAACCGAAGAAGTAATGGAAGCAACTGCTCAAATCGTCGAGCATGCTCCTGAAGTCGAATTAAAACTAAAAGCAGATCATATCTCTGTGAAGGCCCTGCTTGCTGATTTCGGGGATCAAATACATATTGCGAAGGTAAATGATCGATATGTACTTATGATTGAAGCAGACACACTTACATTTGAAAAAGGCTTCTCTCCTATTGAGTTTCTGAAGCCAGATGAGCTGCAAGATGTGATTGAGCGGATTGAGAATAAGCAGCAGTATTCGTTTGATCCGAGCGGTATTGAATAAAGTGAAACTTTAATCAGTGGGGTTTTGTTCATCCCCCACTAATTATTAACCCTCACCAATCGGGCTTTTACGGGATAAATACTTCCATATAACTGTTGTTACTGGGCGCTTTTAATAAGCGCTCTTTTGTTTATATTAAAAACCGATTCTACTAAGAATCGATTTTTCTGCTTTATAATAAAACATGTTTATTTTCAAATTTTTTTGATGCAAGATGACATTTGTTGCAGAATCAAATACATCCCTTCCTTGTTATACAAGCTTATTTCCATTAGAAATATCTACTTCAATATTTCTAGTTGACCAAGTCCTTCTATAAGTTGTTAAGATGCAAATTTCACTTTACTACCTCAAATTTATTGTACTCGTAAAAAGATAATTGAAAACGATATTCCGGATGTTCTCTCACCCAATCGTAGGCTTCTTCTAAAATTTCCATTTTGTTTTGCAAGTCATTAAGTTCACTACATTCGTCCCTTTTCTGTTTGCACAGAGGGCAGAATCCATTCACTATTTCCGCACTCGTCGCCCTAATAGTTTTACTTTCTAAATCAACTACTAGACGAAGAATAACAGAATGCTCTTCTTTTGTAGTCACCTTCATTTCAGCAATCCGATCCTCATTCCAAAAGACACCGTTTAATTCCATCTTTACTGTGACATCTTTAATATCCAAGTCTACCACTATCACACCTCCCTTGTACAAAACTCAATCTTACTCTTCTATTTTAAACTTTAATACACCACAACTTAAAGAGATATTAAGTTTTTTCCAATTCTTCTTTACTATGAAAGAAAGTGTAGTTAATGCTAATTGTGTGGTAAATATTATCCCAAAAACTAAAACAGTTAAAATGTTAAAGATTGTTTCCATTAAACTACACTCTTTTCTTTATATATATTTTTATTTTATTAATACGGTTTAAAACGCTTATTACGTCTTAACAATCCCAAAACAATTATAATGCACAATCACAACAACAAATTGATGCCTATTTAATATCAATACGCTGTTATTACATGTATGTAGTTAGAGGTGGAGGAGAAATTCATTTAACCTCTGTATTCTCCTCCATCTCAGCCAAATACCTAATCTGCCGTTCCGCTTTTCTCACTGCTGTACGAAAATGTTTTTTCAGGAGTTCTACTGTATTTTCACTTATATAATATCTTTCCGTTATACTTTCCCACGTGTCACCACTTTCAAATGTACTCCATTCAAAAGGGCGTTCTGTATTTTTCTTTAGTTCTTTAAACACCCATTTTCGCATCTTTTTTTTCGCTTTTTCTGTTAGTTTTCCGTTTTTTACAAGTTCAAGTTCACCATGTCTTTTGTATCGCTTATTAATATCTCTCTCGCTATATACTTTAAGAAGTATATTTGCTGTATTTTCAGCATCTGCTAAAGCACGGTGCTGTTTTCCTTCCCACGTTAAAGCGAGCTGTTCTACCGCAAATTGTAAACTTGGCGTATGTTCAAACAATTCCTCATATGCTTGGAAAACAAATTTTTGCAAATCAATTCTATTTTCTTTTTCTATACTTGGGCATTCAACACCATATAATGTACAATCATGAGATAGAAAGCGATAATCTTCTTTTCCCCATGAAACAAATATAGAACCTTCGCCGATGAACTGAATAAATTTCTCTATAATTTGAGGGAATTTTTCTACACCCATTAAATCTTTTTTCGTAATACCGGTTAATTTTGTTGTATGACGAGTTAATCGTGCACTTGGTTTTACTAACTCCGAAAATTCTTCAATTATCTTCATTGTACCTATTTCTATTTTTACAGCTCCGATATCAACTATTTCTGATGGATCTTCTGATTTATACGGTCTGAAATTCCTTTCAATATCAAACACAATGAAATGTGTAGCGTTTTTCAATTTATTTACCTCTTTCTAAATTCCTTTTCACACAAACACTTTATTTTCAGTATTTATTTATTCATGTACTTTATACAAAAATACTCCGAATAAATGAATGAAAATTCAGTCTTGTTATGATATGTAAGTAGGAGGACATCTATAAAAATGCAAAAAAAAAGAAGGGCGAGCCCTTCTTTTTTCAAAAATTACTTCTTGTTTACGTTAGTAGCTTGAGGTCCACGGTTACCTTGTTCTACTTCGAAAGTAACTTCTTGACCTTCTTCTAAAGTTTTGAAGCCTTCGCCTTGGATAGCTGAGAAATGAACGAATACGTCTTCTCCGCCTTCAACTTCGATGAAACCGAAACCTTTTTCTGAGTTAAACCATTTTACTTTACCGTTTTGCATGAAAAAAATCCTCCTACAATGTACCTATATGTACATATTCATTTTCAACCACCTTACAATAATAAGCCAGATATTAAAAAACTGCAACCCCTGAGGAGATTTAACATTGCTATCCTCCTCGGAAGTTACAGCTCATTTAAATCTCTATATTATTAAAAGTAAAATGGTTTAAATATACTATATCATATCAATATAATAAAAGTAAAGTTTTTTTCTTAAATTATTTTTTGTTCCCACTGCATTGCTTTTAATTCACCTGATCCGGCTACTACATAACCATCTTTTTGATTAACAATGCGCCATCCGTGCCCTTTAACTGAATCACATACTGTAACAATACCTTCTTCAAGAAGCACACGGCACACACTACTAATCCCCGCCTTATTTTGCGTTGAAGTTGTATATAAAACATGTTGATCTACACTTAAGTCTAAATAACTACTTGCTTTCTGCTCACTTTGACATGTATGCCAATATATTTTTTCACTTGCAATACTTTCATCTATTTTACAATAAGAAATATTCCCGCTAACTCCCTTGCACGATCCACTTGCCGCTACTAAATAAGAATTGTGTAAAGTCAACGCGGAGATCATTTGATTCATCGCAATTTTAATCCTCTTTAATTTACGTGTCTTCAAATCAAAGAGCCAAACACCACCATATTTAGCATGTATTTTCGTACCAATAAATAAGTAATGTTTATATAAAAATAATGATCGAATAGACGGTGCCGCACTGCCATACTCAAGAAACGGATGAATAGTTTCCCATGTCAAACCGAAATTATGAGAAAGATACAGCGTTTTTTCTCCATGAGCAACAACAGTTCCTTGTACAGTGCTACATACATTCCAACTCGTTGCTTTTGTTGGAAAACGCTGAATTGTCCAGTTCTCTCCACCATTCATACTGCGAATAAAAATCCCTTCGTCACCTACACCATAAACTACATTATCTTCGCTATGTAAATCCCTAATTCGTTTTTGAAAACCATTTAAAATTCGTTTCCATTCTCCGTCTTGTTCAACAAATAAGCCATTATATGTAGTAGCTAACAACAGTTTTCCATCTCTTAACTTTGTAATAGCAGTTGCACTTAACATTGTCTCCACGTTGACACTCCCATTCTTAGAACTTCTCAGCAAATGCAATTGCAAAATTACTGCATTTTTCAACATCCTCTTCATCTTCTGGAGCTAATTCAATTTTCAGCCCTTCTTGTACAAGCTCTGCACCGCGTTCCACAAGACGTTCTTCAAATATCGTTACCGCTTCACAAAACAGTTCATACGCTGTATCACCCGATCCGAATACCGCTACCTTTTTCCCAGCTAAATCTATATTTTCTAAGTCATCATGAAAATCTTCCGCTTCAAATGGTAATTCACCATCGCCCCACGTATAAGATCCTAAAATGATTCCATCATAAGCTAATAATTCTTCAGCGTCCATGCCTTCCATTTCTTGCAATACTACTTCATGATCAAAAGCATCTAAACTAACTTTAATTAAATCAGCAATACTCTCTGTATTTCCTGACATACTTGCATAAGCTATTAAAATTTTTGCCACTTTGGCATCCCCCTCTAACAATAAATGATTATCATTCTCATTATATTAATAATGAGAATCAATTTCAATTGATTTTTTCTACTTTTATTTACATTTCACATTACTTATTTCAAATAAGGTGAAACTTTAATCAGTGAGGGTATTCATCCCCCACCTAACTTCTTTGTTTCCGCTGAATTTTGAGGCGGGGGGGCTTACTGCCCGGCAAATAGCGGGATAAAGTGAAAGTTTAATGAGTCCTCACCAATCAGGCTTTTTCAGACAACCCACAAAGAGCGGAATAAATAAAAAAGCACAGATGACTATACAATCATCTGTGCTTTTTTATTATTTTTTAAAAATACCAAAAGGCTTTCCTACTGGTAAAACAACTTTTCCGAAGTGTGTATTTAACACTGCTGCTGCTGAACCGTAGAAAGATAATAATGAAATAAGAAGTTCAGAATATGCTGCTAAATTATGCATTGCATGCGGCATAACACCTAAAGTACTTAATGAAAGACCGATAAATAAGAAATCAATAAGGACGAAAATCATAAATAATACTTTATGTGTTTCCATTGCACCAATTGTCATAAAGATTGTGAAAATCAAATATCCGATAAAGGCTACACCAAGCTGTTTTGAATCTGCAGCTTGTGCTAATTTTTCGCCAAATACTCCAAGTTGAATTAACCAAGTCATTCCAACACCTAGCCAAAATAGACCGTACGCACCGAATGCTGTTGTACCGAATGTATTGTTATGCTTTGCATCATGAATGCAAGCAAAGATTTGTGCAAATCCTCCTAAAAAGATTGCCCACGGTAATACAAGTGAAACGCCATCTGTTAAGCCTAACTTTTGAGATGATGCTACAAGTGTTACCATCGCTAATCCAAATAGACCAATTCCAGATGGATCCGCTGTTGTCATTTTCACATGATGTGTAGTAGTTTGATTGCTCATATAAACCTCCTGATTATAAACATACTCGAATACAATACTTAAATCAGAAGACTATGTCAATGGTTTTTTTTGTATGTTGTCAGACGTTATATTTTATAATGATTAAATATATTTCTGACCACTCCATAAGGTTTTATATTCACTTTTTCCAACTCGTTTATCGGTAGCCATAACGGAATATAATTTCCCCTACCTTCCAGCTGAAATTCCTCAGCTGTTCCGCTTCCGAACACTCCGCCTGTAATATAGGCAGCATAATAATATTCATTTCCTTTATATTTTACCTTTGCAATAAGGTGCTCCACTTGTATATGTACCCCTAATTCTTCGTATACCTCTCTTTTCGTTGCCTCTTCAGGCGTTTCACCTTCCTCAATCCCTCCGCCAGGAAAAACATAATATCTTTCCTCTTCTCGAATACGTTTTATAAGAGCGATTTTTCCTTCCTGTACAATGATGGCGGCTCCGCGATTTCTTATCATTTTATTACCTCAATACGAATCGCAACTGTTCCCCACTCTTTTTCTTGTTCTTTCGTATATATTTTGTATGTACTTTCTAACATTTCCTCTAAACTATCATTTTCACAATCCAATAATTTTTTATCGATTTGTTCATATATAGCTTTAAAGCTCTCGTATCGCTTTATTTCCGTTACTTTTACCGTCATCATTTCTGTTGTCTTAAGATTCGTAAATACGATTTCATCGTCTTTGTTTATTAGTTGACGTTTTTTATCGTATAGGCGTACTTCATATACTTTTTCCCCTGATCGAATTGACTGAAACGGTTTATTATATAAACCCATTTCGTATCGCATACATCCCACTCCCTTTTGTTCATTTCACCTATTAATACAGTTCACATTACTACATCTTGCATATAATATTCCATACGTATCACTTAATTGAGAAAGGAGGCTGAAGAAGCATGTTATATTTAAATCAAAAACCTGAATATAATAAATATGATATTGGTGATTATACTTATAGTAAAGTAGGGCCAACCATTTTTTCTTGGAACGATGAAACAAAATTGAAAATAGGTAAGTTTTGTTCATTAGCAGAAGAAGTCGTTTTCATACTTGGCGGTGAACATCGCGCAGACTGGATAACGACTTATCCATTTAATGCACTTTTTGATGAAGGAGCACATATTACTGGTCACCCTTCTTCAAAAGGTGATATCGTAGTTGGCAATGATGTATGGATTGGTTATCAATCCTGCATTTTATCTGGTGTTACAATTGGTAACGGTGCCATTATTGGTGCAAAGAGTGTTGTTACAAAGGACGTACCGCCATATGCAATTGTGGCTGGTAATCCTGCAAAATTTATTCGATATCGTTTCCCGCAAGAAACAATTGACAAACTAGAGAATCTCGCATGGTGGGACTGGGACATTTCTGTTATAAAAGGAGCTATTCCATTACTACTTTCCGACAAAATCGACGAATTTTTCACCTCGCCCGAAAAAGAATCTACATGATTAATGAAGAAAGAGCATCCTTCTCTTACAGGATGCTCTTTCTTCATTTATTTTTTCTTTATTTGCAAATGATCACACGGAGAACATTGAAAAGGAATTTTCCCTAAGCAATTAAGATTCGTTTCGCAAATTTGTTCAATCGTTGGAACAAATGGAATGACAACTATGTTACTTTCTACTATTTGTGTAACAGGTGGCAATACTGTGCCTACTTGATGTTCAAAACGAATACTCGCTTGATTTATATAATTTCCTGAACCATTTGGCGCGCTCTGTACTGCTACTTGGAACGAAACTGTCCTTGCTTCACCAGGATTTAAACTTCCGATAAGAAACCCTACTGCCGGGCTTACATTCGGCACTGGCGTATTATCAACCGTTACACTTCCAGGAACAAATCGAACACTACTATCTAACATATCTTGAAAACGAATATTTTGCATTACAGTATCACCCGTATTTGTGATGACTGTCGTAAACGTAATGACATCTCCAATTGTTGCTACCTGTAAATCTGCCGTTTTTACGACTGTCGTTGAGACATTTTGAGGAATAAACGGGATAACAACTGTATTACTATCACCTTCAACTACTACTGGCGGCTCATTCGGATTTACAGTTGCAAGCCCATTCGCTGTAGCAGTATTTGTAACTAAATTATTTATTTGCCCTCCTATTATTACAACTTGGAAATTAATAATTGCTGCATCATTTGGCTGAAAATCACCTAATGGAATACCAGTATTCGGGTTAGCGAATGGAAAAGATACATCATTTACCGTTACCGTGCCATTTATAAATAGCGTATTCGGATCAATGATATCTGTTAACACAATGTTGGTCACAGGAACTGTACTATCATTTATAACAGCGATTCCGTAAGTGACAACATCCCCTATCATTGCTACTTCAAAGTTTGCTCCTTTTGCAACAAATAAGATTGCAGTATTTACCGTCACTATAACGGTATTGCTCGTATCCATCACTGTAACTGGCGGCTCCCCTGGTACTAAAATATATTCTGCTAACGCCCCAGCAACGTTCACTACTGTACCACCATCTGGAAAACTTGTAATCGTAGCTTCATATGTTACAATCGCCGTCTCACCGACTGGAATGTCTACAATCGTAAATCCAACCTGCGGATTTACTCCCGGACGAGCTACTCCATTTACAGTTACACTATTTGGTACAAAAACAGCTTCCTGAGATAGGACATCGATAAATTGAATATTCATCGCATCAGCAGTACCAGTATTTAATATTCGAACCGTATACTTTACTGTTTCTCCTACTCCAACAATTGAATGATCTACTTCTTTTTGCATATCTAAACTGCCTCTATTTACTGGTGTGACTGTCGTATTACTTGAATTCGTAATTGTAAACGGAGGTTCTCCTGGAATTAATTCAAAATCACCCGTTACTCTTGCTGTATTCATAATGCTACTAGAAGGCGGAACTGCGATTACATTTACTTCAAATGTAATTAATACGCTATCCCCTACTGCAAGATTAGGCAATGCAAAGCCTACAAATGGATCTAAACCTACTTGCGGAATCCCATTTATTTGTACACTCCCAGGAACGAATTCTAAACTAGGTGATGGAACATCGCTAAACTGAACGTTCGTCGCTGTTACCGTTCCCGTATTTGTAACTTGCACACTATACGTTAACGTATCTCCTAATCGTGTCGCTTCTTTATTTACAGATTTTATAACGCTGAATCGTCCTCTATTCACTCTAGTTATCGTCGTATTACTCGGCTCTGTTATTACAACCGGTGGCTCTCCTGGCACTAAAGTAAAGCTTCCTGTTATATTTGCAACGTTCGTAATTGTTCCTGATGACGGGATGTTTGTAACTGTCGCTTGAAACGTCACTATAACTGTTTCACCAACTGGGATATCTCCAACTCCAAATCCAGTAATCGGATTTAAGTTTGGTTGCGGAGCTCCATTTATCGTTACACTATTTGGTACAAATGACGCACCTGTTGAAATCGTATCAATAAACTGAACATTGTTAGCTGTTACTGTTCCTGTATTCGTTATTTGCACTGTATACGTCAATACATCTCCAACTAGAGTAGCGGCTCTATTTACTTGTTTAATAACATTAAAGCGTCCTCTATTTACAGTTGTGAGTGTTGTATTACTTGGCTGATTTACTATAACTGGTGGTTCTCCTGGTACTAAAATAAAGCTTCCGGTAACATTTGCCGTATTGGCAATTGTTCCGTTTGACGGAACGCTAACAACTGTTACTTGGAAAGTGACTTCTACACTTTCACCTGGAATTATATCCGGAAGTGAGAAGCCAGTGTTAGGGTCTAATCCAGGCTGTAACGCACCGTTTATCGTTACACTATTCGGTACGAATGTTATAGAGGATGGTAATACATCACTATATTGAACATTCGTCGCTATCACTGTTCCCGTATTTTGAACTACTGTTGTATATGTGATTGTATCGCCTACTGCAACAACCGGCTGACTTACTGATTTTAAAACATTCAAACCAGATTCATTTATTTCTGTTAATGTCGTGTTACTTGTCGTCGTTTCCGTAATAGGCGGCTCTGTTTCACTTACAGCAAACGTAGCTGTAACATCTACAAAGTTAACAATCGTTCCACCTTCTGGTATGCTCGTAACCACTTCCTGATATGTGACGAGTACAAAATCATCTACAGGTATATCTGGAACTGTAAAACCAATGAAAGGATCTAATCCTGGTGCTGGTACCCCGTTTATACTCACGCTTCCTGGTACGAATGCTACACCGGCGGAAGTAGTATCGATAAATTGAACATTCGTCGCTGGCACTGTTCCGAAATTAAAAATCAATACATCATACGTTAATATTTCTCCTACAGTCGCTACTTCCTTATCTACTATTTTCACTGGAAAAATAAACGCTATATTAATTGTCGTAACGACTAAATTCGTTAATATCGTTTCCGTAATCGGTGGTTCCTGCGGATTTGGTTGTGAAGTAAATGTAACGTCTGCATCATTTAATATGACTTCATTATCTGGAATTTCTGTAATCGTCACTTGGAATGTGACCTCAATACTTCCACCAGCGATTAATAATGGCGTAACTGTAAATCCTATTTCTGGATTTAAACCAAGTTGCTGCACTCCACCTATCGTTACACTATTGTCAACAAACATCGTTCCTTCTGGTATGACATCTTGGAAGAACACATCTGTAACAGGGATAATCCCTACGTTTGAAATGAGCACGGTATACGTTAATACATCCCCAACAGCCCCAGTTGCAACATCAACTGTTTTTGTTGCTGTTACTTCACCAGGAGGAGGTAACGGTATTGTAACTACCGTTGTATTACTTGAATTCGTTGTTGTTACAGGTGGTTGTAAAGGATTTAATAAGAAAGTGGCTGTAGCAGATGCTGTATTTAATACTGCTCCACGTGTAGACGGTGCAACTACCGTAACTTGGAACGTTACTGTCAATGCTGTTCCAGCTGCAATATTAGGAAGCGGGAAACCAACATTTGGGTCAAATCCAGGTTGTGGCGTTCCATTTATCGTTACACTATTTGCTACAAATGTTGTTTCTGGAGAAACTGGATCAAGGAAAGAGACATTCGTTGCTGTTACTGTACCGTTATTTCGAATGACAACAGAATACGTGTAAGTTTCTCCAAGTGCTGCTTGTTGTACAGATGAAGATTTTTGTATATTTAACTGTGCTGTGTTTACTTGCGTCACTACAAAATTACTATTTGTAACAGTCGTTATTGGAGGGTTTGCTGGATTTATAAGAAAACTTGCAGTAACGTTCGATTGGTTTCTTATATTTCCACCGCTCGGAACACCCGTCACTGTAACTTGAAACGTAATGGTAGCCGTTTGCCCGACCGGAATATTTGGTACCGGGAATCCTGCCATAGGATCCGCGCCTTGCTGTACGACTCCATTTATCGTCACACTATTTGCTACAAAGGCAGTACCAGACGGAATTGGATCTTGAAAAACAATATTCGTTGCAGGAACAGTTCCTGTATTTTGAATAAGAATCGTATACGTTAACGTATCTCCTACACCGGCTTGTGGTGTATTTACACTCTTCATTACATTAAGTGATCCTACATTCACTCGCGTCACAACAATATTACTAATCGTTACAATTGTAATTGGTGGCTGGAGAGGACTTACTTGGAAATCAGCAGTGACATTCGCATTATTCGGAAGAACTCTATTTGGTGGTACACTCGTGATTGTCACTTGAAAAGTGACCGTCACCATACCTCCTACTGGAATATTAGCAAGTGGAAATCCAGTTGTCGGGTTTAAACCTGGTTGAGGTGTCCCGTTTATCGTTACACTATTCGCTACAAAAGTGGTTCCAGCTGGAATCGGATCAAGGAATGATACATTTGTCGCTACTACCGTTCCACTATTTTGTATAGCAACTGTATATGTTAGTGTATCTCCTACACCTGCTTCAGTAGCGCTTACACTCTTCATTACATTTAACCCTGAGGAATTCACAACTGTCATAACAGTATTACTTGGAACCGTCACAGTAATTGGTGGCTCTGTTGGATTTACAAGAAAATCTCCAGTTACATTCGCGTTATTTACAACATTATTCCCTGGTGGAATTTCATCAATTAATACCTCAAATGAAATAATTACACTCGCGCCAGTAGGTAAATCATTTAATGGGAATCCTAGTCCTGGATCTGCCCCCTCTTGTAAAACACCATCAACCAATACACTATTTTCAATAAATAATGTCCCTTGTGGAATTGAATCTTGGAAAAATACATTTGCAGCTGGTACACTACCTGCATTTATAACTTCGATTGTATATACTAAAACATCTCCTACCGTTGCAACATCCGTATTGACTGCTTTCACAACTTCAAAGTTTCCTGATTGTACTGTCGTATTCACAACATTACTCGGTACATTGATTGTTACTGGTGGTTCATTCGGATTCACTTGAAAGCTTGCTGTTACATTTGCTTGATTTAAAATATCTTCATTTTCTGGATTCTGTACAATTACTACGTCAAATGTGACTACAACCGTTTGAGCCGCAGGAATATTCGGAAGAGAGAATCCTGTATTCGGATTTAGTCCACTTTGCTGTACTCCATTAATTGTTACAGAATTTGCAACAAATGAAACAGCAGAAGAAATAGGGTCTTGGAAAAATACATTTGTTAACGGAACGTTCCCTGTATTTTGGACGGCAATTGTGTACGTTAAAGTATCCCCTACCGCCGCTTGCGTTGTATTTACTTCTTTTATTACATTTAAACCGCCTGTATTAACTTGTGTCACAACTGTATTCGTTTGTCTATTAATTGTTATCGGTGGCTGATTCGGAATAACGACGAAATTAGCAGATACATTTCCGCGATTCGGAATCGTACCTCCTGACGGCGTAGATGTTACTCGTACTTGAAATGTAACAGTCCTACTTCCGCCAGGAGATATATTAGCTACTGTAAACCCAGTCGCTGGATTTACCCCAGGTTGTGAAACCCCATCCACAGTCACACTATTTACGATAAATGTCGTTCCAATTGGGATCGGATCTTGAAAAATAACGTTCGTTGCAAGTACATTTCCTGTATTTTGAATTGTTACCGTGTACGTAAGAACGTCGTTAACCGTTGCAAAAGCTTTATCCACTGTTTTTCTCGTTGCTATATCAGCTATATTAATTGTCGTAACTACAGTATTACTTGTCGCTTGCCCTGAAACTGGTTGTTGACCAGGCACTGGAGTAAAGGTAAATGTTACACTCGCACGGTTTGGAATTGGATTGACAAGAGGGTTCGATGTTACTCGAACTTGAAAGCGCACTACAGTCGTTTGCGATGCATTAATACTTCCAAGATTAATACTACTTGCTGGATTCGCTCCTGGACGCGCTACTCCATTTACCGTAACGCTATTTGCGACAAATGTTGTTCCAGCAGGGATACTATCAACAAAAATAACATTGTTCGCAGTGACGTTTCCATTATTTGTGACATTAACTGTGTACGTTAATACATCATTAAGCGTTGCCGTTTGTAAATCTACAGATTTCTGCATACTTATAGTTGCTTGATTCACTGTCGTTTGTACTGTGTTTGAAGAAGACGTACTTGTAATAGGAGGACTACCAACGAAGGGACGGAATTGATATGACACCATTGCACGATTTAAAATAGGATTGGGATTCGGGAATGATGTTATTCGAACTTGAAATGTAACAATTCTTTGCGTGTTATTTGGGATTGTGCCTAAATTAATTCCATTAGCAGGGTTTGCATTCGGCTGTGTTACTCCCCCTACCGTAACACTACCTGCAACAAACGTCGTTCCGCTCGGAATACTATCACGTAATACAACGTTTTCTGCACTTCCTGTTCCTGTATTTGGGACCGTAATTGTATAAGTGAGAGTATCCCCTACCCCCGCGACTGTTCTATTAACTGATTTAACAGGATTAATAATTGGACCTGTTGCATCAATTTGAACACCAAAACCAGCTGCAGCGTATCCATCTCCATTTGTAACAAATCGAACCGTTGCTGATGTTTGACTGTTTACTAAAGATGGGGAGGCATCTACATTCGTAATATCCCACCCCTGTCTTCGGACGGCCAAAGCTACCCCTAACGGCTGATTCAAATCTCCAAACGTGCCGCTCGTATCTAAATTTCCACTGTCATTACAAATTTGTGACTGAAAGAAATTATTCGCAGGATTTCTCGGTCCGAATAATGCAACTGTAGCATTTGCATTCGGCCCAAAGCGAAGTTGATCTCCAACAATGTTAGAATCACCTTCTTGAGCAGTTACGAGCACTCTTCCTGTAACAGCTCCTGTTGCCGGCGTAGCAAAACCTGAAATTGTAGCATCAACTGGCGGGGATGAAGCATCGATAATTTCTTGACCTGCATATACTGACAAATTTCGAAGTGGTAAACTTGCATTTTGATACACAACCTCAAGCGTCCATCCAGCTGAACGACTGATTGTTGGGTCGGCTGAAGTTCTTGCAGCTGGCACAGCACCCGTTGTATATGTGCCTGCCCCACCTGCACTAACAAGATTCGTTACATTGGCAGAGCGAGCATAATAAAACTGATTTCCTACTGAACCTTGCTGCGCGGTAGCAGGATCTGGCGTAACAGAAAACGTCCCTGCTGGCGTTGTAAATGTAATGTTATCATTTAAAAATGGTAACACATCTTCCGTATCAGTCCGGAAAGTACCAGCCCAAACTAATTCTGCATATAATACACTGCTTCCCGCTGGAAGATTTAAAATTGCACTTGAAGAATTCAATTGCCATTCATCTGTTGTCCCTGCTGGGAACCCTGGTACTTGCAATGCTGTATTTACTGTCGTAAACACAGCAAGTGTACCAAAAATATTACCTGGTGCAGGTGATGTAGGGCTAAGTCCCAGCGTATTCCCAGTAAACGTGACGGCACCAGGTACTGTTGTCGTAAACCTATTGATAAAAGGCACACAATCATCTCATTTCAATTATAGTAAAAAGTGCTCTATACTATAAAATGTAGACAAACTATACAATGTACGTTGTCCAACAAAATTCCGCACATATGAGAGGGGTTTATAAAACTATGCGCTACGTTATCATAACAGGAACTTCACAAGGTTTAGGTGAGGCAATCGCTACGCAATTATTAGAAAAAAATACAACTGTCATCTCTATTTCTAGAAGAGAAAATAAAGAGCTTACGAAACTTGCAGAGCAATATAACAGCAATTGCATTTTTCATTCCCTAGATCTTCAAGATGTACATAACTTAGAAACTAACTTTAAAGAGATCATTTCATCTATTAAAAAAGACAATGTATCCTCTATTCATTTAATTAATAATGCGGGTACAGTTGCACCTATGAAGCCAATCGAAAAAGCTGAAAGCGAACAATTCATTACGAACGTTCACATTAATTTACTTGCACCTATGATTCTTACATCTACATTTATGAAACATACGAAAGACTGGAAAGTAGATAAACGCGTTATTAACATTTCATCTGGTGCAGGAAAAAATCCTTACTTTGGCTGGGGCGCTTATTGTACAACGAAAGCTGGTGTAAATATGTTTACACAGTGCGTAGCAACTGAAGAAGCAGAAAAAGAATATCCAGTAAAAATCGTCGCTTTTGCACCTGGCGTTGTTGATACTAATATGCAATCACAAATTCGTGAAACAAATAAAGAAGATTTCATAAACTTGGACCGCTTCATTGCATTAAAAGAAGAAGGAAAACTATTATCACCTGAATATGTTGCGAAAGCTATTCGTAACTTACTAGAAACTGAGGACTTCCCTCAAGGCGAGATTATTAGAATTGATGAATAACAAAAAGGTGTGCTAAAATCGCACACCTTTTTGTTTTACTTCTCTAAAAATATAAGCACAGACTCCGCAATTTTCTCATAACCAATTTCTTGATAAATTTTATTCGATATCGGATTCGCTAAATCAGTATATAACGTAGTCGTCTTGTACCCTTCATCTAACATACGTTGACTAAGTGCTGCTACACACTTAGATGCGTATCCCTTTTTCCTTGCTTCTTTCGGCGTATATACAAAATTAACTGTTATATTATTTTTAGTTGGTCTCGTTTTTGCAGCTACAGAAACGAGTTTCCCATCCACTTCCAAACCAAACAGTCGATTTGTAGTTATTAATGTATACGCAGTTTGTTTTGCTTCTTCTTTCGTAGTAGGAAGCTTTACGTCTTCACAAAATTGATATATCCACTGTTCTATTAATGGTAATTCATCATTATTTACCGCTCGAAAAAGTCCATTCGCATTACACTTCTTCTTTACTCTGTTCAACTTATACACACCTTGCTCCATTGCAACATGCGTTTTTTTATTTTCTAATACTGCAATCTCTTCCGCTAATTTCTGTACAATTTTCTTATTACCGATCAATCCAGGAATATCCGGATATACTTTCGTTAATTCTTTTGCAAGTTCCTCAATAGTTACTCCCGCAATTTCAGAAGTTGCAACAATGATTTGTTTCTTCTCTTCTGTTTGCAGAAATACAACCGCAATTTCTTCTCCTTGTTTCGCTATCCCCATAAATGTTGGTTGTTGGACCATTTGTAATACACCTAATATGAGATTGTTTTCCTGCTCATTCTTTTCTAGAAATGGTGTAACATCTTCTTTAAAATGAAAAATCTCTTCATATACATGTAATTGAATCATCGACAATCTCTTCTCTCTATTTATATTTTAATTAAGTATTGGCGATTAATTCATTAAATCCCTCTTTTACGATTCAATAATATTCAAAGCTAATGTATTCAAAGCATTTTCAGCTTGTAAAATTCTCTGTTTTTCCTTTTCAAATACATCTTCTTTTTTTCGAAATGACTCTTGTCGATTTTTAATCATACGATTCATTTCTTTTTTACTCGGTCCACCGTATACATTTCTTTTTTGAATAAAAGCTTCTGGCGATATAATTTCTTTCCACTCTTTTTCTAATAAATTTATTTTAAAATGTTCTTGCAAGTACATATTTACCTCTTTGAAGTGTAATTCATGTAGTTCTTTTTTCTGCTCCAATAACATATTTGCAATAGCACTTGCTGCATGATGAGCATGCCGAAATGGAATTTCATAGTTTTTTGTTAAAACATCGGCGAAATCCGTTATCGTTATTGCATGTTTATAGGAACGACTTTTTAACGTTTCTTCTTCTACTTTCATCGTTCGGATCACTGCATTCATCATACAAAAAACACGAATTGCCTTTTCAATCCCTTTATATAAATATGGCTGCAAGTCATCTTCCGTATCGACAATATCACCAAATGGTGTATTATGAATCATTTGAAATACTGTAAATGCTTCTCCTAAAGCACTACTCGTAATTGCACGAGCGTGTTCAATTGAAACCGGATTTCGTTTTTGCGGCATAATACTACTGATTTGTACATATGGCTTTGCAACAGTAATACCGTCATATTCTTTCGTTGCTAACAACAAAAAGTCATGAATCCATCTACTCGTATTCGTCATCATTACCATAAGTAGCGAGCTAACTTCTAATAAATAATCCGCTCCAGCAACAGCATCATATGAGTTCTCAATTACATTTGTAAATCCAAGTAGATGAGCAACTCGTTCTCGTTTAATCGGGAAACTTGTTGTAGAGAGTGCAGCTGCCCCCATTGGAGACTGATTTAAAAGCTGGTACGTTTTTTTCATTCGTTCTAAATCTCTTTGCATCGTATCATAAATTGCTAACGTATAATGACCAAATGTTGTTGGCTGTGCTGGTTGTGTATGTGTATAAGCTGGCATGATCGTTTCCTTATGATCAACGGCAAGTTGCAGTACACTTTCTTGCAATAACAAATGATGTTCTATTAATCGTAATACATATCGCCTTAAACTCATGCGATACATCGTTACGCCCATATCATTTCTACTTCTACCAATATGCATATTACTTACAAAATCGCATTTCGCTTCTTGAGAAATTAAATGTTCGACTAAAAAAAAGAGATCTTCATGCTGCTCTGTATAGAGCAATTGCTCTTCTGGAATTCCCTCTACCTTTTTTAATGCGTGTAATATAACTTTAGCTTCTTCCTTTTTCATTAAATTTTCTTCCGTCAGCATCGTAATATGTGCTTTATGCACTTGAAACATATCTTTCAATAAGTAATTTCTTTGAAAATGAAATACATGTTGTAATACACAATCCACATATGTTTTCCCAGGGAAATCAGCGCCTTCACTCTTTATAAACTCTTCTTTACTTTGTTTCATCACCTTTTCCCCTCTCACCTAAGTATTACTACCCATCATACCCAGAGATAGAAAAAAAGTGCTTGTACATAAAAATAAACTCGGTGCTCTCTGCACCGAGTTTATTTAATAAAAGTCGCATCATACTTATCACTTTGCAACACTTGGAAATGTAAGTTTGCTAAATGTTTCCGTATTTCTGCACTATCGTCTTCATTTAAATTATTCGCCAAAAACACAATCTCCGTACAGTTTCCACGTTTATCCATAGCGTAAACTGCTTTTGTAACCGTCCATGGTGTGTAACCATTCTTTTGCCCCGCATGTCTGAATGTTTTACGGTATTTCTTGGCACTCATGTCTGTTTCAACGATATTTGCCCACACTTTTTCTTCAGCCTCTGTCAAGCCACCTTTATGGTTTGCCTTTTGAAGTAATACCATATAATCATTTGCAGAAGCTGCTGGTAATCTATCTGACCAAATTTTGTCGTAACGTTCCTCTAAATAAAGCGGAATTTCCTTCTGTAATAATGGTCCCTTCTTCTTTAAGCGTTCATGAATAATCATCGCATATTCACGATATTGCTCTTGAGACATTTCTTTTAACTTTTTCTCTATTTTATATTTTGGAACATGTAATTCTTTATGCAAATATCCCGGGATATACAAAGATGAAACGATTGGAAATAGTGGTTGATGTGCAGGAAGTGATAAACTTTGTAAATTTCGATTGATGTTATCTAATCCTAACAATTCCATTAAGTATTCAGCATTTGCATTCGAACTAAACTTAACCATTCCTTTTGCCACTTCTTCTAAAGAAACCGCTCCTTCAGTTATCTTGCCCGTCTTCTCCAAATACTTTTGCCATCTATCTTGTGCACCACCATCTGTATTCGGCACATAATAACGATTCACATCATTAATCGACACGAAACTAGAAGAATCAATTTTCCCTTCAGTAACTTGTTTCGTATATTCAAGCGCCACAATTAATTTCATCGTACTAGCAACTGGCAATACAACATTTGGGTTTACAGAATAAACAACTTTATCATTTCTCTTTACTAGAAGCGCACTATTTTTTTCATCTTTATGTTCTTCAATAAAAGATGCAATATACTGTGCATCATCATTATTTGAACTCCACACTTTTTTCACTAAAAAGTTACCCGATATTAGCAAAACAAAAATACCCACAATTACTGCGCATACTATAGTTTTTTTCAAGTAAAATTCCTCTCCTATTGTGTAACTCTTCTCTATTTATCATTTAAAAACAAAATAATGGAGATGGTCATTTAAATAACCATCTCCATTATTTTAACTTGTATGCTCCTATTATGTCTACGTCATAAATTTCACAAAATCCTCAAGAAACTTTTTATAATGTAACGACCAACCAATTCGCACCCAATTTTTTAATGCTTTTGCATCAGGTTGAGGCCGAAAATCAGCAATACTCTCTCCTTTTGCAATTCCAACTGTATCTACATCGACACGACGATATACATAATCTAAAATGGATGGATTTGCCGCAACCATCATTGTAACGACGTCATGTACTGGACTACCTGTTATTTTCGGGTTTAACTTTTTATATGCTTTATAATAATACGTAAATATCGGCTCGATTAACTTATTAAAACTCGTTTTAGAGTGTTTCGTAATATATTTTACCATTTCCGGTGTAATAATTGCTTCAGATGTAACGTTAAGTGGCACTAATGTCACATTTTTGGCATTTTGCATAACTAATTGTGACGCAATGGGATCACCATGAAAATTCGCCTCTGCGACTGGTGTTACATTGCCAGGCATTAAGAAAGCACCGCCCATTATATAATATTCTTTCACATACTTCATCATCGGCTTTTCTAAAATAAATGCTGTCGCTAATGTTGTTGATCTACCAGCATCGACTATTATTAATTCTCCTTTATATTTTTCAAGAAGATCAAAAAATGTACAAAAAGGCTTTATATTTGGTGAAAAAGTTTTTGGAGGTTTAATTGGCCCTAAACCGTCTGTCCCATGAATTTCTGGATAATACGTCGTAATATCTCCGGATAAAGGAATTTTCGCACCATTAATAACAGGTATATCTTCCCGTCCTGCCATTTGCAATAAATATGCGGCATTACTTGTCGCCTTTTCTTGTGTTACATTTCCATATCCCGTTACTACACCAACAATATCAATATCAGGATGCAACAATCCATACATAATTGCTAAAGAGTCATCAATTCCTGGGTCTCCTAAAAATAACACTTTTTTCATCGACCTCAACTCCATCCCCTCAGTTGTTATTAATTTATGAATAACCGTGGATATACAGAATAAAAAAAGAACAAATTCATAAGAAAAAACGCAGTCTTATAAGGACTACGTTCTTCAGCTAACCTATACTGTTTTTTTTACAGCACTCATACTTCCAATAACATAAGCGATAAACGCAAAACAAATCGGGAAGACAACTGTATGTATACCGAACGGATTTGGATAGAAAAGATGAATACACATATATGAGCCTACCCCAACTAAAATAGACGCAAGCGCTCCTGTAGCATTTCCTTTCCTCCAATATAACCCTAATACGATTGGCCAAATGAATGCTGCTTCTAATCCACCGAAAGAAAATAAATTTAGCCATATTAAAAAATCTGGTGGTTTAATCGCCGCTGCATAAACGAGTAGTCCTACAATACCAGTAATCCATAAACTTCCTTTTTTTATCGTACTGTCTGCTGCATCTTTATTTATGTAATTTACGTATATATCTTTAATAATTGACGAGCTTACAAGTAATAATAAAGAGTTTACTGTAGACATAATCGCTGCCATCGGTGCAGCTAAGAAAACTCCAGCTAACCAAGGAGGTAACACTTCCATCGCAAGTAGCGGCATTACTTTATCTGGTACCGTTATACCTGGAAGTACTACTCTTGCAAATACACCAGTTAAATGCATACCGATCATAATTGTGCCAACGACAACGGTTCCAATTATTAAAGCTTGATGCATCGCTTTTGAATTTTTATAAGACATGGCACGCACGCTAATTTGCGGTAAGCCGACAACGCCAATTCCAATTAAAATCCAAAATGATGTAACATATGATTTCGTTAAACTGCCATCTGCTCCGAATGGTGTAATTAACTTTGGATTAATTTGAACAAGTTCCTGCATAATCTTTTCAATTCCACCACCAGCAATGACAGTAGCAATTAAAATGATTGTCGTTCCAACTAACATAATGATTCCTAATAATGTATCTGATAGAGCAACTGCACGAAATCCACCAATTAATACGTACACAAGTACAGAAAAAGTAAATAAAAATAGTGCTGTTGTATACGATAGACCCGTTAGTGACTCGATTAATCGTCCACCACCGACCCACTGGGCTACTGTCGCTGAAAATAAAAAGATAATAATACATAACGCAGAAAGTATAACAACTGCTTTATTATTGTATCTCCCTTTTAAATAATCGATAAGAGTAATTGCTTCCATCTTCCTAGCGATAATTGCAAACTTTTTACCGATAACCGTTAAAACGATATAGCCTGTTACAACTTGAATCGCAGATAACAGTACCCATCCAAGCCCCATATTGTAAGCAATACCAGGGCCACCAATAAAGCTACTTGCACTACCGTACGTAGCAATCATTGTCATCGCTAATAATAAACCGCCTAGCTCACGCCCACCAAGAAAATATTCTTGTAAAAATTTATTATGAGCAGTTGCTTGCACACGTCTTGAAGCATATACACCAATTAAAAATACAACGATAAACGAAATTATCATTGGAATGATTACATACCAATTCATCTATTATTCCTCACTTTTTTCTTCCTCATCGAGTGAAATATCTTGAAATACAAAACGAACAACTAAACTAAGTAAAATAACCATAACGATAAATCCAACGATACAGCTATAAAAAAACCATGCGGGAAAACCTAATACATATGTATATTCATTCGGATTTTTACTACCAAGCCCATAAGCAAATCCGTACCATATTATAAAATTAATAATAGCAAGTCCAAGACCAATTAACGCTTCTCTATGGGCTATTCGAAAGCGTGGATCATCATGATAATCTTTCATTTTTACCCCTCCTCTCACGATGTATTATTGTACCATTGTTCTTCTAGTTTTTCCTACTAGAAAGCAAAAACAAGCAGGATTTTTTATAATCATATAGAAGCTTCTCTTACATTACATATTTTTTACAATTGTAACACAAATGAAATTTGAATTTTCAGTATTTCTTAATTATGATTTTAATTAGAGGCTTTCCATCTAGTTTCCACATCCTTGATTTCGGAATAAGCGCCGTCTCGTACTGCGTTTACATTATATTTTCAAGGGGGTTATACAATGAGTCAACTAGCTGTAAATCTTCATGAAAAGGTAGAGAAATTTCTTCAAGGTACAAAAAAGTTATATGTGAATGGATCTTTCATCGAAAGCGCTTCCGGTAAAACATTTAAAACACCTAACCCAGCAACTGGTGAAACTCTTGCCGTCGTTTCTGAAGCTGGTCGCGAAGATATTCATAAAGCTGTAGTCGCAGCTCGTATGGCTTTTGACGAAGGTCCTTGGTCTCGTATGAGCACCGCTGAGCGAAGCCGTCTTATGTACAAGTTAGCTGATTTAATGGAAGAACATAAAGAAGAGCTTGCACAGCTCGAAACATTAGATAACGGAAAGCCAATCCGTGAAACAATGGCAGCAGACATACCACTTGCAATTGAGCATATGCGCTATTACGCTGGTTGGGCTACGAAAATCGTTGGTCAAACAATTCCTGTTTCCGGTGATTACTTTAACTATACACGCCATGAAGCTGTTGGTGTCGTTGGTCAAATTATCCCTTGGAACTTCCCGCTCCTTATGGCAATGTGGAAAATGGGAGCAGCGCTTGCTACAGGATGTACAATCGTTTTAAAACCTGCAGAACAAACTCCACTATCTGCTCTATACTTAGCTGAATTAATTGAAGAAGCTGGATTCCCGAAAGGTGTTATTAATATCGTACCTGGATTCGGTGAATCAGCTGGACAAGCTCTCGTTAATCATCCACTCGTTGACAAAATTGCATTTACCGGTTCTACTCCTGTCGGTAAACAAATTATGCGACAAGCATCCGAAACATTAAAACGCGTTACACTTGAATTAGGCGGTAAATCACCAAATATCATATTGCCAGATGCTGATTTATCTCGCGCGATTCCTGGTGCACTTTCTGGTGTTATGTTTAACCAAGGACAAGTATGCTCTGCTGGATCACGCTTATTTGTTCCGAAGAAAATGTATGATAATGTCATGGCTGATCTCGTCCTCTATTCTAAAAAACTAAATCAAGGTGTCGGTCTTAACCCTGAAACAACAATTGGCCCTCTCGTTTCCGAAGAACAACAAAAACGTGTAATGGGCTACATTGAAAAAGGGATTGAAGAAGGCGCTGAAGTACTTTGCGGAGGAAGTAATCCATTCGATCAAGGCTACTTCGTTTCTCCTACAGTATTCGCTGACGTAAATGATGAAATGACGATCGCAAAAGAAGAAATTTTCGGTCCAGTTATTTCTGCAATACCGTTTAACGATATTGACGAAGTAATTGAACGTGCAAATAAATCACAATTCGGCTTAGCGGCTGGTGTGTGGACAGAAAATGTTAAAACAGCACACTATGTTGCAAGTAAAGTACGTGCAGGTACAGTATGGGTAAACTGTTATAACGTCTTTGATGCAGCATCTCCATTTGGAGGATTTAAACAATCTGGTCTTGGCCGTGAAATGGGATCTTACGCATTAAATAACTATACAGAAGTAAAGAGCGTTTGGCTTAACTTAAATTAATGAGAAAGAACCTGACCTACCTGGTCAGGTTCTTTTCATTATGTATTCCTTTAAACTTGCAGTCCTCCGCTCACATTTAATACTTCACCTGTAATATAAGATGCGTATTCTGATGCTAAAAAGGCTGCTGCGTTCGCAATATCTTCTGGCGTTCCAATTCTACCAACTGGAATAGCGCCAACCATCTTTTCTTTCACTTTATCTGGTATCGTTTTGGTCATATCTGTATCCATAAACCCCGGACAAATCGCATTACAAGTAATACCGAAACTTCCAACTTCTTTCGCTGCTGTTTTCGTTAATCCTACAACTCCTGCCTTTGTAGCCGCATAATTTGCTTGACCTATGTTTCCTTCTCTACTAATTGAAGATATATTAATAATGCGTCCATACCCTTGTTGTCTCATGTAAAGAAGCGCGGGTTGCATACAATAAAAAACTCCAGTTAAATTCACTTGTAATACTTGTTCCCAGGCAGACTTCTCCATTTTATGTAACATTGCGTCTCTTGTAATTCCAGCATTATTCACCAAAATATGTAACGTACCAAATTTTTGAACCGCATATTCAATTAACGACTTTGCTTCATTTTGATTACTCACATCACATCGATATGAGCACACTTCATATCCTTCATCTGATAACTCATGTGTCGTTTTTTGTAGATTCTCTTCATTTACATCGCTAATTAATACTTTCGCCCCTAGTTTTGCATAAACCCTTGCAATCTCTTTTCCAATTCCCTGTGCAGCTCCTGTTACAACAGCTGTTTTCCCATTTAAAAACTCCATTCCTATCCCCCCATTTCTATTACTTATACTGTATATTTCGGCTCCTTGCTTTCCAATTCCTCTTTGTATAAAAAAGTCTATTTGTGTCAAACTAACTTTGCAACGTCGCATAAACGCAAGGAGATTGTGTCGAATGAACAAAAAGAATTTCAAACAAAGCAAAGCAACGGATGGCATTGATGTTGAGTTCTCTCGCGAACTCGCTGACCACAATGACTTAGAAGCAAACGCACGTGCAAATGCCGCTGATGCACGTCAAAAGCGCCAATCAACCGAAAAATAAGGTACATCACAACCTTATTCTTTTCAAAAGGGACCTACTACCCAACAAAATAAACCGAGAGACATCTCTCGGTTTATTTTCTATATTTTTTTGCATAATGAGCCAAAGTAAGCAACGGATATATATGAGCATAACTATGATAACGAATATAAAACCCACCTGGTAAACCTGTTCCAGTAGGATATTTTTCATTTATATAAGAGTTGGAGAGCAAATATGAAATACCTTTTCGAATAACTGGCGTTTCTTTATCATAGTAAGAAATGAGGGCATCTAACGCCCATGCTGTTTGGGATGGTGTACTAAATGGCAAAGTAACAAATCTTTTTTCCACACTACTTTGGCAAGATTCTCCCCAGCCACCATCTTCATGCTGTATATGTTCAAGCCATAAAGCTGCTCGTTTCACTGATGGATCGCTAGATGGTATTCCTAGTGACCGTAAACCAGTCAACACTGCCCACGTACCATATATATAACAAATTCCCCATTTCCCATACCACGATCCATTTTCCTCTTGTACATTCATTAACCAATTTATCGCACTTTGTTTTTGTTTCTCGGGCAATTCATTTTGCGTATACGTTCCGAAAAATTCTAATACTCTTCCTGTAATATCTGGTGTAGAAGGATCTGTAATCATATCACTTGCATTTTCGATTGGTAAATTTGCTAATATACGGCTCGTTACCCCTTTTTCAAAAGCCCCCCAACCACCATCATTATTTTGCAATCCTTTAACCCAATTAACCGCTCGCTTCCAAGCAGTGTCTACATTTTCGTTCCCTCTACTTCGCGCCAATGCTCTTAACGCAGCAGTTGTATCATCAATATCTGGAATCGTCGTATTCACATCCGAAAAACCCCAACCACCTGGGAAGAGATCCGGTGCATGTACACTCCAATCTACTTTCTTCGTTTGCTGTTTTCTTAGTAAATATGCTGATGCATTGTGAATCACTTTACTTGCTTTCGGAACTTGAGCTTCTTGCAAAGCATAACTGAGTAAAGCTGTATCCCATACAGTTGATGGAGAGTTTTGCAAATGGCTCCCTCTCTCCATCTTCCATATATAAGATGTGATTCCCGTTATAGCTTTTTGAATAATTGGTGATTGAATAGAATGTCCTAATGCAAGTAAAGCATAAATCATATAAAACGAGGCAGTTGCGTAGCTATATAATGTTCCATTTTCATCAATACGCTCTTTCATAAAACGTTCTACTTCCTCATATCCTTTATGATGCAAAGAAAGTGGATACGTTATAATTTTCTTCACGTCACTTACTAACGTTTGAAAAACTGGAGACCGATCCTCCCGAAACCATTCTCCGCCCCCGCCTGCAATGTGATTTAAATTTGGCAATAACTTTTTCCCTACTCGAAATCTTTTATTTAAACACAACATCATCGGAATTAAATGAATACGTGCTGAGCTACTCAGTTCAAAAATACTGAGAGGGGAATCATTCTGCAGAAACATAATTGGTGTTGGCAAATGAAAGAGAGAAGGATATTCATATTCTCCATGAATCGCTAATAAAAACTTCGTCATAAAATGAGCACGCGCTACCCCACCGCGCTCATTTATAAACATTTCCGCTCGCTTCATATTCGCATCTTCTTTTGTATATTTTTCCGATGCAAGTAAGGCAGCATAAGATTGAATTGTAGCAGATAAATTACCACCCATTTCATCTTCATACAATTTCCATGTTCCTTCATTTGTTTGAAGTGATGCTAATCTTTTTACAAACGGTTCTATCTCTTTATCTCTACCTAATAATTTTAATAAAAAAATCATATGACAATCTGTTAGTGGCGCTCCTTCAAAACAAAACTGCCACGTACCATCTTGCCGTTGCATTGTTTGAAGTGCAGTTGTTCTTCTCGCTATTTCTTCATGCACTTTTTCATATAATAACAAGTTACTCACCCACCCTTTCGAAATCCGTATAACGATATTCAAAAAGGTAGCTGAATATGTATAAAAACAAAGAAAAGCAGAACATATAAAATGTTCCGCTCATAAACAATATCCTACTCCGACAATAATCCCTAATAAAGCACCAACTACTACTTCATACGGTGTATGCCCAACAAGTTCATTTAACTTCTTATATTCTGTTTGTCTACCGTGAAAAAACTCATTCAATATTTTTGCTTGTTTACTTACTGCAAGCCTTACTCCTGAAGCATCATACATAACAATAATGGCAAAAATAGTAGCAACCGCAAACATCGAGCTTTCCACACCTTCTACTACCCCAACTCCTGTAGCAAGTGCTGTAACAGTTGAAGCATGAGAACTCGGCATCCCACCTGAAGCGAAAAACTTTGCAAAATCAAATTCACCCGTTTTGACTAATTTAAAGACTACTTTCGTTAATTGTGCTAAAAACCATGAAATTACAGCGGCCATAAGCGGATCATTATGTAAAATTGTTTCCACGTTCTCAGCTCCCTACTAGCTATGATGGAAATCCTATATAGTATCAGTATAAAGAAAAATGCGTAGAAAATACTACGCATTATGATACTTTTGCTGATTTATTTTTTATAAATTTCGGTTGTTTCTGCACTAAAAACTTTGTCTTCGCTACCGAGAATACAAATAAAGCAACCCATATACAGAAAAATGCAATCATATGAGTAGATGTGAAATGTTCACCAAATACGAATACACCTAAAATTAAGCTAATTGTTGGTGCAATATATTGTAAAAAACCTACCATATAAAGCGGAATAAGTTGGGCTCCTTTTGCAAAATAAAAAAGTGGTAGAGCTGTAACAATACCTGCTCCTATTAATAGTAATGTCGATAACATTGAAATAGATCCAAATGAGCCGAAACCATGGGCGCCTGTCATAACAAGGTAAATGATTGCAAGCGGTGTCACTAACATCGTTTCCATCGTAAGTCCAATTGTAGCATCATAGTTTAACAGTTTTTTCGTTAATCCGTATAATCCAAATGAAAAGGCAAGTGAAAGAGAAACCCACGGAATAGATCCGAAACGCACTGTTAAAATGATAACCCCCACTCCAGCTAAACCAACTGCAACATATTGCCAGAAGTTTAACTTTTCCTTTAAAACGACTGTACCAAGTAAAATACTAATAAGCGGATTAATATAATAGCCAAGACTCGCTTCAATAACATGATTATGATTAACGGCCCATATGTAAACAAACCAGTTTCCGCTAATCAAGACTGAAGCTATTGTTAATGACATTAATAATTTAGGTCGTTTAAAAAGATTCACAAATTCCCCAATAAACTGACGAAACCTCTTCGTAACACCTAATACGAGTAACATAAAAACAAACGCCCAAACGATGCGGTGTGCTAATATTTCATCTGCTGGAACTTCCTCAACCCATTTCCAATAAATCGGTAGGATTCCCCACATCGTGTAAGCACCAGCCGCGTATAGTATCCCTTTTTTTTGCTCTGCTGATTGACTCCCCATCTTCCTTTTTCTCCTCTTCTCATTTTTTCTCCATTATACGGTCTCACATGCTCACTTTACCAATAATCAATCTGCATTTCTTTCGACATTTCTCATACAACGAATAATAAACATACCGTTATTACAACAAGTAACGGTATGCCGAAAACAAATTTCTTTTTATGAGTTTTATGATGAAACATATACATGCCGATCCAAGCTCCAACTGCTCCTCCAGCTGCCGCCGATAAAAACAACGTACTTTCTGGCGTTCTCCACTGTTTCTTCTTTGCTTTTCGTTTATCAAGCCCCATAAGGCTAAAAGCTATAACGTTAATAATAAGAAAATAAATCCATTTCATCGCTTTCTCTCCTTATGAAAAATTCGATTAATAGTAACACGAAAAAACGACGGAAACAACTGAAGAACTCTTTTTATCCAACTAGTTTCATTCCTTTTTCTTAATTAGTTACCTTCATATTTACAAAACCAACTAAAATCGCAGTTAAAGCATTTAATATAGAAAAATGTTATGAGCAGAATCTTATATTTCATTACATTCATCTACTACCATATCATCAAAAAAATTGCTCTCAATCACTTTCTCATCAAAACGAAGAACTACAATTAGCCCTACATATAAAGAAACAAAATTTAGAAACCATTCCCCATTCTCATCTTTCTTAGCTAAGCATTTAAATATCTCTTGAAATTGCCACCGCTCGTCTACAGCAACAATGGGACGTACACCAAAATATTTCAATACAAGATTCAGCTTCAGCTGTACGGATAATGATAAAATATATTTTAATAGCTTCGTATACTCTGCACTATCTTTTTGACTATACAACTTCACAAGCTTTGGATGTAAATTCGAAATCGATAATTCCTCGTCAGTCACTCTAGTTACTTCTATCGTTTCAATCATCTTTTTCATATCCATCACATTCACCCCTTCTGAAAAAATTCGAAAGCCAAAGAGTACTTAATTCAAAATGTACAACAATTGTGCGTTTCTCGTCTCTCGTTCTTCCTCACTGACTAAATCATACTTTTTTAGGAGGTGAAAAACATCATTTAATAATTTCTGTGAATGAATACCTTGCAAAAAACTCTTTAACTCTTTAAAGATCCCTTCAGGTAAAAAATCCTTTTGACTTTCAAGCTTATTCATCACATCTTCAATAGAATGATCAATGTTACATGCCATACTAAACTTCCCCCTCTATCCTCTATAAATAATATCCTCAGCTAACGATGTAAACACTTCTCCAACAAGAGAATCTTCATCATATACAGATGAACCATTATTTTCTTCACGTTTCGCAAAAGGTATTTTGGCAATTACTTCTGTTTGCAATTGTTTTGCAAGCATTTCGCCGCCGCCTTTTCCGAAGAGATAATTTTTCGATCCATCTTGTTCTTCATAATAAGCCATATTTTCCACAATACCTAAAATCTCATGCTTCGTATGTTTTGCCATTACACCAACTCTTGAAGCAACGAATGAAGCTATATTGTGCGGAGTTGTAACAATTATTTCTTTCGCTTGCGGAATCATCGCTGCAACATCAATCGCAACATCTCCTGTACCTGGTGGTAAATCAAGTAATAAATAATCTAATTCTCCCCAGTGCGTATTCGCAAGGAAATTTTGAATCCATTTATTTAGCATCGGTCCGCGCCACATCACTGGGTTATTTCCTTCTGTAAAGAATCCCATCGACATGATTTTAACACCGTGACTAATGACTGGAATTGCCGTTTGATCAATCATCGTTGGTTTCTTATTCGTTTCCATCATAGCCGGAATACTAAAACCATATATATCTGCATCTAATATCCCCACTTTTTTGCCCATACGAGCTAGTGCAGTTGCAAGATTAATTGTCACCGTTGATTTTCCAACTCCGCCTTTTCCGCTCGTTACAGTAATAAAACGTACTCCTGAATCCGGGCGAAGCATGCTCGGCATACCAGTTTCTGTTCTAGTATTTCGCTTTAACTTCTCTGTTAAAGCTGCACGTTCTTCTTGTGTCATAGAACCAAATGTTACCTCCACTTTAGAGGCACCAATTGCGTGAAGCGATTCTTCAATATCTTGTTGAATTTTTGCTTTTAACGGACAACCTTGGATTGTTAGTACTACTTCAAGTTTAACCTCTGTTCCGTTCATTTGTATATTTCTAACCATATTTAATTCTACAACACTTTTGTGTAACTCTGGATCCTCTACATGTTTTAATGCATTCATTATTTGTTCTTGAGTAAGCATAGAACTCATCCCTTCTCTTATTCTAATTTATATACAACATTTTCTTGGCACTTCATCTGGTGAAAAAGCTTATTATCCCCCGCTAACGGGTGGGATTAATGCGACTATATCTCCGGCTTTTATCATCTCTTCATTCATTACAAACTCTTCATTAACAGCCACCATCACTTTATCCAGCGATTGTAAACAATAGCTGGCTTTGAGCCATTCTTTTAATTGCTGCACTGTCATTTCTTGCTTTTCTGAAATTACTAATCGATCCGATCCAACTTCCTCACGCAAATTTGCAAACAGTAAAATTGTAATCATTTTCTCATTCTTCCTTCTTTGGTTTTCCTTCTGGATAAGGTGTGTTTTCAAGTTGATCTCCAACCCACATCGTTCCATCTTCCCAAAATTCTTTTTTCCAAATTGGAACGATTCGTTTTATACGTTCAATCGCGTACTCATTCGCTTCATAAGCTACTTTACGATGCGGTGATGAAACTGCAATGACTACCGCAATATCCATTATTTCTAGCCGCCCTACACGGTGCGTAATTGCTACTTTTGCATCCAGCCATCTTTCACTAATTTCTTCACCAATTCTCATAAGTTGTTTTACTGCCATCGGTTTATATGCTTCATACTCTAAATGTAGCGTTCGTTTTCCTTTTGTTAATTCTCTCACCGTACCAATGAATGTTGTAATCGCACCTGCTTCCCTTCTTGCGACTTTATTCGTTACTTCTTCAACTAAAATCGGTTTATCTACAATCTCAAATAGCACTTGTCCCATTAAAACCACCTCTCACTTTATGAAATGTCCAAGGCCATTCACTACCTTCGTTATCTTCTAATAAAAGAACATCGACAAACATATCTTTTTTATATCCTCTTGTCCCGCCCGGCAATACGATAAACGCGTTGGATTCTGCCAATGAAGAAACTGAGCTAGATTTATCAAACCCTGATGGATAAGCGATTAATTTCCCCTCATCATATTGCAATTTTGCTCGTACAAATCTTGTAAATGGATTCGGTTTTAGAAAATCTTCTCCTAATAACGCTTTTTCTCTTTTTAAATGTACTTTTTCACTAAACATATACGTCCGAATACACGGTCTTACGAATAATTCAAACCCTACGTAACAAGCTGATGGATTCCCTGATAAACCAAATAATAACTTGCCATTTAATTGTGCTACAGTCGTAACACTTCCTGGTCGCATTGCAACTTTATTAAAAAGAACAGATGCACCTAACTTTTCGTAAATAGCTGGTAAATAATCATAATCTCCTACTGATACACCGCCCGTTGTAATTAACATATCTACTTGGCCAAGCGCTTCTTTCACAGCTGTAAAACACGTATTAAAATCATCACTAAACTTCCCAAAATATTTTACTCTTCCGCCCGCTCTTCGAATTTGAGACAATATCATGTACGTATTACTGTTTCGGATTTTCCCTGGCTGTAATGAATCATTGACATCCAGTAATTCACTCCCAGTCGCTAACAGTCCCATTACAGGCTTTCTCGCAACTGGTACTTCACTATAACCGAATGTAGCAAGAAGAGCTGAAATACCTGGATTAATGTACGATCCCTTCTTTGCAAGAACTGTTCCTTTACGAGCATCTTCACCTTGAAAAGAAATATTGTCGCCCGTTTTGAATGATCGCTTCACTTCCATATAATTGTTGCCATTCTTCTCATATTGACGAGTCAGCTCTAACATAACAACCGCATCACACCCATTCGGAATTTGTGCTCCTGTCATAATTCGAATTGCTTGAAATGGACCTACTTTCTCATGGAATAGCGATCCTGCACCAATTTCACCCACTACTTCAAATACAATTGGCGTTTTATAACTTGCTAAATTAGTATCTTCTGCTCGAATAGCAAATCCGTCATACGGCGAACGATTAAATGACGGTACATCATGGTCAGCTACTAAATCCTCCGCTAATATACGTCCATAAGCTAATTCAATTGGTAATAGCTCCTTTAAGCCTTTATCAGCAAATCCCATCACTTTACGAACAGCTTCTTCAACCGTAATTGGCACTCTTCTTTCCATTGTTGACACCCTCTCTATTAACCGAATACGCGATAATATAGTTGTTTCGCTTTCGAAATATCATTTGTACCATGAATAAAAACACGACCATCTCGAAAAACAACCACGCGGTAATCATCGAATTGGCAAGATAGTAAATACGGATTCCGATCTACTTTTCCCAGTTTTTTTAATACTTTTTCTATATCATCAAAATTGTATTTCCTATTGTCTACTGTTCTAATTTGAACTGTATTTCTTCCGCATAAAACAGCTGCTTTCGTTTGATTTTCGTATGATAAATAAGGATAAGTTCGATTCAAACCGCATGAGAGACAAGCGTCTGTTTTTATTTTCCCTAATTTTATAAAATGATTTTGATTACTCCATATATCAAACATGAAAAATGTTTTTCTAATTGCTGAGAAATCTTCCACTAAAATTTTGAGCGCTTCTGCCACTTGATATGCTGCGACGATTTGAACAGTCGGGCTAATAATCCCAGCAGTATCACACGTCACACCTGTAACAGGGATATTTTTCAGCATACAATGTAAACACGGTGTCTCTTGCGGAATAATTATATAACTCATACCATATGATCCAACGCAAGAACCATATACCCACGGAATATTATGTTTTTGTGATAAATCATTTATTACAAATCGAATATCAAAATTATCTGTTGCATCAATGATTACATCTACATTTTTTAATAGACCTTCCATATTTTCTGAAGTTGCATCCATTACGAAAGCATGTATTTGTACTTCCGAATTAATTTGTTCTAGCCGATTTTTTGCAGCAATTGCTTTCGGCATTTTCTCTCTCGCATCTTGTTCAGAGTACAATTGTTGCCTTTGTAAATTACTCCATTCAACGTAGTCACGATCGATAATCGTCAACTTGCCAACACCTGCACGTACGAAACTTTCGGCACTTGCACTTCCTAATGCGCCTGCCCCTACAATTAACACATGTTTATTTCGAATTTTTTCTTGTCCTTTACTCCCAATTGGTTTGAACAACTGTTGTCGTGAATACCGATCAGCCATTACATACCCTTCCTCTCAAGAACTCTATTTCATATTAGAATGTTGTTTCTGATAACAAGCAAAGTAAGCAAAACCAACAAACCCAGCTCCTCCAATTACATTTCCGATAAAAACAGGAACAAAATTTTTAGCCAGATCCATCCACGTTAGATGACCAGCAAAAATAACAGCGGAAATGACAAACATATTTGCTACTACTTGCTGAAATCCAATCACTACAAATGCCATAATTGGAATCCAAATTCCGATGATTTTCCCGACAAAATCACTCGTCCCGTAAGCGAGCCAAAGAGCAAGACAAACGAGCCAATTACAACCAATTGCTAAAATCAAAGTTCTCCCAAATGATTCATGTAACTTCCCTTCCGCTATCGCTACCGTTTTATTTAAATACTCTCCCTCTGTTAATCCGCCAAGATGTCCAAAGCAATACGCAACGAAAATTGCTCCAATAAAGTTCATGAGAGTAATCCAAACCCAGTTATTCAGTACACTTATCAATGTAATTTTCTTTGCATAAAGCGCCATAGACAGTGACATCATATTTCCCGTAATTAATTCTCCTCCTGCTAATACTACGAGCATGAGTCCAACAGGAAATACTGCTCCTCCTAAAACATTCACTAGACTTCCCCAGCGCTCAGGTAAATTCCCTAAAACTCGAATGTTAAGTAAAAAACCTATCGCAATAAACGCTCCTCCTAAAAAACCGAGAATAAGCATCGCTGGCAATGTCTGTCTTACTTTTTGAACACCGGCCTCAATGACAAGCTCAGCAATTTGTTCCGGCTTATGAAATGCCATTACCCATTCCTCCATTTTCTCCAAATAAAAAAGCAGCTTCAAAAAACCTCCTCAAAATAAAGGTTTTTGAATGCTGCTTAATTTCTCTGCACATCTTTTACAGAGATATCAATCATCACTTTTACTATAAAATAGAAAATCCACAACTCTTGTAAATTTTCCATTTTTCACTATGACGCTAGCTTTATATATTAACCACCGATATGTGACATTTCAATTTTAGGTATTGTTTTCTTATTTGTATGATTTAAGCGTTCATCTGAATAACGATCTTCCCTATTATTCCATATATCGCGTACTACATCTGTAATGTCCTCATCTGTATGTTCAGAACGAAGCAATTCTCTTAAATCATTTCCTTTAGAAGCAAATAAGCAAGTATATAATTTTCCTTCTGCAGAAATACGAGCTCTCGTACATGATGAGCAAAAAGAATCTGTTACTGATGAAATAATACCTATTTCCTCATCGCTTCCTATATAACGATACCTAGTAGCCACTTCACCAGAATAATTTGCTTCTATCCGTTCTAACGGCATAACTTGATGAATCGTATCTACTATTTCTTGTTTAGAGACGACCTCTTTTAAATCCCAACCATTATAATTTCCAACATCCATATACTCAATAAAACGAAGAATATGCTTATTTTCCTTAAAATATTGCGCCATCTGCAAAATGTCCTGTTGGTTTTTTCCCTTTTGAACGACCATGTTTATTTTAATTTTCATTCCAACTTCAGCTGCAGCCTGTATTCCTTCCAGAACCCTTTGCACTTTGCTCCTATTACCATTTAAATAGAAAAACCGCTCTTCTTCTAAGGAATCTAAGCTAACTGTTACACGTGATAGTCCCGCCTTATATAAATCAGGAGCAAACTTTTTAAGTAACGATCCATTGGTTGTTAAACCGATATCTTCTACACCATCAATTTTATTAAGGCGCTCAATAAGCTTTGGAAGCCCTCTTCGAAGTAACGGTTCTCCGCCTGTAATCCGTAATTTTCTCACACCTAAAGAAACGAAAATACGTGTTATCCTTTCAATTTCATCAAAAGATAAAATTTTATCATTAGACAAAAACGAGTAATCAGGACCAAATATTTCTTCTGGCATACAATATCGGCAGCGAAAATTACAGCGATCAGTAACTGAAATACGTAAATCCTTTAACGGACGTTGCAACTTGTCTAATGTAACTGATTTCATCTTCATTGCCTCACTTTTATTTTATATTTAAAACACGTTCTGGATGGGTATATACATTTAAGGAGTGATTACGAATAAATCCTATTGTCGTAATACCTAAATCTTCCGCTAGTTGCAAAGCTAACTCAGTTGGAGCTGATTTTGATAGTATAATTTCACAACCGATTTTTGCAACTTTCAATAATATTTCCGAAGAAATACGACCACTAAAAACAATGATTTTATCTTTTATAGAAATATCGTTTCTTAAACAATAACCGTAAATTTTGTCTAGTGCATTATGCCTACCAATATCCATTCGGCTTAAAATAATACCATTAACATCACATAAAGCTGCATTATGAACCCCACCAGTACGATGAAACGTATCCGCAGATTGCTGCATTTCTTTCATTAACCGAAAACAATCATCGGCAGCAACCTGTACATGGACACCCTTCATTTTTTTTGCACTTAGTGCATCATTTGCAAAAACAAACCCTTGCCTACTCATACCACAACAAGACGTAATATAGCGTTTATTTTGCATTTGTTCATAATACGGATTTACTTTTGTCGTTGTTACATGCACAAATCCTTCTTTCTCCTGCACCCATACACTATCAATGTCTTCATACTTCCGAATGATTCCTTCAGACGCCAAGAAGCCTATTACCATATCTTCTATATATTCTGGAGTACTAACCATTGTAACAAACTCCTGTCCGTTCATTTTAATGGTGACAGGAAACTCTGTTACAATGCTGTCCTCTATATGTTTAAATGCTCCTTGTTCATAACGAAAGATTTCTCTTTCTACCTGTATCGGTTTCACGATCAGTATCCTTCTCTCACGTTATATTTTTATCAAAAACAAATACAGAAACTGCAATATCTTCTTCTACTTTCATATCTGAAAACAAATTCACTAATTTCGCTCCAACAAGTTCCTCCAAATGTTCACGGGAATTCGCAGCATACACTTCTTGAATCATTTTCGTTCTAGCCATATGAACCATTTCCGCACCGTCCATCGTACTTGAAATAAATTTTTCAGTAGGTGTTAAGTTTCCATAAAGAGTCGCTATAGCCATATTTTCCGCAAAAACAGTATGAATTCGTTCTGGTCCTTTTCCGAAAAGTTCCTTTCGAAGTTTTCGTATCATATCATTAAATTCATGTACTTTTTTTGACATACAATTATACCTCCCAAAAGCCTCATTTTACTCTATTATATATTTTACCAAAATGAGCCTTCCGCCCAAACTATTTCCTACAAATATTTGGGCGGAAAGGTTCACTTCATGAAGTTTATTCGTCTTTTAACCCTTTCCCCATACCTTTTAAGAAATGAAGCCCAAACCCGATAGCACGGTTAATATCTGGGTCTTTCAATACTTTCATAAGATCGAATACCCCTACTTTTTTATTACTTTCTAGATGTTCATTACCTTCTTCTAGCCCGACTAATAAACTACCTATAAGCTTTTTCGTAAGTTCTGGGTCAAGTTCAGTTAACGCACCTGCAGCGCCCATCATATTATTAATTAAATTTGTAACAGGCTCACGAGTTACTTGACCTAGAACAATTTTCGCAATTGGTTCTTTCGCTTTTAGCATTGAATTTGCAGCTTCTAGCATTCCAATGTCATTTAATTCCCCTACTATATTAAACATCTGATTTAGAGCTTCTTCATTATTAGTTAGAAGCTCTTTTAAATCATCTAACTTTTGCTGTTTTATTTCTTCCTCAGTTAATTCTTGTTTTTGAATCATTTTTATAGGTGCAGCCATAGTTTTCTCCTCCTACTTATCCGTTAAATGCACATACCCTGGACGTGCCCACTTACGATGTACCTCAATTCCAGCTTGAGGGTGACGTTTTTTATTGCGTGGGTTCGCTTTTGGCATCGGATTTTCGCCATCAACTTCTAATACTTCCATACGTACTTTTGTTTGTTTATACGCAGGTGTATTCGTACGTACATCCACAGCAGGACCTGTTAAGAAATTAATTGCCGTTTCGTTATCTGTAGAGTTCATCGGTAAATATAACTCATTCGCTTTTACACGATCTGTAACGAGTGCACGTAATTTTAATGCTCCAAAAGGAGAGACAAGACGAACTAACGAACCTGTTTTTACGCCACGTTCTTTTGCAAGGTCTGGAGAGATTTCAACGAAAACACCAGGTACTTTCGTTTGAATACCTGTTGATTTATTTGTCATATTCCCTTCATGGAAATGCTCAAGCATACGACCGTTGTTAATGTGAAGGTCAAACTCAGCTGGAAATTCAGCTGGACGTACCCAGTCAGCAATCGCAAAACGAGCTTTTTTATCTGGGAAGTTAAATCCGTCTTGGAACAGAAGTGGTGTATTCGTTCCATCAAAACTTCCCCAATGGAAACTGTTCCATCCTTCAAGCACTTCATAGTTCGCTTGCGAGAACAATGGTGATAAACTTGCCATCTCAGCAAAGATTTCACTTGGGTGGCTATAATTCCAGTTTGCACCTAGTTTATTCGCAACTTCCTGGACGATCCACCAGTCTGGTTTCGCATCTCCTAGCGTAGGAAGAACTTGATATAATCTTTGGACACGGCGCTCTGTATTTGTGAAAGTACCTTCTTTCTCAAGAGATGGCGCTGCTGGTAATACAACATCTGCATATTGAGCAGTTTTAGAAAGGAAAACATCTTGCACAACGAAGAAATCAAGGCTCGATAACACTTCATGTACATGATTTGCATTAGAATCTACAAGAGCCATATCTTCTCCTACAAGATACATTGCTTTCATTTTTCCTTCGTCAATTGCGTGAAGCATTTCGATATTATTAAGACCTGGTTCACTATCAATTTTCACTCCGTAAGCAGTTTCAAATTTCGCACGTTCCATTTCGTTAGTAACGTGCTGATATCCTGGAAGCCATCCTGGTAAAGTCCCCATATCACAAGCACCTTGTACGTTATTGTGGCCTCGAAGTGGGTATGCACCTGCTCCTGGACGACGATAGTTCCCTGTTGCAAGAAGTAAGTTTGAAATTGCAGCGGAAGTATCAGAACCACCTGTATTTTGCGTTACCCCCATACCCCAAAGGATACATGTACCATCTGCATCACGAATCATTTCAGCCATTTGAATAAGTGTTTCTTTTGAAATGCCTGTTACTTCTTCTGCATATTCAAGTGTATATTCCTCTAGGCTTTCTTTGAAATCTTCAAAGAAGTTTACATTCTCATTAATGAATTCCTGATCATGCCAACCTTGATCGATCATATATTTCGTAACAGCCATTAACCAAACTTGATCTGTTCCTTGTTTTGGACTAATAAAGACATCTGATCGCTCTGCCATTTCGGTTTTACGAAGATCAGCTACAATTAACTTTTGTCCGTGTAATTTATGTTCACGTTTAATACGTGTAGCTAGAACAGGATGACCTTCTGTCGGATTACATCCTACAATAATAACAAGACCAGATTGCGCAATATCTTTAATCGTTCCGGCATCACCGCCCATACCAATTGTACGGAACAAACCATCCGTTGCTGGTGATTGGCAATAACGTGAGCAGTTATCAATATTATTCGTTCCAAATACTTGTCGAGCTAATTTTTGAATTACATAATTGTCTTCATTTGTAATTTTAGAGGAAGAAATGAATCCGATAGAACCTTTACCGTACTCTTCTTTAATAGCGCCTAATTTATTTGCAACTACATTCAGTGCTTCTTCCCATGTAGATTCAACAAACGTTCCATTTTTACGAATTAAAGGTTTTGTTATTCGTTCTTTAGAATTTACGAAATCCCAACCAAATTTCCCTTTTACACAAGTGGAAATTGCGTTAACTGGTGCATCTGAAGATGGCTGTACTTTAAGAATTTTACGCCCCTTCGTCCACACTTCAAACGAACAACCTACACCACAAAATGTACATACTGTTTTCGTTTTCTTCGTACGAGTATCACGCATGGCCGCTTCCACTTCTGATACCGCAAAAATACCGCTATATCCAGGCTCAACTTCTTTAATTAAATCTACCATCGGTTCAAGAATATCTGGTTTTAATCCCGTCATAAATCCAGCTTCACCGAGCATCGTTTTCTCCATTAAAGCGTTACAAGGACAAATCGTTACACATTGACCACAGCTAACGCATGAAGAATCATTAATATTTACTCCTTCATCCCAAATAACTCGTGGGCGTTCCGCTTCCCAGTCTATCGATAACGTTTCATTTACTTGTAAGTTTTGACACACCTCAACGCATTGACCGCATGCAATACATTGATTAGGATCATAGCGATAAAACGGATGCGTCATATCAACTTCACTTACATCTACTTTCGGTTCATACGGATATTTTTGATGTTCAATTTCCATTAATTCTGCTGTATTATGCAGTTTACAGTTCCCATTGTTGTTGTCACATACTGTACAGTATAATAAATGATTTTCTAGTAACCGATCCATCGCCTCTGTTTGTGCTTCTTTTGCGCGAACAGAAGCACGTTCAATGTTCATACCTTCCATCACTACTGTCGAACAAGATCGCATTAACTTTCCGTCAACTTCTACAATACAAGTGTCACATGTTCGAATAGGATCTACTTCTGGCACGTAACAAATTTGCGGATGTTCAATCCCGTTCTCATTAATAACACCCAATATCGTTGAACCGGGCTCCGCTGTATACTTTTTTCCGTCAATTGTAATATGAACCATGTTGTTATTCATGGTCTTTCCCCCTTTTTGAGAATAAAAAAACTCCACCACGAAAATATACGCACCGCATTTCGGCACGTTATTATCATGGTGGAGTAGTTTATTAGCACATCTTGCTAAAATACCAATCCATTTATTCATAAATAAAACGATAGAGTCATAACAGGTCATATCACGATTCCATCTTTAACACTATAATTATAGCGTTAAAGTTAAAAATATACAATATAAAATTTAAACTACGCATATATCAGCTTGTAACTATCCATAATAACCCATATAAAGTGAAACTTTAATCAGTGGGGGGTTTTCTTCATCCCCCACTGATCATCAGCCCTCACCAATCGAGATAAAACATAACAAGGAGTAAGCGAACAAATGGGGTCTTTTAATAAATGGATTCGTGGTGAAAAATCTTTTTCTACCCAAGAGCAAGCTGATTACGCATTAAATAAATCTATCTCTTCTTCCCTTTCCCTTAATTTAAAGCACTTGTCCAAAATGTTTAGCGGTATTCCAGAATTAATAACACGCACTTTTCCATTAAAAAACGGACAGGAAGCTGCACTTATATATATGGAAGGACTTGTAGACAAAACTGTTATTAACGTAAACATTCTTCGTCCTCTCTTATTTAAAGAGTGGAATGAAGACGATTTTTGGGAAGCCTCTGTTTCTATCGGAAATATTAAAAAAGTTCAACAGTGGACAGACATTGAACAATCTCTTTTACACGGCAAAAGTATTTTATTTATAAACGGACAACTATCCACTTTAGAGCTTGATACGCAAGCGGCACCAAAAAGGAGCATTGAAGAACCTACAACAGAGAGCTCCATAAAAAGCTCACACGAAGGATTTAATGAAGTAGCGAGCGACAGCCTTGCACTTATTCGTCGATATATTCCAAATCGCGAATTGAAAGTGAAGGAATTCACTGTTGGTGAACGAGCTACTTCAAAGGTTTTTTTGCTTTATCTAGCAGATGTTGCGAACGAAAATGTCGTAAAAGAAATGGCATCCCGTATCGAGTCAGTAAAAGTTGATGCGATTCTTACTACTGGTGAATTAGAGGGGTTTGTTGAAGATAATTCCTTTACTCTCTTTCCGCAATTATCAATAACTGAACGCCCTGACACAACAGCACATCATATTCTAGATGGGCGAATTGCCGTTGTTGTAGATCGCTCACCAGGCGTATTAATAGGACCTATGACCTTTTCATCCTTTTTTCAGACGATAGATGATTACAGCTTCAGACCCATGATTCCATCTTTTATACGACTTCTTCGTTTCACTGGGCTATTTATTGCAATATTTGCTCCTGCTCTTTATATTGCTATGATTTCCTTCCATTATGAAGTGATTCCGCTCAAATTGTTGTTAACGATTGGAGAATCTCGAGCCAAAATTCCTTTTCCCCCCATATTAGAAGCTTTATTAATGGAATTAGTTCTCGAAATGCTCCGAGAAGCAGCGATTCGGCTTCCTGGGCCTGTTGGACAAACAATCGGCGTCGTAGGAGGAATTGTAATTGGACAAGCTGCCGTTCAAGCTGGGATTGTTAGTAATGTTATGGTTATCGTCGTATCAATTACTGCGGTTGCCTCCTTCATTATTCCTAACTTAGAAATGTCAGCAGGAATTCGACTTCTTCGATTCCCAATGATGATAGCCGCCTCTTTATTTGGCGTCATTGGAATTATGGTTGGGATGGCAATCATTATTATTCATATACTTTCTATGGAATCTCTCGGTGTTCCTTATGGTAGTCCTTTTTCTCCGTTATTTGCTTCGGATTTAAAAGATACCCTTGTACGTTTCCCATGGAAAATTATGAAGAAACGACCACTATCTCTACAATTAAAACAAGATAACCGGCAAAGAGATGTTGAGGAAAAGGAGGATAATAAGTGACAAAACGTGCAAAGAGGGAGATTAGTTTATTTCAATACATTTTAACGATTAGTGGTGTTCAAGTAGGATTCGGTGTCCTTACACTTCCGCGTGAAGTTGCACAAGGGGCAAATACAGATGGCTGGATGTCTATTATTATTGGATGTGCTCTCACTACTTTAGTCAGTTTATGTATTGTGAAAATTATGGAAAATCATCCTGGATATACTTTACTCGATGTGCTGACTCGTTATCTTGGGGAGTGGCTAGGAAGAGTAGGAATGATTTTTTGGATTTTATATGCTGTCCTTGCAGCTATTTCCTTAATTTTTTCCCTCTTATACGTTATTCACATTTGGATTTTACCTAGAACTCCAATGTTTTTAATTATGATTTTACTATCTATTCCAATGTTAATGCTAGCATGTAAAGGCGTTCTTATTATAAGTCGCTATGCTGTTTTCACTGTATTTTTCACACTATGGATGCCTTTTCTATTGTTTATTCCGCTTAAAGATGGGCATTGGATTTATCTTCTTCCTCTTCTTAAAGAAGGCTGGATACCAGTTTTAAACACAGTAAAATCAACTATCATTGCGTTTCTCGGATTTGAGTTTGCATTTGTCCTTTATCCTTATCTCAGTAATAAATCATCTGCAAAAAAAGGAATTGTTCTTGCAAATTTGATTACGCTATTTATTTATCTTCAAGTCACGTTTGTCTCTTTTGTTTATTTTAGTCCAGATGGTATAACAAAGTTTTTATGGCCGACTCTTTCTCTTGTTACACCATTTCACTTCTCATTTCTTGAACGATTTGAAATTATCTTTTTGTCATTTTATCTCTTTATTATTTTTGATTCCTGTATTCCTTATATTTTCACTGCTTCAGATGGAATTAATCAATTACTTAACAAAAAAAGCAGTTCATTACCTATTTATGTTTTATTATTCGGGTGTATTTTCATCTTATTCTTTTATATCCCTTCCTCTTACCAAATAAGTTCGTTGCGAGAATTTTGGGGAACTGCAAGTTATTTTATCGTTTTTCTATTCCCAGTCGTATTTCTCTTATACATGACACTTTATCAGCATTGGAAAAGGAGAAGAGTTTAGATGAGGCGCTTTATTCATTTCACTATACTTTACTTTCTCATAACCTTTTTAACAGGCTGTGGAGATCGCCTCGACTTAGAAAAACAATCGATTTCATTAATTTACGGCTTTGACGCAAAAGCAAAAGGAAAATTAATTGTGTACCACGTAAATCCTATTTTTAATGAAGACGTAGAAAAAAAGTACGAAACACATGAAGCGAAAGTACGTACACCTCGAGAAGCAAAAGCAACGTTTAATAGTTCAAGTGGCGGTTTAGTATCTACAGAAAAGTTACAGCTCATTTTATTTAGCACAAATTTTTTAAAACAAGAAGGGGCTATGCCTTACCTTGATGTTTGGTATCGTGATCCTAAAAACACTGGAAACATGCGCATGGTTGCAGTAGACGGTCCAATTTCTTCAGTTATATATAATAACTTTAAAGATAAGCCTGCCCTTCCCGAGTATTTAACAGATTTAATTAACACGAACAAACTGTACAATCGGACCGTTTTTACGACATTCCATGAATTTCACAGGCAAACGTTTAATAAAGGTATAACACCTGCTATTTCAGAAATAAAAAAAGGTAAAAAGGATGTTATCGTTACTGGTTCCGCGCTATTAACTTCTCGCGGAATTTATAAAATGTCATTAAATCGTTATGAAAGCGCCCTTCTTCTTTTGTTACAAAAGAAAGCGAATACACCGGTTTCGCTTACATTGAAAATCCCTTCTACTTCAGTTGAAAGTAATAGTGATTTAAAAGATACCGATGGCGGCGATTTCGTAACAATAAATGTTCTTAGCATGAATCGTGATATCCATACAGACTATAGCGATAACCACTTCAAATTTAATGTTAAAATGGATTTAAAAATTGCTGTCTCTGAACTTACATTCAATATGGATATAGACAAAGATAGAAAGAAATTAACTTCTCTTATTACAAAACAACTAAACAAAGATTTGAACGATTTAATCCACAACATTCAAAAACAGCAACTTGATCCATTCGGATTTGGTGATTATGCGAGAGCGTTTCAATATAAAGAATGGAAACAAGTCGAAGATGATTGGCCGAGTGCCTTTTCAAAAGCTAATGTGAAAGTGGCACCAACTATTAAAATTTTAGAAAATGGGATTATTAAATAGAAAAAACACGCTACTTGTTCTTATATGAATAAGTAGCGTGTTTTCATTTCCATTACAAGTATTATTTCAATGGACTATACTTTATTTCTATTTCTAACATTACTATGTTTTTTAGCATATACAAAATATATGAAAACCCCTACTATAATCCATGCCACAAAACTAATTAAAGTAAGCTTAGAAAGGTTCAAAGCTAAATATATACAACTTACTATCGAAACGATAGGTAAAAAAGGTACTAGAGGAGCACGGAATGGCCTCTTCATATTAGGATGTGTCTTTCTTAATACAATGACAGCTATAGATACAAACACAAATGCTGTTATCGTTCCCATATTCACTAAATTAGCTAATAAATTCAAATCCACTAATCCCGCTAATAAAGCTGCTAGTATACCTGTAACCCATGTATTAAAAAATGGAGTTTGTAAACGTTTATGGACACTTGAAAGTCTTTTTGGTAACAATCCATCTCGACTCATCGAATAAGATACACGAACAAATGCAAACATAGCTACTAACAGAACTGTTGTTAGCCCTGCTATCGCTCCCACCGATAACAACCCAGCAATTCTATCTTCTCCTACAATGCGCAACGCATATGCAACCGGATCAGCAACATTTAATTCCGTAAACGGAACCATTCCAGTTAACACGAATGAAACACCTACATATAGAACCGTACAAATGAACAAGGAAACAAGTAGCCCAATTGGCACGTTACGTTGTGGACGCTTCACTTCTTCTGCGGCTGTTGCAACTGCATCAAATCCTAAAAAAGCAAAAAATACAGTAGCAGCGCCTCCTACCACACCGTGAAAACCAAACGGTAGAAATGGTTGCCAATTCTCTGGTCTTACATATTGTGTCCCTACAACAATAAATCCTACAATAACAGCCAGTTTAATAATAACCATTATATTATTTATTCGTGCACTTTCTTTTGCACCACGGCTTAATAAAAATGTAACAACTAAAATAATAAGAACTGCTGGTAAATCAATGATTCCACCCTTCCCCATTCCTGGTGCCGAAGCAAAAACCGTAGGAATGTGAATATTAAAACCTAGTAGCAATGACTGAAAATATGCTGACCAGCCTGCTGCAACCGCAGAAGTCGCTAATAAATACTCCAGCATAACACACCAGCCAACTATAAATGCAAAAATCTCACCTAGTGTCATATATGTATATGAATATACACTTCCCGAAACTGGAACTGTAGATGCAAATTCAGCATAACAGAAAGCTACACATGCACATATAATTGCCGCTAATACAAAAGATAATACAATCGCCGGACCAGCATGTTTCGCTGCTACAATACCAGTTAATACGAAAATACCTGTACCAATAATTGCTCCAATACCTAAAAGAGTTAAATCAATCGCTCCTAAAGTTTGATTCAATACTTTTTTCTTTTCTTCATCCATTGCTTTCTTTATGAAAAGACTCATTCTTTGAAACCTCTTTTTCAAGTTTATCTCTTACTTGTTACATTCTTTATTACTGTTCTATTTTAAAAATAAAAATATACATAGTTCACTTCCCCTATAGACTTAGTAACCCACCTCAAAAAAACAGAAAAATCAATTCCCTTATAGCATATTGAATTTTCAAAATATTAATGGTACAAAAAAACCATTAAGAATGCTGATTGAATTTATCATACAATTAATTATATTGTCAATAATAAATCAATCAAAAATAATCGGTTGATTATGTATCAAATGTTATTTTTATACATAATTATTTTCTCAAAAACATTGTTGTTTTCCACCTTAATATTCATACACATTTTATTACATTGATTTTCATACAATTTTCATTGCATACAATGCAATGAAAATCATAATAACCTCAAATGAGTTACTATTTAAAAATAATAATTCATTTGAGGTTATTTTACCATTTTAATACTAACAAAAAAGTGCAGATTTTCATCTGCACTTTTTTTATTCTTCCGCTTCAGCTTCTGCACTACTATTTTCAAGATGCTCCTTCTGAGCTTCCTCTTGCAGCTCCGCTGAAATCATCCCATAATAAAGTTCCGGATATAACCCAAATATTTGATATACACTTCCTAAAAACGGCATCAGAATCCCTCTTTTCTAAAGTTGTATTGCCACTTTTAAGGATTCCCTTTTCATTCATTATACATTCGTTTTTGACGTTTCTTCTTCATCTTGAACACCTAATAAATTTTGCCATTTTTTATACGGAGCGCTATTTGGATCTACATATCCTTTTGCATGCGAGCGATCCCACAACTGTTTAATAAACATTTCTTTCTCTTTCTTTGCCACCATATCGGCACCTGTACCGTAATAGTTCTGGAAATACAACTCGATTTCATCAAGGAATAGTCTTAATAATTCATCTGATGTTTCTTCTAACGTCGGATCATACTTCGCTTCACGGTCATACATTAAAATCATATCCAAAAGATTGTGGACATGTTCTTTTCTAAGCCATCTTACATCTTGGGCTCCTAATACGAACGAATGTGTATATAAATGTCCACCTTGTATCATCGCCTTTTCTTGCTCTTCTTCAAATCGTGACAAGATGTTTTCATAAATAAACGGATTATGAAGCAACGCTCTGTGTAATTTATAACTTTCGCTTGAAATATTTTTCCCCATCGACTGAATTAAAAAGCTACGTCCTACACCGTTATATTGATACACAAACTGTCCATCAACAGCAACTAAACTAATCCAGCGATACATATATGCGTATAGTAATGCACGATTACATTTATCATAATCTAATTTTGTTTGAGTCGCGTTTAAATCTGGCATAAAGGCTGGTAAATGCCAATACTTATCTAAATGCGGCGTTAAACTAGATTTTTTACTATTTAATTTGTTTACACGGCGATAATACGATTGGAAATAGTCACCTTTATCATTCATAAATCCATTTGAAATATGTCCTGATGATAATTTAGGAAAGTCTTGCAGCGATAAGCCGTAATGCGCTCGATAACAGATCACTTCAAATGGCGAAAAGGCTTCATGTACTGTATCTTTTTCTTTAAACATTTCTTGAATTAATTCCTCTTGCAACTCTTTCTTTAAAGAAGGATGTATACCCCAATATTGTAATTCCCTATGATGAGCAACTTTCGGAACGAATGGACTCGCTAAATGGAACAGGTCTTCAATTTTTTCACGAACGTATTCATCGCGATCACGTTTCTTATAATCTGCTTCTTTTCGCAACGCTTCAATAATATTCAGTTCTAATTTATCACGATAGCGTACTTGCAGTTCGTCATAACAATAGCTCAGTATATGTTCTCGGTAGAAATCCTCTACCTTTTTCGACTGAATCTCTTCTGTTTTCGCATCACGACAGTATTCCCCGTACAAACTCATATAAATTTCCGCTGATATATCTTTCGGTAGTACACCTAAATTTAAATGTTCCTGCATATCTTGCCATATCTTTTCTTGCAGCTGTTCCTCAGCTAATACATATACATTCGTCGGGTTTGTTTTCCCTTCAAATTCCTTACTGCGCTTTTGGATTTCAAACAGTAAATTTTCACGTGTTTCATGTAAATTATCAAAAAATCTTTCCCAATATTGAATCATTTTATTAACTGCTTGATATAGCGATTGATATACAAGTTCTAATAGCATTTCTTTTCGATATTCATTTAATTTGTGTACATATTGCGTTACGATGTCTTCAAATTCTCTTTTGAATAAACGTTGCTGATTATTAATCATTTTTCCGAACCAGCCTTGTTGTTGAGCAATTTCTACTCGGCGTACAGCCGTTACCGTTCCATCAATATTACCCACATTAAATTTTTTATCGTAATTTTGAATTACATTACGCTTTTGTTCATTATTTTCATGTAGTCGATTCATTTTTTCTACTAACTGCTTTCGAATTTCATATAACATAAAACGTGCTGCTACTGGGTGAACGGGATCTGTTTTCTTTAAAAACCATGTATTTAATTGATAGGACTGCCCTTCAGAGCCACTTGGTGAAAAGCGGTCTGATTCAATCATGTCATATAAAAGTGTCGTTACATGTTCATGTACCCGGCTCGGAATCGCATACGCATATAAACGAACCGCATGATCCACTCTTGCCACTTCACCCTTCATTTGTTCCATCATTTTCAATTTCGTAGCTGAAATTTTACACTCATGTTGCAGACGATTTAATTCCTCATCTTTTTGCACCGTTCGTTGTACATAACTTTCTACAGCTTCTAAAAAAAGTTTTGATTTCGCAACTCCGAGCTTACCACCCTCTGCTCCTTCACGTGTTTCATTGTACATTTGTCTATAGAAAATATGAGCTTGCTCTGGACGGGTAGCAAGATGCTCCAAGTCCTCTAAATAACTTTTACCTCTCTCCGGCTTTTCACGTTGCATCCCACGTTTTACATCTTGATCGTATCTTTGCTTCTTCTCTTGAAACAGTTGATCTAAATGAAGCCACGATTCATCTAAACCTTGCACAGCCCATTTTAAAGCACAATATTTTAACACATGTTCATATGGATAAATGAGTTTTGCCGTTCCTGCCCCGCAATATCGTCCTTTTCCGCTTGATTCTGCTAATTGCTGAATTTGATTGTCTTCCTGTGCAAAATGACTTGTGGACATCGGGCTAAATAACTGTAAATAAATTGTATTTGCCATCTGTTCCATATAGTCTGATAAATTGTGTAAATGGTGTCCATGTAGGTTTTCGTAATCGTATAAGAAACAATAATTGTACGGTAAATGATGTTGTTTAATTGTATGATTCGTTCTTCCGTCTTCATCTACTTGATCAGGGCGATACTCTAATTCAATTGTTACACCGCCGCGTTTTGATAATTCTCCAGTAGACCCGAGCGTAATAGCATGTAATTCTTTTAACGATGCATAGCCATTTGCTTGCACCGTTTCAAATTCTTTCGCGCTAACCGTTCTCGTCTTTACTAAAACATCCGGCATTAAAAACGCACCGCGTATTAAAATGTTATGATGCTGCAATTTCTTCCGAAGCATTTCACGTAAATATAAAGCAATTTGCAGAAACATCCCTGAACCTGTTCCGCCTGCTAGTGATGTTACTATAATGACACGCACACCATATTCCGTTTGATCACTTGTAACCGGAAAAATCTTCTCGATTTCTTGCCAAAAAGACGTCAATTTATCTTCTTTCATCGCAGCACGTAACGCTAAACGTGAAATGACGCGTAACTGTCCTGCTCCTTCTGTTAATGGTTTATCAAGTATAGTCGGATCCATCGGAAACCACTCTGGGATCGTTGGATCTCCCGCAATATACTCCCTAGGCGTTTTACTAGAACTTGTTTGTGTCTTAAACTTTCGAATATGATCGAATTTACTTAATGTATTCACATCTGTATCAAATACGTGCATTGCTACCTTTTTCCGGCGCTCTTCAGGCAGTTTTTCATATATTTGATGCGTCACAGTACTACCGATTCCACCTAAACCAATTAATATTGTTGGAACTTGTAATGTCATGTGAACCACCTTCCTATTCTTGCTTGTTTGAAAAAAGGGAAAGAGGATCAATACTCCATCCCCTTCTTATCCCTACCTACTATTCACATTCGTACTTGTAAATCTCTTTACCATATCCCCTATCAATTAGTAAAAGTTCATTTGGATATAGTGTCTTATGTTCCATTCCTACTTCATCCTCTGCTATAAACATTCCATCAATAATCATTCCAACTACTTGTGATTCTTTCGCTACAAAGACAGATTTCGAACCTTTCTTCGCTATAAACGTAACGGATTGCACGGTTTTTCTTTCTGCTCTAAATGGGATACCAAAATAATGGTTCCACCATTTATTTCGAAGTAATTCTGGTTCAGATTGATATAGCCAATCTTTCGCTACCTCTTGATCCCATTCATAATACAGTAGTGCTTTCCGGTGAAATCTTGGCCGAACAATCCATCCTAAAACAATGATTCCTACTGCTAGCAGTAATAAAGTGATAGGAATGACAAACTTAAAAATAAGCGCATATTTTTCATAAAACGGAGCATCTTGAATATGGAATGTTATGTTTTTCTTTACTTCTTGTAACTTTGAATCCTGCATTACGATGGTAGCTTCTACGGTGCCGGTATCTGTAAAATTAAATGTGTCGGAGTAATAGGGACGAGGATAAACATAGATTTGATTTCCATGTTGCTTTATTTTATAATTAATTGATTGTTTAGATGTGACACCAGTAGATTTTAATAGTTTTTTTACAGCTTCTTCTGTCATTAACTTACCATCTAACTGTGGTTGTAAAACAAATGGTTTACTATTCTCTAAATTTGTCACTTTTTCTTCATAATCTTTTGTAACAGTTTGAAGTGATAATTTCGGTTTCTCAGCTGTTTCAATTTTAAATTCTTTCGTCTGTCTATAAAACCCCTTTATATTCATATGAACTTTCCCGCGTACTAACCCTTTACCAAGCTTCGTTTCGTAATAAAACACATGCCTTTTATCGTTCCACTTCATTGCATATTGTTTTCCATCTATTTCTACTTCTGCCTGAAAGTAAGAAGACTGAACTGGCAACTCCGTAGGCTTTGCTTCAATAACAGCAGTAACACCTTCGTACATGTTCTCTACATTTTTTTGACTACTATCATCTTTGTCATAAGTAGAAACCGTATAATTAAGCGCTGGTTCAACTAATACTTGTAGTCCTTCTTTCTCAATGTCCTGATCCACTTCTATCGTATAAGTTCCTGGTTTAATAACTTCCTCATTTTCCGTACTTATATGAACTATATTTCCGAACAATTTTGCTTCTCCTGGTGCATGTATGGAAAAAGAAGATTGTAATTGTAATGGTTTAGAAATTTGTGTGACCTGATAATCGGGCAGAGAAGGCGATTGTCGTACAAGCGTCATACGCTTTAACGGAAATGGTGTTGTAATCTCTACTCTTTTCCCCACTACTTTCGTTTTTACAATCGATTCAACAGAGGAGAATGGATCACGATTTGCAACTAATGCTGCCACTTGATTTACACTTTTTACAATGCCATCTTCTCCGCTTGACGGCATCGTAACACCATTTATCTCTTTCTTCCATATTTCCTTGAACGTATTTAGTTGTTCTTTTTCTTGTTGTCCTAAATCTTCTTCCATCGTAATTAAGACTGGATGTAACGATATCTTTTTTGTATCCATTTCTTTCTTAAACTGGGCTAATTTCTGCAAAATTTGTTCTTTTCCGCCAACCTTATCTTTCTCTAAATCATTAAATGCCCCGTCAGTTAATACAATAAGCCAAAATTCACGTTTTCCATCTATATCTGCTTCCTTTTTTATAGATTGCATCGCCGTTTCTACCGCGCTAAATGGAGTATTTAAATACGTTTTCCACGCTCCAATTCCCTCAATTTCTGTTTGCCTTTTATCCTTCGTTAACGAAATGTTTAATGGATCATTCGGCTTACTCATTGGAACGTAAGAAAATTTATCTTTTTCATCCAATAGCGCAACTAAACTTTGCAAAGCATAATTGGCATATTTCCAGCGATCGTTATTTCTCATGCTGCCCGAATCGTCATATACAAGTGAAACGACCCTTTCCTTTGCCTCCTCTCCTTTTGCAAAAGCTGATAAAGGTAAACATATAAATAGAAACAACATGAACGTGGCACAAATTCGGATTTTCATGATGAGGCTTCGCCACCTTTGTAGACAAATTCCTATGTTTAAATTTATGAGAGGAAACAAGATATATGACTTGTATTTTAGGACAACTAACCCACCATAACCTTATTATGTAAACAGATCATACACTTGGTAATATTCCTTCTAGCATTCTCTATCCAATTATATAAGTAAAAAAGCCTGTTTAAGCTCCACGCTTAAAACAGACTTTTCCTACTTTTTATTTTAAAAACACATAACAAAAAGTTTGATTTTTGACTTAACACATCACTTCTATTGTAAATCCACCAGGTGCTTCAATATAAAACGTATACGCATGGGCATGCTTAGGAGGCTCGACCAAAAATCCATCTTCCTTCAATCTTCGATTTATCTTGTCTACTTGTTCTTCACTTTCTTGTGGAAATCCTACATGAAATGTTTTTGGATACTGAACTTCTTTCCCTTTCATTAACGTTAGTATAAATCCATCATTATCACGCATAACTGCAAAGGCATTCCCCCTTGTTCCACTACAAGTTAAGCCAAAATACTTTTCTAAAAACTCTCTTGCAGCTACTACATCTGCAACTGTTAAATTAAGATGTTTAATTCCCAACTCATCACCTTCTTTCTTAATTTTCTAACATTTTATCATACAATTAAAAAACACGCCTTTCACAGCGTGTTTCATTGCTTTACATACACTTCAACAATCGGATTCTCTTTATGATCCGCATGCAAGCGTATATTCTCTTCACCTGTATTATAAATACTAGCTAATAACATTATCGTTAACACATTAGGTGTCTTCGCATCACTTCCGTATTTTCTCTCAAGCGCTTCCTTATATTCAAAATCTAAATCCCCCTGCACATATGTATACACTTCAAAACCATCTTCTAAATTGCAAACTACTGTATCAATAATATCTGTCCCTACTTGCTTCTTCATTTCCTCTCGTAACGCTTCAATAAAATCTTCCCATGGTACTTCGTATGTCTGAAACTGATCTGTAGATTTCATGCCTTTTCCTCCTTATATATCCTCTTCTTATATTTCCCCTTTCCTATAACAATTATGATAGATAGGGCATTCGTACAAGCCGCACTTGTCCCCCTTACATATCGTATTACTGTAATGCGGAAGGAGGAAAGAATATGCATAGACAAAAATGTTATCATACATGCCAACGTTATTTCGGAAAAGTTGTTCGGATCGAAGACCGTGATGGCCGTATACATTTAGGTAAAATAATCGATGTGACACAAAACTCTGTATGGATTGAACCGGTGCAACAGCGCTCATCTTTTGATTCAGGGTTCGGATACTACGACGCTTATGCAAACGGTGGTTGTGACCTTTGTGGAGGCCTTAGCAGGTGTGATAGTTGTGGATTCGGATGCGGTGGTGGATTCAGCAGCTGCGGATGTGGTGGTCGTGGTTGTAGTAGTTGTGGTTGCGGCGGCTGGGGAGGCGGCGGTTGTGGCTGGGGTGTTGAACTCGGATTTGGTTTCATCTTCGGAATTACATTAGCTGCATTATTTTTCATTTAACATAGTAAAGAGTTGGCTACCTTTAGCCAACTCTTTTTCTTTATTTTTCACATATAAAAATACGATGCCCTAAAATGTGTTGGTACATAAGCCGTACATTTTCATGCTGTGCCCACGCCTCATATAACTCATTCGGAATATGTGAGGATACATTCCATTCTGGCTCTTCTACAGAGCCAGAGATTGTTTCTGCAATCGTGCCACCACCCGCAATTGTAATTCTTTTAAAATTTGCTTTCTGAAATAATTGTACCCACTCATTCTCAGTTAACAGTTCTTTCATACCATATAATTGGGCGATTTTTTCTTCCTCACCCTTATCAATGTGCCTATCAATAATCATTTCAATGACAACAAGCTTACCGTCCTGCTGTAATACACGATAACACTCCGAGATAACCCTTTCTTTGTCTGTAAAAGCGATGATTGATTCTCCAAGTACGAACTCAAATGAGTTATTCAAACACGGTAAATTCTCTACATTTCCTTCAATTAATTGTATATCTAACCCTTCAAACAACCATCTATCTTTTGCCTTTTGAATCATAATTTCATTCTTTTCAACCGCTGTTACTTTATAACCAAATTCCCTTGTCATATATGCCGCTGTTTTCCCCGTACCGCAACCTATCTCAAGGACATTCGCTCCATATTTAAAAGGCAGTTGTGCTAACAATTGTTTTGTTAACGTAAAACCACCAGGATGAGCACTTCCTATTCCGTAATAAGCTAGGAAATCGATGTATGTGTTTCGTTTCATGGGATTCTCCCTTTTTTATTTTATATATTCGAGGACGGAAGAAAAGTGCATAGAAAAAGGGGGCGTATTGTACGCCCCTCATCTTATTTATCCTCTGTAATATATGCCCATTTATAGCTGTAGTCTCCACCAACTGGATGGTGAACAATACCTTTTACTTTCTGTCTTTGAACGATAGCATCACCACGTTGATATAATGGTGCAATTACAGCATCATCAAGTAACATTTTCTCAGCTTTTAGTAAGCTATCCCAACGTTCTTTCGTTTTCGTTAATAGCTCGCCTTTACCTTTTTCTACAATTTCATCATATTTTGGATTTGAATATCCAGTTTGGTTATGAGGACCATTTGTAACGAACATATCAATGAATGTCATTGGATCTAAGTAATCAGGGCCCCAACCAGCGTAAGATAAATCATAATCTAAATCTGATTCTAATTTTAACTTTTGTTTAAACGGTTGATTTTTCAAGTTCACTGTTAACCCTGGTAAGTTTTTCTCAAGTTCTCCTTTTAAGAACTCCCCTACTTTTTTCGCATTATCGCTATCGTAGTTTAATAGCTCAATCGTTACTTGCTCTTTTCCAAGTTCTTTTTTCGCTTTTTCCCAATGCTCTTTTGCTTTTTTCACATCTGTTTTTAAAATATCTCCGTTATCTTTACGGAAGTCTTTTCCATCTGGACTCTTCGCAAATTCTTTTGGTACTAAGTAATCTGCCGGTGTAGATCCGTCATTTAAAATAACGTTCGTTAAGCCTTTTTTATCATATGCCTTTGCAATCGCTAAACGTAAATCTTTGTTTTTTAATACTGTATCTTGCCCACCACGTTTTTGGTTTAAACGTAAGAAGAACGTTGATGGTGTTTTTTGTGTATAGAAGTCTGGATTTGATTTATATTTGTCAACCATTTCAGATGTAAGTCCCGCACGATCGATTTGTCCACTTTCATATAAGTTTACACGTGTACCGCTATCTTTTACTACGTTAAAGTTGATTTCATCTAACTTAACTGTTTTATTATCCCAATATTGTGCATTTTTCTTTAATTTCCATCCTTCTTCATGTTTCCAGTCTGTTAATGTAAATGGTCCGTTGTATAACGTTGTATCTGCTTCTAAACCAAATTTTTCACCTTTTTCTTTTACGAATTTTTCATTTAACGGATAGAATGTTCCGAATGAAGTTAATTCTACAAAGTAAGGAACTGGATTTTCTAATTCTACCTCTAATGTGTAATCATCTACAGCTTTTACACCTAACGTATCAAGTGGTGCTTTCCCATCATTAATTGCTTTTGCGTTCTTTAAATCAAACATAATGTATGCATATTCCGCTGCTGTATTTTTATCTACCGCACGTTTCCAAGCAAACACGAAATCCTTCGCTGTTACAGGGTCTCCATTTGACCATTTTGCATTTTTATTTAATGTAAATGTATACTTTTTACCATCATCACTCTTTTTATATGATTCAGCAACCCCTGGAGCTGCCTTATTATCTTTATCAAGTCGATATAAACCTTCCATTACGTTGTTTAAAGCTAGAAACGATACTTGGTCTGTCGCTTTAGCAGAGTCCATAGATGGAATCTCTTGAGACTCTGTTAAATTAAGCACTTGCTTCGCCGCTAACTTTCCGCCTTCTTTTTCACCACTTTTCGGTGTTGTGCTTGCCTTCTCTTTATCTCCTGATCCAGAGCAAGCTGTTAATGCCATACTCATTACTAAAACTGGTGCTACGACCGCTGTCAATTTTTTCATCTTTTTTCTCTTCATTTTTTTGTACCCTCCCCAATTATATGTACGATATTAACATTTAGAAATTCTCTACTAACTTTCGTTATCAGAAAATTCTTATTAATTAATATTCTACTGTTTTTTTAGATTTTGTAAAGTATTTTTGCAAATTTCTAAATATTTATTTTTTTATTATAGTAACTTGCTGTTTTAACTACTATATGAATTATCCCCCGTCTACTATATGTAAACATCCCTTCCCTTATTCCAATCTATTACTACGTTCTATATTTTTCTTATTAGCATGAGGTCTCTTACTATCATTCATCTGTCTTACTACTTACTGACCTCTCTATTTTCCTCCGATAGAACCTTCCTAATTACCTACCCGATTCTCAATAGGCTAACGAGATTTATTCCCTTATGCATACTAAAAAGCATTTCAAAAGCAGCTCAGCCACTTTTGAAATGCTTTCACTTTATTTTTTTCCGCCATCCTCAGTTACATACGCCCACTTAAAGCTATATTCTGGACTGATGTTATGTTTCACAATTCCTTTTACATTCGGTTTCATTACGTACGATCTTCCTGTTTGATATAAAGGAACTAACCCTGCATCTTCTTCAAGGAATAACTTTTCAGCTTTCCCTAACGTTTCCCAGCGTTTTTTCGCATCACTCATTAATTCATTACCTGCTTTTCCCACCATTTCATCGTATTTTGGATTTGAATAACTCATTTGGTTGTACGGGCTCTTCGATTCAAACATATCAATAAATGTCATTGGATCCGCATAGTCTGGACTCCAACCTGCATAAGAAATTTCATAATCTTGCGCAGTTTCTAATTTTAATTTTTGTTTGAACGGCTGAATTTTTGTATTAATCGTTACACCTTTTAAATTTTTCTCAATTTGATCTTTTACATAGTCAGCAATCTTTTTCGCAGTTCCATCATCATAACTTAGCAATTCAATTGTAACTTGATCTTTTCCAAGTTCTTTTTTCGCTTCTTCCCACGCTGCTGCTCCTTTTTTCGGATTATATTTCAGACCATTTTTAAATGTATCTTGATAATCTTTACCATCTGGCCCTGTCGCAAGTCCTTTTGGAACCAATTGATCTGTTGCTTTTGATCCATTATTTAAAATTACATTTGCCAATCCTTTTTTATCAACTGATAATGCAATTGCTTCACGAAGTTTTTTGCTCTTTAAAGGCGTGTCTTGTCCGTTACGTTTTTGATTTAAACGTAAGAAGAATGTACTTGATTCCGCATACTCACCATATTCTTCTTTGTTCGATTTATATTTATCTACAAACTCTCCTGATAGTAATGTAAAATCAATTGATCCTGTATCATATAAGTTTACTTTCGTTGCAACCTCTTTTACTACACTATAGTTAATTTCTTCTAATTTCACAGTCTTTTTATCCCAGTACTTATCATTTTTCTTCAGCTGCCAACCTTGTTCATGTTTCCATGAAGACATAACGAATGGACCGTTATACACAGTTGTATCTGCTTCTAAACCGTACTTATCACCTTTTTCTTTTACGAATTTTTCATTTAATGGATAGTATGATGGGAATGCTAATAAATTTAAGAAATACGGTACCGGTTTTTCTAATTCTACTTCCAGCGTGTAATCATCTACCGCCTTCGCTCCTAATTCAGTTGCAGGTTTTTCTCCTTTATTAATCGCTTCCGCATTTTTAATATAGTAAGCAATAAATGCATATTCTGCCGCAGTATTCTTATCAAGTAAGCGCTGCCATGCGAAAACGAAATCTTTCGCTGTTACAGGATCACCATTTGACCATTTTGCATCTTTTCGCAGCTTAAACGTATACTTTTTACCATCTTCACTTTTCGTACTAGACTCTGCCGCAGCAGGAATTGGCTTATTATCTTTATCAAGGCGATATAGGCCTTCCATCGTGTTCCCTAAAATTTGCGCACCTAATGTATCAGTAGATTTAGAAGTATCCATCGTCGGAATTTCTTGGTTTTCCGTACGATTTAATACTTGTTTCGCTGCATATTTAATATCAGATTTTTTTTCTTCCCCACTATTTGATGTAGTAGTCGTTTTCTTTTCCCCACCTGACCCAGAACATGCTGTCAATGCAACACTCATCGCTAAAACTGGTACTACAACTGCCGTTAACTTTTTCATCTTTTTTCTCTTCATTTTTGTACCCTCCCTAATTATATGTACATTACCAACCCTTGAGAGACCCCTTACTAAAGATTCGTTTTTCAGAAAATTACAACTAATGTTATTCTACTCTTTTTTTCGCATTTGTAAATAGTTTAATTTTAAATATTCTGACTTTTTATTCTAGTAGGATTTATCCCCCATCTACTATATGTACATACTATACACCTTATTCTCCTCTATTTAACCATACTAAAAATTAGTATTTTAAGCTCACAAAAAAAGCATTTCAAAGTAGCTAAGCTACTTTGAAATGCTTTTTTAACTTTATTATTTTTCAGTTACATATGCCCATTTAAAGCTATATTCCGGACTGATATTATGTTTTACAATACCTTTAATATTTTGTTTTAGAACATATGCATCACCACGTTGGTATAAAGGTACAAGTGCTACATCTTTCTCAAGAAGTAATTTCTCAGCTTTTCCTAGCTCTTCCCAACGTTTCTTCGCGTCACCCATTAATTCAGTGCCAGCTTTTTTGATCATATCATCATACTTTGGATCAGCGAAGCTCATTTGGTTATGAGAATGTTTAGACTGGAACATATCTAAGAATGTCATTGGGTCAGCATAGTCAGGTCCCCAACCAGCATATGATAAATCATAATCTTGCTCTGTTTCTAGTTTTAGTTTTTGTTTGAATGGCTGAAGTTTAATATTAACTGTTACACCTTTTAAATTTTTCTCAATTTGGTCTTTTACATATTCCCCTACTTTTTTCGCATTACCAGTATCATAGTTTAATAACTCAATTGTAACTTGGTCTTTGCCAAGTTCTTTTTTCGCTTCTTCCCAGGCTGCAGCAGCTTTTTTCGCATCTGGTTTGATACCATTTTTAAATGTTTCTTGGAAGTCTTTTCCGTCTGGTCCAGTCGCTAACCCTTTCGGTACTAAGAAGTCTGCTGGTTTAGATCCGTCATTTAAAATAACGTTTGCTAGGTTTTTCTTATCGATAGAAAGCGCGATTGCTTCACGTAATTTCTGACTCTTTAATGGTGTATCTTGTCCACCACGTTTTTGATTCATACGTAAGAAGAATGTACTTACTTGTGAGTATGTGCCAAACTCCTCTTTGTTATTTCTATATTTGTCAACGAATTCACCTGATAGAAGTGCGAAATCAATTGCACCTGTATCAAATAAGTTGACCCTTGTATTTATTTCTTTTACTACACTATAGTTGATTTCATCTAATTTTACAGTCTTTTTATCCCAATATTGATCATTTTTCTTTAGTTTCCAGCCTTGCTCATGCTTCCAATCAGTAAGAACGAATGGTCCGTTATATACTGTTGTATCAGACTCTAAACCGTATTTATCACCTTTTTCTTTTACGAACTTCTCATTTAATGGATAGTACGATGGGAACGCTACTAAGTTTAAGAAGTATGGTACCGCTTGTTCTAATTCAACTTCTAATGTATAGTCATCTACCGCCTTAACTCCTAGTTCAGTTACTGGTTTTTCACCTTTATTAATCGCCTCTGCATTTTTAATTGGGAATGCGATAAACGCATATTCTGCAGTTGTTTTTGGATCTAATAATCGTTGCCATGCATAAGCAAAGTCTTTTGCTGTTACAGGATCACCATTTGACCATTTTGCATCTTTACGTAGTTTAAATGTATATTTTTTACCATCTTCACTTTTCGTACTAGATTCTGCTGCAGCTGGGATTGGTTTATTATCTTTATCTAATCGATATAACCCTTCCATTGTGTTCCCTAAAATTTGAGAACCTAATGTATCTGTATTTTTTGAAGTATCCATTGTTGGGATCTCATTTGTTTCTGTACGATTTAACACTTGTTTTGCTGCTAATTTTTCCCCTGATTTACTATCTCCACTAGAGCTAGAATTTGTGCTTGTCTTCTTATCTCCACCTGATGTAGAACATGCTGTTAACGCCATGCTCATTGCTAAAACCGGTGCTACAACTGCTGTTAGTTTTTTCATTTGTTTCTTTTTCATTTTGTACCCTCCCTAATTCTTAACGATAGCTATTAAAGAATTTTCTGATAATTCTGTTTTTCTCTATATATTTATCAGACGATTCTTACTAATTCTTATTCTACTAATTTTTTAATTTTTGTAAAGTATTATTATTGAAAATTTTTAAAAAATTATTTTTTTACAGTAATATTCATAAAAATTCCATATTTTGTTCAAACCTTATTTCGCATTCATACACATTCGTTGTTTTAATCACTTTCATCTCATTTACCACTTGAATACTTGTTAATTATTGCTAATAAATAATGCATATATCTAAAAACATCTTTTCTACAAAAATAAAAAAGTCAGCAAAGCTGACTTTTTACCCGACCATTTTCTCTCTTTTCATTTCCTCTACTACTCTCGTATACTTCTCATCATCAAATTCATTTTCACTTTTCGCAACAACTACAGTTGCAATACCGTTACCAATTAAATTAACGATAGCACGTGCTTCTGACATGAAACGATCTACACCAAGTAATAACGCTAAACCTTCTAATGGGATAACATTCATTGCAGATAGAGTAGATGCTAGTACAATGAATCCCCCGCCGGTTACTGCTGCTGCTCCTTTAGATGTAACTAACAAAATAGCTATTATAGTTAATTGTTGACCTAGTGAAAGATCGACGTGAAAAACTTGCGCTAAAAATATAGTTGCCATTGATAAATAAATCGTTGTTCCATCTAAGTTAAAAGAGTAACCTGTTGGAATGACTAAACCTACTACCGGCTTCGAACACCCGAAGTCTTCCATCTTTGTCATCATCCGCGGCAGTACTGATTCTGACGATGATGTCCCGAGAACAATAAGTAATTCTTCTTTAATATGCGCTAAATATTTCCACAAACTAAATTTGTACAGTTTACAAATAAAATTTAAAACAATAAAAACAAATAATGCCATTGTCGCATATACACAAATCATTAATTTACCAAGTGGTATGAGCGTGCTTAAACCATACTTCCCAATTGTAAATGCCATCCCACCGAATGCTCCAACCGGTGCTAATTTCATTACAATTGATAAAATGTTAAAAAATACTTTCGATAATCTTTCAAAAAAGTCAATAACCGGTTGTCCATTTTTCCCTAACATCGTTAACCCTGCGCCGAATAAAATGGAGAAGAACAGAACTTGTAAAATATCACCTTTGGCAAATGCTTCAAACATGTTAGACGGCACGATATGTAAAAAGAAATCCATCCATTTCATTTCTTGTCCGCTTTGAACATATTGTGAAACATCTCCGCCCTTTAGTTTTGAGGGATCTAATCCATCTCCTGGACGTACAACATTCGCTACGATGATACCAATAATTAAAGCCGCTGTTGTAACAATTTCAAAATATAATAGTGCCTTCCCACCAACACGGCCTACCTTTTTCATACTTCCCATACTTGCAATACCTAGCACAATTGTTAAAAAGATAATCGGTGCAATAACCATTTTAATCATATTGATGAATGTTTCACCAATTGGCTTCATTTGTTGTCCAACACTCGGCCAAATTGCCCCTACTGCAATACCACAAATAATAGCCACAATAACTTGGAATGTTAAATTCTTTACGATTCTCATTTTTGATACTCCCCTGTATTTTCATTTCTCCCATACTATTTCAATAATTGCTAATGATATATTCTATGTAATAGCCCCCCTGTTATTTAACTTAAACTATAATTTATGTTACACTATTATCTTAAATTTAAAAATAGTATATAACATTTAAGGATAAAAGACATACTATTTAACATAATAAAAAAGCAGACATTACATCTGCTTTAATTCTCCTCAATCTGTTTTTCACTTAATCCTAGATGTGTTCTAAGAGTATTACTCAAACTCTGTAGATCTTTTTTATTAGGATTATAATAATATACACGTTGCCCGTTTGGGCCATTAGGTAAGTATAAATCATCACCAGCTAATTGTATTTTTTCAACTGAACCGTTTAAACCGTATTTATAAAAAGATAAAATATCATCCATTACTAAATTTGTTTTAAAATCACCATCAACCGCCTCAACTATTTTTTCTAGCTTCGTAACCGATCCTACACTTTTTAATTTACTTAAAATCGCTTCAATAACCAGTTGTTGGCGCTGTCCTCTCATTGCATCACTATCAATATGGCGCGTTCTTGCTAGTGCAAGTGCTTCTTCCCCATTTAATTTTTGTAATCCTTTTTTCAAATGAATCGCATCAGGTTCATCTTTACTATTTTGCTCCGTAAATTCAACTGGGACATCCACTTCAATACCATCTAACCCATCAACAATTTTAGTAAAGGAACCAAAATTAAATTTCACAAAGTAATCAACAGGCACCTGTAACAATTTCTCTACCGCTTCCACAGAAGCTTGCGGTCCTCCATCTTTACCATTTTTAACGAAACCACTTCCATATGCATGGGTTATTTTATCTTTTTTCTTTTCAACTGGAACATATGTATATGTATCACGCGGTATGCTCGTTAATTTCACTGTTTTATCGTCTTTATTAAAAGTCGCTAACAATAATGCATCTGTATGAAATGCACCATTATATTCCTTTTGTCGTTCTTGATTTTCATCAATTCCCATAATTAAAAGTGAAACATGATTTGCAATTGGCTTTACAGATTTCTCACGTAAATTAGATTTTTCACCTCGTGCTAAATTCAAATTAGATTTTTGTACAAGACTAGAAGTTTTCATATATACATAGGCTCCATAGCCAATTCCACCAAATAGTAATACCGCCAGTAGTAAACTTATTATCTTTTTCTTTTTATATTTTTGCTTATTTTTCTCTTCTCTTAAAAATGAATGATTCCCCATTTACTCTCCTCCTGTTTCTATTCATCCAATATGTTTTTCATTTTTTCATATTTAGCGCTATCCTTTTGAAACATACTTTCTTTCAATCCCTTATCTATTTGTATCCATTCAGTCGTAACTGAATATTGAATCAAGCCTTCTTGAAAACTAAGAAATTTCAACATAATCCCTGTATTTTTCTCCACAACCATTTCGAATTTCCCTCTTAAATCTTCAGAGGTGCTAACAGGCATCTCTATGTTTATAACTCCTTCAATTTTGTAGCAATCTAATCCAAGATATTTCGTTTCTTTATAATTCCAATCTTTATATCGAATTAATAAATCTGCGAATTCTGATTGAATACTATATTTAGCTAGCCCTACATATTCATCATCATATCTCTTTTTCTCATCTGATTTTCTCACTAACCTTTCCGTAGGATTTAATTTTAATAGTTCATTGTTTCTTTCTTTCGGGTTCCATTTTGTCTCTTTATAGGTATACTTCTCATCATCAAACTCTTTTTTCTTGCCCTCGTTATATATAATTGTTCGTTTTTTGGCTAGTTTATCTTCTTTCGAAGAGATACCTCTTTGTTTCTCCGTATCAATCGCATACTTATATGTTGTAGCAATTCTTGATGAGCTAGAATATTCCTCAAATTGTCCTGAAATATTTTTAAAATAATCAATAGAATCTAGCATTTTTTGATGAATCTTTTCTTTATCTGGATAATGTACATTCGATTTTATTTCTTCTTCATTTTCATAATCAGAAAACGCTTTTTTCTTTACATATTCAAATACTCCACCATTTTGCGCAAAACTTTGTATAGAAAACTCAGACATAGATACCACTGAAAGTATACAAACCGCTGCACTAATTATCATCATATGAATTTTGTAACTCTTCTTTTTTACCTTAAGATTATGTAGCGTGCCATTAATCTTTTCATTTAACTCTGGAGGTACTATAACAGTTTCATCTTTTATTCTCTTTTTTAATTTCTCATCAAATAATTTTTCATTATCCATCCTTTACACCCCCTATTCCATCTTTAATCGTTTTTGTAGTTGTTCCCTCGCACGTGATAATCTTGATTTCACTGTTCCTTTCGGTATTTCTAACAGCTTTGCTATACTCTCTTGATTCATGTCTTCATAGTAATAAAGCACCGTAACAGCTCTTAATTCTTCATGTAACGATTGAATCGCATTACACAAATCTATATCTTCATACTGATCACACGCACTCATAATATAATCATTCTCTTCTGTCACAATTACATTTTTATACGCTCTAATAATATTGTTACACTCATTTATTAGTATTCGAATTAACCAAGTTTGAAAAAATTCTTCTTTTTTTAATTTTTTTATATTTTCATAGGCTTTTAAAATTGTTGTCTGTATCGCATCCTCTATATTTGTCTCATCACGTAACATCGCCTTTGCTATTCGATACATCTTCGCTTTTTCTGTATGTATAAGCGCTATAAAGGCTTCATGATCACCTTTTTTCGCTAAAGAAACATCCGTTTCTTCTTTTACAATCATTTTATATAAAGGGATTACTTTCACAATTGCTCCTCCTGTTTCATCCTCACTTCATCACTTCCAATTTAACTTTACATATATTAGACGTATGAACCTAGAAAAAGGTTCACTTTTTTGAATATTTTTGTAACTAAAAAGATAAATATCCTTTATAAGGATGCAATAAACATAATAGTTTAAATTTACAAATAAAAAAAGCCCACTTTCTCAGTGGACTTTCTACTCTATAACGGTAAATCCCTCTTCCTAAATACTACAATCGCTACGATAAAAATACAAAGCGCTACAGTAGTTAAACCTATACTTACCGGCCATATATTATATGATCCTTCAGCAATTTCTTTCGGACGAAACAGCGTGAATAATGATAGGTTTTTCATCCATTCTAACTTATCACTTAACTTCCCTACCATATCCAATACGAAAAATAAGATAGTTAAACTCGCTGAATAACTTAGTGCTTTTCTTTCGTCATTACATATACAAGAAAAGAAAAATGAATACGCACTAATGACTAAAAATATGAGCCCTCCGACTACATTTATCTTCAAAAATAATTCTTTATTTAAGTTATTATCTTGTAAAAACCATTCTGCACCTACTAACCCAGCTACATACGTAACAGATACAATAATTAGAAGTCCCAATATGAGAACAGCAGCTTGTGTAATCGCAATTTGCACTCTAGATACAGGTGTTGCTAGCAAGTATGCCATTGCGCCTTTATCTACATGACGAGCAATTAAATGTGTCGCAACTGTTACGCAAAAAATTGTTAAAATGATAATAAATAATAGACTATAGTATTCGCCCGCTAGAAAATCCATTACGTTTTGAATCGGACTTTCCATACCAACGATTTTTTTCACGCTATCAGGCATGGCAGCTATTAATTCATTTAGCCCTTTCGCTGATACCATTGACGGGAATATCCAAATTAATAACCACAGATATAAAGCTGCACCAGACGCATAACTCAAAATATTTTTTTGTGTTTCTTTCAAACTAGCTAAAAATAATTGCTTATTCATGCGTTACCCCTTCTTTCTTATCGTAATAATGCATAAATAAATGTTCTAAATCCATCGCTCTCGTTTGAAGTGCCGTTACATTATAGTTTGAAAGTGTTTGTAAAACAGTTTGATAGTTTCCTTGTACAATGATAGATGCCTCTCTGCCTTTTACCGCTTCAAATTGCAAATTACACTTTGTAAGGGACTCAATCTCTTCTTGTGATGATACTGTTACATCTATCACCTGTCTTCTCATACTTTGTAAATCGTGAATATTTTCAACCGTTACGAGTCGACCATCTTTAATAATAGCTACTCTATCACAAGTTCTCTCAATTTCAGTAAAAATATGTGATGACATTAGGATTGTTTTTCCTCTTTGCTTTTCCTCTAATATTAAATCTATAAATACTTGCTGCATAAGTGGATCAAGTCCAGATGTTGGTTCATCTAAAATTAACACCTCTGGATCGTGCATAAATGCAGCGACTATCCCTACTTTTTGCTTCATTCCTTTAGACATTTTGCGAATCGGTGTTTTCACATCAAATTGCAGACGCTCTATCAGTTCATCTCGTCTTTTCGTATCCTTTAATCCTCGCATTCCTTGCATTAATTTTAAAAACTCTAATCCGTTCATTCCTTCAATAAAAGAAATTTCACCCGGTAAGTAACCAACTTCCCTTTGAATTTTCGCCGCTTCATTCCAACAATCTAATCCAAAAATTGTCGCTTTACCAGTTGTCGGTTTTATAAATCCCATTAAATTACGAATCGTCGTTGATTTCCCGGCACCATTCGGTCCTAAATAACCAAATACTTCTCCCTCTTTTACATCAAATGTAATATGAAACAAACCTTTTCCGTTCGAAAACTGTTTTGTGACATCTTGAACTGAAATCATAATTCCACCTCATTTTTTGAAATATTTAATGTATGATATTTCAAAATTATTGTACTCCTCATCTTCCATATTCGCAACAACTTTTTGAAATATTTATTAGTCCATATTTCAAAATTATTGTTTTCCATTATTTTTTCTTGTATATTTTAAGTGAGGTGATTGCATTGAACGGCTTTGAAAGAGTAAAAGAAAAGAAAAAGCGTGCCATTAAAGAAGCAGCATTCGTATTATTTTCAGAACGTGGATTTAATGAAGTGAAAATAGAACATATCGCAAAAGAAGCAAACGTTTCTCAAGTTACAATTTATAATCATTTCGGAAGTAAAGATGCGTTATTTAGGGAGCTTATACAAGAATTTATCATATCTGAATTTCAATATTATAAAGAGCTTGCAGAAGAAAAATTACCTTTTCATGATATGATGCAAAAAATGATTGTAAGAAAAATGAATACTGGCGGATTATTTCAACCTGATATGTTACTACAAATGATGCAAAGGGACGAAGAACTCCGTAAGTTTATTTATAGTTATCAAAATGAAAAAATCCTACCCTGGTATTTAGAAATATTAGAACGAGCTCAGCGCAAAAACGAAATTAATCCACACCTTACTAAAGAAATGATGTTACTTTACATTCAAATGTTTACAAAATTAGGTGATGAATTTGGAGCACAACTTCTTGAAGGAGATCGGGAAAAACATATAAAAGATATCGTTACGATGTTCTTCTATGGTCTTTCTGTTCCACAAAAATAAAAAAGACACGAATTTCGTGTCTTTTTTATTTTATAGAAATGACTCTACCCTTTTCACTACTTTCAATCGCTAATTGAATCAGTTTAATAACATCTAAACCTTCTTTTGCTGTTACAGGTAGTTCCTCACCATTTAATATACTATCTCGTACACCTTTATAATAATTGTCATAACAACCGACTTCTGTTGGAATACGCTCTAAGCTTTCTTCTGTTTCTAAAGTAGCAAAATCCTCTTCATCGTCTACTCCATAACCGTTATCACCTGGCTTCATTCCATTTTTTAATTGCTCTTCCTGCGAATCCATACCGTACTTCACGATAGAACCTTTCTCTCCATGCACTATAAAATGCGGTCCAGCTTTTTTCACATAACTGCTACTACGTAAAATGACACGTTTAACTCCGTAATGAAGTACTATGTGGAAATAATCATCCACCTCTGCACCTGGTCGTTGTTTTATTACATCTGCACTTATCGCATCTGGTTTCCCGAATATTGATAACGCTTGGTCAATTAAATGCGATCCTAAATCGTATAATATACCGGATCCTGGTAGATTTTTTTCTCTCCATCGATCACGTACATGTGGACGGAAACGATCAAAATTCGATTCATATGCGTATACATTCCCTACTCTGTTTTCTCCTAACAATTTCTTAATTGTTAAGAAATCATTATCAAAACGACGATTATGATATACGCTTAACATTACATTATGCTGCTCTGCTAATGAAATAAGCTCTTCTCCTTCTTCAATTGAGACAACAAATGGTTTTTCTACAACAACATGCTTACCTTTTAAAATTGCTTCTTTTACATATGGAAAATGAGTTGTATTAGGTGATGTAATAACAACTAAGTCAACATCAGCTCGCTTCACCAATTCATCAATTGTACTAACAACATTAGCGTTTGGTAATGTTTCTTTTACTACCTCTTCTTTTGAGGATAATACAGCACGAATATCATATTCTTCTATTGTTTGTAATAGTGGGATATGAAATGTCGTACTAGAAAAACCATATCCTACAATCCCTACACCTATTTTTTTCATGTTGCCCCTCCATTTGTCCCGCTTTAACGGGCAGTAAGATTCCTAACTCAAAATTCAGTGAAAGCTAAGGCATTAGGTGAGGAATCAACTGCTTGTTAAAGCCCGATTGGTTCAACTAATAATCAGTGAGGATGAAGAAACTCCCCATTGATTAAAGTTTCACTTTATGAGAACGATTTCATTCAGTTATTATAACAAGATTATTATTATTTACATAATAAATTGCCTAGAAAAAAGCATCTTGCTACTATTCATAGCAAGATGCCCTCTTTATTCTGGTCTTTTCTTCGTCCACGTTTCTACTACTTCACCAGTATCATTAACATCTAGCACAAGGCTACCATTACTATACCGGTCTTTATTTCGATACGCTTTCGGATCAATCTCTTCTACAATGTTTTTCTCTGTCTTCATGTAAACTAATTCATCGTCCCGAACAATTTCAATACCGACAATGCGGTACGGATTACGTTTTAATTCTTTGAAAATAACAAGACCGCGTTTCGCCCTCGTTGACTTTTCAATTTCTGATGCTTTTAGACGTTTTACAGCACCGCGCTGTGTTACGAGAATAAGTTGATCTTTGTCACCATTTAACGGTTTACCAGAAGCGACATAGTCATCTTCTTTTAAATTAATTGCTTTAACACCAGCAGCTCTTACACCGACTGGACTTACTTCATCTTCATGGAAAATAAGTGCATATGCACCGTGTGTAGCAAGAACAATATCACTCGTTCCATCTGTCGCAAATATATCGACAACTTCATCATCTTTTTTCAAGTTTACAGCAACGAATGCCCTTGAATAACGCTGAACTTTATATTGATTTAATTCTGTTTTCTTTATCATACCATTTCGTGTTACAAATACGATAAATCGTTTTTCTTCCTCAAAGTTCGGTACAACCGTTGCCCAAATGATTGTTTCATCCCGGTCGAGTGAAACGATATTAGCAACGTGCTGACCTAAATCTTTCCAACGAATATCTGGCATTTCGTATACTGGCAGATATATATAGTTTCCTTTATTCGTAAATAAGAGGACTGTCTCTGTCGTATTCGTATCGAATCGTTCAAGTAAGATGTCACCCTCTTTCATACCGAAGTCTTTGCCGTTTGAGGCATTATGTGAGCGCCATCCAGTACGTTTCACATATCCTTCTTTCGTTACAGTAACGATGACATCTTCTTGTGGGATCATCACTTCTACATCGATTTTAATTTCCTCGATTTGATCTTCAATAATCGCGCGTCGATCATCACTATATGTTTTCTTAACTCTCTTTAAATCTGTTTTAATTACTTGAAGTAATCTTTTTTCACTTTGTAAAATTGCCTGTAGCTCAATAATTTTCTTATTAAGCTCATCTGCTTCTTCTTGTAACGCCGTAATGTCTGTATTCGTTAAGCGATATAATTGCAAGGAAACAATTGCTTCTGCTTGTGCTTCTGTAAAGCCAAATTTTGCACTTAAATTATCTTTCGCGTTACGTTTATCTTTTGAAGCTCGAATTGTCTCAATTACTTGGTCTAAAATCGATAATGCTTTCTTTAAACCTTCTACAATATGTTGACGATTTTCTGCTTTTCTTAATTCATATTGCGAACGTCTCGTAATAACCTCTTTTTGATGTCCAATATAAGCATCTAAAATTTTCGGTAATGTCATAAGTGTTGGACGACGATTATTGATCGCTACCATATTAAAGTTATATGGAATTTGCAAATCTGTATTTTTATATAAATAATTTAAAATACCTTCGGAGTTTGCTTCTTTCTTTAATTCAACAACAATTCGTAAACCAGTACGATCTGTCTCATCACGCACTTCAGCAATACCATCTAACTTTTTATCTAGACGTAATTCATCCATTTTCTTTACAAGGTTTGCCTTATTCACTTCGTAAGGAATTTCAGTGATTACAATTTGTTGTTTCCCACCGCGCACTGTTTCAACTTCTGCTTTTCCGCGAATAATAATTTTACCTTTACCTGTTTCATACGCCTTTTTAATACCATCAATCCCCTGAATAATACCGCCTGTTGGGAAATCTGGTCCTTTCATAACTGTTAATAAATCGTCAACAGTACTATTTGGCTTATCGATACGCATCATTGTAGCATCAATAACTTCTCCAAGATGATGCGGAGGAATTTCTGTTGCATAACCAGCGGAAATCCCTGTAGATCCGTTCACTAATAAATTCGGGAACGCTGCTGGTAATACAACTGGTTCTTCACTCGTATCATCAAAGTTTGACACGAATTCAACTGTTTCTTTATCAAGATCACGTAATAATTCAGATGCGATTGGTGATAAACGAGCTTCCGTATAACGCATCGCTGCCGCTGGGTCCCCATCAACACTACCGTTATTACCATGCATTTCAACTAAAACATTACGTACTTTCCAAGTTTGGCTTAAGCGTACCATTGCTTCATATACAGAGGAATCTCCATGTGGATGATAATTACCGATAACATTACCTACTGTTTTAGCTGATTTACGAAACGCTTTATCATGTACATTACCTTCTACATACATAGAATATAAAATACGTCTTTGTACTGGCTTTAAGCCATCACGTGCATCTGGAAGTGCACGATCTTGAATAATATATTTACTATAACGTGCAAAGCGATCACCTAACACGTCTTCAAGCGGGAGGTCATGAAACTTCTCTGCTTGCATGTTATTCCACCTCCGTCTCCATAATCATTTCATTTTCTAAAATATTTCCTTCTTCTTGCATACCAAACTGTACATTACGTTCAATCCATTTACGGCGCGGTTCTACTTTATCGCCCATTAATGTTGTAACGCGACGCTCTGCTCTTGCTGCATCATCAATTTTCACGCGAATTAATGTACGCGTTTCAGGATTCATTGTTGTTTCCCATAATTGATCCGCATTCATTTCACCAAGTCCTTTATAACGTTGTAACATATAGCCTTTTCCAACTTTTTTCGTTACACCGTCTAATTCCTCATCTGACCAAGCGTATTCAATTACCTCACTCTTACCTTTTCCTTTACTTACTTTGTATAAAGGAGGAAGTGCGATAAATACTTTACCAGCTTCGATAAGTGGCTTCATATATCTGTAGAAGAACGTTAATAACAATACTTGAATATGAGCCCCATCCGTATCGGCATCGGTCATAATTACAACTTTATCGTAGTTAATATCTTCAACATCAAATTCATTTCCTACACCGCCGCCAATCGCATAAATGATTGTATTAATCTCTTCATTTTTAAAGATATCAGCAAGCTTTGCTTTTTCTGTATTAATTACTTTACCACGTAACGGTAATACGGCCTGGAAACGTCGGTCTCGTCCTTGTTTCGCAGAACCACCGGCAGAGTCACCCTCTACTAGGTACAGTTCATTTTTTTGCGGGTTACGTGATTGTGCAGGTGTTAATTTCCCGCTTAACGTACCTTCTGATTTTTTCTTTTTCTTACCACTACGCGCTTCTTCTCTTGCTTTACGGGCTGCTTCACGGGCTTGTGCTGCTTTAATTGCTTTTCTCACAAGAAGTGTAGCTACATCAGGGTTTTCTTCTAAAAAGTATGCTAAATGCTCAGATACAATGGCATCAATTGAAGAACGCGCTTCACTTGTACCTAGTTTCCCCTTCGTTTGCCCTTCAAACTGAAGCACTTCTTCTGGTACACGTACCGAAACGATAGCCGCTACACCTTCACGAATATCTGTACCTTCTAAGTTTTTATCTTTTTCTTTTAATAGTGCTACTTTACGAGCATACTCGTTAAACACACGCGTCATCGCTGTTTTAAATCCAGCTTCGTGTGTTCCACCATCTTTTGTACGTACGTTATTTACAAACGAAAGAATATTTTCTGAGTAACCATCATTAAACTGGAATGCTAGTTCTGCTTCAATCCCGTTTTGTTCACCAGTGAAATATACAACCGGGTGAATTGAATCTTTTTCTTCGTTTAAATATGAAACGAAAGCTTCGATTCCTGTTTCATAATGAAATATATCTTCTAAATCATTACGTTCGTCTTTTATCGAGATTTTCATTCCTTTTAATAAGAATGCAGATTCACGTAATCTCTCACATAATGTTTCATAATTGTAATTTGTCGTGCTGAAAATCGTTGTATCTGGTTTGAAATGCATTGTCGTACCAGACTCTTTTGTTTTCCCGATTTTCTCTAACGTTGTTGCAGGAACGCCACCATTTTCAAAACGTTGTTCATAAATGTTACCATCACGCTTAATTGTTACTACTAACCATTCTGACAAAGCGTTTACAACTGATGCCCCAACACCGTGTAAACCACCACTCGTTTTATAGCCACCTTGACCAAACTTACCACCTGCATGAAGTACAGTTAAAATAACTTCAGGTGTAGGTTTCCCAAGTTTATGCATTCCCGTAGGCATTCCTCGCCCTTTATCTATAACGCTAATACTATTATCTTTATGTATTACGACTGAAATTTCGTCGCCAAATCCCGCTAACGCTTCGTCAACGGAGTTATCTACTATTTCATATACTAAATGATGCAATCCACGGCTATCCGTACTCCCGATATACATACCCGGGCGTTTTCGAACGGCTTCAAGTCCTTCTAACACTTGAATCGCATCTTCATTATATTGGAACTGATGCTTCGCCAAACTCCTTGCCCCTTTCCTAATCCAAAATCAGAACATATGTTTCTATTATAGAATAACGCCTCGACTATAGTTTTGGCAAGTTATCTTATCTCTTTTATATACCATCTTCAATAGAAAAATCCTTGTTTTCTCACAAGGATTCCTCTAGGCTACTATTTCAGAAAAATAATCGTTTGTCAACGAGAAATGGATATGTATTCCAAGATTACACATTCCAAACCTTTATTATGATCCAAATGATCAAGATCCAAAATGGGATTACAAATAACAATCCCCAAAAACAGCCTTTAAAAAATCTCATGATGAACACCTCGTTCACCGGCCCTACTTATCTATAATGAGGGCTGAATCAATCTTTCTACCTTTAAATCTATACTATTTTGTCATCGCATGTTCTACTTTAATACAACGATCCATTATTACAGTATAGTCTTTTTCTTTTAAAAGTTTATATGTCTCCTCATCTTGTACTCCTAATTGTGCCCAAAAAACATCTGCATCAATCTCTACAAATTCTTTTGCAACATCCATTAAAAACTCTGAGCGACGAAATACATTTACAATGTCAACGTGTTCCTTAATATCCTTTAGTGAAGAAACTGCCTTTTCTCCGAGCACCTCATCTACTGTTGGATTAACTGGAATAATGCGGTATCCAGCATCTTGCATTGCTTTTGAAACCATATACGATGTACGTTCTGGCTTATCTGATAATCCAACAACCGCAATTGTTTTGCTTTTCTTTAACACTTCACCAATTTCCGTACGAGTTGGGTTTTCAATTGTCATAATTAATCCCTCCTATTCCTTTAGTATAGCCGATAAAGAAAGTCTCTTTCAATATGAAAGAGACTTTCTTTTATTTCGATTATTGATTCTTTGTAGCTGAATTATCTGCTAAAGTAGCCGATTTCGTCATTTTTTGACCGTTACGGTAGAATGTAACTTCTACTTTCTCGCCTACTTTTTTCTTTTCATATAAATATTTACGGAATTGAAGAGCATTCTCTACTTTTTGATTATCTAATGCTACTACAATATCATATTGCTCTAAACCAGCTTTTTCAGCTGGTGATATTGGGTAAATTTTACCTAATACAACGCCGTTTGTTACTTCTTTCGGTACTTTCAATTGATTGACTGCATAAGCTTGCACATCTTCTAGTGAAACAACACCTACTCCAAGAGCTGGACGTTTTACTACTCCATCTTTTTCAAGAGATTCAATAACTGGTTTTGCGATGTTAATTGGAATAGCAAATCCAATTCCTTCAACTTCTTGTTGTGCAATTTTACTTGAATTAATCCCAATTATTTCACCATTTTGGTTAAATAATGCACCACCACTATTACCTGGATTAATCGCTGCATCCGTTTGAATAACTTGTGCTTGCCAATCTGGTCGTTTATCCCCATCAATATCAACCGGAATTTCGCGTTCTTTACTACTGATTATACCTTCCGTTACACTTCCATCAAATCCAAGTGGATTACCGATTGCAATGGCTTTTTCACCCGCACGAAGTTTACTTGAATCACCTAAAGTGGCAACTTTATTTACATTAGATCCATCAATTTCAACAACCGCTAAGTCTAACCAAGGGTCCTTACCAACTAATTTCGCATCAACTTGCTTTCCGTCGCTCAGCTTCACAGCAAGTTTATTTGCTCCATCTACTACGTGGTTGTTTGTTACAATATATGCTTTATTTCCTGCTTTTTTATAAATAACACCTGATCCTGAACCGGCTTGTTGTTCTTGACCTGTCGGTTGCATTGCAAATGGATCAACACTTTGTTGCATATTAATAACACCTACAACAACATCTTTCGCCCCTTCAATCATACCAGGTAAATCAGTTTCATTTTTCGCTTTATTTACAACAGGAACTACAGTACCTTCTACTTTTGAATCCGAACTAAATGATGATACTGGCGCTCCATTATTTTGAGCCCATGGCATATATGGTGCTGCAAAACTAATCGAAACCGCTCCGACTACAGCTCCCACTAAACCTGTGAAGAAATAGCCTTTTTTACTACCTGATTTTCTCACTTCTCTCGTTTCACTATGCTCTTCATTTAAATTTGGTCCGTCGTAATATCCCATGTTTTATTTCCCCTCTCTGGTGAATTCGTATTTTCAGTATAGTCACGTTTTGTGTCCTTCTTGTGAACTCATCGTGAAATCCAATTAAAAAAATACACTTATCTAACATTGTAGACAAAAAAAGTATTTTTTGTACATTTTACCTTCAAAAGAGAGTATAAAATTACCATTTCCCTAGGCTAAATTACACAAATCGTTCTAGATTATTCTTCAAATTTATAACCAACTCGAATAACAGTACCGATATGCTTCGCTTTATCTCCTAGCTTATTTCGAAGTTTTTTAATATGGGTATCAACCGTTCGGTCATCACCGTAATAGTCATATCCCCATAACTGGTCTAATAAATGTTGACGTGATAACACAATTCCTTTGTTCTCCATTAAATACACAAGAAGTTCAAATTCTTTATGTGTCAATATAATTTCTTCTCCATCTACTAAAACAGTTCTAGATAGACGATTCACTTCTATTCCAGCTAAAGACATAGCATTTTCTTCCGCTACTCCTACCGCACCATCCGCACGTTTCAATAACGTCTTTGCGCGAGCTACTAATACTTTCGGGCTAAATGGTTTCGTTACATACTCGTCTGCACCTAATTCGAAACCTAGCAATGTATCATCCTCATCCGAACGTGCTGTCAACATAATAATTGGTACTGCTGATTCTTTTCTAATTCTTCTACAAACAGACCATCCATCTATTTCCGGTAACATAATATCTAACATAATTAAATCAATTTCATGCTCTGCAAATAACTCTAACGCTTTTTTTCCATCTTCTGCTTCGATTACTTCAAAGCCTTCATTACGAAAATAATCACTAACAATTTCACGTAATCTTCTTTCATCTTCAACAAGCAATACTGTTTTATTCATATAATCTATCCCGCCTTTTTACTCTTTCAATCGAATAATACGTTGATTGGAGCTTCCGCGAAATGGAAGTGTTAAATCTTTTTCCTCAATTTCAAACCTTCCATCGACTAAAACATCCCCATAATGTAACAACTCTATCATATCATTATTTTGAGAACTCTGTATCTCTTCTAACGTATAACCTGTATACATCCATAGGTTTTTTTTCAAATCTTTCACGATTTTTGCTACCATTTTCACTTCAGCAGCTTGAAAAAATGGATCTCCACCTGAAAATGTTACATCAGTTAATGGATTACTTGCAATCTCTTTCACAATTTCTTCTACTGTCATTTCCGTTCCGTTGCAAATATTCCACGATTTCGGATTGTGGCAACCAACGCAACGATGCGGACAGCCCGCAAAAAACACGACTGTCCGCAATCCTTCTCCATCTACTACACTATCATGAATAATATTCATCACTTTCATTTATGTTTCACCCGATCTATCTCTTCACTACGTTTCGCACTATTCCACTTTGACATATCTCCTACAAGATAGCCTGTTATACGGCGAATTCTTTCTATATTAGCCTCATCTTCATTCCCGCAACTTGGACATTCATTCCCAATAACCCCGTGATAACTACAGCACTTACAACGGTCAACAGGATGATTAATTGAACCGTATCCAACGCCATGTTCTGCCATGGCTTTTACAATTTGTTTTAATGCCTTTTTGTTATGCATTGCTGCTCCGTCTAGTTCAATATAAGTAATATGTCCCCCGTTACATAGAGCATGAAACGGGCCTTCTAAACGGATTTTATTTATCGCTTGAATGTTATAATAAACTGGAATATGGAATGAATTCGTATAGTAATTATGGTTCGTTATACCGCTAATCACGCCAAATTCTTTTCTATCTTTTTTCACAAACTTCCCTGATAATCCTTCTGCTGGAGTTGCAATTACTGAGAAATTCAGTTGATGTTCTTCTGTCGCTTTATCCATTCTATCTCTCATAAAGGAAATAATTTCATACCCAAGTTTCCATGATTCTTCATCTTCCCCATGATGCTTTCCTGTTAAAGCTACTAAACATTCCGCAAGACCGATAAAACCAATACTTAACGTCCCTTGTTTTAAAATCGAGGCTACGGAGTCTTCAGGCTGCAACGTTTCTCCACCACGCCATACACCTTGTGAATATAAAAACTGAAAATCTCTTGCTCGCTTCGTACATTGATACGCAAATCTTTCTAATAACTGCTTAATTCCTAAATCTAAATAATAGTTTAGCGCTTCAAAAAACGCTTCTTTTGAACCACTAATTAACGCTAATTTCACTAAATTAATAGACGTAAATGATAAATTCCCTCTACCAATCGCTGTTTCTTCTCCATGTATATTAGACATAACACGAGTACGACATCCCATGTAACATACTTCACTTTCTGGTCTTCCATCATAATGCACTGCATTAAACGGAGCATCTAAAAATGAAAAGTTAGGGAATAATCGCTCTGCGGTTGTCTCTAATGCTAATTCAAATAAATCGTAGTTCGGATCACTTTCTTCAAAATTCACACCTTTTTTCATCTTGAAAATTTGAATCGGAAAAATCGGTGTCTCTCCTTTACCAAGTCCAGCTTGTGTCGCTTTTAAAAGTTGTTTAATTAACATTCTTCCTTCTTTCGATGTATCTGTTCCATAATTAATAGAAATAAACGGTACTTGTCCTCCGCCCCTACTATGCATACTATTCGAATTATGAACGAAAGCCTCACACGCTTGATACGTATCATTTTCCGTTTCTTTCCATGAAAATTCTTCTATTTGTTCTTTCGTAAGCGGATATGATTGTAATCGTTTTTTATGTCTCTCAATTGTTTTTCGTACATAAGGTGCTAAATCAATATCAAAGAGTGCAAACGATTGACCACCATGCTGCATATTTTGATTCGCTTGAAAAATAATAGACGAAAGAGCCAATGCACTTTTAATGTCTTGCGGTTGTCTCATATGTCCATGTCCAGTATGAAAACCATTAGCAAGCATTTGCGCTAACGGAATTTGTGAACAAGTCGTCGTTCCTGTTGCATAAAAATCTAAATCATGTGGATATAATATATTTTCATTTATCGCTTTTTTCACTTGATCTGACAATAAATTCTCAACAGCATAATATTTTGCACTCTCAGATGCGAACGTTCCCATTACGCCCATTGGAGAGCGGCCGTCTACATTTGCATTTTCTTGCATCAAATCTTGTTCATTGCCGTGGACTATTGTCTCAAACACTTTCATTAATTCTTCTTCTCCACGTGTATTATTTTGTAACATTTATAACCCTCCACCAATATGTTGTTATCTTTTGATTAAAATGTTACTACATATAGTCTTACTGTTTCTGTGAGAAATGTAACATTACTGTGAAATTTTTTTCACGAAATAATGAATTTTTCATTTACAAAAAAGAAATGTGCTCTTTACAAATGTATGGTACAATATACGGGAAAAACTCTTTTTACCCTTTATCAACACATTTGAATAAAGGAGACTGAACTTATGGTTACTACATATCTTTTATTTATCGTTGCCTACTTACTTGGCTCGATTCCATTTGCACTAGTTGTTGGAAAAATCGGCTACGGAATCGATATTCGTGAGCACGGGAGCGGTAATCTAGGCGGAACAAACACATTCCGCACACTAGGGAAAAAAGCAGGTTTTACCGTTACAATTGCTGACATTTTAAAAGGGACATTAGCAACAAGTCTACCAATGATTTTCGGGTTAGATATTCATCCACTATGGTTCGGGTTAGCGGCTGTTCTTGGACATGTCTATCCAATCTTCGCGAAATTCCGCGGTGGTAAAGCAGTTGCAACTTCTGCTGGGGTGCTATTATGCTATTCACCAGTTGTTTTTGCAATATTGGCTGTTGTATTTTTCACCCTTTTATTTACAACAAGATACGTATCACTTTCTTCTATGGTAACAGCAGTTGTTGCTGTTATTGCATCCATTGTTAGCGGGGATAAAATCTTCATTATTGCGATGTGTTTATTAGCAGGTATGGTTATTTATAAACACCGTGCAAATATCGGACGAATTATAAATAAAACTGAACCAAAAGCAAACTTTTCAAAAAAGCAAAAATAAGATCGTAACCCACATAACGCAAAAAGAAAACGTGAAGCATATTAATAGCGTCTTTTTGCGTTATTTTTTATACTAAAGAAAAAGCAACATAATTTGGAGGAACTATACATGAATCTTTCCGTAACAAAAGAAGCAGCACAATGGTATAAAAATGAATTAAACTTACAATCAAATGAAACACTACGCTTTTTCGTACAATACGGTGGTTGCAGTACTGTGCAAAAAGGACTTTCTTTAGGTATTCGTAAAGATGACCCTGCACATCCTGCTGTTCAAATTCAAGAAGAAGGTATTAACTTCTTTATTGAAGGCGATGATGAATGGTTCTTCGATGGACATAATTTATCTGTTACACTTAACGAAGGTGACGACTTCCCACAATTTAATTATGAAAAATAAAAAAACGTGGCTTCTGCCACGCTTTTTTATTTTTTCTTAATTTCCTCATATTTCGCATACCACTCAGGATATAACTTTTTAAATGATACAGGGCGGAACCCTTCTTTTTTCGCACAAATATTCGTCGTACTTGCAGTAATACAAAGTTCACCATCACCATTATATATTTCATATCCATATACAACGCGAAGTGGGCTCACAGTATCTACCCATGTTTTTACGATTGCTTTTTCTCCGTAACGCATCGCTTTACGGTATGAAATTTGTAAATCTAACACAGGAGAAATAATTCCTTCTTTCTCCATTTCAACATATGAAAAACCTAAATCTTGTATAAGTTTCGTGCGACCTAACTCAAGCCACACTAAGTAGTTTGAATGGTAAACAACACCCATTTGATCTGTTTCCGCATAACGGATTTCAACTTCATGTTCTGCTACAAACATATGTATATTCGCCTTCTTTCACTTCTGCTACCTTGCATACATTTAATCATAATACAGTGACATCAAAAATAAAATAAAAATAGTGAATCTTTTCCCGAAAGGAGCAAGCATATGATTCAAATTGTAACGGTTCGTAGTGGTGATAGCGTATATAGCTTGGCATCAAAATATGGATCAACACCTGACGAAATAGTAAAAGACAATGGATTAAATCCAGCTGAAACGCTCGTTGTTGGTCAGGCACTTATCGTTAATACGAAAGGGAATAATTATTATGTACAGCCTGGTGACAGCCTATATCGAATTTCTCAAACATATAATGTCCCCCTCGCTAGTTTAGCTAAAGTTAATAATTTATCTTTAAAATCTATTCTCCATGTCGGACAACAATTATACGTACCAAAAGGTACAAAACGAGCTGTAGAATCCATCGCTTATTTACAGCCTTCCACTATACCGATTAAAGAGAGTTTAGTTAATGCTACACGTGCCATCAATCCATTTTTAACATACTTAGCTTATTTTAGTTTTGAGGCAAAAAGAGATGGCACATTAAAAGAACCTACTGAAACAGCGAAAATCGCTAATATTGCAACGCAAGGTAAAACAATCCCTATGCTCGTTATTACAAATATTGAAAATGGTAATTTCAGTGCCGATCTAACATCGGTTATTTTACGCGACGCAACGATTCAAAACAAATTTATTACAAACATTTTGCAAACAGCTGAGAAATATGGCATGCAAGACATTCATTTCGATTTCGAGAGTGTAGCACCTGAAGACCGCGAAGCGTATAATCGTTTTTTACGAAATGTAAAAACACGCTTACCTAGCGGGTACACATTGAGCACAACTCTCGTACCGAAAACAAGTTCAAATCAAAAGGGAAAATTTTTCGAAGCTCACGATTATAAAGCGCAAGGGCAAATTGTTGATTTCGTCGTCATTATGACATATGACTGGGGATGGCAGGGCGGGCCACCGATGGCGATTTCTCCTATCGGTCCGGTGAAAGAAGTACTTCAATATGCAAAATCTCAAATGCCTCCCCAAAAAATTATGATGGGGCAAAATTTATACGGGTTTGATTGGAAGCTTCCATTTAAACAAGGAAATCCACCCGCAAAAGCAATTAGCTCTGTCGCAGCTGTTGCACTAGCTCGTAAATATAATGTCCCTATTCGTTATGATTTCACAGCCCAAGCTCCTCATTTTAATTATTTTGATGAAAACGGCGTGCAACACGAAGTTTGGTTTGAAGATTCACGGTCTGTTCAAAGTAAATTCAATTTAATGAAAGAACAAGGTATAGGTGGTATTAGTTACTGGAAAATCGGTTTACCATTCCCACAAAATTGGCGTTTACTCGTTGAAAATTTTACGATTACGAAAAAGGGCTGACAAAAGTCAGCCCTTTTTGTACATTTTGTTAAGATTCATCTTTGATTTCACTTTTTAATGAGTCAATACTTTCTAAACGTCTTTGATTTTTTGCTTCAATAGCAGCACGATCTTTTTCATTAGAAAGTTCCGCTGTTTCTTTTGCTTCATTAAAGTTATCAACTGTATTTTGCACCATTTCTTGTAACTTTTCAGCGTTGTCACTTCGATTATCTGGATTTGGCATGTACTTCCCTCCTAATATTGTATATACACACCATCTTAAATTACCTATCTTTCCTCAAATTTATACATAAAAAAGGAGAATGTAATATTCTCCTTTTCTTTAACCATTATCAACAATCGGTTGTTTACCTGTTTGATCTTGCATTTGCTTTCCTTTATTTCCACCAGCTTTTTTCGATTGTGTTCCAATATGATTTGGTGCAAAGTCTTTTGAATTTTTTTTCGGATTACCCATTACTATCGCCTCCTTAACACTAGTATCGTACTAGTGTTAAGAATTATTCAGCTTGCTTAAAAAGTTTCATTTCATAACGTTTTTCAATGCGCTCTTCAATGCGATCAATTGCATCACGATCGCTTAATAATTGTTGTTTATTTTCATTTACAAGTTCTTCAAACGATTTACGGCGACTTCTTCTCATGTTGTTCACCCTCTCTCCTTCGCTTTCTTATTACATAGTATGAGCAAACAAAAAACTCTTTAATCAGATTTGCAAGAAAATTTTATGTTTTAGTACTCCTAAAAAAACTCCGTGTACAATATATTGCACACGGAGTTTTTTATACCATAATATTTAAATACTCTTTCAACTTTTCATCTGCATTCATTTCATTTGCTTTATAATCATGAAGCGCCTGTAATACAAAATCATACTGCTCTAAAATATAACTTTCTAATTTCATAACATCCTCTAAGCTATTAAGCATAATTCTCGTATTACCAACTTCACTTTTTAACGCCGGTTCACATTTTAAACTTGTACATATTTCTTTCACATCTTCTTCTAATATCTCTGTTAATACATATTTCTTTCGCCCTTTTACCTTTAATCTCATAACTGGATAAAAAGCTTTTATATCTAAATAACTTCCTACGTTCATACAACGTAGCCATTCTACATTACGTTTATTACATGCAAGTATTTCTTTCACCGCTTCATATACCGCAGTTTCATCAAGCATAGCCTTATTTACTTTTCGTTTCCCTTCTTCTTCAATAGCTGCACACTTTTGATAAACAGCAGCACACGTAATGCAATCGTCAAATGCATTATGAGAGCTTAAACGAATTCCAAGCATTCGTTTTAACGTTTCAAGTTTATGATTAGGCGCATGCTTCATGTATTTCTTCGCTAAAAATACAGTATCAATTACTTTATTTTTAGGTTCAGGCAACCCAAGCATATTTACATTACTTTTCAAAAAGCGCATATCAAAAGAAGCATTATGAGCCACAATAACATTTGTATGTAAAAATGCTAAAAATAAAGGTAACACTTCTTCAATCGTCGGTGCATCTGAAACGCGATAATTGGTAATACCTGTTAAACTCGTTATTCGGTCCGGAATTGGCCGCTCTGGATTCACGTATGAAACAAATTGATCTACCAGTTCATGATTACAATATTTCACCGCTGCAACTTGAATAATTTTATCATTATAAGGGTTAAATCCTGTTGTTTCAAAATCAATTACAACATAATCTAACGGTAAGGATACATTCCCCACTCCATACACTCCTTTATCTCTAAACGTTTATATTTCTTACATCATATCATGAAGTTATTACTACTTGAAAAAGAAAAGGCAGAAATGGGAACTCTCCACCTCTACCTTTTTACCATTATTTTAATTTAGCAACCCTTTTCTCCATCTCTTTTTGCGTCATCGGCCCAATAAACTTATCTTGAATGACACCTTTTGTATCTATAAAATACGAAGTTGGAATCGTAATTACTTTATACGCTGTTGTCACATCAATGTTCTTGTCCAATAAAACAGGAAAAGTAATTCCTTTTTCTTTAATAAAATTGCTTACCTTTTCTTCCCCCCCACCTTTTTCTGAAGGCGTATAATTGATTGCTAAAATTTCTACGTTTTCTTTATGTTCTTTATAGAAAGCCTCCATATCAGGCATTTCTTGCTGACATGGTCCACACCACGTAGCCCAAAAGTTTAAAATTACTTTCTTTCCTTTTAAATCCGATAACTTTACATTTGTCCCATCTAACTTAGTTAATTCAAAGTCTGGTGCGCTCTTCCCTATCTCAATACCATTCCTTGCGATAATCTCTTTCATCACAGCTTCACTTTTTTCTTGCTTCACTTTTACCGCCTGCTCTTTATTACCAAACTGTTCATAAGCTGCATATCCCGCTAAACAAAGTAACACTACAATAATCGTAAGCTTCCGCCACATTTTATATCACCCTAACGTATTATCTTCTTTTAACACATTCATCAAAATACTATATATCTTATTTTAGCTTATACGGACAAGCTTGGAAATATTCACATTCTAAATAATCAGAATTTTTATAACTGTGATGAAATATTTACCTTTCCATCATATAATTAGAAATAAATAGAATATTTTATAATGAAAGGAGCTCTCATGAATTTATTTGAAAAAATACTTCTATATATTCTTAGTTTTATATTTTCCCCAATCGGAATTATCACATGGATTATCTCACTATTTAGTAAAGACCCTGAAAAAAAACAAGTTGGACGTATTTGTCTCTATATCGCATTAATCTCATTTATCCTTTGGGCAGGCCTCGGCATTATTACTTTTTTCACGATGACTACCATTACTACTATAGAATAGTTATAGAAAGGATGATTATTTTGGGAGAACACCCTATCACCAAAGAGCTACGCTATATACGAATATGCTTAGTTATTTTAGTAATCGTTCTTTTATTTTTCAACAGTGAAAAAGTCGTTGAAATTTCTACAAATCATGATTCCATAGAAAATGTTCCCACCAGTAATATGACACAAATTGCGGAAAATACATTCGCTATTCAAGAATATAATCCATTACTAAGTAGCGAACATACAATTAAGATTGTCAAATATAATCCAGATACAAATCAACTTACTCTCGTCAAAGAAGTTAATTCTAGTGATCCGAATTCTTATACTTATCAACTTAATGAGAACGAATAAAGTGAAACTTTAATCAGCCCTCACCAATCGGGCTGCCCGGCAAATAGCTGAATAAAGATAAGGGCATTACATATTTCTTATCTTTTTGTTTGCAACTCTTTGTACAATGAGTTGCAATTTAATAATTCTCTAGGATTCCCACATTCCACAATAGTCCCATTCTTTATGACAACAACACAATCTGCTATCATCGCTCTCTCTACATCATGTGTTGCCACAATTCTCGTTACATCTCTTCCTATCCCTTCAATCATATTCCAAACCAGTTCTTGATTGCCTGGATCTAACCCAGCCGTCGGTTCATCTAAAATAATAAGAGTTGGATTTGATACAATCGCTCGCAATAATTCTATACGTTTCGTTTGTAATATACGTTGACTCGCTTTTGAACTTATATAATCAAATAAAAGATTGTTCGCCCACATTAAAAAGCGACTACCCGCAAACAAAGCTATATATAAATACGCACCTTTTAGCTCTCTTTGAATAAGATTGTCTACAATTAATCCCATGAAAATTGGGCGTGATAAATTTAAAATGGCAGCAATTATCCCACTACATACAGCTGCTATTACTAATATTTTCTCTTGTCGTAACGGCAACAATATTCTTTTATACTCTGTCATGACGTTTCCTCCATTTTTATAGTAAAAAGAAAGGGATGAAACCAAATGGTTTCATCCCTTTCCATAAAATAAGGAAGCTAACTATTGTTAGCTTCCTTATTGTTCATTTCAATTATTTAGTTCGACACTTTTGATTCTTCAATTTTCTCACGAAGAACCATTTGCAGAATACCACCGTGACGGTAGTAATCAATTTCAACTTCACTATCGAAACGAGCTACTACTTCAAATTGTTTTTCGTTGCCATCTAAATCAGTTGCAACTACTTTTACAAGATCACGTGGTCTAACTGATTTGTCGATTTGAATTTCAAATGACTCGTTACCAACAAGACCTAACGTTTCAGCACTTTCGCCATCTTTAAATTGAAGTGGTAATACACCCATTAACACTAAGTTACTGCGGTGAATACGTTCGAAGCTTTCTGCGATTACTGCTTTAATACCTAATAAGTTAGTACCTTTCGCAGCCCAGTCACGAGAACTTCCCATACCATAATCTTTACCAGCAACAACTAGAAGACCTGTGCCATCTTCTTTATATTTCATAGCAGCATCATAGATTGATGTTACTTCACCAGTCGGCCAGTATGTTGTATATCCGCCTTCTGTTCCTGGTGCAATTTGGTTTTTAATACGGATGTTCGCGAATGTACCACGCATCATAACTTCATGGTTACCACGACGAGAACCGTAAGAGTTAAAGTCAACTGGTTGTACGCCGTTTTCTAATAAGTAGCGTCCAGCTGGTGTGTGCTTACCGATTGAACCTGCTGGTGAAATGTGGTCTGTCGTTACAGAGTCACCAAATTTACCAACTACACGTAAGCCTGATAACGTTTCAACTTCACCTGGTTCTTTAGATAAACCTTCAAAGAATGGTGGGTTTTGAATGTATGTTGAATCATTATCCCAAGTATATAAAGCTTCGTTTGAAGTTTGGATTTCATTCCAACGCTCATTGCTGTTAAATACTTGTGCATATTCTTTCTTGAACAGTTCAGATGTAACAACGCTTTGAACTACATCTTCAATTTCTTTAGCTGATGGCCAAATATCGTTGAAGTAAACAGCATTGCCATTTGCATCTTTACCGATTTCATCATTTTTCAGGTCAATATCAACAGTACCTGCAAGTGCATATGCCACAACAAGTGGTGGTGATGCTAAGTAGTTTGCTTTTACAAGTGGATGAATACGACCTTCAAAGTTACGGTTACCAGATAAAACAGATGTTACTAGTAAGTCGTTTGCTGCGATTGCTTCTTCTAATTCTGGCGCTAATGGACCAGAGTTACCGATACAAGTCGTACAGCCGTAACCAACTGTTTGGAAACCTAATTGATCTAAATATGTTGTTAAACCAGACTTATCTAAGTACTCTGTAACAACTTTAGATCCTGGTGCTAATGATGTTTTTACATACTCAGGTACTACAAGTCCTTTTTCAATTGCTTTCTTCGCAACTAGACCTGCTCCAATTAATACGTATGGGTTTGATGTATTTGTACAGCTTGTAATTGCTGCGATTGCAATTGCACCTGTTTTCATCGTTACTTCTTTATCTTCTAATGTAACCTTCACTTCTTTATCGAACTCTTGCTCATTAAATCCAAGTCCTTGTGTTCCAACTGGTGCTACAACAGCTTTATGGAACGCATCTTTCATATCTGAAAGTGGAATTAAATCTTGTGGGCGTTTCGGTCCAGAAAGGTTAGATTCAATTGTATTTAAATCAATTTCAACAAGATCAGTATAGATTGGATCTTTACTGTCTGCTGTATAGAATAAACCGTTCGCTTTACAGTATTCTTCAACAACGCGAATTTGTTCTTCATCTCTACCTGTTAAACGTAAGTATTCTAATGAAATATCATCGATTGGGAAGAATCCACAAGTTGCGCCGTATTCTGGTGCCATATTTGAAATTGTTGCACGGTCAGCTAAAGGCATGCTCTTTAGTCCATTACCGAAGAACTCAACAAATTTACCAACTACACCTTTTTGACGTAATACTTGTGTTACTTTTAATGCAACGTCTGTCGCTGTAGTACCACTTGGAAGTGTACCAGTTAATTTCACACCGATTACTTCAGGTACTGGGAAGTATGAAGGCTGTCCAAGCATTCCTGCTTCTGCTTCAATACCACCAACGCCCCATCCAAGAACGCCGATACCGTTAATCATTGTTGTATGTGAGTCTGTTCCAACTAATGAATCTGGGTATGCAACTAAGTCACCTTCAGCATTTTTCACAGCATGAACAACTGGTGCTAAATATTCAAGGTTTACTTGGTGTACAATACCTGTAGCTGGTGGAACCGCACGGTAGTTATCAAATGATTTCTGTGCCCAGCTTAAAAATTTATAACGTTCTTCATTACGTTTAAACTCTAAGTCCATGTTGAATGCAAGCGCGTCTGCCGTACCCGCTCTATCAACCTGTACAGAGTGGTCAATTACAAGGTCTACAGTAATTTCAGGATTAATTTTGTCAGGATCTCCGCCCATGTCTGCCATTGCTTTACGAAGCGAAGCCAAATCAACAACAGCTGGAACACCAGTGAAATCTTGTAAAATTACACGAGATGGTTTAAATGGAACATCGATATCTTGAACATCTTTCGTTCCCCATTTCGCTAAATTTGTAACATGCTCTTCTGTGATTACACGTCCGTCTACTTGACGAAGTACTGATTCAAGTAAAACTTTCACGGAATATGGTAATTGAGATACGTTGCCAACCCCTGCATTTTCAAGCGCTTTCAAATCATAATAATGATACGTTTTTCCATCTACTTCAAAAGTTGCACGTGATTGAAATGGATTATGTTTGACCATTATGTTTCCCCCCTGTTAAACGTGACTAAGTTGTCTGAATATAAAATGTAGACAAACTTTTCAATACCTTACGATAATATCTTATTACAACTTTCTAAATAAGTAAATAATAAGAAACTTATAGATTATCATAAGTTTTCTTTATGTTTCTAAATTTGAATAGCTTTCATGCTCCTTATGAATACTATTATCATAAAGTAAAGTGCTCTATCCGCGGTTTACTTACAGTTCGTACATACTATGAACTGCTCATCATTCAACATACAAAAAATGTTATAGAGGTGAAATAAAATGGGTAAAAGAAAAGCAAATCATACTATTTCAGGAATGAATGCTACATCTGCACAAGGACAAGGAACTGGTTACAATGAAGAATTTGCAAACGAGCCTTTAACTCCAGCAGAGCGACAAAATAATAAGAAACGTAAAAAGAACCAGTAAAGAAAAATCCCAAAAGGTCTATTTTCCTTTTGGGATTTTTTCTAATGTTTATAACGTAGTAATTCCGAAACCGTTACAAATCGATAGCCCTGCTTTTTCAGTTCAGGTAAAATTTTTGCTAGTGCCGCTACCGTTTGACTACGATCATTTCCTCCATCATGTAACAATACAATATCGCCACTTTTAGCATTTTTCACTACATGATTTACAATGGATTCAACCCCTGGATTTGCCCAATCACGTGGATCTTGATGCCACGACCATAGAACAGTTTGATAACCAGCTTCTTTCGCTGTTTTAAATACAGCGTCGTTAATATATCCGCCAGGAGGACGGAATAACAAAGGTTCTTTCACCCATTTTTCAAAAAATTTCTTTCCATCTAAAATATCATTTTCTAATTTTTCATCTGATGAATTACTCGCATACAAATGATTCATCGTATGATTTCCAATTTCATGTCCCTCTTTTAACACTTGTTTCACTAAATATGGATTGCGCTGAACTCGAAATCCAATCATAAAAAATGTCGCTTCAGCCTTATATTGACGTAATAAATCTAAAACTTGTGGTGTATACGTTGGATCTGGTCCATCATCAAATGTAATTGCAATAATTTTTTCATTATTAGGTACTTCCCATGTTACATAACCAGTTGGTTCTAACTCTTTTCTGAGCAACATTTTCGCTTCCACTTTTTCCACTTGAAATATATGTACTGCACATAGCAAAGAAAAAACTAATAGAAAAATTTTCTGTTTTAGCATAACGTTTACTAAAGCAGCAAGGTTGTCGAATAAACAACAACCTCATTTACTTTTCTAATTGATCTACATTTCGCATTATATTTTGGAGATTATTTTCATATTGCTCAAGTTGTGGACGTTGTGTTTCTGAAGCTACCTCTAGTGCATTTTGAATTTGTTCATATGCTTCCTGAACCTCTTGGCGTAATTCTTTTAAATCATGACCGTAGTTTGGATCATTTTTCACAATGTTGTTAAATGCATTTTCTGCTTGTGTAACGCCTTGCTGCGCTGCTTGAAACGCTTGTTGTTTATCTTTATGATATGGCATTATATAATCCCCTTTCTGTAATAGTTAGTCCCAATTATCTTTACCTTTTTTTCTAAAAACATTCTCGTATAAATTTGCAAACTTTTCTCATTCTAAAGAGGAAGAGGAGGTGTCACATACCATGGGAAAAAACAATCGTGAAGCAAAAGAAAAAAAAGGACAACCTGAACCATTAAGCGGATCTCATAAAGTAAAAAACCGTAACCATTCACGCCAAAAACATCATGCGCATCATGATATGTAAAACAAAAAGTGCACACTAGCTATCTTTTCCACATACAATGTTTATATTTTTCCATTTATTCTTCACCCCTAATTCATTCATGCATAACATAGTATGAATTGAGATTTTACGGAGGGTGTCTTACATGGGCAAGAAAAAGAAGGATTGTCTTTTTCATGTTGATGGTTTCGAAGAATGGATGGATCAATTTTGTTCTGACTCTTGTAGTAACTTTAGTTTCCCAAATCAAATTCATATTGACCTTTGCGAAACGGAACAAGAATACATTTTGGAAACAGATGTACCAAATGTAACTGAACAAAATGTAGTCATTAAAAAGATGAAGACAGGCCTAACCATTTGCATACTTCATAATAATATTTCTTTACAGCGGATCATTCCTTTACCCGATAATATTATTTATAAGAAGATGCTAGCCTGCTTAGAAAATGGATATTTAGCCATTCATATTTCCAAAAATGAAGTTGCTGATAAGCATGAAATGAAAGTTCTTTTTTCAAATTAAGAGTTAATATAATACACACTAAGCCCCAGTTGGTTACTGGGGCTTATGTTATTTCGCATGCATTTCTATATTAGAATTTCTATCATATCTTTTTTTCGATAAACCTTTTGTAACTAAAAGCACAGGAAATGCCACAGTTGAAAATATAGCTAGTGCTGAAAATACTGCAAACCCATTTTGGTACCCGTAGTAATCGAGAAGTACTCCTCCAAACCACGGACCTATTACTGCTCCAATTCCCGAAAAACCCATCGCACCGAAGTATGTTCCTTTTAGATGCGCAACAGCAATATCATCAATAAATACATCCGTCATCGAAAACATTAAGACTTCTCCAATTGTAAAAATAATTGTACAAACGGCAGCACCTAGCATAGATTCTACTATTCCAAAGCCAAATAATCCCCCGCTCACAAATAAAGTCCCAACCATAATTGATGTTAACGGTGTATACTTTTTGCACATTTGAATAACAGGGTATTGGATAATCACTACAACAATTGCATTTAAAGCGAGCATATATGAGAATAGCTTCACCCCATCCTCAAATATATGTGCATTTGCAAAATATTGAGATACTGTCGTCGTTAAATGTGAAAAACCGCAATTACTCAAAATAATACCGACTAAAGCAACTAAAAATACTATATCTTTTCGCAATATACGCATTGCATTTAACATTGTAACAGGTTTTTCTGTACTCACTTTCTTTTTTTCCATTGGATACTTCTTAAATTGGAACGCTAATATAGCTGTATATAGAATATATACCCCAGCTGCTACTAAAAAAGGAATTGTTGATTTTGCACTTCCAATCTGTAATCCAACAATTGGTCCAATAGCAACTCCAACATTTATTGCACCGTATCGTAAGTTATAGACGAGTAACCGATACTCAGGCTTTGTTAAATCTGATAATAATGCTCTTGATGTTGGCTCAAAAAACGACCTACATAATCCATTTAAAGCGTTTAATAAAAAGAAACTTAAAACATGATCCGCAAGTGAAAAACCTATAAACACAAAAATCCAAACGATCATGGACCAGAGCATAATTGTTTTCCGGCCAAATCGATCTGATAAATTCCCTCCGATAAAACTAGCAAAAACACCAACAAGTGCACTCGTTCCGATAATAGCACCAGTCATTCCAGCTGATACACCTTTAACAGTCGTTAAATAAATCGCTAAAAAAGGGATACTCATTGAAGTTGCAAACCTAGCAAACAATGTCCCTAAAATAATACTCATTCCAAGCGGATGAATATGCTGTAGCTTCCCCTTCATCGTTAAACCTACTCTCTCTATTTTCACAAAAAAAAGAAAGCAAAGGATCTGCTTTCTTTTCCTTTTTCTATACTTGAGCTGTTGATACCCGAGTTGTTCTCGTTATGTCCATATCAATTCCATATGTGAACTGTAATTCTTTACACACATCTTTAATTAAGATTGCGACATTATACTTTTCATTAAATTGTAAAACTATGTTTTCTACTTCTTCATATGTATACTTATATTCCCCTGTAATGACACTTTTTAGATCAAAGCATTCGTTAATACAAAGTTGTACAAGTAGCTGGTCATATTTCTCTATTACATCTTCTTTCTTCCAAAGTAACTCTTTTACATATAACCGATCAAACTTCACACTTTCTCGATTACAATCCGTTAAAATCCGGGTCATTTCATTTAATTCTCGATATAATTCAGAAATATTTCTGCTTAAACTAAGCAGTTTATCTACGCCGTTTTCATATAACATATTCATTCCACCCCCGCATTTTCTTTTTCTTATTATAGCAAGAAAATTCTAAAAATAGTTTCTTTCTTCTGAAATATTAGGAAACTAATTTCAATTGCTTTACAATGAAACTAGTTAATGCGGGAGGAGAAAGAAAATTGGAGCACAAATTATATTACACTGACGCTTATAAGCAAGACTTTACTACTAAAATTATAAAGCAAGATTATGATAAAGACGGTAACTTATACGTTGTTTTGAATGAAACAGCATTTTATCCGACAGGTGGCGGACAACCATATGATACTGGTACATTAAATGATATCAATGTAATCAATGTAGAAGAGATAAACGGCGAAATTCGTCACTACATTGCAGAACAATTACATACAGAAGACGTAGAAGGTAAAATCAATTGGGATCGCCGTTTTGATCATATGCAACAACATGCAGCTCAGCACATTTTATCTGCTGCTTTTTGGGACCATTTTAACATGCCTACAATTGGATTCCATCTTGGTAAAGAAACAGTAACAATTGATTTAGAAACAGAAAATCTTCATGCAGAAACGGTTGAAAAAGCAATACAAATTGCAAACAAAATTGTTTTTGAAAACCATCCAATCCGCATCCAGTGGATGAACTTAGAAGAAGCGAAAAGGTTGCCCCTTCGTAAAGAACCGACTATGACAGAAAATATACGCGTTGTTATGATCGAAAACTTTGACTACAACGGCTGTGGTGGAACGCATCCGAAACGAACTGGTGAAGTTGGTCCTATTCAAGTACTAGGATGGGAGCGCAATAAAGGTGGTATACGCTTAACGTTTATCGCTGGTTGGCGTACACTTAAATTAATGGGACAACAGCAACAAATTATGAAAAATGTTTCTAAACAATTAAACAGTAGCGAAACTGATATTCCAGCAAAAGTGGCGCAACTGCTTACTTCTCAAAAAGAAAACGAAAAAGCAATACAAACAATGAATGAAAAATTATTATTTGCAGAGGCAAATGAACTACTTCAACACCCTACGGAAATACATGCCGGCATACTTATTTCTAAAGTATTTACAAATCGTTCTATGCAAGAAATCGCAAAGCTTTCCGCTATTATTACAGAACAACAAGAGCATGCAATTACGTATTTCGTCATCGAAAATGATGACAAACTACAATGTATTCTCGCTTGCGGAAAATCAGTATCGCTCGATATGAATGCTCTTTTAAAAGATGCTCTTCCTACAATCGAAGGAAAAGGTGGCGGAAATAAAAAGAGTGCCCGCGGTGGCGGGAAAGCAATTATGAGTGGAGATGAATTTTTAAATCAGCTTGTTTCTTCTTTACAGTCAGCAGTTTAAAACATGTTATGAAGGATAGCGAAAGGCTATCCTTCCCCTATATTTACAGACCTATATTTTGTTTCAAACCTTGATAACTCCCTGCATTTACAAAACCTTCACTTATAAGATTGATAAAAGTTTCCGAAAAACCATAATGACTTAAATCTTTAATCGGCACCATTTGCACATCATGAATTGGATTATGATCAAACTCGTTAGAAGGTAGCATAATTTCACCTTCAATCCTTTTAAGCAAAAACGTTATATGTAATAAAGACGGGCGAGCATCTGGTTTATCACAAACATAGAGTAGCTTCTGAATGTTAACTTCTAACCCTGTCTCTTCTCTCATTTCTCGAATCATTGCTTCCTCTAACGTTTCGCCATTCTCCACTCTTCCTCCAGGTAAAGACCAATTCCTATTAGCAACTTTTTGCTTTACTAGCAATAATTTTTCACCTTCAATTAAAATTCCCGTAACACGAACTTGCATTACATTTTCCATATGTAATCTCCTCTTCCCATTATATTTACAAATTAACCCTTCCATAAAAAGAACATACGTTTTATAATTAAAGAAAATTATGGAAGAAAGTAGTTGTTACATTCATGCGTCCACCTTTAACAAAGTCTATATCAATTGAAGATTTCCAAAACTATTATTGGTTAAAAGCAGAACTCCAAACATTTTGTCGTGAGAATGGGTTGCCAGCTAGTGGCTCTAAGATCGAAATAACCGAGCGTATCTCACATTATTTAACTACTGGTAAAATATTAAAAAACAGCTCTGTTCAAAAGGTGAGTAAAGCTTCCCTATCCTATAAAGACCTTTCTCTTCAAACGATTATTACTAACAATCACCGCTGTAGCGAAGAGGTTCGTGCTTTTTTCAAAGAAAAAATCGGAGCAAACTTCCGCTTTACAGTAGCTCTTCAAAAGTTTTTTAAAGACAATGTTGGAAAAACATATGAAGACGCGGTAGCTTTTTGGCATGAAGAAAACAAACGAAAAAAAGACCCTGCATACAAAACAACTATCGGTGCACAATTTGAATACAATCGCTTTACTCGTGACTTTTTCGAAGATCCAAATAATAAAGGGAAAGCAAAAGCTGATGCGATTGCTGCTTGGAACGAAATGAAAGCGAAACCTGGTAGTAATGTTTATGTTCCTCAAAAAGTAGAAAACTAGTTACCTCGCTAGTCTTCTACTTTCTCAAATAATAGCGCAATCCCTATCCCGCCTCCAATTCCTAATGTAGCAATTCCATATTTCATAGACTCTCTTTGTGCCTGATAAAACAAACGTGTTACAAGCATAGCACCAGATGCGCCGTACGGATGACCGAGCGCAATTGCTCCACCATTTACATTTACTTTTTCGTACGGAATTTGTAACTCTTTTGCGCAAGCAACAACTTTTGAGGCGAATGCTTCATTTATTTCAAAATAATCGATGTCCTCTACTTTTACATTCATTTCGTTTAATAATTTGTTCACCGCAAATATCGGACCAGTCCCTGGAAGATTAGGATCCACTCCCACTACAGCACTACGAACGAAACGAAGGACAGGTTTATACCCTAACTTTCGGGCTTGTCCCTCTTCCATTACAAGAACAGCACATGCCCCATCATTTACACCACATGAATTACCTGCCGTCACTGTTCCATTTTGTAAAAATGCGGGCTTTGTTCTTTTAATGATTTGTTCATAATTCATTTCTGGCTTTATAGATTCATCTAATAATCCATTAAAAGAAAATATTTCATCATGTATATATCCTTTTTCTAACGCTTGCAGTGTCCGCTTATAACTAAGACAAGCATACTCGTCTTGCATTTCTCTCGTTATATTATAACGCTCCGCAACATATTCAGCCGCTACTCCCATGTCAGGATCACCAATTGTTTCAGGTGAAAATCGTGCTCTTTTTTGAAAAGGTGACGTACTTGTACTCTCTACTCCCCCGGCGATATAACACTTACCTGCCCCGCCTTGAATGAGATGACACGCAGTTCGAATTGCTTCTAAACCAGCACCACATTGCCGATCAATCGTTACACCAGGAATATGATAGCCAAGTCCCGCCTCTAAAGCAGATAGTCTCGCAACATTCCCTCCTGGCCCAACAACATTACCTAATATGACATCATCTATTTCCCTCTCAATCCCTTTACTTAAAAACGTAAGAAGCGGCGTTGTTAATTGCTGAACTTCATACTCTTTTAACATCCCATTCTTCTTACCAATAGGTGTTCTTTTCGCCTCTACAATAACTGCTCTATTCATATATTTTCTCCCGGTTTTCAATCATACTTTTTGCTTCCATACGAGCGATTTTCTCACTATTTGTATAAGGTATTCCATCTACAAAATGCCATTCTTTCGGTATTTTAAACGAGGATAATCGTTGTAAGCAAAAACTCTTTAATTGTTGTTTTGTAGCACTTCCTTTTACGATCGCGACCGGCTTTTCACCCCAGTAACTATCTTTCACACCAATTACAACTATTTCATCAACAGCTGGGTGTTCATGTAATACACTTTCTATTTCTTCTGGATAAATATTGATTCCTCCAAATAAAATCATATTCTTCTCTCTACCAACAATATATATGAAGCCTTCTTCATCTTCATAGCCTATATCTCGCACTGTCATCCAGCCTTCTGCATTCAACTCCCGTGTTAAAACCCCATCTATTATGTATCCCATAAAAAACTGATCACTTTTCACATAAACAGTTCCTATTTCACCTTTTTGTACTTCTTCGCCTACTTCATTACATATTCGAACTTGCACATTATGACAAGGTTTTCCTACTGAATTTGGCCTTCTTTCGCTTTCTGCATCGACTAGTGCTGTTACAAAACTTAACTCTGATGCACCATAAAATTCATATCTTTTCGCATAAGGAAATATATTCTTTATTTTTTCTTTCGCTTCAGCTTCCCATTTCGCTCCTGATGAAATAATTTTCATTTTATTTTCTATTAATCTATTTTCTTTATATAAAGATTCAAGCATTGTCGGAACTGTATACATAACCGATATATTTTCAGTTTCTAACTTATCTAATACTTGATTCGGAATGAACTTTCTCATAATGTGCACTGTTTGTCCTACATATAATGCACTTATTGCCCCGTATAAGAAAAGAGAATGAACGAGCGTCCCAGCTATTAAAATTGAATCCTCCCTTTTCATATGAAAGTCATGTACATTACAATCAAAACTATGAACCCACGATTGCTGTGCACGTAAAAATGCTTTTGCTGTTCCTGTTGATCCTGATGTAAATCCCATATAAAAAGGAGCATGTTGTACACTTTCTACAGTGGAATATGTAGGAAGATATTTCTCTATCATTCTTTTCCACTCATCAATTTCAATTACTCTTCCTTCTTCATCCAATAGATCATTCACCTTATATCGTTCTGTCACAATCATATCCGGATTACTAATTTCAATTCTTTCTCTGAGCTCATCTTGTTTCCACTTTATATCTAACGGAACACAAACCCACCCGGCCATAGCGGCACCAGAAAATAGTTGTAAAAACTCTATACGATTTTCTAATAGGATTGCTATCGTTTTATTCTTCGATTTTTTTTCATTTAACCAGCTTGCTACTTTACAAACTGATTCAAACCACTCTTTATATGTTAAAACTCTATCATTTTCCTTTATCGCTATTTTATTTGGTTGTAAAGAGGCATGCTTTTTATATTCTTTTGTAATCCCCATATGAGACGTCCTTTCTTTACAATAATAATAAAAAGAAACACGCAATTAACGTGTTTCTTCCCTTTATCATCCCGCATTTGTATATTTTCCATTCTTTAAAGCGGGCGTAATAATATGTTTCAATGAACGATGTAATTTTGTTACGAGAACTGCCGCAATAATTGCTTTTATACAATCCCCTGGTAAAAACACAGCACTCACTTTCATTATCTCCCATACAGAAACATCCATTAAGAACGCTTGTACAGTAATACCAAATACATAAACTACGAAAATACCACCAATTATATTAATACATAATACTTTTATAATAGAAACTTCACGTAAACGCTCAATTAAATAACCAATAACAAACGCCCCAATGATGTAACCAAGTAAATATCCTGCACTTGGTCCAACAAATACACCAAGGCCACCACGTCCACCAGCAAGCAATGGTGCTCCAACTCCTACAATAAGTAAGAAAATAAGCTGACTTAACGCACCTAGACGTGATCCTAACAACCCACCCGCAAGCATAACACCGAGTGATTGCAATGTAATTGGAACTGGTGTAATAGAAAGAGCAATCGGAGGTATTAACCCTAACACTCCCATAATAGAACTAAATAAAGCGACGAAAACTAAATTTTTTGTATTCATATTTGCTTCTCCTATTTGTAAACTTAAAATTGTTTTTAGATAACATATCACAAAAATTATATTATCTTTCCACCCCTCTTTTGTCAACCGTTAATGTATTAGAGTTTACAAATAGAAGTTCACTTATTTCTCTCTATGCAAATGCTCCAGTTCTTTCCGAAGCGCCTGTTTTAAAAACTTCCCAACAGATGTTTTCGGTATTTCTTCCATAAAGACAATATCGTCTGGCAACCACCACTTCGCAAACTGTGGTTTTAAAAACTCATATATTTCTTCTTTTGTAACCGTACTATTTTTCTTTTGAACAACGCAGGCAATTGGTCGCTCTTGCCACTGAGGGTGAGGAACTGCAACGACAGCCGCTTCAAATATAGCATCATGTGCCATTAAAGCATTTTCAAGATCGACCGAAGAAATCCATTCTCCCCCGCTTTTAATAACATCCTTCGTACGGTCAACAATTTTCACGCAACCTTCCTCATCCACTGTGACAACATCACCAGTATATAACCATCCATCGCGAAAACCTTCGACAGTACGATCATCGTTATAATAGCTTTCAGCGATCCAAGGTGCTCGTAAACATAATTCTCCCATCTCAGTACCATCCCACTTCACGTCACCATTTGTACCGACTACTTTCATCTCGACACCAGGTACAAGATATCCTTGTTTAGAGCGAATTTCTAGTTGCTCTTCATACGATACTTCCGTTTCATAACTTTTTAAACGCGCAAGTGTTACGAGTGGACTCGTTTCAGTCATACCATATGCATGTATGAACGGAACATTATGTTTCTGTTCAAATGCTTTAATAACACTTTTCGGCGCAGCTGCACCTCCGCATAGTATTCTCGTCATACTAGATAAATCGTAACTATTATTTTCTAACTCTTGTAATACGCCGAGCCAAATTGTCGGCACACCCGCAGCTAACGTCACTTTTTCTGATTGAATCATCTCTAATAAAATTTTCGGAGTAAACATCGGTCCTGGAAGAACTTGTTTTGACCCAAACCAAGTAGCAGCGAAAGGAAGTCCCCAAGCGTTCACATGGAACATCGGTACAATCGCCATTGCAGCATCACTTTCCGATAAAGCAGCTGTATCCGCTAAACCGAGTGCCATACAGTGTAATACAGTACTACGATGCGTATATACAACACCTTTCGGATTTCCTGTAGTCGCTGACGTATAACACATACCAGCTGGTGTATTTTCATCAATATCTTTTACAAATTGGAAATTTGGATCGCCTTCTTCTAATAGCTTTTCATAATGATATACAGGCTTCAGCGTAGTGTTTGGGAGTTCATCTTTATCAGTCATAATAATGTAAGCTTGTACAGTTGATAATTGTGATTGAATATTTTCAACAAGCGGTACGAGATCTTCATCTATAAGTAGAATTCGGTCTTCTGCGTGCTGAATAATATATGAAATATGTTGAGGAGATAAACGAATGTTAATTGTGTGCAAAACAGAAGCAATACCTGGAATAGCAAAATACGCTTCCACATGCCGATGATGGTTCCACGCTAATGTTCCTACACGTTCACCTTCTTTAATTCCAAGCTTTTCCAACGCACTGGAGAGTCTTCTCGTCCTTTCCCCTAACTGCTTATACGTTAACGTTGTAACTGTATCATGCGTCCGTGAAACAATTTCTTTCTTCGAAAACAGTTTCTCTGCTCTTTCCATCATAGAACTAATTGTTAGCGGTACATTCATCATCATATTGGTTATATCCCCTTTAAAGCGTTTTCATTTTTTCGTTTATTATAACAGACTTCCGCAAATGATTACGACATTTTTCTGTATTTTCTGAATTATTTCTTTGGAAATAATTCAGAACGATAAACTATCTATCTTTTTTCTTACTTTCTTTTTCAGTTTAAAAATAAAACGATTACTGTATTCCTTATTTTCTACTAAAATTCGATATATCTCCCATACTCCGAACACACGAACAAAAAGATAAACTCCGATTTGTTGTTATCAAAATAAAAAAACTCCTTGATTCATTTAAAGGAGTTTTCAATGTAAGATATTTCATTGATTCATATATCCTTCTCTAGATATACAATATCTTTTTGTATCGCGATTCTTACCTTTAATAAACATATCCTTCTGAATTGTATATTTGTACTCCATATTCAAACGTTTCATTAATTTTTCAGATGCTTCATTTTCTGAATCACATCCCGCTTCAATACTATTAAGATGCAACTCATGAAAACCATAGTAGAAAAAAGCTAATGCAGCCTCCGTGGCTAATCCTCTTCCCCAATATTTTCGAGATAAGGCGTATGCAATTTCTGCTGTATGTGTGACCAAATCATATTTTATAAATCCACACGTGCCTATAAGTTTTTTCTCCTCTTTTAATACAATTCCAAGAGGTGCTACTTGCCCTTCATTATATTGCCCCACAATTTCTTCTACATAGTTATATGTGTCACATAACGATTGATGAGCATCCCATACAGTAAAAGTTATCATCTCTTTATCTGTAGCATACTCATATATATGTAAACTATCACTCATATTCATTTTCCTTAACATAAGTCGTTTCGTATACAACGTTGGATATGACCATTTCTCAATGATCATAACGGCTTCTGCTTAAACTTTTCATAATGTCGTACTTTTAATAGAAGGATATTCCCGCAATCTGTACAAATATAAGCATCCACCGGTGAAGATGTGAACATCGTTTCCTTTTTCCGTATTTGTGCATATCCGACAAACTCACCTTCTCCTATGTTTTGAGAACCACAATTAGAGCATGTCTGCACGGTTTTTTGTTTCATGAGAGCACCACCTTTAATCTGTTTCCACTCCCTTCGACAGCTCACTTCCATTTCCCTTCCAAAAAACCTCTTATTCTCTCACATTTCAACAGGAATCTCAAAACAAAAATCGTATATGTACTATGAAATATATTTATTAACGGAGGAATTTTATGACTACTGTTATGACACTCGATATAGCAACAGAAATTGAAAATGCAGAAATTGATATGCTCTCTTCTAGATTAGAGAGACTACAAACAATGAGCGGAAACCCAATGCAAGTGCAAATGAAAAATTTCGGTAGTGCCACTGCCTTTTCATCAAAAATAATTGCCGGTCCTGCTTTTAATACGGTAAAAGGTATTACAAATGCAGATGCGATTGATGCAATTATTTCTTATTATGAATCACTACAAATTCCTTGCCGTTTTGAAATTACACCAGCGCAAGGCACAACTGAACTATTTCAATACTTATCTCAAAAAGGTTTTTACCAATCTAGCTTCCATACTGCTTTGTATAGTATACCCAGAGAGAGTTCATCACTTCTTCCTTCTAATATTACATTACGAAAACTGAAAGAAAATGAATTTGATATTTTTGCAGACATATATGTACGTGGATTTAATATGCCATCCTTTACAAAAGATAGCGTACGCCAAAATAATGAAATTCTTTACAATGAACCAGGATGGCATTTTTTCATAGCTGAAGTTCAAAATATCCCTGCTGGTATTGGTGTCCTGTATATAAATAAAGGTGTCGCATCATTAGCTGCTTCTGCTACTTTACCAGAATTTCAGCGTAAAGGCTGTCACACTGCATTAATTCAAAAACGAATTAAGACAGCTATTGAATCCAATTGTACTTTAATAGTTGGACAAGCAAGGTTCGGTAGCGGCAGTCAAAATAACATGGAACGTGCCCACATGAAAATTGCTTATACAAAATCAATATGGACCGCAAAAGACATATAATTTACTTTATTTCTCCTTCCGTTACATTTTTAAACATTTTATGACAAATCCTTTTCTATCCTATTAATCATTTGAATATTCAAACTAGATTTGTTACGATATTACTAGATACATCATTCAACTTGCAATATGAAAAGAGAATTCTAATCAAACTACAAGGAGGAGAAATGTATGACTAAACATGATCATGGTTTAAAAGAAAAAGTAGAAGGTGCCATTGATAAGGTAAAAGGTGAAGTAAAAGAAGTTGTTGGGAAAGTAACTGACAATAAGAAATTACAAGCTGAAGGAAAATGGGATAAGGTGAAAGGCACTGCTAAAGATACAGTTGGTAATGTAAAAGAAAAAGTACATGAATATAAAGAACACAAGAAAGAAAAATAAAAAAAGAGCCCATCGGCTCTTTTTTTATTTTCCTTCATTCTTCTCTAGCACGTATAAATCTTCTTCCATATTCGTTAATTTCTCACTTACAAGCTTTCTTGCATCTCCAATTGCTTGATTATATGCAAACGGTCCAACTAATTTAATCATTTCTTCTATTAAACGCTCTGCTTGGAAACGTCCAATTTCATCTAAATCTTCTTCCATAAAAAATTGCTGAATTTGTGCTACAAGTTCTTCTTTTTTATCATTTGGTATTTTTATATTCATCATCGTTGTTACTCCTCTATATTTAAGATAGTATCTTCCTTAACTCTACCATAGAAAAACGATTACCAGGACAGCTTTTTGTAACTCCTTCTAACTCTCTATGACCGAGTATATTTTCTTTCTTTATAGCAAATTGCTTCATAAACAGTTTACATAAAGAATATAATGCATTCACTTGCGGGGGAGTGGGATCGTATTTATCGAAATTTCCCGTCATACATATTCCAATTGTATGGCGGTTATGGTCTTTCGCGTGCGCTCCAATATGTAAACCTCGTCCTTCCACTACAGTTCCATCCTTTTCGATAAAATAGTTGTAACCAATTCCGCTCCACCCCCTTACAGTTTGATGAAATTCATGCGTTTTATACACGTCCCATCCATCTTCAGCTGTATGGTGAATAATCAGTTTGTTTACTTTTTCTAAAGGAACTAATTCATCTTGAAATGTTAGATTGACACGTTTAATTTCCATTTGAACTGCCTCCTCTTAAAAATCAATCATAATAATCGTTTTATCATCTGGCCTTATTCTCTTTTCCGCTTCTAGCTCTTCAATAATTGCTATATATTCGTTTATACTATTCTTTCTTATATATGCAACAGTTTGTTCTAATGACCAATCTGGGTGAAATAACCCGTCTGAACAAATAAAAATCCCACTCACTTCATCTGTATGTAATTCACCATTTTGTAAATAATGTATCGCTTCTTTCATTCCATTTGCAACTGAATAACCATTTGGCATATTTGCAAGATAACGATTGTATTTTAACTGTTCTCGAACATCTTGAAAAACATATTCTTCTGGTACAGATAACCCTTTTTTACGATCTTCTTCCCTCTTCTTTTTTGCTCTTTTACTAATTCCTTCAACTGTGTCTTTCGTTAATACTTGCATCGTTCCATTTTGAAAAGTTGCGACAATCATACAGTCCCCAAGCTGCGCATATTCAATTTTCTCACCAACTATTTGGACTGCCGCGATACATGTGCACCACAAATGCTCTTTTTTTCTCGTGTCTACTTCATATTCTAACATTTTGCTTTGCAATGCTTCATTTGCTTTGGCAACTGCAAATTGTAAACTATGATTCTCTCGTAATGCAGTAAAATAACTTGCAAATAAATGCGAAGCGATGTATGCTCCATTATGTCCCTTTTCATCACGAAACGGGACAAGTGGTGTTGCACCGTCACATACACCATAAATCTTTTTTTCTTTATTACAAAAATAAGAATCCTCACATTCTTGCTTCAACGGGCTTTTCTGTTGATATGTTTTTATCTTCACAACTGTATCCCCTTTCAAATGATAAAATACTCAAATTCTTTTGATTAATCTAATTTACCTAAATAAACTGTTTTTACCCAAAACTTTCAATATCATATATAATCTTGAAATAATATGAATTTTTCAGTGAAGGACGGGAAAGAAATGGTCAGATTCCTTGGTGTTATTATCGGTTCTATTATTATTGCGGTTGCCTTTAATCTTTTCCTTATCCCCCACAAAATTTTAAGTAGTGGAATTGGCGGAATTGCTATTATTTTAGGGATTGTAACCCCTGTAAACACAGGCATTATTAACTTTGTATTAAACTTACCTATCCTTATTTTAGGGTACATAGGTCTTGGAAAAAAAGTAATTTTTAACACAGTTGTCTCTGTAGTTGTATTATCTGTTGCATTATACTACGTTCCAGTAAAAGTCGTAGCAACAGATCCATTGTTATCTTCTATCTTCGGAGGTGTAATCGCCGGAGCTGGTATTGGTCTTGTTTTTAACTGTAATGGATCCACTGGTGGATTTGATATTATCGGTATGCTTTTATCCCGTAAGCGAGACATTAAACTTGGCGGATTCCTTATTATTTTAAATGCAGTCGTTGTAATAATCGCAGGATTCTTCTTCACCTGGGATGTTGCACTTACAAGCTTACTTTCAATTTATGTAACTGGTAAAGTAATTGATGCTGTTCATACAAAACATCGTAAAGTTACACTTATGATTGTAACAAATGAAGCAGAAAAAATGAAAAAACAACTTCTTTCAACTGTTGTACGTGGAATAACGTTACTTGATGGCGAAGGTGCTTATTCAAGCGAGAAAAAGCGTGTACTTATGACCGTCGTTTCTCGTGAAGAATTAGCAAGTATGAAACTAACAATTTCTGAAATCGACCCGAATGCTTTCGTTAATATTACAGAAACTGTAGAAGTGTTAGGACTTTTCAGAAGAAGTTAAAGACTAGGTGGGAATCCACCTAGTCTTTATTTTGCATAAATTCAATTCGGTTTCCAAATGGATCTGACACGTAAAATCGAATTACATCTGGCCGTGCATAATCATCAATCACTTTAACACCTTGCTCTATAAGTGTTTGCTTAAATTCATTAATTTCATTCACATAAAAAGCTGGATGAGCCTTTTTAGCTGGTGTAAAGTTCCGCTCGACACCAATATGGATTTCTTGATTTCCGCATTTAAACCAACATCCACCTCGTTTTTTCAACTCTTCTGGCTTTGGAATTTCTTCCATACCAATCGTATTCCCATAAAAATCACGCGCCTCTTCTTCACACCCTACAGGTGCAGCTACTTGCACGTGATCAATCCCTTGAATATAATTTTTCATTTTCTCTCCCCCTCCTCTACCCTAATGTTATACGGAAAACAGCCGTCTGTAACTTACAAAAGGTTTATAAAACAATATAAGCTCCCCTTATTACCATCCTGCATTCACCTTGCAAAAAATAAAAAAAACAAAATTTATTCTATAACTTCCATTTTTTATAGAAATACACATTACATCTATATTATAGTTATGAATAGACAAATCTTTTTAGATGCTATTTGTACGGAGGAACTATTATGAGTCGTAAAAAATATTCACCAACTCAAAAAAAACGTCATCCGAACATTTCTAGACGTTTGCGAAACCATATACAAGATCGTTCATTAACAGAAATGTACGCATCTCTGTTCGAACACAATCCTGATAGTATTATTTCATTAAATTTAGAAGGAGTTATTCTACATATAAATCCTTCTGCCGAAAGAATATTAGGTTACACTTCTTTAGAATTAGAACAGAAAAATATTACCTCTATTTTAGAAGCCCATATTTCTGAGCAAGTATTACAAAATATAAAGAATACTGAAGCGGATAATCAACAAGAGTATATCTTATCTATTTATCATAAAAATGGATTCTTATTAGATGTTGTGACAAAACTAGTTCCTATTTTTGTTCAAAATCGTCTTACTGGCGTATATGCTATTATGAAGCCGCTTGAAAAATCAGAAAGAATTGAGAATATGCTAAAAGAAAGTGAGAAGAGATTACGTACATTAGTAAACTCCATGCCTGCCTTTGTTATATTTAAAGATCATGAAGGGCGCTGGCTTGAGGCAAATGACTACGCACTTTCTTGCTTCAATTTCCATCATGTACCTTACCACGGGAAAAAAGATAGCGAACTCATTCAATATAATGAAGCATACCGAGAAGCTTTTTTACATTGTGAAGAAATCGATGAACTAGCATGGCAACAAAGACAAATTCTTCATGGCGAGGAATTTATTATACATAGAGATGATTTCGATCTAATCTTAAGTATATCAAAAGTTCCGCTTTATCATCCTGATGGTTCTCGCAAAGGTCTTATCGTGATGGGGAGAGATGTTACTGAGCTAAAAGAAACTGAAAAGTTACTACGAAAATCTGAGAAGCTCGCAGTAGTCGGACAACTGACAGCTGGAATTGCCCATGAAATTCGAAATCCACTCACTTCCCTAAAGGGTTTTCTAACGTTGCTCCTCCCTGAAATAAATGAGGAGCAAAAATGGTATATCGATGTTATGTTAAGTGAGATTTCACAAATGGAATCCATTACGAGTCAATTTATGGCGATGTCTAAGCCACAAGTATTATCTATCCAAACTTGTAACATACAAACTTTAATTGAAGAGGTAGTTACATTTATTTTACCGACTGCAATTATGCATAGCGTTCATATCATCATGGATCATTTTGATTACGTATATGATATTCAATGTGACGGTAACCAATTAAAACAAGTTTTTATAAACATATTAAAAAATGCGATAGAAGCGATGCCAAATGGCGGAAATATTTTCATCCAAACAAAACCATTAGAGGATAATTTCATCTTAATACGAATTATCGATGAAGGTTGTGGCATTCCAGAAGATCGTATCTCCCGTCTAGGCGAACCTTTTTATAGTTTAAAAGAAAAAGGCACAGGACTAGGATTAATGATGTGTTACAAAATAATTGAAGAACATCATGGTAAATTACACATTTCAAGCGAATTAAATAAAGGTACAATTGTTGATATTGAGCTACCACTTTCTTCATCTCATCTTGCAATCCAGTCTTAAATAAAAAAGAAGCATCTGCTAATCGTTAGCAGATGCTTCTTTTTTAAAATGCTTTGTCATACCACTCTTTTGCTTTTTCTACTTCACCCATCGTTAATTGATGCCCTCGATTTTCCCAATGCATTGTTACATTCGCATTTGCATTTTCTAATAGTACCTTCAATTCCTCTGACTCTGCTGATGAACAAATTGGGTCATTTGTCCCAGCAGCAATAAATACAGATTTCCCTGCTAAATTTGCTAATTGCATTCCTCTTCTTGGTACCATTGGGTGATGAAGCACAGCACCTTTCAATGCATTTTCGTAATGGAATAATAAGCTTGCTGCGATATTTGCCCCATTCGAATAACCGATAGCTACAATGTTATTTCTATCGAATTTATATTCTTTAGCCGCTTCATCTAAAAATTCATTTAATTCCTTCGTACGGAAAATTAAATCCTCTTCATCAAAAATGCCCTCTGCTAATCGGCGGAAGAAACGCGGCATCCCATTCTCTAACACATTTCCCCTAACGCTTAATACCGACGCTTCCGGATCAACTATTTCTGCAAGTGGTAGTAAATCTAATTCATTACCACCTGTGCCATGAAGTAATAACAACACTGGTTTTGACGTATCTTTTCCTTTTTGAAAAACATGTTTCATCATAATCCTTTTCCCCCTTCAATCACTTTAATCTAAATTTCTCACTTCAAATGGTAAAAGCGTTTGTTCAATCTGTTTTCTATGTTGTTCATATTGTTCCGGTAACTTTAATTCCTCACCCATCGTCTCTAACGATTCATCATGAGCGAAACCAGGAGGATCTGTTGCAATTTCAAATAAGATTTCACCATGTTCTCTAAAATAAATCGCATTAAAATAATTTCGATCTTGTACAGGAGTTACGTGATATCCAAAACGCGACACATGCTCTTTCCAGTCTAGCTGATCAGCATCGTCACTCGCTCTCCAGGCAATATGATGAACTGTGCCAACGCCCATTTGGCCACGACCGATTGTTGATAATTTCAAATCAATAATATTTCCAATGTCAGCAGAAGAACGGAATCGAACAAATTCACCCTCTTCTCCAATTTTCTCAAGACCCATAATATGTTCTAACAATTCAGCAGTTTTTTGAGGCTGTGTAGATAAAAGAACAGCACCTCCAAACCCTTTAATTGCTACTTCTGGTGTAACTTCTCCAAAACTCCAATTATTTAATTCGCCTTTTTCTCTTTCAACTAATTCTATATGCAAACCATGCGGATCATCAAATTCTAAATACTGCTCTCCAAAACGAGTCATTTTTGTATACGAAACATCGAATTTTTCTAATCTATTTTCCCAAAACTCCATTGCACCTTTTGGTACAACGTAAGATGTAATTCCTACTTGACCATCTCCAATAATACCTTGACGAGCACCTGCCCATGGGAAAAACGTAATAATTGTTCCAGGCTTTCCTCCTTCATTTCCAAAATAAAGATGGTACGTACCTGGATCATCAAAATTCACTGTTTGTTTCACTAAACGTAACCCCAATACACCAGCATAAAAGTCTACATTTTCTTGTGGATGCCCTACAATCGCTGTAATATGATGGATTCCCGTTGTTTTCTTTTCCATTTCTTCCACTCCTTTTTTATTTCATTATAAAAATTCTTTTACATTTAAATTCATTATTCATTTTGTCCATGCTACAAAGTAAAATCCGTCATTATAATTTTATCTCGAATTCGAGATATTAATCACAAAATTACGTATCGGCGTCTAACCTATCGAATTATCTCGAATTCAAGATAATTCACAAAAAATATTTGTTCGATTTATAACCATAATAAATTTTCATTATGAACATTATTTATCTCGAACTTAAGATTTATTATAAGTTACTTATTTTTTATTGTCAATAAGTCCTTACTTTCATTTTACATGTAAAAAGAGTAAACGCTATTCACCGTTTACTCTTTTTGCAAATCATTTCTTTTCTTCTTCCAGTACTGCTTCCATCTCATTAAATTCACGATGAACTGCCTTAACGGGTTCTTTCGTTAATAAACTTACAACGATAACAGTTAATAAACTACAGAAGAATCCCGGTACCATTTCATACATAGTCGCTTTTAAACTTGGAATTTGTACCCAAGTGATAACAACTAATGCACCGACAATCATCCCAGCAAGAACGCCCCATTTGTTCGTTCTCTTCCAATATAAACTTAATAAAATTGCTGGTCCAAATGCTGATCCAAATCCTGCCCAAGCATATCCAACAAGCGTTAAAATTGTATCACTCGGATGATACGCTAAAACAACTGCAATCATCGCTACAACTAATACTGACAGCCTACCGATAAATACAAGTTCTTTATCACTTGCGTTACGACGGAAAAATGTTTTATAGAAATCTTCCGTTACTGCACTTGAAATAACAAGTAATTGTGAGGAAATACTACTCATAATCGAAGCCAAAATAGCTGATAATAAAAATCCTGTAATATACGGATGGAATAAAATATTTGAGAATGTTACAAAGACCATTTCTGGGTCTTGTAATGTCGCATTATTTTTAGCATAATAGGCGATACCAATTAGACCAGTAAGCATTGCACCTATAATTGAAATCGTCATCCAACCGATACCGATTCTACGAGAAGTTTTTAAATCTTTAATAGAGGTAATTGCCATAAAGCGGACAATAATATGTGGTTGACCAAAATATCCAAGGCCCCATGCTAAAAATGAAATAATACCAAGTATTGTGGTCCCTTTAAACATATCTAAATGCGATGCATCGACTTGCTTAATCGTATTAAATGTTTCTGTTACACCACCGACATCCGTAAAAGCAACAATTGGCACTAGTACAAGCGCAATAAACATAATACAACCTTGCACAAAGTCCGTCCAACTTACGGCTAGAAAGCCACCAAATAGTGTATACGCAACAACGACACCTACTGTTACAAATAAACCAATTTTATAATCAAGGTTAAAAGAATTTTCAAACAAACGTCCACCTGAAACTAAACCAGCCGATGCATAAAATGTGAAAAATACTAAAATGACGATAGCGGAGACAAAACGAAGTATTTTCGTACGATCTTTAAACCGATTCTCTAAAAAGTCTGGAATCGTAATTGAATCATTTGCCACTTCTGTATACGTTCGTAAACGCGGGGCAATGATTAAATAGTTTGCATACGCACCTATTAATAAACCTATCGCAATCCATACACTTGATAATCCTGTTGCATACATCGCACCAGGTAATCCCATTAGCATCCAACCACTCATGTCAGAAGCACCAGCTGATAAAGCTGTAACTGCTGGGCCGAGTCCCCTCCCGCCTAACATATAATCTGATAAATCGGATGTCTTCTTATAAGACCAATATCCGATATACAACATACCTGCCATATAAATAGCAAGCGAAACCATAATTTCAATCTTCACCAAATCTCTCCCTTAGTCCATAAGCCATTCAAAATTTCGAAAAATGACTTTTTCTATTTTCTTGTTTTCGCTTATGGTTCCCTACCTTAACAAACATTTTTTGTTCTTTCAAGTGAACGAGCACTGTTCATTACATGTGAAAACCTTTATAAACGCCTTTATTCCAGTGGATTACAATGATTTTTCAAGAATTCAAAGTAAAAATATTCAGAAAATTATATAGTGTTTTTTCACACCTTATTTACATTCGTTTACCCGATAAATTTTAAAAGAAAAAGCCATACAAATGTATGACTTTTAGCTTATTGACGTCTCAATTTTCGCTTTCTCTACATATACTTTACGAAATTTCATATAGCATCCAATACGCCAAGGTACTATATAACAAACCGCAAGAGTGTAGAAAAGAATGCCGATTGACTTTGGATCTAGACCTTGTAAATGTCTTCTAAAATAAGCACGTAAAAGAACGATAACTAAAAATGTAGCAATAAAAGCGATACTTTTTTTTGCATAAATTTGACCATCTTCTCTGACTTCATACCCACTTAAAATAATAAGTGGAATTGACAATAACAGTCCGATCCCAGCAGCTATACCAATTTGCCAACCAGCAAGTTGTATCGGTGCTGCGTATAAAGAAAAACCTGGTAATAAGAAGAATAATGGCAATAGTAGTCGTCTTCCTTTATTATTAATTGGTCGATTCATAGAGCGCATGCGTCTAAATATAACGAGCCCTATGACGAGTAAAAAAATTGTAATACTGTACGAACCTTGCTGCAAGTGAATCTCTCCCTAAAAATAGTCATTTTCAAAAATACTCCCCTATTATACTCCTAATTTTTCCAAAAATATAATTATTCCTCTAAAAAATCTTACACATCAAATATACTTTTAGGTTTGATTTACTATAGGAAACAATTCCGAAAGAGGAACTACTCTCCCCACCTCGTCTTTAAACACAATATGCTCTCTAGTTAAATGGCGCGGGCTCTTCACTCCCGCCGCTGCCGCTAATGAAAATAAACTATATCTCATACTAATAATATAATTCATGACTCGCCACTTCTTCTCATACGGATCTAACGCTTTTTGATAATGCGGATTCGTCGTGGCTACACCAGATGGACATTGACCAGAATTACATTGAAGGGCCATAATACAGCCACTTGCCATCATAAACCCACGGGCTGAACTTACAGCATCCGCCCCAATCGCTAAAGCAATCGCCACTTTATCTGGTGTGATTAATTTACCCGATGCAAATACTTTAAACTTGTTACGGACACCATAATGGTTTGCTGTATCAATAAATGTAAGTAATGCTGGAATAAGCGGCAGTCCCATATAATCTGCCATCGATTTATACGTTGCTCCTGACCCGCCTTCTGAACCGTCGATTGTAATAAAATCTGGGTAAATGTTTAGTTCTTTCATTGTTTTTATTAAATCTTCCAAAGGCTCCTGCTGACCAATTACAATTTTCATTCCAACTGGTTTACCGCTGTTTTCTTGCAACTGTTGAATAAAACAAAGTGTATCCGCTGCATTCTTTAAAAATGAAAATCGATTCGGTGAATTAATCGTCTCTCCCTTTCGGACGTTGCGAACAGAAGCAATTTTCTCATTTACTTTTTGCCCCTCTAAATGACCACCACGTATTTTAGCACCTTGCCCAAATTTCAATTCGAATGCTCTAATATTACTTTCTTTCGCTTTCTCCATGAATTTTCCCATTGAAAAATTACCGTCTTCATCACGGTATCCAAATAACCCTGGACCAATTTGCGCAACGATATTCGCTCCTGTATGTAAATGTTCTGGAATAACGCCACCTTCACCCGTATTAATCCACGATCCGCCTGCCATTTTTGCTCCAAAACCACTCGCTAAAATATAATTTTCTCCAATCGCACCGTAAGAAGTCGCAGATGCACCAAACATGCCATGTAGCTTCCACGGATATTTACGGTTCTCACCGACTATAATTGCATCTTCTTCTTCGTACAGCCAAAGATTCGTTGTATCCGCTGTCAATTTTTCTCTTCTTGAAAATAACCCTTCTTTATGAATCACGTACTTTTTACCTTCCCGCTCTTGCGTGAGATTCACACTTAATTCCTCAGTTAATATCGGAAATAATGTATTAGCAATATAATATCCAGAAGCTTCAAAATCTCGTTTTGATCCAAAACCAAGTATTTCAGAGCGATATTTCGCTAAAAACATAACACTTTGAAAATCATAACGTGAGAAAGGCTTTCCATCCGTATCATGATCAAACCAATATTGTCGAAATTCAGGCCCTATCTTTTCCAGTAAGTAGCGCATTCTTCCTAAGTACGGATGTAATTTTAAAATAGAATGGTGTGTTCGTTTTTTTATAAAAAATGTAATGATAAAAAAGACGATTAAAAGCAACATTAAAAATAGTAATATACTAATAATAACGAGTAGCGTTTCACTCATCCCGCTTCCCCCTATGAAATTCCATAATAAAAGGAGAACACTAGATGTGCTCTCCTTTTATCTTTATTCATACTAACGTAGCAAGATGCTCTTTCGCGTCATATTCAACTAAACTTTCAGCGTGTTTAATTCGATGAACAAAGTCTGGATTAGCAATTAACGGTCTTCCGAATGCCGCTACATCAATCGTTCCTTCTTGCAACGCTTCTTCGGCCTCTTTTGGATTTAAATTACCAACCCCAACAATCGTACCATCCCAATATTTTCTTACTAGTTGATGAAAATTCTTTCCGTCAGCAATCTCTTGGGTATAATTCATCGTTGAAGGATGGATCATCGTTAACCCAACCTCTTTAAACATATTTATGAACGTTTCAATTGCAAACTCAGGGTTTTCCCACATATAAGTAGGATTATCACCTTTGAAAGCAGAGAAACGAAGAAGTGTTTTATTAGCTCCAACAGCTTCTATTACAGCCGCCGTTACTTCTTTCATAAACGTTAACCTTTGTTTTAAATCACCGCCATATTTATCTGTTCGCTTATTCGCAAACTCATACGTAAATTGATCGATTAAATATCCGTGTGCACCGTGAATTTCTACTCCATCAAATCCAGCTTCGATCGCATTTTTCGCAGCTTGTGCGTATTGCCCGATCACTTCTTGTATTTCTTCTAACGTCATTGCTTCTGGCGTATCAAACGGTTTACGAAAGCGTGGAACATTTCCCTCTGCAGCGATAGCCGACGGTGCTTGTGGCATTTGACCACCAATTATTTCATGATGACTCATACGCCCAACATGCCATATTTGAGCAATAATCGTCCCGCCTTCTTTATGTACCGCCTCTGTAACAGGTTTCCAAGAATCGATTTGCTCTTGTGTATAAATACCTGGTACTCCTGGGTTTCCTTTTGCTCTCGGACTAATGACAATTCCTTCTGTAATAATTAGTCCAATTCCATCCGCAGCACGTTTTCTGTAGTACTCCACTACATCCGCACCAACTACTCCAGTCTCATTATCTGCAAAGCATCTTGTCATCGGTGCCATCGCTATACGATTACGAAGAGACCAAGCTCCAACTTGAATTGGATCAAACAACTTTGTTTCTTCAACGTTTTCAAAAAATCCCCCAGCATTTACATTTGTTCCTTCATAAATACTCGCTGCTTTATTACTTGAACTTGTCATTTTTCTTCCCCCTAAAAAATCTTACTATAACCGCATCATACTTACTTTTAGATAGTAACGTCAATTTTTACGACTTTACAATAAAAAATTCGAATATCCAAAAAATAAAATGCTATAAATAATATTAAAAAGGTTTCCTTAGGAGGAAACCTTTTTTGTTGACCATATATGGCTGTCAATTCGTTTATCTCTTTAATAAAAAAAACACCTTATCAATAGAAGTAAAAATGGTTCAGTATTCTTCTAAAAATAATAACTTATATACCTAAAACAATGAAAGCCCTACCTCTCTTTCATCCTTACGGCTCCTCGTCCGTGCCAGTGTGAATCAGGATTGCAAAAATCAAGTAACTATTTTATCGAAGTATTCAATTAAACTTCGAACATTCATAAATGAAATTAAAAAATAAAAATGGATTTGATTGTAGTAATAACAATAGAGGTAATGCTCTAAAAGTGGTTTGAAAGAGTTGAATGTCTTTGAAATGATAAATTTTCTATAATTATGTTCCCAAAAAATTCAAGATCTTTTTTGGGATATAATACATTATTTGTAATGAACCTTAACAAAAGCTTTTTATCTGATTTTCTGTGATACCTTCAATTAATCCCAGTTCACTAATCAAAAATTCATATGCGTTATCTAACATCTTCTTTTCGCTTGCATTAAGTGCTTTTTCTTTCTGTATACGCATTAAATCACGCACAACTTCAGCACCTTCTTGCATTTTACCCGTCTTTATTTTATCAGTGTTCAATTTATACCTTTGTTTCCATGTAAGTAATCTATCTGATTCCCCATGTTGAAAAATATCCATTATGTGTGCTAATGCGGTTATATCCGTAACTGGACGTATATTCGAATTCAATATTCTCCCTGCTGGAATCATTAGTTCCATATTACTAGCCGACATTTTTATAACATAATACTGTTGTTTTTCTCCTGAGATTTCCTTCTCTTCTATGGCTTTAATTATACCTGCTCCCTGCATTGGATAAACAATGTTATCGCCAATTTGAAACAAATAATCCACCTCCATATATGGTAACCTTCTCAAGCTTAACATACTTTTAGTTTTTTAGCAAAATTTTTATTTTATCATAAAATTATTTTACACGTCAATACTTCAGAAGCAAGAAATTAAATTTACACAATACACTATAAAAATCGCAATTCCATTAACGGTTCCACACACATTCATTCTCTTTTAATACAAAAACACATCACTACATTTAAGTAGTGATGTGTTTTTGTTAAGGCATAAATAAAGATCTACTTTTCCGTCTATATACTAACTTGCTTACTAACCGTTTCCCTCGCTAAAAGAAAACTCATAATCACTTGCGCTGCTACTCTACTCGTCATATCTCTGAAATCAAGAGTTGGATCAATCTCTACTATATCCATCCCTTGAACGAGCGGTTCTTTACCAAGGAATTCAATCGCATCTAGTAAAGTCGTACTATCCATTCCACCAGGCCCAATTGCTGGACAACCTGGCGCAAACGCTTGGTCTAGCACATCCATATCAAGAGAAATATAAATAGAAGTCACACCTTGATTTCTTAATAATTCAATACTTTCCGTGATAATATCTTTTATTTCTCGCTCTCGTACGTCTTTCATTGTATACACTGTTACACCATGCTCTATTGCATATTCATGGTACGCACGTGCATTAGAAAAATTACGAATTCCAATTTGAACAAGTTGTTTCCCTGTAATGACATCATTTTCTAGTAAACTACGGAATGGTGTACCATTTGACGGGCCTCCATCATCTAAATTACGTAAATCATGATGAGCATCAAATTGAATAATTCCGACCTTTCCTTTACTGTTTGCAAAACCTGTTATACTCGGAAAACTAATCGAGTGGTCACCCCCAAGAACGATTGGTATCATGTTCGGGTTTACTTTCGTTACATGACCAACTGTTTCCGCAATTCGTTTATGACTTTCTTTTATATCCGTCACATGCATCGTAATATCGCCGCAATCATATAAGACACTTTCTTTCATATCGTGTTTTTCTGTAATTGCATATGTGCTATATGCATCTAACATCGCACGAATTGTCTTTGGAGCAAAACTTGCTCCTGAATGACTAATAGATGGTTTAGAAAGGGGTGCTCCAATTAAGGCAGCACCGAATATTTCTACGCCTTCCTCCCAATCTTTAATCATCTCACTCCATTTTGTCACTTCACGATCAATAAACTTTGCATTTTTCTTTAAATAGTGGCCGTGCTCCACGATTGTTCACCTCTTGTATATGCAATATTACCATTCTTCCATACTGTATTCACATGACTTACGCCGTAATGATACGGTACGTAAGCATAATTGTAAGCATCCCATAAAACTAAATCTGCCTTACGACCAACTCTAATTTTCCCAGCTACATCACCACGGTTAATAGCATATGATGAGTTAACCGTTACGGCATTCCAAACTTCTTCTGGTGTCATTTTCAGTTTTAGCATCGCAATGCTCATAATAAGCTGAATATTTTCAGTTGGACAGCTACCTGGGTTAAAGTCTGTAGCTAACGCAACTGCAACACCTTCATCAATCATTTTACGACCACGAGCAAAGCTTTCTTTATTTAAATAGAAAGTTGTTCCTGGTAATAATGTTGCTACTGTATTCGAGTTTGCAAGCATTTCAATCCCTTTATCAGAAGCTCCAACTAAATGGTCCGCTGATGCTGCACCGATTTCTGCCGCTGCTTCCGCACCACCAAGAGGGTCGATTTCATCTGCATGAATTTTCACATCAAAGCCAAGCTCTTTCGCTTTTAATAAAAATTCTTTTGATTCTTCCACAGAGAACACACCTGTTTCACAGAAAATATCAACGAACTCCGCTAATTGTTTCTCTTTCATTTCTGGTAATAAATCTAACATCCATTGTAAAAACTCTTTCGATCTACCTTTATATTCTTTCGGAACTGCATGAGCACCTAAAAATGTGGAAACTAAATCGACTGGATGCTCTTTTTGTAATTGTGCTGTTGCCTCTAATTGTTTCCATTCCGTCTCATCATCTAATCCATAACCACTCTTCGCTTCTACAGTAGTAACTCCGAAAGATAGCATACGGTCTAAATGGAATTTCGCTTTTTGAACAAGTTCTTCTTTCGACGCCTGTTTCGTTGCATTTACAGTTGCAAGTATGCCTCCGCCTTGTTCTAAAATTTCTAAGTACGGAACTCCTTGTAGTTTTAGTGCGATTTCATTTTCACGAGATCCACCAAATACAAGGTGAGTATGCGGGTCAACAAGACCAGGAGAAACCATTTTCCCGCCGCAATCAATAACTTCTCTCGCTTGTAATCCTTTCGCTTCTTCCGCTGTTCCAACGAAAGTAATTACACCATTTTCAATTCCAACCGCACCGTTTTCGATAACAGGAAGCGTGTTCATCGCTTCCCGTCTTAACAAGCCATCTTCTTGATCCATTGTTAGTAATTGACCGATATTTATTAGTAAAGTGTCCAGCATGTTTTCTCCTCCTTATTTCATCATCGGAATGTTAACGCCTTTTTCTTTCGCAGTTTCCACAGCTAAGTCATACCCTGCATCCACGTGACGAACAACACCCATACCAGGATCAGAAGTTAATACGCGCTCAATTCGTTTTGCTGCTGCTTCTGTTCCATCTGCAACGATAACCATTCCCGCATGAAGTGAATAACCCATACCAACGCCACCACCGTGGTGAACAGATACCCAGCTCGCACCGTTTACACTATTAATTAATGCATTTAAAATTGGCCAGTCAGCTACTGCATCACTACCGTCTTTCATCGCTTCTGTTTCACGGTTTGGAGATGCTACTGATCCGCAATCTAAATGGTCACGACCAATAACAATCGGTGCTGATAATTCACCATTTGCAACCATTTCATTAATGATGCGACCAAATTTCGCACGCTCACCGTAACCTAACCAACAAATACGTGATGGAAGTCCTTGGAACTCAACTTGTTGACGTGCCATACGAATCCAGTTACATAAATGTTCATTATCAGCGAACTCACGTAAAATTACTTCGTCTGTTTTATAAATATCTTCTGGATCACCAGAAAGTGCTACCCAGCGGAATGGCCCTTTTCCTTCACAGAATAATGGACGAATAAATGCTGGAACGAATCCTGGGAAATCGAAAGCATTTTTCAAACCTTCATCGAAAGCAACTTGGCGAATGTTATTTCCATAATCAAATGTAATTGCACCTTTTTCTTGCATCGCAAGCATCGCTTCCACATGTTTTGTCATACTTTCTTTTGATAATTGTACGTAACGTTCTGGATCTTTTTCACGAAGTTTCGCTGCTTCTTCTAATGTGTAACCTACTGGAATATAACCGTTTAATGGATCATGAGCAGATGTTTGATCTGTAACTAAATCTGGCGTAATATCACGCTTCACTAGTTCTGGTAAAATCTCTGCCGCATTTCCTAGCAAGCCAATTGAAATTGGTTCTTTCTTCTCTTTATACTCGTTCGCAACAGTTAATGCTTCTTCTAATGATTCTGTATACATGTCACAATATCTCTTTTCAATACGACGATCGATGCTGCGCTTATCAACATCAATAGCAATGACAACACCGCCGTTCATCGTTACAGCAAGAGGTTGTGCACCACCCATACCACCTAAACCAGCAGTAAGTGTTAATGTACCTTTTAATGAACCGTCGAAATGTTGACGAGCTGCTTCACCAAATGTTTCATATGTTCCTTGTAGAATCCCTTGTGTTCCAATGTAAATCCAGCTACCAGCTGTCATTTGTCCGTACATCATAAGACCTTTTTTCTCTAGTTCTCGGAAGTGATCCCAGTTTGCCCATTTTGGTACTAAGTTTGAGTTCGCTAACAGAACGCGAGGTGCATCTTCATGTGATTTAAAAATGGCAACTGGTTTTCCTGATTGAACAAGTAACGTTTCATCGCTTTCTAACGTTTTTAATGAATCTACAATCGCCTGATAGCTTTCCCAGTTACGAGCTGCACGGCCAATTCCGCCATACACAACTAATTCTTCTGGTTTTTCAGCAACTTCCGGATCTAAATTGTTCATTAACATACGAAGTGCAGCTTCTTGCACCCACCCTTTCGTTTGTAACTCTGTACCTCTTGGCGCGCGAATTGTTTGTTTTACTTTTTCCATTTCAATCTCTCCCTTTTCTCGTTTTATAGTGCTGCGTTTACATCCAATCTTTCTTTTATCGAATAATTCGTTTTTAACCAATGTGCAATATTTTCAATATCCGTTGAGAAGATGCGATCATTTGTAATAGATGGTACTTGCTGACGCCCTTGATGGTAGAAGCTCTTCGTCACTGTACTCATGTTTTCAATCCCGCGATATTCTGCCGCTTGCATCGCACAAATCATTTCAATTGAAAGAACACGTCTTACATTTTGAATAATTTGATGTGCATGACGTGAAGCGATTGTTCCCATACTTACGTGATCTTCTTGGTTAGCTGATGACGGGATTGAATCAACACTCGCCGGATGTGCTAACGTTTTATTTTCAGAAACTAGTGACGCTGCAGCATATTGCATAATCATTGCACCAGACTGAAGTCCTGGTTCTGGACTTAAAAATGGCGGTAAATCGTTTAACTGCGGATTTACTAAACGCTCAATACGACGCTCTGAAATGTTTGCAAGTTCTGCCATTCCTACTTTTAAGAAGTCCATCGCAAATGCAATTGGTTGACCGTGGAAATTACCACCTGAAATTACTTTTTCCCCGCCATCAAAGATTAGCGGATTATCTGTCGCCGCATTCATTTCAATTTCTAATTTTTCTTTCACATAATTTAATACTTGCCAAGAAGCACCGTGTACTTGCGGGATACAACGAAGTGAATAGGCATCCTGTACACGTAGTTCTCCTTGTTTTGTTGTTAACTTACTATCATGAAGAATGTCACGAATTCTGCTTGCTACATCCACTTGCTCTTTATAACCACGTGCTTTATGAACATTTTCATCAAATGCATCAATAATGCCTTGTAACCCTTCAATTGTCATCGAAGCAATTAGTTCAGCTTGATACGCCGTTGCTTCTGCTTCTATATAAGAAAGAACTCCTTGTGCTGTCATCGCCTGCGTACCATTAATTAACGCAAGACCTTCTTTCGCTTCAAGTTCAATTGGCTCAAGCCCTTCTTCTGTAAGAGCAACCATTGCATGAACGCGTTTCCCTTTATAGAACACTTCACCTTCGCCTAATAATACGAGCGCAAGATGAGATAAAGGCGCTAAATCTCCACTTGCACCAAGTGAACCTTGTTGCGGAACGACTGGATGAATTTTACGATTTACAAACTCAAGAAGCATATTTACAACAAGCGGCCTTACGCCTGATACTCCTTTAAGCATCGTGTTCGCTCGTAAAATTAACATTCCGCGCGATACTTCTTCCGGGAATGGATCACCTATCCCACATGCATGTGACTGAATTAAATTATGTTGAAGTGCCTTTACATCATCTTTTTGGATAAGCACATCACTAAACTTTCCAAATCCAGTTGTAATACCGTAAACGACTTTTCCGTCCTCTACAATTTTCTCAACTACTTCGCGGCACTCCGCTACCTTTTGCATACTAGTTGGACAAGCTGTTACACCTTCTCCTTCCAGTAATAACCTCTTCATTTCTTCAACTGTCAATGTATGTCCTGTTAACGTAATCATCATTTTTCCTCCTTAAAAAGGCAAAAGGGGACCTTATCTTTTTAAGACAGACTTCTGTCCTAAAAAAGTAAGGCCCCCTTCTAACTAATAGACTATGGGCAAATCATATGTGATTAATTCCTAAACCAATCGCCTCATGCTCAGATCCTTTTACAGGTGCACCAATCGTTCCATATAATGCAACAGCAACCCATTCGCCTTCTTTTTTCCCGTCGTATGGTGTACCGCGCACAATCGCAAAACGAAGTCCTACTGTACGAAGAACGTCTGCTAACTGAATTTGACCTCTCGTCACTCCGTACAAAGCTTCCATAATTGCATGATAAAGTGCATGTGTTTCTCTGTAAACGTCTGTTTCAATAACTTGGTTGCTTTTAGCCGCTGTTTCCATTGCTGCGACAACCTTTTGCGAATTCATCGAACCCACTTTCCCCGTACAATACTTCCAACCTTTTGGAATGGATAATACAGGACTTTCATTCTCATCCGCAAGTGCCAACAGCATGGCCATACGACCAATTCGATGTGTTCCTTGAAGAAGCATGTGACTCTCTCATTTCTTTTGAATTATTTGAATATTACTTAATTTAAGAATATATGAAAACGGTTAAATCGTCAATAGTTTAAAATCATATTCAAACATTTTTTTCATCCCCCTAATTTTGTGTACACAAATGATTTACACAAAATTTCCAGACGTGCTATAGTCTCACTAACAGATGCAAAGGGGCGAAATTTCAGTGACAAAACGAAAAGATATTCATTTTCGAATTGAAGAGAAATTACTTGAAAGGTTTGAATCAGCACTCCATTACGAAGGTTTAAAGAAAACAGATGTATTAACACATGCAATCCAACAATTTTGCACAAAGGCGGAATGTGACAAAATGAATGATGTAAAACGTCAATATAACGTTAGCAACCATTTACAAACACGCATCGACACACATACACATTACGAAGAAAAACACGTAGATTTAGATAAGATCGTCATTGAACATTTACACCTTCAAGGGGATGAAAACATATTAGAGGTTGGGTGCGCTAGTGGAAAATTCCTTTCCCTTTTACAAACAAATGGTCATAAAGGCCCATTAACCGGGTTTGATCAATCCGAAGCTATGCTTGCTGAAGCTGCTAAAATAAATAACTTAATAGAATGGAAACGAGGGGACGCTAGTAAACTTCCTTTCGAAACAAATTGTTATGACCTAATAATTGCAAGACATATGTTATACCATGTGAAAGATGTTGAAAAAACAATTCAAGGCTTTTATAAAGTCATTCGTTCTGGCGGAACACTTTTAGCTACAACAAATTCTAAAGTTTCATTACCTCGTATAGTTGAAATGTGTAACAACATGCTTGACGCATTTGATCTACCGAAAACATCACCAGCAGTCTCTCCATTTTGTTTAGAAAATGGTAAAGAGATAGTAGCATCTGCTTTTCAAACGGTTGAAGAAACAGTTATTCATAATGCGCTCGTTTTTGATCATGCTACCCCAATAGTAAACTATATTTCCAGCATGTTTCCATCGTTAAATATACCCGATAATATGTATCTTCAAGCCGAGATGAAAGAATGGCTAACAGAAGAAATCAACAAGGAATTATCTCTCCATAACGGTATATGGCGCGATCCAAAAACGTTAGTAATTTATCGGTGTAAAAAAGAAAAAAGCTAGCATTTGCTAGCTTTTACACGTTTTCTCGTAAAAGTTTCTCCATTACTACATTACCTTTACCACAATAAAAATCTGTATTATGTTTGTCTGCCACTCCAAAATAAGAGGCAATTGCTATTCCAAATGGTACAAATGCATGCCCTTGTGCTGTAATAATATTTGAGTGTTGCACAACTTCTTCATACACGAAATTTTCTACTGGAAAACAATCGAATTTTTGATAATCTATAGTCGCAGTATAAGAAATCTCTTTAAATAACCCTGCTTTTGCTAGCGCATACGGTCCAGCACAAATTGCCGCCACTAATTTTTCTTGTTCATGAAATTGACGAATGATTGAAAAAAGAGGTTTTGCATCTTCCAACTGTACTTCTTCTCCACCTGGAATAAGTATCCCCTCATACTCATCTACACGTACTTCACTTACTTCTATATGTGGCTGCACTTGCAACCCAGTTTCACTTATAACCAATTCATTCGTTAAGCCCGCTGTAATGATTTCATATTTATTTTTCAGCAATGCCGTCGCTACTGTTATTTCAAACTCTGCAAATGTTGAGTATACAAATAAAAGTATTTTTTTCATAGCCCTCTCTCCTTTAACCAGTCCATAAAATATACCTCTAAATCGTCCACTGTTAATCTATTCGTGTCCACATAAGTTACAGGAAATTGTTTATACCAGTCTTTTTCAGTTTCTACTAATTTAAATTGCTCCTCAAACGTACTTCTGTTTCTTGTTCTATCATTATTTTTTCTATCATATACATTCTTTTTCGTAACATCTAAGTAAAAAATCACATCCGAACGGCATTCTCTTAATTTATATAATTCATCTTTCAATTCAGTTTCTATATCCCACTCTTCTCCTATAATCGTTGGATAAAAGAGTGTAAAAAACTCAATGTCTTCTGGTCCGCGATCAAAAATTACGACTGAATCTTTCACATTTTGAAACTCCTTTATTTTTGCTTCCATAAACATTTTTTGATTCATAATAAACCCTACTTTTGAATTCATATCTAAATTCAATTTTTTTCGCTTCTCTACAATTGGATATGGATTTTCATATATAACTCGAAACCCTCTCTTTTCTAACCTTTTTGCTAATGTTGTTTTTCCGCTAGCCATCGGCCCTTGCAGTGAAATTACGTATGTCACACCTCTCATTCCCTTACACTTTAGTACACCTATAATATACAGAATCTTGAAAACTCTCAACATTATATATATCATCTTGTTTCTTATTCTTATCTAACTTATAATGAAAAATAGAGATTATGACGGACGCATCAATAATGTAAGCTTGGAAATCCAAGCTTACATTATTTTTTGCTTTCCCTTTTCTAATAAAAAGAGTATACTAGATTAGAACGTATGTTCTTAATAATTACATACAGTAAGGAGATAGAACAATGGTATACGACACAAAAGCAATTTCTTGGAATGAATCTTTAAAACAACTTCAACGCCGCTATACAAACAAACAAGTTGACCGAAAAGAATTTGAGGATATTGAACTGATGGAATTCTTCCGCGATAACGACTACATTTCTTTACCTACACACATAAGCGGCCTATCAAAAACACGTTTTACTTCTTACTCTATTTTCACAACTGAAGATAAAGATCGTAAAGTTGGCACATTAATCATTGAATATGTAGAAGATGATAATAATAATTTACATGTGGAACAACTATACTTTGTTTAGATGATAACGCTTGGTCAAAATGACCAAGCGTTCTTGCTTTCTATGAATCTCACTGTATATAATATGAATAAAAGAAAACCGCTATCATTAAGGGGGGATATGCTTGCTCGAAGGATGGTTCAGTTGGTTCATTGTATTATGGACGGTTATTTTATTAGGGCTTATGTCTATCGGTGGATACTTTATGTTCAGAAAATTTTTAAAACGTTTACCAAAAGAAGACGGCATGTCCATTTTGGATTGGGAAGAACACTACATAAATAAAACGAGACATTTATGGGCTGACGAACAAAAACAATTGTTAGAAGAGCTTGTAAGTCCTGTTCCAGAACTATTTCGCGATGTTGCAAAATCAAAGATTGCTGGAAAAATCGGGGAACTTGCATTACAAGAAAATGCCTCTCAAATTACACAAGACTTACTTATTAAAGGATATATCATTGCCACACCAAAGCGTGATCATAAATTTTTAATTAAAAAACTACAAGAAAAAAAGATTGATTATTCTAACTATCGATCTTTACTCGCAAAGTAACTTCATATTATTTTCGATAAAAAAGACAGCGCCTTTGACGCTGTCTTTTTATTTGGTACATATACAGTTTTTAAGTTAGCTTCATATCTTTTTCATTATAAAAACCATCTTCTTTTTCCATTTCCTTCTGTAATTTCGTAAAGGAACGATACATTGCAATTCTCCATGACACAATCATCGCGAACGCAAGTAAAAAGAACATGCCACTAAGTTGTCCTAAATCAAGAGATTGGCTTAAGTATGTTTTAAATACAATCCGCACTACAAGTAATCCAATTAATATAAAAACAAAGGCTTTTGAACGCTTCAAATAAATCTCTTGTCCTCTAATTTCAAATTTAGATGTTTTAATAAGAAAAATAGAGAAAAACAAACCGACGCCAATTGCTTCTAACATTTCCGCTGGAGTTAATCGAAATTCAGGAAAAACATACATCAATGCTCCCGTGCTCATAAAAAATGGCGGAAGTATAATTTTTTTCAATGTTGCAGGTTTCTTAGCTGCTTTTAAACGAATAAACATCGCACCGACAGCCATACAAACAGCAACGATACTTGATAAAAGAACTATGTTCATATTTTCTCATCCTTTTTTGTGGCTATATGCAAAATATACTTTCATTATATGCTTTTCCGTTAGTATTTCCAACATTTTCGCAGAATAATACTAAAAACCGGTAAAACCACCAAATAAACTTGAGAAATATACGATAATTTTCGTCATCCAGTTAAAGTATAGGAAGACCCCCATAACAATCATAATATATCCTCCGACTTTCATGAAGGCCATACTATTTCTTTTAATCCAAGACATTTTCGTAATAAAGAATGACAGTACGAAAAACGGGATAGCAAATCCAAGTATGTAAGCAATCATGTAAATCATTGCTGATTCTGGGTTTGTTGCTGCTAATCCAATTACAGACACTAGAATTGGTCCGGTACATGGCGTCCACCCTGCTGCAAAGGCTAATCCAATTAGTACTGATCCAAAATAGCCACTTGGACGATTTTTAAATGTAAATTTACGGTCTTGCATTAAAAATTTCGGCTTAAACACCCCAACAATAATTAAGCCGAACACGATGATAAATATACCACCTAACTGTCTGATTAAATCTTTATAGTCAGTAAAGATTCCTCCAATAAAACTTGTACCAAATCCAATTGCAATAAATATAATTGAAAATCCAAGTAAGAAAAACGCTGTATGTATCATACTTCTTTTGCGAAGCATTGCATTTTCTTCTTTCAATTCAGAAACCGACATACCTGTTATGTACGATAAAAATGCCGGATAAAGCGGTAAGCAACATGGGGAAATAAATGATAAGAACCCGGCGCCAAACGCTAAAAAAATACTAATATCTTGCATCATTCCACTCCTCTCCCTAAATATTGTAACAAAAACACATAAAAATACTATGAACAATTCGTGAAATCACTTTTACAACGTGGCAATAAGAAAAACCGTACTTCCTCACAGTTTCTAATAAAACGTTTTCATTTCCTTCTATTATATAGAAAAAACTCAAATGGATTATGAAACTCCTTTAATTGTCACTACCATAACAAAGGTAACATAGTTTCTCAAATAATTAGCACGTTACTAGTACGTCCATATACATATTGGTTTAAAAAATATTTTTTTCAAATGCTAGCTCTATACAATGCAAAGTTGATTTTATAATACTTCTACTATTAATAATTTCAAGATTATGCATAAATATCATACTTTTATTATTATTCTATAAAATGTCATACTTTTCTTTCATTTGACCCTTTATTTCTAATTTTGTATACTTCCCTCTAGTTATATATTTTCGATACGGAACAACTTCATATAGATGGGAGGAATTTTTCATGCTTCGTTATTCTCTTTTAGTTTTATTAGGAGCGTGTAGTTATGGAATTTTAGCTATTTTTGTTAAGCTTGCATATGCAGAAGGATTTTCACTTGGAGAGGTAATTGGCAGCCAATATTTGTTCGGTTGGATTATTTTGCTTGCTATTACACTTCTATTTTCTAGACATCGCGTTCCTTTAAAGCAAGCATTACTTTTATTCGTTGCAGGAACATCTGCAAGTTTTACCGGGATTTTTTATTATGCTTCATTAAAAACTGTACCAGCTTCTATTGCAATTATTCTTTTATTCCAATTCGTTTGGGTCGGAATTATCATTGAAGCAGTCGCAACAAAAACATTACCTTCAAGAGAAAAAGTTATTTCTGTTATTTTCTTACTTGTAGGGACATTTTTATCAAGTGGTTTACTTGAACAATCAGCAGGTGCTTTCGATACGACTGGGATCATTTTAGGTTTATTATCTGCAGTTACATTCGCAACATACATTTTCGTGAGCGGAAAAGTTGCTGTTGAAGTACCTTCATTACCGCGCGGTGTTCTCTTAATGACCGGTGCTTTAACTTTAGTCATGATTGTATTCCCACCAACATTTATTTTTAATGGTGCCATTTCTCAAGGTCTTTGGAAATACGGTTTAGGATTAGGAACATTTAGTATCGTAATTCCATCTATTGCCTTTACAATCGGTATTCCAAAAATCGGTTCTGGCTTAGCAACTATTCTTGGTGCAGCGGAACTACCAGTTACAACAATTATGTCAGTATTCGTTTTAAAAGAGGCTGTACTATCTTCACAATGGTTCGGTGTATCACTTATTTTAATCGGGATTGCAATCCCGCAAATTGCATACGCAATGCGTGGACGTTATCGTAAACATCATACGCATAAAAAAGTCGCAGCATAAAGTGAAACTTTAATTAGTTGAACCAATCGGACTGCCCATTAATACGGGATAAACGAGAGAGGATTTTCATTTGAGAATCCTCTCTTTTATTGTTGTATACTTATGATAAATATTTTGCTGAAGAAAGAAGGCATACTACATGGTATCTATTTCAAATCAACTAAAAGAAAAACTTATTTCCATCCGTCGACATTTACATGAGTATCCAGAACTATCATATGAAGAGTTCGAAACAACAAAAGCAATAAAAAATTGGTTAGAAGAAAAAAACATTACTATCATTGACTCCAATTTAGAAACAGGAATTATCGCTGAAGTGTCTGGTAATAAAAACGGACCAATTGTAGCAGTTCGTGCTGATATTGATGCCCTTCCTATTCAAGAAGAAACACATTTGTCCTATGCATCTAAAGTACGAGGGAAAATGCATGCTTGTGGACACGATTTTCATACAGCTGCCATTTTAGGTACTGCTTTCTTATTAAAAGAAAGAGAATCTTCCCTAAATGGAACGGTTCGCTTCATATTCCAACCAGCTGAAGAAAGTAGTAATGGCGCTTGCAAAGTTATTGATGCTGGACATTTACGTAATGTGCAAGCGATTTTCGGCATGCATAATAAACCTGATTTACCAGTAGGTACAATTGGCATTAAAGATGGTCCACTGATGGCTGGAGTTGATCGATTTGAAATTGAAATTCACGGAGTTGGTACACACGCGGCTGTACCAGATGCTGGCGTAGATCCTATTGTCGCATCCTCTCAAATTGTGATGGCACTGCAAACAATTGTAAGCCGAAATATAAGTTCATCTCATAATGCGGTTGTTAGTGTTACAAATATTCACGCAGGAAATACGTGGAACGTGATTCCTGAAAAAGCTACGTTAGAAGGAACGATTCGCACGTTCCAAGCTGAAACACGTGAAAAGATTCCAGCACTCATGGAGCGTATTATTAAAGGTGTATCTGATGCATTAGGTGTAAAAACGAAATTCCGTTTTTATTCAGGTCCTCCTGCTGTTCACAACGATAAAGCTCTTACAGACTTATCTACTCAAGTTGCCACAAAGATGAATCTTAATATCATCTCGCCTAGTCTATCAATGGCTGGAGAAGATTTCTCATTTTACCAACAGGAAATACCAGGTTCATTCGTCTTTATGGGAACGAGCGGTACACATGAATGGCATCATCCTGCTTTTACAATTAATGAAGAGGCACTGCCTATAAGTGCAGAATACTTTGCTTTACTAGCCGAAAGAGCACTTAAACAATTCTCATAAAAAAAGCCGTTCAAAGTGCATCTCAGCACCCTGAACGGCTTTTCTTATTAAGTTAAATCACGTTTTAAAAACACAGTATATGAAATACATAAAAATACGAACAAATAAAGTAGCAACATACATGATGCAAACGGGAATGTTACTCCATCAATAAAACTTCCGTTCTTTGAAATACTATATAAATCTGTGTTTGCTGGCAATAAATATTTCGCCCAGTTATATCTAGTGGCTGCTAATAACGCAATATTGCCTGATAAAGCAAGGAATAGTGAAATACCAATTGCACCTCCACTAGATCTCGTTAACACAGAAATCATAAATGCAAACGATGCGTACACAACCGTTGGTAACCACGATAAAACATAATATTTACTTGCTTCTACAAAAATGTTTTGTTTTATTATATTTCCATCTTGGAAAATAAACTCACTCCATGCAGGCTGTTGGAATTTATAAATAACAAGTCCACATAAAGCGGAGAAGATCATATTAAATATAAATAATAAAGCTGCAAATATAACGATTGCTAAAAATTTTGCTGTTAAAATTTTAAAGCGACTCGCTGGTCGTATCGTTAAAAATTTATATGTTCCCCAGCTATATTCATTCGCAAAAATTGTACTTGCATACACGAGGATAAATGGGAGCAAAATTGGAAATACGATAAAACCTGTATCTCTCATGAAAGAAAGTGGAGAACTGCTTGCCGGTGCTGTATCCGTATCTAAATGCTTCATCTTAAGCTGGTATTCTTTTACAAGCTCATCCCCTGATTTTTCTGCTAAAATAGCTTCTTTTTTCATGCCAAGCTTTTTCTCAATTTCTACAGTTCGTTCTGTATAATCTACTTTCCATCCTTTTGTTTCCGGTTCAAAATACTTTACCGTAACCCATCCTAATCCGATTATTAATACTGCAATAACTGCAAATGGAATAATCGTTCGCTTCCGCTTAAATATTTTATACAGTTCGTTATATACTAAATTAAACAATATCTTTTCCCCCTGTTAATTCTAAAAATTGCTCTTCTAACGTTTTTCTTTCTTCATATACACGATACACTTGAATATTTTTCTCAAGCAATGTACGAATAACATTTGGGATTTCTTCATCTTTTACATTAATAAGTAATTCATTATCTTTTACTAAAACATCATGCCCTAATATTTCTGCTGCTTTATTCGCATCATCTACACGTATACGGATCGTCTCCATCTCTTCGCTTTGGCTATGCTGAATATTTTGCGTAGCCACATATTCCCCGTGCTGAATAATGATAACTCTGTCACACATTAATTCAACTTCTGAAAGTAAGTGACTTGATACAAGTACAGCTTTTCCTTGTTCATGTGCAATTTTTTTTATGTACATTCTCATTTCATGTATTCCACTAGGGTCTAATCCATTTGTCGGTTCATCTAGTATCAACACGTCTGGATCGTGAATAAGTGCCTGAGCGATTCCTAAACGTTGTCTCATGCCGAGGGAATACGCTTTTACTTTGCGATCAATTACTTGTCCCATCCCTAACAATTTCACTACTTCATCGATACGTTCTTCGGTCACATTACCATTCATTCGTCCGAAATATGTTAAATTTTCATAGCCGCTCAAAAAAGGATAAAATTCAGGTGTCTCAATTACCGCTCCAATTTTCGCAGCTGTTTTTTCGAATTGCTGTTTCACAGATTGACCATCAATCCATACTTCACCTTCTGTCATACGAATCATACCAACCATCATTCTCATTAAAGTCGTTTTTCCAGCACCGTTTGGTCCGAGTAAACCGACAACCTCGCCTTTTTTCACTTCAAAACTAATATTTTGTACAAGTGTCTTTGATCCGATTCGCTTCGTTAACCGATCGACTTTTACAATTGATTGTTCATTTGTCATTCTATACAACCTTTCCTTCCCATTCTTTGTCAGGTCTTTTCACTGTAACATGATTATTTTTATGTGTAAAATGGAAAAAGGCATGATTTCTCATGCCTTTTTCTTGAAATGCAACGAATTTTTATCTTGTAAACTTTGAACAAATCGAAAACATTGCACCATCGATAATAGAAGGATAACAATCATAATTATACTCACTACTACTATTGCATATATTGTAATCGGTGCACTATTTATCCCTTGTATTCCTGCTATTCTTATAAAGATAATCGTAAATAATTTTAAAAATAACATCCCATTAACTAATCCAAAAACAAACGCTGCTCCATAAAGGAATAATTGCTCCTGACATAATAAACATAGTACATCATTTCTCTTCCTATTCTCTGCTACATAAGATTTAACTTCTTCTTTCCTCACTTGCAGAAGAGAATAAGTCATTTTATATGTAATAAACGTACATATGAAAATGACTACGATAAACAACGTGTAAAAACACATTTGAAATAAAAGCGTAGTCCCTAATTCCCCAGCAACTACTTCATTAAATTGTAGCGATATCATAAAAAACAAAATCATAGTACTCATAGCAATCCACATAAATTGTTTTATCCTTTTGGTAGCAAATGTTCTAATATTTTTTCTCGCTAACCGACATAAAGACATAAAATTCTTCCCCTACCTTATTACATACGCATTCTATACTACTAGTGTATAAAAATATGACATTTTAAACATCGCACTACAATCGGAATTTCTTCTAAGTCTTTAGTCCTAGAAAACGAAATGATAAAAAATCACATTTAGAATATAATTGTAAAAAGGAGGAGATTGTATGCGTATAAAATTACTATCAATCTTGTGTTTATTATTACTCCCAAGTTGTAGCCAAATAAAAAACAATGAAGTTGCCATTGTTGAGCCATACAAATTAACAAAAGAGCAAGCTTCTATTTTACAAATGACTCCTTTTCAAGAAGGAAATAGCATGTTTTATAACGTTACGCTTAAACATGATAAAGATGAAATAAATGCTACAATTGATTATTATAACAATGGTAAAAAAACAAAAGAAATTGCTAATATAGCTACCTCACATTTTTCAAAAAAGAAAGTAAAGCTTTCTTTTTTACCACCACATTTCCAATTCGATAAAGATATACAAGAAAAAAGGCAGTGGTATATGAATATTGAAGGGGATTCAACGCTTGTTCATGAAGAAGCACCACCAAGCGTAAATAGCTCCGCAACTACTACAATCCAATCTATAAAAAATTTAAAATACAATCAAAAAACAATTTTAGCTGCTGTAATCCAAACAAGTAAAGAAACTGTAAGCGTCCCTACAATTGACGAAGACAAAGGTATTGATTTACTCTTAAAAGAAAATGAACACGTTTATCTATTTAGTATCGAGCTAAAAAAAGAACAATAAAGCGGAAATGCAACTTAAGTTGCATTTCCGCTTTATTGTTTAACAAGGTGTACTTTTATAAATCTGAATTAACTTCATTTTCTGTTACTCTATTACTCATCTTCCACTTCTATTCTTTTCTTCTCTCTTGCAATTTTTAAAAACTCTAGTAGCTCTGGATTACTATTCATTTTTTTGTAAGCTACTGACATTTCTGCCACAAAATTAGAATCATATAATTCTTTATATACAACTTCTGTTTTATATAACTTATTTGCCGATACGGGTATTACTGTAATTCCAATCCCTGCTGCTACAAGCCCCATAACTGTTTGATACTCTGTTGCTTCTTGTACAATACGTGGACTAAATCCAACTTCTCTGCAAAGAGATAAAATTGTATCATACAAAGCTGGCCATACTGGTCTCGTAATAAATACAAACGGCTCATCTCGTAAATCTTCTATATGTATTTCATCTTTCTCTGCAAGTGGATGTGCCTTTGGTAAACATAAGGTGCAAGATAACCTTTGAATTGGCTCTAATTCTAATAATTGTGTTGGAATTGGTGGACGTAAAAAGCCAATATCAATACGGTTATCATGAAGTGCATGAACTTGATCTGGTGTTGACAATTCATGTAATGCAACAGACACTCTCGGAAATTTCTTTCTATATTCCCTAACAATTGATGGTAAAATATCATATATCGCCGCACCTACAAAACCAATTGAAAGTGATCCTACTTCTCCCCTTTGCGCACTTTGTGCAACTTCTACTGCTTTTTCAATTTGTTCAAACGCTTTTTTTACTTCTTTTAAAAACATTTCTCCTGCTTCTGTTAGTTCAACCTTTCTTTTCGTTCTTGAAAATAATGTAACTCCCATTTCTTTTTCTAATTGCTGTATTTGTTGACTAAGTGGTGGTTGTGTCATTTGTAAACGAGCAGCTGCCCGTCCAAAGTGTAACTCTTCTGCCACAACAACAAAATATTGCAAATGCCGTAATTCCATTTTTGGACACCCTTTTCACTTTCGATTAATATGTCTAATATATTAATAACATATAATTTATATATTAGACAAATATTTTGAATGAACGTATAGTAGAAATTGTTAATTCTTTTTTACAATTTTTATGTAAAAAAAGAAAGAGGTGGTTACTGTATGAAATGGTGGAAGTTAAGCGGACAAATTTTATTACTATTTTGTTTCGCTTGGACAGGTGAATGGATTGCAAAACAGGCACACCTCCCAGTTCCAGGAAGTATAATCGGTATTTTTTTATTATTAATTTCATTAAAATTTAACCTAGTTAAAAAAGAATGGATACAGGACGGAGCAGATTTTTTATTAAAAGAACTTATTTTATTTTTCATCCCTTCTGCAGTCGCTGTCATACGTTACAGAGATACACTAACACAATATGGAATCGATCTCATTTTAATTATTATGATTAGCACTCTTTGCGTTACCTTAGTTACAGGACTTTTAACAGAATTGCTACTAAAGCGGAAAGGATCAACGCAATGATCGGATTTCTTTGTTTACTATTAACACTATTCACATATTGGATATCAAAAAAAATGTATCAACGTTGGAATTGGAGTCTACTTTCTCCTCTTCTCGTCTGTCCCATTATTTTAATTGCTTTATTGCTCGGATTAGATACACCTTATGAAACATATGAATCTGGTGGTCACTGGTTAACTGAATTATTAAAGCCCGCAACAGTTGCTTTTGCATGGCCAATCTATAAATATTTTGATTTATTAAAGAAACATGGAATGGCTATCTTACTTAATGTCATTGTCGGTTCGTTTTTATCAGTCATTACTTCAGCACTACTAGCAAATTATTTTCAAATTGATTCATCACTAGAACATAGTTTAGCGCCACATATCGTAACAACACCAATCGCAATGGCTATTTCAGAAATGATTGGTGGTATGTCACAATTAACTGCTGTATTTGTCGTTTTAACTGCCTTAACAGGAGCATTGCTCGGTCCTTCTCTCATACGTATTTGCCGTATTAAAACAGCAATCGCAAAAGGTATTATGTTAGGAACGAGCGCAAATGGAACCGGTACATCAAAAGCATTCGAAATCGGTCCTGTGGAAGGAACAATTGCAAGTTTATCCATGCTTTTAACAGCAGGCGCTAGTTTAGTTATCGTTCCGCTTTTCTTGTCTTGGATACATTAAAGAAGCAAGTATTTACATACTTGCTTCTTTATCTATATATTGGCACAGCAATTCATAATCCTCTGGAAAAGCTAAACACAATTGTTCAACTTCATGTATCCCTTTCCAAGCAATTTCATGTATTAACTCATCAGGATCTTGGATTTTCATATTACCGCCTATTTGTTTAACAAAATAATAATGGACATACACTGGAACACCGTATGTAATACCCTCTTTTTCATATATTTTATTTACCACTTCCACATTATAACCTGTTTCTTCCCAAACTTCCCTGATACAACATTCTTCTAGTGTCTCTCCCTTTTCAAGTCCTCCACTTGGGACAGACCATCTTTTTTCTTCTCCCTCTTTGCCCTGCAGTACCATTAAAACTTCATTTCTTTCATTTACACATACCGCTGCACTACCTATCCATCTCTCCATAAACATCCCTCCCCTACTAAAATTCGCCCTCTTTTTTATTTTCCCCTTGAAAAAAAGAGGAAAATAATAAAACAATGACGAAAAATTACATCAACTTCATAGACAATCCTTTTTTAGAAATTAAAACTGGAAGGATGAAAATATGATTTCTAATTATGTTGTGGAATGTGTCTTTTGTGAAGAAAATCGAAAGGCTTGCCAAACTATTGTCACAGTTCCCGCGACTACTCAGCTACTAGCCATTGAAAAAGTGCGTGCGGAATGCAAACGTCGCTTCGGAAAAACTGTATTATTACAAACAGAAATTAAAGAAAAAATTGTTTTTGAACAAAAAGAAAGCCGACCCTAAATTGGTCAGCTTTCTTATCCGATCATATTTTCACATGAAGATTAGGGGCATCCTCTTTAAGGATCGGGATTTTCCCATTATGTACGTTCCATAATGGTCATCGAACAATATATTTCTATGCAATTAACTATTGAATAGAATAGGGCAAAACTTGTTCGCATTTTTAGAAAAGGGATAGGGATATAATTCAAGTAGTACTTCAAATACTCGAACTTTACACTCATAATATTAAAACAAATCCTTTTATATGGGAAATATGAATTACCTACATAATTCATTCGTAAAATATATTAATAGTTTGCTATATTAATTTTATCCCGCTATTTGTAAGCAGTAACCCCCTACTTATTATAATTTCACCTTATTCCATCAATAGCATACATCCAGCTAAAACCGGTGTCATAATCATCGAAAACCTCAAAAGCATTCGCGGTGCATAATTTGTAAACTTCGCGCCAATATATGCCCCTAACATGGTCCCAATTAATACTTGCAATAACAATACATAATCTAAATATCCTTCCGAACTATATCCTAGACCGCCTCCAATTGCAATCGGTAATATAACAAGCATTGTTGTCCCTACAGATTGCTGAATCGTTAATCCCAATAGAACCATTAATCCAAGCTGAATAAACGGTGCAGAACCAATCCCAAATGAACCAGCCATCATTCCAGTAACTAATCCAAGGCATATACATTTCAACAAGTAGTTCATGGAAAACTCTTTATGCTTATATAAAGATGACTGTTCTTTGTTTTGGAACATAATTAATTTAATAAACATAAAAATCGCCGATAAAAATAACATCCCAGCTGTAAACCAATGAAGAAGATGTGCTGGTATAAGTGAACCAAATTTAGAACCAATATAAGAGCCAATTGCGCCAAATCCCCCAACAATCCCGCCTATAATAAGTGCTACATTACCTTCACGGTAATGACTGACAACACCTGATAATGTCGTAAACGCCATTGCAGTTAAAGATGTTGCAAGAGCAACATGAATAGGAATATGAAATACTAAAGTGAGTATCGCGATAATAAACCCAGCTCCTCCAGCTCCAACAAATCCTAATAAAATACCCATTACTAACATTGTTATAATAATTGCCACAGACTTTCCCTCCAGTAACACAATTATCCATCATATTTATCCTTACATACAAATAAAAAGCATCCTAGATGGATGCTTTTTATTTCAATGATATGTACTTAATCTTGATTAATCAAAATAACCGCTGGACCAGCTACTACTACTCCAGCTACTTCTATTTTTTCAAATTCCTTTACTGTAATAGATATAACTCCTTCTCTTTCCATCAATTCTTTACTCAGGACATCAGTCGGGATTGCTTTCACCGTCTTACCTCCTTTTCATTTATACAATATGATAAAGTGAAACTTTCATCAGTGGGGTTTTTGTCCGTACTTATTGATTATTAACCCTCACCAATCGGGCGAATAATCGCCCAATGCATCTATATATATGCATCACCTCCGCTTTCATTCCTTATTCCACTCAAAAACCTTCTCCCCCTTCCTTGACATATTGAAAAATAAAAAAGAAGCTATAACATATAGCTTCCCTCCACGTTTCTTTAATCTTTATGCACCGTATATTCCATGACTTTACCATCTCTATCAAATTGTAAAATAAGCTGTTCGCTATCTATTGGAATAAAGCCACGTTCAGTCCCAAGATAATACAAAGTGATAACTCCTTCTTCCCCACTTCTCGTTTCCGTTGGGGCTCCTAACAATTGTGTAATTTCTTCATTTGATTTCCCTATTAATTTATATTTTTGTAATAGATCATCTACCATATGTACCCGCTTATCTGCATGATTTAACCATCTATTTTGATTAAACTTTGATGTATATTCATTTACACTTAGTTGTACAGTGCACACTATTAATGGTATGAGTGCTACTATTACCCCCCCCAACATTTGCTTCTTTTCTTCATTACGATTTTTAGAAACATATAAAATAGCCCTTTGAATCATGACTAATAAAACAAATGGTATGAATACTACAAAAATGCTCCTTACACTTAAGGGTATATGGACCATATCAATGACGAATATAAATACAATGTACATTACTATATATAAACAAAAAGAGACATACAAAATGCCACGTAGCATAGCGTTCAGAAAGATCTCCCCTTTTAACTCACTATATAATTCATCCGGCTAATCATTTCTTGAATCTGTTCTAATTCTTGCACTGTATATACTACTTCCCCTGCTAATATTTCATTTCTAAAGAACGTTACAATTTGCTCCCGATCTTTTAATCTAGGTGTTTCCTCACTAGAAAGGTCTACTATTTCTTTTCCATTTTTATTATAAAAATATACAACTGGTTTTACTTTTTCTTTTATACTATTAGCCTGCATTTCTTTCAAACCACTGTATAAAATTTGAGATAGTTTCTTCGCCCTATATACTGGATTCCCTTCATTTTTCACTTGTATAGTTGACGAATCTTTACCTACTATATATTCAAATGTCTCTTCTTTTTCAACTTCTTGTTGATACTTACCCATTTCATCAATCATAAATGAATATATACCCGCATTTTCTTTCGTTAAACCATGAATTAATTTCTCTTCCCATTCTTTCGTCTCAAGTAGATAAATACCAGTTTTGCACAAGATGAGATGATGGATTCGATTATCGTTTATTTCACTATTATTTTTAATAAAAACATTCGGCATGATTTGAATTTCAGCATCTAATATGGTGCCTTGCTCTATGAATCCTCGTTTCATATAATGTAATGTTTCGTACGTATTCATTTCAGCGCCGTTTTTAGTATATTCTCGTAGATTTGCAATTAGTTTTTGAAACATATGTATTTCGTTATTATGTTTATTTTGCATTTCACTACGTTCTTTACTATGCTGCACAGCTAATTGATTTTTCATCATACGCATATTTTCAATTTCTCTATTTGCACTTACTTGTAAATCATTGTATTTTTTCTGTTCCATATTTTTTAAATTATTTTGTTGTTCTTTATGCTCTATCACCGTAGCTGCAATTTCATTTTTATACGTTTCAATCGCTTGTTTCTTTTCAAATTCTACTTGCTGACTCTCTGATTCTAACTGTTTATTTTTATAAAACAGCACAAATACTACAGCTAATAATATTAAAACCGCACCTATTAGCACATAATTCATATTTTTACCCCTTTATTTCATTTTCGATTATTTTTTTATAAATATATCTATTATAGTATACTATGGTTTCGATATAGACTTTGTAAAAGTTGTATATTTTTAATAAAAGGCACCTCTGACGGGGCACCTTTTATTTTCACTCTATTGTACACCATACTGAATATAACTTGGATCGTAGTATATCCATTGATTTGTCCCTAAGCAAAGCCATCCATCTTGCTTGCTCCATACTCGATACGATTCACCATGATGTAACTGTCTTATAACATTTCCATTTAATGATGGAGCATCACGCAAATTTACATTATCACCAGTAATAGTCGCCACATAATGTTTATACTGAATATAACTCGGATCATTATATACCCACTGATTTGTCCCTAAACAAAGCCATCCATCTTGTTCTCCCCAAACTTCATATGTTTCGCCACGATTCAATTGGCGAATTACACTAGACTGCAAAGATGGTCCACTTCTCAAATTCACATGATCTCCATTAATTATAGCAACCCCGTACACTGGAGTTGCATTATTAGGCGGGGAAACATTACCTCCACCACTTGCTCCATTCCCTTTTAAAGCTTCTAATGAAACTGCAGCTGATACATCACAATTTCCTACGCCTGAAATTTGTCCAGAATCTGTGTACTGCCACGCTGTCCACGCTGTCCATCCACCAGCATCAGCAGGCGGTGTACTCGAGTATTTAGCAATCCAAAGCGGTATATCACTTAATCCGCTAATTCCGAACTCATTAATATACCAAACTCCTGTATATAACATTACATCTTTTCCAGTAGCCTGTTTCACATAATTTATGAAGCTTCTTGCCCAATTCGATATAGCGTTACCAGTTAAATTACTGTTACTCGGATCTGTTGGTGATTCTAAATCCAGAACTGGCATTAAGTCTGTCTGGTTATTTTGTAATATACTCACAAAATATTTTGCCTCTGAAATTGCATCATTTTGTTCTGGGCGTGCAAAATGGTATGCACCAATTAATACATTCGCATTTCGTGCTGCTTGTACATTCTTAGTAAAAGTAGGATCAATGTAGTTTACACCTTCTGTCGCTTTTGCATACGCTGCTGGAATTCCAGATGCCTTCACTGCATTCCAATCAATATTCCCTTCCCAATGAGACACATCAATAAACGTAACATTTGAACTTGATCTGTTTTGCATATAAAATCTCCTATCATTTTTTTACTTCGTATACATACAATATGTACAAGTTTCATAAGAGGACACGACATTTATGCTATAGAAACAAAGAGTAAACATATTTTGTATACAAAATAAAAAAGACCTTGTATTACAAGGCCTTTTGCAAACTCACTTTATTTTGTAGCAAATACATATTATAATACAAACCTTGCTCACTTAATAATTCTTGATGTGTCCCTCTCTCTATTATCTCTCCATCATGCATCACAAAAATTTGATCCGCATCTTGAATTGTAGATAACCTATGCGCAATGGCTATCGTCGTTCTACCTTTTCGCATTTGTTGCAACGCTGTTTGAATAGCCTCTTCTGTTTCTGTATCGATATTAGCTGTTGCTTCATCTAATACTAATACTTTCGGATTCGTTGCTATCGTTCTAGCAAAAGCAATTAATTGTCGTTGACCGCTTGAAAATGCTGCACCTCTTTCTACTACTTCTGTTTCATACTGTTTTGGTAACTTTTCAATAAACGTATTCGCTTGCACAAATCGAGCAGCTTCTTTTACTTCTTCATCCGTAATTTCTTCATTATACATACGAATATTTTGCTTTACATTTCCAGCAAATAAAAATGCATCTTGCAATACGAGTCCTATTTTCTTTCTAATTTCTCGTTCTTCAAATTTTTCTAAATCTACACCGTCTATTACAATATTTCCTGACTTAATATTATAAAATCGCATTAACAAATTCATAATCGTACTTTTTCCGCTACCAGTATGCCCAACAAAAGCAACCGTTTGCCCTTGTTTCACGTGAAATGATACATTTTTTAAAACGTCACGCTTTCCATCATATGAAAAAGTAACATTTTTAAATTCAATATCTCCATCCACGATTTGAGGATTCTCATTGCCTTTTTGAACCGGTGCTAAATCTTTCTCGTCCATTAAATGAAATACACGTGATGACGAAACAAGTGCCTGTTGGAAGAAGGACAATTTCATCATCATCTCATTTACAGGTTGGAAGAAACGATGTATATAGTTAACAAAAGCATATAAAACTCCTACTTCAACAGGACTCTTTAAAGCATCAATCCCAAATAAACCTAGTACTAACGCAATAGCTACAATATGTACTAAATCCGTAGCTGGTCGTAAAAGTAATGCGTCTAACTTCAAAGTACGTCGCCCTGCACTATAATGTTTATTATTCACTTCTTCAAACTCTTTTCTCATACGTTTTTCTTGTCTGAACACTTGAACAATATTCATTCCTTGTATGGACTCGTTCAACTTTGCATTTAACACGCTTAGTTGATTACGTACTTCTAAATAAAAAGCTGCACTTTTCCGGCGATATAATACCATAATCGCAAACATTATCGGAATTAATACGAGAGAAAATAGCGCTAATTTTACATCTAATAAAAACATCGCTACTAAAATACCTACTAAAAAGACTACATTTTTTACAAATGTTGATAATACACTGACATAAAAATCTTTAATCGCTTCCGTATCATTTGTTATACGCGATACAAGTGTACCAATCGGCGTACGATCAAAGAAACTTAATGACAGCTTTTGAACATGTTCATATACTTCAACTCGCATATCTTGAACAATCTTAAAAGCAATGTTCTGAAAGTACAATAGATTTAAATACGTAAATAGTACTTTTAATAAATGAGCAACTATGTAAATTACAAATAAAGTAACGAGCGCTGATCGTTCAAAATCCCGCGGTACTAGGTGTTCATCGAGGAATTGTTTAATTAAAAAAGGACCCATCATTTCCGTTACTGTCGTACCAACTAAAAAGATAAATGCTAAAGATAGTAACCCTTTATATGGCTTCATATAGGAAAGCAATCTACTTAAATCACTTCGCTTCTTCTCTACCATCATACGCCTCCTTTCTCGACTAAAGCTTCTAATTGCTGGCTTTCATACATTTCCTTATACCAGCCGTTTTCCTTCATTAATTCCTCATGTGTACCTCTTTGTACAATTCTACCTTCATCAACAACAAGAATAAGATTGGCATGCTGAATTGCACTTAATCGGTGTGCAGTAATAATCGTCGTTTTCCCTGCTCTCTCCCTCTTTAAGGCACTTAAAATCGTCTCTTCTGTTTTTGCATCTACCGCTGATAAACAATCATCCAAAATTAAAATTTCAGCATTTGTTAATAAAGCACGAGCAATAGAGATTCGCTGTTTTTGACCACCAGATAACGAAACACCTCTTTCCCCTACTACTGTTTCATATCCTTCTGAAAATTGGAGGATGTCATTATGAATACAAGCAATCTCTGCAGCTTTGGTAATTTCATTATATGTAGCATCCGCCTTTCCAAAGGCAATATTCTCACCAATACTTGCTGAAAATAAAAAATGATCTTGCGGCACGTATGAAATGGCAGAACGGACACCATGAAGTGTTATATCTCGAATATCTCGCTCCCCAATTTTTAATTCACCATTAAAATGATCATACTCACGGATTAAACATTTTAATAAAGTCGTTTTCCCTGCGCCTGTACGTCCTACAACTCCTAGCGTTTCGCCCTTCTTCAAATCAAAGTGAATATCGTTTAAATGTAACAATTCATTTTTCTTATACGAAAATGAATCAACGGCAAACGAAACATTACCGCTCGCTATTGTATGTACAGCATTTTCGCTATTTACTACATCTGATTTTTGTGAAAGAATTTTTTCTACACGGTCATATGAAGCACGCCCACGCTCCATAATATTGAATAACCATCCAAACGCTAACATTGGCCAAACGAGGGTACCTAAATATGTCGTAAATGTAACGAGATCACCTACTGTTAATTCACCTCTTACAACTAATACTGATCCGTAACATACTGCGATTAAAAAAGAAAATCCAACGATAAGAGAGATTGTCGGATCAAATAACGAATCAATACGTGCAACTAACACATTTTTATGTACAACATCTTCTGATTTTCTTCGAAACGCCTGTAAATCTTCTTTCTCTTGTCCAAGCGAGCGAATCACTTTCATTCCACTCATACTCTCTTGCACTTTATCATTGATTTCCGAAAACGATTGCTGTGCTTTATGAAACCTTTTATGTAATAAAGTTCCATAATAATTTGTCGAAATAGCTACAATCGGCATTGGAATTAAACTTAATAATGTTAACTTCCAACTAATTGTAAAACCCATCGCTACGAGTACACATCCTCCGACAGCTAATGAGTCAACAAGCGTCAAAACACCTGCTCCAGCAGTTTGCTGGATCGCTTGAATATCATTGGTCGCATGTGCCATTAAATCACCTGTTCGATTTGACTGATAGAAAGATGGACTCATCTTTGTAAAATGTTCATACAAATTTTTTCGTAATTGGCGAGCTAATTTTAATGAAGACCCGAAAATCATAATACGCCATATGTAACGTAATATGTACATCGTAATACCTACAATTACTAATAGTACAACCCATTTTAGTAACTTATCGGTCGTCAATGTTCCATCATTAATTTCATCTACAACGATTCCAATTACTTTTGGTGCTACAAGTTCTAAAAGTGCAACGCCAAACAATAAAATAATTCCAGTTATGTACGCTCGTTTTTCTTGTTTAAAAAACCATGCTAAATTCATAAACACTTTCATTTTTTTCCTCCTCCCTTAAAATGAGCGATGTTTTCAGTTTACCAAAAATACAGAATTTTTAAAAGTTTTAAAAACTATAACTAACAAAAAGAAAGACACTCTTAGCGAGTGTCTTTTAGCGCTTATTTCATTTGTTGCTTGTTCATTGCGCTCATCATTTGATTGATTTTCTTTTGGGAAGGTTTTTGTCCCATTTGCATCATCATCATTTTTAACATTTGTTCATTAATTGGTGGATTTTTTTGTAAGTAATTCATCATGTATTTGCGGGCAATGAAAAATCCTAACGCCACGCCTGCTACTAGTGCTACTACGCCCACTAGAATACCTAACCAAATTGGCATATATTTTCCTCCTTCATGTTGTCTACCTTACAGTGTACTAAAACCTTTTCAATAAGACAAGATACAATTCGACATTTTTTACACATATGTTCGTACTTGTTTTAGAGGATTCAGCCATCCGTACTTTGTATTTTCATAATCCATAGCTAAAAATGTTAATTCACACTTTCTTAACACCTCAAAGAACGTCGTTTCCATAGAGACATTTCCAGAGGTATTCATACGAATATAGTGCGGTTTCACCATTATTTCGCCGTACTCCGCTCCCGTATAAAGTGTATGTGTATGATGTGTTCTATCATATTTACCAAGAACGCGCAAAGCTTGTTCTAATTTATGATGAATTTTCATTACTTGCAATGGCATCGTTATATACATCATTTGCTTATATAACACTTTTTTCTCCGAAAGGGACCCAGATTCTGAAAATCGAGCAAATAAATCAAAAAACAAATATTCACGACCAAAATAAGCTTTCGCAATATCCTCTTGAATTAAATACAATTCATACGTTTTCATTTTTCCACTCCCAATCTGGACAACCTTTTCTCTTCATTATATATAAGAAAATTTGCAATGATTGTCTGACTGCGGAGAGATAAAAAACTTTTTCTGTCGAAAAAACTCATTTACATAGAAAAACCTCTCCATGCCGGAGAGATTTTTCTGAAATCATTAAAGCATTTCTTTTACTTTACGAACAACGTTCTCTACAGTAAATCCATACTCTTCCATAATCTTCTCACCAGGAGCAGAAGCACCGAATGTATCGATACCTAACACATCTCCTTCAAGACCTACGTAACGGTGCCATCCGAATGTAGCACCCATTTCGATTGCGAAACGTTTTGTTACTGCTTTTGGTAATACAGATTCTTTGTACTCTGCAGTTTGAGCTTCGAAGCGATCCATAGATGGCATGCTGACAACAGCTGCGTCAACGCCGTCTACTGCTAATGCTTTTTGAGCTTCAACAGCTAGGCTTACTTCAGATCCAGTTGCAAGTAAGATTACATCAGCCGTTTCTTTCTTGCTTGCAGAAACTACATATGCACCTTTTGCTACTTTTTCATACGTATCATCTTTTGCACCTTCTAATGTTGGAAGGTCTTGACGAGTTAATACTAAAGCAGTTGGTTTGTTTGTAGATTCTAAAGCTAGTCTCCAAGCTGCAACAGATTCGTTACCATCAGCAGGACGAATAACAGAAACGTTTGGCATTGCACGAAGCGCTGCTAATTGCTCGATTGGTTCATGTGTTGGACCATCTTCACCAACAGCGATACTGTCATGTGTGAATACATACGTTACTGGCAATTGCATTAATGCTGCAAGGCGAATTGCTGGACGTAAGTAATCAGAGAATACGAAGAACGTACCACCGTAAGTTTTTAAACCACCATGTAGTGCAATACCGTTCATTGCTGCACCCATTGCGAACTCACGTACACCGTACCAAATGTTTTTACCGCTGTAATCATCTCTTGTAAAGTCTTTTTCGTTATTCATGTATGTTTTGTTAGAACCAGCAAGGTCAGCAGATCCACCGAAGAATGATGGTACAGACTCTGCAATTGCATTAATTACAGCACCAGAAGAATTACGAGTTGCTGCTTTTGATCCTAATTCATAAGTCGGTAAGTTTTGCTCCCAACCTTCTGGAAGTTGACCGTTCATTGCTGCTTGGAATTCGTTTGCTAATTCTGGGTATGCTTGTGCATATTCACCTAGCATCGTGTTCCACTCAGCTTGCGCAGTTTCACCAACATCTTGTACTGTTTTACGGAAGTTGTCATATACTTCTTCTGCTACGTGGAAGTCTTGCTCAGCAGTCCAAGCATATGCTTCTTTCGTTAATTTTGTTTCTTCTACACCAAGTGGAGAACCATGTGAAGCTGATTTTCCTGATTTGTTTGGAGAACCGAAACCAATTGTCGTTCTTACTTCAATTAGCGTTGGGCGTTTTTCGTCAGCTTTCGCTTCTTCAATTGCTTTCGCGATTGCTTCAATATCGTTTCCATCCTCAACACGGATTACTTGCCATCCGTATGCTTTGTAACGATCTTCTACACTTTCAGAGAATGAACGATTTAAATCGCCATCTAATGAAATATCGTTTGAATCGTAAAGCACAACAAGACGACCTAATTGTAAATGAGCAGCTAATGAAGATGCTTCAGCAGAAACGCCCTCCATTAAATCTCCATCACCACAAATAGCGTATGTATAATGATCTACTACATTATACGCATCACGGTTATATTTAGCAGCTAAATGTCTTTCAGCCATTGCCATACCTACAGCAGTTGCAATACCTTGTCCAAGTGGACCAGTCGTTGCATCTACACCAGCTGTATGACCGTACTCAGGATGTCCTGGAGTTTTGCTTCCCCATTGACGGAAGTTCTTTAAGTCATCCATTGTTACATCATAACCAGATAGGTGAAGTAGACTGTATAATAACATTGAACCATGACCTGCAGATAATACGAAACGATCACGGTTAAACCACGTTGGGTTATTTGGATTGTGTTTCATAAATTGAGTCCATAATGTATAAGCCATTGGTGCTGCACCCATTGGCATTCCTGGGTGACCAGAGTTTGCTTTTTCAATCGCATCGATGGATAATGTGCGAATCGTGTTGATAGAAAGTTGTTCGATTGAATGTGACATGCTATTCTTCCCTTCGCTTATATTAGTAAACGTTTTATACATTTATATGATAGCTTCCCACGCAAGATTATACAACATGTATCGACAAATATGTTGATATTTTTTTGATTTTTTATAAAAAAATCAATGTTTCCGGGAATGTATGGGCATTCAATATGACATACTTTTTCATTATTTTTATTTTAAAAAGAAAGGGAATTATCTGTATATTTATACAAATTCCTTCTATACTTACTTTTTTAAATAAGTTTTTAAAAACATAAAAAAGCATCTAACTTCGATGCTTTTCAAATAAGTTAAACAATCCGTTTCCGAATCGAGCTTGAAATCAAATCAATTATAATTACCATTAAAATAATACCTAATAAAATAATACCAACACGAGACCAATTCCGTGAACTCAGCGCAAAAATTAAAGGTGTACCAATCCCTCCTGCTCCAATAACCCCTAAAATTGCAGCGGATCGTACATTAATTTCAAATCTGTATAACGTATACGATAGAAAATCTGGTAACACTTGCGGTAACACCGCATACCAAAGTATTTGAAAACGATTTGCTCCTGTTGCTAGTAACGCTTCCGTCGGTCCTTTATCTATGTTTTCAATTCCTTCTGAATATAGTTTTCCTAACATTCCAATAGAATGCAATCCTAAGGCTAATACTCCTGCAAAAGAGCCTGGACCAACAGCTTTTATAAATAAAAGAGCCATAACTAATTCAGGAAACGTACGAACAAAACTAAGTACAATTTTCCCAGATCCTGAAGTTAATTTTCCACTACTCATATTCGTTGCCGCCCAAAAGGCAAACGGAACAGATAAAAATGCAGAAATAAATGTACCTAATATCGCAATTGCCAACGTATCAATTAATCCATGTAATAAATCTTCACCATCTGGCAAAGATACATACGACCAGTCTGGACTCAATATCCCTGTCATAATTGCTTTTGTAATTTCTCCCGCCGTTTCCTTTATTCCCTCTAGCGGTACTCCTGAAAAAGCCCATATATAAACAAATGTAAGTGCTATAAAAATAAACGAGCGATACACACTCGGTTTCTTCGGTTTTGGTACGATTATCGTCGTTTTACTCATTATAATTTCTCCCGCAACAATGTACTTACATAATCAATTACCAATACAACAACAAGAGTATAGATGATAATAGATGCAGTTTGTTGATATTGTAAAAATCCAAGTGTACGATCATAATATAGTCCAATACCACCTGCTCCTACTAAACCTAGGACAGCCGCTGCCCGTACATTCACCTCAAATGTATATAGTACATAGGAAACAAAGTGTGCTTTTACTTGTGGAATGACTCCATAAACAATCCATTGCACCTTATTAGCCCCTACAGCTGTCATCGCTTCTAGTGGGCCAGGGTCAATTGATTCAATTGATTCATACAACAATTTCGCCACGAGCCCAATTGAGAAAAAAGTAAGAGCTAAAATACCCGGAAGTGGTCCTATTCCAAAAATAGCTACGAAAATTGCCGCTAATAATAAATCTGGTATCGTTCGAATAAAATTTAAAATCAATCGAGCTGGACTGTATAAAAATGTACTAGTAAACACATTACTTGCCGCAAACAGTGCAAGTGGAATAGCTAAAATCGCTCCTAAAGTCGTCCCAATAATCGCCATACGTATTGTATCTAACATTGCTGTTGTAATAACTTGAAAATAACTCCAATCTGGCGGCACCATTTCTTTTAACAAATCCATTATATTAGGAAAACCAACTACTAGCTTTGAAAATGATGCGTCGACCTGTATACTACTTCCCCACAACAGTAAAATGAATAGAATAAACGTTAACATATGTTTTAACTTACTCGGCGGCTTCGGTATCGACTTCGAATATATCGTCACATCATTCATTTAACTGCCACCTCTAACAATTCACTTTTCTGTGCTACGTCACCATAAATTTCAGCAAACTTTTCATCCGTTGCTGCTTCTACTAAACCATCAAAAACAATTTCGCCTGCATGTAATCCAATAATACGCGTCGCATATTGCCTAGCTAAAGCAATAGAATGTAAGTTTACAATTGTTGTAATTCCAAAATCTTCATTAATTTTCTTTAAATCATCTAATACTTGCTTTGTTGTTAGCGGATCTAACGACGCAACAGGTTCATCTGCCAATATGATTTTTGCTTCTTGCGCCAATGCTCTAGCTATCGATACACGTTGTTGTTGTCCTCCTGATAATTCATCAGCACGTGCATATGCTTTTTCTAAAATATTCACTCTTTTTAACGCTTGAAATGCGAGCTCCACATCCTCTTTCGGAAACAAACCTAACGTTGTACGCAATGTCGAATGATATCCAACACGGCCAGCTAATACATTCTTCAATACTGTTGATCGCTTTACAAGGTTAAAACTTTGAAAAATCATACCAATATCCCGGCGCATACGTCGTAAATCTTTTCCTTTTGCAGCAGTAATAGACTCACATTCAATCATGATTTCGCCTTCTGTAATCTCATGAAGACGATTTACCGATTTTAGAAGTGTAGACTTTCCAGCTCCGGACAGCCCTACCATTACAACAAACTCACCTTTTTGAATTTTCAAGTTTATATTATTCAATCCTTTTGTACCATTTGGATACACTTTGGAGACATTTCGAAATTCTATCACACATCTTACCTACCTTCTATGTATTCAAAACGGCAAACTAACTGAAAACATTCCCTTTCAGCTAGCTGCCATTTCCATATGTATTATTGCGTTTTTACTTTCTTCCCATATTCACGAACGATGTCAAATTTACTATCATCAGATTTAACATATCCTTCATGTGAATATACTTCTTTAATGATTTTGTGACCTTCCTCATTTTTTCCAATTTCAATGAAAGCATCCTGTAATTTCTTGCTCCACTCTTCATCTAAATCAGAACGTACCGAAATCGTATCGTTTGGAATTTTCTCCGTAAATTTCACTATTTTCGTTTGCTCGAATATATTCGGATAATCTTTTTTTACAATATTACGAGCATCTTGGAATACAACAGCTGCATCTACGTCACCATTTAAAAGAGCAATAAGCGACTGATCGTGACCTTTTAATGTAACAGGTTTCACATCTTTTAACGGATCAATTCCCTCTTTTAATAGAACAGCTGCAGGCCATACATACCCTGCTGATGATGTTACATCTTGATAACCAATCTTTTTACCTTTTAAATCTTTTACACTATTTATATTAGAGTCTTTTTTAACAACAAACTCAGATTTATAATAATCTACTAAATCTTTTGTAGGAGCTCCTGTTTCATCCTCTACTCCAAAACGTTGTGCTTGTAAAATTACATTTGCAGCCTTCTTTTCATGTGCTAATACGTACGCTGTTGGCGGTAAAAATCCTACATCTACTTGTTTAGATGCCATCGCTTCTACAATTGTATTGTAGTTCGTTGAAATACTAACTTTTACTGGAATATTTAACTTATCACTTAATAGCTTCTCAAGCGGTTTTGCCTTCGCCTCTAACGTATCTGCATTTTGAGAAGGAACAAATTGAACATTTAAAGTCTTCGGTACATACCCTTTTTTCGTATCTTCATTTTTACTTGCACTTGATTCCTTCGTTCCACAGCCACTTAATAATCCCGCTGCTAGTACAACTGTTGTGCTCATTGCAAAAACTTTTTTCAACATATTAATGCCTCCATTTTTCATTGTTATAAAATAACCTTTCATAAACATGAAGAAATATATCACATATTTTTACAAATAATTGATTATTTACAGAATCTTTACACATTCTATACACTCACATTAAAATTCTCTTCACATATTTGATATGATGAATTGGAAGATAACAATAGAAAAGGTGAGTCATATTGGAACAAAATCAAACTGTAACTTTAAACATCTTATTAACAAGCGATATACATGGCACTGTTTATCCTATTCACTACCAAGATAACTCCCCAGCAGAACTTGGTTTAGCTAAAATTTCTACTCTTATAAAAAAAGAACGTTCCCAAAATACAAACGTTCTTTTAATTGATAATGGCGACTTTATTCAAGGAACACCATTTACTTATCATTATGTTACATACGAAAAAAACAAAAAAAACCCAATGTCCTTATTAGCGAATTACTTACAGTATGACGCTGCAATTATCGGCAATCATGAGTTTAATTACGGGATGGATATATTAAATAACGCTGTGACTACTGCGAACTTCCCGTACCTATCAGCAAACATTTTAGATAAAAACATAAAGAAGCCTTATTTCGGAAAACCTTATATAATCAAACAGATTGAATCCAATATAAAAATCGCTATTTTAGGGGTGACAACGCACTACATTACCAATTGGGAACAACCCCATCACATTAAAGACTTACAATTTGAAGATGCATTAGAAACAACGAAAAAGTGGGTTTCTTACATTCGCAAACATGAGAAACCAGATTTACTAGTCGTAGCGTATCACGGGGGAGTTGAACGAGATTTACAAACCGGGGTACCGACTGAAGTTTTAACAGGAGAAAACCAAGGATATGCAATGTGCCATGAAATTGAAGACATAGATATTTTATTAACAGGCCACCAGCACCGGGAAATTGCTCACACAATGGCTAACGGTGTAACAATTTTACAGACCGGATGTAATGGAAACTCAGTTGGAAAAGTAAAAATAACATTCGAAAAAACAAAACATAAATGGGTTAAAAAAGAGAGTTCTTCTGAATTATTATCTGTACAAGGAGTTGAGGCTGACCAAGATGTACTTTCATTGGTAGCCGATTACGAAGAGAAAACACAAAAGTGGCTTGATCAACCTATTGGAATCATTCAGGGGGATATGCAAATTTCAGATGCTATGCAAACTCGTTTGCATGATCATCCTTTTATCGAATTCATAAATAAAATACAGATGGATATAGCTAATGTATCAATTTCTTGTACAAGTTTGTTCCATAATACATCTCCAGGTTTCCCGGAACATGTAACAATGCGTGACATCGTTTCTAATTATATTTATCCGAACACATTAAAAGTAATTAGACTAACTGGAGCGGACATAAAAAATGCTCTTGAACTCTCTGCTTCTTATTTCACATTAAAAACAGATGGATCCATCACCGTAAGTCCTACCTACATAGAACCAAAGCCACAACATTATAATTATGATATGTGGGAAGGGATTTCATACGTATTAAACATTTCAAAACCAATTGGTGAAAGAGTAGAATCTTTACAGCATAACAGTGCTCCTCTTAATATGAATGAAGAATATGACGTTGTAATGAATAATTATCGTGCAAGTGGCGGGGGAAATTTCTTTATGTTTCAAAACAAACCGGTAGTAAAAGATATCCCCACAGATATGTCTGAACTTATCGCTAATTATATATTGGAACATAAAACGATAGAAGCAACAGTTAATAACAACTGGAAAGTTATTAAATAACGATTTTTACATATAAAAAAGATGGGCTTCGCCCATCTTTTAATTTAATCTTGCATTATCTTGCTTTTTTAAAGCTTTTAATTTCGTCGGTGTAACATCTGTACCTTCTTCGTTAACAACTTTAATACCTTTAAGTTCGTTTAACATATTTTGACGAAATCCTTTTAAATATTGTTCACGTAGCGATTGACGCTCACGTTGCTCTTCTTCAGTTAAACCTTCAGCTTTTGCTTTTTTCGCTAAGAAGTTAATGCGTTCAACGAGTTCGTGATTAATCATCTCGAATCCCCCTTCTAATCAAAACTGATTATTATCATACAATAGTTACTCTTCTTTATCAAGCAATTGCTTCGTATACTCTACATATCTACGATGTACAGTCGCCTTTGAAACATTATGACCAAATCCACGTAATGTTGCTGCAATTTCTTCAAACGTGAGTTCACTTTTTCGCAAACGTACAATTTCCTCAATTGGCACTTCTTTTTTCTCTCTTCCTACACTTAAATGACGATTTTTTAAATTTTTTTCTGGACGATAACCTTTTTCTACTGCACGTTGCATACCTCGTTTAATTTTCAAATTATGAATCTTTCTTTGATATTCTTCAACAATACCAATAATATCTAATACCATTGAATCAGAATCCGACAATTGTAATTCACCATTATGTGTATGCGTATATACTTTTATGCCTTCTTTATGTAAACAATGCATTAACGCGATCTTCGCATTTCCTCTACCAAGACGCGTTTCATCTTGTATAAGTAACACATCAATTTGTTCGTCTCGAATTGTATCCAACACCTCTAATATACCGTCACGTTCAATTGTATATCCACTAGCCTGCTCTTCAATCACCTTAGTAACATTCATTTGATAGCGCTCAGCTAAATGCAATAATTCATCTTTTTGACGTAATAATGATGTTTCTTGCGCTTCTTTCGTTGTACTCACACGTGCATAAATAATTGCATTCATTTTGAACCCCTCTTTCTCCCTATTATTTCCCTATAGTGTAACATAAATCCGCCATTTGTTCGAACTTATGTTTGTAGAATGTTTTTTCACATGTTATACTTATTAATAAGAAAAATGAAAGAAAACGAGGTGTTAGAAAACATGGAAAAGTTAACGAAACGCCAGCAAGACATTCTCGACTTTATTAAGCTAAAAGTACAAGAAAAAGGATATCCACCTTCCGTACGTGAAATTGGTCAAGCAGTCGGCCTCGCTTCTAGTTCTACAGTGCACGGACATTTATCACGATTAGAAGAAAAAGGATACATTCGACGCGATCCAACAAAACCACGTGCCATTGAAATTTTAGGTGAAGACCGAATGGATACGGAAACACAATCTGTTATTCAAGTTCCAATTGTCGGAAAAGTCACTGCTGGTTTACCAATTACAGCGGTCGAAAGCGTAGAAGAACATTTCCCACTTCCAGCTAGTATTGTTGCTGGAGCAGACCAAGTGTTCATGTTACGTATTTCTGGAGATAGTATGATTGAAGCTGGTATTTTCGATGGAGATTTAGTTGTTGTTCGCCAACAGCAGTCTGCATATAATGGTGAAATTGTAGTCGCTTTAACAGAGGATAACGAAGCAACAGTTAAACGTTTCTATAAAGAAAAAGACCATTTCCGTCTACAACCAGAAAACTCTTCATTAGAACCTATCATTTTAAAACAAGTGTCAGTTATCGGGAAAGTAATTGGCGTATATCGTGATTTACATTAAAAATAACAAAAAGAAGATAATTACCTTATTTATATACGGTAATTATCTTCTTTTTGTATTTTGATAGATTTCCATGCATTCTATTTCTTATTAACGAGTTTCAATCGTCACATCTCCCGCAGCCGTTTTACCGCTAATCTTTTTACTACCATTTCCAATTGTTACATTTTTATTTTCTTCATTAAAAATCGTTACATCTCCCGCAGCACTTTGCCCAGTAATTACCGCATCTTGTGGTTTTTCCGATAAAGTAATATCTATATCTCCCGCAGTTGAACTTGCTTCTAGATTATATTTAGAATCATGATCTTGAATATTTATTTCCCCACTTGTTGTTTTTGCGGTCACTTTCCCTAATACCTTCTTAAAGTTCACCTCACCAGCTTTTGTCGATCCCTCCACATTCTTAGCCGTTACTTGTTTCAACTCTACTTCTCCAGCAAGTGTTCTAACACTTACGCTATCACTTTTCACATCACTCATTTCGATTTGTCCAGCAGATGAATTTACTTTTACATCTTGGTAAGAGCGTTCGGGCACAAGTAGAGTCAATTTAGACGTTTGAAACCTAAAATCGTAAAAAGAAAAATCAAATGAAGCACCTTTTTCTCTTTCCCCAATAATTTTTAATGTGTCACCATCTTCTGCGATACGAATCTCTTGTTTACGTACATCTCCCGATTGCTTTACATAAAAAGAAGAGTCAGGAGATTTTTGAACAATAATATCCCCGGCATCTAACTTAACTTCTATATTTTTTAATGTTTTGTTTTTAATTACATTTTCTTTATCGCCTTTTTCAGCAGTTTGTACTGCTTTTTCATATGTTTGGGAAATTCCTATTACTCCAATAACGATACAAGCGATAGCGATTAAAAATAGTTTTTTCATCATTTACTCTCCTTTTATCATTTTGAAGTTCCATATTACATATCGTACACACAATCTCTTAAACCACTTTGTACTATAAAAAGCGATAATACATAACAATAAACCTACTCCAACAAACGTTATACTAACGAAAAGATCCAACCATATAAAAGTACCCATAAATACTTTTCCAATAACGAAAAGTGGTGTTACTACACTAGCAATACCACCGATCCAAAAAGAAAATATAAAAGCAATAATTGCGACTAACGGGCCTAACACAATAATAAAATTAAACAAACTAAGTCCAATCGCTGCCATAACAGCTCTTGTCACATTTGAAGTCGATGGATTTTTTTTCATTTCATCGAAGCGATACATCGCAAGTAATTCTTTCGCGATTACTTTCGGAGAACCAAGGCCCTGTATTATTTCCGATTCAGTTTTCCCCTCTTCTAGTCCAAACTGAAAGTGCTCTTCATAATCCAATAAAATATCTTGCCTCTCTTCCTCTGGTAACTTTCTAAGATAACTTGATAATTCTTTAAGAAACCCTTCTTTACTCATCCCATTCCACCCCTTCAATAATTTCTTGTACCCCTTTCGCAAAATCACGCCATTCTGTTACTAACAAATGAAATTGCGTCTCCCCTTGCTCTGTTAATTGATAATATTTACGAGGTGGCCCTTCCGTAGATTCCTTTAAATACGTTTGAAAATACCCTTCTTTCGTCAAACGACGTAATAAAGGGTATACTGATCCTTCCGATATTAAAAATTTATTAGAAATTTGCTGAACAAGTTCATAACCGTAACTATCTTTACGTTTTACAAGTGCTAATACACAAAGTTCAAGCACACCTTTTTTAAATTGAACGTTCAAGTGCCATCCTCCTTTCCTATCTTAGTACTGTTCAATACACGGTACCTGTTTTATCCATAATATACCACTTAGTATTGTTTATTGCAAGGTACTAAACTATATTTATTCCCTAAATTTAGAAAATGAACTAACAAAATTCTGAATAAAACTATGTTATAACTAAGCAGCATTCAAAGTTTCATTTCATTTACATTAATATTAGACTTCATTCACTCTTTCCTCTTGAAAAATCCACCACAACCTTATTCACTATAGCTAATGAGAAAAAGCCCCAATACTTATCGATATTAGGGCTTTTTCTCATTAGCTATATATGAATCGAATTCCTATTTGAGAACCTGCATATGCGACAAATACTTTAATACCATATTTTATTTCTCATCATCGTTCCCCAAGATTTTTCGCTTAACATCTGATAAATCCTTCGACAACGAACTAAATGCTTTTGCTTGTTCTTCAATGACCTGTTGATTTTTTTCAATAACTTTTTGATATTGTTCTTCGCGCTGTTCATTCTTTTTTTGCGTAGTAAACAGCATCCATACAAATAAAGCTGCGAATGCTCCTTGTTGAATCATTGAATTGAAGATTTGTTCTTCCATCGTTCTCATCTCCTTTTCAAAAATTAAAGAGAATCATACGAGTGATCCTACTCTCATATCCTTATCTCACATTAAAATGTTCTTCTTTTACCCATGTGTTTTGTCCAATATCGATATAACCATCTTTTCTTGCAAAAATCCCATATGGATAAGATCCATCCACATTTCCTTTATAATTTCCATTTGGACCATCATATGTGTTAATGCCATAACCTGCTGGATATTTTGAGTAAGCATGGAACCACTCTACTTCAAAGTGTTCTTCTTTCGCCCACGCTTCCCAACCTAGACATAACATATTTTCATTCCCACCATACCAAGCAGCATCTATAATTAAATATGGCATTTTTGTATTAATGACATGACCTGTGAACCAAGCATCTTTTCCAGGACCACTATATAAATTGATGCCCCATCCTTCTGGGTATTTAGACGTTGCAATTCCCAGCCCTTTTGGTTGTAGTGGTTTATTGTTATCTTCATTAAATGCTTTGTTTATCTTCTCAATGAATTGATCCACTCTTCCTTCATCGAGCATTCGATGTGGGCAATGCTTTCCACTCCACGATTTATGTGTACGTACATTACTAATCGGTATATTGAATTGTTTCATTAACTGAGCAATAACAATTGCTGCATTATCCTCCGCCTTGTAATATCTATCCCCACCGCTTAGAGAATAGCAAATTTCCACTCCGATAGATTTACGATTACCATTTCCGTTACCATCACCTGCATGCCAAGCATTACGATCAAACAGAATACCTTGTACTGCTTCTTTGTCATCTACTGCAACATGAAACGACACTGAATTATTATTCCCAATCATATACGATATCTCATTTTCTGCTGATGCATCATTGTACGTATTATGTACTGTGATGAATTCTGGTGTCATTGTATTGGGACACTTTATACCATATTTACTTGGATCCACTAATTTTTTTCTAATTTCCATTACTGATTATCTCCTTTTTTATTTTTTATCATTTAAAATTCCACTGAATTATTAAGTACATCTAGAAACTAAATCCTCAGACAGGCCATATTCTATATAATGGGTTATGGTCCTCACATTCAAAAAAAGAAAAAGAGCAACTTTTTACATCAGTTGCTCTTTCAAAAATCGCACTCTATATTCCGCCCAGCATTTTACAGATATTACTCTCATCTCAAGAGGTATGATAACAAGTTTTTTCATCCTACTTAATACATGCTGATTTAAAGATATTATCTTACATTAAAATGCTCTTCTTTTACCCATGTGTTTTGTCCAATATCAATGTAACCATCTTTTCTCGCAAAAACACCATATGGATAAGATCCATCCACATTTCCTTTATAATTTCCATTTGGACCATCATATGTGTTAATACCATAACCTGCTGGATATTTTGAGTAAGCATGGAACCACTGCACTTCAAAGTGTTCTTCTTTTGCCCAGGCTTCCCAACCTAGACATAACATATTTTCATTCCCGCCATACCAAGCAGCATCTATAATTAAATATGGCATTTTTGTATTAATGACATGACCTGTAAACCAAGCATCTTTTCCAGGACCACTATATAAATTGATGCCCCATCCTTCTGGGTATTTAGACGTTGCAATTCCCAGCCCTTTTGGTTGTAGCGGTTTATCAGAAGGTTCAGTTGTACCACCACCGTCTCCTTTTCCTAAGTAGTCTAATGGATTCACAGCATTACTCTTATTGATGTTCCAAGACCCTTTATGCAATTCAAAATGCAAGTGTTGACCACTAGAATCCCCTGTGTTCCCCATAACCCCAATAGTTTGTCCTTGTGTAACATAATCACCTTCTTTTACTGTTCGAGAACCGCTAAGCATATGGGCATATACTGTTTCCCATGTAACCCCATCAATAGTGTGCACAATCATAATACATTCACCATAACTGGATGAAATATAAGAACGACTAACTCGTCCGCTAGCTGCTGCATAAATTGGATGATAGCCCGATTCAGCAAGATCTATCCCATGATGATCTGGTCTGCTCCCCCGAAATCCACTTGTTACTCTCGTTGTATCTGTTGGATAAATAAATTTTGCCATAATAATCTTCCTTTCTATTCATACGTAATATAAAAAGGCACTTAAAAAAGCACCCTTTTATATTTTTTCTATATATTAAAATTTATAATTTAAAATCAAATAATAAAAAACTTTGTTATTACCTTACATTAAAATGTTCTTCTTTTACCCATGTGTTTTGTCCAATATCAATGTAACCATCTTTTCTCGCAAAAACACCATATGGATAAGATCCATCCACATTTCCTTTATAATTTCCATTTGGACCATCATATGTGTTAATACCATAACCTGCTGGATATTTTGAGTAAGCGTGGAACCACTGCACTTCAAAGTGTTCTTCTTTTGCCCAGGCTTCCCAACCTAAGCAAAGCATATTTTCATTCCCGCCATACCAAGCAGCATCTATAATTAAATATGGCATTTTTGTATTAATGACATGACCTGTAAACCAAGCATCTTTTCCAGGACCACTATATAAATTGATGCCCCATCCTTCTGGGTATTTAGACGTTGCAATTCCCAGTCCTTTTGGTTGTAACGGCTTATTGTCACCGCCACCAGTTCCTCCATCAAAATCTACATATTGTTTAACAATTTCAGAGTAGAAGAAATTCCCCCCGTTTTTATATCGATAACCACCATTGTAGGCAACAGCGATAGGGTTACTATATTTCACCATAGCACCGGTCGTATTTCCAAGTGATGGCGCAACAACCGTTTTAGAATACAGATCTGCCACCGGTAATGAATGCTGTTTATTGTTAGAAGCTAACCAGCGAAGGTAAGCTCGTCCAAAATTATACGATTGAACAATGGCACTTAAATCTGTAATGCCATTTTTCTTCGCATCATCAAAAGCACCCTTTAAATGCTTCACTCCGTAATAAATTGAATCTTTCGGGTTTTTAATTGTATTCATTGCCCATCCTTGTGATTCACTAGACTGCATAATATCAGGTGTCGTTTCAGAATTCCCTCCACTTTCCACCATAATAATTCCAAGCACGTAAGGAACTAACTCAGGTACACCTTGTGCAGAACATTCGCTTTCTACCATTGATTGCCAACGTAATACCTGTTGTGGCAAATTCTTTGTTTTGACTGAAGCAGCTAATAAACTCATCATTAAACATCTCCTTATTTTTCTATTATTTTCGCCTGTAAAACTACTACTTTACTAAATATAACTAGAAGCTAAAGACTTATTAATCCATCAAATCACTTCATATTACTCACCTTCTTTCACAACAAAAAGAGCAACCATAAAAATAGTTGCTCTTTCGTCGAAATCTTATATTACTACTATAAATCACTTTTTCAATACTTTCTGTACACTACATGTATCCTACAAAAAGGTAACACTAAAATCCATCTAAAAACTTGACAATCTTCCTTATTTCAGCATGTTTTCGGCGTATATAGCCTGTACTATAATGTAATTCAAACGCAATTTGCTCTAAAGTCATTCCATCAACATATTTCATTTTAAGTATTTGATGATCCAGTCCTGTAAACTTATTAATCAAAAGCTTTAAATCATACTCTTCATTCATTTTATGAGCTAATTCATATTCAATTGCTTCAATCCGCCCTTCTACCTTAGCCCCTTCCGATTCAGCGGTTAATCTTACATTTTGCAAATCACCGCTAATCCAACGCTTCAATTCGGCTTTTGATTTATCTAAGTTGTATTCTAAATAAGCAATTTCTTCTTCTAACTTCTTATAATCTTTGAGCCATTCGAACACTTACTGATTCACCCACTTCCGTTCTTTTTACAAAGTCTCTTAATACTAATTTAATAGCATGAATATGCTTATTAGCCTTTTCAATCTTTATTACTTGTAAATCATCTAGCATTTTTTCTTATGACCTATATTTATTTAACACCTCTTGTAATCTCTCACGCTCTTCATCAGTAGACTGCACGGTTTTTCTTTCCTCTTCTAGATTTGTTGATTCATCATCTTTATATAACCAATCGGGTACAATCTCTTTTCTATTTGAATACTTCCTACCTGTCCCGTTATATTTCTTTTTCTTGCTCATTTCGAAACGTCTATCTAGTATGGCCACATCAACTAATGTTTTAACTTCTTGCTCCTTCCAATTCCTCAATATAGCCTTAATGTAGTTCCATCTTGGCGCATTCTCATCAACGGCTTTATTAATTGCATGCTGAATTAACTCCCCACTAAACAAATTACAAAAACTCCCCAACTCTGCAATTGCAATTTCACTTAACGGAATGCCCATCCCCTTAATAAAGTTACAACTTACTTTAACCCTCTCATTGATGAATACACGAGATTCTAATTTATCCATATCATCATTATTATTTCGTTTATTAGTATTTAGTCTATTAGTATTTAGTAGTTTCTGATTTTCCTCATATGGCTTTACCACATCTTGGTTTTCCATTTGTGGCATGTTCCTTTGTGGCGTTTCGTAAATTTCCGTATCCCACCTTGTAATTTTTTTCGTATTCCCATCACGAACAGGATAACGTTTTACATAACCTAATTCTTTTAATTCCTTAAAACCTGTACGGAGCGAATCTTCTCCATCCTTAGCATGTCGAGCTAATTCGCTAATATGAAAAGTCCAATCGTCTGGTAATGTAAGCGCATAGGCTAAGATTCCTTTCGCTTTCCATGACAACCTTTCATCTTTTAAACCAGTATTATTTATAACGGAATAATTACTATCTTTTTTCACTCGAATAATCCCCATACTAGCCACCTCATCAATTCTCAAAAACGGTATTCAATGTTATACTTATCTAGAGATATTTTTTCTTATAGAATCCGCTGCAACGGATTCTTTTCTTATGCATTCATTCAAAACAATCATGCTATCCATATCTATTTTCTTCTAAACCTCTCTTATTCCTCAAGTTCAACATCCACCTGGATTTCGATATTCATTGGAATTTCTTGTGTTATACGAATCACATTTTGACTCATTCCTTTTTGAATAAGCTTTCTAACCTGCTCTTTTGCATCTTCTTTTGTTTTAAATTCACTGACAGTTGGTAACCCTGCTAAACTGCTAGTAATTACTAAAATCTTTCTTTGCATGTTCTTTCCTCCTACTGAATGTCTGCCATATTTATTTGTGAGTTTTTAACTGTAATTTCTTCATTTAAAACAGTTGGAATTGAATATTCTTCATTAATCATTTGTATTGCTCTATCCAAATGATAACGTTTAATAGCTTTATAACTATTCACACCAAATTCCCGATGTAACTGACTATAAATATCTCTATATAACTTCCTTCTAAGACCGATATCCTGATAAGAATTTGAATTTTTACCTCCCAATAACATAACACCTAACCTTTTTACAGCCCTTGTTATCTCTTCACACTCGATAGCATAAAGCGGCGTATTTTCTCGCAAACCCTTCACCTCAGACTTTATCTCTTGTATCTCCTGAGTATGTCCTTCTAACGCAGCAAATGTTAACTTTAAAACCCCCATTGGATCCTTTGGCACATTTTGTTGATTTTGTATATATTGCTTCATTCGTTTGAACTCTTTCATAAATTTGATTTTCATTCCAACCGTTTCTCTACTGGTATATCCCATAACAAGTAACGTGAATGCTTCTTCTGTTAAATCATATTTAGGGATTCGCCTATTCTTTGAATTAAAATAAGTGGACTCGTGAAAATTTTCTCCTCCAAACTCTTCACCTACATATACAATTTGTTTTCGAACTTCCTTCAAAACGTCGAAGTGATTTTTTTTGAATATCTTCGCAATTATCAAACTATCCGTTACTACTTTGCCATTAACTTCAAATACTAATGAACTATGTACTGATGAGTCAATTAATTGCCCCATCCTCATCTCCTCCTCACTACTAATTTTGGACTATCTTTATTGCATTGAGATAATTTCGCACTACGCATAATTCTTTACTTTCTTTTTACAAATTAACTAGTTATCGGAATTTAAATTAAATACTTTGATATGAACCCTCTTATTAAATCATCATTCAATAATTCGATTATAGGGTTACATTTTAAGTAAATTTCCTCCGATTTCAATTCGCTTCATTTTCTTCAAATTCAAAAAGATATTCCAAACTATCTTCTGGAAAAAAAGTTTTCTTAATTTCAAAAGCTTCATCATAATAAAAACGAAATTTACCATTTATTTTGTCGCTCACTGTTGCGTGGCGAAGTTTCAGATGCGAAGAAATTTGTGTAATCATAATTCTTTTTCTCGCCATCTCTGCACGCAAATTCGGATACATTGACTCACCACCTGTTTTTTGTACGATATTGCGTTCATTTCCATTTAAATATAAACTCAGTTTCGTATTTAGTCAACAAAAAAACGCATTTAAATACTCAATTTCGTATATTTTTCTATTTACTAACAATTTTAGTTAGGTTATGATATATACAGAAATACGCAATATCGTATACATTTTAATAAGAAAGATGGTGAAAGTAATGAAAAAAGCAGAGGTTGTAACACGCTTAATAAAAGAAGCTGGCTATAGCAAAAGAGCCTTCGCCGAAAAAATAGGTCTCCCCCCCACAACACTGCAATCCATGTTATCAAGAGGGATTGGTAAAGCGTCTGTTGATAATGTCATAAAAGTTTGTAAGGGATTAGGAATTACTACTGATGATTTAGAAAGACTCGCAACTCAAGAGGACAATACTGTTAAAGAAGAAGTTTCTATTTATGAAACCATCCAAAACGATCAATCAAACATTCTTCATATTCCTATCATTGGTTCTGTAGCAGCTGGTACACCAATATTCGCTGAAGAAAATATCGAAGGCTATTTACCCATGCTGAGTACATTTTTAAACAAACGTAAAAAGTATTTTTATCTTACTGTAAAAGGCACTAGCATGAATCTCGAATTCCCTGATGGTTCTTATGTTTTAGTAGAGGAAACTCCTTATGTTGAAAACGGACAAATTGCTGTTGTAAAAGTCAATGGTTATGATGCTACCGTGAAAAAGATTTCAAAATCCGGAAGCATCATTACTTTAATACCATTGAGTAATGACCCTATCCACGAACCAAAAACTTACGACCTTTCAGCTGAAGATGTAAAAATAATTGGTCGCGTTGTACAGGCAGTAAAGAATTATTAAGTTATAGCACAAGTGATTTAAAAAAGATAAAATCAATTCTTTTGAAAAGATTTTCTTAGTAACATGATTTAAAATAACCAAAAACAATCCATTATCTAGTAGTTAATATATCCAATAACTTCACTAAAAAAGCCCTGATACCGTAGTATCAAGGCTTTTTTAGTTCATAAATTATATAAAACTTACGTTTATCTGATAATGTTTTTCTATGATATCACTACTTGTTATTAATTATTGGCTTTTATGTGGCTATTTTTCATTTTGCAACCACATAAAATTGTAATAATAGGGAATTAAAAAACCCTTGATACGAGTTGTATCAAGGGTTCAAGCCTCTTAGTATAGAGACATATATTGATCGCGTTCCCATTGGTGAACTTGTGTTCTAAAGATATCCCACTCAATCTCTTTCGCTTCGATGAAGTGCTCAAGTAAGTGTTCTCCTAGTGCACCGCATACTACTTCATTAGATTGTAATGTAACTAATGCTTGCGCTAATGTTGCTGGTAAGTCAACGATACCTGCTTCTTCGCGCTCTTCTTTTGTCATTACATAGATGTTACGATCTACTGCTGCCGGTGGAGTTAATTTGTTTTTAATTCCATCAAGACCTGCAGCTAATAATGTAGCCATTACTAAATATGGGTTTGCAGCTGGGTCAACACTACGCACTTCTACGCGTGTACTAATACCACGAGATGCAGGGATACGTACTAACGGACTACGGTTTTGTGCAGACCATGCTACGTAACAAGGCGCTTCATATCCAGGTACTAGACGTTTATATGAGTTTACAGTTGGGTTTGCTATCGCTGTAAATGCTGGTGCATGTTTTAAAATACCTGCGATGAAGTGACGAGCATCATCACTTAATTGTAAGTCACCGTTTGCATCAAAGAATACGTTCTCACCATTTTTAAATAATGATAAGTTACAGTGCATACCTGAACCGTTCACACCGTATAGTGGTTTTGGCATAAACGTTGCGTGTAAACCATGTTTACGAGCAATTGTTTTTACAACAAGTTTGAATGTTTGAATGTCATCACATGAGCGAATTGCATTTGCATATTTAAAGTCAATTTCGTGCTGTCCTGGAGCAACCTCATGGTGAGATGCTTCAATTTCAAATCCCATTTCTTCAAGTTCAAGAACGATATCACGACGACAGTTTTCCCCTAGATCCATCGGCGCAAGGTCGAAGTATCCACCGTTATCGTTTAGTTCTAATGTTGGATTTCCTTTTTCATCAACCTTAAATAGGAAGAATTCTGGCTCTGGTCCAAGATTGAAGTCTGAAAATCCTAAAGCTTCCATTTCTTTTAACACACGTTTTAAGTTGTTACGTGGGTCTCCATCAAATGGAGTGCCATCTGCATTGTAAATATCACAGATTAGTCGAGCTACTTTACCTTTTTCAGCTGTCCAAGGGAAAATTACCCAAGTGTCTAAATCAGGATATAAATACATATCAGACTCTTCAATACGTACGAAACCTTCAATCGAAGATCCATCAAACATCATTTTGTTATCAAGAGCTTTCGTTAATTGTCTCACTGGAATCTCTACGTTTTTAATTACCCCTAAAAGGTCCGTAAATTGTAAACGGATATACTTTACATTCTCTTCTTTCGCCAAACGGAAAATATCTTCTTTTGTGTATCTAGACATTATAAATTCCTCCTTAGTCCCTCTAATCGCCTTCAGAATCAGTTATCTTTAGTGAAAAAATCTTGAAATGTCACCTTGTCGCAATGAAGTTCGATTGAATCTACCTGTATGTTGTAGTTCATCTCGAAGTATTTTGCGAAGCTCAGTTTTTGAAATTTCTTTCGTTTCTTCTTTTACTTTCACTGCTTCTGTTTGATTTTCTTTCATTAGTAACACTTGTTTAATACCAGCCATATTCAGGCCTTGATCTAACAAATCTTTAATTTCTAACAACTTATCTACATCGTTAAATGAAAATAATCTACGATTCCCCTTTGTACGGGTTGGAGAAACAAGATTATGCTCTTCATAGTAGCGAATTTGACGTGCAGACAATTGTGTTAAATCCATAACAATACCAATAGGAAACAGCGGGGCAGAACGTCTATCTTCTTTCATTTTTCAGTTCCTCCTTCGCCTTAACTGCTTCTCATTTTATACCATGTTATGTTTAGTGTCAATAGATGTTAGCTTTTCTTACATGATTTTTTATAATTTTTTTATGAATTTTTTCATTCTTTTTTCTAATCGCATAAATCATTACTTTTATACGAAAAAAGCTGCCAAAATCGACAGCTTTCCATTAAGAAATTATTAATAAATTCTTTTCAATCAATTCGTCAATCGCAGAACAAATCGCAATTTTAACATGCGAATACGTTAAGCCACCTTGCACATACGCAACATACGGTGGTCTAATTGGACCATCAGCAGACAATTCAATACTTGCACCTTGAATAAACGTTCCCGCCGCCATGATTACATCATCTTCATAACCTGGCATATAGTTTGCATACGGAGTAAAATGCGAATTAATTGGAGATGCATATTGAATCGCTTGGCAGAAGGCAATCATACGGTCTTTATCATCAAATTGAACCGATTGAATTAAGTCTGTTCTTGGCGCATTCCACGCTGGTGACGTGTTCATTCCTAACTTTTCTAAAAACGCAGCTGTAAAAATTGCACCTTTCAGCGCTTGTCCTGCAACATGTGGCGCTAAGAAGAACCCTTGATACATTTCTTGCAGACTGTATAAAGACGCTCCAGCTTCCGCACCAATTCCCGGAGACGTTAAACGATATGCACACGCTTCAACATACTGTTCTTTCCCGACAATATAACCACCAGTTTTAACAATTCCGCCGCCCGGGTTTTTAATAAGCGAACCCGCCATTAAATCTGCACCAACATGACATGGCTCTTGCTCTTCAATAAACTCGCCATAACAGTTATCTACAAACACAACAACATCAGGTTTAATTTCTTTAACAAACGCGATCATCTCTTTAATTTGAGAAATAGTAAACGATGGACGAGTAGCATAACCTTTCGAACGCTGAATACCGATCATTTTCGTATTATTATGAATCGCCGCTGCAACAGCCTCAAAATCAACAAGCCCAGCACTAGTTAGCGGAACTGCATTGTAACCGATATTATATTCTTTAAATGAACCTACACCTTTCCCACGTACACCAACAATTTCCTCTAACGTATCATACGGTTTCCCAGTGATATACAATAACTCATCTCCCGGGCGTAAAATACCAAATAACGCTGTAGAGATAGCGTGAGTACCTGAAATAATTTGCGGACGAACAAGTCCAGCTTCCGCCCCAAATACATCAGCATACACTTTTTCTAACGTATCACGGCCAATATCATCATAACCATAACCTGTTGTCGGGATAAAATGCGAGTCACTAATTTTATGTTTCCGAAAACTTTCTAATACACGAAACTGATTGCTTTCAATCACTTCATCCGCACGTTTATGTACTTCTGTAATCTGACTCTCTACTTCTTTTACAATTGGAGCAATTTTTTCTCCATTTTTCAAACGATCAAACATTTTTATTTTCTCCTTCTTCCACTAAAAATCTCTTTAATTGCACATTAAGCGATGAATGAGTAAAAATATACCCTGCACAATCATATACAAATTTATCTTCTAGAAACTCCATCTTTGCTAATAGAGTTTCCGTCTTTAAAAGCGTTAACAACTTACCTTCACTCGGAGGGATTTCCACTCGATAACAATCCATTTCTTTCTTCATCTTCGTTTCTATCGCTTCTTTTATACGCAATAAATCACTTTCTTCAAAAGCACTAGTCATTAAGAAATCACTTTTCGGAAACGGAATAAAGTTTTGGTGTAATTCATCTTTTTTATTATATAACGTAATAATAGGAATATGGTTAATTTCAAGTTCTGATAATAATCGTTTTACTGTTTTTTCATGCCCTATGTAGTTAGGATCCGCGGAATCAACTACATGTAAAATGACATCTGCTTCCCCCGCTTCTTCCAGTGTCGAACGAAAAGCAGCGATTAATGAAGTGGGTAAATCTTGTATAAAACCAACAGTATCAGTTAGTAATACTGTATAACCAGAAGGTAACGGCATCTTCCTCGTCGTGGGGTCTAATGTTGCAAACAGAAGGTTTTCTTCAAACGTATCAGCTTCCGTTAATCTATTAAACAGTGTCGATTTCCCTGCATTTGTATACCCTATTAACGAAACTTGAAATACTTTATTATCTTTTCTTCTCTCACGATATCTTTTTCGATGTTCCACAACAACTGCAAGTTGTTTCTTTATTTCATCAATACGGGATCGAATATGACGACGATCCGTCTCTAATTTCGTCTCACCTGGTCCTCTCGTTCCAATACCACCACCAAGACGCGATAAGGACAATCCTTGCCCCATAAGACGCGGCATTGTATATTGCAACTGAGCTAATTCTACTTGAAGCTTACCTTCCCTCGACTTCGCACGTTGCGCAAAAATATCCAGTATTAGTTGCGTTCGATCAATTACTCTCGCATTTAATACTGAGGATAAATTCCGAATTTGACTCGGCGTTAATTCATTATTAAATACAATAACATCCGGCTCTAATTCTTCAGTTAACATTGTAAGCTCTTCTAATTTCCCTTTACCTATGTAAGTTGCCGGATGAAACTTTGGTCGTTTTTGCGTTGTTGACACTAACAATTCTGCTCGTGCAGTCTTCGCTAGTGATGCAAGCTCTTTCATGGAATGCATAAATTTTTCATCATCATCTTGTGGCAATTGACAGCCTACTAATATGACTTTTTCTTTTTCTTCCATCAAATATGTTCACTCATCCTTTTCGAAATTTAAACCTTCTAATATAATAGCAGAGGAAGCACATTTCATCTAGTTAGCGGGGGAGAAAATTCATGGCATGGGAGATTTTTAGCATCATAGGCACAATCGCTTTCGCACTAAGCGGAGCCATTGTTGCAATGGAAGAGGATTATGATATTTTCGGGGTGTATATTTTAGGAATGGCAACCGCATTTGGGGGAGGTGCCATTCGTAATTTATTAATCGGTTATCCGATTGTCGCGTTTTGGCAACAAGACATGTTATTCCAAATCGCACTTTTATCAATGACTATTATTTTTCTTTTTCCAAATAAGTTAATTAGACATTGGAAAAAGTGGGAAAATATCACTGACGCTATCGGCTTATCAGCATTTGCTGTACAAGGAGCATTATATGCCCAAAAATTAAATTTACCAATTAGCGCCACAATTGTAGCAGCTGTTTTAACTGGTATTGGCGGCGGTATCATTCGCGATCTTTTAGCCCGCAGGAAACCTCTCGTTCTTCGAGCTGAAGTATATGCCTTTTGGACAATTTTAGCAGGTTTTTTAATTGGCGCTCAAATTATTGTTAGCGATTGGGCTCTTTACATTTTATTCATTTTAATTGTTTGCTTCCGCATGGTTTCTATTCATTACAAATGGCATTTACCACACAGACGTATCGAAACGAAAGAACGTTCAATCCATAAATAGCAATCTAACCTCTTTACATATCGTAAAGAGGTTTTTCTTTTCTAACGATTTTTTCTTTATATAATGTTTATACTAATTTTTAAAGTGAGGTGAATACAAATGACAAACCACGTTAATAAAGGAGCTCAAAAAAGCTCAGTAAATCAATTTGGACACGATCCTAATTCAGCACACGAAAAGAGCGCTAAAATGGAACACTTCCATAAAGTACACCAAGAAAAAGAAAAAAAAGAGTAAACGAACTTATACACAAAAATCGACGCACAGTTTATGTACTGTGCGTCTCCTCTTCGAGCATCAAATCCATACTCGATATTCCAATTAAATCATTTTTATCATAGGCATCTTCTTGCAACAACCGCATCGCCTGTGTACGAATTGATTTTTCAACAATATTCCGTACATACCGCCCATTACTAAACGATGTAATTTGCGACGAATACTTTACAGCATGTAAATGATCCCTAAATTTCCATTCAGCCTCTTTCGATAACTGATATTCACGATCTTCATACATTCTTTTCCCAATTTCCAACAACTGATTTACCGAGTAATCCGCAAATTCAATAATAAATGGAAAACGAGATTGCAGCCCTGGATTTAATGAAAGAAAGTGATTCATCTCTCTTGAATATCCAGCTAAAATCAATACAAAACCATGTTGTTTATCTTCCATATGTTTTACAAGCGTATCAATTGCTTCTTTTCCAAAGTCCTTCTCTCCTCCTCGAGCTAAAGAATACGCCTCATCAATAAACAAAATACCTCCCATTGCTTTTTTTATTAAGTCTCTTGTTTTTTGAGCTGTATGGCCGATGTACTCTCCTACAAGATCAGCACGTTCAGCTTCAACCAAGTGGCCTTTCGATAGAATATTCATCTCAAACAGCAATTTCCCTATCATTCTAGCAACAGTTGTCTTCCCTGTACCTGGATTCCCTTTAAACAGCATATGAAGTACTTGCTTCTCTGACTTCAATCCCTTCTCTTGTCTTTTTTTATTCACATAAATCCAAGCATATATTTCTTTTATTATCTTTTTTATATCATCCATCCCAACAAGCTTCCCCATCTCTTCTTCAATTCTCTGCAGCATTTCATGTTTAATTGCAGTTTCATTTGAAATTACCGTTTTATTTTCTGCGGCTGGCAAAGAAATTTTCTTTCGATGGTTTAACACAATATTAATTTGATTGTTGTTTTTCTTTCGCATCGATTGTTCCATACAATCACCTCATTTTATCCACTCACCAAATATTATTATTCCTGTCCCCCTTGTAAATGCCTATTTTCAGAAAAGTTTGCTATAATATAAGAAATAATTAAGGTGGTGGGACTATGGAGACAACGGAATTCCATGATACAATACAAGCCTTTTCTATTTTTTTATTGAATAAAGGCCGAAAACCCTCAACTATTAAACGTTATGTTTATGACGTTGAAGACTTCGGACATTGGTTAGAAAAAAACAAAAAGCTCCCTTCCAGTAATATATGGGCTACACTTTGTACAAAAGACTACGAAGATTACTTTTCCGATTTAAAAACGAATCGACATTACTCAGAAAAAACGATGCATCGTGTATTTATTGTACTAAATAGAATGCATCATTTTCTAAACATTCCTAATCCATTGAAAAATATGGAGATATCTATTCAACCAGACCGTACACTTCGTAACGAAGATTTCATTTCACCTGATGAAGAAAAAAGGTTAAAGTATATAGTCACTTCATTAGAAGGACTTTCAGAAAAACAACTTCCTGTGCGCCCCTTATTAATGGATCGCAATATTGCTATTTTAAATCTATTGATTGACTACGGTTTATCCTTACAGGAACTTACAGCATTAACAATGCATCACGTTCACTTTGAAACTAACACATTATCAATCCCAGCAACCGCAGGTGTAGAAAGAACAATTACATTAGCAAAAGAAGACAAAAAACAACTATATAATTATTACAAAAGCATCCCGGAACCAGTTCGTCCTAAATACCATAGTGATGATCCATTATTTGTCGCATTCGATTTTAACCGTGGAACATACAGGTGGGTATATGAAAATGATGCACCAAAGGCATTAACGGAAATTGCTATACAAAAAATGATTCGCCTCGAAGTGGCTAGAGCCAATTTACGTAAAGGAATTTCAGGACAACATTTTCGTAACACCTATATTTTAAACTTAATAAAAAAAGAAACTCCTGAATCAGAAATTATAAAACTCGCTGGATTCAAATCAAAAATTTCATTAAAGCGATATTATCAATACGCAGAAAATAGAAAAAACGCCTTATTGTAAGGCGTTTTTTCTATTTTTTCTTTAAACAAACGATTTTACTATGACCATTTAACTAATTTCTGCATCTACTATGATGAGTTTCGTTCACATTTTCGTGAGAAAGGAGAGATTTAATGTCTCGTTATAACGACAATCAAAACAAATTCTCCAAACCATGCTTTCCAAGTAGCGCCGGACGAATCCCAAATACTCCATCAATCCCAATTACTAAAGCTCAACTTAGAACATTTCGTGCGATTATTATTGATTTAACAAAAATAATCCCAACACTTTTCGCAAATCCATCTCCCCAAAATATTGAAGATCTAATCGATACATTGAACCTACTGAGTAAATTTATTTGTTCACTAGACGCTACTTCCTCCCTGAAAGCACAAGGGTTAGCTATCATTAAAAACTTAATAACTATATTAAGAAATCCAACCTTTGTAGCAAGCGCTGTATTTATTGAGCTTCAAAATCTCATTAACTATTTACTATACATTACAAAATTATTCCGAATTGACCCTTGCACACTTCAAGAGCTCCTTAAATTAATAGCAGCATTACAAACTGCTCTAGTTAATTCCGCTTCGTTTATTCAAGGACCTACCGGACCTACTGGACCAGCAGGCGCTACTGGTGCTACCGGTGCCACTGGACCTCGAGGTAACACGGGCGCTACCGGCGCTACTGGACCTCAAGGTAACACGGGTGCTACTGGTGCTACCGGTGCCACTGGACCTCGAGGTAACACGGGCGCTACCGGCGCTACTGGACCTCAAGGTAACACAGGTGCTACTGGTGCTACCGGCGCCACTGGGCCTCGAGGTAACACGGGCGCTACCGGCGCTACTGGACCTCAAGGTAACACGGGTGCTACTGGTGCTACCGGCGCCACTGGGCCTCGAGGTAACACGGGCGCTACTGGT
>NZ_BEZT01000001.1:333756-1111951 GCF_003402455.1 Bacillus sp. HMA207 | reverse complement strand
GCTACTGGACCTCAGGGTGTTCAAGGCAACACGGGTGCTACTGGACCTCAAGGTGCTCAAGGTAACACGGGTGCTACTGGTGCCACTGGACCTCAAGGTGTTCAAGGTAACACGGGTGCTACCGGCGCTACTGGACCTCAAGGCGTTCAAGGTAACACGGGTGCTACTGGACCTCAGGGTGTTCAAGGTAACACGGGCGCTACCGGACCTCAAGGCATTCAAGGACCAACGGGTGCTACCGGCGCTACTGGCATAGGAGTTACTGGACCTACTGGACCTTCTGGTGGACCTACCGGACCTACTGGGCCAACTGGACCTAGCTTCCCTATAGCAACAATTGTTGTAACAAACAATATTCAGCAAACAGTACTGCAATTTAATAACTTTATTTTTAGTACTGCAATTAACGTAAACAATATTATCTTCAACGGCACAGATACAGTTACTGTTATTAACGGTGGTATTTATGTAATTAGCGTATCCATTTCTACAACTGCGCCAGGATGCGCTCCACTCGGAGTAGGCATTTCAATTAATGGAGCAGTCGCAACTGATAATTTCTCTTCAAATTTAATAGGCGACTCACTTTCATTTACTACAATCGAAACATTAGCAGCTGGTGCAAGAATTTCTGTCCAATCTACTCTTAATGAGATTACAATCCCTGCGACAGGAAATACTAATATCCGCCTTACTGTATTTAGAATCGCTTAAATTTCATCATATATTGTTTATGACAAATAAAAAAAGAGCGAGGAAACTCGCTCTTTTTTGTTATGTACAATAATTCATTACTATTCTAATTCAATTGAAACATTTTTTTGTGGTACAAATGTAGAAATTGCATGTTTATAAATAAGCTGCTGCTTACCTTCTGTTTCCAGCAGGACTGTAAAATTATCAAATCCTTTAATTAATCCACGAAGCTGGAAACCATTTAATAAGTACAGCGTAACAAACGTATTTTCTTTACGGAGTTGATTTAAAAACTGATCTTGAATATTGATTGATTGCTTCATGTCGAATCCTCCTCTTTTTCTCTACTTACTATTATTCGACTTTACTTGTAACTTTCCTTCTATGTATCGTAAAATTTCTGACGTTTTTTCACCGTCTGTAACATCAAACCACGTGACATCCATTTTATTACGGAACCACGTTAATTGACGTTTTGCATAACGACGCGAATTCGTCTTTAATTGTGACACCGCATCTTCTAAAGAGGCTCGATTCTCAAAATAATCATAGATTTCTTTATATCCAATCGCTTGAATAGATTGACAATCTCGTATCCCTCTATTATACAGCCCTTCTACTTCCTCTAATAGGCCTTGTTCCATCATCAAATCCACTCGTAAGTTAATGCGATCGTATAGCATTTCTCGATCCATTGTCAAGCCAATTAATGAAACATCATAGAGTAACTCTTTTTCTTGTTTCTCAATTTGGTCACTCATTTTTTCACCCGTCATGTGGAAAATTTCTAACGCCCGAATGACACGTCGTGCATTATTTGCATGAATACGCTCCGCACTTTCTGGATCTACTTCTTGCAATTTTTTATGTACATATTCCACACCGCGTTCTAAAGCTAACTTTTCCATTTGCTCTCGGTATATCACATCACCAGCATCATCTGTAAACTGATAATCGAATAAAACAGATTGTATATAAAGACCGGTCCCACCAACTATAATTGGTAATTTACCACGTTCTGTAATTTCTCGAATATGCTTGCGAACACGTTCTTGAAATTCCGCGACAGAAAATGAATCTTCCGGATTTTTTATATCGATCATATAATGTGGAATTCCGTCCATCTCTGCTTTTGTTACCTTTGCAGTTCCAATATCCATCGTTCGATAGATCTGCATGGAATCACCACTAATAATTTCACCGTTCAACGCTTTGGCAAGATCGATACTTAACTTCGTCTTTCCAACAGCAGTTGGTCCAATGATGACAGCAACTTTTTCACGTTGCACTTCTCCCATATCATTCAACTCTCTTTATGTAATATACTCCATCTATTGATTATACCCAATCTTACCAATTTTAACGGCATGATTGCAAGTTCTTTCATTTCGGTACATGAAATTACACAGAAAAAAGAACATAGTTTGTCCAATTCTGCATATACATGATAAAAATAGTTTCGAGAGGATGAGTTAACTATGAAACAATCCACCATCAATTTTTCATCTTTGACAAAAGACCTCATTTTAGCCACTTCTACAAAAGAACAAAATTGTTCACAAGAGGAATTATACTTCGCCCTAAATTGTTTACTACGGGCTTTTCATTCTACTCTCCATGAAACAACATTACATCCAGAAAATAAAAATACAGAATATATACAAACGCAATTTTGCAGTGCATATAAAATTATCACAGGTAAAACTATTTATCCATTTCAATAATCCATAAAAAGCGGCTGCTTACATAGTTTCAAGCAACCGCTTTTTATATTAATATCGATAACCTATTGTATAACTTTCACTTTTACAGATTTGCGCCCCCAGCTATTAGCACTACCATCTGAACCGACTAATACATCAATACGATTTCCTTTAATCGCACCACCGGTGTCTCCAGCAATCGCTTCTCCATATCCTTCTACCCATACTTTTGATCCAAGCGGAATTACTTTCGGATCAACAGCAATTACTTTCATATTTGGATTTGCTGTTAAATCATGCCCCATTGCAGTTAATACACGACCACCATACGAACCATTCTCACTCGGATCTGCTGTATATGCCGTCGCTTCTACTGTAATTTCACGACCACCAGTAGGCGCACTTGTTTCAGTAGATTTTGCAACTGGTTTTGCAGCCGGTTTTTCTTTTACCACAGGTTTACTTGATTCTACATTCTTAATAGAATCGTTACTCTTAACAGACTCTTTATTCTTAACTACTGTATTATTTTTAACTGGCGTATTTGTTCTAGCTGGCGCTTCTTCTTGAGCTACAACCTCTTTCTTTTCGATTACAGGTGCTGTTCCTGTTAAAAATGGCACGTGAACATATCCAACTTTTCCATTGTAGTCGAATTGTAACCATTCATTTTGAACTTGATTCGTCGTTTCAATCACATCATTTTTATTAAGTTTACCTAAAATTTCAGAATCAGTATTCGCTCCAGCACGAACATTTAATACGCCCGCCGTTACATAATATGTGCTCTTTGTAAAATCGGCACTTACAAACGCTTCCTTACCGTTCAACTTAATTTTTGTCCATCCATTTTCTGTATTTATAACATCTAGTGTATTCCCACTGAACACTTTACCTACAAGCTTTGACTCTACATTTGGGTTTTCTCTAACATTTAATACGTCTGTTGTTACAATTGTTTCCGCTTTAGCAGAACCCGCAAAAATCCCAAGACCAAAAACTGCTGCTGTTGCTATACCTAATAATTTTTTCATGAATAGCCTCCATTTGCTTTGTTTTCGTATTTTCATTATAGCAACAGATTTTTAGAATTTTTAGAAATCACACAATTACAAAGCATTCGTAATATACGATTAACGAGTTGTAACATAAATTTCCATATTAATAAAATGTATTCCTCATACAATCTCCAGTGGTTTTCATATATTTTTCATATACGAGCACAAGAACTTTTTTCCAGAAAAAATTACAGTGTTACTTTTTTGTTACAAAAAAGTAACAATTCGTTACATATTTTACCAAAAAACATCAATATTCAATTGTTAACCTATTTTTTTGTAATAAAAAGAGAGCAGCTACTAAAAACTGCTCTCTTTTTATTTGTTATTGAACTTTCTTTTTCCAAACACCTAGCATAACAGCCGAAACAATTGTTCCAATTAATATAGAGAAAATATATAGTAACGGTTTATTTACTAACGCTATTACAAATAATCCACCATGCGGTGCCGGTAATGTAATTTGGAATAACATAGATAACGCACCTGCAATACTTGAACCAACAACACAACTTACGATTACTCGAACCGGATCTGCAGCAGCAAACGGAATCGCACCTTCTGTAATGAACGATGCTCCCATAATATAATTGGTTAAACCAGATTTACGTTCCGCTTCTGTAAACTTTGATTTAAAGAATGTAGTTGCGAATGCAATCGCAAGTGGCGGTACCATCCCACCAGCCATAACTGCTGAGTGCACTCCAAAATTCTGTGCTTCTATTGCAGCAATACCAAACGTAAATGCCGCTTTATTAATTGGCCCCCCCATATCAATTGCCATCATACCACCTAAAATAAGACCTAGTAATATAGCATTCGTACCGTTTAAACCATTTAACCACCCTGTCAACATTTCATTTAATGCTACTACAGGCGGAATTACTACTTTTTGCATTACAACTCCTGTAATCAATAATCCAAAGACTGGATATAACAATACAGGTTTAATTCCTTCTAATTGTACTGGTAGTCCTGAAAATAATCTTTTCAACCCTAAAACAACATATCCAGCTAAGAAACCAGCAATTAACCCACCTAAAAATCCAGCATTCGCATTCGCCGCTAAAAATCCACCTACAACACCAGGCATAAAACCAGGACGATCAGCGATAGAACTTGCAATAAATCCAGCTAAAATTGGTACAAGGAATAAAAACGCACCTGTTTTTCCTCCACCAATTGACATGAACAATTCAGCTAAAGGACCTTCCGCCTTTATACCACCAAACGAAAACGCTAGCGCTATTAAAATCCCGCCGCCAACAACGAATGGAAGCATATTACTTACACCGCTCATTAAATGCTTATAAATTCCTAATCCTTTTTCTCCCTCAATACTTTCTGATTTCCCGTCCTCTTTTACACCTTTAAAGATTGGTGCATCTTGTTTGACAGCTCGCTTAAGCAGATTTTCCGTTTTTCGAATCCCATCAGCAACTGGCACTTGAATGACATGTTTACCAGCAAAACGATTCATTTCTACTTGTTTATCCGCCGCAACAATAATAGCTGTTGCACGTTCAATATCCTCTTTCGTTAAACCGTTTTTAATACCTGTTGATCCGTTTGTTTCAACTTTAATCGCTATTCCTAACTCTGTCGCTTTTGCTTTTAAGCTATCCGCTGCCATATATGTGTGAGCGATTCCAGTTGGACAAGCTGTAACAGCAAGTACGTACGGTTCATTTCCTTCTGGTTTTGCGACTTCAGTCTCTTCTTCTTTTTCATTCTCTTTTTCATCAAATAGTTGAAGAAGCTCACTTTCATCCTTTGCTTCTAATAGTTGCTTGCGAAATCCTTCATCCATTAATAATGTCGATAAACGAGACAACGTTTCTAAATGAGTATTATTCGCTCCTTCACTTGCAGCAATCATAAAGAATAAGTGTGCTGGCTGTCCGTCAAGCGACTCATAATTGATACCGCTTACACTTCTACCAAAACAAATCGATGGTTGTTTAACAGCCTTTGTCTTCGCATGAGGTATTGCAATACCTTCCCCTATTCCAGTCGTACTTTGGGACTCCCGCTTTAAAATAGCTTCTTTAAATTCCGTTTTACTATTTAAACGATTTGCCCCGTTTAATTTCTCAACTAATTCATCTATGACAGCTTCTTTATTTGAAGCTGTCAAATCCATAATGACTGTATCCCTTTTTAATAGTTCTGTAATTTTCATATGTTGCTTCCCCCTATCGCTTAGCTACAATTACTTGCGACAATAATTCTTCTACTTTTTCCTTCTTACATAAATCAGCTGAAAATGCTGTTGCACTCCCTGTTGCAACGCCGTATTGAAATGCCTTTTCAATATCTTTTGTCTGTTCATATTTGCCTACAAACCCTGCAACAAGAGAATCCCCGGCCCCAACTGAATTAATTACAACACCTTTTGGAACAGTCGCTTCATATATACCTTCTGCCGTAAATAATAAAGCTCCCTCTCCAGCCATCGATACGATAACGTGTTTTACACCTTGTTCAATTAATTTTCTTCCATAAGGTAAAACGTCCTCTACTGTTGAAAGCTCCACTCCAAACAACTCACCAAGTTCATGGTGGTTTGGCTTAATTAAAAATGGCTTATTTTTAATTACATGTTGCAGTGCACTTCCACTTGCATCTACTACTACACGAATACCTTTTTCAGCTCCAAACGCAGCAATTGATTCGTAAAAGGTACTTGGAATAGAAACTGGTACACTCCCAGCAAGTACAACACAATCTCCAGGTTGCATACTCTCAATTTTTTTCATTAACTGTTCGAACTGCTCTTTTGTTACAATAGGACCTTGGCCATTTAATTCTGTTTCTTCTTCCCCTTTTATTTTCACATTAATGCGAGTATCTTCATCTACTTGGACGAAGTTTGTTGTTACACCTTCCGTCTGTAATACCTCTTTAATAAATTGACCAGTAAATCCACCAGTAAATCCAAGTGCTATATTTTTAACACCTAAACGCTGAAGAACACGAGAAACATTAATTCCTTTTCCTCCAGGAAACTTCATATCTTTTTCCGCTCGATTTATTGTTCCTAAATCAAAGGAAGAAACTTGCACTACATAATCAATAGATGGGTTTAAAGTAACTGTATAGATCATTGTTTATCAGCCTCAATTACATTGGTTTGTTGTTTATATTTTTCTAAATCAATTTCTAAATGGTTTGTAATAATATTTGCATCTTCAACATTTGCAATTTTCGCAAACGCAACTTCTGAAAACTTACTTTCATCAATTAAGAAATATCCTTCGTTTGCTAATGTTAATGCCATTTGTTTTAAGAGCGCTTCTTCTGGATCTGGCGTTGTAAAGCCAAGCTGTTCATGTACACCATTTGCACCTAAAAAACATTTATCAAAACGATACTTCTGCATACTTTCCTGTGCCATAGCACCGATTAAAGCTTTCGTCCTACTCTTCATCATTCCGCCTAGTAAATACGCACGAATATTATTTTCAACTAAAGCTTCAATATGCATAAGTCCATTCGTAACGACAGTAACATCTTTATTTATTAAAAATGGAATCATTTCAAATGTTGTACTTCCTGCATCTAAATAAATACAATCACCTTGTTCAATAACGCTAGCCGCATACTTAGCAATTTGTTGTTTTATTTGAATGTTTTTGGATGATTTTTCAACCATCGTTGGTTCTTGCCCTTTTCCTGTTAAAACAGCGGCACCACCATGAACTCTTTTTAATAACCTTTGCTTTTCCAATTGCGCTAAATCACGGCGAATTGTCGATTCAGAGCTTTCTGTTCTTTCAACTAATTGCTGTAATTTTACAACTTTCTGTTCTTTTACAAGTTGCAATATCATTTGATGACGTTCAGGAGTTAACATTTTATTCACCTCTTCTTTGATTACAGTATAATGAAAACGGTCACAAAAATCAACCGTAAACAATCAAAAATAATCAAAAACATCCAAAAACGTTTATAAACAGCAAAAAGAAACCTATTCGATCAAACAATCAAATAGGTTTCTTTTCTAAATTCACTTATAAAGAAGCTTTATATATACTTAAAACATCATCTTTATTTAATTTTTTAAAGTTACCAAATTCACCATACGCCATCGCTTTATCCGCCATTAAATCAATTTCATTTTCTCCAATAGCGTAATCAGATAATGTTACTGGCGCCTCAATTGAAGTCCAAAATTGACGCAGTGCCTCAATTCCTTCTAACGCCACTTCTTTATCTGTTTTACCACCTGTTTCTATATCAAATACACGAATAGCGAACTGTTTAAAACGACTTACATTTTCCTCTACAACATGCTTCATCCAGTTCGGGAATAAAATCGCAAGGCCACCCCCGTGTGGTATATCATGAACAGCAGAAACTGCATGCTCAATATTATGAGTGGCCCAATCTCCTTTTACTCCCATTGCTAAAATGCCGTTTAACGCCATAGTACCACAATATAAAACAGTTTCTCTATGCTCATAATTTTCTAAATCATTTAAAAGCTTAGGAGCTGTCTCAATTACTGTTTTTAAAACAGCTTCACAATAACGATCTTGTAGTTCTGTATTCGTTCCATGATGGAAATATTGTTCTAATACGTGCGACATAATATCTACCATACCGTAAATTGTTTGATCTTTCGGTACAGAAGTAGTATGAACTGGATCTAAAATCGAAAACTGCGGGAAAGTAACCGGGCTACCCCATCCATACTTTTCATTCGTTTCCCAGTTTGTAATTACCGAGCCTGCATTCATTTCAGATCCTGTTGCTGCAAGAGTAAGTACAGTACCAAATGGTAATGCCTCATTAGCAAATGTTTTTTTCGTTACAATATCCCATACATCTCCATCGTACTTACTACCAGCTGCAATTGCCTTCGTACAGTCGATTACACTTCCTCCACCAACTGCTAAAATAAATTCAACACCATTCTCTTTACAAATTTGAATCCCTTTCTTTACAGTTGATACACGTGGATTCGGTTCAACATCTGTTAATTCAAATACTTCTGCATTAATATCCTTTAAAATAGAAATTACATTATCATAAATACCGTTTCTTTTAATGCTGCCTCCCCCGTATACGAGAAGAACTTTTTTACCGAACTGTGGAATTTCAGTTTTTAGCTGTTCTAATTGACCTTTACCGAAAATAAGTTTCGTTGGATTACGAAATACAAAATTTTGCATATTTCTTTACCATCCCTTCTATATGAAAAGCAACTATACTTTTGTATACCATATTTTTTTCATTTCACAAAAATATTTGCTTAATAAAAAAATCCCAGCCTACAGGCTGAGATTTTTTTATTGGTAATAAGGTGAGATCATTAAGTAAACAATAACACCAGATAAACTTACATATAACCAAATCGGCATCGTCCAACGTACAATTTTACGGTGACGTGTTAATTGATTTGTAAAACCAAATACAAGCGCAAACAATGCAAGTGGTACGATAATTGCTGCTAGGATAATATGTGTAATTAAAATGATGAAATACACATATTTAATGAATCCTTCTCCGCCAAAATGTGTTGCCGGCGCTAAGTAATGATACGATAAATACGACACACAAAATAGTAAAGTTGTCGTAAATGCTGCTAGGATAAAACCACGATGCATTTTCACATTCTTTTTAATAATAGAGAATAACGCTGCTAATAAAAATACGAACGTAAAGCTATTAAAAATCGCGTTTAACATTGGTAAAATCGTTACATCAAAATGTACTTCTCCTTCATAGCCAACAGGTCCAAAGAACAAAAATAAAATAATCGCATTTACAATTACAGAAAGCGTTATCACAATAGGAGCATAGCTTTTCTGATTTGTTGATTGATCCACCAAAATGGTCACTCCCTCTTCCTTCAAGTATGTATACATAACCTCACTATTTTAACATATTATTCACAGTGTAAATGTGACAATAGTTTGACACAGCAAGACCAGACAAAGAAAAAAATCCTTCTTAATAAAACTTCTTAAGAAGGATTTTATCGCTTTATTATTCAAATAGCAATGCGATTAGTTTTTGTTAAAAAATGTATCGCTATATGCTTGAAAAATTTCAGACACTTGATATCCCATTAATGAAATTGCTGTTAATGAAAAGAAACCAATCATAAGAAATCGAAACCACATATAAATCTCCTCCTTGTATTTAGCTTAAAAAACATTCGCTATATTACAAGTTGAGTGGCACTCTTCATCGTCACTTTCCTTTTTCCTTACAATTGCTGTAATAAATCGAATCATAAAGAAAACTACAAAAGGAAATTGTTCGTAATTCACATTGGCATAGTTTAGCAACGGCTCGCGCTGCACATCGAACGGAGATGAGAAGGAATAGAACATACCTTGCTCTTCCATATATACAATTACAATTTTCATGCAAAATACGATTCCTAGAAACGAAACAATATCTTGCCATTCTGTCGTATATAACAGGTTATACAGCTCTAATACATACTCTTCCATCATCATCCCCCCTTCCTTTTTTACCATTTTGCTCGCCTTCGTATAAAAAGTCAAGAAAAAAGTTTATATTCACTATGACAATAGTAATTACTTGTTTCTATGATTATATATGATTCTTTTATAGCAATGATTGGGTGTAACTCTCTTCGAAAATAAGAAAATTAGAATCGAACAGATTCCTCATTCTTACTTTTAGGATGCAAAACTGTGATATTTTTATTTCTATTAAAAATAAAATAAGAAAGTATTATAAGAACAGTAACAAACATTGTTAAAAATGCTTGTGAACGTAAAGTATCAATTGCGAACATCGCAACTAAAACTGCTATAATAGCAGCAATTGTAACATACGTTACATACGGAAAAAGCCACATTTTCACTTTCAAATTTTGTTGTTCTACTTTCCCCATTTTTTTACGCATCTTTAAATGCGAAACTGCAATAACGAGATAAACTAGTAACGCAATCCCGCCAGATGCATTCACTAAAAACAAAAAGACTTTATCTGGAGAAATGTAACTAAACACAACTCCAATATAAGCGAAGAAAGTTCCAAATAAAACCGCTCGAACGGGAACACCACTACTGTTCAATTTTAAAAATGACTTTGGAGCATCTCCTCTTTCTGCCATTGAAAAAAGCATTCTTGAATTTGTATATAAGCCTGAATTTAAGCAAGAAAGTACAGCTGTTAAAACGATAAAATTCATAATTTGTGCTGCCGCTGGTATTCCTATATGTTCAAGTACAGCTACAAATGGACTTTTTAATATGTTTGCTGAATTCCATGGCAGTAGCGTGACAACTACCGCTATAGACCCAATAAAAAATACAAGAATACGCCAAATCACACTGTTTGTTGCTGTTTTTACTGCTTTTACAGGTTCTGCAGATTCACCTGCGGCTACTGCTACAATCTCTGATCCCATAAATGAAAATATAACAACAGTAATTCCAAGCAGGACCGAACTTATACCGTTTGGCATAAATCCACCTTGTCCAATTAAATTCGAAGTGCCAGGTGCTTCTGTTCCTGGAACAAATCCTAAAATAACAGCAAGACCTAGACAAAGGAACAAAACAATACTTATTACTTTAATAAAAGAAAACCAATATTCAAACTCTCCAAATGATTTCACCGAAAAAACGTTCGTCAGCGTTAATAAAATTGTTAATATTAAACTTAATAACCAAAGCGGTATTTGTGGAATCCAATATTGGATAATACCAGCACCTGCTGTGGCTTCTATTGCAATAACAATTACCCAAAAAAACCAGTATAACCAGCCTATTGTATAACCCGCCCAAGGACCAATCGCTTCTCTTGCATACGTTGCAAATGAACCACTTGTCGGATTAACAGCTGCCATTTCTCCTAGCATTCTCATGACGAAAATGACTAGAAGTCCTGCTAATGCATATGAAACGATAGAACCTGGTCCTGCCGAATGTACAACTGCACCACTTCCAACAAACAAACCAGCCCCTATTACGCCGCCAATTGAAATCATTGTAATGTGGCGTATTTTGAGGTCTTTCTTTAGATTTTTATCCAAATCTTGTACATCCCCTTCCAAACTAAATTTTGAAATTTATGTAAGAGTACTGTGCGAAAGATTTTGTCCTATACTTTAAAATATATCAAAATATTCTGAATTTAACAATTTCAATTCAACCTTCTTCAAAAATTATTACATTAGGTTTAATACTCTCCCATACACAATTGTTGAGAAAATTATAGTCCTCTTACAAAAGAAAGAATTTTCAGATATCATTAAATAAACAAGATTATACATCTAGACAACTTTTTGTATAGGAGTGTTGATATGTTAAACAAGTTCAAATTTTTTTGTTGTATTTTAGTAATGTTCTTACTTCTACCGCTATCCCCTTTCCAAGCACAAGCAGCAAACAATTTAGGTTCAAAATTACTCGTTGGATACTGGCATAACTTTGATAACGGTACTGGCATTATTAAATTAAAAGACGTTTCACCAAAATGGGATGTAATCAATGTATCTTTTGGTGAAACTGGTGGTGATCGTTCCACTGTTGAATTTTCTCCTGTGTATGGTACAGATGCAGACTTCAAATCAGATATTTCTTATTTAAAAAGTAAAGGAAAGAAAGTAGTTCTTTCAATAGGTGGACAAAATGGAGTCGTTTTACTTCCTGACAATGCCGCTAAGGATCGTTTTATTAATTCCATACAGTCTCTAATCGATAAATACGGTTTTGATGGAATAGATATTGACCTTGAATCAGGTATTTACTTAAACGGAAATGACACTAATTTCAAAAATCCAACTACTCCCCAAATCGTAAATCTTATATCAGCTATTCGAACAATCTCAGATCATTATGGTCCAGATTTTCTATTAAGCATGGCTCCTGAAACAGCTTATGTTCAAGGCGGTTATAGCGCATATGGAAGCATATGGGGTGCATATTTACCAATTATTTACGGAGTGAAAGATAAACTAACATACATTCATGTTCAACACTACAACGCTGGTAGCGGGATTGGAATGGACGGTAATAACTACAATCAAGGTACTGCAGACTACGAGGTCGCTATGGCAGATATGCTCTTACATGGTTTTCCTGTAGGTGGTAATGCAAATAACATTTTCCCAGCTCTTCGTTCAGATCAAGTCATGATTGGGCTTCCAGCAGCACCAGCGGCAGCTCCAAGTGGTGGATACATTTCGCCAACTGAAATGAAAAAAGCTTTAAATTATATCATTAAAGGAGTTCCGTTCGGAGGAAAGTATAAACTTTCTAACCAGAGTGGCTATCCTGCATTCCGCGGCCTAATGTCTTGGTCTATTAATTGGGATGCAAAAAACAACTTCGAATTCTCAAATAACTATAGAACATATTTTGATGGTCTTTCCTTGCAAAAATAACAAAGTAAAACTATAATTAGCCCCCTTCAATCGGACATTTATGGGCAATCAATGCAGGATAAAAACAGCAATAGGACCCTTTATAGGTCCTATTGTTGTTTTTTATTTATGAAAATTACTTTGTCACATCTAAAGTTTTAAGAAACTGTTTTCCATCGCCCAACATCGCACGTTCCTCCGAATCATATTGTTAAATATTCTAGTCACTCTTTTGCTTCAACACAAAAACTGAAAGTTCAGGTACACTACAAAATCTAACAGGCATCCTAGTAGTCCCAATACCACGATTTACATATAAATATAACTGCTTACTCTTCCCCTCCACTTCATACATACCTTCAACATAGCTCTCAGCTAGTTTGGTAGTAATTAACGGACCTACAAAAGGGATTTGGACTTGTCCTCCGTGACTATGTCCTGACAGTTGAAGATCAACTGGGTAACGATTTATTTTGGTTACAACATCCGGCTCATGTACTAATAACATGTTGAAATCATTTTGTTTCAAGTTTTTTAAAGTTGAATCTATTTTCGGCTTCCCTAATAGAAAATCATCCAAACCTGATATTGTAATATATTTGCCGTTTTCCACTTTAATTTTCTGCACTTCATTTACTAATACAGAAAAACCAGCTTCCTCCATATATTTTTTGTAAAATAAACTACCGCCCCCGCCCCTATCATGATTCCCAAACACAGCATATTTCCCTAAGGGAGCGTAAATTTTCTGCAAAATAGCCTTCGCTTCTTCTCTTTCTGCACTATAAGACCCAAATTTATCTATTAAATCTCCGGTAAAAACTACTATATCTGGATGTAATTCATTCATCTTCTCCACCAAATGTTCAAGTTGCTTCAATGTAAACTCTGGCCCTAAATGTACATCTGAAAACTGTAATATTTTTTTATTATTAAATTCTTTAGGAATTGCAGAAGCTTCTATTTCATTCCATGTAACTGTTACTAGTTTTCGTTCTATTTCTGTCGCATAATAATACAAACTTACTAGTATCATTAATATACTTATAAAACTAATAATAAATATCTTTACGATTGATTTTTTTCGTTCTTTTTTTACATGATTCGTATTCATGTTTTCACCTCTAGAAACACTTTAAATCCTTATTGTTACATTAATGTGACAACATGAACAATGTTATTAATATGTAATTTCCTCCCTATTCACTTTGACAATTTTATACAGAAGTCATACCATATTTTTATAATACATATATTTTCGAATCTTTTTCTATTCATTCCATCATTTTATTACGGAGGGGTTATTCATGTCTGTATTTACACCAGAAGAAATTACGGAACTTGCTGCTAATTCCGGAAGGAAAAAAGCTCATTTATCATTACTCCCTATGCTAATTCTCGGTTTTTTTGGCGGTGCTTTTATCGCATTAGGGTATTTACTCGATATTCATGTTATTGGAACAATGCCAAAATATTGGGGATCATTTTCTAGTTTTCTAGGCGCTGCTGTATTCCCTATCGGTCTTATTCTCGTTATTCTTGCAGGCGGTGAACTAGTAACTGGTAACATGATGACAGTTTCTATGGCCTGGCTCCAAAAGAAAATTACTTTATTTTATTTCATACAAAATTTAGTTATTGTTACATTTAGCAATTTCATAGGAGCTGTATTCGTAGCCTATTTTTTCGGTCATATCGTCGGCTTAACTGAAGGAGCTTTTTTAGCGAAAACTATTTCTATCGCTCAAGTGAAACTACAAGATACACCATTGCAAGCATTTATTTCTGCAATCGGATGTAATTGGCTCGTTTGTTTAGCTGTTTGGCTCAGTATGGGAAGTAAAGAATTTATCGGAAAGATTATCGGTATTTGGTTCCCAGTTATGACTTTTGTTGCGATTGGATTTCAACACGTTGTAGCCAATATGTTTGTCATCCCAGCCGCAATTTTTGCCGGTCATTTCACTTGGGCTGAATATTTTCCAAACTTTATTTTTGTTTTCTTTGGAAATTTAGTAGGAGGTATGTTATTTGTAGCACTACCTTACTTCATATCTTATAATAAGAAACTATCTTCTTATCAAGAGAAGACTGAAATGAAGAACAAATCCCTGTCGGCTTAAATAGAATGTGTATAAAGAACCCTAAAAATATTACAAATTTCATTTTTTTTGCGAATATATGTACGTACACTTGTTCTCGAATGTTTTATACGTTATAATAACAACTTAAATAGCATTATTTACATATGAGGTGAAAAACATGAACAAAACAGAATTAATTAAAAACGTAGCACAAAATGCTGAGATTTCTCAAAAAGAAGCTACTGTAGTTGTACAAACTGTAGTAGAATCAATCACTAACACTTTAGCTGCTGGTGAAAAAGTACAACTTATCGGATTCGGTACATTCGAAGTTCGCGAAAGAGCTGCTCGTACAGGCCGTAACCCACAAACTGGTGAAGAAATGCAAATCGCAGCTTCTAAAGTACCTGCTTTCAAAGCTGGTAAAGAACTAAAAGAAGCTGTAAAATAATGAAAAAATATCCTTCTCATTTATGAGAAGGATATTTTTTCATTACATAATTAATAAAAATCTGACCATTATGCTGTTTCTTTTGTTCTTTTATGCAAATAAAATTTTTACTTTCAAAAAAAGGTTTTGCGGTAATGCTCGCCTCTGTATATATCTCCCTATGTCCCAAGTTCACTGCTTCTTTTTCTAACTTCTGTAGTATGTATGAAGCGACTCTTTTCCCTTGATAATCTTTATGCGTAAATAAACGATCTACGTAACGATCATCGTTATAATCCCCAAACCCCACAATCATACCTTTATGATCCGCTACATAGCTAATATTCTTTTCTAAAGACTGTAACCAATTTTCTCTATCTAGTCGCTCCGGTGCCCACGCCTGTAGCTGTAACTCATTATAATCTTTTGCATTAACCGTATGAACTGTTTCATAGAACAATTGTAATACTTGATTTAAATCTTCTTTCTGAAATGTTCTAATTATAATATCTTTTAACATATATAAGTCTCCTTACCAAACTACCTCTTAACTTTTCTACTATATACGATTCCATAATTCTTCTTTATTATATCGTTTTAATTTCTATACGAACAAAAAAACAATACTTATTCAAAGTATTGTTTTTTAATTCTATTCAATTACTTAATGTAGCTTTTTAAGATTTTAATTTAACTCTTTGTAATCGTAATGCATTTAATACAACGGATACAGAACTAAATGCCATCGCTGCTCCAGCAACCCAAGGGGCTAAGAAACCTAATGCCGCAATTGGAATTCCTAACGCGTTATAAGCTAATGCCCAGAATAAATTTTGTTTAATATTTCTTATCGTCATTTTACTCATAAAGATCGCATCAGCAATACTATTTAAATCACCGCGGATTAACGTTATATCCGCTGCTTCCATCGCTACATCCGTTCCCGTTCCAATTGCCATACCAATGTTCGCTGTAGCAAGAGCAGGAGCATCATTTATCCCATCTCCAACCATCGCTACTTTCTTACCATTTGCTTGCAGTTTTTTCACTTCTTCTGCTTTTCCTTCTGGCAATACTTCTGCAATTACGTGATCAATACCAACTTGCTTTGCAATCGCCTGAGCAGTTTGTGTATTATCTCCTGTAATCATCACAACGTCTAGACCCATTTTTTTCAGTCTTGCGATAGCTGCTTTTGAAGTATCTTTCACAGTATCTGCAACGGCAACTATACCAGCATATTCTTTATCGATTGCAATAAGCATTGCTGTTTTTCCTTCTCGTTCTAGCTCTTCCATTGATTTTGAAACTTCTTCAATATCAATATTGAATTTCTTCATTAATCGACGTGTGCCAATTAATAATTGTTTTCCTTCTACGACTGATTCGATACCAAATCCAGGAATCGCTTCAAACGTTTCTGAACTTGGAATATCAATTTTCTTTTCTCTAATTCCTTCCACAATCGCTTCTGCAAGTGGGTGTTCAGAATTTTTTTCTGCCGCACCTACTAAACGTAGTATTTCTTCTTCATGGAATCCATCTGCTACAATTATATCTGTTAACACAGGCTTTCCGTTTGTCACAGTACCTGTTTTATCTAGAATAACTGTATCTAATCGGTGCGTTGCTTCTAAATGCTCTCCACCTTTAAATAAAATACCATACTCAGCCGATCTTCCTGATCCTGCCATAATAGATGTAGGCGTTGCAAGACCTAATGCACATGGACAAGCGATAACAAGTACTGCTATCATTTTCTCAAGTGCTCCGCCAAAATCACCAGGTGTAACAAATATCATCCATACTGCAAATGTGATAATCGCAATCACAACTACAACCGGTACAAAAATACCTGAAATTTGATCCGCTACCCTTTGAATAGGAGCTTTTGAACCTTGTGCCTCTTCTACTACTTTAATGATTTGAGCTAATGCAGTATCTCTGCCTACTTTAGTTGCTTTCACTTTTAAAAAACCATTTTTATTTATTGTCGAACCTATTACTACATCCCCAATTGACTTATCAACAGGAATACTTTCACCCGTTAACATCGATTCATCAATCGCTGATTTTCCTTCTACAATCTCACCATCTACTGGTATTTTTTCACCAGGCTTTACATAGACGATATCACCAGCTACTACTTCTTCAATCAAAATTTTTATTTCTGTTCCATCTCGCACAACTGTAGCTGTCTTCGCTTGTAAACCCATCAATTTTTTAATTGCTTCTGATGAGCGCCCTTTTGCTTTCGCTTCAAATAATTTACCTAAAATAATTAATGTAATAAGTACCGCACTCGTTTCAAAATATAAATCTGTCATATGTTCCGAAGAACCAATAGATTGAATACTTAAATATACACTATAGAAATACGCGGCCGACGTTCCAAGTGCCACGAGAACATCCATATTAGCACTTTTATTGCGTAACGCTTTATAAGCCCCAACATAAAACTGTCCACCAATGATAAATTGAACAGGAGTTGCAAGTGCTAGTTGCACCCAAGGGTTCATTAACATATCTGGTAAATAAATAAATGACGTAAATGAGAAATGACTAACCATTGCCCATAATAATGGGAAAGATAAAATAAACGAAATAATAAACTTCTTCTTTTGTCTTTCAATTTCTTGTAATCGATGATCAGTTGATGCATCTTGATCATCTGGTTTCACTTCTAATTTATATCCTAGCTTCGTAATCGCGCTCTTCATTTCATTTACATTAACTTCATCAGGGTTAAAGTCTACTGTGGCTGATTCTAAAGCAAAATTTACTGTCGCCTTGTTCACACCATCTAACTTATTTAAACGCTTTTCAACTCTATTTGCACATGCTGCACATGTCATTCCTGAAACAGTAAATTCAGCTTTATCACTTACAATTCCATATCCTAATGATTCAACTTTTTCTTTAAATTGTTGCGGATTTGTTTTAGTTGGATCGTACATTATTTTTGTTTTTTCAAGCGCAAAATTTACATTTGCCTCATGAACACCTTCTACTTTTTTTAGACCTTTTTCAATTCTATTTGCACATGCCGCACATGTCATTCCTGATATTTGAAGATTGGCCTCTTTTTTTTCATTCATGTCTCTCACCTCTATATACCCTTATGAGGTATAATGATTAGCAAAATAAATCGTACTTCATTTAAAGTACGATTTATTTCCATATCTAAAAATAATTATTGAACATCGTATCCTTGGTCTTCGATTACAGCAACGATATCTTTTAATGTTACGGCAGACGAGTCGATAGTAACTTCAACAGTTCCTTCTGCTAATTGAACCTTCACTTGTTCAACACCGTTTAGCTCTTTCACACTGCTTTCGATAGCATTTACACAATGTCCACAAGACATACCTTCAACCTGTAATGTTAACTGTTCCATTTAAAATCCTCCTCTTGTTTATTCATTGTTTGTTAATCACAATTACATCTTACCATACCCCCCTAAGGTAATCAATGGTTTTGTATCATGATTTTTCAATTATTTTCTAAAAGTTTATTTTACACACACTTTTTCACTACAATACACCAAAATCCAATATGAGGGTAAACAAAAAAACAAGCCAGTGACATACTAGCTTGTTTTTACGCTTTTGAAAAACGTTCAAATACAGTCATTAATTCTTCAATTGCTTCGTCACCATTGCCATCTTTAATAGCACCTGAAACACAATGACTTGTATGGTTTTTTAATACACCCATTCCTACTTTTTTCATCGCTGCATTAATCGCTGAAATTTGCACTAAAATATCCACGCAATAACGATCATTTTCAATCATATTTTGAATACCGCGGACCTGTCCTTCAATTCTCTTTAATCTATTTATAATCTGTTCTTTTTCTTTTTCTGATCTATGTGTTACTGCTTCATGCTCTTTATGATCCATATTATCACCTTCTTAAAGTTTCTCTTCATTCAATAAAACAATTGTTTTTTATGAGTATACCAATTATAGCATTAAATATCTACGCATGATACCCCATAAGAGTATATTTACACTTTATGATTATTCTTAACAACTCATTAGCTTCTTAATCTCAATTTTCAGTATACCCTTTCCTTTTTGTCACAAAATCATTATATCTCTCATCAAAATTCAATAAAGTGAAACAAGAATAAGCGGGGATTACCCGCCCCCGCTTATTCTTCGTCTATAATGTTTTAATTTTAATTTTCAGATATTTAATCCTAGAATTTTTCTTTCCATATATAATTATTGTTGATCACATACTCTTGTATCATTTACTACTGAAGTTCCTTCAACGGTTACCGTATGAAAACAATCATTCACTCGAACTGTCACAACATTATCTTGCCGATTAATGATATGATATTCATTAAAATTTTTATTCAGAGCACTGCGAATTTGTTCTCCTTCATAAATTGGGATGCCATGCGATAAAACCCAAATAAGTCCAGCGATAGCAAGAATTGTTTTCATACGATCTACCTCCTTGGGAATATAGTGAACTTTTAATCCATGCTTTTTCAACTCTACGAATCATGATTGAAATAAACCAAGCCTTTTTGGAAATAAGTTCATTTCGTCTATTTTATGTTTATGCTAATTGTGACCGATTTGTGACAACTTTTTGTCTCTTTAGACAAAAAGTCGAAACAAAACTTTCGAAAAGGACAATTCTACATATTAAAAAAGGTTATGGAATGTTTTATCCATAACCTTTTTTCCTATACGTAACTAATAAACCTCAATCCTTTACTTAAAGACGTCGGCACAACAGATGCATGATTCTCCCCTTCAGCTTCATAAAACTTAAATTTAAGTTTATCGTGGTTTACTTGGAGAAGGCGCTCTGATAATTCATTTGCACCTACAACCATATGCTCTCGTTCTAGTGACCCAACTGTAAGGAACACTCCTGTTTCAAACTTAGCATTGTTTAATTCATGTATAAGGTTCTCTTCTTTTTCAAGTACGGATTTATTATTCCACCATATAGATGGACTACTAATAAAATAATTTTGAAAAGCATTTAAGTTTGTAAATAGTATATAAAGAGCAAATAGTCCACCTAAAGAATGTCCAAATAACGTTTGCTTACTTTTATCAATCTCAAAATTCTTTTCAATTTGTGGTTTCAGTTCTTCTTCAATAAAAGTATAGAAATTATGTGCTCCTCCTGTTTTAGGCCACGGTTTACCGTCTGGTTTTAAAGGGGCATCTTTTGAAATTACGCTAGGCGTAAAATCATAGCACCTTTCTTCCCCTGAAAATGCGCCTTCAATTGGATAACCCACTGCTACTATAATAGCTGGTGAAACACCGGTTTTTTCCGCTCTTACTGATTGTATTTTAACTGCTTCATGAAATGTTTGAAAAAAGGCATTGCCATCTAATACGTAAATGACAGGATATCCTGAATCCGGTGCTGGTTGCCTCGGCTTTGAAATATGAATTTGATATTCCTTACCTTCTAATTTTGAATACATTTTCCACTGCTCTGTATTAGATGTTATAATCTGCTGTTTTTCAACTGTAGTATTCACCCTATTCCCCCTCTTTTTTAACTTGTTACATATATTTCGATTTTTTCTTCTTCAGATACAACGCTATCATATCCGAAACAAACAGGAGCCCCGTTATACGGATCAATCATGACACGTGCATCAATATGAAATACTTCTTTTAACACTTCATTTGTAATGATTTCTTCCGGGCTACCAGTTGTAACAATTTCTCCTTCCTTCATTGCAATAATTTCATCTGAAAACCTTGATGCATGGTTAATATCATGTAATACCATAACAACCGTACAATTATGTTCTTTATTTAACTTCTCCACAATTTGTAATACATCTAATTGATGAGACATATCAAGGTATGTAGTTGGCTCATCTAATAGCAACACTTCTGTCTCTTGTGCTAATGCCATCGCTAGCCATACCTTCTGTCTTTGGCCACCTGATAAATTTGCAATTTGTCTTGTTCGAAATTCAGAAGTTTTCGTTATATCTAATGCCCAATCAATCATTTCTTTATCTTTTGTCGTTAACTTATTTACGTTATTTCGATGTGGATAGCGTCCATAAGAAATTAATTCTTCCACTTTAAGCTCACCTGGTGCAATTGGAGTTTGCGGGAGTAAAGCTAACTGCTTCGCAATTTCTTTCGTTGGAATTGTATGTAAATCCTGTCCTTGCAAATATACTTTACCGCTTTTTTGTTTTAAAATTCTTCCCATTGTTTTTAACAATGTCGATTTACCGCAACCGTTTGGACCTATAATTGTCGTTACTTTTCCTTCTTGTATTTCCACATTTAAATCGCGAAACACTGTAAGCTTTTCATAACTTGTTTCTAAATTTTTTGCACTTAAAATACTCACTTTTATTCCTCCTCTTACGCTTTCGCCTTATAAAGTAAATATAAGAAATACGGTACACCGACAATAGAAATAACGATTCCAACTGGTAGCTCTACAGGTGTAAAAACTGTTTTCGCAATAAAGTCTGAAGCAATTACAAGAAACATTCCGATTACGCCGCACGTAGGAATTATATACTTATGTTGAATACCGACAAGCCTTTTCGCTATATGCGGTGCCATTAAGCCAATAAAACCGATACTCCCTGAAACAGCAACACATGCGCTCACAAGCCCGATACTACTTAATAGTAAAATCGATTTCTCTCTTTCTACTGAAACACCTAAACTTGTAATACTCGTTTCTTCCAATTGAAATAAATCTAATAAATAAGCTTTCTTTTGTATAAGCGGAATTAAGATAATAAGCCATGGTAACATAGCCACAATATACTTCCAGTTTGCACTATATATGCTTCCAGACACCCACACTGCGGCCATTTCAAAATCAGTTGACTTCATTTTGAGTGATAAGTACATAGAAAAGGCTCCAAATCCTGATCCAATTGCAATCCCTGTTAATAAAAGTCGCTGCGAATCTAATTTACCGTTTTTCCAAGAAAACAGATAAATGATGATAGCTGCACCTAATCCGCCTACTAAACCAAACATTGGCATCATCATAATAGAAACCCAGTCTGTGCTTTTTAATTGCCCTTGAAAGAAAAACATAAAAATGACAATCGCTGTTCCTGCTCCGGCATTTACGCCTAAAATACCTGGGTCCGCCAACCCATTTCTCGTAATCCCTTGAATAACGGCACCCGCAACACCAAGGCCTAATCCTACTAATCCAGCAATTACGATGCGCGGAAGGCGAAACTCAAAAATAACTAAATCATGTTCTGGTACTGGATCAATTCTAAAAAGTGTTTTAAATACATCTGTAATCGTAATGTCGAACGTACCATTTGTTAAACTAATATAAATAGCACATAGTATTAAAAATATAATAATCCCCATCGTCATTCCGAAACGTTGACTTGAACTTTTAAGCATGTCTCTCTCCTCCTCTAGTACGGATTAAATAAAGGAAGAAAGGAATTCCAATTAAAGAGGTAACGACTCCAATAGGTGTTTCAAATGGATAGTTTATAAATCTACTCAAAACGTCACATAACGCTAAGAAAACGCCACCAATAACACCTGCACATGGCAAAATCCACTTATAATCTACCCCAATTATAAAGCGCGTAATGTGCGGAATAATTAAACCTACAAAACCAACTTTCCCCACTAAAGCAACTGCTGTTCCTGTTAAGAAAATTACCGATAAAATTGCCATCGCTTTAACTAGTTTTGTACGTTGCCCTAAATTAATAGAAACCTCTTCGCCTAATGAAAGAATGGTAATAGATTTTGATATTAACAATGCTAAAATTATTCCAATTATCCCAAACGGTATCGTGATTTTAATGATATTAGGATCTACTTGATCTAACTTTGCATTAAACCAAAAACTAACATTTTGAGAAATTTGGAAATACGAAGCCATTGCAGCCGATACACTACTTAAAAATGTTCCAATAACTGTTCCTATAATCGCTAACCTAACTGGTGATAAGCCATTTTGAAGGAGCGAACCAAAACCAAATACGATACCGGCTCCTAGTGCAGAACCAATCATTGAACATACAACCATACCAATTGATGACATTCCCGGAAGAAAAATCATGCTAAGTGTAATAACAAAGGCAGCGCCATCCGTCACACCCATAATAGAAGGGGATGCAAGATAGTTTCTTGTCATCCCCTGCATAAGTGCTCCTGATATGGCTAGAAATGCTCCGACTAAAAGAGCTGCAACTACCCTTGGTAAACGTGAAGTAATAATAATATTATGATTTACATCGCTTGAATCAAAATGAAATAATGCGTTCCACACTGTTTCAGCGTCAATACTTTTTGCCCCATACAAAATCGAAAGTATAATTGTAAATAAGATGAGTATGGGTGCTATACATAATATAGTTACTGGTACTGCATTTGTTTTCTGCATATCATTCAACGCACCTTACTTATTGTATTATTTAGATAAATTTTTCACGGCTTCTTTTAAGAATGCTGTTTTACTCCAAGCTGTACCACCTTGTGCCATTGGATCTACAACATTTACAAATACTTTCTTTTCCTTCGCAGCATTCATACTTTGCCAAATTGGATTACTTTCAATTTCTTCTAACACTTTCGGGTTTTTATTTTCACTTGCCTCATATTGTAAGAAAATATAATCTGGGTTAAGTTCAGCAAGTTTTTCAAATGAAATTTTCTCTTGTGCTTTTACAGTTTTCAATTGTTCTGGAGCAGTTAGTCCAAGATCTTTATAAATTACAGGGTTGAAGTATACTCCTTCTGGATATAGGAATAATTCATTTGCTCTTAGTCTTATGACAAGTACTTTTTTATCTTTTAACTTATCTCCTAGTTTTGCTTTTGCTTTTTCAGCGTCCGAATTGTAATCCTTAATAATTTTTTCTGCTTTATCTTTTTTACCAGTTAATTCTCCCATTAACTTTAAGTTATCTTCCCAATTTGTTGAAACGTGTGATACCGGGAATGTAGGAGCTACTTTCGTAAACTTTTCAGCTGTTTCTGCTGGGAATTTCGTACTCGATGTAATAACATCTGGTTTTAATTGTAGTAATGTTTCGAAATTGGGTTGCATTTTCTCACCAACAGATTTAGCACCTTCTAACTCTTTTTCAAGATATTTTGGTAATTTACCACCTACAGTAATGGCACCAACTGGTTTAATTCCAAGTACTGCCGCATCTTCCATTGACTCTAAACTAGCTGTCGCAATTTTATCTACTTTTGCTGGCACTGTATACTCTTTACCTAAATATGTGATTTTTCGTTTTTCATCTTTTTTCGTTTCCGTAGCTTTTGTCTGTTGTTTTTGCTCGCCTGAAGTTTTATCCGCACTATTACATGCCGCTAAACCTACACTTAAAACTGTAACCATCCCTAAAGTAAATAATTTCTTGTTCATCTTTATATGTCTCCTCTCGAATTTTCAAACTATATTCTCAATAAAATTTAACTATATGAATCTTGTCCCATATATATATTTCATTAGATTAATAATTTTATCCAGAACTCATTCCCGTTCACTTCCCCTAGACTATAATTCTTTTACGCCTTCATCACTTGATAATCATTTTCACTGATAATGATTATCGTTACTAAGTATATATTTAATATGAAATTATTTCAAGAATGATTTGAAAAATTTTAACAAACTGAATTAAAAAAAGAAGTATCTCCCTAATATTAGGGAGATACTTCTTTTTTTTAGAAATTTATATGTAATTCAACTGGACAATGGTCTGACCCCATTACTTCACTATTAATTTTCGCTTCTGTTATTTGGTCTTTCATTCGTTCCGAAACAACAAAATAATCTAAACGCCATCCAATATTTTCACCTTTGTAATCTTGCTCTTACATTTATGAATACATACATACGCACTTTATTCAGGTTATACTAATTTCAGAGGTGATGTTCTATGCACAATGAAGGAGTTACATTAACAAATGAGTATTGGCAAGCAATTATTCATAATGATTCTTCCTATGATAGCAAATTCTTTTATGCTGTGAAATCAACTGGAATCTTTTGCAGACCATCATGCAAATCAAGAATACCGAATAGAAACAATGTACGAATTTTTCATCATGCAGAGCAAGCATTAAGTGAAAACTTTCGCCCGTGCAAACGTTGTAAGCCAAATGGAATCACTTTACCTAATGAAGAGTGGGTAAAACAAATTAAAGACTATATCGAAAAGCATTATGACAAATCTTTAACTCTCGACATGCTTGCGGAAATGTGTCACGGTAGCCCTTTTCATTTACAACGTACTTTCAAAAGAATAATAGGGCTAACTCCTATAGAATATATACAACAATTCAGGATTCTTAAAGCAACCGAATACCTTTTACACACAAATCAATCTATTAAAGAAATTAGTACTGCTGTCGGGATAGAAAACCCAGAATATTTTGCAACTTTATTTAAAAAGAAAACCGGATTTACTCCTACTGAATATCGAAAAAAGAACGAGATGAAAGAGGGATACGATAATGAATTCCTACAAAAATAATTATATATATTGGACGCTACTTACACATAAAAATTGGCAATTTCATATTGCTGCAACTGAAAATGGACTATGTTTCATTGGATCACAAGACGAAAACTTTGAAGAATTAAATATATGGGCTAGAAAAAAACTGCCCCAACATATATTGATCCATAGTCCAGATTACTTGCAAATATATACGAAAGAAGTTATCGAGTATTTAGAAAACAAGCGAGAAACTTTTACATTCCCTATCGATGCTTATGGAACTAATTTTCAATTATCTGTTTGGAATACGGTACGTGAAATTCCTTATGGAAAGACATATTCTTATACAGAAATTGCTGAAAGAATTCAAAAACCTAAAGCTGTGCGCGCCGTTGCTTCTGCTATTGCTGCTAATCCTCTTCTTATCACCATTCCTTGTCACCGCGTTATTGGGAAGAATGGGAAACTAACCGGATTTAGGGGTGGATTAGAAATGAAGAAAAAATTGCTTACATTAGAAAAGTTGCAGGTGGAATTCATATGACAGCAGAATATAATAGCGTATTATCTATAGCAGTTCCAAAAGAATTTTGTTTCCAAGAAAATTTACGTTATCTATCACGTTCTAACAATGAATGTATGTTCCATATTGAAGATAACAAAATTTATAAAGTTATCCCTGTTCAAGATGTAAATCCTTTAGTTGAAATTAGTGTGAATACAGATGGCAATATTCAAATACATTGTTTAGAAGAATCATATACATCTGAAAAATCGATACGTGAAGCTGTAGCTAACTATGTAAAAGAATGGTTTGATTTAACTACTGATTTAGCTCCCTTTTATACATTAGCTAAACATGATTTACTCCTTCAAGGACCAATTGAACAATATTACGGCCTTCGTACTTTAGGTATTCCAGACTTATTTGAGGCACTTTCCTGGGGAATTATCGGTCAACAAATTAACTTAACATATGCTTATACGCTAAAAAGAAGATTAGTTGAGCAATTTGGAAGTTATGTAGAATGGGACGGTAGAAAGCATTGGATATTCCCATCACCTGAAACAATTGCAAATCTACATGTAGAAGATCTCCAACAATTAAAAATGACGACTAGAAAATGTGAATATTTAATCGGTATTGCGAAGCTTATTACAGAGAGAAAACTATTAAAAGAGGATTTACTGCAAACACAAGATGTAAAGGTTGCTGAGAAACAATTAACCGCTATCCATGGTATAGGACCATGGACTGCCAACTATGTTTTAATGCGTTGTTTAAGATTTCCTTCAGCTTTTCCAATTGATGATGTTGGTCTGCATAATGCAATTAAATTTATAACAGGTTCCGAAAATAAACCGACTAAAAATGAAATAAAAGATTTCGCGGCAAACTGGGCTAATTGGGAGTCTTATGCGACTTTTTATTTGTGGCGAGTACTATATTAAAAGAACCAAGTAGCACATTCGTACTACTTGGTTCTTTTTTAAGCTTGCTCCTCAAAACGTCTTGCAATTTCCACAATAACTTGAACAGCTTTTTCCATAGTATCTACCGAAACATACTCAAATTTACCGTGATAGTTTTCACCACCAGTGAAAATATTCGGCGTCGGTAATCCCATATATGATAATTGTGATCCATCTGTGCCTCCGCGAATCGGATGAATATTTGGTTCAATGTCTAAACTTTTCATTGCTTCATATGCAATATCAACAATTTCTCTTACCGGTTCAATTTTTTCAAGCATGTTATAGTATTGATCATTCATTTCTAAAACGACTGCATCTTCGCCATATTTTTCTTGCATAGTCTTCACAATATTTTTAACGTTATTTTTACGTGCCTCAAAATTTTCACGATCAAAGTCTCGAATAATATAATACGCTTTACTTTGCTCAACATCACCATTTAAAGAAAGTAAATGATAGAATCCCTCATAGCCTTCTGTATATTCTGGCGCCTCTTCTACTGGTAAATACCCGTTAAACTCCATAGCCAGTTTAGTAGCATTGCGCATTTTATTTTTCGCTGTTCCAGGATGTGTATTCGTTCCGTTAAACGTTAACTTAGCACCTGCAGCATTAAAACTTTCATACTCTAAACCACCTAATGGACCTCCATCCATCGTATAAGCGAATGATGCACCAAACGCTTCTACATCAAAATGCGCTGGCCCACGACCAATTTCTTCATCCGGTGTAAATGCTACTCTTATTTTCCCGTGCTTAATTTGCGGATTATGTATTAAATGGTTCATTGCAACCATAATTTCTGTAAGACCAGCTTTATCATCTGCTCCTAGAAGTGTTGTACCATCAGTTGTAATAATGGTATGTCCTTTATATGATGGTAATTCCGGGAACTGCTCTGGTGTTAACACAACATTTAGCTCTTCATTTAACGTAATTGCATTACCATCAAAATTTTCATGAATTTGTGGTTTGACGTTTTTCCCTGTAAAGTCTGTTGCCGTATCTAAATGGGCTAAAAATCCGATTACAGGAACATCCTTGTCCGTATTAGCTGGAAGTGTTGCCATTACATAGCCATTATCATCCATCGTTACTTCTGTTAAACCAATTTCTTTTAGCTCTTCCACTAATAACTTACCAAACTCAATTTGTCCTGGTGTTGTTGGTACTGTATGACTTTCTTCATTTGATTGCGTATCAATTTTTACATATCTCGTAAATCTTTCAATAAGTTCTTGTTTCAATTTCATTCACTCCCTTTTATGTTCCTCCCTCCATTATAATCCTTAAAACGAAATATTTTAACTTTTTTGACTGTGAAGATGTATATTTCATTTACATTGTTAACACTTTTAAACGAATGATAAAAAGACATAATATTTGTACATTAAAACTGTAACAGGTAACATACATAATTATAAAATATGGGAGGTTGTAAAGATGAGGCTAACTCTCTTTCGCTATTTTCTTTTTTTCTTAGGATTAATTTTCTTTGGCCTTGGAAACGCTCTTGCAGTCAAAGTTAAATTTCTCGGCTTGCACCCTTGGGAAGTTTTAAATATGGCTCTCTACCAAAAGTTTGGATGGACCATCGGTACGTGGAGTGTCATATGTGGGTTATGTCTCGTTCTAATATCTTTACTAGTAGATCGAAAATATATAAATGTGGGGACATTTTTGAATGCACTACTTATCGGTCCCATTATGGACTTTTTCTTACAATCAAACATGCTTCCAGACGCTAGTAATTATTTATGGATAAACTTACTCATTTTATTTTCTGGTATTGCCATTACAGGTATCGGGGGAGGTATGTACGTTGCGGCTGGGATTGGCGCTGGACCCCGTGATGGATTCATGCTTACTATTTCAGACAAAACAGGACTTTCTATTAGCCGTGCTAGAATCATAGTAGAATGTATTGTACTAGTTATTGGATTTATGCTAGGAGGTCCTGTTTTCATCGTAACTTTTCTGTACACCTTTATTCAAAGCCCAATCTTTCAGCAATCATTTAAGATGTTTCAAACACTTTTACATACTTTACATGGCAAAAAGAAAATTAGCGAACATATTTAAAGTACAGCTTAATACAAATAAATCCACCCTATTTACGACTCTCATCGCAAATAGGGTGTTGCTGTTTTTATCTCGCAATTTAAGAATATATACTACTCATTTACAATAAAAGTATATACATCATCATAAATACAGCCATTTACTTTAATCACATACTTCCCAGGTTTATTAAAACTAATTGTGTATTTATTTAACTGAATTGCTTCTTTATCTCCAGAAAGAATATCAATGCTTCTGCCACTTAATACATACAATTCATTTAGATTCATCGTTACATCAATTGTATTGAAATTTTCTACTTTCACTTGCTGTGCTTCCGCAACGCTTACACTTGGTTCTAAAAACAGTAGTCCACTTAATCCAATCGTACCTGCTAAAGCAACTCCCGCAAACTTTTTAATCTGTTTCATTACAATGACCTCCTTATAGATTTTACGTAAAGGCAATGTCCTCCCTTACACCACAAAGCCTATATGTAATGAAATGAAAAGTAAACGGGGACTGTAAGACAAAATTCTACATCTTTTTCTCCTATTGAATATAAATCCAACGTTTGGAATTTTGACACATTTAAAATTGTTTCCCTAAACCAATTTCTCCATAATTTATTCAAAGACTGAATAATTACTTATTTATTTAACATTCTAACAATAATTGATAAAGATGCTTTCTATTCAAAAAAAGACTTTGCTATAAAAGTAACTTTTACAACAAAATCCATGCAACTAATTTTATTCAGCTTTCCATAATCTCTCTACATTCATTAATTGTTCTTCTTTAAATTCCATCTTATATATATCCGGTTTTGACGTATTCATTAAAAATTCAAAACCATATTGTTTATCAAAATAGTTCATCATTAATGTCATGACAAGCCCATGTGTACCAATTACAATTTTGCATCCTCGAAAATCCATTAAGATTTCTTTTAATACTTTCACTACTCTTCTCTGGCAATCTGCATATGACTCTCCTTCCGTTCGTGCAAAGTCCGGATTAGAGAACATCTTCTGTACAAGTGGATACACCTCTTTGTCTGATATAACCTGATCCTCACTTGAAAACATACACTCTTTAAGATTTTCATATACTACTATTTCTTTTTCATGGAAATTAGCTGACTCCTCTATCGTTAGCATAGCCCGATTATAAGGACTGGAAATAAAAGTATCAATCCTCTCCGCTTTTAATATGTCAGTTACTCTACGGGCATCCATATGTCCCCTCTCAGTTAATCCACGCATTCTTTCATTTCCTTCTAGTTTTGGTGATTCACCATGTCTAACCATATAAATATATGTGCTCATAATTTCTCCTTAAAATTTTTTATAAAGTGAAACTTTAATCAGCCCTCACTAATCGGGCTGCCCGGCAAATAGCGAGATAAGTTAATAAATCACGTTCATTTATCCCATTTCAACACTTAGGGGTAATACTAAAATACTTTATAAACTGTGCTGATTTGTTCGTCTAATCCATTCTCCTACTAAACTCTCAAATAATTCAGGCTGCTCAATTTGCAAATTATGCCCTGCCATATCTAACACTGCTAATGTTGCCCTTGGATATTCTTCAATAATTTCTATAATATTTTGATAACCTACTGATATATCTTGTCTTCCAGTCAGTAAAAGAACGGGATTTTCATATTTTTCATGCTGAAAATCCATAGTAAGAGAGTAATTCTTTTGTAACCTTTCAATAAATTCATAATTAGCAACATCTAACCCAGGCTTAATTTCTTCTTTAAATCGCTTATATGTATATTCATTTGCTATTACAGCTAACTCACAAAATTCCTCTCTTTCTGTGGAAGTGAGCGTATTTAAAAATTCCTCATCTTGTACAATTACCTGTTTATATGGAAGAATCCTTTTTTCTGACTCCGCTACAATAACAGGACATACTAATAGTAATCCGCTAACTCTCTCAAACATCTTTGCAAGTATACCTTTGGCTAAATAGCCTCCATATGATTCTCCTACCAATAAAAATTTTTCAGTAGAAATGATTTCCTCAATAAATGTGATAAGCACTTCTACTATACGATCTGAACTATTTATCCAATTTGGAGCATTCGATTTTCCCATTCCAGGTAAATCAATATATATTCGCTTATAACCTTCATATTTCTGAAATACTGATTCCATACATTTCATCATTAACCTATGGTCAGGGGCGCAGCCATGTATGATAATGACCGGTTTACCCTCTCCCACAATTTCATAGTATATTTCTGCATCTTTAATTCGATATATCATAAAAAAGCCTCCCTATTTAGTGGCAATACTATTCCACTCTGTAAGAATACACGTTCTTATTTTATATCTTTTCTCAACATTTTCACAAATATTAATTTTCAGATTAAAAATAAAAAGCTCACCAAAAAAGATACTCATCATTTTATATGCAATTTTGCATCTCCACTTACAAATCACTAAAAAAACTTTACAATTCAAAGGATGACTAAATATACAATTTCTATTTAAAGTCTTAATACAGTCTGTACTATCAACCGCAATATTTTTTCAACCTTAAGAATACTTACACTCTTTAACACTTTCCTTATAAACATGATTTTTATAAGGAAATCTGATACAATTCTTAAATAATATTATTATGTATAGATATAACGAACATAGTGCATAATTAAAGAAGGTGATTTCATTGAAATTAAATAAAAATTTACAATTATGTATATTAATCGGAACATTAATATGCTATTCAATCTATTTTATGTTTTTCTATCTATTCCCTACTCATTTTTCAAATTCAGATGTACGCTTCGCTTCACTTGTCGTTGAAGCCATTACATTTGTATCACTGATTTACTCTATATATTCTAAAAAAGTCAGTTCAAATCCGTTTTGGATATGTATTACAATAGCAATTGGTAGTTTTTTATTAGGGAAAATAGTATATACATATCAAGATAGCTTCTTCGAAATTCCAATACATCGTTTTACGGTTTCTGATGTATTTTACATGTTTTTTCTATTTTTCTGTCTTATCGCTTTCTGCTATAAAATCTTAAAGGAATGCAATAAATGGGAAAAAGCGTTCTTTATTTGTGATATATGCATAGTGCTTACTTCCATATTTACATTAGAATGGTATTTATTTAATCAACCAAATTTAAATATATTCGCTCTTTCACTAGGAGATGTTTTCCTTTCATTTTTATACCCAATTGCAGATTTATTATTTCTACTGCTAGGTGTTAGTCTCATTTTCCGTCCAACAATTTTTAATTCCAAACGGAAAATTTATATCTTTATTTTTGTATTAATAAGTTCTGCAACTTTTAACTATATTTATTTTTACTTAAATAACCACTTATCAACTGAAACGATAATATTATTACGTCTTTTATATAGAATACCTATATTACTTATTGCAATAGCTGGCTCTATTTCAGAAGATCATAATAGCCATAAAAATTATTTCCTTGTAAACCCTATAATAGGAAAAAAAGCTTTAGTTGTATTTCCCTATCTTGCTGTTGCAATACTAATCGGGTTTACATTAAAAGAACAAACATCATCTTCAACTCTCATTACAGGAAATTGTATTACTTTTATTTTCGTACTCATTCGTCATTCTATCGTACGTATGCAAAACAATTCCTTAACAAAACGTTTGCAGGCATTTAATGCCCAACTAGAAGAAAAAGTTACTTTACGGACGTCTGATCTAGTTCATAAATCAGAGGCTCTTTCTCAAAAACAGCAAAAGTTTAAATCATTATATGAATATCATCCTGACCCTATCTTCACCATTGATTTAAATGGAATATTCTTAAATGTAAATAAGGCTGGGAGTGTACTACTTGGGGCACCAACGGATGAGTTACTAGGTGAAACTTGTTTTTCGATCATTTTAGATGAAGATAAGCATAAGCTAGCATTGGCATTAGAAAAAGTGAAACAACAAGAATCGGCATTCTTACAACTTAGTTCTCAATATAAAGATGGCTTTACTTATTTTTTATACGTTACAATCATTCCTATTATAATAGACGGACAAATTTCAGGAAGCTATATTATGGTGAAAGATATTACTGCACTAAAAAAACAGCAAGAAGAAATAAAATATTTAGCATTCCATGACACTGTAACGAAAATTGGTAACCGTGCCTTTTTCCATAAGAAATTAAAGAGAGTTATAAAAAATGCTGAAATAACAGAAAGCGAGTTTGCATTATTATATTTAGATTTAGATCGCTTTAAAGCAATTAACGATACACTTGGACATTCATCAGGAGATTACATATTAGAAGAAGTAGCAAAGCGATTCCAATCATGTCTTCCATCACATACTCATCTTTCAAGAATCGGTGGCGATGAATTTACAATCATAATTGAAAACTATACTGACGAAGATTACTTATTCCAATTATGTAACCAATTATTTAAATGCATGAAAAAGTCATTTATCATACATGAGCATAAATTAACTTTATCACTGAGTATCGGCATCGCTATTTATCCACATTCCGGAATCGATACCGCTACACTTCTGAAAAACGCTAATGTTGCAATGTATGATGCAAAAGCAAAAGAACTTAACTCTGTATCTATTTATGACGATGTAATCGCTAAAAAAATTGAAAGACGATTGCGATTAGAAAAAGATTTACCAAACGCACTACAAAATGAAGAATTGTTCCTTTTGTATCAACCTCAAGTTGATAGTGAATCTAATAAAATTATCGGTGCAGAAGCTTTAATTAGGTGGAATCATCCTGAATTAGGTATTATTTCTCCATACGAGTTTATTCCGATTGCAGAAGAAACACTACAAATTATTTCAATAGGTAAATGGACATTAGAGCAGGCTTGTAAACAAATGAAACGTTGGCACGCACTCGGATATTCACATTTAAAAATAGGTGTAAATTTATCTGCTAAGGAATTTGAACAAGAGGATTTTGTAAAATCTATTTCTTCTACTTTAACAAATACAGGTTTACCAGCAAGCTCTCTTGATCTTGAATTAACAGAGCGAATTGCAATGATGGATGAGCGAGAAACATTGATAAAACTGCGTACACTAAAAAGTTTAGGGATTCACATTTCTATCGACGATTTTGGTACAGGTTATTCTTCGCTAGCCTACTTACCTTTGTATCCAATTGATACGTTAAAAATCCCGAGAGAATTTATTACAATGTCTGAAACATGTGATGATGGAATGGAAATTATTAAAACGATCATCACATTAGCAAATACATTAGGAATGTCTGTCATTGCTGAAGGTGTAGAAACGAAAGAGCACGTAAATTTCCTTCAAAAAAATAAATGTCAGTTTATTCAAGGTTATTATTACAGTAAACCTATCCATATTCATGCATTTACTGAGCTATTAGAAAAAGGCATTCACCCATAGTACATAACTAATTAGAACAAATATAGCAAAAAGGAAAGAAGATACCTTCTTTCCTTTTGTTTTTCTATTTACATTTCTATTACTTCACCACTTCATTTATTATATCTATTATTTGATGAATTCCCTCATCATTTGTTTTCTTATATCCATTCATGTTTTGAATATATTTCTCCTTATTTGTATACAACTTATTTACTGCATGTATAAATGTATTCGTACTTACTCTGTCTTGGAGTATAACTTCCGCATATCCTTGCCGTGAAAAATATTCAGCATTTAAAACTTGATCTCCCCTACTGGAACTGTTAGTTAACGGGATAAGCAACATCGGTTTCTTCAAAAATAACAATTCAGAAATAGCAGTAGAACCGGCTCTAGAAACTACAACACTTGCCATATTTAGTATATGCGGCAACTCGTCGCCTATATATTCAAATTGCATATATCCCTCCATGCCAATAGATGGGTCTACCTTCCCTTTACCACATATATGAATAATATTAAAGTTTAATAGTATTGTATCTACACATTCCCTTACCATATCATTTATCCACTTAGCACCCTGACTCCCACCCATAATTAATAATACTGGTTTATCTTGCTGAAATTCACAATATCTTCTTCCTCGTAATACGTTACCCTTCTCAATTTCTTCCCTTACAATTGGTCCTACATAAACCTTCTTCTCATTACTTACATTTTCTCCTGTCTGAGGAAATGTTGTGCATAGCTTTGTAGCAAAAGGTAATGCTATTTTATTGGCAAGCCCTAATGTGCTATCTGGTTCACGTATAATTATAGGCACACGATTTAACCATGCTCCTATAGCTACAGGAACTGAAACAAATCCTCCTGCTGAAAAGATAACGTCAGGCTTTGTTTTCTTAATTAAATTATAACTTTGTAAACAACCGCGTATAATTTTAAAAGGATCTTTAAAATTCTCCCAATCCCAATATCTCCTAAGCTTTCCCGTTGAAACACTATTGTATTTAACATTTTGCACTAATGATTTTTCAATTCCATTTTTGGATCCAATATACTCGACTCTCCAGCCTTTCTCTATAAATTTAGGAATTAATACAATATTAATCATAACGTGTCCGGCTGTACCGCCCCCAGTAAAAAGAATCGTTTTGCTCATAACTTATACCCACCTTTATTATTAAAAATCTAGCTTTCTCTTTACCTTTTAAATGTAAATAAACTTATTATTTTTTATATAAATCTTTAACTCCACCTCTATATCTTGTAAAAGATCGTTAATGAGTTCATAAAAATCATTTCCATACTCACTACACTCGTATTGAGCAAAGATTTGAATCACATACCTAGTTTCCGTCTCTAATGCTGACTTTATTTGATTAACCCTTTTTTCTTCTACATACGCTTGATATTTATGTATTGCCTCATACAGACGCAATACATGCGCTTCTTCATCTCTCCAATCCAACGTATCAACAATTGAAAGAAATAGCGTATTTTGATTATCTATTATTTCATAATCATTCATATATTTCTTACACCCTTTTTTGTTTTTCATTGCATGCAGATGTCACTACACTTCGCATACTCAAGTACATCTTTTAATGATTGATGAAATTCAATTTCTGGGATCCAACCTAACCTTTTTATTTCCTCTATTGCTAAACTCTCATTTGAGTCGCTCCCACTTTTCCCTGTTTCCTCTATAAAAAAATTTAGCTGTGTTAATTCTTTATATTGTTCTAGTACATTTAATAAAGATTGTTTTACTCCTGATCCGATATTATATTGTTTTCCATTTATTCCATCTCGTAATAACACATGATACGCTTTAATCGCATCACGTACATCTAGAAAATCTCTACTATCTTTCAAACTGTTTACTTCAATAATGGCTTTACTTCTACCTGATTCTATATCTATCATTTTCTTTGCGAGAATCGAACAAATGCCATTCGATTCCCCTGGACCAATTAAGTTTGAGGGCTTTGCAATGATAATATTTGAATCCATTAATCCTCCCCAAGCCTCTGCGATAATGACTTGCATCGTTTTACTTAAACTATATGGATTTGAAATTTTTATTTCGTTCATACTATCTGCTTGCAAAGCAGATCCTATAACTAATGTTCTACAATGCGAGGCTTCTTGCTTAATTGCTTCTAATAAATATAACGTTCCTATTACATTAATCTCTATATACTCAAGAGCAGCTGTCCAAGATTCTATAACCGAATTCCTTCCTGCTAAATGCAATACGTAGTCTGGCTTTATTTGTTTCATTACCTTCATTACTTCGCTCTTATTAGTTAAATTACACGTAATACCATTTCTAATTTTTTCTCTATGTGCACGATTTTGAAACATAGGAATTACATGAAAGCCCTGCTCTAAAAAATAGTGGCAAGCATGGCGTCCTGTGAAACCATTTGCACCAGTTATTAAAAGGCTCGCATTTTTTTTCATCGCAAAAACCCTCCTTTTAATAGCATTTGTTTCACCTCATGTTTTGCAAGCAAGTCTTGTTGAGAACTAAAACTCTTCACATCCACTAGCGGATAGCTAGAATAATATTCTTGAAGTCCTTCGATAGGAATCGTCGGTAGTACCACAAAATAATTTTGATCAAAACTTATACTTGTTTTACTCTCTACCTCAGATAGAAGCATTTCACTTAATTTTTCACCCGGTCTTATCCCTACCTCTTTCACCTTAATATTTTCTTTTTTTGAATCTTCAATTAATATTTCTGCTAAATCTGTTATTTTACATGCCGGCATTTTCATAACAAAGATTTCCCCGCCTCTACCTTGATATACTGCTTTAAATAACAATCCAACAGCATCTTCAACTGTTAAGAAAAATCTAGTCATATTCGCATCGGTAATCCCTACTGGTGAAGATCTTTTAATTTGTTGTTTAAAAAGTGGTACTACACTTCCACTCGTTCCCAAAACATTTCCACCACGAACACAAATGAATTTTGTTTTCTTCGTTTGTATATTCGCATGAACCATTAATTTTTCACCAATTGCTTTTGTCATCCCATACGTATTTGATGGATCGGCTGCTTTATCCGTTGAAACATATATAACTTTTTCAACTTGCATCTGTATAGAGGCTTCAATTACATTTTGCGTACCATGTATATTGGTTTTTATAGCTTCATAAGGATAATACTCACATACTGGAACATGTTTTAAAGCTGCAAGATGGAACACATAATGTACACCTTGGCAAGCATAGACTAGTTGATCTTTATCACGAATATCTCCAATAATAAATTTTAACCTATCATCATTTATATACTTTTGCTGCATTTCAAACTGAACCGTTTCATTTCTTGAAAAAATTCTAATTTCTTTCGGTGATTTTTCTAATAATTGTTTTATAAGTTCATGCCCCCACGAACCTGTCCCACCAGTAATTAAAATTATTTTATTTAACATTCTTTTTCCTCCTACGAAACATCTCAATTTAAATAATATTTATTGAATTATTTTCAATTGATTCAAATCATAATCGTCGTTTGTTACATTTAATTGACAAAATAAAAAAACAGAAACTATTAAACATAGTTTCTGTTTTTCATTTCACCTCACAACAGTAAGATTTTTTATACTGTTTGCATGATAAATAAATTCCTTGTAAAAAAACACCGCTCATTTATTTCTTATACTCGTAATAAAATAAATAGAATGATTCATAGCCAATAATCATGTTTAAATTTATGAAAAAGGGAGGTAACGGAATGGACCGAAGCAATTCAAATCATACATATAACGGACCTTCCAAAGCACTGCCTCTCTCCCTATTCGACGTAAAAAATGAATTAAAACAAAAAAGCAAGCTTATTCCTTCTGACACCATGTATAAATTAACGAAAGAAGAACAACTCATCATCAACAAAATAAAAATACAAACAGAACAGCTAAATAAAAATAATGTTACAAGAACACGCGCATACTACCAATTTTACATTCAATATCCAGAAATACATTGGGCACTGCTTGGACATATGGTATCACGTAACGGCGGTTGGAATATGACTGATTTAAAGGGGGATTTATATACGAGAATTTTATCAGAGAAAGATCAATTCATATTTTTTTCTTTTTTAGAAAGAGGGAATTGGCTTATTTTCCAAGATGTATACCCTCAATTTTTACTTTACGAACAAAGTGTAAAGAGATCACAAAAGTTATTTCACCTTCTTTCTCACCTAAATGTTTCTACATTTATGGAAACGATGTGGAACCATTTTTGGAAAACAGGTAACAAAAAAACTTTAGCGATTGCAACTATTATTAATGAACAAAACTACTTAGAAAAAAGAGTGATTCAAAATGTACAATTTAAAAAGACTGTACTAAATAGTATTGGATTTAAACTCTTTGATTTCTTTCAGTTTAATCATATTCTTTTCCCATTCTACGAAAATGATAAGAAACAAAAAGTATTACTATTTGGTGATACAATGAAACATTTCACTTCCTTACATGAACGGATATTAATCGGAAAAAGATTGTACTCATTATTATTTCGAGATACACATGTTTTATCTCAAATAATAAGCTGGGCTCAACACCATCCACATACAGGATCTAGGAAAGATTACTGGCCCCATTTATTTTCAAGTGTAAATGAATCTTTTTCCCGTGAGTTTTATAAGCGCCGAATTAAGAAATGCCAGTTACGAAATGGCGCTTATCGTATATACAGCCCTGCACTCATCTATGCATGGCGAGATATGAAGCATGAAGAAGTTGACAGTGAAGATTGGTTTACCGATTGGCAAGTTGTAAATTACTTAGTTGATAAGGAGGAAAATATAAATGGACAAATTACAGAAGACTACTGCAAAACACTCGAAAAAATTGAAATCGCCATTCTCGCAAAGAAAAATGTCCTCCTCCGAGAAGAAGAATGAGTTTCTAGCATTAGTAGTTACAATCTTTCTCTCTTCTATTATTGCAACTTGCTTAGATGCCTTTTTTGTTCATAAACAAATATATTCCTTTCCGGCTAGGCCCTTCTCATCCACATTTTCGGTTAATATAGCTTTTACATTGTTCGTACTGCCGATTTTAACAGTTATCTTTATACACATTTCAAAAAAATTATCTAAAGTTTCTAGAATTTCATTTATTATTTCAATCGGTATTTGTGCTAGCCTTTTTGAACAGATTGCTGAAAGTTTAGGTTTATTTGTACATAGTGCGAATTGGAACCATACATATTCTTTATTTGGTTATATAATTTTTCATTCTTTTATTTGGAACGTATATAATTGGATAAAAAAATAAAGAGACCATTATAGGTCTCTTCTTACGCATACTCTTCCGTTATTACTAATGGTGTCAATGTTTGAAGGCTTTTAGAGCGTAAACGATAGGCAACGACTTTCTTCTTATATTGCTTAATGACATCAACATGTTCCTCATAGCTATATAGCGAAAATTTAATCTCTTTACTCCCTTTCTTCGTATCAATGACTATTGGTGTCCCTTCTCCGTGCGGCGGGAAATAATGTTTATCTAAAAACAACGCCTCATTAAATTCATGAATAACTTGTAGTTTCATTTCTCCCTCTATATTTTTTCCATCTATCGATATAGAAGTATTTTCCGCCTCAAGCTTTTGATGCAATTCAAATCTACTAATAATTGATTCTACAACAGAAGTGGGCATGCTAGAAACTAATACTTTAATAGCTCCAAAAACAAATAATGTAACTATAAACCATGTTGTCATTGTTATCATCTCCATTACATTTAAAAAATAAATTTCGTTCCATACGGTATTAGTATACTAATAAGTATTCCAGTTACAATCATCGTTACCGAACCGATAGTCGCTTCTTTCTCGCCTTCTTTCACTAAACGACTCACACCGATAATATGTGATGCACAGCCCATTCCAACTCCTTTTCCAATCGTACTTGTTATACGGAAAAACTTAAGTACTGTTGGTCCGATCATAGCACCTGTTATTCCTGCAACAACTACAAAACTAGAAGTCATAGATGGAATACCACCAATTTGATCCGCTAATGATAGGGCAATAGGCATCGTTGCTAACTGTGGTAAAGTAGTTAATATAAGTTCCTTATCTATATTTAAAATTCCGCCAATCACTACATTCATACTCGTTACAGCCACTATACCTATCACTACTCCAATAAGTATCGATAAAAAATTTTTCATAAGTATCTTTCGCTCTTTAAATAGAGGTATGGCTAATGCTACAATTGCAGGGCTCAATAAGCTTGAAAGAATGTCTCCTCCATTTTCCCTATACTCATGATGAGAAATACCAAAAATGAAAAATAAACAAATCATAATTGCCGTAACTGTTAACACCGGTAACGTAAATGCAAACGTAAATTTTTCATATAGCTTTGTCGCCAAGAAATAAATTGCTACAGTAATAATAATTAAGACCATTTGAATCGTGCACCTTGTCGATTTTATTTTTTTGTTGTTATTAATAATTGACTTATATACCCTGAAACAATCAAAGTTACTACAGTACTTGCAACTACTAAAAGGAATATAATACTCCCCTTACTGAAAAGAAAAGACCCGTATTCCATCAGCCCTGTTGTCGAAGGGATTAAAAATAACGGTAAAAATACGATTAACTTTTCCGCACCTAACTCAAACCATTTTAACGGTAAAATGCGAGTGGAAAGGAGCAGGAACAGCATTAACATCCCTATTAAACTTCCTGGCATTGATAGATGGAATACTCCTTGAATCCACGTACCCACTAGGCTAAATACATATAGCACGCCTACTTGAAGTAAAAGCGTCACGTACTTCATTTCTTTCCCTCATTTCACTATCACACATCCATATTATGAAATCTCATGTAGCGTGTCGGCAAACCGTTTAATTCCAAGTTGAATTTGTTCTATATTCGCTCTACCAAACGTAAATCGTATATATTCATTTTTCGAACCTAAAACACTGCCCGGAACAAATGCGACACCATTCCGTATAGATTCACCTAATAAGTGATATTCATCAAACTTTCCTTTCACTTTACACCATACATGTATTCCACCCTCTGGCACGAAACATTCAACTCGGTCTCCCAATGTTCCTTCAAGCTCTGCAATTAATTCATCTCTTCTTTGCTTCAATTGTCCACGAAGTATCGTAATATGTGTATGAAAATCCTTTGATTCTAAAAATTGATTTGCTACCCACTGCGTAAATACACTATGGCCAAAATCAACTTGTTGCTTTGCATCTGCTAAACGCTCAATTACACGTGTAGGACCAATTATCCATCCAATACGTAATCCTGATGCAACAATTTTTGATAATGAACTTATATAAAGAACATTTCCATTTTGGTCCATTGATTTTAATGTCGGGTTCACTTCTCCATTAAAAGAAATTAAACTATACGGATCATCTTCTACAATTGGTATACCGAACTCAGAAGACAGTTCTAAAATTTTTTTACGTCTCGCTAATGAAAGCACAGTACCTGTTGGATTTTGATAATCTGGATTCAAAAATACCATACGAATGCGATGCTTTTTGTGCAAATCTATTAAGTCATCTGGATTCATTCCATGCTCATCAACAGGTAAATGAAATATGTTTAAACCGGCCGATTTAAACATTGGAAGCGAAAAACAATATGACGGATCTTCAATCGCAATCGCATCGCCAGGTTTTAATAAACATTGAACGATAAGATTAAGCGCCTGTTGTGCTCCTGACGTAATAAGAATAGAGCTTGAATCTGCTTCAATTTGTTTATATTGCTGAACATGTGCTGCAATTGTTTTTCTCAACATCTCATTTCCAAGTGGATGGTCATAGCCGAGGTTTTCCATAAATGTTTTCTCCGACAAAATTGTTCGAAATCTATCACTTGGAATTAATTCTGGTGACAGTTCACCACTTGCTAAATTAATTAAATCATCTTTTTGTGTTTCCGTTCGAATTTGTTGAACGAGTGGTACGTTAGGTAAGAACGATCCATCCTCCACGTACCTACCCCAGTTCGGTATTCGTTTATGTGAGACACCCCATATATCTGTATTGACCCGTGTTCCGCTTCCCTTTTGTCGTTCTACTACTCCAAGTGATTTTAATTCTTCATACGCAGCTACTATTGTACTCCGGTTCACCTGTAATTTCTTTGCTAACATACGCTCAGAAGGTAACTTACTATCAGAAGGAAATTCACCTGAAGAAATGCCTCTTTCAATATAATCCGCAATTTGTTTATATACAGGTGTCTTATCTGCACGATTTGGTTTCCATTCCATCTAGTTTCCTCCTTTCAAAACGAACTATCCTCATTTTTTACTAACAGTATTCACCGTAAAAATAGTATTAATTAGTCACATTTTCTTATCCGTAAATGGATATATCCAAAATGGTTCTCTTTCTGATTACTCAATAGCTTCTGAAATTCCAACTTCATACTCTCATTTCAATTCTTTTACAAACTATTAAATCATTACCGCGTACCATGTTACCCCGGCCAGTAGAACAAAAAGAAGAAGAATATAGATTGCAGATAAGTTTTTCACATTTCTTTTTGTAGACTTACCGTAATTCTCCTCCACGTTTCTTGCAACTAGTACAGTCCCAAATAGCGATACAATTACAATAATAACGACTAGTGAAATTGCAAAACTCATTGTCTTTTCACCTCTCTAAGACCCATCTATTTTAATTAAAGAACTTACATAAAAACCTTCCTCTTTAAAACGTCGATAACATACTACCTTTCTTCTCTTATCATAATAGATGTTTACAAAAAGCGGACCAACCACTTTCATGTTTTTTTGCTCATCCACTTAAAAAATAAAAAGCAACTGATCACTTAGGACCAGTTGCTTTTTTCACACGATAATTTTTCATTTAAAATTAATTCGATTTAAAAGTTTCGCCTTTTCATAATGAAACATCGACTGAGATAACTCAAAAATTGTTCCATTTACAAGATACACTGTATTTTCAATAAGAAGCGCCGGATCACCTTCATTTAATTCTAAAAGCTGTGCATTTTCTTTATTTACTTTTTCACAACTAATAACTTTATTAGCAAAACCAATATTTAATCGTAAATCTTCAATGAAATAACTGTATACAGAGCTTAATGCTATTTCTTCGTTCAAATATGGAATAATATCCTTTTTGAAATAACTTACTTCAATAGAGAATGGTTTAGCATCTACAATTCTTAAGCGCTTCAAAAAATACAACCTAGTTCCAGCTTCGCATTGCATCCGCTTTGCTATCTCTTCGTCCGCATCTATTACTTCCAGCTCTAACACTTTCGTTTCAATATTTTGTGAAACAAGATTTTTCGTTAATCCACGTAAACTTCCTAAATTAATGTAATCTGTTACAGAAGTTTCGCGTAAAAACATGCCACTACCTTGCACTTGAAAAATATAACCTCTATTCACAAGCTGACTAATTACTTTACGTATCGTATTACGGCTTACTTCAAATCGATTCATCAACGCTTCTTCTGTAGGTAGTTTTTTCGTTTCATTAAAAAGCCCATCTCGAATGTTTTGCTCTAACACATCTGCAATTTGTTTATACTTTGCACTCATACACTTTCTCCTAAAATACGCTTTTATCTGTTATAACTCTTCCCCTCTCGTTTCGACCACACGTTTATACCAATGAAACGAAAGTTTCTTCTTACGTTTTAAGTTATCATTATGATCGACAAAAATAAAGCCATATTGCTTTTTATATCCATTTAACCAACTTAAAAGATCAATCACTGACCATGCATAATAACCTTTTAAGTTAATTCCCTCTTCAATTGCACGCTTCATTACTTTTAAATGCGCTTCAATAAATTTAATTCTCGGAACATCTACAATTTCTCCGTCAATGATTGGATCTTCATCACCAAGTCCATTTTCCGTTACATACATCTTTATGTCACCGTAACGCGCTTTCAACATATGCAATCCCTCTAAGAAACCTTCGGGAGATATTTCCCATCCCCATTTTGTATATGTTTTATCATCCATTTTAACTGTTCGATAAAAACCATCAAAAGAAGGGTTACCTGGAGCAAGCGTTGAGTTTTCTCGAGAATGTTCCTCACTCTTTATATCCATATCGTATCTTTCTACTCGTATTGGTTGATAATAATTCAAGCCAATAAAATCATTTTCTTCTGCATTTTGTTTAATGATTTCTAATTCTTCAACCGTCCAATTAGGAGTCCATCCTTTTTCCTTTAATTGTTGTACAACATAAGACGGATACTCGCCTTTTAAAATTGGATCATAATACCAATACGTTTCATATTCATTCGCATGATTTGCTGCTTGTATATTTTCTTTTTGATCATCCACACTATAAGCTGGTAAGAAAACATGTGTAATCCCAATCTCCCCATATTGTTTCAGCTGCTTGTACACCGCAACTGTTTTCGCGTGTGCATAAAATACATAATGAGTCGCTTGAAAATACTTTGGAACATCATTTTGTATTCCTGGTGGATGTGCACCTTTTAAATAACCTAATCCACAAAACATTACGGTCTCATTAAAAGTAATCCAATGCTTAACTCTGTCACCAAATGCCTTAAAACAAGTTTCTGCATATTTTACGAAAGCCTCTGCTGTTCTTTTATTCGTCCATCCACCATCTTTTTCTAACGGTAATGGTAAATCCCAATGATATAAAGTGACAAACGGCACAATCCCGTATTTTAAACATTCATCAATTAAGTTGTTATAAAATTCAATCCCTTTTTCATTTACCTTTCCATCTCCAGTCGGCAATATTCTCGCCCAAGAAATAGAAAAACGATACGATTCTAATCCCATCTCAGCCATTAAGCGAACATCTTCCTTATATCGATGATAATGATCAACAGCTATATCACCATTTGTTCCATTGTATGTTTTGCCAGGAATTTTTGAAAACTCGTCCCAATTCGTAACACCTTTTCCATCTTCATTCCATGCACCTTCTACTTGATAAGAAGCTGAAGCAGCTCCGAATAAAAAATCATGTGGAAACTTCATAGTATATACCTCCATTTCATTACAACAAATCAAATTCAATCATACATATAAAATTTATAGGTACAAATTTTATATGTATGATTATATCTTATGTTTTTATTTTTTTCTATTATAAAAGTACAATTTATATTGTTGGTTATTGGAAAAGAAATAAGAAGCGATATATTTTATCGCTTCTCACTCTCACCATCTTTATTCTTTTATTAATGACTTATTCGCTCTTATAACTTCTTGATACAATAATGGTGACCACTTTTCATTTATGTAGTCTTGAATTACCCAGCCTACTCTCGCAGGATTCTTTTGTTTTATATGGTTTGCAATTTCAGGATTTATATAAGAGGCATAGTAATATGGACTATTCCATGCTGTACCACCAGAAGACAAGCTTGTAAAATTTATATATAGATGATTTAAATCCTCGCTATTGTTCATCGTTTCATTCATTGTATCTTTAATAGATTTTACTTTCTCATCATAACTCACTTTATATTTATCTTGTACTGTTACATTTACATTTTGATTTACAGTTGTGGTAAACGTCTCATTATCTGGCCAATAAAAATTATTATATCCTCCAGATTCATTACTACCACTATATCTTTTTAGTAGTACAATTTTCCCACGAGCATCTCCAAGTTTTATATTTCCTTCTGTTTTTAAAAAGATAGGATCAACAAAATAATTTTTTTCAAACGTACTACTAAATGAATCTTCTGCCCCTTTCATATCCTCATACTCTTTTTTTAAAGACATAATAATCGTTTCACTCGGGTTATCTCTTAAAAATTGTTTCGCTTCGTTTATGAATTCATGCAGTGTTACATAAAGATATAATGGCCCATGATGAAGAACTATTGTATTATCATCTGTTAAACGTCCTCTTATATCAAAAATGCGAGCTCCATGGTCCATTTGATAGCGAAAATCATATTCTTGCGTCATTCCCCATACTTGCTTAATCGGATTTTGCAACTTGAACGTCCCACTATCGTGTGTTCCTGGAATTGAAATTCGTGCTAACGGGATATTATCAGGTATAGGTTGCATCCATTTCGACCAATTTTCAAGCTCATTAACAGAGCTAGCTGCAACTACTTGCTTATCATGTAAAGCAAATACAAATGTGATAAATATCGTACTACATATGAATAATTTCAAAATTAACTTCTTATTGCTCATTATTATCCCTCTCTTTTTCTGTTTTTATATCAAACTTATTGAATATAATATAAGCTAGTTCAGAAAAAATAAATAACATTTCATCAATATGAAATATTGCATAGAAGTAAAGTTAAAAAATCATTCACATATACTAAATTAGAAAAATTTAAAGGAACTTCATCTGAAGTTCCTTTTACTTATTTTATGTTCAATACGTATGAACCATCTGTATTCTCATATTTATAGACGTATAAATAATATTTACCTGGCTTTGCATTATAAGTTCCTTTAACTACATTGCCTTCATTTTCACCATATGCTACATAGTTATTTAAATCTGATTCATGATGAAGTACCCATGTCATTCCGATATTTTGTTCATTTAGTAGAGAAATATTAATATTTTCCGGCGAGTCAATTTGGAAAGTAAATACATCTACTCTATCACTATTATGTAGCATTCCTTTCACCGGTGTATGAAAGTTAACTTTATTTGCCTGTCTAGGCTCATTATTTGGTTCATTTTCTGTTACTTGTAATTCATTCCCACCGTTTGGTTTTCTTTGTTCATAGCCTAAGTTTACTAGTATAGACTTCAAATCTGGTAAAACACCAATTTTATCTGCATATGGATCTTTAGATTTTGTTCCTGTGCTCTGGTTGCTTAATATTGCTCTTAGTTCACTAGGTCTATATGGTTGTCCTAAATTTTCTTTAGCAATGCTTTGTACTAAAGTCGCTGCCCCAGCAATAATTGGCGAAGCACTAGATGTTCCGCTAAAGCTTGAAGTATAAAGATTTACAGCACTTCTACTTTGTTCAGCTGTAGTTGTATCTACATTTTCTCCCCATCCGTACACATCAATACGGCTTCCATAATTCGAAAACCACATACGTTCATGAGGGAAAGATGAAGAGCCAGCGCCTACCATAATTGCACCCGAATCTTTAAAATCTTTACTATTACGATTTAAGACTTGCTTACCTTTTCTATCTTTGAACTGGTCTAAATCATTCCACCCATTTGCTCCAGCCTCTATAATTACAATCCCTTTATCTGTACCAGCACGAATTGCATCAAAGATATCTGGTTGTACTTCAACAGGTAAATATTTATCACCATATCCATCGAAAGATGCTTGCGCCTCTAACAATAAAACATCCCCAGCTTCTAACTGATTTACAGCGCTTAATATTGCATCAGCCGTATTATACTGTCCGTTATCTCTTATTTGAGAGATAACCTTTGCTTTCGCTTTTGGCGCAATCCCAATATTCCCGACTTCATTGTCCTCAGAGGATACAATTCCTAGTACAGACGTCCCATGACCGACATGCTGATCTATATTTCTTCCAGACATTAATTCAATATTTTGATGTAATAAATCCTCATGATTTAATAGCCATCCGTATTCCATATCAACAAAAGTGATACCATTTCCATTACCGCCTTGAATTTCCCAGGCGAAAGGCGCATTAATACCGTATGGGGCCGCTTCAAGATAACCTTGCTTTTTAAATCTAGGATTGTTACTAGGATTAAGAGCTACACTTGATGATTGCACTTCAGGTGGCATTATTTTCTCTTTTCTCTTCATATATGCATCTTCTATTAAAGAAGATGCCTTTAACTTATCTACTATTTCTTCTTCATACCCACTATTTTGATTTTGAAGAATATAGTAGTTTAATAAACTTGTAGATACATGATTAGGTGCTTTCACTTCAAGGTTTTGTATTTGTTCCGGGCTTACAGATGTGAATAAACGAGTAAATGTTACATCTGGATATTCTGTCAAAAGATCTTTTATTACTTTATCATTCGTTTGAGATTGTATTTGTTTTTCAATACCATCTTCATATGGCAAATCCAAATCCGCTTTAAATTTTACAATGATTTGCTTATCTGTTTCTTGTTCTATCCCTGATTTAATCTGCTGTTCTATAGAATCAGCATGTACACTATTGATAGTACCTCCTGTTCCTAAAAGTGCTGTAATGATTACAGTTGACGCACACATTTTTTGAAATATTTTCATTCCATTAATCCTCCTATTAATAATTAATTATTATATTAATCTATAATGATTTTATTTCTATAACGTATTCCCTTTCTACTAAATAGATTATAGTAATCAGAAATATGAACTTCAATGTATTTTCATATGCAATATTTCATATTCGGACTCTACACTACACGAATATGAAACTTATAGTGATTATTTATTTTATATGTGCTAATATACTTACATTAATATATTACGCATATACACATTCCAAACTACATTACTTAATAGTTTCACCTTAATTTTTTCTTAGGAGGATTTACAATGAAATTACTAAAACTAAAACATATAATCCCTTTATCTGCAGCTGCAATTACATTCGTATGTAGTCAAAGCACAGCTGAAGCTTCTACCATTCATACAGTAAAAAAGAACGATACACTTTGGGGCATTAGTAAACAATACGGAGTTTCAATACAATCCATTAAACAGGCTAATAATAAAGGAAACGATCAAACCTTTATTGGCGAACAGTTACATATTCCAGGGTCCGTGAAATCAAATGAAATCACTGTCCCTCAAAACGCCAAGCCAGCGAACATTTCTGGACAAATTATTTATCAAGTACAACCGGGAGATTCATTAGAAACGATAGCAAGGCGTTACAATGTCACTGTCCAATCTATAAAACAAATGAACAATACAGTCGGAAACAAGCTTTATACAGGACAACATTTAAAAATCAACTCAACCATTTCACAAAAAGAAAAAAACTTAATGGCACGCTTAGTTACTGCTGAAGCAGGTGGCGAATCGTATAAAGGAAAAGTAGCAGTAGCGAAAGTTATACTAAATCGTGTAAATGCAAAAGGTTTTCCAAATACAATAACAGGCGTTATTTATGAACCTATTAAATACGGATATGCATTTACTCCTGTTACAGATGGAAGAATTAATCAGCCTGCAAGCGCAGAAGCAAAAATGGCTGTAGAAGAGGCTATCTCCACAAATGGAGTACATTCTGACTGGCTTTATTTCTACAATCCAAAAACATCAACAGACAAGTGGATTACGACACGTCAAACAGTAGCAGTAATTGGTAACCATGTGTTTGCTAAATAAGATTTAAAATCATTAACAGACCTCTTCACTTAAAAGGTCTGTTTTTTTCTATGTAAGATGTTATTAATCATATGACATAGTTATTTTTCAAACTATTTTTTCTTTCAAATAAAAATTTTTGTATTTACTCCACCACTCGTAGAAATTAATAAAGCATCAAGTTCAAAAACTCCCACTTTATTAATAAAAGCTATTTCTTAACTTCATAAAATTGTTATACACTAGAAAAATAAAAAACAAACTATTCGTTAGCAGGTGGAAGAATATGTATGATGTTACGATTATCGGCGCTGGAGTAAGTAGCATTTTTATGGCTTATTCACTAGCTAAAAGTAACAAAAAAGTTTTAATTCTTGATAAAGGTAAAGCGCTAGAAGATCGCCATTGTCCTTTAGACGAAGGAAAAGTGTGTAATTGTACTACATGTGATAAATATTTCGGGTTTGGTGGTTTAGGCAAATCTGAAGGGAAATTTAATTATACAAACGGATTTGGCGGAGAACTTGAGAAAAAAGTCGGTAAAGAGGGTTTTATACAACTCATGGCTGAAGTAGATGAAATTCTATGTCAGTTTGGTGGAAGTTCGGTTTCAAAATATTCTACTGAAAATTCAAGTCTCACTAAGAGAGCTGAAGCGTGTGGTTTACAAATGCTAACAACAGAAGTAAGACATCTTGGTACTACACTTTCCAGTAACATTTTTCAGCAGCTCTATGAATTTTTACTGACGAAAATAAAGATCCAATTTCATATAGATGTACAACATATTCTGAAACAGGAAGATCATTTTACAATAGAGACAAATCAAGGAACAGTTCAAACTAAGCAACTAGTATTAGCAACTGGGCGCTCTGGAGCCGATTGGTTAAAAGAAATGTGCAGTTCCCTAAATATTTCTCAGGAGCAAACACGTGTAGATTTAGGAATTAGAGTAGAAATGAAAGAACATCAATTACGCTCTATATTAAAAGATACTTTTGAAACAAAACTTTCTTATCAAGGTGAGCATTTCATAGCAACTACTTACTGTATGAATCCAAAAGGACTCATCATTCGAAAGTACGAAGAAGGTTTAGTTATGCCTGACGGTCAAAATTTTCGAGAGCAAGGAACTGGCACTTCTAACTTAAATTTCACTTTATTTATTCCTCGCTATTTTCCAACTCTCAAAGAAGCAAATGTATACGCAAGTTCAATTATTCAAGGCATTAACCAAGGACGAGATCGGATTGTTATACAGCGCTTAGAGGACTTACTAAAGAAACAACCTACGGTGGAAAACAGCATGGAACATAATCGTATACAACCTACACTACAGGGAGATTATGGAGATTTGAATCAAGAAATTCCTCAATTATATATTGAAGGGCTAAAAGAATTTTTATTAGGTTTAGAACAATTTATACAAGAGCCTATCGATCAACATACTTTACTATATGGAATTGATGGAAAGTTCTATGCTCCTACGATAAAAATTAATAATCATTTTGAAACTAGTGTACATGGGCTATTTTTAATTGGAGATTGTTCAGGCGTTACGCATTCATTATCTCAAGCAGCTGCAAGTGGTCTGTATGTTGGAAAGTACTTATCTGACATTTAATTTTTATCATTAAGATGTCAATCAAATATTTTCAATTTCAAAATACTTTACTTATATAGTAAAAGTATATTAATAAGTCTCCTACCCTTCACGGCTAATGATTAACAGACAAAAGATTTTGATTTTACAAAATACATATGTAATATAACTGTATATTTAAAACGGTTGACATTCAATTCTAATAAATTGAATGTCAACCGTTTTAAAAGTCTCTATCCATTTTCACTTTTATTTGTTCGATATTTTGTAACATCATCATAGTGTTTAATATGGTAGGATGTCTATAAGTCAATTTCACTACAACTATGACTTGTTCTGCCCGTTTCTCAAAAAGAGTTATATTTATGCTACTACGCTTTAAAAAACCCCATTATATATATGAATACTTCAAATTATTCCCTTTAGAAAACAAAATCTAAATGGTTCATCACACTCTAATAGTTATAAAAACATAATATATAACTTTAGTTAAATAAATTATATAAAGAAGGTGTAAAAATGAAGAACAAAATAAATTTACAAATACAAAATATAAGTTTTGTTATAATAATGGGTTTAGCAGTATGGTTAAAAACATATCTTATTACGCGATTCAGTTTTGATTTAAAAATCGAGTCTTCGATGCAAGAGCTCATTTTGTTTATTAGCCCTCTAGCCGCATCATTAGCATTTGTTGGATTAGCATTATTTGCAACTGGTGAAAAGCGAAATTATATAGCGCTCTGTATTAATTTCTTATTAACAATCGTGCTTGTTGGAAATGTAATGTTCTATGATTTTTATAATGATTTCGTTACATTACCAGTACTTGGACAAACCTCAAACTTTGGCCAATTAGGCGGCAGTATTATAGAAATATTAAACTACAAAATTATACTCGCATTCGTAGACATTGTTTTCTTCTTTATTTTATTAAAAAAGAAATCATTGGTCTTTAAAACAGAACGTGTAACTCATTCTACGCGCTTGTTATACTTTCTTTTAACGATTGGTGTATTCTTTGCGAATCTACATCTTGCAGAAAAAGAGCGCCCTGAATTATTAACAAGATCATTCGACCGAGTCATGCTTGTCAAAAATTTAGGCTTATATACTCACCAAGTATATGACTTAACACTGCAAGTAAAAGCTGGGTCACAAAAAGCACTTGCTGATAGTAGTAAATTACAAGAAACTGAAAACTACGTAAAAGCAAATCAAAGCGAGCCAAACCCTAATATGTTTGGTGCAGCGAAAGGAAAAAACGTAATTGTCGTCACTCTTGAATCCTTGCAGACCTTCTTAATAGGCGCATCAGTGAACGGGCAAGAAGTTACACCATTCCTAAATGAATTCATAAATGAAAGTTATTACTTTGATAACTTTTTCCATCAAACTGGTCAAGGGAAAACATCTGATTCTGAATTTCTAATCGATACGTCGTTGTATCCATTAAATCGAGGAGCTGTATTCTTTACACACGGTAACAATGATTATACTGCAACTCCAGAAATTTTACGTCAGCAAGGTTATTTCACTTCTGTATTTCATGCGAATAACGCAACATTTTGGAATCGTAATATTATGTACTCCGCTCTTGGTTATGACCGTTACTATAATGAACTTGATTACAAAATCACGCCAGAAACAAATTTAAATTGGGGATTAAAAGATATCGAATACTTTGATCAATCAGTAGATATATTAAAAACTGTTAATCAACCATTCTATGCTCGTTTCCTTACTTTAACAAACCATTATCCATTTACGTATGATGAAGATACAAAATTCATTGAACCATACAACTCTGGTAATGGCGTATTTGATCGTTACATCGTAACAGCACGTTACTTAGACGAATCCATTAAAAAATTTATTGACCGTCTAAAGGCCGAGGGGCTTTACGATAATTCTATTATTGTGTTATACGGTGATCATTATGGCATTTCCGAAAAACATAATCGTGCAATGGCACAGTTTTTAGAAAAAGATCAAATAACAGAATTTGATACTTTAAATTTACAACGTACACCTTTATATATTCATATTCCTGGACAAACAGAAGGTCAAACTATTTCAAAGCCTACGGGACAAATCGATATGAAACCTACTATTCTAAATTTATTAGGTGTTGATTCTACGAATGATATCCGTTTTGGCCATGATATGTTTTCAGATGAATATACTGGCTTTGTTGTTTTACGTGATGGTAGCTTCGTTACAGATAAGTATGCATACAAAAACAACACTTTCTACGACCGTATAACAGGTGAAATTGTAGATTTACCAAAAAAAGAAGCTCAAGCCCTCATTAAACGTGCACAAAATGAATTACGAATGTCTGACAAAATTATTGAAGGCGATTTATTACGTTTCTCAGAAAGTAATAAAATTAAAACTGGCGAAGTACAAACTAAAATTAAAGAAACAGAAAAATAATCTATATGAAAAAGGAGCAACTTATTACAGTTGCTCCTTTTTACTTTCTTATAACACATCAGGTTTTTTATTCTACGCTTGTTTCTAAAACTACATCCGCAAAAGTATTATCATCACCTATATTTAAAATCACTTCACATTGACGCAATCTCAATTCAAAGAGCATGATAGAATCGTGATAGATTTCAGGATTTGATTTCATCTTATGTAATATCTCTTGTTTTTCTTGTATTTCTAAATGCGTGTTTTCTACAGCTTGCTTTAAGGAGTTAAATGGATTCCTAAAGAATATATTAATATCTCGCTCTTGTGTGTTTTCAAACAGCTCAAATTGCAAGAAAAATTTCTTCATAATAGAAGCCGTTACTTCAGTATAATCTTCATTTTCTACATACTGTTTGTATTTGTTATATAGCATAGATTTATTTTTAGGAAGAACTCCAAATAATTTACCAGCACTTTTCAGTAAAAATTGTGCTGGCGTAAATCGACGTAAAATATTTACTTCATCCATTTGTATTCTAGTCGTCATCCTGTCAGTATCTCTGCGCCAGTCATCAAGTACTTTAAAGTCACATTCTAACTGTATTCTATTTTCTCCAAATAGTGAATTAAGCCCTTCACTAAGTTCTTCTAAATATGTTTGACTTTGAAGAAGCTCATTATTAGAAGTTGCAATCCAATTTTGCATAGAAAGAGCCAGATTAGGTAAAACAGTTTGTTCTAAATATTTATGCACTCTTTCATTCATTGCTTTATTTAGTTCCGTATCCATGTGCCCGAAATCACTTTCTTCACTAATTAAATTAGAACAGCTCTTTAATATCTTCGGAATATTTTCAGTAAGATCATTTGTAATTTCAGTCTTCATTGAACGATATGATTGTGTAATGAAATGAATTTTTTCCCTCTCAAATGTAGTAAGGTTATTAATGCTACCGTTTAGTTTCACTAGCATATCTTCATTCCAATTAATAGCATCCACCAGATTATTTTCTTTCTCAACACGTTTATCCAAAAGATATGTAATTGTTTTTCGAATGAAAAATAATAACTTTTCAGTACGTTCTGCATCGATATTTTTATGATTAAAGTTAAAATGAATAAACTCAGTTAAATCATTTAATTGTTGACTACTTGTATATAACGAGGAATAAGGGACAATTCTCGCATACGGGAAATATGTGTTTATTCTCGTTGCCGTATCATGTAATACCCTTTTCACTTCTGCTTCACTGTAAATGTTATCGATTTTATTTAATAAGAAATGAATTTGTAAATTTGGCGTATGCTCTTGAATACTTAATAGAATGTCACGTTCTTTATCAGTAAAAGGTGAATCCGCATTCAATACGAACAGTAATTCGTCTACAGAATTTAAATATTCGAATATCTCATCTCTAGTGTCGTTATTCCTATTAAAGCCAGGTGTCACTACAAATGTAAGTTTATTTTCATTTAAAAATCTACATGGTAATTTAAATTCAACACACGCTCTATCTCTATATGTTTGATAGTGCTGAGACATCATATTATGGTAATCAGAGACATCTTCCGTTGTTGTAATTGCTGAGTCTGTTATAGCGTTTATTTCTATATGAGCATCATTTTTTAAAACTACTACATTTGAAATTGATTTTTCTAATATATTTTCTCCTAATATAGAGTTAATAAATGTAGTTTTTCCGCTCCCTGAAGTTCCCGTTACTAAAATACGATTTGTTCTTAAATCTGCGAGCTCGTCAACTAACCATTTAAATCGGTGACCTATTTCTATATTCTGCTTTTGTGCCCACTGTGTAATAGATTCAAAAAGGTGTAAGCTGTACTCTAAGCCATTTACATGATTAATAGAATGTGACAGTAAGTTTTCCGCATGTTCTATATTTGCTGAATCTATTTTGGAAGGGAAAATCTCATCCCATGCCAATACAGCTGCAGATGGAAATACAGCATAAGATGGATTGACTACCTTTAACCAATTTGCTAACAGATTTGGAATGATATCGTTTAATTGTCTAAGCGTATATTGACCTTGAATTAATGCAAAGTACGTTTCTTCGTAAAGAGCAGAAACTTTGTTCCATATATCGGACGAATGTATTTCAATATGTAAGAAAAATTCATTTATTGTGTTAAGCCACAATAAGTAATTTTTTTCATTTTTATAACTGTTCCAGAGTGATGAAACCATTTGCGTAAATTGTACTTGATCTACATTATTTAATGTAGCTAATGCATCATAAAAATAGTCTGGTGAAATATGTTTAGTAAACCCTTTATCGATATATCCTTTTAACACCTCAAACCAAGGATACGATTCTATGCGAATTAACTCATTCACAGCAAGCTCTACTGCACTATCAAAATCTTGCTGTTCCTCATAAAAGGAACGGGCAATTTTTGTGACATTCGGATAATCAGGATTTAAAGAAACTGCTTCTTTAATAACACCGAAAGCTGAGTCAAAATTATTTTGCTCAATGTAAAGAGAAAGTAATTGTAGTCTAATTTCGGTCATCAATATTTTATTATCAGTAGTAATAGAAGTATAAATATTTTCAGCAAATGATAACTGATTCAGTTCGAAATAAGCATCCGCAATATTTTTTTGTGCCCATGGTGCTAATTCATTACTAACCTTCTCCCATTTAAAAATAGCTGCTTCAAAATCTTGATGACGATAATAAAATTCACCTTGTGCAAAACGAATATAAGACCCATCAGAAATCTCATTTTTTTCTTCGTTTACATAAGCTTGTCCAAGTACGTCAAGAGTTGGTTTTGTTTCATTCTCCATTAGGAATGTTTCATAATACATCTTTTTTATTAATTGTTTTTCTAATCTCATCTTTTCCCCCACTATATCTTGAAAATACATTTTTAAGATATGTCAATACTTTTTGTATGTATGCTTTTTATCTTAACAAAGAATATCTTTTGGAAAATTTCATTTTCCTTTCATTTTTCAAGTTAGATTGAATTTTTATGAGAAAAGTTTCAGTTTTTTTTCAATTCCCTTTCAGTTATGAAACAGCATTAAATGTTCCTAATAACCTAATAACACTATAATATTCCACATTATATTATCAGGAAAACCCCATATAAACCATATTATAAAAACAATCTATATTGAATTTATATACATAATTCACTGTGCTGTCAAACAAAAAAACAACAATAGGAGCCGACAGCTATTCATACCATTTCTTTCTCAAATTGTTTTCCTTTAAAATGTTTCAGTGGTTATGTAATTAAATTCCATTAACCTATATAAATAACTAGTCCAAAAAATATCTATATGCATATCATGTTATAGTAAAGAATTTAGGAGATCCTAAAAGGAGGCATTTTCATGTTTGAAGATAAATCTAAAATAAATTACCCATATGAATTTACTGAAACTACAACAGTTCCTCTAAAGAACCCCATTGATAAAAAATTCAAGAACGGCACAGGTACACATAACTTCCCAATTAAGAAGCACTATAAAGAGCAAGTTCTATACACTGAAAAAATTAATAATAATAAAAATAAGTAATTGTATAGACCTTTATAACAATTAGCCAAATAAGAAGCAACATTTGGCCATGCATAGTTATTTAGTTAGTAATGATACAATTCATGCACATTTTAAAAAGTGCTGTATACAGCGCTTTTTTATACATAGATAAATTTAAGCTAACGCAACCAAGAAATAAACTGCAAAATTACTCCACCTTATTCTCGTTTAACTATTAAATCTACATATGAAAAGGGAGCAACAGTAAATGTTGCTCCCTTTTGAAATATAATTTATTCACTCTACATAACCCTCTTAAACATCTTCTCCAACTCATAAGTAGAATGATGCACAAGAATCGGTCTTCCGTGTGGGCATGTGTATGGGTTTGTTGTTGTACGTAATTCTTCCAGTAAGGCAAATATTTGATCGTTCGTTAAATATTGATTCGCTTTAATGGATGCTTTACAGCTCATCATGATGGCTGCTTCTTCACGTAACTTTTTAATATCCACTTTTTTTAGTTTAACAACTTGCTCCATCATTTCATCGATAATTTCTGTTTCTTGTCCTTTCGGGAACCATGTTGGATGCGAGCGGACGATAAAAGATTGATGGCCGAATTGTTCTAAAAATAGCCCGACTTTTTTTAGTTCTTCTAACTGTTCTTCGACACGTAAAAATTCAGTAAGAGATAGATCAATACGGTACGGTACAAGTAACTCTTGTACTTCTTGCGCTACCCTTCCTACTTTATCACGGAAGTATTCATAATTAATACGTTCCTGCGCGGCATGCTGGTCAATCATATATAAGCCTTTATCATTTTGAGCGAAAATATATGTTCCATGCATTTGTCCAATTGGATAAAGTGGTGGTAAGTCATTCCCGTTCATTTCAATCTCTTTTATTTCCCGAACTTCTTCTTCTAATTCCTCTAGTTCAAAATCCTCTTCATTACTGTCCCACGATTTCTCTTCTTGAATTGGTTCTTCGATTATCGGTTTAGTGGATGGTTGCCAACTTTGTTCTTCTCTTATGAGCGACTGTGGTGGTTGCCATTCTTGTTTCGGCGGTTGCCACAGTTGTGGTGGCTGTTTCACAGCCTGCGGTTCTTCTTGTTTTGCATCCATGCCAGTTGGTAAAACAATGTCCGGAATAGATGGTTCTTTCGGCTTCGCATGCTCAAACTGGAACTGTTCTTGCACACTTTCGTCTTTTTCTTTTTTCTTCGTTGTTACGCCTGCATCTGGAATGAGCTGTATTTTTTTAAATGCAGCTTGCAATGTTTCTTCGATCAGCTTTAGCAATTCTTGTTCTTTACTAAAACGAACCTCTAACTTCGCTGGATGTACGTTAACGTCAACTAGCATTGGATCCATTTCAATCGATAAGAAGCCAATTGGATACCGGCCGACTGGCAGTAATGTATGGTATCCTTGCTGAATTGCTTTCATTAGTACAAAGTTTCGAACGTAACGACCATTTACGATCGTTGACATATAATTACGAGATGCTCTCGTTACTTCTGGTAATGTTACATAACCTTTAATTGTAAAGTCTAAAGATTCAGCTTCAATTGGAACAAGCTTCTTCGCAACTTGAATACTGTAAATCGATGCAAGTACTTGTCTTACATCACCGTTACCTGATGTATGAAGCAATTTCTTTTCATTATGAAACAGTTTTAACGATACTTCTGGATGTGACATTGCAATACGATACACGATATCTGTAATATTCCCGAGCTCCGTATGAATGGTTTTCATATATTTAAGACGCGCTGGTGTATTAAAGAATAAGTTTTGTACTGTAATATCTGTTCCTTTTCGGCTCGCAGTCTTCTCTTGCTTTATAATGTCTCCACCTTTAATTATGAGGTGTGTACCAGGCGCATCACCTGTGCTAGTAATTAATTCTAATTCACTAACAGAGGCAATACTCGGCAATGCCTCACCGCGGAAACCGAGTGTTCTTATGCGAAACAGATCGTTTTCATCTTTAATTTTACTCGTCGCATGGCGTTCAAAAGCGACGATACAGTCTTCTTCTGCAATACCATCACCGTTATCAATGATACGAATTTTCGATAACCCAGCTTCTTCTAAGTGGATTTCAATAGATGTACTATTCGCATCGATAGAATTTTCCACAAGTTCTTTTACGACTGAAGCAGGGCGCTCTACTACTTCCCCTGCCGCAATTAAGTTAGAGAGTTGGTCATCGAGTTTGCGAATTTTCCCCATCTACTTACTCATCCTTTCTTTAACTTTTTCTGTAAGCGATACAATTCGTTCATCGCTTCTAAAGGTGTCATATCAAGTAAATCGATTTTTTTAATTTGCGCCAATACTGCTGTTTCTTTTTGATCTAGCAGAGGTTTGTCTTGTTTCTTCGAAGACTGTTCTCCTCCAAAGAAAGATAGTTGCGATTCTTCTTCAGTCTCTACTTTCGTTTCCTGTATTTCTGCTATTTCCTCTTTTACAACTACAGGTTCTGGAGCAGCTTCTTGTACTTTCACTTCTACTCGTTTTGGAATAATAATTTCTTCCTGTCCTTCTAGCTGTGCTAACACTTCTTTCGCGCGGGCGATTAAGCTATCTGGAAGCTCTGCAAGTTGCGCAACGTGAATTCCGTAACTTTTATCTGCTGCCCCGTCTTGAATTTTATGAAGGAATACTACTTTTCCATTCTCTTCAATTGCTGAAACGTGTACATTTTTCAGTTGATCTAAACTCTCTTCTAACACCGTTAATTCGTGATAATGCGTAGAGAATAACGTTTTTGCACCAATTTGGTCATGAATATGTTCAATAATTGCTTGTGCAAGTGCCATACCATCATAGGTAGATGTACCGCGTCCAATTTCATCGAATAAAATTAAACTTCTTTCTGATGCGTTTGCAATTGCATTTTTCGCTTCTAACATTTCGACCATAAATGTACTTTGACCTGATATTAAATCATCCGCTGCACCAATTCTCGTAAAGATTTGATCAAATACAGGTAATACTGCTTCTGTTGCTGGTACGAAACAACCGATTTGCGACATAACCGTTACAAGTGCTAATTGTCTCATATACGTACTTTTACCAGACATGTTCGGCCCTGTAATTAAAAAGACATCCATATTCTCTGGCATAATACAATCATTCGGTACATACAATTTCCCGTTCAATACTTTTTCAACGACAGGATGACGACCATCTTTAATAAAGATTTCGCGCTTCGTTGTCAGTACAGGTTTTACAAACTGTTCTTCTTCACTAACTGTCGCAAAACTTTGCAGTACGTCTAATTCACTAATTACTTTCGCTAAATGTTGTAATTTCGGAATAAATACTTTTACTTCTTCACGAAGTGCTGTAAATAAATCGTATTCTAGCTGTACGATTTTTTCTTCAGCTTCCAAGATTAACGTTTCTTTTTCTTTCAGTTCATCTGTAATGAAACGTTCAGCATTAGCAAGCGTCTGTTTACGTTCATAGCGACCTTCTGGAAGTGCTGCAAGATTCGCTTTCGTTACTTCAATGTAGTAACCGAAAATACGGTTGTATCCGATTTTTAACGATTTAATTCCAGTAATATCACGTTCTCTTTTTTCAAGCTCAGCAATCCACGTTTTCCCGTTTTTACTCACGTAACGATATTGATCAAGCTTGTCATTATAACCATCTTTAATAATATCTCCATCTTTAATTGAAAGCGGTGGGTTTTCTTGAATACTTCTTCCTAGTAATTCTGTTAAGCTTTCACATGGATCTGCACCTTGAATTAATCTCGATGCATAAGCGTTATCTAACAAACTAATTGCTTCTAAAATAGCTGGCACTTGAAGTAATGAACGTCTTAATTGTAATAAGTCTCTTGCATTTACGTTACCAAATGCAACTTTTCCTGCTAAGCGTTCTAAATCATATACTTCTTTTAACTTTTCTTTTAAATCTTCACGTAAGAAGTAATCATTTACAAACGTTTCAACCATTTCTAAACGCTCTTCAATTCTTTCTTTCTGTATAAGTGGACGTTCCATCCACTGTTTTAACATACGACCACCCATAGCTGTTTTCGTCTTGTCCAATAACCATAATAGTGATCCTGTTTTTTCTTTCGTCCGAAGTGTTTCTGTCAGTTCTAAATTTCGCTTTGAATGTACATCAATTTTCATAAATTGATTCGTATAATAAATTTCTACTGGTTGCAAATGATCTAAAGAACGTTTTTGCGTTCTTATTACATAGTTAAATAAACGTCCAACTGCTTTAATTAATTTTGCTTGTGAAACATTTTTCACAAGATGTTCTAATCCTTCCGGAATTGCCGTTGCATCTTCATACGAAATCGTCATTTTCAATGTTTCAGTTAACTTGTTTAGTTCATCTTTAGAAAATGAAGAATCAACAACAATTTCTTTCGAACCAGTTGCATACACTTCTAATAAAATATCTTCTACTGAACCAGTCAGTAACGTTACTGTATTTTGTCCAGTCGTTAAGTCGTTACAAGCTAATGCATATGATCCATCTTCAAAATGTGTTAATGCGGCTAAGAAGTTGTTTTCTTTCTCATCAATTGTACGCCCTTCCATCATCGTTCCTGGCGTAATTAATTGTACTACTTCACGACGTACTACACCTTTAGCTGTTTTCGGATCTTCTACTTGCTCACAAACAGCTACTTTATATCCTTTTTCAACAAGTTGTTCAATATAGTTTTTAGCCGCATGATATGGTACACCGCACATTGGTATACGTTCACTACTACCGCCATCTCGGCTCGTTAATGTAATTTCAAGTTCATGGGCTGCTTTAACAGCATCCTCAAAGAACATTTCATAAAAATCGCCTAAGCGAAAAAATAAAAAGGCATCTTGATAATCTGCCTTAACCTTTAAATATTGCTGTATCATAGGCGTATATTGAGTCATACTTTTCCTCCATAATTCTTACATGATAATCTATTTTCATATATGTCGCATTTCACGGACACTCTTATCTCCTATTTCAGGAGTCTTTCTTCATTATAACATATTTCATAAAGAATCATGTTCATTCAGCGCCACTTATGTAAAGTAAAAAGCTAGGAAGAACTTCTCCCTAGCTTTCTATTACTCTTCTTCTGCATCAACGATAAAGTTCGGATCTAATTCTTCAAATTCATCATCAGCAATTTGGAAATCATCATCTGATTCTACGCAGCCTTCAGGATTTACACTTACACAAATTTTCGTTTCTCCAACTACTTCTGTTACAAATTCACGTTCTACAGTTACAACAATTTTATTACCATTTGGTGATACAAGTGCTTCTAAACAATTTGGCGGCTGAATAACACGAGCAATAATTTCTAAATCGTCACCAGAAAAGTTTTTATCACGATAACCAATACTTACTTCGTCCGTGTAGTTCACACGTTCTGTTACAACTTCAGTCTTTGTATTTCCATCAAATGAATACCAAGTGTTCACATCATAGAAACCTTCAATTTCCACATGTTTTCCATTCTTTCTTGCTTCGTACGAGTGGTTAATTACCCAGCACCCTAAAATACTTGTTGGCTCATTATTCGATTCACATGTATGCGTTGACTTTGTATACTTACGTCCTTTTCCAACCACTGCTTTTGTAATAATCTCTCTAAATTCGGACATTCGTAACCCTCCTCAATCACTATTCACTTAATCATATGCGTGACAATAGCGGAATGTGTCATTCTTTTTTTGAGAAGACCTTACGTTTAATCCACAAAAAAAGAGATGTCAATATGACATCTCTTTAACAACCACAATTTCCTTTTTTACTTTCTACCGCTGCGCCAGTTTCACCCTTTAGTACATCACCACCAGTTGAAATTAATATTTCATCTGTTACGTTGTTAGAAATTGTACTAGCAACTAACTGTAATAAGTCATTTACGTATGTTTGTGAAGATTTAAATTGTTGTACGACTGGAATACTGTCTAACTTATCTTGCAATGCATCAATTTCAGCTTCTACCTTTTTTAAAGCTTCCCATTTCCCGTAATGTTGCAAGTTTACTGCTTGTTTTTGCAGTGCTTTAATTTCATCGATTGCGCGCTTTACATTTTCATTTTTATGAATTTGCGCCTCTGCTTTCTTAAAAAAATCAACTTCTTCTGTTTCAGAAATCATTTTTGCTAATTCTTTCGCTTGTTCAACAATGTCATCTTTCGAATATACTTTCATCTATTATTTCACCTCAATCGGCTCTTCAACTAATTCCCCGTTAAGAGACCAAGTTTTTGCTTCCGTTATTTTTACTTTCACAAGCTGACCAATTAAAGATTTTGAAGCGACGAAGTTTACAAGTTTATTCGTACGAGTATAACCTGCAAGTACTTCCGGATTATTTTTACTTTCCCCATCAACTAACACTTCTACAATTTGACCTTTGTAACGACTATTCTTTTCAATTGCCAACGTATTTACTAGTGTATTTAAGCGTTGAAGACGTTCTTTCTTTACTTCCATCGGTACATTATCTTTCATTTTTGCAGCTGGTGTACCTTCGCGAGGAGAGTAAATGAATGTAAAGGCAGTATCAAACCCTACTTCACGATATAACGACATCGTTTCTTCAAATTGCTCATCTGTTTCATTTGGAAAACCAACGATAATATCTGTTGTTAATACTGCATCTGGAATTGCTTCTTTAATTTTTCTTACAAGTTCTAAATAATGCTCACGCGAATATTTACGTGCCATAATTTTCAACATATCCGTACTTCCAGATTGAACTGGTAAATGGATATGTTCTACTAGGTTGCCACCTTTTCCAAGCACTTCAATTAAGTGATCATCGAAATCACGTGGATGGCTCGTTGTAAAACGAATACGGGCAATATCAACTTTACGAAGTTCGTCCATTAAATCGCCAAGACCGTATTCTATATCTTCAAAGTCTTTACCATATGCATTTACGTTTTGACCAAGTAAAGTAATTTCTTTATAACCATTTGCAGCTAAATGACGAATCTCTTGGATAATATCTTCTGGACGTCTACTTCGCTCTTTTCCGCGTGTATACGGTACAATACAATACGTACAGAATTTATCACAGCCATACATAATATTTACCCAAGCTTTAATATCACCACGACGTACTTTCGGAAGGTTTTCAATTACGTCACCTTCTTTTGACCATACTTCAACTACCGTCTCTTTCGAGAACATCGCATCTTTTAGAATGTACGGTAATCTATGAATATTATGCGTTCCAAATACCATATCTACATGCTGATTTTTTTGCATAATTTTATTTACAACAGATTCCTCTTGAGACATACAACCACATACACCAATTAAAAGGTCTGGATTTCTTCGTTTGAGTGACTTTAAATGGCCTAGCTCACCAAACACCTTATTTTCAGCATTTTCACGAATTGCACAAGTGTTTAATAAAACTACATCTGCATCCTCAGTTGAAAAAGTTGGTTCATATCCAAGTGCGGTGAAAATACCTGCCATTACTTCCGTATCATGCTCATTCATTTGACAACCATATGTACGAATATAGAACTTTCTTCCTGTACCAAAATTGCGAAACTCTTCAGGTAAGCCAAAATCCCGTTCAATTTTAACTTCTTCTTTCCCACGCTTTTTCGCATCCTTTAAGGAAGGTGGTTGATATACATTTTCAAAGTATTTACTATAATCTTTCTCTTCTTTTTTCGTAGAGGAATTTGCTTGTTGACTTGCTAATCGTTGTTGCTCGTTCATCGGTAATCTCCTTTCACCCTTAACTATACATACTCTATAGTCCATTTTAATGCGCCTAGACTCACCTCAAAAATGGTTAGATAGCTTGAGAGATAACTTGTCCTTTGAAACTTGAGTAATCAATCTAATCATTCATAAGAATGAAGTCTTCCCCACGCAAATAGACATTCCCTTTTTATCATTTCTTGTTGTCCTACCAAAAAGCATATTGCTTTATCCCTATAAACATTACCATAGTATGATGTATTTCGCCAATTTTAACAATAAAGAGGCCCTTTATTATCTTACATTTCATAAGCAATGAACTTGCCATTTTCATACAACGATTTATATATTATTTTATCATTCTGAATTTTCTAAGTAAATAAGGCTACCCTATATTTTTGTACATAAAAAAAGGTTACCAAATCGGCAACCTCCTCTTCTTACATTACATAAATTCAGCAACAAGCTCATCAAACATTTTCTGATCCATATTTAAATCAGATTTCACTAAAGGCTCTTCACTATAGCCTTTAACAAGTTCTTGATATGATGGTTGCTTAGTATTTTGATAAATTAACCCTGTTACTAAACCGTTATTTTCCATTAAAGTTTGCATAGCCATCATGCGATTAGATGGATCATATCCCTCTACTGTGCTTAGTTTCGTTAAATTCTCTTTAAACCAATCGTAAGTATTTACTTTATTGTAAGTAACACATGGGCTAAATACGTTAATTAATGAAAATCCTTTATGGTTAATACCAGCTTCAATAATTTGTGTTAATTCTTTTAAATCACTCGAAAAGCTTTGCGCCACAAATGTCGCACCAGCTGTTAAGGCCATTTCCATTACATTTAGTGATGGTTCAATTGAACCTTGTGGTGTGCTTTTCGTTTTAAATCCAGCTTCACTACGTGGTGAAGTTTGCCCTTTTGTTAATCCGTAAATTTGGTTATCCATTACGATGTACGTAATGTCGATATTACGACGAATAGAATGGATTGTATGACCCATACCAATCGCAAACCCATCACCGTCACCACCTGAAGCGATAACTGTTAAATCACGATTTGCCATTTTCACACCTTGCGCAATTGGAAGGGCACGACCATGAATACTATGCACACCATATGAATTAATATAACCTGAAATACGGCCTGAACAGCCGATACCAGAAATAACAGCAAGTTCATCTGGATTTAGGCCAACGTTAGCTGCCGCACGTTGAATTGCAGCTTGCACTGAGAAGTCTCCGCAACCTGGGCACCAGTTTGGCTTTACACTGTTACGAAAGTCCTTAAATGTTGCCATTTAATACAACCCCTTTTTTGCATTCGTTGTAAATCTCTTTCGGCAAGAATGGGTTTCCATCATATTTTAAAAGACTAGAAATTTTCTCACCATTACCAAGATTCATTTTCATAATGTTAGCAAGCTGACCTGTTGCATTGTTTTCTACTACTACAACACGCTTCGCCTTTTTCACAAGTGGATCGATTTCAGCTGTTGGGAACGGGTGAATTAAACGCACATGAGCATGGTTTACTTTCATACCCTCTTGTTCTAAACGCGTCATTGCCTCTTCGATCGCACCACGAGTTGAGTTAAATCCAACAAGCAATACGTCTGCTTCTTCATGCTTAACATTTTTATAAACAGGGGTATTAAACTTCAAGTTCTCCATTTTACGGAAACGTTTGTCCATTTGATCTTTACGGTTTATTGCTGATTCCGATGGTTTTCCAGTTTCATCATGTTCTACACCTGTAACATGGTGAACACCATTTTTCATACCAGGTAAAACACGTGGTGAAACGCCGTCTTCTGTTACTTCATAACGCTTGAAGTATGCTTTATTTTCACGTTCTGGTAATTCTACTTCTAAATCAAGCTTACCACGACGAATTTCCACTTTATCTAATTTAAGTGGTTCTACTGTTTGTTTTCCTAAAGAAAGCTGTAAATCTGTTAAGAAAATAACAGGAACTTGATATTCTTCAGATAAGTTAAATGCTTCTACAATGTCATAGAAAGCTTCTTCAACTGTACTTGGCGCCATTACGATTTTTGGAATTTCACCATGCGTACCGTAAATCATCGCCATTAAGTCAGACTGTTCTTGCTTAGTTGGTAATCCTGTACTTGGGCCGCCACGTTGTGTATCAACAATTACTAATGGAGTTTCTGTAATACCTGCTAAACCGATTGCTTCCATCATTAATGAAAGACCTGGACCAGCAGATGCCGTTAATGTACGAACACCAGCATAGTTTGCACCGATTGCCATTGTACAAGCTGCGATTTCATCCTCAGTTTGGATTACTGTTCCGCCGACTTTCGGTAATTTTTTAATTAAGTATTCCATAATTTCTGATGCAGGTGTGATTGGGTATGCTGACATAAAACGAGCACCACCAGCTACCGCACCAAATGCGATTGCATCGTTTCCAATCATAAACATGCGTTTTTTACCATCAGCTTTTTCAAGCTGCATCATGTTTACTTTCTCACCTAGTAATTCTTTCATATATTGAGAGCCGCGTTTAATTGCGTCCATATTCTTTTGAACGACTTGCTCTCCTTTACGACCAAAGATTTCTTCAACAACATCTAAATAAGCTGTTTCATCTAATCCTAATACTGCACTTGATGCTCCAACAGCAACCATGTTTTTCATTAATGATGTGCCTAATTCTGAAGCAATATCTGTAAACGGTATCACATATAGATTTACATCTGTATTGTCAGGTATTGTTGGATTAAATTTCGCATCCGCAACTACAATTCCACCTGGACGTAGTTCGTGGAAATTAAAATCAATTGTTTCTTGGTCAAAAGCAATTAAAATATCTAAATCATCTGAGATCGCTCGTACTTCTGTTGTACTTACACGAATTTTATTATTTGTATGGCCGCCTTTTATACGTGATGAGAAGTGGCGGTAACCGTATAGGTAATATCCTAATCGGTTTAATGCAATACAGAAGATTTCTCCTGTACTTTCAATTCCTTCACCTTGTTGGCCTCCAACTTTCCATGAAAGTTGACTAATCATCTCCTACACCCCTTTTGGCTGCATTCATTGTAGTGTATTTTTTTACAGTAATAGTTTAGCATTTTTTATGCAAATAAACTACAACGGACGCAAATTATGCCTCTTCTGATTTCCCTGAATCTTTAGTATAAAGCTATTTTGTTTTTCATTCTAGTATTAGGTCTTAAAAAAAGCAATAAAATCAAATGTATTAATTTTAATTTTTCTGAATTTTAAACCAAAACTTAAAAACTCATATGTTCTACAAAATTATCATATAAAAATCGTTCTACAGTAGATGCAGCATAGTGTTTACAAAGCTCATTCATTACATTTTCATAATCTCGATAAACTGATACATTTACAACTGTTTCTAAAATCCCATCAAAATCTGAACCAAATCCTATATTGTACTCTCCACCTAATGAACAAATATATTCGATATGTCTTACTATATCTGTTATATTTGCTTCATTTTCATTCGTTAGAAACTGCGGTACAAAAGTGACACCGATCATGCCATTTTTCTTTATAAGAGCTTTAAGTTGTTCATCGTTTAAATTACGTGGGTGCTCGCAAAGTTTCATACAATTTGAGTGGGAAGCAATAGGATTTTTTGCAATCTCTATAACATCCCAAAAACTTCTTTCATTCAGATGAGACACATCAGTCCATACATGTAGCGCATTCAGTTCTTGTACAACCTGTTTACCAAAATTCGTTAAACCCGCCCCACGTGTCTCTAGCGCACCATCAGCTAAGAGATTGGCATAATTCCATGTTAGTCCAAAAGAACGTACTCCTAGGCGATACAACAACCGTAATTTCATTGCTTCTTTTCCAATTGCTTCGCATCCTTCTAGTGTTAATATCGCTCCAACCTCGTCCTGTTTTAACATGTTAATATCATCTTTTGTCTGAATAAACTTTACACCTGGTAGGGATAAAATTTCATTATAAAAAATATCTACCATTTGTAATGCTGCTTCAAATCGGTTTTCATATGCCACTGTTTCTGGTACATATATAGCAAAACATTGTATACTTCCTTTTCTTCTCTTTAACTGTTCAAATGTAATATGTAATTGTGAATCATCGTTAAAATTCCTTTTCCCTTGTGCACTCCATAACTGAAGAAGCACGTCACAATGAGCATCAAAAATTTTCATTTTCATTCCTCCATTATAAAAACAACCTGTTTGCATACTGCAAACAGGTTGTTTAAAACTTAACGAGGTTCTACAATTAATTTTATTGCTGTACGCTCTTCGCCATCAATCATAATATCTGTAAACGCTGGGATACAAATCAGGTCCAAACCACTAGGCGCTACAAATCCTCTTGCAATTGCTACTGCCTTTACCGCTTGGTTCAATGCACCTGCACCAATAGCTTGAATTTCTGCTGTTCCGCGTTCGCGAATAACACCTGCAAGTGCACCAGCTACAGAATTAGGGACCGACGTTGCTTTAACTTTTAATATTTCCATTCCGCGTTTCCTCCTCGTTTCTTTAAAAAGTATTAGCAATTATTTCACTTTAACTTATATTCACGAGGAATGGCGCGTATTCCTGCTAAATTTTCGTAATTTTTCTAAAAAATTAAAATATAATAACTTATCTAAAATTTAACGAGAATTTACTCAAAAAATGGTTGATCGTCATTAATTAAAATACGTTCAATTTTCTTTGCTTTTCCTGTATTTGGATCCACATCAATTAACACTGCACTTAATTGCGTTCTACCATTTGTTACTTCAAATCGTACTGGTAAGTTTGTTAAAAACTTCTTCAATACTGCTTCTCTGTCCATACCTAATATTCCGTCATATGGCCCTGTCATCCCAACATCTGTAATGTATGCTGTTCCGCTTGGTAAAATACGGTTATCTGCTGTAGGGACATGCGTATGCGTACCTACTACTGCTGTAGCACGCCCATCTACATACCAACCTAGCGCTTGTTTTTCACTTGTAGTCTCCGCATGGAAATCAACAAAGATAATATTCGTACGTTTTTTCGCAATATTAATTAATTCATCCACTTTACGGAATGGACAATCAATCGGAGGAAGGAAAGTACGTCCTTGTAAGTTAATAACTGCAACTTCTGTTCCATTACAGTTCACAAAGATAAGTCCTTTTCCTGGAGTTCCTTCTGGGAAGTTAGCTGGTCTTGCAAGATATTTTGCATCATCGATGAATTCAAATACTTCACGATTATCCCAAGCGTGGTTTCCAAGTGTAACTGCTTGCGCCCCACATTCTAAAAAGTTTCGATATATTTTTTCTGTAATCCCACGGCCACCTGCTGCGTTTTCTCCATTAATGATTGTTACTGTAGGTGTATATTTTTTCTTTAATGCCGGTACGTATTGTTGAATCATACCTCTACCAGGAGATCCTACTACATCCCCAACAAATAATATTCTCATATGTCTTACCCTTTCTATGTACTGCATTTTTTATTGCTATAGCATCAAGTAAATTCCTTATAATATGTTTATTATAAGTTTGTTTCACTTTTATACTATATAACTAACTGTCTTTATTTTATCCAATTCCAACACAAAAAAATAAAGTGGTGTTTCACCACTTTATTTTGCGTATTCCACTGCACGTGTTTCACGAATAACAGTTACTTTAATATGTCCTGGGTAATCCAGTTCATTTTCAATACGTTTTCGGATATCACGAGCTAAGCGATGAGCTTCTAAGTCATCGATTGTATCTGGTTTTACCAAAATACGAACTTCACGTCCTGCTTGAATTGCAAATGACTTTTCAACGCCTTCATAAGACTCTGAAATCTCTTCTAACTTTTCAAGACGACGAATATAGTTTTCAAGTGTTTCACTACGAGCTCCCGGTCTTGCAGCTGATAAAGCATCTGCTGCTGCAACTAAAACTGCAATGATAGAAGTTGGTTCTGTGTCACCATGGTGAGATGCGATACTGTTTATAACTACAGGATGCTCTTTATATTTCGTTGCAAGTTCAACACCAATTTCAACGTGGCTTCCTTCTACTTCATGGTCAATCGCTTTTCCGATATCATGTAATAGACCTGCACGTCTTGCTAGTTTTTCATCCTCGCCAAGCTCTGCCGCCATAAGTCCAGTTAAATATGCAACTTCCATAGAGTGTTTTAAGACGTTTTGACCATAACTTGTACGGTATTTTAAACGACCTAAAATTTTAATTAAATCTGGATGTAATCCGTGAACACCCACTTCAAACGTTGTTTGCTCTCCGACTTCGCGAATATACTCGTCCACTTCACGTCTTGATTTTTCGACCATCTCTTCAATACGCGCTGGGTGAATACGTCCGTCCTGTACTAGTTTATCAAGAGCGATACGAGCTGTTTCACGACGAATTGGGTCGAATCCAGAAAGGATTACCGCCTCTGGTGTATCATCGATAATTAAGTCAATACCCGTTAACGTTTCTAACGTACGAATATTACGACCTTCACGCCCGATAATACGTCCCTTCATTTCGTCATTTGGAAGATTTACAACCGAAACGGTTGTTTCAGCAACATGATCAGCTGCACATCTTTGCATTGCAAGAGATAAAATCTCTTTTGCTTTCTTATCCGCTTCTTCTTTCGCGCGAACTTCACTTTCTTTTACCATAACAGCGATTTCATGAGAAACTTCACTTTCTACTTTACCAAGAATAATTGCTTTCGCTTGTTCGCGTGTCAGATTGGAAATGCGCTCTAATTCTGTTTGTTGCTTTTGAACTAACTCTCCCACTTTGCTTTCCAACTCTTCAATCTGTTGTTGTCTCGCTACAAGAGATTCCTCTTTCTTCTCTAACTGTTGCTCGCGTTTATCGAGCGTTTCGTCTTTACGATCAAGGTTCTCTTCTTTTTGCATTAAACGATTTTCTTGTTTTTGTAATTCGCTTCTACGGTCACGAATTTCTAATTCAGCTTCTGTACGAAGTGTATGAATTTCATCCTTTGCTTCTAAAAGCGCTTCTTTCTTAAGTGCTTCAGCATCACGATTCGCTTCGTCTAAAATACGTCTCGCTTCATTAGCCGCACCATTAATCTTCGCTTCAGCAATAGACTTTCGAACAAAAAAGCCAACAACTGCACCGACTGTTGCAAGCAAAATGGAGATGAGTATCCAAACTGTACTCGTCATGATTTCACCTCCCCTTGCTATGAATGAAAAAAGACTGTCGGCATGTACATTGAATTACAACATACAGCAAAGACCGTCGTCCCGCTTTTTTAAGGGACTTTCTTCATTTCACAATTAAAATGTCATATTATTATTTCGGTAAGATTTAAACCTTACTCCGAATATTACTTCTCTTCTTGAGAAGAGTATATTGTATATAAGAAAAAATATACATTCTCATTGTATCTATCGTAATTTTCATTGTCAAGCGTTGTCTACTTTTACTTTCTTTGCCTTCAGCCTTGAATGTGACCTAAATTTTAAAAGTAAGGAGCCTACTATACTGGAAAACCTTAGTAATTCCCATTTCTTTTACTTAAAATATTTAAATATCCCTCTTTACACAACGCATTTGAAGTAAAAAAATAAAAGACACGAGGCCGTGTCTTTTATTTTTTTAATCAAGAAGAGTTGAATCTTCTGCGCCCTCAGCACCAGAATCTTCACTAATTCCGTGATGCTCACGAATAAAGAAGGCAATTTCTTCTCTTAAATCTGTATTTTCTTTTAAGAACTGCTTCGAATTTTCACGACCTTGTCCTAGGCGTTCTTCATTATAAGAATACCAAGCACCGCTCTTTTGAACGATATCAAGCTCAGAAGCCATATCCAAGATTTCACCTTCTCTTGAAATACCTTCTCCGTACATAATATCAACTTCAGCAACACGGAATGGTGGTGCTACTTTATTTTTCACTACTTTTACTTTTGTTTTATTACCAACGATGTCGTTACCTTGCTTTAATTGCTCCGCACGACGCACTTCAAGACGGACAGTTGAATAGAATTTCAACGCACGACCACCTGGAGTTGTTTCTGGGTTTCCGAACATAACCCCAACTTTTTCACGAATTTGGTTAATAAAGATTGCAATTGTTTTTGATTTGTTGATTGCTCCTGAAAGCTTACGAAGTGCTTGTGACATTAAACGTGCTTGTAAACCTACGTGTGAGTCACCCATGTCGCCTTCAATCTCTGCTTTCGGTACAAGAGCTGCTACAGAGTCAATTACGATAATGTCAACCGCACCACTTCGTACAAGTGCTTCCGCGATTTCTAATCCTTGCTCCCCTGTATCAGGCTGTGATAATAGTAATTCATCTATGTTAACGCCTAATTTTTGTGCATATACAGGATCCATTGCGTGCTCCGCATCGATGAATGCTGCTTGTCCACCTTGACGTTGTACTTCTGCAATTGCATGTAATGAAACTGTCGTTTTACCTGAACTTTCAGGTCCGTAAATTTCGATAATACGGCCACGTGGATATCCGCCTACCCCTAGTGCCACATCAAGTGCTAAAGAACCACTAGAAACTGTAGAAACTCTACGCTCCGCTTGTTCTCCTAATTTCATAATTGAACCTTTACCGAATTGCTTCTCTATTTGTTTTAACGCCATATCTAACGCTGCTTGACGATCACTCATTCAAAATTCCTCCTTAACTGAATTGCTAATCTTATTATACCTATTTTCAATTCAATTTGCCAACAAAAATCGAACATTTATTCGATTTTTTTATTTTCTATCAAATAATATCTAAATTTAACCGTAAAAAAACTAGAAGAAACTTATATCTCTTCTAGCTTTTTATATAAATGATAAAATCCATATTTTGCTGTTCGTTCTCTAATTTGTTGACGACTTCCGCTTAAATTAAGAGGAAAGACTACAGTTGGTTCATCCTTAATAGAAAGCCCAACAAATACTGTTCCTGGTTCTTTCTGTTCTGAAGCATCTGGCCCTGCTACACCAGTGAAACTAATTCCGATATCCGCTTTTAGTACATCCTTAACATTTTCAGCAAGATAACGAGCACATTCTTTACTAACTGCACCATCAGTATGCAACACTTCTTCAGGCACACGTAAAACATGTTGCTTCACATCATTATGATAACAAATGACACCGCCTTTAAACACAGAAGAAACACCAGCGTTTTCAGTTACTTGATTTCCAAAAAGACCACCTGTTAAACTTTCTGCACACGCTAAAGTTAACCCTTTTCTCTTCAATAACTCGATTGCCTTATAATGCAAAAATTCTTGGTCATATCCGTAGAAAAATTCTCCTACTCTTTCTAAAATCAAATCTTCCACATATTGAATTAGTTTCTCCGCTTCGCTAACATTTTGATGCTTAGCGGTTAAACGTAATGTCACTTCTCCATCATTTGCTAATGGGGCAATTGTTGGGTTTGTTTGTCCATCAATTAAATCTTGAACTTTCACCTCTAATTGGGACTCCCCAATACCGAAGAAACGAAGCACACGAGAATAAATGTTTTCTCCTGTTGTAAAATTACGTAAAAAAGGCTCTACGTAACTTACATACATTGGTTTCATCTCTTTTGGTGGCCCTGGTAATAAAATATAAACTTTTCCGTTCTTATTTACCCCCATACCCGGCGCCATACCGTGGTCATTTGCAAATACTGTTGCTCCATTTAAAACGAGCGCTTGCTTTTTATTATTCTCCGTAAATTCACGGCCTGTACGCTTAAAGTAATTACTTATTAAGGCTAATGCCTTTTCATCATACACAAGCTCTTCATCTAAACTAGTAGCTATCGTTTCTTTCGTTAAATCATCTTTTGTCGGTCCTAATCCACCTGTGAAAATAAGTATATCAGCACGTTCTTCCGCAGCTTCAATCGCCTTTTGCAATCGCTTATTATTATCACCAACAACAGTATGATAGTACACGTTAATTCCGATTGAAGCTAACTTTTCAGATAAAAACTGGGCATTTGTATTTGCAATTTGTCCAAGTAATAATTCAGTTCCAACCGCAATAATCTCAGCATTCATCCCAATTCCCCCATAAACTTCTATTTTGAGTTTACAAAAGCAGCTCTATTTTTCCAGAAATAATCCCATCCTGAAATAACAGTAAAGATTAATGCAATCCATATGAAGATATCCGCAACTGGAATATGGATTAAATTTAAAGGTACATCGTGTAATAAATATGCTGCAATCGCAATAATTTGTGTCCATGTCTTAATTTTTCCTAGCTGGTTTGCTGCAACTACTTCCCCTGTTCCAGCAAGTACAAGACGTAAACCAGTTACCGCAAACTCACGACTGATAATTACAATAACAATCCAAGCCGGTACATATTGCATCTCTACCAATGTAATAAGTGCTGCCGAAACAAGTAATTTATCAGCTAATGGGTCAAGAAACTTCCCTAAATTCGTTACAAGATTATATTTTCTTGCGTAATGTCCATCAATCCAATCTGTAGCTGAAGCAATGATAAAGATAAGTGCCCCCACTAAATGTTGAATCGGTAAATCAACATCACCAATTTTGTATGAACCCCAATCAAAGGGTGCTAACATAATTACCATAAAAATTGGAATTAAGAAGATTCTAGATATTGTAATTTTATTTGGTAAATTCACAGCTATTCCTCCATCATATCAAAAACATTTGTTCATCGAAAAAAAGTCATCGAAGCGATGACTGTTATTGTGCAGGTTGCTCTATCCCTTGGTTTTTTATCACCAATCTTTGGTGAAGTTCTTTTTCTGGATCCAATGGATAAGCGACCACTTGGCCATTCAGTTTAACTTCAACATTCGTTGCATTTCCAATATTAAGTCGCACTTCTTTTAATGTTGATACATCACGTTTTTCTATTTGGCCCTCTTGTACTGTAGCGTTTAGAATCACATTCCCAGCATCATCTTTAACATCTACATAACTCGCACCTTTACCCGATAATTCCAGTTCTAATGTTTTATTATTATGAATTTCCAAAGTAGATACCTTTCCAGTTGTTCCAACTACTTTCACTTCTTGCTGTCCAGTTGGTTGTGCTGGTTGCTCCTCTTTCTTTGGTTCTTCTTTCTTTGGTTCCTCTTTTTTTGGCTCTTCCGCTTTCACTTCATCTTTCTTCGTATCTAACGGAGAATCTTTCGCTTTTTGAACTTCAATTTTCTCACTTTGAGCGCTCGGAACTTTTTCATCATCTTTTCCAGTTAACGCTTGAAACACAAACCAGATTACCACTCCAACTGCGATTACTAACAGCGCAACTAAGATTTTCGGCATGTGATCTGCAATTGGCCATGATGAAGATTTTTGCATTGTTTCTTGTGTTTTTTGTCCCGTTGATACTTGTGGAACTTCACGCTTTTCAGATTGTGGTATCGTACTCTGATGTTCTACGAGCAGTTCCTCTCCATTTAATCCAACCGCATCTGCGTATTGTTTAATGAATGCACGCGCATAAAAAGCTCCTGGCAATACATCATAATTGCCTTCTTCAATTGCCACTAAATGGCGTTTTTGAATTTTTGTAATCTCATGCAGCTGATCAATAGACAAGCCTTTCGCTTCTCTTGCTTCTTTCAGCTTTTGTCCCAATTCCGTCACTACTAACACCTCAATATTTCTTTAAAAGTCAAACATAGAGAAATTATTTTGCGTACCTTGCTCAATTTCATCTACTAAATTATATTGAATTTCTTCATCATAATCGTTACGCAACTCGATAATATAATCAAAATCATCCAATGTGTATTCTGACTGACTCACAAATACATCAGGATGTTCCACAACTTTCGTTGCAGGCAATCTCATAATTTCACGAACGAGCTGCCAATGTCTTTCGTTAGCACGCTTCGTTGACACAATTCCATCTAGGATGAAAATATTGTCATCGCTATACTCATCTTCAATTAATTGACTACGAACAGTTTGCTTAATAAGAGTAGATGATACAAATAACCACCTTTTATTTGCACAAACACTTGCAGCAACAATGGATTCTGTTTTTCCGACACGAGGCATTCCGCGTATCCCAATTAGTTTATGGCCTTCTTTTTTCATAATTTCTGCCATAAAGTCTACAAGTAAGCCTAATTCATCACGCACAAATCGAAATGTTTTCTTATCATCTGCATCTCGTTGTATGTACCTACCATGCCTAACCGCTAGCTTATCTCTTAGCTTGGGCGGACGATATTTCGTTACCGTTATGTTATCCATCGTATTTAAAATTGATTCAAGTCTAGAGATTTGCTCTTGATTATCACACATAAGAAGTAACCCACGTCGTGCATTATCTACACCATTAATTGTGACAATATTAATGCCGAGCATACCGATTAACGAAGAAACGTCACCAAGCAAGCCAGGTCGGTTTTTATGTATTTCATATTCAAAATACCATTCAATCATCCAAGATCACTCCCCTTGCTTACTTTACACCTACGTACTATATTATATGATTTCACCTTAATAGGGAAGCTAAATGTATAATCTACCCTGTGTAATTATTATACAAAAAAAGTAGAGAGGAGAATCTCCTCTCTACTTTTACTTATGTTGTACGAACTTAACCATTAAATTTGCAATTGTATGTTGCTCCTGTTCATCAGCAACTTTCCAAAGCTCAGCTAATAATTTCTCTTGGTCATTGCGTCCTTCTACTTCATTAGCAAGATAGTCGCCAACACGAAACGCCATATCTGATACCGCACCGCCATCTAAACCTTTGTCTTGTGCTTGCTCTAAACGTTCTCCTAAAAAGCTCTTCCACTGATCAAAATTATCTAATACTGACATAATTAAGCACCTCACTATTGAGTAATAAAATCATCCTTAATTTGTGCAACTATTCATTTTTTATGTAAGAATTTTTTAGCAGTGCCAACCGCCATTCACTCCGATAATTTGTCCAGTTATGTAAGACGCTCCTGGTGATACGAGGAATGAAACTGTTTTCGCTACTTCTTCTGGTAATCCTATTCTACCTAATGGTATATCTTCAGCAATTCCCATTTTATCTTCTTCAGAAAAAACACTTAACATTTCCGTTTCAATTGCTCCTGGTGCTACTGCATTCACACGTAATCCACTTAAAGAAACTTCTTTCGCTAAAGCTTTCACATATGAATTTTGTGCCCCTTTTACCATTGAATAAAGCACTTCACAAGAAGCCCCTATTTGTCCCCATATAGATGAAACAATTACAATATTACCACTTCTTCTCCCGATCATAGGCGGAAGTGCCATAGAAAGTAATTTATATACGTTCTTCACTTGAAGTTCTACCATATAATCCAATTCATCGTTTGTTACATCTGTTACTAGTCCAAAAATACTCTTCCCAGCTGCGTATACAATAACATCAATAGGATGTTCAATTTGTCCCCACAATTGCTCTGCTCCATCACTAGAAGCTAAATTCGCTTGAACAGGGATAACTTCTCCCCATGCCTTCTGCAATTCCAATACCTTTTCTTCACTGTTATTGTAATGAACATAAACTGTATATCCATCTTGAATTAATTGTTTCGAAATAGCAGAGCCAATTCCTCCGCTCCCTCCAGTTACTAACGCATACTTTTTCATAAAGTCCCTCTCTTATCTCTACAAGTTCAATTTTCACATAACTAAATAATACCCTCATCTTACAATTTTTCAATGATAAGATGAGGGTATCTTTTTAATTTTATTTTTTCGGTAACACCTGACAAATACTCATTTTGTCTTCTGATAACAATAATTTCGCTACTTCTTGTAAGTCTTGAACGGTTAGTCCTTCTAATACAGTCAATGCGTCAAATAGGCTAGATTCATTAAACGCGTATCGTGTAAATTGATTTGCAATATATTCTGGTGAATTCAACGAGCGTAAAAAACCACCAATTTTCTTTTTCTTCACTCGTTCTAATGCCGCCGCATCTAATTGATCATAATCTGTTTTTAATAAAATATCTTTTAAACGATTTGCCAATTCATCAGGTTGTTTCGTATCACCGCCAACCATTGCAAAACCGAAGTTATTTTCTTCTGTATAGTCATACGAGAATGAATCATCAATAAGCCCTTCATTATATAAAGTTTCGTAATGAACAGAACTTTTTCCAAATAAATAATCTAAGAGTAACGTAAGCGCAATTTCTTGTTTTAAAAGCGCTTGCCCCTTTTCCTTTAAATTAGTCGCTTTAATACCAACTAAACATTTCGGTGTTTGCACAGGCATTGAAATAATTTTTTTCTTTTCATTTACCTCATTTGGTTCTTTTTCAAATGAACGCACAATTTCTGGCTGGTTTTTATAATCTTTTTTCGCTTGATTTTCACGTACTAAATCCATTGTTTTCTCTGGATCAATTGCACCCACAACAAATAATAACATATTGCTCGGATGATAAAATGTTTCATAACATTCATACAATAAATCTTTCGTAATTTTACTAATAGATTCGATTGTCCCTGCAATATCAATTTTAATTGGGTGTTTTACAAACAAGCTATCAATTAACCCGAAGTACAAACGCCAATCTGGGTTATCTTGATACATTTGAATTTCTTGCCCAATTATCCCCTTCTCTTTTTCAACCGTTTTTTCAGAGAAATAAGGCTCTTGCACGAAGTTTAGCAATGTATTTAAATTTCGTTCTACGTTTGAAGTACATGAAAAAAGGTAAGCTGTTCGTGTAAAGGATGTAAAAGCATTTGCCGATGCTCCTTGTTTACTAAACAATTGGAAAGCATCGTGATCTTCTTTTTCAAATAATTTATGCTCAAGAAAATGTGCAATTCCATCAGGCACACGAATCATTTCTTCTTTCCCTAATGGTACAAATGTATTATCTACAGAACCATATTTCGTCGTAAACGTCGCAAATGTTTTATTAAATCCTTGTTTCGGTAAAACATATACATCTAATCCATTAGGAAGTTTTTCATAATAGAGTGTTTCTTTTAATTGCTCATAAACAATTTTCTCCATTTACTCTCCCTCCGTTCCTTGTAAAAAGTAAATTGTATCTAGTTCAATATTTTTAGCAACTTTTACAATTTCTTCTTTCGTCACACTTTCTATACCTGTAAGCCATTCTTCAACTGGACGTGTACGATCTGAAATAATACCATGATATAGCATTTCTACAAAGCCACGTGGTGTATCAATTGCCTCTAATATTTGATTTTGGATGACACTTTTTGTTTGATGTATTTCTTCTTCAGAAAACTCTCCGTTTTGCATCGCAAGCATTTGTTCTTTAATAATCTCAACTGCTTTTTCATAATTTTTCGCTTCGATTCCTGACATAACAAATAATAAACCTTTATGACTTTCAAAGCGCGATGCTGCATAGTACGCTAAACTATTTTTTTCACGCACATTTACGAATAACTTCGAATGAGAAAAGCCACCAAACAATCCATTGAACAATTGCAATGCAAAATAATCTTCATCTTTATATGTGACAAATGTACGATAACCGATGTGTAATTTACTTTGTTTTAATTCTTGTTTTTCAACAACTTCTTTTTCTTCATTGTTTCGTCTATGAAGGAGTACATTTCTTTCTCTCACTGGACGAGTTGAAATAGAAAAATACTTACTTACAAGATCAACGGCGTTTTCTGAAATATCACCAATAATATATAGATCCATTTCATCTTCCGCTAACACCTTTTGATAATACTGATACAAACTTTCATTTGTAATAGACATAACACTCTCTTTTTTTCCATTTGCACTTAAACGATACGGTTCTACTTTGCACATTTCTTCAATTAAACGCTCGTTTGCATAACGCATTTTATCATCATAAGTAGCTTCAATTCTCTGTAACAGTGCTCTTTTTTCACTTTCTACGATAGAAGATAGGAAACCGTTCCCCTCCGTTGCTGGATGTAACACAATATCTGACAACATAGAAAGCGCTTTTTCAAATAACGGTGGTGCATCATGTAAATAAACTTCATTTGCAATGTCTACATAAATGGAGATAATATGGTCTTCCCCTTTTTTACTTACATCTACCGCTAAAGAAGATCCGTATAATTCTTCTAAATATTGACGAAGACGAATTACAGAAGGTAATTTTTCTGTCGCACTTTGCAATACGTATGGCAATAGGGCACGCTCTGTCACCGTCTCCTCATTTAAAGGCGCTTTAAAACGAAATACAAAGGTATTCGTTTTATATTTATCAGTCGGAATAATATGTACGCGCAAACCACCTAACTCATGTAGTTGTTGTTCCATTAGTTTCATTTATAGCCCTCCTTTACGTATATAGGAATATTCCTCTTCAATATACAGTTTTTAGAAATAAAAAATCAACTTTTCTCCCTTATTATGCTTACATATGATTCTTTCTAAAAACTTTAATATGTAAGGAACATAGTAAAATTCCGTATTAAATATATTCTATGTAAAAAAGCCCACACTAATGTGCGAGCTTTTTTATACTTATAAAATACTTATCGTTTTCCTTTTTCATAAGGAGTTCCTAATGCTTTAGGAGCTTCAGAACGACCTACAAAACCGACAAGCGCTAATATTGTGAATACATATGGTAATATCGTTAATAAAACACTTGGAATTTGGTCTAATACAGGGATTGTACCGCCCGTTACACTTAAAGATTGCGCAAAACCAAAGAATAGAGCTGCACCTAGTGCGCCTAGTGGATTCCACTTTCCAAAAATCATAGCAGCTAAAGCTAAGAAACCTTGTCCTGTAATAGTTGCCCCTGAGAAGTTATTAGAAATTGACATTGCAAAAATCGCTCCACCAATTCCAGCAAACACTCCTGAAATACAGACTCCAATATAGCGCATTTTATATACGTTAATCCCCATCGTATCCGCTGCCATTGGGTGTTCACCAACAGCACGTAGACGAAGACCGAACGGTGTTTTATAAATAACATACCAAACAACGAATGCTAAAATAATGGCAATATATGACGTTATTGGTACGTTCGAGAAAAATATTTTCCCTAAAACCGGAATATCCGAAAGGCCTGGAATATCAATCTTTTCAATACGATACTGAATAAAGTCAGTCTGCCCTTTATCAAAAATCTTCTTAATTGCAAATACTGTTAAACCAAGAGATAAGAAGTTAATGGCTACACCACTTACAACTTGATCTGCTCGGAATGTAATAGAAGCTACCGCATGAAGTAATGCAAATAATCCACTACCAATTGCCGCAAATAGTAACGCAATCCACGGAGTCATCGTTCCCCAAGTATCACCCATTAATAAGTTTGTAACAACTCCAATAAATGCACCAAATAGCATTAGTCCTTCTAATCCGATATTTACAACACCCGATCGTTCACTAAATACACCACCTAGTGCCGTGAAAATGATAGGTGCCGATGTATATAACGTACCCGTCACAAGAATGGCTAATATATCTAAAAAGCTCATTTATTTCCCCTCCTTGCTCATGCGTGTAAGCGCCCATCTTAACACATAACTACATGCAACAAAGAAGATGATACATGCAATAATTACATTAATAAGCTCTGACGGTACATCTGCCTCAAAGTTCATTTGAGGGGAAGCACTTTTCAAACCACCAAATAATAAAGCTGAAAGGATTATACCAAACGGATTATTCCCTCCAAGTAATGCTACGGCAATCCCATCAAATCCTACTCCTGTAAACGAAGACATCGCTGTCATACTCTGGAATGTCCCTAATCCTTCCATCGCTCCACCAATCCCCGCAAATGCACCAGCAATTGTCATGGAGAATACTACATTACGAGAAACTTTCATACCTGCATATTGAGAAGCATGCTGATTAAATCCTACTGACTTTAATTCGTAACCTAAAGTTGTTCGATCTAATAAGAACCACATTAAAATAGCGATTAAAATTGCTACAATAATTCCCCAGTGTAGACGTGAACCATCAGTAATAGAAGCAAGCCAGTCTGAAGATAGTGACGCACTCTCTTTAATATCATACGTTTTGTCATTACCCGCATGTAAGAAACGCTTAATGATGTCATACGTTACATACAACGCGATATAGTTCATCATAATAGTTACAATAACTTCATTCACTTGAAACTTCCCTTTTAAATATCCCGGAATGAAGCCCCAAATTCCGCCCACCAATGCTGCAAATAAAATAGATAATGGAATATGAAGGAAAGCTGGTAGTGAGACTGCATAACCGAACCAAACCGCTGCAAGCCAACCAACTAACAATTGACCCTCTACCCCGATATTAAATAAACCTGTACGAAATGCAAACGCCACCGATAAGCCAGCAAGAATAAGCGGTATCATTGTACGAAGCGTTTCACCAATCGCACTTGCGCTGCCGAACATTCCTGTCCAAAGTGCACTATAACCAACAATTGGATCATAGCCACTAACTAGCATTACAATCGCTCCTACAAGTAAGCCGAAAATAACGGATAGTACTGGGACTAAAATATTTATCGTTCGTTCTGTTAAAAGCTTTTTAGCCATTTGTACCCACCTGCTCCTTCTTTGTTCCTCCAGCCATTAACAATCCAAGCTGTTGTTCATTCGTTTCTTTCGCATCAACTATTGCTACAATTTCCCCTTCATAAATAACAGCAATTCGATCGCTAACATTTAAGATTTCATCTAACTCTAATGATAAAAGTAATACACCTTTTCCTTTATCCCTTTGCTCTATTAATCTCTTATGAATAAATTCAATTGCTCCTACATCTAAACCACGTGTTGGCTGTGCCGCAATTAATAAATCTGGATTTCGGTCTACTTCACGTGCAATAATTGCTTTTTGTTGATTCCCCCCAGATAGAGCGCGTGCTAACGTTTGCTCACTAGGTGTACGCACATCAAACTGTTCAATAAGAGCCTTTGCTTTTTCTGTAATTTTGCTGAAATTTAAAATCCCTTTCTTTGAAAATGGATTTTTATAATACGTTTGCAGAACTATATTATCTCTAACAGAAAAATCAAGAACGAGTCCGTGTTTATGACGATCTTCTGGAATATGACCAATTCCTTCTTCTGTTATTCTTCTAACAGGCCAATTTGTTATTTCTTTTCCTTTAATTGCAATAGAACCTGACTCAACTTTTCGTAAACCAGTAATTGCTTCTATTAATTCACTTTGTCCGTTTCCATCAATCCCTGCAATCCCAACAATTTCCCCCGCACGAACAGTTAAGTCAAGGCCTTTTACAGCAGGTAGTTGACGTGCATCGTGAACAACAAGGTTTGCAATTGAAAGTACCTCTTCTTTTGGCTTCGCGTCTATTTTTTCTGTTTTAAAATTCACTTGACGTCCGACCATTAATTCTGCAAGTTTATTTTCATCCGTATTTGCAACGTCAACCGTTCCAATCCCTTTTCCTTTACGAATAATCGTACAACGATCGCAAACTTCCATAATTTCTTTCAACTTATGTGTAATAAGAACAATAGATTTTCCTTCTTGCACAAGCTTTTTCATAATTTGAATTAGCTCATGAATTTCTTGCGGTGTTAACACAGCTGTTGGTTCATCAAATATTAAAATTTCTGCACCGCGGTAAAGAGTTTTCAAAATCTCAACACGCTGCTGCATACCAACTGAAATATCCTGTATTTTCGCATATGGATCTACAGATAAACCGTATTGTTCAGACAGTTTTTGAATTTCTTTAGCAGCTTCCTCAACAGCAATTTTCCCTTTTTTCTTCGGTTCATTTCCGAGAATAATATTCTCTGTAACTGTAAAATTATGAACAAGCATAAAGTGTTGATGGACCATTCCAATACCAAGGTCATTTGCTATATTCGGATTTGTGATTTTTACAGGTTTACCTTTAATTTTAATTTCACCCTGCTCTGGTTGGTACAAACCAAATAGTACATTCATTAATGTGGATTTCCCTGCACCATTTTCTCCAAGTAAAGCATGTATCTCACCCTGCTTTACTTGCAGCGTAATATCATCATTCGCTACAATGCCTGGGAATACTTTCGTAATGTTATTCATCTCAATTACGTATTCCATTGTGTTCCTCCTTTTAACAGGGAACATTCCCTATTACACTATTAACTTATTAAGCAATTCGGAAGTTTTATACATACAAAGGTTAGTTCTATGAACTAACCTTTGCTATTTCTCTATTTATTTTTTTAGAGAAGCTTCGTATTCTTTATACTCTTTATCTGTAGCTGGCACTTTAATTTCACCGGCTGTAATTTTCTTTTCAAGCTCTTCTACTTTTGTTAAAATTTCAGGGTTAACTTTTTTCACGTTATCAGTTGTTTTTGAAATACCAATACCGTCATCTTTTAAGCCAAACTCTTCAATTTTTCCACCTTTTAAATTCCCATCTTTTGCTTCTTTAGCTACTTTTTCTACTGCTACATCAACACGTTTAATCATTGAAGTTAATGTTACATTTTCAGGCATACCTTCTTGATGTTGGTCACGGTCAACACCGATTACCCAAACATTTTCACCTTTTTTCTTACGGTTTTTCGCTTCTGTGAACACACCGTTACCTGTACCACCAGCAGCATGATAAATTACGTCTACGCCTTGACCATACATTGCTGAAGCAAGAACTGTACCTTTTTCAGGCTTATCGAATGCTTCTGCATATTCAGATACGATTTCAATGTTTGGATTTACTGCCTTTGCACCAGCTTTAAATCCATTTTCAAATTTACTAATTAAATCACTTTTCATTCCACCAACAAATCCTACTTTATTCGATTTTGTTGACATAGCTGCTACCGCACCTACAAGGAATGATCCTTCATGATCTTTAAACGTAATGCTCGTTACGTTCGGTGCATCTACAACAGTATCTACGATTGCAAATTGTTGTTTTGAAGATTCTTTTGCTACTTCTTTAATTGCACCTTCTAATTTATAACCAATTCCGAATGTTAAATCATATTTATCTTTTGAGAATTTTTTTAAATTCGGAATATAATCAGCTTCTTTTTCAGACTGAAGGTAACGATAATTTGTCTTTTCTTTTAAACCATTATCTTTACCAAACTTTTGTAACCCTTCCCAAGAAGATTGGTTAAATGACTTATCATCAACGCCCCCAACATCCGTTACAAGACCAACCTTGAAATCTTTATTGTCTTTCGTGTCTTTCTTGTCACTGCTCGCCTTATCCGAGTTACCACATGCACCTAAAACTGTACTTGCTGCTAAAGTTAATGATAATAAAAGGCCTGCTTTTTTCTTCATACTAGAAACCCCTCCAAAAATGATATATATTTATTTATTCTTACGCTGCTGTTCCTTACTTCTTGCTGTCACCTCCCTAAAAAGGAATTTACCTACATACGCTTTCTTAATACGTGGAAGCTAAATTTATCAGCTCTAAAGTAATTGATAGAATATAAGATTGGCTCATCATTTTGATCATAGTGCATTTGTTTTAATACAAGCAGTGCTGTTTCAGGCTCACATTCTAAAATTGGTGAGATTTTAGGGTGATAGCCAATTGGCTCAATGTGAGCAACCGCATATGTTATGCGCTTATGCGTGTTATTATGTATCACCGTTAATAATGATTCCTCATTGTAACCCGATAAGTCTGGCAATATTTCTTTTGCAAGTTTATCGATACAATACACAACAGGTTCCCCATCTGCTGTACGCACGCGTTCAATCATCACTGCATTAAAACCATCTTCACTATTAAACTTCTCTTTTTCCTCTTCTGTTAAAGTTGTAGTAGATGATGATAAAAAGATTGTTCCTGGTGTTTTCCCCACACTAGAAATCATATCTGTAATACTAGAAAGTTGTTCTATTCCAGAAGAAAATAATGGCTTTGCATTTACAAATGTCCCTACACCATGTCTACGAATGACAACATTTTCTTCTTCTAAAATACGCAACGCTTCCCTTAAAGTCGCTCTACTTACGCCAAGTTCTTTCGCTAAATCAAACTCTGATGGTAACTTTTGTCGTTCTTTATAAGCGCCATCTTTAATTTTTTCTTTGATGTGATCAATCACCCGTAGATATAGGTGACGACTATCAGATTTTACTGACATAAGACTCCCCCGCATTTCAATTATTCGACCTCTGATGTAAGACTTCTTTTCTCTTTTTTCAACTTACAACATAGTACAAATGACTAAACACCAAAATAAGTGTAATTGTCGAATAAATAATAATAATTTTTTAAAATAAAATTTTCACTCTTTATTGCATAAAAAAACTTTGCACCATAAACATTCCTCATTTCGAGAAAAAGTTCGGCACAAAGATCCTTTACATCCTTTGTTACACACTTTTCCCCTCATAGTCTAGCAATTCATGGTTGCCAGGTAGAAACTTATGGACCTTATCTCCAAGATTATATGAGGCAGTGATTCTTTTCGAAGTAATCTTACCACTTGCTCTCATACGTGTCAACAAAATCTAACATTTTTCTGCATTAAATATCGAACATTTACATAAAACATACTAAAAGTATTCGTATTCTAAAGGGAACCCCTAAATGTAAGCCCTTTCTTTATCGCTGAGTATAGTATATAACAAAAACACTATATAAAAAAGCCTAATTGTAAAAACAATTAGGCTTTTTTTAAGAACTTTTTTCTTGTACATCATTAATGAGTACTTCCCTCGGTTTACTCCCTTCATACGGACCTACTACACCATTCATTTCCATTGCATCAATTAGGCGAGCAGCTCGCGTATAACCTACTCTAAACCTACGTTGTAACATAGAAACAGATGCTGTTTGCATTTCCACTACAAGTTGAACCGCTTCATCATATAATTCATCTTCTACTTCCTGCTTCGTATCAGGAACATCTTGCGGAATCATATCTTCTTGATATTGTGCTTTTTGCTGTCCAATAACATATTCTACAACTCTCTCAACTTCATCATCTGATAGAAATGCGCCTTGTACACGTACAGGTTTCGATGCACCAATTGGTATAAACAGCATGTCTCCACGACCTAGTAGCTTCTCTGCACCACCACCGTCAAGAATTGTACGAGAATCTGTTTGAGAAGATACAGCGAATGCAATACGTGATGGAATATTTGCTTTAATAACACCCGTAATAACGTCAACTGACGGACGTTGCGTTGCAATAATTAAATGAATACCAGCAGCACGAGCCATTTGCGCTAGACGCATAATCGCATCCTCTACATCAGACGAAGCAACCATCATTAAATCTGCTAACTCGTCCACAATTACTACAATATAAGGTAATTCGGGTTGTTTCGCTTCTGATTGACTATTATGCTCTTTTATATAATCGTTGTATCCTTCAATGTTACGTGTACCACTATGAGCAAACAATTCATAACGACGTTCCATTTCACTCACAACTTTTTTCAATGCTTGCGATGCTTTTTTCGGATCAGTTACAACTGGCGTTAACAAATGAGGCACACCGTTATATACATTTAGCTCTACCATTTTCGGGTCAATCATCATTAATTTTACTTCATGTGGTTTTGCACGCATTAAAATACTAACAATAATACCGTTAATACATACACTTTTCCCGCTACCTGTCGCACCAGCTACGAGTAAATGAGGCATTTTATTTAGACGGGCTAATACAGCTTCACCTGTAATATCTCGGCCAAGACCAATTAACAACTTCTCTTCCGGATGATTATTAGCCTTAGAGTCAAGAACTTCCCTCAGCGTTACCATCGAAACCTCTGAGTTTGGAACTTCGATCCCTACAGCTGATTTCCCGGGAATTGGCGCTTCAATACGAATGTCCTTTGCAGCTAAAGCAAGGGCTAAATCATCACTTAAACTGACAATTTTGCTTACCTTTACCCCCATATCAGGATACACTTCATATTTTGTAACTGCAGGACCTCTATGCACTTTTGTTACTTTCGCTTTCACTCCAAAACTTTGGAATGTACGTTCTAATTTACGAGCATTCTCATAAATTTCCGCATTTTCATTTGTAACTTGCTTATTCTTTGGAAATTTTAATATATCAAGTGAAGGAAGCTTGTAATCTTTATTTTCTACATTTGAAAATTGCATAGGAGGTGCTTGCGCTTCACTCTCTAACGATTCAACAATTTTTTCTCCACGCTTTTTCTTTGGTTCTTCAATTGGCGGAGTCTCTTCAATAAACGGTGAAGTGATCAACTCTTCTTGCTCTACTTCGATTCGTTTATCCTCTTCTTCATTTACAGGATAATTCTCAGTGAAATTCGAAATAATCGGAGGATCAATTGAGATTTCTTCCATCGGCTCAATAATTTCTTCTTGTTCTGCAGCACGTTTGCTTCTTGTGCTTCTTGTTGTTTTTTTCTTTTCTGTTTGTTCAGCCGTTCTTTTGGCTCTCCAATCTTTATAATCCCCTTGCATCACTTGAAACTGACTTCTAAGAATTCTACCAACTGGAGCTAACACTTCTCCAATATGCTTATTTGTTATACAAAGTATACCGAGAATAACTAGAATAATACCAATGATATAAGCTCCTACTTCGTCAAATAAGAAGTAACATGTTGCGAACATAAGCGCACCAAACATACCACCACCTAAATGAACGCTATCTGGCCCCTTTTTCATTTCAAGAAAGAAGTTATCTTTCGTACTCACAATAACAGAAGTATTTTGCACTGCTCCATCTTTTGTAAGAAGGTTAAATAATGTAATATGACTAAACATTAATATCGCCAATACAATTAAATAAAATCCAATTAATCGTTTATTTAAAAGGTTCGGCCATCCGCGTTTTATAACAAAGGAAACCGATAAAGCTATTACACCTAACACACCAATTATGTACCACTCACCAAAGAAGAAGCGAAAAAATAACACAAACGATTTCCCTACAACACCTAGCTGTAAAATCGTAATGATTGAAAGTGCAAAAAGAGTTAAACCGACGATTTCATAATACAAAGTTGGCTTTATCGTACGTCTTGCCTTTGCCTTCGTCCCTCTTTGCTTTTGTTTTGCCATTTCTTCACCTCGTGTTCTACATATAAGTAAAGCTCCCTTCAAAATGCTCTATTTATATGTCTGTTTTCTCTATTTTTCAGGTCTTTATATCTTCTATTTTTACACTTCTTGTAAAATGCTAAATAAACAGAAGAAAGCAGCCTACTCATGGCTGCTCAACCGTCTTGTTTTTTATATTATACCATAGCTTCTAAACAAAATCCTTCTTTTTGCTAAAAGGTTATTTTCTGACCGGGCTCAAACTCTAAATAGTGAAGTGGGTCCGTACTTAGCACACGTACAATAGAATAACATCCATGTTCCTCTTCAGAAACCATTAATTCCACACCATTTATATTTACAACTTTTTGACTTTCACATTGTGAATAATCGACCGGATACACAAGTTGCTCTGGCATAATTGTATATAAAATCATTGTAGCATTGTCCCTTCTGTACTATCTTCCGCACGAACATCTATTAATTCGTTTAATTTTCGAATCGCATTTCCAATACCGCCGACATCATCTATAAGACCGTACTTTACTGCATCTCCACCAATTACATTCGTCCCAATATCTCGCGTTAAATTTCCTTTCGCAAACATAAGCTCTTTAAAACGATCTTCTGTTACTTTCGAGTGCTTCGTCACAAAACGAATGACTCTTTCTTGCATCTTATCCAAATACTCAAATGTTTGTGGCACACCTATGACAAGACCTGTTAAACGAATTGGATGAATTGTCATCGTCGCAGTTTCCGCAATAAACGAATAGTCAGTAGAAACAGCAATCGGTACACCGATGGAATGTCCCCCACCTAAAACTAGAGATACTGTTGGTTTTGAAAGTGAAGCTACCATTTCAGAAATTGCTAGCCCAGCTTCAACGTCACCTCCAACTGTATTTAATATTAAAAGCAAACCTTCAATTTTCGGATTTTGTTCAATCGCAACAATTTGCGGAATGATATGCTCATATTTTGTTGTTTTATTTTGCGGTGGTAATTGAACATGACCTTCCACTTGTCCGATAATCGTTAAACAATGAATACGTGATTCATTCATCTGTGGTACATTTGTCTGTCCAAGCTGTTGAATTTTTTCAACTATTGAAGCCTCTTTTCCAGCTTCTTTTGGCTCAGCTTCTTTTTCTTCATTTGTATATCGATCACGTTCTGTCATTTCGCATCCCCTTTCACTCGTATATAACTATTATTTCTTAAGTTATAAATTTCATTCGATAGGGTTAAAAAGAAAAAAGATCACCCATAAGGGTGATCTTTTTATACTTCCATAATAATCGGTAAAATCATAGGTTTTCTCTTTGTCTCTTCGTACAAGAACTGTCCTAATAATTCACGAATATTTTGTTTTAACATTGACCATTCAATTGAATATTCTTTAATTGACTGCTCAACAATCATACGTACAATCTCTGTAGATCGTTCAATTAACGCTTCTGATTCACGAACATATACGAAACCACGTGAAATGATTTCTGGACCAGAGATAATTTTCTTTTCATCTTTACCAAGTGTTACAACAACTACTAGTATTCCATCTTGAGATAACATCTTTCTATCTCTAAGAACGATATTACCAACGTCACCTACACCTAATCCATCAATTAAAACATTACCAGCTTGTACTTTACCGACTAAGTTCGCTTCATCGTCACCAAAAGCAATTACATCGCCTTTTTCTACGATAAAGATATTTTCTCTTGTAATACCTACATCTTCAGCTAAATATGCATGTGCTTTTTGCATACGGAACTCACCATGTACGGGTACAAAGTACTTTGGTTTCATTAAATTTAACATTAATTTTAATTCTTCTTGGCTACCGTGACCTGACACGTGAACTTTTCGTTCGCCGTAATAAACAACTTCAGCTCCAGCTCTAAATAACAAATCAATAATTTTTGATACAGATATTTCATTACCCGGAATTGGTGAAGCAGCAATGATAACAGTATCACCTTTACGAATTGAAATTTGTTTATGTGCTTGTTTTGCCATTCTAGATAGAGCAGCCATCGGTTCACCTTGACTACCTGTCGTTAAAATAGCTACCTTTTTCTCTGGAAAGTTGTCTACTTCTTGTAATGAAATAACCATACCTTCTGGAACATCTAAATAACCAAGACGTCTTGCAATGTCTACTACTTTCACCATACTACGTCCTACTACCGCTACTTTTCGCCCTGTTTCAGCAGCTGCATCAAATACTTGTTGAATACGATGTACATTCGATGCAAATGAAGCAACGATAATACGACCTTCTGCACCGTAGAACACTTTAGAGATTTCTACACCAACTTCTTTTTCTGAACCTGTATAGCCTGGGCGCTCTGCGTTTGTACTATCAGATAATAAGCAAAGTACGCCTTCATTTCCGATTTGCGCCATTTTCCCAAGGTCTGCTCCACTATTTCCAATTGGAGTTTGATCGAATTTAAAGTCTCCCGTATATACGACTGCACCTTTTGATGTATGGAAACAAACGCCAACAGAATCCGGAATACTATGTGTCGTTCCGAAGAATGACACCGTTGTAGTGTTAAATTCTACTGTTGAATTTGAATCGATTGTTTTTAGGTCTACACGGCCTAACATGCCCGCTTCACCAAGTTTTTCTTGTATAAGTCCTACTGTTAATTTCGTTGCATAGACTGGAATAGATAATTTACGAAGTACATACACAATTCCACCAATATGATCTTCATGACCGTGAGTAATAAATAAACCTTTTACTCGCTCTTGATTTTCCACTAAATATGTAATATCAGGAATAACGATATCAATTCCAAACATTTCATCTCCCGGGAACATTAACCCTGCATCTACGATAAAGATTTCAGAATCAATTTCAACACAGTACATATTTTTCCCGATTTCACCTACTCCACCAAGAGCAAATACTTTAACAGACTCATTCTCTTTTCTCTTCATGTTGTTGCCTGGTTTAAAAATCTTGCAAACACTGATTTCACTAAAATTGCAGAGACACCAGGGGAAACTCTACAACCACCATATTTTCACCGTCCAAGACGAATGTCCTTACCGTTATGCGATATCATGTCCTTGTTTATTTTTTAAACCAGGTTTCACCTCTCTTTCATTATATAAATCAAATATCTTATTCGATATGATATGAAAATTTAATTAAATTATAATTTTTCCCAATTTTGCTAAGCATACCCGTACTAAGCTACTTAGCCATATTATACCTGATACAAGAAATAGAACACAAGTTAAATCGTGCGAAAGAAAGAGTAAAAGAACGGAATGACAACAAAAGTATCGAACGTATTTCCTTTATATTTACTCCGATTTTATACTCCATATTATTTTTAAGAACTAGCCATACATACGCTAAATTCATTTCATAATAGGAAGTTTCAAGATTTATTTTTCTAGAATCCAACAAAAACACTTACAAAATGGAGTTTTTTTATGAATTACGTCACATTTGAGGGGATTTCTCTAAAAACAGACACCGTAGTTTATTACGTTTATGCCATAATATCTATCATTTTTTGACTCAGTTAAAGGGGTACGATTATTTTCTTATACACATAATGAAGAAGCGATTAATATTCTTATAAGAACACATATAAGTGAGAAAAAGAGGAAAAGATTTGCATATAATAAAAAATGACCTAGTTCTACACTAGGTCATTTTTTATTAACGAGGGATAGATTGCATTACAGATTGTAACGTTACTCTTTCTTCTTCTGTTAATGGAAGAAGTGGTAAACGTACAGAACCTACATCTAATCCAACCATTTGTAACGCTGTTTTTACTGGAGTTGGACTTGGCGCCATAAATAATGAATCAGTTACTCTTACAAGTAATTGATGTAATTTTTGTGCCTTCTTAAATTCTCCTGCTTGAAATGCTGTAATCATTTCTTGCATTTCGTTTCCGATAACATGAGAGGCTACCGAAACGATACCTTTCGCTCCAACTGCCATAGCTGGTAACGTTAAACCGTCATCACCGCTGTATACCGCAAAGTCGTCCGCTGTTTTTTCAATGATTTCTGTCATTGTTAACACATCGCCGCCGGCATCTTTAATAGCAACAATGTTTTCTATTTCTGATAAACGAACAACTGTATCAACGGAGATTTGTACAATAGATCGTCCTGGAACGTTATATAGCATAACCGGAAGCGGCGTGCTTTCAGCAATTGCTTTAAAATGCTGATACATTCCTTCTTGACTCGGTTTGTTATAATACGGTGCTACTAGCATTACTGCATCCACACCAACTTCTGTTGCCTTTTTAGTTAAGTCAATAGAAGCATGCGTATTATTGCTACCTGTTCCAGCGATTACGGGCACTCTTTTATCGACAACAGATACGACATGGCGATATAACGCTACTTTCTCTTCTGAAGTTAATGTAGGAGATTCTCCTGTCGTTCCTCCTACCACGATTGCTGTTGTACCGTTATCAATTAAATAATTTACCAATTTCGTTGTCTTTGCAAAATCGATATTCCCGTTTATATCAAACGGTGTTACCATCGCGGTTGCAATTGTCCCAAAATCTATCATGGTCTCACTCCTTATTGTTCCAGTTGCTTTTCTTTTGAAAGCTCAAACGCACTATGTAATGCATTTACAGCCTCCACTAAATCAGTTTCTTTTACAAGAACCCAAATTGTTGTATGACTATCTGCCGATTGCAGGATTTGAATACCTTTTTCCGCTAAAGCTGTAACGATTTTCGCAGTAACCCCTGGGTATCCTGCCATTCCAGCCCCAACGATAGATACTTTCGCACAATGTTCTGTCACAATTGGCTCATATCCAAGGTTCTGTAATAATTTAACTGCATGACTTGATACATTATCACTCACCGTATATGCTACGCCAGTAGGTGAAATATTAATTAAATCAACACTTATTCCTTCGTTCGCCATCTCTTTAAACACATGTTGTTGCAAATCATATGCCGTTTCTTTTGCAAGCACTTTAATTTGCGTTACGTTTGATACGTGGGCAATGCCTGTAACAGGACGTTCTTCTACATCACGACCTCTTGTAGCACCGTCATATGCTGAAATAAGCGTACCTTCACTATCAGAATACGTAGAACGTACACGAAGTGGCACTTTTGCATGCATCGCAATTTCAACTGCACGTGGATGAACGACTTTCGCACCTTGATAAGCCATGTTACAAATTTCGTTATACGTTACAGTTTGAAGATGACGTGCATCTTTTACAATACGAGGATCCGCAGTCATAACACCTTCTACATCAGTGAATATATCGATGTATTCAGCATGAAGTGCAACACCTAATGCTGAAGCTGAAGTATCACTACCTCCGCGTCCAAGTGTTGTCGTATCACCTTTTTTCGTTTGTCCCTGGAATCCTGTAACGACGATTACATCTACATTTTCTAACTCTTCATGTATACGATCGCAATTCATTTCAATAATCTTTGCATTCGTAAAGTCATCATTCGTTACAAAACCAGCTTGTGCACCATTTAATGCTGCTGCTTTTATACCGTTCTCATTCAACATATTAGAGAAAACAATTGCAGAGATTAACTCTCCACACGATAATAATAAATCTTGCTCACGCTTAGAAATAGTAGATTCCTCTTGATTTACAAGACTTAATAACGTATCCGTTGCATATGGTTCACCTTTACGGCCCATAGCAGATACGACAGTAACTACTTTATAACCAGCAGCTAATGATTTTTTTATATGATGAAGCGCATGCTTACGTCCATTGTCATCACGTACTGATGTGCCACCAAATTTTTGAACAATTATTTTCATATTTTGCACCTTCTCTTAGCCGTTTACACTAATTGTAATTTTACTAAGCGCTCTGCAATTTGAACAGAATTCCATGCAGCGCCTTTTAATAAGTTATCAGATACGACCCAAAGATGGAATCCTTTATCGTTATTTAAATCTTTACGGATTCTTCCAACGAATACTTCGTTTTTACCTACTGCAGTAGCTGGCATTGGATATAACTGCTCTTCTGGATTATCTTGTAGAACAATACCTTCCGCATTTGCAAGTAAGCTCTTTAATTCTGCTACTGTTACGCCTTCTTTTTCTACTTCGATGTAAACAGACTCAGAGTGTCCTGATACAACTGGTAAACGTACACATGTTGCCGCTACTTCTAATTCAGGCATATGCATAATTTTTTTCGTTTCGTTAATCATTTTCATTTCTTCAAACGTAAATCCATTATCTTGGAATTTATCAATCTGTGGAATCGCATTAAAAGCAATTGGGAAATGCTTCTTATCACCTGATACAGGAAGAACATTTGCCTTAACTTCTTCGCCATTTAAGATTGCTTGTGATTGTTCATGCAGTTCTTCAATAGCTGCCGCACCAGCACCTGATACAGCTTGATATGTGGAAACGATTACTCGTTTTAAACCATATTGCTGACGAACTGGCTCAAGAGCTACTACCATTTGAATTGTAGAACAGTTTGGATTTGCAATAATACCATTATGTTCTTTTAAGTCGTTTTCATTTACTTCAGGTACAACAAGTGGCACGTTTTCTGTCATACGGAATGCACTTGTATTATCAACAACAATCGCACCGCGTTTTGCTGCTTCTGGCGCTAATTGTTTCGATACAGATCCACCAGCACTAAATAGTGCAATATCTACTCCTTCAAAGCTTTCAGGAGTTGCCTCTTGAACTGTAAATTCTTCGCCTTTAAATACAAGTTTCTTACCTGCAGATCGTTTAGATGAAAGTAACGTTAATTTCCCGATTGGAAATTCTCGTTTCTCTAAAGTATTTAACATTTGTTCACCAACTGCGCCGGTTGCTCCAACTACAGCGACATGAAAAGTTTTTTGCTTTTCCATCACTATGCCCCTTTCTAGATACCAATCCTTCTATAACTTAGAATCAGAAGGAGTATACAATACCCCTTCTAATCTTAATAACGTTAATTTTATCATATTCTACAGTAAGAATGATGGTTTCATCAAAAATTGTCCGTTTTTTTTCGTTTTTTAATTCATATATCTGAATTTTTCTACGACCACCGGTTGCAATTGCTTCCCTTGCAGCGCTTCTAATACTGTATCTTCCAGTAACTCCATACGAGCTACCATTGAGTTGGGTTTTTTCTCTGGCGCATCTTGACCGAATGGGACGAAGTAGATGTTTTTTGTTGCCATTAGGCGCATGAGATTTACCCCATTTAACCCTAAAGCATCATTCGTCGAAACCGCCAATACGACAGGCTTGCCATTTCTTAGCGTCGCTTTTGCTGCCATTAGTACTGGAGAATCTGTCATTGCATTTGCAAATTTACTCATAGAATTTCCTGTTAAAGGAGCGATTACCATGCAGTCTAATGGAATTTTAGGTCCAAGTGGCTCTGCTCCAACAATTGAATTAATTGCTTTAAAACCTGTTATTTCTTCAATCTTCTTAATCCACTCTGCTCCTTCTCCAAATCTAGTATTTGTTGATTGAACAGTGTATGAAACAACAGGACGTACTTCTGCTCCTTCAGCAATTAATTTTTCTAAGTGCGGCATAACTTCCTCATACGTACAATGTGAACCTGTAAATCCGAAACCAATTCGTTTCCCCTTCAAACTCATTTCTTTTCCTCCTCCTTTGCGATTGCATCTGCTGCTAATAACTGAGAAAGAACATTTGCTAAGATTTGCCCAGCCGTTTTTGGGGCAACAATACCTGGTAATCCAGGTGCTAGCAATGCTTTGACTCCTCTTTTTTCCGCATATCTAAAGTCGGTACCGCCTGGTTTAGAAGCTAAATCAATCACTAACGTATGAGCTGGCATTTTTGCAATAACATTCGCTGTTACAACGAGGTGCGGAATCGTATTAATTACAATATCGATATTTCCTACTTCTTTCTCTATGTCTTGCATATGAAAAGGAGAAAACATCATTTCTGTAATACGTGCAATATGTTCAGATCGTCTTGCTCCAACTTTGACATGGGCTCCTAATGATTGAAATGCTCTCGCAACACTCATTCCTGTTCTACCAAATCCTAGAACCATTACATTGGACCCATGAATTGTATAGTCGGTATGTTGAATTACCATCATTAATGTACCTTCTACCGTTGGAATAGAATTGTATATTGCTACATCATCACGATCAAATAATTTAACAAGTTTTCGGTTCGTAGTAGATACGAGATTTTCCAAGTAAGGTGTACCAATACCTGAATATATAGTAAAGTGTTCTGGTGTATTTTCAATTTGTTCTTTCGTTATTGAAACTTTTTCATTTGAAAAAATAGTATCTACTTCTCCTTTGGCATTTGTACCGGCAACCGGCAAAATAATTGCGTCTACAGAAGTGAAATCTAAATTTTGTATACTTTCTTTTGCTGCCCCTGTGAAACCATGATCTAACTGATCAAAACCTATCAAAGAAAGTTTCGCATCCAATTCAACTAGCTTACGAATTACTTCTAGCTGTCTTGCATCTCCTCCTATGACAGCAATATGCATCTCAGTCAACATTCCCTAATTCACCTTCTTTTTCTGTCATTTATAAGAAAAGTGCCTACTTTTTCTTTTTCCTCCACATCATATGTAATGTACGAGTTTATGGTGATTGAAAATCCAAATGCACATATGATTTATCAGGTTTCTATGTAGATACAAAAAAAGATGACCAAAATGGCCATCCTTCACTCCGAATTTGAACGATCTATACTATCACAAAGAAGCATATCGTGTCCGACTTTCTTTATTTGACTCCATGCCACCCTTACTTCTTGTGGTTCCTTTTTAAAACCTCCCCACTTCCCTACAGGTATTATAAGTGTTTGTATTTGCCCGTCTTTCTCATTAATCTCTAAATCCATATAACCTAAGACTCCCATTTTTTCCGCTTTTTCTATATCTACAACCTCTTTACCACTTAATTCACTTAATCGCATACACACTCCACTCCCCTAATGAATTTTTCATTTGCATTGTCTATAATTAGTACCTATTCTATATGTATAAAAAAAATAACCTTCTCTCATTTAAAAAGAGAGAAGGTTATTTTTTATACATCGTAAAAATTGATTATAGTTTTATTCCTTTTGGAAGTTTTCCGTCTGGACTAATAAGTGCCGCAGAGAACTCGTCAGTAAACATATTGCGAATTAATCCGTCCACATTTTCTTTTGTTACAGTGTTTACACTTTCAATAATCTCATCAAGTGAACGATGTTTACGAAGAAGCAATTCATTTTTACCGTTACGGCTCATACGGCTATTTGTACTTTCTAAACTTAACATTAAGTTTCCTTTTAATTGCTCTTTACTATTCATAAGCTCTTTTTCTGTAATACCTGTATTTTTCAATGTCTCTAATGTTTCTTGCATTGTTTCATACAATGTATCTAATTGTTGGCTACCTGTTCCACCGTAAAGTGTTAACATGCCTGTATCTTCATAAGAAGAGTGGTAAGAAAATACTGAGTAAGCTAATCCACGTTGCTCACGTACTTCTTGGAATAAACGGCTACTCATGCTACCGCCTAAAACATTATTTAATACAATTAAGTTATAAATATCTTCGTGTCCCATTTGTAAGCCTTTATATCCTAGACATAAATGAGCTTGTTCCGTTTCTTTTTTACGGGCTACCTTATTGAAATGGAAAATTGGGCTATGTACTTGTTCACGGTTTGTTGTTCCTTCATAACTACCGAAATATTGCTCCACTGTTTGTAAAAATGCTTCATCAATATTTCCTGCGATTGATACAACTACATTTTCAGGTGTATAATGATCTTTTATATATTGACGTAACGTATCACCTGTAAACGTATTAAGCGTTTCTTCTGTTCCTAAAATAGGATATCCAAGTGGATGCGTTTCATATGTTGCTTTCGTTAACATATCATGCACAATATCATCTGGAGCATCTTCGTACATTTTAATTTCTTCACATACGACATTCTTCTCTTTTTTCAGTTCTTCCTCATCAAATGTTGAATTAAAGAACATATCTGCTAAAACATCTAAAGCATATTTAGCATGCTCATCTAATACTTTTGCATAGTAACATGTATATTCTTTTGAAGTAAATGCATTCACTTGACCACCAATGCTATCAAATGATTCTGCAATCTCTCGTGCACTACGTGTTTCTGTCCCTTTAAAGAACATATGCTCTAAAAAGTGAGAAATCCCATTATTTTTTTCATTTTCATTTCTTGATCCCGCATGGATCCAAATACCAATTGCAACCGATCTTACAGTTGGTATATTCTCCATAACTATTCTTACACCATTTTTACAAGTATATTTTTTAATCAAAAACTTTCCTCCTACTGCCAGTTTCTCTAAATAAAACGCTATTATTTAATGATAACAAGTTTAAGGATGAATGTCATGCAAATGTATTTAATCCACACGTTTTTCATCCAGTAATTCAGTTATATTCCCCACTTTATATCCTTGTTCCTTCAATTTTGTAATCATTATATCTAAAGCCTCTGCTGTAGACGAAGTAGGATGCATTAATATGATAGCACCTGGATGTATTTTTCTCATTACTCTCTGCAATAGTACATCCGGCTCAGGTCGCTTCCAATCAATCGTATCTACAGTCCACATAATCGTTCCCATTTGAAAATCATCTGCAATCTTTACGACTTCATCTCGAAAACTTCCACTCGGCGGGGCAAACCATCTTACTTTTTGATTCGTTACTACTTCTATCATTCGATTTGTTTTTTGTAACTGCTCTCGTATTTCATCAGACGATAACGTTTTCATATTTGGATGTGTGTATGAGTGATTTCCAACTTCTTGTTTTGCATCGACAATCATTTTTGCGAATCGCAAATTTTCTTTCACCCAACGTCCTTCTAAAAAGAAAGTGGCCTTCACATCATGCTTTTTCAATATCTCTAATATGCGAGGCAAATACTCATTTCCCCATGCCACATTTATTGTTAATCCTACCATCTTTTTATTTGGATGCCCTCTATAAATTGGAGCTGGTGATAAATCTTCTAAATGAACACTCGGTGAGACTTCTTTGAATTCAAGATATTTTTGATCAAATTCCTTTAGCTTCTTCATATTATTATACGATGCTTCAATATCCACTTGTCTTCCATTATATCCAGGTGTTGCCTTCCATATTTTATCAATCATCGCATTTTGAGGTGCAATCTCATACTGTTTTGCATGCTTTTGAATTTCTTCATGCAAGTTATCTTGCGCAAAAACAGAATAAGAGCCTAAACTGACATATAAAGAAAATATACATATGTATGCCAATATACGAACTTTCATATAAACCCTCCCAAATTAACTATATAAAAACATTTTCTTCTTATCTTTGTTAATTTGAGCGTTATAATGAAAACTATACCTATACCGACATAAAAATATATTGAACATCATGTTTTTTACATAACAAAAAAAGCCAGTTAAACTGGCTTTTACTTATTGCTGCTCTTGTTTGTTTTCTTCTTTAGCAGCTTCTTTTTCTTGCTCTTCTTTTAGCAATACTTTTCTAGATAGATTTACGCGACCTTGCTTGTCAATCTCGATAACTTTAACCGTAATTACGTCACCGATTTTTACAACGTCTTCTACTTTACCTACACGCTCAAGTGCAAGTTCAGAAATGTGAACTAATCCATCTTTACCGCTGAATAATTCAACGAAAGCACCGAATTTCTCAACACGTTTCACTTTTCCTTCGTAGATTTCACCTACTTGTACTTCGCGAACGATATCTTCGATAATTTTCTTAGCTTTGTCGTTCATTTCTTGGTTTATTGAAGAAATGAATACTGTGCCATCTTGCTCGATGTCAATTTTAACGCCAGTTTCTTCAATAATTTTATTGATTTGTTTACCGCTCGGTCCGATAACGTCACGGATTTTATCTGGATTAATTGTCATTGTAATAATCTTTGGAGCGTACGCTGATAATTCAGTGCGTGGCTCTGGAATAACAGATAACATATGATTTAGAATGTGCACACGACCAACTTTCGCTTGTTGTAATGCCTCTTCTAAAATTTCACGAGATAGACCATCGATTTTAATGTCCATTTGTAGTGCAGTTACACCTTGTGCTGTACCTGCTACTTTAAAGTCCATATCACCTAAATGATCTTCCATACCTTGAATATCAGATAAAATTGTGTAATGCTCACCAGTTTTAACTAGACCCATTGCAATACCTGCAACTGGAGCTTTAAGTGGAACACCAGCATCCATCATTGCTAAAGTACTACCACAAATACTTGCTTGTGAAGTAGAACCATTTGATTCTAAAACTTCAGATACAAGACGTACTGTGTATGGGAAATCTTTTTCAGATGGAATTACAGGCTCAAGTGCGCGTTCTCCTAGTGCACCGTGACCGATTTCACGACGACCTGGTCCACGCATTGGTCTTGTTTCACCAACACTAAATGATGGGAAATTGTAATGGTGCATAAAACGTTTTGATTCTTCTACGCCAAGACCATCTAAAATTTGCACATCGCCTAATGCACCTAATGTACAAATACTTAATGCTTGTGTTTGTCCACGAGTGAACAAACCAGAACCGTGTGTACGAGATAAAATACCAACCTCTGATGCTAATGGACGGATTTCGTCACCTTTACGGCCATCTGGACGGATTTTTTCAACTGTAATAAGACGACGTACTTCTTCTTTTACAATTTTATATAAAATCTCATTTACTTGTCCTAATGTATCAGCGTCAGCTTCCTGCGCTTCGTAATGCTCAATAACACGCTTTTTCACTTCGTTAATTGCATCTTCACGTGCATGTTTCTCATGTACTTGAATTGCTGAATGCATATCTTCTTCAGCCATTTCACGTACAGCTTGGTTAAGATCAGCGTCAACTTCATAAAGTTTCACTTCTGATTTCTCTTTACCTACAGCTTGTACAATCTCTTCTTGGAATGCAATTAGACGTTTAATTTCGTCATGACCAAACATAATTGCTTCTAACATTGTTTCTTCAGGTACTTGATCTGCTCCTGCTTCAACCATGTTAATCGCATCTTTCGTACCAGCTACAACTAAGTGGATATCACTTTGTTCTTGCTGTTCTACTGTTGGGTTAATAACGAATTCGCCATTAATACGGCCAACTGTCGCACCAGCGATTGGACCTTCAAATGGAATATCTGAAATCGATAACGCTAATGAAGAACCAAGCATAGCTGCCATTTCAGAAGAACAATCTTGATCAACACTCATTACAATGCTGACAACTTGTACTTCGTTACGGAAGCCATCTGCGAATAGCGGACGAATTGGACGGTCGATTAAACGACTTGCCAAAATTGCTTTTTCACTTGGACGACCTTCACGCTTAATAAAACCGCCAGGAATTTTTCCGACTGCATATAAACGCTCTTCATAGTTTACTGTAAGTGGGAAGAAATCTACATTTTTTGCTTCTTTTGATGCAGTTGCTGTAGATAGAACCGCTGTATCGCCATATCTTACTAATACTGCTCCGTTCGCTTGTTTTGCAAGCTGACCAGTTTCAACTGTTAGCTGGCGACCAGCTAAATCTATCGAGAAGACTTGCTTTTCTTGACTCATTTAAGTACCCCTCTCAATTTAAAGTATTCAATTCTTCTATGTAAATGGATAGTATATCACAATATTCTACCTCTAGTATTGCCTAAAATTAAGTAAGCTATAAAGCGTAGAAGATATATTTTTACCTAACAAAAAAGCGGGAATATTCCCGCTTCTTTGACTATCGACGTAAGCCAAGCTTTGTGATTAATTCACGGTAACGTGTGATATCGCTATTACGAAGGTAAGTTAGTAAGTTACGACGTTTACCAACCATCTTTAATAGACCACGACGTGAATGATGATCTTTCTTGTGAGTACGTAAGTGCTCGTTTAGAGTGTTAATTTGCTCCGTTAGGACAGCAATTTGAACCTCTGGAGAACCAGTATCAGTCTCATGAGTTCTAAATTGTGCAATGATTTCATTTTTACGTTCTTGTGTTAAAGCCATCCTATTTCACCTCCTATTAATTAAACCCCCAATTACCTAGCAAGCGTCGGTGAGTCGCAATGCCAAGCAATGGTTGTCATAAAGTACATAACATAGAATACTACTTTTCATTTGAAAAAGCAAGTATATTCTTTTCGCTCATAAAATATTCTTGTGCTGTTTTCTTATCTTTTGCGATTTGTTCAACTAACTCATCAATACCGTTGAATTTCTTTTCTGCTCTTATACGCATATGCCACTCTACTGTAACATTTTGATCGTATATATCTTTGTTAAATTCAAATAAGTGCACTTCAATTGATAATTGACGCTCATCTTCTTTAAAAGTCGGTTTATATCCAATATTACATACACCATCGTACCATTCATCGTGAACTTTTAATCTCACTGCATAAACACCTACAGGTGGCAATAAATACTCATCACTTAAACCTACATTAGCTGTTGGAAAACCAATTTGACGCCCACGTTTGTCGCCGTGTATAACTGTTCCCGCTACAGTATAGGCTCTACCTAAAATAGATGGAATTTGCTCCATTTCGCCATTTCGAATTAACTTTCGTAATGCTGTAGAACTTACTTTCTCTTCTTGAAATTCAACTTTTTCAATCACAGTCTGTGTAAACTCCCCTCTTGCATGAAATGGTAAAGTCTCCATCTTTCCTTTTCCTAAACGTCCATATGAATAATCAAACCCTGCTACTACATGCTTTACATTTAAACCAATAATATAATCATCTACAAATTGTTGCGGTAATAACCCTGCAAATGATTCATCAAATTTAATCACATATAATATATCGATTCCTAAGCTTTCGACTATTTTTTCTTTATCGCGCATTGGTGTAATATACTCCACATGCGCATCCTTTTTCCCTAAAACAACAGATGGATGAGGATGAAATGTCATAACTGCACTTTTATATCCTCGTTCGTCCGCTATTTTTTTCGCAGTTCGAATTACACATTGATGTCCTAAATGAATGCCATCAAAAAATCCTAATGCCATTACAGTAGGTGGTAATTCTAATTTATTTTGTTCATGTGGATGAGTTAAATGAATAAGTTTCACGCTTGAATTCACCTTTTTCTGTAATAATCCTTCCAATAATTCATTATAGCTTTAGTTCTTGATTATTCACAAGTACTTTCATCGGCTTTAACATGCCAGGATGTTTCGGATGATGTTCATAAATTGCTAAGCAACGATCATTTTTATCAAACACTGTAATAAATGGTGCTGTTATTTCTAATTCATTCTTTAAGAACATACCATTCTTTATTTTCTCTGCTTGCTTTTCATCTACAACCATTTTTGGAAACTTACTTAATGCTTCATCAATTGAAATGAAGATAGACTCTACTGTTCCATTTTGCACGTTTTCTTCAATTTCTTCAAATGATATGCAATCTTCTAATAAAAATTCACCAGATGCCGTTCTTACAAGGTGAGACATATGTGATGGGAAACCAAGTTTCTCCCCGATCATTACAGCTAATGTTCTTACATATGTTCCTTTACTACACGTTACACGGAAACGGAATGAAATATTTTCACCTTCAAAAACTTCACGATCATCAAGTAATACGAATTCATGAATTGTAATTGTACGAACTGGACGTTCCACCTCTTGTCCTGCTCTTGCATATTCATATAATTTTTTCCCGTTTACTTTTACAGCCGAGAACATTGGTGGCATTTGTTCAATCGTGCCTGTTAATTCCGCAAGGGCTTTCTCTACTTCCATACGAGTAATAGTACGATCTACATTTTTCGTTTCAACAACCTCACCAGAAGCGTCTTCAGTTGTCGTCGAAAACCCTAATGTTACTTCACCTTCATATGTTTTCGTTTCACTTGTTAAAAATTGTGCAATTTTCGTTGCTCGTCCCACACAAATAGGTAATACTCCTGTTACATCTGGATCTAATGTTCCCGTATGACCAATTCTCTTTTCTCGCAATATCTTTCTTAATTTAAATACACAATCATGTGATGTCATGCCTTTTGGCTTATGTAATAATACTACACCTTCCATATATGTTCACCTCATCATAATTCTTTCGTATTAAATATCCAAAACTTATTTTGCATTGAAAAAATGGATAGACAAATGTCTATCCATTATTCTTCACGTTTACCGTCTTTATTAATTTCATGTAAAAGTGTATCAATTCGATGACCATATCCGATAGACTCATCAAACTCAAAGGTAATTTCCGGTGTTTTACGAAGACGAATACGTTGGCCAATTTCTGAACGAATAAAGCCTTTTGCCTTCGCTAAACCTTTTAAAGTATTTTCTTTCTGTTCTTCGTCACCTAAAACAGAAATATATACTTTAGCAATTTGTAAATCACCACTCACTTGTACATCTGTTACTGTAACAAATCCAATACGTGGGTCTTTAATTTTACGACTGATAATATCGCCTAATTCTTTTTTCATTTGCTCGCCCACACGGTTCGCACGTAATTTCATAACTCTTCACCTCATTCAATACCATTCCAAATGTGTTATTGTACGTTCAATTTCAGGAAATGAATCGATGTACTCAAGTACACGATTCATTTCTTTTTCACAGATAACACGATTTGAGGATACGGAAACAATTGCAATTTCTGTACGTTGCCATACATCTTGATGCCCAACTTCAGAAACAGCTACATTATAGCGCTGTTTCACACGAGTTAACACACGTTGTAAAATTGCACGTTTCTCTTTTAAAGAATGCACATCGTAAATCATACACTCGAATGAGAGTGAAGCGATAATCATCGCTTCACTTCTTCCATAATGTACGCTTCAATGATGTCCCCTTCTTTAAGATCATTATATCTCTCAATTGTAATACCACACTCATAGTTTTGTGCAACTTCTTTTACGTCGTCTTTGAAACGTTTTAACGTATCAAGTTGTCCTTCGAAAATTACTACGCCGTCACGGATAATACGTACGCCACTATCACGCGTAATTTTACCGTCTGTTACGTAACAACCTGCGATTGTTCCAACTTTTGTTACTTTAAACGTTTGACGAACTTCTGCTTGACCGATTACTTTTTCTTCGAATTCTGGATCAAGCATACCTTGCATCGCTGCTTCAATCTCTTCGATTACTTTATAAATAATACGGTGTAAACGAATATCAACGTTCTCTAATTCAGCTGTACGCTTCGCGTTCACATCTGGACGTACGTTAAATCCAATTACAATTGCATTAGATGCAGAAGCTAAAATGATATCAGATTCTGTAATCGCACCTACACCAGTGTGAATGATTTTAACTTTTACACCTTCAACATCAATTTTACGAAGTGATGCTGCCATCGCTTCAACAGAACCTTGTACGTCTGCTTTTACGATTAAGTTAATTTCTTTTACATCGCCCTCTTGGATTTGTTGGAATAAATCTTCAAGGCTTAATTTAGATTTCTCACCACGTTGTGCAACTAAAGCTTCTTGTGCACGTGATTCACCAATTTGACGAGCTTTCTTCTCATCAGCGAATGCCATGAAACGATCTCCAGCCTGTGGTACTTCGTTTAAACCAGTAATTTCAACAGGAGTTGATGGACCAGCAACTTTTACACGACGACCAATATCACTTACCATTGCACGAACACGTCCGAATGAAGTTCCAACAACGATTGGATCTCCAACTCGAAGCGTACCGTTTTGAACAAGTAATGTCGCGATAGTTCCTTTACCTTTATCAAGCTGTGCTTCGATTACTGTACCAGTTGCATAGCGGTTTGGATTTGCTTTATATTCTTCTACTTCACTTACAAGAAGGATCATTTCTAGTAAGTTGTCAATGCCTTCGCCTTGAATTGCAGAAATTGGTACGAAAATAGTATCTCCGCCCCAAGCTTCTGGAACTAATTCATATTCTGTTAGTTCTTGCATTACGCGATCAGGGTTTGCAGCTGGTTTATCCATTTTATTCACAGCAACAATAATTGGTACTCCTGCTGCCTTCGCATGGTTAATTGCTTCAACCGTTTGTGGCATAACACCGTCATCCGCTGCAACAACAAGGATTGTAATATCCGTTACTTGTGCACCACGAGCACGCATCGTTGTAAATGCTGCGTGACCAGGTGTATCTAAGAATGTAATCTTCTTATCGTTTACTTCAACTTGATATGCACCGATATGCTGAGTAATTCCACCCGCTTCGCCTGCAGTTACTTTTGAGTTACGAATAGAATCCAGTAATGTTGTTTTACCGTGGTCAACGTGTCCCATGATTGTAACTACAGCTGGACGTTCTTTTAAGTTCTCTTCATCATCTTGCTCATCAATGAATGTTTCAAACTCAGTCTCGCTCACAATTACTTCTTCTTCTACTTCAATACCGTAGTCGTTAGCAATTAACTCAATTGTATCTTTATCCAAGTCTTGGTTAATTGTTGCCATAATTCCAAGCATGAAGAGCTTCTTAATAATTTCAGATGGCTCTTTGCTTAATTTTTTAGCAAGATCTCCTACTGTAAGGCTTCCAGAGAAAGTAATTTTATCTGGTGTTTCTACAATTTGAGTTTGTTGTCTACCAGCAAAGTTCTCTTGACGTTTGTCTTCGTTCCCTTTGCCTTTTTTCTTTTTCTTATTGCTGTTCTTTTTACTGCGAACAACTTTTTCTTCTACTTCAAACTCATCTGCAACAGAAGGTTTTTCAGTTTGATATTCATTATCTAATTTATTTACTACTTCATCGTCTAACATTGTCATATGATTCGAAACCTCGATATTCATTTCTTTTAGTTTTGTCATAAGATCTTTACTTGAGATATTATGTTTTTTTGCATATTCATGCACTCGAATTTTACTCATACCTTCACCCCCGGTAATTTGTATCGAGCATGCTACGCAGCTTTTTCGCAAAGCCTTCATCTAACACAGCTACAACGACTCGCTCATCTCTCCCAATCGCATGCCCTAATTGTTGTCGATTTTCGACCTTTCTCATTGGTACGTTGTAGTACGTAGTTTTATCTGTGATGCGTTTTGTAGTATTTACTGACGCATCTTCAGATAGCAATACAAGTTTTGCTTTGCCACTTCGTACTTCTTTTAAAACGAGTTCTTCACCCGAAATAATTTTCCGAGCCCGGTTTGCTAGTCCTAAAAACGATTTCCAATCGGACACTTATTTCGACTCCTTCTCAACAAGCTCAAGAAGCTCTTCATATAAAGAACCGTCGATTTTCGCTTTTAGATGATGTTCCAAAACATTTTTCTTTTGAGCTTGAAGAATGCTCTCCTTGTCCTTCGACAAGTAAGCACCTCGTCCTGATTTTTTCCCAGTTAAATCAATGGACACTTCTCCCTCTTTGGAACGAACAATGCGAACGAGCTCTCGTTTTGATTTCATTTCTTGCGTTGCAACACATTTTCGTAACGGAACTTTTCGATTGCTCATACTCATCACCTCTATTCGATTTCGTCTTCCACTGAATCGAATCCAAATGCGATTACGCTATCTTCTTCTGTTACAATACCAAGTTGTTTCGCATCAGACTCACTCTTAATGTCAATTTTCCAGCCTGTTAATTTAGCTGCAAGACGTGCATTTTGTCCACGCTTACCGATAGCTAATGATAGCTGGTGGTCTGGAACAACTACTGTTGTCGCTTTTTCTTCTTCATCTACAAGTACTTTAACAACTTGTGATGGGCTTAATGCATTTGCAACATATTCAACTGGATCATTTGACCAGCGAACGATGTCAATTTTTTCACCTTTTAATTCATCTACAATGCGTTGTACACGTTGCCCTTTTGGTCCTACACAAGAACCAACTGGATCAACATCAGTGTTCTCTGCATATACAGAGATCTTAGAGCGATCGCCAGCTTCACGTGCTACAGAACGAATTTCTACAGTTCCATCATAGATTTCAGGAACTTCCATTTCGAATAAACGTTTTAAAAGACCAGGATGTGTACGTGATACGTAAATTTGTGGTCCTTTTGTCGTTTTTTCTACTTTCGTAATGAATACGCGAATACGATCATGTGGTTTGTATTGCTCATTAGGCATTTGCTCACTTACAGGTAATAAAGCTTCTACTTTTCCTAAGCTTACATAGATGAAACGAGCATCTTGACGTTGTACAATACCTACCATAATATCTTCTTCACGGTCACTAAACTCAGAGTAAATAACACCGCGCTCTGCTTCACGCACTCGTTGTGTTACAACTTGTTTTGCAGTTTGTGCTGCAATACGACCAAAGTCTTTTGGTGTTACTTCAATTTCTAGTACGTCACCATCTTGATAGTTTGGATTAATTTGTCTTGCTTCCTCTACAGAAATTTCAAGACGTGGATCAAACACATTGTCTACTACGTCTTTACGTGCTAAAACTTGAATTGTTCCCACTTCTGGGTTAAAGCTCACACGAACGTTTTGTGCTTGATTAAAATTGCGCTTATAAGCAGAGATTAAAGCTGCTTCAATCGCATCAATAATAATGTCTTTGCTAATGCCTTTTTCAGATTCTAATACGAGCAAAGCATCTAATAACTCAGTGCTCATGAAGATCCCCCTTCTAACTAAAACGTAACAGCAAGTCGCGCATTTGCGACTTTATCCATCGAAATTTGGATTTCTTTTTTACGTGTTTTAATTGTTAATAATAATGTTATTGTTGTACCATCGTAAGAAAGCAGCTTTCCTTCAAACATCTTTTCACCATCAATCGGCTCATATGTTTTAATTGCCACTTGTTTTCCTACCGCTTGCTGGAAGTCTTTTTCTTTCTTTAATGGGCGTTCCGCTCCAGGAGATGATACATCCAAAAAGTAAAGATGAGGAATTGGGTCCTCTTTATCTAAAGCTTCGCTTAAACGTTCACTTACCGCACCGCATTCTTCAATGTCGACTCCCTTTTCAGAATCGATGAATACGCGTAAGAACCAGTCTTGTCCTTCTTTCACATACTCTACATCTACAAGTTCAAGATTTAACTCTTCAACGATCGGCTGCGCAAATGCTTCTACAACTTCTGTGACTTTCTTATCCATAAACAGCCTCCTTCCTGCCGTCATGTACCATTTAAAAGAAGAAGACCCCGCCAATTTAAAAACGGTCTATCTTATTCTTTCTCGTTAGCTAACAAAAGCCCCTGCTGTTCAGCAGGGATTATCTGTCTTAGTATTACCAAATTTAAGAAGTAAAACTTGTAACAAAATATGTATATACGACAGAAATCTTTTACCTATCTACGTAGATAAAACATAGATAGTAACACGAAAGAGTGGGTTTCCCCACTCTTTTCTTTACACAATATACATGACATGGTTATCTCGGTTAATAGTATATCATAGGAAATGTTGATTTGCAAAGACTTTTCCTACCTACTAGAACAGTGATAACTGGTTTTGATCCGGTAAGTCTCCTAAACAACCTTGGCTATCTAAATACTCAATAATTGTTTTCGAAACCTTACTTCGCTGTTGCAAGTCTTCTTTTGATAAGAAGTCTCCATTTTTACGTGCTTCTACAATACTTAAAGCTGCGTTTGTGCCAAGACCAGGTACTGCATTAAATGGAGGGATTAATGTATCTCCATCAATAATAAATTCTGTTGCATGTGAGCGGTATAAATCCACCTTTTGGAATGAGTATCCACGCTCACACATTTCAAGTGTCATTTCTAGTACCGTTAATAAACTCTTCTCTTTCGGCGCAGCATCGAGTCCCTTTTGAGCAATTTCATCAATTCTTGCACGTATAGATGCTGAACCTTTCGCCATTGCCTCTACATCAAAATCATCTGCACGAACTGTAAAATATGCGGCATAGAATAACAGTGCAAAATGTACTTTAAAGTATGCGATACGTACAGCCATAAGTACGTAAGCAGCCGCATGGGCTTTAGGGAACATGTATTTAATCTTCTTACATGAATCAATATACCAACCTGGTACATTATTATTTTTCATGTCTTCTTCCCATTCTTCCGGTACACCTTTACCTTTACGAACCGACTCCATGATTTTGAAGGCTAATGATGGATCTAGACCTTGATAGATTAAATATACCATGATGTCATCACGACAACCGATAACTTCGCTCAGCGTACATGTACCGTTATAAATTAACTCGTTTGCATTACCAAGCCATACGTCAGTACCATGTGATAGTCCAGAAATTTGGACTAACTCTGAGAATGTCGTCGGTTTTGTCTCTTCTAACATCTGTCTTACGAATTTTGTACCAAACTCTGGTATACCAAGTGTACCTGTTTTACAGTTAATTTGTTCTTCCGTTACCCCTAACGATTCTGGACCAGAGAAAATTTTCATTACTTCTGGATCATCCGTTGGGATTGTTTTCGGATCAATACCACTTAAATCTTGTAACATACGAATAACGGTCGGATCATCGTGTCCTAGTATATCAAGTTTCAATAAATTATCATGAATCGAGTGGAAATCAAAATGCGTTGTTCTCCATTCAGCACCAATTGAATCAGCTGGATACTGTATTGGTGAGAAATCAAAGATATCCATGTAATCTGGCACAACGATAATACCGCCTGGATGCTGTCCTGTTGTACGTTTTACACCGGTACACCCTGCTACTAAGCGATCAATCTCTGCATTTCGAATCGTTAAGTTATGATCATTTGCATAACCTTTTACATATCCGTAAGCAGTTTTTTCCGCAACTGTACCAATCGTTCCTGCACGATATACATAGTCTTCACCGAACAGTACTTTCGTATAGTTATGGGCACGTGGTTGGTATTCCCCGGAGAAGTTCAAATCGATATCGGGTACCTTATCTCCTTTAAATCCAAGGAACGTTTCGAACGGAATGTCATGTCCATCTTTTACATATGGAATATTACAAGCAGGGCATTCTTTATCTGGTAAGTCAAAACCAGAACCTACAGAACCATCATTAAAGAATTCTGATTGCTTACACTTCGGACATACATAGTGTGGTGGTAATGGGTTTACTTCTGTAATTTCCATCATCGTTGCAACAAATGATGACCCTACCGATCCACGCGAACCTACTAGATATCCGTCTACTAACGATTTTTTCACAAGCTTATGTGAAATTAAATAAATTACGGCGAATCCATGCCCAATAATACTTTTTAATTCTTTTTCTAAACGTGCTTCTACAATTTCCGGTAGCTCTTCACCATAAATGCTACGCGCCATTTTATAACTCATATCACGCGTTTCATCATCAGCACCTTCAATTTTCGGTGTATATAGATCGTCTTTTACTGGATGCACATCACCAATTAATGACGCAATCTTTTGTGTATTTGTTACAACAACTTCTTTCGCTTTGTCTTCACCTAAGAATGAAAAACATTCTAACATTTCATCAGTTGTCCGGAAATGTACTGGCGGTAATGAATGTCGATTTAACGGATTGGCTCCGCCCTGCGAACTGACTAAAATTTTACGATACATTGCATCCTCAGGGTCTAAATAATGCACGTTTCCTGTAGCAACAACTGGTTTATCTAACGTCTCACCTAGTTTTACTAAGTTAGAAATAATTGTTTTTAATTGACCTTCGTCTCGAACAAGTTCACGTTCTACTAAATGACGCAACACCTCTGGAGGCATTACTTCAATGTAATCATAGAACTGGGCAATTTCTTCTACCTCTTCAGGTGCCTTTTGCATCATTGCCTCGAACACTTCACCTTTATCACAAGCCGTTCCTACTAAAATTCCTTCACGGTATTTTTTTAATAGTGACCTCGGCACACGTGGTACACGGTAAAAGTAATTAAGGTGAGAATATGAAACAAGTTTATATAAATTTTTCAATCCAACATCTGATGTGGCAAGTAACGTCATATGACTTGGACGGCCACGCTTATACGCATCCCCTTGTCCCATGCTATCATTTAATTGATCGTGATATTCAAATCCCTTTTCAATTACGTCTTTCAACATTTTCACAAGTAAATATCCCGTCGCTTCTGTATCATAAATCGCACGGTGATGTTGTGTTAATTCAATATCAAGTTTTTTACACATCGTATTTAATCGATGATTTTTCATTTCTGGGAATAAGAATCGTGCAAGTTCTAACGTATCAATAACGGGGTTATTCGTTTTTTCTAGTCCAGCCTTTTTAAAACCTACGTTAATAAAGCCCATATCAAAGCTCGCGTTATGGGCAACAAGTGTATGGTCGCCCATCCATTCCTCAAACTTTTTAAACACTTCGTCCACTTCAGGTGCATCAGTTAACATATCATCTGTAATACCTGTCAATTCAATAATCGTCGCTGATAATGGTTGATGTGGATTTGCGAAAGATTCAAAGCGATCAATAATTTCGCCACCCTTTACTTTTACGGCAGCCAACTCAATGACTGTATCGTATACAGCTGATAAACCTGTCGTCTCAACGTCGAAAACAACATACGTTTCCTCTGCAAGTAAACGATGCGCTTCGTTATACGCTATCGGTACACCATCATTAACTAGATTTGCTTCTACACCATATATAACTTTAACTCCAGCCTTCTTCCCCGCAGAATACGCCTCTGGGAAAGACTGAGCCACGGCATGGTCTGTAACCGCAATAGCCTCATGTCCCCATTTACCAGCTTGAGCAACAAGCTTAGAAACTGGAGTGACAGCGTCCATTTGACTCATCGGAGTATGGAGATGCAGCTCTACTCGTTTTTCGCCTTCTGGTGCTTTATCTTTACGAGACGGTCCTGTTATTTCATTAATATCATTTGCAATCATTACTAAATCTCGAACGAATGTATCGTTTTGAACAGAACCACGCGCTTTCACCCACATTCCTTTTTTCAAGGATTGCAGCATTGGAATATCTTCTTTGTCACGCGAGAACATTTTGATCATAATAGAATCCGTATAATCCGTTATTTTTAAAGTTAATAACGTACGTCCGCTACGAAGCTCTTTTGTTTCTACATGGAAGACATATCCTTGAACCGTTTTTCTTCTTTCTTCATCTTGAATTTCTCGCATCGGTGTAATCTCTTCATCTGGCTTAATAAGATACCCGAGTGTAATCGGTCCTTCATACACAACGCTGCTTTCTTCAGCTTGCTTCTTCGCCATTTCTTCCATAGCTTGTATAACACGCTCGCGGTCTTCTTGCTGCGTTTGTTCACGAAATTTTTGCATTTCTTCTGTATTTTGCTGTATATGTGTGTCTAACTGAAAACGCGGGAATCCAAAAACTTCGTATTGATCCCCTACTGGTTTCGCAACGTTTTTCTTTAAAGCAGTAGACTCCAGCTCGTTATTCACATTTATTAGCAACTTCACTCCATTCACCTGCGGAAGCTGCTTCTTTAAGTATGCGAACATAGGTGAAAATGTAATTCGTTCCGTACAAAGCGGCCAATACGCCCTCACTTCTTCTTCTGTAAATTGTTTATTCTCTGTTTCTAATGCAAATGTTGTTCTTGCAATATGAGAAAATGATTGCTTAAGCTTTGTTTCTAGCAATTCATATAATTCTGTAGGCAAAATACGTGGCACTTGTAAATCAAAATGCCAACTTTTATTCGCTTTATCAATAACGAGCCTTTCAATACCACCGCCTTGTAAATATTGATTTATAAGGTCGTCTGGTATTTGCAACTGCTGGAGCAAAATTTGAAATCGCTCTTGTTGTTCATTTGTTAAAGACATAAGCACTCTCCTTCCATTTGCTATTATAAATTGAAACGTACCACAAAGAAAGATTTCTCACCTCTTCTTTTACAAAATACGTTTACAAAGAAAGAGAAGGTACCCCATTACGAGGTACCTCTTCTTATTTTAAAATATTTGCAATATATGTTTGAAGTTCTTCTACGTTTACTTCTTCAGACTCACCTGTAGCACGTACTTTCACTTCTACAATACCTTCGTCTGCTTTTTTACCAACTGTAACACGAACTGGAAGACCGAATAAATCTGCATCTGCAAATTTAACACCTGCACGTTCTGCACGATCGTCTAATAACACTTCATAGCCTTGTTCTTGTAATGAGTTGTAGATATTTTCACCCATTTCACGTTGTGCATCCGATTTCATATTTACTGGAATTACATGCACATGGAACGGTGCTACAGCTTTTGGCCAAACTAAGCCGTTCTCATCGTTAAACTGCTCTGCAATTGCTGCCACTGTACGAGATACACCGATACCGTAACAACCCATAATAAGTGGTTGTGTTTTTCCGTTTTCATCTAGGAATGTTGCGTTCATTGCTTCACTATAACGAGTTCCTAATTTGAATACATGACCAACTTCAATTCCGCGTGCAAAAAGAATTGTTCCGTTTCCATCTGGAGATTGGTCTCCTTCTTGGATGAAGCGTAAATCTGTATATTGACTTACTTTAAAGTCACGTTCTGGATTTACATTTACATAATGGAATCCTTCTTCATTCGCTCCTGAACATCCGTTAACAATTGATGCTACAGCATGATCAGCAATAATTTCGATATCACCTGTTACATTAATCGGTCCTAATGAACCAACTTCACAATTTAATAATGCTTTTACTTCTTCATGAGAAGCAAGCTCAACAACTGAAGCGCCGTATACATTTTTCACTTTCACATCGTTTACTTCGTGATCACCACGAACAAGTACCACTACTAATTTCTCATCTACTTTAAACACCATAGACTTAATGCACTTGTCAGCTGCAATGTTTAAGAATGCAGATACTTCTTCAATTGCTTTTTGGTCTGGTGTTGCTACTTTTTTAAGTGCTTTTTCTGCTTCGTCACTCTTCGTATACGTAGCTACAACAGGAGCCATTTCGATGTTTGCTGCATAATCAGATGTGTCAGAGTATGCAATTGTATCTTCACCAACATCAGATAATACCATAAATTCATGTGTATCTTTTCCGCCCATTGCTCCAGAATCAGCAATAACTGCACGGAAATTCAAGCCACAGCGAGCAAAAATGTTAGAGTATGCTTTATATAAACGATCGTATACTTCATCTAAGCTCTCTTGTGTAGCATGGAAAGAGTATGCATCTTTCATTAGAAACTCTCTTCCACGTAATAAGCCGAAACGAGGTCTTTGCTCATCACGGAATTTTGTTTGAATTTGGTATAATGTTAACGGTAATTTTTTATATGATTTCACTTCATCACGCACAAGATCCGTAATTACTTCCTCATGTGTCGCTCCTAATGCGAATTCACGAGCATTACGATCTTTCATACGCATTAATTCAGATCCGTAAGAATACCAACGACCTGATTCTTGCCACAATTCCGCAGCTTGCATAGCTGGCATTAATAATTCTACAGCTCCTGCGCGCTCCATTTCTTCTCGAACGATACGTTCTACTTTGTGTAATACTTTTAATCCAAATGGTAGAAAGCTATAAATACCAGAAGCATTTTGACGCATAAAACCTGCACGAAGTAATAGCTGATGACTCTTAATTTCAGCATCAGCTGGAACTTCACGTAATGTAGGACTGAATACCATACTTTGTTTCATTTATTTGCACCTCTTCATTTTACTCTTACACGCAGTAAAACCCCTCACCTCGAGTTAGGTGAGGGATTTTATTCTACGAGCTCTATTTCATTATAAGTTTCACTTTATTTTACAAGAAAAACTTACGAATGTCATTCCAAGTTACAACTAACATAAGTAACATTAATAATGCAAAACCAATAAAGTGAACCATTCCTTCTTTTTGGCGATCAATTGGTTTCCCTCGTAACGCTTCAATTAAGAAGAAGAATAAACGGCCACCATCTAAAGCAGGAACTGGTAATAAATTAAATAAACCAAGATTAATGCTTAGAACTGCAGCTAAACTTAGTACACGCGTAAACCCATAATCTACAACTTGATCTGTTAGATTATAAATTCCTACTGGACCTGATAACTCATTAATAGAAAATTGACCAGTTACTAATTTAACAAGAGATTCAAAAATTAGTTTCGTCCATTGGTACGTTTGTTCAAATCCTGATTTAATAGAACCCATTACTGTTTTCTCTACAGGAGAATACACACCGATTCTACCAACTTCGTCTTTTCCTTCTTTATCGAGTGTTGGCGTTACTTTCACATTAAACTGTTCATTATCACGCTTTACTTGTAACGTAATTTCTTTATTTGGGTTTTCACGTACAATAGTAACAACATCTTTCCATGTACTTGTGTTTTTCCCATCAATAGCTTGAATTGTATCATTCTCTTTCAATCCAGCTTGCTGTGCTGCACTGTTATCCATCACTTTTCCGACCATTGGTTTGTCAATAGGAACCCCTTGTACAAATCCAAGAATCACAAAAATAACAAATGCTAAAATGAAGTTCATTGCAGGACCCGCAAAGATTGTTAAAGCGCGTTGCCCTAGTTTTTTCGAGCCAAATTGTCTATTATACGGAGCAATTTGAATTTCTTCCCCCGCAGTAATAATACGAGCCTTTTCATTCACTCGGAATGTTTGAAGCTCTTCCTCGTACTCTTCATAGCCCGAAATTGTTAAATTATGCTCCAAATCAGCTTGTTCGACTTCAATAACACGAACATTTGGATACTTTTCATATCCATCAAAAACTAATTTCACAACTTCGTCTTTTTCATTTAATACAAGGCCAACCTTTTTCCCAGGCTTTAACTCAACTGTGTCCGCATCCTCGCCGGCCATTCTTACATAGCCACCAAGGGGCAGTAATCGAATCGTATACACCGTTTCATTCTTTTCAAATGAGAATATTTTCGGACCAAAACCAATCGCAAACTCGCGGCATAAAATACCTGCTCTTTTTGCGAAATATAGATGCCCTAGCTCATGGAAAAATACGAGTGCACCGAAAATTAATATAAAGGCAATCGCTGTATTCAATTCCATAACCACCTTTGCTAAATTTGTTCCATCACAAACCGTCTTGTGGCCGCATCAATTTCCAAAATTTCCTCTAAGCTCGGTCGTGCAATGACATTGTGATGGTTCATTGCTTTTTCAATGAGGTCTTCCACTGTTAAGAAACCAATTCTCTTTTGTAAAAAGGCTTCAACAGCTACTTCATTCGCTGCGTTCATTACAGCTGGCATACTTCCACCTGCTTTTCCAGCTTCATACGCAAAACGTAAACAACGGAATCGTTCTTGGTCCATTTTCTCAAAATGCAACGTCCCTATTTCCCATAAGTTTAACTGTTTTGTGTCTGAAAGAGGCAATCTATCAGGATATGTAAGTGCGTATTGAATTGGTACTCGCATATCAGGTGAACCAAGCTGCGCCATTACACTACGATCTTCAAATTCAACCATAGAATGGATAATACTTTCTTTATGTAAAACAACATCGATTTGCTCATAAGGGATACCAAAAAGCCAATGTGCTTCAATTACTTCTAGTCCCTTATTCATCATTGTAGCAGAATCAATTGTAATTTTCGAACCCATTGACCAGTTTGGATGTCGAAGCGCATCTTCTACGGTCACATGATGCAATTCATCCCTCGTTTTATCACGGAAACTTCCACCAGAAGCCGTTATAATAAGACGAGAAATTCTTTTTTCATTTTCACCATTCAAGCACTGAAAAATAGCCGAATGTTCACTATCTACTGGAAGTAACGAAACATTATGTTTTCGTGCTGCTTCCATTACAAGATGTCCTGCAGTTACTAACGTTTCTTTATTTGCAATTCCAATTGTTTTTTTCGCCTCAATTGCACGAAGTGTTGGTAACAACCCTACGCTACCTACAACAGCATTTACTACAATCTCCGCATCTGGATGTAATGCTACTTCTAAAAGTCCTTCACTACCATATACAATTTTTGTATTACCAGAAACAGATTGTAATTTTAAAACATCTTCCTCTCTTTGCACAGAGACGATTTGCGGAGAAAATTCTTGAATTACCTTTACTGCGTAGTCAATATTTTTCCCTACAGAAAAAGCAACGAGACGGAATTGGTCTGGGTGCGAGCGTAATACATCTAAAGTTTGTGTACCAATTGATCCGCTTGCACCTAATAAACTAATGTTTTTCATGACTCCAACCCCTCGTTCATTTATTAATTGTATTGTAATAAGAAGTAGAGAATTGGTAAAACGAATAACCAACTATCTGTTCGGTCTAATATACCACCATGCCCAGGTAAAATTGTACCTGAATCTTTTACGCCATAATGACGTTTAAAAGCAGATTGTACTAAATCACCAATTTGTCCAAAAATAGAAATGATAATTGTCAGCACAATTAAAATTACTACATTCGATTCGACTGGGAAGAACACGTTGTAAACAAGTGCCACAATAATTCCACAAACGATGCCGCCTAATGAACCTTCAATCGTTTTATTTGGACTAATTTCTGGCCACAATTTTCTCTTGCCCAATGCTTTTCCTACGAAATATGCGCCTGAATCAGTAGCCCATATAACAAATAATGCGCAAAATACATATTTAATTCCTAATATTCTCGTTTCATTTAAATATAAGAATCCCATTGCCACATATGTCGTTGCCATCAGTAAAAATGAAGCATTATCAAAAGTAAATGTATTCTTAGAAAGGACTGTATATGATAAAAGTAATAAAACAATCACAAATGTGATTTCCAATTTACCTAATCCAATCCATGTAAACAGTTTTGATGCACTACTTGGAATTAAAAGAATCCACAATAATACTGCAGCTAAAACTGTCGGTACTGAAATAAGCGTAAGCTTATTCATACGAATTAATTCATATAAACCTATAGAAGCAAGTGCATACACTAAAACCGTAAAAGGCACGCCACCGTATATTACGATGGGAATGAATAGCGCGGCAGCAACCACTCCAGTAATAATTCTCTGTTTCACTACCAAACCCTCTCTTTCTACACGCCTCCGAATCTGCGCCCTCTATGTTGAAAGTCAGTAATCGCATTTAGCAAATGTTCTTCTTTGAAGTCTGGCCAATACACGTCTGTAAACCAAAACTCCGAATATGCAATTTGCCATAACATGAAATTACTAATACGTAGCTCTCCGCTTGTTCGGATTAACAACTCTGGATCAGGTAAAGAACTCGTCATTAAGTAGGAGGAAAGCATTTCTTCACTTACCTCTTCAGAACGAATTTTTCCTTCCTCATTATCTTTCATCATATGTTGCACAGCAGAAACGATTTCATCTCGACTTCCATAGTTTAACGCGAAATTAAGAATTAATCCCGTATTCTCTTTCGTATCTTCCATGGCTTTCTCCATCGCTCTGCGTGTATGCGTAGGAAGACGATCTTTTTGCCCTATTACTCGGACTTGTACGTTTTCTTCAATCAATTCTGGTAAAAATGTACCTAGAAATTCTTCTGGAAGCTTCATTAAATAATCAACTTCCTTTTTCGGTCTTTTCCAGTTCTCAGTTGAAAAAGCATAGAGAGTTAACACTTTCACATTAAGTTTACTTGCAAATTTTGTAATTTTCTTTACAACTTGCATACCTTCATGATGTCCCGCAATACGAGGCATTGCTCTCCTCTTTGCCCATCTTCCATTCCCATCCATAATGATGGCAATATGTTCTGGGATATATCCTTTTTTCACTTCTTCAACGAGATGATCAAACGATGTGTCCTTTTTACCTTTAAAAAAAGGAAAGTTTTTAAACATCATTCATACCCTCCAGCAAGCAGACGTATGCCTAAAAGTGTAAAAAGACCCCCTTAAGAAGAGGGTCATATTTGCGAAGTTATCGCTATTACACTTCCATGATTTCTTTTTCTTTGTTTTTTGCGATTTCGTCAACTTTTGCAATATATTTATCTGTTTCTTTTTGGATATCTTCAGTATATCCTCTTAAATCATCTTCTGTAATCTCGCCAGCTTTTTCAAGCTTCTTAAGATCATCATTTCCGTCACGACGTACGTTACGAACAGCAACTTTTGCTTCTTCAGCATATTTTTTCACAACTTTTACAAGATCACGACGACGCTCTTCTGTTAGTGCAGGAAATGCAATACGAATTACAGTTCCATCATTAGAAGGGTTTAAGCCTAAATCTGCTTTTAAAATTGCTTTTTCAATATCACCGATAGAAGTTTTATCATAAGGTTGAATTACTAGTAAACGTGCTTCTGGAACTGTAATGTTCGCTAATTGCACAACTGGTGTTGGTGCACCGTAGTAATCAACTTGTACCTTATCTAATACAGACGCGTTTGCACGGCCAGCACGAACTGTTGCTAATTCACGAGAATAAGCAGCAACTGCTTTTTCCATTTTTTCATTTGAAGACTTCAATACTTGTTGTCCCATATTTATTTCCCCCTTACCACTGTTCCGATATTTTCGCCTAAAACGGCACGTTTAATATTACCTTTTTCCATAACTGAGAATACAATTAATGGAATATCATTATCCATACATAGAGAAGAAGCTGTAGAATCCATTACACCTAAACCTTCTTTTAATACATCTAAGTAAGTAAGCGTTTCGTATTTTGTAGCTGTTGGATCAATAGATGGATCCGCATTATATACACCATCTACATTGTTTTTCGCCATTAAAATTACATCTGCTTCAATTTCTGCCGCACGTAATGCTGCTGTTGTATCTGTAGAGAAGTATGGGTTACCTGTACCTGCTGCAAAGATAACAACACGTTTTTTCTCTAAGTGACGAACTGCTTTACGACGAATGTAAGGTTCTGCAACTTGACGCATCTCAATTGAAGTTTGTACACGAGTTTGAATTCCGATATTCTCCAAGCTATCTTGAAGAGCTAATGAATTCATAACTGTCGCTAACATGCCCATGTAATCTGCCCCTGCACGATCCATGCCCATTTCACTTCCAATTTTTCCACGCCAAATGTTACCGCCACCAACAACAACAGCAACCTCTACATCAAGTTCTGCAATTTCTTTTACTTGTTCCGCAACTGACTTAATAACAGTTGGGTTAATTCCAAATCCTTGCTCTCCAGCTAAAGCTTCTCCACTTAGCTTTAAAACGACACGATTATATTTCGGTTTACTCATAATGAACCTCCAATTGCTTACATCTTTATTTTAAAAAAGGGAACACAATGTGTTCCCTAATCTGTATTAGTTACTACCTTTTACTTGGTTCATTACTTCTTCAGCAAAGTTGTCTTCGCGTTTTTCGATACCTTCACCAACAGCGTAGCGAACGAATCCTTTTAATGTTCCGCCTTTAGACTCAACGAATTGACGAACTTTCATATCAGGGTTTTTAACGAATGCTTGGTCAAGTAAGCAAATCTCTTCGAAGAATTTGCCTAGACGGCCTTCAACCATTTTCGCAACGATTTTCTCAGGCTTGCCTTCGTTTAATGCTTGTTGTGTTAATACTTGACGCTCATGCTCAACTTCTTCAGCTGTTACAGCATCGCGGTCGATGTATTTAGGGTTAACTGCAGCGATGTGCATTGCAACATCTTTAGCAGCAGCTTCATCAGTAGAACCTTCAAGAACTGTTAATACACCAATGCGTCCACCCATGTGTAGGTAAGCGCCGAATGCATCTGCATCAGTTTTTGATACGATTTCGAAACGACGAAGTGTAAGTTTTTCACCAATTTTAGCGATTGCTTCGTTGATGTGCTCTTCAACTTTTTTACCGTTTTCCATTGTTTGAGCCATAGCTTCTTCAACGTTAGCTGGTTTGTTAGTTAATAAGTGAGCAGCTAATTCTTTAATTAGTGTTTGGAAACCTTCGTTTTTCGCAACGAAATCAGTTTCAGAGTTTAATTCTAAGATTAAAGCGTCGTTACCGTTTGTTTCGATGAAAGTTAAACCTTCAGCAGCAATGCGGTCTGCTTTTTTAGCAGCTTTCGCAATACCTTTTTCACGTAAGAAGTCAATTGCCTTCTCCATGTCGCCGTTAGTTTCTGTTAAAGCTTTTTTGCAGTCCATCATACCTGCGCCAGTTTTTTCACGTAATTCTTTTACCATTTGAGCAGTGATTGCCATACTTTTCATCCTCCTAAAATATGTATTTATACCTTTTATAAAGGTGTTTATACCTTAAAAAAGGTGATAAAAGGCCGAACCCCTTATCACCTTTCCAACTTTGTTACGCAGTAACAGTTTCTTCACCTTGTTTTGCTTCAAGGATCGCGTCTGCCATTTTAGATGTAAGAAGTTTTACAGCACGAATTGCATCATCGTTTGCTGGGATAACGTGATCGATTTCGTCTGGATCACAGTTTGTATCAACGATACCGATGATTGGAATGTGTAATTTGCGTGCTTCAGCAACTGCAATACGCTCTTTACGAGGGTCTACTACGAATAATGCACTTGGAAGACCTTTCATATCTTTAATACCGCCTAAGAATTTCTCAAGACGCTCTAACTCTTTTTTAAGTTGAACAACTTCTTTCTTAGGAAGTACTTCGAAAGTACCATCTTCTTGCATTCTTTCGATGTCTTTAAGACGCTTGATACGCTTTTGGATTGTTTGGAAGTTTGTTAAAGTTCCACCTAACCAACGTTGGTTAACGAAGTACATACCAGCACGAGTTGCTTCTTCTTTAATAGCTTCTTGTGCTTGTTTTTTAGTACCTACGAATAAGATGTCTCCGCCTTCAGCAGCGATGTCGCGCATCGTTCTGTAAGCTTCCTCAACTTTTTTCACAGTTTTTTGTAAGTCGATGATGTAGATACCGTTACGCTCTGTGAAAATGTAACGCTTCATTTTTGGGTTCCAACGACGAGTTTGATGTCCGAAATGAACACCAGCTTCAAGCAATTGCTTCATAGAAATTACTGACATAATATAGTTCCTCCTAAATGGTTTTTGATATCCTCCGTTTACTTCATCTCTAAGCGAAACTACAAACGTAGCACCAACACTTAAATCAGTAAACGTGTGTACTTTGTACTGACACCACTGCTTACTATATCATACTGAAATATTACAATCAAGTCGAAAATGCGAACAATGTAAAACTTTCTTTGTTCATACTCGAATTCTAGTATTACCAACCTTCTTTTCTTTTAAGCAAAAAAGTAAATACAATTAATAGTTTTCCCAGAAAAAACGCTTATGACACTTTTCACAAGCATCTTCTATCCATTGCACAAAAAAACTCTCCTCAATTGAGGAGAGTTTTTTATAAATTAGTTTGTTTTTAATTTAGCAAGTTCTTGTAGAAACTTGTCGTTTAGCACTTTAATGTATGTTCCTTTCATACCTAAAGAGCGAGACTCAATAACACCAGCACTTTCTAATTTACGTAGTGCATTTACGATTACAGAGCGAGTAATTCCTACGCGATCAGCAATTTTACTTGCAACAAGTAAACCTTCTGTTCCATTTAATTCTTCGAAGATATGCTCAATTGCTTCTAACTCACTGTAAGATAATGAGCTGATTGCCATTTGAACAACAGCTTTACTACGCGCTTCCTCTTCGATTTCTTCTGCTTTTTCACGTAAGATTTCCATACCTACAACAGTTGAGCTGTACTCAGCAAGGATTAAATCATCATCTAAGAACTCTTGACCAAGACGAGCTAATACTAATGTACCTAGACGCTCACCGCCACCAACGATTGGTACGATTGTAGTTAAACCTTGACCGAATAATTCTCTGTTTTCTACTGGGAATGCTGTGTAAGCACTGTTCACATCTAAGTTTGAAGATGTTTCTGTAATGTTGAATAAGCTTTGTGTATATTCTTCTGGGAATTGACGTTCTGCAAGCATTTGCTTCATGCGTTCGTTTTCGATTTGTTGGTGAATTGCATAACCTAGTAATTTACCACGACGGCTAACTACGAATACGTTTGCTTCGATTACTTCACACATTGTGTCAGACATTTCTCTAAAGTTTACAGGCTTCCCTGCTGCGCTCTGTAATAACGCATTTAATTTTCTCGTTTTTGCTAATAATTCCATTTCAAAAGTTCCTCCTACATGTTACTCACATATTTTTTCATCACTTGGAAACTAGGGCGAGTCACCTGATGACACTATTACAAAATAAACTGGCTCACATCTTTATTTTTAGCAATTGTTGCTAATTTCTCCTCAACGTATTGAGGTGTTATCGTTATTTTCTCTAACGTAATTTCAGATGCTTCAAACGATAAATCTTCAAGGAGCTTCTCCATAATCGTATGAAGTCTTCTTGCTCCAATATTATCTGTATCCTGATTAACTTGATAAGCAATCTCAGCAATCTTACGAATAGCTTCGTCTGAAAATTCAATTTCTATACCTTCAGTCGCTAATAATGCCATATATTGTTTAATTAACGCATTGTCAGGCTCGATTAATATTTTAACAAAATCGTCTGTCGATAATTTTGTTAATTCTACTCGAATCGGAAATCTCCCTTGCAATTCCGGAATTAAATCCGACGGTTTAGACATATGGAACGCTCCAGCTGCAACGAATAAAATATAATCCGTTTTTACTGATCCGTATTTTGTCGCAACATTCGACCCTTCTACAATTGGCAGAATGTCACGTTGCACACCTTCACGTGATACATCTACGCTATTCGACTGCTTACCAGCAATTTTGTCAATTTCATCGATAAAAATAATCCCGAGCTGTTCAGCACGATAAACAGCCTCTTGTGTAACTTCATCCATATCAATTAAGCGCTGTGCCTCTTCATTTGTCAAGAGTTTTCTTGCTTCTTTTACAGAAAGTTTACGTTTTTTCGTTTTTTTCGGCATAAAACTTCCTAGCGCATCTTGGAAATTCATTCCCATTTGTTCCATGCCAGTTCCTTGTAACATATCAAACATGGAAGACTGTTGTTCAGTCACTTCAATCGATACAATTTCTTCTTCAAGAAGCCCTGCAGCAAGCTTTCTCTCTACATCTTGACGTTTCTTTTCGATTTCAACATCTTCTTGTGTATCAGACGTTTGATTCGAATTTTGAGCGCCTCCAAAAAGCATCTCTAATGGATTTTTGAATCCAGATTGCTTCTCCGGACTCGGCACTAAAATTTCAACAAGACGTTGATTCGCTTGCTCTTCTGCTTTATCTTGAACTTTCACTACCATTTCTTCTTTTACGATACGAACCGATGTTTCCACCAAGTCACGTACCATCGACTCTACATCTCTACCCACATATCCAACTTCTGTGAATTTTGTAGCCTCAACCTTAATAAAAGGTGCTCCAACGAGTTTCGCCATTCGTCGTGCTACCTCTGTTTTCCCAACACCTGTCGGTCCAATCATTAAAATATTTTTAGGTGCAATTTCGTCACGTAAATTTTCAGCTAATTTACTGCGGCGATATCGATTTCTCAACGCTACAGCAACCGCTTTCTTTGCGTCTTTTTGACCGATGATGTATTGATCTAATTTTTCCACAATTTGGCGCGGAGTAAAATGTAAATGCATATAAAATGCCTCCCTTACGATTCTACAATTCTTCAACAATTATGTTGTGATTCGTATAAACACAAATATCGCCAGCAATCTCTAAACTCGCTTTCGCAATTTGCTTCGCTGTTAAGTGTTCACTTGCATATTGCTTTAAAGCACGACCTGCAGAAAGTGCATAATTCCCACCAGATCCAATTGCTAAAATACCATCATCCGGTTCAATCACTTCTCCTGTACCTGAAACAAGGAGCATAGTTGTTTTATCCATGACAATGAGCATCGCTTCTAGCTGACGTAACATTTTATCGCCACGCCATTGTTTTGCCATTTCAACAGCAGCACGCTGCAAGTTGCCATTATACTCTTCTAATTTCCCTTCAAACATTTCAAAAAGAGTAAATGCGTCAGCAACTGATCCTGCGAAACCAGCTAAAACTTTACCTTGGAAAAGTTTACGAACTTTACGAGCTGTATGTTTCATTACAACAGCATTTCCCATTGTCACTTGGCCATCTCCAGCCATTGCACATTCTCCATTATGATGAACTGCAAATATCGTTGTAGCGTGGAAATTTCCCATAGAAAAAACTCCTTTATTTGTTTTTATAGCTTTTAAAGCAATTTATGCCCGCGGGTGATGCTTCATGTAAACAGAACGCAATCTTTCTTTAGAGACATGCGTATAAATTTGTGTCGTCGACAAATTTTCATGGCCTAATAGCTCCTGTACAGTACGTAAATCCGCCCCTTCATCTAGCATATGTGTAGCAAATGTATGCCTTAACATATGGGGACTTATCCGCATTGTCAGCGAAGCCTTTTTAATGAGTTCATTTAAAACATAACGAACCCCACGACTTGTTAGCGGTGTACCTTTCGCATTTAAAAATACCATATGAGAATCTTCGTCAGTCTTATTAACTAACTGTTTTCTCCCATTCTCTATATAAGTAATTAAAGAATCTTGCGCATAGCTTCCGAACGGAATATACCTTTGTTTTTTTCCTTTTCCCATTACTAAAATTGTTCCCACCGCAAAGTCAATATCGGTAAGTTGTAAATTGACACATTCACTCACACGGATCCCAGTCGCATACATCAACTCTAATAAAGCTTGATTCCTTTGGCCTAATGGCGTTTCCGTGTCAGAAACTTCAAATAATTCCTCTAACTCTTCAGCATATAAAAACTTTGGGATTGACAATTCTTTTTTGGGGAGTGACGCAAGTGCAAACGGATTATCCTTTCGATAACCTTCACGCATCAAAAAACGATATAAACTTCGTAAGCTTGATACTTTTCTTGCGACAGATTTACGGGCTAACTTTTCATCGTGCAACGTCGTTAAGTACAAACGAACATCCGCGTATGTAACGTCTAAAAAAGAGGATATGCCTTCTCGTTCCATAAATTGCACAAAATGTTCTAAATCATTTTGATAACTTGCAATTGTATATTTTGAATAATTTCTTTCAATTTGTAAATATCCAACGAATAATTGTAACAATTTCTTCACATTCACACAACTCACCTCAATAAAGGCTACTAAATCGTATCACAACTTAGTAGCCTTTGCAAGAAATTTAACTAAATATTTACAAAATTTCGAATCGTTTCTAAAGCGCGTGCTGCGTACGCTTCATTTCGTTCTGCTTTCTTTTTAATCTTCTTCTCTAACGGTGCAAATAGACCGAAGTTCGCATTCATCGGCTGGAAGTTTTTAGCGTTCGTTGCCGTAATGTAATTTGCCATGCTACCCATCGCAGTTACTGGCGGTAATACAACTGGCTCTTCACCTTGCACAAGACGCGCAGCATTAATTCCTGCTAATAATCCTGATGCTGCTGATTCAACATATCCCTCTACTCCAGTCATTTGACCAGCGAAGAATAAATCATCACGTTGTTTATATTGATATGTTGGACGAAGCAAATTAGGTGAATTAATAAACGTATTACGATGCATTACACCATAACGTACAATCTCTGCATTTTCCAATCCCGGAATTAACTGTAGCACTTCTTTTTGCGGTCCCCACTTTAAATGAGTTTGGAAACCTACGATATTGTATAAAGTTCCCGCTGCATCATCTTGACGTAACTGAACAACAGCATATGGCGTTTTCCCTGTTTTTGGATCTTCCAATCCAACAGGTTTCATAGGTCCAAATACTAACGTCTGTCTCCCTCTACTTGCCATAACTTCTACTGGCATACAACCTTCAAAGAAAATTTCTTTTTCAAACTCTTTTAAAGGCACTGTCTCAGCAGCAATTAGAGCCTCATAAAAACGATCAAACTCTTCTTCTGTCATTGGGCAATTTAAATATGCAGCTTCACCTTTGTCATAACGCGATTTTAAATATACTTTATTCATGTCAATACTGTCTTTTTCTACGATTGGGGCTGCAGCATCATAGAAGTAGAAATAATCTTCTCCTGTTAATTCTTTCAATTTTGCAGAAAGATCAGGAGATGTTAATGGACCTGTAGCAATAATTGTCGGTCCCTCTGGAATATCTGTAATTTCTTCATTCATTACAGTTACATTTGGATGGTTCTTTACGTATTCTGTTACTTTAGCTGCGAACTCATGACGATCTACAGCTAAAGCACCTCCAGCTGGTACAGAGCACTCATCCGCCGCACGAATAATTACAGAATCCATTAAGCGCATTTCCTCTTTAATAACTCCAACTGCATTTGTTAAAGTGTTTGCACGAAGTGAGTTACTACATACTAATTCAGCGAATTTATCTGTGTGATGAGCTGGCGTTTGCCTTACCGGTCTCATTTCATATAATCTAACTTGGACACCACGTTTTGCAATTTGGTAAGCCGCTTCACTTCCTGCAAGACCTGCGCCAATGACGTTTACTACTTGTGTTGTCATTTATATCACCTTTCCTTTTCTTCCCGAAAAAAATGTGAGCAGTTACGCTCACATTTGTTGTTCTTCTTCATAATCGCACGAAATACATTGTACTTGCACGCCTTTTTTCAACTTTTTCTCTACAAGCATGCCTTCGCACTTCGGACACTTACGACCAATTGGCTTATCCCAAGATACAAAGTCGCATTCCGGATACGTACCGCACCCATAGAAAAGACGTTTCTTTTTATTACTACGGCGTTCAATAATTTGACCCTTATCACACTTTGGACAAGTAACACCGATTTCTTTCACAATCGGCTTTGTATTACGACAATCTGGGAAATTCGAGCAAGCCATAAATTTCCCGTATTTACCCATTTTAAAGACCATTGGGTGATTACATAATTCACAATCTTCCCCAGCTGGTTCATCTTTAATTTCCACTTCACGCATTTCTTTTTCCGCTTTTTCTAAACGCGGTTCAAAACCTACGTAGAAATCATCAACAATTTTTACCCAATTCGCATTTCCTTCTTCTACTTCATCAAGGCTTTGCTCCATATTGGCAGTAAATTCAATGTTAATAATTTCTGGGAAAAACTCTAAAATAAGTTCAATTACTATTTCACCAAGTTCAGTCGGAACGAAGCGTTTATTATCCAAACCTACATACCCACGCTTTTGAATTGTTTCAAGTGTAGGTACATATGTTGACGGTCTTCCAATTCCAAGTTCTTCAAGTGTTCTTACTAGGCGAGCCTCTGTATAGCGCGGAGGAGGTTGTGTAAAATGTTGCTTTGGTTCTAAATCCTTTGAAAATACAGTTTCCCCTACTTCTAAAGGTGGCAACATCTTATCCTTTTCTTCAGCACCATCATCTTTTGACTCTACATACACTTTCATAAATCCTGGGAACTTTACAACCGATCCACTTGCACGGAACTGAACATTGTTATTAATGAGTCTCGCTGTCACAGTATCCATTATAGCAGACGCCATTTGACTTGCAACAAATCGCTCCCAAATCAATTTATATAATCGAAGTTGATCACGACCTAAGAAACTTTTTAGTTCCTCTGGCTTTCTCATTACTGAAGTAGGACGAATTGCCTCATGCGCATCTTGTGCATTTGACTTTTTCGTTTCTTTCTTCTTTTCTGTTCCTATGTATTCCGTACCATACGCTTCAGTGATGTAAGTACGAGCCTCTGTTTGAGCTGTTTCTGAGATACGTGTTGAATCAGTTCTCATATACGTAATAAGACCTACAGTTCCTTGTTTTCCAAGATCTATCCCTTCATACAATTGCTGTGCAAGCATCATTGTTTTCTTTGCTCGCATGTTTAACTTACGTGCTGCTTCTTGTTGCAAGGAAGATGTTGTAAACGGTAATGCAGGATTACGTTTTCGCTCTTTGCGCGTTACATTTTCAACTGAAAACGCATTGTCTTTCATCTGTTCAATTATTTCATTCACTTGCGTTTCATTTGTTAATTGAACTTTTTCACCATCTACACCGTAAAAGCTTGCTTCAAATGTGTCTTTTCCTTTTACAAATTCTGTTTTAATTGTCCAGAATTCTTCAGGTTCAAAGTTTTGAATTTCCCTTTCACGCTCGATGATTAAACGAACTGCTACAGATTGTACACGTCCTGCACTTAATCCTTTTTTTACTTTCTTCCATAATAAAGGACTAATATTGTAACCAACAAGACGATCAAGTATACGTCTTGCTTGTTGTGCATCCACTAAATCCATATTAATTGCACGAGGATGTTTAAATGATTCTTTGATTGCATCTTTCGTAATCTCATTAAACACAACCCGACAATCTGATTCAACGTCCACATTTAACGTATTCGCTAAATGCCAAGCAATTGCTTCCCCTTCACGGTCTGGATCGGCCGCGAGATAGACTTTCTTTGCTTTTTTCGCCGCTGATTTTAAATCTTTTAAGACGGGACCTTTACCACGAATGGTAATATACTTCGGGGTGAAGTTGTTCTTTACTTCTATCCCCATTTGACTTTTTGGCAAATCGCGAACATGTCCCATAGACGCGACAACTTTGTATTTTTTCCCTAAATATTTCTCAATGGTCTTCGCCTTAGAAGGCGACTCCACGATTACGAGGTAATCTGACATGCTAGTGCCTCCTTAAGAGGTGGATTCAAGTCTTCATTAATCTTATTGATTTCTCTTGTTTTTGTCAATCAAGAATGAATATACCATACAGTGCCAATCTACCATTTGTCAATAATTGTTTAATAAAAACATAAAAATATAAGGTTAATTTAAAATCTCTTCCAAGATATCTTCTGCATTTCTTACTAGTTTTGCTCCTTGCTGAATAAGATGATTCGTTCCCGATGCCCCCTCTATAAATATAGGTCCAGGAAGCGCAAACACCTCTCTATTTTGCTCTAACGCAAGGTCTGCAGTAATAAGTGTTCCACTTCTCGATTTCGCTTCTACAACTAAAACACCTTTACTTATACCACTAATAATCCGGTTCCTTTTTGGAAAATACCACTTTTTCGGTGCATAGTGCGGCGGATACTCTGTCAATAACAATATATATTCCTTCCACATTTCATATAAATGTCTATTTTCTTTCGGATACATAAAAGACAATCCATGCCCTAATATCGCAATAGTCGGGCGATGATGCCTTACTGTAATCTCATGAGACATTGTATCTATCCCTTTTGCAAACCCACTGACAATAAGCCACTCTCTTTCTAATAAAGGGTGTAAAATAAACTTCAAACTCTCATGACCATATAATGATGGTTCTCTCGTTCCAACAACTGCTAATTTATTTACTTTATTCAGGAAATCTTTCTCTCCTTTTCCATATAAAACGAAGGGAGGGTCTTGTATTTCACGTAATAATTGCGGATAATCTTCATCCCATATCGTTATATAAAAAATACGATTTCTCTCTAAATAAGATATATATTGCGGAAGATTTGAACTTTGAAGAAATTTTACTAGTTCTGAAGATTTTTTCGAGGATATTCCAGTGTAGTGTTCCATTTGTTTTTCGTTAAATTTATATATGTTCTTTAATTCTGGATCGACATATAGTAGCCTCTCCATCGCCTTCCAATAATCTGCTAGCAAGTAATGAAGATGTAATAATCTCTCTCTTTTCATCTTGATTCTCCTTACCCATAATTTTTATTATGTAAACAGAAAAAAGTGTAAAAAGACACCCTCAAGTAAGAAGGTGTCTTTCAACAGATTAATAGTTTTTACAAGTCTCAAATAAACCTTTTTCTTTTAAAACAGAGATTAGCGTTTCTCCCATAACTGCTGGAGTTTCAGCTACTTTAATGCCACAAGCTTCCATTGTTTTAATCTTTTCAGCAGCAGTTCCTTTACCGCCAGAAATGATTGCACCAGCATGACCCATACGTTTGCCAGCAGGCGCTGTTTGACCACCAATGAAGCCTACAACAGGTTTTGTCATATTAGCTTTTACCCATTCAGCTGCCTCTTCTTCTGCTGTACCGCCGATTTCACCAATCATAATTACAGCATGTGTTTCTTCATCTTCATTAAATGCTTTTAACGCATCAATAAAGTCTGTACCGTTAACAGGGTCTCCGCCGATACCTACAGCAGTAGATTGGCCAATACCTTCTTGTGTTAACTGATGTACAGCTTCATAAGTTAATGTACCAGAGCGAGATACGATACCAACATGACCTTTTTTATGAATATATCCTGGCATAATACCAATCTTACATTCATCTGGTGTGATTACACCTGGGCAGTTTGGTCCAAGTAAACGTGTATGTTTACCCGCCATATATCTCTTTACGTTTACCATATCTAATACAGGAATCCCTTCAGTAATACATACTACTAAATCAATTTCTGCATCAACAGCTTCCATAATTGCATCTGCCGCAAAAGCGGGTGGAACGTATACAACTGAAGCGTTTGCGCCTGTTGCTTTCACTGCATCTTCTACTGTATCAAATACTGGTACACCTTCAATATCAGTGCCTCCCTTACCTGGTGTTACACCACCGACAATTTTCGTACCGTATTCAATCATTTGTTTTGTATGGAATAAACCTTGAGAACCTGTAATACCTTGAACAATAACTTTTGTATCTTTATTAACTAATACGCTCATTTTTCTCCCCCGCTTTCTATTAGCCCACTAGTGAAACAATTTTTTGTGCACCGTCTGCCATAGATTCTGCTGCAACAATATTTAAGCCAGACTCATTTAAAATTTTCTTACCTAGTTCTACGTTTGTGCCTTCAAGACGTACAACTAAAGGTAACTCAAGACCTACTTGTTTCGTTGCTTCAATAACACCTTCTGCAATAACATCACACTTCATAATGCCACCAAAAATGTTAACGAAGATACCTTTTACATTTTTGTCAGAAAGGATAATTTTGAATGCTTCTGTAACTTTTTCTGCAGTTGCACCGCCACCAACATCTAAGAAGTTAGCTGGGTCACCGTGGTAATGTTTAATGATATCCATTGTAGCCATCGCTAAACCTGCACCATTAACCATACAACCAATATTTCCATCTAAAGGAATGTAGTTTAAGTCGTATTTTGAAGCTTCAATTTCTTTTGAATCCTCTTCATCAAGATCACGAAGCTCTAAAATGTCTTTATGGCGATATAACGCATTAGAATCAAAGTTTAATTTTGCATCTAATGCCATAACTTTACCTTCGCCTGTTGTAACAAGTGGGTTAATCTCAGCGATAGAGCAATCTTTTTCGATAAACGCACGATATAAGCCCATCATAAACTTCACAGCTTGTCCTACAAGCTCTTTTGGAATATTGATGTTAAATGCAATTCGGCGCGCTTGGAAACCTTGCAAGCCTACTGCTGGATCAATATATTCTTTAAAGATTTTTTCAGGTGTTTTTTCTGCTACTTCTTCAATTTCTGTTCCGCCTTCTTCAGACGCCATTAAAACAACTTGAGAAGTTGCACGATCTAAAACTAGACCTACATAATATTCTTTTTTAATATCGCAACCTTCTTCGATAAGTAAGCGTTTTACTTCCTTACCTTCAGGACCTGTTTGATGTGTCACAAGTGTAGTTCCTAAAATGCTTTCTGCATATGTACGAACTTCATCTAAATTTTTTGCAACTTTTACTCCGCCAGCTTTGCCGCGTCCACCAGCGTGAATTTGTGCTTTCACTACACATACATCTGTTCCTAATTCTTTCGCTGCTTCTACAGCTTCTTCTACTGTAAATGCAACCTTCCCGTTCGGAACGCTAACCCCATAGCTTCTAAGGACTGCCTTACCTTGGTACTCATGGATATTCATGGTCCCATCCTCCCCTGTTTTCCTGTTTTACTCGAAAAGTTTTTTAATGTTTAAAAAACATTACATTGCCATTGTATAAGATGATTGGCACGCTGTCTACAATAAAGTGTCAGAAAACTGAAATCGCTTTATTCTTTTTCGAAAATAGTAATGTTTATATGCCAAAATAAAAAAATAAGCTGTATATTTACAGCTTATTTTTGAATCATATCTTTAATTGGTGCGAATGACTTGCGGTGTTCATCTAGTACTCCATGCACTTCAATTGCCTCTAAATGTTGCTTTGTGCCATATCCCATATGTTGCTCAAATCCATATTCAGGATACTTCTCTCCCAGTTCTTTCATCATACGATCTCTCGTTACTTTTGCTATAATGGATGCTGCTGAAATCGAAACACTTTTCGCATCACCTTTAATAATTGATGTTTGCGGAATTGGTGTAGGAAGCTTCATCGCATCAATTAATAAATGTTGGGGTGTACAAGATAAATTTGCAACTGCATCTAACATCGCTTGTTTCGTTGCTTGGTAAATATTAATATCATCAATAACTTGCGGTGATACAATTCCTACTCCAATTGCAATTGCTTGTACTTTTATTTCATCATAAAAACGCTCACGTTTCGCTTCACTCAACTTTTTCGAGTCATTTAACCCTGGAATATAAAAATCCTCAGGAAGAACGACAGCTGCCGTCACAACAGGCCCAGCCAATGGCCCACGCCCTACTTCATCAATACCCGCGATATATGTGACCCCTTTTTCACGCAAAGCATTTTCATACTTGGACATTTCAAAAAACTTCTCTTTTTCTTTCTGTTCTAACTCTTTTTGTTTATACCACTTCAAAACGAGCTTTTGAACACCTTTTCGATCATCTTTCATTAACAGTTGAAAGCGATCATCTTCTTCATTCATAATTTCTTTCAATACATTTTCCGCTTCTTTTATCGTCATAGTTTGCATTTATACAAGCTCCTTTTTAAACATATCCAAAAAGAAAAGACGCACAAACGCACGTCTTATACTTCTTCTATTTTTTCCACATCTTCCACTTGCTCTCCAAACTCTTCCGGTGTTTCAAACGTCATTTTTCCAAGTTTGCCACCACGAAGCTCACGAAGCACAAGCTCAGATGTCTTATCATAATCAATCATTCCGCCGCCCATTAAGCAGCCTCTATTTTTTCCAATTGCATCGAATAATTCCACAATATCTTCTGGAATCTCATTTAAATTATAGCGTTCTTTCAAGCGTTCTGGATAATGTTTCTCCATAAAACGTAATGCGTAAACAGCTACATCTTGTAAATTTAAAATTGAATCTTTAATTGCACCCGTTGTCGCTAAACGAAGACCCACTAATTGATCTTCAAATTTAGGCCACAGAATACCTGGTGTATCTAACAATTCCATTTCCTTCCCAACTTTAATCCATTGTTGAGCTGTTGTCACACCTGGACGATCTCCTGTTTTAGCAATATTTTTCTTTGCCAATTTATTAATCAATGTAGATTTACCAACATTTGGTATACCTACAATTAATGCACGAATCGCTCTCGGTCTAATACCTTTTGCAACCATTTTATCAAATTTTTCTTTAACAAGCACTTTACAAGCTGCTGCAATTTCCTTCATACCTTGTCCAGCTTGCGCGTTAATCGAAATTGCCATATGGCCTTTTTCTTTAAAATATGCGATCCATTGTTTTGTTAAACGATCATCCGCCATATCCGCTTTATTTAAAACAACAAGCCTTGGCTTATGTGTAATGATTTCATCAATCATTGGGTTTCGAGATGATAATGGTAATCGAGCATCTACAAGTTCAATTACAACATCAATTAATTTTAATTTCTCCGTTACTTGGCGTCTAGCCTTCGCCATATGCCCTGGAAACCATTGAATTACCATGTTGCCACCTTCTTTTTCATTTATTTCACAATACGTGCGTCTTCTAACGGCCAATATAACATATTAGCTTTACCAATTACTTGATCCATTGAAATCGTACCGATTGAACGGCTATCTTTACTAAAACGACGATTATCACCTAAAACAAATAATTGATCTTTTGGAACGGTTTTCTTGCCTGTCATTTCTTCAAGATTAAAATCATATGTAAGCGGTCCATCAGCAATTTGCTTTTTCTGCTTGTCTAAATACGGCTCCTCATAAGCCTTTCCGTTAACATACAGTTTATCATTACGATACTCTATTTCATCGCCTGGCAGGCCTATAATGCGCTTAATGTAATCTTTATCTTCTGTTGCTCGAAATACGATAATATCAAAGCGTTTTGGATCTCCAATGTGATAACCAATTTTATTCACAATCATTCGATCACGATCATGTAAAGTAGGTGCCATCGATACCCCGTCTACGAGAATTGGCGCAAAGAAAAACTGTCTAATAACACCAGCTAATACAACAGCAATCAAAATTGCTTTAATCCATTCCCAAAGTGAACTCTTCTCTTTTTTCATGCATTTCCCCTCCACGGTTATGTAAACTGCTCGTATTATACCAAAATTTCATATAGATTGGAAAAAGGGAGCTTGTGCATTTACAAGCTCCCATACATGTCTTATCGAATTTCTTTAATACGTGCTTTTTTACCGCGAAGGTTACGTAAGTAGTATAACTTAGCACGACGTACTTTACCACGGCGAAGTACTTCGATTTTCGCGATTCTTGGCGTGTGAACTGGGAATGTACGCTCAACACCTACACCGTAAGAAATCTTACGAACTGTGAATGTTTCACTGATTCCGCCACCACGACGTTTAATTACAACACCTTCGAAAAGCTGAATTCTTTCACGAGTTCCCTCAACAACTTTTACGTGTACACGTAAAGTGTCACCAGGACGGAATGAAGGAAGGTCAGTTTTTAATTGGCCTTTTGTAATTTCTGCGATTAATTGTTGCATATTAAATTCTCTCCTTTAAACAGATGCTCTTATAAAGTCTTAATAAATTACAGCGGAACATCGTTAATACGGCTACTGATTTCAGTAGCACAAATGTTATAATAGCATATTACTAGGCCTGTTGCAATAGCAAATATATGAAGTTATTACTGCTCTCGCTTTATTTCCTCAAGCCATTTTTTCTCTTGTTTAGATAACTCTCTCTCATCTAACAAATCAGGTCTACGCGTATACGTTCGACGCAAAGATTCCTTATGTCGCCATTCATCAATGTTTTTATGATTCCCTGACATTAATACATCCGGTACCTTCATACCACGAAAATCAGCTGGACGTGTATAATGAGGATGCTCTAATAAACCTGTACTAAACGAATCCTCTACTTGTGAAGCATGATTTCCTAGCACACCTGGCAAGAGACGTACAACACTATCAGTAATAACCATAGAGGCTAATTCTCCGCCCGTTAATACATAGTCACCAATAGAAATCTCATCCGTTACGAGATGCTCACGAATTCGTTCGTCATACCCTTCATAATGCCCACATACGAAGATCAAATGTTCTTCCCCTGCAAGCTCTTCCGCTTTCTTCTGCGTAAATCTTTCGCCCTGCGGACACATTAAGACAACTCTAGGCTTACGCTCTGTCTCTTTCGTCAAATCTTCTACAGCATCAAAAATAGGCTGAGGAGTAAGGACCATACCAGCTCCTCCGCCGTAAGGATAATCGTCTACGCTATTATGCTTACTTGTTGTATAATCACGAAAGTTAACAACACGAAGGTTTACCGCTTCTTTTTCTTGCGCCTTCTTTAATATAGAAGATCCAAATACACCGGTAAACATGTCTGGGAACAACGTTAAAATATCAATTTTCATTATAGCAGCCCTTCCATTACATGAATGGTTACTAATTTATTTTCAATATTAACTTGAAGTACAACGTCATCGATATAAGGAATTAAGAGATCTTGACCCTTCGGGCGTTTAATTACCCAAACATCATTTGCACCAGGAGATAGAATCTCTTTGATTGTCCCTAGCGCTTCTCCTTCTTCCGTTACAACACTGCAACCAATAATTTCATGATAGTAGTATTCACCTTCAGCAAGTTCACCTAACTGCTCTTCTGGTACTTTTATTAAAGAACCTTTAAACTTCTCTACTTCATCTACATTGTTATATCCTTCAAATGTTAATAAATCGAATGTCTTATGTTGGCGATGAGAAGTTACCTTCACCGGAAGGTAGTCTGTGCCTTTCTCATTCGATATGTATAACGTGTTTCCTACTTTATATCGCTCTTCTGGAAAATCAGTACGAGAAATAACACGGATTTCCCCTCTTACGCCATGAGTATTTACAATCTTCCCTACGTTAAACCATTTTGTCATAAATAGTATGTCACCCCTGGTTTCTATATAAATTAAGCATCTCCATTTCACAGATGGAACATGCACTCTCTATTTAAATGTTAAAAAAGGGAGAGGAATAACTCCTCGCCCTTTTTTACGTTTATTGAATTTCCAGTGTTACTTTTTCATCATTATGATGTCCCACTGAATACAAGAGCATTCGAATCGCTTTCGCAACTCTCCCTTGCTTTCCAATGACTTTTCCAACATCCTCAGGATGTACAGTTAATCGATACTTTATCTCTCCGTTGCAAAGTTCCTGTGTAACTTTTACATCTTCAGGATAATCGACAAGAGGCTTGACAATCGTCTCGACTAACTTCTTCATAGTCATTGCCTCAATTACTTACCTTGTTTAGATAAGTGGAATTTCTCCATGATACCTTGGTTAGAGAATAAGTTACGAACTGTATCAGATGGTTTAGCACCATTTCCTAACCATTTTAATGCTGCTTCTTCGTTGATCTTAACTTCAGCTGGTTGAGCAACTGGATTGTAAGTTCCGATTTCCTCAATGAAACGTCCGTCACGAGGAGAACGAGAATCTGCAACAACTACACGATAGAAAGGAGTTTTTTTAGCTCCCATACGTTTTAAACGAATTTTAACTGCCATTTATAAAGCACCTCCGAATTTATTTCACACAGATAATTATATTAGCAAAAAGACTATTGCTTTGTAAAGTATTTTTTCTTAACAGAGCCATCTTTTTTTCCTTACATGAATGGAAACTTCAATCCACCTAGTCCTTTTTTCTTACCTTTTTGCATTCCCGTCATCGTCTTCATCATTTTTTTCATGTCATCGAATTGTTTAATTAGACGATTGATTTCTTGTACAGTTGTACCGCTACCTTTGGCAATGCGCTTTTTGCGACTAGCATTGATTATTTCCGGTTGTTCTCGTTCTAATTTAGTCATAGAACGAATAATTGCCTCAATATGCCCAATTTGTTTTTCATCAACTTGTGCATTTTTCAGCCCTTTAATTTTATTTGCACCAGGAAGCATTCCTAACAATTCATCAAGCGGCCCAAGTTGACGCACTTGTCCAAGTTGTTCTAGGAAATCGTCAAGCGTAAACGAAAGCGTACGCATTTTTTGCTCAAGTTCTTTCGCTTTCTCTTCATCAACTGTAGCTTGCGCTTTTTCAATCAATGTTAAGACATCGCCCATCCCTAAAATACGGGATGCCATACGCTCTGGATGGAACGCTTCAATTGCATCTAGTTTTTCACCCATACCAGCAAATTTAATCGGCGTGTTTGTTACAGCCTTAATAGATAATGCAGCACCACCGCGCGTATCACCATCTAACTTCGTTAATACAACACCTGTTAAACCTAACTGTTCATGGAAACTTTGTGCAACATTTACCGCGTCTTGTCCCGTCATCGCATCGACAACAAGGAAAATTTCATCCGGTTTCGCAACTTCTTTAACTTTCGCTAATTCATCCATTAGTTCTTCATCAATATGCAGGCGACCCGCTGTATCGATTAAAACATAATCGTGATGATCTTCTTTTGCTTTTGCAATCGCTTGTTTCGCAATTTCAACAGGACTTACTTGATCTCCTAAAGAGAATACAGGCATGTCCAATTGCTTCCCTAATGTTTCAAGCTGTTTAATCGCTGCTGGACGGTAAATATCCGCTGCAACAAGCATCGGTTTACGGTTATGCTTTTTACGAAGCAAATTCGCAAGCTTACCTGTCGTCGTTGTTTTACCCGCACCTTGCAGACCAACCATCATAATAACAGTCGGTGGCTTATTAGCAACAGCAATTTTGCTTTGCTCTCCGCCCATAAGTTCTGTAAGTTCTTCCTGTACAACTTTAATTACTTGTTGTCCAGGTGTCAAACTTTTCATTACATCTTGTCCGACAGCACGTTCAGACACACGCTTCACAAAATCTTTTACTACTTTAAAGTTAACATCTGCTTCTAAAAGAGCTAGACGAACTTCTCTCATCATTTCTTTCACATCGGCTTCAGAAACTTTTCCTTTGCCGCGGATTTTTTGCATTGTCTGTTGAAGTCGGTCGGCTAATCCTTCAAATGCCATATTGCCGCCCTCCTAATCTAATTTTTCGATAGCTTCAACAACTTGTTTCATTTCTTCATTCACATGCTCTTCTTCGCTGATTAGCTGTTTTAGCTTTGCAACAAGTCGCTGTCGCTCTTGAAACTTTTGAAGTAATACTAATTTTTCTTCATATTCTTCAAGCATCGCTTCAGTCCGTTTAATGTTATCATACACGGCTTGGCGACTTACATCAAATTCTTCCGCAATTTCACCAAGAGATAAATCATCTAGATAATAAAGCGACATATAACTTCTTTGTTTTTGCGTTAACAACGATTGATAAAAATCAAATAAATAGTTCATTCTCGTTGTTTTTTCGAGCATGTTGGATCATCCTTTGTTAAGTGATTTCCCTTTACATGAATTAGTTTACATGTAGTCCAAAAGAGTGTCAAGTTTTTTTCTTAACATCATATATTTTTTATAGAAAAAGAAGCGGAAATACCGCTCCTTTCACTTATACTTCTTCTGTTTCTACTAAGTTCGCAAATAAACCATACACATATTGTTCTGGATCAAACTGTTGCAAGTCATCCATTTGCTCTCCTAATCCAACAAACTTCACTGGTACATCCATTTCGTTACGAATCGCTAATACAATACCACCTTTAGCAGTTCCATCTAACTTCGTTAAAACAATACCAGTTACATTCGTTGCTTCACGGAATGTTTTCGCTTGGCTTAAACCGTTTTGTCCTGTTGTTGCATCAATAACAAGTAATACTTCATGAGGAGCACCTGGTACTTCACGCTCAATTACACGCTTCACCTTCTCTAATTCTTTCATTAAATTTACTTTATTTTGCAAGCGTCCTGCTGTGTCACATAGTAATACATCTACCTTACGTGCTTTCGCAGCTTGTACAGCGTCATACATAACCGCCGCTGGATCAGATCCAGATCCTTGTTTAATCACTTCTACACCAACGCGATCGCCCCATACTTCTAATTGTTCAATCGCTCCAGCACGGAATGTGTCTCCTGCCGCTAATAGGACTGACTTACCTTCTGATTTAAACTTATGCGCCAGTTTACCAATTGTCGTCGTTTTTCCTACACCATTAACACCAACAAATAAAACAACCGTTAATTGGTCCTCTTGCATATTAATTTCGTTACTAAAATCGCTGTCGCCTTTGTAAATTCCTACTAGTTTTTCTGAAATAACAGCTTGTACTTCTTTTGGATCTTGAATGTTACGACGTTGTACTTCTTCTTTCAATTGGTCAATTAATTCCATTACCGTCGCAACGCCAACGTCTGCACCGATTAAGATTTCTTCTAACTCTTCGAAAAAATCTTCGTCCACTTTACGGTAACGATACACTAAATCATTCACTTTATCCGCAAATGAATTTCTCGTTTTTTCTAATCCTTGTTTAAATTTCTCTGTAACTGTATCCGTTTGTTTTGAAATTTTTTCTTTTAGTTTTTTAAAAAAACTCATACTTTCCCATCCTTCCTATTCACTTGCAACAAGTTCTTCTCCGGCGTCTAAACGAACCGAAACAAGTTTAGATACCCCTGATTCTTGCATTGTTACACCGTACAACACATCAGACTCTTCCATTGTACCTTTTCTATGTGTAATTACAATAAACTGCGTCTCATTACTGAATTTCTTTAAATACTGTGCAAAACGAGCTACATTCGCCTCATCAAGGGCTGCCTCTACCTCATCTAGTACACAGAATGGTACTGGGCGTACTTTTAAAATACCAAATAAAAGCGCAATTGCTGTTAAAGCACGCTCTCCACCTGAAAGTAAACCTAAGTTCTGCAGTTTCTTCCCTGGCGGTTGTGCTACAATATCAATACCCGTATTTAGTAAATCCTCTGGATTAGTCATTACTAAATCCGCTCTACCGCCTCCAAATAATTCAGAGAATACCGATTGAAACTCCATTCTAATGCCTTCAAACGTAGTAGAAAAGCGTTTTTTCATTTCTTCATCCATTTCGGTAATAAGCTGGTGCAATGTCGCTTTCGCTTCTTCTAGGTCGTCTCTCTGCTCTAGTAAGAATGTATGACGCTCCGCTACACGTTCATATTCATCAATTGCCCCTAGGTTCACTGTACCTAACTCTTCTATAGATAATTTGATTAATTTTACTTTCTTACGCGCATCTTCTGCAGGCATTGTCATTGTATATTTTAGTTTTGCCGCTTCAAATGAAATCGTATATGTTTCACGTAAATGTTGTAATCTATTTTCCAACTCTACATCAAGTCGATTTATTCTCACTTCTTGATCTTTCAACATTTCAAGAATATATTTATGTTTACCTGTCGTTTCTTTCAAATTGCGCTCTAAATGTTCTACCCTCTCTTGCAACGATACACGTTGTTCACGACGAGAGCGAATTAATTCTGAAGTTTGATTACGATCATATGCTTTCTTCTCAATCATATTCGTAATTTGCTCTTCACCACTTGAATTAGATGTCATTTCTTGTTTTAAGAACGCTAAATCCTCTTTCGTTTTTACAAGTGTCGCATCCGTTTCTTCTTTTTCCTTCGTCAATCGTTCAACTTTTTCTTTTTGATTAAATAAGCGTTGTTGCTTTTCAGCTACCAGAACTTTTAACTCCGTCATTTCTTTTTGAACTTTTTCTTTCGAAGAATGTTGCTCACTTTTTTGTTTTGTTAAAGCTACAATTTTACTATCTAACTTAGTGATATCAGCTTGAAGATTCGTTAAAATCCCTTCTAACTCCTCTTTACGCCCTTGCATTTTTACTCGATCTTGTAAAAACCCTTCAATCTCTAAATCATAAATAGACAATCGATCATTAATACGATGTTCTTCTAATTCTAGACGATTAATCTCTTCTCTTAATTTCTGCTCATCTACACGATCTACTTCTACAGTTTGCCTTAGTTCGCGTATTTTCACTTCTTTTTCTTGAATCTCTTGTTTTACTGCTTTAACAAAGTTTTCTAACTTCATTGTTTTTTCTTCCATATCAGTTAACTTGCGAGTCCACTCTTCCAGTTCACGTTGGCGTCCTAATAAAGAAGATTTCGCTTGCTTTACCGCCCCACCAGTCATAGAACCGCCAGGATTCACTACATCACCTTCGATTGTTACAATGCGATAACGGTATTGCAGTTGTTTCGCCAACTCATTTGCTCCGCGTAAATCTTTCGCAACAATAACCGTACCTAATAAATTTGAAACTACATTTTCATATTTATTGTTGTACTGCACAAGTTCTGCCGCCACACCTACAAACGATGGGTGTTGATTTGCAATGCGTAATTGCTCAAATGATAAAGACCTGCTTTTAATAACAGCTTGCGGTAAAAACGTTGCACGTCCATGTTTATTTTGCTTTAAAAATGCTATCGCATTACGAGCATGCTCCTCTGTTTGTACAACAATGTGCTGCATCGCTGCACCTAGAGCAATTTCCATTGCAACTTCGTATTCTTTCGGTACCGTTAACAGTTCCGCAACAGCACCCTCGATACCTTGCAACCTATTTTCTCTAGCTTTCAATACTTCACGTACACCTTGATAGAATCCAGAATAATCTTCTTGCATCTCTTCAAGCATTTCTTTTCGAGAACGTGCCTGTTGCACAAATTGATATGCTTGATACAGTTTTGTTTCATTTTCACTATACTGCGTCTTACATTTCCCAAGCGCCGCCTCTGTCTTCTGTATGTTTGAGAGAATGCCAGCTACTTTTTCTTTCGCTTGTTCGTAACTTTCTACAAGTTTCGTCTTTTTCGCTGTAATTTCCATACGCATTTCTACATATTTCGCATTCTCTTCATCTAGACGCTCGTTTTTAGACGTTTGCTGTTTAGATTGTTCTTCAATCATAGATAATTCATTACGATGACTAGCTTGTTGATTTAAAAGCTCAATATAGTCACCTTTTAAATTCTCAATCTGTTCCTCTAAATTGTCAGCAAAAGTAGCAAGCAGTTGCTCATTATCATGCAATTTTTGCTCCAACTCTTTTACTTCATTCACAAATTGCATTAAAGCTTCTGTACTTGACTCAATCTCACCATCGTAACTTTTAGCTTTCTCTGTTAATTCAACAATTAACTGCTCAAGTTGCGCACAATGCGTCGTAGCATTTTGCTTTCTCTCTTTTAACAACTCACGCTGCCCTTCAAGTTTTTCTAGCTCTTTACTAGAAAGAAGAAGTACTTCTTGCAACGAGTCTACAGACTCATCTACCGCTTGTAATTGTCCTCGTAATTCCTCAAGCTCTTCTTCACTTTTTTGTAAATTCGTTGACATTTTAGCTTCTTCGTTTTTATTATGCCCAAACTGATTTCGAAGCGCTTCCCATTTCTCGTGCAATTCTTCAATTTCATGGACAATAAGCGCGGCTTCTACTTTCTCTAATTCTTCTTTATTCTCAAGATAATCTTTCGCAATAGAAGCTTGTCTTTCTAAAGGTTCTACTTGACTACTTAATTCATGAATTATATCTTGTACACGATTTAAGTTTTCTTGTGTTTCTGCTAATTTCCCTTCAGCTTTCTTTTTGCGAAGTTTGTATTTTAGTACGCCTGCCGCTTCTTCAAATACACCTCGACGCTCTTCTGACTTACTACTTAAAATCTCTTCCACTTTCCCCTGGCTAATAATTGAAAAAGCTTCTCTTCCCATACCAGAGTCCATAAATAAATCGATAATATCTTTCAATCTACATGATTGTTTATTAATATAAAAATCACTATCACCTGAACGAGATACACGACGTGTTACACACACCTCATTGTATTCAATTGGTAAACGTTGATCTTCATTATTTAAAGTTATTGTTACTTCAGCAACATTAACCGCTCTCCTCGTATCACTGCCTGCAAAAATAATATCCTCCATCTTTGCACCACGTAATGATTTTGCAGATTGTTCACCAAGTACCCAGCGAATTGCATCAGTAATATTACTTTTCCCGCTTCCATTAGGTCCTACTACAGAAGTTACACCTGGGACAAAATCAACAGATACACGCTCAGCAAAAGACTTAAACCCTGCTATTTCTAATCTTTTTAAAAACACGAAAGGCCTTCCTCCTATTCTCCGTCGTTATAAATGTTCTCTATACAAAAACAAGTATTATACGGATTTACCTTCTTTTTCATTATAAACAAAAAGAAAGTTTCATTCTATGCACAAGGAATCCCCCTCATTCAAAGGGGGATTCCTTATAGTTGTTCTTTTAATTTTTTCAATGCTTCTGCAGCAGCTTGTTGCTCTGCTTCTTTTTTCGACTTACCACTACCAAGACCTAAAGCTACGTTATTTAACGTAACACGTGACACAAATTCTCGATTGTGAGCTGGTCCTTTTTCTTGCAAAATTTGATACTCAACATTGCCACTGCCATCACGCTGAATCAATTCTTGCAACTGACTCTTATAATCCATCACATGAGAAAAAGCACCCTCATTAATTTTCGGATATACAATTTCTTTTAAGAATTCCCAAACTGTTTCTAGCCCTTGATCAAGATAAAGGGCACCAATAAACGCTTCAAAGACATCCGCTAATAAAGCTGGTCGTTCACGTCCACCTGTCATTTCTTCACCTTTTCCTAATAAAACAAGGCTACCAAATGACAATTCGTTCGCAAAACGAACAAGAGATGGCTCACATACAATAGCTGCACGTAGTTTTGTTAACTCTCCTTCGCTCATTGTCGGATATTTTTGAAACAGATACTGCGATACAGTCAGTTCCAATACTGCATCTCCAAGAAATTCAAGACGCTCATTATCTTCATGCGGTTTTTTTCGATGCTCATTCACATACGATGAATGCGTAAATGCTTGAATCAATAATTTTTCATCTGTAAACGTAATACCTATCTTTTCTTGAAACACTTTAAATGCTTCACGATATTTTGTTTCGTATTTTTTTTCTCTATATTTTCGGTACGGCATAGGTCCCTCCAGATATAAGCCAGAAAGCCCCGCTAAAAAACGGGACTTCACTTAAGCATTATAGATGACTCTCTATGTAAGTCACAGCATCGCCAACAGTAGCAATCTTTTCAGCATCTTCATCAGAAATTTCCATTTCGAATTCATCTTCTAATTGCATTACAAGTTCTACTACATCTAGGGAGTCTGCTCCTAAATCTTCCTTGAAGCTTGCAGCTGGTACTACCTCAGTCTCTTCTACTCCTAAACGATCAACGATGATTTTTGTTACGCGCTCTAAAACATCTGCCATTCCATTCACCTCCCCTCAAATATTATATTAAATATTGACCAAAAAAACTAGGTGAAATCGATTCTTTTATTACATTACCATACCGCCATCAACATTTAACGTTTGACCTGTAACATATTTGCTTTGATCAGAAGCAAAAAACGTTACAGCATTCGCGATATCTTTCGCTTCACCAAATTGAGCAGCTGGAATAACTTTTAACATTTCGGCTTTAATATTCTCATCTAGTACATCCGTCATATCAGTCGCAATAAAGCCCGGCGCAATTGCATTCACTGTAATATTTCGACTTGCTAACTCTTTTGCAGATGTTTTTGTTAATCCAATAACACCCGCTTTAGCAGCAACATAGTTAGCTTGTCCTGGGTTTCCTATAACACCAACAACCGAAGCGATGTTTATAATTCTACCGTGACGTTGACGCATCATATAACGAGATACTGCTTTTGTACATAAGAATACACCTTTTAAGTTTGTATTAATAACTGTATCCCATTCTTCTTCTTTCATACGCATTAATAAATTATCTTTCGTTACACCAGCATTATTTACAAGAATATCAACTTGTCCAAATGTATCTACTGTTTGTTTCACCATATTTGTAACATCATCAGCATTTGCAACATCTGCTCTTACCGCAATTGCATCAGAACCTAATTTTTTAATTTCATCTACTACTTCATTTGCTTTTTGTTCATTACCAGCATAATTTACTACTACATTTGCCCCTTGTTTCGCTAAATCGATCGCAATCGCGCGACCAATTCCACGTGAAGCGCCAGTTACTAATGCTACCTTCCCTTTTAACATCAGTTTTCTCCTCTCAAATTTGAAATGGTATCTTTTAATGTCTCTTCATCGTATATCGCATATGCTTTTACTGATGAATCAATTGACTTCATAAGTCCAGCAAGTACTTTTCCAGGTCCAATTTCAATAAACGTATCTACTCCCTGGCTCACCATATATTCAATAGACGGGTACCATAATACAGGCGAATAAAGCTGTTCAATTAACTTTTCTTGAATGTCTGCACCACGTGTAATAACTTCCGCCGTAACATTTGCAATAACAGGAATATTCGTGTCATGAATTGTAATTTCATTTAAAACACTTTGGAACTTCTCAGCTGCCGGCTTCATAAGTGAAGAATGGAATGGCCCACTTACTTTTAGTGGAATCGCTCTCTTTGCACCATTTTCTTTCGCTCTTTGAGAAGCAACCTCTACGCCTTGCTTCGTTCCAGAAATCACAATTTGCTTGGTACTATTCATATTAGCGATTTGCACTGCATATCCTTCACTTGTTACTTCTTCTGTAACTTGTTTCAGCATATGTGGGTCAGCACCTAATATAGCTGCCATTGCGCCTTCCCCGCCCGGAACAGCTTCTTCCATATATTCGCCACGTTTCCTTACAGCATATACAGCATCTTCAAAAGTTAATGCACCAGCTGCTACAAGAGCACTATATTCACCTAAACTATGACCAGCGACAAAGTCAGGTGTAATGTCATACTCTTTCAAAGCTGTCAAAATAGCAAAACTCGTTGTTAATAATGCAGGCTGCGCATTTGTTGTTAATGTAAGCTTTTCCTGCGGTCCTTCAAAAATCACTTCTGAAAGTGAATCTTCCAACACCTCATCTGCTTTTGCAAACACTTTTGCAACCTCTTTATTATTCTCTGCTAATTGTTTACCCATTCCAACTGCCTGTGAACCTTGGCCCGGAAAAAGAAATGCTATTTTTCCCATTTCAAATCCTCCTCTTATTGGAGTGACTCTTTCTCCATTACGCTTGAAATCGTAGGAATTACTTCTTTCGCTACCATTTCTCTCGTTTGACGAATCGCACTAAATATCGACTGGTCATTAGAAGAACCATGAGCCTTAATGACAGGTGCTTTCAATCCAAATAATGCAGCTCCTCCATACTCCGAATAATCCATTTTATCTTTTAATACCATAAGTTTTGGCTTTAATACCGCCGCTGCTAATTTGCTCGTAAATGAACTCATTAACTGTTCTTTCAACATAGAGAATAGCGCAAGTGCTGTTCCCTCTAATGATTTCAACGCTACATTCCCTGTAAAACCATCACATACAACAACATCTGCTACACCTTGCAATAAATCTCTTGATTCAACGTTCCCAACGAAATTAATTGGCGCATCTTTAAGCATTGCAAATACTTGCTTTGAAAGCTCGTTTCCTTTTCCATCCTCTGTTCCAACGTTTAATAGTCCAACGCGAGGATTTTCAATTCCTCTTACCTTCTCAGCATAAACAGATCCCATTACTGCATATTGATATAAATGAATTGGTTTTGCATCAACATTTGCTCCAACATCTAACATAACAAAACCTTTTCCATCTACAGTTGGCATTGTAGGCGATAAAGCTGGTCGCTCAATTCCTTCCATACGACCGACTACAAATAATCCAGCTGCCATTAAAGCTCCCGTACTACCTGCGGATATACAAGCGTCTGCTTCTCCATCCTTTACTTGTTGTGCCGCAAGCACCATTGAAGCTTGTTTTTTTCGACGAACCGCTCTTACTGGTTCCTCCGTTGATTCTATTTTTTCGTCTGTATGAAGAATAGTAATTCGTTCATCACTCGTTAAGTATTGACGAATTTCCTCTTCTTTCCCTACTAACGTAATATGTAAATCAGAATATTCCTTAATAGCTTTCATTGCCCCTAATACTACAGCCTTTGGAGCGTGATCTCCGCCCATTGCATCTATTGCGATTTTCATAAGTTGTTACCTTCCTCACTATAATTACTAGATCGATACATTTCAAAAGTGCCTGTAAAAACAAGTTCTTCTCCAACGAAGCTACGCACTTTGACAACCGTCCGTCCTTTATCATTCTCTACATCTTCAACGCGCGCTTTTGCAACAACACGCTCTCCTAATTTTACAGGGCGAATGTATCGAATGGTAGACTTTGCAGTTAAAGCTAATTCTTCATCAATAACCGCAACAGCTAGTGAGTTTGCTTGCGCAAACAGATGATGCCCACGAGCAATTTGATTTCTTTTAAATACATGTTCTATCTTTACTTCAAAGATAGAGATTGCATGTCTATCTAATTCAATATCAATAATTTCTCCAACAACCTCTTCTAACGGTAAAGATTTCACATCTTCTTCATGTTGCTTTGTAGCTACATGTTTAATTCTCTCTCTTAATTCAGGAATAGACAATTCCATACGATCAAGTCGTACTGTTTGTATACTCACTTGAAATTTTTCCGCTAAATCTTCATCCGTAATAAAAGGATTTGATTCGATTGTTTGTTGTAATAACTCTTGTCTTTCTTTTTTACTTCTTCTTTTTTTCATACCGCACCATCCATTTTTATGACTAGGTACTAACAGTAGTATATAATCATTAAAAGTAGAATGCAACAAAAACTTTTGTTGACTCCCTTTAATCGAGCTTCTCTCCTTGGAACACACCTGTCCCATCAAGATACGTACGCAAGGCAGCATACTGATCATTATGCCAAAACGCTTCTGAATCTACTAGTATCGCCGCATCTTGCCTTGCTGTTTCTAACGCTCGATAATCATGTACCATGTCAGCAACCTTAAATTCTGGTAAGCCACTTTGCTTACTCCCAAAGAAATCTCCAGGACCTCGTAATTCTAAATCTTTTTCTGACAATACAAATCCATCATTTGTTTCAGTCATTATGCGCATTCTTTCTTTCCCTGTTTCTGATTTAGGGTCTGCTATTAATAAACAATATGATTGTTCACTACCACGGCCGACACGCCCTCTAAGCTGATGAAGCTGCGATAAACCGAAACGTTCTGCATCATAAATAACCATTACAGTCGCATTCGGTACGTTCACACCTACTTCAACAACTGTTGTCGATACAAGAATTTGTACTTTATTTTCACTAAACTGTCCCATTATCTCTTCTTTTTCCTGAGACGATAATCTCCCATGCATCAATCCAACTTGGCATTTCCCTTGGTAATGATGCGTCAGCATACTATGTAAGTCGATAGCATTTTGCACATCAAGTTTCTCAGATTCTTCAATTAAAGGACAAATAACGTATGCCTGTCTTCCTTTTTTTATCTCCTTTTCAACGAAACCGAGAACGCGATCTAACATATCATGTTTTGCCCAGTATGTTTCAATCACCTTTCTACCTGCTGGCATCTCATCGATTATCGAAACATCCATCTCTCCAAATGCAGTAATTGCAAGCGTACGCGGAATTGGTGTCGCTGTCATAAATAATACATCTGGACTTTCACCTTTCTCCCGTAAAACTCGGCGCTGCGCTACACCAAATCGATGCTGTTCATCTGTAATAACGAGACCCAACCTATGAAATATAACTTCATCTTGAATTAAGGCATGCGTTCCAACAAGAATATCTATTTCTCCTTGTTCTAACTTCGCTAAAATTTCTCGACGTCTCGCCCCTTTAACAGAACTTGTTAACAGTTCCACCTTCATACCAAAATGCGAAAACGTTTCAGCAAGCGACTGATAATGTTGCTCAGCTAAAATTTCTGTAGGAACCATTAAAGCACCTTGATAATGGGCTAATTTCGATGCATAAAGGCCAATCGCAGCAACAACTGTTTTCCCAGAACCAACGTCACCTTGCAATAGTCGGTTCATCCGATAAGGAGATGTCATATCTTTCAAAATTTCATCTACAACTCGGCGCTGCGCACCCGTTAATGGAAACGGCAGTGCATCGATAAATTCTTGTAATTCTACTGACGGAATCTCTTTCTTCGTCCCTTTTGAATTTTCCCTCTCCATTTTCCGGAGCGTTTGCATTTTCAGCTGAAATAAGAAAAATTCTTCATATACAAAACGGCGACGCGCTTGCTTCAAATCTTCCTGTCCTACCGGAAAATGCAATGCCCTAAGCGCTTCATATCTTGGTAATAATTTATATCGCCCTAACAAACCATCCGGTAACACTTCGACTATAGAATCTCCATATTCCTTTAACGCTTGAGCAATAAAACGACGCATCTGTTTTACTGTAAGTTTCCCCTTTACTGAATAAACAGGTTCCACTTCTTGTTGACGTACAACCGGCCCAAAATGAAGTTCTGATACAGCAATTGTTTGACGATGTTGATCCCATTTACCAGTAATCGTTACCGTTTCATCTAACTTTAATTTTTGCTTATAGTAAGGCCTATTAAAACATACCGCCGTAATTAAATAACGACCGACGAGAACACGAACTGTTAAACGCGATTTCTTCTTACCATAATATTGCAGCAAAGGAGCACTATGAATCTTCCCTTCAACCGTTACACGTTCATCATGCTTTACTTCAGCAAGATCTTTCATCGCATAATCTTCATAACGGTATGGAAAATGTTCTAATAGATGAGAAACTGTATAAATACCCATCTCATGTAGTAACTCAGATGTTTCTCCTCCGATCCCCTTTACATCCGTAACAGGAACTTGTACAACATCATTCAAGATTCTCACACCCCGTCACATTATTTTCTTTATTGCATTTTATTTGAGTACCAATTAGCATCTGTAATCGCTCTCTTTCACCTTATATATTCTATCATAGGCATTCTAAGAGAAACTACTCAAATCCCTTATATAAAACAAGTAAAAAAGAGCCTCACTATTAGCAGCAAGGCTCTTTTCTCTCTTCAATATGCTAGCCTTTTGAATAAAAACTAGTAATAAACTTCATATTACTACTTCTTATCCATTAGCAAGTAAGTAATCCATTTATTTTCAAAACGAATCTTATCTTATTCTACAGAGAAGATGAAAGAATACACTGGTTGGTTTCCAGCATGCACTTCTACTTCTGCATCTTCAAATTTCTCTTCTACAAATTCAACTAACTCCGCTACTTCTTCGTCAGTTGCATCCTCACCTTGTAGAATCGTTACGATTTCAGAATCTTCATCAATAAGCGCTTCTAGTAATTGCTTCGCAGCTCCTACTTTTTCAGCATTTGTAGATACAATTTTCCCATCTGCAATACACATGAAGTCATCTTTTTGAATTGCTACACCATCAATTTCCGTATCACGTACAGCATACGTAATTTGACCTGTTTTCACATGAGATAAAGCTTCTTGCATGTTTTCTTCATTCTCTTCTAACGTTCCAACTGGGTTAAATGCTAACATTGCTGCCATACCTTGAGGAACTGTTTTCGAACGAACAACAATAACTTCTTGATCTACAACTGATGCCGCTTGTTCTGCTGCCATTACAATATTTCCGTTATTCGGTAAAATAATGATTTTTTCAGCATTTGCTTCTTCAATTGCCTTCACGATATCCTCCGTACTTGGATTCATCGTTTGACCACCTTCGATAACTTTCGTTGCGCCGATGCTCTCAAATAAAGTTTTAATACCAGACCCCATAGCTACAGTTACGATACCATATGGTTGTTTTTCTTTCGATTGAGCTGGTTGTTCAGGAACCATAGTAGGTTCATCTAATAAAGCAGTATGCTGTTCACGCATATTTTCTACTTTAATCTTAATTAAACTACCGTATTTTTGCCCGTAGTTCATAGCGTCTCCAGGATGTTCTGCATGGATATGAACCTTTACAATTTCATCATCAGACACAACTAGTAGAGAATCACCATATACACTAATATCTTCACGGAATTTTTGCTCAGAGAAATTATGCTCTTTCACCTTTTCAGCCTCTAATTTCACCATGAACTCCGTACAATATCCATACTTAATATCTTCTGTACTCAATTGGCTTTGTACACTACGGTGATGTTCTGCGCGTACCATTTCATTCATAGATGGTTGCGTCGGTGCATCAGAAGAAATCGTTTCTCCTTTTAAGTCAGCTAAAAATCCTTCGTATACCACTACAAGACCTTTACCACCGCTATCTACAACGCCAACTTGTTTTAATACAGGTAATAAATCTGGCGTACGATTTAACGATGCGTTTGCTTCTTTCACAACATCTTCCATAAACAAAACAAAGTCGCGCTGTTTTTTCGCAACTGTTACTGCATATTTACCCGTTTCTCTTGCAACCGTTAAAATCGTTCCTTCAATCGGTTTCATAACCGCTTTATAAGCCGCCTCTACTCCAGCTTCTAGTGCTGCAGCAAAATCAACTGTTGTTAATTCTTCTTTTTGTTCAATGGATTTAGAGAAACCACGGAACAACTGAGATAAAATAACTCCAGAGTTACCACGAGCTCCCATTAATAATCCTTTGGCTAAACTTACGCCGACTTTACCAGCATGCTGTGAAGGGTTTGCTTTCACTTCACGCGCACCTGAAGTCATAGATAAGTTCATGTTTGTACCGGTATCGCCATCTGGAACTGGAAATACGTTTAATGCATCAACAAGCTGAACATTGTTTGTTAAATTATTCGCTCCTTGCATGATCATTTGTGATAAACGTTTTCCATCAATTTTTTGAATTGACACAGATTTTCCTCCTTAATGCACATTACAAGTTTATTACTTTAACTCCTTGTACGTAGATGTTTACAGAATCTACTGCTAGTCCTACAGTTTGATCTAATGTATATTTCACTTTCGTCTGCACATTATGTGCCACTTCTGAAATTTTCGTACCATAGCTCACAATAATATACATATCAATATGTACTTCATCTTCATCTTTACGAACAATAACACCTCTAGTGAAGTTTTCTTTTCGTAAAATGTCTGTTAATCCATCTTTTAACTGATTTTTTGATGCCATACCTACGATACCGTAGCAATCTACCGCGGCACCTCCAGCAATTGTTGCAATTACATCTGTACTAATATCAATTTGACCGTACTTCGTTTTAATTTCAATTGACATCTCGTTTCCCCCTTCATAAATGGTGAAAGTGAGCTAGACTACTTTAGTTACTATCATATAATCTTTTTAAAGAAAATTCCATCGTTCTTTCTTTTCACTCTCATATTTTATGTTTTAAATTACACTTTTTTATGATGAGCAAAATAGTCCATTGTTATTATACAACATGTACCACTATAATATGTCAAGCAATTTTTATGGATTTCAACTTTTCTTCATTAACATATAGTGTCAAGTAAATTTTCTTGATTTCTTTTTTCTACGGTGTTGCATTCTCTTTTTAGTTGTGTTAAATTATAGTAGTGTTTTTAGCATCGCATAAAAGACTAACATTGAAAAATTACGTATGGTAAGGTATCAAGGGAGGGAAATATAAATGGCTCGTGTTTGTGCTATTACTGGAAGAAAAGCTCGTTCTGGTAACTCTCGTTCTCACGCAATGAACGCTACAAAACGTAAATGGGGCGCTAACCTTCAAAAAGTTCGCGTACGCATCGACGGAAAAGTTCAACGTGTTTACGTTTCTGCTAGAGCATTAAAATCTGGCAAAATCGAACGTGTTTAATAATAAAAAAAAGAGCCGATAGGCTCTTTTTTTACTATAACAATGGAAAAAGCACCGGTGATAGGTGCTTTTTTTAATCTTTTTTGAAGGTATTTAACATTGCACGAACTATTCCACCAAGAAATTTAGGTAACTTAATTGTATAAAATCTCATGGTTTCCCTCCTAATCCCCATTACTCCACTTGGTCACTATATGATGTAAGGAGCAAAATTGTTTCTTCAATCAGTGCTTCTTATCAACATTAATATGCCAGAAGTAAATGAAAAAGTACCTTTTTCCTCAACGAGTTCGTTACTAATACAAAGTGTTGATCCCCACTCTATTGTTTTATTAGTAAGAGGGTACTTAAAACCAAACAATGTAATCCCTTCCACTATTTCAGTAACTGGTACAAAAGATACATAAGGAAAATTTTTATTTTCTTCAATTATATGTGTACCCATTTTTTTAACTGTTATTTCATTTTTATTGTCCACAATACACATTTCTATCTCTACTTCTAACCCTTTTAAAAGCATCTGTATATTTGCCAAACCGTGATCAAGCCTTCCACCAGTAGCACCAAAAATACGAATTAGTGCCGGCTTCTGTTCTAATGCCCAGTTGATTGCAATTTCTAAATCCGTTTGATCTTTTTCCCGCGGAACAATATGTAATTCGTTCGTTTGCTGTCCCATCCATACTAATTCTTCTTCAGTAACTGAATCGTAATCTCCAAACGCAACAGCCGGGGTAATCCCTTTCTTTAATAGACGGTATACTCCCCTATCAACCGCTGCCCACACTACTTCCTCATTCTCGTATCGAGCAAAATCTGCGCAATATTCCGAAGGTCCTCCTGCCAAAATATGAATAATCATTTTTTCTTCTCCTTCCATTGTAAAAAGGCAATCTGCCATTCGGTAGATTGCCTTTTTACATATTTTTATCCTATCCTATAAATGCCTTACTAGGATAAAAGTTCACCACTACCCACGAATTACGCGAATTGCTTCACCGCGGTCTTTTTGATTGTATACTGCTGACCCAGCTACAAGTACATTTGCTCCTGCTTCCACACAAAGTCTTGCTGTTTCAGCATTTACACCACCATCAACTTCAATTTCCACTTCTAGATTGCGCTCTTTCACCATGTCTGCAACTTGTTTAATTTTCGGTAATACAGAATGGATAAACTTCTGTCCACCAAATCCAGGGTTTACTGTCATAAGTAATACCATATCTATATCTTCTAATACATGCTCAATCACTGAAACTGGCGTATGTGGATTTAATACAACGCCCGCTTTAATACCATGAGATTTAATTAACTGAATTGTACGATGTAGATGCGGACACGCCTCTACGTGAACAGTAATAATATCCGCTCCCGCTTGTGCGAAAGTCGGGATATAGTTATCAGGATTTTCAATCATTAAATGTACATCTAATGGTAATGATGTAATCGGACGGATTGCTTCTACAATTAACGGTCCAATCGTAATATTTGGTACGAAATGTCCATCCATTACGTCAACGTGAATGTAATCCGCTCCGCCCTTTTCTACATCTTTAATCTCTTCCCCTAATTTTGAAAAATCTGCTGATAAAATCGATGGTGCAATTTTAATCATAACTAATACCTCGGCTTTCTCTCTCTAATTTCTTCTACGAATTGTTTATAGTTCTTATAGCGATATTCTGTAATCTTCCCTTCTTCAACCGCAGCTTTCACCGCACATTTCGGTTCAGAAAGATGTGTACACCCTCTAAATTTACAGTATTGGCTCGCTTCTTTCAACTCTGGAAAACAATATGTAAGATCTTCTACTTCTATATCAATGAAATCTAGTGAACTAAAACCCGGTGTATCTGCTACTAGTCCACTCCCAATTGCAATTAATTCTACGTGTCTTGTCGTATGCTTCCCGCGTCCTAAATGGGAAGAAATATCATTTGTTTTCAGCTCTAATTCTGGACGTAGCACATTAAGCATTGAAGATTTCCCAACACCAGATTGGCCCGCAACGACAGAAACACAATTTTCTAAGTATGGTTTTAATATATCAATACTTTCTGACGTATTAATAGAAGTAAATAAAACATCATAACCCATCTCACGATAATCATTCGCATAAGCTTCAACAGTTGCTTTCATCTTTTCATCTACTAAATCCATCTTGCTAATACAAATAATTGGCTTAATGTTATGATATTCAATCAGCACTAAAAATCGATCTAACAGTCCAGGATTAAAATCTGGTTCTACTGCAGAGAACACAAGGATCGCTTGATCGACATTAGCAATAGGAGGTCTAACAAGTTCATTTTTTCGATCAAACACTTCAAGCACATAACCTTCAGTTGGATTATCTGCCTGAAAAACAACTTGGTCTCCTACAAGTGGTGTAATTTTATTTTTTCTAAATACACCTCGTCCACGACATTGCGTAACCCCTTCTTCATGCTGCACGTAATAAAACCCACTTAAAGCTTTTATAATTTTTCCTTCTGGCATAGAATTCTCCTTTTTTGTATAAGGTGATGCTGAATTTAAAAATGAATGGATTTAAATTTTCCAAATAACGATTTCAAAACCTACCATATATACTTTCGCTAATATACATTGAATTTCCCATTAAATGCAAAAAAATATTTACAGCTGCATCACTTTACTAGCTTTTTGAATCATATATTTTTGCCTGCTATACCGTCCACTTTGTAGACAGCATAACAGGCAATAATAATAAGTAGACTTTCACTATTATTGAGTTGGATATGGTACTTCTTTATCAATAATCGTTACTCCATCCCGTACAATTTTATAGTGTCCCTTTGAACCTTCTTGAATTACAAATTCTAAAGAAATAGTCGCTGATTCAGTAATTGTTCTCGTTTCAACCGGTCTATCCATTTTTTGCTGCATGTCTTCTTTATAAATTTCTATTGTTTGCGGCTTTTTTTCACCTGTTACAGCAGGCTCATATGGGATAGAGATATTGTCCACTTTTACCGTTTTAGTCACTTTAGGCTTTTGACCATCAGAGATAATAATAGTTACTTTATCTCCCTCTTTTAATGGTGTACCTGGTTTTGGAAATTGCGAAATTACAAGTCCTTTTTCGACTGTATCTGAATACTCTCGTTTTATATCTGACGTTAGTTTTCTCTCATTCAAATAACCAGTTACACTATTTTCAGTCCACCCCGAAAAGTCACCTGGTCTAATTTGATAAGGCCCTTTACTTACCCAGATTTTCAGTTCTTGCTCCGCTTCTATAACCATCTGATCAGGCGTCGGAATTTGTTCTACAATTTCACCTTTCGGCTTATCATTTTCAATATAATTTACCGTAACTTGTTTATATTTTTCTTCTAACTCAGCTTTTACACTCTCAAAGTTTTGACCTGTGAAATTTGCCATCTTACTTTTCTTTTTTCCACCTGATTGATAGATAGTAATTTTAGCGTTTTCTTTTACGACTCTTCCTGCTACAGGGTCCGTTTTTATTACATCCCCAACTTCAACATCATCTGTATATACAATATTAGGCTCCGTCACCTCAAAGCCCTTTTCTACTAATGTATTTACAGCTGTCGTGTATTTCATACCAGCCACATCAGGAACTTTCACATCTTTCGGAATAAATAATCCTGGAATAACCGTAAGCGCTAATGTTATTCCTATTGCTAAAAATAAAAATGTTGAAATTAAAACTTTAAGCCACTTGTTACTCCGTTTTTTCTTCTTATCTAACTCAGCTGCTTCTGCTCTTATCGGTTCTTCCACCTTACTCCCTTTTAAAACAATCGTTTCATCACTTACATTTTCAAATAATTGTTCTTGTTGAATAATCGGAATCGCTTTCGTCGCTTCCATATCTTCTGGTATGTAAAACGGTTGCTCATTTATCCTCTCTGGATATAGCGCAGTTTCAATATCTCGCTTCATCGCATTGGCAGATTGATATCGATGGAACGGATCTTTTGCAGTTGCTTTTAATATAATATTTTCAACACTTTGCGGAATATTTTCATTCCATCTTTTTGGTGATGGGATTTCACTTTGTAAATGTTTTAAAGCTATAGCAACAGCAGATTCGCCAGAAAACGGTTGTCTTCCTGTTAACAATTCAAACATAACTATCCCAAGAGAATAGATATCTGATTGTTTATTTGCTATCCCGCCACGTGCCTGTTCTGGTGATAAATAATGGACTGAACCGAGCACTGAATTTGTATGTGTAATTGTTGTTGCACTTGTAGCTGTCGCAATTCCAAAATCTGTTACTTTTATTATTCCATCAGCTCGAATTAAAATATTGTGCGGCTTTATATCACGATGCACAATTTCAAAATGATGGGCGTGTGCCATAGCGGATGTTAACTGCTCCATAATATCAAGAGCTTCTCCTATAGGTAACATCCCTCGCTCAATTATGTATTGCTTCAATGTTTGCCCTGGTACATATTCCATGACAAGATAGTATATACCATCTTCTTCTCCGACATCATACATATTCACAATATTTGGATGCGACAACGTTGTAACAGACTGCGCTTCTCGATGGAAACGTTTAATAAACTCTTCGTTATTTGAGTAGTCGAGTCTTAATATTTTTACCGCTACATCCCGGCCAAGTATATCATCATGAGCTAAATATACATTGGCCATTCCGCCACCACCAATCATTTTCAGCAGCTTATAACGGTCATTTAAGCGTTTTCCAATCAGCACGTTGCACTTCACCTACTTTCGTTTGTCGAACCCGCATAATCAATAAGAACAAGTGTGATATTATCTTCTCCACCGCGATCATTTGCCAATTGAATGAGACACTGCCCTTTACCTTCAAGCTGTTCATTTAACTGTAAAATTTGTCGCATATCATCAATAGAAACTTTGTTTGATAACCCATCAGAGCAAAGAAGTAATTGATCATCTTCCTCAATCACCAACGTTTTAACATCTAACCCAACTTTTTCTTCTGTTCCTAATGCTCTTAATAACACATTCTTTTTCGGATGATACTCTGCGTCTTCCTTCGAAATTTCACCATGTTTCACAAGCTCATTTACAAGTGAATGATCTTCCGTTACTAGCGTCATTTCTCCTTCTGATACCATATAGCAACGACTATCTCCTATATGCCCTATTGTCACAAAGCTTGGTGTACAAACAGCTATTATAAGCGTTGTTCCCATACCATTACATTCTACATTTTGCTGAGCGTATTCATATATACGCTCATTAATAATCCCAACACTAGTATGTAACCATTGTTCTACTTTTTTCGGCTCATTCATATTATGTGTTTGCTTCCAATAATCATGGAATAATTGAATGGCCATCGAGCTAGCTACATCACCAGCTCGATGACCTCCCATTCCATCTGCTACTACCGCTAATACATTTCCATCTAAATTGTGAAAAACTCCTGCACTATCTTCATTATGTTGACGAACTTTTCCTTTATCCGATAGAAATACGGCTTTCATCTCGTCACCTCGTCTCTTCTTTGCGCTCCTTCGCACGCAACTGACCGCAGGCTGCATCAATATCATGACCTTGTTCACGGCGAATCGTTACATTCACTCCACGATCTTTTAACGTTTTCTCGAACAAGAAAATTTGTTCACGTGGCGTACGTACATAATCACGTTCAGGTACGTAGTTTACCGGAATCAAGTTCACATGACATTTTACACCTTTTAAGAGCGCAGCAAGCTCTTCAGCATGCTCTACTTGGTCATTTTCTCCTCCAAATAATCCATATTCAAAAGTAATACGACGCCCTGTTCTATTTACATAGTATTTAATAGCTTCCATTAAATCTGGTAATTTATAAGCACGGTTAATCGGCATTAATTTTGAACGTAATTCTGAGTTTGGAGCATGCAATGAAATCGCAAAATTAATTTGTAGATCTTCTTCAGCAAACTTATAAATTTTCGGGATAATTCCACTCGTCGAAACAGTCATATGTCTCGCACCAATATGAAGTCCTTTTTCATGGTTAATGATGCGTAAGAATCCCATTAAATTATCATAGTTATCAAATGGTTCTCCAATCCCCATAACAACAAGAGAACTTACACGTTCTTCCGTTTCATCAAGCGCACGCTGAACTTCTACTACTTGCGCTACGATTTCTCCAGCTTCTAGGTTTCGCTTTAATCCACCAAGTGTCGAAGCACAGAACGTACACCCAATACGACAACCCACTTGCGTTGTTACACAAATGGAATTTCCATATTCGTGTCGCATTAATACCGTTTCAATAGAATATCCGTCATATAATTGGAATAAGAATTTAATTGTTCCATCCGAAGACGTTTGTTTTACTAACGTGTTTAAAGTAGTAATATCAAAGGAATTCGACAATTTATCACGCAATCCTTTAGAAAGGTTTGACATATCCTCATAATTTTTTACACGTTTTTTATATAACCAATCAAAAATTTGTCCAGCACGGAACTTCGGTTCTCCTTGTTCCTTTAACCAATCTTGCATTTCATGAAGTTGTAAAGAGTAAATTGATGGTTTCTTCATTTCTAAATTTTTCTTTTGTTTTCTTACAGTCGTTTCCATGATGCTACACCTTCTTCCTTAAACAAGCAATATAAAAGCCATCCGTCGCAAAATAATGCGGTAAAATTTGCACTTGACCTTCATCAATATACGGAGTTAAATTTTCTGGCATACGCTCTTTAAGCGTAGTATCCCATTCAAATTCAGGATGTTCTTGTAAAAATTTCTCTATTACTTGTTCATTTTCTATTTTCTCAATTGTGCACGTACTATAAACAAGACGACCGCCTTGTTTTAATAATGGTGCTATTTTTTCTAGTATTGCAATTTGAATCGTCGATAATCTTTCACTATCGCCTTTATCTTTTCCTAACTTAATATCAGGTTTACGTCTAATTACACCAAATCCAGAACACGGTGCATCTACCAATATTTTATCAAACGTTTCATTTGCAAAGTGCTCTTGCACTTTTCTAGCATCTAGCGCTTTAGTTTCGACATTTTCTAGACCAAGTCGCTCTGCTTGCTGTTTAATTAAACGTACTTTGTGTGCATGTAAATCAAGGGACATGACCTTACCAGTTCCCTTTAATCGTTCCGCGATATGCGTTGTTTTTCCGCCTGGAGCAGCACAACTATCAAGAACTGCATCTCCCGTATTCGGTTCTAAAGCGCGTGCTACAAGCATAGAACTTTCATCTTGAATAGAAAGAAATCCTTTTTTAAACGCTTCTGTATGCGCTACATTTCCTCTTTCAATCTGAATAGCATCATCTGATAAGTCACCACGTTTTGCTTCTATACCTTCACTTGCCAACAACTCAATCGCTTCTTCTACAGTTACCTTATCAACATTCACACGCGCTGTTGGTACAGGGGGTAACATGTTTACTTCGCACATTTTTTCTGCAGTTTCTAAACCGTATTCTGAAGTCCACTCTTGGACAAGCCAAACTGGATGACTTGTTGTAATTGCAAGACGTTCTACTGGATCCTTGATTTCATCTACAGAAGGTACACCTTCTCTCTGAATCGAACGTAATACACCGTTCACCATACCAGCAATTCCTTTATGCCCGCGACGCTTTGCAATCTCAACCGCTTCATGAATAGCCGCTCTTTCTGGCACTCGGTCTAAATAAATCATTTGATATAAAGATAAGCGAAGCAATACTCTTACCCACGCCTCAACCTTCTTTTTTAAAAAAGGCTGTAAATAATAATCTAATGTGTCACGACGTTGAATCGTTCCATATACAATTTCAGTTAATAAACCAATATCTTTTCTATCAATTGCACTTTTTTCAATTAGATTATTTAAAAGTAAGTTGCTATATGCACCACTTTTTTCCACTTGAATTAAACCATCAAGAGCTAATTCACGAACATTTTGTCTCATGCATTTTCTCCTAACTTCGTTCCAATTTCAGGTTTTGTTCCACGTAAAAATTGTGAACAACTCATACGCTTTTTACCAGAAGGTTGCAATTCAGTAATTTTAACACCTGTTTCATTACTCGTTGCTACAACAAAACCATCTTCTTCGATTGCAACAATCGTACCTGCTTCAGCCGGTTCAGTTATAGGCACTTTTTCCCCCCACCATACTTTAACAACTTGTCCTGCTAAAGTTGTATAAGCAACTGGCCATGGATTCAATCCGCGAATGTGATTGTATACTTCTTCACCTGTTTTTGTCCAATCAATTTTCTCTTGCTCACGTTTTATATTGTACGCAAACGTTACTTCTTCTTCGTTTTGTTTAATCGGTTCTAACTTACCTTGAATTAATAAAGGCACTGTTTTAGATAGAAGGTGTGCTCCTGCTTCACTTAATTTATCAAATAATGAGCCTGTCGTTTCACGCTCTTCAATTTCAACTTCCACTTGCGTTAAGATATCACCAGCATCCAATTTTTCTACCATATACATAATTGTAATACCTGTTTTTTCTTTACCTTCCATAATTGCATAATGAATTGGTGCACCACCACGAAGTTCAGGAAGTAAAGAAGCGTGAACATTAATACACCCATACTTTGGTGCTTCTAAAATTTCATTTGGTACAATCTGCCCAAATGCAGCTGTTACAATTAAATCTGGCTCTAATGCCAATACTTTTTCATATTCATCTTTTTCACGAATTTTTAACGGCTGTAACACAGGGATACCATGTTTTTCCGCTTCAACTTTAACAGGTGTAGGTGTTAATACTTTTTTTCTACCTACTGGACGATCAGGTTGCGTCACAACACCTACTACCTCATAGCCATCTTCAATAAGACGACGAAGCACCGGCACTGAAAAGTCCGGTGTTCCCATAAACACTACTTTTATCATTTAAAAACCGCTCCTTTTAACACCTATTCTAGTTCGTTTTCTTCATAATATCTTGTCACTTTCGATGTAAATAAAACACCGTGTAAATGATCAATTTCATGTTGAATTGCACGCGCTAAAAATCCTTCCGCTTCTAATAAGAATACTTTCCCACGGCGATTTTGCGCTCTTACTTTAATATAATCGGCACGTTCTACTTCACCATAAAGTCCCGGGAAGCTTAAACAGCCTTCGGGACCTACTTGTTCACCACGTTTTTCTAATATTGATGGATTGATTAACTCGATTTTCCCAGTATCATCATCTACATCAACAACCGCTACTTGCAAGCTTACACCTACTTGAGGCGCAGCTAAACCGACTCCGTCCGCAATTAACATTGTTTCATGCATATCTTTCAACAATTTCACTAACTTTTTATCAAAGTTAATTACTCTTTCGCATGGTGTTTCTAACACTTCATTTGGATGCTTTATTATTTCTAAAACTGCCATATTTCCCTCCGCTACATTAACATTGTTGGATTAAAATCAATTGAGATTTGTAGCTCTTTTTGCATTTCTGCTTGATAATGTTCATTTACCATTTTGAGCACGTTCTTTAAGTTTGGTTCCCGTTTGTATTTTATCATGCATTGATAACGATATCTATCTTTTATCCTTGGAATCGCTGAAGCAACTGGTCCTAGCACCATTGTTTGCTGTGAGCAATGCGTTCGTAAATACGAGGCAATTTTTTCCGTCACTTGTACCGCTTTTAATAATTCTGGATGAGATACAGTTACGAGTACAACATAGTAATATGGGGGATATTGTCTTGTTCGTCTCATTTGCATTTCTTGGTCAAAAAACACATCATATTGTTGGTTCTTCGCTAACTCTATACTGTAATGTTCTGGCGTATACGTTTGAATCACAACTTCCCCTGGCAATTCATGTCTACCCGCTCGTCCACTTACTTGCGTCAGTAACTGATATGTCTTTTCACTCGCCCGAAAATCAGGTAAGTGAAGCATCGTATCTGCAGTTAAAACCCCAACGAGCGTTACTTTCGGAAAATCTAATCCTTTAGCAATCATTTGTGTTCCAAGTAATATATCTGCTTTTTCTTCCCCAAACGCCTTTAATAATTTTTCATGCATTCCTTTTCGACTTGTCGTATCTACATCCATTCGAATGACTCGTGCCTCTGGAAATAGTTTTGTAATTTCTTCTTCTACCTTTTGTGTACCTGTACCAAAGAAACGAATGTATGTACTTTGACAAGCTGGACACTCAGTTGGCATATTCTCTTCGTAACTACAATAATGACATTTTAAACGATGATTCATTTTATGATATGTCAATGAAATATCACAATGCGGACATTGGACAACATACCCACAATCACGGCACATAACAAATGTAGAATGACCTCTTCTATTTAAAAAGAGTACCATTTGTTCTTTCTTTTCTAATCGATCTGCTATTTTTTCATGCAGCGCCTTAGAAAACATTGATCGATTCCCGTCACGAAGTTCTTCTCGCATGTCAACAATCTCTACCGTTGGTAAAGCTTGTTCATTCATACGTTTTTCCATTGTTAATAGTTCATAAACACCTTTTTTCGCCCTTGCAAACGATTCAAGTGTTGGTGTCGCACTACCAAGAACGATAGGACATTTATGATATTGTCCTCTCCAGACAGCTACATCTCTTGCATGATACCTCGGATTATCTTCTTGTTTGTAACTTGATTCATGCTCTTCATCAATAATAATAATCCCTAAATTCTCAAAAGGCGCAAAAACAGCTGAACGCGCACCAACTACAACTTTCACTTCTTTTCTTAAAATCTTACGCCACTCGTCATACTTTTCTCCAACAGACAACGCACTATGAAGAACTGCAACTTGCGAGCCAAACCTACCTTTAAAACGATCCACCATTTGGGGCGTTAGTGCAATTTCAGGAACAAGAACGATAGCTTCTTTTCCTTTCTTGAGCACTGCTGCTATAGATTGTAAATATACTTCTGTCTTTCCACTTCCTGTAACACCATATAGTAAAAATGGATTATAAGTTTCATTTGTAATTGATGATAAAATCGGTGTAATAACTTGTTTTTGTTCCTCCGTAAGTGGAAATGGTTTTGTTTGTTCAAAATCATCATCGTCATACGGATTTCGGTATACTTCCACATACTTTTCTGAAATGAATCCCTTTTTAACAAGTGCTTTTATTGGAGCATCTGTTATTTGTAACTCTTCTGTAATTACTTTCAACGGTGTACTTTTATAATTTTCCACAAAATAATAAAGTACATCTTGTTGTTTTTTACTTTTCAGTTCAAATGCCGCTAATTCCAATTTATCTTCTGGCAACTCCGGCTGAACCACTCTTTGCTTCTTCTTTTGTACTTTATCTTTCACTTGATAAGCGACTTCAACCGTACCATTTTTAATTTCTTGTTGAATAGTTCGGTATAAATGTGGCTGTTGCTCGATTACTTCAAAATCAATTGCTTCTTTATCCTGAAATAAATATAGTATTTCAGGTGCTATTTCTTCCTGTTTACAAAGTTGTAGACGTTTTTTATACGTTGCTTTTATCGCAGTTGGAAGCATCACTTGAAAAGCTGAAATCATGTAGCATAACGTTTCACTTGTAAGCCAATATCCAAGCTTTAATAATTCATCATTTAAAACCGGTGTTACATCTAATATTTCATGGATTGTCTTTAACTTCTTACTTTCTACATCCACCGAATCTTTAATCCCAATAATAAAACCTTGCAATTTTCTTGGCCCAAACGGAACTACTACACGCATTCCTGTCTGTACAATATCTTCCCATTTTTTAGGAATAATATAATCAAATGGTCGATCTGTCTGACGGGCAGGTACATCAACAATTACACTTGCAAATTTCATAAACGATCATCTTCTAACATCATTTCAATTTGCTTCAATATTTCACGAGCTACCTCTTTTTTCATTAAAAGTGGCAACTCAATAACTTTTCCATCTTTTCTATACATTGTTACAATATTCGTATCCGTGCCAAATCCAGCTCCTTGCGCTTTTACATCATTCGCGACAATCATATCTGCATTTTTCTCACGTAGTTTTTTCGTTGCATATTCCTCTACATTTGTCGTTTCAGCAGCAAAACCGATAAGTAACTGTTTATCCTTTTTCTGACCTAACGTTTTTAAAATATCCACCGTTCTTTCAAGTTCAATGACAGCATCACCATTTTGCTTTTTCATTTTATTCTCATGCACATATTTCGGACGATAATCTGCAACTGCTGCTGTTTTAATGACAACGTCTACGTTTTGATAATGTTGAAGAACTGCTTCTAACATATCTTGTGCAGATTCCACTTGCACTGTCGTTACATGTAACGGTGGATTTAATGCTGTCGGTCCTGAAACGAGTATAACATCAGCGCCTAAATTCGCTGCCACTTCCGCAATCGCATACCCCATTTTCCCAGAAGAAAAATTCGTCATAAAACGAACTGGATCAACCTTTTCACGTGTTGGGCCAGCAGTTATTAATATTCTTTTTCCCTGCAATGGTTTGTGTTCTGAGAAAGCTTCCTCTAACCGTGCAATAATTGCTTCAGGTTCTTCTAGTCGTCCCTTCGCTACATATCCACATGCTAAAAAGCCTTCCCCAGGCTCAATAAATGTATATCCTAGCGTTTTCAATGTCATCATATTTTTTTGAACTATTTTATTTTCATACATATGCACATTCATAGCAGGCGCAATCCATACCGGAGCTGTAGTAGCTAACAAAGTAGTTGTAATCATATCATCTGCAATACCACCAGCTAACTTTCCAATACAATTGGCAGTAGCAGGTGCGACAAGTACAACATCCGCCCAATCTGCTAAATCAATATGAGCAATAACAGCTGAGTCTTTCTCATCGAATGTATCCGTATATACATCATGGCGAGAAAGCGCTTGGAATGTAAGAGGCGTAACAAACTTCATTGCCGACTCACTCATCATTACTTTGACAATCGCGCCAGATTGTGTCAATTTACTCGTTAACGCAGCTGCTTTAAAAACCGCAATGCCTCCTGTTACACATAGAAGTATCTTTTTCCCTTTTAGCATATGACTCGTCCTCTTTCTTTTTCAAACTTATAATACTGAAATAGAATTCTCAGCTCGTCAGTACCAATATTTCATTCCTTTCGTAAAAAAATAACAACCTACTTGTAAATAGGTTGTTACCGTTACATAGAAAATTATAAAGTCTATGTTTTATTTTGTCGAAGGCAAAGGCTTATTCAGCTACTTTATCTTCACTTGGTACGTAGCTTAATGCTTCTGCATCGATTTCTTCTAATGCTTTACCTACACATTTATGAGAAACAGGTTTTTCTACAACACAGTTATTAGCAAGTTGCATTTCACGTGCGCGTTTTGCAGCCACTGTTACTAAAGTGTACTTAGAATCGATTTTTTGTAGTAATGAGTCAATTGATGGATTTAACATAATTATAGACCCTCCGTCATTTCTTTATAATATTTTGCTACCCTTTCGCGGCGGCAATGTTCGCCAACCACAATTGCTTTAATTCTATCACAAGCTAATTCAACTTGATCGTTTTCTACTACATAGTCGTAAGCGTCCATCATCTCGATTTCTTCTTTCGCTACAGTTAAACGATTTTCAATAACATCTTCAGTCTCTGTACCACGTCCGACAATACGGCTCTTTAGTTCAGATAAACTTGGAGGTGCTAAGAAAATAAATACACCTTCTGGGAAAGCTTTCTTAACTTGAATTGCTCCTTGCACTTCAATTTCTAAGAATACATCTTTTCCTTCTTGTAATGTTTTTTCAACATAGTCAATCGGTGTTCCGTAATAATTACCTACGAACTCAGCCCACTCAAGTAATTTTTCATTACGAATCATTTCCTCGAATTCTTCTCTTTCTTTAAAGAAATAATCCACACCATCTACTTCACCTTCACGCGGCTTACGTGTCGTTACTGAAATAGAGTACTGAAAACGTGTATCCTCATGGCTAAACAGCTCTTTACGAACCGTCCCTTTTCCAACCCCAGAAGGCCCTGAAAGAACGATGAGCAATCCTCTTCTACTTCTCATAAATATGTAAAACCTACCCTTCCTCACTTAAATCTTCTTTATTATTCAAACGATGTGCAATCGTCTCTGGTTGAATTGGACTTAATACAACATGCCCATCATCCATAACAATAACCGCCCTTGTTTTTCTCCCATACGTAGCATCAAGCAAAGCATTATGTTCGCGTGCTTCTTGTACTGTTCGTTTAATAGGAGCTGACTCCGGACTTACAATAGCAATAATTCGATGAGCAGATACAATATTTCCGTATCCAATATTTAAAAACCGCATGGCCATAGTTTGCGCCTCCTAGTAAGTCTATCCGATTTCTCCACCACGTATAACTTTATATATTTTTTGAAAGCTACTCAATATTTTGTACTTGTTCACGAATTTTTTCAAGGTTATTTTTCATTTCTACAACATATTTTGAAATTGTTAAGTCATTTGCCTTAGAACCAATCGTATTAATTTCTCTATGCATCTCTTGCACGATGAAATCCATTTTCCTTCCAACAGGCTCTTCAATCTGCAATGTTTCACGAAATTGCTCTAAATGACTTTGCAAACGAACTAACTCTTCATGAATATCACAACGCTCTGCAAAGATTGCGACTTCTGTTAGCAATCTTTGTTCATCTAGATCTTGATTATGTAATTCTTTTAAGCGATTTTCTAATCGTTCACGATATTTTTGTGTAACAATTGGTGCATGTGGAATAATCGCATTTACACAATTGCTAATCTCTTGTAAACGATACGCTATATCTTTATGTAATCGTTCTCCTTCGCCATCTCTCATCGTTTTCAACATATGAGCAGCTTGACGAACAGCCTCATATAAACTGTTCTCAAAATGTTCATTTACATTTTCTATTTCTTCAATTGCTGTTACTTCTGGCATTGCCATTAATTGTTCGAGTGTAATAGAATCTTGTAATTGAAATTTCCCTTTTATATCTTCCATCATCGATTGGTACTGCTCAAGAAGTGACCAATTCACACTTAATTTTCTTTCAACAAGTCCTTCACCTGCTATACTAATAGACACTTCGATGCGTCCACGTCGAACTTGCTGTGCAATTATTTTACGAATTTTGTCCTCAAATACCATCATTTGCTTAGGAAGTCGAATACTCATCTCTAAAAAACGGTGGTTCACCGATTTCATTTCTACTGTAATTTGAAAAGTATCACTTTCTACTTTCGATCTTCCAAACCCTGTCATACTAGAAATCATTTTTATCACATCCAAGCCATAAAATAACTCAATGAAAAAGGTAATAGAGACAAGGCTCTACTACCTTCTGTAAATTATATCACATTTTCATAACATTGACTATTTCAAGTTTAATCCCTTCTTATATAACATCGGCTTTTTCTTCTTAGCCTTTTTCCCTGTTAATAAAGAACCTACTAGTAAGAAAGTCGGAATTGATGACAAACCTCCAATTAATAACCAATCTCTTGCTTGTATCGGCATTGTGCTAAAGATCGGTTGTAACGGTGGATAATATATAACCACTAGCATAAGTAGTAACGAAATAATAACCGCCCCTACTAAATACACGTTCCCAAATGGATTACGGTGAAAGACAGAATGCTCACTACGACAATCAAATACATGAATAAGCTGTGCAAGTACCAACGTCGCGAACGCTACAGTTTGTGCATATTTCAGTTCATTTGGATGTTGGTTATACGCAATAATAAACGCCACTAACGTCACTGCTCCAATTAAAAACCCTCGACTTATTATTTTCCACGCAAGCCCTCTAGCGAATACCCCTTCTTTCGGGTGACGCGGTGTTCTCTTCATCACATCTCCTTCAGCCTTATCCAAACCTAATGCCATCGCTGGTAAACCATCAGTAACTAAGTTCACCCATAAAATTTGAATAGGAACCATCGGCAGTGGTAATGCAAGTAACATCGCAAATAACATAACTAAAATTTCTCCAACATTTGACGCCAATAAGTAGCGAATGAACTTACGTATGTTCTCGTATATATTTCTTCCTTCTTTAATCGCTGACTTAATTGTAGCAAAATTATCATCTAGTAAAACAAGTGAAGAGGCTTCTTTTGCAACATCTGTCCCTGTAATCCCCATCGCTATCCCAATATCCGCTGTTTTTATAGCTGGAGCATCGTTCACTCCATCACCTGTCATCGCTACTATATGTCCTTGATTTTGCAATGCTTTAACAATTTTCAATTTATGCTCAGGTGATACACGAGCGAATACATACGTATCTTCTACAACATTTTCTAATTCCTCCACATCCATATTCGCGAGTTCTACTCCTTCAACAACGCGTCCATCTGGTGGTAAAACTCCTAATTGTTCAGCAATCGCCATTGCTGTCACTTTATGATCACCTGTAATCATTACTGTTCGAATACCAGCTTCTTTACACTCTTTTACCGCCTGCGCGACTTCTGGCCTTGGCGGGTCAATCATACCTTGTATCCCAACCAACATAAAATCTTTTTCAACGTCTCTTTCATGTTCAATAGAATCCGTGACTTTTAAAGGTTTAAACGCAACTGCAATTGTTCGAAGCGCTTGACTACCTAAGCTATGAATAGCCGCCTGTACTTCTTTTCTATATAGCTCACTTAACGGCTGCTGCTTATCCCCCCATAAGATTGTTTGACTCATTTGCAAAAGAACATCCGGTGCTCCTTTCGTAACAATAAACTTTTTCCCCTCTCGATCTCGTACAATAACACTCATCATTTTTCGAGTTGAATCAAATGGAAATTCACGAATAATTTCAAATTTCCCTTTCAATGCCTCACGTGTTATCCCAGCTTTCATTGCTGCAGCTACAAGCGCTCCCTCTGTTGGATCCCCATCTAATACGTACGCCTTTTTCTTTTGAATAATATTTGCATTGTTACATAGTGAACCAAATGTAAGTAGCTGATAAAGTGATTTTGTCTTAGCTGGATTCACTTCTTTTTCACCTTTCATAAAAGAGCCATTAGGTTCATATCCTTGCCCTGTCACTTTCCACAATTCTCCGCCTGACCACATATGTGTTACCATCATTTTGTTTTGTGTCATTGTTCCCGTTTTATCAGAGCATATAACAGAAGCGCAGCCTAACGTTTCTACGGCCGGTAACTTCCTTACAATTGCTCTCTTTTTTATCATACGCTGTACACCAAGTGATAAAGCTACTGTAACAATTGCTGGCAATCCTTCTGGAATAGCCGCAACAGCTAGCGATACCCCAGCTAAAAACATATGATATACTTCATTCCCTTGATACACACCAGCCAATACAACGAGCGCTGTCAAAATAAGAGCTACAATAATTAATATTTTTCCGAGCTGTTCTAACCTTCTTTGCAGTGGCGTTTCCATTTGCTCTGCATTTTGCAACATATTTGCAATTTGCCCCATCGCTGTATTCATACCAGTTGCTACAACGACTCCTGTACCAGATCCTCGCGTAATCATTGTCCCCATAAAAGCCATATTTTTTTGATCCCCAATTGCAACATCTTGCCCTTGCAGTGCTTCTACCTTCTTTTGTACAGGTACGGACTCCCCTGTCAAAGCAGACTCTTCAATATATAAACTTGATGCCTCAACAAGACGCACATCAGCCCCAATACGATCACCACTGGAAAACTTAATAATATCACCTAAAACAAGTGCTTTAGATGGTGCTTTTACCCACTTTCCATTCCGCATTACAGTAACTTGCGGGGCAGCTAGTTCCTTTAAAGCTTCCAATGATTTTTCAGCTTTTCTTTCTTGAAAAAAGCCGAGAATACCATTGATAATAACAATGGCAACAATAGCAATAGAATCAATGTATTCACCTAAAAACGCAGAAACAATTGTTGCTCCAAACAAAACGAGTACCATGAAATCTTTAAACTGTGCTAAAAATACCATTAGTGCAGAAGGCCTTTTTGCTTCTTCTAATTCATTAGTACCAAATTTCTTTACTCGCCCTTCTGCTTCTTTCTCTGTAAGTCCAACCTTTACATTCGTATTCGTTCTTTCTTCCACTTCATGTGCTCGCATTCCATACCAGTTCATCCTGCTATCGACCTCCTGATTCCAGACATACTCTATTGAAAGCTTATTCAGCCTCGTCCAAAAAAATGCTATAATTAACATTTAGTTAGAAAGGAGTGTTCATTTATGGCATTCGATGGATTATTTACAAGAGCGATTACACATGAAATTGAAAATTCTCTTTACACAGGAAGAATTTCCAAAATATATCAACCTTCAAAATACGAGATTTTATTACATATTCGAGCGAATGGAAAGAACCAAAAACTAATTCTTTCATCTCATCCTACATATGCGCGTATGCACTTAACGAATCAAAACTACGATTCGCCAGCAATACCGCCGATGTTCTGTATGCTTCTTCGCAAACATTTAGAAGGTGGATTTATTGAAAAAATTGAACAAATCGACTTAGAACGCATTATTCAAATTACAGTTCGCAGTCGTAATGAGATCGGAGACGAATCATTAAAAACATTAGTAATTGAAATAATGGGACGACATAGTAACATTATCTTATTAGATACGAAAACAAACGTGATTTTAGATAGCTTAAAACACGTTTCATTAGCCGTAAACCGTCACCGAACTGTATATGCTGGTGCTGAGTACGTCGCGCCACCAGCCCAACATAAAATCAATCCTCTGCAAATTGAAACCGCAGATGATTTTATTAGACCGCTAGACTTTCTATCTGGAAATATGGATAAACAACTCGTCGGTGCTTTCATGGGAATATCCCCATTATTTGCAAAAGAAGTAGTAAAGAAAGCCGGTATGGTAAACGAGAAAGCATTATCAGAAGCATTTTTCTCTGTACAAACACCATTACTATCTCATGCATATACACCTACAATGATTACTGCAAATGGAAAAGAATTCTTTTATCTTTTCCCTCTTACACACTTGCAAGGAGAAGAAAAAACATTCTCATCAGTGAGCGAATTGTTAGATCGTTTCTTCTTTGGCAAAGCAGAACGTGATCGTGTAAAACAACAAGCTCATGATTTAGAACGCTTTATGCAAAACGAAAAAAATAAAAACGAGAAAAAACTCATTAAACTCGAAAAAACACTGCAAGATGCTGGAAAAGCAGATAAGTATCAACTATTTGGAGAGCTACTTACAGCCAATATGTACGCTTTAAAAAAGGGCGATAAAGATATTGAGGTCGTTAATTATTACGATGAGAATGGTGGAACTGTAAAAATCACATTAGATCCTTTAAAAACACCATCTGAAAATGCACAACGCTATTTCCAAAAGTATCAAAAAGCAAAAAATTCAGTTGTTGTTGTAGAAGAACAAATTGAAAAAACAAATGAAGAAATTCTTTATTTTGATAGCTTACTTCAACAAATGGAAGCTGCTTCTTCAAAAGACATTGAAGAAATTCGTGAGGAATTAGCTGAAGAAGGTTATGTGCGCAATCGCAAAACGAAAAACGCAAAGAAAAAGCCTACTAAACCAGTATTAGATAAATATGTAGCAAGTGATGGCACAGAGATTTTCGTTGGTAAAAACAATAAACAAAATGATTATTTAACAACGAAGTTTGCCCGCCGTGATGAAATTTGGTTACATACGAAAGATATACCTGGCTCTCACGTTGTCATTCGTTCTTTAGAGCCTGCTGAAGAAACTTTACTAGAAGCTGCCAAAATTGCTGCCTATTACAGTAAAGCGAAAGAGTCTAGCTCTGTACCTGTTGATTTCACCAAAATACGCCATGTCAAAAAACCGAGTGGTGCAAAACTTGGTTTTGTTACGTACGACAATCAGCAAACCGTATATGTAACACCAGATGCTGATATTGTAATGAAATTAAAAGCATAAATAAAAAAATGCGTTGCTTGTATGCAGCGCATTTTTTATATGTTTTCAATTTCGTTGCTATATCCATTCAATATTGTCAAAAAAATTGACAGTATCATTTCACATTTGTATAAATTTTTTTACAGCATGTAAATAAAGTACAAGTGTAACTCCAATCATTTTTCCCCATCCCCCTGCTATTCATTGAAGCAATCTAGATTTTATGAACAAACCGTCTCCCACAAATTACGGGCTATTTTTTTATCTCCCCTAAAATATATGTTGTCCCTACTATCCTTTCTTCAAATATACATTTTGGCACGCTATTTGCTTTATTCAATACTATGAATAGGAGGAATTAACATGACTTTAAAAATTAATAAAATCCAAAATCAACTACAAAACTATGAAATTGACGGGTTACTTATTACAAAAAAAGAAAATCGCCAATATGCAACAGGCTTTACAGGTAGCGCTGGCGTCGTCTTAATCTCTGCCGATCAAGCTGTTTTTATCACTGATTTCCGCTATGTAGATCAAGCGAAATCACAAATAAAAGATGCTGAAATTATTATGCATAAAGGAAATTTAGAAAAAGAAATTGCACATCAAGTATCGAAATTAAACATTCAAAAACTTGGAATTGAAGAAAACAACATGACATTGCAACAATATAAAAACTTGCAAAAATACGTACAGGCGGAAATGATTCAAGTGTGCGAAATTATCGAAAATATTCGTATCATTAAAGACACGCCTGAAATAGAAACAATGAAAATTGCAGCTAATATCGCGGACGAAGCATTTCACCACATTCTTACGTTTCTAAAACCAGGACTAAGTGAAAATGCTGTACGAGATGAATTAGAATTTTTCATGCGAAAAAAAGGTGCTGCATCTTCATCATTTCAAATTATTGTAGCTTCTGGTGTTCGTTCTTCTCTTCCACATGGAGTTGCATCAAATAAAATAATTGAACGAGGCGACATCGTTACATTAGATTTCGGTGCACTTTATGACGGATATTGTTCTGATATAACACGTACTGTAGCAATAGGGGAACCATCGGAAGAATTCAAAAAAATATACAATGTTGTACGAGAAGCGTTAAAACGTGGGACTGAAGCGATTAAGCCTGGAGAAACCGCGAAAAGTATCGATGATGTAACAAGAAACTACATTACAGATTGTGGATATGGTCAATATTTTGGTCATTCTACTGGTCATGGTCTTGGCTTAGAAATACATGAACCTCTTCGCTTATCCCAAGAAAGTAAAGCTACATTAAAAGAAGGTATGGTTGTTACAGTTGAACCAGGTATTTACATACCAAACTGGGGCGGTTGTAGAATTGAAGACGATATCGTCATTACAAAAGACGGATATGAAGTTATTACAAAATCAAATAGAGAACTAATTGTAATCCCTTGTTAAAATCATGGCCTTTTTAAAAGGAGTTTTTCTCTACACATAGAATTCCTTCTCTGGAGTATTCGTTTAAAGAGGAGGAATTTAAATTGAATTTTGTAATTGATAAAATAGAGGGTTTACAAGTAGAATTTTCAAATCTTGTTTCCATGATGAATTACGCTCGCTATACAACAATGCAAGCAGTGGAAGGTTTAACAATTGAAGAACTTGATTATTTATATGATAAGGACGCAAATTCAATTGGTATGTTATTGTACCATATGGCTGCTATTGAATTTTACTACCAAATTCATACCTTTGAAGACCGTGAACCGACGGAAGCCGAATTAGAACATTGGTTACCTGCTATTGAGTTAGGGAACCTTGGACGCGAGAAAATAAAAGGAAAATCTATAAAATTTTACATCAATACATTACAAGAAGTACGTTCCAAAACGATTGCAACATTTCAATCATTACCTGATGAATGGCTGTTTAAAACAACAGACTTTTGGTATGACAAACCAGCTAACAACTACTTTAAATGGTTTCACGTTTTTGAAGATGAAATCAATCATCGCGGACAAATTCGTTTAATTAAAAAAATGCAAAAAGCCCATTCAGTAAAATGAGAAAATGCCACCGAATAAGGTGGCATTTTCTTTTATTCATTAACGAATAACTTTTCGTTTAATTTTTTAGTGACTATCGCTACCAACATTAAAATGCAAATTAAATATAGTAATTTCGCAATAAACAACCATCCTTGAAACATTACAATTCCATCTATTATTTCATTTCCTTTTAATAACAAAAATAGGATCATACTAATTATAATGATAAACTCGATACTGAAAAGCATTTTCTTTTTTCGACTATATGCTTTCCATTCATTCCAGCGATACATAGGAGCAAAAATCAATACGCCAATACATAATATAACTGGTACCCATCCACTGTTAAGAAATTGCCCTGAAATAACTGATAATAGTAAACAAACGAGCACACCATAATATCCTATTCTCTCTCTCATTCGTACTCCCCCATTCTACTTCTCCTCAAATTCCATTTTTAGGATTAATTGTATTGTAACATCCATTTATCGTCCTTACCATTACAGTACATGAAATTTTACTTTTTTCTTTTTCCTATACTCACATACTTTCACTGCTTTCATACAATAAACTACACGAATGCCTAAAGGATGTGAATGTTATGGGAGTTGAATTAACGCTATTACACGCTCTCTACATTATTTGTTTACTCACTATTATTACCTTTTTTATTCTCCGGAAAGATACGACGATTATTTGTATCGTTTTTATCTTTTTATTAGCATTAACTGCAACAAGTTCTATCCCTCTTGCCATTAGCGGGATTTTTCAAAGTTTCATTTACGCCATTACTGAGCTATTACCAACTATATTAATCATCTCCATTATCGTATCAATGAGCAATTTACTCGTTCATACTGGCATAAATGATACGATGATTTCACCATTTACAAAAATGATTCGTACACCTACACTCGCCTACTGGATTATCGGCCTTTTAATGATGACCATTTCTTTCTTCTTTTGGCCTTCTCCAGCTGTCGCCTTAATGGGAGCTATTTTATTGCCGGTTGCTGTACGTGTCGGTCTTCCTCCAATTGGGGTTGCAATTGCTATGAACTTATTCGGACACGGCATCGCCTTATCTGGCGACTTCGTTATTCAAGGTGCACCGAAATTAACTGCAGACGCGGCTGGTCTCCCTGTTTCCAGCGTCGTATCTGCAAGTGTTCCACTTGTTATCGTTATGGGCATTGTGACAACTTCCGTCGCTTTTTTCTTCTTACGAAAAGAGTTTCATACAGGCTTATCTATACAAGAATCTATTCCATTAACTGCGTCTTCTAAAACGCTCACTTCATTATCTCCTCGCATAAAGAAATGGCTCGCTATATGTATTCCTATCGTATATATCATTGATATCCTTTGCATGATTCAATTTAAACTACAAGGAAGCGACGCAACTGCACTTATCGGCGGAACGACTGTTATTATGATTATCATCATTTCACTCATCGCCTACAAAGGTAATGGACTAAATAAAACAACCGATTATTTTATAGAAGGGCTCCAATTTGGATTTAAAATCTTTGGTCCAGTTATTCCAATTGCTGCACTCTTTTATTTAGGAGATAGCGGCTTTGTGAAAATTATCGGAGACTATTTACCGAAAGGTTCACATGGAATCATTAACGACTTAGGGATTGCCTTATCTCAAACGGTCCCTTTAAACCAATACGTATCGGCGGGAACATTAACTATCGTTGGTGTCATAACAGGCTTAGATGGATCTGGTTTTTCCGGTATATCGCTTGCTGGTTCCATTGCAAACCTTTTCGGAACAGCTTTAGGTCATGGAACAGCTACATTAACAGCACTCGGACAAATTGCGGCTATATGGACCGGGGGCGGGACGTTAATTCCTTGGGCGCTTATTCCTGCTGCTGCAATTTGCAAGGTAGATCCATTTGAACTGGCACGCCGAAACTTTTTACCGGTTGTTATCGGTTTAATTGTCACCACTATCTTTGCAATGTTTATTTTATAACGTAAGCAAGCATTCTCTTGCTTACGTTTTTTCTTGTAAAATTCATCATGAATTACTGGTTTTCAACAGGGATTCGTTATCCCTTAGCGAAATTATATTAGGAGAGTAATTTTTTCAAAACGTTTACGAGAAACAGATTACTGCAATTAGAAAAGGGGACATAACTATGAATGAATTGATTTTCGTCTTATTAATTTGTCCGTTACTTATCTTTATCGTTTCTGTTATTGGAACGCGCAAGTCGAAAACGTATTACGTAATGCCGATTGTAACGTTTGCTAGTTTTTTAATAATAGGTGTTATCGCCTTTACTCCAAAATTTTTCTTTTGGGTCGGCATGTATAGCATTTTCTCATTTATTGTTTCTTATGTGACTCTATTGTTTGTAAGAGGATATAAGCTTGCAGAAAGCACTAAGTAGTTAAGGAGATTGTAATATGATTTTCTTTGATATTGATGGAACTTTACTTGAATTTTTAACAATGATATAAAAAAACGACCGCGTTCCCCCGCAGTCGTTTTTTTCGTGTTACGCTGTGATCCAAGCTTCGTTAGCTGGATTTTTACGCCACTCTTGTAATTTTTTCGTTTCAGCTTGTCCAATCATACCTTTTTCTGCTGCTACTTCAGTTAATGCACTGTAATCGCTTAAAGAGTATGATACTACGTTAGCTGCTTCTAGTTTTTCTTTTCCTGCTTCAAGCTCGTATGTGAAGATTGATACGATTCCTAATACTTCACATCCAGCTTCGCGAAGTGCTTCTACACATGTAATTGCACTACCGCCAGTTGAAATTAAGTCTTCTACTACTACGACTTTTTGACCTTTTTCAGCTTTTCCTTCGATTTGGTTCCCTTTACCGTGACCTTTTGCTTTACTACGTACGTAGCACATTGGTAAATCCATACGATCGCTTACCCATGCAGCGTGCGCAATACCAGCAGTTGCTGTTCCTGCAATAATTTCTACAGTTGGGAAGTGCTCTTTAATTAACTCTTCTAATCCAGCTGCAATCGCTTGACGTACTTTTGGATAAGATAAAGTTAAACGGTTATCACAATAAATTGGTGATTTCATACCTGAAGACCAAGTGAATGGATCATTTGGTTGTAAAAATACTGCTCCAATTTCTAATAAATGCGATGCGATTTCTTTTTTCATACTGTTACACCTTCCCACTGTTGTTTTACTGTTTTATACGCTTCAAGCGGATTTTCTGCTTTTGTAATACTACGTCCAACTACGATGTAGCTTGAGCCAAGTTCCCTCGCACGTTTCGGTGTTGCTACGCGCACTTGGTCATTTACATCATCGCTTGCAAGACGAATCCCCGGTGTTACTGTTACAAATTCATTTCCGCATACTTCACGTAATTTTGGAACTTCAAGTGTTGAACAAACAACGCCATCAAGTCCACTTTCTTTCGTTAATTTTGCATAATGAGCAACCGCTTCTTCTAACGTTTTCTCAATGCCGATCTCTTTTTTCATCATAGCTTCCGAAGTGCTTGTTAGTTGTGTAACTGCAATACAAATCGGTCTCTCTTTTCCTTCTTGCTTACCTTCTTGCTTACCTTCCTCTAATCCCTCAATCGCAGCTTTCATCATGCTGCTTCCCCCAGCAGCATGAACATTTACCATATCAACATCTAGACTAGCTAGGCTACGCATAGCGCTTTTTACTGTATTCGGAATATCATGAAGTTTTAAATCTAAGAAGATCTTATGTCCCTTTTCTTTTAAGTACGTAATAATCGCAGGGCCTTCTTTGTAAAATAACTCCATACCTACTTTGACAAATAACTCTTCCCCTTCAAAGTGGTGTAAGAATTGTTCTACTTCTTGTTTCCCTGGAAAATCTAGTGCAACGATTAACGACTGTGACATGTTTGCTTCCAGCTCCTTCCTTGACATTCCGAAATGTGATCAAATCCTAATTCATCTAATAATGCTGGTAACTCTTCAATAATTGTCGGACATACGAACGGATCGATAAAGTTCGCTGTACCTACTGCAACTGCGCTTGCGCCAGCATAGAAGAATTCAATTACATCTTCAGCTGTTTCAATACCACCCATTCCGATAATTGGAATGTTAACCGCTTGGCTTACTTCATGTACCATGCGAATTGCTACTGGCTTAATCGCAGGACCTGATAATCCGCCTGTACGGTTTGCTAAAATTGGTTTAGCTGTTTTTAAATCTAGACGCATACCAAGCAATGTATTAATCATCGTTAAACCATCTGCACCTGCATTTTCAATCGCTTTTGCAATTTCTACTATGTTTGCCACGTTCGGTGACAATTTCACGTATACAGGTACTTCAGAAACCTCTTTTACTCGCTTCGTTAAATCAGCAGCAATTTCAGGATTTGTACCAAAGGCGATACCACCTGTTTTTACGTTCGGACAAGAAATGTTTAATTCTAGTGCATGGACATTAGGCGCTTTAGAAATTTCCTTCGCAACCGCTACGTAATCCTCAGCTTGTGAGCCTGCAACGTTTGCAATAATTGGAAGGTCAAATTGTTCTAACCATGGTAATTCCGAATTCATTACTTTGTCTAATCCCGGGTTTTGAAGTCCGATTGCATTTAGCATGCCGCCTGGTGTTTCAGCAACACGAGGCGTTGGATTTCCATAACGTGGTTGTTCTGTCGTCGCTTTAATCATGATTGATCCTAGTACACTTAAATCGTAAAACTGTGCATATTCACGACCAAACCCAAAGCATCCAGATGCCGGTATAATTGGATTTTTTAATGATAATCCTGGTAATTCAACTTGCAATCTGTTCATAGTACAACCTCCCCGATTGGAAATACTGGTCCGTCGCTACACACCTTCTTGTAAGAATGTCCACTTGGATCTTCTTGTAAGTGGCATACACATGCGAAACAAGCTCCAATACCACAGCCCATACGTTCTTCTAATGAAATATAGGCTTTTTTCTCTTTGTAACGTCCTTCTAATGCACGAAGCATCGCTAGCGGACCACATGAATAAAGAATATCAAAGTCAATTCCGTAATTATCAATTACATCTGTGACAAATCCTTTTGTACCGTGTGTACCGTCTACTGTCGCAACGTACGTATCACCAAGTTCTGCAAATTTTTCTTCATAGAAAACTACATCTTTCGTTTGAAAGCCTAAGATGTGAATAACACGTACACCTTTTGCAACGAGGCGCTGTGATAATTCATAAAGTGGTGGTACACCAATTCCCCCACCTACTAGTAAAGCTGTTTGACCAGCTTCTGCTTCTTCTACAGGAAAACCGTGTCCTAATGGTCCTAGTACATCTACCATTTCACCTTGTTTTCTAGTTGCTAATGTTTTTGTCCCTTGTCCTTCGGCACGATATAGCATTGTAAATTCGTTCTTCTCTTGATCTACATTACAAATACTAATTGGGCGGCGCAGAAGGGGCGCAATGCCCTCTGCTACCTTAATGTGTACAAACTGCCCTGGTTCGTTCATTTGCTGTACTAACGTTCCTTGAAGCACTAATTCGTAAATATTTTTTGCGATTTCTTTTTGGTTAACGACGATCATATTTTGCTTTTGCATCATGCATGTACCACCTCGTGACGCTTTGTTTGCGTAATTTCTTTCATTGAATGAGCTGAGAATGTCATAGATTCTAATACTCGTAAGATTGCTCTTGTTGTATCAAGTGATGTTAAGCAAGCCACACCATTTTCTACTGATTCACGGCGAATGCGGAAACCATCACGCGCTGGTTGTTTACCTTTTGTTAATGTGTTAATTACAAACTGTGCTTTTCCTTGACGGATAATATCTAGTAAGTTGTAGTCTTCAGAATCAATTTTGTTTACAACTTGTACTGGGATATTTTGCTCTTCTAATGATTGTGCTGTTCCAGCTGTTGCTAATAAGTTATAGCCGATTTCGTGGAAACGTTTTGCAATTTCCATCGCCTCTTCTTTATCTTTATCCGCTACAGTAATGATTACTGAGCCGTGCGTTGGGATGTTAATTCCAGAAGCAACTAATCCTTTATACAATGCTTTTTCAAGCGTTAAGTCTTTACCCATTACTTCCCCTGTTGATTTCATTTCAGGTCCTAATGTTGTATCAACTGAGCGTAGTTTCGCGAATGAGAATACCGGAGCTTTTACATATACTTCTTTCTCTTCTGGGTGATAGCCAGTTCCGTATCCTTGCTCTACTAGGTCTTGCCCTAAAATAACTTTCGTTGCAACATTCGCCATCGGTACGCCTGTAATTTTACTTAAGAACGGTACTGTACGGCTTGCACGTGGATTTACTTCAATTACGTACACTTGATCTTTGAATACTACAAACTGGATATTTAGTAATCCAACAATGTTTAATCCTTTTCCAAGTGCAATTGTATGTTCAATGATTTGTTCTTTTAGTTTTTCAGATAAACTTTGTGGTGGATATACTCCAATTGAGTCACCAGAGTGAACTCCAGCGCGTTCAATATGTTCCATAATACCTGGAATGAATACATTCTCACCATCGGAAATTGCATCTACTTCAATTTCTTTACCAACCATGTAACGGTCGATTAATACTGGGTGATCTGCATGAACTTTAACTGCATTTTTCATGTAGTGCAGTAGTTCTTCTTGGCGATATACGATTTCCATCGCACGTCCACCTAGTACGTAAGATGGTCTTACTAATACTGGGTAACCAATTTCTTCTGCGATTGCTACCGCTTGTTCTACAGTCGTTGCTGTTTTACCAACTGGTTGCGGGATGCCAAGTTTTGTTAAAGCAGCTTCGAATTTATCACGATCTTCTGCACGGTCTAAGTCTTCAAGTGATGTTCCTAAAATTTTCACACCATGTTCTTCTAGTTTCGCTGCTAAGTTAATTGCCGTTTGTCCACCGAACTGAACGATAACACCTTCTGGTTTTTCTAAATCGATAATATGCATTACATCTTCAATCGTTAATGGTTCAAAGTATAATTTGTCAGAAATACTGAAGTCTGTTGAAACTGTTTCTGGGTTGTTGTTAATGATAATTGCTTCATATCCAGCTTCTTTAATTGCCCATACTGAGTGAACTGTTGCGTAATCAAACTCAACACCTTGACCAATACGGATCGGACCAGATCCTAGAACTACTACACTCTTACGATCTGTTACAATCGATTCATTTTCGTCCGCATATGTGCTGTAGTAATATGGCGTTGCAGATTCAAACTCTGCCGCACAAGTATCTACCATTTTGAATACTGGCATCATATTATTTTCTTTACGCATATCGTAAATTTCGCGCTCCGTTTTGTTCCAAGCTGCTGCAATGTAGTGATCGCTGAAGCCCATTTCTTTTGCAGTTTGTAGTACTTCCATATTTCCTACATTCGCTTTTACTTCACGTTCCATATTTACGATGTTTTCAACTTTTTGTAAGAAGAAGAAGTCCATTTCACACCATTCATTGATTTCTTCTTTCGTTACACCTTGGCGAATTGCTTCTGCTACAATAAACAGTCGTTCATCATCCGCTTTAATGATACGTTTTTTCATCGTTTCTTTATCAAGTTCTTTTAAGTGGTCTAATTCTAAGTGATAAATGCCAAGCTCTAAAGAACGAACTGCTTTTAGTAATGATTCTTCTAAGTTACGTCCGATTGACATAACTTCACCAGTTGCTTTCATTTGTGTTCCAAGCGTTCTGTTCGCTGATTCAAACTTATCAAACGGCCAACGTGGAATTTTTGAAACAACATAGTCTAACGCTGGCTCGAAGCAAGCGTAAGTTTTTTGTGTTACTGGGTTTACGATTTCATCTAACGTTAAGCCGACTGCAATTTTTGCTGCTAATTTCGCAATTGGATATCCAGTTGCTTTAGATGCTAGTGCAGATGAACGACTTACACGTGGATTTACTTCGATTACATAGTATTGGAAGCTATATGGATCTAGTGCAAGCTGAACGTTACATCCACCTTCAATTCCTAGTGCACGAATAATTCGTAATGACGTGTTACGTAACATTTGGTATTCACGGTCGCTTAGCGTTTGGCTCGGTGCTACAACGATTGAATCACCTGTATGAACACCAACTGGATCGATGTTTTCCATGTTACACACTACAATTGCGTTATCATTTGAATCACGCATTACTTCGTATTCAATTTCTTTACAGCCAGCAATACTTTTCTCCAATAAACATTGTGTTACTGGGCTATGTTTTAAACCACTTGTTACGATTTCAATTAGCTCTTCTTCGTTATGACAAATTCCGCCGCCCGTTCCTCCTAATGTGAACGCTGGTCGAACGATTACTGGGTAACCAATTTCGTTTACAAATCCATATGCTTCATCAAGGTTATGAATAATTTCACTTGGTGGTGTTGGTTCATTTAAATCTTGCATTAATGTACGGAATAAATCACGATCTTCCGCTTGCTCGATTGCTGATAATTTTGTTCCTAAAATTTCAACTCCGCACTCGTCAAGTACGCCTGATTTTGCAAGTTCAACAGCCATGTTTAAACCTGTTTGACCACCTAATGTTGGTAGGATTGCATCAGGACGTTCTTTACGAATAATACGGCTTACGAATTCTAATGTTAATGGCTCGATGTATACTTTATCAGCTGTTGCAGTATCCGTCATAATTGTTGCTGGGTTAGAGTTAACAAGGATTACTTTGTAACCTTCCTCTTTAAGAGATTGACAAGCTTGTGTACCAGAGTAGTCAAACTCCGCTGCTTGCCCAATTACAATTGGTCCTGATCCGATTACTAAAATTGTGTTAATGTCTAGGCGTTTTGGCATAACTCTTCCCCTTCTTTCTTGAAGTTTTCAATCATTGTTAAGAAATCTTCGAATAAATCATTTGCATCTTCTGGTCCCGCTGAAGCTTCTGGATGGTATTGTACTGTAAATGCCGGGAACTTCTTATGACGAAGACCTTCTACCGTTCCATCGTTTAAAGCAACATGTGTAATTTCAAGATCTGTATTTTCAACTGATTCTTCTTCTACTGCGTATCCGTGGTTTTGAGATGTAATTGCTACTTTTCCAGTTGCAAGATTTTTTACTGGATGGTTTAAACCACGGTGACCAAATTTCAACTTACTTGTATTTGCACCTGATGCTAGAGCGAACAATTGATGTCCTAGGCAAATTCCGAATAAAGGAACTTTACCGATAATGTCTTTTAACATTTCAATTGCTTCTGGTACATCTTTCGGATCTCCAGGTCCATTACTTAACATAATTCCATCTGGGCTAAGGCGTAAAATTTCTTCCGCTGTTGTGTTGTAAGGAACTACAATTACATCACAGTCACGCTTATTTAATTCTCGTAAAATACCATGTTTCATACCGAAGTCTACTAGTACAACTCGGTGACCACGACCTGGGCTTGGGTATGGATCTTTCGTTGATACGCGTTTTACATGATCTGTAAATACTGTCGCTTTTAATTGGCTTACAATGTACTCTACATCTGCATCCATGTTACAAAGGCGTCCACGTAATGTACCGTATTGACGAATTTTTCTCGTTAATTTTCTCGTATCAATCCCTGCTAATCCTGGGATATTTCTTTCTTTCAAGTAATCATTTAACGAAATTTCATTACGGAAGTTTGATGGGTGATCACAAATTTCGTTTACGATTAAACCATTTACAGATGGGTGAATGGATTCAAAATCGTCACGGTTAATGCCGTAGTTTCCGATTAATGGGTACGTGAATGTTACGATTTGACCGCAATATGATGGATCAGATAATGTTTCTTGATATCCAGTCATTCCTGTTGTAAATACAACCTCACCTGACTTTTCGATTTCGCCTCCGAAACCTGTTCCAATTAATACTGTTCCATCTTCTAAGATAAGTTGTCTTTTCATACTAATGCACTCTCCTTTTGCCATGCGATCTTACCACCAACGATTGTCATTACCGGCCATCCTTGGCATTTCCAACCTGCGAATGGTGTATTTTTTCCTTTTGATAAGAATGTTGTTGGGTCAATCTCTTCTTCTTGTTCTAAATCAATGATTGTAATATCAGCTGCTCTACCTTCTTTTAGGCGACCTGCTTCTAAGCCGAATGTATCAGCTGGCTTTTCTGTTAAGAATTGAATTAACTGTTCTAGCGTAATAACTCCCTTTTTCACAAGGTTTGTGTATAGAAGCGGGAATGCTGTTTCAAAACCAGTAATTCCAAACGGTGCTCTTTCAATTCCTTGTGCTTTCTCTTCCGCTGTATGCGGTGCATGGTCAGTTGCGATCATATCGATCGTTCCATCTAATAAACCTTCAATTAATGCTGCATGGTCTTCTTTTCCACGAAGCGGTGGGTTCATTTTAAAGTTAGGATCAGCTGATGGGATATCATCTTCACATAACACTAGGTGATGCGGTGTTACTTCTGCTGTTACTTTAATTCCAGCGCGTTTCGCATCACGGATTACACGTACAGAACCTTTCGTACTTACATGACATACGTGATAGTGGCAATCTGCTGCTTCAGCAAGCAGTATATCCCTTGCAATATGTACAGATTCACATACTGATGGGATACCGTTTAATCCGTGTTTCTCAGAAAACTTCCCTTCATGTACACAACCTTTATTAATAAGCGTATTCTCTTCACAGTGCGCAACTACTGCCATATTTAATTTTGCTGCACGTTTCATAGCCGCTAACATCATGCTCGCATCTTGTACGCCTACGCCGTCATCTGTGAAAGCAAATGCTCCAAGTTCTTTTAATGTTTCGAAATCTGTCATTTCAGAACCAGCTTGACGTACTGTAATTGCTCCGTATGGTAGTACGTTAACATGAGCTTTTTCTTCAATACGTTTTTGCAAGTCTTCCATATGTTCTCTGCAATCTGGTACCGGGCGTGTATTTGGCATTGCGCAAATTGTAGTGAATCCACCTTTTGCCGCTGCTAGTGTACCTGTTTCAATTGTTTCTTTATGTTCACCACCTGGTTCACGAAGATGTACGTGTACATCTACTAATCCAGGTGCGATTAACTTTCCGTTCACATCGATTACTTCAGCATTATCTGCCGTAATATTTTCTGCTACCTTAGCGATTTTACCGTCTTGTACGAGAAGATCCGTTGCTACGATTTTTCCTTCTTCATTCATATAACGACCATTTTTAAACAAATAATTCATGTTTCATTCCTCCTAATACATTTGGTAAGGCGCGTTTTAGTACAGCCATTCTTACGTAAACTCCATTTTCCATTTGTTTAAATATACGTGAACGCTCACACTCAACAAGTTCACTTGCAATTTCAACATCACGGTTTACAGGAGCTGGATGCATAATAATGCTTCCTTCTTTCATACGCTTTTCTCTTTCTACTGTTAATCCGTGTTTCTCATGATATTCTTTCATAATGTCTGTTTCATAATGATCATGACGCTCATGTTGTACACGGAGTAACATCATTACATCAACTTCTGGAACAAGTTCATCTAATGGTTTGTATGTTCCAAATGTGTTGTCTTCATCTTGCCACTCTTCTGGACTTGCAAAGTAAATTGTTGCACCAAGCTTCGTTAATGCTTCTGCATTAGAACGTGCTACTCGGCTATGACGAACATCTCCTACTATTGCAATCTTCAAACCTTCAAATCTTCCAAACTCTTGTTTAATTGTAAGAAGGTCCAGTAGGCACTGTGTTGGGTGGTTTCCGCATCCATCTCCAGCATTTAAGATTGGAATATTCACCTGATCTTTTAGTTCATCGAAGTAGCGATCTTGCTCGTGGCGGATGACCACTGCTTTTGTTCCGATTGATTCTAGTGTTCTTATCGTATCGTATAGAGTTTCTCCTTTTTGTACGCTAGATGCATCAGCTGAAAAGTTTAAAACATCAAGTCCTAATCTCTTCTCAGCAACTTCAAAGCTAAATCTCGTTCTCGTACTATTCTCAAAGAACAAGTTCGCAACAAAAGTTTGCTCTGTCGTTTTGCTCTCTTTTCCATTCGCAAAATCTTCTGCATCTTTTAGGATTTCTGAAATTTCTACTTCCGATAATTCACTCATCGTTAACAAATGGCTCATCGTCATCCCTCATCTTTCTGATTTTTATGTTACCACTTTTGAATTTTTATAACAACCTTTGCATAAAAATACCCTAATCGTGTGAGACTAGGGTGCAAGAAAGAAGCCACCCTTTCCGGTCTCACAGGACTGAATTAAAAGGTTATTATTATGAAGCAATCTGCTTAGATTGTTTTATTTGTTTCGTTTCCGGTAGTAGTAGATTTAACAGTACACCTACAATTGCTGCTAGTGCCATTCCTTCTACTTGGAATGATTCTCCTACATGAAGTACCGCTCCACCAATACCGATTACTAATATTACTGATGCAATCATTAAGTTTCGTTTGTCACTTAAATCTGTTTTATCATCTACCATCATGCGTAATCCGCTTGATGCGATTACACCGAATAGTAAGATTGATACACCACCCATAACTGGTGTTGGGATCGAATGAATCAGTGCAGAAATCTTACCGATAAATCCGAACATGATTGCGAATACTGCTGAACCGATGAATAAGTATACACTGTATGCTCTCGTAATTGCTAGCACACCGATGTTTTCACCATACGTTGTATTCGGTGGCCCACCGATTAGTGACGCGATTAATGTTGCTACTCCGTCACCGAAGATTGAACGGTGTAAACCTGGTTTTTCAATTAAATCTCTTTTAATAACATTTCCAAGAACAATTTGATGTCCGATATGTTCTGATATTGTTACTAGTGCAACTGGTACCATCAAGAGTACAATCTTCCATGAAAACTCTGGTGTGTATGTTACAAATGGTACTGTGAAATCTGGTACAACAAACCATTTTGCCTCAGCTACCGGCTTTAAGTCTACTAGCCCTTGGAAGTAAGCGAAGATATATCCGCCGATAATGCCAAGTAACACTGGTATGATACTGAAAAATCCTCTTCCAAATATCGAGCATATAATTGTAATTGCTAATGTTACTAACGCTACTGAAAAGTGTGTAAAGCTATATTTGCCATCCGCACCGTTCATCGCCATGTTAACTGCTGTATGTGCTAAAGCTAGACCGATTACCATTACTACTGGACCAACTACGATTGGTGGTAGTAATTTCATAATCCACTCTGATCCTGATTTCTTAATTCCGAGTGAGATTAAGATGTACACAAGTCCTGCTAGCAAACCACCAAGCATTGCCGCTCCCGGTCCACCTGCCGTTTTCGCTGTTATAATCGGTGCGATAAAGGCGAATGATGATCCTAGATAAGCAGGTACTTGACCTTTCGTTATAAGAAGAAACGCTAACGTTCCTAATCCACTTGATATTAATGCTACTGATGGATTCAATCCTGTTAAAAACGGAACAAGCACTGTTGATCCAAACATCGCGAACAAATGTTGTATACTTAAAAATAACCATTTTCCCGGTTTCGGTACTTCATTAACGTCTAACACTGGCTTTTGTTCCATTGTTACATCCTCCTTCAGTTTAAATCTTTGCAATAAAAAAACTCTTTGTGCCTGTGCACAAAGAGTCCTACACTTTCGTATGCCAAATTTGACATATGAAAGCCAAGACCCTTTGGCAGCCTCACAGGACTACATTTAAAAGGGCTTTACTTATCGTATATGCTTACTCGATCTTGTTGATCTGTCTCTTGCAAATCAACTTCGATACGCTCTTCACTTGATGTTGGAATATTCTTCCCTACATAATCAGCGCGAATTGGTAATTCGCGATGACCTCTATCAACAAGAACCGCCAATTGGATTTGAGATGGTCTACCTAAATCCATAAGAGCATCCATTGCTGCTCGAACTGTTCTTCCTGTATATAATACGTCATCCACAAGGATAACTTTTTTCTTCGTAATATCTACAGGGATATCAGAACCTTTTACAAGTGGTTCTTTATTTTTCGATTGTAGTGTTAAATCATCACGATATAACGTAATGTCTAACTCTCCAACTTCCATTTCTTTTCCTTCAATTTGACCAATTCGTTCTGCCAAACGTTGTGCAATAAAAATTCCACGAGTTTTAATTCCGACAAGAACACAATTATCGACACCTTTATTTCGTTCCACGATTTCATGACTAATTCGTGTTAAAGCGCGGCGAATCATTTGGTCATCTAAAACGACAGCTTTCTCTTGCATGCTCTACACCTCCAAGCTTTTTTCTTGCGTGAGAGTAATGGTATAAAAAAAGTCCTCTCAGCGTGTGCGAGAGGACTTTTGAAAAAAGGGTACAACATACCCTAAGTATTTCAAACCGTTACCTTCTCAACCTCACGGGGCTGTGTTAAAGGATCATTATTTAACTGTTGTCAGTATCTCAGTTTTCTTATGATTTGTCAATACTATTTTCGTAAAATATTTAATGCGTCTTCAAACACTTCTGGAATCGGTGCCTCAAACTGAATATATTCACCAGTACGAGGATGATCAAAGCCTAAAATACCCGCATGAAGTGCTTGTCCATTCATATCTAACGTTTTCTTCGGACCATACTTCGGATCTCCTGCAAGTGGATAGCCAATATATTTCATATGAACACGAATTTGGTGCGTACGTCCCGTTTCTAAGCGACATTCTACAAGTGTAAAGTCTTTAAAGCGTTCTAACACTTGGAAATGCGTAACAGCGTTCTTACCATTTTCATCAACTGTCATACTTTGACGCTCTTTCTTATCACGAGCAATCGGAGCATCAATCGTTCCCTTATCATGCGGAATCACACCGTGTACAATCGCTTTGTAACGTCTCGTTACTGTTTTTGCTACAAGCTGATTTACAAGCGATTCATGTGCCATATCATTTTTAGCAACCATTAATAGTCCAGATGTATCTTTATCGATACGATGCACGATACCTGGACGCATTACACCGTTAATGCCTGATAAGTCTGTACAATGGTGCATAAGGCCATTTACAAGTGTACCACTTGTATGCCCTGGTGCTGGATGTACAACCATACCACGTGGCTTATTTACAACAAGCACATCTGCATCTTCATAATAAATTTCTAAATTTAAATCCTCTGGTTGAATATCTAACTCTTCTGGTTCAGGAATTGTTACTGTAATTTCATCTTCTTCTTTTACTTTATAATTCCCTTTTACCGCTTTCCCGTTTACTGTCACAACTTCATCTTTAATCCATTGCTGCACTTGCGTACGTGACCATTCGTTATTTATCCCTGTAACGAATTTATCAATTCGCTCGTTTTTTTGCTCTGCTGCAACTGTTACTTGTACTACTTCACTCATTCAATTACTCCTTCGCTTTCTTGCCTTCTAATAATGTTTGAATAATAATTAATACAACACCAATACATAATGCTGAATCAGCTATATTGAATACTGGATAGTTGTACGAGAAAATATACACGTGAATGAAATCCACTACTTCTTGTCTAAATACACGATCAATAAAGTTACCAATTGCCCCGCCCAAAATTAGGCCTAACGAAATACCTAGAAGCTTGTCTGTTTTCGCATACTTTTTCATATAAAATACAATAAACACTACAAAAACAACTGTAATAATGTAGAAGAACCACATTTTATTTTCTAAAATACCCCAAGCAGCGCCTCTATTTCGATGTGATGTTATGTATAATACATTGTCGATAATCGGAATACTCGTACCCAATTCCATGTTCTTTACAATTAACCACTTCGATATTTGATCGATAGCAATGACGAATAACGCTATTACATAATATATCATTTTCATTTCCCCCACAAAGACAGTGTACCTCAAAATTTTAGCATAGCTGCTACCTTTTCACAATGAACCTTTATAGAAGAATAAAATAAATTAAAAAAAGGTAATATAATATCGTTGTGCGTATTCATACATTTACCTTTTCATAAAAGAATTCATGAATCGTACGGGCAGTCGGCATTGTCTTCATTTGCTTTGTCGAAATTAATCTCCCCGTATCTTCACAAATACCATACATGTCTATTTCCATTTTAAATAATGCGCGTTCTACATCCTTTAAATCCTCTTTTATATCATGTAATAGCAATTTTTTCTTTATCTCTTCCTTAATTTCATATCCAAGCTCTTGGCTGAACTCGACATCATATTTGTGCATTACTTCTTTAGCTAGTCTCTCTTGCAACTCTTTTCTCATCAATTGCAATTCTTCTTTTATTTCCATGTAAATTTCATTCACGTGTACATTCCTCCTAGCTGTAATGTACAGTTAGTGTGTCCGAAATTTATTTGCTTACCTCACACACATTTTTCCTTCACAGGAAAGAGTCTGAAAGTGATTTTGATATGCCATCAACAAAAAAACTGACTGCATCAATAGCAGTCAGCTTTTTTTATTATTTTACATAGTTTTCTTTAACAACTGTTGCACAACGCTCACATAATGTTTCATGTTCAGCATCTTTACCAATTGTTTCTGAAACTACCCAACAACGTTCACATGTTTCACCAGTTGCTTGAGCAACAACAACCGCTGTATGTTCATACTTCGGTGCATCTGCTGGCGCTTCATCCATCATACCACCAAGTTTATACTCAGAAACGATGAATAATTGCTTTAAGTCTTCACTAATAGACTCTAACATAGCTTTCATTTCTGCAGTTGGATATAGCGTAATGCTTGCATTTAATGACTTACCGATTACTTTTTCATTACGAGCTACTTCTAGTGCTTTTAACACGTCATCACGTAATGTCATAAATGCATCCCATTTTGTTTTTAACGCTTCCGCGTCATCTAATTGTACAGCTTCTGGCATATCAGTTAATTGTACACTTTCTTCTGTTACGCCTGGAATGTATGGCCATACTTCATCAGCTGTATGCGGTAAGATTGGTGTTACAAGTTTCGTTAACGCAACAAGAACATCATATAATACAGTTTGAATCGCACGACGATCTTCGTGGTTTGCACCTTCAATATATAAAATGTCTTTTGCAAAGTCTAAATAGAATGAACTTAAATCAATTGTACAGAAGTTATGAATTGCATGATACACAGCAGCGAAGTCGTATGTCTCATATGCTTCTTTAACTTTTGTAATTAAGTCATTTAATTTCACTAACATGTAACGATCTACTTCACGAAGTTCAGCTACAGCTACTGCATTTTCACTTGGCTTAAAGTCGTCTAAGTTTCCTAATAAGAAACGGAATGTGTTACGGATTTTACGATACACTTCTGCTACTTGTTTTAAAATATCATCTGAAATACGTACGTCAGATTGATAGTCAACAGAAGATACCCATAAGCGTAAAATGTCTCCGCCTAATTGATCCATAATTTTCTTCGGTACGACAATGTTTCCAATCGACTTACTCATCTTACGTCCTTCACCATCTAGTACGAAACCGTGACTTAGTACGCCTTTATATGGAGCTTTACCTGTTACAGCAACTGCTGTTGATAATGAAGAGTTAAACCAACCACGATACTGGTCAGATCCTTCTAAATATAAATCAGCTGGACGCTGTAAATCTTCGCGCTCTTCTAATACCGCTTGGTGAGAAGAACCTGAATCGAACCATACATCCATGATGTCTGTTTCTTTACGGAATTCGCCATTTGGGCTACCTGGATGTGTAAATCCTTCTGGTAATAGATCTTTCGCTTCACGCTCGAACCATACGTTAGAACCGTGTTCACGGAATAAATCTGCTACATGGTTAATTGTTTCATCCGTAATAATTGGATCACCATTCTCAGCATAGAATACTGGAATTGGCACACCCCATGCACGCTGACGAGAAATACACCAGTCACCACGGTCACGAACCATATTATGAAGACGAGTTTCTCCCCATGCTGGTACCCATTTTGTTTCTGCTACAGCTTCTATTAATTCTTTACGGAATGCTTCAATAGATGCAAACCACTGTGCTGTCGCACGGAAAATAATTGGTTTTTTCGTTCTCCAATCATGTGGGTATGAATGTGTAATGAATGTTAGTTTCAGTAACGCGCCTACTTCTTCTAATTTTTCTGTAATTGGTTTGTTAGCTTTATCATAGAATAAGCCTTCAAATCCAGGTGCCTCATTTGTTAATACACCTTTATCATCGACTGGGCAAAGTACTTCTAATCCATACTTTTTACCAACAACGAAGTCATCTTCCCCGTGTCCTGGTGCTGTATGAACACAACCTGTACCTGCATCTGTTGTTACGTGGTCTCCTAGCATAACTAATGAATCACGATCGTAGAATGGATGTTTTGCAACTGTGTACTCAAGTTCGCTACCTTTTACTGTTTTCACAACTTCAGCATTTTCCCACTCTAACGTTTTTGCAACTGTCTCAAACAGCTCAGAAGCAATGATATATTTCTCATCGTTTACTTTTACAATGCTATATTCAAGCTCTGGGTGAACAGAAATACCTAAGTTTGCAGGTAATGTCCAAGGTGTCGTTGTCCAAATGATGTACTTTTCATCACCTTCTAATACGTTCTTTCCATCTTTTACAGGGAATGCTACGTAAATAGATGCTGATTTTTTATCTTGATATTCAATTTCAGCTTCCGCTAAAGCAGATTCACTCGTTGGAGACCAGTAAACTGGTTTTTGACCTTTATAGATATAACCTTTTTTCGCCATGTCACCAAACACTTTAATTTGTTGTGCTTCATAAGCTGGCTCTAAAGTAATATATGGATTATCCCAATCTGCACGTACACCTAGACGCTTAAATTGTTCACGTTGACGTTCTACTTGTTCATATGCATACTCTGCACATAACTTACGGAACTCAGCAACTGTCATTTCTTTACGTTTTACACCTTTATTTGTTAAAGCTTGTTCAATTGGTAAACCGTGCGTATCCCATCCTGGAACATATGGCGCACTAAAACCAGTCATTGATTTATAACGAACAATAAAGTCTTTTAATACTTTATTTAATGCATGTCCCATATGAATGTCACCATTCGCATATGGAGGTCCATCATGCAATACAAATAAAGGACGTCCTTTTGTATGTTCTTGTACTTTTTCGTAAATATTCATTTCAGCCCATTTTTCTTGCATTGCAGGCTCACGTTTTGGTAAATTCCCACGCATTGGGAACTCTGTTTTTGGCATCAGTAATGTATTTTTGTACTCCATGCTCAATTCCTCCTTACATGTATAAAAGAAACACTTAAAAAACGGAATAAAAAAGAGACCTTCTCATCCCAAAAAGGGACGAGAAAGTCTCCCGCGGTACCACCCTAGTAGATCATATACATGTGTATAGAATCCTCTTTATATTCTTAACGCGAATACACGCCTACGCTTACTCTATTTGTTCAGCGCGGAACTCCAGGGTGATATTCCCACTATCTCCTTATCCTGAGCTTACACCATCCTCAGTTCGCTATATAAGGTTTGAAAAGGTACTTATCCCTATCTTCGTTTTTCTTAATAAATATGTTGTTTAAAATTATATGTAATAATGAGAAAAACGTCAAGCTTACACTGTTTCTTCTTTTTTCAACAGTTCATCTACTTCGTCTTCTAATTCAATTAGTTTATCCCAATCATCGTTGTTTAACATCTCAAGCTGTGTTTCTAATAACATACGGAAACGAGTTCGGAATACTTTCGCTTGTTTCTTTAGCTCTTCAATATCAAAAGCAACTTTTCTTGATTTTACTAATGCTTCGTTAATAATACGATCAGCATTCTTTTCAGCTTCACGCACAATTAATTTCGCTTCTTTTTGCGCATTACGTTTTACTTCTTCCGCTGCTTCTTGTGCAACGACGATAGATTTGTTTAACGTATCTTCAATATTAGAGAAATGATCTAACTTCCCTTCTAACTGCGCAACTTTTTCTTCTAAAGCTTTTTTCTCACGAATGACCAATTCATAATCTTTGATAATTTGATCAAGAAACTCATTTACTTGATCTTCATCATAGCCACGGAATCCGCGACCAAATTCTTTGTTATGAATATCTAATGGTGTTAACGGCACAACGCCACCTCCAAGTAGTTATCTAAATTTCCTCTTTCAATTATATCTTTTCTTCGACAAAATAGGAGGATTTCCTTCTAAAAAACCAATCATTTTAGTATACCATACAAAATTCTCCATTTGTCGCGTTTTGTTCTACCTTCTACAGAAAATAATTTACTTCGGCCATATCCTCTAACAGAAAAAACATCTCCTGGATAGCATTCATAAGAAGTTTGCTCCACTGTTTTCCAATTGACTTTTACTAAACCATTTTTTATGAAAGGTTGTACTTTCTGTCTAGATAAATGTAACATTTCAGCTAACATAACATCTAAACGAAGTGAAGAAACCGTTCCAGATTTCTCTCCCCACGTTTCATCTATCTGTAGAATTTGTTCTCCTTGCACTGACGCTAAAGAGACTTTTACTTTCCCTATTGATTGTAAGTTCATCTCAATATACGATACAATTTCTTTCGCAACTACAATTTGGGCACGATTTTCTTGCAGCAAAATATCACCACATTTTTCTCTTGTTAAACCAAGAGACATAAATGTACCTAATATTTGCCTATGTTCTAGCGTATAAAACTTGGAAGGATAGTCAATTTCTAATACTTCTACTTGAAATTCTTCTTCATTTAATTCTAGATAGTCTGGATAAATAAGTGCTCTTTTACGCTCTGCATTAGGCGTTGCACCACCAAATTGCACAGCAACATCACCTTGTCCTATTACCATAGAAACAATTTGTTGTTGCCTAGGATCAAGAAAATCCGTTAACTTCACTTGATGGTATTCCGCCGCTCGCTTCCACTCTAGCACTTTATCCACAAAGACCTCCTCATCAGGCCTAAAATGTTCGTAGATGCTCATGTATTTACCTTCTTACTATAAGAAATAGCTTAATAAACTGAACAAACCAGTTTTAGCAAGTTTCAACGCAAAGATCGCAACGATTGGAGAAATATCAATCATTCCAAGCGGCGGAATAAAGCGGCGGAATGGTTCTAAATACGGTTCACAAATACGTGCCAGGAACTCTCCAAAAGCTGATTCCTTTGCACCAGGAAACCATGATAGGAGAATGTAAATAATAAGTGCCCACGAGTAAATCTCGATAGCATAACTTAACACTATAAAAACTGTTGTCATGGCGTATTACCACCTCTTTATATTTGTTTCTTCTTCTTCACCGAATAACTCTGAAATCGCACCAACAATATCTACATTTTCAGGTGTACACATAAATGTTTTCGGTCCTATTTTTTGAATGTCCCCGCCTATAGCGTATACAGTACCACTTAAAAAGTCAACGATACGTACCGCTTGATCAGTAGACATTCTCTGCAAATTAATTACAACAGCTCGTCTACCTTTTAAGTGGTCCGCAATCCCTTGTGCTTCCGAATATGTGCGTGGTTCTAATAAAACAACTTTTGAAGATTGTTTTGCTGTTTCAATACTCACAACATTTTGCTTCGGTTGCGCTTTCGGAAACGTAACGTCTTGTTGTTCTGGTGGATCTTGCTGCTTTTTCATGTCTGTTTGCTCCTTTTCATAACCATATTGAGCTGCTTCTTTTTCTTCCGGTGTATCAAAAAAGAAGTATTTTACTTTTGACCAACTCATAATAAGATTCTCCTTCCTTTTACGCTTTTCCTACTAAAATCGTTCCCAAACGAATATATGTAGCCCCTTCTTCAATTGCAATTGTGTAATCATTGGACATTCCCATTGATAATTCTTTACATGGCGCATGTAATAACTCTAGCTCCTGCACCTCTGTTTGCAGCATACGTAATTCCTTAAAACAGCGTCTGATTTCTTCCTCTTCTTCTGTAAATGGAGCCATCGTCATTAGTCCAACCACTTCAATTTTATCGAATTCTTGCAAACTTTGAATAAAAGAAACAACCTCTTCTATTGCCAATCCTTGCTTCGATTCTTCAGATGAGGTTTTCACTTGAATAAAGCATTTCACTTTCTTATCAGCACGTTTCTGAATTTCTTTCGCCAGCGAAAGACGATCTAACGAATGTAAATAATCAATTTCATTAATGATTTCTTTTACTTTTCTCGTTTGTAATGAGCCAATAAAGTGCCAATTAACTTTTGAACCGAAATGCTCGTATTTCTGTAAGAAACCTTCATTTCTATTTTCACCTAAATCGATAATTCCAGCTTCAATTACTTCGTTTGTTTTTTCAATCCCTACAGTTTTTGTAACTGCAACAAGTTTAATATCTTGCAACGAACGTCCAGCTCGAGCGCAAGATTCTTTAATAGCTTCGTTTACAATTACTAAATTTTCTTGTACTGTCACTTGCTTCCTTCCTCCTTAAAACCTATGAAACTCAACATTCTTCCTGTCTTACCTTGATCACGACGATGAGAGAAAAATAGTTGCTCTTCACAGCTTGTACAAAGAGATGACATTACAATATGCTCTTCTTTTATGCCTGCTTGTACACATAATATACGATTAATTTCTTTTAAATTAATTGCGTACTGCCCGTCAGAAATTTTTTGATGAGGAACAGCACCGCTAACTACTTCCTGTGCTGCTGTTAATACACGATCATCCACAACATAACAACAAGATCCGATCGACGGCCCAATTGCAACATGAATTTCATCACTTGAAATACCTTCTGCATTCCACTTTTGAATCATTTCCTTTGCAATCTCTTGTACAGTGCCTTTCCATCCAGCATGCGCAAGTCCTATCATACCATGTGATGGTGCATAAAAATAGAGCGGAACACAATCCGCGTAACAAGACGTTAACAGAACATCTTCATTACTCGTATAAATGCCATCTGTTTTTGAAATGCCGTCCTCATATGAATAGACACCACTTCCCTTTTCCTGTTGCCCTACTTTTTCAACATGATGAGCATGAACTTGTTCAGAGCAAATCCAGTTTTCTAATGGTTTTTGTAACTTATTTGCTAAAATGCGTCTGTTTTCATGAACGTTCTCCACGATATCATTCACATGTAATCCTAAATTCATCGCATGAAAGGAGCCCGTACTTATCCCACCATCTTTTGTCGTAAATCCAGCAGTAATGTTTCCAAGTTCTTTCCACGCTTGTAAATACAGTATACCGTCCACATATTTAAATGGTTCTCTCATAATAAAGCGGCTCCTTTTAATTAAAATAACAGAAAAAAGCATGGTACTTCCTGTCTATTTTACCATACTTTTATTTTTTCATAATCCTAACAGAAAAAAAAGAGGAATTTGTAATATTCTTTATGAAATTGTCGGTGTTTGTATTGATTCTGTTACAGAATTAACAGGATTTACTCTTACAAGTATGACATCCTCCCCAATTTTCACAATTTCCTTCCAAGGAATTACAATCTCAACATCTTTTCCAAAAATACCTAGCATACGTGTCTGTTTGGAAATAATAACAGAACAAACTTGCCCTGTGTTCATATCAATTTCAATATCTCCAATATTCCCAATCCTTTTTCCATCTGAAATATTTATAACATCCTTCATCTGTAACTCTGAAATTCGTATCACCATTTTTATCCTCTCCCTTATATGACAAATTGGAAACTGTTTCTCATATTTACAGGAAGCCATCTATACGAAACACCATGCTAGTTTCATTATATGAACACTAATCCCCTACTATGAGCACAAACCATATTACATATAAAAAGGTCTCACCATAATTGGTGAGACCTTATCCTTGAATCGTTTTATTCATTTGTTTAATAGCTGACTTCTCTAAACGTGATACTTGCGCTTGGGAAATCCCAATTTCTTCTGCAACTTCCATCTGTGTCTTTCCTTGGAAGAAACGTTTTCTAATAATCATTTTCTCTCTATCATTTAAACGCTTCATTCCTTCTTTCAATGCTAATTCTTCAACCCACTGCTCGTCCTTTTGTTTTTCATCACTTAACTGATCCATAACAAAGATAGGATCTCCCCCATCATTATAAATCGGTTCAAATAATGAAACTGGATCTTGAATCGCATCTAAAGCAAATACTATCTCTTCATGAGTTACTTCTAGCACTTTTGCAATATCCATTGCTGTTGGTTCTTTTGAATTTTCTGCAATCAATTTTTCTCTTACTTGCAAAGCTTTATACGCAATATCTCGCAATGAGCGCGATACGCGAATCGGATTATTATCACGCAAATATCTGCGTATTTCCCCAATAATCATCGGCACAGCATACGTTGAAAATTTTACATTTTGGCCTAAATCAAAATTATCAATTGATTTCATAAGTCCGATGCAACCAACTTGAAATAAATCGTCAACATATTCTCCTCTGTTATTAAATCTTTGGATGACGCTCAGTACAAGACGTAAGTTTCCATTCACTAATTTTTCTCTTGCGCTTATCTCTCCACTTTGCATTTCACGAAATAATTTACGCATTTCATCATTTTTTAATACTGGAAGTTTAGCTGTATCAACACCGCAAATTTCTACTTTGTTTCTCGTCAAAGTGTTCCCTCCTATCGGGAGTTGCTGTACAGTGTAAAGTATTTCCTTTGAAGGGGATTTTATGCATGTGGTTTTTTCACGATTTTTTATTTAAATTATCTTTCCTAATACAACTAAATAGAATAAGACCAGCCTACATAACGGCTGGTCTTATTCTTCACACCATTTTATTAAATTCTTTTCGTAATCTTTTTATAATTCTTTTTTCTAAACGCGAAATGTATGACTGTGAAATCCCAAGCATATCCGCCACATCTTTTTGCGTCTTTTCCTCTCCTCCAGCAAGCCCAAACCGAAGTTCCATAATTTGTTTTTCACGATCATTTAATTGGTGTAATGCTTTCATTAAAAGGTGACGATCTACAGTAGCTTCTAAATCTTTTGTAATAATATCATCATCTGTACCTAACACGTCAGACAATAACAGTTCATTCCCATCCCAATCAATGTTTAGTGGTTCATCAAAAGAAACTTCCGAACGATTTTTGTTATTTCGACGTAAATGCATTAAAATTTCATTTTCTATACAACGCGATGCATATGTTGCTAATTTTATTTTCTTTTCTGGATTAAATGTATTTACCGCTTTAATAAGGCCGATTGTTCCTATACTAATCAAATCTTCAATATTTATCCCTGTATTTTCAAACTTTCTTGCTATATATACAACGAGCCTTAAGTTACGTTCAATAAGTAATGACCTTGCTGCCTGATCTCCTTTTGGCAATTTATTCAAAAGAACTTCCTCTTCTTCTTTTGTTAACGGTGGTGGCAACGCTTCACTTCCACCAATATAATAAATTTCATCGGTCTTAATTCCTAATTTCAGCAATACTTTATACCAAAGGTATACTAAATAAAATTTTAATTTCATCATATTATCCCGCCTCTCATTTATTAAGCGATCACCATTTTTTGCGAAATCAACATTTTTGGATGCACAATACATTGATACTCCCCATTAGTAGACAGCTGTTGTGTATTTAATCCAATTAATACTTTGTTTACAACAATAGAACTACCTTCATGGTCAACTTGCACACTGTCAGGCTTAATTGCCCACAAAAATTGACTCTCTACTCCTACTGCACGGAAAGGAATTAAGCGTAATTTGGTCGCCCAACCAGAATCATTTTCTGGTATTTGAGGAATTTCTGTTTTGGAATAAATTTGTTCTGTTAACCAAGATGGTAAGCAATGTTCTAATGATGAAACATGCATAATCATAACAGGTGTTTTTGTTAATGGGTCATAAAGTTGGTTCCCACTGTCAATAAGACCTGCGAGTTCTAGTTCTTCTTCGGCTAATTGAATTTTTACTTTCACAATTTGATCATAGTGTATTTTCGTGACCTCTACGCTTTCAATACGCTTTTTAGAAAAATAATAAATTACTGGAAAACCAAAAATAACAAATAACCAACTAATTGGATCACCGTAAGAAATTGACTGAGATTGAACCAATCCATTTACCATTTCATTCGTTTGCAAAAAGAAATGAGTTCCAATTAATCCTCCGCCAACCATAAAGGTTACAAAGTAAAAAGTAAAAACAGTTTGTGCATAATTTCTAAATGTTGTAAACCCAAATGCTGTATACACAATAAGTAACGAGTATAGTAGTTTCATAATTGGATGTGTCATCATAGAAGCAAAAGGAGTAAAGGCAAAAATAACAATAGTTGAACCTATAAATGCCCCTAACACAAGCCTCCATCTTTTGATTTTCTTTTTTAACACGGTAGCTGTTAATAAAAGCAAAAGAAAATCAATGCAGGCGTTTAACAACCAAACAACGTCGGCGTAAACAACCAAACAATTCACCTCTTTTTTCAAGTTGAGACTAGTATAATGCATATCCAATAGGAAAGTGTGTCAATTTGCGGAGGTGTTTTTTTGTTATTTTGTGATTTCTAGACATAATCTGTCGGTAAAAAATAAAAGTACAAATTCATAGAATGATATACTCTTATTTTCACAAACAAAATATATTGAAATATACGAAATAAAAAAAAAGACCTGCTTAGCAGGTCTTTTCCATAAAAAACAAAAAGGAGCATGAAAGCTCCTTTTTTTATCGTCTACGACGGTTACGTAAAAATGCTGGAATATCGATATCATCTGAATCTGAATGACGCTCATGTACAACTGGCTCTTCACGCTTCATTTCACGTTTTACTTCACGCTGTTTTGAAGGTTGAGCTACTGGTTGTTGCTGTTGTTGCGTGTGGTTCGCATTCGGACGAATAATTGGTTTTGGTGGTTGAGTTGCAATGCTATCATCAAAACCAGTTGCAATTACAGTTACAACGATATCATCTTTTAATCCTTCGTTAATAACAGAACCGAAGATCATATTTACTTCTGGATCTGAAGCTGAAGCTACGATGTCTGCCGCTTCTTGTACTTCATATAAGCTTAAGTTAGCGCCACCCGTAATGTTCATGATAACACCTTGAGCTCCATCAATAGATGTTTCTAGTAATGGGCTAGAAATCGCTTTTTTCGCAGCTTCTGCAGCACGATTTTCCCCATTACCAGAACCAATACCCATTAAAGCAGAACCTCTATTAGACATAATTGTCTTTACGTCTGCAAAGTCTAAGTTAATTAAACCTGGCGTTGCAATTAAATCCGAAATACCTTGAACACCTTGACGTAATACGTTATCAGCTTCACGGAATGCTTCTAACATTGGCGTATTTTTATCAACAATCTCTAATAAGCGATCGTTTGGAATTACAATAAGAGTATCTACATTTTCTTTAAATGCTGCAATACCAGATGCTGCTTGCGTCGCACGCTTACGTCCTTCAAAAGTAAATGGACGTGTTACAACACCTACTGTTAAAGCACCTAATTCTTTTGCAACTTGAGCAACAACTGGAGCTGCACCAGTTCCAGTTCCACCGCCCATACCGGCAGTTACGAAGACCATATCCGCACCACGAAGTGCTTCTTGGATCTGTTCTTTACTTTCTTCTGCAGCTTTTTTCCCTACTTCAGGGTTTGCGCCTGCACCAAGTCCACGCGTTAATTTTCCACCAATTTGCATTTTTGTTTCAGCTTTTGATAGATTTAATGCTTGTGCATCAGTGTTCACAGCGATAAAGTCTACACCTTGTACACCGTGTTCAATCATACGGTTTACAGCATTGTTTCCGCCACCGCCGACACCGATAACTTTTATATTCGCTAATTGATCTTGAGTAGTATCAAACTCTAACATGTCGAAATCCCCCTAGAACCTCATTTTTCGTGTCCAATTTTAATCCCATAAATAACGGAATACACGTTTTACTTTTGACATCATGCGGTCATCATTTTGATTATTATTGTTTTGATTACGAGTTTTTTGTTTCGTGGGTTGCTGTTGTACCGGCGTTGGTGCTGGTGCTGGTACTGGTTCAAAATGCTCTTGCTTTTCCTGCACATTTTTCCCACGTAATTTAGCTTTTTGATAAGAATGTTTAATTAATCCAACTCCACTTGTATATTGGGGCTCACGCACACCAATATAATCAGGAGTTGCTACACGAACATTTTCATGTAAAATATCATATGCAAGATCAAGAACACCTGGCATAGAAGCAATTCCGCCAGTTAGTACATAACCAGAAGCCACTTGCTTTACTCCTAACTTACGCACTTCATCTTGAACAAACATTAAAATTTCCTCTACACGAGCCTCTATTATATCCGATAATTCCAACTGAGAATATTGTTCTGTTTGATCACTTCCCATAATAGGAACCGTAAACATCTCTTCTTCAGATGCTGTATCATAAAAAGCATGTCCATATTTCAACTTAATTTGATCTGCATTTTCTGTTGAAGTTTTCAACCCAATCGCAATATCTTTCGTTATATGGTCTCCACCTAATGGTAATACGCTCGTCGCTTGTAACTCTCCATCTTTAAAAATAGATAAAGTTGTAGATCCTCCCCCCATATCAACAAGGGCTACTCCTCTATTTTTTTCATCTGAAGATATTGCAACTGTTGCAGCCGCTAAAGGTTGAAGACAAATATCAACAATTTCAAGACCTGCTTTTTCTACACAACGAAGTAGGTTATGTAGTAAAGTTCTCGAGCCTGTAATAAGTGTACCTTCCATTTCTAATCTTACACCGATCATCCCGCGTGGATCGTTAATCTCGTCAAGACCGTCTACGATGAACTGTCGAGGTACCACATCAATAAACTCACGTTCTGGAGCAATTGACACAACTTGTGCTGCATCTAGAACGCGTAAGACATCTTCATTCCCGATTTCACGATCTTCATTTGAAACAGCGACTACTCCGTGACAAGGAAGTAGCTGTACCTGGTTTGCATTGACACCTACTACAACTTGCTCAATGTGGATTCCCACCATGCGCTCAGCTTGTTCAATTGCTTTTTTAATTGATCGAACAGTCTCGTCTATATCAACTATCGATCCCTTCTTTAAACCATTTGATTTTACATTTCCAACACCAATAATGTTTAAGCTGTCATTAACCATTTCACCAATGATGACTTTAACATTGGATGTACCGATGTCAAGACTAACATATATTTCATTGCTGTTCATTCTTTGGCACCTCCTTCTTTATTTATACCATACAACTCAATATATGGAACAACAATCGCAACTTTACTATTTATAAGAAAAATATTCAACGTCTTTATACGTTTCCCTTTTTTAACCCTATATTTTTCTTATTTTTATTTAGCATTCAATTAAGAATATCGCAGTAAACTATGAATAACTGCTTATCTTGAAATAATTCTATTTCGAGTGTAAAGTTTACCGCCAAGTATAAGTCTACACTAAGATGTACTCATAGAAAAGTGAAACTTGTACCAATACTAGTATGAATCTAAGAATTTTTACATATTTTTCATCAAATGAACCATTCTTCTAAATTCGTATACACATAATAGAACATTCGTTTCGTTTTTTCTGCTATAAGTAACGAAAACTACCATTCTATTCTTTTTTTTCTTCTGCACCTAATTCTTTCGTATATGCACCTACTTCTAAGTCAATTAATACCTTCTTACCTGGCTCAATTGTTTTTAAAATAAGCGGATAGGCTTCCATACGTTTTGCGAAATTTTGAATTGTAGTGCTCACTTCATAACCTTCATTCATATATAAAGTAAGATGATCTTCATTCGCATTCGTTGGTGAATAGCGAATCTCCGAAATAGATTTTAAAATAGCTGGTGTTAATTTTTCTAGTTCAGCGATTAACTCCTTCATTTTCTCTTCTTTAAAAGGTTCGAAAATCGGTGCTGCAACAGGAAGTTTTCCATTAGGTAGTACATCAAGTGTTTTTCCATTCTCTAATAACGGTTGTAATTTTCCCTCTTTATTTATATAACCAATCGTTACATATTCTTCGATATGAATATCAATATTGTTTGGAAAACGTTTTTTTACATTTACTGCTTTAATTTCTTTTCGCTTCGTTAAGTTTTCTTCAGCTTTATGTGCTGTCACTCGGAAATAACTTGTATCATATGTCACGCCTGAATCCTTCATTACTTGTTCATCCGTCATATAGTGATTTCCAAACACACTAATCTTTTTTATATTACTAAGCGGAGACCGAAAATAAATTAAAAAGAGCACTAATAAAAATAAAATTGATATGTATAAAATCAATCGATGATTAACATTTTTTTTGTTTTTTTTCTTCTGATTTTTCAATTTTGGTACACGATCTTGTAGTTTAATCACTTTACTATTATTCATGTACGATCCCCCTATGTAACATAAAGAACGGCATGTTCCTCATGCCGTTCTTATCTTCTTATTATAACATAAATGATAATGAGCGGAACGAATAACCGTTATCTTCCAATGATTTCTACTTCTGTGTGCATATCTACATCAAATTTATCCTTAATTGTATGTTTTATTAATTCAATTAAAGACAATACATCTTGCGCTGAAGCTCCCCCGGTATTAACAATAAAATTGCCATGCATTTCAGAAATTTGAGCTCCACCAATCCTATAACCACGAAGCCCTGCTTTTTCTACTAAATCTCCTGCAAAATGTGGGATTGGATTCCGAAATACACTTCCTGCACACGGGTGATTCCATGGTTGCGTTTCACGGCGGTAATCTTTATTATTTTGCATGCTACGTACAATTTCTTCACGTTTTCCCGCCTGTAATTGAAACACCGCCTCTAAAACAATACCAGGACGTTTCGTTTGCAATACAGATGCCCGATAAGAAAACTCCAGTTCTTTATTCGTTAACCAGTCAATTGTACCGTCTTCAAACAGAATGAGAGCCTTCGATAATACACTCGATATATCCGATTTATGTGCACCTGCATTCATATATACTGCACCACCGACACTTCCTGGAATACCGCTTGCAAACTCCAATCCAGCTAACCCTTGACGACTAAGTAAAGTTGACAATTTAATAAGAGGATATCCACTACCAACTCTTACCTTATGTTTTTCGACCTCTAAGTGATCTAATCCTTCTCCTAAACGAATAACAACACCTTCTATGCCTTGATCAGATACAAGAAGGTTTGAACCGCGACCAATTACAGTCCACTTCGTTTTGTATTGTTTTACTAACTGTAATGTTTTTTCAATACCGGCTACATGCTTTGGCACAATTAAAATATCCGCTGGTCCACCTATTTTCATAGTTGTATAACGTGCTAACGGCTCGTTAACTAAAACACGACCAACGTCTGCTTCTATAAGCTCATTTACTAATTGTTCCATAGACAATCTCCCCCATATTAAGTCTCCTTATGACAATAATATGCAGGGCATTCACCTAACGTTATCCCTCTATTTACGGGCAGTACAGCTCCTAAATCAAAATTAGGCGATAATAAAGAAATTAGGCGGAATGAGGATACCAGTAAACATCCGATTAGTGAAAGGTAATAATCAACGAGAGAGAATCACTCCCCGCTGATTAAAGCCTCACTTTATTTTTTTACAAGCTTATTCATTACTTCATACAGCTTATTTGCTGCATCTGGAATACCTAGTTGCTTAGCAGCTAGCTTCATATTTTGTAATGTTTGTGCATCTAATAAAATCTCATCAATATCACGAATAAGCGTTTCAGCTGTTAAATCTTTTTCTAGTAACATTTTTGCCGCTCCTTTATCAACAACTGAACGTGCATTCTTTTCCTGATGATTATTTGTTACATACGGACTCGGTATTAACACACTTGGTTTTCCTAACGCTGTTAATTCTGCAAGTGTTGTTGCCCCAGCCCTTGAAACAACAAGGTCTACACCAGTTAGTACCTCTGGCATATTATGAATGAACGGCTTAATAATAACATTGCTTGGGTTCCCTTTTTGCTTCACGGCTTCCATCACTTTGTCATAATGTACTTCACCTGTTACATATAGTATTTCGTAGCTTTTGTTCCCAAACTGTTCAATTGCTTCAACGAAGGCATCGTTAATCGGTCTAGCCCCACGACTTCCACCAAATATAAGTACAGACTTTTTAGGAAGAGAAAGCCCAACTGAACGTTTCCCCTTCATTCCATTTTGATCCATTACCTCTGATGCTCGTGGATTACCTGTCATTACCACTTTTGACTCTGGAAAATGCTCTATAGCTGCTTCAAAACAAACAGCAACTTTATCAACATAACGGCTTAAAAACTTGTTCGTTACACCTGGTACACTATTTTGTTCATGTACAATAGTTGGAATACCTAATTTGGCTGCAGCGTATACAACTGGTCCACATACATATCCACCCGTTCCAATTACGATATCCGGATTAAAACGACGAATATATCGTTTACTATCCTGTACACCTTTTAGAAAACGCATTACTGTTTTCACATTATCTAATGATATTTTTCGTTTAAATCCACTTATAACAATAGATTGAAATGGTATACCTGCTTTTGGAACGATTGTACTCTCTAGTCCATTTTCCGTACCAATATATAAAAATCTTGCTTCTGGATTTAACTTTTTTATTTCTCTAATTAAAGCAAGAGCTGGATAAATATGACCACCAGTACCCCCACCACTCACTAATACACGCACTACTAACTCCTCCGCTTCTCTTTTCTTATTTCCATTATATTTATTTCTATATACATATTGCATTTTTACACACATACGAAAAACCCTGTCTTATAAACAGGGTTTAGTAGCGAGAATGGCGACTTATATTTAATAATACACCTACTGCCATTAACATTAATGTCAAACTTGATCCACCATAACTTAAAAACGGCAAGGTAATACCCGTAACAGGCATCAGTCCTGTTACAACACCAACATTAATCATTACTTGAATCGCAATCATCGCCACAATACCTACTGCTAAAAACGTACCATATAAATCTGGCGCTCCTAATGCGATACGAATCCCGCGCCATAATAATAGACTAAATAATAATAACACAAATGAACCACCAATAAAACCTAATTCCTCGGATAAGATCGCAAATATAAAGTCAGTTTGTGGTTCAGGTAAATAAAGAAATTTTTGTCTACTTTGTCCAAGTCCAAGCCCAAATAATCCACCAGGTCCAATTGCAAGTAATGATTGGATAATTTGAAATCCACTCCCGAGCGGATCTGACCACGGATCTAAATATGATGTAATGCGTTTCATTCGATACGGTGCTGATGCAATTAACCCTACAAATCCTGCTACACCAATCAAACCAAACATTGCAAAGTGAAAGACCCTCGCTCCCGAAATGAATATCATAATGATACATGTCCCAACCATTACCGTTCCTGTCCCAAGGTCTGGCTGTAACATAATCATCCCAAAAGCAAGAAACACAAAACTAAGAGCCGGTAATAAACCACGTTTAAAAGATGTAATCAATTTTTGCCGTTCTGCTAAAAACTTTGCCAAGAAAATAATCATCGCAAACTTCATAAATTCTGACGGTTGAATCGAAAATGCTCCGATTCCAATCCAACTTCGTGCTCCTCCTCGAACAAGACCTACTCCAGGAATAAGAACGAGAATAAGAAGAATGAAGCAAACTAGCAAAATCACTTTTGAATACGTACGCCACACCCAATAATCAATTTTCATAATAAAAAACATAGCTACTACACCAAGACCCGCAAACAGTAATTGTCTTTTTGCAAAAAAGAATGAGTCCCCCATTTTATAAGAGGCCCAAACTGCACTCGCACTATAAACCATAATCATTCCGATTGTCAACAATGAAAGTGTTACGATGATGAGCATAAAATCAGGCGTTTTCTTCATTACCCACAAACACCACCTCTTTAGGCAGAACCTTTTGCCCTATGTAACAAAACATCAGTAGGTGTTAGCCTACTGATGTTTTGATTTACTTTATATAAGTTTATGCACAGCTTGTATAAAAATGTCTCCTCTTTCTTCAAATGTTTTAAATTGATCCCAGCTTGCACACGCTGGAGAAAGAAGAACGACATCACCATCTTTAGAATGAGCATAAGCTTTCACCACTGCTTCATCTAAAGTATCGACACTTTCAATTATATCTAATCCCGCTTTTTCTGCCGCTCTTACTAGTTTAGGAGCTGTTTGTCCAAATGTTACAATCGCTTTTACATTTTTGAAATACGGAATTAAATCATCGAATTCATTTCCGCGATCAAGCCCACCTGCTAGTAACACAATCGGTTGTGTAAACGCAGATAGTGCTTTCTCAGTCGCTAACATATTCGTTGCTTTTGAATCATTATAAAACTTACGGTTGTTAATCGTTGTTACATATTCTAAACGATGTTTTACACCCGTAAAACGTTTTAACACGACCGTAATTGCTTCATTAGAAGTACCTAATAATTTCGCAATACTCATCGCAGCTAAAATATTTTCTAGATTATGTTGACCAGGTAAAACGATATCGCTTACTTCAACAACTTTTTCACCTTTGAAATAAAGAGCGTTATCTTTTATACACGCACCATCTTCAATTTCTTTCGTTGTCGAAAACAGGATTTTTTGACCTTTAGAATACGCAGACAAAGCCATCACATCTGCATCATCCGCATTTATTACACTATAATCATTTTCTGTTTGGTTTTTAAAAATATTTGCTTTTGCTAAACCATATTCTTTCTTCGTCCCATGATAATCTAAGTGGGCCTCAAATAAATTTAAAAACGCAGCAATTTTAGGTTGGAACAATTCTACTCCCATCAATTGAAACGATGAAAGTTCTGTAACTACAACTTCATTTTCTTTTGCATCCTGTGCTACTTCACACGCTACAGTTCCAATGTTCCCTGCAATTACAGGATGCTTTTGTCCTTCTTTTAGCATTTCAAATGTCAGCATTGTCGTCGTCGTTTTACCGTTAGACCCCGTAATCCCAACAAATGGTGCTTCTGAAATACGATATGCTAATTCAACTTCCGTAACAATCGGAATTTGTTTTTCTTTCGCAGCAACTAATATTGGATTAGAATACGGGATTCCTGGATTTTTTACTACAAGAGAAATATTTCTCTCTAATAATTCTAAAGGATGACCACCGCATACAACGTCCATTCCTTTTGCTTGTAATTCTGCAGCAAGTACATTCTCTGCTAAAGGCTTTCCGTCATTTACAATAACATTTGCCCCTAGCTTTTGTAACAATGTAGCTGCTGCATAACCACTTTTTGCAATACCCAATACAAGAATATTCTTATTTTGAAATTCAGTTACAGTTTTCAATTACATCCACACCCCGATATAAATTCCTAACACAGCTAATAAAAATCCTGCAGACCAAAACGTCACAACAACACGCCACTCTGACCAACCGCATAATTCATAATGATGGTGTAATGGACTCATTTTAAAGACACGTTTTCCTGTTGTTTTAAATGAAATGACCTGAATGATAACCGATAAAGTTTCCATTACGAATACTCCGCCAATAATTACAAGTAGCAATTCTTGTTTTAATAAAATCGCTACAGCTGCAATGGCTCCACCTAAAGCTAATGAACCTGTATCTCCCATAAACACTTTTGCTGGATTCGCATTGAATACTAAAAATCCAAGTACAGCTCCTACAACTGCCATACAGAATATCGCTACTCCAAATTGCTCTTGTGCCACAGCAATAATACTAAATGCTCCAAATGCAATAGCAGCTGTTCCTGATAATAAACCATCTAAACCGTCAGTTAAGTTAACTGCATTTGATCCACCAATAAGCATAAATAGTACAAGTACGAAATACGCCCAACCTAATTCAAACTTAACATCCGTTCCCGGAATCATGATGTATGTGTGGAACGCTTGCCCTTTTCCAATTAAAAAGAATGCAATAGCAATAACAAGCTGACCTACTAATTTTTGCTTTGATGTTAAACCAAGATTTCTCTTCTTAACTACCTTTATGTAGTCATCTAAAAATCCAATCAATCCGTAACCAAACGTCACTAATAGTAATAACGAAACCTCTGCACCTAAATAATTAAACTTAATCGCCATAATAAGTGAAGTTACCATCATAGATACGTATATGACGATACCACCCATTGTCGGTGTCCCTGATTTTTTTTGATGTGACTTCGGTCCCTCATCACGAATACTCTGTCCGAACTTTAATTTTCTTAAAAATGGAATAAACAATGGCGAAAGGGCAACAGAAATTAAGAATGCTACCCCAGCCGTTACTAATAAACCTTGCTCAAGCACATGTAGTCCTCCTCTCACGTTGTTACTCTTCGTTGTTTAAACGCCCTGTAATTGCTTCTTTAGCAACTTCACGATCATCGAAATGATGAACTTCTTTACCAATAATTTGATACGTTTCATGCCCCTTACCAGCAATAATAATGATATCATCTGCTTTCGCTTTAGCGATTGCATGGTGTATTGCTTCTTTTCTATCAATGATCATTTCATAATTTTTCCCGCTTGCACCATGTACCATATCATCTAAAATAGCCGCTGGATCTTCACTTCTTGGATTATCTGATGTATAAATTGCATGAGTTGCATATTTTGTTGCAACACTTGCCATTATCGGTCTCTTCGTTCGGTCCCTATCGCCGCCACAACCAACGATACAATACACATCACCTTTTGCAAATTGTTTTGCAGTTTTTAATACATTTTCTAAACTATCTGGCGTATGTGCGTAATCAACAATAACTGTATAATTTTGCCCTCCATCAACAACTTCAAAACGTCCTGGAACCCCAGCTAAATCCTTTATAACAGCAATGATTGTTTCTAATTTCACACCCGAAACAAGTCCTGCTGCTGTTGCTGCAAGTACGTTATATACATTAAATTTACCTATTAATTTCATCGTAACATTTACACTTTCATATGGTGTGACAAGCGTAAATGTAGTCCCGCCACTCGTCATAACGATATTTTTTGCCATAATGTCACTTGTTGTATCAATACCATATGTTACAACTGTTGCTGCAGTACTTCTCATATACTCTTCTGTTACATTATCATCGCTATTCAGCACAGCGTACTTTTCACGATTATGATTATAACTATTGCCAAGCTGTGCAAATAGTAACCCTTTTGCATGTTTATATTCTTCCATCGTTTTATGATAGTCTAAATGATCTTGTGTTAAATTCGTAAACACCGCTACATCGTAATCACATCCGTGTACACGACCAAGATTTAACGCATGTGACGAAACTTCCATTACCGTGCTGTCCACACCTTGTTCAACCATTTTTGAAAACGTCTGTTGAAGTGTTAGTGCATCTGGTGTTGTATTTTTCACCTCAAATGTTTCATCACCGATTTTCATATTAATCGTTCCAATTAGCCCTGTTTTATGACCATGTGCTCGCATAATCTCATCCATAATATGCGATGTTGTTGTCTTTCCATTTGTACCTGTAATTCCGATTAAATGTAACTTGTGTGTCGGTTGACCATAAAAATAATCAGCTAAAACCGCTAACGAACGAAAAGTATTTTTCACAAGTACAACTGGAACGTCAACATCAATTGGTCTTTCCGCAACAATAGCAGCCGCTCCTTGTGCCGCTGCTTGCTTAGCAAAATCATGGCTATCAACCGTATATCCTTTCATACATACAAATAAGCTTCCCTCTTTCACTTTACGTGAATCAGCTTCTATAGATGTGATTTCTGGATTTTCTTTTGGAACAACTGGAAAATCATGCAAACATGATACAAGTGTATGCAACTTCATTTCACTAAACCCTCTCTACATTGTTTATTTATCTTTTTTTCAGTAAGCAACACATTACCTCCTATATAAGGAGGTAAGTGCTACTGACCTATTTATGAATGAGACACTTACTGTCTCAAATTAAGTAACTGTTCTATAAAGAACTCACTTCCACCAATTGTACCATAAAACGTACTATGTTACCTTTAATTCCCGAAGTAAATTCTAATTTTTGAGCCTTCTTTTACTTTAGCTCCCGCTTCTGGTGATTGTTTAATTACTTTCTCTCCATCTCCACTTATATCAAGCTTCAAATCGACGAGTTGTGTTTGTAAGTCTTTCTTTTTCATTCCAATTAAATTCGGAACTTCCACAGTTGGTGTATCGCCCCATTTATATTCTTTCTCAACTTGTTCTTTTCTCGGTTTCACTCCCATAACAGGAAGCGCATCTCGAAGGATATTCCCGACAATCGGAGCTGCTACCACTCCACCAAACTGTGTAACCCCTTTTGGATTATCAACAGCAACATACACAACAATCTCTGGATCATCCGCTGGAGCAAATCCGATAAAAGATACTATATAATTATTCTCTAAATATTTACCATCTTTCACCTTTTGAGCAGTACCCGTTTTTCCACCTACACGATATCCATCAATATAAGCACCTTTACCAGAACCTTTCGCTACAACATTCTCTAATGCATAACGAACTTTTTCTGAAGTTTCCTTGGAAATAACTTTTCTTTTCTCAACAGGTGTCTTTTTACTAACAACTTGATTATTTTTCGGATCAATAAACTCCTTAGCTATATACGGCTGATACAATGTTCCACCATTTACAGCCGCCGCTACAGCTGCTACTTGTTGAATTGGTGTAACAGAAACCCCTTGGCCGAATGAAGTTGTTGCTTGCTCTACTGGACCAACTTTATCTAAATTAAATAAAATCCCACTGCCTTCACCTTGCAAGTCAATTCCAGTCTTCTGCCCAAAACCAAAATTACGAATGTATTTAAATAATCGGTCTTTACCAAGGCGATCACCAAGTTCAATAAATCCCGGGTTACATGAGTTTTGAACGACTTCTAAAAACGTTTGACTGCCATGACCTCCTGCTTTCCAGCATTTCAATCTAGCTCCACCTACTTCAGCTGCTCCATCATCATAAAACGTATCCTTCTCTAAGTCTACTAAATTTTCATTCAATGCTGCAGCTAATGTAATGATCTTAAATGTTGAACCAGGCTCATACGTACTCCATACAGGTAGATTTCTGTTATACACTTCTGGAGAGACACTTTGAAAATCCGCTGGGTCAAAACTCGGTCGACTAGACATACCTAAAATTTCACCATTTTTAGGATTCATTGCAATCGCAATCATACCGTCAGGATTATAAGTTGACTCCGCAATATTCATTTCTCTTTCCATAATCCTTGTAATACGCGCATCGATTGTTAATCCTAAATTTAAACCAGCTTCTGGCTTTTTGAAATCATCACCAACATTAGGCATCCTTTGTCCTTTCGCATCTGCAAAAAAACGCACATGACCTTTGTCCCCATTTAGCTCTTTATCATAATATTTTTCTAGTCCCATAAGACCTTGGTTATCGCTACCTGCAAAACCTAATACATGTGATAAAAAGTTTCCAAATGGATAGTACCGGATAGAATCCTCTGCGATATACACGCCCTTCAAACTTAATCCTCGTACTTCTTTCGCTTTGTCATGTGATATTTTCCTTCCGCCTTTATCTAACCTTACAATCGATTCTTTTTTTGTAATCCTTTTATAAATCTCATCTTTTTCCACACCTAATACTGCAGCTAACTTCTCTGCAGTCTCTGCTGGTTTTTCAATTTGCCTCGGTACAACAAAGACAGTTGGAGCACTTTTATTCGTGGCAAGTTCCACACCATTTCGGTCTAAAATTTTCCCACGTTCGGGTTCAAAAGTAATATTACGACTCCATGAATCTTTCGCACGATCCGTTAACATATTCCCAAGAAAAAATTGCACATATCCAAGACGAATATCGATAATAGTGAAAATAAGTATACCTGATATAAGTATAAAAATAAGTCGTTTTCTAACTGTTACATTTGATACACGCATATCGGAACAAGCCTCCCTTACGCCTAGCTTGTTCCAATATATGCTTGTACTTATTTAATTAGAACTTATTCTCTTTTACCATTACGGCTTTTCTGCTTCTTGCTGTGGTTCGAGTGGCGGTACGAGTGTGACACCTAATTCTGTACCAGGTTGTAATAATGTTCCTTCCGCCACACTTTGTTCTGTTACGTATCCTGTACCAGAAGGTTTCAAGTTAAGCTGTAATGTCTTCGCTAAATTCATAACATCACGCAGTGCCCATCCTTGTATATTTGGCATTGTAGGCTTATCTCCTACCAAGAAGACTCGGTCGCCTTTTAATGTTTGTTCAGTCGCTTTTGGTACTTGTTGCTGTACTTTCCCTTCACCTAGTACGATTGGACGAAGTTTTGCTTTATCAATCGCTTTCCCCGCTTCAGCCATCGTTTTACCAGTTACATCTGGAACAGTAGTTTGTTGTTCTTTCAGATGTTTTTTCGGATCTTTCACTTCATTTGGCTTAATCTTTAAATACTCTAAACTATTTTTTGTTACATATTTAAAAATATCAGCTAAAGGTTGTGCGCCGTTCTCGTCATCTTTTAATTTCGGCTGTTTAACAGCTACATACACGACAAGTTGTGGATCGTCCATTGGTGCCATACCTAAGAATGAGAATATATAATTCTGTCTTCCTGTCATATAGCCGCCTTTTCCATCCGGAATTTGCGCTGTACCTGTTTTACCACCAACTGAATATCCATCAATTTTATAAGCTGTCCCTGTACCTTTCGGAGATGTAACAACACGTTCTAATAACTGTCTTACTTGCGCTGCTGTTTCCTTTGTAACAGGTTTTCCTACTTCTTCTGGCTTATGTTCTAATTTTACTTTGTCTGTTATCGGATCTACAATTTTATCAATTGCATAAGGTTTCATCATTTTCCCATCATTTGCAATGGCCGTTGCAGCTTGTACAAGCTGAATTGGTGTTACAGTGGAACCTTGTCCAAAAGCTGTTGTCACTTGTTGTATTTGCTGATCAAATAAAATTGTATTCGATCCTTCACCTGATAAATCAATGTTCGTTTTTTCATCTAATCCAAAACTATGAATATATTTTCGGAAACGTTCTGGACCAAGTTTTTGATCTCCTAAAATTGCAAACGCTACGTTTGAAGAACGCTCTACCCCTTCATCAAACGTGATAGAGCCCCAACCAGCACCGCCATTATGATCTTTTATTTTCCTATTTCCGACTTGATATGTCCCGGATTGATAATAATCTTGTCCTTTGTACACACCTTCATTAATAGCTGCCGCTAACGTAAAAATTTTCATTGTTGATCCAGGTTCAAATGCATTGGCAATCGCGTCATTGAAGAAATATTTAATTTGGCGATCATTAGGGTCATAACTAGGTTTAGTAGACATCGCTAATATTTTCCCAGTTTTCGGATCTGCAACAATCCCTATTAAACTTTCTGGCTCATATTGCTTACTTGCTGCTTTCATCGCGTCTTCTAAATAACTTTGGACACGTTGATCAATTGTTAAATAAGCGTTATCTCCATTTTTAGGTGCCTTTACATTAACTTTTCCCCCATCAAGGGACACACCCTTACGATCACCTGTATATGCTACTTCTCCGTTCGAAGCACTTAAGTATTTATCCAAGCTTTTCTCTATGCCAAATTGACCTACCGAGGTTCCATTCTCATTTGGTTTTGCATGACCTATAACGTAAGATGCAAAATCACCGTTTGGATACACCCTTGCATTTTCTGTAATAAAAGATATTCCCGGCAACTTCAACGCTTCTATTTGTTCCTTCTTTTCTTTCGTCAAATCCTTGCCTAACGTTCCAAATTCGACTTGACTTCTACCTTCCTTGTTTAAAGAAGCTAAAATATCCTCTTCGCCTTTTCCAAGTACTCCTGCAATTTTCTTTGCAGTATCTTCTTTATTCTCAACTGAGTTAGCACCTTTTAGTGCAGCTACCATTTTGTAAGAGTTTGCGTCTTGCGCTAACACATGACCGTTTTGATCATAAATGGTTCCTCGGTTCGCTTCAAGAACTCCTGTTTTACTATGCTTTTGTTTAGCAAGTGCATCTAAATCCTGATTATGAACTGTTCCTGTTGATTGTATGTAAAAAAATCGGGCTAATAACAGCAAAAAGAGCAGGAGGAAAAATATCATAAAATAACCTGCTCCCTTATTGGTATGAAATTTAGTCATATTCTTCTTCATCGTTCCTTCACACCTATTGCCTTATTTGAGGCCTTTCACATTATTCGCATTAATTTCTAGCCCGTGTTTTTTTGCAACTTCAGCGATCCGTTCATAGCGACTTAACTTCTCTACTTCAGCTTGTAATTCTTGATTTTCTTTTTGCTGCTGTACAATTTTTTCTTCTATCGTCGCTGCTTCTACATTAACTTGATAAAGGCCTGCTTTATTTCCAATAAACGCGACACAGGCATACAATAAAAAGCCAATAAACGCTACATACAACAGTTTTTCGATTCTTGTAATTTTCGCTTTAACCTTCGGCTTAGCCATCTGCTGTGGGGGCGTTTGAATTTGCACCTCTTCTTGCGCTTGTTGTTTGTACTTTACAGCTAAATTAGTCATACCTCTCTCTCCCTTTTATCGTTTTTCAGCGATTCTCAACTTCGCAGAACGCGCACGATTATTTTCTTCTAGCTCTATATCAGAAGGTAAAATCGGTTTTCTTGTAATAAGCTTTAATTTCGGCTTAAATTCATCAGGAATAATCGGTAATCCTGGCGGCAATTGTGGCGTTGTACTATTTCGCTTAAACGTTGTTTTACAAATACGATCTTCTAATGAATGGAATGTTATAACACTAACCCTTCCACCTGGCTTAACCATCTCAATAGCAGATTCCAATGCTTCTTCAAATACTTTTAATTCATCATTTACAGCTATACGAATTGCCTGAAACACTCGCTTAGCAGGATGCCCACCCGTTCTGCGAGCAGGAGCCGGAATACCTTCTTTAATTAGCTCTACTAATTCTCCTGTCGTTTCAATAGCTTTATTCTCACGATAAGCTTCAATTTTTCTTGCAATTTGTTTTGAAAATTTCTCTTCACCGTATTGGAAGAAAATCCTTACAAGTTGTTCATATGACCAGCTATTTACAACATCGTACGCTGTTAATGGGGCATCTTGATCCATCCGCATATCTAGCGGTGCATCATGATGATAACTAAAGCCTCGTTCTGGTGTATCTAATTGTGGGGATGAAACACCTAAATCAAATAAAATACCGTCTACTTCTGTTATACCTATTTCCTGCAGTTTTTCAGCTAAATAACGGAAGTTACTCTTTACTGTTATAAACTGTTCACCGTATGAAGAGAACTTTTCTTTCGCGTTTTGAATCGCTATCTCATCTTGATCAAACGCTATTAATTTTCCACCTTCAGTTAATTGGGATAATAAATAAGAACTATGTCCTCCTCCCCCCAGTGTACAATCTACATATGTACCATCTGGCTTTATATCTAAGCCGTCTACTGTTTCCTTTAAAAGCACTGTTACGTGTTTAAACATTGTTGCACCTACTCTTTTTCCAATTAATTATGTTGAATGTATCCCTTCCTCTAAACACATATTTCACGCTTAGAGAATGAAATAATACGAAAGAACGACTCATTTAACTTACCAACAAAGGCAACATACTATACAAATCGCTATTTTCTTTTATTATATACTAAATTTTATCATCTTTTGCGGGAATTTAAATAAAAAACTGTCGAAAAAGCGAATAATACGTTTACATTTTGTGCTATTTTGTCATATATTTAAGTATCCAACACAATTGCCATATTTAACACTTTTTTGATTGATAATTCAGAAAAAAATCACTTCACAGTAAATTCAACGGAATAAAAATAAAATCCTGCTCCAAAGAGCAAGATTTTATAGTTTTATAACATGATGTTTTCCGTCCCAAGAAAAAGGGTTTTCCATTACACGATCAACGAAATCCAAACCAAACTGATTTAAATAATAACATACATTCCACACACGTTCTTGCGGTGCACCTAATGGACGAAGTGCGAATTGTATACGGCGGAATTTATTTAGCTGAACCTCATACTTTTTCTCAACATTTCTTTTCAACATTCTTTCCAGCAGTTCAATTTGTTCATTAATTTTCAATTCGTTTTTCCCTGCAAACGCACCTAACCCTGGCTCTATTTTCTTTACAAATTGCTGTAAAGATGTATGAATATCGGCAATTTCTTTTTTCGCCTTTTCAAAATGATCATCAATCGGTTCCTCTATTTGATTAGACAACCAGTTTTCACGCAATTTATCGACATCATTTAAAAACGGATCACTTTCTCTCAATTGCAAATCAAATAAATCCGTCGCTATATCTCTCTCCACATAAGTAATTGTAAGACGAGGAACGACAGGTGGCATTTGAAAACCGACAGTATGGAATACTTGTTGTAATTCACTCCAATAAGCTAATTCTCCTGGACCTCCAATAAATGCGAGCGTAGGAAATACATACTCTTGCATAAGAGGACGTGTTACAACATTATTACTAAAACGTGCCGGATTTCTCTCCATCTCTTCAATCAACTCTTCGTATGAAAAGGAATGCGCCCTATCCTTTCCAACAAACTTACCTTGTTGATCTTCAAGCAATACTCGTTCATTATCTATTTCCATGAATATATGCACTGCATGAGACTTCGTTTCAATAATCGGTTTGTATCCTAGTTCTTTAATTACTTCTTGCTGATTACGAAGCCCCTCTTGCATCTCTTTATACTTACTTATAATTCGCTTGAAAAATGGAATTTCTAACTTTCTTAATTCAGGATGATGTGAATCAACAAGGATTAAACCAGAATTAGCAAAGATTTTCGTAATAAGATGAGCAAAGAAATCTACATACGTATTCGATTTTTTCAAAGCATCTTCAACAAATTTTAATACATCCTTTGTAAAATTTGTTTCTGGGTATGTTTTAAAAATCTCTTCAATCCAATTTCTACAATCTTCAACAGAAAGTTCAGACTCAGAAGCACTCGCCTTTTTCGGATTACGGTCATAAAAAATAGTTTTTTTCATCTTTTTATTTTTCGCTACAAAAGTATGGTTAATCTCATCCATATCATGGTCTTCACCCGCAATCCAGAAGACAGGGACAACTTTAACTCCTAAACTTTCTTCCTTTTCCTTTGCAAGCTGTAAAATTGAAATAACTTTATGAATTGTATAAAGCGGTCCAGTTAATAACCCTGCTTGTTGTCCAGCTATAACAACATATGTATTTTCATCTCCAAGCGCTTTTACATTTTGAAGTGTAGATTCTCCCGCTTGTAATTTTGTATTATATTCTAATAAATGCGCTACTAAATCTTGGCGGAAAAACTCCCTTTCACGCAAATCATGTAAACGTTGTTTAAAAGCATCTTCTGTTAACATATAATCAAAACATGACTGTATCTCTTTTTTACCGTTCATATAGTCCGCTACAACACCTTGTTGCGGAACAGAGATTTCTTTTATCTCCATATAATTCTTCCTTTCGTATCCAGTTCTCTCACCAATCCACATTGTAGTCAATGTTTCACGTAAAAGCAAAGAATAACACTTATACTCTTGTTTCTAACCCTTTTATTGCATCGAACAAAAATTGAAGTGTCGGAACTGGTAGTTGCTGTTTCTTAGCTTCTTCTAATACATATCCAACAATCGCATTAATTTCCGTCTGTCTATTCGCTCTTACATCCGCTAACATAGAGGATGTATTACGAGACGTTCCTTCACACACATTTCGTACCATTTGCCATACCATTTCTTTTTCTCCTCTAATAAGAAATGCGACCTCCTGAAACACTTGCTCCATCATTTGATAAAAAAAACGATTCGTGATTAATTCACCATTCTTAACTCCCAATAGTGCTGTCAATGGATTGATACATACATTTACTACTAATTTTTTGTGCATAATCTCTTCCCAATCCGTTTCTATTTGAACTGGAAAATAAGTAACAGGAAAATAACGGAATATTTTCTTGAAATGTATAGATTGACCACAAACCACTCCAAATTTTGTTACCCCTATCCCAGTATGATGAACGATATGCCCTCCCTCTTTTTTCGCACCATGTTCTACAATACCAACAGCTATATTTTCACTCCCTATTTTCAGCATCTTTTGAAGATGCGACATTCCGTTTTGCAAAAAGATTAATGATGATGCCCCTTCCACAAACGGTAGTACGTCATCTATATGATATTGCTTCACAGAAATAAATATATAATCTAAATTTTGTGCTACCATACTTTCTATCGGTAAAACAGATGGATATACTGTTTCACATCTTCCATCTCTAATACAAGTTACACCTGTTTCATTCAACTCTTCAGCCTGCTTAGCCGTTCTTGTAAACAACGTAACATCTTGGTTACTTTTTTGTAAATAAAATGTATACAATAGACCAATAGCACCTGGTCCGACAATTCCAATTTTCATTTTCACACAAGGGATTCACATTAAGCGCCCTTGCCTCCCCTCCTTTTTATATCTTTTTAAAGTACATGAGCACGCCCTATAATTTCGTTGTCCTCTGCCAAACAAATACACTCTCTTTTTTCGCTATGTATAATACTGCCTATTAATACACTTATACTCTTAGTTTAGCAAATCCTCAAAAAAATAATAAAAGAAATATACTATCTTCTTCATAAAAATAAAAAAATGAGTTATACTATTATTGTAAATATTTTTACTTTTCTGCATTCAACAAGATAACAAAAGGATGTGATGTAATGGGATTCCCAAAAGTTGAGCGCTTGCTCATCAATTATAAAACGTTAGATGAATTCAAAAAATTTAAAGGGTGCGGAGCCCAAGAACTATCTATGCTGGAAGAATTGCAAGCAAACATTATTGAAAACGACAGTGAATCTCCATTTTACGGCATTTATTATGGTGGATCACTAATCGCACGTATGAGTCTATATATGAAAAGAAACGGCGGAGAACCATTCGAAATTACAGGTCCTTACCTAGAACTTTATAAACTTGAAGTATTACCAACTTTTCAAAAACAAGGATTCGGGCAAATGCTTGTAAATCATGCGAAACAAATGCAATTTCCTATTAAAACAATAGCACGTATTCATTCAGCTGGTTTTTGGGATAAATTAAATTTCAACCCCGTATCAGTAACTGATGGTGATTTTTATATTTGGCATCCAGAAACAAATTTGAATGCGGTTACAAACGAAGAATCGGCTTAAGAAATAAAAAAACAGCTGTATAACAGCTGTTTTTTATTTCTTAAGCTTCTCTAACTTCTCATTCGAGCGAGCATTGTTTCTTTCCGCTACCATTACACTTCTTTTTTGATCGATATAATCAAGTAATGTTCTATACTCTTCTTCATATACTGATAATCGCTCCAGAAGGCGCTCTCTTTCTGTTTGTAATGATTCAACTTGTTGTTGCAACACCGTTAAAGAGTTTTCATCTTTATAATTTTGCAAGAAATCAATAACATCATTCAACGTAATTGACGTAGGTTCTAACACCTTTGTCTCTTTCACTTCATAATGTTCTACTTTACGAAGTTGCTTTGCTTCCTCAATACGTTCTTTATATTGCTTTCTTACGTAAGAATTCCACCTAAACCCACATGCTGCTGGTGTACGAGATAAATTTTTTCCCACTTCCTTAAAGGCAGAAAGTTGTGTTCCACCTTCTCGAATATGCCGGAGTACTACTTCTGCCAGAAGCAAATCTTCATCATCAGTCCAAGCATCTTGTCTTGTTGTCGCCATCTCTCTAGTCCTCCCTATGCATTTTTTATTAAGCATATGCAGTTACTAGAAAAGATAGAATACAACAACTAAAGATTAAGACAAAAAAAATAAACGCAGAAGATATCTTCTGCGTTTATTTTCCCGCAATTACTTGCTGATTACTTCTTTACCTTTGTAAGTACCGCATGCTTTACATACACGGTGAGCTAATTTCGCTTCACCACAGCTTGGGCACTCTACCATACCAGGTACTGATAATTTGAAATGCGTACGACGCTTTCTTTTTACTGTTTTAGAAGTTCTTCTAAAAGGTACAGCCATTCTTCCCACCTCCTTAAAAGAAATAGTTATTTTCATATGAAGGCCTGAACCAGTCTTCCGATTATTTGTCAAAAAACTTTGCAAGTCCTGCCAATCTTGGATCAACAGTCTTTTCTTTGTCTTCTTCCGAAATCACTTGCCAGTCTTGACCTTGCGTCGGTGCTCCACCAGAAACATCATCACTGAAAATTTGCATTGGAATCTCCAAAAGTATATTTTCCTTGATTACGGGCAGTAAGTCAAGTACTTCTCCTTCTAAAGAATGAATTTCAGCTTCAGTTTCAAATTCTTCTTGTGAAGTTTGGAACACCTCAGTTGTTTTAATGTCAAATGGTAATGTCACATCTACTAAAGAGCGAGAACATGGTAAAACCATGCTTCCAGTTATATGTAGATGAAACGTAAACTTACCGGAGCCAAAATCAACTCTTCCCGTTACATGAACAGGATTAATTTCACGAATATCTTTCTCGACCTCTTTTAGCTCACTTACATCTACCATCTCATCCAATGTCAATCCTTTATTTCTCAATTTATTCAATTGATGGATGGACCATTTCATATCATATCACCTCAAGGCAACAAACAAAATTATAGCTAGCCATTTTATATTTGTCAATGTTTTTTCTTTACACTATAATGAAGTCATCATAGTAAATAATATATAGAGTATCACGTTTTTCAAAAAGATGCTACATCGAAAGGAGAGATTACCATAAAAGCTGGTGGTATTGTTGTTGAATATAACCCTTTTCATAACGGTCATCTTTATCATGTGCAACAGACAAAAAAGTTAACACAATCCGATATAATAATTGCCGTTATGAGTGGTCCTTTTTTACAGCGTGGTGAGCCCGCACTCATTTCCAAATGGTATCGCACTAAAATGGCCTTAGCAAACGGCGTAGACCTTGTTGTAGAGCTTCCATACGTCTTTGCAACACAAAAGGCTGAAACCTTCGCAAATGGTGCTATTTCCATTTTAAATGCCCTACGTGTTTCCGAAATTTGTTTCGGTAGTGAGGATGGACAAATCGAAAATTTTTATAATACCATCTCCATACAAAAAAACGAAGAAGAGACTTTTAACTGCCTTGTAAAACAATTCATGGACGCTGGTAATAGTTATGCAAAAGCAACATCGGATGCTTTCTCACACATTTTAACATCTGAAAAAAACATAGATATGTCACAACCAAATAATATTTTAGGCTTCCAATATATGAAAGCAATTCTGTCACAAAATAGCTCTATACAAGCTCAAACTATAAAAAGATTTGCCTCTCATTATCACGATGAAACATTTAATGACCAACATATTGCAAGCGCGACAAGCATCCGAAAACAACTCTTTAGCGAAGAAGGATCATTTACAACAATTGAACCTTTTCTCCCACAGGCAACCACTTCGCTTTTAGCAAATTACAAACAAAACTACGGGATATTACATAATTGGGAACAATACTTTTCATTTTTTAAATATAGACTCATGACGATGTCTCCAGGGGACTTACGACATATATATGAAATAGAAGAAGGTTTAGAGCATCGTATTTTATCAAAAATACAAAACAGTTCCTCCTTCTATTCATTCATGGAAGCATTAAAAACAAAACGTTATACATGGACTAGATTACAAAGAGCTTGTACACACATTTTAACAAACACAACAAAAGAGGATATACGTAGCGCAAATATAGAACAACACGCACCATATATTCGCCTGCTAGGCATGTCACAAAAAGGACAAACTTACCTTTCAAAAAATAAGAAAAAAATCGAACTTCCAATCCTTACTCATACAAAAACATTCGACCATGCCGCTTTAGATATAGAGAAAAAAGCAAACTCTGTATATTTCTCCATCATGCACGAACCGTTACGCACACAACTATTAAAACAGGATATAACACACCATCCTATTCGCTATGATGAAACAACTACAAAATTCCTATAAAAAACCTCTCTATTTCAGAGAGGTTTTTTCCTTATCCATCTTTTCTAAATATGTTAACGCATCATCCAGCGTATCCACTGGTACAATTTTCATTTTTGTTTTAATATCCTTTGCAGTCTCAAGTGCATCTTTATAGTTCGATTTCTCCACACCTTTTTCATTTGGCGCAAAGAACACTTCAGCCCCAGCATCGCTAGCAGCCACCACTTTTTGATTTATACCACCAATCGGGCCCACTTCTCCTTTTTCATTAATTGTACCTGTTCCAGCTATTTCATGTCCTTTCGTTAAGTCTTCTTCCACAAGTTGATTATATATTTCTAATGTGAACATTAAACCTGCGGATGGTCCACCAATTTCATGAGAATTAATTTTCACTTTCGGATCGACCACTAATTCTCTTTCCGTAACGATAGAAACACCTATACCGACACGTCCATTCCCATTAGGAATCGTCTTTACATTTAAATTCTCTTTCAATTGTTTTCCATTTCTCATGTACTCAATACTTACAGCATCATTTTCTTTTTTCCCTGTCATATATTCAATAAATTGCTCCGTCTTTTCAAACGTTTTTCCGTCAACAGCTATAATAACATCACCAAGCTTAAGCTTTCCTTCTGACGGCATTCCTTTTGCCACACCAGCAACTAATACACCTTTATTTTCAAAAGATACTGAGCGATTTGCACGTTTATATGCATTATAAATTGCTGCATTTTGTGAATCTTTCATCGCATAATTTTGGCGAAATTGATATTCTTCATCACTCTCACCTTTTTGCAATATTTCTTCCGCTTTCGAAATATGTGTATATTTATTAAACTGTGCCGCTATTAAATTCACCACATTTGCTGGTCCCATTGAAACCGTAACAAGCATAAAATCACCAGATTCTTTCGTTCCACCCTCAACTTGAACATAAGGCTCTAATTTGGCAGCCATTCCTGGTTTTGTTATATAATACGGTAAACGTACGTAAACAAGTAACATCGCCAATATAACCCCTATTAAGATTGCATATATAAACCGAAAACGCTTAAACATTATGTTTCTCCTTCCACTGCTCAATTAATAAATAAATATTTGAAATATGTTTTTCTGCTTCTACTTCTCCAACTCGAATAATGTCTTCAATGTTTGTAAAAGCACGTGAACTAAATTGCTCTACAGCTGGTCGCATCATTAAATCCGATGCAATTTGCCGATTCATTACAAGCTCATGCTGCATAATTTCAATACTTTGCATGATTACGTCATAAATGGACGTAACATCGCCATTTACCTTAATTGGAGATACATCAACAGCGATAACAATATCGGCCCCTAACTCTTTCACAACCGATACTGGGATGCGATCAATGACTCCACCATCCACTAATAATCTTCCATCTATTTTTTCTGGTACAAACACTCCAGGAACAGATATGCTAGCCCTCACCGCATCTGCAACTGGCCCACTTGTAAAAACCACTTTTTCCCCCTTCAATATGTCAGTAGCCACAACAGCCGTCGGGATATCTAACTCTTCTAAATTTTTATTATATGTAAACATTTTAATCATATCTTTGACACGTTTTCCAGCAATAAATCCCATTTTCGGTACCGTGAAATCTAAATAATACTTCCGCTTGAAAACAGATGCCAATTTATACAATCTTTCAACGTTGCTACTTGCCGCATAAAACGTACCTATTAGCGCCCCCATACTACTTCCTGCAATCATGTGAATAGGGATACCCGCTTCCCTTAAAACCTTTATTACACCAATATGAGCAAACCCTTTCGCTCCTCCAGACCCAAGTGCTAAACCAATCTTTGGTTCTTTCATTTTTCTCACCCTTTAATTTTTTTCATTCCTTTTTCATACTTATGGTCTAAATTCACTACGTATCCACGTATACTGAAATGAACGTTTTTTGGGACAAAGGGGGATTTACTTACATGTATGAAAAATGGAAAACCGCTTTCCTTACCATATCAACGCTATTTTTAACCTTTTCTCTTGTACTCCACCCCCAAGCCGCTTTGCAAGCTTCTATTCGCGGGTTAAATATATGGTGGGAAGTTGTATTCCCTTCACTACTACCGTTTTTCATCATTGCGGAACTTCTAATTAGTATCGGTGTTGTAAAATTTATTGGCGTTATATTAGAACCACTCATGCGCCCACTTTTTCGCGTTCCAGGGATAGGCGGATTTGTTTGGGCGATGGGAATGGCTTCTGGTTTCCCTGCAGGCGCCAAATTAAGCGCTAGACTACGAAAAAGCAATCTTTTAACTCAGATTGAAGCGGAGCGCCTCGTTTCTTTCACAAATTCTTCTAATCCACTTTTTATTTTCGGTGCTGTGTCTATCGGTTTTTTTAATAATCCGAAATTAGGAATTATATTAGCCGCTGCCCATTATTTCAGTAACTTTGCTGTCGGATTAATTATGCGTTTTTACGGCGATAATACCGCTTACAAAATTAATACACACACTACAAAAAAACGTCGCTTTCAAAACCCTTTTTTAATCCTTCACGAGACACGCTTACAAGAAAAAAGACCAATTGGTAAATTACTTGGGGATGCCATTGTTTCTTCTATTCAAACATTACTTATGATTGGCGGATTTATTATTTTATTCTCTGTGTTAAATAAAATGATTACTGTATTTCACATTACAGCAGCTCTTTCTTTTATTATGCAACATATTTTATCATTCTTCCAACTAAGTACAGATTTTAGTATACCTATATTATCAGGTATTTTCGAAATGACACTCGGAAGCCAAATGATTAGTCAAATAAATGAAACACCGCTCTTACAACAAGCTATGGTAACAAGCTTCATTTTAGCATTTAGTGGTCTTTCTATTCAGGCACAAGTTGCTAGCATATTAGCTGAAACAGATATCCGATTTAAACCCTATTTTTTCGCACGAATTATTCAAAGTATTCTTGCCCCTATTTTTACATTTGTATTTTGGACACCATTTTATGAGAAAGTGAGTTCTTTCTCGCCTATGCCAAAAGATATTCCTGTATTTTTATCCGAGCATCCTTCTATACTACATGAAATTTGGACATCTTTTATACATTATGGACCAATTTTCACATTATTTTGTCTATACTTATATGTTATTTTATTATTTTTGCGCACATATAAAGAAAAACCCCGTTCACTTTAACGGGGTTTGAAACTTTTCTTTTAAAGCACGTTCTACAATAGGAGGTACAAGATCTACTACACTTCCTCCATACCTCGCAACTTCTTTTACAATACTCGAGCTTAAAAATGAATATTGATTGTTTGTCATAATAAAAAATGTTTCAATATTTTCATCTAATTTTCGATTCATAGAAGTAATTTGCATCTCATATTCAAAATCAGAAACTGCTCGTAAACCACGTAATATTGCATTTGCATTACGCATTTTTGCATACTCTACTAATAGCCCACTATGCGAATCTACTTTTACATTCGGGATATCCTTTGTCGCTTCTCGAATTAATTCTAATCGCTCTTCAACTGAAAAGAATGGTTTTTTTGATGAATTGTTTAAAACGACTACGTACACCTCATCAAATACTTTTGCTCCCCTTTTAATAATATCCAGATGCCCAAGGGTAATTGGATCAAAACTTCCTGAAGAAATAGCTATACTTGTCATTCTGTCCCCTCACCTTCATACTTATAAATCGATATTGCAGTAATCCCATAATTCTCAGCTCGTACTTTTACAAGCCTTCCTATTGAATTAGGTAAAACTACATCATTACCATGCTCTGCCATAATTAATCCATCACTATGTAGCAATCCATGTTGATCCATTATACTAATTAAAGATACAATTTTTTGCTCTTTATATGGAGGATCTATCAATATAAGATCGAATGACATTTCACGTTTTATTAGCGCCTTTACTGCACGTTCAGCATCATTTCGATATACTTCAGCTTGTTCCTGTACTCTACAACTTTCTAAATTTTGATGAATTACTTTTATCGCTTTACTATCCCGATCAACAAAAATTGCTTTATCAATCCCTCTGCTCAAAGCCTCAATTCCAAGACCACCACTACCACCAAATAAATCAAGGGCGATACCACCATCAAAATAAGGACCTATCATATTAAAAATAGATTCTTTTACTTTATCTGTCGTTGGACGTGTTGTATTACCAGGAACCGCTTTAAGTGGGTGTCCTTTACATTTTCCTGAAACTACTCTCATCTGTTGTCACTACCTTTATTTCAATCTATCGAGCGATTATAGAAAGCCATTCCCACTTCGGTAACCGTTAACAAACCACATTCACCTAACTATAGGAAAACTCGGCCTCAAATAACCTCTCGTTATTTTTATGTATTCATCTCATCATTCACTAATATGAACCCAATATGTATATTAGTTCCACTTTATCTTTTTTATCCTATCACAAAATAAAAAAAAGAAAAATAAAAAGCCCAACATAAAATTTAATTTCATTATGTATATCTTCATTTAGATTGGACATAAATAATTATAACAACATCACCTTCGATGTTGTTGCCAACCGCGGAGAAGACTTACGTTTCCCCATAAGTTCTTCCTCCGGTTTCTCCTCTCCCTTTGCCTTCTTACTAGTACATGCTAGTATAAGAAGGGCCCTGCTATGCAGGGTTTTTTTTCTTTGTGTGCTTTTCATTTAAAAAGTGAAATGGTACAGTAAAAGAAAGAGGAGGAAAAGATATGATTCAACGCTTTATAGAACTTGGAGAAGGCTACTCTGATTTATATGAATTACTTGAAATTGCCAAAACAAATCAAGAACGTATAGCACATATGTTACAATTTGAAACGATAAAAAACGATAAAAAAGTATGTTCGCTTGTTGTAATATTAAAACCAACTACTACTGGTGATTTCCAACCATTATACATATGTCGTGAAGGCATTCCTGTATTTGAAAATAAAAAAAGTAAACGTGTCATTTTATTTGAAGAAACGGCGGAACAACTCGGAAAAAAAGTGGCTACCTTTACTGTAAAACCATCTACAACTTTCCCAGAAAAAGAACTATTTTTTAATCATTTAATTGGTATTTTACGAATGAACAATTTCATTCCTCCGATGAAATAACACGTTATTTCAAGTGAAAAATCCCCGGCTAAATTTAGCCGGGGATTTTTTCTATTAGCTATAATCGTATTCTTTTGCTCGATCAGGACGGGAATTTTCAAATTCCGTTTTTAAATACGGGCGATACGACTGTTCTATCTTTTTCACAAAAGGAAGTTTGTTCAACTTATGCATCATATGCTCAATTTGTTCCATATCACAATATACTACAGCATATTTTAATCGTTTTGATATGTAATGTATGTTACCATATTTCCTTAAAATCTTGGCATGTTTCAATGAATGTAAATAAACAATCATACTTTGTCGTTGCCCGAACATAATCTTCTCCATCTTCTCCTTTTAAAAACATATATTTTATATTCTATGAAAACCAATCAGAAATTTATAACATTACAGGACAAACTCTGTATACGTTTTCTTCCAACTTCTAAAAAACGGGGTACATCACCCCGTTTTTTTACAACCACAACCTCCGCCAGTACCACAACCTCCACCACAGCCACCAGCATCAAAGAATGGATTTCCTGTTGGCACTTTAATGGAAGAAGACACTTCCGAACCGATTGCTACACTAACTTCGTCTAATAACTTCTGCAAAGCAGTTTCTGCTCTTTTAAAAGCTGCAACCTTATCATGTAAGTCCACAGAACGCTTTAATTCTCTCATTTTCATTGACACGGTAGTATAGTCAGGATGGTATTTTCCAAAACGCTGTACTTCCTCATACCGTTCTTTCATCGCTGTAAATTGCTGAATGAGCGTCTGAAGTTCCATATCTTCATGTAATTCTCTATAATACTTACGATAATCTTCTGCTATATCTGAACAGATAATCGCTTTTGCAAGCTGCTCTGCCTTATCTAATATTAATACGCTTTCTAGCGTCGCTACAATCATGAGAGACACCTCCGAGTATCCATCATACCACATTTAGATTAGAACTACTAATTGAAGTGACTTACTCAAAAGAAAGATATAATGAAACTATTTTTACACTATATCCGTACACACTTATACATTAATATGTTCCGCTATATTATATTTAAGAACATCCCACTTTCCACTATTTTGTTTCACATAACTAATACACGCATTTTTTAATGGTGTCTTAAATGTAATTTCATCTGGTTCAATGGCATGTAAAATCGCTTTTATCGCGTGTGAGTGAGCAACAATAATAATACGTTTGCCAAAATGAGTTGTCGCAACATCTTCTAAAGCAGCAAAGCAACGAGCTACAATCTCTTCATCTCGCTCCATACCTTCTACTTTACCTTCAGCAATCAACTCTCTAACAGCCGCAACCGGCTTCCCTGAAGCTTCTCCAAAATTCCGTTCAACAAATCGCTCATCTAATAAAATCGATTGTAATCCAACTGTCTTTGCAATTTCATTAGCCGTTTCTTGCGCTCTAATTAACGGGCTACTTATAATGATATCCCACGTTTCTTCTTGTAAAGCAGCTGCACTCTGACTCGCTTGCTTCTTACCAACTTCATTAAGCGGAATATCTTCTCGCCCCTGAATAATTTCTTGAAAATTCCAATCAGTTTGTCCATGTCGTACTAAACAAATTTCCGTCATGCTGCAACTCCTTTTTAAATAATCAACCTCTATTGTAACAAAAGTTCTGCATGACGGACATATTTTTCACTTCCAATTAGGTTGCATTTTGTTGCTTCATATACTGAAACATATCAATCATGATCGAAGCAACGGCCAATTGATTTTGAAACTTTTCCACTTTATCTGGTATTGTTTTTTTGAAATGTTGCATCGCCGCTAACTCAAAAGCCTCTTTTTCTTCAGGATTTCGTGTTAATTTTCTATACCAGTACGGTTGCTCTCTAATATAGCGAGATAAATCCTCATCAGCCTTTATAAACTCCATAATTTCTGCTCTCATCATCTTTCCCCCTAATCCTTTTGAAAGAAAAACGGGTTATTTTCTGAAGTACTTTGCTCTTCCTGCGTACGGTTACCTTGAAATTGCTGAATAACTTGTTGCACGCTCCCAATTGCACTCGTCACATTGGCTAAATGGTTCTGCATTTGTTCCACGTCCAACTTTTTAAAAAAAGAAAGCATTTGCCCCATCACATCAGCAGTTTTTTCCTCTTCAGTTCGATTATCTTTTTCTTTTTTATTTTCTTTTACCGAAGAAAACGCAGGCGCTCCATCCGGTCTATAAGTTGCCCATATTGGATCTTCTTCACCAAGTAAGTACCATTCTTCATAAAATTGTTGCCATGTTTTATGACCACTTCTAACCTCATGAACCATTTTAGGGTGATGGTTTACAAATTCTTTAAACTGTTGAACCGATGGATGTAACGGTCCTTTTGTTGTTGGCATAATCCTCACCTCTCCATGTATATCTACTATATAGTAAGAAAAAAAAGGCGCATGGTTCGCCTATTTTTAGACGATTCATGCACCTTTTTTTCTGCTATTTGCATACGGTCAGATTCCCACCTACAATTCAGTGAATACGAAGTAACTAATTTGGTGATGTTAACACCCCACCGCTTACAATTTCACTTTATTTTCGAATAAAGTTTTGTGTATAAAATTTATCGTATACACCAACACCTAATCCTGTAAATTGTTCATTTAATAAATTCTTTCTATGCCCCTCACTATTTAACCAACCTTGCACTGCCGCAATTCCATCACTATGTTGCGCCGCTATGTTCTCACCAGCAAGTTGAAATCCTACTTTCCCGCGCTGCAAACGATCTCCTAGTGTACCTAATGTAGGTGAGTCATGAGAAAAATAATTATTGTCTTTCATATCTTTACTGTGACCAACAGCAACATCTGCTGTTTCCTGATCCCATGTTAATAATGGTAATTTATGACGACTTCGAATGATATTTGTTAAATCAAAAATTTGTTGCATATTCCCATTTTCTACTTGTTTTATTTTTTCTGGAGTCAATGGTTGTTCTGCTATTAATTCACCTGAATAAACGAGCTGATACGGTCTTTGGCGTAATAAAGTTTCATCATCCATATAACGAACACCAACAAGCTCATGTGTAAATTGATCAAAATACAATTGCGCCCATCCATCTTCTACAGGTATTAACGGTTGTTCCATGACTTCGGTATCAGATAGCTCAAATTGATAACTATTTTTCCCTCTTTTTAATGAAATTTCATGCGAAAGCGGACTTTTTTTATATACTTCTTCATATTTTTCATTTATATAATAAGGTGGAACCTTAACTTGTTCACCAGCTGCGTATGCCGTTACAACTTTACGTTCAGAAACTCCAAATTGAACATACTGAGTTAAATCCTGGTTGTATACCCACCATTCATATCCGTATGCAGATGGCTCTATTCGAGAGGGTTCTCCCCACTTCGCTAATAAGTTTTCAGAGTCTTCACCAATCATATTTAAAACAGTGTCTGAGGAGTCTTCCTTAATTTGCTTTTTCTTTTTCACAATTTTATTTTCTTGCTTTGATTGAGATGGGGTTAATATATATTGTGAAACGAGTAATTTCCCGTATAAATCAACAGCTAAAATTAAAAATGTAATCATTACGATACGCAATAATTTCTTCAAACGATATACCTCCTGAACAAAACATAAAATTGAGATATACACAAATCCTTTTCTTTCTTTTTGTGTGTACCGTACTCTTTTCACTATATCATATTTTTGTGAAAAAAGTCTGGATTATCCCTTTTCTCTCAATATGAATTGCACTTTCTTATTATTCATACTATTATAAAAATAATGGTGTAACATTAAAAAAGGAGGTATTATATGCAATTTAAAAATACGAAATTTAATGGAGCCGTCGTTGAATTAACTCTTTTAACTGAAATCATGGAAAACAACCACTTCGTACTTGCCGGACAGTGGGATTATGAGCGAGTTACATACGATTATAAATTTGAAATATTAAAGGATGTTTATTATTTACGAGTGCAAGGAGTTGCTGTTGAAGGTGACATTGGCAGTAGACACGCTGAAGTAAAACTACTTCCCCCCTTATTAGGAAAACATTATTATCCTCACGGCGTTGAATATGGTGATGATGAGACTTTCCCAACGAATGTACTTCAAAAAAGCGAACAACTCCTACAAAATGTCGAAAAAGAGTTAAAAGAATTTCAAATTATTGATTAACAAAAACAAGCGCATCAATATGATGCGCTTGTTTTATTTCCCTTCCCTAAGAATGAATCGTTTTTTTTACTGGATATCCATAAATAGATCCATCTTTTACTTTAATCTCATCTTCCCAAGGAACCTTATATTTACCTTCAGCTAAATCTTTTACAAACGTATATGGATTTTCTTTCACCCCACCAGGAGTTGCTACATATCCTCTTGAACCTAGATTATATATATTATTTTCCAATCCCCATCCTAATCTAGCCTGATCTGCTAGTTCTGGATATACTTCAGCAGTAACAATCTCCCAAGGATTTCGATGTCCCTGTACTAAAGTAGTCCCATCAAAATTACATACTTGTCCTTCACCAAAGTAATAAAATACGCCATCATAACCCGCTAAGTTTACCGACAATGTATACATTAAATTCTGCCATGCATTTGAACGATTGGTTAGCATCCATTGTTCACTAACTTGTGTACTATATCCAGAAATACGAATTAAGACATTTGCACCTTTATAGGCCGCTTCACGAGCTACTTCAGGGAACATGCCATCATGACAAATACAAACAGCTAATTTACTTCCTCCAGGTCCATCACAAACAGGTAAGCCTAAATCTCCAGCTTTCCAAGGCTCGACTGGCACCCAAGGATTTAGCTTACGATACTTCAAAATCATTTCACCTTGTGGATCAATAATAACTGCTGTATTATATGGCTCTCCACCATCAGGATTTTTCTCCATTATTGAAAAAACACCATATACTTTAGATTCTTTACATGCCTCAGCAAATAAGTCTGTTTCTGGCCCAGGCACTGTGCATAAAAATTCTTCTGTAGTCCATTTTTTTGTATTGAGCCCTTGTGTACTATATTCAGGAAATACTATCAATTCTAAACCAGGGTAACCTGATTTGGTCGAATGAATTGTTTTTATGATTTGTTGAATTTGTTTATCAATGTCTGCACGCGATTCTACTACTGGTACTGGATATTGAATTAGTGCTGTCAAAAAACCACTAATCGGCTTTACCATACTTCCACTACTACCCATTTAAACTCCCCCTTAAAATAGTTCGTGTTTATTAAAGATAACAATATATATTTGTAACTCTCTAAAAAACTTGCACTACATATGGAATTATTACGCATGAAAGCTAGTAGTAAATTTTATCTCCACTTTTAGTACACGCCTACACTAACTTAACATAAAAAGTTAGAAAATTCAATCTTTTTAAGGTAGCTAAAAAGAAAAAGCGCATGGAATCCCATACACTTTTTTACTTAATCTGTAAATACGGCGGCAATTGTTGCAACTGCTCCTTATCCTTTTCACGTTCTCTACGTGCCCATCTAAAGAATACATAGCCTATAATTGTACCGTACACTATTTCCTGGACAATTTTCATTATGATACCACCAGTTTGCTGATCTTGTACGACTGGCATCCAGTGCAAAAATTCTGGTCCCGTTATATTTAAATCTGATAAAGTGCCCGCTGGTACACATAGTTCCATCGCTTTCATCCAAGCAGCCGGATCCGTATACGTTGCAAATAACGGGGCTGTCGCAAAAATGATTAACGCACATGCAGGCGTTAATAATATGCCGTTAGCAAACATATAACCAAGTTTCTTTATATCACTTAACGTTTGATATTCTGGTAATGGATTTAACATCGGCCACCACATCATGATTGCTGTAAAAAACAATATAGCGAGACAAATAGGATGAGCTATTTGACTTTGTTTTACCGTATCAAAAACAACTGGTAAATGATAAAAAGAAAACAGGCCGTTAAATACAAATAACGCAATAAGCGGTTTAGCAAATGCCTTTAATATAATTTGAACAAACTTAAAAGAAGTAATGTAACGATATAACCAAATTGGTATACCAAGCAACAGTAACGGTGGAACTGCAATATACATGACTGCCATTTCAAACATATGAGCACTAAATATAATATGGCCAATTAAATCAATAGGCCCTCCCTTTACAAAATACAAAAGAACAATACCAGTCGTAAAATAAAAAATTTGCTTCTTACTTACCTTCGTCGCATTTTCAAATCGCATTCTATATGGCCCAATAATTAAGAAGTACCCAATAAGAATCGAAAGCATAAATAATAAAAAGATTGGACTCCATAAAGCCTGAAAACCAAATATCCACAAGTTACTCATTTTCACACCTACCTTCGTAAGGTTATCTCATAATATGAAGAGGGAGCTGTGACAACACAAGCTCCCTTATTTTTCACTTTTCAAATCCACACGATTGTCATAAAAGCTAAAATTGTAATTAACCCTATTAGCAGACCAGAGTAAAGAAAGAAACTTGCTGCTTCATGTCCTTTATGACTCATATGCATAAAATAATACAATTGAAAAATTACTTGTACCACTGCTAATAGTAAAATAAACGGTACAGAGAAAATCGGACTAAAAGTTTTTGGATACGCCACCGCTACAAATGCAACTAATGTTAAAAAAATCATTAATGCAAACGTAATAACTTGATGCCTCATTTCCTCCGCACTTTTTCTCTTCCGATAAACAAGATCAACTTTAGGATTATTCGTTTGCTTTATCGCCATTGTTTATCCCACCATTCCCATTAAATATACTACAGTGAAAATAAACACCCAAACTACGTCAATAAAGTGCCAATAAATCGATGCAACATAAAACTTCGGTGCATTGTATAAATTTAGACCTCTCTTCGCATTTCTAAAGATTAATGTTAAAATCCAACATAACCCAAACAATACGTGGAGTCCATGTGTACCAACAAGAGCATAAAACGCAGAGCCAAACGCACTACTTCTCATAGTATGCTTAAATTCATGTGTATAATGATAAAACTCATATATCTCAAATCCTAAAAACCCTAAACCTAGCAATACTGTTACTAGTAACCAAAGCTGCATTTTCTTAAAGTTAAAGTTTTTCATGTGATACATCGCATATACACTCGTTAAGCTACTCGTTAATAAAAGCATCGTCATAATGAAAACGAGTGGCATTTGGAACATCTCTTGAGATGTTGGTCCACCATTTGTAGAATTCTTTAACGCTAAATATGTTCCGAATAAGGAAGCGAACAACACTGTTTCGCCTCCAAGAAATAACCAAAAACCGACAAACTTATTTTTCCCTTCAAGGGTTGCTTTTTCAGGCTCTGCTGGAAATGTTTCATTCGTTAATTTTTCATCTACATGCATTATGCCTTGCCCCCCTTATCCTCTAAATCTTCTTTATGAATATGATACCCATGATCATCAATTACTGAACGTAGGAACATTGTGCCAAATGTAATGATTAAACCAATAATTGCTACTAATAACCAGAACTTATCTTTTCCGCCCTGCATATACATCGCACCAAATGCCGCTATAAACAATCCGAAAGAAATGACAAATGGTGAAAACGAAGGATTTGGCATATGAATATCACCAACTGGTTCCGCTGCTGTCATTTCTTTATTACCTTCACGTTTTTCAATCCAAAACGGATCTAATCCGCGAACAAATGGTAATTGTTTAAAGTTATATTCTGGTGTCGGTGCTGGCATTGTCCATTCTAATGTACGTGCATCCCACGGATCACGACCAGCTTTTTCTTTTGATACTGTCGTTTTAATTACATTGAATAGAAGAACAATCGTTCCAAGAGCCATAAACACCGCTCCGATGGAACTAATCATATTCCCCATTTCCAACCCTTGCCCTTCAAGATATGTGTAGTAACGGCGTGGCATACCAATCAAGCCAAGGAAATGCTGAATAAAGAAAGTTAAATGGAAGCCGATAAAGAATAGCCAAAACGTTATCTTTCCTAATGTTTCATTTAATACTTTATTAAACATCAGTGGCCAATAATAATGAGCTCCTGCAAGTAAACCAAATACAACACCGCCAACGATTACATAATGAAAATGCGCTACTACGAAATAGTTATCATGAAATTGATAATCAGCTGGTGCAGATGCTAGCATAACCCCTGTAACTCCACCCATTACGAATGATGGAATGAAAGCTACTGCCCACATCATTGGTGTCGTAAAACGAATACTTCCGCCCCACATTGTAAAGAGCCAGTTGAATATTTTGATACCAGTCGGAACCGCAATCGCCATTGTTGCAACTGAGAAAATAGCATTAGCAACTGGACCAAGTCCAACAGTAAACATATGGTGCGCCCATACCATAAATCCTAAAAATCCAATTAATACAGTCGCAAACACCATCGATGAATAACCAAACAATCGTTTTTTCGAAAATGTTGCGAAGATTTCCGAGAATATTCCGAAAGCTGGGAGTATAAGAATGTATACTTCTGGATGACCGAAAATCCAGAATAAATGCTCCCATATAATTGTATTCCCGCCCAATGCCGGATTAAAGAAACTTGTTCCAAATAAACGATCTAACATTAAAAGTCCTAATCCTACAGTTAACGGCGGAAAAGCGAATAATATAAGCGAAGATGTTACAAATGTTGTCCATGTAAACATCGGCATACGCATATACGTCATTCCTGGAGCGCGCATATTAATAATGGTTACAAGGAAGTTAATTCCTCCAATTAGTGTACCAATACCTGAGATTTGCAAGCCGAGTACATAGAAATCAACACCATGACCTTTAGAGGCTAAAGCTAAAGATGCATAAGATGTCCATCCTGCATCAGGTGCTCCACCTAAAAACCAACTTAAATTTAAAAATACTCCACCAAAGAAAAATAACCAAAATCCGAGTGAATTCAAAAACGGGAACGCTACATCACGTGCACCAATTTGAAGTGGTACAGCGGCGTTCATAAATGCAAACACGAGTGGCATAGCTGCGAGGAAAATCATTGTTGTACCGTGCATCGTTAATACTTGATTATAAGCATCCCCAACAAGAAAAGCGTTGTTAGGAATCGCTAATTGAAGGCGAATAAATAGAGCTTCTATTCCGCCTATTACAAAAAACAATCCACCTGCAATTAAATAGAGAATGGCAATCTTTTTATGGTCTACTGTCGTTAAATAATCCCATATGACAGCACCCATCCCCTGTTTTTTTGCTACAGAACTCACGTTTTCAACCTCCCCTTCGCGAATAGTCCCTCTTTACTTTTCAACTTTTAACGTTTGTAAGTATGCATTTAATGCATCAATTTGATCATCCGTTAAGTTGCCATATTTGCCAGTCATTTTGTTTCCTGGCTTCATATTTTCAGGATCTTTCAGCCATTTTTTTAAGTTTTCTTCATTGTTTTCGGCAATACCGGCAACCATATCGCGATCCGCAAAGTTTGCTAAGTTTGGTGCGATACGAGCGGAAGGTGGTCTACTATCATTAGATCCAACTGCGTGACAACCAATACAGCTTTTATTAAATATTTCTTGGCCCTCTTGCGCCTTTGTTGAAGCTACTTCTTTCTTCCCATCAATCTTCTTCATATCAGCAAGCCATTTTTTGTACTCGCTTTCATCTAAAGCTTTCACTTTAAATTGCATTAAAGAATGTGATGGGCCGCAAAATTCTGTACAAAAACCATTATAAGTGCCCGATTTATCTGCCTTTAACCACATTTTGTTCACATTGTCTGTATTTGTATCCATTTTCCCTGCTAAAGATGGAACCCAAAATGAGTGTTTAATATCGGCACCCTTCAAATTTAAATACACTTTCTTACCTGTGGGGATGACCAAATCTTGCGAAGTTACTATCTTTTCTGATTTATAAGAAAATTCCCACCAATAAAGATTCGCTGTTACATCAACAACGATAGTATCTTTATCAATATTCTTTTTCTCCATCGCACTTACATCAGCAAGTTTGAATGTATATGTAACTGTTGGAACAGCTAAGATTAGTAAAAGAATAATCGGAATAACTGTCCATATAATTTCTAGCTTGTGATTCCCTTCAACTTGCTCTGGAATATAATCTTCCTGACCTTTCTTTTGTCGGAAACGCACAATTACATATAAGAAAATAATAGTAACTACTAGTACTACTCCTACCATGATTGCACTCGCCAGTAGAAGTAAATCATATTGCATTTTTGCTACTTCTCCTTGCGGAATTAAAGTAGATTGAAAGGCTTTACCGCATCCCCCTAACAGTAAAGCCAGCAGTGAAACGAACGAAAGCAGTCGCCACTGTTTCTTCATACAAACAACCCCCACTTTCCTTGTGAATTAGATTGTACTTTATAGTTAAGTAAAGTAAATCTCAACGTAAAGAAATCCAATTATGTCGTTGTCTTAGAAGAATGTAACTACAATCATTGATACAAATAAGATTGTTAAATAATTTAGGGAATAAACAAACATTTGCACGGACCATTTGATGTCATCTTTCTTACGGAAGCCATAAAATCCTAAAACGATCCATCCGATGTTAAGCAGTGTTGCAATTACCATAAATGTTATCCCTAGTCCACTCATATAAAATGGTAGTGGTAATAAACATACTGTCCAAATCATAATTTGGCGTTTCGTAATTTCAAATCCATGAACTACAGGAAGCATTGGAATTCCTGCATTTCGATATTCATCAACACGTTTCATTGCTAATGCAAGGAAATGTGGGATTTGCCAAATAAACATAATTAAAAATAACATCCAAGCAATTGGATGGCCTAAAGATGGATCGATTGCTGCCCATCCAATTAAAGGAGGAACTGCACCAGATATACTACCTACAACAGTATTTAGTGTATACTTTCTCTTTGTCCATAAACTATATAGAACAACATATGTGAAAGCACCAATAAATCCCATTAAGACTGCCATTGGTGTTGTTAATAATAAAAATACAAAACCAAGAAGTAATATGACTAGTCCAAATGTAAGTGCAAATCCTGGTTTATACTTTCCAGTAACCGTTGGACGGGTCTTTGTTCTTTCCATTAATGGATCGATGTCTCGATCAATGTAGTTGTTTAAACAACATACCCCTGCCATAACTAATCCAGAACCAACGATTGTAAAGAATAACTTATCCAGATTGTCCATTACACTTAATCCATTAAAGTGTAATGCCAACCAAAATCCTGTAAATACAGTAAGTGTATTTGAGTTTACAATCCCCATTTTAACGAGTGCTTTTAAATCTTGTAACCGAGTTGTTTCCGGTACACTTGTAACAGCGGACTCATCATGCAGCTCACTTGTTGCATGGTTCATCACTCTAACCCCCTCTTAAAACTTTCATCTTTCTTTTTGCGCATATTTCAAATGAAATAATTCGCTTCTATATAGCAATATTATTACAGTAGAAACATTGTTAACCCATTCTACTACTAATCTACGCTCATACTCCAATATATTAAATCATATTTCCCGAACATTTTGTGAAGAAAACATGAACTTTTTGTGTCGAATATAAAAAACTTCATTCTGACTTGTCCTTATCATAACATGATGTTACCTTCTATAATAAACTATTTTGTCCTATTTAACACGTATTCTCCCCATTTCTTTTCAAAATAGCCTATTTTTCACCCAAAATTTTCCTTAGGAACCCTGTTTTTACACCTGTTTTCTCCCCATTTCCTTCCTCCTCCATTTCTTTGCTATTTTATTATTTTTTATATATCATAGGAACTAGCGCGTTTTATTCTATACATAATGGAATGAAAATATTTCGCAATAACTTCATAGCAGAAAGATGGTGAAAGAGATTGCAACGCTTTATTAAATGGTTAGCAGTCATTACAAGCCTTGATTTATTAATAGTTTTATTAGGAGGCGCTTTAGTTACAAAAACAGGTTCTGGTCAAGGTTGTGGTAAATCATGGCCACTTTGTAACGGTGAATTTGTTCCATCTAATTTATCAATGGAAACTATTATTGAACTTAGCCACCGATTAACATCAGGATCAGCTGGAATTCTTGTCACTCTCCTTTGTATTTTGTCCTGGAAATATTATAAACATGTGCGTGAAACAAAAACGTTAGCAATTTTATCCTTCGTATTTTTAGTTGCACAAGCATTAATGGGAGCAGCAGCAGTTGTTTGGGGCCAAATGCCCGCTGTACTTGCTATCCACTTCGGTATTTCCTTAATTTCATTTGCTTCTGTCATTTTATTAACGTGTCTTATCTTTGAAATTGACCAAAAATTTGATGCACGTTCACTTATTATGGACAAAAAAATGAAATTTCATATTTATGGTGTAACAATTTACAGTTATATCGTCGTCTACACAGGCGCTTTAGTACGTCACGAACGAGCTAGCTTAGCCTGTCCAGACTTTCCTTTATGTAGCAAAAACAGACCTATGCCAACTCAACTACATGAATGGGTTCAAATGGGCCATAGAGTTGCAGCGATGTTAATTTTCGCTTGGATACTATACGCGATGATTCTCGCTATTCGCCATTACAAACAGCAACCTGTCGTATATTTGGGATGGATCATTTCATTTATCCTTGTTACACTTCAAGCTGTAGTAGGAGTTTTAGTTGTATTTACAAACGCTAGTTTAGCGATGGCATTGTTACATTCTCTATTTATTTCTTGCTTGTTTGCTGTACTATGCTATTTAGTTATGTTAGGAACAAGAAGTAAAGTGAATGCAAAAGAAGCTGCATCAACTTCTAAACAAACAAAATAATATAAAACTAAAATTCCTTGCCGAATTGGCAAGGGATTTTTTTGCAATAAAAAAAGAGCTGTATTTACACAGCCCTTTTTTTATTTTAGTGATCTAATTCAATAAGTAAATCACCCGTTTGAATTGCATCACCATCGTTAACATATACTTTCTTCACTTTACCATTGAACGGCGCTTGAACTGTCGTTTCCATTTTCATCGCTTCTGTAATTGCCATAGAATCGCCTTTTTTCACTTCGTCGCCTTCTTTTACAACTACTTTAATTACCGTTCCTGGCATCGTTGCACTAATATGATTTGGATTCTCACGGTTTCCTTTCACACGTTGTGCAACTGTTGCTTTTACACTCTCATCTTTCACGATAATTTCACGTGGTTGACCGTTGAATTCCAAGTAAAGAACACGGTTTCCATCCGGCTGAGGTTCTCCAATTGATACTAGTTTAACCATCAATGTTTTACCCTGTTCAATTTCTACATCAATTTCTTCACCTAGTCTCATACCATAGAAGAACGTCGGTGTATCAAGTACAGATACATTTCCATAAAGCTCAGCAACTTTTTCATAATCCATAAATACTTTTGGATATAAAGCATATGCCACTACATCAAAAATCGTTACTTCGCGTCCAAGTTTATGGAATAATTCTTCTTTTAACGCTTCGAAATCTACTGGCTCTAGTAATTCACCTGGTCTTACTGTTAATGGCTCTTTCCCTTTTAAAATAATCTTTTGTAATTCTTTCGGGAAACCACCGTACGGTTGACCTAAATCACCAGAGAACATTTCAACAACAGACCCTGGGAAGTCCATCGCATGTCCACGCTCTAAAACATCTTGTTCTGTCAGATGGTTCTGAACCATAAATAATGCCATATCACCAACAACTTTTGATGATGGCGTTACTTTTACAATATCTCCAAACATGTCATTCACACGGCGGTACATTACTTTCACTTCATCGAAGCGATCTCCTAAACCAACCGCCTTCGCTTGTTGCTGAAGATTACTATACTGCCCACCCGGCATTTCATGCATATATACCTCTGTATGCGGCGCATTCATACCACTTTCAAACGGTGCATAGTATTTGCGTACATCTTCCCAATAATGAGATAGTTTTTCTAAAGAATCTATATTAACATCTGGTTGTCTTTCGTTTCCACCTAATGCATAGTATAGCGTGTTCGCACTTGGTTGTGACGTTTGACCAGCCATAGAACTCACTGCTACATCGACGATATCAACACCCGCTTCAATTGCCTTCGTATACGTTAATATACCATTTCCACTCGTATCGTGCGTGTGCAGATGAATTGGAATCGACACTGTCTCTTTTAATGCAGAAACTAAATCATATGCTGCATTTGGTTTTAGTAAGCCTGCCATATCTTTAATACCTAAAATGTGAGCTCCTGATGCTTCTAACTCTTTTGCTAAATTTTTATAGTAATTTAAATCATATTTACTACGCAGTGGATCATGAATATCCCCTGTGTAGCACATTGTTGCTTCTGCAATTTTACCAGTGTCTCGTACAGCGTCAATTGCAACTCTCATGCCTTCCACCCAGTTTAAGCTATCAAAAATACGGAATACATCAATGCCTGCTTGAGCAGAACATTCCACAAATTTTTGAATTAAATTATCTGGATAGTTTTTGTATCCAACTGCGTTTGAAGAACGAAGTAACATTTGGAATAACACGTTCGGCATTTTTTCACGAAGATCTAGTAATCGTTCCCATGGATCTTCTTTTAAGAAACGATACGCAACGTCAAATGTTGCACCGCCCCACATTTCCGCTGAGAATAGGTTCGGTAACATTCTCGCTGTTGGCTCCGCAATTTGATGTAAATCTTTTGTACGAATACGAGTTGCAAGTAATGACTGGTGTGCATCACGGAATGTTGTATCCGTTAAAAGTACACGCTTTTGATCCTGTACCCATTTTACTAATCCGTCCGCTCCACGCTCGTCCAAAATTTGTTTCGTTCCATTTTGGATTGGCTCTGAATGTTTTAAACATGGAATACGAGCATCTGGGAATATTGGTTTTTCTTTTTTACCTACCCCTGGGAAACCATTTACTGTTACTGTACCAATGTAATTTAACATTTTCGTTCCACGGTCTTTACGTTTCGGGAACAAGAACAATTCAGGTGACGCATCGATAAATGAAGTATCATATTCTCCTGATAAGAAGTTTTTATGTTTTACTACATTCTCTAGGAATGGAATATTTGTTTTAATACCACGAATACGGAATTCTTTTAAGTTACGTTCCATTTTTGCAGCAGCTTGCTCAAAAGTAAGTGCCCAAGTTGTAACTTTTACAAGTAAAGAATCGTAGTACGGTGTAATAACTGCACCTTGGAAGCTATTTCCTGTATCAAGACGTACACCAAAACCACCGCCTGATCGATACGCCATAATTTTTCCTGTATCCGGCATAAAATTATTTAGCGGATCTTCAGTTGTTACACGAGATTGAATTGCAAATCCATGTACAACTACTTCCTCTTGCTTCGGAACACCTACCATTTTGCTATGTAATGCATGTCCATCAGCTATTAAAATTTGTGATTGAACAATATCTACTCCCGTAATCATTTCTGTAATCGTATGTTCTACTTGAACACGTGGATTTACTTCAATAAAGTAAAACTCATCATCTTTTACAAGGAATTCTACTGTTCCTGCATTTAAATAATTTACATTTTTCGTTAACTTCACAGCAGCATCACAAATACGCTGACGCAGATCATCTGAAAGTGATACACTCGGTGCAATTTCTACAACTTTTTGATGACGACGTTGTACAGAACAGTCACGCTCGTATAAATGAACAACATTGCCTTCTTCATCTGCTAAAATTTGTACTTCTATATGTTTAGGTTTTTCAACGAATTTTTCGACGTAAACTTCATCATTACCAAAGGCTGCTTTCGCTTCTGATTTCGCTCGATTATATGATTCTCCTAATTCCTCACTAGTACGCACAATACGCATACCACGACCGCCACCCCCAAGGGATGCTTTAATAATAATCGGGTAATCATACTTTTCAGCAAATTTTTCGACTTCTTCTAATGAATTTACTGGACCATCACTACCAGGTATAACTGGAATTTGTGCTAGCTGCGCTTGTGTTCTTGCTTTCACTTTATCTCCAAACATATCTAAATGCTTACTTTTCGGACCGATAAAGATAATTCCTTCTTCTTCACAACGTTTAGCGAATTGAATATTTTCTGACAAGAAACCATATCCAGGGTGGATTGCATCTACATGATTACTTTTTGCAATCTCAATAATGCCTTCAATATCTAGATAAGCATCAATTGGTTTTTTTCCTTCCCCAACTAAATAGGACTCATCGGCTTTATAGCGATGATAAGAACCACTATCCTCTTTAGAATAGATTGCAACTGTTTTTAATCCAAGTTCCGAACAAGCTCGAAACACACGAATTGCAATCTCTCCACGGTTAGCTACCAATACTTTTTGAATACGTTGCAGCTTTGTCATGATTTTCCCCCTCTACTTTCCTACCACTCTAGAGATAAAATATATACACACCTTAAAAAGCGTGAAGTTCTTCACTTTCCACATTATATTATACTTAGAAAGCTTCACTTTATTTTTATCCATCATACCTTATTTTTTAACAAATGATAAGTTTTCTGTGCAATTTGTTTCACAAAAATAGTATAGCATACCTCTTCCTTTTCTAACAACTTAATTGTATATCACATTAAACTAAATGTGATATATCGTTTAACCGAAAGATATATTAATACATCACATTTAAAACTACTTAAAAATAAAAACACATCATGCTCTAAAGCACAATGTGTTTTTATTTTACAACTACAAGATGTGGTCCATTTTGTTCTTTTTCTTTCATTAATCCATTCTGTTGTTTCTCTTGTCGTTTCACGTGACTAGCAATATTGAGTAGTATCCCCATCGCAAGTAGATTAGCTAATAAAGAACTACCACCGTAACTGACAAACGGTAATGGTACTCCGGTAAGTGGTATTACTCCAGACATACCACCAACATTAATAAACGTTTGAACTCCAAACAAGCTTGCAATTCCGATAGCTATTAAACTTCCAAATGGATCTGTACACTTTTGTGCGACTCTAAATGATCGAATAATTATAAGCAATAAACAAATCAAAATGATTGCTACGCCTATAAAACCAAGTTCTTCCGATATAATTGCCATAATAAAATCCGTTTGTGGTTCTGGTAAATAACCATACTTTTGCACACTATTTCCTAATCCCCTACCATTAAGCCCTCCAGAAGCAATTCCAATAAATGAATTTACCAATTGGAATCCATCCTTTTGAGGATCATTAAACGGATCAAGGAAAACAGAAAAACGTGCCTTTTGATATGGATTTAATGCATAATTGCCAAGAAGATATAGTGCCGGAATCCATACTATAGAAGTTAAAGCAATTCGTTTAATCCATAAGTTAACCTGTACTCCCGAACAAAGGAACATAATTCCTACTGTTCCTGCAATTAACAAATCAGTACCTAAATCATTTTGCTTTAATATTAAAAACATGATTATACCAACACCAATGAGTACTGGACCTGACCCTTTGAAAACAGGTGTATTCGTTTCTTGTCTTTTCGCAAAAAAATGAGCTAATATGAGGATAACCGTTATCTTTACAAATTCCGCAGGCTGTATTCCAAATATCCATCCGTTTGCACCGTTTACTGACTTAGTGAAAAAGGCAGCTGCAGCTAATAAAGCAACACTAGCACCGTAACTCCCCAACAAAAAAATTCGTTTTCTCCAAACTTTATATGGGATAGTAGCAATAATTATTAATACTATTGTCCCAGCAACTAAAGTAATTAATTGTCTTTTAAAAAAGAAATTTGCTGGTTTATCAAATCGCGAAATCGCAACAATGGAACTAGAACTATATACCATTATTACCCCCAGCACACATAAGATAACAAGAGGAAGTAACAATGAATAATCCATTGATTTCCATACTTTTTTCATTTCATTTCCTCTTTCTGTTTCAATTTAATTATTGTTGTATTCCATATGTACATTGATTCTTCCTGCTTTATTATACAAATAAAAAGCTCAAACTAATTTAGTTTGAGCCCCCTTATTTGAACCCGTTATTGTTGTTTGTTTGTAAATGCTTCATGAAGTGCAGATAACTCACGTTCGAGCTCACCTAACATTGCTTTCCCTTGTTCTTCTGCAATAAGACCAAGGCGAACTGCAAAATCGACCTCGCGGGATAGTCCAAACATTTGTGTGTCTAACACTTCTTCATATAATGGACATTGCGGCATTGTAAGATGGTCCATTTGCACCTTAATAAGTCTTAAAATCTTCTCTGCATCCGCTTGTAGAAGGGCTAGTGCCTTTTCCTGATGATTTGCTACTGTCTCAGACGCCAAATTGATTCCCTCCGTTTCCGTCCTACTCTCCTCTATCCTATCTATTAATATTAGCGATAGTTTTAATAAATTGCAATAGAAACATTTTTTGTGACAACAGTGTCTAATACTATTATACTGAAAAGTGGGAGTATAACACAAATGGGGGAACAACAATGAGCGAAATTTTATTTATTAACGGAAAAGTACGTTTTCCAATCACTATTGATCCAACTGTTTGGATCTTTGATGATCGAAAAGTAGATTTGACAACTTACTTTGATGAAACTAGAGAAAACACGTCTGAACTAGAAACTTATTTAAAAAACACTTCAGAACATTGGGATCGCGAAATCCGTGATGGTGCCGCTTTTCCTCCAATACAACAAAGTGTGAAGAAATATAAAAAAGAACAGCTGATTACTGGAACATTTGGTATACCATTTCATCCATTCCTTGCTAACGCTGAAATTTTAGAGGACGCTACGCAAGTTGAAATTGAAACGGTAGATCATACAATGACACTTCCATTAGAAACTGTCAAAAATGCTATACTAGGCTTTTCAAAAGAAGGAAAACCATTAAAAGAAGACGGGCCTGTTCATCTCTATTTCAATGATGGATCTAATCAACAAAATCCAATCCGTAACATCCGTAAATTTACAATTATTTAAAGAAAAGGAGTGAGCTTAAGCTCACTCCTTTTTACAATAAATCTGCTGCTAGTTGAGCTAAATTAGATCGCTCTCCTTTAACAAACTTCACATGACCACTAATACGCTGTTCTTTAAACTTCTCTACAACATACGTTAAGCCATTATTATATTCATCTAAATATGGGTGATCAATTTGCTGAGGATCTCCCATCAATACAATCTTACTCTTTTCCCCTACCCTAGTTAATATCGTTTTCACTTCATGCTTTGTTAAATTTTGTGCTTCGTCAATGATAATGAACTGATCTGGAATACTTCTCCCGCGTATATAAGTAAGGGCTTCTACTTCAATCGAACCCATTCCCGCTAGAATAGCATCTAACTCTCCTGGCTTTTTCGTATTAAATAAATACTCTAGGTTATCAAAAATTGGCTGCATCCATGGTCTTAATTTTTCTTCTTTTTCTCCTGGTAAATAACCGATATCTTTTCCGACTGGAACAATTGGTCTTGCCACAAGTAATTTTTTATATAACCCTAAGTCTTCTGTTTGCATAAGTCCCGAAGCTAACGCAAGTAACGTTTTTCCTGTGCCGGCTTTCCCCGTTAACGTTACAAGCGGAATATCTTCACGAAGCAACAATTCTAATCCCATAATTTGCTGCACGTTTCGTGGTCGTATCCCCCACACTTGTTCATTGTGAAAAATAAGTTTCTTTACCTTCTTCCCTAAGTGATCCACAATGCCAAGCGCAGAACTAGAGCCCCCTAATGCATCTTTCATTACTACAAATTGATTTGGGTAAAAAGGATGATTCGCAATTTCAGATAGAGGCAATTCACCTTTCTCATAAAAATAATCCAATTGTTCTTTTGATATATATCCTTCTAAAAAACCAGAATATATATTTTCTACTTCAATTACGCGATCACTTAAATAATCTTCAGCCTTCAAACCAATTGCATCAGCTTTTACCCTTACGAGTACATCTTTACTTACTAAAATAACAGACTTCCCGTCCTCTTTTTCCTGTTCTTCTAAAGATAGATTTTTTGCTACAGCTAAAATTCGATTATCATTTGTTTTTTCTACAAAAATATCTTGTAGTTGCACAAATGAACGATGGTTCAATTCAATACGAAATGTTCCGCCGTTTTCTAGCGGGATACTTTCATGCAGCTTTCCTATTTCACGAAATTTATCTATTAACTTAGATACATAACGAGCGTTTCTTCCTACTTCATCCATATAACGTTTTTTCGAATCAACCTCTTCTAATACAACTGCTGGAATCACTACTTCATTGGTTTCAAATGAAAAAATAGATAAAGGATCCTGCAAAAGTACATTCGTATCTAACACATAAATTTTATCCAACCTGTTACCCCCTGACTCCACTTTTAAATTTGTAGAACAAGGGTTTCATCCATAAAATATGGACGAACCATTGTTATAATTATATGTACCGTGTAAACGAGGTAGAATCGAAAATCATAGTCATTAAACCTTTTATTTATTCTTTATTCATTTCTATTCAATATATTACTTTTTATTATAATTATTAACGTTAAATCACAATAACCGACTACAAAAGTGAATAAACGAATTTCTTATTTAGCATCTTTATAATTCTCTTATCCCTACTAAGACTTCGTTATCCAGCTTTTTCGCTGCCCGAAGATCATATGTTTTTTCATATGTTGGTTCAATTGCAAGTTTCGCTCCATAAAACATAACATCACGCACTTCTTGCACCTTTACTTCTATTACAGTTAATTTTAGAGAAATACCTTCCATTCTATCTGTCAAAATTTCACCTGCACCACTTATAGAAAATACGGATTCATTCGCCATTATAGTCAATACCACACCTGTATTATGACGTATATTTTCCACAATACGTGAACGTTGATCTACTGCAAATCGAATACTAGTTTTACTCACTGCATACACCCAAGAAATAGCACTTACGTTAGGAACTTGTTTTTCGAAATCTGTCGTTGCTATCATAACAATACACTCTTTACGCAACGTTTGTACTAAATCCTCTGTTAAGGTAGGCTCTACTACATTCGCCATATTTTCACCTCCAAATATACTTGGTATATCCTTATCATAACTTATTTTTTGAATTGCGAAAATATTATTTTTTCCCACTATTATTCAAAAACATTATACTTCCATGATATACTTATACTGATAGAATTCGTATTGAGGTGACGAAATGAGAGTCAAATGTATGATTTGTGATAAAAAAGATATGTTAGATGATGAAAATCCTATGGCAAAAAAACTGCGTAATCGCCCTATTCATACATATATGTGCATGGAATGTTCGGAACGAATTGCAGAGCGTACAATGGAACGTCATGCAAGTGGTAATTTCCGATTATATCGTGATAAAAAAATCGAAGATGATTGGTAAAATGTAAATAAGTCCTTACTCATATAGATAAGGACTTATTTATATTTTTCTGGTTCACGATTCATCTGATCCAAAAAACAATCAATGGCTTCTAACGGAAACCTTGCAGATTTCCGTTCTCCATTTATTTCATATGTAATTAAATACATTTCCTCGTTCTTTTCGACTTCCACATTTCTTAATTTATGTTCTTCATATACCATATTTTGAAATAACAAATATGTTTCTTTTGCAGCACTATCATCTGGACGTGCTTCCGCAACTGTTTTAATTGTTAACCAATTATATAGTGCATCTTGCACTGAACGCATGAAAACTCCCCTTTCTTATCCTGCTTTTTGTTGTTTCGCTTGACGCAAACGCAGTCTATAAATTCCAAGTACAATTGCCGCTACAACAAGTCCTTCTCCAACAGGTAAAAACACAGCAAAAAAGGTTAATACTGTGCATCCAATTGCTAATGATATGTATATCACAATATTTTTTAGTACAGACAACTTTCTAGCAAACCCTAAATTATAAACGAGAGCACTTAATATAATAATCGTCCCATAAAGTAACCACATTCCTAACTCTGGATTTTCATCTACCTTACACAATTTTGCAAAAAAAGACATCCTTTCTAACACACTCTTCCCCCCTAGCAGTAAAATGCAATTTTCTTTATACACTTAATACAAGAGTAACTCGCAAAAAAAATACTGTCCACAAAAAAGAGTAAATATTCTAAAAAATAAACAAAATAAAAAAACAACGCCCTTTATAAAGGGCGTTGTTTTTTTATTTTTACGCTTCAACAGATTTCTTTTTCTTAGCAGCTCTTTCGCGCTCACTCTTATCAAGAATCTTTTTACGTAGACGAATTGATTCTGGAGTTACTTCACAGAACTCGTCATCGTTTAAGTACTCTAATGATTCTTCTAAAGTCATTAGGCGTGGTTTCTTCATTGTTGAAGTTTGATCTTTCGTCGCAGAACGAATGTTAGTTTGTTGTTTCATTTTCACAACGTTAACTGTTAAGTCGTTCTCACGAGTGTGTTCTCCGACAATCATACCAGCATATACTTCTGTACCTGGTTCAACGAAGATTACACCACGGTCTTCAACTTGCATAATACCGTATTGTGATGCTTTTCCTGTTTCAAGTGAAACTAGAACACCTTGGCGACGTCCACCAACTTGTCCAGCGTGTACTGGTTGGTAGCAATCGAATGTATGGTTTAAAATACCGTAACCACGAGTTAATGTTAAGAATTCTGTTGTGTAACCAATTAAACCACGTGCTGGAACCATGAAAGTAAGGCGAACTTGACCGTTTCCGTTATTCACCATATCTAACATTTCACCTTTACGTGCACCCATAGATTCCATAATAGAACCAGTGTATTCTTCAGGTACATCGATTTGTACGCGCTCTACAGGCTCACATCTTACGCCATCAACTTCTTTAATGATTACTTCTGGCTTAGATACTTGTAATTCATAACCTTCACGACGCATGTTTTCAATTAAGATAGATAAATGTAGTTCCCCACGTCCAGATACGATCCACGCATCAGGAGAATCTGTATTATCTACACGTAAACTTACATCTGTTTCTAATTGTGAACGAAGACGCTCTTCAATTTTACGAGATGTAATGTATTTACCTTCACGACCTGCAAATGGGCTGTTATTTACAAGGAACGTCATTTGTAGTGTTGGCTCATCAATACGTAATAATGGTAACGCATCTTGATGTTCAACTGGACATACTGTTTCACCTACGTTAATGTCTTCCATACCAGAAACGGCTACTAAGTCCCCTGCTTTTGCTTCTTCAATTTCTTGACGTTTTAATCCCATGTAACCGAATAATTTCGTTACGCGGAATTGCTTCACGCTTCCGTCTACTTTCATTAAAGCAACTTGTTGTCCAACCTTCATTGTACCGCGGAATACGCGACCAACTCCAATACGTCCAACGTAGTCGTTGTAATCAAGAAGTGCTACTTGGAATTGAAGTGGCTCTTCGCTGTTATCAATTGGTGCTGGAATATGTTCGATAATTGTATCGAATAATGATTTCATATTCTCTTCTTGATTTGCTGGATTTGAATCTAAGCTTGCTGTTCCGTTCATTGCTGATGCAAATACAACTGGGAACTCTAATTGATCTTCGTTTGCACCAAGCTCAATGAATAAGTCGATTACTTCATCAACTACTTCATCTGGACGAGCGAAGTCACGGTCAATTTTGTTTACAACTACGATTGGAGTTAAGTTTTGCTCAAGAGCTTTCTTTAAAACAAATCGTGTTTGTGGCATACAACCTTCATATGCATCAACAACAAGTAAAACACCATCAACCATTTTCATGATACGTTCTACTTCTCCACCGAAGTCAGCGTGACCAGGTGTATCTAAAATGTTAATTCTTTTATCTTCATAGTGAATCGCTGTATTTTTCGCTAAAATTGTAATACCGCGTTCTCTTTCTAGATCATTTGAATCCATTGCGCGTTCTTCAACGTGTTCGTTCGCACGGAAAGTCCCCGCTTGACGTAATAACTGGTCAACAAGTGTTGTTTTACCATGGTCAACGTGGGCAATAATTGCTATATTACGTAAATCTTGTCGTTTTTTCAACATGTCCAACTCCTAATGTCTTTTTAATCCTTCTCTATTATAAGAGCGAAGGGGATACAATAGCAATTAAAATAAAAGCAAGAATGAAAATATAGTTGTATTCTTACTTTTGTGAAAGTAAAATGAGATTGGAGGGTGAAGAAATGGAACACATTCAATATCGCTTTTTATTAACTGCAATTATCGGTGTTATTTTCTTAATCGGTATCGGCATTATGATTGCTGAAAATAGTCCAATCGGTATTATTATTTGCATTATCGGCACATTTGTTACAGTTGGATACGGTTTTGTAACAAAAAGAAAAATGCGCAAATCACAATAACGCTAAAAAGTAAGAAGCTTATACACAGCCTCTTACTTTTTTTGTTGCTCTCATATAAACGATAACACTTCTTCATACACTCCTGGTTTTGCAACTAACACACTGCTCTTCTCTATGATAGAAAGTGGCGCTCCAGAGAATGTCGTCACCTTACCTCCAACTTCTTCTACAATTATCTGCCCTCCGCCAAAATCCCATGGTGATAATCTCGGCGTTACATATGCATCTATTCTTCCTGTTGCAACGTATACCATCTCTAACGCTGCACAGCCATATGACCTTGTGCCCCTTGCTTTCTTAACAAGTGCCATCATACTTTCCATATTAAGCAATGGATTATCTGTAAGCCATATCGCATTTAAAGCTACAATACCTTGCTCTACAGTTCCTTTTTCCAATGGAGGAATTGATATATCATTACAAAAAGCTCCAGATCCCTTGACTGCATGATATAGTTCATCATGCACTGGATCATATATAAGTCCAATCTTTCCGATACCGTTCTCATAAATCCCAATTGAAATCGCAAAATTTCTTTTTTGATGAACAAAGTTCATCGTGCCGTCAATTGGATCAATTAACCAAACAACCCCGTCAGAAGACGTTATCTCGTCTCCATAACCCTCTTCTCCTAAAATATTATGATTCGGGAATGTTTCTTTAATTTTCCCAATTAAAAACTGTTCTATCTCTCGGTCCATATTTGTAACTAAGTCAGCTGCATTTGATTTTGTTTCTATAATAAGTGCTTTTTTCATTGATGCCATTAAATGCTCTCCTGCATCCCGAATCCACCGTTTGGCGTGTGCATCGATGTCTTTCCATACTTCTTGCATGTTTAAACACTCCGATCTATACTGTTCACAGAAAAAACGAACCCTTTATAAGGTTCGCACCAACTAATTTTTTATACATATACTATTATTACGCTTCTAAACGAATCATTTCAAGTCTTAACACTTCTAACTTTTGTACACACTCTTCTTTTTTCTGGTTATCATCTTCCATCATCGCATCATATAAAGTTGCTAATTCATAATCTAGCTCCAAACGTAGCACCGGTATTCTCTTTTCAGCATCTGTTCTCTTTAACGCATTAATCACCTGTCTCATATTATTTGCCTCCTCCCAATATTCGTCTGCCCTCGGACTAGAATTAATTCAATTTTCTGATTTTTTGTTTTATACTATACTATGTTGGATAAATCATCTATGCAACAAAATTATATTTTTTTATTTAAATTTTTTTGTGCTGTTTTTTTTATGAATAGTACAAGCTATGCTAAAATAAAAGCAAAATAGGAGTTGGAGGAACAATCATGACAATTCAAACATTCAAGTCAACTGATTTTGATGTCTTTACAGTTGATGGTCTCGAAGAACGAATGAGTGCAATTAAAACGAACATTCATCCTAAGCTAGAAGCTTTAGGGGAACAATTTGCAGAATACTTATCCAAACAAACTGATGAGAACTTTTTTTATCATGTTGCAAAACACGCACGCCGCAAAGTCAATCCACCAAACGATACTTGGGTTGCTTTTTCAACAAATAAACGAGGATATAAAATGCTACCGCATTTCCAAATCGGCTTATGGGGTACTCATGCCTTCATATACTTTGGTTTAATCTATGAGTGTCCACAAAAAGTTGAGACGGCTCATGCCTTCTTAGAACATTTAAATGATTTAAAAACAAATATTCCAAATGACTTCGTTTGGTCCATTGACCATACTAAACCAAGTGTGAAATTACATAAAACACTTGAAACCGAAGACTTACAAAAGATGATTGAACGATTAGCTACTGTAAAAAAAGCAGAATTATTAGTTGGTATTCATATATCACCAGAGGAGTTTTCAGCAATGACCAACGAACAATTCCTTGCTAAGATTGAATCTACGATGCAATCACTCCTTCCTTTATATGCACTTTGTAATCGATAGTAGAAAACGGACAATTTATATTGTCCGTTTTTAGTTGTTATCACATTATATCACTTCAGTTTTTATTTTTCAAAATATTTTTTACATTTTTACAAGCTTTTGTTCTTCGACTTCTTTTGCCCTTTGAATAGCACGATATATAGAGTATCCACTTACTTCTTGAAATTCTTTATCAATTTTCTTTTCTTCTGCTTTCGATGGAACAATCTCTTTAAAACGACGATATAAACCCATTAACTCTTCTCTTATAATTCCTTTTTCATAAGCTTTCTCAATCGCTTCATAAAACTTCACCATTGTAACCATTTCCTCATTTGACCAATCATAATCTAACGGATATTGATATTCCATTTCGCACCTCATTTATCATTTCTTCTTGTTTCATTATGCTATCTTAAAGAGAATATTTTATTCTTCATTATAGCCACTCTGCATTATACACTATTTATTCATTTTAATGGAATTGTCTTCCTCTATTCATTAGTTGAGGCTAACTATTAAACATACTCACCTTAAAAAGATTTTTTTCTATACATCTATAATTATTGGTGATATAATGCTTTTGTTTTATAGAAAATAAAGTGAAGCTACCATCTCAAAAACGATTTTTTGAATGGCAGAAAAACAAGCCTTATTCTAAAAAGGGCTACACTTTTTTAGAGCAGGATTATATAAAACAAATTACACTAAATATTATGAAGAAGAAGGGGTGTATAGATTGTCCCAATACGAAACACCATTGTTTACCGCTTTAGTTGAGCACAGTAAGCGAAATCCAATTCAATTCCATATTCCTGGTCATAAAAAAGGACAGGGCATGGATCCTACATTTCGCGAATTTATTGGGCATAATGCATTAGCAATTGATTTAATTAATATTGCGCCACTCGATGATTTACATCATCCAAAAGGTATGATTAAAGAAGCACAAGATTTAGCAGCAGCCGCATTCGGTGCAGATCATACTTTCTTTTCTATTCAAGGTACAAGTGGCGCTATTATGACAATGGTGATGAGCGTTTGCGGTCCTGGTGACAAAATCCTAGTACCACGAAACGTGCATAAATCAGTAATGTCAGCTATTATTTTCTCAGGTGCAAAACCGATTTTCATGCATCCTGAAATCGATCCGAAGCTCGGTATTTCTCATGGAATCACAATTCAATCTGTCAAAAAAGCACTTGAAGAGCACTCAGATGCAAAGGGCTTACTTGTTATTAACCCAACGTACTTTGGGTTTGCTGCAGACTTAGAACAGATTGTACAATTAGCACATTCTTATGACATCCCTGTACTAGTCGACGAAGCTCATGGTGTTCATATTCATTTTCACGATGAATTACCTATGTCAGCGATGCAAGCTGGTGCGGATATGGCAGCAACAAGTGTTCACAAATTAGGAGGCTCTTTAACTCAAAGTTCTATTCTTAATGTGAAAGAAGGCTTAGTGAATGTAAAGCATGTCCAATCTATTATTAGCATGCTTACAACTACATCAACTTCTTACATCTTGTTAGCATCCCTTGATGTTGCGAGAAAACGTCTTGCTACAGAAGGAACAGCACTCATAGAACAAACAATACAATTAGCTGAGCATGTTCGTGATGCTATAAATTCTATTGAGCATCTTTACTGTCCTGGAAAAGAAATGTTAGGTACAGATGCTACCTTTAACTATGATCCTACAAAGATAATTGTATCTGTAAAAGATCTAGGTATTACCGGCCACCAAGCTGAAGTATGGCTTAGAGAGCAATATAACATTGAAGTAGAACTCTCAGATCTATACAACATACTATGTCTTATCACTTTGGGAGATACAGAAAGTGATACAAATACACTTATTGCAGCATTACAAGATTTAGCAGCAACATTTAGAAATAGGGCAGATAAAGGTGTTCAAGTACAAGTAGAGATTCCAGAAATTCCAGTGCTAGCACTTTCTCCTCGAGATGCTTTTTATTCGGAAACAGAAGTCATTCCATTTGAAAATGCAGCGGGTCGTATTATAGCTGATTTTGTTATGGTTTATCCGCCAGGGATTCCAATCTTTACTCCGGGGGAAATTATTACACAAGAAAACTTAGAGTATATTCGTAAAAACTTAGAAGCAGGTTTACCTGTACAAGGTCCTGAAGATATGACATTACAAACATTACGTGTTATTAAAGAGTACAAGCCTATCAGTTGATAGGCTTTTTTTTCACCTTTTTTCCTTTTCTTCATACGATACTTAAGAATGTAACGTATAGGTGGGGATACTATTATGATTGTAATAGGCCGTTCTATTGTACATCCTTATATTACAAATGAATATGAGCCATTTGCAGCAGAGAAACAACAAATTTTATCAATAATGGCAGGAAATCAAGAAGTTTATTCCTTCCGAACAGCTGATGAACTCAGCTTTGATCTCAATTTACGAGTTAATATTATTATCTCTGCACTAGAGCTTTTTCAAAGTGGATTTCAGTTTCGTACATTTCAACAATCCTTTTGCAACCCCCAGTATTGGAAAAGAACGTCTCTTGGGGGATTCGAGCTTCTTCCAAACATACCACCTTCTATTGCCATACAGGATATTTTCAAAAACGGAAAACTATATGGAACTGAATGCGCAACCGCTATGATCATTATTTTTTATAAAGCTTTACTATCATTGTATGAGGAAGAAACTTTCAATCGTCTATTTGCAAACCTTTTACTTTATACATGGGACTACGACCAAGATCTAAGGCTTATAACAAAAAACGGTGGCGATCTTGTTCCAGGTGACCTCGTTTACTTTAAAAACCCACAAGTAAATCCAGCTACGATTGAATGGCAAGGAGAAAATACAATCTATTTAGGAAATTTCTTTTTTTACGGGCATGGCGTAGGTGTAAAAACAAAAGAAGAAATTATTTATTCATTAAATGAACGACGAGTCCCTTACGCTTTTATTTCAGCTTTCTTGACCGATACTATTACCCGTATCGATAGTCGTATAATGAGCCAATACGCTTCTTCTAGTACACCACAGACCTCCATAAGCTTTATTCCGATTAGGGATGATGCAATCGTTGCAACAGTTGGTCATACAACTACAATTTATTAAAAAAGCGCCTACACATGTAGGCGCTTTTTCTTATTATTAAGCTTTTGTATGTTCTTTATGGTCACATTCGCAATGAGATCCACATTTCCCGTATAGTACTGTTGATTTTTCATCTTCAAAATGTCCAATTGTTCCTTCACATACTTGGCATACGATTGTTCCCATTTTCATTTCCCCCTGAGTTTCAATAGTAATCTATTTATTTATCATTAAGCTTTCGCATTATCTTTTCTAGCACAGTCACAATTTGTTCCGCATTTTCCGTAAAGTACCGTCGTTTTCTCATCTTCAAAATGTCCGATTGTTCCTTCACATACTTGGCATACGATTGTTCCCATTTTTCATTTCCCCCTAAGTTTATGGTCCTAAAAACTTTTAGCTGTCCATTTCCTATCAATTATTGGGCTTTTGTATGCTCTGTGTGATCACATCCGCAAGATCCACATTTCCCGTAAAGTACCGTTACTTTCTCATCTTCGAAGTGTGCAATTGTACCTTCACAATCTTGACATACGATTGTTCCCATTTTTCATTTCCCCCTAAGTTTATAATCCCAAAAACTTTTTGTAACCGCTTAACTTTCTGTCTTTATTTTAATATGTTATACTTTTTACGTCAATAGGTTTTTAGTATAACACATTAAATATTTTAAATTTAAATTAGTATGCGATATTCAAATAAAAAACAGCCATATTTATAAGTACGACTGTTTCACATTAATTATTCTTCATATTCCGCATGTAAAGAAGTTGACGGAACTAGAAATTTGAAAAACTGAGCTAACTCCTTTGCTTCCTCTTCTGATCCTAATTTAAAAATCTCCTGTATATATTGAACATTCTCTACATCATCTCGTCCGAGTAAAGTAGACCTTCCTGTTTGCATACAAACAATGAGCGGCTTTCCAAAAAACATATTTGTATAAATAACACCAAAATCATAACGTGTATCATGTGTCATAAACCCTAAAAATCGTACCTTCACACTTTCATGCTCATCATACAATTTTTCAAACATTGGTTTCCACCTTTCTACATCACGTTTCATTAATAGTATATTAAACAAAACATGTAATACTCCTTTTAATTGTCAAAAAATTCAGTAGGATGTAGAATGATAGTATTCTACTAAGTTAGGGGGAACTTATATGCAACACGCCTTTATTACGCTTGTACCGAAATCCAACCAACAATCAGTTTCAATAGATGATATAAAACAACTTTTTCATTATTATAAAACGGTTACTTCTAAAACTGGTGCCCAAATTAATTACACGTATACAAATACCGCTTTTCCTTATGAAATTTTAGATACATCTACAACAACATTAAAACTTCAATCCAATCACGACCGGTATGACTCAATTTATATTGGTGTTGGTATAGAAAATGAACAATCTTTCATCCAAGTTTCTTTACCACCTAATGCAACATTTGGTGACAAAGGGAAAGCAAATGAATTTTGCCGTTTTTTAGCGAAGAAATTAGAAGGAGAGTTACAATTATTTAATGGAAGAACAATGTATTTTTATAAACGCTAATTTAAAAAATAGATAATATGATTAAAAATAATATACAATTCGAACATGTAAGAAATAAAGCTTGCTTTCTTACGTGCAATACAAAATATGCTATTACATAGGCTAAATATAGAAATACGAAAAAAAGAATAACTTTATAATGAAACTTATCACCATTCGATAATGTTAATACAGTGGAAAAGCCACTCCATAGTAGTAAATGATAAAATATAACATGTAATATTTTCATGGAACCTTCTCCTTTGACATGCTCTATTTTATTAATATATGGGGTTACGTTTGAATCAATTACATATTATAGGATGATATATATTACCTTTGAAGTAAGTTAAGCCGGAATCATTTGTTAAAGTATTATATATTCATTCGACAAGTACGTTTAAAGACCTTGCAAGTCATTTGATGAAAATAAAAATAGCCCCTCTCTTACAATAAGAGAAGGGCTATTTACATTACTTAAATTATTTTACAATGTGAATTGGCATTCCAAGAGCAACTTCAGCTGCTTCCATTGTGATTTCACCTAATGTTGGGTGAGCATGGATTGTTTGAGCGATATCTTCAGCTGTCATTCCAGCTTCGATAGCTAAACCAATCTCAGAGATAATATCAGAAGCACCTGCACCTGCAACTTGAGCACCTACAAGAAGACCATCTTCTTTACGTGTTACAAGTTGTAAGAAACCGTCAGTGCTGTTTAATGATAATGCACGACCGTTAGCAGCGAATGGGAACTTAGATACAGTCACAGTCATTCCAGCTTCTTCAGCTTGTTTTTTAGTGTAACCAACAGATGCTAATTCTGGATCAGTGAAGCATACTGCAGGAATTCCGATGTAATCGATAGCTGATGCATGGCCACTAATTGCTTCTACAGCTACTTTACCTTCGTAAGAAGCTTTGTGAGCTAATGGTGGTCCAGGAACGATATCACCGATTGCATAGATGTTTGGTACATTTGTACGACATTGCTCATCGATTTCGATGATGCCGCGGTCAGTCATTTTAACTCCAACTTGCTCAAGACCGATTTCTTGAGTGTTTGGACGACGACCTACAGTTACTAATACGTAATCTGCTTCTACAGTTTGGATTTCACCTTTAACCTCAAAGCTAACTTTTACGCCAGTTTCTGTCTCTTCAACGCCTTTAGCCATAGCTTTTGTATGGATATTTACGTTACCTTTTTTCTGTAGAGCGCGTTTAACAACAGAGCTCATAGCTTTTTCGAAACCAGCTAAGATTTCGTCGCCAGCTTCTACTACAGTAACTTCTGTACCGAAGTTAGCATATGCAGTACCTAATTCCATACCGATGTAACCGCCGCCGATTACAACAAGTTTTTTAGGAATTTCAGGTAAGCTTAAAGCACCTGTAGAGTTGATAACACGTTTAGAGTATTTGAATCCTGGAATTTCGATTGGTGTAGAACCAGTTGCAAGAACAGCATTTTTAAACGTATAAGTTTGAGCTGCATCTTCAGTCATAACGCGTAATGTATTAGCATCTACGAAGTAAGCTTCACCGCGAATGATTTCAACTTTGTTACCTTTAAGAAGGCCTTCAACACCGCCAGTTAATTTCTTAACTACGCCGTTTTTCCATTCTTGAACTTTTGTAAAGTCAACTTTTACGTTTTCTGCAGTAATACCCATGTCATCAGAATGCATTGCATTCTCATAACGATGACCTGCATTGATTAACGCTTTTGAAGGAATACATCCAACGTTTAAGCATACGCCACCAAGGTTAGCTTTTTCAATGATTGCTACCTTTTGACCTAATTGTGCTGCACGAATTGCCGCAACGTATCCACCAGGACCTGCACCAACAACGACTGTATCTAATTCAATTGGGAAATCTCCTACTACCATTGTTATTACGCCTCCATTACTAATAATTGTGGGTCATTCAATAGACGTTTAATTTGGTTTAACGCTTTTTGAGCAGTTGCACCGTCAATTAAACGATGGTCAAAGCTTAGAGATAATGCTAATACTGGAGCTGCAACGATCTCACCGTTTTTCACAACTGGTTTTTCAGCGATACGGCCGATACCAAGGATTGCTACTTCTGGGTGGTTGATAACTGGAGTGAACCATTGTCCACCTGCAGAACCAATGTTTGTAATTGTGCAAGAAGCACCTTTCATTTCAGCTGGAGCTAGACGACCTTCACGTGCTTTACCAGCAAGATCATTGATCTCGTTAGAGATTGTGAAGATAGACTTACGATCTGTATCTTTAACAACTGGTACTAATAGACCTTTGTCTGTATCAGCTGCGATACCGATATTGAAGTAATGTTTATGAACTACTTCTTGAGATGCATCGTCTAAAGAAGTGTTTAACATTGGGTATTCACGTAATGCAGATGTTAAAGCTTTAACAACGTACGGAAGGTAAGTTAATTTAATACCTTTGTCAGCTGCTACTGCTTTGAACTTCTTACGGTGAGCAACAAGTTCTGTTACATCTACTTCGTCCATTAATGTTACGTGAGGAGCTGTGTGTTTAGAGTTAACCATTGCTTTCGCAATCGCTTTACGGATACCACTCATTTTCTCACGAGTTTCTGGATATTCACCAGCTGGGATTGGTTGTGCTTTTGGTGCTTCTTCTTTCGCTGCTGCTGGAGTAGCTTCTACTGCTGCTGGATCCTCAGTTGCTGCTACAGTTTGTCCACCATTTGCAAATGCATCGATGTCAGCTTTTACGATACGGCCATTCTTACCAGTACCAGCTACTTTATGAATGTCTACACCTTTTTCACGAGCGTATTTACGAACAGATGGCATAGCGATTACGCGCTCATTTACTACTTCTGCAGTTGCTGCTGGAGTAGCTTCCGCTGCTGGAGCTTCTACTGCTGCTTCTTCAGCTTTTGGAGCTTCATCATGATCGTCACCTTTAAATTTAAGGTTTTCGTATCCAGGAGCATCAAATTTAATTAATGTATCTCCTACGATTGCAACTGTTCCTTCTTCTACAAGTACTTCAAGTACTTTACCTTTAACAGGAGAAGGGATTTCTACTACTGCTTTATCATTTTGTACTTCAAGAAGTACATCGTCTTCGTTTACTTCATCGCCTGGTTTAATAAACCATTTTACGATTTCACCTTCGTGGATACCTTCACCGATATCTGGTAGTTTAAATTCAAATGCCACGGAATTCAGCCCCCTGATTCATTTCATTATTATGGAATATGTACAAAAGAAACCAGCATGTGCTGATTTCTTTTGCACATGAAAAGCTAAAAATTAGAAGTTCATTACTTTGTTTACAGCTTCAACAATATCTTTGTGGTTTGGTAACCATACGCTCTCTGCTTGAGAGAATGGGAATACTGTATCAGCAGCTGCAACACGTACAACTGGAGCTTCTAAGTTTAAGATTGCACGGTCGTTAATTTCCGCTACAACGTTAGCTGCAATACCAGCTTGTTTTTGAGCTTCTTGAACTACAACTACGCGACCTGTTTTTTCAACAGAAGCGATGATTGTTTCGATATCTAATGGTTGAACTGTACGTAAGTCAACAACCTCTAAAGAGATACCTTCTTTTTCAAGTTCTTCAGCAGCTTTTAATGCAGCGTGAACCATAGCACCGTAAGCGATAACAGATACATCTGTACCTTCACGTTTGATATCAGCTTTACCTAAATCAATTGTGTAATCACCTTCTGGTACCTCTTGACGGAATGAACGGTACAATTTCATATGCTCTAAGTAGATAACTGGATCGTTGTCACGAATCGCAGAGATTAAAAGACCTTTAGCATCGTATGGAGTAGATGGAATAACAACTTTTAGACCAGGTTGTTGAGCCACTAATCCTTCTAAGCTATCAGCATGAAGTTCAGGAGTATGAACACCACCACCGAATGGAGAACGAACTGTTACTGGAGCAGTCCAACGTCCACCAGAACGGTAACGCATACGAGCTAATTGACCAGAAATTGAATCCATTACTTCATAAACGAAACCGAAGAATTGGATTTCTGGAACTGGACGGAATCCTTCAAGTGCAAGACCAACTGCAAGTCCACCAATACCAGACTCTGCAAGTGGAGTATCCATTACACGATCTTCACCAAATTCAGCTTGTAAACCTTCAGTAGCACGGAATACACCGCCGTTTACACCAACGTCTTCACCAAATACAAGTACGTTAGGGTCATTTTTCATTTCAACGCGTAAAGCATCAGTGATTGCTTGAATCATTGTCATTTGAGCCATGGCTTACTTCGACTCCTTTTCTTTGTAGATTTCATATTGTTCAGCTAAGTTGTAAGGCATTTTTTCGTACATGATTTCCATTAAATCAGTTACTTTTTGTTTTGGAGCTTGGTCAGCCTTAGCAATTGCTTGTTTGATATCTTCTTTTGCTTCTTCGATTACTGTCTCTTCAACTTCTTGAGACCATAGGCCTTTAGCTTCTAAGAACTTACGGAAGCGTACGATTGGGTCTTTTTGTTCCCATTCGTTTTCGATATCTTTTGTACGGTAACGAGTTGGGTCATCACCAGCCATTGTATGTGGACCGTAACGGAATGTTAAAGTCTCGATTAAAGTAGGGCCTTCGCCATTTACTGCGCGCTCACGAGCGAAAGCAGTTGCTGCGTATACAGCTAATGGATCCATACCGTCTACTTGAATTCCGTAAATACCTGCTGCTACTGCTTTTTGTGCTACAGTTTTAGCTGCAGATTGCTTTTCTACTGGAGTAGAGATTGCATAACGGTTGTTTTGAACAACGAAGATTGCTGGAGCTTTGAATGCACCTGCAAAGTTCATACCTTCGTAGAAGTCACCTTGTGAAGCACCACCGTCACCAGTGTAAGTAATTGCAACAGATTTTTTACCACGTAGTTTCATACCTAACGCAACACCAGCAGTTTGGATGATTTGCGCACCGATAATGATCTGTGGAGCTAATGCATTTACATTCTCAGGCATTTGGTTACCCATGAAGTGTCCACGAGAGAATAAGAATGCTTGGTATAATGGTAATCCGTGCCATACTAATTGTGGTACATCACGGTATCCTGGTAAGATGAAGTCTTCTGCTTCAAGTGCGAAATGACTTGCTAATTGAGAAGCTTCTTGTCCAGCTGTAGGTGCGTAGAAACCTAAACGTCCTTGACGGTTTAAAGAAATAGAACGTTGATCTAATACGCGAGTATACACCATACGACGCATTAATTCTTTTAATTGATCATCAGATAATTCAGGCATAGCTGCTTCATTCACAACTTCACCGTTTTCATTTAAAATTTGTAATGTTTCAAATTGAGCTGCGATAGCTTTCATTTGCTCATCAACATTAAATAGGGTCTTTTTTGTTTTAGTACCCATTCCGTTCACCTCTTCCTCTCTTGAACCATATTCTGAAACGCTTTCACTGGCTATTTTCCAGTTTAAAAAGCGCAACGATGTAAACCAACATGTTTGTATGTCGGTTGAGAATAATTTTGTGTACCTAACAATCTGTACTAATGTTTTTTCAGAAACATATTAATACAATCTTGATCACGTTTTTTAGTTTACAACTATTCTAATTACGATGTCAATTACTTTGAATACGTTTTTTTATAAATAATATGCAGGTTTCTACTACACAAACGTGTTTTTATTTTTTACATCTGTATTAGTAAGCATTGACCTACTGTTATATTATTCCCTTTTTCACTTATTTTTTCTCTTAGAATAATATGTAAACGATTTAATTCTCTTTAGTTTTTCTCTCTTCGTAACAAAAATATACAAACTACTCTTCCTTTTTTAGGTAAATACCTATACATTTCTACCCTCTCTTCCATACATTATAGTAACCGCAGTATTAGCGGGAAATGATAAAGGAGGTCATCTCATGTACGGATACTCATATTGCTATCCAACTTGTTCATATCCTTCCTACGGTTATGGCGGTTCTTGTGGCGGGTCTGGACGCGGCTTCGCCTTAATCGTTGTGTTGTTTATTCTTTTAATTATCGTTGGTGCTGCTTGCATTCGCTAATTGTAAAACGAAACAACTATGGAAAGAAAAAGACGGCTTTGCCGTCTTTTTCTGTTTATCACATACATAACTACTCTATAATAGAACGATTTCCAAAATGCCTTCCCTTTCTTGCCGATGACTTTTTCCATCTCCTTTGGTAGACTAAAGAGGAAAGGAGAGATTACATATGCTTACAATGAAAGATGTTATTCGCGAAGGAGATCCTATTTTGCGCAACGTTGCAGAAGATGTGTCCTTACCGGCAAGCGAAGAAGATACAACTACCTTAAAAGAAATGATTGAATTCGTAATAAATAGCCAAGATCCTGAAATGGCTGAAAAATATAGTTTACGCCCTGGAATCGGATTAGCGGCTCCGCAAATCGGTGTTTCAAAAAAAATGATTGCAGTTCATGTAACCGATGCGGATGGTACATTATATAGCCATGCATTATTCAATCCAAAAATCATTAGCCATTCTGTTGAACGTACATATTTACAGGGTGGTGAAGGCTGTCTATCTGTAGACCGCGAAGTACCTGGTTATGTTCCTCGTTATACAAGAATTACAGTAAAAGCAACTTCTATTAACGGAGAAGAAGTAAAATTACGTTTAAAAGGTTTACCAGCAATCGTATTCCAACACGAGATTGATCATTTAAATGGCGTTATGTTCTATGACCATATCAATAAAGAAAATCCTTTTGCCGCTCCTGATGATTCCAAACCTCTAGAGCGATAATAATAAAAAGGCGGAAGTTAATCTTCCGCCTTTTTATTATGAAATGGGTTCCATATTCACTTATAGCAATCCAGCCCACTTTAGTCCATGATATATACCGTCTTCATTAACATCCTTTGTCACATGATTTGCAAGTTTTTTCAAGTCTTCATGGCCATTTCCCATCACAATACCTGTGCCAACGGCTTCGATCATTTCTAAATCATTTAAGCCATCTCCAAATGCATACACTTGATCACGATTAAAACCTAACTTTTCAATGTATTTCTCAATTCCTTTTGCCTTAGAACCACCATTCGGAATGATATCCATTGAATATGCATGCCAACGAATAAAATGGAAATCTGGATAATGATTAATAAACTTTTCCTCTTCATTTACTTCACAAAAAAGTAGTGTTTGATAAATATTACGTTCCTCATAAAAATTAGGCTCATATGCTGGATGCTCAAAGTTTAAGCTTCCAAAGCCTTCTTTCACATAATCATGATATTCCACTGATGCTCTCATATCTTGATGGTCAAGATATACAAGTGGATATCCTTCTTGTTTTGCAAACTGAGTAAACTTATGTAAAGCATCTGGATGTAACGGATTATTAAATATTACCTCATCTTCAAAGACAACATATTGTCCATTAAAACTAACATAATTATGTATATTAAGTTCCTTACGAATATCTTCGAACATAAATGGCGCGCGCCCTGTCGCAATTGCTACATGTACACCTTTTTCTTGTAACTGTTTTACTGCATCTCGTGTAGATTGCGGAATTTTTTTATCATGATCTAATAATGTTCCATCAATATCAAAAAAGACAATTTTATCATTCATTTGTCAAAATCCTTTCTGAGACTCTATATTCCTATTTTGAATATCACTTTTCAAATTCTAAAAAAAAGTATAACATATTAAACATCTGTGAAGAAAGCGTTCCCTTTCTGACCTTATTTGTAAACTTTGCATATATATATTAGTAAAACATGTAGATACTTGTTCGGATGAATTTTCTTTTCCATTCTTCCTCATACTATACCTATAACTAACGGCTACTGATCGTTACTATAGAATAACTTTCACTGTATGGGAAAGGACAAGATTCACCATTCACTTTTGTCCTATCTCTTATATCAGAGATAGAGTTTTCACTAGTAATAGGCATGTTTAAAATAAGGAAAGGAAGGAGTAATCATGCTGAAGAAGCTGAAGAAAAAGCTCAAGCGTTATTTAAATGGTCTAGTCCGTAAAAAGACAGTCGCTTAAATTGTGCCCATTTCGGGCTTTTTCTTCATTCTCATTCGAAAAAACATGAAAATCGTGACTGTTTGCTTTATAATAAGTAACAGATAATGCAAAACATAGACAAGGAGAGGTTTTCCAAATGATTTTTAAAGTATTTTATCAAGAAAAATTAACTGAGGTTCCAGTACGTGAAAATACAAAAGTTTTATATTTAGAGGCTACGTCTGAAAAGGATGTTCGTACAAAATTAAATAAGTTCGCATATAATATCGAGTTTGTTCAGTCTGTTACTGGCGCTCATCTTGAATATGAAAAAGAAAACGCTGATTTAACATTAGCGGAAATCGTATAGCGATATGAAATTTCTAAAAAACGACCAAGTTGCTGTATTTGCTCTCGGTGGGCTTGGTGAAATCGGTAAAAATACATACGCTGTTCAATTTCAAGATGAAATTATTATAATTGATGCTGGAATTAAATTTCCAGAGGACGAACTTCTCGGAATCGATTATGTAATACCAGACTACACTTATTTTGTGCGAAACGAAGATAAAATTAAAGGGTTATTCATTACACATGGTCACGAAGATCATATCGGCGGAATCCCTTACCTATTACGTCAAGTGAACATTCCAATTTACGGCGGAAAATTAGCAATTGCACTCATCAAAAACAAATTAGAAGAACACGGCTTACTTCGTAAAGCAAAACTTTACGAGATTCAAGAAGATGACGTTATTAAATTCAAAAAAACGTCTGTATCCTTCTTCCGTACAACTCACAGTATTCCAGATTCGTACGGCGTTGTTGTGAAAACACCTCAAGGTCAAGTTGTTCATACAGGTGACTTCAAATTTGACTTCACACCAGTTGGTGAACCAGCTGATTTAACAAAAATGGCTGAAATCGGTAAAGATGGCGTACTATGTCTATTATCTGATAGTACGAACAGTGAAGTTCCAAACTTTACTATGTCTGAGCGTCGCGTTGGTGATAGCATTCAAGACATTTTCCGTAAAGTAGAAGGACGGATTATATTCGCAACCTTTGCATCAAATATTCACCGCTTACAACAAGTTGTTGAAGCTGCTGTTGAAAACAACCGTAAAGTAGCTGTGTTTGGTCGAAGTATGGAAGCAGCGATTGAAATTGGACAAAACCTTGGTTATATTCGTTGCCCGAAAGATACATTCATAGATGCATCTCAACTAAACCGCTTACCAGCTAATAAAGTTGTTATTTTATGTACAGGTAGTCAAGGTGAACCGATGGCAGCACTTTCACGTATTGCAAACGGTACACACCGCCAAATTCAAATTATTCCTGGAGATACAGTTGTTTTCTCTTCTTCACCAATTCCAGGAAATACAATTAGCGTAAGTCGTACAATTAACATGTTGTACCGCGCTGGCGCTGATGTAATTCATGGGAAACTTTCAAATATCCATACAAGTGGACACGGTGGACAAGAAGAACAAAAATTAATGTTACGTCTAATTAAACCGAAGTACTTCATGCCAATTCATGGTGAATATCGTATGCAGCGTATGCACATGAACATAGCAAATGATTGTGGCATCCCTGAAGAAAATTGCTTCATTATGGATAATGGCGATGTTCTTGCTTTACGTTCGGATGAAGCTAGCGTAGCTGGAAAAATCCCATCTGGTTCGGTCTACATTGATGGAAACGGTATTGGAGATATTGGCAATATCGTATTACGCGATCGTCGTATCCTTTCTGAAGAAGGACTTGTAATTGTAGTTGTAAGCATTGATATGAAAGAATTTAAAGTTGCAGCAGGACCTGATATCATCTCACGCGGTTTCGTTTACATGCGTGAAAGTAGCGATTTAATCAATGATGCACAAACATTAATTACAACTCATTTAGAAAAAGTAATGGAGCGTAAAACAACACAATGGTCTGAAATTAAAAATGAAATTACAGACACATTAGCTCCATTCCTATATGAGAAAACGAAACGCCGTCCAATGATTTTACCAATCATTATGGAAATATAAGAAAAAGGACAATGCCATGAAGGCATTGTCCTTTTCTTTTCTCTTATCTTAAAAAGTGTTTAAATCGATCCACTTCATCGTCATGACCAATGACAATTAATATATCTCCTGCTTGAATATTCTCCGTAGCTCGAGGGGATACGATAACTTCTTTGCCTCGTTTAATTGCTACAATATTCAATCCAAACTTCGCACGAATATCTAATTCAATTAAAGAGTGCCCATCAATTTTTTTATTCGCAATAATCTCTACAATACTATGCTCATCTGAAAGCTCAAGGTAGTCTAGCACATTGCTTGATGCAATATTATTAGCAATCCTTTTTCCCATATCACGTTCTGGATGCACAATATGATCTGCACCTATTTTACTTAACACTTTTTCATGATAATCATTTTGAGCTTTTACAGTAATATTTTTTACACCCAACTCTTTCAAAATCAAGGTCGTTAAAATACTTGAATTTAAATTATCTCCAATAGCAACGACTACGTGATCAAAATTTCGAATACCAAGGCTTTTTAATACCATCTCATCTGTTGAATCTGCAATTACAGCATGCGAAGCTATATTTGCAAATTCATTAATTTTATCCTCATCTGAATCGATTGCCATTACTTCCATTCCTAATTGAGCTAGTTCTCGGCAAATACTTCCACCAAAGCGACCAAGTCCAATGACAGCAAATTCTTTTTCTTTCTCACCCACGGGAATTCCTCCAATAACTTCAAGTACTATTTATTTTCAGTGTAACACACTTTATATGCGTCACAAAAACTGTAATTAGCTCTTATTTTTGTTTTTGTATATAAAAATATTGTTGCAAGTAAAAAGCGATACCAACAAGTAGCATAGCAAATACAAATATATTTCCAAAAGAACTAAATGTTTCAAAAACGAATAATAATGTTTCTTGACCAAAAAAGGCAAATAGAAGCTGTGTGAATGCAAATAACAACGCCCATATGTAATGATGTTGATGGAATAAATAATGCGTTGCACCTAAAAAAGCAATAAACGAAAAGATAAAGATCCACCAATTTTCTAAAAATAGTTGCCAATTAGAAAATTGATATCCATTTACTAATATCGCAATAAGCGCGATAACTACCATCGTCGGCACACTCCAAAATAATGCCCGTCCTCTAAAGAAACGAGTGCCTTTAACATCTCCTTTTTCATGTGCAATATATGTTAGTACTACTGTGCTTATATACAAAACAGAAAGAATTGTTAAAACGATAATAAGCCAAAAATGTAATTGATAATATTCATGCTCTATATTTGTCACGATTGCAGCTAACATGCACGGAATTAACATTCCCGTCCAACCATCTACTTTTCTTTCATTCCAAAAGACCGTATTACCAATCCTTATTCCTAACAACATAAAAATAATGATACCCAATACAAATAACGTAGTTTTATTCCCTACTAAACTCGTTGAAAAAGCAATTAATCCAATAAATAAAAAGAGCACAAACCCATTCATAATTTCTAGTACAGGTGATAAATATCTCTTCACCCATTTGTATGTTTCGTCATATTCATTATTATCTACTAGACGATAGGCATAAAAACTTATCCCAAAATAAACCGCCGCAATAATAACATACGCATATAAGACGAAACATAAAATCGCACTGCTAATTTGCACGTAATTCCCCACCCTTTTTTCTATGTTTCACATTGATTTTACACACTTTTCATACTAAAAGTAAACATATATAAGTTAGTCAAATAATTAATAATGAGCAGTGGCTAAACCCCCTGCTCATTATTAAAACAGTACAATTAACTTTAATTCTTCCATTTGTATATAAATGTCTAAAATCAATCTATACGAGCGTTACTTACACCTCAGAACAAAAAGTTTTTTGGAACCTTCAAGAAAGTGGAAGTTTTATTTTCTATTCCCTTTCCACTTTACATATTGGCTTAAAAATGTAATTGCCTTTTCAATCACTTCTTCGTCTGGTTTTAATTTTGCATGATGTAAACCATATTCTGAATTTACTCCAAGCCAAAACATAAATCCAGGGATTTCTCGAAGCATATAACCAAAATCTTCACCCGTCATTGCCTCAGTACATGTAATAACATTCATATCAGTTTGTTTATGTACAAATTCCATAAACTCTCTCGTTAACTCTTCATGGTTATATACTTGATGATACATTGCTCCGTAATCTATAATCGCCTCACACTGGAAAGAAGCTTCGATACCTGCAACAATTGACTCAATTCTGCTTTTCACACGCTTCATTGATTCCACTGATAATGTTCGAATCGTTCCTTCTAAACGAGATTTTTCTGCAATAATATTTTGAACCGTACCACCAGTAATTTTCCCGATTGTAATTACTGCACTATCAAGAGGATTTACATTGCGACTAATAACGGATTGAAGCTGTGTAACAAGATGACTCGCTGCAACAATCATGTCATTTGCAGTATGCGGATAGGCAGCATGGCCACCTTTCCCTTTTAAATCAATATATAATTCTGAAGTATTGGCAAATAACAGTCCTTCTTTCGTTGCAATTGTCCCCACAGCGTATTCTGGTGCAATATGAAGACCAAGAATTATATTCGGTTTCCATTCTTTTAACTCTTCACTTTCTAACATAGGAAGAGCACCGCCTGGTCCTTCTTCTGCTGGCTGGAATAGAAATACAAGGTCATCATCTATTCTTTCGCTCACAGCTTTCGTTAGAAGGCCTAAACCGATTGTTGTATGTACATCATGGCCACATGCATGCATCATTCCTTCATGAATAGAAGCAAACTCGTATCCAGTTTCCTCTGTAATTGGTAAACCGTCTATATCTGCACGATAACCTATTATTTTTTCGGGATTTTTTCCATTTACTTTAACGATTACACCCGTTTTCCATGTCTTCACTTCCACAAATTCATGAGAAAGTGTTCCTATATAATCTAAAATATACTGTTGTGTTTTCCATTCCTTAAATCCGATTTCTGGAATTCTATGTAGATCTCTACGAATTTGGACAAATTTGCTTACTGTCATTTTTGCACCTCTATCTATAAAAAGCGTAAGAGCCCATTTACGCTCTTACGCTTTTTTTACTTTTTATTTCTCTGGGTTTAATTGACGAAGCTCTTGTTTAATTTCTGTTTTTGCTTTTGTCTTCTCATCAATTTCTTTGATTACACGTGCTGGAGTACCTGCAACAACTGTGTATGGAGGTACATCTTCTGTTACAACAGCTCCCGCTGCTACAACTGCACCTTTACCTACTGTAACACCCTCTAAAACAACTACATTTGCACCGATTACTACATCATCTTCAACGATAACTGGTTTTGCAGAAGGTGGCTCAATAACACCTGCAAGTACAGCACCTGCACCTACGTGACAGTTTTTACCGACTGTTGCACGTCCACCAAGTACTGCGTTCATGTCGATCATAGAACCTTCACCAATTACAGCACCAATGTTAATTGTTGCATTCATCATAATTACAGCGTTGTCACCAATTTCAACATGGTCACGAATAATAGCACCTGGCTCGATGCGAGCTTTAATACCTTTTAAATCAAGCATTGGGATTGCAGAATTACGACGATCGTTTTCTACAACGTAGTCAACGATGTGCTTATTATTCTCATCAAGAATTGTCTTAATTTCAGACCATTCTCCGAATAATACACCTGATTTTTTATTCACAAATGCTTGTACTGTTTCAGGGAATGTTACTTCTTTTAAATCCCCTTTTATGTATACCTTTACAGGAGTTTTCTTTTCACTTTTTTGAATAAACGAAATAATTTCGTTAGCGTCCATCATTTTCATTCTTGTTGCCTCCTAAATCCATTTATAATGTTACTCTACCAAACGAAAGAGCGAGTAGCAAGATAATAATCTTATTTTTCCCTTTGAATTTCTTCTATAATTTCTAAAAATGCTTGTACTTGCTTCAACTGCCTTGCCGAGTCACTTGTTAACAACCATGTTTCTCTCGTCAGTTGAACAGGTGTTTTATACATATTTTCCTGTACTTCCTTTAAAACAGTAGAAGGTAAAAGGGCATAACCTATACCATTTAAAACAAGTTGTTTACATGTTTCAATTTGGTCAACTACAATCGTTCGCTTAGGCGGATTAGAAAATAAACCATACCACCAATTTTGTATTTGTCCATAATAAGTCGAGTCACTTTTAAATTGAATGAACGGCCTATTTGTTTCTTTTAACATCGAAATATCTTTTATTTCTTTATCAACTAAATACAGTTCATCTTCAAATAATTGTTGCTTCTGACCTTTATATTCTTGTGTTCCCCTCAGTATAGCAACATGCACGTCTCCTTCATAAAACTGCTTTTGCACTTCACTACTCCATCCAGTAAACAGCGATATCTTTACAGAAGGATATTTATGCACAAACTTTTTCAAAACAGGAGGGAGCCAATATTGACCAATAACTGATGCAACAGCTATTTTTAACGTTCCATGAGTTTCCGTTCTGAAAACAGCCAGCTCACTTTTTATATCTTCTTCCCTTTGCAACATTTCTTTGGCATAATTTGCAACTTTTTCCCCTTCAGGTGTAATTGTCAATCCTTTTTGTGAGCGAATAAAAAACTTCATTCCCCATTGTTTCTCCATAGATTGTAATCGTTGACTCAGCGCAGGTTGGGAAACAAATAAACGTTCCGCCGCTTTTCTCATATTTGATTCCTGAGCTAACACAACCATCATTTGAAAATCATCAATTTGCAACTTTCTCCCTCTTTCCTTAGCTTCCATACACCTTATTTCAATAAGCTTTTCATCCTTAATTTATCCGAATGCTTTCATTCAGAAAATACAATTGTCCAGCGCAAACTTTCCTTATGTTTTATGTCTTTTTAAATATAATACATACACAAGTGATATGCACGAAAAAAAGTGACTTCTTCGTTTCTATGAAGTCACTTTTTTCACTTTATCGATTATGTTGCCTTACTTTCTTATTCAACAATTTTAAAATAGCCCGACGTGTTAAAATCCCCTCAAAATAGCCTTCTTCATTAACAGCGCAAATAAAAGGATGATCAATTGTCATTTCTAAAGCTTTTGCAAATGAATCGTCTAATTTAAGAACAGGTATATCTTCTTTCATCACCTGCTCTACTTTCATATCATCGAGCCTTTCAAACTCAATACGTTCTAATCCTAACATACCATCTAATATCATGGCAGTACTAATCAAACCATGTAGTTTATACATTGGATCTAAGACAGGTATCGCTGAATATCCAGATTTTACAAGAACAAGTAAAGCATGTTCTAAACTATTTCCAATTTGGACATGAGCTACTTTTTCCGATGAAATCATTAAATCCTTCACAAGAATTTGTTGAAATTCGTCTTTCGGAATACTAATCATATTACATCCCCCATTTTCCCTTTTTCCTGCTTATGTTCACAACTCTATTCACATTTTATGACAGCGTTTTCATATTATTATTTTGTCCTAAATTTATTTCAATAAAAATACAATCACACAGCTATTTTAGCATACCGCACAAAAAAAAGACTACCATTCCGGTAGCGCTTAATACCCTTTATTTTTTAATCTGTAAAATAACCTTGTGATTTTTTTATATTGCATCACATCTGTCTGTTTCAAACCATTCTCAATATCTGTAAGTTCCACAGCTAAAATTTCACTTGCGTAATTTTGCTGAAATAAAATATCTAGTAGTAAACTTTCTTCTTCCTTCGTTAAAACAACTTCCCTTTGCATATACCCCTCTCCTTACACTCGCATCGTTACTCTTATTATATAAAAAATTCAACCTATTTAATAGATGTAATATTCAGTTTTTATTAAAAGATATGTAACAATCGTACACATACAAAAAAATCATTTCGTATATCGATTTGCATAGCTAAACGCCGCATAAGCATCCGGCTTAATTTTTGCAGTTAATCCCATCGCTCGAATTTTTTCTGTCATATCTAAAATAAATTCTTTTGTTAAGCCATCATTCCCAATGTCTAAATGAATTTCCATTATGAATCCAGCCCCATCTTGAGCATAAGGATGCAATAACTCCCATATTGTTTGTATATGAGTAGGCGTAAATAGACATGCGATTTCTTGACTAAACTGCGTTTCTAAATATATTTTCTCACGTAAGGTCGCTGGCTTATCTTTTACTGATCTATGGTGTAAACAACCCCAGGCACCTTTTCCAATACGATGAATATGGATTGCTGTAATAAACCTCGTATCCTTTTGATGCGCTTGCGAGTCTGTCCCAATGGATAATCGATACAAATTTCGCGGATCCTTTTCAATGAAACTACAAATACGGTTAAAGACCATATCAAAATTTAAATGTCTCTCTGAAACATTGTAAAATTTATGTGCACCGTCCACAGAGTCACGTCCTTTCAATTAGACAGACTTTTCGTATTCTCATTGTATGGGACAAAAACTAAAATTATAACTTCCTATCCTTTATTCGTTTCAATATTTCGAATTACAAAGTGACAAACTTGGCACGTATAAATTACATTTTGATTAGATTGAGCCGTTAATACATGAATAATCTCAGCAGAACTTTGACAATTAGGACAAATCACAACTGGTAAACGTTCCATACGATAACCTCCTAGTTATATTTCTCCCGCTATTTGCAAAACCCAGCGATAGTGAGAAGTTTAGCTTCACATATTCACCCGGTTGACGGGACTAATTATCCACATGGATAAGCAAACTTGCACGGATTAAATTTTCATTTTAATACCATTGTAGGAAAAATAAAAAACTTCTATACATTATGCTAGAAAGTAATAGAACTAAAAAAGGTACTGCCATGTGGCAGTACCTTTTTTATATGTATCAAGAAATGATATCGTAAATCTCAATTGCAACCATGTCGATATTATCGAATTGATATACTTGAGGTTTTTCACCTTGTTGATACACTTCTAACTCATACATTTCACTTTTATCGAAAAATTTCACGCTACATTTGCGCTCACCGTTCACTTCAAAATAGCGTTGTGCTACTTCACCGCTTTCAGCTTGTTCTTGTAGACTAACAAGTCGAGTTAAAATTCCTTGGAGTAGAGACATGAAATCTCTCCTTTCTCTGATCTTCCTACCAATAGGTTTTACAGCTATACTCATTCTATCCGTCATAACAGAAAAAATGTTCCACACTCTAGGATAAAGGTTATTGGCCAGAAACTCAACTAAAAATTTGTCGAAATACGAAGGAAAAAACAGAAAGAACATATTTCTCCTTCATTATTGCGGTTTTTATACTGGAAGAATATAATAAAAAACAGAAAAAAGGAGGAATTACAATGAAAAAAATTGAGGTTTATACACAACCCGATTGTCCGCCATGTGTTATTGTAAAAGAATTTTTGAAGCATAATAACGTTGCATATGAAGAATTTGACGTAAAAAAAGACGCTGCTGCTCGCAATCGTCTTTTATACGACTATGATTCTTATTCAACTCCAACAGTCGTAATTGATGGCGAAGTAGTTGCAGGTTTTCAAATTGAAAAGTTACAACAACTACTCAATATAGAATAGGAATAGGTAAATACCTATTCCTATTCTTATCCCGCTATTTGTAGGTAGTAAAACTCCCACCCACTGATTAAAAGTTTCACTTTATAATTGTTGCAACCTTTTTATTTCAGTTAAAAGTTCCTGACTTTCATGATATCCTGCTAACTTCCATTTATCTTGATCCCTTTTCAATGTTACAATTTGATATTGTCCACTTTTTGTCCGCTCATATACATATAAATTTTTATGTTCTTCATCATACGACATTTTCGTTTCTGAATTAAAAGAAAACGGTGCTTCTTTTGCCGGAAGTAAATATTCACCACTTTGTTTATCACTTCTGCTATTTTCATCTGTAAATACTTGAAGGAAATTATCTGTAAAATACGGTGATAACGTCTCTATCATCTTATTCATCGGCAAATGCTTCCCACGAATTGAAAACTGGGTTTCATAGCCTTTTTGTATCGTTGTAAATACTTCTTTCCGATCGACTTCCACTTCCTCTTTTCCTAAAACAGTCGTAACACTATAACCAACTAGAAAGGCAACACATACAAATAGAACAAGCCATATTCCATATTTCCTCATTTTTTCACCTTCCTTTTAAAAGAACTTGTCTTTGTAGTATTCATTGTAACAATGATTATGCAAAGAAAGGACAGATTTCGTTCGTAAAATCTTTACAACGATAGACAGCATTTTCATCACCATTTTCACTATTACCAATTTATGATAAAAACAAACAAAAAATGCACGAATCTCTTCGTGCATTAAAATAAAACATCTTCTTCATATAAATATTCATAAGATAAATCTATAAATAAAAAGTTGTCATCATCAATCGGGAAAGAAAATGTTCGTACCATTTCTCCCGTTTCAATATCTGCATATAAATCTGAAAGCCTCGCCTTATTCTCAAAACGCATTTTCATTATATTCTCGAGAAAATACGGGCGCCAGCTCCAGTTCTTCATATAATAATCCGGCATCACAATCCATTCTCCATCTTTTTTCATAACATTTCCTGATTGTTGGAAACCATCTTCATTACAAATAAATATACGAAAACTACACTGTGATACACTTTGACTAAATTGTAATAACCAATCATTTATATCTTCATTCTTTTTTTGTTTTGATAAAACATCGCCAATGCGATCGCGTAACATCTCTGTTAAATTATAAATTTTTTGTAACTTCTTCTTTTCATGCTGAATAAACTGATGACATTCATTACCTAGTCGCTCTTTCAAAACATTCGTTTCAATAAAATCAGGTAAACATTCTTTTAAATAATTACCTTGATAATATCTTCCGCCGTTCTTCCAAGCATATTGCAGTTGATAAAAAGCATCTATTTCTTCATATAATAAAGTTGCACCAATTCTTCTAGCAAGTAATGATAAAGAATATAAAATATCTTGATAAGATTGTAAAAGTGCTGTTTGCCTTAAGTTCGTTAAATCTACTTTTAAAATATCAGGTGCTAACACGCTAATACGCTCTAAATTACTTGTACCCGTTCCGACTTTATTAATCGAAATTTGAATACCATATGTACGATAATACATAAGCAAATGATTAAATTGCTCTATATCTTCTTTACATTCATGCTCTGTAATCTCTAAAACAATTTGTTTTAAATTTAAACCTTGTTCTTCATACCTCAATAAAAGTTGAAGCAAGCTTTCATCATCATCATTCATTAATACATTAGCATTCCGATGTATAAATAATAATAATTTTTGATCGCTTTCTAAATAACGATTTAAAGCTTTTTCTACTATAATATTATCCGCTTCCAGTTGAAATTCACTTGGAATCGAATCATCGTGAAAGAAAGAAGCTAAACTTTGTATGCCCTCTTCTGTTTGAATACGTCCTACTACTTCATATCCAATTACAGTATGCTCATCAGCACTAAAAATAGCTTGATAATAAGGAAGGACTTTATCCAAGTTACTCATTACATCTAATGCATCTATCAACGTGCTTCCCTCCCTTTACTTTTCAAAAATTATAACATGATATTTACGGAAAAATAATAAAAAATCCCTTCAGTTTTCCTGAAGGGATTAGAGGGGTAAAATGCTAAGGGGAATTAGCAATTCTACTATGAAGAAAAAAGAGGTCTTAAATATAACGTATATATGACCTCTTGTAAACACTTTTCTTTCATATGTCACAATTCCGTCACATTTAACCGTGAAAAAATGAATCAAACATTCATTTTTTTATCCCTTTTAAAATGGATATTGATGTAAATGTTGTCCTCCATCCATTGTCATGCAAGTTCCATTTATGTACGCAGCTTCATCTGAGCATAAATAATAAGCTAGACCAGCGATTTCTTCTGGCGTACCCAGCCTTCCAAGCGGAACACTTTGTATCGTACGCTTAGCCATTTCTTCTGAAATCCATAATTTATCAGCACCACCCGTACGTTCAATTGGTCCTGGAGCGATAGCGTTAACTCGTATTCCATATTTACGTCCCCACTCAACAGCGAGCGTCTTCGTCATCGCTAATACTCCTGCCTTCGCTGCAGCCGAATGAATAACTCCTGGACCTGCATCCCATGCATATGTTGCTACCATATTAATGATATTCCCTTTTATACCTTTTTCAATCCAATATTTTCCGACAGCATGGCTACAGTAAAATGTACCGTTTAATACAATATTAATGACCGAATTCCAGCCATTCACGGATAAATCTTCTGCTGGACAAATAAAGTTTCCAGCTGCATTATTTATTAAAACATCAATTCGACCAAACTTCTCATCAATCTGTTCAATCATTTTCTGAATGTCATCCGTATTTCTTACATCCATTTGTACAGGTAATACTTGCCCTGGAAATTGTTCAATTTCCAACTTTGTTTCCTCTAGTTTTTCTTTTGTACGTCCTGTAATAACAACTCGTGCCCCTTCTTTTGCAAAGCGAGTCGCCATTCCTTTTCCCATTCCACTCGATCCACCTGTTATAATAACTACCTTTTCTTTCACATACATCCCCTCCAAAAAATGAATACACATTCATTTTATCACTTTATTTAATAGAAATCTTTATATTTTTAAACTTTTCTGATATTTTAATGTAAAGAACTTTCTTTTTATTCATTTTTTTCGTAATCTATACTAATTTTTTATTATGTAAAATATATTTTTAAATAAACTGAAAGGAGATTTGAGTAGCCTGTAAATGGAATAAAAACATTGAGGTATACTCATATTTTTATGACGCACATTACAAGAAGAAATTTTTTGAAAATTGGTATGCGTACTTGTCTCTATTCATTTATAACCAGTGGCATCGGATACTACTATGCTAAATATATAGAACCCCATTTCATTTCTTTTACACAGCACACATTAAAATCACAACTCATCCCAAAAAGTTTTCATGGTATGAAAATTCTTCAATTCAGCGATTTACATCTCGGATACTATTTCTCGCTTCAACATTTATCTCAAGTTGTTTCTAAAATTAATGCTGTAAATCCAGATATTGTCCTTTTTACCGGAGATCTCATTGATAATTATCAAACGTATACTGACACTCCTTTTGTCGCATCCATTTTAAAAAATATACAAGCCCCCTTCGGTAAATTCGCTATTTATGGTAACCATGATCACGGTGGATATGGAACTGAATACTATGAGCACATCATGCGTGAATCAGGATTTGAACTATTGCTAAATAGTGAAAAAAGAATTCGTCTAATGGATAATAGTGAAATTTCTATTTTCGGTCTCGATGATATACTACTAGGCAAACCAAAAATAGAGAAAACATTACAACATGCACGGCAAAATACTTATAACATCGTTCTTGTTCACGAGCCAGATATCGCGCCGCAAATTTCCAAATATCCAATCAACTTGCAACTTTCTGGTCATAGCCATGGCGGACAAGTACAAATTCCTTTTTTAGGTGCTATTATTACACCATCACTCGCCAAAGACTATATTGAAGGCTTCTATACGATGCAGGATTTAACTCTCTATGTCAATCGAGGTCTTGGAAGAACACGTGTCCCATTTCGTTTTATGTCAAAACCTGAAATCACAATTTTCACACTCCAACATTCGTAATAATTCGCCTATTTTCTTACATATCCTTTCTTGTACGCGCTCATCCATGTTTCGTTTACCATATGATAAAAGTGAGTCCAATAAAGGAGGTATGTTCATGTATCCATATTATCAACCAATTCCAGTCCGTTCAGCACCTATTGGTCCAGTAGGCGACTCACGCTTCTTCCCGTTTTTTGGCGTTCCCTTTCTAGCTGGAATTGCTGGTGGATTGCTCGGCGGAGCATTAGCTTTCGGCCCTCGACCATTTTATCCACCTTATCCACCACCTTTCCCGCCGCCAGCACCTTATCCTTGTTACGGTGGACCATGTCAGCAACCATACTATTACTAGGTTAAAGTAACGATTCTTTCAAATATTATTCTCTCAACGAGCCATCTCATTACACGCTTATAATAAAACTATTGTTTCTACTCATCCTTCCATTTTTGGAGCATATGAGTAGAAAAAAGTAAAAACCTCTTATGGACATAAGAGGTTTTTACTTTTTTTCATTATTCAGCGTCTGTATTTTGATACGCCATCTTAAACAACTTCACTTGGCTATCAATTTCTTCTGTACTACCATTAATAACATAATAGTAATCACCATCTTTATTTTGTTCACGTGTTTTCACATTATCAGCTAATGTAAGCTGTAAAATCGCCTTAATTCGTGCCTTCATTTCAATATCTAATATCGGGAAAGATATTTCCACTCGCTTCTCCATATTTCGCGTCATCAAATCAGCTGAAGATAAATATATTTTCTCCTCCCCATTATGATGGAAATAATAAATACGGCTATGTTCTAAATATCTTCCAACAACACTAACTACACGAATATTTTCACTTACATTTGGAATACCAGGTCGTAGGCAACATGTTCCTCGAACAATGAGCTCTACCTTTACTCCAGCTTGTGATGCTTCGTACATTTTTTTTATTAACGGTTTATCTGTTAATGAATTCATCTTAGCGATAATATATCCATTTCCATATTGCCTATGATAACGGATTTCTTCATCTATTAAATCCATAAATTGCTCTCTTATATCAAATGGAGCAACCGATAAATGATGAAAATGTGGCTTTGTTGTATAACCACTTAAATAATTAAAGAAATTGGTTGCATCGACCCCAAAATCTTTTCTTGATGTAATATATCCAAAATCAGTATATAACTTCGCTGTTGCATCATTATAGTTCCCAGTTCCCAGATGTACGAACCTTTCGATTTTTCCGTTTTTTCTCCTTACAACTAGCGTAATTTTACTATGTGTTTTCAAGTGACTGACACCGTAAATAACATGACAGCCTGCCTGTTCCAATTCTTTAGCCCAGTGAACATTGTTTTCTTCATCAAACCTTGCCTTTAATTCAACTAATACCGTCACTTGTTTTCCCTTTTCAGCCGCTATCTTTAACGCCTGAATAATCGGTGAATCACCACTTACACGATATAACGTTTGTTTAATCGCAAGTACATTCGGATCGTCTGCCGCATCACGGACAAAATCAACTACCGGCTGAAATGATTCAAAAGGATGATGTAATAAAATATCATGCTCAATTGCTTTTTCAAATACATCTTCTTCATCACCTAAATCTTGAGGCGGTTGCGGAATAAGAGCTGGATATACAAGATGTTCATATAAAGGAGCTAGTTTTTTATATAAAGAAAACAAACATGTCAAATCTAATGGGCCATCCATTATATATACATCTTCATCTTTTACTTCCAGAACCTCATATAATAACGCTAATACTCTTTCATCAATGTGTTCTTTCCCAACTTCTAAACGTACAGCAGCCCCCCACTTACGCTTTTTTAATTCTTTTTCAATTACCTTTAATAAATCTCTCGCACCTTCTTCATGAATCGTTAAATCTGCATTGCGTGTAATACGGAAACGAGTAACAGATGATACTGTATATCCCGTAAATAATTTATGAGTAAAGCTACTAATTACGTCTTCTAATAAAATAAATTTATGCTTTTGCCCTTCGCTCGGTAAAATTATGAAGCGCTCAAGTAATGAAGGAACTTGTACAATCCCTAACTTCGTCCTGTTTTCTTCTTCCGCTTGCTTCTCATCATATAAAAGAGTAGCCAAATTCAAACTTTTGTTTAATAACATTGGAAATGGGCGATATGCATCAATAGCTACAGGAGTTAACACCGGAAAAATTTGCTCGTCAAAATACTCTTCTATAAATTCTCGCTGCTCTTTCGTCAAATCATTGAATGTTAAACGTTCAATTCCCTCTAACTCAAGTGCTGGTAATACATAATTTTTAAATGTATCATATTGTACTGTCATTAGTGCATGGGCTTTTATCGCAATTTTATTTAATTGCTTTTTCGGTGTTAAGCCAGCTTTATTTTCTGGTTGATTAAATCCAGCACTCACTTGATCCTTTAATCCCGCTACACGTACCATAAAAAATTCATCTAAATTCGAACTAAAAATACTAATAAATTTCAATCTTTCCAAAAGTGGATTATTTGCATCTTGCGCTTCTTGTAAGACACGTTCATTAAATGCTAACCAACTTAACTCTCGATTATTGTAATAAGCTGTATCATTTAAATTTACTGCATTCCCCTTCAATAATTCCATTCTCTTCACACTTCCCCTTGAAACTTTTTTACTATAATTTAGTTAATTTCATTTTATCAAATTACAATATTACAAAGTGTAAATTTTTCGTAAAGACATCCGTACAACCTAATGTTTTAGTTCAAATAATAAATTAATATTCGTTTTTAATACTCTTTCTAACTGTTTTTTTTGTTTTTCAGCTTGTACTTTTTCTGCTAATGCCGATTGTTCACATAAAACTTTAAACATTAATCCCTCTTCGCTTTCTGTTATAGATATGGTATCAATAAGCGATCGTTGCCTTACATTTAAAGTAGCTGAAAATTGTAAAACAGCTCCTAACAGGCGGATTTTTTTTTGTTCGCTTTTATCAAACCAACCTTCAAATGGAGATAAATGTTGTTTAAATAACATTTTTGATTTATACGATGCAATAAGCGCTAGCCTTACTCGATCTTTATGCATCATGCCATCAATTGTCTTATTCGCTAATAAATAAAACGTATGTAAACGGCTCGCTTCTTCGTCTATATATTTGCCTATATTAAATACTTTCGCAGCTTGATGGAACACTTCCCAGTCTTTTACTGTCATAGAAATAAGCCCTATTTCCTCAAGTTGTTTGCAAATTAATCTTCCATGTTTAATAAGTTGAATAACAAATTCCATGTCCATTTCGTATTCATGTGATAGTAAATGCAAACTTTCTTCAACTACGTTCGGATAATATGAAATCCCCAAATCTTTTGTCAACTCTTCATAGAAAACACCTTCTCTTAACCCTTTTCTACTTAATACAAATGCCGGTGCCTCTATAACATTAACAAGTGTATGAAATACTTCAACCGCTGGAATAATCGTATCTGCTCGATCTTTTGCTAATCCTTCCAATTTCTGAAGTTCTATGAACGACAATTTTTCCAATTCCTCTTTTACACTTTCAATATCTTCTTCTTTCATCTTGTATAAATGTAATCCTGCTATAGGATAACATATTAAATTTTGATGGATTTTTACTAAGTTCCTAGCACTACCACCAATTGCAATAAGAGGCAATTTCTTATTGATTAACCATGGTAACTTTCGAAATTGAAACTCTAAATACTGTTGCATTCCCTCTAACTCATCTTTAGTAGGAATATCACCTTTAATAAATTGTTGCTTTAAAGAAAGTGCCCCAAAAGGAAAACTATGGTACTCTAAAATCTCTCTATTTCTAAAGTATGTAACTTCCGTACTTCCCCCACCAATATCTACCGTTATTCCTTCTGAAAACGATGTAGAATTCATAACCGCCAAGTATCCGTAACGCGCTTCCTCATACTCTGATAATACTCTAAGAGTAAAGTCCGTTTGTCCTTCAACAAGCTTTTTAATTTCCTCTTGATTCTCCGACTGTCTAATTGTTGCTGTTGCAACACAAAGTACATGATGCAACTGATGGAATCTTGTACTTTCTTGAAATTGAAATAATGTCTGTAATAATACTTCTATTCCCTCTTCATTCAATACACCATCAATTAAGTAATTCCTTAACCTAGCAACAACTTTCGTATTTTCAATCTCTTTATAAAAACCTCCATTTTGCTTTTCATAAATAACTAAACGCATTGTATTAGATCCAATATCTATAATGGCATACTGTTGTTTTAATATTTCTTTCAAACTTCTCACTCTTTCATTATCAAATTTCAAAAACATATTCTATTACTATTATACAAAATAGTTGTTTTTTGTAACAATATTGCTTTAATATTGAAAATATATACAATCACTTTTTGCGTATAATAAATACCTATTTTATTTATGGTATAATAATGAAAAATTGAAAGGAGATTCAATATGAAACCTTCACAACCACAATCTCAATTACAAAACCAACATTCTATTAATCGACTAGCTCAATCTATTTTCGTTGTGAATCGTCATGCTAAAGCAGCTACTAATCCTAAATATTTATACTGGTTAAAAAAGACAGCTTTAGAACGTTTGATCGCTGAAAAAAAAGCAATTAAAGAAGGATTGCATTTTTCTAGAAACCCACGTTTTAGCCAACAACAATCTGATGTCCTTATACGTTTAGGCGATTATTTTTTCCACATCCCTCCTACGAAAGAAGATTTTCGAATTCTACCGCATCTTGGTCATCTTGAATCCTCCTATCGAAATCCGAAAACAACCTTATCTTTAACAGTAGCAAAAAAAACACTTCAAGATTATATTGGTCCTGAAGCATTAAAACAAGAAAAAAAATTAAGTGAGCCTGTTCCATGGTATAGTCGTACTTATACAAAAAAATAAAACAGTTTGGCCAAGTGTAGGCCAAACTGTTTTATTTTTTCTCTTCTTTAATTTTAATATTTGCTTGTTTATAAAAAGCTACTTTTTCTGTATTATAAGACTTTGTAAATTCATTAAATTTATCTTTTTCTGACTCAATATCCTTATAAGATTGATTTACTACTTTTACTTTTTCACTAATATCTTTTAATTTAGTACCTTTATCTTGTAACATTGTATATAACTCTTTTTCTTGTTTTAAAGATTTGTTATAGCTGTCATACATTTTATTAAATGAATCGTGGCGTTTCTCATACGTGCTTTTCACTTTATCAGCTTGATCTTTCAATTTCTTATCTTCAATTTTCTTCACATACTTATCAGCTGACTTCACTTCTTCTTGCGCTTTATTTAAAACTTCTTTTTCTTTTGTAAGCACTTTTTCTCGTTCAGTTGTATTTTTCACTGCTTGATTCAGTTTTTCTTTAACAGTTTGATTATTATCTTTTCCTTCTTGAACAATCTGGTTATATAATTCTTGTCCTTCTTTCTCTAAAGTCTCAAGTTTTTTTGCATCTTCAAACATTGTTTTTTCTTGTTTAGCAGCGTTTTCAAACGCTACATATAATTCTTCTTCTGGTTTCGGGCCGAAACAACCGGCTAATAAAATCATTGATAATGTAGTTACAATTGCTAATTTACTATATTTCAACATCTCTTCCTCCTACTTATAAACGACCATCGTGTAATATAAAAAAGTTATAAAATATGTAATTGTTCTATACACTCGCATCTTTTTTACGAAGATCATTAATATTGTTTGTACAAATTATTACTTGATATTACATTATTCTTTTTGAATTATTTAGCAATTCCATATCCATCTTTAAGTATACTACTTCGTGTTTTTTAAGGCCTGTTCACACTATGTATTACTTTAATATCCACGGAATTTCACCTCAGTCTTAATAAGACTATAATAGTTCACCTGATAAAAGGTGATCGCTCCGCTCTCACGTCTATCATTCCCTTTCCAGCTTTCTATCAATTAATCTCTTTGTTCATTTTACACAGTACAATCGATATCTCGCAACAACTTACAAATATTCTTTTCATTTCCTAAAAAGGAAAAGTGTAGAGCTTGCTTTCCTCTACACTTTTAAAATAAAACACACTGTGCAAATTGCATTGGCACTACCATCATAATTATATGCTTATTTCATATATTTTTAAAGACTTTTATTACAAACGCGGCGTTTTTTTGTAATAAAAGTCAAAAAAATGTTACAAATAAAACATCTTCCTATCATATATCTTCAAATCAAAGCTTCACTCATTTTCCTGCAAATTTCTATACTGGTACAATTGATTTTGCGACTTTCTCAACAGTTCTTCAAACGTTTTTCCTTCTACTGGATAGCTAGCTGCTCCAAATAAAAGAGTGACACTGAGTAAATCACCTTCTATTTCACTTTCAATATTTTTCATTAATCGTTTTGTTATTGTTGATGTTTCATGACCATTATCAATTGCTACAATAACGTACTTATTTTCATCCCACTTTGTAACAACATCACCCTTCCGAATTGTCTTTACAATGGTACTCTCTAATTTTTGTACTAACACTCCCAACTTTTTTTCTTGCAACGTGTCTTTTAATCCTTCCCATTCTTTTACAGAAAGAATGTACACTGTAATATTACGAGAATCTCTTTCAGATAAAGCAGCTACTTTCCCAAAAAAATCAACAACAAAATCATTGCTTGCCATTCCTCCTACTTCCATACCCATACGCTCGTTCGCTCTTTTATCGTACCAATGTCCAAAATAATAACTTAGTATCATTTGCAATATATAAATAATAAAGACGGTATAAAATGATCGTGAATCCAGTTTTGCAATTACATCCTGAAGTGCAATCCATTCTGTAACTGCCACAGTATTGCCAAGCAATAATCCACTAATTTTCCCTTTATGTTTCATACTTTTCCCCCTTTTATACCAATATATGTTTCTATATCAATAATGTTTTTCTACAAAATAAAAAATGTACATATGCAATGTACATTTCTGCTTAAGCTTGTATACCTTTTCTACTCTATTTCATATATATAATATATAACTTTTATAGAAAGGAGTAATCTATATGCTACAAAAAGAGAATCTATCAGATGCTATGCGTTTACTAGCTGGTTTTCTATTATCATTAAAATTATTATTTACCTCTTTCGGGATACACTTTATTACAAACGATCAAATCGACGCTATTGTTAATGTTGTTTCATTTTTATTTATTCTATACTTTGGCTACAAAAATAACTATGTAGGAAAAAAAGGAATGGAGCAAAAGAAAATACTCAAAAAACACAACCTTCACTAAAAAAGGAACCTTTTGTACAGGTTCCTTTTTATCATTGACGCACAACAACTTCATTTGTTTGCAGTGGGCCATATGATATCTCTTTATCTTGAAATGTATATGTAGCCTGAAAGAATGTTTGTTTAAGAGCTTTATCTTTATTAGCTTTTATTTTACAACGTAGTTCCACCTTCTCATTCGGTAACAAATCATCAATTCGCCATCTAACAAGCTGGAATAAAAACTCACTTATCCCCTTATCAACTTTTAAAGAATTAGGAATATAAGCAAAGTAATCTCGAATCATATGACTTACAACAACTCTCGAAATCATTTCTACCCCTTTATTTTCCACTTCAATTCGCATAATAAGTATGTCGTTTACATCGTAGGTCAATTCATACGAAAACTGTTCTGTATACATACTACCAATTTGTAATGTAACGGCTACTTGAGGAAATTCGTTTTCCTTTTTCGATCCGTCAATCCACAATACTGGTTGTAGCGGTATTGAATACTTTCCTGTATCCGAAATTCGTCCCCATATTTTCATAATATATATTCACCTCATTTCAGATGTAACATACACACAATGAATTCCCCAAATTACTAAAGCTTGCTACAAGCAATGTTTAATATTTCTCTTCCTTTTATCCTATTCGACAATATGAAGAAAAAACCATTTTTCATCTATTAACAGAAGGTGTTCTTTATGAAATTTTTTTACAATTTACTTCATTCCCTTCATAGCAATATTCAGTATGGCTCACTCGTTCTCTACTCATACGAAAGAATATTTTGACGTAAGAAAAAGTTTGCCTTATAGTCAAATTTGACTATAATATTCTTTATGGCATATCAGTGCACTTATGGAAAAGAAATTAAAATCAACTATACATTAAAATTTTTTATCCACTGCACTCAAAACTTAATATAGTTTACTTATTTCTAAAGGAGGGTTATATTTGGAAACTCAACCATTAAAAAAAGAAGCCAACAAGACAAAATTTGTTGTTGCTGGTTTACTGCTTGGTATATTAATGGCCGCAATGGATAATACAATCGTTGCAACCGCAATGGCAACAATCGTTGGAGACCTAGGAGGATTTGATAAGTTTGTTTGGGTCACATCAGCTTATATGGTAGCAACAATGGCAGGGATGCCTATCTTCGGGAAACTTTCTGATATGTACGGGCGGAAACGTTTTTATATTGGGGGCCTCATTCTTTTCTTATTCGGTTCTGCTCTTTGCGGAACAGCTTCAAGTATTGAGCAATTAAGTATTTATAGAGCTATTCAAGGGATCGGTGGTGGTGCCCTTATGCCTATCGCCTTCACAATTATGTACGATATCTTCCCACCAGAAAAACGCGGGAAGATGACAGGACTATTCGGTGCTGTTTTCGGGACATCTAGTGTATTCGGTCCTTTATTAGGTGCTTATATTACAGACTATATAAGTTGGCATTGGGTCTTCTATATTAATATTCCATTAGGACTTATCTCCTTTTTCTTCATTACTAAATACTACAGTGAGTCTCTAGAATTTAGAAAACAAAAAATTGATTGGGCTGGTGCTATTACACTTGTCATAAGTATCGTTTGCTTAATGTTCGCATTAGAACTTGGTGGTAAGGAATATGCCTGGAATTCTACTGTAATTATTGGCTTATTTACAACAGTAGTTATTACGCTTATTATTTTCTTCTTTGTAGAACGAAAAGCAACCGAGCCTATTATTTCGTTCCATCTATTTAAAAAACCTTTATTCGCAGCTAGTCAAGGAGTTGCCTTTTTCTATGGTGCCGCTTTTATTATCTGTACAGTTTATATTCCAATCTTCATTCAAGGCGTTCTTGGAGGTTCCGCCTCTAATGCTGGATTAATTTTAACACCAATGATGGTTGGTTCTGTAATTGGAAGTCAAACAGGAGGACAATTAGCTTCTCGAACAAGCTATCGTAACATTATGATGGTATCTGGTGTCTTCTTCGTTCTTGGTATTTATTTATTAAGTACTTTAACAATGGACACACCTCGTTTACTCGTAACACTATTTATGATTCTCGCTGGGCTTGGTGTTGGCTTCTCATTCTCAGTATTAAGTATGTCTTCTATTCACAAGTTGGAAATGCGGGACCGTGGTTCGGCGACATCAACAAACTCATTCTTCCGATCACTCGGTATGACCCTTGGTGTAACGATTTTCGGTACAATTCAAAATCATATTTTTACAGATAAACTAAACTCTGTATTCCCCCCTGAACTAGCAAAATTAGCTCCAAAAGGCGGAGACACAAGTTTCTTATTATCACCAGGCGCTACCGCAAAAATTCCTGCTGAAATATTAGCGGGTATTAAAGAAGCTCTCGCTACATCTATTGCGAATACATTCTTCTGGGCACTCATCCCGGCTGTACTAAGTATTATTTGTATTTTACTTATGGGAAATGAACGCCTCTTTACAGGCCCTAAAAAGAAAGAAAAACAAAAGCAAGTTAGTTAATATAAAAAAGAAGCGGCATATTCCTTTATGAAAAAGGATATGCCGTTTATAATATGTATAAAGTGAAACTTTAATCAGTGGGGGATGTTCATCCCCCACTGATTATTAGCCCACACCAATCGGGCTTTTACGGGCAGTTAATCCCCACCTAACTTCTTTGCTTCCGCTGAATTTTTGGGTGGGGATCTTACTGGATAAAGTTTTTATATACAGGAGTTGAGACAGCATGAGCATGAAATTAGTCATTCTCGGCTTGCTACTCGAAGGAGATAAACATCCATATGAAGTGCAGCATATTATGAAAGAACGACAAATGGATTGTTACATTAAATATGCTAAAGGATCACTTTATTACGCCTTCGAGCAATTAGAAAAGCAAGGGGCAATTCATATTACAAATGTAATTAGAGACACAAATCGACCTGACAAAACGATTTTTCATATAACAGAAGAAGGCAAAAAACTATTCCACACTTTACTATTAAAACAATTCGAAGCCAAAAACCAAATATATAAACCTATTTATTCAGCCTTATCTTTCGCTCACTTTAGCAATGATCACGAATTAGTTCCTATTTTAGAAAAAAAGAAAAACGATACTCTTCAATATTTACATACTATGCAAACGATATATGATTGTAATAAAGGAAAGGTTCCACGTGCACAACTATATATTTTGCAAAGTGTAATTGAGCATATTACAGTTGAATTACAATGGCTAAACACCCTCCTTAAAGATGCTATAGCAGGCCGACTTTCAGAAGTTGCTATAGATGAAGATTGAGCTATGAAAGAAGACATCCCTACTTCTTTCATAGCTCAATTTCTCTTTTCATACTGTAATATTATTCGTTACTCCAGAATATAAAAAGTCAGAATACTAAGAAATAAAAACTTTAGAATTTTCTTATTTTAAAACAGTAGACAAAATTCCAAAAATTATGTTAAAATTTGTTTCAATATCATATCGCTTGTTAAATTCCTTTCAAAAGGAAAATAGGTACACGAAAGTTTTGTTTCGTGTTTAAAAGGGAAGCTTGGTGAAACTCCAACACGGTCCCGCCACTGTAAATGCTGAGATTTCTTTTTGGTGCCACTGTGAAAACGGGAAGGTAAAAGAAATTATATGAAGCATAAGTCAGGAGACCTGCCTGTTTTAACAACACTGATAGATTCACGGATGATGATGAGGTGTTAAAACAAAAAGGAAGGCTTATTTTCTATGTCTTTGTACTTTTTGTTATAGGTATTTCCTAGTAAACGGAAATGCTTACTTTCAATTAGGGAGGAATTTAAAATGGCAATTCAAACAAGTAACTTAGGTTATCCACGTATCGGACTACAACGAGAGTGGAAAAAAACATTGGAAGCTTTTTGGTCCAATAAAATCGATGAAGAACAATTTTTAACAACAATGAAAGAAATTCGCCTTCAACACGTAAAAGTACAGCAAGAAAAAGGGATTGAACTCATTCCAATTGGCGACTTTACATATTATGATCACGTTTTGGATACTGCCTATATGCTAGGATTTATTCCATCACGTTTTTCTGAGTTTACATCTTACCTTGATGTATATTTCGCAATGGCGCGTGGCTCTAAAGATCACGTAGCTTCCGAAATGACAAAATGGTTTAACACAAACTATCACTATATCGTTCCTGAATATGAAGAGGGATTACAAATCTCTTTAAAAGATAATCGTCCCCTTCGCTTATACGAAGAGGCAAAACAAGAATTAGGAGTAGATGGAAAGCCTGTTATTTTAGGACCATATACTTTCTTAAAATTAGCTAAAGGCTATACACAAGAACAATTTCCTACCATTTTAAAACAGTTAGTTGCACCTTACGTACAACTGCTTTCAGAACTACATACAGCTGGTGCACCAGCCATTCAAGTTGATGAACCGATTTTCGCTTCTTTAACTAAAAAAGAAGTTCAACAAGCAAAAGAAATTTATGAAGCTATTCGTAAAGAAGTTCCAAATGCGACTCTTCTTTTACAAACATATTTTGATAGCGTAGAAGAAAACTATGAAGAAATTATTACATTCCCGGTATCCGGTATTGGATTAGATTTCATTCATGGTAAAGAAGGTAATCTAAATGCTATTTCAAAATATGGATTCCCAGCTGATAAAACTTTAGCTGTCGGTTGTATAGATGGCCGTAACATTTGGAGAGCTGACCTTGATGAAGTTCTTGAGTTATTTACAACGTTACAAAAACAAGTCCAAACGAAAGATATCATCGTTCAGCCTTCTTGTAGCTTATTGCATACACCAATCGATAAAACAGAAGAAACTCACTTATCGACTGAGCTGTTTGATGCGTTAGCATTTGCAAATCAAAAATTAGAAGAGTTAGTTCTTATTCATTCCGCTCTCACTCAAGGTACAGAAAGCATTAGTAATGAGCTGGAAACATATCGAAACGTACATCATACAATTCGTTCATCTGCTGCACGTAACCGAGAAGATGTCAAAGCAGCACGAACAGCACTAAAAGAAGAAGATTTTTCACGTCCTCTTCCATTTGAAAAACGATACGAATTACAACAAGTTGCTCTAGAGTTACCGCTATTACCAACAACGACTATTGGTAGCTTCCCGCAAACAACTGAAGTTCGTCAAACGCGAAAAGAATGGCGTAACGGTGTTATTTCAAATGAACAATATGAACAATTTATTGAAAAAGAGACAGAAAAATGGATTCGTTACCAAGAAGAAATTGGGCTTGATGTCCTTGTACATGGTGAATTTGAAAGAACTGACATGGTCGAATATTTTGGTGAGCGTCTTGCTGGTTTCTCATTCACTAAAAACGGTTGGGTACAATCATACGGTTCCCGCTGCGTAAAACCACCTGTTATTTATGGTGATGTAGCCTTTATTAACGGCATGACTATTAAGGAAACAGTTTATGCGCAAAGCTTAACAGAGAAAGTTGTAAAAGGAATGTTAACCGGACCTGTTACAATTTTAAATTGGTCCTTCGTTCGAAATGATATTCCAAGAAAAGAAGTTTCGTATCAAATTGCACTAGCTCTTCGTCACGAAATTGAACTACTTGAATCTTCCGGAATTAGAGTAATCCAAGTCGATGAGCCCGCACTTCGTGAAGGAATGCCACTAAAAGAAAAAGATTGGGATGCTTATATTACATGGGCAGTACAATCCTTCCTTTTAGCAACTTCTTCTGTAGCAAATGAAACACAAATTCATACTCATATGTGTTACAGTAACTTCGAAGATATTGTTGACGCGATTCGCGCATTAGATGCAGATGTAATTTCTATCGAAACATCAAGAAGTCACGGAGAATTTATTGATACATTAAAACATACAACATATGAAAAAGGCATCGGCCTAGGTGTATATGATATTCATAGCCCACGTGTACCGAGTAAAGATGAAATGTATACAATCGTAGAACAATCTTTAGAAGTATGTGATCCTAAATATTTCTGGATTAATCCTGATTGTGGTTTAAAAACGAGAAGAACAGAAGAAGTTATTCCAGCTTTAGAACATATGGTGCAAGCAGCGAAAGATGCTCGTTCCCTTTTAAAAACAAACGCATAACAAAAATGGGTTATCCTTTTCTCAGGATAACCCATTTTTTATTCTTTACTTTCAAAAAAGAATTCATATTGTATTTTATATAATTCATCATCCGTTGGCTCTTCAAGAGGAATTGCTTGTAATACAACTGTATACTCACCATTTGGAATAGGTATTTGAAATTTATTAGAAAGAATACTCGTTATAACGATACTTTCATTTTCAACTGTAAAAGGAACCGTAATCGTTCTAACTACTTCTTCTTTTTCAATATGTTTCCCTGGGGTCACTTTCACTTCACAAGTATAATCAGAAAGTGCTTCAAAAATAACAGTTCCATCTGCCTTAGCATAACCTCTTTCAAAATCTTCATCAGTCCAATCTACATAAGGCTGCTCACCGTCATAGTTCATCAACATTAATTGCGAATAAGAAATCGTTAACTCCATAGTTCCCCTTCTCCTTCATTATGAAATATACAACTACTACTTCACTTCAAATTTTACTCGCGTACCATCTGGGTATTTATCTAACTTATTCCCTACCCAAGAGCCTGCTCCACGGTTATCCGCCGGACTTATATATTCAATATGTGCTCCTTTTCCGCCTTCCTTGCACATCGCCATTGGCCATTCATCACGATCATACCCTTTTTTTGATGGATATGGTGCTAACGACAATTTCCTTCTATCTGCAGCACCACCACGATCGATTGTACAAACTTCTGAATGCCCTTCTTTTATAGCATCCGTAATATGTTTTCCTGTCTCTGGATAACGTTCTTTCGGAAATTCTAACACTTGATCATACGTATTCGTTTTCTTTACACTTGTTTCCTCTGGCACAAGTACTTCATAAACTGCTACTAAAATAGACAGAATTGCGATAATTGAAATGATAATACCTTTTAATTGCTTCATGTATACCTCCATGTTTCTACCAGTTTCTTTTCCTCCGTTATTATAACAAACTTCTCCTGTATATGTTTTCAGACATTATTTTAGTTATTCCTTGCCATTCCGCCAAAAATTTTCATTTTTTCACTAATGCTGTAGAAAACTAATAGCCTTCCGACATTCTTTTTCAAAGGAAGTCCTCATAAAAGATTGAAATGATATATACGATACTTTTTGGGGAGGAAATATGATGGAAGCTACCTATAAAACGAAAGATGTCACGAATAAAACAGGCATCCCAAAACATATAGTTCGCAAATATAGTCAACTGTTAGAGGAACATGGTTATATGATTTCCAAAACAGCTGATGCTCGTATTTATAAACTTGATGATTTAAAATTATTGAAATCTATACACGAAAGAGCTGCTACATTACAAGAAGATATTTCAGAAACGATACCGATTATTTTAAAAGAAAAAGAGGCCCCACCTGTACCAGTTATACAAGATAAGCAAGAGATACAAACGAAAGAAAAAGAAGATGGGCGTAACTTTGAGGAGTTCATGTTAAAACTTGAAATGCTAGCTCAATTAAATGAGGCAATTATTCATCAAAATTCTACTTTAATTACACAAAATCGTTTAAAGGATGAGAAACTAGACGAATTGATGCAACAAGTTTATGTAAAAGAAGGCTCTCAAGAAAAAATGCTTCAAGAGTTAGTCGATCACGCCGCTCAAACAGATGCACTGCAAAAAGAAAAGATGGACTTATTAATGAATCATATGTATAAACGAGAATCCAAACAGGAAGAAAAAATGAATAAACTTGTTAGTCAAATTTATAATAAAGACAGTAACCGTGATGCACAGCTTATGCAAGTTATTCGAGAAATTCAAGAAACAAAAAGAATGGTTGCTGCCTCAAAAGAGCAAAGCTTCTTTCAATCATTTAAAAGTTTATTTAGCCGAGCAAAACAAGAAAAAACAAATGAATAAACAATATAAAATAAAAAGTTACCTTTCATCGGTAACTTTTATTCCTTATTTTGTACAGCTGGTAATATAATAATTGCTTCAGTGCCTTTTCCACTTTCACTCTTATATTCCAATGTACCATTATGCGCTTGTAAAATAATAAATGTTACCATAAGTCCTAATCCTGTCCCTTTTTCTTTTAAAGAATAATATGGTTGCCCAAGCCTTGCTAACTGTTCTTTCGTCATACCAACACCACTATCTTTAACTCTTATTATGATTGTTTCATCTTTTTGAATAGCTGTTACTTTTAAATATCCTTTATTTCCTTGAATTGCTTCAATACCATTTTTAACAACATTCATAATGGCTTGCTTCAATTTTGTCTTATCACCAATCGTATAAAGACTTTCTGAAATTTCAACTTGTAAATATACACCTTGCATCGCTGCAAATGACGACATAAGAGTGGTCATTTCTATTAATTGGGCTGATAAACAAATGTGTTCTTTTTTCTCAATTTGTGGCCTTGCTAAATTTAAGTAATCTGAAATAATTTGTTCCGCCCGATCCAATTCAGCTAATACGAGACGCATATAATCCTTATTCTTCACATCTTCCGTACTTTCTAGCAATTGGATAAATCCACGAACAACAGTTAGTGGATTTCGAACTTCATGTGCCACACTTGCTGCTAACTCACTTACAATATTAAGCTTTTCTGATTTTTGCATCTCTGTACGTAGCAATGCATTTTCATTTAAATATTCAGTTAAATACACCTGGAATACCATTGTCATGACCATGATAAGCGAGGCAAATATAAATCCGCTATATATTTGCGAAATATACGGTGTAAATCCTGTTTCCAAAAGAACATTAATCATGCCTAATACTAAAGAAACAAGCACATAAAATGATGAAATCATAAATGCTAAAATTAATTTCTTATCCCTTGAAAAAAGAGACCATTTCTTTGATAAAAATAGCGGAACTATCAATAAAAATATTACTTCTAAAACTGGAAGAAAGCTCATTCCCTTTAGTAACCATTCGTATGCAACAAAAATAACCGCTGGGATTAAACCAACAATCCCACCATATAAAAAACCACTGACAATTGGAATGGGATGAAAGTTATACCCACACACATTGCCAAAACAAATAGAGTATGTCATGGAGAGAACGAGCGTAACGCTAGATAAAAACATAATAAAGTAACGATTTGGCTTCGGAGGCATTTCTTGATAGCGATTTAAACGAATCGCTTCATATAAAAATAGTGGCAAAATTATGATGGCAATTTGAATCAATAAATCACGGATAAGCTCCATAACCTCTCATCCCCTATATGTATTTTGATATGATTATATCATTTTATAGGTGTATTTGTTTTAAAATTTTGATTTTTCTTAACATATTTGTTAATTCTTTGTTAACAACTCATAATAATTGTTACAGATTTTCGAAATGATTGTAAACCCTGTACCAAATTTCCTTCGTGCAGTATACAATGAATACGGATTACAAAGAAAATATAAAAATACTTTTTTAGACGGACAACTATAGCAAAATACAGCATATAATCCATACTATCTATGTTTACAAATAAGTGATCATTACTTTAGTAGGAGGAAGATAAATATGGCGGGTACTACGCTTGTTTTAAAAGAAGAAAATTTGGTTGTTCTAGAAAATGTTGAAAAATCAGTATATGAAGAGTTACAGCATAAAGCGGGAGAAGAAAACTGCACATGTGCTGTGAACGAATCAGTTGTTCACCTTGGCAAGGTATCCTCTGTACTCTGGAATGAAGATGAAATAGATTGGGAATACGGATATTAAAAAGTCGCTTATAGCGGCTTTTTTTCTCTTTTCTCTCTCTTTCTAAATAACATATACAAAGCGTAATCATAGAAAATATGATAAAATGAACTTAATTTTCAAACGGAAGAAAGGGAGATACAATGGAACAATTCATTAACCCTAGAGTGAAGGATATCCAAATTTCTGGAATCCGTCAATTCTCTAACATGATTCAAAACTATGATAATTTGATTTCTTTAACAATTGGACAACCCGATTTCCCTACACCTTCTCTCGTGAAAGAAGCGGCAAAACGGGCTATTACAGAAAACTATACAAGCTATACACATAACGCTGGTTTACTAGAATTACGTAAGGCAGCTTGTAACTTCGTAAAAGATAACTACGATTTACATTACTCACCTGAAAACGAAACCATCGTTACAATCGGTGCTAGCGAAGCAATTGATGTTGCATTCCGAACGATTTTAGAGCCAGGAACAGAAGTAATTTTACCTGCTCCTATTTATCCAGGTTACGAACCCATTATTCGATTATGCGGTGCAACGCCTATTTTTGTAGATGTTCGTGAAACTGGATTTCGTTTAACAGCTGAAGCGCTTAAAAATGCTATTACAGAAAAAACAAGATGTATCGTACTACCGTATCCTTCTAATCCAACTGGTGTAACTTTATCCACAGAAGAATTAAAAGATATTGTAGATGTTTTAAAAGATAAAAATATTTTCGTCCTTTCAGATGAAATTTATAGTGAGCTTGTATATGAACAAAAGCATACATCTATCGCACATTTCCCAGAAATGCGTGAAAAGACAATTGTCATTAACGGTTTATCTAAATCACATTCTATGACTGGCTGGCGTGTTGGACTTTTATTTGCACCAAGCTATTTAGCAGGACACATATTAAAAGTTCATCAATACAATGTAACGTGTGCTACTTCAATCGCTCAATACGCTGCAATTGAAGCATTAACAGCAGCTAAAGACGCACCAAAAATGATGCGCCACCAATATAAAAAACGCCGTGATTACGTATATAATAGACTCACTCAAATGGAATTAACAGTTGAAAAGCCAACAGGTGCATTTTACTTATTCCCATATGTTGGTCATTTGACATCTTCATCATTTGATTTTGCACTTGATCTTGTCAAAGAAGCGGGACTAGCTGTAGTTCCTGGAACAGCATTCTCTGAATACGGTGAAGGCTACCTTCGCTTGTCCTATGCGTATAGTATCGAAACTTTAAAAGAAGGCTGCGACCGATTAGAAGCCTTTCTAATGAAAAAAGCTAAGAGTTAAACTCTTAGCTTTTTTATGCATAATGATCACAAGTTTGACGTTTTAGTAATTTATGAGGAATAATGATACACTTTGCAGTGGATTCTGCATTCTCTACTTTATCAACTAAAGCTTTTGCTGCCTCATATCCTAGCTGATAAATATTCACATCAACTGTCGAAAGTGGAGGGCTCGCAATTTCTGATAATAAAGCATTATTAAAGCTTACAATAGAAACATCTTTCGGTACAACGAATCCTTTTTTAGAAAGAGCACTTAACACACCAAGTCCAATTAAGTCATCGGTTGCCATAATTGCCGTTGGCGGTTGCTGCAGTCCCATTAATTCCTCAACAGCTTGTTGACCACTTTCCCTCGAAAAATCAAAATGTAAAATATATTCTTTTGGTAATACAATGTCTGCTAATTTCAAGGCATCACTCATACCAGCTAAACGATCTCTCGTTACAAGTAAATCTGATCCACCACCAATGAACGCGATTTGCTTATGCCCTAATGAAATTAAATATTCTGCCACTTCTCTTGCAGCTGTATAATTGTCATTATCTACATATGTAATTTCATCTTTTCGATCATATGGTTTTCCTATTAAAACAAACGGGAAATTTTGTTCATGTAAATATTGAATAATCCGATCATTCTCCCTTGAATATAAAAGAATAATGCCACCAATTTGGCGTCCCTGTACCATCTTTACGACACCATTAAAAATTTCCTCTTCCGTTTCACCTGTCGACATGTAAAGCGCATAACCTTCTACGTGTGCAAATGAACTAATCCCTCTTATAACTTCTGGGAAAAATGGATTTTGAAAAGCTTTACTTGCAGAACTTGGCATAACAAGACCAAGTGTTTTCGTCGTTTGGTTCGCAAGATTTCTCGCATTTAAATTGGGATGATACCCTAATTCACTCATCACTTTCCTAACACGGCGCTTTGTCTTTTCACTTATACTTGGATTATCAGCAATTACACGAGAAACTGTTGATGGTGCCACATTCGCTTGCTTCGCCACATCTTTAATTGTAACTGTCATAAAAATCCCCCTCCTCTCATTTCTCTGCCATTTTTCATATATTTTATCTCGCACTCATTGCAAGTCATAAACTTTCATTTCTTATATCTTGCAAAACTAATCCTATTCTCCCTCTTCATGTATTGTAAGGGATATAGCTATTTTTTCCTATACTATAATATACTATTTATTTCACTTCTTTTCACATGTGATGTCAAATCTCTTTTCATCTCCCTATAAACTTATTTATAGGGAGATGAAAAGAAAAATGGGACGTAATGTCCCATTTTTCATCCTTTTGTACCTCCAGCTGTTAAACCAGAAATAAAGTATTTTTGTAGTGATAGGAATAAAATTGAAATTGGGATCGCAATTAACACAGAACCCGCTGCAAACGTTGTAAATTCATTACCGAATTTCTTCGCAACCATTTCATATAATCCAACTGCTAAAGTATAATTTTCTGGTGTTCGCAAAATAATACTCGCTAAAATGAAATCTGTAAATGGACCAATGAAAGTAAATAACGCTACAACCGCTACGATTGGCTTTGCAAGTGGCATAATGATTTGCCAAAAAATACGAAAATGCCCTGCTCCATCCATTCGAGCTGATTCATCTAGTTCTTTCGGAATCGTATCAAAATACCCTTTCATAAGCCATGTATTCATCGGAATAGCCCCACCTACATAAATTAAAATTAATGCAAGGTGTGTATCAATTAATCCTGTTAATTGAGCTAATACGTATAAAGCAATTAACGCTGCAAAGTTTGGAATCATTTGCAGAATTAAAAATGTTAATAAACCATTTTTTCTTCCAACAAAACGATATCTCGAAAATGCATAAGCAGTAAAGCTAATTGCTAACACTGAGAAAATCATCGTTAAAACACTTACTTTTAATGTGTTTTTATACCATAGTAAGTAATTACTATTCTCTAGATCTAATAACTTACGATAATGATCTAACGTTGCATTTTGTGGAATAATACTTGATCCAGATAAACTATCACCCGGATTAAACGATGAGCCAATAATCCATAATAACGGATAGAAAATGATGGCACACATTACGAAAATAACTAAATAACTTAATGAGAGACGTAACATCTTCTGTCTTTTAATATTCATTTACATCATATCCTCTTCTTGGAATGATTTTGTTCTCTTAAATTGCCATAACGCAACTGTAATAACAATTAACGATAATATCATTGTAAGAGCTGCTGCTTTTCCATACTGCGCTGAAGTCATCGTTAACTTATAAATCCATGAAATTAAAATATCCGTTCCACCTGCGTCTTGTCCAGCTACAGCAGGACCTCCACCGTTAAATAGATAGATGATACTAAAGTTATTAAAGTTAAACGTATATTGCGTAATTAATATTGGTGCTGTTGCATATAACACAAGTGGCAATGTAATTTTGCGAAACTGTTGCCAAGCTGTCGCTCCATCTACTGTAGCCGCTTCATATAATTCTCCCGGAATCGATTGCAGTATACCTGTTGTCATCGCAAAGATAAACGGGAACCCAAGCCACGTTTGAATCATAATTAAAGCAATCTTCGCCCAAAATGGATCTGTCATCCAAGCAATCTTTTCAATTCCGAATAAAGCTAATACTTGATTGTTAATCGCTCCGAATGTTTCATTAAACATACCAGAGAAAACAAGAATAGATACGAATGCTGGAACCGCCCACGGTAAAATGAAGATTGTTCGAATAATCGCCTTTCCTTTAATACCGGGCTGATTTACGATAATCGCTAAGAAAATACCAAGTGCAACTTGTAATGTTGTTGCAACGAATGTCCAAATAACAGTCCAAGAGAATACACTTACAAATGTCTCTCTCCACATCGGTAAAGTGAAAATATCAATAAAGTTTTTAAAGCCCACCCAATCTACTAATTTAGCTGGAGGAGAATGATATAAATCATAGTTTGTAAATCCAATTAAAATTACGAAGATGATTGGAAATACAACCACAAAGATAAGTAGTAGAAAACCTGGTGAAACCATTAAATAAGGAAAACCTTGATCTAACAAATTACGGTATTGCTCTTTTACAGAATTTAACGGTGTTCCGCTATCACGTTTCTTTCCATTTTGGTATGCATCATATAAGTTAAATGCATATATGCCGAGCCCAAAAGCGATAACGATAAGGGCCAAGATTCCTTCTACTAATAGAAAAACAGAATGGTCACGTGGAACTTCTGTACCAAGCGTTACAATACCCCATAATCCCATATTTAATAAATCAGCAAAGGCTACAATAAATGAACCTGTTAATACTAGAAAAATAAGACCTTTTACAAATTGTTTATTATACATTTGGCCCACGCCTGGAATGATTGATAACATGGTTGCCATTTTCCTATGCTTTGAATGGTTTAACCCATTTGCTGGTTCCATAGATGTTTGCATGTTCCTTCCCCCTTTTTTCTTCCTACATGGAAGGGAGAGAATTCGTGCCTCTCATATTCGAGGCACGAATTTCACCTTATTTTTTCTTGTTATGATTTGCCTCAATATTACCTTTAATTTGTTTCACTGCACTATCAAGCGCCGCTTTTGGTGCCTCTTTATCTGTAACAACTAATTGAAGCGCATCTCCAGCTGGTTTCCAAACTTCTTGCATTTCTGGAATGTTTGGCATTGGAATTCCATTTTCAGATTGCGTTGCAACTGCTTTTGCAGCTTCGTTATCTTTAATAATTGGATCTTCCATTACTGATTTTACTGGAGGAATTTCTTTTGTTTTCTCAAATCGAATTTTTGCGTTTTCTTCATTTGTTACCCACTCAGTGAATTTTGTAGCTAAATCATTTTGTTTAGAGAAACTTGTTACATGCCATCCTTTAACCCCAACAAACGTTTTCATTGGTTGACCATTTGGTAATTTCGGCATTGGAGCAACGCCATAATCAATCCCGTTCTTTTCCATTGCTTGGAACGCCCATGGGCCATTCATGATAGAAGCTGCTTTTCCTTCATTGAATAGTCCATCAGCAGCAGGCCCACCTGATTCACCGATAATACCTTTTGGGAATAATTTTTCCTTGTACCATTTTTGAAGATATTCAGCACCTTGTACTGCTCCGCTATTATTTAATCCAACATCACTTGCATTTGGCTTTCCATCTTTTTCACCAAATACATAACCGCCCATACCTGCCATGAATGCATTAGCAAAGTAGAAGTTATCTCCTAATGCTAAAAATCCGTACTTGCCATCTTTCGTAAATTCTTTTGAGAAGTTAAACAGCTCGTCCATCGTTTCTGGCGCTTTTGGCATTAGTTTTTTATTGTAAATAAAGACTGGTGTCTCAATTGCTTTTGGTAAACCATATAATTTCCCATTATATGTCTGTGCTTCTATTGATGAATTAGTAAATTTACTCTTTACAGCATCATCTGCTTTCACTTCAGAAAGTAAACCTTCTGTTACTGCATTTCCGATTTGATCGTGTGGCAATGTTACAACATCTGGTCCAGTCCCCGCTGGCCCATCAAGGCGTAACTTCTTCACTTGATCTGTCATTTGCATTTCAACAACTTTTACTTTTACTTTATATTTTTCCTCAAAGCTTTTCACTGCTGGTTCTAAACCAACACCTTTTTTATCATCTTCCCAAACAAGAAGATCATAGTCTTTTTTCGCTTTACTTTCCTCTTTTTTCCCTGAATCTTTCGGCCCACATGCAGATAACATACCAATAGATAATGCTGAAACCGTTAATAATGATAATGCTTTCTTCATCCCAAAAACCTCCCTAAATTGTCTATGTACCTCAGTAACTGAAAACGTTTGCATTTAATAGTTTAATTGAAGCGCAAACAATATCTCAATCTATGAAAACGTTTGCGCTATTTGTCTATCATTATACATTCTTTTATTCATTTTGCAAATATTAATTTAAAAATTATGTCATTATACTCTTTATACATTGACTTTATATGAAATGAATACTACTCTTATAAGCAATATTAAAGCTACGAGAAAGGCAATCGTTTGCAATATAGGCTTTATTATTACACTTAAGGGAATACTATGTATAGAGATATTGAAGGGGGATTTTCTATATGTTTAAAGAAGCCATTTATCATAGGCCGAAAGATAATTATGCATACGCTTATGATGAACAAACAATTCACATCCGAGTACGTACTAAGAGAGATGATATTCAAAGCGCCGATCTTATTTACGGTGATCCTTACGAATGGAAAGACGGGAAATGGATATCAGCAAGTACACCCATGAAAAAAACGGGTTCTACTGCATTATTTGATTATTGGTTCATTTCAATCGAACCAAAATTTAAGCGCTTACGTTATGGGTTTGAATTAAAATCTGAAACAGACACTCTTATTTATGCAGAGCGAGGATTCTTTTCTAGCATTCCAAATGATGATGTTGGTAACTTTTTCTGTTTTCCATTTATTCATGCAGATGATGTATTCAAAGCACCATCTTGGATTAAAGACACCATTTGGTATCAGATTTTCCCTGAGCGATTCGCTAATGGCGATAGTACGCTGAATCCAGAAAACACCCTCCCTTGGGGAAGTGCGAATCCAACTCCAACTAACTTTTTCGGCGGAGATTTTTCTGGTGTTATTCAAAACCTTGATTACCTTGTTAAGCTTGGCATTTCCGGAATATATTTCACACCTATTTTCAAAGCTCATTCAAACCATAAATATGACACAATTGACTATATGGAAATTGACCCACAATTTGGGACGAAAGAAACTTTTAAAGAGCTCGTTGAAGAATGTCATAAGCACGGTATAAAAGTAATGCTCGATGCTGTGTTTAATCATAGTGGATACTTTTTCGAGAAATTTCAAGACGTACTAGAGAATGGTGAGAAGTCCGCATATAAAGAGTGGTTCCACATTCATGAATTTCCGATTATAACAGAACCACTTCCAAATTATGATACTTTCGCCTTTACACCGTATATGCCAAAATTAAATACAGCTCATCCAGATGTAAAAGAATACTTACTTGAAGTAGGACGTTATTGGGTACGAGAATTCAATATAGATGGCTGGCGCCTTGATGTCGCCAATGAAGTCGATCACAACTTTTGGAGAGAATTCCGAACTGAAATAAAGACACTAAATCCTGAAGTATATATTTTGGGAGAAATTTGGCACGATGCCCTTCCGTGGCTACAAGGCGATCAATTTGATGCTGTCATGAGCTATCCTGTTACAAACGCTCTACTTTCTTACTTTGCTAACGATTCCATTAAAGCAAGTGAATTCATGAAGCAAATTACAGAATCTCTACATTCCTACTCTATGAATGTAAATGAAGCAGCATTTCATTTATTAGACAGCCATGATACTCCAAGAATTTTAACAACATGCAACGGAGATAAAAATAAGTTGAAATTGCTCTATGTATTCCATCTTTCTTTCATCGGCTCTCCTTGTATTTATTACGGAGATGAAATTGGTATGGATGGCGGCATGGACCCTGATTGCCGTAAATGTATGATTTGGGATACTAAAGAACAAGATCATGCATTATTTACCCATATACAAACATTGATTTTATTACGGAAACAACATAAAGCATTTGGAGGACATGGTACTTTTCAATTCATCGAAGCAAATGATGAACATAATTATATTTCTTATACGAAAACATATGAGGATGAAACTATCTTTTTCGTTTTAAACCCTACTAATAGTGAAGTTACAGTTTCACTCCCTCTTCATGTTACTGGTAAGAAAATAATTAACATTTATACAAACGAAGAATTTTCAGCAGAAGCAAGTGTATTACAAGTTACACTTCCTCCATATGGATTCTCCATATTAAAATGGTAATCCAAAAAAGCCTTATGCCAAGTTTGAAGTGGCATAAGGCTTTTTCTTATTTCAATTTGAACACTATCGCTTCATACGGACGTAATGGAATGTTATCTATTGATCCGATTTCTACATCGTAATTGTGTATAAATAACTCTGATTCACTATAACTAATATCCTTAGGCATTTCAAATACACTTTCATCCGCAGTAAAGTTTGCAATGACAAGTAGTTTTTCATCTCCATATGTTCTTACATAAGCAAAAATAGAAGGGTCATTATCTAATATTAAATCATATGATCCATACACAACTATTTCATTATTTTTGCGTAGTTCAATTAATTTCTTATAGTAATAAAAAATTGAACCTTCATCTTGGATTGCTTGTTTCACATTAATCTCTTTATAGTTAGGATTTACAGTAATCCAAGGTTCACCTTTTGTAAATCCAGCGTGATTCTGATCATTCCACTGCATCGGAGTTCTAGCATTATCACGACCCTTTATATAAATAGATTCCATTACTTTTTCTATATCTTCACCATGGTCTATCACTTTTTCTTTATACATATTTAACGTTTCAATATCTCGATATTCATCAATTGATTGGAACCGAACGTTCGTCATTCCGATTTCCTCTCCTTGATAAATATATGGCGTTCCTTTCATCATATGAAGAACTGTCGCTAACATTTTTGCTGATTCAATGCGATACATTCCATCATTACCAAAACGAGATACAACGCGAGGCTGATCATGATTATTCCAATAAAGGCTATTCCATCCGGTATGCTCTAATGCTTTTTGCCACTTTGTTAAATTCTCTTTTAAAGTAAGAAGTGAGCATGGTTTTACATCCCACTTTCCACCTTCTCCTGAATCTAAATCCATATGTTCAAATTGGAATACCATTTGCAATTCTTTTCGTTCTTCTCCAGTATACAATTTCGCTTCTTCTGTCGTTACACCAGGCATTTCACCAACCGTCATAATATCATAATGCGATAATACTTCCTCATTCATTTCATGTAAATATTTATGAATGTTTGGACCGTTCATAAAATGCTTATGACCTGAAACATACCCCTCTTCTTCTGTTTCAACAGCTGGTAATCCCTCTTCTTTAGAAATAAAATTAATAACATCCATACGGAAGCCATCAATTCCTTTTTCTAACCAAAACTTCATCATTTCATAAACATCTTGTCTTACCTTTTCATTATCCCAATTTAAATCTGGCTGTTTTTTAGAAAACAGATGTAAATAATATTCATCTGTCATTTCATCATACTGCCATGCTGATCCACTAAACGCTGCTCCCCAGTTATTCGGCTCTTTTCCTTCTTTTCCAGGGCGCCATATATAGTAATCTCTATATTTATTATCTTTTGATTTACGTGATTCAATAAACCAATTATGTTCATCCGAAGTATGATTAACAACTAAGTCCATCATAAGTTTCATATTACGTTCATGCATTTCATGTAATAGCTCATCCCAATCTTCCATTGTTCCGAACTCGTTCATAATTTTACAATAATCGCTTATATCATAACCATTATCATCATTTGGAGATTCATAGACTGGTGATAACCAAATCACATCAATCCCTAACTCTTTTAAGTAATCTAGCTTTGAAATAATCCCTTGAAGATCTCCTATACCATCACCATTACTATCCATAAAGCTACGAGGATAAATTTGATATACTACACTTTCTTTCCACCATTGTTTTTCCATTATGCTACCCCATTTCATTCATCATTCATTTTTCTCTTTTTTAAGGCGCAAACGTTTTCATTAATGAATGATAACAGATTCTATCTCAATTTAAAATAGCGCTTACAATTTTTATTGTTCTTTTTCTAAGAAAACATATGAAAACCACTAATAAATCTCCAATAAATGAAAACGTTTTATTTTTTTATTTATTTTTTGAATCTATTCGTTTATAATGAACTCAAAGAAAACGTTTGCATAATTATTTCTAGGGGGAAATACCATGGCAGAACTTAAATTAGAAAACATTTATAAAATATATGATAATAACGTAACAGCTGTAACTGATTTTAATTTACACATTCAAGATAAAGAATTTATTGTATTTGTCGGTCCTTCTGGATGCGGAAAATCTACAACATTACGAATGGTAGCTGGACTTGAAGATATTTCAAAAGGCGAGTTTTCAATTGATGGTAAACTAATGAATGATGTTCCTCCAAAAGATCGAGATATCGCTATGGTATTCCAAAACTACGCTCTTTATCCACATATGAGTGTATATGATAATATGGCATTTGGATTAAAACTTCGAAAAATACCAAAAGATGAAATCGATCGTCGTGTGAAAGATGCAGCAAAAATTTTAGGACTTGAACAATATTTAGATAGAAAACCGAAAGCATTATCAGGTGGACAGCGCCAACGTGTTGCTTTAGGTAGAGCAATCGTTCGAGATGCAAAAGTTTTCTTAATGGATGAACCATTATCAAACTTAGATGCTAAACTCCGTGTTGCAATGCGCTCAGAAATTTCTAAGCTACATCATCGTCTTGGAACAACAACAATTTATGTAACACATGATCAAACAGAAGCAATGACTATGGCTTCGCGTCTTGTCGTTATGAAGGATGGAAAAATCCAACAAATTGGAACTCCAAAAGAAGTATATGAAACACCAGAAAACATTTTCGTGGGTGGATTTATCGGCTCACCAGCTATGAACTTCTTCCGTGGTAAATTGACTGAAACCGATTTCGTTATAGACAATACTATAAAAATTAAAGTATCTGAAGGAAAAATGAAGATGCTACGTGAACAAGGCTATGTAAATAAGGAAATTGTTTTAGGTATTCGTCCAGAGGACATTCATGATGAACTACTATTTTTAGAAGCTTCACAATCTACTGCCTTCACAACAAAAATTGAAGTTGCTGAGTTATTAGGTGCTGAATCCATTTTATATATGAAACTTGGGAATCAAGATTTTGCGGCACGTGTAGATGCAAGACATACGTTTTCACCTGGTGACCAAATTAAATTAGCATTTGATATGAATAAAGCGCATTTCTTTGATAACCAAACTGAACAACGTATTCGCTAAAAAATTTATCTTTACTATACACATACAAAAAACCGTCCACATATATTGAGGGCGGTTTTCATTATTATACTAGGGCTTCTACTGTATGAAATGATTGTCCTTTCGTGCTAATAATACCGAAAATCGGTAAATCACTAAGCACCACTTCTTCTTGCTGTTTCATAAAAGATGACGTTAATTGTTTTATCTCTATCCAAACGTCATTAATACAAAGTACATTGGAATCGTTCTCTTGTTGGCGAGAAAAAATAGAATCTATTTTATATAAACCAGCATTTTGAAAAAGCATATCAATGCGACTGAATGCATTCAAAGTAATGCTAATAACGCGTTGCCAATCTCCTTGCTTTCCCATATCATAGGATACAAAAAGTGCTTCTCCGCCTAGATTCATAATTTCCTCCACTGTTGCTTGTCCACTCTCTTGATCAATGTCCGTCACAATAACTTTTGCGCCTTGTTTAGCCAACAAAAGAGCTGTATTACGTCCAATACCGATGCCACCGCCAGTTACGATAGCAACTTTTCCTGCAAGCTTCATTTTCATTACCCCTTCTATAAGTCTTACCGTCATTCAGTATACTCCTTTATAAGATTAATCTGCAAGCAAGAAAAATTGCTATTTAATTTGTAAACGTTTACTTTTTATCCTTCTTTTTTCTTATTATTACGCTGATCGAAAACTAGACCGATAAAAATGAGAATACCCCAAAAAATTATGCTACCTCCTGTCATTTTAACTTCCCCCTTATTATATAAAGTGAAATTTTACTCAGCCCCAATATGGCGGAATAAAGATATTATTTTTAATCATTATATCATTTTCTTAATTTTCAATCTATTACAAATAGAAATAATACATTTTGGCTTTTCCTTACTGTAAACATTCCCCATATACTTATAAAATCAAAAAGACCCTTTTATATATAAAAAGGTCTTTTTTTCATTATACAAGACTTATTACTTTCGTTTTTGTAATTAAATCCTGAAAACCACAATTATCTTTGCGGAACAACATCATATATACATTACATATTAATGGAATTCCTAATAGCAATACGTTCGGTAATAACACTACAAAAAATCTTATAATTAATGTTTGCAATGTTAGCTTTTCACTCTTCAATGAAATTAGTTTTATTCTCGTTATCTTTTTTCCAAGTGTAACACCGTTCCAAAGAAAGGGTAATACAATAAAATATATCGCCATTAATATGAAAACTACTGCAAAATCATATCTAAAATCACCTAAGCTTATATTAAAGCGCTTAAACATAGCACTATAGTTTCCGGTCATAATAGCTACTACTGCACCATACATAACCGAGATTAAAAACATGTCAATTAGGGAAGCACCTATGCGATTCATTACAAGCGCTGGACGATGCATCTTTAACTTCATTTTATGTCGACTCCTTCATATCCTTCTTTACCCGTCTCATCGTACCACTTCTAAAAAACATTGTAAACTAGCGTTTCTCTTACTTTTCTTGTACAATTTGTTACAATAGCATTATAAAGGAGGTTCCCATATTGAAAAAATGGATAATCCTATTCGTCGCCTTCCTATTAACTGGTTGTGCAGGAAACACAAGTCACTTAACTTATATGGTTAACGATGAATACGAACTCATACGTACTTCTGGAAATGCATTTGAACTTTTCCCCTCGCAAGATGCTGTATATGCCACACAATACATCCCTGCAAAAATTACAGACATTGCTTGGGATGATAAATACATTATTGCAAAACAAACTGAGGAAAAATCAGATCCAAATAACCCTGACGCAGCAATTGCAAATAAAAAAAGTGAACATTATTGGATTATTGATGTAAAGCACAATAAACGTTTCGGTCCCTACAATGAAAAGCAATTTAATGAACAAAAAGATGCGTTTAAAATTAAGGTGCCTTTTCAAAATGTAGATTCATACATAAAAGAAATAAAAAAACAGTCAGCATAATATTTGTATGCTGACTGTTTTGTCTTACATTATTTTAGTGAGATGTTAAACGTTTGTGGCTCTTTTACAACATCTTGTGTTTCTGAATCTCCTGCAAGTAAATCATCAGTTGTAAACTGAATATCCTTTACCTTGTCTTTTCCATCGTCAAGTATTAAACCAATAATACCATCTCTTATTTCACCAGGCTTATAGTCTTCTCTTGATACATTTTTTGTACCAACTAACGTATCTTCGTCATATAAAAAGTTTTGAGTGGCTACTTTAAAATGTTGCTTACCATTAATCATAACATCATTCATAGAGAAAAATTGCATATTTTTATTTCCGCTATTCTCCACTTTATATGTAATCTCAACGTAACGAATTGTATTACTAATCTCTGTTCCACTTAGCGATGCATATAATTCTGCATCTTCTTGGCTTACTTTATCCCCTAATCTACGTTTTACTTCTTCAGGAGTTAGTGCCGTATATACTTTCAATGTATTTTTTGCCTTTTCACTCATTTGTGATAAAGAGATTACTTTCACATCTTGTACGTGAATTTTCATTGGCGCTACTTCAAATGTTTGATTCACAGAATGCATCTGCTCTAACTTGAAAGTACCCCATCCTGTTTCTTTCACTTTTTGTCCTACTTTTTTCAGCTCACGCCCACCATATTCTTTCGTTTCAGGAATAGATTCTTTCTTCTTCGGTTCAGCTTTCTTTTCTTCTTGATGGAAGCAACCACTTAACATAAGAAGAAAACTACATAAAACAAAAATACTTTTCCATGCTTTCATCATTTCATTTCTCCTAACGCTATCATTCATGAATATAAAATTAGTCCCTTGCTTTGTAAACTATAGAAACAATGACAATTCCACAAAATGAACTTGTCAATCCAGATACTATTATACCTCCAATTTGGAAAATATGAAAATAGGGATCTAGGAACGCATGCACGATAAATATAAAAGCTGTCACAATGATTATCGAAACCCAATACTTTCTTTTTTCTAAAGCTACAATCATATCTTTCCCTGTTTCATCTTTATACTTCCATAGTACGTATAATAGCAATAATAAGCCAACACATGTACTCCCATGTTGCATATATTTATACAATGGAATACTGCGTAATTCAATTTGTAACAATGCTATTTTCATAACGAAATAGCCTGTATTATGAGTAAATGCATCCCAAACAACATGCGTGAGCATACCGAATAATGCAGAATAGCAAAATACAAAGAATTCTTTCCAGGTATGTAGCCCCCACCTCTCATCTATTGCATATGAATAATAACCAGCAAACGGTTTAGGCAAATGCGTTATAAACGGCTTTTTTAAAATGTAATGATATATGTATGCGATTAGAAATACAAGCGGTAAATTTAAATATAAGAACCCAAGCCATGTATGGCCAATAACACCATAGGGTCTAAAGTGCAAAAAATATTCAAAATCAGGCGCCATACTACCTAATATAAGAGCCGTTACTGAAATATGTTTAGAATGCTTTTTCGCAAAAGGAAGAACTGCTGCTGGATGTGCAAATGTAAACGGCATACTTTAACTCCTTCTCACATTTTCAATAGAATACCATATATCATAACGAGAGAATGGATCTTCATGCAATATTTATTTTCACATTGGAATATGATAGTTTAAATGATATAATCCACATAAAATATTCAGAAAACAAGAAGGGATTCAGGTGTCATTAACACTTGTATTTGCTGCCTTTTTAAATTCAAAATCCGTTATGAATTGAGGTTTATATATTGATTGACGTACCCTTTTTACAAAATGTCACATTAAAAAAAGAAAATATCCCTAGTTTTTCCGCATATCCTTACTGCTTACCCGCTATTCGAACATTACAATCACTAGCTTTCCATCCAAATGTAACATTCATTATTGGAGAAAACGGAACAGGTAAATCAACATTACTTGAAGGAATTGCAATTGCGTTAGGTTTTAATGCAGAAGGTGGAACGAAGAACTTCCGCTTTAGCACAAACGATTCCCATTCATCTTTACATGAATACCTTCGCATTTCAAAAAGTTTCAATACACCAAACGACGGTTTCTTTCTTCGCGCTGAATCATTTTATAACGTTGCTTCTTATATTGATGAAATAGATGCTGATAGAGAAGCACGTGGGAATCCGGTTATCAACTCTTATGGTGGTATCTCACTACACAAACAATCACACGGTGAATCATTCTTCTCATTATTTATGAACCGTTTTTCAGGACAAGGTTTATACATTTTAGATGAGCCTGAGGCAGCTTTATCACCAATGAGACAACTTTCCATGCTCATTCGAATGCACGAACTAGCTGAACAAGGTTCACAATTTGTTATCGCAACGCATTCTCCTATTTTAATGGCTTATCCTGAATCCACTATATATTCTTTAACACAAGAGGGAATTCACGAATCCACATTAGAAGAAACTGAGCATTACCAAACGACGAAACTTTTCTTTGAAAATCGCGATCGATTATTCCATCATCTATTTGAGTCGTAAAAAAAGAAGCAGCAATAGCTGCTTCTTTTTTATAGTGCTTCTATAAATAAGGCAACCCCGATACCGCCACCGACGCATAAAGAGGCAATTCCTTTTTCTAACCCACGTCTTTTTAATTCGTGAATTAAACTTACTGTAATACGAGCCCCTGTACAACCAATTGGATGCCCAAGTCCTACGCCACTACCGTTTACGTTCACTTTTTCACGGTCTAAGCCTAACTCTTTCTCTACAGCTAAATATTGAGCCGCGAAAGCTTCATTAATTTCAAGTAAATCTGCATCTTCCAATGACCAATCTACTTTTTCTAAACCTTTACGAATTGCTGGTGCTGGTCCAATACCCATAATTTTTGGATCTACTCCAGCTACTGAATATCCAACAATTCTAGCTAACGGTTGTAAACCTTTTTCTTTCGCTTTTTCTTCGCTCATTAATACTAGAACTGCACTCCCGTCATTAAGGCCAGATGCATTTCCAGCAGTCACTGATCCATCTTTACGGAATGCCGGCTTCAATCCAGCTAATTTTTCAGCTGTAATATCTGCACGTGGATGTTCATCCTTCGAAAATACAACTTCTTTTCTACGCTCTTTTATTGTAATAGGAACAATTTGATCGTCAAAGTATCCAGACTCGATTGCCTTCAGTGCCAATGTATGACTGCGAAGAGCAACTTCATCTTGTTCCTCTCTTGTAATTTCATATTGTTCAACTAAATTTTCCGCTGTTTCACCCATCATAATATGGTGAATCGGATCTTCTAACACTTCCCACACCGTATCACGAATTTCTCCGTGCTGTAGACGTTGTCCCCAGCGGTGCTGTTTCAATGCATAAGGGCTCGAACTCATCGCTTCTACCCCACCTGCAACAACAACATCACTTACACCTAATTGGATTTGCATTGCAGCTGACATAATTGCTTGCATACCTGAAGAACATTGACGTTGGATTGTATATCCCGTAACTGTGTCAGGAAATCCTGCCGCTAATGCAGCTGTTCTCGCCGTATTTGCTTCATCAGTTCTTTGAATACAATGACCTAAAATTACTTCATCAACTTCATGTGGTTCTACCCCGCCTCGTTTTACAGCTTCCTGAAGTACAGGAACAGCTAATTCTACTGGCGTTACATTTTTTAGCGCTCCTCCAAAAGTTCCAATTGGCGAACGAACTGCAGCTGTAATAACAACATTATGCATTTTGCACTTGCCCCTCTCTTATGTACCCTAGTCAGTTTTTAGGTGAAATTCCATAAGATGTATATCTATAACTATCATACTATAAACATACTAAAAAATCAAAATATTTAATATAATAAAAATAGAAGGAATTAACCTTCTATTCTGTCAGCGCATATAAAAACTTTTGTAAAATTTTCTCTGTCGTTTCATTCAATTTTGGCAACTTATCTACTGGAAAATATTGAAGTTTTAACCCTTCATGATCGAGCTTTAATTCCCCGCTCACATGATGTGCCTGATACAGATGAATAACATTGAAAATTTCATCGCCATTCGGATAACGGAAATATACTTCTTTTCCAGATAGAACACCAAGAAATTGCATTATTTTTGCAGTTAACCCCGTTTCCTCAAATAACTCTCTACGTGCAGTTTCTTCTGTCGTTTCGCCCAGTTCCATCGCCCCACCAGGTACACCCCAATCATATGTATCTGAACGATATTGAAGCAATACTTCTTGATTATCGTTTAATATAATAATTGCTGATCCTACGAGAATAAGCGGCCTTGTACCAACGACTTTTCGTAACTCTTCAATATACCCCATATGTAAATTCCCCTTTCCCTAACCTCCCTTATCATAACAAAATTTTGCTCTTTTTGTTCATGTAATTTTAAAGAAAAAAAGAAGCTTTCGCCTCCTTTTTTTCACCTTTATTTCTTAAAACTTTCATATTTTACAGCTTCAAAAGCTTCCTCAATTTCATCATTACGATAATGGACATATGTAAAACGCCCCAATTCTACTAATCTTGCTATTTCCTGTAACGCTTTATGCTGCTCATATGTTTCTTTCAGCTTAATATGTACATAAAACTTCATTAACGGATGTTCATATAAAGGTTCTCCCACCTCTACATATACATCTTCCACCCCTTGTACAACTCTTACATAACTCGCAAATTGATAAAGTGCTTCTCTGTCTGAAACGATTTTTAATGTATACATATATTCTCCCCCTTTCCTTTACTATATCAAAAAGATGATCACACTACGTTATAGAACTATGAAATTTTTTCGACTTGTCATCTATATATTCAATAAAGAAGGCGTTTATCCATACATGACATCTTTTTCCCACATATATTATAGGAAGAACTTTTTTCATTTGAGGTGTTCCTTATGGATCCATACGTCAATATATGTATTTGTATTACTCCCGGCGCCGATATTTCTGATGACCGCATCGCAAAAGATTTAGCTGTTGCAGAATCAATTTGGCACCCCATTACATTTCAAATTCAAGAAGTAATTGTATTAAATGAACTTTTCCGTTTTTTTGACCGTGAAATCAGTTATAAAAATTCCATTCAAAGTCAAGAAAAGCTGGCATCCTTTTTCCAAACATGTGTAAATGAAGCTCCTGAATGCGACCTTTATATTTGTTATATTGGCAGTGATTATTTCAAAGAAACAGCAGTAATTGCCTGCGCTTACTCTTTAGCAAAACAGCAACAACTTACAGGATATATCGTTTTAACAAACTCAGCTGCTCCTATGAAAAATATATATACGCTCGCTCACGAAATCGGTCATATCTTATTTACAAGACGTATTCACGGAAAACTTACTCATGCAGATCCTCATTCCCCAACTGGCTCGGAGCACCATCCTTCTCCAACCAATCTTATGTATCCGATAGTCCCTCGTCCAGAAAACGTTCATATTCATTCCTTATTAACAGCAGAACAAAAAGCGCTCTCTTTACAAAGCTCTTTATTACAAAGAAAAAAACAGTAACCCTCATGTTACTGTTTAAAACGACTTATTCCAATCAACAAACCAAATCCCGGCTGCTAGAAATAAAAATAGACAACTAAATGTAAATGTAATCCCTCTAAAAATCCCTATATAATATTTCTTTGGAAATAATTTTTGGTGTATCCAGAGCAGCCCTTTTCCAATAAAACCGAAGAACAGAATATAACCCGATGTGTCATCTAATAAAGTATCGAAATAGTCATCATGTACCTTTTTCACAAAGGTAGTATAGAGCCCAAAAATCGTTAAACCTAAAAACACAATAGACAATATACCTAGAAATATACTTTGCATATTCGTTCCCCCCTTGATAAAAAATTCAGTTCGTTCACTTCACTATTAGTATAAAACTAGCTTATAGTTTTTTCCTCTTCATTTTTAAAAGACCATCTCATTAATACATATAAACTTCCGTACAGAAGTAAAGGCTCTAACATTCCCCAATATGGGTTTTGCTTCCCTAATTCTTTAAATACAAACATAATTAATAACGGTATGATAACAGCTAATATTCCAATCCATCCAAGTATGTACGCTTCACCAATTAGCAGTACTAATAAGATTATTCCAGCTAGTATATAACTTTGCATTGTAGTTAATTGCAATACAGGTGTCCCGTACCATTTATTCATAAACATTAATAACACTAATAATAAAATAGGTATCATTACTATTACATAAATAATTCCAAACTCTACTAATTTACTTTTAAAAGAAGACATTCTAAACGCAAAAACCGTTCCAATAATTGTAATAATTAAAACGATAGGATAACCAATTAACTGTACATTTGTTAACGTAAATTGTTGATTCGAATTTCCAAATAAAATATTGGTTAGTAACCAATACCCACCAATACCAATAATCATTCCTAAAACACTCTTTATACTTCCGCTTTTATCCTTCTCCATCTCTTTCGCTAATTCTTCCGCATACTCTTTTGGTGAGTCACCAAATATGTCCCTTACCGTCTTTCCCTTTTTTTCACCTTCTATTAAATGAAGTTCTGCATCTTCTAGAAAGGCGTTCACCTCTTCTTCTTTAATCCCTTTTGTTATTAAATATACTTTCGTATCGATTAAAAACTTTTCTCCTTCTTTAGAAACATTCATTATAACCCCTCCCTTATTTAACCATTTCTCTTCTATTCGTCTTCATCATAATTTCAAGGAAAATTAAAATAAACAAACTTCCGTATAAACATATAATTTGAAATAGCATTGGCATAAGATCTTCCGATGTAAATGTTTTAAACAGTAACATAATAGAAAGTGGAATGATTAAATATAAGTTTTTAAACCATCCTTCAAAATATATATTTATCGCTACTGTGATCATAAAAATCCCACCAGCTACTATATAACTTTGGACTTCGGTGAATGTGAGCATTTTTGTAGGATATATCACATCTAATATCGTAACAGCTCCTAATAAAAACAATGGAGCAATCATAACTAAAGACCACATGGAAAACCATGTTTTTGTAAAGCTTGTGACGAAGGTCATTTTGCGAAGTAGAAAATTAGGACCTATAACAACTAAAATCAATGAAAAACTGTAACCGATACACTGAATAAGTGAAATCTGTAACATTCCATGATTCACTATTAAGATAGAAGCAATAATCCAAAACGATACGATATTCATTACTGTAAAACCAATTTGCTTCCACGTTTCCTGTCTATCTCTTTCCATTACTTTGACAAGTTCATTTGCATATTCTTTCGGTGAGCTTCCGAAAATATCTTCTACACTTTTCCCATCACTCTCCCCCTCAATTAAATGGAGTTCCGCATCTTCTATAAAATTTTCAATATCGCTTTCTTTCACACTCTTTGCCGTCAAAAATAATCTCATATCTAACAAAAACTTTCGCGCTTCACTTGATAGCATTATTTTCTCCTTCCCTTCCCTTCAAGTAGACGTTCTACACTACTTTGCATCGTTTCCCAGCGATCCATAAATTCATCAAGTGCTTCCTCGCCTTTTTCTGTTAATGTATAATATTTTCTCTTTGGACCAGATGGAGATTCCTTCATTACGCTTGTTATTAGTCCTTCTTTTTGCATTCGTATTAATAACGGATAAATACTTCCCTCACTCGCCATTGTAAAACCATACTTCGCTAGCTTTTCACTCATTTCATAACCGTATATTTCGCCTTCAGAAATAATAGCAAGTAAGCATCCTTCTAAAATCCCTTTCAGCATTTGACTTGTCGACATAATTCAAATCCTCCTACTATCTTGCTTTACAAGATAGATAAGCGTAAGTATCTTGCTTTACAAAATAGTATAGCAAAGACTATTTTGCAAAACAAGATAGCTAACGATATTTTTTCCAAATGTTTGCAGGAATTTCATTATAGCTTCTCTAAATAGAGCACTATGAAAACTTTATTATGAAGGGATGTTTTTCATCATGGTTACAAATCGAGTTGTCTTTTTAACAGGTGCTGCAAGTGGCATTGGTTATGAAATGGGAAAGGCTTTTGCAAAAGAAGGTGCAAAAGTTGTGATTACCGATCGGCTTGAAGAACGCGCAAAAGAAGCTGCTGAACAATTACAAAATGAAGGTTTTCAAGCTATCGGTTTAAAATGTGACGTTACATCTGAAGAGGAAATTACAGCAGCAATTTCTCAAACAGTTGATCATTTCGGTTCATTACATATATTAATTAACAACGCAGGAATGCAACACGTTTCACCCATTGAAGACTTTCCAACTGAAAAGTTCGAGCTACTAATTCAAATTATGCAAATTGCTCCGTTTATTGCAATTAAGCATGCCTTTCCGATTATGAAACAACAAAAATATGGTCGTATTATTAATATCGCTTCTATTAACGGCCTTGTCGGGTTTGCTGGAAAAGCTGCCTACAATAGTGCAAAACATGGCGTAATTGGATTAACAAAAGTTGCCGCTTTAGAAGGTGCTACGCATGGTATTACTGTTAATGCCCTTTGCCCTGGTTATGTTGATACCCCCCTTGTACGTAATCAACTACAAGACTTAGCTACTACACGAAATGTACCACTTGAAAATGTTTTAGAAGATGTTATTTATCCACTCGTTCCACAAAAGCGCTTATTACAAGTACAAGAAATTGCAGATTATGCGATGTTTTTAGCGAGTGAAAAAGCTAAAGGTATAACTGGTCAAGCTGTCGTTATCGATGGTGGTTATACCGCTCAATAAAAATAAAGTTTGCTCAAGAAGAGCAAACTTTATTTTTTATCCCGAGGATCTTCGTACTTTAGTAATTGCCGCGGGAGCTTCTCAATTGCAACAATTACCCCCTCTAATTTACTTTCAATACGGTGGAGTAAATATAATGTTACAACAATTGGAAACCCTACATTACCTATCATCTTGATCCACTCTTCCACCCTCTTCCCCTCCTTTCATTATATAAGTAAGAGAAAACACTGCATTTAGGCATAAAAAAACAAGCTATTATGTATTAGCTTGTTTTTCAAATAATGATGCAATTTCTCGTTTATAGTCCCCGCGTATAATACCTTTCTCAGTAATAATTCCTGTAATTAATTCATTCGGCGTTATGTCAAATGCTGGATTATAAACATCCGTTCCAATTGGTGCTACTTGTTTTCCAAAGATTTTCGTAACTTCTGTTTCATCTCTTTCTTCAATAATAATTTCGGCTCCAGTTTCTTTCGTAACATCAAATGTTGACAGTGGCGCAGCAACGTAAAATGGGATATTAAAGTACTTTGCTAAAATAGCTAAATTCATTGTCCCTATTTTATTGGCTGTATCTCCATTTGCGACAATTCGATCCGCCCCCACAATAATTGCGTTTATTTCTTTCGTTTGAATAGCATGAGCTGCAGTATTATCTGTTATAAGGGTCACATCAATATTTGCTTGCTTCAATTCCCACGTCGTTAAGCGACCACCTTGTAAAACTGGTCTCGTTTCACACGCATATGCATGTAAACGCACACCTTTCTCTTTTCCAATATAAAAGGGAGCTAATGCAGTTCCATATCTGGCAGTTGCGATACTTCCAGCGTTACAGATTGTTAAAATATTATCGCCATCTTTAAAACATGTTAACGCATATTCCCCAATATTTCGACACACCTCTTCATCTTCCTGTTGAATGCGAAGCGCTTCTTCTTCTAATATTTTTTGTGCTTCTTTTATTGTAGTAATCTCTCGAATAGATTCTCTCATACGATCAATTGCCCAAAATAAATTTACTGCCGTTGGGCGTGATGTCCCTAAATAGTTACAGTCTCTATTAAACTTCTTTTGAAATTCTTCGATATGTAAAGTATTATATTTTTTCGCTGCAAGCGCCAAGCCAAATGCAGCTACAATTCCAATTGCAGGCGCTCCACGTACTTCTAACATTATGATACTTTTCCAAACCCCTTCAATAGTCGTTAATGTTTTGTATTCTGTGCTATGTGGCAATTTCGTTTGATTTAATACTGCAATTGCATCACCTTTCCAACTTACAGATCTCGGAACAGTAACAATTGTACTCATGCTTTTACACCCCTTGAAACTGTCTGTTGAAATAATGTTCGAAACAGTTGAATATCAGCACTTTTAGATTCATATTTTATTAGTTCTTTTCCTAAGGATAGCGCTTGTTTCTTAGCTTGAATTCTTGTTTCTTTATTTTCTATTTCATCTAAATCTGCTACATGAGCTAAACCAATTGTTCTACGAATTAGTTCACATCCGGCAAATCCAACAGCATCAGTAAAGATATTTTGCAAAATAATTGGTAACCATTGTTTTTCTTTCGTATATGCTTCTACACCTTCCCCAATCCATAACTTTGTAAAAGTCTCTACAAAATAACTCCACGTCTTTTCTATATGAAAAAATAGTACACTTCTCTTTTCTTCTTCTCTAGATAAAGCATTTAATAATAGATTTGCAATAAATTGACCTATATCAAATCCAAATGGGCCATATGTCGCAAATTCTGGATCAATCACTTTCGTTTCAGAAGGTGACGAAAAAATACTACCAGTATGTAAATCACCATGAATAAGAGTTTCTTTTCTTGTTAAGAACTTATATTTATATTGTGCTACTTTTAGTTTTAAAGTTTTATCACTCCAAAGTTCATCAACCACGAGCTGTAAATCTGGCTCATAATCATTTGTATCATAATGCCCAAAAGGATCTGTAAACACTAAATCCTCTGTAATTTTACATAGGTCCGGATTTACAAAGGTACCTTCTAGTATCCTCTTCTCTTCTGACTGTAAACCAAAATCTGAAGTGTAAAATAAAACATGTGCTAGAAAACGACCAATATGCTGGGATAAAAGCGGATATTCTTCTCCGTCTATTAATCCTTTTCTTGTAATTGTTAGTCTTGATAAGTCTTCTATTACCGTTATCGCTAACTCTTCATCATGACTGTACACTACTGGAACATAATCCGGTACATACTGCGCAAAAATTTGTAATGCCTTGCTTTCAATCGTTGCTCTTTTTATAGACAATGGCCAGCTTTCACCAACTACTTTAGCATAAGGCAGTGCTTGTTTTATTATAATGGATTTCTCTCCATCATCTAATTTGAACACGTAATTTAAGTTTCCATCTCCAATTTCATGACAAATGACATTTGCCTTCTCTTCAAAATAACCATGATCTTTCGCATATTGTACAGCTGTTATTTCTGTTAATGAATAATATCCCATCGTCTTCTCCCCCTTTTTAAATTCAGAGGTTTTTCTAACACAGAAAAACCTCTTTCCACTAAGAAAGAGGTTTGAAGTTTATCTTCTCCCCTCTTATCTGCCAGAAAGTTTTACTTTCTGCTGGAATTAGCACCGTGCCTTTTGGCGTAATAAACGCCCCATTTCACAATGGTATTACGGTCGGTTGCTGGGCTTCATCGGGCCAAATCCCTCCACCTGCTCTTGATAAGAGTTGTATAATTTTTTGAATTTTTAACTTTATGTTGATGACTATACCAAGAATAAAAATCACTTGTCAACATTTTATTTGTATAATTCTGGACGACGATCCGCAAAAACTGGAATTCCTTTTCGTACTTCTCTAATTTTCTCGAATACAAGCTCTCCAAATAAAATTGATTCCTCTTCATTCGCCTCTACTACAACTTCACCCCAAGGATCCACAATTAAAGAATGACCTGCAAACACATTATTCGGATCCTTTCCTGCTCTATTACACGCAACAACATAACACTGATTTTCAACTGCTCTTGCTTGCAATAGCAAACGCCAATGTGCTAAACGAACTAATGGCCATTCTGCTACAACAAATAATACTTTTGCCCCTTTAGCAGTATGAACACGCATCCACTCTGGAAAACGAATATCATAACAAATTGTTCCAGCGCATTCAACATCATCTAGCTTAAATTCGCCCGTACCATTACCAGCTATTAAATATTTATGTTCATCCATAAGCTGAAATAAATGTACTTTACTATATTCGTTGACTAACTGTCCTTCATTATTTACAACATACATCGTATTTGTAACGCCTTGCTCTGTTTGCTTTGCTATGGACCCACCAACAATATGTACATCATATTGCTTCGCCCATTCTATTAACTTTTCTTTCGTTTCCACTCCATCCCTATCTGCAATTTCAGAAAGTCTCGTTAAATCATATCCTGTTGTCCATAGTTCTGGTAAGACGATAACATCTGGCCTTTCCTTCATAGCTTCACTTATTTTATTTTTAGCATTCTCAATATTTTTTTCTACATCTCCAAAAACAATATCCATTTGAATACATGCGACTTTCATTTTTTCAGCCCCATTCTTATTTTTCTCTTTACAAAATACTGGAAAGATTATATCATTTGTCACTAGAATTGTAACAACTTTCAAAAGAGGTGGAAAGTATGAAATTATTTCAACCTTCTGAGATAGTAACATCATTGCCAACACAATTTTTCGCTTCACTTGTTGCAAAAGTTAACAAAGTCGTTGCAGCTGGTCACGATGTTATTAATCTAGGTCAAGGTAATCCAGATCAACCAACACCGCAGCATATCGTAAAAGCTTTACAAGATGCTGCCGAAAAGACCATTCATCATAAATATCCGCCATTTCGCGGACATGAAAGCTTAAAGGAAGCCGTGGCTACATTCTATAAACATGAATACGGCGTGGAATTAAACCCAAAAACTGAAGTTGCTATTTTGTTTGGAGGGAAGGCTGGACTAGTAGAATTACCGATTTGTTTTACAAATCCCGGTGATACGATTCTCGTTCCGGATCCAGGTTATCCAGATTATTTATCCGGGGTTGCTTTAGCAAAAGCACACTTTGAAACAATGCCGCTTATTGCAGAAAATAACTTTTTGCCAGATTATACGAACATTGATGACTCTATTGCAGAGCGTGCAAAATTAATGTTTTTAAACTATCCAAATAATCCTACCGGTGCTACTGCATCAAAAGATTTTTTTGATGCAACCATTCACTTTGCTAATAAACATAATATATTAGTTGTTCACGATTTTGCTTATGGCGCTATCGGATTTGATGGTCAAAAACCTGTTAGTTTCTTGCAAGCAGATGGTGCGAAAGATATAGGAATTGAAATTTACACATTATCAAAAACTTTCAATATGGCTGGCTGGCGCATCGCTTTTGCTGTAGGGAATGAAAGTGTGATTGAAACAATTAACCTATTACAAGATCATATGTATGTTAGTATATTCGGTGCAGTTCAAGATGCTGCTCGAGAAGCGCTATTAAGTTCACAGTCTTGTGTAATAGACCTTGTAAATAGTTACGAATCTCGAAGAAACGCTCTTATTTCAGCCTGTCACTCAATTGGTTGGAATGTAGACATTCCAACAGGATCATTCTTTGCATGGCTTCCCGTTCCAACAGGATATACCTCTGAGCAATTTTCTAATATTTTACTAGAAAAAGCACATGTCGCAGTTGCTCCTGGTGTTGGATTTGGTGAGCATGGGGAAGGGTATGTCCGTGTTGGTCTCTTGCATACAGAAGATAGATTACGAGAAGCCATTAATCGAATTGATAAATTAAATTTTTTCAAAAAGTAATTGACAACACGAAAAATATCTGACAAAATTCAGTTATCTTAAAAATTTAAACATTTCTAAATACTTCTTATCAAGAGCAGGTGGAGGGACGAGCCCGACGAAACCCGGCAACCGATCTACAATTGTAGACACGGTGCTAATTCTCGCAGCATTACGCTGACAGATAAGGAGCTGGTTGTAAAAAAACCTCTCCTTAGCTGAGAGGTTTTTTTATTTAACTAGGAGGTTATAACAATGAGCGGAATTATAGCGACGTATTTAATCCATGATGATTCACATAACTTAGAAAAAAAAGCTGAGCAAATTGCACTCGGTTTAACAATTGGCTCTTGGACTCATTTGCCACACTTATTGCAAGAACAATTAAAGCAGCATAAAGGCAACGTCATTCATGTTGAGGAATTAGCTGAACATGAACATACCAATTCGTATTTACGTAAAAAAGTAAAACGCGGAATTATTAAAATCGAATATCCGCTATTAAACTTCAGTCCAGATTTACCAGCGATTTTAACGACTACATTTGGAAAGCTATCACTTGATGGCGAAGTAAAACTAATTGACTTAACTTTTTCAGACGAGTTAAAAAAACATTTTCCTGGTCCAAAATTCGGGATAGATGGTATTCGAAATCTTTTACAAGTGCATGATCGTCCCCTTTTAATGAGTATTTTTAAAGGAATGATTGGACGAAACATTGGGTATTTAAAAACGCAATTACGCGATCAAGCAATTGGTGGTGTAGATATAGTAAAAGATGATGAAATATTATTTGAAAATGCATTAACACCCCTTACGAAACGCATTGTATCTGGAAAAGAAGTTTTACAATCTGTCTACGAAACATACGGTCATAAAACGTTATATGCCGTAAATTTAACAGGGCGAACTTTTGATTTAAAAGAAAATGCTAAACGTGCAGTGCAAGCTGGAGCTGATATTCTATTATTTAACGTATTTGCTTACGGACTAGATGTACTACAATCACTTGCAGAAGATGATGAAATCCCAGTTCCTATTATGGCACATCCTGCTGTAAGTGGTGCTTATTCAGCATCCAAGTTATATGGAGTTTCATCTCCATTATTACTTGGAAAGCTACTACGTTATGCTGGGGCTGACTTTTCATTATTCCCATCTCCATACGGAAGTGTTGCGCTAGAAAAAGAGGAGGCTCTTGCTATCTCAAAATATTTAACTGAAGACGATGCATTTTTCAAGAAGAGCTTTTCTGTTCCGTCTGCTGGTATTCATCCTGGTTTCGTTCCCTTTATTGTACGAGATTTCGGTAAAGATGTTGTTATTAATGCTGGCGGCGGGATACACGGACATCCAAATGGAGCGCAAGGCGGCGGTAAAGCTTTTCGTACTGCAATTGATGCTACTTTGCAAAATAAACCACTCCATGAAGTAGACGACATAAATTTGCATAGTGCACTACAAATATGGGGAAATCCCTCTTATGAGGTGAAATTATGAGTATTCAAGTATTTTGTGATTTCGATGGCACGATTACAAATAATGATAACATTATGTCCATTATGGAAAAATTCGCACCACCAGAAGCCGAAGAAGTAAAGAATAAAATTTTATCACAAGAACTATCCATTCAAGAAGGTGTTTCTCAATTATTTCAATTAATACCTACTAATCTGCACGATGATATTATTCAATTTTTAATAGAAACTGCTGAAATCCGTAGTGGTTTTCATGAGTTTATACAATTCGTAAAGGAAAATAACATTTCTTTTTACGTGATATCAGGTGGAATGGATTTCTTCGTCTATCCACTCTTACAAGGAATCATTCCAAAAGAGCAAATTTATTGTAATGAAACAGACTTTTCAGCAGAGTTTATTACAGTTAAATGGCCTCATTCTTGTGATGATCATTGTCAAAATCATTGCGGATTATGTAAATCATCATTAATCCGTAAATTAAGTGATACAGATGACTTTCATATTGTAATTGGAGATTCTATTACTGATTTACAAGCCGCGAAACAAGCTGATAAAGTATTCGCTCGCGATTTTCTTATTACAAAGTGTGCAGAAAATCATATTGCTTATACACCGTTTGAAACATTTCAAGATGTGCAAGCTGAATTAAAACTTTTGTTGGAGGTGAAGGCATGAAACAACTTTTTCGTCAATGGTATGACTTAAGCGAGATAAAAAAAGAGTTAACAACACGAAATTGGTTCCCAGCAACAAGTGGTAATATTTCTATAAAGGTTAGTCATGAACCACTTACTTTTCTTATTACGGCAAGCGGTAAAGATAAAACAAAAACCACTCCAGATGATTTTCTATTAGTAGATCATGTAGGAGTTCCCGTTTTAGAGACTGAATTACGTCCTTCAGCAGAAACAATATTGCATACACACATTTATAACAATACGAATGCCGGTTGCGTACTTCATGTTCATACAACCGATAATAATGTCATCACAAATTTATATAGTGATGCAGTCACCCTTCAAAATCAAGAAATTATTAAAGCACTCGATATTTGGGAAGAAGGTGCAACAATTCACATTCCTATTATCGAAAACCATGCCCATATCCCAACGCTTGGAGAAAACTTCCGAAAGCATATACAAGGAGATTCGGGTGCAGTATTAATCCGTAACCACGGTATTACTGTATGGGGCCGAGATAGCTTTGATGCAAAGAAGAGATTAGAAGCTTATGAGTTTTTATTCCAATTTCATATAAAACTATTATCAATTCAGGGAGGCGTTTCTAATGGCGCAAATTCGTATTCATGAAGTAAATACTCGTATTGAAAATGAAGTGGAAGTATCTAAATTTCTACAAGAGGAAGGCGTTTTATATGAGAAATGGAATATTTCTAAACTTCCTACTCATTTAAATGAAAATTATTCGTTAACAGATGAAAACAAAGCTGAAATATTAGCTATTTTTTCAAAAGAAATCGCTGATGTTTCAGCACGCCGTGGTTATAAAGCACATGATGTAATTTCACTTTCAAATAGCACCCCTAACCTTGACGAATTATTAATTAATTTCCAAAAGGAACACCATCATACAGATGACGAAGTTCGCTTTATCGTCAGTGGTCATGGCATTTTCGCTATTGAAGGTAAAGATGGGAAATTCTTTGATGTTGAACTTGAGCCAGGCGATTTAATATCTGTTCCTGAAAATGCAAGACATTATTTTACCTTGCAAGATGATCGCCAAGTTGTAGCTATTCGTATTTTTGTGACAACTGAAGGCTGGGTTCCAATCTATTAAGGTAGTTAGTTGAATAAAAGGACTTGGACCCCCTTTTCCAAACTTTTATTCACTCTACATATATACATCCTCCTATGGAACAGGCTTATTTCATTTTGAAATAAGCCTGATTTTTTATTTACTTGAAAGTACCATTTCATCACAAATTTAACACCTTGATTTTTCAAGTGCATTTTTCGAACATTTTTTGAACATTCATTGAATTTTTTCTGAAAATTCTGTTTTATGTGTGATATACTACAATTAACTAAGAAGGAAAATAATATCGCAAACAGAGGGGGATAATCATGAGCTTACTTATCGCACTTATACTTGGAGTTACATGTGGAGCATTTCCTGTTATTTTAGGAGCTATTATGGAAGAGTTAGAAATTGGTGTTTTAGGATTTGTCGCATCTTGTGTAAGCGCTTTATTATTTGGTTTATTCGGCGCTATTCCTGTTTCAATTCTGTGTGCTTTTTATATAATACGCCATGCTCGTACAAAACAATTTGGTCCTAATCATATCGCACAAATTATCCCGTTCCCGGTTGAACGATGCCGCCGGGCTTCTAACTTATAATTATAAAAATTAAAGATGACTAAATAAATAAAAGTCCTCATTTGAGGACTTTTATTTATTTTCTTCTAGAAATTGAAACAATTCTTGTAGATGTAGGGCATCTTCACCATAGCTAATAGATACATAAAATATGCCGTCAATCTCAGCTTGCATATAAAGATCCACTCCATCACGATCATATTTCAATGCTAAATAAAACTCCATTTCTTCTAACATCTTTTTTGAGGTTCGAATTACATAATGCCCCTTCTCATCTCTTCCATATTCAAATTCTGGTTCAAAATCATATTTTTGTTTAAAAGCTTCTTTTTGTTTTTCATTAATTTGCATACAAGTAGCTCGCTGTACAGTATCAATCATCTCATCAAACTTTTGAAGGTCCACCTCGTTTACCCCCTTATATATTTTTTATATAGTACTTGTGTTCCACTATTTTCTTCGCCATCCTTAATTAACTCTTCATACAATTCTTTCGCCAAACTTAAGCCTGGGACTGGTAATTGTAATTTTTCTGCTTCCTCTAAAGCAATTTTCATATCTTTCATAAAATGCTTTACATAAAATCCTGGCTCAAAGTCTCCTTTTAACATTCGAGGAGCTAAATTACTTAATGACCAGCTACCTGCTGCCCCTGTTGAAATACTCTCTAACACTTTATCTGGATTCAGTCCAGCCTTCTTCGCGTAAGCAACAGCTTCACATACTCCAATCATATTGGAAGCAATCGCAATTTGATTGCACATTTTTGTATGTTGTCCACTCCCAGCTGGTCCTTGTAATTGAATGTTTGTTCCTAACTTTTCAAGTAAAGGTAAGCATCTATCATATATTTCTTTCTCCCCACCTACCATAATTGCGAGTTTTGCCTCTTTCGCACCAACATCTCCTCCTGAGACAGGTGCATCTAACGTATATATATTTTTGCTTTTTGCAACTTCATTAATCCGTTTTGCTAAAGTAGGTGTAGATGTCGTAAAGTCAATTGCTATCGTACCTTCTTTTGCATGTTCTATAATTCCTTCTATACCAAAATACACTTCTTCTACATCATGTGGATATCCAACCATTGTCATTACAATATCAACTTGCTTCACTAACTCTTTTGGCGTATTACACCAATTTGCACCATCTTGCACTAAAGAATCTGTTTTTGCTTTCGTTCTATTATATACATATACTTTATGACCATCTTGCATTAAGTGATAAACCATACTTTTTCCCATTACGCCAATCCCAATGAAACCTATTGATAAAGTTTTATGTTCCATTTTCTCATCCCCTTTGTTCTAATAAATCATTTACCATCTTTCGGAACTCTTTATTAAAGTCATCATCCATACTATTTTTCACATTTGAAAATAAAATAACAAAAGTTCCTTTTTCTTTATTAAAATTATTGAAAGTGTTCCAACCAGATAATACACCATGATTATGAAAATAATCTGGATATATATATAAACTAAATGCATATTTCCGTTCTGCTGAAGGTGAAAACATTGCCTGTATACTTTGTTCAGAAAGAAGTTTTCCATTTATAATTGCTTCGTCTAATTTCTTCATATCTCCAACTGTCGTATACATCTCACCACAACCATATAGCCAATCCATGCCTAACTTCTGCGCTGGTACAAGCTCTTGATCTTTTTTCACATAACCCTTTGTAAAATTTTTATCTCCAGGTACCATATTTCCCATACCGGATTCATGCATATCTGCTTTTACAAATATGTTTTCTTTTATGTAATCTCCTAAAGGTTTTTTCGATATATGTTCTATTATATAAGCAAGCACCATATAATTATAATCTGTATATCTCCAACCTGTTCCTGCAGGAAATTCTAAATTTTGACGTCCAATCCAATTAATTAATTGTAAGCGGGAAGCCGCATTAATATTGCCTTTTGCGTGTTCAGGTAAACCAGAGGTATGCGTTAATAAATGATATAGCGTAATATTTTTATTCTCCGGAAATGAAGGAATATATTTATTTACATTATCTTGAATATTCAATTTCCCTTGTTCTTGCAGCTGTAAAATAGATGTGGCAACGACTGTTTTCGTAATAGAACCGATACGATATTTTGTTTGAGGCGTATTTTCTATTTTATTTTGAACATCAGCATACCCATATCCTTTATTCAATATAACATGCTCTTTATCTGTTACCAAAACTGTTCCATTGAATTGCTTTCCGACTAAATATTGATCTAATTTTTGAGATATGCTAGCATAATCAATTTGTTGCTCTTCTTTTTCTTCTATATTCCCTTGTACTTCCGATTCAATAGTAGGATTCACTTTCGTTGTTAATACAGTGTTTTCCTTTATATTGGGGCTAACAAGAAAATAGTATACTCCGCCGCCAACTATAGCAGACAGTGAAGCCACCACCATTACTTTTTTTATCATATTAATCCTCCATAATTCCTTCGCTAAAAATTGTCCCCCTATTCTATTATCAAACAATAAAAAAAAATCGCAACAATTTGTTGCGAAAAATCACATTTTTTCTTTTCTATACACACATACTTGATTCTTTCCATTTTTTTTCGCTTCATATAATGCAATATCCGCTCGTTGCATTAATTCTTCTCTTGTAGTTCCTTGTTCATATAACGCAACTCCAAAGCTAGCTGTTAACTTCGAAATTCCAGTGAATTGCTTTGTTTCAATGAAGAATCGTAATGATTCCGCAACTTGAAATGCTTCCTTTTCTACTGTATTTGTCACTAATATAATGAATTCTTCCCCTCCCCATCTTGCAAATACATGTTGCTGCTCCACTTTAGATTTCATAAGCTCTGCAAGTTGTATTAATGCCAAATCGCCAAAATCATGACCATATGTGTCATTAACTGTTTTAAAATTATCTATATCAAATAAAATAATTGCTATTTTCTCATCATTACGTATTACCTTTTCCCATTCTACCTCTAGTATTTGTTGAAACTTTAAACGATTATAAATCTCTGTCAATGAATCTATCATAGCAAGTCTTTCTTGTTCTTGATAGATTTCATCTAATTCTGTAATTTCCGTGCACTTTACAATAAATCTTGATAAATCTTCTGGCAATGGTGTCGCACGTAATAGAAAAGTAGATACTGCCCCTTCATAATTTGACATCTTAATTCTTCTACCGCTTGATAAAGTATCGTCTAGCCATGTTATATCATGCGTCGTCGAGTAGTATCCATTTTCTCTAATAAAATGTTCAGCAAATACTAAATGTTGCTCGCGATAGGCAAACAAATTTTCATATCCGAAAAACGTTAAAAAATTTGTATTACAATCAACAATTTCATCATCTTCTACTATAAATAATAAATCATTTTGAAAATCAAACATCGTTTGAAGCAGTTCCTGTTGTAAACTAACTTGCCTTACCAAAGAAAGTTGATACAAACTCTTATTCACTTCTTCTAACACTGCTTGCGGAGTTACAGGGGCTATTACAATATTACGTATTCCTAATGCAAGTACATCTGTAAATTCTTTTGTTATTTGTTGATCCCAAATGACAATGAATGTACTTTGCGAGGTATACATATTCTTTATATATTTTATTTGAGAATAATCTGTTACATACATAATTATAATGTGCGGTTTCGTTCTTTGAAATAATAGTTCACCCTCTTCAAAACTATTTGCTATAAACATACATTTTGGATGGATATTTTCTATCGTTTGTTGATGTTTACATCCATTTTCTATATAAAGGACATTTAACTGCAGATCTTGTAACACATTTTGGAAAACCGTATTCTCTAATAAAAAATGTAGTATGTTCATCACTAGTCTTCACTCACTTCATATATCTTGTTCTACTGAATTCCTCACAAATATTTTTAAAAGACTGTTCTCCAATAAACTTTAATTTGTGAGAAATACATATTAACAAGCTAATTGAGAATGTTATCTTCCCTTTTCACTCTATAAATTCCTTTTTTAGTGTATGATTATAGGAATTATATCGTTTGTATGAATGCCCTAGCTTATTTCTTAAAACTTGACAATTAAAATAAAGATATTATATTCTTAAATTCGATAACTTACAAAATGTAAGTAATATACATTGCGTTTTCCTGATAATTTTATATACAATTTGGAGGATATATTATGACAAACGACAACTTTTTTAACGTTCTATATGAACGCACATCTACACGTGCATTCAACCCAAATAAAGAAATCTCATCTACAGAATTACATGAGATTTTAAAAGCAGCAGCACAAGCACCTTCCGCTTGGAACTTACAACACTGGAAATTCCTTGTTTTTCAAGGTGAAGATGTACAAAAACGATTACATCCAATAGCTTATAACCAACAACAAATTCTTGATGCTTCTGCAGTAGTCGCTATTTTAGGTGATTTAGAAGCTTATAAAAATGTTGAGCCAGTATATGGTCCAATTGTAGAACAAGGATTTATGAAAGAAGAAGCAAAAGAACGCTTAGCTAAAAATATTGAATCTGCATATGCTCGTGAACAATTCCCAAGAGATGCTGCCTTTTCAAATGCATCTTTAGCAGCAATGCAACTTATGCTTGCAGCTAAAGCAACTGGTTGGGATACTTGTGCTATTGGTGGCTTCAATCCACAAGCACTGACAGACGAATTTAACGTTTCATCTCGTTACGTTCCAATTATGCTTATTACAATTGGTGAATCAACTTTAAAAGGCCACCCTGCACCTCGCATGAGCGTAGAGCAAGTGAGCGAGTGGGCAAAATAATAAAAAACGAAGGCAACTACATTGCCTTCGTTTTTTTATTCCCTGTCATACTTTTGTAATATTACTACAAATCATTCGACATTTATACTTATGGAAAAGTATATTCTATTCCCTTCTCATAAATAAACGTGACGTTTCGTGTCGAATTTTGTTAAGGCGTTGAAATATACCCGTGTATTTTTGTTACAATTGTGATACAATGATAACAAATAGATAACAAGAGAGGGATTTTCATTGAGTTCATACGGAAGCTTTATCGCACTTTTATGTTACATAGTAACTGTACTGCTTCTATATTTTATTGGTGATGCCGCAAACATCTCCATTTTACAATTTCCAAAAGAAGAAGCATTCCAATTAGAATCAGAAAAACATACTGCACGATCCATTGTACCACTACTCCTAGCTCTTCCTGTATATATCATCGTTTTATATAAAAGTAAAAAAGTGTAAAGGCTACCCATTTCATTTATTTCGGTGGTTTTTACATTTTTTTGTTATATTCCCCCTATTTTAAACATCATTCCATACTAAACACCCAGCTAGTCATTTAAAATGAGAAAATCCCCTAGAAAAAATTCCACTCTCTGTCCAGTCACTAACTACCGAACTTACATAGATTATAAGTGTGAAGGGGGTGATGAGGATTATGTTTGGATCATTTGGATGCTGTGATAACTTTAGAGAATGTCATCATCATGAAAGAGAGCGCGACCATCGCGAGAAAGAGAGAGAGAGAGAGGTTAGACCACAACAACCAGCTGTATGTAACGTACTTGCTAACATTTCAGTTGGAACAGAACTTTCTCTTTTAAGCATTAGAGGTAACGGCACATTCAACAATGTTATTTTTGAAGGTTTCGCTAACGGTGTTGCTCTTTTCTCTGCTTTAGCTCGTAATGACAAAGACAACAAAGATAACAATAAAGACGATAAGAACAATCAAAATCGAAATACTTTTACTGGTATTTTACGTGTATGCCCAACTGATATCGTTGCAATCGCTATCTAATTCTGTCTCTTATCCTCGATAGTAAGCAAATAAGATTTACTTTTCTCATAGAAAAAACCTGAGACCGATTTCAAATCGACTCAGGTTTTTTTATTAATTATATGCTTTTAACTAGTTCAACAACTTCTTCAGCAGTTGACATCATTAATGCTTTTTCTGCTAATGTTTCCATTTCTGCTTTTGACAACTTGCTTAGCTGTGTTCTTGCAGGAAGAATAGATGTTGCACTCATACTGAACTCATCTAAACCTAATCCTAATAATAATGGGATAGCAAGTGAATCGCCCGCCATCTCACCACACATACCAGCCCATTTGCCTTCTTTATGAGCAGCATCGATAACCATTTTTACAAGACGTAAAATAGATGGGTTATATGGTTGGTATAAGTATGATACTTGTTCGTTCATACGGTCTGCAGCCATTGTGTATTGGATTAAATCATTTGTTCCGATAGAGAAGAAGTCAACTTCTTTCGCGAATTGATCTGCTAATACTGCTGAAGCTGGAATTTCAACCATCATACCAACTTCAATAGAATCAGAAACAGTTGTACCCGCTTCTACAAGTTTCGCTTTCTCTTCTAATAAAATCGCTTTCGCTTGACGGAACTCATCAAGAGTTGCAATCATTGGGAACATAATTTTTAAGTTACCGTATACGCTAGCACGAAGTAATGCACGAAGTTGTGTACGGAACACATCTTGCTCATCAAGACATAAGCGAATTGCACGGTATCCTAAGAATGGGTTCATTTCTTTTGGTAAATGTAAGTATGGAAGCTCTTTATCTCCACCGATGTCAAGTGTACGAACAACGACTGGCTGACCTTCTTTTACACCTTCAAGAACTGCTTTATACGCTTCGAACTGCTCTTCTTCTGTTGGAAGATTGTCACGGCCCATGTATAAGAATTCTGTACGGTATAAGCCAACGCCTTCTCCGCCATTATCGATAATACCTTGTACATCATTTGGTGTTCCGATATTTGCAACAAGCTCAACGTGATGTCCGTCACTTGTTACAGTAGCTTGGTCTTTTAATTTAGCCCATTCAGCTTTTTGCTCTTCAAATTTCGCTTTCTTTTCTTCAAACGAACGAAGAGTTTCTTCTGATGGGTTTACAATTACTTCTCCATCTAAACCGTCAATGATAACGATATCGCCGTTTTGGATTTTCTCCATAACAACTTTCGTACCAACAACAGCTGGAATTTCCATAGAACGAGCCATAATTGCAGAGTGAGATGTACGTCCACCGATATCAGTAGTGAAACCTTTTGCATACTTACGGTTTAATTGAGCTGTATCAGATGGTGTTAAATCTTCAGCAATGATGATTACCTCTTCAGAAATTGTACCAGGATTTGAGAAGTTAATTCCTAGTAAATGTGCAAGAACGCGTTTTGTTACGTCACGAATGTCCGCAGCACGTTCTTTCATATATTCGTTATCCATGTTTTCAAACATAGAAATAAACATTGATGCAACTTCATCCATTGCAAATTCAGCATTTACTTTTTCGCTATTTACTTTATCTTTTACTGGATTTACTAGTTCTGGATCATTTAACACTAATAAATGTGCTTCAAAGATCGCAGCTTTGTCAGCACCTAGCTCAGCAAATGCGTGGTCCTTAATAGCTTCTAATTCAGTTTTTGCTTTCTCAAGCGCAGCGTCTAAGCGTGCAATTTCTGCAGCTTCGTTTGTAATTGATTTCTTTTCGATGTTAAATTCAGGATTTTCAAGTCTGAAAGCCTTTGCAATAGCAATCCCACTTGATGCAGCGATCCCTTGAATGTTAAGAGTCATTATTCTCCTAATCCTTCGTTTTTCATAGTTTCTTCGATAGCTGCTAGTGCTTGAGCTGCATCATCACCATTTGCAGTGATTTTAATTTCTGCGTTTTGTTGAATGCCTAAAGACATAACGCCCATGATTGATTTTAAGTTAACGTTCTTTCCGTTATACTCTAAGTTAATGTCAGAACCGAATTTGCTTGCAGTGTTTACAAGTAGAGTTGCTGGACGAGCATGAATTCCTGAGTCGCTAGTTACTTTAAAGATTTTTTCCATGATAATTTATCTCCTTTAAATTACAGTATTTTTTAGTTGTATAGACGTGAGTACTACATCATCTATTGTATATAATAGGCGATGTTCGGTCAACCACATCGCCTATTATAATTATAAACATTTTGCGTCAAATTCCTACTGAATGTCAATAATAGCGGTTTCGCCCTTCTTAACATTTCCATCTTTTTTCAATTCGACTTGTTGCCCTTGTTGTAAGTTTGTAAAGACAATTGGTGTAATGATAGATGGTGCATTTTCTTTTACAAATGCAAGATCTACTTTTAATAATGGTTGGCCTTGTTTCACCTTGTCGCCTTGTGCTACAAGCGCTTCAAAACCTTCACCATTTAATTTTACAGTATCAATACCGAAGTGGATTAAAATTTCTTTTCCGCCTTCAGATTGAATACCAATCGCATGTTTTGTAGGGAATACATTGACAATCTCACCGTTCACTGGAGAAACTACTGTTCCTTCAGTTGGCTCAATTGCAAATCCGTCTCCCATCATTTTTCCTGAGAATACTTGGTCAGGCACTTCTGTAATTGGTAAGATTTTCCCTTCGATTGGTGATACAATTGTTTCATTTTCATCAACTTTTTGAGGAGTTTCTTCCACTTTTACAGGTTCTTCTTTTTCAACATGAGGTGTACGACCTGACATAATATCATGAATTTGTGATTTTAATGTGTCAGATTTCGGTCCGAAAATAGCTTGAATGTTATTTCCAACTTCAAGTACACCAGCTGCTCCAAGTTCTTTTAAGCGGTCTTTGTTTACATTCTTTTGTTCGTTAACTTGAACACGTAAACGAGTAATACAAGCATCTAAAGAAGCAATGTTTTCTTTACCACCAAGTGCTACTAATACTTCACGAGGAAGTTCGCCTGCTTCTGCTTTTCCTGCGCCGTCATTTGCATTTGCCACTTCACGACCAGGTGTTTTTAGATTCCATTTACGAATTGCAAAGCGGAATCCGAAGTAGTAAATAACTGCTAGTACAAGACCAACAATAATTACCCACCACCATGCTGTACGGCCTGGTAGTACACCGAATAATAGGAAGTCAATTAAACCACCAGAGAATGTCATACCAATTTTAACACCTAAAATTTGCATTGTCATAAATGATAGACCAGCAAATACAGCGTGAATTCCGAATAATACTGGCGCTACGAATAAGAATGAAAATTCAAGTGGCTCTGTAATACCTGTTAAGAAAGATGTTAATGCTGCAGAACCTAAAATACCTGCTGCTAATTTTTTATTTTCTGGACGTGCTTCATGGTACATTGCTAAAGCTGCTGCTGGAAGACCGAACATCATGAACGGATACTTACCAGTTGTAAATGTACCTGCTGTTAATTCTACACCGTCTTTTAACTGTGCCATAAAGATTTTTTGGTCACCACGGATTAATTCGCCAGCTGCATTTGTATACTGACCGAATTCGAACCAGAACGGTGAATAGAAAATGTGATGTAATCCAAATGGAATTAATGAACGTTCAATTAAACCGAATATAAATGCTGCGATTGTTCTATTTGCATCAATCATTTGATGTGAGAACGTATTTAAGCCACCTTGAATGTATGGCCAAACGAAGCACATGATAATACCTACTATTAAAGAGAATGTTGCAGTTGCGATCGGTACGAAACGCTTACCTGCAAAGAAACCTAAGTATGATGGTAATTCAATGTTGAAGTATTTATTATAGCAATATGCCGCTACTATACCGACGATAATACCACCAAATACCCCTGTTTGTAGCGTTGGAATACCTAATACGTTCGCATACGCTGGATCTGCAAATCCAATTTTTACTGGGTCTGCTCCAGAACTTGTTACTTTCACTAGCTTATCTACTTCTAAGAACACACTCATCGTTTTGTTCATAATTAAGTAGCCGACGAATGCTGCTAAACCAGCTACTCCGTCTCCACCAGCTAAACCAATTGCTACCCCAACTGCGAATAATAATGCAAGGTTAGCGAAAATAATATCACCAGATTGTTCCATAATTTTTGCAACCATTACGAACCAATCTGCTTTTAAAGCAGGAATAACATTTGTTAACTGTGGATTTTGAAATGCATTACCAAATCCAAGTAAAATACCTGCCGCCGGTAAAATCGCTACTGGAAGCATTAACGCTTTTCCGACTTTTTGAAGAACACCAAAGATATTCTTAAACATGGAAACCCTTCCTCTCTTATCTATATTGATACCTTCCGACAAACGCCAAAAAGACATGAGGAAAAAAAGATAGAACGATAGCTATACAAAGGGTAGTATATCCCTTTCTCTAGCTTACATTCCTTACTTTTCTCCACTCATGCCTGATCGAATCAGTAACACGTGTCAAAAATAGGTTTACGTATAAGTTCACTATAATTAAGGCAAACGTTTTCGTTACTCACCTTAATGTGTTTGTCGAAATTTGTATAACTTTGCAATAGTTATTATACATAACTATTGTAAGCGATTCAATCATTTTTTTTAACGTTTTCATTTTAGACAAAAATATATGACTTTTTACACATGCTCTGCCTTTACTAAGCGTTGCAAGTGCATCGTTAAATAAATACTTTCAGCTTCATATACAGGTAGTTGCAACTCTTTTTGCATGACCTTAACTAGCTTCCAAGCCAAGTTATAGCAAACTGGATACTCCGCCTTTAATAAATCAGCAAAACTTTGCGATTCCTCTACTTTTTCTCCTTTTTTCACCCTCTCAATAGCATATTGAAGATGACGAATAAGACGTAAATAATGAATGCTCTCTTGATCTAATGTAATTTGTAAGTTTGTCTCAATTAAAGATACAAGTTGTGCAATAAGACGGGAGTTTTGATTAACTGAAGATAAATCAGAATTTGTAAGCGAACTGTAAATGTGCAGTGCAATAAAACCAATTTCTCCTTCAGGCAATGTAATTTGCAAACGAGAATTTAAAAGTTCTACAACACCTTCCGCAATTTCATATTCCTCTGGATAGAGCATTTTTGTTTCAACTAAAAAAGGGTTATCAATTGTAAGTCCTTGTTTTAACCTTTTAATCGCAAATGAAATATGATCTGTTAACGCAATATGAATATGTTCATTTAGTGGAGATTTCGCTTTTCCTTGAATGTACAGCATAATATCGTTCATCAATTCAATTAATTTTTCACTAATATGCGGCACTAATAATTTGTATTGTTCACGATCACGTTCATTTTTTAAGACAAACATTTTTTCGATTTGTTCTTGCTCCAATACATCTTTCGCTTTTTTCCCAAATCCAATTCCTTTACCAATCACTACTACTTCCTCGTGTTCCGGATGGCTAGCAATGATGACATTATTATTTAAAACTTTTTTAATTTCTAGATAATTACTCATATAACACCACCCTCGTACTTAAATAGCCTACTTTTATGTTACAGAATATTCTTCTTTGTCGTCAATGTAAAACATCTGCCATTTAATAAAAATTCATTTTTTAGACATGTTTATATATGATGCGTATAATGTAAGAGCAACTGTACATAGAAAGGAGATAACAGCATGATTAAAATGTTTGTAAGTGATATCGATGGTACAATGATGCAACACGGAGGTCTTATTGATGAACAAGATGTTGCGGCACTGCGCAGCCTTGCCGAACAAAATGTTATTCTTTGCTTCGCTTCCGGAAGACTTGATAATGAAATTGCAGACTTAATGAAAGCTGTGAATACAAATTTTCATCGTATTAGTGTAAATGGTGTTTTTGTATATACACATGAAAATAAACAACTATTATCTGCAACTTTTGATTCCAGCATACTTCCCGATTTGTTAGCTATGACGAATGAAGAGCCTTATTTCCGTTATGTAAGTGATGAGCATAATTATTACATTGAAGAGAAAACACCTTTTATTCAAGAACTTGAACAACAAGTAACTATGACTTCTGTTGAAGAACCAAACTTACTACAGAAGATTGATGATACAATTTTCCCAAATAAAATTTCTGTCGGCGGAACAAAGGAGAGCTTACAACTCCTTCAGAAAAAAATTGATGAAAAATTCCACGGGAAAGTTAGTACTTTCATCTCAGCAGAACAATGTTTAGATGTAATGCCACCGAATGTTAGTAAAGGCTCTGCCATTTCTGTTTTATTAAATGAGTTTCAAATAAAACCTGAGGAAATTGCTTGTATAGGGGATTCTTACAATGACATTCCTATGTTTTCTTTAACTCCTCACAGTTTTGCTATGTCACAAGCAGATGATGCAGTAAAAAATCACGCTCACTATGTAGTAAATCACGTCAAAGATGCTGTTAACCACGTAATTGCTCATAATAAAAATACGACTCATTCCTTATAAGGATGAGTCGTATTTTTATTTCTTTACATGTTAACCATTTTCAATTCCACTGTACTTCACAAACTGAAATATACTATTTGTTACGTGCGATATTCGTAATAAATTTATAACGATCTCCACGATAAATACATTTCACGTACTCTAGCGGTACCTCACCTTCTGAATATGACCATTGACGCATTACAAGTACAGGCGCCTTTTTAGGAATATGCAGATGTTCAGCTTCATTTTCCGTCGCAACGGAAGCTTCAATTGACTGAGTAGCGCTAACAAGTTTAAAGCCCAGTTTTTTCTCTAAATGTTCATATAAAGATTGTTGCAATATCTCTTCGTTAATATCTTTTACAAGAGCTGGCGACAAATATGTCGTCTCAAAAGCAATCGGTTCATCATCAGCTAAGCGAATACGCCTCACTTCATAAACCGATTCCCCCTCCTGTATTCTCAACCGGTCTGCTATTTTAGCAGTAGCTGGAACTAGGCGGAAACTAAGTAATTGACTACTTGGGTTCATCCCACGAGAAATCATGTCTTCTGTGAATCCCGTCATTCCTTGCAATTTTTGTTCCACTTTCGGAAGTTGGACAAATGTTCCAATTCCACGCTTCCGATATAAATAGCCTTGTTCCACTAAATTATTAATCGCCTGTCTGATTGTCATTCGACTCACTTCGAACTTATCACAAAGTTCATTCTCAGATGGGATTTTATCTCCCGGCTTCCATTCGCCGTCCTCAATTAGCTGTTTCACCCACTCTTGAATCTGATAATAGATCGGAAATGGTGAATACTTGTCGATGTTCATCAGCAATCGCCTCACTGCATAAAGATAGAGCTTCTTGATCAGCGATTACGGTTACATTCGGATGACGTTGTAAAACTGTAGCCGGACACTCTTCACTATATTCACCTTGCAATAATTCTTTAACAGCTTCTGCCTTTTTAGAACCCATAGCAACAAGTAGAACTTGTTTCGCTTTCATAATGCTTCCAATTCCCATTGTAATCGCATGAGTTGGCACATCTTCTTCTTTTTCGAAGAAGCGAAGGTTTGCTTGGCGTGTAGATTCTGTTAATTCAACAATGTTTGTTGGAGAATTAAACGGTGTTCCTGGCTCATTAAATCCGATGTGACCGTTTTCACCGATTCCAAGAATCTGTAGGTCAACTGGGTTAGCAGCTAGAATGCTCTCGTAACGTTTGCACTCTTCCTCTAAATCACTTGCCATCCCGTTTGGTACATAAGTTTGTTTAAATGGAAGATGATCAAACAACTGTTCTTGCATGAAATAGTGATAGCTGTTTTTATCTTCATGTGGTAAATTTACGTACTCATCTAAGTTTACAGTGGTTACACGGCTTGTATCAAGTTTATTTTTTCGCATTTCTGCATAAATACCTAATGGAGAGCTTCCTGTAGCCATTCCTAATGTTGGATTTTCTTTTGTTTTTACAACTTCTTCAATTAATTTATAACCTGCTTCTGCTAGTTCTTCTGGAGTTTTTACAACAAGAATATTCATTTAATTACTTCCCTTCCTTCATATGAATTCCTAAACGAACCGTATCATATACATGTAAATCTTCATTCATCACAACAAAGTCTGCATCTTTTCCTACCGCTAATGCACCTTTATTATTTAATCCAAACTCTTCTGCTTGGTTAACTGATGTCATCAGTACTGCATCTTCGATTGAACAACCTGTAAATTCAATTACATTTCGGAAAGCTTGATCCATTTTTAGAATACTACCAGCTAACGTTCCATCTTCTAATCGAGCACTACCATCTTTTACATGTACTGGCTGTCCGCCAAGCTCATATAATCCATCTTCAAGACCTTTTGCACGCATTGCGTCAGTAATAACACTTACTTTTTTTGGTCCTTTTAACTTATATGCTAATTTCACCATATCAGGGTGAATATGAATACCATCTGTAATTACTTCAACCATTACATCTGGATTTAATAACACATGACCAACAACTCCTGGTTCACGGTGATGTAATCCACGCATTTGATTGTATAAATGTGTTGCATGTGTAATTTTTCTATTTTTTAGTTGCCCATCAATTGCATCTGTATGCCCCATTGTGCCAACTACACCAGTTTCAGCAAGATATTGTTCAAACTCTAATGCTCCCTCTTCTTCTGGTGCATATGTTACTAATTTAATTAAATTCCCACTTGCTTCTTGCCATTGTTTAAATTGCTCAATATTTGCAGGAACGATATGTTCAAGTGGTTGTGCACCTGCACGTTTCTTTGAAACATAAGGTCCTTCTAAGTGAATATATTCGAAATGCGCTCCTTTTTCTTTTGCTTCTTTTGCAGCAGTTAACGCTGCTTCAATTGCCTCTGGAGCTTGTGTCATTGTTGTTGGGAAGTAAGTTGTAACCCCTTCTTTTAACATTTCTTTACCTAGAGTTACTAACCCATCGCTATTTGCATCCATCGCATCAATATCGTATCCACCATGAATATGAACATCGATCATACCTGGAATTACAATCTTCCCTGTAGCATCAAAAACAGTTTCATTTTCTTGTGGTACATATTGAGCCATCAAACCAATTTCTTTAATGGTTTCTGCGTAACGAATAAATCCGTTTTCCACTATTTCTTGACCTGTGTAAATTTTGGCATTGATGACAATTTGCGTTTTCATTTTCATCGATCCTTTCCCATGAATTACCTACTTGTTATTATTACCTTATTCGCCTAGTTCCATCTTAATATACACACGAGTAGTTGTCTATACATTCTAATAAAATTTCCTTTTTATTCAACAGAAAAGGAAATTTCTTACGTCTCTTATAATTATAATATATATTATTCATTTTTCCAAAAAGGGACAGTATCGCCCCCCTAATATAGAAATCACTTCAATAATGGCATTAACCCGCTAGACTCTAACATAATATGTTCACCATCTGTTTCCATTTCTACTGTACTTTTATTCGTTCTATATACCATTATACCGTGCCTTTTTAAGCGTTTCACTACACTTTGGTGAGGATGTCCATACGGATTACTACTCCCGTACGACAAAATAGCAAACTGCGGTTCCACTTTTTTTATAAACGTTTCACTTGTTGAAGTATATGAGCCGTGATGCCCCACTTTTAGCACATCTGCATGGACATCAAATTGTTTTAATATTTCATGTTCTGTCCGTACATCCGCGTCACCCATTAATAAAAAATCCGCTTTTCCATATCGCACCTTTAAAACAATTGAGGATTCATTATTTTCATCTTTTGATTTCCCGTTGTTTAATACTTGTATAGAAACATGTGGATCCAGCGGTATATATTGTCCTTCCTTTACTGAAACGAAAGGTATCCCTCTTTTTTTTATATTATTCCGATACGTATGATAAGTAAGAGAACTATATGTTTTTCCGCTATCTAATATAAGCGATACCGGCATTTGCTCTACAATTGGAATTAACCCCCCTATATGATCCATATCGGGATGCGTACTGACAATTACATCTAAATGATTAATCCCTTTCTCAATTAATTTCTGAATAATAACCTCTCCTGCTTCATAAGGTCCTCCATCAATTAACATTGTTTGTCCATTTGGCATTATAATAAGTGTTGCGTCACCTTGCCCCACTTTTAAAAAGCTCACTTTCATTTTACTAAGATGTTGCCGATGCATATGTAAAGGAGACGTAGTATGAATGGACATCATATACCTTTTAGCTGATGCGCTATTTAAAGAAAAACATAATAAAACAGAAACTAATAATAAAATAATCCGCATACCTCTCATAACTCGTCTCCTTTTTTCATTTAGTATGGCACTGTAAATAATTGATATACAAAAAAAGCTTAGCAAAATGCTAAGCTTTTATTTCGATATCTCTTGTAAGGAACCGAAGAATAAATCTGCTTCATTCATTTGTTCATTCTCTTCAGAAAGCGGTGGTAAATCATCTAATGTTTTCAATCCAAATGTGTCTAAAAATTCTTTTGTTGTTCCGTATAAAATAGGACGCCCTGGTCCTTCTGCTCTTCCCATTTCTTTTATAAGTAAATGTGAAACCAACGTTTGTAACGCCTTATCAGTTTTAACTCCTCTAATCTCTTCCATTTCAGTCCTTGTGATTGGTTGGCGATATGCAACAATCGCTAACGTTTCGAGGGCAGCTTGTGAGAGTGAAGCAGCTGTTGGTGTATCTATTAATTTTTGATAATATGAAGCATGTTCTTTCTTTGTAGCAAAACGATATACTTTTGCATACTGTACAATTTGCAAACCACGGTTTGCACCTTCACATTCTTGTTGCATTTCTTCTAAAATATTAATTGCTTCATTCATTTCAATTTCAAGAACTTTCGCTATTTGTTCTGGATAAATCCCTTCATCACCAGAAACAAATAAAAGGCCTTCAATAATTGACTTTTGTTCTTTCCTATCCATTTCACGAGCTCCTTCCTTCTATTTTCTCATAAAAATACACATCAAAAAACCGAATCACAATTAATGCGTTCGGTTCAATATTTTTTCTCTTGTTCCAAACGATACATTAAAACATAGCATGAGATAAAATGTTGCTATCCCATTTTCACATACTTGCTCTATGCAGATTTATTAGAGCTTGATACGAAAATTTCATCAAAATTATGTTCTTGCTCAATTATGATTTGTTGATTTTTCATAAGTTCCAGAACTGCTAAAAATGTTACAACCATTATTTCACGTTCATCATCAACAAACAAATCATAAAAACTTTGGCGACCACCCTTTATTTTTAACTGTTTTAAAATATCAGTCATTCGCTGTTCAATTGGTATTTCTTGACGAGTAATACGTGTTGTTACAGGTTTTTTTGCCTTTTTACGGCGCATTAATTTTTGAAATGCTGCTAGCATATCATATAACGTAACATCAAGAGGTAAGCTTGTCTCCTCTTCTTGTTGCAACGATGTAAAGTCAATTGGTGGACGTGTATATAGCTGTGCTCTTTCTTGTTCTCTTTCTTTTAACTCAGTAGCAACTTGCTTATATTTCTTATATTCAATTAACCTCTCCATCAATTCTTGACGAGGATCATCTATAAAATCATCACCGTTATCAAGTACATCTTCTTCATGTTTCGGCAACAACATCTTACTTTTAATTTGTAATAACGTTGCAGCCATTACTAAATACTCACTTGCAACATCTAATTGAAGTTCTTTCATCGTATGCACATAAGATAAATATTGCTCTGTAATATCTGCTACAGGAATATTATATATATCAATTTCATAACGATGTATTAAATGTAACAATAGATCTAACGGCCCTTCAAAAGCCTCTACTTTAAAATTATATTGCACAAAGCATCCCACCACATTTTTTCTATAACAACATAAGTATAGAGCATACTCATGTTCTATCCAACCTTTTTAAGAAATTTAATTAAAAATAGACCGATGCCTATGTCATCATGCCCACCACTTCATATGATAACAGTGTAGTAAGAACAATGTAGGAGGTCAAAAAACTATGGGTCACGTTGATTGTGGTTTTAGCGGTGGGTTCGCATTACTTGTTGTACTGTTTATTTTACTAATTATTGTAGGAGCAGCTTGCTTCTGCTAATATGAACAATAACGGCTAGGGGGAAACCTCCTAGTCGTTTATTGTTCATATTTCTATGATACACTTATATGTATAACCGTTAGATAGGAGCGAGAAAACATGTATCCTACCGAATACATACAATTTTTAATTCATTTCCATGGAGATTATGACTATTTTGAATGCCACGAAATACTAGAAGAGTATTGGAAGACAAAACCAAGAGGTAATCGTGATCATTACTTAGTTGGTCTCATTCAAATTGCAGTTTCTTTATACCACCAAAGACGTGCTAATTGGAATGGTTCTACAAAAATGATGAAAAGCGCAATTACAATTTTAGAAAAAAGCGGTGTGCCTTTACAACGTTTAGGAATTAATCAAGTACAACTTCTTTCCTTGCTCAATGAAAGATTGCAATCTATCCATAAAAAAGAACGTTTTGTACCTTTATTTTTACCCTTATCAGATTCATCGTTAGAGAAGCAGTGCATAGAGTTATGTCAAAAACAAAACCTCCCTTGGAAAGACTTGAATGCTATCCCAGGTGAATATATTATAAACAAGCACACTTTGCGTGATCGCACAGAGGTCATTACTGAACGAAACGAACAATTACAAAAAAGAAAGCAGAGATAATAAACTACTTATCTCTGCTTTCACGAATGTATATTTTGTTCTAGCCCTTTACATTTTTCGCAAAAACTTGCTGTTTGCTCATTTCCGCAAATTGTAAACTCAAGAAATTTACTCTTTAACTCTTGAACCATCTTCGTCCCAATCCCCACATGACGGTGAGACGGGTTCACACTCAAATGCTGAATTTCTAATACTTGATTCTCTTTTTTTACAATCCCCATTATTCCAACAAAATCTTCATTTTCTTTCCACAAATACAATTGCCAATCATCTTTTGCTTCATATTCTTTCATTGTCAATTGTAATGTTTTCACATCTTTTTCAGTTGGCATAAACGAAAGAAGCCCCATTGCAATTTTTTCATAACTTTTTTTAAAACGAATTAACATAACCCTTATCCCTTCTTACAAAAGTTACAAACTAGTAATCCCCTCAATCACTCTTTTCATATCACATTCATTTTACAATATTTTCAACAGAGTGAGAAGAGTCTAAAACAACTTGATAATCATACAAAGCGAAAAGAAGAAAGTCAAATCTATGTTTCAGCACTATTCCTTTAATAAATAGAGTTAAAAAAAGAAAATTTTATATGGAATGGAAAGAAACATATCATTCAACAGCACTTCATTTATAGTTACTCTAAAGCAGCACAATTCTAGCAAAATTAATATAACAAAAAATATTTATTGAAACATATAATGTAATGTATTCTATGTAATTGGTTAAAGGTTTGTTCTCACAAGCAATATGTTTTAGCAACAATACTACTTGTATGATGAGCTGTAGAAGTAGTACTCAATCTCATTAAAAATAAAAAAGAGAGCAAAAGCTCTCTTTTTCCTTACCTTATTCTTCCCAAACTTTAACTTCTTTCATTACATCGCCTTGACGCATTTTTAATACTGTTTCAATACCGCTTGTTGCTTTACCGAATACAGTATGAACACCATCTAAATGCGGCTGTGGCTCATGAACGATAAAGAATTGGCTACCGCCTGTGTTACGGCCAGCGTGAGCCATAGAAAGTGATCCTACAAGGTGTCTATGAGGGTTTCCATCAGTTTCACATGGAATAGAGTATCCTGGGCCACCTGCACCTGTACCTGTTGGGTCTCCACCTTGGCTTACGAAGCCAGGAATAACACGGTGGAATGTAACACCGTCATAAAATCCTTGCTCTGCTAATTTTTTAAAGTTTTCTACTGTTTTCGGTGCTTCTTCTGGAAAAAATTCCAAGTCGATTTTTTCACCGTTTTCCATTAATATGTATCCTAAAGTTTTCATACGTATATGTCTCCTTTCAAGTATCTCAGCACTATATTACCACATTCATGACTAGAAACAAAAAGAATCCGACAATCTAGATACTTCTTTTTTGAAATGTGGAAAAAGCTAGGTGACAAATAAGAAATATATACTATAATAACTTTGTTGCCCGAAAATTTTAGAAAGAGAAAGGGAGCGATTTTTCGTGAAAACGAAATTACTAGCTCTGCTATTAGCTGTAACGGTATTTATGATGCCAACAGCTTCGTTTGCAGACATCATCGAGGGAGAATCAATTGTTACATTAGGAGAGAACTTATCTGAACAACAAAAACAAGATCTGTTAAAAGAAATGAAAGCACCGAAAGATGCTACAATTATTACTGTATCTAATGCGGAAGAACATAAATTTCTAGAAGGCATTGTTCCAAAAGCACAAATTGGTACGAGAGCAATTTCTTCTTCTATGATTACATACACAAAACCAGGATCTGGTCTTATTGTACGATCAAAGAACATTAACTGGGTAACAGATGCAATGTACACTAACGCTTTGATTACAGCAGGTGTAAAAGATGCAGAAATTCAAATTACTGCACCTTTTAAAGTTTCAGGAACTGCAGCTTTAACTGGATTAATGAAAGCATACGAAACTGCGTCCAATAAACAAATTCCTGAAGAAGTTAAAAAAGTAGCGAATGAAGAAATGGTACAAACAGCCCAGCTTGGTGATAAAATTGGTGAAGAAAAAGCAGTTCAACTTGTTGCAAAAATTAAAGAAGAAATTGCAAAAGAACAGCCAAAAACAACAGAAGATTTACGTTCATTAATTAAAAAAATTGCTGATCAACTCGGCATTACATTGACAGATGAACAGTTAGATAACTTAGTATCGTTATTTGATAAAATGAAAAATCTTAATATCGATTGGAATCAAGTTGGTAGTCAATTAAACAAAGCAAAAGAACACGTTTCTGCCTTCTTAGGTTCTGAAGAAGGACAAAGTTTTCTAGATAAAGTGAAAGATTTCTTCTCAAGTATCATTGATTTTGTTAAATCTTTATTCAAGTAAAAAAGAAGCCCGCCAGTGACGGGCTTCTTTTTTTATACAAGTAACGGTAATTTCATAACAGCCTCTTCAACCGAACGCACTATATGATTTGCTTTCTCCTTTACATATGGATGGGCATGATGAAGAGTAAATGAATGCGGGGTTACTTCAAACATAGAAATATCATTGAAAGAATCTCCAATACAAGCAACTTCATTTGCTTCAATTTGCAAATGGTCCATTAGTCGCTTTAGAGCACTCCCCTTACTCACGCCTCTTGGCATAATATCAACATAGCGTTTACCTGATATAAAAACTTCCGCTTCGCCTTGAAACATATCTCGTAGCTCTTGATCTAACGTCACAATTTTCTCTTCTTCTCCAAAAACAAACAATTTTGCAGGGTGTACAGTCTTACCAAACTCTTCTTCTAACGCTTCAATTTCAGCGATATGCACGCCCATATACGCTTCAAAATTATGGTGATGTTCATTCTTCCTTTTTGTATATCGCTGCTCATTTGCACAAACAATATCCGCTAGTCCTTTTTTATGTATATATCGATATATTTCCTGGGCAACCACATTTTCAAAACTCGATTCATGAAATAAATTTCCATCCGGAAGCAACATTGTCGCTCCATTTAAGCCAGTTGTGTAATATGGGAATGAAAACCTTTTTACAACTTCATCAATTCTGTGTGTAAAGCGGCCAGAGGCAAAACAAATATTTGTCCCTTTCTCAGCTAACCAACACAGCGCACGTTCATCTTCTTTTTGCATATGATTCACATCGTAAACGAGCGTGTCATCTAAATCACTTACAAATAATTTAATCATGTCCTCTTCCCCTTCCATACACAATATCTACTCTAAGTGTACACAAAAAATGTTTGATTTTTGTTAAAAAATAATAAATTTTTGCTAAAAAAAAATAAACGGGTGTATAATCCCGTTTATTTTTGTCTTTTTACATTTTGAGGTCTTACAATACTTGGTCGTACTTTTAAACTAGACATCGTTGGACGGAGTAAAATTTTTGTTAATGCGCCCCAATCAAATGGTAAAAACGGCCATAAATAAGGTGTTTGTAAACTTTTTATAGACGTTAAAAATAAAATTAATATCGTCATACCAATTACAAATCCCATCTCATGGAAGAGGCCTGTTAAAATAATAACAAATAATTTCCCAACCTTATTCCCTAATCCTAATTCATAACTCGGTGTTGCATATGCACCAATCATCGAAACTGCTACATACAAAATCACTTCTGGCACAAACAAACCTACATCAATTGCAATTTGACCAATTAATATAGCGGAAATCAACCCTGCTGCAGACGATAACGGCGTTGGAGTATGAATGGCTGCCATCCTTAAAAACTCAAGTCCGACCTCTGCCATTAACACCTGTAATAAAATTGGTAAATGCGTCATCTTAGTCGGTCCAATAAAAGCAAGATTTGCTGGCAAAAGAGTTGGATCAAATACAAACACTAACCAAAATGGTAATAAAAATAACGAGAATATAACACCTAAAAAGCGCACCCAGCGTAAAAATGTACCGACAGCTGGATTTTGTCTAAACTCTTCCGCGTGCTGTAAATGATGAAAATATGTTGTCGGTGTAATCATAGCACTTGGCGATGTGTCAACAAGTACTAACACATGACCTTCTAGTAGATGATTTGCTGCTACATCTGGCCTTTCTGTATATCGAATAAGTGGGAATGGGTTATAGCTTTGCTTTACAACAAATTCTTCTACTGTTTTATCCGCCATCGTAATTCCATCTACATCGATGTTATTTAATTCTTGTTTTATAATCTTTACTAAATCTGGATTTGCAACATCTTGAACGTATGTAATACAAATATCCGTTTGCGATCTATCTCCTACTCGAACCATTTCATTTCGAAGACGTGGATCTCGAATTCTCCTACGAATTAACGCTGTATTTACAACGATATTTTCAACAAATCCATCCCTCGCACCTCGTACTACCTTTTCGGTATCCGGTTCTGTCGGTGTTCGCCCTGGATAACTACGAACATCGATCGCGAACGCTTCCGTTTCACCTTCCACAAATATCACGATCAGTCCTGATAATACTTGGAGCATTACCTCATCCATCGTTTTCACTTTACTTACTTGTTGATGGATTAAGCGATTCTCTAAAAGCTTCACTGTATCTTCTTCTACATCCCTTATCTCATTTGTATCCACCGCTTCTTCTAAAATAGGGATAATATAATTTGTATCACAAAGTCCGTTTACAAATAACACACCAATTTCTTTATTCAAAATTTGAAATTTACGAATGCCGACATCGTATGTAACGCCTAGTCCAACTGTCTGCTTTAAATAATTTTCATTGTCACTTATGAAAGTTGATATAGGGATATCCACTTTTTTAGGCTTCGTCATAAAAACCACTCCTTTCCAAAATTAATTGAATTGCTTTCTTCGTAATAGGTGATCCCCTCTCCCATTCATCATTTCCACACATCTTACCAATGTCACCGACTCCAACGATGACAGGAACATTCAAGTCATCTAAACAATATATTGTATCTCCGCTAATCCTGCCAATTTCACCATCTGGAAGTCCAAATTTATCAACACCGTATTCGGTTAAATTCCCGTTCCGATCTACACTTACATCTACACGTGCCCATTCCCAATGATGCGTATTAGACGCTACTGCTAAAATACCGAGCACATCAATTTGTTTATGGGTAGCCACATATTTTAATGCCTTTTCACCAGATCCTTCTCCAATAAATCCACTGTCATCAAACATGACAAATACAGGGTCATATGGCGTTTGCATAATAAGCTCAACAACTTTTTTCCCTGTCAATTTGGTTGGATTACTTTGTGATGCTGAAATACACCTTCCCCCAAATTCCTTCGTTAAAAGCTCAATTGTCCGCTTTGCATATTCATCTCCATCTGTGACCAAAACAACCCTTCGTCTCATTTGATTTATCCTTTCGGTTTACATATAAGTGCTATAAAAAATGAAAACAATATCGCTGCGGAAATGCCCGCAGACGTTAAACTAAACATGCCAATACCAATTCCTAAATATCCATGTTTTTCTGCTGCATGCATTGCTCCGTGCAATAGTGAATGTCCAAAACTTGTGATAGGGACTGTCGCTCCAGCACCTGCAAATTTTATTAGTTTATCGTACAATCCAAATCCATCTAAAATTGCTCCGATGACTACAAAAGTTGCCATTAAATGAGCTGGTGTTAACTTTACGAAATCTAACAATAGTTGCCCAATTAAACAAATAGCTCCACCTACAAGAAATGCATATATAAAATCCACAATTCACTCTCCTTTAACTCTCTCAAATACGACACCATGTGCAATTGTTGGAATCGTTTCCTTCTGTTGCATCATCATCGGGCTTAATAATGCACCAGTCGCAACGACAAAAATTCGTTGTAAATTCCCTTTTTGCATCTCGTGTAATAAATGGCCATACGTAACAACTGCTGAACAAGCGCAACCACTACCACCTGCAAACACTTCTTCTTGACTTGATTCATAAATCATCAATCCACAATCATTGTATATATGCCCAAGATCATAACCTTCCTCAAGTAAAAGTTGTTTCGCAATCGGCGTCCCAACAGCTGATAAATCACCCGTAACAATCAAATCATAATCATCGGCACTTCTTCTTAAATCTTCAAAATGTTGTTGAATTGTATGAGCTGCTGCTGGAGCCATCGCTGCCCCCATATCCAAAGGATTTGTAATTCCTAAATCTTGCACTTTTCCGATAGTAGCTGACGTAATTTTAATTGCACTTTTTTCATTGCTAATTAATATAGATCCTGCACCAGTCACAGTTGAATTTGCTGTCCCTGGTTTTTGCCCACCGTACTCTGTTGGATAACGAAATTGTCTTTCAGCCGTTGCATTATGACTGCTTACTGTAGCTAAGACACGATTTGCAAATCCACCGTCTATAAAAGCTGAGCCAACTGCTAAAGTCTCCATAGACGTTGCACAAGCGCTAAACATTCCTAAAAAAGGAATGCCCCACTTACGCGCAACATAATTTGCTGTCACTGTTTGATTTAATAAATCTCCCGCTAAAAAGAAATCAATTTGCGATGTTTTTATATTCCCTTTTTGCACTGCTTGTTGAATTGAGTCTGACATTAATCTTCGTTCGGCGAGCTCCCAATTTTCTTCTCCACAATGCAAGTCATCATATGAAATATCAAATTTTTTCCCAAGAGGGCCCTCAGCTTCTTTCGGACCGACAGCAGTACCCGTTGCATTCACATATATATCATTTTGAAATACCCACGTTTGTTTTCCGGTCAACCTCATACTAGCCCCTCCTTTAAGACATAAAAATTTTAAAGGTATACCTTATTAACCCAATGATATATGCACCAACAACCCCAAATACAATCACACTTCCTGCCAGTTTAAACATATTTGTAGCAATCCCTAGAACAACCCCTTCGCTCTTATGTTCTAAGGCAGCGCTCGCCATAGAATTTGCAAATCCCGTTACCGGTACCGCTGATCCTGCTCCAGCAAATTGACCGATTTTATCATATACACCACACCCTGTTAAAATCGCGGATAATAAAACAAGGGTTGCAACAGTTGGGTTTCCTGCCTCTTGTTCACTGAAGTGAAAATAATGTATATAAAATTTCATCAATACTTCTCCAACTGTGCAAATGAGTCCACCTACAAGAAATGCTTTGATACAATTTAGTAAATAGTTTGGCTTTGGATGATACTCCTTCACTTTATTTATGTAATCATCCTTCAATTTCTGACTTGTCATTTATATACTGCCTCCTACTTTACGAAATAAATCCAGTGAAACAACGATCCTATTACTTTCCCAAGTACAAGGGCAACGAGTAAAACAATAATCTTCCCCTCTACCCCTACTCGTTTCGCTAAAATAGGCAGAACATTTAACACCTCTGTTAATGCCGCAGCAAGCATTCCAATGAACGTGCCACAAAATATCCCTAATATAACGAGCCAATATTGCGACGTTTGAAATGTAATGTTTTTCAAACTGCACCAAGCCCCTGTTAAAGTACCTGCAATGACTGCCCACTCAAAATATTGAATATGCTTTCCACTTCTCGTTAATTGGGCTAAACGGGGGATTATACCAAGTACAGCTAAAAATGCGACATATCCGCTACCTACCGCAATCCCTCCAGCTAAACCAATTAAAATAACAAATCCAGACTCAATCATCGGTAAGTTGTTTCATATTATCCTTGTTTTCATTAACGATTACATACTGATCAAGTGACTGTTGGTATTGAAACATCTCAACTTCTAGCGGACTCGGCTCTTCATTAATTCGCTTTTGAAATACATGATTAAAGAATAAAACCATCCCTAAGCCAAGACCTAAAGAATAAGGAATTTGAAATAAAAGTGGTTGCGCATTAAATTCTCCAGTAATCATGTAATATAACCGTTGATGTACTTGTTGCATACTTACATCTTCATGGAAATAAATGATCGCAAGGGCCGCTCCAATGAAAAGTAACAGCCATACAAGCCCGAAAAAAATTGGGTGTGTCTTCTTTTTTTCGTATATAATTTCAACAAGAGTTTGTCCAGAACCGAGTAAATTAATTTGTAGATGAGATGCTTTCTGTTGAATAATCTCAATTACTTTCATAACATCAATTACAACATGCGTCTTATCATGCGCTGTTATTTTGTAAACTATCTCATTTTGTAACAACTCAACTACGGAAGAATCTCCGGCAAGTTGAGCAACATCGCCCAGCTTTACTTCATAAGTAGGAGAAACTTTTAAACGATTGCGCATTTTAATATAAATCGTTTGTTCCAACTTTCATTCACCCCTTCACTCTTCCTCGTAGTTGTAGTATGGTTATTGAATTTTTTTCTAATACAATTTTTTCATAAAAAAACATCTGCACCATTTCGGTACAGATGTTTTTTACTTATGCCTTTTTCTTAAATAAGTTTGCAATACTTAATGCAAGCCCTCCCCAAATGACTACTATTCCAATAACCATCATCATAATTGCTGATCCACTCATTATGAAACACCTCGATCTTTCCATTCTTTTTCAAGCTTGGCAGAATCCGAATGTATTTGTGCATTCCATTTCTTTAGACTAATAATTAGCGCAACGATAAGGAAGGCTGCTGCTATCGACCAACCATACGTTACAACAAACTCAGTCGGATAATCTCCATAATTCTTTTTAATATTTTGGATTGTACCATCAATTAGCATATACCCTAACATAAGCGGAGTAATAACGAGTAAACTCACTCTCCAAAACGTTCCTAATTTAATATCAGATACAAAGTTTGCATGATTTTGATAAACTGGTAAACGACGTAAAATGAGCCCTATCGTCACTACTTCCGCAAGTGCAATTGTAATTAATCCGAAATTATTAGCGAAATAGTCGACAACATCTAAGAACATAAGCCCACCACGTGTTGCAAATACAAGAGAAACTAACACGAGAAGGGTTCCCATAATTCCAATGGTTTTTTCCCGACTTAAACTGAATTTTTCAGATACAGCGGCAAAACATACTTCCGCGAGTGAAATAAGTGATGTAATTCCAGCAACCGTTAACGATAAGAAAAATAAAACACCAAACAACGGTGACATCGGCAATTCATTAATAATTTGGGGAAATACTACGAACGCAAGCCCAACGCCAGCACTTGCTACTTTATCAACCGGTACTCCCATATTATTTGCCATAAATCCAAGAGCTGCAAAGACCCCAATACCTGCTAATAATTCAAATCCTGAGTTTGCAAATCCAGTAATAAAGGCATTATTTGTTGTATCCGAGTTTTTCGGTAAATAACTAGAATACGTAATCATAATTCCAAATGCTAAAGATAAACTAAAGAATATTTGACCGTAAGCAGCAAGCCATACTTTCCCATCAAAAATACGACTCCAATCTGGTTTAAAGAATGCATCTAGTCCTTGCATAGCACCTTCCATCGTCACTGCACGAACAACGATAATAAGGAACATAACAACTAATAAAGGAATAAATATACGGTTAACAACTTCGATTCCTTTTTTAACTCCTTTAAATGCAACGCCAAGCACAATAATCCAAACGAGAGCTAACGGAATTAATACTTCTGGTACAAGTCCTCCAAATTGTCCTGGCTTATCTGCAACATGTAAGTACTCTTTAAATAAAAATGATTGCGTGTCTTTTCCCCATGCTCCAGTAATTGCAAAGTATGTATACGATATAGACCAAGCAATAATCACTGCATAATATGTTGAAACAATAAATGTTACGCACATTTGCCACCATCCAATAAATTCTGCACGCGGGCTAATACGGAAAAATGTAAGTGGTGCTGAGCCACGATGACGATGACCAAGGGCAAACTCAAACGCTAACAATGAAATACCAGTCGTTAATAATGCAAATAAATACGGTAAAAAGAATGCTCCTCCTCCATTTTCATACGCTGTATAAGGAAAACGCCATATGTTTCCTAATCCAACGGCAGATCCGACCGCTGCGAAAATAAATCCAGCTCTCGTTCCCCACTGTTGCCTCGTTTCCATGTTTCCTTCCCCCTTTATGACAAGTTCATACTTGGATTATATTTTAAATTTACTAAATTATCAATAAATTCTGTTAATTTTTGCGAAAATTAACATCTCTCTCCTATTAACGGCATAAAAAAATCGAATAGACAATTATTCGTCTATTCGATCTTTCATCTGTTTTAATATTTTCTTTTCAAGTCTTGAAACTTGTACTTGCGAAATGCCTATGCGCTCGGCTACTTCTGACTGTGTTTGATCTTTATAGTAACGCAAGTATACAATTAAGCGCTCTCGTTCATCTAGTTCTCTAATCGCTTCTTTTAAAGCAATTTTATCGAACCATTTCGTTTCAGATTGATCTGCAATTTGATCTAAAATAGTGATTGGATCTCCATCGTTTTCATATACAGTTTCATGTATAGATGAAGGGGCCCGGCTCGCTTCTTGTGCTAGAACAACTTCCTCTGGCGTTAGTTCTAGTGCCTCTGCCACTTCATTAATCGTTGGAGCCCTTCCGAATTCTTTCGAAAGCTCATCTCTCATCTTTCGAATTTTGTTTCCTGTTTCTTTTAAAGACCTACTAACTTTCACTGATCCATCATCACGTAAGAAACGTTGTATTTCACCAATAATCATTGGAACTGCATATGTTGAAAATTTCACGTCGAAAGATAAATCAAATTTATCTACCGATTTCAAGAGCCCAATACATCCAATTTGAAATAGGTCGTCTGGTTCGTATCCTCGATTAAGAAACCGCTGTACAACCGACCAAACGAGGCGCATATTACTTTGAACGATTGTATCTCTCGCTTGTTGATCTCCATCTTGACTTTTTTGAATTAACGCTTTTAGCTCGTGGTCCTTTAACTGAGGTTTCTTCTTCTCATTTTTGACCTCTATGTCCATAGGCTATTCTCCTTAATTGCATAGAGCGTTACTATTTGATAAGTATTTTGTCAAATGGATTGTTGTCCCGAAAGATTCGTTTGAAATAACTTCTACTTCATCCATAAAATTTTCCATGATAGTAAATCCCATTCCGGAACGCTCTAATTCAGGTTTAGTTGTAAAAAGGGGTTGTCTCGCTTCATCTAAGTTAAAGATTCCAATCCCTTCATCTCGAATCGTGAGTTTCACCATTGCTTCTTCCAAAATTACAGAAATATAAACAATACCTTCTGCATTTCCTTCGTATCCATGAATAATTGCATTTGTAACCGCTTCTGACACAACTGTTTTAATCTCCGTTAATTCTTCCATCGTTGGATCTAGTTGTGCAATGAAAGCCGCCACAGTAACGCGAGCGAACGATTCATTTTGACTTAATGCTGAAAATTGAAGGTTCATTTCATTTCTCATCTATGCCACCCCCAACGTCGCGAGCGCGTGCGCTTCACTTTCTTCTAAGCGAACGATTTTGAATAAGCCCGACATTTCAAATAAACGCTTAACAGGCGGTGAAATTGCACAAACAACCATTTCTCCACCTAATCCCTTTACGTGTTTATATCGGCCTAATATAACACCTAGACCAGAACTATCCATAAAAGATAAGTTCTCTAGGCTCAAAACAATATGATGAACACCATGTGTCTCAATCATATCTGTTACTTTCGTTCGCAACTCTTCAGCCGTATGATGATCTAATTCACCCTCTAGTCTCACACATAGGACGTCACGTTTTACTTCTAATTGCATGGAAAGACTCACACGATTTCCTCCTTATGCTCAAACTTTACTTATTCACATACATAAAGATTTTCGTGATACAAAATAAGAATCCTTCCTGCTGACAAAAGAAGAACTATTTCGTCATAAAGTGAAACCTTTCAGCATTATTCACTTACATACGAATAGAAAAGCGGCAAAATATTTGCCGCTATTTTGATGTTGAAAACATCCCAAAACTTCTTTTAAATAACTCCCACCAGCTCGCTGCAGCAACATCTTCTTTTGCTACAATTGTTTGTTTTAATAAAACATCTTTATCTTTTTTAATAACAAGTGTACCAAGCGCGTCACCTTTTTTAATCGGTGCTTTTACTTTCTTTTCAGCAATTACTTCTTGTTTTACCTTGTCCATATTCTCGCCCTTCTTCATAAGAAGAGAAACATTATCTGATGCAACTAAATCTACTTTTTCTTTTTTCCCTTTCCCTACTTGAACTGTCTTAATTTTTTCGCCGCGCGTATACAATTTCTTTGTCATATATTGACCAAATGCATAGTCAAGAAGCTTCGTCACTTGGTTGTTCCGTTCTTTTGATGTTGGTGCTCCCATGACAACTGAAATGACACGCATGCCATTTTTTTCAGCCGATGCTGTTAAACAATATTTCGCTTCTGTCGTAAAACCTGTTTTTACTCCATCTACGCCAGGATAAAAACGTACTAGCTTATTCGTATTAACGAGCCAAAACTTTTTATCCGTATCTTCACGTAAATAATCTTCGTACTTACCTGTATATTTACGAATAAGTGGATACTTCATCAATTCTCTCGCCATTATAGCCATATCATTTGCTGTCGAATAATGGTCTTTGGCCGGAAGACCTGTTGGGTTTTGAAAATGTGTATTTTTCAGCCCTAGATCTTTCGCCTTTTTGTTCATCATATTTACAAATCCTTCTTCTGAACCTGCGATATGCTCGGCTACTGCAACAGATGCGTCATTTCCAGATGCAATTGCAATACCCTTTAACATCTCATTTACAGTCATCTCTTCCCCAGGTTCTAAAAAGATTTGCGATCCACCCATTGAAGCTGCATGTTCGCTCGCTCTAACTTTGTCGGTCAGCTTTAATTTTCCTTTTTCAACTTGTTCCATAATTAAAAGCATTGTCATAATCTTTGTCATACTAGCAGGTGGTAATTTTTCATTTGGGTTTTTATCAAATAAAACTTTACCTGTATCTTGCTCAATTACGATTGCTGACGACGCTTGTTCCGCTAACTTCGGCGTTGTTTCTTCTGTTTTCTCCTGCTTCGTTTTCTCAGATTGTGCGAAACTCACTGAAGTTCCAGAAAGCAATAACATGAAACAAACAAGTATTCCAAAAACTCGCTTCATGACTAACCCTCCATTCTATATCAGACCTATTTTTTCCAATTCACCTTTTTTTAATACCAAATTTTTCTAACATTTTCAGTTGACAAATACATTCGTCCCCTATATTGTATTAAGTGTATTACACACAGTAGTACACTTAATACATATGAGGAAGGAGACATTGCTCTTGCATATTCAACTTGATCCAAGAAGCAACACTCCGATATGGGAACAAATTGTTCAAAATATAAAAGAACTCGTATTGAAAAACATGTTGGCTCCAAGTGATAAACTTCCTTCTGTACGCGAACTCGCTTCTTTACTCGTTATAAATCCAAATACAGTGAGTAAAGCGTATCAAGAGTTAGAGCGACAAGGAATTATTGAAACGTTACGAGGAAAAGGAACATTTGTATCCCAATCGATTACCCCAACATTAGACGAAAGGAAAATCGCTATGGTTGAAAAGCAATTTCATCAATTACTATTAGAAGCCTCTTATCTTGGTATTACGAAAGATAAAATTCATGATTGGATAGATTCATACTATAAAGAGATTGGAGGGAATACGGATGTTGAAAGTGACAAGCTTGAAGAAAACAATTGATAATCAAACAATTTTAGACGATGTTTCTTTCACATTGCAAAGAGGGAGTATCATCGGATTACTCGGAAGAAATGGCGCGGGAAAAACAACTTTATTGCGAACGATGGTCGGTATTTTAGACCCAGACGAGGGAACTGTTACATATGAGGATATCGACATCCATAAAAATCCTGAAACGAAACAAAAAATCGTATATGTTCCGGATTCTACTAACATGCTGAACGGTTATACAGTAAAAGAAATCGTGAAGTTTTATAAATCAGTTTATACAGCATTTGATGAACCATATTTCTATGAACTACTAGAACATTTCAACTTACCAAATAAACGAATTCGTAGTTATTCAAAAGGAATGAAAGCACTGCTCGCCATCATTTTAGCCGTTTCTACAAAGGCAGAATATATCATTTTAGATGAACCGACAAATGGACTTGATCCTATCGTGAAAAGGAAAATTTTACAGTTTCTCGTTGGAGAAGTTGCAGAAAAAGAGATTACCATTTTCATCTCCACTCACCATTTAGATGAAGTAGAACAAATTGCAGATACAATTATTATATTAAAAGGCCGTACTATCTCGTCTATTACATCACTAGACGATGCAAAATCACGATTTGTTAAAATACAAGTTGCTTATGAACGTTCACTACCTCAAAAACTAGAAAACTTAAGCAATATTAAAATATTAAATCAAACAGGAAAAGTATATACAATCTTAATCGAAGGAAATGTGGCTACAACACTGGAGAAGTTTTACAAAGAGCAACCTATACTTATTGAAGAATTAACAATGTCACTTGAAGATGTCTTCGTTACGACACTGGAGGAGGATGGGTATGTTTCATAAAGCGTTGTGGATGTGGAATTGGAAGCGTGGGAAATATGCTGCGTTACTTTTTCTCTTCAGTTCACTTTATTTTTTATCTTTCGAATACTATCAAGCAGCAGAAACTCAACAGTCTCTCTTTCTCCATCCAGAAAAAATAGGTGAAGAAAAGTTCTACTATCATTATTCTTTTTATTCTTCTAATAGCTTTTGGTTAGGTATTATTACAATTATCCTATCCTGTATATTAATTGGCTGGGAGCGAAGTAATCAAAATGGAGATTCACTTATGACATTTCCATTTAAAAGACGTGATATGTTCTTATCGAAATGGGTTTTCGGTGGATTTTTCATTTTACTATCATTTCTAATCAATTGGGGTCTTATGTATTTTATTTATAAATCTACGATTCACTTTGAATATCAATCTTTCGAACCATTTCATCGATATTTCCTGTACGCAATTTTCACATATATCGCTATCTATACTGTCTCTTTATGTATAGGTACATTTACTGGCAGTATTATTTCACAAAGCATCTTCAGCATTACTTTTTGCATAATGGGAATGGGAATCTTTTCACTCTTACTCCTTTTCTTTACAGCTCACGCTGAGGCAATACAGGGGAATAAAAGTTATACGAATTTCGAAAACATTTATAAATTCAATAAAAAGACCAACATTTCAAGCGCTATATTAGACTTTTCAATTAGTTATAATTACCACCCTACTGTCCAATCAGATGAAGATCATGGAAAAGTAATACAAAGGGGACCCACTTTTCATAGTTACTACTCTGCAAAAGTAATACTTGTTCCTATCTTCTATACTATTTCCAGCTTACTAATTGGTATGTTTCTTTATGCACGATCACCTAATGAACATAATAAGAAAATTTTCCTTTTTCCAAAATACAACTCACTCTGGATGTGGGGTACTACCTTTTATTTTGCATTAATAGGTGGGCAAATGTTAAAACGTTTTGATTTATTATTTAGTTACTATGTTGGATTCTTTTTATTTGGAATCGTCACTTATTTTATATTATCACGTCTTACAAACTATAAAGTTTTTTAAAGGAGAGATCCTATGTTTCAAAAAGCATTATGGGTGCATACCTACAAACAAAGTAAATATATTGTTTGGCTATTTTGGTTAGTAAGTTTTTATGTACTATCATATAAATACTATTTAGCAGCTGCCGAGCAATTAAAATATTTTCATAAACATAATGAATGGAAATATATATACCGATATAATTATCAACTTTCACTTCCCGATGCTATTATGGTTCAAGGAGGACTCCTTATTATATTAGCCTGTATTCTTATTGGATGGGAACGTCAAAATCAATCAAGTGACATTTTATGGTCTATGCCATTTAAACGAACACATCTCTTCATAACGAAATGGCTTTTTGGTGTGTGTAATATTGTAGCTATCGTTATACTAAATTGGGGACTTTTTGCTATTATGAAAAAGACAACCTTTCATAATAAGTATCAAATATTTTCACCATTTCATACTTACTTCTTATACATGGTTATTATCTTAATTGCTATATATACACTTGCATTATGCATAGGAACAATTGCTGGTAATATGATTTCACAAGGATTTTTCAGTGTTGCTATACTTGGATTCCCTTTTATTTTGCCGACTCTAATTGCCGGGACTATTTCTATTCATACGGTTGGACTTATTTCCAATCATCCCGTCTATACGGAGGAAAATGTAGATCGTTACGGTTCAGTAATAGAAAAAGTGAGTATTTTAGCGCCTGTTCGCGGATTCAATATTAATTTTAATTACGATCCTCAACGTGCTTATACTGATCAACAAGGCGTACGTCATAATGAACCTAATTTTACGTACATTCCTTCAGCAACAAAACTTATTGGTCCAATCGCAAATATACTTATTTTATTACCTTTAGGAATGTACTTATATACAAGATCACCTAATGAACAAAACGGAAACTTCCTATTATATCCAAAACTCAAAACACTATGTATGATATGTTGTGTAATCTTTATTGGAATGTTTGGAGGAATGGCAGCGGGAGGAAGTCATTCTATCGTAAATTATTATATTGGTTTTATAGGGACCAGTACGATAGTCTACCTACTATTATCTCGCTTATTAAAATTCAAATTTTCTTGGCGTGTGAAATAACCTCCTTTTAAAGGAGGTTATTTCACATTCTCTCTCCTATCCCCATACACCATCTCTTCTTTCATCCCAAATCCATCACCATTTTGCACAATTTGCTCTGTCGGTGCAACTACACTTTCAGCAATTTTCCATTCCCCACGCTCTTTTACGAATACTTGTAGAAAATAGTTCATGCCATCTAATTGATATGCATTTTCTTTTTTTACATTATAGTGAATCGCAATGTAGTACACTTGAATATTTTCTTTTCCTATTTTTGATACGTATTGCGATAGTCTCGGTATATAGAGTGCTGCTTTCTGAAAAGATAGTTGCTTCGCTTTAACAAGCGATGAACTTGTTACATTACGTAATGTGTCCTGATTACGAATATTATCGCTATGGTGGAATAATACTGCGTTTTGCATAGAACGAACCCATAATTTCGAATATAAGACTGTATTATCATTTTCAATGTACTTCACTTCTTTTCGCACCACTTGGATAGGCGTATTTGCGTACGTGAATGTTTGAAAACAGAAAAAACCACCAAATAAAATGGTAAGTGCAGCAATATATTTCATAATCTTTCCTCCGATCTTTTAATTAAAGTATCGGAGTTTCAAAATATTTTTATTCAAAAGAAAAAGGATAGGAATGCTTTCGCTTCCTATCCTCATTTATTATAATACGCGGCCAAATAGTTCTAAGACCATTTCTATTTCTTGGTCGCTCCAACCTTTAAATCTCTCTTTATAATATTCTTTACGCACAGCTTCAAGTTTTTCAGTTACTTCTCTTCCGTGCTCTGTAATTTCTAAGTACACGATTCGACGATCTGAATTAGAACGTTTTCTTTCTACTAATCCTTTTCGTACGAGACGATCTGTAACAGCTGTAATATGACTGGAGGTTACGTTTACTTCACTCGCAATTTGCGAAGCCATCTGTGGACTCTTTAAAAATAACGCACGTAATACAGAAAATTCATTATATGGCATATGTTCTGCAAAACGTGTATTAATATCATTTTGTAATAAACGTATCATTTTTCGAAATGATGCAGATAAATCTAAAATCAGTGTTTCTCTTTTTTCGTTCAATAGCCTCGTCCCTTTTTTATCATATTTACACATATTATAATCTATAAATACCTATGTTGTATATGCTTTCTTTCCTCAACATTCTCATTTATGTAACTTTTTTCATATAAATTTCTTTTTTGTTCACACATATACATATAAAAAGGATGGTGATGGAAAATGCAGGGTGGAATGAATCCTTATTTACACAACGTACGCACAGCTAATACTGGTAAAGAAGCTACTATTACTGTACAAGGGGAAGGCGTCGTTAAAGCAAAACCGAATGTTGTTATATTAACGCTTGGCATTCGAACAGATGATAAAAATGTAAAACAGGCTCAAGAAGAAAACGCAGTGCAATCCAAACAATTGCTGGATGCACTTAAACAGCTTGGTATTGCCGATAAAGATATAGAAACGATTTCTTATACGATCACTCCTCAATACGAATATGTAAATGATAAAGCATTGCTACAAGGATACCGCGTGGAGCATTTGTATGAAATTACCGTTTTAAATGTACAAAAAGCTGGGGAAGTATATGATATAGCCGTTTCAAATGGTGCAAATGTAGCAAAAGGTTTACGTTTCCGAGTATCTCATCCAAATAAATATTATGAGCAAGCTCTCATTCAAGCTCTGCACCAAGCAGTAGAAAAAGCTCGTGCTATTGCGAGTACATATAATTTAAATATTAATCCTGTTCCCCTCTCATTCGTTGAAGAATCTGCCCAATTACCAAGGGAGGTTACGTCTTATGCTACTTTACATGCACAAGCAGCCCCGCCTATTCAATCGGGTGAATTAGAAATCATTTCATCCATACGGGCTATTTTTACGTATTTATAACGAATTCTCTTTACAAGTAAACGTTATCATTTTACTTGTTGTAAAAACATGATGTTCTGATATAATAAAGAACGGTGAGCTCTTACAAAAGAGATATCACGGGTGGGAGAGGGATATGAAAAAGAAGGTTTAACATGAAAGGAATACTTGAAAGAACATTTAAATTAGGTTTACACGAAACATCACCAAAACAAGAAGTTTTAGCTGGAGTTACGTCATTTTTCACAATCGTATATATTATGATTGTAAATGCGTCAATCTTATCAGATGCTGGCATTCCTCTTGAAGCTGGAATTTTAGCAACTGTTTTTAGTTCATTTGTCGGATGTCTACTCATGGCATTTTGGGCAAATGCACCTGCTATTCTTGTCCCAGGTATGGGTGTAAATGCATTCTTCACGTACACAGCTGTGCATACGCTTGGACTAACTTGGCAAGAAGCATTGGCTGCTGTCTTTATCTCTGGTATTATTTTTGCAATTGCCGCTTTTACACCAATCGCTCGCGTGCTATCAGTATCAATTCCAAAGTCATTAAAGGAAGCGATTACTGTCGGCATCGGATTATTTTTAGCGTTTATCGGATTGCAAAAAGGTGGTTTAGTCGTTTCGAACCCAAATACTGCTGTGGCAATGGGGAAATTAAGTAATTCTGTCGTTCTTGCGACATTACTTACTCTTATCATTGCACTTGTATTATTTATTCGTAACGTACGTGGAAACTTTTTATGGACGATTGCAATAGGAACTGGTATCGCATGGTTATTTGGTCTTGTGGATACGAGTCAAGTGGGAAATAGTTCATTCTCATTCGCTAATTACGGTGATGTGTTTGGAGCTATGTCATTTGGGAAACTTTCTTCCTTACCGTTTTGGATTGCAACATTCTCCTTAAGCATGGTGCTTATTTTTGAGAACATGGGACTTCTGCACGGTTTATTAGAAGATGACCGTAAATTCCCACGTGCTTACCAAGCCAATGCAATTTCAGCAATGACATGTGGTCTATTTGGCACAAGCCCTACCGTATCAACAGTAGAAAGTGCCGCAGGTATTACTGCAGGCGGAAAGACAGGTCTGACGTCTATCGTTACTGGGTTGCTATTCTTTGCATCACTGTTTGCTCTTCCATTTGTCAAATTAATTCCTGATAGTGCCATTGCACCAATCTTAATTATTATTGGCGGGCTGATGATTACAAGCATCCAACAAATTCCTCTGAATGACTTTTCAGAAGGATTTCCAGCATTCTTAATTATCGTTATGATCCCGCTCACATATAGTATCGCTGATGGCATTGCGTTCGGATTTATCGCTTACCCTATCTTAAAAGTTGCTCTTGGAAAGCGTAAAGAAGTCGCACCATCTATGTATATCATTACATGCTTATTCTTAGCTATGTTTGTATTACATGCTATTGGTTAAAAAAACACCGAGGAAATCCTCGGTGTTTTTTTACTTAAACCATCCTTTTTTATAAAACCAGGCCATCATTCCGCCGCCAATTAGTGCCATGATAAGTAGACAAATAAAATAACTATATTGTCCACCAAGCTCTGGCATATGCGTAAAGTTCATTCCATATACTCCCGCAATAAATGTTAATGGCATGAAAATAGTCGAGAATACAGTTAATGTTTTCATAATGTTATTCATATGATGTGAGTTTAATGAAAAATAACTATCCCGAATATCTGCTGTTAACTCCCGACTTGCCTCAATCATTTCTGTTAGTTTAAGCAAATGATCATGTATATCTTTAAAGTAAATTTCATGATCGCTTATACCATAAAAACGAGTCGAATTTAAAATACGATATAATAAATCACGCATTGGAATGATTGTACGCCTTAGCTTTGATAAATCTGCACGTATATCAAATACCTCTTCTAATACGCTTCCTGCTGTCTCCCCGGTTAAATTATCATCAATTGCATTTAAATGATCCTCAATGTAATATACAGGCGCAAAATAGTCATCTACAATTTGGTCAATAATTGTATGAGCTACGTGTAAAGGACTATTTTTAATACGCTTCTTTTCTCCAAGTGTTTTCCATACTCTTTCGATTGCATTGTTATGAGAAAAGTGGAAAGAAACAATATAACGATCACTAATAAATAAATCGATTTCGTGCGGTTCTAGTCCATCTTCCCCAAATGCATGAAGAACTAAAAAGTTATATCCATCATAAAAATCAACTTTTGGCCTCTGTACGTATTCTATACAGTCTTCAATTGCAAGGGGATGGAACTTAAAATGGTCTTGCAGAATATATGTATACTCTTCTTTCGTTGGCTTATATAAATCTAGCCAATACCATACAATATGGTCTTTCTTTGTTTCTTCTAGAGAAACATCATATAATACTTCATCTGTTTTTGTTACTGCACAAATTCTAATCATAATTTCACCCATTATTATTATAAACAAAAAATAGTAAAAAAAGCCAAGGAGAAACCTCCTCAGCTTTTTTTATTACTTCGTTACGATACCGTGTACTAAAGTTGGTGCATCTACGTGTTCTTTAGAGATCTTCATGTTCTCATAAATTTTCGCTTTTACATCTTCAACATTTTCGCGGTTTGCGTAAATTGTAACGAGAGATTCACCTTGCTTCACGCTATCGCCTACTTTTTTGCGCAGCATTAGACCAACTGCTAAATCAATTTCAGACTCTTTCGTTGCACGTCCTGCTCCTAAAAGCATTGCTGCTGTTCCGATTTCGTCTGCAACGATTTCTGATACATATCCGTCTTCTTTCGCTTCCACTTCAATTTTAAATTGTGCTTGTGGCAATTTAGAAGGGTCATCAACAACAGATGCGTCACCGCCTTGCGCTGATAAGAACGTTTTAAATGATTCTAGCGCTTTTCCGTTGTTCATTACTTCAATTAGCTTTTCACGTGCATCTTCTAAAGATGAAGCTTGTCCAGCAAGGTACACCATTTGACTTCCAAGTGTTAAACATAGCTCTTCTAAATCTTTCGGCCCTTTACCTTGTAATGTATCAATTGCTTCTTGAACTTCTAATGCGTTACCGATAGCTTCACCGAGTGGTTGACTCATATCAGAAATAACTGCCATCGTATTACGACCAACGTTATTACCGATACGTACCATTGCTTCTGCTAAACGTTTTGCATCTTCATCCGTTTTCATAAATGCACCTGCTCCAGTTTTTACATCAAGAACAATTGCATCTGCACCAGCAGCAATTTTTTTACTCATAATCGAACTTGCAATAAGCGGAATTGAGTTTACTGTTGCTGTTACATCACGAAGTGCATATAGCTTTTTATCAGCAGGTGTTAAGTTACCACTTTGGCCGATAACAGCGATTTTGTTTTCATTTACAAGACGCATGAATTCATCGTTTTCAATTTCCACATGGAATCCTGGGACTGCTTCTAATTTATCTATTGTACCACCAGTATGTCCTAAACCGCGTCCAGACATTTTCGCTACTGGTACATCTAAAGCAGCTACTAATGGACCTAATACAAGTGTCGTTGTATCACCAACACCACCTGTTGAATGCTTATCTACTTTTACACCTTCAATAGCCGATAAGTCGATTGTATCACCGCTATTTACCATTGCCATCGTTAAATCAGCACGCTCTTGATCGTTCATATCTTGGAAGAAAATTGCCATTGCAAGTGAACTTACTTGATAATCAGGAATATCACCATTCGTATATCCTTCAACAATAAAGTTAATTTCTTCTGTCGTTAATGCATGTCCGTCACGTTTTTTTGCAATTAGGTCCACCATTCTCATTGTGAAGTCACCCCTTCATTTGTTTTACGATTGCTTTTACTAATGCTAAGAAGTTAGCTTTAACACGTTCTGTCGTTTCAATTACTTCATCGTGATGAAGTGGTTGATCTAAAATACCAGCTGCCATATTTGAAATACAAGAAATACCTAATACTTTCATACCAGCATGACGCGCTACAATTACTTCAGGTACTGTTGACATACCAACTGCATCTCCGCCAAGTGTACGAAGCATACGAATTTCAGCAGGTGTTTCATATACAGGACCTGTCATTCCCACGTATACACCTTCTTGTACTTTAATATTTAAGTCTGCTGCAACTTGTTTCGCCATTTCGCGAAGTTCTACTGTATATGATGTAGACATATCAGGGAAACGTACGCCCATTTCAGAATCATTCGGTCCGATTAATGGATTCGTACCCATGAAGTTAATGTGGTCTGAAATTAACATAAGATCGCCTGGCTCAAATGATGTATTTACACCACCAGCTGCGTTTGTTACAACTACTGTTTCTACACCTAGTTCTTTCATAACACGAACTGGGAATGTTACTTTTTGCATGTCGTATCCTTCATAGAAGTGGAAACGTCCTTGCATTGCTACTACTGTTACACCTTGAAGTGTACCAAATACTAGTTGACCTGCATGGCCTTCTACAGTTGATACTGGGAATTCAGGGATTTCACTGTACGGTACTGTTACTGCGTTCTCAATTTCGTCTGCTAATACACCTAGTCCTGATCCAAGGATTAGTCCTACTTGTGGTGTCTCTTGAAATTTCTCTTTTAAGTATGAAGCTGATTTTGTAATAAGTTCACGATTCATTTGTTTATCCCCCTATTTCTTTAGCTCATTTAAGAAGCTTGTTCCGTATTCTGGCATTTTCACACCGAAGTTTTCTGCTACTGTTGCACCAATATCAGCAAATGTTTGACGAAGTGGTAACTCTTGTCCGCCTTCTTTCATGCTTGGGCTATATGCTAATAATGGTACATATTCACGTGTATGGTCAGTACCAGGGTGAATTGGATCATTACCGTGGTCTGCTGTAATTAATAATAGATCATCTTCTTTTAGTTTTGCGAATACTTCTGGAAGACGTGCATCATATTCTTGCAGAGCTTCTCCGTATCCTTGTGGATCACGGCGGTGGCCGAATAATGCATCAAAGTCAACTAAGTTTAAGAAGCTAAGACCTGTAAAGTCCATATTTAATGTATCTACAAGCTTATCCATTCCATCCATGTTAGACTTCGTACGAAGTGATTCCGTTACCCCTTCGCCATCATAAATATCAGAGATTTTACCGATAGCAATTACATCGTAGTCACTATCTTTTAATTCGTTCATTACTGTACGGCCGAATGGTTTTAATGCATAGTCATGACGATTTGGTGTACGTGTAAAGTTTCCAGGTTCACCAACGAATGGACGAGCAATAACACGACCTACCATGTATTTCTCATCTAATGTTAATTCACGTGCAATTTTACAGATTTTATATAACTCATCAAGTGGCACTACTTCTTCGTGTGCTGCAATTTGCAATACGCTATCAGCAGAAGTATAAACGATTAAAGAACCTGTTTCCATTTGCTCTTGACCAAGTTCATCAAGAATCTCAGTTCCAGAAGCTGGCTTATTACCGATAATTTTACGGCCTGTTTTTTCTTCTAATTCATCAAGTAATTCTTTCGGGAATCCTTCCGGGAACACTTGGAATGGTGTATCAATGTAAAGGCCCATGATTTCCCAGTGACCTGTCATTGTATCTTTACCAGTAGATTTCTCTTGCATTTTTGTGTAATATCCAAGTGGTTTCTCTACTTTAGAGATACCTTTCATTTCTCGAATGTTACCAAGACCTAATTTCACCATGTTAGGCATTTGTAACCCATTCATATGTTCAGCAATGTGACCAATTGTGTCAGATCCTAAATCACCAAATTGCTCAGCATCTGGTGCTTCACCGATTCCCACAGAGTCCATTACGACTAGGAATATACGTTTATATTTATTCATAACTGCGACCTCCTATAAGTTCAGTTCTACTTCTTGTAGTATGTTCAAAACGCTATAAAGTGAAACTGTTATCCAAAAGAATTCTCATTGTCAAACAGTACTTCTTTAAATCATTTTCTAACCTATTTCGTTTACTTGAAACGATTCAAAAACATTTCTAGTTTTTTCTAAGTCAGATGTCAGACATCTGATACTGATATCATAACATGTTTACGCTTTCTTTTTAATACATTTTCGTAGAATTTCTCATTTTCTTCACACTTCTATTGTAATCCATTCTGCAACGAAGTGCTAATTTTTTTATGATTTATTTCTTCATAAAAAATAAAAAGTAGCTCTAAAGAGCTACTTTTTATTTTACTTCTATTGTTTCCTCTTTATGTTCATGCAATTCGCCTTTTCTTACATGTACTTTCACTTTGTAAGCACCGTTCTCTTTGAAAGTATGTTTCGTTTCATACTCTCCTTTATTCCCTTCTTTCGCTGGAATAAATTCGTGTTTTTCAACACCATCTTTCCAAATCTCTAGTTGTACTTCAGCACCAGTTAGGGCTTCTTCTTTTTGTTTTAAATGAACTTTCATTGTAGATTCAGCATTTGCCTTTATGTCTCCAGCCATAAGATGGATCATTGTGTCACTTTTATGATCTCCATGTCCTGCACTGTGATCACTATTTTCTTTTTTCGCATCTTCTACTTTCGCATTTCCTACAGCAACTTTCACTTCTGGCATAACGTGCATTTCACGTGCATTTGTGTGAGCGATAATATGGTATACTCCATCCGTTTCGAATGTTTTCTCTACTGCATAAACACCTTTTCCTTTATGCTTACCATCTAACATCTCGTGCTTTTCGTCGCCATCTTTCCAAATTTCAAACTTTACATCATCGGCATCCGTTACTTTTTCTTTCCCTTGTGTAACAAGTGCTTGTACTTCTGTTTTTTCACCTGGTTTAATTTCTTTCGGATTTGTTTGGACTGCTACTTTTACAGCTTCAAGTTTCTGTTCTTTTTTCGGTTCTTCTTTGTTTGTATTACAGCCAGTCAACGCTAGCATCGCGATAAATAAAGTTATAATCAGTTTTTTCATCATCATTTCCTCCTTTATACTTTATTTAGTATAGAGGAAATACATTGTAATATTCCAGTCTTCTGCTGAAAACAATATACGAAATGTTTGTGAAGTTTCTGTGAAACTGTCTTTCCCTCTTAATCTATGAAAAAAAGAGCATAGTAACTATGCTCTCGGATGAAACTGTTTATATACATCTTTTAATCTAGTTTTTGAAACGTGCGTATAGATTTGCGTCGTTGAAATATCTGCATGTCCAAGCATTTCTTGTACAGCACGTAAATCTGCTCCATTTTCTAATAAGTGCGTAGCAAACGAATGACGCAACGTATGAGGTGTAAGCTCTTTTTCAATGTTTGCTTCTTTCGCTAATCGTTTTAATATTTTCCAAAATCCTTGTCTTGATAATCGATTACCATGATGGTTTAAAAAGAGTGCATCTACTACTTTTTTCCCCATTAATTCTCTTCTTCCTTTTTCAATATACTTTTGAATCGCTTCCGTTGCTAAACTTCCTAGTGGAATAATTCTTTCTTTATTCCCTTTCCCTATGCAACGAACAAATCCCATCGTTAAATGTACATCTTCTAAATTGAGTGCAATCAATTCTGAAACACGAAGTCCTGTCGCATACAGTAACTCTAGCATCGCCTTATCACGAATACCAAAAGCACTTGTCATTTTTGGTGTTTGAAGTAACGCCTCTACTTCATCAACTGATAATACTTTTGGTAATTTCCGTTCCCCTTGTGGCGTTTCAATATGTACGGATGGGTCGTGTTCTACCGCTCGTTCACGAAGTAAAAATTGGTGGAACGAACGAATTGATGCGATATGACGCGCCAATGTTTTCGAAGATTTTCCGTTCTCTTTTAAATACTGCAAAAAGTTAACAATGTGTAAACGGGTCACTTCATGAAAAGTTTTCGTCTGTTCCACATTTTGCAAATACTTTACGTAGCTTTTTAAATCCCGTTCATACGATACTACTGTATTCTTTGCTAATCCTTTTTCGACAACCATATAATGAATAAAATCTTTTAATTGATCTTCCACTCTACACTACTCCCCATTTTCATAGAAAAACATCATTCTATTTACGAAAGCATCCTTTGCCGGTTCTTCATTCCCTGATACTTTTTCTACAGTCTCTTCTTTAGGTTTTTCATAACGATGATAGCTTTCATATTCTTCATTTATCCATAGTATAGCGAAATAAAACAAAATCGTACAACTTGTAAATAATAAAAATACTTTTATTCCATCAAAAGTTAATTTTAAAGCTCGGCGCATTGTAAATTCCTCCAAAATATAAGTTATTACAACATATGCCAAGCTTTCACCAATTTATACCTTATTCAAATAAAAAACCTCTTCCTAGATAAATAGGAAAAGGTTATTTTTCATCCGTTTCATTTTCTTGACAATTTTTACAAATCCCATGGAATGTTAAACGATGATCTTTCACCTTAAAGCTCCAGTCTCGTTCTACTTTCCTTTCCACTTCACCAAGTAAATCTTCTTGTATTTCTTGTACAGCACCACATTGTGTACAAATCAAATGATGGTGGAAACGCTGCGCACCTTCTTGGCGTAAGTCATAGCGTGAAACACCGTCTCCGAAGTTAATCTTATCGACAACTTTTAACTCAGATAATAGTTCTAAAGTTCGATAGACGGTTGCTAATCCGATCTCTGGCGACTTTTCTTTTACAAGGAGGTAAACATCTTCTGCGCTTAAATGATCTTCTTCATTTTCTAGCAGCACACGAACTGTTGCTTCACGTTGCGGTGTTAATTTGTAGCTCGCTGCATGTAATTGCTTCTTAATTCGTTCAATTCTTTCTTCCATTCGGTACTACTCCCTCCTCGCCACTCTTACACCATTATATCAGAAGAAGGGCTTCTGTCAAAAGAAAAAACAATAAAAACAAATTGATAATTATTCTCAAAAAGTATTTATTTTTTATTAATAGCCTCAACGACTTCTTTCATTAAAACTGGTGATGCGTAAGCCTCCACACTAGAAGCAAGTGCTAACACCACTCCAATTACGAGAAAGAAGCATGTATAACGGATTAATAATGGTAATAGTGGCTCGGTTATTTTTCTAATAAATTGATGCCTAATCATCCGTAAAGAAAAACTTGCAGCAATGGTTGTCATAACGAGAAAGACTGGAATGATAATTAAATTTTGTGGCAAAACAGATACAAATGCTAATAATAGTCCATTCCATCCATGCTGACTTACTAAAAAACCAACTGTAAATCCAACGACAACTCCTTTTACAAATAATAAAATAAAAATAAGTGGTAATCCAATAATTGAAATTCCTAAAATCCAAATAAATCCGATGTATTTTAATTGCGAAAAGTAACTTTCTCGAAACATTTCGCCCGCAATGGCAAATTCTCCTTTAGAGACTTGTCCAAAAAAACGTTGTAAATAAAATGATAAATCTTGTTTTTGATTGATTTGTAAACTATTCACGAGAATGGCTCCGAATATTACTCCCATCAATAATAAAACAGCGTTAAATATATATAATGAAGAGTTTTCCTGTATGTGAGACATTACACGGTCTTGCCAATTTTTTCGCCACATTTTTCTTCCCTCCGTTCACACTCTTATTAAAAATGTATGAAAGAAAGAAAAAAGTATGACGAATTAACATTGAAATTCCGCTCTACTTTGCTAAACTAAAAAGTAGAGAATAGGAGGGATTTCTCTTGAAACCATTATTATTAGATTTTCCAACATTATTTCAAACTGAACGCTTGCAAGTTCGTAAACCATTTCCAGGTGATGGTGCAGAAGTATATGAAGCAATCCAAGCTTCTCTAGAAGACTTAGTACCGTGGATACCAATTAACGCTGAAACAGAAGAGAGTGCTGAAGAAATTGTTCGCGAAGCTCACGGACAGTTTTTACTTCGTGAAACACTTGATTTTCACTTATACGATAAAGTATCTGGTACATTCATCGGAGCAATTACACTAAAGCCTGAAAACTGGGATATTCCAAAGTTTTCACTTCACTTCTGGCTACATAGTGCCTATACAAAACAAGGCTATATGACCGAAGCTGTTAAAGGTGCAATTCAGTTCGCCTTTGATAAACTAGGCGCTAGAAGAATTGAAATTCGTACTGATGCAACAAATATAAATGCATGTAGCTTAGCAGAACGTCTAGAATTCATTCTAGAAGGGACAATGGAAAATGATTTCCTAGCACCAGATGGTAGCTTACGTGATGCACGTGTATATGCAAAAATCAATTAAAAAACACTCGCCTTTGGCGAGTGTTTATTTTTGTAGTTGTAAATATTGTACTGCAAACATCGTCTTCGCATCATGAATACGAAGATCTTTCATAAGAGTAATCGCTTCTTCTAACGATACTTCCATTAATTCCACAAACTCATCTTCATCTAACTCAGCTTTATTTTCTTTTCTTGTCAAACCTGTCGCTTTATATACATATAAAATTTCATCTGCGAATCCTGGAGATGTATAGAAAGAAGTAATGAGCTCCATATTTTCACATACATATCCTGTTTCCTCTTCTAATTCACGAACTGCTGTTACCTCAGGTTTTTCACCAGGTTCTAACTTGCCAGCCGGAATTTCTATAATCGCCTTTTCAAGTGCTTTACGATACTGCTCAACAAGCACAATTTTCCCCTCATCAGTAATAGCAATAATAGCAACTGCACCAGGGTGATTTACAATTTCACGTTTACTCATTGCTCCATTTGGTAATACTACATCATCAACACGAACTTTTATAACTCTACCATCAAAAATTGGCTCAGTTTTTACTGTTCTCTCTGCAAGATTACTCATACTACTTCATCTCCCTGTTCTATTTCCTATTCTTTCCTCATACATTTTACCACATTGAAAGGAGCGTGATAGAAATGAAAGTTTATATTTTACCAAATCGCGTCACTTTAGTCGGAAAAGCATGGCAAATTCGCCATAAGCTAAAGCAATATAGCAAAGAGTATACAACTGTACAAGAGTGGATTACAGCAAATAAAGTGAAACATTAATCATGCTTTTACGGGCAGTTAATGCGAAGCGGAAAGTAAACGTTTGTCAACCTCTTTTCCCTCTCGTACAATAAAGGTAAGGAGGTTGACCTATGAAAAAACGTCAATTAGGAAACTCAGATTTGTTTGTTACAGAAATGGGCCTTGGCTGTATGTCTCTCGGTACATCTGAAACAGAAGCTATGCATATTATCGATGAAGCGATCGATTTAGGAATTAATTTTTTTGATACAGCAGATTTATATGATTACGGATTAAATGAAGAATTTGTTGGAAAAGCCTTGAAGGGAAGAAGAGACCAAATTGTACTTACAACGAAGGTTGGAAATCGTTGGACAGAAGAAAAAAATGGCTGGTCTTGGGATCCTTCTAAAGCTTACATAAAGACTGAAGTAAAGGAAAGTTTACGTAGACTTCAAACTGATTATATTGACCTTTACCAACTTCATGGCGGAACAATTGAAGATCCAATAGATGAAACAATTGAAGCTTTTGAAGAATTGAAAAAGGAAGGTATTATTCGCCATTACGGTATTTCTTCTATACGCCCAAATGTCGTTCGTGAATATGCAAAACGCTCAAACATCGTTAGTGTACTAATGGAATATAACCTTTTAAATCGTCGTCCAGAAGAATGGTTCCCCCTTCTAAATGAACACCAAATTAGCGTCATTGCCCGCGGGCCACTTGCAAAAGGAATTTTAACTGACAATAATGCAAGAAAGATAGAAAGAGTAAAGGAAAAGGATTATCTCTCTTATTCTTACGATGAATTACATGCAACTCTAGCAAGTGTAAAAGAAATAATTGGAGAACGCTCTTTAACAGGAACAGCTATTCAATATTGCTTACATAATAAGACTGTTGCAGCTATTATACCTGGTGCAAGCTCTCTTCAACAATTACAGGAAAATATACGAGCTAGTCAACAGTTACCTTTAACGAAAGAAGAATATATACAACTTCAAAAGATTGTTAAATATGACACATATGCTTTGCATCGTTAAAAATATCGAATTACCGATAAAACAGAAGACTGTCTCCAGTATTAGGAGACAGTCTTTTTTATAACGTATCATATTTATCAGGATTCGTTCCTACATGTAAATCACGATTCAACGTGTTAATTTGACGTATCTCTTCTTCAGTTAGTGCAAAATCAAAAATAGTAAAGTTTTCTTTAATACGAGATGGTGTAACAGATTTAGGAATTGTAACAATCCCGCTTTGAATATCCCACCTTAATATAACTTGTGCAGGTGTTTTTTCATATTTGTTAGCAATAGCCTGAATGATTGGATGCTGGAATACTTCTCCGCCCCTCATTAACGGACTCCATGCTTCCATTTGAATTTGCTCATCTTGACAATAATTTCGCAACTCAAATTGCGTCAACATCGGATGAAGTTCCACTTGGTTTACCATCGGCTTCACTTTGCAATTTGGTAATAATAGTTCTAAATGATGTTTATGAAAATTAGAAACACCAATCGCACGCACTTTACCTTCTTCATACAATTTCTCTAAAGCTCGGTACGTATCAACATACTTCCCTCTTACCGGCCAATGTATTAAATATAAATCTACATAGTCCATTTGTAATTTTTTCAAGCTCTTTTCAAACGCCTCGAGTGTCTCCTCATATCCTTGATCGTCGTTCCATACTTTTGTTGTAATAAATATATCTTCTCTTGGAATTCCTGATTCACGTATCGCCTCTCCGACACCGCTTTCATTTTCATATACAGTTGCTGTATCAATCGAACGGTATCCAACTTCTAACGCTGTTTTTACTGCTTGCTTTACTTCGTCTCCTTCTTTCGCTTTATATACGCCTAGACCAATCATCGGCATTTTCACGCCATTATGAAGTGTAGTTGTTGGAATATGCACAGTCGTCTCCCTTTCATTGTTACATTTTTTATAAGCCACAATTTTATTTCAACAAGATTCATCCCAAAAGTCAAAACATACGTACAGTTTACATAACACTTTTATATAGCTAAAAAATAGCGTGAACTCATTCATTCACGTTATTTTTTCTCCATTCTTTCGCTTTTTCATCCACATTGCGCACAAACTCATTTTTTCCTTCCGTATATAACGCGCCATCATATGTATACTTTTCGGCTAATTCTTTCTTTAAGGTTGCATATGCCTCTGCTTCTTCACAATGAGCCATCATATAATCACGAAATGCTAAATGCCTTACTATCTCTGGATTTCCTTTTTCAAACACGTGTAAATGATACGAGCGTTTTTCTTCAGTTCCATGAATAAAATATCGGCGTCTTGAAATACCATTTTCCCCTTTTACGATGTAACCAAGCTCTATAAATCGTTCATTCCACCCATCTACTCTTTCGATATTTTCTACTTCCATGATCATATCAATGATAGGTTTAGCTGCCAGTCCGGGAACTGACGTACTTCCAATATGATGAATTTTTACCGTTTCTGGCATCGCTGATTTTAATCTTTTAGCCTCCATTTGAAATTTTTCACTCCAATGGTTTTCATGTGGAACAACGACAATTTTTCTCATTCTAACTCCCCTTTTCTTACAAGCTCGTCAAAAAATGATCAGTGGTATTTCACTGATCATTTTTTTATTATTTAAAGTCTTTCCAAGTAAGGTTACTTTCACTTAGCAGTTCTTCAAATGATTTATTCTTTTCACGTTCTTTTTGTTCTTGGCGCTTTCTTTCCAGTTCAGCTGCCTCTTTTTCCTCTTCCCTCACTTGCAACTCTTTCTTCTTACTCTTTAATTGTTGCATGAGTGAATCATTTAATTGATCGCCTAATGTAAGTGTTTCTTTCTTTGGTTGATTCACTTGTGATTGTCTTTGCATTTGTCTTTGTTTCTTTTTCTTCATGCTACTCACCTTTTACTTTTTTCTCCATTATAGTAGATACACAATGAAATCGACAATAAAAAAGGGTCTTTACTCTATTATTCACTTTTTGTAAATATGTTAATTTTTCGAAAAGACTAAATTTTTATGTAGCTATAATCCTATGAATCTATTAAAATTATGTCGTATGATGTCAGATTATAAAAAAGGAGAATTATATTATGTGGAAAAAAATTATTCCTGCCGTTGCTGTTTTAAGCACCATTACTTTTTCAAGCGTATTTGCCGCTCCCCCATCTCAGAATCCAGCTGAACAAAACCGCTACATAGACGTACAAATGCTTGGTATTAATGATCTCCATGGACAACTAGATACTGTTAAAAAAATCAATAATAAAGAAGCTGGTGGCGCTGATTACTTAGCTACTTATTTAAAAGAACATAAAAAACAAAACCCTAATACACTTCTCGTACATGCTGGTGATATCGTCGGAGCTAGTCCACCAGTTTCAGCATTATTACAAGATGAACCGACGATTGAATTTTTAAATGACTTAAAATTTGATGTCGGTACAATCGGGAACCATGAATTTGATGAAGGCATTGATGAAATGAAACGCCTCATTTACGGTGGATATCATGAAAAAACAGGAAATTTCAAAGGGGCTAACTTCCCCTATGTAGCTGCTAATTTCTATAACAAATCAACTGGCCGCTTATTTTTACCACCATTTACTGTAAAAATGGTAGATGGTGTTCCTGTAGGATTCATTGGGGTTGTTACAACTGATACACCAAATGTTGTTATGCCTACGATGCTTAACAATGTACAAATTACTGATGAAGTAGAAGCAATTAATAAATCAACACAACAATTAAAACGCCTCGGCGTTAAATCTATCGTCGTTCTTGCTCATGTCGGTGGAACAACCGATGAGTCTGGGGTAACAAATGGCGACCTTACTCGAATTGCAAATGAAACAGACCCAGAAGTTGATGTTATCTTCGGTGGACATAGTCATACGTATGTAAATGGTACAGTAAATAATAAACTAATTGTCCAAGCAAATTCATACGGAATGGCTTTCTCAGACGTCGATGTAACAATTGATCGTAAAACAAAGGATATTGTAAAGAAAAAAGCTGAAGTTGTTACAACGTATCATGAAGGTGTAGAACCTGATAAACAAGTAAAGAAAAAACTAGATCAATATAAAGAAAAAATCGCACCACTTGTAAATGAAGTGGTCGGAAAATCTACAGCACCTATCGACCGTAAACAAAATGATGCTGGTGAGTCCACTCTTGGAAATTTAGTTGCCGATGCTCAGCGTCAAACGATGCAAACTCAAATCTCCCTCATGAATCCTGGTGGCATTCGTAATGACTTAGATGCTGGTGATATTACGTGGGGTGAGTTATACGGCATTCAACCTTTTGGAAATCAATTGATTAAAGTAAATTTAACAGGTCAAGACATTCGCGATATTTTAAATCAGCAATGGCAAAAGGGAACAACAAGAATGCTTCAAATTTCAGGTATTCAATATACGTGGGATGCAAATAAACCAAACGGTGAAAAAGTTACAAATATACGTTTAACAAACGGAGAAGAATTATCTCCATCTACAACGTATAGCGTAGTTGCAAATGCCTTCTTAGCTTCTGGCGGTGATGGATTCGTATCATTTAAAAATGGTAAAAATGCAGAAACTGGGCCAAACGACTTTGAAGCGTTAGTCAATTACGTAAAACAATTAAAAGAACCAATTCAGCCAGTTATTGATGGAAGAATTCAAAAAGTAAATTAAGTGTTTCTCTAATAATAAATTTCATTTTTCACGCATAAAGGATTTGTACTGATCCTCTATTTTATACGTAATATACATCATAAAAAGGATACTCGTTCTTCTAATGAACACAGTATCCTTTTCTTTAGTTATCAAAATGTGATGTTTTGTCAACTTCATATTGCTGTAAAAATTGTTGCAACGCCTCTTCTACAAGTTTAGATTTTTGAATTCCTTTCGATTCTGATATAAGGTCCAATCTTGCTAATATTTCTGTATTAATAGAAAAGGTCCGTCTCTTTTTCTCTGTACTTTTACTCACAATTGGTGCAATTACTTCTTCTCTTTTTCTTAATAACTCATAAATGCTTTGTAATTGCTCATAAATTAATAATTGATAATCTGTTTTCTCATATTGAAGGGCGGTCGCTTCTTGGAGTTGTAAGTGACGTGGTTCTTCTCCATCTCCTACAAAAATACGTTTCTTCTGCTCTCCATCATATTCGTATCCAATCAATCTTAATTTCTTCGATAATGTATACGGGCTTATTTCAAGACGTTTTGCTATAATAGCGATGGATTCACGTCTATTTAAACCATCTATAATTTCTCCAATCGTCACAATTTCCCTCCTCCCGTGTTGAAATGACACTAGTATGGTATGTTACAATGATTTTCTAACAGTATATGCAAAATGAATAGCCTGTGCGATTCATACGATTTCACAAAAGGAGGTTTTCAATATGCTTTTTCGTAGCTACACCCCTCAGTTCTATAACGAAAACAAACAACTCATTCCTAATAGTATCGCTACGATAGAAAGCGTTATGATTAATAATCGAAAACAAACTCTCCTTATGCGTGGACAAAACGTAGAGCAACCTATTTTATTATGCTGTCACGGCGGACCTGGGATGGCACAAATCGGATTTATTCGCCATTTTCAAAAAGAATTAGAGAAGCAATTTATTGTTATTAATTGGGATCAGCGCGGGGCTGGTAAATCCTTTTCAATGAAAGATTTCGGAGCAAATTTCACAATCGAACAATTCGTTTCCGATGCAAAAGAAGTGATTCAATATGTACTTAAAAAGTTCAACAAACAAAAACTATTTCTCGCTGGTCATTCTTGGGGAAGTATTATTGGGCTTAACATAGCACATCAATATCCAAAGTATATCGAGGCTTACATCGGTATTGGGCAAATTGTACATATGAAACAAAATGAAGAATTGCTATATCAACATTTAATTCATTCTGCAAAAAAACATGATCATAAAAAAGCATTAGCTTCCCTTTTAAAATTAGGCAAACCACCATTTTTAGATACGAGACGTCTCATTATTCAAAGAAAGTGGCTTGGCACATTTGGAGGCGCAATCCAAAACGGATCTTCCTTTTCTTTCATACGAAAAGGTTTCTTTTCTCCTGAATATACGCTATTAGATTGGTTCAAGTTTCTCGCAGGAAATTTAAAATCTGGTGTTTTATGGGAAGAAATGCTGACAATCGATTTCTTTTCTTCTATTTCAAGTTTATCTATTCCAGTTTATTTTTGTTCTGGTCGCTATGATTATCAAACTCCTTATGCACTCGTTCAGGAATATTGCGATATTATTGAAGCGCCTATAAAAAAGATGATTTGGTTCCCAAATTCAGCACATTCTCCTGATTTAGAAGAACCAGAATTATTCGCTAATTCTTTACAATCAATTAAACAAGAGCTAGCTTTTCAGCATTAGTAACAAAAGGCTCTTTTACATTTCATAGAAAACATTTTATAATAATATGTCGCAAGCATGTATAAACATAGCAAAATGTTTCATATTTACTTGTCTTAACAGAATAAAAATTTAGGGAGATTACATTTATTATGAACGCTGTACTCGTCGCAGTAGCAATTATGCTATTGCTTAGTTTGTTACGTGTCCAGGTCATTGTCGCCATCATTGTTGGAGCTTTAACAGGCGGACTTATCGGCGGACTCGGTATTTCAGAAACGATTAACACTTTTACAACTGGTCTTGGAAACAGTGCTCCAATCGCTTTAAGTTATGCAATGCTTGGTGGTTTCGCTATTTCCCTTTCCAAAACAGGACTTCCAGATGCTATGATTCAAACTGCATTAAAATGGATTGGCCATGAACAAGACACGAAAAAACAAGTTTATTCTAAAATACTTATTTTATTCATTATTTTAACGATGGCTTGTTTCTCACAAAATGTGATTCCTGTTCACATTGCTTTCATCCCCATCTTAATTCCAGCACTTTTAAAAGTATTAAATGAGCTGAAAGTGGATCGCAGACTTGTCACATGTATTATTACATTTGGATTGATTACTCCTTATATGTGGATCCCTGCAGGATTCGGAAAAATTTATCATGACGTATTACAAACCAACGCTGCGCAAAGCGGCCTTACATTTGATGTCACACTTATTCCAAAAGCAATGACTATTCCAGCAATTGGTATGATTATTGGATTATGTGTAGCGGTATTCATTACGTACCGAAAACCTCGTACGTATGAAACAGAACAAATTCATACTACCGAAAATGAAATCGTTCCCTATACAAAACGTAGCATTACTTTCGGGTTATTATCTATCATTGCTACATTAACTGTTCAATTAACAACAGAATCAATGATTTTCGGTGCTTTAGCAGGTATTATCGTCTTATCAGTTAGTGGCAGTCTACCACTTAAAGAAGCAGATGCGATATTAACAAGCGGAATGCGTATGATGTCCTTTATTGGCTTTGTTATGATTGCTGCCGCTGGATTCGGCGCTGTTCTTCGAAAAACAGGACATGTTGAATCTCTGGTGCAAACGAGTGCACATATAATTGGAAATAACAAACCACTCGCTGCATTTCTTATGCTCGTTATTGGACTTCTCGTTACGATGGGAATTGGTTCATCCTTTTCAACCATCCCTATCTTAACAACCATTTTTGTACCTCTTTGCATTCAGCTTGGATTTAGTCCAATGGCCACAATTGCAATTATCGGTACAGCCGGAGCACTAGGTGACGCAGGATCTCCAGCATCGGATAGTACCCTTGGACCAACATCCGGTTTAAATGCTGATGGTCAGCACCATCATATATGGGATACATGTGTACCCACTTTTCTACATTACAATATACCGTTACTTATATTTGGCTTTATTGCCGCAATTACATTATAAAAAGGTGCGTATAAAACGCACCTTTTACTTTTTTATTTTTCCTTTTAATTGTTGAAAAGCTACTTTTCCGTTATCTTTGACATAGCTTTCAATTGTCGGTAGTGATGAACCTATCCATTCACACTCTATACTCCCATTCGGTCCAACAATTTTTAATTTATCTGGTATATGTATATTTAGAAATCTCGCTGACCGAATTAACTCAATAGCAATCTGATCACTTGAGGCTACAATTCCATCTATATACGGATTGTTTTGCAATAATGTAATAAATTGTTTATTTGTATACCCTTGTACACATTCTTCTCGATAAGAGATTCCTTCATCCCAAACAGCGTCTAAAAACCCTGCTATATGATCTTCCATTTCTTCACTTTCTTCTCCCTCACCGAAATATGCAAGAAAATGACACCCTTTCTCTTTTAATAAAGAAACAGCTCTCTGTCCACTTTCATAATAATTTCCATGTGATTGTTGCTCATCGATCACAACAAACGGAAATGGAATTTCTCCTACACTTTTAAAAACTGCTCTCGTCAAAATAACACCTGCAATGTTATTTTGCTTCAGCATATGTATGTATCTATCTTTATTCTCTATATTACAAATAATGATTTGATAGCCTTCTTTATATGCTATTTCCTCAATACAATGTAGCAAAGTGATGTTTGATTGGTTACATAAATTATCTACAAGTAATGCAATTATCGTTGAATTCTCTTTAAATAGTGGCTTCGCTGCACTGTTTGGCCTATAACGTAATTCTTCAATTGCTTCCTTTACTTGTTTTACTGTGTCCTCATGAACGTATCCTTTTTCATTAATAACTCGTGAAACGGTTGCGACTGAAACACCTGCCAATTTTGCAACATCACGTATAGTTGCCACATCGTCACCCCTTAATATGGTAATAGATTACAATTTTACGGTAACCTAAATTACACTATCCGTCAAGATTAATAACTCACATTTCTGAAAATTGTTACATCATTTCACTAAACGATACTCCAACTGAATTTCATGTAAAATTGGGATATTATCATATCCCATACGTGGAATTTCTTTCTTTATTTTTCGTGCCTCCTCTACCGCATTCACATATAAATTAGTCATTACAAAATTACGTTTTTGGTAAAATCGTAACGCATTCATATTATCATTTGTTGTAATAAGCAAAACCTGTCTGCACCGTTCTTCTTCTGCAACTTGTAATACACAATCCACAAGTTTCGTCCCTATTCCTTTTCTTTCTTCAAAGCTATCTAGCGATACAATTTCGCATATATTTCCGGTCACTTCATACGTTATAATTCCGATTATTCTGTCATCTGAGAGCGCAACAAATCCTGGCAACTCTTCTAACTGATGTCCCTTACCACGTGAAACCATCAATGAACTTCCCCAGTTCTCACACATAAACATTCGGATTGTTTCTTTCATCGCTGGCGTAATTTTTTGTATATGCAGCATTTCCTATTTCTCCCCTTTTATATCATTGTGATACAATATAAGTGTATCACATGTAACGGTATTTGGAGGATGAGGTAAAGTATGAAACGTTTTTTTGCAGCATTGTTTACTATACTAGGTGCAATAACTGCCCTTGGGATTTTCTTTACAAATAAAGTGATGTACTTAAAGAAAAAAACAGAGGAAGAAGTACTCGAAAGAGAAACGAAAAAACATTTTCGTATAGAGGATTTTGATGCTCTTCATAAAGAAGAAATTCATATCCCTTCACAATTCGGATACGACCTTCACGGATATTACATTCCTGCTGGTCATTCCACCAATAAGTTTATGGTTTTTTGCCACGGTGTAACTGTAAATAAAATAAACTCTGTAAAATATGCAAACTTATTCTTAAAAAGGGGATATAACGTCCTCATTTACGATCATCGTCGTCATGGTAAAACTGGCGGAAAAACAACAAGCTATGGATACTATGAAAAACATGATTTAAAATCCGTAGTTGACTGGCTAAAAAACCGTTTTGGCACCAATATTACACTTGGTATTCATGGTGAATCTATGGGAGCTGCAACACTTCTTCAATACGCAGGACTTGTAGAAGATGGTGCTGATTTCTATATTGCAGATTGTCCTTTCTCTGATTTTCACGGACAATTACAGCACCGTTTAAAGGTTGAATTCCATCTACCAAAATGGCCTTTATTACCTTTAGCAAACGCATTTTTAAAAGTTCGTGACGGTTATACAATTCGTGAAGTTTCACCAATCGACTGTATAAAAAACATTAACAATCCCGTTCTCTTTATTCATAGTAAAGATGACGACTATATTTTAGCTGATATGACAAAAGCGTTATATGAAGCGAAAGAAAATAATAAGCAGCTTTATATTGCAGAACACGGTGCACACGCTTGCTCTTATAACGAAAATAAAGAAGAGTACGAAGCAGCCGTCGATCAATTTTTAAACACATATGTGAAAGAAACAAAAAACAGGCTTGCATAAGCCTGTTTTTTATTGCGCTAAAACGTCTGTAACTTGTTCCATATTTTCAGAAATCCATTGCATTGCATCATCTAACGTTGGGAATTCTGTCGTTTGAAATGTTACTTCATCTTGAAGTAACCAAACATCCTTTGCCTCTTGCCCTACACCTGCAATGGACCAATGTAACAAACTATATGGATGATTATCATTCAAAAATGATGCCCACGTGCGCTCATTTGCAATGTTTCGTAATGTATGTAATTGTTTATCCATCTCTCGTCACCTTACTCTAGTCAGTTATGAAAACTATTATAACACTCTCTTCTTTCTCAAACAAAGTGCTCTTTTTATATTGTCAAGCACTTCCCTTGATTATATGATGAAATTAAGCGTTTGGGAAGGAGGGATAACGTTGGCAAAAGTACAAATTAAAGTAAATGATAATGGCTCTTTTCGCGTTACAGGGGACGTGGAATTAGTCGACTCACAAGGGAATGTATTCCCAGCAAAACCGGCATTTTCTTTATGCCGTTGTGGTTTATCAAAAAATATGCCTTATTGCGACGCTTCGCATAAAGGTAAATTCGAGTCTGTTGTTAGAGCACCAGAGGCAGAATAATTTTACATGTGACATGCACATTTTTTTGTGCATGTTTTTTCTTTTTAGCAACTCCGTTATATCCCTTCTCCTTACAACATTTCTAATACTTTTATTTCCATTCCAGCCTGCATATATTTTCACACAATTCTTCACATTCGAATATTTTTTACTAGCCTTTTATTTTTTTTGTGCTATAATTTGAGCAAACAGCATCCTTCGGGGTCGGGTGAAATTCCCAACCGGCGGTGATGAAGTGAAAACTTCTAAGTCCGTGACCCGTTTTCAACTCGAAAACGGTGGATCTAGTGAAACTCTAGGGCCGACAGTATAGTCTGGATGGGAGAAGGATATGTTTCTAGTTTTTTATATAGTGAATACACTTTTATTTCAGTATGCATATTTTTAAAGATTCATTTTGATTCTTTATATATGTTTAATTTTCTATACTTATTTTTTATACTGAAATAAAAAGAGACAACTAGCGTTTAAAAATTCGATATTTTGCTAGGTTTTTTCCTTATGCAGAAATATCAATTATCGTTAGGTTTCTTTCCTATGCTTTCGTATTCAAACTATATTTCTAGAAATCACGTCTCCCAAACCCCAAGGATATTAAATCCTTGGGGTTTTTTGATTTTTTTAGGAGAGGTGAAGAAAATGACAGATCAAGAATATATGAGGATTGCCCTGCAGTTAGCAGAAGGGACATCAGGACAAACAAGTCCAAATCCTATGGTTGGTGCTGTTGTTGTAAAAGATGGAAACATCGTTGGTATGGGGGCTCATTTACGAGCTGGTGAAGAACACGCAGAAGTTCATGCCCTTCAAATGGCTGGTCAGAACGCCAAAGACGCTACCGTTTATGTAACACTGGAACCGTGTAGCCACTTTGGAAAAACACCACCTTGTTGTGAATTGCTCATCGAAAAAGGAGTTAAGCGTGTTGTAATTGCTACTCTCGATTGTAATCCGCTCGTTTCTGGTAACGGAAAAAGAAGATTAGAGGAAGCTAGAATTGAAGTAACTACCGGTGTTCTTGAAGCAGAAGCAGTTTTATTAAATCGCTACTTTTTTCACTACATGAAAACGAAGCGCCCTTTTGTAACAATCAAAACAGCGATGAGCTTAGATGGAAAAACAGCAACTGTAACTGGTGAAAGTAAGTGGATTACAGGTGAAGAAGCACGTGCTGATGTTCACCAATATCGCCATACACATGATGCAATTCTTGTTGGAGTGAATACAGTTATAGCTGATAATCCTCATTTAACAACAAGAATTCCAAATGGTGGGAAACATCCTATTCGCGTTGTTTTAGATACCCATTTACGAACGCCACCATCTTCTCATGTTATAACAGATGGTTTAGCACCGACATGGATTATTGTCGGTAAGGATGTAAAGAAAGAGAAGATATCTTCTTATGAATCTAAAAATATAGCTATATTCCAAATGGAAACGAAGCATATAGAAATCGAGGACCTTCTTTCCTTTCTTGGAGAGAAACAAATTCTTTCTCTATTCGTTGAAGGTGGCCAATCGATTCATGCAAGTTTCTTAAAAACAAACAATTTTAATGAAATTGTAACCTATATAAGCCCGAAATTAATTGGTGGGAAAGATGCTCCTACTTTATTTGGAGGAAATGGTTTTTCAAAATTACAAGATGCGCTTTCCTTGAAAATTCAAGAGATGAAACAAATTGGTGATGATATAAAAATCGTTGCGAATGCCCGAAACGAGGTGACGAAATGTTTACAGGAATTGTAGAAGAATTAGGAACGATAGCAAACATGCAACAAAGCGGAGAAGCGATGAAATTAACGATTCATGCAAAGAAAATTTTATCAGATGTTCACTTAGGTGATAGTATCGCGGTTAACGGTATTTGCTTAACTGTAACAAACTTTACAACTACTTCATTTACAGTTGATGCAATGCCTGAAACGATGCAGTCGACATCACTTCGCATGCTTAAACCGCACTCTAAAGTAAATTTAGAGCGAGCAATGGCTGCAAACGGACGATTCGGTGGACATTTCGTTTCAGGACATATTGATGGAATCGGAACGATTTTAAATAAAAAACAACATTACAATGCCGTCTATTACAAAATAGCAATTTCTGATGACCTGCTGCGCTATTGTTTGCAGAAAGGGTCCATTGCTGTTGATGGAACGAGTTTAACGATATTTGATATAGACGAATCTTCCATAACGATTTCACTCATCCCGCACACAGTAAGCGAATCTGTCATTGGAGAAAAAAATGCCGGAGATATCGTAAACATTGAGTGTGACATGATTGGTAAATATATCGAACGCTTTATTACTAAACCTACAAAACGAGTAGGTTCAATGACCGAAAGCTTTTTACAAGAAAACGGATTTCTATAAGGGGGAAGCACAATGTTTCATCGTATTGAAGAAGCTCTAGAAGATTTAAAAAAAGGTAAAGTCGTTATCGTATGTGATGATGAAAACCGAGAAAATGAAGGCGATTTTATTGCTTTAGCAGAGTACATTACACCAGAAACAATTAATTTTATGATTACACATGGCCGTGGTCTCGTTTGTGTACCGATTACGGAAGGGTACGCAGAACGTCTACAATTAGAACCAATGGTATCTCATAATACAGATTCACATCATACTGCGTTTACAGTGAGCATTGACCATGTCTCTACAACAACAGGGATTAGCGCTCACGAACGTGCAACTACGATACAAGAATTGTTAAACCCCGCATCAAAAGGCGCTGATTTCAATCGACCTGGACATATCTTTCCATTAATTGCGAAAGAAGGCGGTGTCCTGCGTCGTGCAGGTCATACAGAAGCTGCTGTTGATTTAGCAAAGCTATGCGGTGCCGAACCAGCTGGAGTTATTTGCGAGATTATAAATGAGGACGGCACGATGGCACGTGTACCTGATTTAATAGAATGCGCAAAACAATTTGATATAAAAATGATTACAATAGAAGATTTAATTGCTTACCGCCGCCATCATGAAACACTTGTGACGAGAGAAGTGGAAATTACATTACCTACAGATTTCGGTACTTTCCACGCAATTGGCTATTCTAACTCATTAGATACGAAAGAACATATCGCACTTGTAAAAGGTGATATTTCAACAGGTGAACCGGTACTTGTGCGTGTTCATTCTGAATGCTTAACAGGAGATGTATTCGGTTCACATCGCTGCGATTGCGGACCACAACTCCATGCAGCACTTGCTCAAATTGAGCGTGAAGGAAAAGGTGTTCTTCTTTATATGAGGCAAGAAGGAAGAGGCATTGGGCTTCTTAATAAGCTTCGTGCTTATAAATTACAAGAAGAAGGATTCGATACTGTAGAAGCAAATGAAAAACTCGGCTTCCCTGCTGATCTTCGTGATTACGGTATCGGTGCTCAAATATTAAAAGATTTAGGTTTACAGAGTTTACGATTATTAACGAATAACCCAAGAAAAATTGCTGGCTTACAAGGTTACGATTTAGAAGTAATCGAGCGTGTACCGTTGCAAATGCCAGCAAAAGAAGAGAATAAATCGTATTTACAAACGAAAGTAAACAAATTAGGACACTTACTAAACTTATAATTAAAGGAGAGATTTATTATGGTATTCGAAGGTCATTTAGTTGGTACAGGATTAAAAGTTGGAGTTGTTGTTGGACGTTTTAACGAATTTATTACAAGTAAGTTACTTGGCGGCGCTTTAGACGGATTAAAGCGTCACGGTGTAGAAGAAAGTGATATTGATGTTGCTTGGGTTCCTGGTGCATTTGAAATTCCTTTAATCGCTAAAAAGATGGCTAGTAGCGGAAAGTATGATGCTGTTATTACATTAGGTACTGTAATCCGAGGTGCTACAACTCACTACGATTACGTTTGTAATGAAGTAGCAAAAGGTGTTGCGTCTTTATCACTACAAATGGACATCCCAGTTATTTTCGGCGTATTAACGACAGAAACAATTGAACAAGCGATTGAACGCGCAGGTACGAAAGCTGGTAATAAAGGATATGAATCAGCTGTTGCTGCAATTGAAATGGCTCACTTATCAAAACAATGGGCATAAAAAAAGAGGCTACGGCCTCTTTTTATTTTTTCACCTTTTTTTGTACATCTTTTATTAATTCATTCATCGTTTTTCCTTCTGTTTTTATATGAAGAGCTTGTGCTGTTCTCCATACATTCTCTCTTTTTTTTGCTTCTTCTATAATAGTAATTTCTTTTCTAACTTCCTTTAAATCTTTTCCTTCCGTTTTCAATCCAAAATGTTCAGCTTTCGTTCGAAAGTGTTGTTCGATTCTTTGTTGCATCTCTTTTTGTTCAGGATTTTCAGCAGCCTTAACTGGATCAGAACTTATTGCTTTTATTAAAATTAAACAAGTCATAATCGCTAATATGTATTTGTACATGTAAAATCCTCCAACCCAATATAAATTACATATTTACTATGTACAACTAGGGCTTGGAAAATTCGTCCACAAAAATTCTTTTTTTCGTTCAAAAACCAATAGTAACAGGCGTTCACAACTATTTATTACATTTTATTTACAAAAAAAGCAAACCCTTTTACAAGTTTGCTTTTTCATCTATCTTATAATGCACACTCTTCAATCTCAAATCCTAAATCTGCAATCATACCCCAGTCTGCAGTCGGCTCTTGTCCAGCTGTCGTTAAGTAGTCCCCGACAAAAATAGAATTTGCTGCAAATAAACCGATTGGCTGTACAGAACGTAAATTGATTTCACGCCCTCCTGAAATACGAATTTCTTTTGTTGGGTTTACAAAACGCATCATTGCCAGTACTTTTAAACATTCTACTGGCGTTAACTCTTTTTGCCCTTCAAGAGGTGTCCCCTTTACAGCAACAAGGAAATTACAAGGGATAGAATCTGCATCTATACGTTGTAATTCAAATGCAATTTCAGCACGCTCTTCAATTGTTTCTCCCATGCCAAAAATCGCTCCAGAGCATGGGGAAATGCCCGCTTGTTTTGCTTTTTGAACTGTATCAACACGATCATCATACGTATGAGTTGAACAAATACTATCGTAATTATTTGCATGTGTATTTAAGTTGTGGTTATAACGGTGCACGCCTGCTTCCGCTAAACGTCCTGCTTGATCTTCATTTAAGAAACCTAAACAACAACAAATCTTCAAGTCTGTCGTTTCACGAATTTCCTTAACTGCTCCAATTACGTGATTTACCTCTTTATCCGTCGGACGACGACCAGACGCTACAATACAATATGTACCTGCTTTACGGCGTATTGCTTCATGTGCCCCTTCTACAATCTTCTCCTGCGTTAACCATGCATATTTATCAATCGGTGCTTCTGAAATAATAGACTGTGAGCAATATCCACAATCTTCAGGACATAATCCAGATTTCGTATTAATAATCATATTCAATTTTACTTTCTTACCAAAGTGATGATGGCGAATAATGTAAGCTGCATTCATAATTTCTAAAACTTCTGTATCATCAGCTTCTAATATCGCTATTGCATCTTCTTTCGTAATCATTTTCTCTTCCACTACGTCGTATGCAAGTTTTTTCCAATCCCTTTTTGTTTGTACTTGTTTCATTTCATCTCTTCCCCTCTTTTGTTATATGTATAAATAAAGCATGATACGTTGCCATTATCCCTTCATTTCCCGTGAAGTCTCTTTCGTATATGCGTAGCATCGCACGAAAGAGTGAGGGACTTTGACAATATGATCCTTCATTGCTATTAGTTGCTCCTACTTTTCGAATAGAATGCAGAAACTCCTTAACTTCTGTAAAACTCTCTATGTAACATGTTTCAGAAACATGCACATCTCCTGTTTCTATCTTACATATATGAAGCAACTGATCTTTTGAATAAAAACGTTGACCAATCGATGTTTCATTTTTTATATTTCTTTCTTCTTTCGCACGTTGGAACGAAGCATGCAATTCTTGAAATGTTTCATGTCCAAACGTTGAAAAGAGTAATATCCCATCTATAGACAAATGTTGAAATAAATTTCTTAACACTTGTTGTAAATTATTTAACCATTGAAATGTAGCATTTGAAATAATGACATCATATGATTCTTTTAATCGTAATCGCTCAATATCTTCACAGTGAAACGTTACATTTTTTACATTTTGTCTAGTTTGCGCAATCGCAATCATACTTTCAGCAAAATCAACTGCTGTAATATGTGATTTCGGAAATAACTTTGATAATTGCTCTGTTACATACCCCGTCCCGCATCCTAGTTCTAAAATACGTATTGATGCCGTTTCACTATATCGTTCCTTTAAGATTGAAAGTAATGAATGTGCCATCTTTTTTTGTACATTTGCATATCGATCGTAAGATACGGCTGCCCCATTAAACCGTTTTTGTAGTAACGTTTTGTTGATCATGTCGTATCCCCTCTACAAATTGAATTATTTCATTTGCGCAATATTCAAAATTCGTCACACATAATGCATGCCCTGCTTCACTTACTACTTTCAGCTCGCTGCTGCTATTTTCCGTCATACTACGTGCCGCAGACAATGGGCATATTACATCCTGTTCTCCGTGAATAAGTAGTATAGGTACTTTAATTTCTTTTAGTTCTTCTCTCATATCTGTTTCTATTAAATAATCTAAACCTAGTTGTAAAGACTGAATAGAATCACCTTTAAAACGGTCTACAATGTCTTCAAAGTTTTTATTCTCTTTTAGCTCATCTTTCGTAAACATATTTTCATAAAACCGCTTGAGCGTATCTTCTTTCCTTCTCGCCAAATTCCTTTTCAGCCGTTCTACATGCAAAGCATTCCATCCGTTACTGTAATCGCTCGTATTTGTAAATTTAGCAGTACCACCAATTAATACGATGCCTTTTGCCTGAATCTTTTTATAAGCTTCAACTGCTGCTAACGCTCCTAGTGACCATCCAACCAATATTACGTTGTCATTATGCGCTACATCTATAATTCGTTCCGCAAATTCACTTCGTTCTTTCACATTACGCCAATCTATGCATTGAACAGAATATCCTTTAAAATACGGAAGTACTAAATCCCAAATATTCTCTTCCATTCCCCATCCGGGGATAAAAATAATCTTTAGCTCATTCATACGAAAAGCTCCTCTTCTTTCGCAATGTGGATAATTCGGTCAATAGCCCATTTTAAATCAGCTATTGTATGTTGCGATGTAACTGCAAAGCGAATTCGAGAACTATGAACCGGCACAGTTGGCGGACGAATTGCAATAGCCGCAATCCCTGCCCCTTGCAACCTTTTACTAAACCGTAAAGCATGTTCATTTGAACCGACTACAATCGGTACAATATGAGTTGAACTATTTCCAATATCAAAACCAGCATCCCTTAATTTAGTTCTGAAGTATTCTCCGTTTGCTATAAGGTTCTCTCTTCTTTCGTTATCTTCTTTTACAATTTCAATTGCTTTTTGCACTGCTCCTAACGTACTTGGTGGTAAGGCTGTAGTAAAAATAAAGCTTCTCATCATATTTTGTAAATACTCTATATAAATTTCATCACCTGTCAAATACGCACCATAACACCCTAAAGCCTTGCTAAACGTCCCCATATGTATATCAATTTTTTGAGAAAGATTTTTTTCTATATGAGATAACCCAGCTCCGCCGATTCCATATATTCCACTCGCATGTGCTTCATCGACTATAATGATTGCCCCGTATTTCTCTTTCAGCTGTACTAAATCTCTCAAATACGCAGTATCACCGTCCATACTAAAAACGGTATCTGTTACGATTAATTTCCTTTTTTCAGGCGAAGCCATTTTCAACAACTTCTCTAAATGATCCAAATCATTATGACGATACCTTTTATGCTCTGCCCCGCTTAATATGATTCCATCAACAATACTTGCGTGATTTAACTTATCACTAAAAACAATATCGTGCCGAGAGGCTAAAGAAGATATGGCACCTATATTTGCCGTATACCCACTATTTACAATTAAAGCTCTTTCAGTACCTTTCCAGTCACATATGCTTCTCTCAACCTCTTCATATAATAGATGATTTCCTACAACGAGACGAGAGGCAGTCGCTCCAGTTCCATATCTTTTTGTACAGGCAATAGCAGCTTCTTTTAACCTTTCATCTCCAGCTAACCCTAAATAATTATTTGACGCTAAATTTAACATCCTTTTTTTATCTCGAATAAGCCAAGTCTCTTCTGCCTTCTCTGTTACATGCAAATCACGATACTGCCCTTGCTCATGTAATTGTTGTAATTTACATTGAAGGTGCGCCCGCCACGTTTGATTCATTTTGGATAAACTCCTCTAATTTTGAAATCATAATATGTTCTTTTGCAGATTCTAATACTTCTTCTTTCGTAAACTCACCTGCAAAGAATGGTAATAATCCTAAAACTGGTACCCCGCTCAGCTCTTCAATCATCTCTTTATTTTCTTGCACTCTTTCCATTTCACATTCTTTGCAACCTGATAAAATGACACCCGCTACGGTTAAGCCATGCGCCTTTGCGTAAGCAATCGTTAACACTGTATGATTTACTGTTCCTAATGTAGGACGAGCTACTACAATAAGAGGCAACTGTAATTCTTTTGCAAAATCAATTACTAAAGCATCTTCTGTATATGGGACAGCAAGCCCACCTGCTCCTTCTACAAATAAGCTATTAAACTCTTTTAATAGTCCATTATAGTAATCAGTAATTTCTTTTAACTTTACTACTCTTCCAGCTCTTTTCATGGCAAGTCTCGGAGCAAGTGGTTCTTCAATAGAATAAGGGCAAATTTCATTTTCTTGTGTCGGTACACCTGATAATGATTTTAACCTTGCCGCATCTCCCTCAGGGTTTGATGCAACATGCCCACTTTGCAACGGTTTATATACCCCTACGTTATATCCTAATTCTCTAAATACACCTGCTATAGCACCTGCAACTACTGTTTTTCCAACTTCAGTATCAGTTGCTGTTATGAAAAAACCACTCATTATTCTCCCTCCGTAACATCCGAGATTGCCTTATATAAAATGCGTAACATATCATCAATCTCTTCAAAAGTAGAAGCAAGTGGCGGCATAAATACAATCGTGTTACCTAGCGGTCGTAAAATCATACCCAGCTCTCTTGAGCGTTTACATACTTGAACACCGACTCTCTCTGTCCAGTCAAACGCTTCTTTCGTTTCCTTATTCTTCACAAGCTCAATACCAACCATTAATCCGCACTGACGAATATCACCTACATGTTTATAAGCAAAGAGCTTTTCTAATTGCGCTGCCACATAATCCGTTTTACGTGCCACTTCTTCTATTAAATTTGTTTTTTCATATAGTTCTAGATTCGCGATTGCTACGGCACACCCTAACGGATTGCCTGTGTAGCTATGTCCATGGAAAAATGTTTTTTGTTCTTCATATTCTCCTAAGAAGGCATTATATATTTCATCTGTCGTTACCGTAACTGCAATTGGTAAATATCCACCTGTTAAACCTTTCCCAGCAGTTAAAATGTCTGGCGTCACATTTTCATGTTCACAAGCAAACATTTTCCCTGTACGCCCAAATCCAGTTGCTACCTCATCTGTAATAAATAATACATTGTACTTAGTACATAAATCGCGCAGTCCTTTTAAATATCCTTTTGGCATTGTAATCATCCCGCCAGCACCTTGCATTAATGGCTCTACAATGATGGCAGCTACTTCTTCATGCTTTTCTTTCAACAATTCTTCCATTTCTTCTAAATGGCTTTTTACAATTTCCTCCTTATTATTTCCGTAAGGAGAACGATATGTATATGGATACGGCATTTTAATCGCATCAAATAAGAGCGAACTATACACTTGGTGAAACAAGTCTATTGCTCCTACTGAAACAGCTCCAATTGTATCACCGTGATATGCTTCTTTTAATGTAACGAATCTTTGTTTCTTTGGTTTCCCTTTATGCTGCCAATATTGGAAAGCCATCTTAATTGCAATTTCAACAGCGGTAGAACCTGAATCAGAATAGAATACCTTCTTCAATCCATCTGGTACAACCTCAATAATTTTTTCTGCTAATAAAATAGATGGAACGTTAGCAAGTCCTAGCATAGTAGAATGAGCAATTTTATTTAATTGCTCACGAATTGCTTCATCTAATTCCGGTACTTGATGTCCGTGAACATTTAACCATATAGATGAAACACCATCCCAATATTCATTACCATTTACATCGTATAGCTTTCTTCCCTCTCCACGTTCAATAATGACAGGATCTTCTTCTAAATAATCTTTCATTTGTGTAAATGGGTGCCATACGTAAGCTTTATTTTTCTCTGCTAATTCTTCATATGTATAAGATGATTTTTCAATCGTTTTACTATTTATTGTCACAATTGTCACCCCTAATGTTAACTTGTTTACAAATAAAGTTAACATTAAATCTGAATGACTGTCAATTATTTTAAAATCAAATAGTTCTTAAAAAAGAACAACTTATCATACGATAAGTTGTTCTACTTTCCATGCTGTATCTTTCCAATTTCTAAAATAATTTCTTCATCTTTTTTTCCCTCTGTATTAATTCCAAGCTGCTTCGCATGCTCAATTAATAAATCATGACGCTGCTCAAATCTAGCCTTATTTACTTCTTTCGTAATTTCTTCTTTTGTTTTTCCATCACTAGAAACCCCTAGTTTCGTAGCTGCTTTCTCCATCGACTTCTTCTCTTCCGCTTCTTTCGCTTTCTTCACTTCTGACTGCTGTACTTGCTTTTGCTTCGCTTGCTCTGATTCAGCTGCAAAAGCTGTGTAAATGCCAGCACTTCCGCCAATGACTAGTAAGGTGGTAAAAAGAATTATTTTTTTCTTCACTCTTTCCTCCCCTTTCAAATTCATTATAACGCACATTTTTTAGTGTTAAAACCTATCTCCTTTATTTCCCTAAAAAAATATCACATATTTTTATTGACATGTATGATGAATATATGATAAAAATTTAACTAACATCATATGAATCGGCGTTGATAGGATTTAGTAGTATTTCGATTTCTGATTTCAGAGAGCTGGTGGTCGGTGCGAACCAGTACAGAGCGAATTATGAATTACCCCCTGGAGCTTCTTTTACGAAACGTAAGGAGTAGTGAAAGACGGTTATAGACCGTTATGTCTAAAGAGTGGTGAAACGAAACTGTTTCACAATTTAGGGTGGTACCGCGAATTTTTCGTCCCTGCATATATTGCAGGGGCGTTTTTATTTTATAAGCGCATATCATATGACCCTTTATTTTGTGATACATTCATTTCACAAGCTAGGGTGGTACCGCGATTTCTTCGTCCCTGCATAATTATATGCAGGGACGTTTTTTTATCCAATCATTTCCGTATCATATAGAAGGACTAACAATTACCGGTAATTTGTCACAAAATTCTAAATTTTAGAAGGAAATATACAATATTGGCGAATTTTATATAAAAAAGAGCTATTTCACATTACTTAGGAGGGGAAAACAATGGTTTCAAAAATTGAGTCTGTTCTTTTAACAATTTTTATCTTTTTCTGTATTGGTTTTAGTGTTATTCAATTAGAAGTTTCACCACACATCCCAATTTTATTTGGTATCGTTCTTTTATTAGCATTTGGATTCTTGAAGAAAATCTCTTGGTCTACTATGGAGAAAGGGATGATTAGTAGTATTTCAGCTGGCATTCCATCTATATTTATTTTCTTACTTGTAGGCGTATTAATTAGCGTTTGGATCGCAGCTGGAACTATTCCCACTTTAATGGTATACGGCTTCCAACTTGTATCTCCAAAAATTTTCGTTCCAACTGTTTTTGTTGTTTGTGCAATTGTTGGAACGAGTATCGGTAGTGCATTTACAACTGCTGCAACTGTAGGACTTGCCTTTATGGGAATGGGTACTGCCCTTGGATACGATCCAGCTCTTATTGCTGGTGCAATTATTTCTGGTGCATTCTTCGGAGATAAAATGTCTCCTTTATCTGATACAACAAACTTAGCGCCTGCTGTAACAGGTGTAGATTTATTTGAACATATTCGTAACATGCTTTGGACAACAGTGCCAGCTTTCATTATTGCTTTTATCGCATTTTTCATTTTAGGAAGCGGATCTGGTGGAAACGTTGATTTCTCAGCATTTATTAACACACTAGAAAAAAATGCAACGATTTCTATCGTTACACTGATTCCTATTTTATTACTGTTCCTATTCGCATTTAAAAAGGTACCCGCAGTTCCAACATTACTTGCAGGAATTGTGGTAGGGATTATTATTCTCTTTATTTTTAAACCTAGCACTTCTTTAGCTGATTTAATAAAAATTATGCAAGACGGTTACGTTTCTAAAACTGGTATCAAAGACATTGACAGCTTATTATCTCGCGGTGGCCTGCAAAGTATGATGATGTCAATTGCTCTTATTTTCCTAGCTCTTTGTATGGGAGGATTATTACAAGGAATGGGTATTATAGCGCAGCTGATGAATATTATCTCTAGCTTCGTAAAAACTAGTACACGCTTAATTATTTCTACTGCTTCAACTGCAATTGGTGTAAACTTCTTACTTGGTGAGCAATACTTATCTATCGTTTTAACAGGACAAGCATTCGCTAATAAATACGATGAAGTCGGTTTAGAACGTCGTAATTTATCACGAGTATTAGAAGATGCTGGTACAGTAATTAATCCACTCGTACCATGGGGTGTCAGTGGCGTATTCTTAACAAACGTTCTTAGCGTTCCAACATTCGATTACTTGCCATACGCAATCTTCTGTTTAGCGTGTCCAGTCGTAACCATTATCGTCGGCTTTACTGGATTCGGTCTTTCATGGAAAAAAGAAAAAGCAGTACCAGTTTCATAATATAACAAAAAGGATTACCAAATCGGTAATCCTTTTTATATTTCTCGACTATCTATTCGCTTTCTTTCTTCTAAATAACATAAGTAATCCCGCTCCAACAAACGCAAGACCAGCTCCAATTGTAGAAGCAATACTTGCACCTGTTTTCGGTAAATCACGTTCATCTTTTTCAGCTTCTTTATTTTCACTTACAGTTGTTGTTGTTTCTTTTGTATTTTGATCATCTGTTGTAGTTTGTCCAGATCCAGTATTGTTTCCATCTTGCTTTGGTTCATTACCATTATTACCTTCTTCTGTTGGTGGTGTTGGGTTTTCTCCATTACCTGTTGGCGGTGTCGTCGGATTTTCTCCACCACCTGTTGGCGGTGTCGTTGGATTTTCTCCACCAGTTTCTTTATCATCATTCTTCTTCGTTATATCAATTGCATATTTAGCAAATTCATTTTCAGATGGTCCAACATATGATATCTTCCCATCTTTCTTTATATAATTTTGTGCATTTGGTGAAGAATCAAATGTTGTAATTAACTTATCTGCAACAATCGGTTTAAATGTCCAATTTTTATCTGCTGTCGGATTAATAACCGGTGTTTCTTGCATATATTTCACTATGATTTGACGTGTTTCATCTTGTGATTGGTAAATAACTTCTCCTTCACTTACACCAGGGAACGTTTTACTGCTACCGCGATAATTATTTGTAGCAACGATGAACTCTTGATTGTCAGCTACTGGCTTACCTTCATATGTCATATTTACAATACGATTAGCATTTGCATTTACAACTTTTCCATCTTTATCGTATTTCGCCGGTTGTGTTACATCAATTTCGTATTTTAAGCCATCTAAAATATCGAAGTTATATGTAGGATAGCCTATATTTACTAACGGCTGTTCTTCTGTTTTCGTTGGATCAATTTGATTAAACTGACCTGCAGACATTTCAAGCCATTCTTTCACTTGTGCCCCATTTACTTTTACAGCATATAACGTATTTGGATACACGTATAAATCTGCAACGTTTTTAATTGCTAACGTTCCAGCTGGAATATCCGTATAATATGTAGCACCGTTTCGGCCACCTGCTTTAAATGGTGCACCTGCAGATAAAACCGGAATATCTTTAATCTTTTCGTACTCTGGTTTTTTAAGTTCTTGTTCTACATACCATTTTTGCGCATTTGTCACAATTTGTACGGAAGGATCATCTTGTACTAATGAAAAATAACTATTAATTGGTGCTTTCGTTTCACCTACAGGTGTATTTACATAGTCGATTGTCGCTTGATGCTCATCTTTAATTTCATTAACTAATTTTTGATCAGATTCTACTAATGGGGTACCTTTACTATTAGCAATCGGACGAAGTTGCGGCTTAGATTGATCTTTTTGTACTTCCCATTTTCCGTTTACCTTTTTCAATTGCATATCAATAATACCTAAGTTACTACCAAAAACACCAGGCATTACAACCGGAACACCATTAAATACGTCCTTCACTTCAGTATGTGAATGTCCCATTAATACTGCATCTACGCCAGGAACTTGTGTTGCTAAATGATATGATGCATTTTCCATTTTATTCGCTTCTTTATATTCGCTCTTATCGACCCCTGAATGAGCCAATGCAACGATAATATCTGCACCCTCATCTTGCATTTTCTTCACCATTATTCTTGCTGTTGCGACGATGTCTTTCGCTTTTACTTTTCCTTCTAAGTTCGCTTTATCCCAGTTCATGATTTGTGGTGGAACAAATCCCATTACACCAATTTTCACTATTTGTTTTTGGCCTGCTTCATCCACTACTTCTTTCTTTAAAATATGATATGGTTTAAAATAATTTTCATCGTTCTCTTCCTTATCATCATGGTCATCTTTATATACATTCGAGTTAATAACCGGGAAATCCGTTTTTTCAATCACTTTGTTTAAATAATCTAAGCCGTAGTTAAATTCATGATTCCCAAGAGAGATGACGTCATACTTCATTAAATTCATTACACGATATAATGGATGTGTATAACTAGGATCCACAGGATTCTTCGGATCTTTTATTTTATTTGCTACATAATCTCCAAGCGGTGTCCCTTGTAATGCATCTCCATCATCAAATAGGACAGAGTTTTTCGCTTCTTCACGCGCTTTATTAACGAGTGTTGCAGTTTGCACGAGACCTACTTTATTATCTGTTTTCGTTTGATAATAATCGTAATTCATTAAGTTAACGTGAATATCTGATGTTTCTAGAATTCGTAAGTTAACTGTACTCTCCCCAGTGTTCTCATCTGCATGAGCTGTTGTTGGCATTACTTGCGGTGCTATAACACCAATCGCAAGAGTTGCTCCAGCTAGCATTTTTTTTGACTTTTTCACAAAAAATCCCCCTTATACAATTACCAGAAATAATGAAATGAATCCCTATCTGTCTCTAACCACATACCTTTTTTCTTCTATTAGAGACACAATTTTCATTTCACCCTGCGCTAACGAGTAGTCCCCTTAAACGCCCGATTGATGAAGACTATTAATTAATAGGAAATAAAGCTCCCACTCATTAAAGTTTCACCTTATCTGACATTATCATATATAAAGTTCTTTCCTATCGTCAATATTTTTTGACAAACTTCAACAAATTTTCTGTAAAGTTATTATAAACTTTTCATAAACATATAATATGCCCTTACATTGCTAATACTGCTGAATATGATACAATTACCAATTACAAGGAGGATGAATTTATGAAAAAAGTCATCTTAACAATTGTTTGTCTCCTCCTTCTGATCATTTCTTATTCTTATTTTGAAAAGAACGACGAGACAAAACAAAATGAATCTGAAGAAAAAACAGAAAAAACATCTGCCCCAAATTGGATTGATAAGCAAACAAACGAATCTTTTTATCATCTTGTATTAGGTGATTCACTCGCTAAAGGATATGGATCGACACAAGGTGGATTTGCCGAATTAGCTTCTAAGCAAATAGAAGCACAAATTCATAAACCAATTACAGTAGAAAACCTTGGGGTAAACGGTCTTACAACAGATCGTCTCGCTAAAAAAGTTCAATCAGAAGATGTAAAGGAAAAAATTAGAGCAGCAAATATAATTACAATTAATATTGGAGGAAATAATTTATTTCGTTTAAATCGTGATGTTGGTGTTATAGATGGTATAAAAATGTTAAATAAAGAAAAAGCCCATTTTGAAGCGGATATAAAAAGTATTGTAAAGACAGTTCGAGATCAAAATCCGGACGCTTTACTCATTCTCTCAGAACTCTATAACCCGTTACAACTCGATGACTCCATCGCAAGTTATGCAGATATGTTTTTAGATGGCTGGAATGAATCTGTTTATTCCATTTCCAAAGCAAATCAACCATCTATCGTTTTACCAATTCGCAAATTAATATCGAATGATAAAAAAGAGTTATTATTTGACCAAGTACACCCAAATGATAACGGCTATGCAATTATTGCCAATACATTTACAAAGCAAGTGTTATCCTACAAATATTAAAGCGACCATGAAACAATTCTATTTTTATAACATGTCTTTTTTGTTACAATGATAGTGGAAGGGGGCCTTTATATGGAATCACGCGAGTGGGAACGTATTGTTGATCATCTTCTTTCGCTAGTGCCTCTTTTTTATCGCAAATTTATGCTTCCTGGAGAATTTTCTTCTCAAAGACATATGCCGCCATCACATACACAAGTATTACTGCTTTTGCATGAAAACGGCACATTAGCAGTTTCCGAAATCGGCAAGCGGCTAGCGATTTCACGGCCTAACATGACACCTCTATTAAACAAACTTATTCAAGAAGAACTAATAGAGCGTCATTATAGCGAAAAAGATCGACGGGTCATTTTAATTTCCCTAACAGCTGAAGGGAAATTATTAGTAAATCAGTATCAGCAATTCATTTTAGACAAACTAAAAGAAAATTTCCAAACATTATCTGAGGAAGAGCGCGAAAAGCTCATTCATTCTCTTCAAACCATTCAAAATTTAATTTTGAAAACAAACGTATAAAGCTGCTTCTAAATAGAAGCAGCTTTATGATTCGTAATAGTTACCATAGTATACATTGGAATATGGCCATGTTGTTAAATATGGTTTTTTTTCCTGTGTAGGCTGTTGTTGTGGTATTTGTGGTATTTGTGATAATTGCTGTAATTGTTGTTGCCGATATAATTCGTATTGTCTACTCGTATCATAAACCGGATAATAATTTACATATGGATATACTTGAGGTACGTAATAATAATACATTATCCTCTCCTCCTTTTTCTTAAACATATTCAAAGGAGAAAATGAATGTGACATTGTTTATAATTGTACAAGTGGTTCTCTCACTCGTTTCTTCCTTTTCTTCAAGCGTAACTTACGGTTCTTTTCGTATAAATAATGCACAACGAAATATGAAATGAGACCAAACACAACTCCTAAAATCGTCATTCCAATTAATACATACACTTCACTTTGTAATAAGCTCTTTAATATCGTAAAGATGTGACTTGAAAACAAGTCCGATATCTTAAATGGTTCATGATGAATTTTCTGTACATGAAATGGATAAATCATTTTTCCTAGCGCATACGCAAGCGGAAATAAAAATACTGGGAGAAACGATATTTTCCCAATAATATTGCCAATAACTGCCGCAGGAAAAGATCCCTTTGCTAACCTGACGATTGGATAAAATATTACATATACGAGCGATGCCGTATAAATGACTAACATTTCTAAGCCGAATCCTATAGCAAACCCTAACGATACTTTCTTTGCGCCTTCTGGCGATCGAAGCAACTTATAATATTGAAACTTTAATATTCTCCACATCCGCTGAAAAAACGAATATGTTTTCTTAGTTGTTTTCACCCTCATCATCTCTTTAACTATATTTTTATATGTAGTATGTCCTTACACACTCTGAAAAACAAATTTAGTTTTCTCTTTTATTATAAATGATATCGAAATGGTTAACCAAATATACATCCGACATTTTAATATAAAAAAACCTCCCTTTTAGGAAGGCTCTTCTACATTTCTAAATAAACTCACTAATAACGCTTTTTGAGCATGCAATCGATTACCAGCTTGCTCAAAGACGATAGACTGCGGTCCATCTATAATTTCTCCTGTTACTTCTTCTTCACGATGGGCAGGTAAACAGTGTAAGAAACGATATGTTTGCTTCGCATGCTTAACAAGTTCGTTATTGATTTGGTAAGGTTGAAATAAAGTATACTTCTCTTCTTCGCCCTCTTGCCCCATGCTCATCCAAACGTCAGTATAAATGAAATCTGCTTCATTCACCGCTAATTCAGGATCATGCAAAACTTCAATTTCAGCTCCTGTTTCCTTGGCAATTGCTAACGCTTTTTTTACAATCTCTTCATTCGGTTCATACCCTACAGGCGTTGCCACAGTCATATGCATTCCAACTTTTGCACTCGCTAGCAACAATGAATGACATACATTATTTCCGTCACCTACGTAAGCCAATTTTATTCCTTTAAATGTATTTGTTTCTTCGTATATCGTCATAAGGTCTGCCAATGCTTGACAAGGATGATGATCATCCGTTAAACCGTTAATAACAGGAATACTCGATTCTTTTGCAAGCTCTTCTACATCCGCGTGTGAGAATGTACGTATCATGATCCCGTCAATATACTGCGATAATACTTTCGCAGTATCTGAAACGCTTTCTCCTCTTCCCATTTGCATCTCTTTCCCACTTAAAAACATACCATGTCCCCCGAGCTGTACCATTCCTGCTTCAAAAGATACACGAGTACGAGTTGAATGCTTATCAAAAATAAGCCCTAATATTTTGCCTTGTAATAAAGGCTCTTGCTTATTCTTTTTTAAATATATAGCGAACTCAATTAAAGAAATAATTTCTTCTTTCGTTAATTCTTCTAGTGTTAAAAGATCTTTCGTATTTAATTTCGGTACTTGTACAGTTGACATGAAACTTCCCCCTTATATGATTGATACGTTTTTTGTACAAACTACTTTTTTTATTATATATACTGCCTGTTCTAACTCTTCATTCATGACAATGAGTGGCGGTAATAGTCTTATCACATTAGGACCTGCTTGTAATACGAGAAGTCCTTCGTTTTCTAGTTGTTCTATAAAACTTGCAACTTCATGCTTACACTCAATCCCAATCATAAGCCCCTTACCACGTATATTTTGAATACATTCGACATGCTGTAATTCCTCTTGCAACTTCTCTAATACGTACTCGCCTTTTTCTTGTACTTCTTTTAAAAACGATGTTTTTTTACTCACTTGCAATACTTCTTTCGCTGCAGCCATCGCGATGTAATTCCCGCCAAAAGTTGAACCGTGTGATCCTGCAGTAAACGATGTTCCTAGCTCTTTCCGGCCAAGCATCGCTCCGACAGGAACTCCATTCCCAAGTGCCTTTGCAACGGTAACGATATCAGGCTCTATTCGCACTTGTTCATAAGCGAATAGTGTTCCAGTTCTTCCTATCCCCGTTTGTACTTCGTCTATAATAAATAAGGAACCGAACTTATTACATAATGTTTCAATCTCTTTCAAAAAAGATAGATCAGCAGGTATTACTCCTCCCTCTCCTTGAACAACTTCTACCATTACCGCCGCAACTTCTTCATTCATTACTTCCTCTAATGCTTTAATATCGTTAAAAGGGATATGTAAAAAAGATGGAAGTAATGGACCAAATCCTTCTTTCACCTTATCTTGGCCCGTTGCACTCATCGTTCCAAATGTTCTACCGTGAAAAGACTGCTGGCATGTTACGACGAGAGATTTTCCAGTATGCTTACGTGCTAACTTTAAAGCCGCTTCATTTGCCTCTGCCCCACTATTACAGAAAAACACATAATCTAATGCTCTATTTTCTGTTAATAATGACGCAACTTCTTCTTGTAAGCTGTTTGTAAACAGGTTAGATATATGCCATATATCATCAAGTTGCTCTTGTACACCTTTGAGAACAGTAGGGTGACAATGTCCTAAATTACATACGCCAATTCCTGATGTGAAATCTAAATATTCCTTACCGTTATTATCAATAACTTTCGTTCCAGTTCCTTTTACAAACTCAATAGTTCTTCTGCCATACGTTTGAAAAAGATGACTCGTCATGCAATACTCACGCCTTTCGTTACCGTCGTTCCAATACACTCTCCCGTAACCTCAGTAAAATCTTTTGTACCATTCACAATACTTATCTTTTGCACTCCCATTTTTAATGATGCTAGTGCCGCCTGTACTTTCGGAATCATCCCACCTGTAATAACACCTGTTTCTATAAAAGTAGCAATTTCAGACTCATCCGTTTCCTTTACCAAATTCCCTTCATGTAATATTCCATCTACATCCGTAATAAAAATCAGCTCTTTTGCCCCTAACGCGGCCGCAATCCCAGCTGCAGCATTGTCCGCATTTATGTTATAAATTTCATTACCATTTACCCCGATTGGAGCAATAACAGGAATATACCCCATATTTATTAATCCTTTTAATAAGGCTGTTTCTACATAACTTACTTCCCCTACATATCCTATCTCCTCGCTGACAGGTTGAACTTGAAGTAAATTGCCGTCACACCCTGAACAACCTACCGCAAGTAAATTATGCTTTTGTAAATTCATTACGAGTTTTTTATTCGTACTTCCGCATAGCACCATTTGAACAACATCCATAACTTCTTTTGGTGTTATCCGTAATCCATCTCTTTTTTCTACGTTGATGTTACAATCTTTTAATTTGGCATCAATTTCTGGTCCACCACCATGGACAATCACTACTTTATACTTGTGCTGTAATTTCTTTATACAATCAAAAAACACATCATTTAATTGATTCAACATACTACCGCCGCATTTCACTACAATATAATCGCTCATCTTCTCTCTCCTTATGTACGATAACAAGCGTTTATTTTCACATATTCATAGCTTAAGTCACAGCCCCAAGCTGATCCTGTCTCTTCACCTAAGTGTAAGTACACATTAATGACTATTTCATCTTCTTGTAATCTCTCTTTCATTTTTTCTTCAGAAAATATTTGAGGCTCACTATTTTTTAATACCGATATAGATTGAAGAGTAATGTCAATTGTGTTCGGATTAATAGCTACTTCACTTTGTCCAATACTGCTAATAATTCGCCCCCAGTTTGGGTCTTCACCATGTATTGCTGTTTTCACAAGACTCGAACCGACTATTTGCTTTGCAATTTTTTTTGCCTCTTCATTCGTTTGAGCTCCTAGCACATTTACTTCTATTAACTTCGTAGCGCCTTCACCATCTTGCGCAATTTTTTTTGCTAAATCTTCACATACCTTCTGTAAAGTACATACGAAAGTTTCCCAATCTGTATGTTCCATATTTATCGGGCTTGTTTCTGATAATCCACTTGCCATAACGATGACCATATCATTCGTAGAAGTATCTCCATCTACCGTAATTTGATTAAATGTATGATTCGTAATTTGGGATAATGCTGTTTGCAATACGTCATGCTCTATATGAGCATCTGTCGTAATAAAACTAAGCATCGTTGCCATATTCGGATGAATCATCCCTGAACCCTTTGCAACACCCGCAATCGCCACTTTCTTCCCATCAATAATCATTTCATAGCAAGTTTCTTTCGTGATAAGATCTGTCGTTAAAATTGCTTCAGAAAAAGAATATGCTTCACTTTCTTCCTTCGTCGGTATAAGAGTTGCAATCCCCTTTCGGATTATATCCATCGGCAGTGGAACACCAATTACACCTGTTGAAGCTACTGCAACGTAATTTTCTTTCACTCCAAAATGTTCCGCCCCTAACGCGCGCATCTCGTATGCGTCTTGTAATCCTTGCATTCCAGTACAAGCATTTGCATTTCCACTATTAACGATAATTGCTTGTAACTTCCCTTCTGCCGTTATACTATCCTTCGTTACTTGCAAAGGGGCTGCTTGTATTTGATTCGTTGTATACACAGCGGCACATGATGCTGGTACGTCACAAACGATTGCCCCTAAATCCTTTTTCTCCTTTTTCAGACCATTTACAGTACCAATTGCCGAAAAGCCTTTTGGCGTTACAATTGAACCATTTTCTAATTTTGTAATAGACGCTACTTTAATCATCATGTCCCCCTTATAGATAAAGCGGCATATGTTGTAAACCTGTTGTCTCTTCTAGTCCCGCTATTATGTTTGCATTTTGAATCGCTTGCCCAGCCGCACCTTTCATCATATTGTCTATAACAGAAACGACCGTAACTCTTTCAGTTCTTTCATCGTAAGCTATGCCAATATCACAATAATTTGAGCCTCTCACTTCTTTTGGACTTGGAAATTTCCCTTGCGTACAAATTCGGATGAAAGGAGATTGTTCATACGTTTCTTCATACAATTTTTGAAGTTGCTTTATTTCCATCTTTTGTTTTACTTTTGCATAAAGTGTAATCATAATTCCTCGTGATATCGGTATTAAATGTGTGCTAAATGTAATTGGCTGTGATTCACTATTCCATTCTGTAAGCATTTGCTCAATCTCTGGAACGTGCTGATGCTGGTTTACTTTATAGATATGTAAGTTATCGTATAGCTCAGGAAAATGAGTCATTGTTGTTGGTGTTTTTCCTGCTCCTGATACCCCAGATTTCGCATCAATAATAATCGAATCTTCTTCAATCATGCCGCTACGTATTAACGGCGCTATCGCTAGCAATGTGGCTGTAGCAAAACATCCTGGGTTTGCAATTAAATTTGCCTTTTGAATCTCAGTCCTTTTCCATTCACTTAACCCATACACTGCTTTTCTAAGAATTTCTTCTTTCGCTGCTGGCCTTTTATACCACAGTTCATATGACGAAGGATCTATCATACGAAAGTCTCCAGATAGGTCAATTACTTTTAAACCTTCTGCTACTAACTTGGGAGTTAACTCCGCTGATACTCCTGCTGGTGTTGCTAGAAATACGATTTCTGCTTCTTTCCCTATTGTCTTCACATCAATTTCTTGTAACGTATGAAAAAGGACATTTCGAAGATGCGGATATACATTTGTTATACACTCACCAACTTGCGAAAAAGAATGAAGAGATGCTATAGAAAAATATGGATGTTGTTCTAATAAACGAATTAATTCAATGCCCCCATATCCAGTGGCTCCAATAATTGCGACTTTCATAAGTTCCTCCTCAAATCGATTCTTTAAATTAAGTATGATTATAATATTGTATATTTATAGAGTCAATTAAATATTTATAAATTTTTAAATCTAAAAAAACTTAATTTTATTAGAAAAATAATATACTCAACCGAATTTTTATACAAAAATAGTGCATAGTAGTTTTTTTATTTCACTTCAAGTACAATAAAACAATACATACGTACATACAGGCGGGAAAAAATATGAACGAAAAATTAATTGAGAAAATGATTATAAAAAGTTTTCAGCAATATCAATGCAGTCCAATATCAAAAGAAGATCAGGAAATGCTAGTGAAACATATTCAAACGGTGACTCATTCAAATATTGAAATTGATTTATACGAGGAGATTGAGGATATTGTTTATGATTATGTGACTGGAAAACAATAAAAAATAGGAGATTTCCATGTGGAAATCTCCTATTTTTTACTTAATGATTTACCTGCTACACGTTCAAATAAACCTGGGAATAAAGCATAAAGTTTTGGACCAATTCCCATCCACTTCGGTAAGTTTACTTCACGTTTTTTCGTGTGCATCGACTTTACGATTTGTTCTGCTACGTATGTTGGTTTTAACATGTAACGTCCCATATTCTTTACATATGTACCAGATTGATCCGCTATTTCAAAAAAGTTTGTATCTATCGGACCTGGATTAATTGCTGTAACATAAATATCTGTATTCGCTAATTCCATGCGTAAACTATTCGTAAATCCTAATACAGCATGTTTCGTTGCTGCATACGCACTTGATTTCGGAGTTGCAATTTTTCCGGCAAGTGAAGCAATATTAATAATATGTCCTTCGTTCTTGTTTACCATATAAGGTAGTACCGCTTTCGTACATGCTACTAATCCAAATACATTTACTTGGAACATATCTTTTACTTCACCCATTGACGCATCTTCAAACGTTTTAAAAATACCAAATCCCGCATTGTTTACTAATATATCAATACGTCCCACTTCTTGTAATACCTTTGAAAAAACAGACTGTACTTCCATCTCTTCACTTACATCTAATACATAATAATAGCAAGGCGTATTATAAGTTTCTTTAATTTTGTCTACTAACGCTTGTAGTTTCTCTTCTGTTCGAGCCATTAATACTGGAGTCGCTCCCTGTGCTGCAACTTGCATTGCAACTTGCTCACCAATCCCACTAGAAGCACCTGTAATGACGATTACTTTATTTTGTAAACGTCCTGTCATTGCTGTCACCTACTTTGCATAATAAATCAATTGTTGCGATGACTCATCAATCATCACTTGTTGATTATATGCTAAATAGTCCAATTGTCCAACCGTTTCTGAAATAGTAAGTGGTAATTGTTCTTTATATAATACCGGAAATAGTTTTACACATACTTCAAATGCTGTCATTGGTTTTTCCTTTAATAACTCAAGCACTTTAAAAGCACGTGTTTCTTGCTTTTGTAATCTCGTTTCAATAAGTTGTTTCACATTTAGAACATCTTCCCCATGCCCTGATAAAATGCGTGAAATATTCATTTCGCTTAAACGCTGTAATGTTTGATTATATTGTAGTAATGGGCGTGCCCGCTCTGTTTGCCCTTCATATGGCGGTTCTAGTATTGGATTCGAAGAAATATGACTAATGAGAGCATCTCCACCAATTAATATTCCATCAGATTCTCTATATAAAGAAATATGAGTAGAAGCATGACCTGGTGTTTCAAGTACTGTAAATCCAGGCAAAGAATCAATACGATCTCCTTCTCTCACAGTATGCGTTAACGATCTATTACAAGAATATTTAAGTGTCCTCGTCGTCAATAACGACTCGTCTTTCAAAAATGCTGCTGGCACACCAAACTGTAAGGCCGTCTCTCTAAAAAATTCATGATACCGCTTTAAAAATTCTGGATTTTGTGTAATCCAAGGCTCATTCCAAGGATGTCCAATAATATTCGTCTTCTCAGAAAATATATTTAAAAGTCCACAATGATCTGCATGATGATGCGTAATGACTACTGTTTCAATATCTTCTATCGTATGTCCTAATGCACCTAATTGACTTTCTAACGCATTCCTTGCCTCTTCTGTATTCGTCCCTGTATCAATTAATGTTAATGTCTCCCCCTCAACTAAAAACACATTCACAGTTTCCACTGCAAATGGTACAGGAATCTCCATTCGGTGAATCGCCGTCATGCTTAGCCCCCCTGTCTCTTTCCGGTTCAAAAATGAATACTTCTTCAGTTTACAACTTCTATATATATTTGTCATTATTTTCAGATAAAAAGAGGTGTTTCCTATAAAAAAACGAATGTATGTACATTTATAAGAATTTCTAACCAAAATTAAAGGAGGAACATCATGTCTATTCAAAACATTTCCTTTCTCGGTGCAGGCTCTATTGCCGAAGCTATTATTGGTGGCTTGTTACATGCAAATGTCGTTAAAGGTGAACAAATTACTGTAAGTAATCGTTCTAACGAGACAAGATTACAAGAGCTACATAAAAAATACGGTGTCAAAGGTACTCATAATAAAAAAGAATTACTTACTGATGCAAATATTCTTTTTCTAGCAATGAAACCAAAGGATGTTGCAGAGGCGCTTACCCCTTTTAAAGAATACATAAATAATAACGTGCTTATTATTTCATTACTAGCAGGTGTTTCTACTGACTCAATTAGAAAACTACTTCAAAAAGACGTTCCAATTATTCGTGCAATGCCAAATACCTCCGCAGCCATTTTAAAATCAGCTACCGCTATCTCCCCTTCAAAACATGCAACAGCGGAGCATATTCGCACTGCAACATCTTTATTTGAAACGATTGGTCTCGTCTCTGTTGTAGAGGAAGAAGACATGCATGCTGTCACTGCATTATCCGGAAGTGGACCTGCTTATATTTATTACGTAGTGGAAGCTATGGAAGAAGCTGCAAAAAAAATTGGTTTAAAAGAAGATGTTGCAAAATCACTTATTCTTCAAACGATGATTGGTGCTGCTGAAATGCTAAAAGTAAGTGACAAACACCCTTCTATTTTGAGAAAGGAAATTACTTCTCCTGGTGGAACTACCGAAGCAGGTATTGAAGTATTACAAGAACATAAATTTCAACAAGCACTTATTTCTTGTATTACACAGGCAACGAAACGATCACATAATCTTGGAAAAACATTAGAACAACTAACAAAAGAAAAATAGAAAAAGGAGCTCAAGTTTATTTGAGCTCCTTTTTCTATAATTACACTTAGTTATTGTTCTTCCCAAAAATCTCTTCTTGCAGGCGACGACCAGTCGGCGTTGCTGCAAGTCCACCTTCTGCTGTTTCACGAAGTGCTACTGGCATCGTTTGTCCGATTCTAAACATTGCCTCAATTACTTCATCACATGGAATTGTACTCGTTACACCAGCTAATGCTAAATCTGCTGAAATCATCGCATTCGCAGCTCCTGCTGCATTACGTTTTACACAAGGTACTTCTACAAGTCCTGCAACAGGATCACACACTAAACCAAGCATGTTCTTTAATGAAATTGCCATCGCTGTAGCTGCTTGATCTTGTGTTCCACCAGCCATCTCAACTGCAGCTGCAGCCGCCATTCCACTTGCTGAACCAACTTCAGCTTGGCATCCTCCCGCTGCACCAGAAATACAAGCGTTATTCGCAACAACCATACCGAAAGCTCCTGCTGTAAATAAGAATTCAATCATTTCTTCACGTGTAGGCTGCAATTTTTCTCTTAGTGCAAATAGTACACCTGGCACTGTTCCAGCAGAACCTGCTGTTGGTGTTGCACAAATAATTCCCATCGCTGCGTTTACTTCATTTGTTGCAACAGCTTTGCTTACTGCATCCAAAATCGTATCTCCAGATAAGCCTTTTCCACTCTTCATATACGCTTGAACTTTTACAGCATCTCCACCAGTTAAACCAGTTGGTGATTTCACGCCGCGAATACCACGTTCTACTGCTTGCTCCATCACGACTAAGTTCTTTTCCATACCAGCAATTACTTCTTCACGTGAAATACTTCTTGTTTCCATTTCACATTGAATCATAATTTCTGCGATTTTTACATTTTGTTCTTTAGCTTGCGCCACTAGTTCCGCTGCGTTCCGAAACATGGTGTGTCCCCCCTGCAATTATTCCATAATAGTTACTTGACAAATATTTTGTTGCGCTTTTATTTCTTCAATTACTTCATCTGCTAATAATTCATCTGTTTCAATGACCATAAGCGCTCTTCTTCCTTTTTCTTTACGAGAAACACTCATTGTGCTAATGTTAATCTCATGTTTCGCAAGGATTGAAGCTACCGCTGCAATAGCACCGAAGCGATCGTTATTTACAATAAGTAGTGCTGGGCTCGTGCCTGATAATTGAAGATCGAATCCGTTTAATTCTACAACTTCAATTTTACCGCCACCAATTGAGCAAGCAACAACTTCAATTTCATCTTCACCTTTATACAAACGAATTCTCGCTGTATTTGGGTGAGGTGCATTGGCATCTTCTTCAATGAATTCCACTTCAATTTCGCGCTCTTTTGCTATTTCTAGCGCCTCTGGAATACGTAAGTCATCTGTTTCAAATCCTAATATTCCACCGATTAGTGCTACATCCGTACCATGCCCTCGATACGTCTTTGCAAATGATCCATATAACGAAATGCTTACTCTTTCTGGTTCATGACGAAACAGCTGGCGAGCAACTTGCCCCATTCTTGCTGCGCCTGCTGTATGTGAACTTGATGGTCCAATCATAACTGGACCGATAATATCAAATACTGAGCGATACTTCATCATAACTCCCCCTAAACCTCTATGAAAAAATTTGTTCTACTATTCTATTAAGCTGCTACATCTGTCGCTTTTCCAGTTGTACCACGAATTTGTTCTGCTGTACGAATTGGATAGTTTTTGAATAAAAGTAATCCAATATAACCTGAAATAATACCAGTTATCATAATACATAAGAATCTTAGCATTATTTTCATTTAAAAATGATACAAGATAATCCAGAATAAAGTCTGGTAGCAATCCAAAGTTTAACACAGAAGCCATTGCAAGCATAGCATAAACAAGTGATATAACCATTGCTAATGCAACTAAATTTGCACCCGCTATTCCGCCTAGACTACCTGCTGATGTTCTGAACTCTTTTAAAGAGTGGTGTACCAATTAAATCTCCACTACCTTATTAATAAAAAGCTTCTACTAAGGAACTCGCAATAGCTACACTTGCTAATCATATCGTTTAGCTAAAAAGTGAAAAAGACTTATGACAAATAATAGTAATATCTTTCCTATTATAATTCTCGTGTTACTCTCTCATGATTTAGTCAACTTCACTTGTTACGATAATGACTAAAATACATGCGGCTTATCATAAATTATAATCTGCCCTCATTATAGCTTGTTTTTTATAAAACGCTTACTTTTGTTGAATTTTAAAAGTTCTGAATAAAAGTCCATTTCTGCTATTTGTATCACTTGTATGTCATCTGACTTATATAACAGTTTTTCTAAATAATCATTATTTCGTATTTTTATCCTATATATTCAAACCATCCTAATTTTCTGTATCATCCAAGTATAAGTATAAAATAATAACAGTTTTATTTTTAAATTTTTTTAGACATAAAAAAATGGTAACCCGCTGTTACCATTTTTTACAAAATAATTATTTTTCTACTGGGAATGATTTCAAATCTGTCGCTATTTCTGTATTAGAAAACAACTCTCTAGCCTCTTTCAATAATTCCTTATATGTATCTCCTTGATAGCGAGAACTAATGTGAGTTAATATTAGTCGCTTCGCATTTGCCTGAAGTGCAATGCTCGCAGCTTGCTTAGATGTAGAATGAAAATAATCATACGCTTGTTGCTCATCTTCTGCTGCGAAAGTCGCTTCATGGACAAGTACATCTGCATCTTGCGCAAGCTCCCTACTCGCTTCGCAATATCGCGTATCACCTAAGATAGTAATAATTCTTCCTTTTTGAGGTGGGCCGATAAACTCATTTCCATTTAATATCGTGCCATCCTCTAATTCAACTACTTCACCATCTTTTAAACGTTTAAAGATTGGACCTGGTTTCACACCCATCTCAAGCAACTTATCAACTAAAAGAGCACCTTGTATATCTTTCTCTACAATACGATATCCAAAGCATTCTATACCGTGTGACAATCTTTTCGTTTCTACATAAAATTCATTATCTTCAAATACGGTACCTTCTTCTGTTATCTCCACAACTTCAAGTGGATATTTCACATGTGTCGTACTTACCGATAATGCCACTTCAATAAATTGTTTAATTCCTTTCGGTCCATACACCTTTAAAGGCGTAGTTCCTCCTTGAAATGAACGGCTACCTAATAAACCAGGCAATCCAAAAATATGATCGCCATGTAAATGCGTAATAAATATTTTTTCAATGCGGCGCGGACGTACAGATGTATGTAATATTTGATGTTGCGTGGCCTCACCACAATCAAATAACCAAGTTTGTCCTCGTTCTTCTAACAATTGTAAAGCAATTGCTGAAACGTTCCTTCCTTTTGAAGGAACACCTGCACCAGTTCCTAAAAATACAAATTCCACTTTCTTTCCTCCAGCTCTAAATATACTCTATCTCTCATCTTACGGAATGTTATTTCAAATGGCAAATTGAATTTACATAACCAAACATCTAGACAACTATATAACACGAACGTTATACTCAAAAAATTTAGCTATCGTTCGTGTTTTGTGTTAAAATAATTATACTACATTTTAAGGGAGCGTTTTATTATGAAAGAAGTATTTCGTTTACAAACTGATTTTTCATCTTCATTTGATCGCTGGGTAAGTTCTTTCGTGTCTGATCACCCAGCACAATTAGAATGGACAACTTTAAAGGAATTAATCCATGAATATACAACATCACATACAAATGATACGTTACCAGCATATATTTCTTCAGCTTTAACATATTACGCCCAACGCGTTTCAACTACAAACAGTTCAGAGATTGTTATTTTTGAAAACCCTACAATCTCGTAATCTATAATAAAAAAGCACTGGTTACAGTGCTTTTTTATTTATACTTATTTAACAAATGATCATATTCCATCCAAAAGTCGGTATACATACTTCGCTCAAACTCATTTAAAATTATCTTTTCACTTGATTTATTGAATAATTCTTTTGCCTGTAGCGCAAAAGAAACAATTTGTTTTCTATATTCATTTTCATTTACTTCTATATGAAGCCCTTCATAGTATATAGCCTTTTGATCAGTAGAAATAACTTTGACAAAATCCTTTAAAACCACATTTTCACCTATATGGTTTATAGTCCAATGAATTGAAATTGGGCATCCTAACATGAGCATAGTGCCACATCCGTGCAAAATAAGCCCCTCTTCATTTTCAATATCACAAATATATTCTTTATCTAAAGTTCGTAACAGAGCTAAAGCTGATTCACTTATTCCCCATTCCTCATCCATACCTGTTTGTGTAATAATCGTTCCATCCACATTTAAATAAATTTCCCCGTGAGAACATAAATCTTCCTGCTCATTAAACAACCACTTTTGATTCTCAATATTTATAATAAAATTTTGTGGTACCATTACAAATTCCCCTTTTATAAAAATATTTATTTTTCATATTATTTATAATCAATATCATACATTTCATCCCACATATCTATTATAAATCCGTTTAATATTTTAAAAACACAGATAAAAAAGATATTGACACTACAATTTTACAGTGCTAACATTCAACATGTAATTGAATATGGTCTCTGTTAGGTGAGGCTCCTGTATAGAGAAACGCTGCTGCCCAAAAATGTCGAGAGACGCCAATGGGTCAACAGGAAAGGTCGGAATGAAGGCCTTTTTTAATGTAGCTGGTTTCAGTACCTATGCTATACAGTGCTAAAACTCAACGAGGGAGAGGTGCATGTATTTTGTCATACACAAAAACTGTTTTTATTTATGTCTACTAACAGTCTTTGTTGTGGACTCTTTTAACTGCGAATTCAGACCTTTACTCGTTTTGAGTAAAGGTCTTTTTACGTCTATATGCACCTTACTATGAAACAAACATAGCATATTCAGAAACTACTAAATTGTACGGAGGTGAGGAACAGTTGGCAATTGATGATTCGGCCCATATACCCATACGTTTTACATTCATATTTCATCATGTAGGTAGGAAAGAAACTGTTCCTCACCATTTCAAATAGTTAGGTAACAGATTGTTTCCTCCTTCATGACAGAGGAGGAACTACCGATGTTTAATTTACAAAGACAAGAAACAAAGCATGCTTATGAGCAAGATAGCATGAAAACAAATAACGAATTATTAGTGGAGGTTGCAACACAAGATGTAAGCTCTGCGTTAAAACTTTTAGAAACAACACAAGATGGATTATCTAAACAAGAAGCGTCTCGTAGACTTTCTTTATGTGGTCCGAACGAAATAGCTCATAATAAAATGGCGCCGTGGTACATTCAATTTCTGTCGGCATTTAAAAATCCATTTATTTTCGTTTTATTAGCTCTTGGAGCACTCTCCTTTTTCACGGATGATATGCAAGGAACAATTGTCGTATCTGCAATGGTACTACTTAGTGCAACAATTCGGTTTTCCCAAGAATTTCGTTCTCAAAAAGCTGCCGATAAGTTAAAGGCTATGGTTCGAACAACTGCGAGCGTATTTAGAATAAATGGATTTGTACATGAAACAAAAAATGTAACGAATTTAAATCGAAATTACACAACAGAAATTCCAATTGAGGAACTTGTACCTGGCGATATCATTTCCCTTTCAGCCGGTGATATCGTTCCAGCTGATGTGCGTATTGTATCCGCTAAAGATTTATTTGTTAATCAATCTTCTTTAACAGGGGAAGCACTTCCTGTAGAAAAATACGAACACTGCTACCATACAGAAAATAAGCATATCTTACCGACAAACATGAAAAAAAATTACAATCCACTCGATATGGAAAACCTTTGTTTCATGGGAACAAATATTGTAAGTGGTAGCGCAAAAGCTGTTGTCATCTCAACAAGTACCGATACGTATTTCGGCTCTTTAGCCAATAAGGTAATTGGAAAGCGTGTAGAAACAAGCTTTGATAAAGGTGTAAACAAAGTAAGCTGGCTCTTAATTACATTCATGCTTATTATGGCACCTATTGTCCTTCTCATTAATGGATTCACAAAAGGTGATTGGCAAGAAGCTTTCTTCTTCGCTATTGCCGTCGCTGTCGGCCTTACACCTGAAATGTTACCGATGATTGTAACTGCTAATTTAGCTAAAGGTGCCGTTAACATGTCTAAACAAAAAGTAATTGTAAAACAGCTAAATTCTATTCAAAACTTAGGTGCTATGAACATTCTTTGTACAGATAAAACCGGAACTTTAACAGAAGATAAAGTTGTCCTTGTTCGTCACTTAGATCCCAAGGGAAATGAATGCAATCGCGTCTTGCAATTTGCCTATTTAAATAGTTTCTATCAAACTGGATTGAAAAATTTAATAGATAAAGCTGTTATTAAGCATACAGAGGAAAACAATACATTTAATCCATCAGCTTTTCAAAAGCTAGATGAAATTCCATTCGATTTCGCCCGCCGGCGTATGTCAGTCATCGTAAAGGATATTTCAGGTGAACATACAATGGTTTGTAAAGGTGCCGTAGAAGAAATTTTATCAATTTGTAACTACACTGAAGTGGATGAAAAAATCGTTCCACTCACCGAGGAAATACGTTCAAATGTCAAAAAACTAAGTGAGACACTAAATAGTGAGGGTATGCGGGTTATTGCTGTGGCTTATAAAAAAGATAGAAGAATAAATGATACAGAGTACGCAGTAAAAGACGAAACTGATATGATTCTCGCTGGATATATCGGCTTTTTAGATCCACCGAAACCATCTGCAGCAGCTGCAATTCAAGCATTACAAAAACATGGTGTACAAGTGAAAATTTTAACTGGCGATAACGAAATTGTTACAAGAAAGGTTTGTAAAGAAGTTGGATTAGATATCTGCGAACCAATCCTCGGTTACGAGATTGATTCTTTACCAGATAAAGCATTAGCAAGACTTGCCGAAGAAACGACTGTATTTGCGAAGCTTAATCCAATGCAAAAATCTCGTATTATACACGCATTACAAGGAAATGGACACACTGTAGGTTACATGGGAGACGGCATTAACGATGCTGTAGCATTACGTGAAGCTGATGTCGGAATATCTGTTGATACTGCTACTGATATTGCGAAAGAAGCTTCCGATATTATTCTACTCGAAAAAAGTTTAACTATATTAGAAGCAGGGATTTTAGAAGGACGTACTACATTCGGAAATATTTTAAAATATATTAAGATGACAGCTAGCTCTAACTTCGGTAATGTGTTTAGCATGTTAGTAGCAAGTGCTTTCATTCCTTTTTTACCGATGCTTGCCATTCATCTTTTAATTCAAAACTTACTTTATGATATTTCACAACTTTCTATTCCATGGGACAAAATGGATAAAGAGTTTCTAGAAAAACCACGAAAATGGGATACTGCAAACTTACGAAACTTCATTATTTGTATCGGCCCAATTAGTTCTATATTTGATATTATCACATACGTAGTCATGTGGAATGTATTTGGTGCAAATACATCGAGCGAGCAATCATTATTCCAGTCCGGTTGGTTTGTCGTTGGATTGTTAACACAAACTTTAATTGTTCACATGATAAGAACACAAAATATTCCATTTATTCAAAGCACTGCATCAACACCAGTCGTTTTATTAACCGCTCTTATTATGGCAATCGGGATTTATATTCCATTCTCACCACTTGGTGCAGCCGTTGGTTTACAAGCATTGCCACTTAACTATTTCCCTTGGTTAGTAGGAATACTATTAGGCTACGCTTTTTTAACACAATTCCTGAAAAAGCTTTATATTAAAAAGTTTCATAGCTGGTTGTAAAAATAAGAATGAGTATCCCCCGCTCATTCTAAAAAACATAACACATATTATATATGGAGGTGACCATGATGGTATGGTACGACATTGTATTCAGGTTAGTTATAGCAATTATTGTAGGAGCTTGCATTGGAATGGAAAGACAATGGAGACACCGAATGGCTGGGTTACGGACAAATGCTCTCGTATCACTTGGTGCCTGTATATTTGTTTTATTATCCGTCATGCTTGATCATGATGCTAGCCCATCCCGCATTGCTGCTCAAGTCGTTAGTGGTATTGGATTTTTAGGGGGTGGCGTTATTATCCGCGATGGTTTTAGTATTAGAGGGCTAAATACAGCAGCTACTTTATGGTGTGCAGCTGCTGTCGGTACTCTTACAGGCGCCGGTTTCCTCGTTGCAGCTATATTAGGTGCAGCCGGCGTGTTACTAGCAAATATACTTCTTCGCCCAATTGCTCTTTTTATGAATAAAAAATCAAAAGAAGAATCACCAGAACAAACGAACTACTTACTTTCCCTTACTTGTTCAGAAGAAAATGAAGCACATATTCGTTTTTTACTTATGCATATGGTAAGTACAGAAGGAATCGGTTTAAAAGAGTTGTATAGTGAAGACGTAGATTCTAATCAAAAGGTGTGTATACAGGCTACATTACATTGCAAGACAAATGCGGCTATCTTAATTGAAAAAATAGTAAGTAGAATGCTATTAGAATCTGGCGTTACTGGAGCTGGATGGAAGACTTCTTTAAATTTAGAAGCGAGTTAACTAGGAAAGGTGTCATGATTTTACTACTTCATGACACCTTCTACATAAACTTATTTTCTAACTTTTGTTGAAACGACTTCTCTTGCTTACGTAGTAGTTGACTACCTCGTTGTAAAATCGGTGTTCCATACTTATCGTTAATTTGATCAATGACAGCAAGTAGTGGTTCTTTTTTCGCATCCTCTTCAAATGAAAATAAATCTAATTGTTTCACCGATTCTGTCTTCCACTCTATTTCAGTAGCTGTAACACCTAGTAAACGAACGGAATCACCATCCCAATGTTGCTTCCATAAACGGGATGCTGCTTGAAAAATATCGCGTTCTTCCCAAATTGCATTTTTCAATTGCTTACTCCGTGTTACTGTTCGCCTATCATGGTATTTAATCATAATTTGAATATTATAACTAACAAGGGTTCGCTTTTGTAATCTTTTACTCACTGATTTTGATAACCGTTCTAACATATCAAGTAATTCTTTCTCTTCATCCATATCCTTTGAAAAAGTCATCGAGTTACCGACACTTTTATGTTGGCCCATTTGACTCGGATCCACTTCCCTATCATCCGTACCTTTTGCACGCTTTTGTAAATCAATACCGTGCTTGCCAATTTTAGCGCGAATGATATGCTCGTCTCCCTTCGCTAACTGTTCAATTGTATGTATATGAATTTCATTTAATTTTTCAGCTGTTTTTTCTCCAATCCCATGCATTGCTTCAACTGAAAGTGGCCAAATCATTTCTGGAATATCACGTTTTCGAAGTACGGTAATACCGAGAGGTTTTTTCATATCAGAAGCTGTTTTTGCTAGGAAAAGATTTGGAGCGATTCCGATACTACACGGAAGCTGCAACTCTGTTAATAGTGCTTGTTGAATCATCTTTGCTATTTCAAGAGGCGAACCAAGTGCGTAGCAATCTGTAATATCTAAATATCCTTCATCTATTGAGACTGGTTGTATCTTTTCTGTAAAACGAGAAAGGACTTGAAACATTTGAAATGAAGCTTCGCGATATAATGTGAAATTAGGACGCCTTACAACTAATTGCGGGCATAACCTTTTCGCTTCCCAAAGGGGCATCGTCGTACGTATTCCGTATTCCCTCGCCTCATAACTACATGTTATAATAATTCCTTTTCTCTCTTTTTCATTTCCAGCAACCGCTAATGGCTTTCCTTGTAATGATGGATCATGAGCAATTTCAACAGATGCGAAAAAGCAATTCATATCTACATGTAAAATAACGCGACCATTTTTCGGATACATTTCTCGCATAGTACTCACTCCCTAATCAGAACGTTCGTTCTTTTATTATATCAAATTTTGCACAATAGTTATAATAATTACTTGTTCTTTTTTATAATCGATATAAATCGAAACTTTAATCAACTCTCACTAATCGGACTTTTACGGGCAGCAGGGCCCCCACCTAACTTCTTTACTTTCGCTGAATTTTGAGGTAGGGGTCTTACTGTCCGGCAAATAGCGGGATAAACTCAACTATACATTCCTTGTAGTTATATTAATCATTGCAATTAATTATTTACTACTTCCGATTTTCAATATGAATACGTTAGGGTTATTCCCTCGTCTAGTACATGTAGCAACAACGTATATACTTCCATAGTTTTTCTTATATTCGCTTATACGTCTTGTCAAAGCAATCGAATCAAAATAAAAAGCGTGTAAATCATAATTGATTTACACGCTTTTTATTTTCCATTACTTCGCTACTTCTTCAATAATTGCAACAACTAATTCTGCTGTTTTTGCTAATTCTTCAACAGGAATCTTCTCGTTTGTTGTATGAATTTCTTCATAACCAACCGCTAAGTTAACTGTTGGGATACCATGTCCTGCAATTACGTTTGCATCACTTCCGCCACCACTTTGGTGAAGAGAAGGTGTACGACCAATTTTTTCAGCTGCACGTTTTGCAACTTCTACAACGTGATCGCCATCAGCAAATTTAAATCCTGGGTACATAACGTTTACTTCAACGTCTGCATGACCTCCCATTTCTTTTGCAGTTGTTTCAAATGCTTCTTTCATTTTCGCAACTTGTGCTTCCATTTTCTCATTAATTAAAGAACGAGCTTCTGCAAAGATTTGTACATGATCGCAAACGATATTCGTTTGTGTACCACCTTCAAAACGTCCAATATTTGCAGTCGTTTCAGAGTCAATGCGACCAAGTGGCATCTTCGCAATTGCTTTCGCTGCGATAGTAATTGCAGATACACCTTTCTCCGGCGCTACACCAGCGTGAGCTGTTTTCCCGCGAATAATTGCGTTCACTTTCGCTTGTGTTGGAGCTGCAACAACGATTTCACCAACTTTTCCATCGCTATCTAATGCGTAGCCATATTTCGCTGTAATACGCTCACGGTCTAATGCTTTTGCACCAACAAGACCTGATTCTTCTCCGACTGTAATAATAAATTCTATTTTACCATGAGGGATATTTTTCTCTTTTAAAACACGGATTGCTTCGAACATTGATGCTAATCCAGCTTTATCATCCGCACCTAAAATTGTTGTACCATCTGATACGATATATCCATCTTTAATAGAAGGCTTAATTCCATTACCAGGAACTACTGTATCCATATGAGAAGTAAAATAAATTGTATCAACACCATCTTTTGTTGCTGGTAAAGTACAAATTAAGTTACCTGCACCATGACCAGTTACAGCCATTGTGTCATCTTCAAATACTTCTACACCTAAATCTGTAAATTTCTTCGTTAATACTTTGCAGATTTCTGCTTCAAATTTCGTTTCAGAATCTACTTGTACTAATTCCATAAATTCATTTACTAAACGTTCTTGATTAATCATAAGACTGCGCCTCCTGCACTACCATTATGTATGTAACACTATTAATTATAACAGAATTTCGCAAAAGTTTCGAAATACAAGACAAAAAACAGATGGTTTACATGTCTAGATAACCATCTGCTTTCTATTACTCATTTAACAATACCCAGCGCATATGATCTTCCCACACGCCATTTACCATTAACATCTTCCTAGACACGCCTTCATATTGAAAACCTATCTTCGTTACTACTTGTATAGATGCTAAATTACGAGGCATAATCGGAGCTTCTATACGATGTAACTGAAATTCCCCAAAAGCAACTTGAATTGCTTTTCTAAGCGCTTCTGTCGTATACCCTTTGTTTAACTCTGCTTTATCTAATTTATAACTGAGTACACAAGATTGATAAATGCCACGAACGATTAAATTAAATGAAATACACCCAATTACTTTCGTATCATCACCCTTTTTAAAAATCCATAGTCTGATGATTTTCCCTTCTTCGAACTCTTTTCTATCCTTTTGCAACTTTTTCTTTTGATAATCTAGCGTAAAAAAATCATCCGGTCTATACTCTTCCCAAGCTTTTAAAAATTCACGATTTCTGTCGTAATATTGAAGAACTGTTTCAGCATACGACTCATCAATTTCCCTTAAGTATAAACGATCTGTTTCGTATATTTTCATCATCGTATCTCCATTCTTCAGCTTGCCCAACTAAAAATTAACAATATACCCTTTTACTATATTCTCTATACACACTCAAATTTCCTGTTATATTTTGCAATCCCCTCCCGAATTTTGTCCTCACTCTCCCCTTGTCCATAATTTCATTTCTCGTTACAATGAAATTGTACTGATTTGCAAGGAGGTATAACGATGCATAAAAAAGCTCAAAAAGTTATGGTTTATGTGATGCTGATTTCTATGCTTGTAACAACATTACTTGCTGGCGCGAGTATGTTTTGGTAAAAAGGGCGATGTGTTCGTCCTTTTTTTACTTTTTACACATGACAAAATAAACCATCTCGACATCGAGATGGTTTATTTTATATAAAACACAATCGCTACAATACTAAAGGAAAATGACATTACAAGTGCTATTACAAAACTTGTATATTGTTTCTGCTGAAATGCTCCAATAACAAAAGTTAGATTAAGTAATGCCATACATACAATCGCTACAAGATAAGAACATATATTAAAAGTTGCCAATATGAATGTAATAACAAATAGAAATCCCATAAAAAACTGCATATACGAAAGTTTTGGATTCAAGTACATATGAGCAACCCCTTTATCTAATTTTATCTTTCTATATTCTCATTAACGCACGGTTATGTACACATGTCAAGACAACTTATTATAATAGAAAAAGCCAACCTTTTCGTTGGCTTTTTCATATGCAACGGCTCCTTTTTCTTTTGCCAATTGCTGAAATGATTTTTTCGATTTCACAATCCATACTTTCGTTCCAATTGGAATGCGATCAAACAAATATTCCACATCGTTTTTCTTCATTCTTATACACCCTTGTGAAATATACTTTCCAATTGAACTCGGTTGGTTTGTTCCATGTATTCCATATTTACTTCCATCAGTTCCTCTTGCATTAAATCCAATCCACCTTGACCCAAGTGGATTTTTTGGCGACCCACCTGGAATATCCTTCGCAATATAATACGGATCCTTCGCTTTCATTACAACATCAAAAGTTCCTTCTGGAGTTAATTCATTCGTTTTCCCTGTCGCTACTGGAAAAACCTTTTGAATCTTTCCATCGTCAATGTAAGCTAATTTATTCGTTGCTTTATTTACAATAATAAAAGGATCTCCGGCACGTGGATTATCCCCAAGAGGCCAAATCGGCGATAAAGAAAGACATAATATGATAGAGAGAAGATACGGCATAGATAATTCCTACCTTCTATATAAGTTCTTTTATATTATCCTTTCCCTTAAAGCGACTTTTAATGAGTAAATATTGTTCCATTTCATACACAAGTTGAACAAGTTTCGCACGTATCTCAAATTCTTCGCGTGTAGCTGGCAATGGCATGTCTCTAAATAATTCCCTCATTTCTTGAAGCTGCCTTAAGGAAATAACGCCAGTACTCTCAGGGCTAATAGCATTACCAATGTTTTCAACAACATCTGCAATCATATCAGCTTGTTCATATGTCCACGATAAAGAAGCTGCTAGTGGTATCATTCGCTCTAAAATTTCGAATTGTTGCATACGCATATTAAAATAACGGTAGTAATAATCATCTTCTCGCATAAATGCATTCTCAAGTTTTTTAAACGATAAATCTCTTGCTTCATTTAACATATTCTCGGTTTCAATGAGTTCTGCTCCACTCCAACTACTTTCTCGATTTCGTAAATACACAACCATTTCAAACAAAATCGTTTTAAAATTACTCTCTATTTTATCCTGATACTCTTTTAGCTTATTTTCACTACTCGGCATATACATATTTACTAATAACGCCACACTAATCCCTATCGTTAATATAGCAATTTCATTTCCAACTATAAGCCATGTAATTTGCTTCAATGAATATAGATGCATAACAATAACTGAACTCGTGACAATACCTTCTTGAATTTTAAGCATTACTGCAGTCGGAATAAATGTAAGTAACAATATGCTAATTGCAAGTGGTGTATAGCCGATCGTTTCAAAAATACAAAACGCGAATACCATTGATAATACACAAGCTAGAAAACGATGTAACGACACTTGAAGCGATTTGCGCTTCGTATTTTGTACACATAAAATAACTAAAATACCTGCTGAACTATAAAATTCCAACCCTAATAACTGAGCAATAAAAACTGCCGCACCTGTCCCTATTGCTGTTTTTACTGTACGATATCCAATTTTAAACATATCATTACTCCTATATGTATAAACGTATTTACAGCTAGTATAAAAAAAGGATGACACAATGTCATCCTTTTCTACTTATTATTCACATAACCTTTTCATATTACAATATTTTTTGTAAAAATTGTTGCGCACGTTCACTTTTCGGCGCTGCAAAAAATTCTTCTGGTGCACTATCTTCTACAAGCTTTCCTCCGTCCAAGAAAAGAACACGATCTGCCACTTCTTTTGCAAAGCCCATTTCATGTGTAACGATAGCCATCGTCATTCCTGTCGTAACTAACGATTTCATAACTTCTAACACTTCTTTCACCATCTCTGGATCTAGCGCCGATGTCGGTTCATCAAATAACATAACTTCCGGTTCCATTGCTAACGCTCTTGCAATTGCTACACGTTGCTTTTGTCCTCCCGAAAGACGATTTGGATACGTATCTTTTTTATCTACTAATCCAACCTTTTCTAAAAGTTTCTCAGCTTTCTTTTCAGCTTCTTGCTTCGTTATCCCTTTTACATTGATAGGAGCATACGTAATATTTTCTAATACAGTCATATGAGGAAATAAGTGAAAATGTTGAAATACCATACCGACATTTTCACGAACATGCATAACATTCGTTTTCGGATTCGTTACTTCTTCCGTTCCAATCCAAATGTGACCATCCGTTGATGCTTCTAACATATTCATACAACGTAAAAATGTTGATTTTCCTGATCCAGAAGGTCCTATAATTGCAACTACTTCCCCTTTTTCAATCGTTGTTGTAATTCCTTTTAATACTTCGTTTTTACCAAATGATTTATGAAGGTTTTCAATTTTAATCACTTTTCTTCATTCTCCCTTCAATTGCCTTCCCGACTAATGTAAGAATAATGACTAACATATAATAAATCAGTCCAACAAAAAGTAATGGTTCAAGATATTTAAATGTCTCACCGCCTACAATGTAAGCACGACGCATTAAATCAGTCGCGCCTATTACCGTTACTACAGCCGATTCTTTTGTAAGTGTCGCAAATTCATTCACAAGCGCTGGTAATATATTTTTTAATGCTTGAGGGAAAATAATATTTCTCATCATTTTTCCGTATGGTACCCCTAAAGCCATTGCTGCTTCTGTTTGTCCTTTATCAACCGCTTGAATACCAGCACGAATTACTTCTGACATGTATGCACCTGAATTCAAGCTAAATGCAAGTACAGCAGCTAAGAATGCTGGTATTTCATAACCAATTATTTGTGGGACGCCGAAATAAATAATCATTAATTGCAATACAAGGGGTGTACCACGAAAAATTGATGTATAAAAATCTGCTGCTATATTTAATGCTCGTATTCTAGCAATTTTACAAAGTGCTAATAGCGTTCCTAAAATAAATCCTGCTAAAGCTGATACTGCTACAATTTTCAAAGTAACTTCTAAACCTTTTAGTATATATGGTATCGAAGGCGTAATCGCTGAAAAATCTAAGTTCATTCTTTTCATTCCCCTCACAGAAAAGTGAAAGGCAGCTTATTTTCCGCTGCCAAACCATTTCTTCACTAATTTATCCATTTCTCCATTTTCTTGCATTTTTTTAATTACTTTATTAAATTCTGCTGTTTTATCACTGTTTTTCGGAAGGGCAATTGCTGCTCCAACTTCTTCTGGTGCTTCTTTAATTTCAATTCCTTGTAAATCTTTCATTTTCTCTAAATAATTTTTAGCAACTGTGTCTTCTATAATTGCAGCGTCAAAACGACCAGCTTTAATTTCTTGTACGATTTCTGGTATACGGTCACGTCCCTCAACTTGGAAATCTACTTGTTTTTTAAATTCTGCTGCTTTCTCTTCTTGAATAGACCCTGTTTGTACCCCTACTTTTTTCCCTTTCAAACCCTCTACAGATTGAATGTTAGAATCCTTTTTAGAAACGACCATATTTTTCGCAACAAAATAAATATCTGTAAAATCAACATTATTTTTACGCTCTGCAGTTGGCGTCATGCCTGCCATTACGAAATCAACTTTTCCTGAACTAAGAGATGCTAATAAACCACCAAAATCCATATCTTTCACTTTCACTTCATACCCAAGTTCTTTTCCGATATATTTAGCAACATCAACATCAAAGCCGATAATTTCATCACTTTTTGAAGCTTCTACGTATTCATATGGTTTATAATCTGCTGAAGTTCCCATTACGAGTACTTTCTTATTTCCTTTTGTTTCTTTCGATTCCCCATTACTACAAGCGCTGAACATACTTAAAATTAAAATAAGTGCAAACGATATTGATACTAACTTCTTCATCTTTCTTCCCCCTAATAATGTATATTTAAAAGCTTAATAGAATATTCATTCGACGTTTGTATTGTATCAGCACTTTTATTTTTATGCAATATATAAAATAAAAATAAATAAACAAACAATATAAACGCTGTTTTTTATGTATAAAAATGCATAAAATAACACAACTATGCATATCTCAGAAATTTTAATAATAAATAAAAAAGGCGGCACATCCACTTGATTGTGGACGTGCCGCCTTTTCTCTTATTTTTTATAGTTCTTCACAATTCTCTTCGAAATATGATTGTAGTTTGGCAATAACTTGCATCGGTTCATGACCTTCAATTTCATGACGCTCTACCATCGTTACAATTTTTCCATCTTTTAATAAAGCAAATGATGGAGAAGAAGGTGGGTACCCTTCGAAATATTCACGCGCTCTTGCTGTCGCTTCTTTATCTTGCCCTGCAAACACCGTTACAAGGTGGTTAGGACGTTTATCATAATGTACGGAATGCGCAGCAGCAGGACGAGCAATACCACCTGCACAACCACATACAGAGTTTACCATTACAAGTGTTGTTCCATTTCTTTTAAACGCTTCTTCTACCGCTTCTGGCGTCGTCAATTCTGTATATCCAGCAGAGACAATCTCTTCACGCGCTTGGCGGACAACATCATTCATAAAAAAGTTAAAATTAATCACTCTTTTCCCTCCTCTAAAACTACCTATTTGTATCTTACCAGTTAATGTTTATGAAATACAAGTAAGTTTACTTGTATTTAAGTATAGAAAAGGTGTTAGAGCTCTTGCTCTAACACCTTTTCTTTAATGACCACGATGTTTTTGCTTTGCTTTTTGTACTTTCATTAAACGTCTTCTTTCTTTTTCAGCTTCTCGCTTCTCTTTAGACTGCACTTTCTTTTCTTGTTTATGCAATTCATAAGATAAACTAATCGCCTCTTGCGCCTTAGTAAAACGTTTAATAGTTATTTCTTTTGCTGCTTGTCGTATGGTACGCTTTATGTTTTTAGGACGCTGTTTTTCTTTAATTTCTACACCACATTTTGCAAAGTGCTGAAAATGCTCTAAAAGTGAACTATTCACAAACATAAGCACTTCTTCATCTGACGGTTCCGCCCCAAAAATATACCTCGCTCCATACAATTTCCCTTTTTCTTTGCATGTAATGATTCCAACAAAAAATTGGCCATCGTGATATACTGTCAAATCCATTGACAGCCCCTCCTTTAAAAGATTAGAAATACGGGACATCCCGGAGGGGAAGGTTACTGACATGAAATCATGCGTCTGGACTACCAACCAGAACTGTGTTTTTGTATTTCTTTCACTATGATTATATCTTTTTTTCCATAATCTTCATATATTCAGCAATCATTTTTTTATGCGATCCTACAATATAGTCAGGTAGTTCTGTTACTGAAAAGAATTTAAGCTGAACTGCTTCTTCTTTATTCATAACAAAATCCCCTTCGTATTCATCTGTATAATAGGCGGTTGTTACAGATTGAAATTCATCACCGTTTGCTAATTTTGTAAAGTAGTTCGCTCCAGAAAATACATTGATTAGTTGCAAGTTCTTCACTTTTATTCCTGTCTCTTCATATACTTCACGATAAGCTGTTTCTTCTGGTGATTCACTAAGCTCCATTAGCCCACCAGGTAGCCCCCATTTTCCGTACGGCTCTGTCCGCTGCTGCAATAAAACATATCCATTTTCATTTATAACGAGTACAACAGCACCAACTAAAATTAAAGGGCGATGACCAACTATTTTTCGTAATTCTTCTACATATCCCACCGTATCGCCTCCTTTTTCGTTGTCCACACTATTGTATCATATGTACGAAACGACAAAATGCGTATATTTTTCATTTTTTTAACAAAATATTTATTTTATGTGATTCATCTACTGTAGCTAACATAATGGATTCGACTTCTGTACTCTCCTCTAGAAATTTTCTCGCCCACGCTTCTGTTTTTCCTAATAATGCAAGAACATCTTTCTGTATCCTCCCATCCTTTACTAATACAAAAGAAACTGGAGATTTTTTTCCCGCCACTTTAAGATCAAGCCGTGAAACTGCTTCATTTTCTGGATACCGAAATATAGAAACGACACCGTTCGCTTCCCATAATGCTAATTTAATCGTTTGAATATCGCTCACATTTCGCATACGAAGTTCCGAAAACAAATATTCCACGGTAATTCTCGCCTTTTTCAAATTGCTAAAATCAATGGAACCATTATGTATAAGAATGATAGGTGCTGGCTCTAAAAAACGTCTCCATCTATCCCATTTCAGCATTAAAACTGAGCTTATAATATGAAGTACAACGAGTATGAACGTTGTAATCATCGAGCCCAGTAACCCTACTTTTTCATCAGACAATGCGTTAGAAATATTCCCACCAAGCAATAACACTAATACAACATCTAAAAAACGAAGTTGTGCGATAGACCTTTGCCCCATCGCTTTCGCAACTAATATTAAAAATATGTATGCTATAATAGCCCGAATAACCCATTCACTATTAGAAAGATGCCGTGCTCCTTCAAAAATATGCATATGCATCACTTTGCACTCCTTACCCGTCTCAAACTGCTATCCTGTTTTAGTTTGCAACGTTTATGAGCATATATGTAAAAAAGCTGGTTCGTTTAAAAACGAACCAGCTTTTTTTACTTAACTGAAAACATATATTTTTTATACGTTTTCCGTACCGATAGTATGAGCCCCATCATAATCATATTCGAGAATAAGGAACTTCCCCCATACGATAAGAAAGGTAATGCAATACCTTTTACAGGCATTAATCCAACGATCATACCGATGTTTTGGAATATTTGAACTGTTAATATACCGATCGATCCAGCGCATAATAATGTACCAAATAAATTATCAGCGGAATAACCAATAATAATTGTTCGATATAGTAGTAATAGGAACAAGAAGACAACTAAGGCTGCTACGATAAATCCACCTTCTTCGGCAATTGTAGCGAAAATAAAGTCAGTATGCTTCTCTGGGATATAGACGCTTCCTCCCCCAAACCCTTTACCTTCCATTCCTCCACTACCTACAGCTAAAATCGATTGTTGCGTTTGATAACCTTGATCTGCATTTTCAAATGGATTTAACCAACCTACAATACGCGACTGTTGGTGAGGTTTTAGTAAAGTAACTAAATTATTATAGAAAAAATCTTGATACTTAAAGAAAATAAATATTAAAGCAGATAATATGGTCAACGGAATAACTGTACATAATGCTATCAATTTCTTTTGAATACCTGACATAAATAAAATACATGCAATAGCAGCAGCATATAAGAACACCATACCTGTATCAGGTTGACTATATACAACCGCCATAGGTGGAAGTGACACTAGCATAATTTTACCTACTAGCTTTAAATCTGTTTGGAATGTCCTTGCCATATACTGTGCATTATGTTTTACTGCTATACTCGCTACTACAAGTAGCAATGCAATTTTGAAAAACTCAGACGGCTGAATTTGTCCAAATACTGGGAAAACAAACCATCTTTTTGCACCTAATTTTTCAGGTGTAAAACCTGATGGTGGTAATACTTTCAAAAGAATAAGTGAAGCAAACCCGGCAATATAAAGTGGCCAAGACAATTTTTGCAATTGATCTAAGTCGATGCTTGCAACAAGAAGTAACAATACAACCCCAATTATGTAGTTAACACCTTGTTTCATAGCAAAGTTTGCAGCTCCATACTGTCCCGTTTGCTGACTGCTATATATAGCAGCTATACTCGTCACACATAGTGCACACAAAATTAAAATTAATTTTACATCTAAACTTTTTAGAAACTCGGTACTTCTTTTCATGACATCCTCCTGAAACATTGTTACGGCAAAAATAAAAAACCAGGAGTCAACATTCTTCATGTTTTGACGACTGATTACACATTATCTATAAAACACTTATATAGAATAACTCTCTTTTTCATACAATACAATATATTATACTACAGTTTCATCAGTAAGATTTGCCAAAAAAATTATTCTTTTCTTATTTTATATCCATATACCATATATCAGCAATGTATTTTCGTAAATTCCTAATACATAATCGTTTATTGTAAGATTACTGGGAAAGGTATTTATACATATAGTAGGATGTAGATGAAGAAATAAGATAATAAAAAGCTCGCATAAGCGAGCTTTTTATTAATATACAGATGTATTGTTTTCTGACATGTTTTCTAAAATTTCTTTAACACGTCCTAAGAACTTACCACAAATTAAACCATCAAGTACTCGGTGATCAAGTGATAAACATAAGTTAACCATATCACGAGCACCGAACATACCGTTATCCATAATTACTGGGCGTTTTACAATTGATTCAACTTGTAGAATAGCCGCTTGTGGGTAATTAATAATACCCATAGATTGAACAGAACCGAATGATCCTGTGTTATTAATTGTAAATGTTCCACCTTGCATTTCGTCTGCTTTTAACGATTTCGTACGTACTTTTCCTGCAAGTTCTGTAATTTCACGAGCGATACCTTTAATTGTTTTCTCGTCCGCTTGCTTAATTACTGGTACAAATAGTTCTTCCTCTGTTGCAACAGCGATAGAAAGGTTAATATCTTTCTTCTGAACAATTTTATCGCCAGCCCACATTGAATTAATTTGAGGATACTCTTTTAACGCTTGTGCTACTGCTTTTACGAAGAAAGCAAAGAACGTTAAGTTAAAGCCTTCACGCTTCTTAAAGTCACCTTTAATTGAGTTACGGTATGACACAAGGTTTGTCACATCTACTTCAATCATCATCCAAGCATGTGGTGCTTCGTGTTTACTACGTAACATGTTTGCTGCGATTGCTTTACGCACACCTGTTACTGGAATTTCGATATCTCCAGGCATTGTAGGTACAGAAACTGGTTTCGCAGCTTCTACTTTTTGCGCTACTGGTGCTGCTTTTGGTGCTTCTGGGCGAGCTTCTACTACTGCCGCTACAGCTTCCTCTTTCTTCGCCGCACCTGCTTGCGGAATATTTCCAGATTCCACTAGCTTTAAAATATCTTTACGAGTGATACGGCCGTTTGCTCCCGTACCTTCTACTAGATCTAAATCAACGTTATGCTCACCCGCAAGTTTTAACACAGCTGGTGAAAAACGTGGTTTTCCATCAGTTGGTTGTTTTACTTTCGGTGCTTTTTCAGACGTAGCTACTTCCGCCTTTGGTTCTTCTTTTGTTTTTTCCTCAACAGCTGTTGCTGCTACTTCATCTGCGCCTTCTACTTGAATCACACAAACTACTTCACCTACAGCTAACGTATCACCTTCACCAGCGATTAACTCTTTCACAATCCCCGTGAAAGAAGATGGTACTTCAGCATTTACTTTATCAGTCATTACTTCTGCAAGCGGATCATACTTGTTTACGTGATCGCCAACATTAACGAGCCATTTACTAATTGTGCCCTCTGTAACGCTCTCCCCGAGCTGAGGCATTGTAATATTTTCTACAGCCATGTATAGTCCCCCCGATTAAAATTCCGCAAGTTCACGCATTGCTTTTTCAACTTTATCTGGATTTACCATAAAGAATTTTTCCATTGTTGGTGCATATGGCATTGCTGGAACGTCTGGACCTGCAAGACGTGCGATTGGCGCATCTAAATCAAATAGACAGTTTTCAGCAATAATTGCTGCCACTTCACTCATAATGCTTCCTTCTTTATTGTCTTCTGTTACAAGAAGAACTTTACCTGTTTTAGAAGCTGCTTCAATGATTGCTTCTTTATCTAATGGATATACAGTACGTAAATCAAGAATGTGTGCAGAGATGCCATCTTGTGCTAACTTTTCAGCCGCTTGAAGAGCAAAATGAACACATAATCCGTACGTGATAACTGTAATATCATCACCTTCACGTTTTACATCTGCTTTTCCGATTGGTAATACGTAGTCATCCTCCGGCACTTCACCTTTAATTAAACGATATGCACGTTTATGTTCGAAGAATAATACTGGATCTTCATCACGAATGGCTGCTTTTAATAAACCTTTTGCATCATATGGTGTAGAAGGGATAACGATTTTTAAACCTGGTTGGTTTGCAAACATCGCTTCTACAGATTGCGAATGATACAATGCACCGTGAACACCCCCGCCAAATGGTGCACGGATTGTAACTGGACAAGTCCAATCATTATTAGAACGATAACGAATTTTTGCTGCCTCAGAAACAATTTGGTTTACTGCTGGCATGATGAAATCAGCAAACTGCATTTCAGCGATTGGACGCATCCCATACATTGCCGCACCAATTGCTACTCCAGCAATTGCAGATTCTGCAAGCGGTGCATCAAGCGCACGATCTTCACCAAATTGATCATACAAACCGTGTGTCGCTTTAAACACGCCACCTTTTTTACCAACATCTTCTCCTAAAACGAATACTTTCTCATCGCGTTCCATTTCTTCGCGCATTGCTAATGTAATAGCATCAATATAAGACATTACAGCCATGAAACGTTCCCCCCTATTCTGCGTATACGTGCTTCAATGCATCTTCAGGTGCTGCATACGGAGCATTTTCTGCATATTCTGTTGCTTCATTTACGATATGCATAATTTCATCTAACATTTGTTTTTCCGATTCCTCAGTTAATACACCAGCTTCTTTTAAATAAGCCGCGAATGTTATAATTGAATCTTTTTTCTTTGCTTCTTCTACTTCTTCTTTATCACGATAAACACGATCATCATCGTCACTAGAATGTGCTGTTAAACGATATGATACTGTTTCAATTAAAGTTGGTCCTTCACCACGACGACCGCGATCTGCTGCTTCTTTTACAGCTTTATATACTGCAAGTGGATCGTTTCCGTCTATTGTATATCCAGGCATACCGTAACCAATCGCACGATCTGATACGTTTTTACATGCTAATTGTTTTTCAACTGGAATAGAGATTGCATATTTGTTATTTTCACACATAAAAATAACAGGTAGTTTGTGTACACCAGCAAAGTTTGCCCCTTCATGGAAGTCACCTTGGTTTGAAGAACCTTCTCCAAATGTAACGAACGTTACTAAATCTTTCTTCTCCATTTTTCCAGCTAGTGCAATACCAACTGCATGTGGTACTTGTGTTGTTACTGGAGATGAACCTGTAACAATACGATTTTTCTTTTGACCGAAGTGACCAGGCATTTGACGACCACCAGAGTTTGGATCTCCAGCTTTCGCAAAAGCAGACAACATAAGCTCTTTAGCTGTCATACCAAATGCTAGTACAACACCCATATCACGGTAGTATGGTAATGCATAATCTTTCTCTCTATCAAGAGCGAACGCCGCTCCAACTTGTGCAGCCTCTTGTCCTTGACAAGAAATTACGAATGGAATTTTACCAGCACGGTTTAATAACCACATACGTTCGTCAATTTTACGTGCAAGTAACATCGTACGGAACATTTCTAATACTTGCTCATCACTTAAGCCAAGCTCTTCATGGCGCTTTTCTTTTACTTCTGCCATTTTTCATAACCTCCTAAATCCACATTTTTATGCGTGTAACGCTCTTCCATCTACAGCAAGTGCTGCTTCACCAATCGCCTCAGATAATGATGGATGCGGATGAATTGTATGTGCTACTTCCCAAGGTGTTGCATCAAGTACTCTTGCAAGACCCGCTTCAGAAATCATATCTGTTACATGTGGTCCAATCATATGAACACCAAGAATGTCATTTGTCTCTTCATCAACTACAAGTTTTACGAAACCATCTGATTCTCCGTATACAAGTGCTTTTCCAATTGCGCGGAATGAGAACTTACCTACTTTTAACTTATAGCCTTTTTCTTTCGCTTCTTGTTCTGTTAAACCGACAGAAGCAACTTCTGGACTGCTATATACGCATTTTGATACCATAGAGTAATCAATTGGTGTAACTTCTTTCCCTGCAATATGTTCTACTGCAGCAATTCCTTCATGAGAAGCAACGTGAGCAAGTTGCAGGCCACCGATTACATCTCCAATTGCGTAAATATGCGATTCTTTCGTTTGATAAAACTCATTTGTTTGAATGTATCCTTTTTCCACAACGATATCTGTGTTCTCTAAGCCAATATTTTGCGTATTCGCTTGTCTTCCTACAGATACAAGCATTTTTTCTGCTTTAAATTCTTTATTTTCACCGTTGTGTTCAGCTTGGATTGTTACTCCATTATCTTTTACCAATGTTTCTGGTAATACTTTTGCACCAGTTACCACTTTAATACCTTTTTTCTTGAATAGACGTTGCATTTCTTTTGAAACGTCTTGATCTTCTAGTGGTAATATCGTTTTCGCATACTCTAATACTGTAACTTCTACACCGAAGTCAGCAAGCATAGATGCCCACTCAATACCGATTACACCGCCACCAACGATAATAATCGAACTAGGAAGCGTTTCCATTTTTAGAGCATGATCTGAAGACATTACGTACTCTCCATCTAATTCTAAACCTGGTAATGAATTTGGACGAGAACCTGTTGCAATAAGTACATTTTTTGGAATTAACATTTCATTCTCTTCTCCACTTGCAAGTTCAACTGAAATTGTCCCTGGCATCGGAGAGAAAATAGATGGGCCAAGAATACGGCCAATACCTTCAAACACATCAATTTTACCTTGTTTCATTAAATGTTGAACGCCTTTATGAAGCTGCGTTACTATCTTCTCTTTACGCTCTTGTACTTTCGCAAAGTTTAGTTCTACATTGCTTGCAATAACTCCGAACTCTTCGCTTTTTTTAGCAGTTGCATATACTTCCGCACTACGTAAAAGAGCTTTACTAGGAATACATCCTTTGTGTAAACAAGTACCACCAAGATTTTCTTTTTCGACTAGTGCAGTTTTTAACCCTAGTTGTGATGCACGAATTGCAGCAACATATCCACCAGTACCGCCGCCAACGATGACTAAATCATATTCTTTTGCCATTATCTCAACCCCTAGCTACCGTTTCTTTTTCACGTACAACGTATTCTTTTGGAGCTTCTTCTTCACGTAATACACGAAGTGCTCCTTCTGCTAACGCTTCTAACTCATCTTCGCCTGGATGTACGATAACATCTGCAATCCAGTCCACTCGCTCTTTTATTTCATCGACAAGAATTTTACTGTATGCCAGTCCACCAGTTAATACGATTGCATCGATTTTCCCGTGAAGTACAGCGCTAGCTCCGCCAATCTCTTTTGCAACTTGATATGCCATTGCTTTATAAATAAGAGTTGCTTCAGGATCACCTTTTTCAACCATTTGCTCTACTTTAATCGCATCATTTGTACCGATTAAACTTACAAGTCCACCTTGTCCGACAAGTTTTTTAATCATTTCATCACGGTAATACTCACCAGAGAAACACATTTCTACTAGTTGCCCTACTGGTACTGTACCAGCGCGCTCTGGACTAAATGGTCCTTCTCCGTTTAAACCGTTATTCACATCGATTACTCTTCCTTTTTTATGAGCACCAACTGTAATACCACCGCCCATATGTGTAACTAATAAATTTAAATCCTCGTATTTGTGATTTAACTGTTCAGCTACTTTACGAGCAACTGCTTTTTGATTTAATGCATGGAAGATACTTTTGCGTTCCATACCAGCAATGCCACTTATACGAGCAACCGGCTCCATCTCATCTACAACGACAGGATCTACAATGAATGCAGGAATGTTTAATCCAGAAGCAATTTCATATGCTAAAATGCCTCCAAGGTTTGAAGCGTGATGACCGCTAAAGCCATTTTTCAAATCTTCTAACATCGCATCGTTTACTGTATACGTACCGCCTTCGATTGGACGAAGTAATCCACCACGTCCACAAACAGCGTTTAATTTTGAAATGTTAATACCATGAGAATGTAGAACTTCTAAAATCGTTTCTTTTCGAAACTCATATTGGTCGATAATTCTCTTATATTTTCCAATCTGTTCTACGTCATGACGAATCGTTTCTTCTAGAACGGGTCTTTCATTATCAAAAACACCAATTTTTGTGGATGTACTACCTGGGTTAATAACAAGAATTCGATTTACAGACAATGTTGCTACCTCCACTAATAAATTCAAAAGGAAGTGGAAACCTCATAAGAGGTAACCACACCTTTTGTAAAAGTTATATATGAATGATTAGCGACGGCTAATAATATCGTGACCGTTGCGTAAGTAAGTGCTACGAGAATTCTTCAAGCTTGCAATGCGCTCTTCAGCTAGACGATCTGCCGCTACATAAGTTGCTATGCCATCGCGTTTTGAAATTTCGATTACTTTTGCAATCGTGTCATAAATAGACTCAACACGTTTTAGTGCACGTTCTCTATTGTATCCATATAATTCGTCTGCTACGTTAATTACGCCACCTGCATTAATTACATAATCTGGTGCGTATACAATACCCATTTCATGAATGATGTCACCATGACGATCTTCTTTTAATTGGTTATTTGCAGAACCTGCGATTACTTTTGCTTTAAGTTGTGGAATAGTTTCATCATTAACTGTTGCGCCTAGTGCACATGGTGCGTAAATATCGCATTCAACACCGTAAATTTCATTTGGTTCAACTGCTGATGCACCGAATTCTTCTACAGCACGTTGTACAGCTTCTTTATTAATATCTGTAACAATTAATTTTGCTCCTTCAGCGTGTAAATGTTTGCATAGGTGATATGCTACGTTACCAACGCCTTGAACAGCAATTACTTTTCCTTCTAAATTGTCAGTACCGAAAGCTTCTTTTGCAGCTGCTTTCATACCACGGTAAACACCGTATGCAGTTACCGGAGATGGGTTACCAGAAGAACCGAATGATGGTGAGATACCTGTTACAAAGTCAGTTTCTTCATGGATAATATCCATATCATCTACTGTTGTACCAACATCTTCAGCTGTAATGTAACGTCCGTTTAGTCCTTGGATATAACGTCCTAGTGCACGGAACATTGCTTCGCTCTTATCTTTACGAGGATCACCGATAATTACTGTTTTCGCACCACCTAAGTTTAAACCAGCTGCTGCGTTTTTGTATGTCATCCCTTTTGCAAGACGCAATGCATCTTCAATCGCCGCTTCTTCAGAATCATATGTCCACATTCTTGTTCCACCAAGAGCCGGTCCAAGTGTTGTATCATGAATTGCAATAATTGCTTTTAAACCAGATTCTTTATCTTGACAAAATACTACTTGCTCATAATCATATTTTTCTAAGTATTCGAAGATTTCTAATGTCATTGTCGTTTCCCCCTAATGTTTTACCCTTTTTGGTTTATTTTGAAGCAGTCGCAACTGCCAATGCTAATGAATATACTTTTGTTTCTGCTGAATCAGCACGAGATGTTAAAACAATCGGTGCTTTTGCGCCAGCAATCATTGCTCCTACTTTTGCATCCGCAAAGTATACGAGTGATTTATATAGCACATTTCCAGCTTCAATCGTTGGGACGAGTAAAATATCTGCCTTACCTGCTACATCACTTACTATGCCTTTATGCTCTGCTGCAATTTGTGATACTGCATTATCTAAAGCAAGTGGTCCATCAACGATACAATCTTTAATTTGTCCGCGGCGATTCATTTGTGTTAACATCGCTGCATCAATTGTCGCCTGCATCGCTGGATTCACAACTTCTACTGCTGCAATTGGTGCCACTTTTGGCAAGTCGATTCCTATTGCCCGGGCAACTTCTACAGTATTTTGTATAATAGCAGCTTTTTGTGTTACATCAGGTGCGATGTTCATCGCTGCATCTGTAACGAAAATAAGACGATCGTAATTTGGAACTTCAAATGCTGCTACATGTGAAAGTACGCTACCTTTACGTAGGCCCCACTCTTTGTTTAACACAGCCTTCAAAATATTCGCTGTTGGGATGTTCCCCTTCATAAGCACGTCTGCTTCACCATTTCTCACAGCTTTAACAGAAAGTTCTGCAGCCTCTGCACTAGACATTGCTGCAATCACTTCAACATGTTCTGAAGTTTGTAAACCATGTTCTTCTAGCATCCCCATTATTTTTTCTTGATTTCCATATAGACGAAATTGAGCTAGCTGTAATTTAATTGCTTTCGCTACAGCTTCAATTACTTCATGATCTTCAGCTACTGCTACAGCCACAGTTTTTTTAGGCTTCCCTGCTGCTTGATCAATTAAGTATTCTAACTTCATATTTTGTAATCAACCCTTTCCGTCGTCCCTCGTCTATTTATAAAGCAAATACCGTGCCAACTTTTAAAAGTGGTCTTACCAATAATGAAAACGCATTCAAAATGCAGTAAAATCAATACTTTGGAAAATAACAAAAGATTCTGTCTTATTTTGTCACTTTTTGTATACCATGCAATAAATTGCACGGTACGCAATTTATTGCATGCTATTTTTTGCATGGTCATACTTTTCTAGCTTGTAATATAAATTTCGAACGGAAATTCCTAACGCTTTTGCAGTTTGCGTTTTATTCCCATCAAATCTCTCCAAATATTCATGAATAATATTCCCTTCAAACTCTGTCACTAAATGTTCAAGTGGCTTTTCTTCTAATTCAGGTAATAAATAAGATTGCTTTGACTCCACCTGCTCTTCGTTATGTAATGGCGGTAAATGGTGTACATCAATATAGGTCTCGTTATAATTCATAAAGATAATAGCTCTTCCCAGAATATTTTCAAGTTCCCTCACATTCCCTGGCCATTCGTATGATTGTAAATATAAAATGGCTGAATCAGTGAGCCCTTCTACATTACGACCGTAATCTTGATTAATTTTTTGAATCAATCTGTCCGCAATTGTCGGTATATCTCCTTTACGTTGACGAAGAGATGGAATTTGAATTGGGATTTTATTTAATCGATAATATAAATCCTCCCTAAACTTCCCTTCTAGAATAGCCTTTTCTAAATTCACATGCGTCGCTGCAATTACTCGAACATTAATAGGTATCGCTTTCGTTCCACCAACTTTTACAATTTCTTTTTCCTGCAGTACACGAAGGAGTTTCGCTTGTGTATTTGCAGATAACTCCCCTATTTCATCTAAAAAAATACTACCGTTATTTGCTTCCTCAAAGAACCCACGTTTCCCGCCTCTTTTCGCTCCAGAAAACGCCCCTTCCTCATAACCAAATAATTCACTTTCTAACAACGTCTCCGAAATGGCCGCACAGTTTACACGGACGAACTTATTGTATTTTCGATTACTTCCATTATGGATTGCATGTGCAAACAATTCTTTACCAGTCCCAGATTCACCGCGTAACAGTACTGTTGCTGGTGTATTTGCTCCTAGCTTCGCCTGTTCGATAGCTGCCGTTGTTTCATCTGAATTCCCGACAATATCATCAAATGAATATTTCGCTTCTAATGTGCGAATAATTTGCCTTGCTCTATTCAATTCATTTGTTAACTTTTGAATTTCCGACACGTCACGGATAACGCCGACGCTTCCTTTCAATATTCCATCCACAATGACTGGTGCCACGTTTACAATTACATCGCGCTTTTTTTGCCCAATCTTCATATGTATTCCGCGCACCGCACGACGCGTTCGAAGTACTTTCATATGCATACTTTCGCCTTCTACAATATCAGTTGTAGCAGGCTTCCCAATAATATCTTCTTCTGTTAAACCCGTTAATTTCGTATATGCCGGGTTAATGACTAAACCTCTTCCTTTTTCATCCACAACCGAAATTGCTTCTTCAGATGAGTTAATAATTGCCTCTAATAGTGTTTGAATTTCCTTTAAATCTGTAACTTCTTCCGCTAAATCTACAACTTCTGTTATATCTTTAAAAATTGCAAATGCCCCTTGTACCTCTCCGCCCTCTTTTAATATCGGTATACGCGTTGTAATAATTTTCTTTCCATTCTCTAATGTTAGTTCATAATTTACTTCTATTTGTTTCGTACGTATAATGCGAAGTAATTTACTAGTTGGAATGACTTCTAAAATATATTTTCCTATCGCCTCTTCTTTTTTATATCCGATAATACGCTCTGCACTTTTATTAAAAAGACGAACTTGTCCCTCTCGATCAATTACGATCATGCCATCATGTGTAGAATTTAAAATTAATTCTCCTTGTTGCGTTTGTTCCTCTAATCGCCCAATTAGCCCTTCCTTCTCATGCGCTAATCCTGTAACAATTTTTGCGATATCACCTGGTATAAGAAGAGTGTCTTTTTTCTTTTTTTCCAATAAAACCTTATGCACATCATCTTCACCTGTCATATCAAATATTACATCAATATGCATAGAAAGAAATGGAGTTACACTTTCTCCAATTGCAATCCCGTATTCCTTAGCAATTTGTAGTCCTTTTGCCAACGGATTTATATCAATAATCCCTATAATTTGAAATATATTCGAACTTTGTAACAGATTCAGCAGTGCGCTCCCGCCTTCACCTGCACCAACAATTAATACTTTTTGTTTCATATATCCCACTTCCTCTCGAAGTAACTCTGCAAATTTTTTCACACTTTTATCTTACTCGTTCAGCACCCTCTTGACAAACCCCCTTTCCCTATAACATCATTAAAATATACGAAATAATCTGAAAAGGAGCGTTATGTATGCAGCGTTACGTTGCTCTACTATTAGCACTCATCCCTATTTCATTAGCTGTGTTTGGTATAAAGTTAATGAGAGATACTGTATTCGGGATTCTATTTCCACCAATCTCTATACTGTGGTTACAATTTTTAATCGGCGCTCTCTGCTTCGGGCTCGGGTTTTATATCTTCGGTGGCTTCGTCTTGCACCGAGACCGTAAACGAAATAAAGTACAAGCTCGCTTTAGAAGATAGGAATGCCCCACTATTTATAAATAAAAAAATGAGACCGTTACACGCGGTCTCATTTTTTTATTGGCATTAACGTTCTTGCCGTTTCAGGGTAATCAGTAATAATCGCCGATATATTCATATCAAAATATTTACGCATAAGCGTTTCTTCATTAATTGTATAAGGGCGAACCTCTACACCACTTTCCATCGTTAGTTCGGCAATAGCATCTTGAAGGTAACGATAATTCGGATGTACTGCTGTAGCCCCCATTTTTTTCGCGTATGCCCACGGACTATGCAAACCTTCGCGATATAAAATTGCTGTTTGAATATCAGGAGCCATCATATGGCACCGTTTCATACTGTAGTGATTAAACGAAGAAAATATAACACGATCCTCTAGACTAAATTTCCGCACAAGCGTTATAACTTCTTCCTCTAAACCTCTGTATGGAATTTTATTATTTTTAAGTTCAATATTAAGTAGCAAACTCGTTTGTGCAAGCCATTCTAATACCTCTTCTAAAAGTGGTATTTTACAAAAACCTACTTTATCACCAAATTTATAACTTGCATCTAACTTGCATAAGTCCTCATATACATAATTCCGAACCGCGCCTTTTCCATTTGTTGTCCGGTCCACCGTTTCATCATGAATGACGACAACTTTTCCATCTTTCGTTAATTGAACATCAAGTTCAATTCCATCCGCTCTAAAAGACTCAGCCGCTTCAAATGAAATCATTGTATTTTCTGGGTACGTTCCAGCCGCACCACGATGTGCAAATATAAGAGTCATCCTCACTCCCCCAATCTTATGCTATACTATACGAAAAAGGAGGTACTTCTATGAGACCATTACAAATCTCTCCAGATACTGCAGTCCGCTTATCAAAAGCACTAGGTGTTCCACTTGAACAACTCATGCATATGCCGCAGCACATTTTAATTCAAAAGCTAGTTGAATTAGAAAAACAAAATAAAGACGAAGAATAATACAGTCCTGTTTTGCAGGACTTTTTATTATTTTCTATTATATCACGGATGCCTTTCCTACTAAAATCCTTTAACAGATGTACTACGATGTGATTTAGCCGTTCCTTCATCATTTAATAATGAATCACATCTTTTCTTTTTTTGTTACACGTCATAAAGAAAGCAGACTATTTATTTATAAGTCCCCATTGCGTTCTAAAAACACGATCATAAAAAAACTAGAAGCCCTTTATATTATTTTTTATTGAACGTGCGGAGCATCCCCTGATTCGTATAGTTCTTTCGCTTTTCCCTCCCCGAATGTAGTTAAAATATAATGTTGCTCTTCTAACGCATCCATTGCTCTAGTTACTTTACAAACGCTATCTTCTTGAGCATCCGAGAAATAATTGTGATTTTCTACAATTTTACTAAAATCTTTTTTCGCCCATCTATCAGCAATTGCTAAAAGTTCATTTTTCTTCGTAAAGCTACTCTTATTTATAATTTCTTTTAATTTTTTAGCATTACTTTGAATCATTGGGATAGAGCCCGATTTTCGTTCTTCCACCACTTTTTGATGAGTCATGCGATGCATCGCTGTAATGACTTCGCTTTCAGTAGAATTTTCAGTAACATACACATCAACAAAGACCCCATCCACCTCTCTACCTACTATTGTTTGGTCTTCTTTTTTATCTATTTGAGCGCTCACTTCTTTATCTACTGGATTATCTGCAAGTTCTAACATTCCAAATGTAACTGCAATAGCAAGAACTCCCATAGCTGCTACTATTCCTAGCCAAGTTGAAATTTTATTTTCCATTCCCCTTCTCCCTATCTATATCTATTTTATTGCCTTATAAAAAACTCACTTACATGTAATATTACTGAAAATAGGTTTTATTTTCCACACTATCAAATAATCTCTTTTTCTCAACAAAATAAAAAGACCAACGAATTATAACATTCATTGGTCTTTCATTAAAAAGTTTATTGGCTTTAAATTTGATATCGAGTATCAATTTCAAGAATTATTAAGCTTTACTAAAGCTTAAATCCCTTACTACTTTTACTCTCAACTAGCTTTATGTTCAAGTCTCAGCTTATCCGCAACCATTGCGATAAACTCAGAGTTCGTAGGTTTTGCTTTTGACATGGATACTGTATAACCGAATAAGGACGAAATAGAATCAATATTCCCACGGCTCCAAGCTACTTCAATTGCGTGACGAATTGCGCGCTCCACACGGCTTGCTGTGGTATTATATTTCTTTGCGATATCTGGATACAATACTTTCGTAATCGATCCTAATAATTCGATATCATTGTATACCATGGAGATTGCTTCTCGTAAATACATATATCCTTTAATATGAGCGGGTACACCAATTTCATGAATGATACTCGTAATACTCGCATCTAAGTTTTTCGGTTTTCCATCTACTGTTGTTGCTGATCGGAATGATGGTAGTGGACGCTTAATCATAGCGTTTGCTTTACCACTCACTTGACGAATATGACTCGTTAAATTCTCCATATCAAATGGTTTTAATATGAAATATGAGGCACCTAAGTCAACTGCTTTTTTCGTCACATCTTCTTGCCCGAATGCTGTCAACATAATTACGCTAGGCTGTTTTAACCTTTCAATATGTCGCATTTTTTCCAATACAGCTAAACCATCTAAGTGTGGCATAATAATGTCTAAAACGAGTACATCAGGTTGCTTATCTGTTAATAAGTTTAAACACTCTTGACCATTATAAGCAGTACCGATTACTTCCATATCATCTTGAGCGGCTACATAGCTCTCTAACATTGATACTAATTCTTTATTATCATCCACAAGACATACTTTAATTTTCTCCACAGCTTTTCCTCCCTTACCGAATCGATTCTCCGACATGTGTATCCTTCTAGGCTACATGAATTGTTCGACAATTGTGTGAAAATTCCCTTTTAAAGTTTCTTACTTTCCGATAAAATCACAAAAAAATATGTTTATCGTTCATTTATTCCCTTTCGCAACACATTCCATCATAGAAATACAACGAAACGTTCAACCCTTTCCTTTTATTTTACAACAAAAAACACCTCTTGCGGAGCTTTTACAAAATTTCAACGAATTTTTCAACAGAAAAAGCGAGCTAATAATATATATTAGCTCGCTTTTTTCTCTTGATCATAAATATTAATTCCAGCTTGATGTAACATCCATTCAATATGAACACCATATCCTGATGTTGGATCATTTACAAATACGTGTGTAACAGCACCAATTACTTTTCCATTTTGTACAATTGGACTTCCACTCATTCCCTGTACGATACCGCCCGTTTTCGCTAATAGACGTTTATCTGTTACTTTTATTACCATACCCTTTGTGGCTGGGAATTTTTGTTGCACTGTACTAACAACTTCAATATCAAACGCTTCTACTTTATCTTGATCAATAACTGTTAATATTTTTGCCGGTCCTTCTTTTACTTGATGAGATAATGCGATAGGCATCGCTTTATCCATTATACCATTTTTCATATTCGTATTTAATTTTCCAAAAATACCATATGGACTATTAATTGTAATATTGCCAATCACTTCACGGTCTGGTGAGAATCTTGCTAATTTCTCCCCTGGATTCCCATGACTACCTCTTTCAATTGATGTAACTGTCGAGCGCATAATTTGTCCATCTTCGACTTGAATCGGCTTTTTCGTATCATTATCAGAAATAACATGACCAAGTGCCCCATATTTCATAGAATCTGGATGAACAAATGTCATCGTTCCAATTCCAGCTGCCGAATCACGGATATACAAGCCAATTCGATAAGACGATTCACCGTTGTCTTTTTGTGGAGTTAGCTTCGTACGAATATATTTTCCATCTCTTAACAATACAAGATTAAGCGGTTCACCTGTTTCTCCACTATTATGAATAAACGGTGCTACATCACTCATTCTTTCAATTGTTTTACCATTAATTTCAGTAATCATATCTCCAATTTGTACACCTGCTATTTCACCAGGAGATATTTTACCTTTTTCAGTTTGAATTAAATGATGGCCTACAACAAGTACACCTTTTGTATTTAATTTCACACCAATTGATTGTCCACCTGGAATCACTTTAAAATCTTTTAACACTTTCACATTTACTTTTTTCACTGGAAAACCAGCAAGCTGAAATACCATATCAGCTTCACCATTTTGATGAGAATTTACCATAAGTCCTTGTTTTTGTTCATTCGAACTCACTGTAAATACATGACGATTTGTGGATGAAGCTTTGAAAACTGGTAATGATGATATTTCTGATTGTTGTCCTTCAAAAACAACAAGTTGTTTCGGTGATGAAATAAACGTTCGAAGCGGTTTAAAACATCCAATAAAAACTAAAGAAACAAGGAGACAAAGACCTATTATTTTTCGAAATTTTTCTAATTTCAACTTGTTCACTCTCCTCGCTCCTACCCCACATTCAGCCTCTTGGCTTCACTTTTTAATCTCTCCTTGCAGTGCTTTATTTATAACCGGAAGAATTAAGAAATCGTCATTTGAGAAAAAAAGCTATCCATTACTGGATAGCCTCTGCTGTCTGTTTAAAATGATGTGCTTGCGTAAGTAATTCTTTCGCATGCTCCGTCGTTAAATCTGTGATTTCCACACCAGAAATCATTCGAGCTATTTCTGTTACTTTATCCTCCATAGTTAAAACAGTAACTGATGTAATTGTCCGATCATTCGCTACTTGTTTTCGAATAAATAAATGTGAATCTGCCATTGAAGCTACTTGAGGTAAGTGCGTAATACAAAGTACTTGCGAGTTTACTGATACTCGATAAATTTTTTCCGCAATAGCCTGCGCGACCCGGCCACTTACACCCGTATCCACTTCATCAAAAATAACAGATGCAACTCCTTGATGCTTAGAAAAAATGCTTTTTAAAGCTAAAATGATACGAGATAACTCTCCGCCAGAAGCAACCTTTGAAAGTGGTTTTAGCGGCTCTCCTGGGTTCGTTGAAATATAAAATTCCACATGATCGTAACCATCCGCCGTAAGTCTTACCGGCGCACCTTCCACAAGGGGCTCTTCTGCATTTCCTTCTCTCTTCATAATTCTCACTTCAAATTTCGTTTTTTCCATATATAATTCTTTTAATTCCTGATGAATTGCATTTGTAAGGTGTTCTGCAAGTTCATGACGCATATTACTTAACAACGTTGCTTCTTTCAGAATAACACTTTCTAATTCCTTCAACTGTTTCTTCGTCGTTTCAATATGAACGTCTTTATTTTCAATCGTAAAAATTTCCTGTTCAATTTTATCAGCATACGCTAAAATCTCTTCTACAGTATTTCCATATTTTCTCTTTAGCATACGAATTTCATTCAAACGTGTTTCGATTTCATCTAAACGATTTGGATCATATTCCATCATATCGAGCTTTTCTCTCAGTTGATAGGCAACCTCTTCTAATAAGTAATAGCTATTTGCAATTGAATCATGATTTTCCTGATACACTTCATCTAAATGTGTAATACTTTCCATTTGCCCCATTGCACTTCTTACATTATCTAACCCTTGTCCGTCGGCACTTAACGAACGATATGCATCACCTAACGCTTTATAAATCTTTTCAAAATTAGAAATTTGCAATCGTTCCTCAGTTAATTCATTTTCTTCATCCATCTTTAAATCCGCCTTGCGAATTTCTTCATGCTGAAATTGAATTAAATCTAAGCGATGTGCCATTTGTTGCTCATTTTCACTTAACGATTTCAATTGTTTTTTTAATTTTTCATAGTCAGCGTATACGTTTTGATATATGTCTAATTGTTTAACGATTCGATCCCCATCAAAGTGATCAAGCATAAACAGATGTCGTTCTTCATTCATTAAATCTTGCGTTTCGTGCTGTCCATGAATATCAACAAGTGTTTTCCCAATTTCTTTTAATATGCTAAGTGTAACAAGCTTCCCATTTACACGACATACACTCTTCCCGTTCGCAGCAATATCACGCTTTAAAATAATCATGCCATCTTCTATTTCTATATCTAACTCTTCTGCCTTTTCAATACATGGATGCTTCTCATCTTCAACATAAAATAGCCCTTCAATCTCAGCCTTTTCTGTTCCATATCGAACAAATTCTGCTGACCCACGGCCACCTACAAGTAAACTAATTGCATCAATAATAATCGATTTTCCGGCCCCTGTTTCACCGCTTAAAACCGTTAAACCTTTTTGAAAAGAAATATTTAATGCTTCAATAATAGCAAAGTTTCTAATCGATAATTCCGATAACAATGCCCCATTCACCTCGTTATAAAATAATCCCTTACTAAAGGATTTTCTCAGTTCTTCATTCAAATAATCATGCTATATATTTGTATGTATATACTCTTCTAACCCGCTTCATTGTACCAAACATTTGTTTTACGGGTCAATCCATCTATTTTCTAACTTTATGCAAACAAAATATTATATTACAATTGAAAATTCATATTTTTAACCAATAAAAATATCTTGTTCACTTTCCACTTTACGATGGAAAGCAAACAAGATTTTTTGTTACAACATATTTAAGAAACGATCAGAGACAACACCTGTATCGTCAGGTGTACGGCAAATAATTAAGCAAGTATCATCACCACAGATGGTTCCGATGATCTCATCCCACTCTAAATGATCAATAAGTGCTCCAAGTGAATGAGCGTTACCAGGCAATGTTTTTAGCACAAGCATATGTCCTGCCGTGTCTAATTTTACAAATGAATCCACTAGATTTCGTTTTAATTTTTGTAACGGGTTAAATCGTTGATCTGCTGGCAAGCTATATTTATAGCGCCCATCATGTAATGGCACCTTCACTAAGTGCAGTTCTTTAATATCGCGCGATACTGTTGCTTGCGTTACATTAAATCCCTCATTACGTAAAATATCAACTAATTCATCTTGTGTTTCAATTTCTTTGTTTGCAATAATTTCCCTGATTTTAATATGGCGCTGACCTTTATTCATACATTTGCACCTCACACTATCTCTTACCATAGTTTAAACATTGGTATACTTCACTTATTTATGTTAACTTATAATTCGTTTCTTGTACACAATTGTTTTTACAATCATTATACAATTACAGCAAAAAGAGGAACAACATATGTTATTCCCCTTTCCCTTTTTGTTTTAGAACTTCATGCGCTTCTGTAACAACTTGCTCTATAGAAATCGGAGAATGATTTTCGCCATTCTCACGTTCACCATGCCATTTCAGATGAATTAAAAATTCAATATTACCATCCCCACCCGTAATTGGTGAGAATGTTAAACCTTCCACATCATAGCCTTCTTTTAAAGCAAACTCGACAATCATTTCTACAACAGCTTCATGTACTTTTCTATCGCGAACGATACCTTTTTTCCCAACTTGCTCTCTTCCAGCTTCAAACTGCGGTTTAATTAACGCTGCTACATCTCCGTTAGGCATAAGCATTGTTTTTAAAACTGGCAGTATAAGCTTTAATGATATAAATGAAACATCAATACTTGCAAATTGAGGTAAACCACGTTCTAAGTCTGCTGGTGTCACGTAACGGAAGTTTGTTCGTTCCATTACAACAACACGCTCATCTTGACGTAATTTCCACGCTAGTTGATTGTATCCTACATCTAATGCATAAGATAATTTCGCTCCATTTTGAAGCGCGCAATCTGTAAAGCCACCAGTTGATGAACCAATATCTATCATAACTTTATCTTGTAAATCAAGATGAAATGTCTCTAATGCCTTTTCAAGTTTATAACCACCACGACTTACATACGGCATAACTTGTCCCTTCACCGTAATCTCAGTATCTTGCGAGATTTTCTCTCCTGGCTTATCAAGTCTCATCTCATTCGCATATACGAGTCCGGCCATAATGGCGCGCTTTGCTTTCTCACGCGTTTCTATAAGTCCTCGCTCTACTAATAGTACATCTACTCTTTCTTTTTTTACGCTCATTTGTTACGCCCTTTTTTGTTTTGATGGAATCATTGTATGAATACGGTCTACAACAGCATCTGTCGTTAAACCAATTTCTTCTAATAATTTTGTTACACTCCCGTGCTCTATGAAGCGATCTGGAATACCCATTCGTTCAACTAATGCACTATGGTAACCATTTTCAGATGCAAATTCAACTACTCCTGTTCCAAAACCACCGATTAAACAAGCTTCTTCAATCGTTAAAATCGGTATATTCTTTCCTAGAAGATCATGTAAATATGCTTCATCCATTGGTTTAATAAAGCGAGCATTCACTACTTTCACTGAAACCCCAGCTTTTTCAAGACGCTCAGCTGCTTCCATTGCCATTGGTATTGTCGTACCAAACGTTAAAATAGCTGCTTGTGTACCCTCTTTTAACGTCTCCCACGTACCGATTGGAATCGCCTTTAATTCTTCATCCATATGAACGCCAAGTCCATTACCGCGCGCATAACGCAATGCGATTGGTCCATCTTCATATTGCATCGCCGTATAAACTAAATGTTGCCCTTCATTTTCATCTTTCGGCATCATAAGCACCATATTCGGCAAGTGACGTAAGAATGAGATATCAAATACGCCTTGATGCGTTTCACCATCTGCTCCTACTAATCCCGAACGATCTATTCCGATGAAAACATTTAAATTTTGGCGGCATATATCATGAACAACTTGGTCATATGCTCTTTGTAAAAATGTTGAATAAATCGCTAAGAATGGCTTCATTCCTTGCGTTGCCATACCTGCTGCCATTGTTGTAGCATGCTGTTCTGCAATACCTACATCAATCATACGATCTGGGAATTCTTTTTGGAATTTCTCAAGTTTTGATCCAACAGGCATTGCAGGTGTAATTGCTACGATACGCTCATCTGCTCTCGCTAGCTTAAGTACTGTTTCACTAACGACAGCACTCCATGCTGGTGCAACTTCTTTCGGCTTAACGAAGTCACCTGATTCAATTTTATAAGGTCCTGTTCCATGCCAAGTTCCAATAACGTCACTCTCAGCCGGTTTATAACCTTTTCCTTTTTTCGTAATAACGTGAACGAGTACTGGGCCTTTTGTTTTCTTTGCATATTGCAACGTTTCGAATAACTTTTCATAATCATGTCCATCGACTGGACCTAAATATGTAAAGCCTAACTCTTCGAAAAATACACCGGATACTAGTAAATATTTAAGACTATCTTTTATTTTCTCTGCTGTCGCAGCCACTTTCCCGCCAACTGCTGGGATTTTCTTTAATATATACTCTAATTCATCTTTTACCCAGTGATATTTTCCTGCAGTACGTAAACGACCGAGCACATTATGAAGCGCACCAACGTTTGGTGCAATTGACATTTCATTATCATTCAAAATAACAATCATGTCTGTTTTTTCATGTCCAATATGGTTCAATGCTTCTAAAGCCATTCCGCCTGTTAAAGCACCATCTCCAATAATTGGTATAACATATTCTTTCGTTTTCTTTAAATCACGTGCCAGAGCCATTCCCATTGCAGCCGATAACGAAGTCGAGCTATGACCAGTTTCCCATACATCGTGCTCACTCTCACAACGTTTCGGGAAACCACATAGACCTTGATATTGCCTTAATGTACCAAACTCTTTCGCGCGTCCAGTTAAAATTTTATGTACATAGGATTGATGTCCTACATCCCATAAAAATTTATCTTGCGGGCTATCAAATAATTTGTGCAGAGCAATTGTGAGTTCTACTACACCTAAATTAGGTGCAATATGTCCACCTGTTTGAGAGAGCTCTTCAATTAAAAACTTACGAATATCCTCACTCAATCCCTCTAGTTCACTGATAGACATATCTTTCAAAAAACTAGGGTTTTGAATTTGCGTTAGATCCACATGGATCACTCACTTTCATTTCATAATCTGTCAACATGTCAAATATTATAAAAAACATTTACACAAAACAAGAAATTCTCTTTTCTATTTTTCGTCTTGTCCCGCTATTAACCAGTCTATTGCGCCTTAATCCTATTATAAACCATATTTCTTTAGGCGATGAAAAAAATAGCCGCTAACACGAAGTGATAACGGCAATGTAATCTACATATATTTTTGCCAATAACAAGAAAAGAAAAACCTTTTCCTACATTTATATCATAAAATGATGAATGACTCAACAAATGAAAACGCTGTTATATTAGTTATTACGTTTTGCAATCAAATCGCAAATAGATAGTAAATATTCATCTTGTAATTGCAAGGAGCTAATCGCACCTTTTGCTTCTGCAATTGTTTCTTCTAAAATATCCTTTGCTCTATCTACAGTAAACAACGTCGTATATGTGCTCTTTTCATTAGAAAGATCGCTACCAATCGGTTTTCCAATCTCTTCTTCAGTTCCTTCGACATCTAAAATATCATCTCGAATTTGGAAAGCTAGACCGATATATTTGGCAAACGTAAGCAACTTTTCTTCTTGCTCTTCTGTCGCATCAGAAAGTATCGCACCCGCAAGTACAGCAAATTCAAGTAGTTTTCCGGTCTTATGTTTATGGATGTACTCCAATTCATCAATCGTAAGGCGTTTCCCTTCCGCTTCCATATCTGCCACTTGTCCGCCAACCATTCCTTCTGGTCCTGCTGCTTTTGCGAGTTCAAGTACAAGTCTTACTTTTTTTTCAGCAGAAATTTCTTTTTGCTCATATGCCATAATAACTTGAAAAGCGTATGTCAATAAGCCATCTCCTGCTAAAACTGCCATCGCTTCACCAAATACCTTGTGATTTGTGGGCTTTCCTCTTCTTAAATCATCATCATCCATACAAGGTAAATCATCATGAACTAACGAATATGTATGAATCATTTCAAGAGCACAAGCTGCACCTACTCCAAGATTTCTTTCTTTCCCAAACGCTTGTAATGTTGCAAACAAAAGTAACGGGCGGAGACGTTTTCCACCCGCTTCCAAAGAATATGCCATCGCTTCACGAAGTACATTTGGACATTGTAATCCATTTGCATAGCTTACAAGTTTTTCTTCTACGAAAGTTTTACTTTCTTTCAAAAAAGTATCAAAAGCAATCGTCACTATGCTTCATCTCCTAAAGCAGTAAACGGTTCAAGCTCTCCATCTTCCCCAAGAATAACTGCCATTTGTTCTTGTACATTCTTCAGCTTCTCATCACAAAGCTTAGATAATTCCATACCTTCTTTAAAATAAGAAATCGCTTCTTCTAAAGGTACGTCACCTTGTTCTAGCTTAGAAACAAGGTGCTCAAGTTGCGAAATTGCCTCTTCAAAGCTTAATTTATTTTCCATTATTCAATTCACGCTCCTCTATGCCTGATACGCTACAATCTAGTATTCCATCTTGTAATTGAACTGAAACAGCATCTCCAAGGCTTACATCTTTCACACTTTTTAACACTTGCTTCTCTTCATCATATACAAGCCCGTACCCTCTCATCATTACTTTAAGCGGACTTAACGCTTCAAGTTTTTGAGCAGCTCTTATAAAGGCAAATTCTTTCGTTTGAAGTAACGTTTGCATTTCACGTTGTAATTGCTTTTGCAACGTTTCCACAGCTACCTTCGTTTGCATAATTTTTTGAGATGGGTGGTGCTTCTCTAAATAAAATGAAAGTTGCTTTAACTGATTCACCTTTTTATCAATATAGCGCTCTTTCGCTAAAACAAGCTGTTCTAGCGCTCTATCTAATTGCTCTTCCTTTTGCTCATATACTTGTCTTGGATAACGGAACGCATACGATTTTTGCAACACTTGTAGTTTTTCTTCTTTTTTATGTACTAACTCTCTCATTGCTCTTTGCAATCTCAGAGTTCTTTGTAATACCTTTTCTTGTAACTCTATAATGTTAGGTGCTGCCAGCTCAGCTGCTGCGGTCGGTGTTGGCGCGCGTAAATCCGCAACAAAATCTGCGATTGTAAAATCCGTTTCATGGCCTACTGCCGAAATAATAGGGATTTCACTCTTAAAGATTGCTCTTGCAACCATTTCCTCATTGAAAGCCCATAATTCCTCAATAGAACCTCCACCACGACCAACGATTAGTACATCTATCTCTCCCATTTCATTCGCTGTACGAATCGCTTGTACAATCGAGGGAGCCGCTGACTCCCCTTGTACAAGTACCGGAAATACAATAACATTCCCAATTGGATAACGACGTTTAATCGTTGTTATAATATCACGAATCGCTGCTCCTGTTGGCGACGTAATCACACCTATTGTTTTAGCGTAAGGAGGAATCGCTTTTTTATAAACTTGAGAAAAAAGTCCTTCTTCTTCTAAACGAACTTTTAACTGTTCGTACGCTAAATGTAAATTTCCGACTCCGTCAGGCTGCATGTCTTGAATATAAATTTGATAAGAACCACTCGCCTCGTAAACAGAGATTTTCCCTTTCACGAGTACCTTCATCCCATTTTCCGGTTTGAATTTAATATTACGATTATGGCCCGCAAACATAACCGCTGCGATTCTTGCATTTTCATCTTTCAATGTAAAATACATGTGGCCACGGCTATGATTTTTAAAGTTGGAAATTTCACCTTTTAACCAAACAGACTGCAAATGCGGATCATATTCTATTTTTGTTTTTATATAGCGTGTTAACGCTGTAACGGTTAAATATTGCTTCTCCATTTCTCTCTCCTCATAGCCGACTCAAATTATTTACAAACGACACCTGCACGTTTGGCAGATTCAACAGTATTATGAAGAAGCATTGTGATTGTCATTGGACCAACACCCTTTGGCACAGGTGTAATGTAACCCGCAACATCTAACACGTTGTCAAAGTCAACATCACCACAAAGTTTTCCTGTTTCTAAACGGTTAACACCAACGTCAATTACAACCGCCCCTTCTTTAATATAATCCGCTGTTATCATTTTAGGTCGTCCAACAGCTACGATTAAAATATCAGCTAACTTCGATAACTCTTTCATATTTTGCGTCTTAGAATGACAATATGTGACAGTGGCATTTTCATTTAAAAACAATTGCCCCACTGGTTTACCGACAATATTACTTCTTCCAATTACTACTACATGTTTTCCAGAAATATCAAGATTTGTTTCTTTTACTAATTCTAAAATACCATGCGGTGTACATGGAAGGAATGTATCTTGTCCCGTCATCATACGTCCCACGCTGATTGGGTGAAATCCGTCTACATCCTTTTCTGGTGAAATTCTTTCAATGATAGCTTTTTCTTCAATATGTTTTGGTAAAGGTAATTGCACTAATATGCCATTAATACGGTCATCGCCATTTAAGCGATCGATTTCAGCAAGCAAACGTTCCTCAGTAATTGTTTCAGGAAGTTCAATTAGCTCTGAGTAAATCCCTACTTGTTCACAGCCTTTTTCTTTTCCTTTCACATAAGAACGAGATGCTGGATCTTCTCCAACTAAAATAACTGCTAATCCTGGTACAATACCTTGCTCTTTCAACTTCACAACTTCTTCTGTTAATTGTGCTCGTTTTTTCTCCGCAACTTCATTTCCTTTGATGATTACTGCTACCATTTTAAGATTCCCCCTTAAAGAATTTACAGTGTATCTTTTATATTAGATAAAACGCCGTTAATAAAACGACGAGATTCCTCATCCCCAAATGTTTTAGCAATTTCAATTGCTTCGTTAATTGTTACGTTGTGTGGAATTTCTTCCATGTATTTCATTTCATACACAGCTACACGTAAAATACTGCGATCAACAATACTAATACGCTCAAGCTTCCACTTTTTTAAATTTTGACGAATCGCTTCATCGATTGCTTCTTTATTTTCTACAAAACCTACTACAAGTGACTCTAGAAACTCATTTGTTTCTTCGCCTTCATCTAGCGTGTTTTCCACTGCTACTTTCGGTTCTAATTCACCTGTAATATCCATTTGGTATAATGCTTGCATTGCTCTTTCTCTAGCCGTCCTACGTTTCATTGTAACTCTCCTTTATGCTTCAAGTCTTTCCTTATACTTTGTTATATTATTATAATTTATAAGCCGTCAATTCACTTACTCTTACAGTTTTCATTGATTTTCCAACCTTATAATACAATGATAATAACACAATTTATCGTTTCACACACGGGTTACAAGGCTGAAAAATAATAAAAAGATTAACTTCAAGTTCCATATCTTATCACAATGTACGTTTTTTGGAAAAACGAAACATTTTCTTGTTTATTTCTTATTTTTTGAAATAGTATAATAATTAGAGGGTTGTAATTTGTGAAGAAATGAAACGATAAAAAAGATGCCTATGTTACTAGGCACCTTTTCATTCTTACACTGGTTCGATTTCTGTTTTTTGTGTTTCGAATGTTACGCCAACGATGTGAACATTCACTTCTTTTGGCTCAAGTCCTGTCATTGTAAAGAGTGCTTGGCGAATACTGTCTTGAATCTTTTGTGCAACAACTGGAATTGCTACACCAAAATACATTACAACATAAAGGTCAACGATAATATCTTCGTTTGCTAATTCAACCTTTACACCTTTACCATGATTTTTCTTACCTAACTTCTCAACAACATCTGTAGCAAAATTACCGCGCATTGCCGCTACACCTTCTACTTCTGCAGCTGCAATACCTGCAATTACTTCAATTACTTCTGGTGCAATTTCTACTTTACCAAGAGTTGTATCTTGACCCATATCTAACATATGTTCAGCCATGAAAAAAACCTCCTTTAATGTATCACTGCGTCACAAGTTCATGCTCTTCCAAAAATTTCGTATTAAACTCACCTTTTACAAAATCAGGATGATCTAGCAATTGCAAATGGAACGGGATTGTTGTATGTACGCCTTCAATGACAAATTCACTAAGTGCGCGCTTCATTTTTGCAATTGCCTCTTCACGTGTTTTTCCGTGAACAATTAATTTAGCAACCATCGAATCATAGAAAGGTGGGATTGAATATCCCGGATATACAGCTGAATCGACGCGAATACCAAATCCTCCTGGTGGTAAATACATTTCTACTTTACCTGGAGATGGCATAAATTTTTTGGCAGGGTTTTCCGCATTAATTCGACATTCAATTGCCCAACCATTAAATTGTACTTCTTCTTGCTGTAACGATAACTTTTCTCCTGAAGCAACAAGAATTTGCTCTTTAATTAAGTCCATTCCCGTTACCATTTCAGTAACCGGATGCTCAACCTGAATTCTCGTATTCATCTCCATGAAATAAAAGGTTTTCGTTTTATATTCATAAATAAACTCAACCGTACCAGCACCTGTATAATCAACCGCTACCGCCGCTTTAACTGCCGCTTCACCCATCTGCTTGCGAATATCTTCATCAAGTGCAGGTGATGGACTTTCTTCTAATAGTTTTTGCAAACGGCGCTGAATTGTACAATCACGCTCTCCTAAATGAATGGCATTTCCGTGTGTATCTGCCATTATTTGAATCTCAACATGGCGGAAATCTTCAACGTACTTTTCTAAGTATACACCAGGGTTCCCAAAAGCGGTACTAGCTTCTTGCTGTGTAATTTGAATTCCTTTTATAAGCTCTTCTTCATGGCGTGCAACACGAATACCTTTTCCGCCGCCACCTGCAGTCGCTTTAATAATAACTGGATATCCAATTTGATTAGCAAGCTCGATCGCTTCTTCGGTATTTTTAATAATCCCTTGTGAACCTGGTACAATCGGAACCCCTGCTTCTTTCATTGTATCACGAGCAACGTCTTTTGTGCCCATCTTTGAAATAGCTTCTGGACTTGGACCGATAAAAATCAAGTTACATTCACGGCATAACTCTGCGAAATCTGCATTCTCTGCTAAAAATCCGTATCCCGGATGAATAGCATCGCAGCCTGTTAACTTCGCAACGCTAATAATGTTTGTCAAATTTAAATAGCTTTCTTTCGAAATCGTTGGTCCTACACAATACGCCTCGTCTGCAATCTGTACGTGAAGTGACTCTTTATCTGCTTCTGAATAAATTGCAACTGTTTCAATATCCATTTCTTTACAAGCACGAATAATTCGTACAGCAATTTCCCCACGATTGGCTATTAATACTTTTTTTATCATCACAAAGACTCCCTTATTACGCTTTTACAAGAAATAGCGGTTGTCCATACTCAACAAGTTGTCCGTTATTAACAAGAATTTCAACAATTTCGCCCTCTACATCAGCATCAATTTCGTTAAATAACTTCATAGCCTCGACAATACATACGATAGAATCTTTCGATACTCTATCCCCAACACTTACATATGGAGGGGTATCAGGCGAAGAAGAAGAATAGAATGTACCTACCATCGGTGATGTGATTTTATGTAGGTTTTCATTTTGAACAGCCTTCTTCTCTTCTTGTTTTGGTGCTTCTGCTTGTGCTGCTGCTACTTTCGTTTCAACTTCAACAGGCGCTACTGGTTGCATAGCTTGTTTTGCTGCAGGTGCTTGCACAGCAACAACTTCATTACCACGCTTTTTCATTTTGATTGTTGTACCGTCTTTTTTGTATTCAAATTCATCAATATTAGAGCTATCAATTAATTTAATTAATTCGCGAACTTCTTGAATTTTAAACATGTAAAATCCACTCCCATACTCTTGTTTGTCCCGTTTTTACAGATTCTCGTCACGAAAACTAGATTGACTGTAAAAATACGATGTACTCTATTAGAAAATATATTTCATTAACTAATAGAAATATTTACTATTTCCATCTTACGATAAATTTTTTAAACATTCCAATTTATATTTCTTTATAATAAATCGAAATTCCTGTAAAAATATTATTCCAATAAAAAATTTAATACCTAGTAATAATACCAAGTTTCACATGAAATTGGCAAGACCACTTCTAAAAAAACATTCACTACTTTTTCAAAACGTTACACAGCAAACATGCCATTCCCTCTCCACTCTTCACCACACCTATAGTCAATAACATATTTTTACCAAATATTATTTTTTTGTTTACACGCCGTTCATCATTCCTTCATATAAGAATAGTATGTTCAAAGTGTAGAAAATATATTGTGTCGAGGTGTGGAAATATGATATGGCTCATTCTCTTTTTACCTGCTGTAATCGTTTGGGCATGCGTTCTTTTCATCCACGTCAAATCCGGAAAAAGTAATCATCAGTACCATGAACCACTAATCTTTTACTCACAACGTATTTCTCCGTTCCGAGTTGAACATAGTAAAAATAATTACAAAGACGAAATAGAAAAAAGCTATCGAAAATGATAGCTTTTTTCTATTCACACGTACTTACATACTCTTTTTACTATTTGCATACCCTTTGCTTAGTAAAAGATAATAATCCGCAGGGAAATCCCTACGGATTAAAGTTTCACTTATTTCGCTGGTGGATCAAATTTCACACCTACATCTTTTGATCCGCCTTCACTTCTTACAAGTTGAATAATTTTATTTGCTTCTTTCTGTGAATGTTTTGCCGCTTTAACCGTTACTCTAATATCAGTACCATCAGCTCTTACAAGAGCATCTGGATATCCTCCTTGAGATTTAATTACTGTCTCAAGTAATTCTTGCTTCGTTTCCATTGTAGTGATTGCATCAAAGTTATCTTTCGCTTTACTCTTTTCTGTCGCTGAAGATTTCGAAGAATTCATCACTTCTTGTAATTTTGCTTTCTCTTCACTACGCTGATCTTCCATTTGCATACGTAAAGCTGTGAAATTCTCATCACTTGATTGAACTGATACATTGCCCTCTTTTTTACTTGTTTCTTTTTTTGCATTTTCTTTTTTGTCTGTTTCTTTATTTGTTGTTTCTTTGCTTGTATTTTCTTTTTTCGGAGTTTCTTTAGGCGCTTCGTTTGTTACTGCTTTATCAGTACCTTGTTTTTCTTGTCCAATCTTTTCACCTGTTGCTGGCGATGCTGTATTCATTTTGTCAGGAGTTGTCACGTAATACACAGATAGTACAACAACTAAACTTAACATCGTTAATAGCCAAACTGTTTGTTTTTTTAACACTTTATTTCCTCCCTATCAATTTTTCGGTGAAACTGAAACGCGATGGGCCGGTACATCTAGCAGCCTTATCACAGCTTCTTTTACCATTGCTTTAACTTGTATATTATCCACTCCCTTTGCTACGACAAGAACACCACGTACTTTCGGCTTCTCTGTTCGTAAAACAACAGGAGTTTCTTTATCCCCTTCACGTATAATGACAGTCTTTTCATCAAGAGACTCGTCCTCTACTTCTCTCTTACCGCCTGTTTTATCTGTTTCACCTGTTGTTTGTGAGCGTTTCACTGTATTTTTTTCTAAAATTTTTTCTTCAGATGAATCCAAATTCACTTTAATCGTTACGTCTTTTACTCCTGCTATTTCTTCTAAAGCAGTTTTTAATTCTTGTTCATACGCTTTTTCATATTTTTCTACATTTGACATATTATCATTATTTTTTTGTCCAAAAGTTGGTACATCTTTTTCCTGGTTTTGAGTTTTTTGTTCTTTAAATACAGGTACTTCTTCTTTTTTACTTGAAAAAAAACTACTAGAAAACATAAGCAACATTCCAAGTATGAGTAGGACAAGTAAGAACTTAGGTGTTACCTTTCTTCCCTTCTCATTACTTTCTTTTTCATCTCCATTCAATAAGTTTCGAAAAAATGAGAACTTCGAATTTTTATCTTTATTGTCCATTTACTCTACCTGTCCTCCCTTCCATTTGAACTTGGATTTGTTTATTCTCTAGTTGCCACCTGCTTGAAAAGAAGTCTTTCATTTCTACATTCGTTTCCTCTACTTTTTTCGGTGGTTCTTTCGTGTTAATTTCAACTGGTTTTACTGTTTCGATTGCATCATTTTTACTACGTTCTTTTTCTTTTAACGTCACAACAACAGATTGAATATCTTTCGCTGACTTTACTTCCGCTGTGCTTTCCGCTGCGACTATTTGTATTTCAGAGACTGACATACCATACTGTTTCTCAAACTCTTTTCCTACTTCTTTTTTCATTTTGGTAGCCATCTCTTCTAAACTATATGCACGTGTTAGAGCTTGTATTTCTTTTTTCTTCGAATCTATTGAATTTTTTACAGATCCTTCTGCTACGTACTTTTCTTCATTAAAATTTGCAATTACTTCATTTACATCTGTCTGCAATAGTTTAAAAAGAGGTGTTAAAATTAATACGACTAACAAAAGACTTACAACGAATTTAACGTATTTTTGCAAATTCGAATTTGGAAGAATAAGATGAAGCATTGTCGCTAAGAGCAAAAAAACGATAATATTTCTGATCCACTCTGTAACAAATTGCATACTCTTCACCTCCTACCGCATCATAAGTGTAATATTCCCCGCAGCAATAATAATTGTAATACTTAAAAAGAACATAAATGATACGATAGCTAAGCAAGCAAATACGTAAATGATGCTTCGTCCAATAATGTCTAAGCATTGAATAATTGCTCCGCCGCCAACCGGTTGCAATACTGCTGCTGCGAATTTATAAATAAATGCGATACAGAAAATTTGAATCGCTGGAAAAGCAACAATTAAACATAAAATGACGAGCCCAATAATTCCGACTGTGTTTTTCAATAATCCTGATGCGCTAATAACAGTATCTGCCGCTTCTGTAAACATCCTTCCGACTACTGGAATGAAGTTCCCTGTTACAAATTTAGCAGTTTTCACAGCTATTCCATCAGCAACGGCTGTTGCTGTTCCTTGTACAGATAATACCCCTAAAAAAATCGTTAAAAAGATACCGATAATCCCAACGCTAACGTTTTGCAGAAGCTTGGACAATTTCGTCACTTTATATTGATCACTCATTGTACTTACAATACTTAATATCGTTGCCAGTAATAAAAGCGGTAGAACGATATAATTCATAAGAAGCCCGCTTGTATTCATTAAGAAAATGATAATCGGATGAAAGAAAGATACAGATACAACCCCGCCACCAGTCGCTATAAGCGCCAATAAAATTGGCAATAGCGCTAATATGAAATCTACCATTGTTTGTATCGTTTCTCTTGCATATGTCATAACGACATAAAAACTATTTAAAGCAAAAATAATAAGTACCATATATACAACAGCATCAGCAATTTTACTTACACTACTTTTTGAAAAAGCGGATTGCAGTGATTGCAACAATGCACTAAAGATTGTGAGCATAATGAGTGTGCCAAGCAGTTTTCCATTAGCTGCAAGCTCATGAAATAAATATTTTAATAACCCTATCATCCACTCTTTTAGAGAGAATTCTTTTTCTCCCTTTACAAACTCCATAAAACTCCCTTTTTGACTCTCTGGCAAATAGCCTCCATATTTTGTAACAAGCCCGTCCCAAAATTGCTTCACATCTTCAATTCCGAGCTTATCCAATTGTTGATCAACGACGTTTGTTTCTACAGGAGAAGCTTGTACAACAACTGGTAAAGAAAAGAAAAGGAAGCAAGCAAATAGCAGCTTAGCTCCAAACCTCCTCAACATTCACTCCCCCTTATCCCGTCGGTAAAAATCCGAGAATAGTTTCAATTACAACCGTCAAAATAGGAATTGCCATAACGAGAATTAAGATTTTCCCAGCAAGTTCAATTTTCGAAGCGATGGCACCTTGACCAGCATCTTTTGTAATTTGAGCTCCAAACTCGGCAATATAAGCAATTCCAATAATCTTTAGTAACGTTTCCACGTAGACGTTACTAACTTTCGCTTCACTCGCAACTCTCTCAATCATTTGTAAAATAGAATGAATTTGATCGATTAAAATAAGAAACATCACGCTACCTACGAACACAATAAATAAAGATGTAATACTAGATTTATGCTGGTTCAAAACAGCAGCTAAAAACGTAGCAACGAGGCCTAATCCGACAATTTGTATAATTTCGATTCGAACCGCCTCCTTTACTGGAAGAGAAAGACACTTTTAATCTTGTCGAATAACGTATTAATTAAAAATGCAACATGAAATAAAATGACGACAAAACCGACAAGGATAACCCAATTTGCAATATCCTCACGCTTCAATTCTTTTAGTACAGTATGAATGAAAGCTAAAACAATGCCGATTCCGGCGATTTGAAATATTAATCCAACATCAATGGACATCGCCTTTCTCCCCCCTATAGCAGTAAAATTACAATAAGTAGCCCTGCTAGTACCCCTAAGCTCTTAATCATTTTTTCGTATTGCAGTTGTAAAGCTTTCGCTTCCTCTTCTTCTCTCTCCAAATGTGTAATACATAAGCGAATATGTTTTTGTTGTGATTCACGATCATGTTGCCCTAGCGTTTCACCAAATTGCTGCAGTATTTCATACTCGGTTTGTTGAAAAGCCGTCAACTTCCAATTCTCTTTCAAACTATCTATCCAAGCTTCCCTTACTGTTTGTTCTCCACTTTCTAGTTTTTTAGCGAAACTTTGAAATATCCAATTTAATGGCTTTGGCATTTGTTTAACTAATCGCTCGGCAGCCTCAGATAAAGGTGTGTGTCCATACATAATTTCTGCCTCTAATGATTGAAGTGCTGATTTTAATAACCTAAGTTGCCTCGGTCTCTCACTGTATCTTTTAGCGTACGAAAACCCGAAAAAGGTGCTGACCGCAACGATTAACACTGCACCAAATATTTTCACCATACGCCCTCAGCCTTTCTATTTGATAACACTGGTTTTCCATATTTATCTTTCACCTGCATAACCGTTCCTGGACCCCTCGCTTTTGACAACTCCACAAACCTATCAAATATACCAAGCTCTAGCACTGCCTTGAGCGATGGACGTCTCACAACATCCTCATAGGAAAATCCGTGTGCGCTTATAAAAAGCTGGACACCTGCATGCACTGCCTCCATAATTGCTTCACTATCTTCTTTACGGCCAATTTCATCTACGATCAAAATATCAGGACTCATAGAACGAATCATCATCATCATTCCTTCTGCCTTTGGACATGCGTCTAACACATCGACTCGGGTACCAAAATCATATTGCGGGATCCCTTTCACACAACCAGCAATTTCTGACCGTTCATCAACGATCCCCACTTTACAGGAAGGAATTTCCGAAGCACTTACCCCTTGACTCATGCAACGTGCTACATCTCTTAAGAGTGTCGTTTTTCCCGTTTGGGGAGGGCCAATTACCATCGTGTTTAACCACCTTTTTTCATACAAATATGGCAAAAGCGGTTCAGCAATCCCTATTTTTTGACGAGCAATACGAATATTAAAGGAAGAGACATCACGAATCATTTTCACTGCGCTTTTTTCTGTAATGACTTTTCCTGCTAACCCGATTCTATGCCCTCCGCGAAGCGTCACATACCCACGTTTTAATTCCTCTTCCATCGTATAAATTGAGAATTGACTTAACTTATTCAATAAGTAAATAGCATCCTCTGCAGTAGTGATATAGTCATAAAAAAACACCTTTCCGTGTGCAATACACTCTAGCGGCCTTCCAATTCGAACACGAATTTCCTCTAAAGCATCGTATTGCTTACATTCTTCAATTAAGTACTTCATCGTTTTTGGTAAAACTTCTAATACCTCTTTCATCGGCTTCTCCCCACTATACTCGACTTACTATTTCAGTAATGCGATAAAAATACAGCAAATTCCAAGCGCTAGAAAAAAGAGCTTCAAGAAAGAAATTTCACTTGCTACACTCGCTATCCCAATTGTCATTGTTAAAATTAATACGGTAGGTCCAACAAACGCCAACATACCATTTATAAACAACGCTTTCTTCGCATCATTCACATAAAGCATAAGCAAAGCAGCAAATATCTCCGCACTACCTGAAAATAATCGAAGTGCCCCCATAACAAGCACGGATGTTTCCATTGCCGCTAGCCACTGTTTCATTCTTCCACCTTCTCCCGTAACAGTTACTAACTTCGTATTCTAAAAAAGAATATATTTGTACAACCATATGCAGAGGTTGTCTATTTCAGAAGTAAAAACATAATTTTTCTCTAAATTCCGAATTACAATCTGAATATTCATATTATTTCATGGTATATTATGGTATATTTAGTTTAAAAGAGGTTTAAACCATGCAACACGTCACTTTATTACCACTAGATTTATGCCATACAAATGTGATTTTCGAGCTATCAAGTGATCCACATATAAAAAATGCATTGGGAATAACGGTAGAAAACATCGAAGACACGAAAACATTTCTTCTTTTCGCAATAGAAGAAGAGCGTCAAAAGAAATCCTTATCGAGAATGATTGTGAATGAAGAAAATGAAATAATTGGCCTCACCACACTTAAACATATTAATAATGAAAAAAAGCAATCTCACATTGGTAGTTGGCTCGGCTATCCGTACTGGGGAAAAGGCTATAACGAGGCTGCTAAAAAAGAAATCTTTAAAATCGCCTTTTTAGACTTACAACTTTCCTACGTATTTGCTGGTGCTAAAACGAATAATATCCGCTCACTAAAAGCACAAGAAAAACTACCTTATATTTCATTGCATGTGGAAAACAAGTTTCCAGACGAACACGCTGCACTAGAGAAAGAAGTAAAGTCACCTTGCTCTCTGCATGTCGTGTCACGTAAAAATTTTTTAAACTGGTTGAAATTACAAAATGAGGAGGAAAAATATGAAGGCATTGAAAATTAGTTTAACCGTTGTAGTAGAATTAGCTCTTATTTATCTTTTTTCATTATTAGTCGGTTGGTCATTTATAGAGACCTTTTTCCTTGGTAGTTTAGCAATATTTGCAATTATGTGGTTAATTATTATGAGTAACCATAGAAATAACATTACAGATCACGCAATAAGTAAAACATTAACTGGCGTTGAGACTGGCGAAATAAAACCATTTCAAATTGTTTTGACTCCATCTATTATGGGTACTCTTTCACTTGTTTTAGTCAGTTTTATAATAACAGCTATTTACTATCTACCCTATTTCCTATAAAAAAAGCACTCGTGAATTATCACGAGTGCTTTTTACTATGCACGAGAAACGTATTTACCTTCACCAGTGTTGATGATAAGCATTTCGCCTTCGTTAATGAAGATTGGTACTTGTACAACAAGACCAGTTTCTAATGTAGCTGGTTTTGTTACGTTAGAAGCAGTATCACCTTTAATACCAGGCTCTGTTTCTGTAACTTGTAATTCAACTGTGTTTGGAAGTTCAACACCAAGTACTTCGCCTTGGTAAGTCATAATTGCTACTTCCATGTTTTCTTTTAGGAATTTAAGCTCGCGCTCGATTTGTTTTTCACCAAGTTCGATTTGCTCATAAGTTCCGTTATCCATAAATACATGAGCCTCACCGCTTGCGTATAAGTATTGCATACGACGGTTTTCGATGTGTGCTTTTTCTACTTTCTCACCTGCACGGAATGTTTTCTCTTGAACAGAACCTGTGCGAAGATTACGTAGTTTAGAACGAACGAATGCAGCACCTTTACCTGGCTTTACGTGTTGGAAATCAAGTACTTGCCAAAGGGCATTGTCCACTGAAATTGTTAAACCTGTACGAAAATCGTTTACTGAAATCATGTAAAAAAATCCTCCTGTGTATTACAAAATAATAAGTTCTTTTGGTGATTTCGTAATTACTTCATTACCTTCACTTGTCACAATGATATCATCTTCAATACGTACGCCGCCAATACCTGGAATATAAATACCTGGCTCTACTGTTACAGCCATACCTGGTTCAAGTACTATATCAGAACGGAACGCTAAACCTGGTGCTTCATGGATTTCAAGACCTATTCCATGACCAGTAGAGTGTCCAAAGTATTCACCATATCCTTTTTCCGTTATGTAGTCACGCGTTAGCGCATCAGCCTCGCGACCTGTTAAACCAGCTTTAATACCGTTCACACCACGTAATTGTGCTTCTAAAACGATATTATAAATTTCTTTTAATTTATCAGATGGTTCACCGACTGCAATCGTACGAGTAATATCAGAACAATATCCTTTGTAATAAGCGCCGAAGTCTAATGTAACGAAATCTCCTGTTTCTATCACTTTTTCAGATGCCACGCCGTGCGGTAATGCCGAACGAAGACCTGAAGCAACGATAATATCAAACGAAGAAGATGTTGCTCCTTGTTTTCTCATGAAAAATTCAAGTTCATTTGACACTTCAATTTCAGATACTCCCGGGCGAATGAATGATAGAATATGCTCAAAGGCAGCATCTGCAATCTGTGCAGCTTCCTTTAATATCTTAATCTCTGAATCAGTCTTTATCAAGCGTAACTTTTCTACAAGTCCAGAAGTCGGGATAAATTCAGCATCAATCGCTTCCTTATGCACTGAATAAGAACTATATGTAAGAGTATCTTGCTCAAAACCAAGTTTTTGAATTCCAAGCTCTTTCACTTGCTTTGCCACTTCATCAATGATCAATCCTGCGTGCTGTACAACCTCATATCCAACCGCTTGTTTACTTGCCTGCTCGACGTAACGGAAATCTGTAATAAATTGAGCACGATCTTTTGAAATAAGAACAACGCCTGCTGTTCCTGTGAAGTTAGCCATATATCTACGACTATGTTCATTTGTTAACAAAATACCGTCAATGCCAGCCTCATCAAATGCACTTCGTAATCTTTCAATTTTCTCCATTACTTTATGCCTCCCTCAATTTCTCCATTAATGCAAATAACGCTAACTTATAGCCATAAAAACCAAATCCTACAATTTGACCTGCACAAACAGCTGCCGTCACAGATTCATGACGGAACGATTCACGCTGATGAATGTTAGAAATATGTACTTCAATAACAGGAATCGAAATGCTCGCAATGGCATCACGAATCGCATAGCTATAATGCGTAAATGCTCCCGGATTTAAAATGATCCCTTCATATATATCTTCCGCTTCATGAATAATGTCGATAATGGCACCTTCATGATTCGATTGGAAACATTCTAACTCCACTCCCATTGTTTCTGCTTCTTGCTTCATATCTGCTTCAAGTGTCGCTAGCGTGCCCTTTCCATATACATTTACCTCACGAACACCGAGGCGATTTAGGTTAGGACCGTTTACGAGGAGTAACTTTTTCATATTCTTAAAACTCCTTAATATTAAATATCTATACAATATTTTAACATAGGAGTTACTTATTTGAATAGTTCGTCTTCTCTTGCCCTTCTTGTTCTGCTTTATTGCTATTTACTGCGTAAGAAACAGAATATGCTATAAACACACCATACAATATAAAAATACATATTGTCGTCACAATTGTCTCTTTTGGTAAATGGAGCGCACTTTTAATAACAGGAGCCATTAAACCCATCCCCAAAAACAGTAGTGCCCACCAAAATAGCCCATAAATAATTCCCGCTATAATCCCTTCAAACTTCGCAAAAAATGCTTTATACAAAAAGGCGATCAAAATTGAAAGAAGTCCCATACACACTATTCCGAACACATTGCCCCATACACCCTCTTTCCAACTTCCAAACGCAAATGGTAAAAGGAAATAATTCGGTCCCGCCTCCGTGAATGAAAATATATGAAGGAAATACCAGATCCCGCCCCAAAAGATTCCACCAAACAAACCAATCTGCACAAAATTCCTTGTTCCTAATTGTTCTTGACTCACATCGACACCTCCGCTCAATAGTATGCCCGAAACTATTTTGAAGCATGTTTAAATCCTGCGAAATTTGTCTATAAAAAGAATAAGAAATGTCCGACTCTCATAACATTTTCCCTTGTCATCTACTTGTATTTGCCGATAAAATAAAGGAAACTCGGTGATTGTCTTATTTCAAAACGACAGAACCCAGTATGACAATTGCCTCTTTTTCTACATAAGAGAGAAACAAATACAGGTTGGTGTTAACATGGCAGAAGAGTCAAAACAAATATATGGCGGGCAAGCGGTCATAGAAGGAGTTATGTTTGGCGGTAGAGAATATACTGTTACAGCGGTTCGTCGTAAAGATAAATCGATTGAATTTTATCGATTACCACGCGTTCGTAATAAAGTACTATCTACCCTAAAAAAAATTCCATTTTTACGAGGGATTGCCGCTATTGTGGATGCAAGTGCGAATGGAGCAAAGCATTTAAACTTCGCTTCAGAACGATTTGACGTCCACCCAGAAGATGATGAACAAATTGCAAATAAAAAAGAAGAACAATCAAAATTAACGATGGTATTAGGAGTTGCAGCTGTTGGCGTTTTATCTTTTATATTCGGTAAAGTCATTTTCACAGCAGTTCCTGCACTATTAGCTGAATTAACGAGACCGATTTTCCCATCTCATACTGGGCAAATCATTGTCGAAAGTGTCATTAAGCTCATGCTATTATTGAGCTATATATACTTTATTTCTTTAACCCCACTTATTAAGCGGGTATTTCAGTATCACGGTGCAGAGCATAAGGTAATCAATGCTTACGAGAATAACCTTCCTCTGACTGTAGAAAACGTTCAAAAGCAAACTCGTCTCCATTATAGATGCGGCAGTAGCTTTATTATATTTACAGTCATTATTGGAATGTTCGTTTATTTCCTAGTCCCTACAGATCCTCTTTGGGCACGAGTTATAAACAGGATTTTATTAATTCCAGTTGTACTTGGTATTTCTTTTGAAGTATTGCAATTTACAAATCGATTACGAGATATTCCCGTATTACGCGTACTTGGATATCCTGGATTATGGCTACAACTATTAACAACGAAAGAACCAACAGATGATCAAGTGGAAGTAGCAATTGCATCGTTTGAAGAATTATTACGTTTAGAGAACAAACAATAATTATTTAAAAATGGTGTTCAACTCCTTTCCTCATCGTTAATATACTAATTTCAATATATGTTTTTAGGAGGTGTCCCTTATGAACGGTCGTTCGTTTACTTTCGCTATATTTGTGCTTATTATCGGATTGGCAATATTCGGCCTTGTTTCATCTGTTATTACAAATCCCATGGGTGTATTAAGAAATATCGGGTACATGTTACTTGTTGTCGGTATCTTTTACTTGCTATACAAGATGTTTACAAATTCCAGTGGTTCCGCAAATTCGCAAAGCTCATATAAGCGTGCGGCAAAACAATCGAACCGCAAACATGGGAAACAAAATGTAGCACCCCTAGGCAATTCTTTCTTTAAGTCAAATACTTCTAATGACAAAAGTAAAAAAGGGAATTCTTCCACTTTGAAACGAAAAAGAAAACAGTCTCATTTAACTGTCATTGAAGGCAAAAAAAGCAAAAAGAAAGACCGTGCTTCCTTTTAGGAAATACGGTCTTTTTTTATACTTTGAAGCACTTCTTTTAAACTTTTCTCTCTCATACTTTCAATTCGAAGATGATGATTTTCAAACGGTAAATTCCGTGTCACATCATTAGGTACCACAACGCACGTTAATCCCGCTGCAACTGCTGCTCTCAATCCATTTAATGAGTCTTCAAATACAACAGCTTCAGATGGCTTAATTCCTAATTCTTCTATTGCAACTCGATAAAGAGCTGGATCTGGTTTTACCTTCTCAACATCTTCTCTCGTTTTAATTACTTCAAAATATTCTCGAATTTGTAGCTCTTCTAAAAAATGAATAACCCATTCTCTAGAAGAACTAGAAGCTAGTGCGATTTTTAATCCCATTTCTTTCGCTTCTTCTAAATATTCTTTTACCCCGTCACGAGCTTCTGGTATTCTCATTTTCTCTTTATGTAAAGTTGCCACTTTTTCTTTTAATACACTTTTGTTAAACTTCTCTTTTAATTGATCATTTAAATATGTATAAAGTACCTCATCTGTTGTTCCAATGCATTTCGCAAATTCCTCTAAAGGTAGTTCCCCGCCGTATTCACGAACAGCATCTCTGAAAGAGTGAAACCATATCGTTTCTGTGTCCACAATTAATCCATCAAAATCAAAAATAATTGCTTTCATAATTCTCCCATCCTTTTCGAATTGAAATAAAAAAGGAAACGCCATACGTTCCCCTTAATTACTTTTCTCTTCATTTGCTCTTTGAACACCGCGAAGCGTTTCCACTCGGACTGCATCTTGTTCAAAGTATTGCACTAAATCACCAATGCGATCAATCGCTTCCCAACTTAAATGATGTTCAATTCCTTCTACATCATTGTAAATTTTACTTTCATCCACACCGATAATACGCATAAATTGCTCTAGCAAGTCATGACGATATACGAGACGTTCTCCGATTTTTTTACCTTTTGTTGTTAATACAAGCCCTCTATATTTTTCATAAATTAGATATTCATCTTTGTCTAATTTTTGCACCATTTTTGTTACAGAGGATGGATGTACACTAAGCGCTTCAGCAATATCAGATACGCGGGCGTAACCCTTTTCATCAATCAACAAATAAATTTGTTCAATATAATCTTCCATACTAGGGGTAGGCATCGGTTTCCTCCATCCAAGTTCATTTTGCTTATTCCGTACGAAGCAATCAATAAAATGATACACCAGAAAGAATAACGTGACAAGTTGAAAACGAGCCTAAATATATAAAACAAAAAAGAATCTGTATTTGCATACAGACCCCCCTTAAGTAAAATATTGTATTTCTGCATTAGGAAAAAACTCATTTATATAACCTCTTATCGTTTCTTCCAATACTGCTGCATCATCCTTTTTATATACATATTTTCCGATGCCATATCGTCCCCATTTATACTTCCGCTTCTCTTCATCCATTTCAAGCTTCGTATTTGGATAACGCTCTTGAATAACCTTTTTCGCTGGTTTTGTAAAACGATGCTGAATTAATTCAAACGTTAAATTTGGTATCGTCATATCCTTCAGCGCATTGTACAGTCGCTCAAATAGTTCACGGTATCCTTCTTCCCATCCTTCATGCATATAAAGTGGCGCAACTATAAAACCAAGTGGATAACCCGCGCCTGCTACTTTACGAGCAGCTTCAATTCTTTCTTCAAACGGTGATGTCCCTGGTTCAAAATTTTTAATTACATACCGTGAATTAATACTAAACCTGAAACGCGTTTTCCCATTATGTTTTGCATCTAACAAATGATCAACGTGCGAATATTTCGTAACGAAACGCAAACGCCCATGCTCACTTTCTCCAATAAATTCAATCGCCCTCTTTAATGCATGTGTTAAATGATCAATCCCAACGATATCTGATGTACAAGCAGCTTCAAACCTTGTGATTTCAGGTGCTCTTTCATCCATATATTGCTGTGCCTTCTCAAATATTTCATCAAGATTCACATACACGCGAACGTAAGGCTTACTCCCAAGTGTCGTTTGCAAATAACAATAATGACAATGTCCCATACATCCTGTTGCAAGCGGAATTGCATATTCAGCTGACGGTTTTGAAGTATCAAACTTTAATGTCTTCCTCACCCCAACGACAAGCGTTGCTTTTGCATTACGATACTTTTGTAAATCATTTTCACCCGGCAAATTCCGAATTTGATTATGGGATGTCGTTTCACGAATTTCTAATCCCATCTTCGTAAACTTCTCATAAAGCTCTTTTCCAAGTGGATATTCAAGTGCCTTCGGTTCAAAGTACACGAGTTTTGGCATAAATGGTTTCATACGCTTCCCTCCTCTCGTTAGTATGGGAAACATTGAAAAATTAACACTCATTAAAGTTTTCCACTTCAGTAACTTGCGTTGCAAGTTACTGAATGTTATAATCCGGATAACAGCTACCTTGCAACGCAAGTTACCTGAGTAAAAGGTGGTGAAATCATGCACAGCCAAATGTTAAAAGGTGTACTAGAAGGTTGTATCCTATACATCATTTCACAAGAAGAAGTGTACGGATATGAACTGAGCACAAAATTAAATAAACATGGCTTTACATTCGTAAGCGAAGGAAGCATCTATCCGTTATTATTACGTATGCAAAAAGAAAAATTGATCGAAGGCACATTAAAAGCTTCCTCACTCGGTCCAAAGCGAAAATATTATCACATAACCGATAAAGGATTAGAACAACTTAAAGAATTTAAACAAAGCTGGGGAATGGTTTCTACTACGGTAAATAACTTATTACAGAGGGAGTGATAGGGATGAATGCACAAGACATGATTGAATTGAATAATAAAAAACGTGAGCTTCTAACTTCCGAAAACGAGGCTGCTTATGGTGATATGTTAGTATATCTTCGAATATCAAACGTACCCGAGCAACAAATGGAAGAACTGTTACTAGAAATATTAGATCACCTCATCGAAGCACAAGCAGAAAATAAAAACGCTTATGACATCTTCGGAGATAATTTACAATCTTATTGCGATGAACTTATATCAGCTTTACCAACTCAAACAAAGTTAGAAAAAGCCTCTTTAATTGGATTTTCTATTAGCTTACTTCTTGCTATACAGTTTGGCATAAATGCAATTATTTCATTTTTTATGTTTTTCTTTGAAAAAAACAATACATTATCAAGTCCGCCTTTTAGCATCCTTGGAACTACTTTGTCCGTTTCAATAATTATACTAGGTATACTATTTATTTTATATTTATTAAAGCGTTACTCCTTTAATCAGAAAATGAATTGGAAAAGAAGAATTCTATTTGGATTCGCATTTGCTACTCCATTTTGTTCCGCTGTATTCTTAAATATTTATTTCCAAAAGCAACCTTACCTCATTTATCATCTAAACTTTTGGCAAAATGCTTTAATTGCTATCTTATTTTTTATTTTATATAAATTACTATATAAAAAATCAAATTTTTAACAGCCCTTCAAAAGGCTGTTTTTTCTTCTGTCTAATTTTACAAATTGAAAAATTTCATAAAGAAAATAAGAAAAATGCAAAATAATTAAAGTTAATTGTTGACGTGATGCTTTTATTATCGGTATCATAAATCTTCGTGAGCAATTATTTTTCGTTATACGATTTTTTTATTATTACTGAATTTTTGAGAGGAGAAATTAGATGTCAGTTAAGAAGAAAACGCAAGTACGCACCGGCAAAATGGTACGTGAACTAATGTTAGCAGACGAAGATGTAAATGCTTCGCTAATTATGGTATATAGTGAAAACGGTGTAAACGCAGAAATTAAAATCGAGGGCTTAACGCCGAAATGTAACGAAGAATTATTTTTGAGCGGAAACGTGGATTGGAACAAGAGTGTTATTTATAAAATTGTTGATTTCACTGGAAACGCTGAAGTTGGTAAAGTTACATTAACAGCGATGAACAAAAACAATGTGTCTCTAGAAATTGAACGCGTTATGTGGAGTAAAGAAAATAAAGAAGCTGCCGAGCAAGAAGAAACACAGGTAGAAGCAGCACCGAAAAAAGAAGTAGTTGTAGAAGCTCCAAAAGCAATTACACCTGCTCCTAAGCCTGTTACGCGTGTGGAAACACCTGCTATGGCACCTAAGCCTACTCCGGTACCGACACCGAAGCCAGTAAGCGTAGAAGCAGCTGTAGAACTAGTTACTCCAGCGCCTGTGAAAAAAGCAGTCCCTACTCCAGTTACAAAGCAAGAGACAGCACCGGTTGCTCCTGCAAAACCGAAGCAGCCTGCTTTGACTGAAACAAATTCAAAACTACAAGAAAATTATGTTAAACTCGTGAAAAAGACAATTGAAGTTTGTCAAGATTACGAGCTTGGCATCGACATAGATGATTCTATTGAAAGCCTAAAAGAAGAACTACAAAGCCAAGGTATTAGCGTTACATTTGACAAAGAAATTATGGACGTTGTAAGTCGCCTTCGTTCTTTACAAGATAAAGGAATCAAAGTAGAAAAAGTACTTAATTTACTATAAAAAAATAAGAGGTGGCAATTGCCATCTCTTATTTTTTATAATTCCACTCATTACTTTCATACTTTTCTTTCGCTAACGTTTGAACTTCATGTAACTGTTCTTCTGTTAATTCATATGGAACAAGTTCTACATCCAATCCTTTTTCAAAGCCAACTTCAAACGCTTTAATTAACTGTTCTATCGTAAATGTACGGTCTGTTAATTCATTAATTGCTACTGCTTTAGAAGAGAACATACTCTTCATACGTTCCTTCACACGTTCATTTGGGAATAAAAATAGATCATATAGTTCATCTAAATCAATTTCTAATGGAATCGATCCATGCTGTAAAATAACACCTTTTTGACGTGTTTGAGCACTACCAGCAATTTTTCGTCCTTCCACTACAATTTCATACCAAGATGGTGCATCAAAACATACGCCTGAACGTGGATTTTTTAAATTTTCACGATCTGCTTCTGTTTTTGGAACTGCATAATAGGCTTCTAACCCTAATGCCTTAAAACCATCTAATAAACCTTGCGAGATAACACGATACGCTTCTGTAACTGTTTTCGGCATATTCGGATGATCTTCAGACACAATAACACTATACGTTAACTCTTTGTCATGTAGTACACCCCTGCCGCCTGTTTGACGACGAACGAATCCATATTTCTTTTCGTTAACTACATCCATATTAATATCTTTTTCAACACGTTGAAAATACCCAACTGTTAATGTTGGTACTTCCCATTCATAAAAACGAATTGTTGGTGGCATTTTCTTTTCACTTTGCCAATTTAATAAACATTCATCTAACGCCATATTAAATGCCGGTGAACATTGACCAGAGTTAATATAACACCATTTTTCTTTTCCCATCCTGCACCTCATATAACCAATTATTTTTCACATTCTCTAGTCTACCAAATTCGACAAAATTTGTGAAAGAATACGAAATTTCTTCTTATATGCAAATGAATCTGTTGCATAAATACATAAGGGCATTATAATATTGAAAGTAGGATAAGAAAAAAGGGAGCGATAGAATCGTGTCAACAACTTGGATTATTTTATTAGCCGTAATCGTAGCATTTATCGGCTACACTGTATGGATGTACTTCTATCAGAAAAAATTAATTAAAACTCTTACAGAAGAAGAATTTCGCGCTGGCTACCGTAAAGCACAGCTTATCGATATTCGTGAAGCAGACGAATATAACGCAGGGCATATTTTAGGTGCACGTAACATTCCGTTATCACAAATTCGCCTTCGCCATAAAGAACTTCGTCAAGATCAACCTGTTTACTTATATTGCCAAAGCGGATTCCGTACAGGTCGTGCAGCGCAATACTTAAAAAAACAAGGCTACAAAGATTTCTACCAATTACAAGGTGGATTTAAATCTTGGACAGGCAAAATTAAAAAGAAATAATAACATACAAAAAACTAGCTGAATAAATCAGCTAGTTTTTTCATTTCATCTTATTCGCAATGTATAATAAATTCTGCTTGATTACCTTTTCATCGTTCTCTTCTACATTCCGATACAGCAGCTGATATTCAATTCCTTTCTCTTTCCATATAAGCGTAGCAAATTCGTCACCACGTTCATAATCATCTTTATTTTTAAAATAAGCAGACGTTCCATTATTCAGTTTCATTTGTTCTTGAAATCGCTTCTCTTCCATAAGATCCGGAAAACTATAAGGAAAGTTCGCGACATTTAACTCAATATACTCATTTCTACCTGGCTCCTTCTGTTTATATTTAATCGTTAAGACAGCGTTCTTTTTCCCAAGCGTTCTTACTTCACCCTTCACATCACTTGTAATGTCGTACGGTAAAAACGTTGGAACTTTAAACTTCACCGGAAAATATTTTGGAAGTTCCTTTAGCGGAATAGGATCCGTAACACGATCCATAGCTCCTCCTGTTGTTCCCACAAAGTGTTTTTCTTCTTGCATCGTTTGCTGAAACGAACACGAACTAAGTACAAAACTAGAAAACACGAAACAAATGATTCTTTTTTTCAATTTGTTTCCGCCCTTTCATACCGCTCTCTTAACGAACGAAGCGTTGATATGCTCTTCATATTCGCTTTGTCATCAAACTCCACCTTTGAAAACTTTCTACGTTATTCTCACACATTTTGACAACACTTTTTGCAAACAAAAAAGACCCCTATCATTCTTACGCCCAAGTGAAAAGGTTACGCGAATAAAAAGAAGTCTTATTAATACCATAGTTTGTGAAAAGCTTTTCAGGTCAAGATTTTTTCTTTCTTATTATTTTCCCTTTATAATAAGTGAAAGAGGTGATACATATGGCCAATATAAAACAAATTGCTAAAACTGCTGGTGTATCGATATCAACTGTTTCTCGTGTCCTGAATAATCACCCTTACGTAAAAGAAGAAAAGCGTAAGCGTGTTCTAGATGCTGTTGAAGAATTAAACTACGCAAAAAATATAAATGCTGTCCATTTAATAAGAGGGAAAACATATACAATTGGCGTTATGCTTCCTTTCATTAACCTCCCCTACTTCAGTACCATTATTGAAGGAATCGGTAACGAAGCATTATTAGCTGGATATCACATTAATTTATGCCAAACAAATTACGATAGCCTTGAAGAAATTCGTGTTCTTGAAATGATGAAAATGAAACAGTTTGATGGGATGATTATTTGCTCCCGAACGAGCTCTTGGGAACAAATCGAACCTTTCGCAAAATTTGCCCCTATTATTTCATGTGAAAAAATGAAGCATCCCCTCATTTCATCCATCTACGTAGATCATTATGAAGGTTTCCGTCTTGGTACTGCCTATTTACTAAGTAGAGGCCATGAAAAAATCGGAATTTGTTTAGCAAGAAAAACAAGTGTAAATTCCATGGAGCGCGAAAAAGCGTTCGCCGATACACTTCGTAACGAAGGCAAAACGTTGCATCCTGAATGGATTTTCCACCAATGCTATACAATGCAGGACGGAGCACAAATACTCCATCGTATTTTAAATATGAAAAATCGTCCAACTGCTATTTTCACAGCGAACGATCAAGTTGCAGCTGGTTTATTAACAGAGGCTCGAAAACATGGTATTCGAGTACCTGAAGACCTTGCTATCCTTGGATTTGATAATCATGAAATTTCAAAGGCATTAGAAATTTCCACAATTGAACATCCCGGTCTCGCAATGGGCTCACATGCTTTTTCTTTATTCCATAAGCAGATCCAAAGCGAGCAAATTGTCGGCAGTGCAAAAGAACTTTCATTCCATTTAATTGAGCGAGAGACTGTCTAAAAAGAGCGTTACTTATAACGCTCTTTCTCAGCTCTTCACCTATTGACTTTATATTTCCCATCTCATATAATGAACCTAACGAACGGTAGGTAGGGGATGAAAATGACAGCAAACCGCATTAAAGCTGTAGCACTTTCTCATTTCGCACGCTACGGCTATGAAGGAACTTCATTGGCAAATATTGCTCAAGAAGTTGGGATTAAAAAACCATCGATTTACGCACACTTTAAAGGAAAAGAAGAGCTATATTTCATATGCTTAGAATCTGCTCTTCAAAAAGATTTGCAGAGCTTCACAGGCGATATCGAAAGCTTTTCCAATTCGTCCACTGAAGAATTGCTTTTAAAATTATTAAAAGGGTATGCAAAACGATTTGGTGAAAGTGAAGAATCAATGTTTTGGTTACGAACTTCTTATTTTCCGCCTGATGCATTTCGCGAACAAATTATTAATAAAGCAAATGTACACATTGAAAACGTCGGAAAACTTTTATTCCCTGTATTTAAAAGAGCAAGCGAACAAGATGAGCTGCATAACATTGAAGTAAAAGACGCCTTAGAGGCTTTTCTATGCTTACTCGACGGTCTTATGGTTGAACTACTATACGCAGGTTTAAATCGTTTTGAGACACGTTTAGACGCTTCTTGGAAAGTATTTTGGCGCGGACTTTCAAACTGACGGATTGCTCCTTTGCAATGCGTCGTTTTTAAGCCCTTTACCTAACGACTGGTAGGAAGGAGAAATGACATATGGCATGGATTTATGTAATCATCGCTGGTATTATTGAAATCTTTTGGGTGATTGGACTAAAAAAAGCAGAGGCACCACTTGAATGGGCTGGTGTTGCTCTATTAATTACAATTAGTTTCGTCTTATTATTTAGAGCTTATAAAGATTTACCTGTCGGCACTGTATACGCAGTCTTTACAGGAATTGGAGCTGGTGGAATTGTTCTTACAGAGATTTTCATCTTCGGAGAACCTTTCTCTATCGTAAAAGTTTTATTAATCGGTTTAATCTTCTTCGGAGTAATTGGTTTAAAACGAGTAACAGAAGAAAAAGAAGCGAAGGAGGCCGCATAAAATGGCTTGGGTATTTTTAATTCTAGCTGGTATTTGTGAAATTATTGGTGTACTCTTTATGAAAGTAGCCACTGAAAAGAAAGGCTGGGCACCAAAAGTTATTTTAATCGCTAACTTCGGCGTAAGCTTCTTCTTCTTATCTCTTGCGATGAACACATTACCGATGGGAACTGCTTACGCAATTTGGACTGGAATCGGAACTGCTGGAAGTGCACTTCTAGGCATTCTCATTTTCCGAGAATCAGCGGATTGGCGTCGTCTTGCTTTCTTAAGCTGTATTCTATGCGGCGCTGTTGGCTTAAAACTATTAAGCTAACGTGAGGTGAATGTCATGTGGAAAGAAAAAGGAAAGAAAATATTAGCATGGATCACACTTGGTATCCTCATTCTATTACAAATAAGTTTTCATATAATAGAATCATTGTTTCATAAAGTATTATCCATTCTCACATTCCTTCCTAACATGACACTTGAAATTATATCGATTGTTTGGTCCATTATCGCCTCCATTGCAATCGTCATTATATGGAGTATCGCCAAACTATGGAATAAGTTATTTAAAAAGGACAGTATTTCTGAAAAAGAATAACTGTCCTTTTTTATATTCATTCAGACTTTCTGTAGAAGTTACATGTGATAAGACAAAACAGACCAATTATGGCAATACTTATACCAACCCCTTTATGTAAACTTGGAAATAACAGTGGTATATCCGAGTAAACATTTGCTAATATGAGGCCGATTGAAAATAAAAATATTCCTATTCTATATAACCATTTTCTTTTGTTCATCATTCTCCCCTCCTAACATTTTTCATATACTCCTTTCTTTTGGACATACTACCTAAAAAAGGAGTGGATAATATGCAAAATTCTATACATAAGCAAATTCTATTTTTATTTTTCCTATTTCTTATTCTCGTTATCGTTTTCAGCTTTATATTACATACTCCAAAAGATGTTGTACCGAGTAACCTCTCTGTTTATAAACTTTTACTTTCCTATTGTCGTTATTGAAGAAGGTGCCTTTTATAGGGCACCTTTTAAAATTCTCTCTTCTCATACAATTTCACTGAAACGAAGATAGATATTATAAACATGCATATTGAACTAATGAATAACACGCTGTTATATAGTTGAATTTGTTCTAGGTTGATTCCAAAGAAAATAGAAGAAACGGCCATAGGTGCTATTAGTATAAAAATCGCAATAAAAATAGTTTTTTTATAGGCCAACCAAAACGATATCGGTAAAACAAAGCTTAAATACACTAAAATAAAGCTAATACTAGCAACCATTGTCGTTTCAATAAATTCAAATAGGTTAACCCCATTCTTCATTCCCATCGTAAAACAACCGACCATTACACTTATAAAAAGAATAATAATTGCTACTATATATTTTGCAAATACAATATGTTTTTTCAATATTGGTAAACTATTTACTATAACTTCACTCTCATTTTTACTATCTGCTTCAAATGTTTTTACTGTTGCCCCAACTGTAATAATTACTGACATAATTATGAACAGATTTTCCGTATCTGTTAAGGCCATATAAAAGAAAACAGGATACAGTATGTACCAAATTAAAAATTTCCATTGAATGATGAAATCTTTTAAAATTAGTTGTTTCAACGCTATTTTCCTCCTCTCACAGATCACGTTCATTGTACAAATGAATTGAGAAAAACATGGACATAATATACAAAAGAATGAGTCCTGCTATAAAACAAATATTTACGACTAGACTCGTGTTCCAAGCATTTTCTACATCTAACCAAACGTTACTTACAATCAATCCACTCAAATATCCCAATGCAAGTCCGGCGAACGGAGCAATTTGTTTGGCACTGCTATATCCTACTGAGAATTCAATCGGAAGTACAATTATGCTACAAACAAACCCACCTGTTATACCTCCGAGAATTTCTCCCCACAGCATAAATCCAGTCATATGCTCATTTTGCAACTCTATTAAACCAACCACTAGTGAGAAACATCCACCTAGAGCAACTAAAATACTTACAAATATGTATTTCCCTATGACAAGATCTTTACGGTCAAACGGTAAACTATTTACTATCAGTTCACTTTTATTTTTCCCCTCATAACTCATTGACAGTATCATGCCAAGAGCAGGTACAAACATACTAAATGTCATCAAAAAACTATCACTACTAAAATCAACAATGAGCAGGAACAAAAAACATATAAGATAAACAAACCCTAACTTTCTTTGCATCATCATATCTTTTAAAACTAATTGCTTAATCATGTATTGCACCTCCTAATATGAAAATGTCCCTTCTATAACTCTGCCTGCTGAAACATTTTCATTGAGAGGAACATTGATATGAATATACTCACTAATACTCCAATACTAAGAACACCCATTGCTGGTGTAGCCTCTTGAGAGTGAAGTACTTTTAACATAATTGTTTTATCACCAAAAATATTGCACATAAGACCAATCATACCCATTAAAGGAAAAAGCATAATCAAATTCAAGACAGTAATAACTTTATATCCCCCAATGTAATTAGTCGGTATCGTTACTGCACAATAAATCAAAGTTGCTACTATCGCTGAAAACACTGCATATCCAGGCATGACTATATCCCTGTCCAATAAAATATTTCCTAATATTACGACTATAAAAGTTACACTTAAACCAGCCATAATAAATAATGTGCTTGAAATATATTTAGCTATAATTATCTCTTTTCTCGTTATAGGTAAACTCACTAATACTTTTTCCGCTTTACTTTTCTCGTCATAATAAAAAGAAATATATATAATCGTACTACATGTTATAAATATTCCTATTGCAATCCCCATTGGTTCGACGGAATTCTTAAAAATAGATAAAATAGGGATTAAAAAATAGAAAGGAAACATCTTCTTCTGTAAAAAAAACTCCTTCAAAATCAACTGTTGCATATGAATTCTCCTCTCTATAAATCACGCGTTTCATAAATTTTAATTGTAAGAAACATAGAAGCGATATAGGCACTAGCTAATATCATTCCTCCAACCGTAAATACACCAATATGTACTGGATTCATAATCCACTCACTGAATGAAGATGTTGTTTCATTCAGCCCATCACTAATAAATATCCAAAGAAGTACACCAATCCCCATTGCTGCCGCTGATACTATACTTCTCATGCCCTTTGATTTTGTACCATAATAACTAGGAAAAAATGTCGCCACAAATACTACAGAATAAATCACTCCACTTACCACTACATACCATGGAATTTCAATATAAAAATTAGGATGGTATACACCAATATCATCAATAACAGCAATACCTCTTAAAAGGAATACAATTATCATAGTTGAAACCATGGCACCGACAATAAATATTGCACAGGAAATATATCTAGCAATAATGATATCCTTCCGACTTACTGGTAAACTATTTATAATAATGTCACTTTTATTTCTTTCATCCATAAAGGTTAACGTCATAACGGAGGAGAGGGTTATAAATAGACAACTCATCGGAAATAAAAATTCACCACTTGGCTCTAACATAAAAAACAAAAGAGGCATAACAAAATTCACTAACCACATTACCCGAAAAAAGAACAAATCTTTATATACAAGCTGACGCATAAGCACCTCTTCCTTTCGCGGTGTAAACGATAATATCATCTAATGTAGGCTTTTCTAGTACAACCTCATTTCCAAACCAATCTATGATTGCTTGTTTATCATTCGCTAAACCTTCAAAACCAAACTTATTTTTTCGTAATCCAACAAATAGTTCTTTTCCTTCTCGGTCTAATAAATCATTACTTCCTTTTACGATTACGTAGTTCTCCATTAAGTCTTCTTTTTCACCAGTAAATATAATTTCTCCATCATTGATGAACGTAACATAATCTGCAATGCGCTCTAAATCTGTTGTAATGTGCGTTGAGAATAATACGGATACTTCATCTTCCATTACAATTTCTTGCAGCATATCAAGCAATTCACTTCGAACAACTGGATCTAATCCTGCTGTCGGTTCATCCATAATAATAAACTCTGCGTGGTGCGAAAGTGCGATGGCAATCGCAAATTTCATTTTCATCCCTTTTGATAGTTCTTTAATTTTTTTATACTTTGGAACTTGCAATCTATGCATATACGATTGATACTGCTCTTCATCCCACTTTTTATATAACGGTGCAATAATACGCTTCATTTGTTCACACGTTAAATCTTCGTAATAATGATTTTCATCATATACAAAGCCGATATTTTGTTTTATTTCCTTTTCGGCTTTCTTATTGTCCTTGCCAAAAATTTTTATTTCGCCGCTATCTTTTTTAATTAAATTCATAATCATTTTGATCGTCGTACTTTTCCCGGCCCCATTCGGTCCGACAAATCCCATAATATATCCGCGTGGTAATGTAAAACTTATATTTTTCACTGCAAAATCTTCATAACTTTTACAAACATTTTTTAGCTCTAACACCCTTTATTCCCCCTCATATAAACACGCTATCATCTGCTGTAAATCTTCAAGTGAAAGCTGCAACGCTTTACTTTCATTCACAATCTCTTCCGCTTTACTTTCCAATAGGCGAAGCCGCTGTTCTTTTAATAGTTCATTATTTTTACGTGAAACATAAGTCCCCTTCCCAGCAACAGTTTCTATATATCCTTCTTTTTCAAGCTCCTCGTATGCACGCTTCGTTGTAATGACACTAATTTGTAATTCCTTCGCTAAGCTACGAATAGACGGTAATTGATCTCCACCCTTTAAACCGCCATTTAAAATAAGCTGGCTTAATTGTTTTCTTATTTGCACATAAATAGGGTCTTGGGAAGAATTCGAAATAATAATATTCATGTTTTCCTCCAGTGTGTGTATATACTGTATATACCTTATATATACAGTATATACACATCATCCTATTTTTGGCAAGAAAAAAAGACCAACATTTTCCTGTTGGTCTTTCGTATATGTATCACTTTTCAAAGCGATCTAACATCTCGTCTCTCATTCCGAAACTTACTACTGCAATTCCTATATACATAAACAGAAGGAATGCCGGATGAACTGTGTTGTACCAGCTGCTGTCAACAATTAAATAAATCGTTAATGCCACAACAAGAACAAACGCTAAGATAAACATATAAAAGTGTCTTGTACTACCCATGATAAACTCCTCTCTTCTCACTTCACCATTCAACAGTTTATTTTATCGAATAATTCGATATGACTCAAGGTTAACTTTCTGTTATGTAATCAAGTTCCACCTTTACAATATCCTCACATGCTATTGAAATGATTGTTCCTTGTTTATCAATCGCCGTCACTTCTCTATTATCCATTACACGATTTGCTACTCTTTCTAACACTTTTCCTTGGTCCCGATAGCAAAATTCTTTTACATCTTTAATTGTTTCTCCATTTTCTAAATGGTATACCATTCTATAACATCGATATCCCACACTTTCACCCCCGTCTTGTTCGTTTTTTCACATATACATAAAAATGAGTAATCTTTGCCTCATCACATCTTCTTAATTTCAATAAAATTCTAACAAAAATAAATACTTTTATCAAACCGACTTTTTCAACAAAACTACCTATAAAACTACAACTTTACACCATTAGGAAACAAAAAACATATTTTTTTAACATTTTCTTCACTATTTCTGCATAAAGTGAAACTTTAATCAGTGGGGATTTTTGTTCATCCCCACTGATTATTAGTTGAACCAATCGGGCATTAACGGACAGTTTATCTCCCACCTGGCTTCTTTGCACCAGCTAAGTTTTGAGTTGGGAGTTTACTGTCCGTTAATGCGGGACAAATTCTCCATACAAAAAAAGAACCCGCCTCAGCGAGTTCTTCCTTTGTTATTTTAATCAAACTTGTACAGGAGCTAGCTTCGCATAACGTAAAACTGGTTTACGTGCAGCCATCGTTTCGTCTAAACGTTTAATAACTGTCGTATGCGGTGCTTCTTGTACAACTTCTGGATTTTCTTCTACTTCTTTAGCGATTTGAATCATCTTATCAATGAAACCATCTAATGTTTCTTTTGATTCTGTTTCTGTCGGCTCAATCATAATACATTCTTCCACATTTAATGGGAAGTAAATTGTTGGTGGATGGTAACCGAAATCAAGCAGACGTTTTGCAATATCTAATGTACGTACACCAAGTTTCTTTTGACGACGACCTGATAATACAAATTCATGCTTACAATGTCTATCGAATGGAAGATCGTAGAATGGCGCTAATCTTCTCATCATATAGTTCGCATTTAATACAGCATACTCCGTTACTGCACGCAAGCCATCTGGACCCATAGAGCGAATATACGTGTATGCACGAACGTTAATTCCGAAGTTACCATAGAATGGTTTCACACGACCAATTGCTTCTGGACGGTCGTAGTTGAAGTGATAACCATTTTCCGTTTTCTCTAAAATCGGTTTTGGTAAGTACGGAATTAAATCAGCTTTCACACCTACTGGACCAGAACCTGGGCCACCACCGCCGTGAGGACCTGTAAATGTTTTATGAAGGTTTAAATGCACAACGTCAAATCCCATATCTCCTGGGCGTGCTTGGCTTAATACCGCATTTAAGTTTGCACCATCATAGTATAATTTACCGCCTGCATTATGGACGATTTCTGCCATTTCTAAAATATTTTCTTCGAATAGCCCTAATGTATTAGGATTTGTTAACATAAGTGCTGCTGTTTCTCCGTTTACAACACGTTTTAAGTCTTCTAAGTCAACAAGGCCATTTTCATTTGATTTTACTGTAATTGTTTCAAAACCAGCTACAGTTGCAGATGCTGGGTTCGTTCCGTGAGCAGAGTCAGGCACAATTACTTTCGTACGGTTAAAGTCACCATTCGCTTCATGGTATGCACGAATTAACATTAAACCTGTCCATTCTCCATGTGCACCAGCTGCTGGTTGTAAAGTAACAGTATCCATACCTGTAATTTCAATTAAATGCTCTTGTAAGTCGTACATTAATTCCATTGCACCTTGTACTGTCTTTTCATCTTGCAACGGATGAATATTTGCAAATCCTGCGAAACGAGCTACACTCTCATTAATTTTCGGATTATATTTCATCGTACAAGATCCAAGTGGATAGAATCCAGAATCAACACCGTGGTTACGGTTTGAAAGTGCTGTATAGTGGCGCATAATATCAAGTTCAGATACTTCTGGTAGCTCTGCATCTTCTACTCGAATATAATCGCTCTCAAACACATCTTCTAGTTTCACTTCTTCTACATCTAATTTGGGTAAGCTATATCCTATGCGTCCTTCTTTACTCACTTCAAAGATAAGTGCTTGATCTTGGTTCTTCATTGGATAGCCCCCATTTCGTTTACAAGTGTGTCAATTTCCTCTTTTGTACGAAGCTCAGTTACTGCTACAAGCATATGGTTTTCATGCTCTTTATAATCACGGCCTAGATCATAACCACCGATAATATTCTTTTGTAATAATGCATCGTTTACTTCTTTCACTGGACGTTTGCAATCTACAACAAACTCATTGAAGAATGGTCCAGCAAATGTTACTGTGAAGCCTTTCGCTTCAAATTGACGTTTTGCATATTGTGCTTTAGAAATATTTTGACGTGCCATTTCTTTCACACCTTGTTTACCAAGTGCCGTCATTGCAACAGAAGCTGCTAATGCATTTAACGCTTGGTTTGAACAAATATTAGACGTCGCTTTATCACGGCGAATATGCTGTTCACGTGCTTGTAACGTTAATACAAATCCACGTTTACCATCTGAATCTACAGTTTGTCCAACAAGACGTCCTGGAATTTTACGCATAAATGCTTTCGTTGTTGCAAAGTAACCACAGTGCGGTCCACCAAACTGCGTTGGAATACCGAATGGTTGTGCATCACCGATTACAATATCAGCACCAAATTTCCCTGGTGGTGTTAATGCGCCTAATGATAATGGATTTGAAGAAACGATAAATAATGATTTTTGTTGATGAACGATTTTTTCAATATCAGCTAATTTTTCAACTTGTCCGAAGAAGTTTGGATATTGAACGATTACACAAGCAACTGTATCATCTACTTCACTTTGTAATACGTCTAAATCTGTTACACCATCTTTATGATTAATTTCAACAACTTCAAGATTTTGACCTTTTGCATACGTTTCAAGTACTGCTCTTGATTCTGGATGAACCGCGCTAGATACAAGAATTTTCTTTTTGCGAGTATGGCCAGCTGCTAACATTGCCGCTTCAGCTAAAGCTGTACCCCCGTCATACATAGAAGAGTTTGCTACATCCATTCCTGTTAATTCACAAATCATTGTTTGGAATTCAAAGATTGCTTGTAATTCCCCTTGTGAAATTTCCGGTTGGTATGGTGTATAAGCTGTATAAAATTCTGAGCGAGAAATAACATGATCTACAATTACTGGAGCATAATGATCGTATACGCCTGCTCCTAAGAAAGAAGCGTATTCTTTTAAGTTAGCATTTTTACTAGCCATTTGAGATAGCTCTTTTAAAAGCTCTGGCTCTGATTTTGCTTCTTTAATTTTTAAATCCCCTTTAAAACGAACACTCTCTGGAATATCAGAGAATAATTCATCGATCGTTTGAACGCCGATCGTTTGTAACATTTCTTTTTTGTCTTCTTCTGTCATTGGAAGATAACGATGCAACATGAAATCTACCCCTCTCCCCGTTACTTTGAACGTTTGTAAAATGGTGTTGGAACAACTACTGCTTTGACGCGTTTATTACGAATTTCAATTTCTACTTCTGTATCAACTGCTGCGTATTTTACATCAATTAGTGCTAAACCAATACTTTTCTTTAACGTTGGAGATTGTGTACCACTTGTTACTTCCCCAATTTTTTCTTCACCAATAAATACAGGGTAATGCGTACGAGGAATTCCACGTTCGATTACTTCGATGCCGACTAATTTACGAGGCGCACCGTTTTCTTTTTGCTCTTTTAACGTTGCTTTTCCAAAGAAGTCTGCTTCTTTATTTGTTTTTACCGCAAAGCCAATTCCAGCCTCAATCGGTGTAATATCTTTTGATAATTCTTGTCCATAAAGTGGTAATGTTGCTTCGAATCGAAGTGTATCACGAGCACCTAAACCACATGCTTTTAAGCCCTCTTCTGCTCCAACTTCAAGAAGTTTCTCCCAAAGTTTTGCAGCATCTTCACTCTTACAGTAAATTTCGAATCCATCTTCACCTGTGTAACCTGTACGAGATACAAGTGCTGGAATTCCATCTACAAGAATATCGTTTTTAAATTTAAAGAACTTAATTTCTTTCAAATCTTCTGACACAACTTTTTGTAAAATGCCTTCTGCTTTTGGTCCTTGAATTGCAAGCTGTGCAACTTCACTAGAAACATTGACTACTGTCGCATCGCCAATTACATGACTTGCTAACCATTCGTAATCTTTCTCGATATTTGATGCATTGATTACTAATAAATAGTCTTCTTCACCACGTTTGTAGATTAATAAATCATCTACTGTACCACCATTTTCGTAGCACATAGCTGTATATTGTGCGCCCCCTACCTTTAAGGTAGATACGTCATTTGTAACAACACGTTGTAAAAATGCTAAACTATCTACACCTTTTACTTCAACTTCTCCCATATGAGACACATCGAACAAACCTGCAGCTGTACGTACAGCTTCGTGTTCTTCTTTAATGCTTGAAAATTGAACTGGTAATTCCCAACCACCGAAGTCGATTGTTTTCCCACCATACTTCGCGTATACATCAAATAACGGTGTACGTTGTAATGTAATCATGCTCTCTCCCCCTTATGCTTTGACAAATCAATAAAAGTTGCTTCCCTTTTCTAAACATTTTCATTCTGAAAAGATAGGATATACGGAATCTCATTATATTTTTTTATGAAAGCGTAAATAAAAAATCACTTTCTTGGATAAAATACGAAAGATTCCACACATTTCACACCATTATCCTAACATCATTCGCTATATTTCATCAATATTCTAGCATAAAAAATAATTTAGAATTTTTTATGTTAAAACACAATAAATACAGCTTTTGAGATTTAATACTTTATTATTGTCTATCATATAGCCTTTAATAACGATAATTATGCCTTCTTTTAAGGCAAATCATCATACATTAAAAAATAATTACTTTAGTTTATAAAAGGTGGGAGAGTTGTAATGAATGTCGATATTTCCGTAGATCGGACATGGCAAAACAATTTTTTAAATAGAATTGACGAAGATGGTCCTTGGACAAACTGGGATTTATATCACTTAGCTTATGAAACAGAAAAATCGTTACTTGTTCCTACTTTTGATGGACTACAAGCACCGAAACATTTATCCCATTTCACACCGCTTCCGCATCAATTAGAAGTCGCTCAAAATGTGATTGAACAAATGAATGGTAAAGCGATTCTAGCAGATGAAGTAGGCCTTGGAAAAACAATCGAAGCTGGACTTATTTTGAAAGAATACATGGTCCGCGGGCTCGTGAAAAAGGTACTTATACTTGTCCCAGCTTCTCTCGTATCACAATGGGCATACGAACTGAATACAAAGTTTTTCATTCCAGCTGTAGCCCAAAAGAAAAGCTATTCATGGGAACAAGCCGATGTGATTGTCTCCTCAATTGATACTGCAAAACGTTCACCGCATCGTGATATCGTTTTGAACTTAGAATATGACCTTATTATTATCGATGAAGCACATAAACTTAAAAATAATAAAACAAAAAACTATGAATTTGCACAGCGATTAAAAAAGAAATTTTGTTTATTATTAACTGCTACTCCTGTTCAAAATAAGATTGATGAAATTTTTAACCTTGTTTCTTTATTAAAGCCAGGACATTTAGGCAATCAATCCAACTTTGAAGAATATTACGCTTCCAAAAATCGCTCAGCCGAATCAGATGAAGACTTAAAAGCTCTCATTAATAAAGTAATGGTGCGAAATAGACGACATAATACCGGTATCGATTGGCCGAAGAGACATGTACGTACAATTTTTGTTGAGTTTAATGAACAAGAACAAGCTCTATATAATGATATCGAAAATTGGCGAGGACAAGACGCCTTCACATCTGCTTTCTCATCGTTAACTTTAAAACGGGAAGCATGTAGTAGTCGTGAGGCTGTTTACTATTCATTGAAAAAGCATGTAGAAAAAAGACAGAAAGAAAACGAACATTATATAAAAGATCCACATATCGATGTGCTAATGGACAAAATTAATCATATTCCTTTCAACTCAAAAGCAAATAAAGCTCTTGAGCTTATAAAAGAAATTGACGATAAAGTCGTTATCTTCACAGAATATCGAGCGTCACAAATGTACTTACAATGGTTTTTACAACAACACGGTATTTCTTCCGTTCCATTCCGCGGCGGGTTTAAACGCGGGAAGAAAGATTGGATGAAGGAGCTTTTCCAAAATCGTGCCCAAGTGTTAATTGCAACGGAAGCTGGCGGAGAAGGCATTAACTTACAGTTTTGTAGCCATATGATCAATTATGATTTGCCATGGAATCCAATGCGTCTTGAGCAAAGAATCGGACGTATTCACCGTCTCGGTCAAAAGAATGATGTTCATATTTATAACTTAGCTACAAAGCATACTGTTGAAGAACATATTCTGAAACTGTTATATGAAAAAATCAACTTATTCGAGCGTGTTATCGGTGAACTCGATGAAATTTTAACGAGAATTAATATGAAAAACATCGACGCGCACATTCAAGAAATTTTCGCGCAATCAAAAAGCGAAGGTGAAATTAGAATTAAGATGGAAAACTTAACATCTATTATCGACTTTGCGAAACGAAATGAAGCTGAGGTGCAAGGCTATGCAGCAACATGAAATTCATAATTACTTATACAATTTCTTTGAGGCGAATAACTGTGAAATTTTAGAACGTTCTCCTCATTTATTAGATGTACAGTTAACAATTGAGATGGATAAATTATTAATGAATCGCCCTTTTTATTGGCACTATCTTGAGAAAACAGGAGGCGTACCGAATCCGATGCGCCTTACTCTTATTACAAATCTAGAAAATGAAGAAAATGATGGTGAGCTTATTCACTACGGTTCACCACGTCTACATCAAATTTTCCAAACGACAAAAGAATTAGGCTCATACATACGTTTATATGAGGATGTAAGACATAATGGAGCAACACATACACCGCTCCACCCTTGGCTCGGTATTAATATAAAAGTTTCCTATCAATGTGATCGAAAAAAAGACATCCTTCACTCGATTGGTATTCATCTCATTTCTGGAACAATGATGGCAAACTTTCATGAAACATTAACAAACATTAAACTTACACCAAAAATACCTGATTTTTGTTTTACGCTCTCGCCCATCATTAAACCTCAAAGTGGTTTACAACGCATAGAAGACGCTTTAAAAAATATAATTGCAGAAGATGACCATACGTGGGCAAAAGAAGCAAGAGTGCGTTGGAATCATGATTTAGACCTTTTAAACCGTTTTTATGAAGAAAGTGACGAACTTCCTGAGAGCTATGAAATTGAAAAACAAGCTCTGCAAGAACAGTATGAACCACGTATTACAGTGCAAATTATTAACGGTGGACTCTTTTATGTTACCGCGAATCATTTTCTATCAAAATAAAGCTCCTTCTGCTTTAGAAGGAGCTTTATTTCGAGTTACTCTCTATCCTCATTACGCTCTTGTTGTTTTTGCTTTGCCATGCGTTTTTGATACGCACGATCCTTCGCGCTCACATGATTTGCATCAGTTGGAAGATTTTCTTTCGAACGTCCAATTCCATTGCTCATCTTTCCCACTCCTTTTTACGTTTTTCAGAATACATGTTTATTTTCAGCTAGAGTGACAATCCTTATACAAAAAAATAAGAGCAGCCATTGGCCACTCTTACTCGCTCACATATTTTTGAAACATATCATGGATGCCTTTATTTACTAGGTTCGAGATCTGCTCGTCAGATTTATTCGGATAACGATCACGCAATCTGATAGATGCCTTCACCATTAAATTTTCTAATACAGAACGGCCACCTTCTCCATAAATAATTTCAGCATATTTAACAAGCCTTCCATCCTCTACTGTTGCTGGATTATGATTGAAGAAAAATTTACTCATTGTCTCCACCTCTCTCTTTTGATAACGTTTACATTTATATAGATTATTTATGTTATTTATTTCACAATATTGTATGCATGTATATTTAATTAGTTTCATTATAAAGCAACATATCGATAGTAAATATGTGATTTTCCGTCCATTTTGTGAACAAATTAAAAATGAAAGCGTTTCCTTTATTATATACTAAAAAAACTTACTACGCTAGGGGCAATTTTTTTCAATCTACTAACCCCTCGAAAATTGATATATTTTTTCTTTTCCCATTAAACCCTTATACAATTTTCAGAAATTATATTATAAAATATATGTATGACTTAAGGAGGCTTTGTATGAATCAAAATAAAAAAGCTATATTAGATCTTGTCTTTTATCTCGTAATCCCATTCCTCATTTGGAAATTTGCAAAACCTTATATCGATCCTTATTACGCGATGTTACTTTCCTCTGTTCCGGGGATTATTTATACACTGTATACCTTTAAAAAAGAAAAACAGTTTAACGTGACAGGGTTCTTTATTTTAATTACACTCATTTCTAATACAACGGTAGATTTATTATCTGGGTCAGCTGAACGAATGTTGTGGAATGATGCATATTATCACATCGTACTCGGTATTATCGTCATCTGTACAATTTTCATAAAAAAACCACTCATGTTATATTTCGCTGCGGATATTGCAGCGCTGCAAGGGCATGACCGTGATAAAAGTCGTGAACTGTATCGTGATAGTCGTATCTATCCAGCATTGCAATATTTAACGCTCTTTTTTGGTCTACAATTCATATTAAAAAGCTTCTTAAAAATTTATTTCATCTCTGTTTTTGGTGTAGATGGCTATGGTGAAATGAGAGCGATTATGACCGCTGTAGGCTGGGGCATTTCTATTTGTATCGGAATAGGATTTGTATGGGTGAACAATAAAATACATGCCGTTACGGAAGAACAAGAATCCGTGCAGTAAATAAAAATCCCCTAGTGTAATACGACACTAGGGGATTTTTGGTTTGCTAAACATATGACTAAAATTCAACTTGATTTTTTTCTTTTACTTTTTACATTTCGGTAAAACAAAGCAGCACTCAGCGGCATAACACCAAACCACTTATTCATAAATGGCTCTTTTTCAGCACGGCGTTGTTCTTTCTTTTGTTTTCGATCTTCTTTTGGAGCATCCATATACGACACAAACTGCTGCGTCACAAAGCGAACATAATCATTAGTAGACATATTATCATCACCTCTACTTGATTAGTATGTCCACTTTTTTACACATTAATCTTTTCCTTTAATTCATTCATAATTTGCTTTACAGACTTATTTGTCGTATCGATATGAATGTGAGCCTCTTCATAATAAGCTCGGCGTGATTCAAATTTCTTTACAAATGCATCTATATCTTTCTTTTGAAATAGTGGACGTGTCGTATCTTCACGAAGCCTTTCTGCAATTACATGCGGATCGCAATATAAATACACGACAGTTCCGTTCTCTTTCATCCACTTGCGATTTTCCGCTCGTTCAATAATTCCCCCACCAGTTGTAATAATGACATTATGGACTGGTAGCGCACGTAACATTTCACTTTCATATTCCCGAAAAGCCATTTCGCCTTCTTCAGCAAAAATATCACGAATTGCCTTCTCCTGCTTCTCTTCAATTTTTTGGTCTGTATCGATAACATCCATATGAAGTTCTTTACTTAACGCTTTTCCAATTGTTGTTTTCCCTGCTCCCATGTAGCCGGTTATGTATATAGATTTCATTTTCTGTCCTCTCAATCGTCATTTATTAATTGTTATTATAACGAAAGATGCTACTTTGTTTAATAAAAAAACGTTTTGTTCTTATACTATGAAGAACAAAACGTAACACTCGCTTTTACTTATAAGTACCTCTTCTCACCCACTGCGTTGCAATCCATTTCTCACCTTTCGTTACAGGTGCCCCTCCGTGTAACGTAAGCTCATTTATTGATTGATCTTGATAAAAATACTCAAAGTATACTGCCATTCCCTTTCTAGGGTGTACAGAAAGATTTAATTTCGGGAAGTACGTTTCTCCGCCTTCTTCTACATCATTTAAATACATTACAAGCGTACTAATACGATTATTAGCAGCTGATCTACTATGTTCCGCAAAATAATCATAGTGGGCTTTATATTGTTGATCCACTTCATAATTTAAAATGTGTAATCCTTCACCATGCGACGCAGGAACATTCATGATAGATGAAATTCGTTTTTCAATCTTTGAAGTAAGTTCATTGTCTTCCAAAAATGCACCGCTACTTGTTCGAATATCATTTACATCACGTGATGAACCAATTTTAGAACGCTCCATTTTATTTTTAGACATTTCAATCAATTCACCACACTCTTCATCACTTAGTACATTTGCTAATACGACAATAAGAGGTTCTTCGAATTTTGAAATAATGTGTATTTCTCTATCTTCTGTCATAATCGTATTTCCTTTATGATCAAAAATAGTTTGTTCCTTATTTTCACCTATTTGATTGTTGTTTGTCATTTCCCTATTCTCCCTAAAAATAATGATTGGATAGCATGAATATATCATATTCTTTCTACCTTTCTCTTTTTTGAGAAAATTTAAACTTTTAATCATTATATTTATCCATTTCTTCTAAAAAATCAATTCAATTTACAATAGAAAATCCTGGTTTATCTCCATATATTTCACATATTATCCTTCTATCCAATCCACTATTTTTCCATCCTTTTTTCTATACCGAAAACTCACCGTATAGAAAGCTTCCTGTTTGAGTGTGCACTGCAACGTAACGAGAATTAAATCATTTTCAAAGACATAATTTCCACTCGCTTCTCCCTTTTCATACTGAAAGAAAAATGTACCTTCTTTTTCTTTTTGCTGTAAATCTTTTTTTATATCTGTAATAGATCGGTTAAGTAATTCATCCAATAAAAACTTTTGTTCTATTTCTATATAAAAATTTTTATCTGTAAACAACATATTTGTTTCGTATATAAAAAAAGAAGTTAATAAAATAAGAAAGATAATCGTTCCAGGCATTGTAAATCCATTTTGCTTTCTCATACGTTTATTCCTATTTCGCTATATCGCATAACTACACCTTCATATATTTTCCCACTAGTATCTTTTACATTTATAATGAGTACATGAGGTGTTAGTTTGTAAGAAACTGTTCCAATATTTTGTAAAACAACTTCCCTCCCGCGCCTATTTACCTTTCTTATAAGACGACTATTCTCTTTTTCATACGATACTTCACTCCCATTACGCGATCGGAATCGTAAAATACTTTCTCCATTTTCAAATGATAGCTGTTCTCCAGATGATACTTCACGAAACTCCAACTGCATTTGCCCTAAATACACATCCCACTCCCAATCATTTAACCCTTTCGACTGTTTATTTCCCATTTCAATGAAATGTAGGCGGGGAAGGAGCAAAAAAAATATTGATAATAGAAACAGACATAAAATCATTTCTATTAATGAAAAACCAAATTCTAATTTATTTTTTCTCCTACATAAAAGCATTGTTCCATCATTCTGTCTTTCACATCTCTCCACATGGTACAAACTTCATTGCCTCCCCAATATGTGTAATACACAATTCCATTTATATTCTTTTCTATTATTCGCTTTTCTTCATTTCCATACATATATATAGCTGCTTCTTTTTTTAATAATCCAGATGCCTTATAACGAATTTGTATATTTTTTCTTTCTTGCATAACTAATACTGTTTGCGGTAGTAGTAAAGATACAGCCATCATTAAAACACTTAACGATACAATCATTTCAGCCATTATGGATCCTTTTTGACATTTCACGATACGTAAATCTCCCTCTTCCAAGCTGAAATACAATTTCATATTTATAATTTCTATACGAAATTATAATCGTACCACCTCTATTAATATTTCCACTTGGATTATATGTCATCGGATTTGGAAACGTATGCAAATCAATTTGTATATCTTCTTCATACTCTCGCTTGACGATATAATACTTTGTACCTGACTCTTTTATAGCATACATATTTCTATCTTTATGCCAACGTAATGTATAGTGCTTTTGACGGTTTATCGCTAATTGCTGCATATACAAAATATCATTTGAAAACTGCCTCAAAAATTGTTCAACTTTTTGTCGCTCGTATAAGGAATGCACGCTAAAATACGTAACTATACTTAATACAGAAATAGCAAATAAAACGAGTAACATTTCTAAAAAAGTAAACCCCTGTTGTTTCACAATGCCCTAATTGATACTGCGCCATCATCTGAAATATGAATAGATTCGCCATTCGGGCACTTATCAGTTGTAATATACTTTTCATCTGTCAGTTCTTTTAACGATGGAATTTTATTATGTTGTAATTGATATACTTGTATTTGCGCTTCTATAGCTTTCACGTAAGCTGCACACCCTTTTCCTTGGACCGATGAGCGCTGTGTAACTACATTCGGAATAATTAATAGTAATAATATAGTTATGACAACCATCACTAATAGCATCTCTAACAGAGTAAATCCTTCCTCATTCTGCATACAAATGCCCCCTAAATAGAATTCATCATTTGAAACATCGGCATAATCATCGCTAAATACATAAGGACAACGATTCCTCCAATACATGTAAATAAAATAGGCTGAATGATAACTAACATATGTTTAATTTTCCGTTCCATCTTTTCCATAATAAGATCGCTATAGTCACCTAATTCAACCCCTAAATTGCCGTTTGCTTGTCCATGCGTAATAACATAAGAAAGTTCTTTCTCGTAATACCCACTTTTAGCAATGATAGATTGTAACTGTTCTCCTCCAATTAATTGTCTTTCAATCCGGCTCGCTTCATATTTAAAGAACGGATGATATCTTTGCTCCATCATTATTGTTAAAGCTTCACATACTGATAGTCCACCATTTAATAAACCACTCAACTGAGTAGCAAAATAATGTGAATGCTTTAAAATAAGAAATGTTTTGATGAGGGGAATACGAAGCATAATTTTTACCTGTCTAATATGTGGAAGTTTCCTAAAATACAACATGTATAAAATACCTCCAATAATAACAGTTAAAATAGCGACTAAAATAATGTAAGGTAGCAGTTTTATTGCACTTAAAATTTTTTCTGTAAGTAGTGGTGTATTAGAACCGAACGAACTATAAACTATTTCAACCTGAGGTAATAAAATGAGTTTAAAAATAAAGAGCATGATTAGTAGAAAAAACATCAAAAACATAGGATACTGCATTATTTTCATCATGTCTCTCCTATACTTATCTTTCTTATAAAGAAGTGCACTTCCTTGTTGCAAAGCAAAAGAAATATCACCATGTTGCTCGGCATAAAATAAATAACTTAACATGTCCTGATGAAACTTTAACTGATGAAAAGAATCGTGTAGACTTTTCCCATCTTTTAACTCCTCAATCATGCGCTGCAATTGTACTTTCTTTTCTACAGGTAATTGAAACTGTAAAAATTCTAATGCTTGTAAAAGAGAGTAGCCTTTTTCTAATAATTCTCCTAAACGTTTCAACAATACTACTTGATCACTTAAACTCCAAGTTTTCTTAAACATAAACATCTTCTTCTAAAAAACCTAAAGCATATCCTTTTCGTATTGATGATTCTAAAGTCTCATGTTTGTAAGTAACACATTCTCCATCAGCTTCTTTAAGCGCTTGTTTTAACTCATATCCATATAGTAGCTCATAAATGCTAGCCTGCCTTACTTGCCTCATTGATTTACATAAAGTTGAGCACTTTCCTCTGCAAAACGGACACTTCAATTCGACAAGTCGCTGTGCAGCTACAGCCAATAAAGACTGTTCAATCTCTTGCCTCGTTATACCATAATCTATGAAACGAATGATTGCTCCTTTCGCATCATTCGTATGCAGCGTTGTCATTACTAAATGTCCTGTCAAACTTGCTCTTATAGCTATTTTTGCTGTTTCTTCATCACGGATTTCACCGACTAAAATAATATCTGGATCATGACGTAAAATAGCCTTTAATCCTGTTTCATATGTGAGACCCGCTTTTTCATTTATTTGAATTTGTAATACATCGTCACTTCTTTTTTCAACCGGATCTTCAAGTGTAATGATGCGACGTGTTTTCTTTTTTCTAATTACCTCTAATAATGCATACATTGTCGTCGTCTTCCCAGATCCAGTCGGTCCAGTAAACACAAGTAGCCCCTGTGAATAGCGTAAAAACGAGAGTAGTTTTGCTGCCGTACTTGGAAATAACGAAAGATGTGATAAGGGCTGAACAGATGCTTGTAAATGAAGACGAATAACAAGACTTTCTTGATATACTGTTGGAAGTGTGGAAAGGCGTAAATACACTTCTTGTCCATCAATTTGCAAATACAACGAACCATTCTGTGGCTTCCGTTTCTCGCCTATGTCCATAGATGCTAAAAATTTGAAATGTGAGACAAGTTTTTCTCCAAACTCCTTTTCAATACACTGTATCGTCATTAAATCTTTTCCTATACGTAGTTGCACCGCTACATCCTTCTGCCGGGGCACAATATGTAAATCTGACGCTTGTACCCTACACGCTTCTTTTAAAATTGCATTCGCAAAAATTTCAATCCCATTCATCACTTTTCCCTCCTCACTATGTATATAGCATGAAAACATGCGCAATAAAAATTTGGACTTTTGTATTTTCAATAGAGGAAAAAGGAAAAATATGTTTGTGAAATTATGAACAATTTCCGAATTATTGTCTGAAATTACCTATACTCATGTTTATCTGTATTATAATGTTATTATCTTGGATAAAGTGATAAAGGTGGAGATCCTCATGGAACAAGCTTTAAAAATTACAGGTGTATTATCTGACCCAACTCGTTATTACATTTATAAATATATTTCGCAAAAACATAGTTACGTAACGGTACAAGAAATTGCAGATGAGTTTGACATTCATCCAAACGTAGCGCGTTTACATTTATCTAAATTAGAAGATGTTCATATGCTAAAATCGGAAACGAAGAAAACTGGAAAAGGCGGACGACCGAGCAGATTGTATGTCTTATCTGAAGATGTTATCCAATTACAATTTCCATTCCGTGATTATCAATTGTTAGCAAGAATCGCATTTAATTCTTTACTTAGCCTTGGCGCTGCTGGTGAAAAAGCGCTATACGAAACAGGAAAACAATTCGGAGCTGAATTAATGCAACAACATATGCAACGTTTAAATGTGAGTGAAGATGCTTTAACAGTGGAACAAAAAGTTCAAATTGCAAAAGAAGCTTTCTCAACAGCTGGCTTATCACCTGCATTTGAATTAAGTGCAGATGGAACAAAAATTTTCTATGATGTACACAATTGTCCATTTAAAGAAGTTGCTGTTCATCATCCAACTGAAATTTGTAACATGCACGGAGATATGATGAAAGGAATTTTTGAAATCCTATTCCCTAACATGGAATTAACTCGAAATGATAGTCTATTAGATGGATGTAAATCTTGTAATTATAAACTAACAATTTAATTTTTCATATAAAAAGAAGCCAATAATAATTGGCTTCTTTTTATATGAACGAATATTTACAATAGTAAGAAAAATAAACTATAATGAGGTGAGGTTTACTTTTTTTAGAAAAGGAGGGAGATGGCATGGAGCGCATGTTTCGCGTTCTCGGCTTTTGGACTGGAATTTTCTCGGTCATGTTTTATGTAGGGGATATGCAACCGGCCGCACTACTATTTTTAGGACAAACAGGTTTCTTCGTACTTTTAAGCTATTTAAAATTAACAGAGCGTATGTATATATACGTATTTGGGGCATATTTAACTGTTTTCTTCATAGGATTTACATACTACACGACATTCTTACTTGTGCCTGGGGCTGGACATTAAAAGATGGCATTTTGCCATCTTTTTTTTAATTCCGGAATTCCCTAGTTGACTTATAGGTTTTATTACCTTATATTCTATATAACAGATTGGAATTAGGGGGAATCAACATGAATACACTGCTTGTCGGAATTAACGTTGCAGTCATGCTCATTTTAGTTGGCGTATTATATTATATGCAACGTAAGCATGTATCTTTTAATAAACGCGTATTTACCGCTTTAGGAGTCGGGATTATCTTCGGTCTTATATTACAATTTATTTATGAGCCAACTTCTAAAGTAATTATTGAATCAAATACTTGGTTTGGCTTAATCGGTAACGGTTATGTGAAGTTACTTCAAATGATCGTTATGCCACTTATTTTAGTATCTATTATTTCAGCATTTACAAAATTACAGTTAACGAAAAATCTTGGTAAAATTAGTGGTCTTATTATCGGAATTTTAATTCTTACTACAGGAATTGCTGCAGCTGTCGGTATCGCTGCAAGTGCAGGATTTGATGTATCTGCAACCGGCCTACAACAAGGTGATGCAGAATCTGCTCGTCTGAAACTAGTTGAAGAAAGATTTACTTCTATTGAAAAGACAACAATTCCAGATAAATTATTAGAGCTATTACCTACAAATCCGTTTCTTGATTTAACAGGCGCTCGTCCAACATCAACAATTTCTGTCGTAATATTTGCAGCCTTTATCGGCATTGCCTTTATAGGTGTAAAACGAAAATATCCAGAACAAGCAGAGCTATTTAAGAAGATGCTTGATGCTGTATATGCAATCGTAATGCGTATGGTAACATTAATTTTACGCCTTACTCCATACGGCGTATTAGCTCTTATGGCAAAAACAGTTGCTGGTAGCGATATAAATGCTATTTTAAAACTTGGTAACTTCGTGCTAGCCTCTTACGTAGCACTTATCGTAATGTTTATCATTCACTTATTATTAATTGCATTGTCTGGTTTAAATCCAATTCAATATTTGAAAAAAGTGTTCCCTGTACTAACTTTTGCATTCACATCTCGCTCTAGTGCTGGTGCGATGCCATTAAATATTGAAGCGCAAAAAGAAAAGCTTGGTATTTCCGAAGGAATTGCAAACTTCGCAGCTTCATTTGGGGTATCTATCGGACAAAACGGTTGCGCAGGTATTTATCCAGCAATGCTTGCAATGATGGTCGCTCCAACTGTAGGAATTGATCCATTACAACCACAATTTATTTTAACTTTAATCGCTGTTGTTGCTATTAGCTCATTCGGTGTTGCCGGAGTTGGTGGCGGCGCAACATTCGCAGCTTTAATCGTACTATCTACAATGAACTTACCAATCGGTATTGTTGCTCTAGTTATCTCGGTTGAGCCATTAATCGATATGGGGCGTACAGCTCTTAACGTAAGTGGCTCTATGACAGCAGGTCTTATTTCAAGTAAATGGCTTGGTGAATTAGATCAAGATACGTACAATCAAGATGATACAAAAACTGGTGAAATTGCTTCATAATGAAAAAAAGACGCTAACATACAATTGTTAGCGTCTTTTTTATTCCGTTCCCTCTTTATAGATTTTATCTTGAGAATTATCACTCTAAGTATTCTTCTAGTTGCTCTTTTAACTCTTCCTCAATCTCATAACAAGATTCATCAGCGAGTTCCCCTACTTTCTTACTCCCCAAAATGTTTGATTGAATTGGCATTCCTAAAAAGATTCTTTCACATTTCCAAATTGGAATATTGTGAAATCCAATCATCTCTTTTTCTTCATCTAATATAGCTATAGCAACTGATGAATAATAACCCACCTCAAAGGGATTCTCTTTTTCCCTTGCAAATCCCATATCTAATTCCATGTGGTTTTCTATGTATAAACGTGAATACTCTTTATGCAGTTTAAGTGATATTCGCTCTATTTCCTTCTCCATACATTGAATGTTCTCTTTTAACTCCAACGTAAACTCCTGTTCTTTATATTTCATTTTCGCCTCCTTAAACATAGAAAAAGAGAATACAATAACATATCCTCTTTCCTCAAATATATTTCATTATCTCACAGCCCGTCCTTTTCACAAATAACCATTTTGTTCGCACCATTTATGAAATTGTCCTACGTCTACTCCAACTAACACGATATCCTTTAGCTCTACATCAATGACTTGTTCTCCAATTACAATAGCAAACTGCGATGCTAATTTTGTCTCGTTTTTCTTTACAATTCCAATTCGGTTCCGATGCGGTCCATCTTTTATATATGCTTTTTGTCCTACAATATCAAAGTTCAAAATTCTCACCTCTTTTACTGCGCTCAAATTGGAAATACGATCTCCACCTCGGAAAATTTCCTTTCATTGCACTATTTCTCTATATATATGACAAAACAATAAAAGAGTCCTTCCTTCTTTACAATTATTTTTTCTTTGTTTCATTTTTGTGATTGAAACGTAAAGTTTATAATAAAATACACTTGGAAGCGCTTTCTATGTAATTTTTTATGTTATAATATATAAGTAGAACTTCGTAAAGAGGGTTAAAAAATGAATACAAAAATGATTAAAAAAGTAATTGAAGCATTAAAAGTATATGGCTTTCAGGATGTATCATTCTGTGACAAAACGAAGCAATTTTTATTTCATAACGAAACCGATATTATGAGCGGCTATGCAGAAATAACATATAGTAGTCAATTTGAAAAATTCAACGTACAAATTCATCCAATTGAAACGCATCACCAAGCAGAGTTACAAGAGATTGAAAGACATATACAAGCTTGTATAAGAAAAGTGGAATATTTAAACGCACTTCTTACCGGGCAGACAAAACTAGATGATAAAATTATTATTATGTAAAAAAAGAACGTGATCCAATCACGTTCTTTTTTCATTATACGTTCATCTTTTCCTTTAGTTGTAATCCTGTAACAGATTCTAATACATCCATCGATTCTCCAAATGTCATATCAAAAATTGTCTTGTCCTCTATGTATGGAAACTGTCTGAAACGCTTTTCTAACACCTTCACAGCATCTGATGTAAAGTTTGCACTATCAATACCAAATTCTGTTTCAAGAAGAACGATCCAATCTAACACATGAAAACCTAATCCATTGACGAATGAAATCAATTTTTCTTCTGGGTTTGAAGATAAGAATACTTGGCGTTCCATCTCACTAAAAAGTTCTTCTCCTAAGATTTCAGCTAACTCATCATCATGTTCACGTTCAACAAGTTCTTCGTAGCCGTAATCATCCACAAGCTCTTCTACTTCTTCACTATCCTGACAAAGCAATTGACTAAGAAGTGCCTCTTTCTTAAATTCACTATTTTGTACGACTTCTAAAAAGCTCGTTTCCCATCCATTTTCTAATTTCATATTATGTACTCCTTTATATACGTTTCTTATCATCACTGTACCCAAAAGATCACTTTTATAACCTTTTAGGTAGTTACTATTATTTCACATGATTCATAACATAAGATGCAAACTCAGCTACATCTCCTTCAAAAATATTTATTTCTGGCAAGTGATAGAACGTTGTTTGGAGCGGGTTTCCTGCATGATATACATATATCGTTTTCTCTAGTGCAATCGCCATTCCAAACTCTGTATGGCTCCCGTTTCCGCCATCTAATATAAGTAAAAATACATCCGCTTCTTTTACAGCATTTTGTTCTGCCTGACCAATTTCTCTTAATTGTTCTTCATTCGCTGCTCTTTCATTTTTGGTCCAATCATATGTATGGTGCCATCCTGCATGTTTCAGTTCATTTGCTACGGAACGTACAAGATGTTTATTTTGGAAACCTGAGGCGATATAAAAATTCATTTATATACACTCCTTCATTATGTATGGGGAAACTCCTTTTTAGCGTTATTTGTTATAGCTACAATAAAGAACAACTTCAAAAAAAATCCCCATCTTTAAAACTTATTTGCGTTTAAATGATGGGATGCTTCATGGTCTTCTTTTATTTTTTGTTTTTTATAACTTTCATCAGCTAACATTTCTAGTTCAGCTGTTATCTCTGACTTTTCAAGCTCTCTTTCTTGCGAAAATTTCCTTGAAATATAAACAATAACACTACCAACGTACAACACAAAGCATATAATAAGTGCAGTATTTTCATAGAGACTTAGCTCCAACACAGTCACTCCTAATCCATTCGTATTTTCACGCCTCATTAATTGGAATTTCCCTATTAACCCATTTGTTATCCCGCTATTTGAGGGCAGTAAGACTCCCTCCTCAAAATTCAGTAACAGTAAAGAAGTTAGATGTGGGATGCACCCAACTGATTAAAGTTTCACTTTATTGTAACATAAAAATATCAATTCTTGGAATCTTTCACCCTACTAAAAGAGGCATGATTGTTTCATCATGCCTCTGAAATATTTTGAATGATTGTTTTAATTGCTTCTTTTCCATTATATTTTTTTAGTGCTGTTTTATACTTCTCATTATTTTGACTTAATTCTTCGACATACTTTATAAGAGATTTTACATTTACATCTTCTTCATATAATACGGAAGCATATCCTTGTCTTTCAAAGGACTCTGCATTTAATATTTGATCTCCACGGCTTGCAAATTTCGATAATGGAATTAAAACCATCGGCTTTTGTAATGTTAAAAATTCAAAAATTGCGTTGGAGCCCGCGCGTGAAATAACAAAATCTGTTACCGCTAATATATCTGGCAGTTCTCCATGTACATATTCAAATTGTCTATATCCTTCTTTATTTTGTAAACTTTCATCAAGGTTACCTTTTCCGCAAAGGTGAACAATTTGATATTTTTTCAGAAGTTCTGGTAACGCGGATCGAACCGTTTCATTAATTTTTTTTGCGCCCAAACTTCCTCCCATGATTGTAATAACTGGCTTTTTACGTGAAAAGCCTAAAAATGCTAAACCTTTTTCACGATTTCCCTTTAGTACTTCTTCACGTACAGGAGATCCTGTATAAATTACTTTTTCTTTCGGTAAATGTTTCGCAGCTTCTTCAAATGTAACAAATATTTTCGAAGCAAAACGAAGCGCAATTTTGTTTGCTAGTCCTGGCGTCATATCAGATTCATGTAATAAAACTGGTACTCTATTTAGCCATCCGCCAATTACGACTGGTACAGATACGAAACCGCCTTTTGAAAAAATCACATCTGGTTTTAGTTTTCGAATTCTTACATACGCATCCATAACCCCCTTCATTACAAGAAAAGGATCTTTTATATTTTTTAAATCAAAATAACGACGTAGCTTTCCACTCGAAATACTATAGTAGGGAATGCCTTCCTTTTCTATAATCGTTTTCTCAATACCTTGGTGAGAACCAATATAAGAGATATCCCAGTTGTCTTCCTGTAAATATGGGATAATGGCTAAATTAGGTGTTACATGTCCTGCCGAACCGCCACCTGTAAAGACTATTTTCTTCATACGTCTCCCCCTTCTAGACTATAATACACTAAAATATCTTGCCTCAGGGTGAGAAAGTACCATAGCCGTTACGGACGCTTCTGGCTCCATCATGAATCCTTCTGTTAATGAAATACCTATTTCCTCTGGATGAATTAAGCGAAATAGCTTTTCTTGATCTGCAAGTTCTGGACACGCCGGATAACCAAATGACACTCGTATTCCTCTATATTTCGTACGGAAACGTTCTTCCATCGTCAGTTCAGGTGAGTCCGGAATGCCCCAGCGGTCACGAATGAGCATATGTGTTTTTTCAGCAAGTCCTTCCGCTAATTCAAGCGCTAACGATTGAATGGCATGACTACGTAGGTAATCACCTTTCGCCTTCAACTCTTCAGCAATATCCCGAACTCCTTCCCCAACCGTAACAGATAAGAAAGCAACATAGTCCATCTCATCTCCTATTGGGCGCAAATAATCACCTAAAGTACGATAGGGAGCCTTTCCTTGTCTAGGGAATGTGAAACGCTCTATAACACGCGTATGATCTTCTGGATCATATATTACAATGTTTTGTCCGTCGCTTTGCGCTGGGAAAAATTGATACACTGCTTTCGGCTTTAACCAAGATTGTCCTTCCTGCAATAATTCATCTATTAAATCATTTAATTCATGTGCTCTCTTATCTCCCTCTTTCAAAAGCTTCTTCACATTTCCTTTTAATCCAAGGTGATGCCCAAGTAGCATTTGTCTATTCAGAAATGGTGCGAGATGAAGGGCGGGAACATCTCGTAATACAATTCGTTTTGTTGAATCAGGCACCATAACCTCTGATTTTGGTAATGGCTCAATTACTGCTGGAATTTCTACTTTCTTCTCCTCTTTTTTTACGATATGAAGATGACGTTCTTTTTTATCCTGCTTCATCTTCTCACGCTCTTCTTCTTTTTGAAGCTTATTAATAATATCGAGCCCCGTCATCGCATCACTCGCATAACAAACGAGTCCTTTATATGATGGTGAAATCCGATTATCTGTAAACTTTCTCGTTAACGCTGCACCACCTACAACAATGGGCACATCAATATTTGCCGCTTTTAAATCTTCAGCAGTCGTTACCATTTGTTGCGCTGATTTTACTAATAAACCTGAAAGGCCTATAATGTCCGGCTTCTTTTCTTGTACTTCTTGAACAATTCGATCCGAACGTACATTAATTCCTAAATTAATAATCTCATATCCGTTATTCGCTAAAATAATTTCAACGAGATTTTTCCCAATATCATGCACGTCACCTTTTACAGTTGCTAACAATACTTTCCCTTTTTTCGCACTATCACTAGATTCCATATGTGGCTCTAAATAGCTTACAGCGGCTTTCATACTTTCGGCACTTTGCAATACTTCAGCAACAATAAGTTCATTATTATTAAATAGTCGTCCTACCTCGTCCATCCCTGTCATAAGCGGACCGTTAATAATATCAAGAGGTTTTCTTCCTTCTTCAAGTGCAAGACTTAAATCCTCGTGTAATCCTTGTTTCGTACCTTCTACAATATAATTTGCTAGTCTTTCATCAAGCGTTAACGTTTCTTGCACAACGACATCTTTCTTTTTAGCAACTCGGTAAAAGTTTGTAAATTCTTCTAACGTCTCTTTCGTCGTTTCAAACAGTAAGGCATCTGCAAGGCGTTTTTCTTCCTCTGGAATCGACGCATAGCGTTCTAATTTTTCCGTATTCACAATCGCGTAATCTAATCCTGCTTTCGTAGCATGGTATAAAAAAACTGAATTTAATACTTCACGTCCAGCCGGTGGTAAACCAAATGATATGTTACTTACACCTAAAATCGTTAAACACTCTGGTAACGCTTCTTTAATAAGGCGAATTCCTTCTATAGTCGCTGCCGCTGAGCCAATATATTCTTCATCACCTGTCCCTACTGGAAACACAAGTGCATCAAAAATAATATCTGACGGGCGTATCCCATACTTCTTTGTAAGTAATTCATAGCTTCTTTTCGCAATTTCTATCTTTCGTTCCGCACTAACCGCCATACCGTCTTCATCAATTGTTCCTACAACTATAGCGGCACCATACTTCTGAAGAAGCGGTGTCACTTTTTTAAATCGTTCTTCTCCATCTTCTAAATTAATTGAATTAATAACAGCTTTTCCTTGAATATAAGTAAGAGCTCGCTCCATCACATTTTCATCTGTTGAATCAATCATAATCGGTACTTTTAAAACTTTCGTAACTTCTGCTAAGAAGTTTTCCATATCTTCTATTTCATCGCGATCAGGATCTGCCATACAAATGTCAATAATATGAGCATTTTTCTTCACTTGCGCTCTTGCCACTTCAGCAGCCTCTTCAAATTTCCCTTCTGCTACTAAGCGTTTAAATTTACGTGACCCAATAACATTCGTTCTTTCACCTACAAATAACGGTCTCATAGACTCATCATATTGCAGTGCTTCTAATCCACTAATTCCATGTCCTTCTCTCTCATGATGGTCACGAGGCCTAAGAGATGCTAGCGCGGATTTCATTGCTTTTATATGTTCTGGTGTCGTGCCACAACAACCACCAATAATATTAACCCATCCTTCTTCAGCAAATCGCTTCACCTTTTCAGCAAGAGAAGATGGAGATTCATGGTAATGTCCATCTTCATCAGGAAGACCTGCATTTGGATAACAAGAAATGTAACACTCCGATAAATCAGATAGTGACCGAATATGGTCCCTCATAAACTCCGGACCAGTCGCACAGTTTAACCCAACAGATAATGGTTTCATATGTTCTACTGATAAATAAAAAGCTTCAATTGTTTGCCCAGCCAGAGTCGTTCCCATTGGCTCAATCGTTCCTGAAATCATAATAGGAACCGTTTTTTTCAGTTCTTCAAAAGCGGCTTGAATTCCAATATAAGCTGCTTTCACGTTACGCATATCTTGACTCGTCTCAACGAGTAATACATCAACTGCTCCTTTTAATAATCCTCGTGCCTGCCTTGTATAAGCCTCAATCAATTCTTCAAAAGTCACACCACCTGTAACACTAATTGCTTTCGTTGTTGGTCCCATCGCTCCCGCAACATATACTTCCTTCCCGCTTTCTTTAACAGCTTGCTTCGCCAAAAGTGCTGCCTTTTCATTTAGTTCTTCATCTAAATGAGACAGATCATAATCACTTAGTACAATATTCGTTGCCCCAAATGTATTTGTTTCAATAATATCCGCTCCAGCTTCAATATAAGCTTTATGAATCTTTAAAATAACGTCTGGTCTTGTTTCCACTAAATATTCATTACAGCCCTCGTACTCTTCTCCTCCGAAATCTTCAGCAGTTAAATCCTCTTGCTGAATCATTGTCCCCATTGCACCATCTAATATTAAAATGCTATTTTTTAATTTTTCTTCTATACACTTCATCAATTAATACCTTCTTTCACTTCTTGCTTTTCTCTTACATATTTAACAAGATGTTCTGTAATTTCATACTTTAAAAATGGTGTAATAAGATAAATACCATTAAAATATTTCATCGCTGCGTCGACCAATTCTTGTGAAATGCGGATCCCTTCCTCAATTGCTGCCTCTTTCGTTTCATGTCCATCCATTCTCTCTCTTATTTCTTCAGGAAGAGTAATACCCGGCACCTCAAAATGAAGAAAATCTGCATTCCGCTTACTTACTAACGGCATAATTCCAATAAAAATAGGTTGTTCCAAATGCTTTGTCGCTTCATACACTTCTTCAATTAACTTGATATCGTAAATTGGCTGAGTTAAAAAATACTCCGCTCCAGCATCTATTTTTCGTTCCATTCGCTTAACCGCTGCTTTTAAGTGCCTCACGTGAGGATTAAATGCGCCGCCTACAGAAAACCTTGTCGCCGGTCCAATTGATTTCCCTAAAATTGAACGTCCATCGTTCATTTCTTTAATCATTTTAATAAGCTCAATAGAGGATAAATCATATACAGAAGTGGCACCGGGAAAATCACCAACGCGCGCTGGATCACCAGTTAAAGCTAACACTTCTTCCATCCCTAACGCCGATAAACCTAACAAATGAGATTGTAGTCCAATGACGTTATGATCTCTACACGTTAAATGCGTCAATACTGGGATATCATGCTTCGTTAATAACGCACCCATCGCCATATTAGAAACACGAGGCGATGCTAATGAATTATCTGCTAGAGTAATAGCATCTGCTCCCGCTCTTTTTAACGCTCTTGCTCCTTCAAAAAAACGCTGTGTATCTAACGTTTTCGGTGGATCTAATTCCACTACAACTGTCGTTTGTTTTTTCGCTTTCTCTGCTAGAGTGACGTGAGCCTTCGAACGTTTCTCATGCGTATGAACGACTTTCGGCCTTTGAATCGTGTCTTTTTCTATTACAGGGGTAATATTCGCAACAGCGCGCTTCATACTTTGAATATGTTCTGGAGTCGTACCACAACAACCACCCAATAACCGAATACCTTGCTCAATAAATCTCGGTGTCATCGCTTCAAAATAAGCTGGGCTTCCCTCATATACGTAACGTCCCTCCACATAATTCGGGAGGCCTGCATTTGGGTATGCTGATAAATAGCCATTTTGAGGAATCGATATCATTTTGAAAGCTTCCGTCATATGAAGCGGCCCTAGTTGACAATTCAATCCAACAACATTTGCACCGTAATCTATAAGTTGCTTTAATATTTCATTGACATCATTTCCATTTTGAGTCGTACCTGCTTCATGTAACGCTAATTGCGCAACAATTGGAATATTCGTTTGCTTACGCAATACTTTAACGGCATGAAGTAATTCAAATTCATCGTAAAAAGTTTCTAATAGTAATCCATCAACCTGTTCTTCTAGTAAAGCCCCTGCCTGTTCAAGTAACATAAACTCTCTTTCCATATCAGTCGTTGTAACAGCTCCGATATGTTTCATACCACCAATTGTTCCTAAAATTGCATTTTTATCTGTCACAGATGCTTTCGCCAGTTTTACTGCCGCTCTATTAATTTCTATAACTTGATTTTCTAAACCATACATACGTAATTTCGCTTCATTTGCTCCATACGTATTCGTTTGAATTACATCTGCTCCAGCAGCTACATATTGTTTATGAATCGATATAATTAAGTCTGGATCAGATACATTCAATTCTTCAAAGCTACTTTGCAAACCATGTGAATGCAATAACGTCCCAACCGCACCATCACCTATTACAATTCCGTTTGATAATAAATCTAGTAATTTCACGAATCTCCCTCATTTCTATCAATATAAAAACCCCCTCTTCACTTTGAAGAGGGGGACATAATCGTTCCTCCTCTTATTATGCAAAACATTCGTTTTGCAGGTATTAGCACCGTTTCAAACATTTCGTTTGAAGGTTGCCGGGTTTCACAGGGCCTTTCCCTCCACCGCTCTCAATAAGAGTTGTCTTTATTATTTTATTTATGTAGCTAAAAGGAAATGCGTTCCCCTTTTAACAATGTTTGTTAATTTTTTAATAAATTTAGCATGCACAAAAGTAAAAGTCAATGACACTTGCGGAAAAATAAAAATTATTTAAAATAAAGTTGCAATTCAGTTATATTTTATTGTAAAGTTAAAAACATAATAAAAATTTCATACGAACATTCTTATCTAGAGAGGTAGAGGGACTGGCCCTGTGACGCCTCAGCAACCATTAACATTTTGTTAATAAGGTGCTAATTCCAGCAAATTGTGAAAGATTTGACAGATGAGAAGAAGACTCTATTCAAACCGAAAGCCTTCTTCTTAGAAGGCTTTTTTTATTTTATATTCACTTAATGTTTCAATTTAAAAAGGAGGAATTTTCACATGTCAACAATCGAAACAAAACTAGCACAAATCGGAAATCGCAGTGAAACTACAACTGGAACGGTTAATCCACCAGTTTATTTCTCAACCGCTTATCGTCACGAAGGAATTGGTAAATCTACTGGCTTTGACTATTCACGAACTGGCAATCCAACTCGCGGTCTTTTAGAACAGGCGATTGCAGACTTAGAATATGGCGAACAAGGTTATGCCTGTAGTTCAGGGATGGCGGCTGTTCTCCTCGTCCTTTCTCTATTCCGCTCTGGAGACGAACTTATTGTATCTGAAGATTTATACGGGGGAACGTATCGATTATTTTCTGAGCATGAAAAAAAGTGGAATGTTCGATGTAGATACGTAAATACACAGTCTATTAAACAAATTGAGCAAGCTATCACAACTGAAACGAAGGCTATTTTCATAGAAACTCCAACTAATCCATTAATGCAAGTTACTGATATTGCTGCTGTCGCAACTGTAGCGAAAAGGAACGGACTACTTCTTATTGTAGACAACACTTTCTACACACCTTATATACAGCAACCATTAACAGAAGGTGCTGACATTGTACTTCATAGCGCAACGAAATATTTAGGGGGACATAACGATGTACTAAGCGGGCTTGTCGTTGCAAAAGGAAAGGAACTTTGCGAGGAAATCGCTCATTATCATAATGCATCAGGTGCAGTTTTAAGCCCATTTGACTCATGGTTATTAATTCGCGGTATGAAAACGTTAGCGCTTCGCATGAGGCAACATGAAGAAAATGCGAAAGCAGTTGTTGCGTATTTAAATGATGAAGACGGGGTGACAGATGTATTTTATCCAGGAAGAGGTGGCATGATCTCATTCCGCCTTAAAGATGAAGCTTGGATTAATCCATTCTTACAATCTTTATCCTTAATTACATTTGCCGAAAGTCTTGGTGGTGTAGAAAGTTTAATGACTTATCCAGCAACGCAAACACATGCTGATATTCCTGAAGAAATTAGAACAGCAAACGGCGTATGCAATCGTCTTCTTCGATTCTCAGTTGGCATTGAAAATAGTAACGATTTAATTCAAGACTTAAAGCAAGCAATTAAACTCGTAAAAGAAGGTGTAAGAATATGAGCTATTCTATAGATACACTCTTACTACACAACCAATATAAACACGACTCGCAAACAGGCGCTGTGAACGTTCCTATTTATAACACATCAACTTTTCACCAGTTTGATGTAGATACGTTCGGAAAATATGACTATAGCAGGTCAGGAAATCCAACTCGTGAAGCTCTTGAAGATATCATTGCTTTATTAGAAGGCGGAACAAAAGGATTCGCCTTTGCATCAGGCATTGCAGCGATTTCCACTGCATTCCTCCTTCTTTCACAAGGTGATCACGTACTCATTTCAGAAGATGTGTACGGAGGCACTTACCGAGTGATAACTGAGGTACTCTCCCGTTACGGTGTTTCACATACATTTGTTGATATGACCAATTTAGAAGAAATAAAACAAAACATTAAACCAAATACAAAGCTCTTTTATGTAGAAACACCTTCTAACCCACTTTTAAAAGTGACAGATATTCGCGAGGTTTCTAAACTCGCAAAATCTATTGGCGCTCTTACTTTTGTTGATAATACATTTTTGACACCACTATTCCAAAAACCACTTGAACTTGGAGCTGATGTCGTTCTTCATAGTGCTACAAAATTTATTGCTGGTCATAGTGATGTTACTGCCGGATTAGCAGTAGTAAAAGATTCAGAACTCGCTCAAAAGCTTGGATTTTTACAAAATGCATTCGGTGCTATTTTAGGACCTCAAGATTGTTCTCTCGTACTTCGCGGTCTAAAAACATTGCATGTACGCCTCGAACATTCAGCTAAAAATGCCAATAAAATCGCACATTATTTACAAGAGCACTCTAAAGTAAAAAATGTCTATTATCCGGGATTACAAACTCATCTCGGATTTGATATTCAACAATCTCAAGCAACATCAGCTGGAGCGGTCTTATCGTTTGCTTTGCAGTCAGAAGATGCACTCCGCAAATTTTTATCAAAAGTAAAATTACCTGTTTTTGCAGTTAGTTTAGGAGCTGTAGAGTCAATTCTTTCTTATCCAGCAAAAATGTCACATGCAGCACTGTCGCAAGAAGCTCGTGATAAAAGAGGAATCTCTAATTCATTACTTCGGTTATCAGTCGGTCTTGAAAATGTTAACGATTTAATATCCGATTTTGAAAATGCCCTTTCTTATGTAGAAGAACCTGTAAATGCATAGAGAAAAAGAAGATATGAGATTAGGTTTTCATATCTTCTTTTTATGCGGTTTAGTTATATTCATTTGAATTTCTTCTTTTCTTATAGTCCATAAAAAATAAAAGTATATCATCTATTTCTAAATAATGGATTAATTGATATATTAAGAAATAAAAAGGGATGAAAATAATGGATACTTGTGCAGATATTTTAATCGTTATCGATTTACAAAATGGCGTATGTTATAGCGAGGAGCATTTATTTGATTTACAGAACTTACTAACAAAAGTAAATAAAAGAATTTCTTCATATAGAAAATTAAATAAACCAATCCTTTTTGTTCAACATTGTGATGATGATTTAGTACCCGAGAAAGAACTTTGGGCTATTCATACCGATCTAGATGTTCAAGAACAAGATTTTTTTGTAAGAAAAACACATGCAAATTCATTTTATAAAACAAACTTAAAAGAAATTTTAGATCAATTATCTGTAAATCGCATTGAATTTTGTGGCGCCCAAACAGAGTACTGTATGGATGCAACGATTAAGTTTGCCCACGGACTAGGATACGAAAACTTTATGGGACAGAAAACAACCTCTACGTTGAATAATCCTTTTATGTCCGCAAAAGAGACAATTGATTTTTATGAGAACATATGGAATTACAGATTTTTAACGTTGCTAAAAGATGAATTTTAGAATAAATGACTAATGACTTGATCATCCTAAGATTTATCAGCCGTAATCAAATATTTCATTATCACCATAAAGAAGCGAATGACATTCAGCTTCTTTTCTTTTAACCTGTTTTATATTCTATATATATCATTATAATTCCTTTGTCATATTATTTTAAAAATTTCGTATATTCATTTGAAAGAATAAGAAAATCATGATAAAATTGTGTTACAAATATATCTATATCTTTCAATTTTTAAAACGCATCGAAATTTTCACCCAAAAATGTCATTTTACAAAAACATGCTAATTTACCTATTTTATTTACATCCGGGTCTCTTTTCTTACAATTTCTTTACTTTAGGACTTTTTTTCTGCAACAACTATTTTCTTTTCTTTAAATTTTTGGTATGTATAGTATGGTATAATAGCTCACACGGAGGTGGAAAAGAACATGTTAGAAACCTTTCAAAAAGAATTAGAACTATATGAAAGTAATGCAGAATTATTAAAAGTGCTAGCTCATCCTGTTCGTTTATGTATCGTAAAAGGATTAATCGAGCGCGGTCCAAGCAACGTTTCTACAATGTATACTGGCTTAAACATGCCACAATCTACAATTTCACAGCATTTAGCAAAATTAAAAAGCGCTAAAATCGTTTCTAGTGAAAGAAAAGGATTGGAAATTTATTACAAAGTAGAGAATGAAACAATCATTCAACTCGTTCGTGTATTATTAGGTTAGGGACTAATAATCGCAGAAAAAGAACGTATTCTATATTTTTCATCTCATATCTTTAATATAAATATATATCATGAGAGGAAATATATAATACTACATAAGTCGTATTAAAAAACAAGACACAGTATATACTGTGTCTTGTTTTTTATATTGTTACATACTGATCCAAATGTAAATGTTGCATATCTTTTGTATGTATAACAACATCAAACGAACTCCCTACTCCTCCATTTAAAATCATAGAACGAACTGCTCGATTTTGTTTTTGCGTTTCAGAAAAAGGATTCGTGTCTTGATGGCTCGTAAGCTGTTCTAATATCCCTGCAGCTAACAAGAACTCAGATTGTTTCTTATGCCATACTGCACTCATTCCTTGCATACTAAACATCTCCTTTAGCTCGTCCCAATGAACATGAGTAGTAAGATCCATTTCACCTGGATGCGCTAGTGGGTTACGCATTAGCTTATGCTGATAATATCCTCGCAAACTTCCTTCGCGGTGTGCTGGATGCATCCATTCTTCTTTTGTGTATCCGTAATCAACTGTAATACATATACCTTTTTGAAACCATTTCGAAATTTCTTTTATATACTCCTCCATAACAATTGGTACTTCAAAACGTTGCCCTTCAGCAATATGAATATTATATTTCAATAAATAGCGACCAATTCTTTTATTTAACGGCCTACATACTTCTGAAAGGTTTCCTTCCTCTGTATATGTAATACGTACTTCATACAATATACCATTTCTTTTCTCAATTACTTCAACAGGAAATGCATCAAACAACTCATTCGAAAAAAGAATTCCCTCGAAAGAATCTCCCATTTCACTATAGGAGGTATAGTACGATACATTAGAAAATGAGCCAAGTTGCTCCTGCTGTAATTTCCTATGAAAAGGGCTCACTTCAATCATTGAATAGTTTAAATTAATAAAGGTGTTTGGAGATAATTGCTTCCATTCTTGTAAAACATCATAGGCAAACTTCCCTGTTCCCCCACCAACCTCACAAATATTCGAAGCAACTTCACCATTTTCAACAAGACGAATAAAAAGTTTAGCAAAAGTTTTTGCAAAAACAGAGGATACATTGCTACTTGTAAAAAAATCCCCTTGTCTTCCAATCTTTTCACGTTCTTTCATATAATATCCATGACCCTCCGTATACAATACAAGGTTCATATACGTACTATATGAAATTGAATAATCCTTTTCTTTCCCCATCCATTCTCTTAAAATGAGCTCCATTCCCATAATGACTCCTTATTGTAAAAACGGATTATTTTCTTTTTCAAAGCCAATGCTTGTTTCTGGACCATGTCCACATAACACCGCTGTTTCATCTGGTAATACAAATAATTTCTCTTCAATACTTCCAATTAATTCAGCAAAACTTCCACCAGGCAAATCTGTTCTTCCAATGCTCATTTGGAACAATACATCTCCTGAGAATACAGCATTCGCTTCTTTACTATAATAAGAAATACTTCCTGGAGAATGTCCTGGTGTCTCAAAAATTTCAAAATTAAATGATCCAATTGTTAATGTACCTTCTGCATCAATAATATGATCCGCTGGTTTTGCTGTAATACTGCGGTTCATCATAAAAATTTGAGAGCCGTTTACAGTTGCATCTCCTAACCAATCTGCTTCTTCTTTATGTACGTACACAGGAATATGAAAAGCGTCTCTTACGGCATCAACAGCACCGATATGATCAAAGTGAGCATGTGTTAATAAAACAGCCAATGGTTTTAATTGTTCTTCTTGTAAATATGTAACGAGATTTTCACCTTCATGACCAGGGTCAAAGATAATGCACTCTTTTTGATCGTTCATTAAAATATAAGCATTTGTTTGTAATGGGCCTAACGGCATTTGTATCCATTTCATATGAAAATCTCCTCCAGTTGTTAAACTTACTTTTAATGATACAACATTTCTTTCTCTGAGGAAAAGAAAGGATGCTATCTCGACAATTATTTTTAAAACATGTACAATATAAAAGAGTAAATATTCCAAAAACTCATAATAAGAAATGGGTAGACAGAGGAGGATATTGTATGGGCCTTGTTATTATTTTTACACTTGTCACTCTGTTAGCTGTATTTGCTACGCTTAGAACACTTCGTGAAAAAAACTTTTTCGCGAGCGGCTTTGCAATTGCAACTGTACTCGTTTTCGGATGGTTTACGATCATGACTGTTCTATATAACGGGTATCCACCAGCAGCTTAATTCGTTTACACTTTATTCTTCATCGAGATTTTACACAAAAAGAGGAAGGGTTCCCCCTTCCTCTTTTCATATTTCACAACTTATATCATCTTCGCTTCGTATTTGTGCTTTTTTACAAGCCAAGCTCCTCCGATAACACCTGCATCATTACCAAGTGTTGCAATAGCTAACTTCGTGCTCTTTACAGCACGTGAGAAAGCGTATTGCTCGAAATAGCGTTGAATTGGTTCTAATAACGCATCTCCAGCTTTAGACACGCCTCCACCAATAACAATTTTCTCTGGGTTCAATGTACTAGAAAGGTTCGCTACAGCTAATCCTAAATAAGAAGCTACTTTTTCTACTACTTCCCCTGCTAATTCATCACCTTGTCCAAGTGCTTCAAAGACATCTTTTGATGTAATACGTCCTTCTTCAGCTAACATAGAACGCAACATGCTCTCTTTATTAGTCTCTTGTATTTTTTGCATAGCAACACGTACAATACCTGTCGCAGATGCTACTGTTTCTAAGCAACCAGACTTCCCGCAATTACATGGGAAAGCATTTTCTGTAACGACTGTAATATGTCCAATCTCACCAGCAGCACCACTCACGCCGTGTACAATCTCACCATTGGCGATTACACCACCACCAACGCCCGTACCAAGTGTCATACAGATTAAATCCTTTGCACCTTCACCAGCACCTTTCCACATTTCACCAAGCGCTGCTAAGTTTGCATCATTATCAATAACAACAGGTAATCCTGTTTCTACTTCTAATAAATCTTTTAGCGGATAGTTTTTCCATCCTAAATTAACCGCTTCATAAATCATTCCAGACGCCACATGTACAGGACCAGGAGCTCCCATACCAATACCAATTAATTTGCTCTTCAATTCGCCTAATTCTTCTAGTTTTTTATCAATTGCTTTCGCAACATCAAGTGTAATATGTTTTCCTTGCTCACCTGTATTCGTAGGGATTTCCCACTTATGTAAAATTTCACCGTATACATTAATAAATGCTAATTTAATCGTTGTACCACCAAGGTCAACACCAACTAACCATTTCTCTTCCATGTTGCTTACCTACCTTTATCTAATTCTTATTTAGCTCTTTTTGAATTTCTTGCTTCAATAAAAATAAAGCTGTTTGATAGTCTTGTGGATCGATTAGCTGTGATTGATTTAATTCACGCAATTCATCTTGCATTAATTGTAAATCTGCAATTCGATCTCCCGTATAAATAATCGTACCAAATTTCTTTAGCAATTGCTGAATATCATAAATAGATACCATTTCATCACCCTCTATGCTCACTTACTATAAAAAATTATAATAAGAAAACGTTCACATATTTTATTATAATCAAGAAGAAAAAGTCTCGTCAATTTTTATTTGTCTATACAAGCTTATTTATAAGCAGTGTTCCTTTTTCTGTAATAATTTTTTCTATGTTTTTATCAAATGGCTCTACTGGAATGTGTTTTACCATTTGAAAATCATACGCTAATGACAGCGTTTTCCCTTTATAATGCACGAGATAACGATCATAATAGCCACCGCCGTACCCAATTCGCTCTCCTCGTTCTGTATAAGCTACGCCCGGCACAATTTGAAGATCAATTTCATCCATATTCACTTCTTCCGTAAGCCCAGGAATCGGTTCACGTAAATTCATATACACCGTTTCTAATTGATCAAAATTATTAATTTGCCGGAAGGACATCGTTCTAGTTCCTTTATTACACTTAGGAACTACAACTTTCTTTCCTTCTTCCCAAGCTTTTTCGATAATAGGATATGTATTCACTTCATTTTCCATTGAAAGAGTAATTCCAATTGTTTTAGCTTCAACCCACTCTTTTTGCGCATACAACGAAAATGTAATCTGTTCTGATAAAGTTGTATACTGTTCTTCTGATAAAGAATTCATGTGTTCTATTATTTGTTTACGTAAACGTACTTTCTCTGCTTTCACACATTCTCCCCCTTACAGTGACACTTTACTCTATGCTGATAGTGTATCACTTTTAACATAGGAATCGAATAAAAAAAAGAAACAGTAGGAAAATATTCCTACTGCTTACTTTGTTTCACGGTGTAACGTAGACTTCTTGTCACGCTTGCAATACTTTTTAAGCTCGATACGCTCAGCGTTGTTACGTTTATTTTTCTTTGAGATATAGTTACGATCTCCGCATTCTGTACATGCTAGAGTAATATTCACACGCATTCTTATTTCCCTCCAGTACTAATAACTTAAATCAGACTATACTATAATACCACTTTTAAAATAAAAATTCTACACCTTTTGATATTGTCTAATTTTTTCTATAAGATTTTTCATATTTTCCCTTGCTATTACTGGGTTTCTAGCATGTGAATACACCAAAAATTTTGGTTGTTTTGTGTCAGAAACGATATAAGACCACTCTTTTTCAGTATATTTGAACTGTACTCCTTCAAATATACCTTCTCCCTTCCTTTCTATATCATCCAATAATTTCCTCATAATTTCCCCTTTTTCATTCCATGAACATACCACTTCATCATAAAGTAAATAGAGCGGAGGTGATTGCTCTACTATGCTGAGAAACGTTTTTCCTTGCAATGCTATTAGCTCGAATAATTTTCCAATCCGATATAAAATATCTCGCTTCCACCTTACTTGAAACGACTTTCTTTCATCCTGCGTATAAAATAGAAGATAACATTCTCCTAACTTCAAAGACATTGGGTAAATATTTCCTGTCGATTCGAGTAAGAAATCTGGAATATCTACCTCTTCCAAATCTGTACCTTGGTAAATATTACTATGTTTATCGTATAACTCGAAATGATTTCCTTGCTCAGAAAACATAAGAGCCATATTCGCTTTACTTGATTTCATCAAAGCTTTCACATGATCTTTTTGTTCGCTTGCATAAATCCATGTAACTGTACAACCAAGTCTTTGCAGAAAGAGCATGAGTAAATGTTGCAACGTATCATTTCTCTTATTAATAAGAAGATGAAACTTCTGCATCTGTATTTTCTCGATATCAATATGCTCCAATATAACTTCTATATACTCATTCATAGAAACATGAACGAGCTTATTACGCCCCATTTCTTTCTCATGCACGTAATAAAACAATTCGGACATATATACTTGTTCTATCTCTTTTTGCTGCTTATACGTTAACGGCATGCCAGCTTGACCGTATAACTTTATAACAATCTCATTCTCATTCTCCACTTGAATGAAAACACCACCTGCACACTTCAACTGGTGAACACTATATTGAAAAAGTGACTCGTTCATTTCTTTACATTCCATCGTATGAATCCCTATACCATGAATAGCATGTAAAAATAAATTTTTATAAGAGGTTGTTTCTATATTTTCTTGACTTCCAATTAATATACTTTCTCCTTTTTTAAAAAGAGAACCATACGCCATCGCAATCTTCACGATAAACTGGGGAGTAATTTCAACATTCCCTCTTCCTACAATGCGGCTTTTTTGTAACCACCCTGCACTCATTTCACTCTCTTGAATACCAGCCGCTCCTACTATCGAATGACTATCAATCGCCTTATAAGGCCATAGTTTTCCTTTTTGCTTAATTACCGTACTTCTTCCGATATGACAGTGATCCGCTACAACACTTTTTTGAAACAGTGTAACATCATCTTCAACTATTGTACGCTCTCCTATTGTCGTTTCTAATAGTTCACAATACTTCCCAATGTGGGCATTTGCAAAAACAATACTTTTTTGAAGATGAGAATAATTTGAAACGATACTATTTTTCCCAATAATAGAATATGGCTCAATTACAGCTCCTGTACCAATCTTTGCTCCTTCTCCAATAAAAGAGGGGCCATGAATTTTCGTCCCTTTACCAATCGTCACCCCTTCTCCCATCCATACCATCGGTAATACTTCTGTATAAGGAATAGGTACTTGTAACTTTTTCGTTAACAAATCAAATTGTGCTTGTCGATATTGATTAAATGTGCCGATATCTAACCAATAACCTTCTGACAAATATGCGAATAACACATTTTTGTTTGCCAATAACTGAAACACATCATGACTGAAATCAAAAAATTGCCTAGGCGGTATGTAAGAAAAGATTTCTGGCTCCATAATATATATGCCTGTATTCACAACATTAGATACTACCTCATTCCAGCCCGGCTTTTCTATATATCGTGTAACCTCCTGGTCTTTATTCATTACAACCAATCCAAATGAGAGTGGATTTTCTACTTCTTTCACAAACATTGTTACCATTCTTTTCTTTTGTTCATGAAACCTAATTCCTTCTGATAATTGAAAGTCAGTTAATGCATCCCCGCTTATCACAACAAATGTTTCATCTAAAAATTGTTCTGCTTGTTTAATACTCCCTGCTGTACCAAGCGGAGGAGAGTCTTCAAAATAATACAAGTTAACTCCCCATTTACTACCGTCACCAAAATATTGCTTAATGGTCGTACTCATATATTGAACAGTAATTGCAATTTCACGAATACCATGCTGGCGTAATAACTCAATATTATATTCTAAAACTGGTTTTTCTAATAATGGTAACATCGGCTTTGGAGTATTACATGTTAATGGTCTAAGGCGCCTTCCTTTTCCTCCAGCTAAAATAACCCCCTTCATATACTTCAGCCTCCACTTATATAATGTTCAGTAACTCCATATACCATATGTATATTCCCTATCCCACATGAACTAGCAGCATAAACTTGATTAGTTAAACACATCCTCATTTAGAAGACTATATAATTAAATTTCTAACCTATAAAAACGTACATTTCAAACAACAAGAAAGCGCTTACTATAAATTGGTAAATAATACTTATTAACGACAAACATATATACTAATTTTTCCATTACATTATGATACATCTTATCATCATAAACTAAAGGAAACAACGAGCTTTTTTTGTCATGTTTTGACTAAAAAAAGCAGGTGATTTCTCATCACCTGCTTTTTTTCCTACTCATTCAATAAATAATGCTTTCCTTTTACTAAATAAAAGACATTTTCAGCAATATTTGTAATATGATCTGCTACACGCTCAATATATCTCGCGACAAATGATAATTGTGTAATTTGCGTAATTGCTTCTGGTTGTTCCGGAACTGAAGATATAAACTCACGAATTGCTTTTCCATATATTTCATCAACGGAATCATCCATTTCAGCAATTTGTTTCGCAAAAGTTAAATTTTCTTGTTCATATGCTTCTAACGCTAAATGCAACATCTCATTTGCAACCGCAAACATTTCATCTAGGTTGTGCAAACTAACAGCCACTTCTTTTTCCCCAAGACGAATTGTAGCCTTTGCAATATTAACAGCATGATCTGCAATGCGCTCTAAATCTGTCGCTGTTTTAATTGAAATAAAAATCCTTCTTAAGTCACTTGCTACAGGTTGCTGCTTCGTAATGAGCATAAGCGCAAGATCGTTTATTTCCTCTTCTAAATTATCCATGCGGTAATCACCATCAATGACCTCTAACGCTTTCTCTACATCCCTTGTATGCAGACCTTCCATAGCAATCAATAAAGCCGCATTTGCTAATTCTCCAAGCTCAATCACCTTTTGCTGTAACGCTTTTAAATCACCTTGAAACTGTTCTCTTACCATTTTTCTTCCCCCTCAATATTATGTGCCATTATATAAAAGTGAAACTTTAATCAACCCTCATCAATCGGGATTTGATAGGCAGCAAGATCCCCTCCCTAACTTCTTTGCTTTCGCTAAATTTTAAGGTGGGGGTCTTACTGCCCGCAAATAGCGGGGTAAATCTCCTACATAGCCTCTTACGCTTGTAATAAACCTTAAGATAAGGAGAAGTATTACTTCTTTATTAACAGTAAGATAAAATAAGAAATGCCCTCTGTTAAGAGGGCATTTGCTCTTAGCTTTGAAACGATATCAACCAAAGCGACCTGTAATATAATCTTCTGTACGCTTATCTGAAGGAGTCGTAAATAATTTGTTTGTATCTGTATACTCCACAACTTCCCCGCTTAAGAAGAAAGCTGTTTTGTCTGAAATACGCGCTGCTTGTTGCATATTATGCGTTACGATAACAATACTAAAATCTTTCTTTAGCTCTTGAATCAATTCTTCTACTTTTAATGTTGAAATTGGGTCTAATGCCGATGTTGGCTCATCCATTAAAATAACGTCTGGCTCAATAGCTAAGCAGCGTGCGATGCATAGACGCTGTTGCTGTCCACCAGATAAACCGTATGCATTATCGTGCAAACGATCTTTTAACTCATCCCAAATCGCTGCTCCACGTAAACTTTTTTCAACAATTTCATCTAATGTCTTTTTGTCACGAATACCATGGATTTTTGGACCGTATGTTACATTCTCATAAATAGATTTTGGAAATGGATTTGGCTTTTGGAACACCATTCCTACATGCGTTCTTAATTCTTCAACTGGATATGATTTATCAAATATATTGCGTTCTCTATACTCAATTACACCTGTAGTTCGAACGATCGGTACTAACTCTACCATGCGATTTAATGTTTTTAAGTAAGTTGATTTACCACAGCCACTTGGACCGATAATGGCTGTAACTTCATTCTCATGAATACTTAAATTAATATCTTTTAAAGCATGGTCTTCCCCGTACCATAAATTTAAGTTTTTCGTATCAAATACTACCTTCTTTGGCGCAGTCTCGATTTTCTCTTCGTTTTTCACCTGTACATTTACTACTGTTGCTACCATTTGAATTCCCCTTTCATCCACTTCCAACTTATTTTCGATTTCGTAACCATAAAACAAATATATTGATAAATAGCAACAAACCTAACAAAACAATCATCCCAGCTGCTGCTACATACTGAAATTCTTCTTGTGGCCTACTCATCCAATTAAAAATTTGAATTGGTAGAACTGTAAATCTATCAAACATACTAAATGGAACATAATTTGCAAACGCAAGTGCCCCAATAACTAATAGTGGTGCAGCCTCTCCAATTGCTCTTGATATCGCTAACGTACAGCCCGTTATAATCCCTGGGAAAGCATATGGCAATACAATTTGATACATCGTTTGCCACTTCGTAGCACCTAATCCGTAAGAACCCTCTAATAAAACACTTGGTACTGATCGAATTGCTTCTTGACTCGCCACAACAACTGTTGGTAAAACGAGTAGACTCATCGTCAATGCTGCTGCAACTATACTCTCTCCTAAATGAAGAGCATATACAAAAATAGTTAAACCAAGCAATCCAAATACAACAGATGGTACTCCTGCTAACGTTTGATTATTAATCTCTATTATTTTTTTAAATAGAGATTCCTTCGCATATTGCTCTAAATAAAGTGCTGTTCCAACTCCAAATATAAAAGAAACAGGTATAACAATACTCATAAATAATATTGTCCCTGACAAAGCTGCAGCAATACCAGCTTCTTTCGGATTACGTGAAGCGAAATTTGTAAAGAAATCTATTGAAAGATAACTTATACCTTTTTCAACAATTTGAAACAGTAACAAAAACAAAATTACGATTGAAAATAAAATTGCTATATAAAATAACAATTTGTAAATTCGATCTTTTAAAAAGCGTGATGCCATATTTTTTTGTATTTTTTTATGATTCAACATTCGCATATTATGTCATCCTCCTAAAACGGCGCATAATTGACTGCGAAATGATGTTCATAATAAAGGTAAACAAAAATAACGTTGCGCCTACAGCATACATGCTGTAATACGTAATCGTTCCATGCGGAGCATCACCTAAACTTACTTGCACAATATAGGCTGTTAACGTTTGAATAGAATGTGTCGGATCAAGCGATACATTTGGTGTGGATCCTGCTGCAATTACAACAATCATCGTTTCACCAATCGCACGAGAAGCTGCTAATATAATTGCTGCCATAATCCCTGTAAAAGCGGACGGAAACACCACTTGTTTTACCATTTCAAACCGCGTCGCTCCGAGTGCTAATGAAGCTTCTTTCGTCCCTTTCGCCACAGCTCTCATCGCATCTTCAGATAGAGATGCAATTGTAGGCATCATCATAAATCCGATAACGATTCCTGGACTAATCGCATTAAAAAACTGTAAATCTGGTATAATCCTTTGTAAAAGCGGTGTAACAACTGTTAATGCAAAAAAACCATATACAATTGTCGGGATACCTGCTAATAGCTCTAACATCGGCTTTAATATTTTCCGTGCACTATTTGAAGCATATTCGCTTAAAAATACGGCACACGCTAAACCGATAGGAATTGCTACAAACATAGCAATTGCTGTTACAAGGAACGTTCCACATATAAGTGGTAATATACCGAATTTAGGGTCTTCAAAAAATGGTAACCATTCTTTCTCCGTCAAAAAGGAGTATAATGATATTTTTTGAAAAAACATGATTGTTTCATTAGAGAGCGTAAAAACAATGCCAAGTGTCGTCACAATAGAAACACTAGCAATTATTTTTAGTAATAAAGGTACTATTCGATTGATTCGCTGCGTTTTTTTTCTTTGTTTTGTATTTCTTTCAATCAAATGTTGTACAGAAAATGTAATTTGACTTTTGTCATTATGAGCCAAAGATGAAAACCCCTTTCCACCCTGACATTACCTTTTTATTTCTGTTAACATACGCAGCTGTTCATTGTATTTTTCTTTTTTTAATTTTACATACCCGACCTCTTCAGCGAGGTTACCGACATGCTGAATCATAAACTCAACATAGTTTGCTACATTCATTTTATTTCGGATAGATGCATTATTCACATAAGTAAGTAGCGGCCTAGATAACGGCTTATACTTACCTGATTGAATGGTCTCTTTCGTCGGAAATACACCATTTACTTTTATTGCTTTCACCTTATCTCGATTAGCCATATAATAAGCATATCCTACAAAAGCAATGGCATGTTTATCATTCATTACCCCTTGCATAATAACTTGATCATCTTCAGACAAAGAGACTTTTTTTACAATGCGATGATTTTGTAAGATGACATTTTGAAAATAATCATACGTACCAGAGTCTACGCCTGGTGCATAAAACTTCACTTGTTCACGTGGCCATGTTGAATGAATTTGTGACCATCGCTTCTCTCTTCCATCTTCACTCCAAAGTAGTCGTAACTCGTCTACTGACATATCGTCTACCCATGTATTATGGCGATTCACAACAATCGTAAGACCGTCGTTAGCAACCTCAAAAGGTGTGAACTGAATAGAGTTTTTCTTCATTTCATTTTTCTCGACTTGTTTCATTACTCTCGAAGCATTATTTATATCTACTTCTCCTTTACTGAAACGATTAAATCCTCCCCCAGTTCCAGAAATACTGATGGAAATTTTCACGTCTGGATGCACCTTTGTATATTCCTCCGCTACTGCTTCTATAATAGGAAAAACCGTTGAGGATCCATCAACTCTCACTTCTCCCGTATCATTTAAAGCAAATGCAGTAGACATTTCAAAACAGAGGAACCATATTGATAATACGAAAACTTTAATCGGTGTACGCATCCATTTCACGTGTTCTTCCTCCTAGAAGTAACCGGAAATAACAGGATTACAGATATAAGAATACTGCTAAACTATTAATTCGGTTTTAATTGTTTGTAAAAGTTTTGTAAAGTTCCACATAAATCAACATACGGTACAATTTTAATTCAGTAGTAGCTATTCATTTCCTCTGATGATTTCCCTATAAAATATTTATCCCCTATCCCACCATATACAAGTATCATTTATACGGCCGCGTTTTTTTCAATGTTGTATACTTGTCCACATTTATTACACGATATGCATAAACCATAAAAAAAAGCACACTATCTTTTCAGATAGTGTGCTTTTTTACAACTTTTTTATTCATCATCTTGCTCTTTATTTTTATTGTCTTTATCATCTTTTGGAGCTTCACCATTTACTTCTTTGTTTTTCAAATCAAAGTAAGCGTCCATAATTTCACGACCAATATATCCATTAATACCAGTCTTATCATCATGTACCCACGGAACGACAACAGAGAATGCTACTTCTGGATCTTCAAGTGGCGCATAACCTACTAATGTTAAGTTATATGTTTCCACACGTTCACCGTTTGCCTTTCTACCAATCTCTTTATCTCCGCCATACACAGTTTGCGCGGTACCTGTCTTCCCTGCTGCTTTATATTTTGCACCTGTAAAGTATTTTGTAGCTGTACCACCTGAATCATTATAAACTTGTCTAAATCCTTCTTGAACACGTTTAATTTGCGATTCTGGCATATCAACACGATTTAATACTTTCGGTTCCATAGATTGAACAACTTTCCCAACTTCATCCGGTTTCACTGCCGGTTGACGAATTTCTTTTACAACTTGTGGTTGCATACGATATCCGCCATTGGCAATCGTCGAAATATATTGCGCTAATTGAAGCGGTGTATACGTATCATACTGTCCAATTGATAAATCTAGTAAGAAACCTGGTTGACTACTTCTACCCATCTGACCAGCAGATTCATTCGGTAAATCAATTCCTGTTTTTACACCAAGTCCAAACTGTCCGAAATAATAACGCATCGTATCAAATGCTTTTTGAGGTATATCTAACGTACCACCTCTCACATACTGAACACCGGCGATATTCATCGCTGTTTTAAACATATAAACGTTAGAAGACATTTTTAAAGCTGTAAGGTCATTAATGTATCCCATCGTTTTCCAAGACGACTTCGTAGGTGTACCTTTTAATTTAATTGGTTCATCCAATTGCACCGATCCTGGTTGAATCGCACCAGTTTGATATCCAGTAAGTACTGTTGCACCTTTTACAGTTGATCCCATCGGATAAGAACTTGTCATGGTACCTAATGCAAAATCATTTACTTTCGTTTGACCATCTTCGTTAACTAATTGTTTCCCCGCCATAGATAAAACTTCGCCATTTTTTGGGTTCATCATTACAACGAATGCGCGATCTAAAAGAGGTTCGCTTCCTTTAAACCTCATTAAATTCTTCGCAAGAATATCTTCCACGCGCTTTTGTAATTCCATATCAATTGTTAAGTTCAGGTCATTACCACTTTGTCCTTTTGATACATTAATCGTTTCTAAAATATTACCGTTTTTATCTGTAACATTTCTAACTTCTGCTTTCGTACCGTGTAGGCTATCTTCATACTGTTGCTCAAGATAACTTTTTCCTACTCGGTCATTTCGATTATAATCACGAACAAGATAGTAATCTAGTCTTTCTCTCGGTAAACCTTCATCAGATGTCGACACCCCACCAAGTACACTTCGGAATAAATCATCGTACGTATATTTTCGATCCCAATCAACATTCGTATCTACACCTGGTAATGCTGCTAAGTTTTCACTAATAATCGAATATTCCTTTTCTGTAGCATCCTTTTTAATAACTTGAGGTGTCATTGCATATCCGCCATCCATCTTACTCTTAATCGCGAGTATTTCTAAATCTTTTGCGGATAATTGATTAACCTCTTCTTCTGTTACACGACTTCGCTGGCGCTCGTCTAATTCTTTATCATCAATTTTTTTATCTTTAAACTCTTGACGATCTTTATTCGTAATTTTTTCTTTAGCTTCCTCTTTATGCATAGCAAGCCAATAATCCTTTTTATCGCGATCCGTTAATTTATCTGTCGGTACTTCAATCAAATCTGCTAGCTTTTTCGCTGTTTCTAAGCGATCTTCTGCAGTTGATCCTTTCATTTTTGTAAATGTAATAGTACGAATGGCTACATTATCTACTACAGCTCGCCCATAACGGTCAAATATTTTCCCACGCGGTACAGGATTACTTATCGTTGAGTTTTCTTTCTTCTCCACTTCATTCTTATATTCTTCACCGCGAACAATTTGTACATATCCGAGCCTTACAATAACCGCGGAGAACATTAAAAACACGCAGAAAAACAGCACGTTTAACCGAAAAGGAACGTGGGTCTTTTTCTTATTTTGCTTCTGTTTCTTGCTCATACAAACCCCCTCTACCAACAGCTATGTAATGTGAAAGGGACACCTTCATACAGGTGTCCTCACTGCTGTCTTACATCTTTTTCTATTCTAGCATAAAACAAACGAGAAGTTAACCTTCTGGTTCAGTTTGGTTTTGCGCGTTCCCTTGCGTTACAACACTTGCTTTACTCGCATTTCTCTCATCATATTTGACATTTTTAACTGCAAAATAAATAAGAAAATGTCCAGCACCTAAAATACATAATAAGTAAGGTAAACTTTTTTCAGGTGGAAAGAATAGTACAGCACATAAAAAACTTAAAATGGAACAGATTCTTCCGGCGTTTAACCACAGCTCCCGAACAACGACATATTCCACACGCCATTCTCTCGCATTTTTCGCTCTACCAATTACGTCATATGTCATTGATCCGTACGGAACAAGTAAAATAGGATATGCAATTGCAATACATGCCGCATAAATAAGTAATTTCGTGTATGTAACATTGAAAATAACTAAAAAGACGACAGCATATAAAATAATGCCTCCAAGTAAAATTGCTTTTTTTCGCCACTCCTTCTTTAACATACGAGCAACTAAGTAATAACATACAAAGGATACAGCAGAGTTCACTAAACTGTATTTCCCTAATGCAAACTCACTATTAGTTGCTAAATAAACATATACTGAAATGACAAAAATAAACGTTCCTTCTCTCAATCCTTGGAAAAAATGAGCTCGTGTAATCTTTCCCCAATTTTTATCAATCCGTCGTTCTTTCAATACTTGCACGATTTCATAACGCCCTTCACATTCTCTTTTAGATAAAAAGAAGCTTAAGACGACAGCAATTGCAAATAGAACTAATGAAAGAAAGAATATAACAGTATAGCCACTCCATTTCTCCATACGTGAAATTGTGTATCCTGCTGCTATTGGTCCAATCATTCCAGAGAAGGATGTAAGAAGTCCAAGAAACCCATTAAAGAAATCTCTTGTTTCTGGTTCTGTAATTTCAAATGTCAATAAGTTAAAAGCCAACCAGTAAAAACCGTATCCTACTCCTAAAAGAGCACCCATTAATAAAATATACTGAGAAGCACTTTTCCCTGCTACTAAGACAACAATAAAAAAAATTGCGAGCGTCCCTACTCCTATTCGTAATAAAATCGAGCGATCGATACGTTTCGCTAATTTTCCCCCTACAAGAAATGTGAGAGGCTGTAATACCACGCTGGCTAAATTATACAAGCCAAGATTCACATAATTTTGTGTTTGTTTCCATAAATAAATATTTACAAACGTATTCGATAAAGAAATTGCGAGCGTGTATAAACCTCCTATAAGGAGCAATAACACTAAATCCCGATTCACTTCAACGTCACCAATTATATGTTTCCATTTCATACACAACTCTCCTTTACTTCATGTTCTAGTCTTCCAAAGACAAGCCCAATTATGTAAAAGGAAAGCATAGAAAAAAGCTAGGAGCTCTCCCCTAGCTTTTTCTATATTTATTACGATTATTTTGCTTCTTGGTAACGTTTTTCAGCAGCGTTCCAATCTACAACGTTCCAGAATGCGCCGATGTAGTCTGGACGACGGTTTTGGTAGTTTAAGTAGTAAGCATGCTCCCAAACATCTAAACCGATAACTGGAGTTTTACCTTCAGTTAAAGGAGAATCTTGGTTTGGAGTGCTTGTTACTTCTAACTCACCATTGTTTACTACTAACCAAGCCCAACCAGAACCGAAGCGAGTTGCGCCAGCTTTTGCGAATTCTTCTTTGAATGCATCGAAGCTACCGAATTTTGCTTCAATTGCAGTTGCAAGTTCACCTACAGGTTGTCCTCCGCCGTTTGGAGATAGGATTGTCCAGAAGAATGTATGGTTAGCATGTCCGCCACCATTGTTACGTACTGCTGTACGGATTGCTTCTGGTACTTCGTTTAAGTTTGCAACTAATTCTTCTACGCTTTTGTCAGCTAATTCTGCATGACCTTCTAAAGCAGCGTTTAAGTTTGTAATGTACGTGTTGTGATGTTTTGTATGATGGATGTTCATTGTTTCTTTGTCAAAGTGAGGCTCTAAAGCATCATACGCGTAAGGTAAATTTGGTAATTCGTGTTTTGCCATTGTTATATTCCTCCCAGTTTATGTATTGCCACTTAAGTGACATACAACTTCATTCTACCCTAATTGCCATAGGGTGCAAACAAATAAATCACATTGTCTTGCTATCATTAAAGTAGCAAAATTCCCACTTCTTTTCAATTAAAATGCTCATATATTCCGTAAAAAAAGCTTCCTTCTACAAGGAAGCTTCCTGCTAACATAATAAACATGCGAAATGGATATGGACCCTGTAGGACTCGAACCTACGACCGGACGGTTATGAGCCGTCTGCTCTAACCAGCTGAGCTAAGGGTCCACAATTATGTATGTAACAACATATCAAATAGAGGAATTCCTATCGGATATGCTCTTTAAGAAATGTAAGATAAATTTACCATATAGAAAAGAAAAGTGTCAATTGTATTTTTCTTATTTAAAAGAAGAAAGTTAATAAAAGAAATTTAGTTATCTCCACTATATGTAAATATAATATATCTTGAGATTCTCTAGATTCCTACGTTACAATGATTTTATACATACATAAAGGAAGTGAATCTATGTCCATATTTACCCAATTCGTAAAAAGCATATACTCGCCTAAAGATATGGCGCTATTCCGTTTTCAAAAAATCGGTAAAACCATTTTGTATATTATGCTACTTTGCTTAATTACTACTATTCCAAGAACTTTTTTGTACGGTAGTTTTATCCAAGATGGTGTAGGCATGGTAAATCAAGTCATCGATAAAGATTTACCTGATTTTAAAATCGAAAATGGCGAACTAAAAGCCGATATTGATCAACCTATTGAAAAAGAAGAAGGAAATACACTTTTCGTATTTGATCCAAATTCAACAGACCTAGAAAAATATCAAAATAAAACAGGTTTATTTGTTTTAAAAGATAAAGTAGTCTCTATGGGAAATGGTCAAACACAAACGTATTCTTATAACGATTTGTTAGGTGCATCTCTTGAGAAAAAAGATCTACAAGAATTTATTTCTTTATTCGATAATATTTATCCAATTTTATTATTTGTTATTGGATTCTTAGTGTACCTATTCCAATTATTCATCACTTTTGTAGGCGTGACTTTACTTGCGTTCATCGGTTCTGCTATGAGCGGTCAACGTAAACTATCCTATAAACAAGTTTGGACACTAACTGCATACAGCTACACGATCCCAACCATTTTCTTCATGATTATGGATTTATTCAAAATCGTCGTACCTGGAGCAACGTTCATTTATATCGCTGTTGTTTTAATCGTTCTATACTTAACGATTAAAGAGGTACCCAAACCGAAAGAAAAATAAAAAATGCCTAAATAGGCATTTTTTTTTTGGACAAGCATATATTCCTAGCAAAGGAGTGAAGAATATGAAGAGATTAGGTATATTCCTATTCGTGCTTGTTCTCGGTTATATATTTTATTACGATATAAAAATCGGTACTTTACCGATGTTAAGTTCATATAAAAAAACAACTGCTGCTCAAACAATTAAAAAAGAAAACACAGACAGTCAACAAAATAAAGCGAACAAAACAGAAAAAGAAACGGATGTATCTTATAAAACAATTGAAGTAAAAACTGGTGAGACAGTTCTTTCTATTACAGAACAAATTAACAAGAAAAAAATTCCTTCCATAGAAAAAGTCATTGACGACTTTAAACAATTAAACAAAAGTACATCTGCTACAAAAATACAAATTGGAAAGTCTTATAAATTCCCGTTATATCAATAAGCTATCACTTAATCCTTGTCAATTACATAAAGGCGCTGATACAATAGTAAAAGTGAAACCGAGTACTTCGGTTTCTATAGCCCTATATCACGTATACTATCATTGATATGAGGGACTAAATAAGAAACTTCTTTTATAAGGAGAGCGATCTATTCGTGAATGAAATGACTCATCGTACAAAAACACGTCCAGTTAAAGTCGGTAATTTAACAATCGGCGGTAATAATGAATTAATTATACAAAGTATGACAACAACAAAAACACATGATGTTGAAGCAACAGTTGCTGAAATCAAGCGTTTAGAAGAAGCCGGCTGTCAAGTCGTCCGCGTTGCCGTTCCAGATGAACGCGCAGCAGATGCTATTGCTGATATAAAAAAACAAATCAACATTCCACTTGTTGCTGATATTCATTTTGATTATCGCCTTGCTTTAAAAGCAATTGAAGGTGGCATCGATAAAGTACGTATCAATCCAGGTAATATTGGTCGTCGCCATAAAGTAGAAGCTGTTGTAAATGCAGCAAAAGAGCGCGGTATTCCAATCCGTATCGGTGTAAACGCTGGTTCATTAGAGCGACACATTTTAGAAAAGTACGGGTACCCAACTGCAGATGGTATGGTTGAGAGCGCGCTACATCATATTAAAATTTTAGAGGACTTAGATTTCCACGATATTATCGTATCTATGAAAGCCTCTGATGTTAACTTAGCAATCGAAGCATACGAGAAAGCTGCTCGTGCTTTTGATTATCCATTACATTTAGGTATTACAGAATCTGGAACATTGTTTGCCGGAACTGTAAAAAGTGCTGCTGGTCTTGGAGCAATCTTAAATAAAGGCATCGGAAATACACTACGTATTTCATTAAGTGCTGATCCAGTTGAAGAAGTAAAAGTTGCTCGCGAATTATTAAAATCATTCGGTCTTGCGTCTAATGCAGCAACACTTATCTCTTGTCCAACTTGTGGTCGTATTGAAATCGATTTAATTAGCATTGCTAACGAAGTGGAAGAATACATCTCTACACTTCAAGTACCAATTAAAGTTGCAGTACTTGGTTGCGCTGTAAATGGCCCTGGTGAAGCTCGTGAAGCTGATATCGGTATTGCCGGTGCACGTGGAGAGGGATTATTATTCCGTAAAGGGCAAGTCGTTCGTAAAGTACCAGAAGAAACAATGGTAGAAGAACTGAAAAAAGAAATCGACGTAATTGCTGCTGAAATGGCTGCTGAACGAGAAAAAGAAAAAGAGACACAAGAACAATAAAAAGAAGGTTGCCACAATATTTGTGAGCAACCTTCTTTTCTACGTAAAAAAGCTCGTCAGTTACATAACCGACGAGCTTTTACTTTGCACATTTTGGACAACGACCATATATTTCAAACTTATGACCCGTTACTTCATAACCAGTAAAATCTTTATTCATAAAATCCATTGGGCAGGAAGTAATCTCTTTCGTCCCCCCACAATCCAAACAAATAAAATGATGATGATGTTCCATAATAGAACAAGTAAAACGAAAATGTTTTTCGCCATTTAATTCCGTTTGTTCTAAAACACCAATCTCAGCAAAAACTGTTAAGTTACGATAAATCGTATCAAAACTAAGCCCTGGATAATCGTCTTTCATATGTTCTAAAACGTCTTTCGCAGTTAAATAACGATTATGTGCTGCAAATAATCTGAGCATCTCTTCTCTTTTTCCAGTATGTTTATATCCTTTTTCTTTCATTAGGCGTAAAGCTTCTGTTAGATTCATACCTATCCCTACTTTATGCAGTTTTTTTCTTCTTCCATAAAATCGCACCGATTAAAATAAGAACTGCTATCATAACAATTGTACCACCTGGCGCTAGATCAAGTTGATACGAAGCAAACATTCCACCAATTACTGCAATTTCACCAAATAAAATGGAAAAGAAAATTGTTTGTTTAAATCCTTTAGCAATACGAATACTTGCTGCAACTGGTAATGTCATTAATGATGATACGAGAAGAACCCCCACTACACGCATTGATACTGCAATGACAAGAGCAACTAATATAATGAAAATAAAGTGAATCCATTTCGCTCTTAAACCAGTTGATACTGCGTATTCCTCATCAAATGATAATAGAAACAGCTCTTTATATAATAAAATAATTGTCGCAACAACAACAATTGCTACAATCCCAATAATAATTAAATCTGTACTTGTTACAGCACTGACACTACCAAATAAATAACTAAATAAGTCTGTGTTAAATCCATTTGCAAGTGAAATGAAAATAACTCCAACCCCCATCCCTGCCGAAAGGATAATTGGAATTGCTAATTCTTGATAGTGCTTATATACAGTTCGTAACTTTTCGATTAGTAGCGCTCCACCAATCGAGAAAATCATCCCCATATATAAGGGGTTTAAAAATCCACCTGTAAAAATGGTTTTTTCAAGTAATAAACTTGCTGCAATACCCGATAACGTCACGTGACTTAATGCATCCGCAATCAGAGATAAACGACGAATAACAACAAACACACCAATTAGCGGTGCAACAAGTCCAATTAAAATACCTGCGTATAAAGAATTACGTAAAAAGTCATATTGTAAAAAATCTTGTATCATTATATCCTCCCGTGATGCTCATGTTCGTGTTCTAAACGATGAACATGATGTCCATATAAGACGGACATTTCTGCATCTTCTAACTCTCGGAACTTCTCTACATTTCCATGGAAATGTAGATGTTGGTTTAGGCATGCAACATGTGTTACTTTTTCAGTAACAGCTCCCATATCATGAGTAACAAGAATTAATGTAATCCCGAGCCTTTTGTTTAAATCCTCTAATATTTCGTAAAAACTTTCCACATTTTTCACATCGATTCCAACAGTAGGCTCGTCCAAAATAAGCAATTCAGGATCACTAACGAGCGCACGAGCAATAAATACACGCTGTTGCTGTCCACCAGAAAGCTCTCCAATGTTACGACCTTGAAACTCACTCATCCCTACATCAGCAATTGCTTTTTCTACCTTTTTTTTATCCTCTTTTGTAAAAAAGCGAAAAAGCCCTTTTTTCGAAACAAGTCCCATTGAGACAACTTCAGAAACAGTTGCTGGAAAACCAGAATTGAAACTATTTGCCTTTTGGGATACATAACCAACTTTGTTCCATTCCTTAAACTTCTTACTATCAACGCCAAACACGCGTATGCTTCCTTCTTTTGGCTTTAAAACGCCTAATAAACACTTAAGTAAAGTTGATTTACCTGAACCATTCGGTCCCACTAAACCTAAAAAAGCTCCCTTCGGAACTTGCAAATTAATATTTTCTAACACATTCCGATCTTCATATCGGAATGTTAAACCTTCAATTTCTAATATATTATTCATAGCATCTCACCTATTTTAATTCAGAATGATTCCGATTTATATCTATTTGAATTATAGTACAGCTTATTATAGTTGTAAACCAATCTGCCTAAAATATATCTATTTTTTCAAGAAACCTTACTATTATAACAAAAAGCAGAGAAAAATTCTCTGCTTTCAAAAAATATTCCTATAAACTTTTAGTGAATAGCCGATTTAAACTTACCACCATTTGTCTCTTGCGTGCTCATAATCGTAACAAACGCATTTTCATCAATTTCATGCACAATTGATTTTAACTTCGTCACTTCTAGACGCGTTACAACTGCATAAATAACTTCTTTTTCTTTATCCGTGTAACCACCTTTTGCTACAAGCTTTGTCGTTCCACGGCCAAGACGATGCAAAATCGCGTTTGATACTTCCTCATATTGATCAGATACAATTAAAACCGCCTTCGTTTCATCTAGCCCTTGAATTACTGTATCGATTGTTTTAAATGCGATATAGTACGTCATAACAGAATACATCGCTTGTTCCACACCAAACACAAATGCTGCCCATGCAAAAATAAATAAGTTCACAAACATTACGAATTCACCAACAGAGAACGGTAGTTTCTTCGTTAATAAAATCCCCATAATTTCAGTTCCATCTAACGACCCACCATGACGAATTACAAGTCCTACACCAAGACCTAAAATAAGCCCACCAAACACTGTCGCTAAAATAGGTTCTGTTGTAAATGGTGGCACCGCATGTAACGTTGACTCAATGAAAGCTAACGCTACAATACCAAATGTCGAAGATAACATAAATGTTTTTCCAATTTGCTTATAACCGGAATACATAAATGGGATATTGAGAACAACGACTAAAGTAGAAAAACTTAACCACCAAATGTTAGGAGTAAGATAATCTAATATAAGAGAAATACCAATAATTCCACCATCAATAATTTTATTTGGCATTAAAAATAGTTCAATCGCCACCGCCGCGCATGCTGCTCCAAAAATAATCATAACTAAACGATAAATAAGATGAATAACACTTTCTTTTCGATGTTGCTTTTGCTCCATAAGCCCTCCCTGTACTCTTTTTCTGTAGTTTCGTCCTTATATTATAACATACGCTTCTTTTCCTCATGAAAAAAGAAACTCCATACGAATATGTACAAGCTACATGCTCATATATTTCGATAGAAGAACGCGTGAAGGAGGATAATAAGATGAACCTCATTAAACAAATTGTTAATAAAAAATTAAATCATATTTCTACAAAAGAGTTATTAAAATATAGCAAAGAATACGAAGTTCCTATTACAGCCGCACAAGCTGACCAAATCGTTTTACTTATGAAGGGTAAAAATATTAATATTTACGATAACAACGAGCGACTAGAGCTCTTAAAACAGATCGCAAAAGTAACTTCCCCTGCCACTGCCCAACAAGTAAATACATTATTTCAGCAACTACTAAAATAAGGAGGGGATTTCCCCTCCTTATTGCGCTTTAATTTTTTCAAGAAGCCCTTCATCAAAAGTGCCGTTTTTCAGCATTTCGATTTCCAATTTATATGGTGGCTTCTTATCTTTTTTATCTTCCCCTACATACGGTGTTTCAAGAATTTTTGGTACATGCATTAACTGTGGATGATGTACAATGTGATGCAATGCTTTATACCCAATGTGACCAAATCCAATGTTTTCATGACGGTCTTTTCCTGCTCCGCGTACATTTTTACTATCATTAATATGAAGTACTTGTAAACGATCTATACCAACGATCTTATCAAATTCGTTTAATACGCCGTCAAAGTCATTTACAATATCATATCCTGCATCGTGCGTATGACACGTATCAAAGCATACAGATAGCTTTTCATTATATTTTACACCATCAATAATTTTTGCAATTTCTTCAAAGCTACGACCGCATTCTGTTCCTTTTCCTGCCATCGTCTCTAACGCAATGTTAACCGTCTGTTCTGGCGTTAATACTTCATTAAGCCCTTTAATAATTTGTTGAATACCAGCATCTGCTCCAGCACCAACGTGCGCTCCTGGGTGAAGAACAATTTGTTTCGCTACACCTAATGCCGATGTTCTTTCAATTTCCATGCGAAGAAAGTCTACGCCTAATTGGAATGTTTCTGGCTTCGTCGTATTCCCAACATTAATAATATACGGCGCATGGACGATAATTTCCTCAATTCCGTTCAGCTCCATATGTTTTCTTCCTGCTTCTATGTTCAATTCTTCAATTGGTTTTCTTCGTGTATTTTGCGGTGCACCTGTATAAATCATAAACGTTGTTGCACCGTATGAAACAGCCTCTTCACTTGCTGCTAATAACATTTTCTTACCACTCATAGAAACATGAGATCCAATCTTTAACATACAATCACCTCTTCAATATACAATAGATATAATGATAGCATAATTTGTAGAAATATGTAGTGAATTGTTTGTTCACAAAAGACGCACTACACAAATTCATATGACTATTTAGACAGACTATACTCTTCATTTAAATTACCGGGATTAAAAAAAAGATAAGGGAAACCCCTTATCTTTTTTTATTGCTATATTTTCTCTTCACTTTGTCACGTTCTGTTGCAAGTTTACGTTTATAGTTTGGTTTTACTTTTTTCGGTTTTTTAATAACTTTCGTTGCCATAACATCAAGTTCGTCATTTGGTTTTTTACGGCTCTTACGACGACGACGCTCACCTAAATCTGCCCACTCATCTCCACGTAAATCTACATGTTTAAACTCGATATGACGTTGTTTTTCTAAGCTATCTAACGCTTCTTCGTTTGCTGGATCATAAATCGTCACTGCAATACCAGAATGCCCTGCACGTGCTGTTCTTCCAACGCGGTGAACGAAGAAATCTAAATCTGATGGTAACTCATAGTTAATAACATGGCTAATCCCTTCAATATCAATACCACGTGCTGCTAAATCAGTCGCAACAATATATTGGAATTCAAGGTCACGAATTTGTTTCATCATTTTTTTACGATCACGTGGTGATAAATCCCCGTGAATTCGTCCAACTTTTAAGCCACGTTCCATTAATCCATCAGCAACTTGGTCTGCCATCTTTTTCGTATTCGTGAAAACAACTGCTAAATACGGTTTAAATTGAAGTAGCATTTTATGCACTAAATCAATTTTATTACGATGTTTAGAAGGCACTAAATAGTGTTCAATGTTTCCAGCTGCAACTTGTTTTGGATTGATATGAATATGCTCTGGATTCTCCATATATTTCTTCAGAAACGGTTTTAGTTTTTGAGGAATTGTTGCAGAGAAAACTAACATTTGCAAGTTTTTAGGCATGCGTGCTGCAATTTTGTCTACATCATGAATGAATCCCATATCAAGCATTAAGTCTGCTTCATCGACAATAATCGTATTTGCTTTATGAACAAATAATGCTTGTTCTTCAACTAAGTCTTTAATACGTCCTGGTGTCCCAACTACGATATGAGGTTGTTTTTTCAATTTCTCAATTGAACGTTGTTTATCAGTTCCACCAATTAAACAACGTGCTGTAATCATTTGGTCTTCCGCACAAAACTTTGTTAATTTCACGATTTCTTCGTAAATTTGTTGTGCTAACTCACGAGTAGGCGCTGTAATAACAAGTTGTACTTCTTCACGACTTGCATTAATTCTGTTTAATGTAGGAAGTAAGTATGCATGTGTTTTCCCAGAACCTGTTTGGGATTGTCCAATTACACTTACACCTTTTTTCACGACCGGGAAAATTTTCTGCTGAATTCCTGTCGGCTCTGTAAAGCGTAGTTCACGAACTGCATCTATTAAAAATGGTTTAAAATCATACTGTGTAAAAGTTTGTTGTGTCATAAGTTACACCTTCTTTCTAAAATTTCTACTGCGCGCACAAATCAGTCAAGTCTACATTATATCGAAATCTACAAGTAAAATCCATCTTTAGTTTAGGTTTTCACTTCAAAAACTAACCTTCTTCCCTTTTATTGCATATTGTATGTGTATATACCTAACTGAAGAAAGGAGGATTTCTCACATGTTTCCGAAATCCCCTACAAGGCAAATGTATCCGAATCCAGGGCAGCAACCTTATACACCATATCCAATTCCACAACTACCACCAATGGCACAAAAAAAGAAAGGTTTTCTTGCTAAGCTTTTTAAAAAACACGATCCAACCGAGCCATTTATGCAAATGGTTCCACCTTACCGACAAATGGAAGGGCAACCAATGATGCATCAGCAACCACCACCGCCGCAATATCATCAGCAATATCCGCAGCAACATCCACAATATCAACCATACATGCAGCAACATCCTGAGCAAATGATACCGCCTCAAATGTATGAATCAAATGAAACGCGCGGCGGCTCAACTACAACTGCGGCAACAGCAAGCAGTGGCATCGGCAGTTTTTTTTCGAACTTAATTTCGAATCCAACTAATATGATAAATAACATCGAAAAAGTATCCCAAGTCGTTCAATCTGTAGGTCCTGTCGTCGAACAGTATGGTCCTATTATGCGTAGTCTACCAAGCATTGTTAAAATCCTCACCTCTGGAAAAAGCACGGAAGAAAATCAAACGGAAAATGTAACAGAGCCAGTTGAGGTAGAAAGTCCGCCTCCTGCACCTCAAAAAAAGAAACGAAAACGAAAGAAAATAGTGATTGAACCTGTAATAGAAAAAGAGTTACCGAAAGAACCAGTTCAACAAACAGCAACAAAACCAAAACTATATGTGTAACAATCCTTTGTTTTCTATCCACTCCTCCTTTATAATGTAAAAGACTATGCACAAAAGTATCCCTTGTTTAGAAGGAGAGGATTACTCATATGAAAATTGTTAAAATTTCCCCTCGTGGTTATTGCTACGGTGTTGTCGATGCAATGGTAATTGCACGTAACGCCGCATTAGATAAATCATTGCCGAGACCCATTTATATTTTAGGTATGATTGTTCACAATAAACATGTTACAGACGCTTTTGAAGAAGATGGAATCATCACATTAGACGGTCCAAGTCGCTTAGAAATTTTAGATAAAATTGATTCTGGTACTGTTATTTTCACTGCACACGGTGTTTCTCCAGAAGTTAAACAACGCGCAAAAGAAAAAGGTTTAACAACAATCGATGCTACTTGCCCAGATGTTACCAAGACGCATGACCTTATCGAAGCTAAGAAAGCGGAAGGGTATCATGTCATTTATATCGGTAAAAAAAATCATCCAGAGCCAGAAGGCGCAGTTGGTATTGCACCTGACATCGTTCACCTTATCGAAAGAGCCGATGATTTAAAAACATTAGAAATCCCAACAGATAAAATTTTAGTAACAAATCAAACAACGATGAGTCAATGGGATGTTCAACATTTAATGGAGGACATTCAAAAAAAATTCCCAACAGCAGAATTCCATAAAGAAATTTGTTTAGCAACTCAAGTTCGCCAAGAAGCTGTCGCTAAACAAGCTGATGTTGCAGACTTAACAATTGTTGTTGGTGATCCGAAAAGTAACAATTCAAATCGCTTAGCACAAGTATCACAAGAAATCGCGGGTACAAAAGCATATCGAGTTGCTGATGTAAGCGAAATTCAATTAGAGTGGCTACAAGGTGTAGAAAACGTAGCTGTTACAGCAGGTGCTTCTACTCCAACGCCAATTACGAAAGAAGTTATCGCTTTCTTAGAGCAATATAACCCAATGAATCCCGCTACATGGGAAAGAGTTCGAAAAGTACCGTTACAAAAAATATTACCTCGCGTGAAAGTGAAAAAAGAACAATAATAAAAACCGTTGCTTGCATGAGCAACGGTTTTTATTTTTCTTATACAAATATAAATGGATCTGTATGTAACTGCGAAGCATGAATGTGTACATTGAGTTTCTTTGCATCCACTTTTTCTTGTAATTGCTTTTGTACACCTTGTTTCATTACTTTTTCAACATTATGTCCTGGGTCAACTATATTTAAACCGAGCATCATCGCATCATGAGCAACATGATAGTACATGTCACCAGTTACATATACATCTGCTCCTTTAAATTTCGCTTGGTTTATATATTTATTACCATCTCCACCAAGTACAGCTACTTTACGCACTTTATCGTCTAACTTACCGACAACTCTTGCGCCCTTCACGTCTAATGATTGTTTCACATGTTCTGCAAATTGACCAAGCGTCATTTCTTCTTGTAAGTATCCTATTTTTCCTAGGCCTAACGTTTCACCTTTATTATCAAGCGGATACACATCGTATGCTACTTCTTCATAAGGGTGCGCCGTTACCATTGCTTTAATCACTTTCCGCTGTAATGAAGCTGGAATAATCGTTTCGATTCGCACTTCTTCTACACGTTCTAACTGTCCAGTTTCCCCGATATAAGGATTTGTCCCCTCTTGAGGTACAAATGCGCCTGTACCCTCGCTACTAAACGTACAGTGGCTATAATTGCCGATATGACCAGCACCTGCGTCTCCTAATGCATTCCTTACTTCTTCTGCATGAGTGACTGGCACAAACACAACAACTTTTTTCATTTCTTCTGCATATGTCGGTGCCAAAACTTCTGTATTTTGCAATCCTAACGCCTCAGCAAGTAAATCATTTACCCCGCCCTTAGCAACATCCACATTTGTATGCGCTGCATAGATTGCAATATCATTTTTAATACACTTTTCAATAATTTTCCCATACGCCTTATCTGTATGAATCGCTTTTAACGGGTTAAAAATTAAAGGATGATGAGCAATAATGACATTTGCCCCTAATTGAATTGCTTCATCCACAACTTCTTCCGTTACATCTAACGCAATCAATACGTGCCGCACGGGTTTATTAAGCGCTCCAATCTGCAGGCCAATCTTATCTCCTTCCATCGCCAAATGCTTCGGATACATACTTTCAAATAAAGAAATAACTTCATGGCCATTTGGAATTTTACTCATGATAAAACCTCCCCTATCATTTTCATTTTCGCTTCTACTTCCCCACGCTTCGCTTTTGTTTCTTCAGAATCAGCTGCACGTTCTAACTGTTTTAAAATATTTTGGAAGTTTTTTAATTCTCCTTCCCATTTTTCAACGAAGGCTTCACTTTTTTCTGTTATTAAAAATGGTCCCATAAACAATTCAGCTTGTTTATTTTCAGAGTAAGGCGCTGCAACATTTCCTCGCTCCCCTACTAAAATTTCGTAAATTTTCCCATCTTCTTTTACGATTTTTTCATGGATAAGCTCCCAACCATTCTCAATAAACCATTCACGAATATGATGCGCTGCAATATTAGGCTGTAAAATTAAACGTGTTACACCTTCTAATTTTTCTTTACCACTTTCTAAAATGTCACGAATTAACGCTCCGCCCATTCCGGCAACCGTAATTACATCTACTTCTCCTGGTGCGATAACAGCTAATCCATTCCCTTTACGCACATCTACTTTATCTTGTAAACCACTTTCAGCTACAGTTGCTTGCGCAGAGCGAAATGGTCCATCTACGACCTCTCCTGCAACTGCTTTTGTAGCAATATTATTTATAATTGTATAACACGGTAAATACGCATGATCCGATCCAATATCAGCGACTGTAGATCCTACTGGTATTTCACGTACAACTTCTTCTAATCGTTTTGAAAGCTTTACTTCATTCATGTATTTCCATTACTCCTTCTCTTGTCAGTCTGTCTCCATGATAATGAATTTATAGTAGTTGTTGCAAGCCCATAACAACAATTCACTGCTCTATCATTCATCGTATTTTAGAAAATATAGAAAAACAAGCCCTTTGCATAAGCAAAAGGCTTGTCATACGGAACTTTATTTTTTCTTCGATAACCAATCAGCTACTTTAGCGGCTTGATCAGCTGGAACTATATTGGCAGGCATATTGCCTTTTCCTTTCGAAAGAATTTCTTTAATTTCATCCTTTGAAAGTTTCCCACCAATTTTTTGCAAGTTAGGTCCAACTGCCCCTTGTAACTGATCACCATGGCAGCTCGTACAGCTTTGCTTCACAATATCTTCTGGTTTTGATGCCGTTTGTGCTGGCTTCCCGCCATTTTTTGCATCAGCTAACTCTTTAGATTTATTTAGCCCCTGAAATGAAAATACAAACATAACGATAATACCCAATGCTGCAATAAGAGCGAACGGAATCAGCGGATTACGTTTCATATCTCTTCTCCCCCCTCTATACCCCTAAATAGTTAGATGATTCAGTCATTTCCATTGTACTTGAAAACGCTCTATCAGAAAAGAGTAAACTACCACTTGTTAAAAATATTCCATAAATTCAGTTTATTGTTTTTTATTGTCATATCGCTTATTATTTCGATAATTATTAACGTTTCTCATCATATTTTTCGTTTTTCTACATATATTTTTGTATAGAATAAACAAAATTAATCGAAAAATCGAAAAATGAGCATTTGCAAATCAAAAGACAATTCTGTAAAATAAATTACAAGAAATTGTAATCGTTGCCGATAGCTAAATTTTAACAAAAATTAACAAAATAAAAAAGTTTACTTCACAATGGTGAAGTAAACTTAAAAAATAACCTATTCTAAGAAATCCTTAAGACGCTTACTACGGCTTGGATGTCTTAATTTGCGAAGTGCTTTTGCTTCAATTTGACGGATACGCTCTCTCGTTACGCCGAATACTTTCCCAACTTCTTCAAGCGTACGAGTTCGTCCATCATCTAAACCGAAACGAAGACGTAGAACATTTTCTTCACGATCTGTTAGCGTATCTAACACATCTTCTAATTGTTCTTTTAGCAATTCATAGGCTGCATGGTCCGCAGGCGATGTTGCTTCTTGGTCTTCAATAAAGTCACCTAAATGGGAGTCATCTTCTTCACCAATTGGTGTTTCAAGAGAAACTGGCTCCTGTGCAATTTTTAAGATTTCACGTACTTTTTCTGGAGCAAGATCCATTTCTTCACCAATCTCTTCAGGAGACGGTTCACGACCTAAATCTTGTAATAATTGGCGTTGTACACGAATTAACTTGTTAATCGTTTCAACCATATGAACTGGAATACGAATTGTTCGCGCTTGGTCTGCAATGGCACGTGTAATAGCTTGGCGAATCCACCAAGTTGCATACGTACTAAATTTGAAACCTTTACGATAATCGAACTTTTCAACAGCTTTAATTAGACCCATATTACCTTCTTGAATTAAGTCTAAGAAAAGCATACCACGGCCTACATAGCGCTTTGCAATACTTACTACAAGACGTAAGTTTGCTTCTGCAAGACGACGTTTCGCTTCTTCATCGCCTTCTTCAATACGCGTTGCAAGTCGAATTTCTTCTTCTGCAGATAGTAAGTCTACACGACCAATTTCTTTTAAATACATACGAACAGGATCGTTGATTTTAACCCCTGGTGGTACACTTAAATCATTGAGGTCAAACTCTTCTTCTGTTTTTGAAATTTGGCGATTATTAGGGCCTTCTTCGTTGTCATTATCACCAACTAAGTCAATGCCTTGTTCACCTAAATATTCATAGTATTCATCCATTTGATCGGATTCAATTTCAAATCCATTCATGCGTTCTGCAATCTCTTCATATGTAAGAACGCCACGTTTTTTTCCGAGCTCAGTGAGTTGTTCTTTCACTTGCTCAAGGGTCATTTCAGTTTCAATTTGTTTAGAACGAGCTGGTTTGTCAGCCATCTGTTCCCCTCCTTACGCGAGATACAAACATTCATTATACTAAAACTTTATCAAAAAAGCTATTTTCTCGCTTTTTGATTTTGTAAATATGCTACATAATATTTAGCAGCCTCTACAGGATCTGTTTTTTCCATTTGTTTCACTTTAAAGATGATCTCCATCTTTTCAAGTTTTTCCTGATGCCGTCTAAGCGTCTCCAAATGGCCTTGTAACACTTCTTCTGTGTATTCTGGATTAATAAATTCATCCGTCGAAATATCAGTGATAATATTTTTCAACTTTTCATCAGAGAGCCAACTTAAAAATGTTCCGACTGAAGGTTCATTTCCCTTTTCATAATATGCGTATAGTTCATATAAAATCCCTTTATGTTCTTCTGTATGAAAATCTTCTATATGGGATTCCATACGAACAGCTACTTCTGCACTTTGCAACATATGGTAAATAATTTCTCTTTCCGCTCTTTCAAAACCTGTTAACTTCGGTTTTGTTTGAACGACTTGAGACGGTTTAGCAACCTGCTTTATTTGTTTTTGCTGTACCTTTTGTTCTTTGCGATATTGGTGCAATTGATTCAAAAGTGTTTCCATTGAATACGAAAATTCTTGCGATAATGACTTCAAATATGACTCTGCCTGCATCGCATCTTGTAACAACGATAACTCTTTTAAAACACTTTTCACATATTCTTCTTTGCCAGACTCATCTTGCAAATTTTTCCCTAAACGCAAATAATTTATTTTAAAACCAACAAAACTCACACTTGATTTCACAAGATTTTCAAAAGCAGTAGTCCCATATTGTTGCACATATTCATCAGGATCAAGCTTATCTGGCAAGGATGTGACTTTCACTTGGCAACCAACTTTTAGCAATAATTGCCCTGCTTTCATCGTCGCTTCTCGCCCTGCTTTATCACCATCATAGCAAAGAACAACAGTTTCAACGTTACGTCGCAGAAGTTTTGCTTGTTCTTCAGTTAAAGCTGTTCCCATTGTCGCAACAGCTTCTTCCACACCACTCTTTACCGCAGCTAGTACATCGGCATATCCTTCGAAAAGAACCACTTGCCCACGCTTTCTAATAAATGGTCTTGCTTGGTGGAAGTTATACAACAATTTACTTTTGTGAAAAATCGGTGTTTCAGGACTATTTAAATATTTCGGAGTGTCATCTCCTAACGCCCTTCCACTAAACGCTATCACCTTACCTTGTAACGTATAGATCGGGAACATAACTCTTCCACGGAAGCGATCATAATGACTACCATCCTTCTCACTTCTTATTAGAAGGCCAGCTTGTTCCATAGTAGACAGCGATAAACCTCTTTTTTGTAAAATTTTCGTCGCTGCATCCCAAGCAGGTGATGCATAACCAATTTCAAACTTCTCAATCATCTCTTTCGTAATACCACGGTTTAATAAATATGAAAGTGCTTCATTTCCCTCTTCCGTATTTACTAATAAATGATGATAATACTTTTTCAATAATTCATGAGCTTGTTGCATGATGACAGTGTCATCAGATATGTCTTCTTGTTGTCCTTGTCCTGATGTGTACTCTGCAACCGCAATTCCATTTCTTTCGCCTAGCTTTTGAACAGCCTCGGTAAACGCCAGTCCTTCCATTTTCATTAGAAAGGAAAATACATTTCCACCTTCTCCACATCCGAAGCAATGAAAAATTTGCTTATCAGATGAAACAGAGAATGAAGGAGAATTCTCACCATGAAATGGACAAAGGCCGAAATAGTTACGCCCCTGTTTTCTAAGTTGAACGTATTCACCAATGACTTCTACAATATCGGATGATGTCCGAATCTGTTCAACAACTTCTTCGGGAATTCTGTTCCCCATAACTCCATCTCCGTGTCGTATTTTGTATTCGATATAAATTAAAAAATTCCTTTATAATTCGACAATATTTTTCTAAACTTGTTAGAAAGTGTTGCCGATTACATTGTATAAACGATTTTGAACCTTTCCTATAGGTCCTTTATCTGCATAAATCGCATATACATACTTGCTATATAAAATTGTATACATTTGCTCATCTGTTACAAATGTATCTCTTAGAAACAATACATATACACCTTTTTACAAGAAGAGTAGCAAGCCACATATACTGTTTGATCTTGAGATCTGTAACTTTTTCATGTTGATCCATATAACAATCAACTCCATTTTGTTCAGTATCTACAATGATCCAATTGCCTTGCTATTTCCTTAAAGGATGAGCATATGATGCGACAAACAAAATTCCGACATGAAATTCCGCTCCAACTTGCACAATTTCAGCCTTCACGGGATATACATCTACACCAACTAATATGTTGTTGATGTTTTGCATATTTCTGTATTCTACATCCCTTCTGTGAATCCTTCCATAATGTGCGTTTTCTTGTATAGATTTTGTCGATTTAACGTAATTACATGTCTTTTTCGTAAATCCTATCCCTAGTTTATTCTGAAAAATTAAAGTCTAAACGTAAAATATAGGTTTTTATCACAATTTTTTATTATAATATATTTTCTTCAACTACGCTACATATCCCTTTATTTTTTCATCTTACATTTCAGGATGACAAACTCACACCTTGAATATACTAAAAGACAAAGGAGTATAAGTATAACCATTACACTACAATCTATTACAAAATCCATAGGTATCATATTTCACATGAGCGAAAAAAGCACATTCACCTTTGGTAAATGTGCTAAAACATTTTTTGGTTTTGCACTGCATTCACAATAATATTTGCTGTTTCTTCAATCGCTTTATTCGATACATCGATTACTTGGCAATTTATTTTACTAATTACTTCCTCAAAGTGATCAATTTCTTCTTGAATACGATTAATATTTGCATATGTTGCTCCATCACTTAATCCAAGTGATTTTAATCGTTCTTTTCGAATATGATTTAACTTATCTGGCGTAATTTTCAAACCGAAACATTTTTCTTTTGCCACTTGATATAGTTCTTCAGGTGGGTCAACTTCTGGCACGAGTGGTACATTCGCAACTTTCAAGCGTTTGTTATGAGCTAAATATTGGGAAAGTGGTGTTTTTGATGTACGCGAAACACCAATCAACACGATATCTGCTTTTAAAATACCTCGTGCATCTCTGCCGTCATCATACTTCACAGCAAACTCAATCGCTTCAATCTTTTTAAAGTATTCTTCATCTAACCTACGGACAACACCTGGCTCATATCTCGGCACTTGCCCCGTAATTTCTTCAATTTGATCAATAAGAGGGCCGATAATATCGTATGCCTCTACCCCTTCTTTTGCAGCCTCTGTTACTAAATACTGGCGCATATCAGGCTTAACTAACGTAAAACATATAAGTGCTTGATTACTCTTAGCAATCGAAATCACTTCTTTTAATGTCCCTGTATCTTCTACATACGGTACACGTCTAATATCAGGAGCAAACGGGAATTGCCCCATTGCTGCTCGAACAACCAAATCAGCCGTTTCTCCTACAGAGTCAGATACGACATATACGATTTTATTATCCATTACATTACCTCACTTTAAACAAATTACACTTATTCGTTATTTACTAAATTTACAAACGCACGTGTAATATTTGTTTTTGTAATTCGCCCAATCACTTCTAAACCTTGTTTCGTATCTTTTACAACTGGCATTGCATCAATCTGTCTTTCTATTAATTCCATCGCAATATCATATAAAGAATCCTCTCTACGACACATCGCAATGTTTGGCATCCTTGTCATGATAATATTAACCGGAAGAGAGGTTAAATCCTGCTTTCCTAAGCTCGCTCTTAATAAATCTTTACGAGACACAACACCAACTAATAGAGTCATCTGATCTACAACGAACAATGTACCAACGTCCTCTAAAAACATCGTACAAATTGCATCGTATACGGAAACATTTTTATCAATTACAACCGGTCTAGATTGATAATCTTGTACTTTAATTTTCTTAACAGCTTCAGATAATAGCTGCCCCCCAGTTTTACCCGTATAAAAATAACCTACGCGTGGACGTGCTTCTAAATAACCAGCCATCGTTAAAATTGCTAAGTCTGGTCTTAGCGTCGCACGTGTTAGACCCAATTGCGCTGCAATTGATTCCCCTGTAATAGGACCGTGATCTTTTACAATCTGAATGATATGTTCTTGCCGTTTATTCAGCTCTATGATAATCACCACCTTTAATGCACAACGAAAAAAGTTATACTATCTCTTAAATATTATATACTAAATATGCTATTCGAAAAAGAAAGTATGTAAAAAGGACCGTATACGGCCCAAAATTATATTTGAAACTTATCAAGTTGTTCTAAAAAACGTCTTGATTTCAAATAAATTCCGCAATATTCATCATAATATGTATTCAATACTAAACGCATTTGTTTTTTTGTGCTATCCTTTACCGATACATTTCCGAGCCTATGTAAATCGAAATGGAAGAAAAGGCGTAATAATTTATGAACAGCTTCTCCTACCGGTATACGATATGGGTCTTGCTCTGCATGACGTGAGCACAGAAAACCGCCTTCCCTTACGGAGAAGGCGACAAAGTCTGTTTCTTGATGACAAATCGCACATGTATCAAAGTACGGGCGCATCCCTAATACCGGAAGCATTTTCGTTTGATAAATTAATGATAATACTTCTGGATCAACACCCTCACACATATAATGCAACGTTTGATATAACATTTCAAATAAATACGGATTATGTTTTTTATCTTCTGTTGCTTTATCAGTTAACTCAACAATAAATGATGCATAAGCAGTTAAAAATATATCCTCGCGAATTTCTTTCATAGTTGAAATAATCTCGCCTTGTTGCAATGTTCCAAGCCCAGATCCCATTTGAATTAGAAAATGGCCATGTGTCATTAATTGCGACACAGATGCTAATCGGCTTTTCGGTTTTTTTGACCCTCTTGCCATTGCACTTACCTTACCAAGTTCTCTTGAGAATATTGTAACAATTTTGTTCGTTTCTCCGTAATCTGTCGTACGGATAACGATGCCCTCAACTTTTTGAAACATGTTCGTCACCATCCAAGGTTTGAACAAAACGGGTCAAGAAATTGGAGAGTCTAGATGCGCTAGCTCCTCTTCATGTTGATCCATCTCATCGTTTACGTCTTTTTCCATTTCTTTCAAAAGCAAGTACGTTTCAATGCTTCCTGTTTTGGAGAAAAACTTCCAGGTAAAATCTAGCATAAGAATCCACCTTTCTCAATAAGCGTAGCCTATAAACCAATTTCCTTTGTTGTTATTAAATTGACCCATTTTGTCCATTTTCATGTGAGAAAAATTTTTCCTAATTTATCAAAGTTCATAAAAACCAATAATCAGTGGATGAACCAACCATCCACTGATTACAACTTTACTCTATTTTAGTACTCATCCTCGCGGAAACCTAGGTCACGAAGCTGAGACATTTTATTACGCCAATCTTTTTGCACTTTTACCCATACTTCTAAAAATACTTTAGAACCAAGTAGCGCTTCAATATCAAAACGAGCTCGCTTACCAACTTCTTTTAACATTTTCCCTTGTTTTCCGATGATGATTCCTTTTTGTGATGCACGTTCAACAACAATCGTTGCATTTATATAAACTGCCCCGCCCTCACGCTTTTGAATCGCATCGATAACAACAGCCACAGAATGCGGCACTTCTTCACGTGTTAAATGTAGTACTTTCTCACGAATAAGCTCTGCAATAATAAATCTCTCCGGATGATCCGTTACTTGATTCTCTGGATAGTATTGTGGTCCTTCTGGTAAATACTTTTTAATTGTTCCAATTAAAGCGTCCACATTATTACCGTCTAACGCAGAAATTGGTACAATCTCTGCAAATTCATGTAGTTTACGATATTGATCAATTAACTCTAGTAATTGCTCTGGATGAAGTTGGTCAATTTTATTAATGACTAAAAATACTGGTTGTTTCGTTTCTTTTAATTTCTCAATGATGAATTCCTCACCACGACCAAATCCTTCAACTGCATTAACCATAAACAGAACGATATCAACTTCTTTTAATGTCGTTTGCGCCATCTTTACCATGAAGTCGCCTAATTTATGTTTAGGTTTATGTATTCCTGGTGTATCAATGAAAATAACTTGTGCATCATTTTCTGTATATACACCTTGAATTTTATTACGAGTCGTTTGTGGCTTATCACTCATAATAGCAATTTTCTGGCCAATAATACGGTTTAAAAATGTAGATTTTCCAACATTCGGTCTACCAATAATAGAGACAAAACCTGATTTATAACCTTTTCTATTCATGTAAATCCTCCGCTAAAAATGCTCCTGGTAACAATTCTCCGACTGTCGTCTCCTGAACGTCACCATGTAAGTTTGATAAGTATACTTTCGTATCCTGTTTACATAATTCTACCATAACTTGTCGACATGCTCCACAAGGAGGTACTGGGCGCTTTGTATCTGCTACAACCGCAATGGCTACAAATTCTTTATCTCCTTCAGAAACCGCCTTAAATAAAGCTGTTCTTTCAGCACAATTACATAAGCCATATGATGCATTCTCAACATTACATCCACGATATACTTTTCCACCGCGCGTTAATAATGCTGCACCTACTTGAAATTTAGAATATGGTACGTACGCTTGTTTACGCGCTTCGATTGCTTCTAGAATTAATTGTTTACTATTCATATTCCCGCATCCTTCCTGTTCACAGCTATGAAGAGATACACTCTCTCATTAAAGGCCCTTACGGCACTTCCAAAGCTTAATAAAAGCTTCGGAATGCAACTATACCATATACGGTAAAAAGATAATAGCACCAATTATAACAGCTATAATTGCAAACAATAAAACCGCTCCTGCCGCAACATCCTTTGCAATTTTTGCAAACGGATGAATATCGGCAGTCGCTAAATCTACCGTTTTTTCCACAGCCGTATTTACCATCTCTAAACTCATTACACTCCCTATTACAACAAGTAATATCATCCACTCTATTTTCGTAATATGGAAATAAAAGCCGCAGCATATAACAATGACTGCGGCTAAATAATGGATTTTCATATTTCGTTCATGACGAAAACAAAAGAATATACCAGCTATAGCATATCCAAAACTATCTATAAGTTTTCCTTTTTTCATCGTCCTAATCCAAAAGCTTCTAAAATTTCTTTTTGTCTTCCGAACATTTCTTTTTCATCTTCTTCTGTCATGTGATCATAACCAAGTAAATGTAAAAAGCCATGTAACGCCAAAAATCCAAGTTCACGATCGAAAGAATGTCCGTACTCTTCAGCTTGCTCTTTCGCCCTTGGAATAGAGATAATAAGATCCCCTAACATGCGCGGCATCTCTACACCAACAATTTCCATTTCTCCTTCTCCCATCTCTTCCATAGCAAAGGATATTACATCTGTAGGTTGATCTTTATCTCGGTAATCACGATTAATTTCTCTAATGCGCTCATTATCTACAAATGTCACCGATACCTCCGCACCAGCCTCGATATTTTCCATTTGAGCTGCTTTTTCTAACACTTCACGAATTAAACTCATATACTCTTCTTTTACTTCTTCTGTTTCATCAATAAAATCAATTAACAAACTCATTCTTTCTCCTTTTCTTCCGGAGGTTCCGGATATGTAATACGCGAATGGAAAATACCATTTAACGTTTCACACAACGTTTTTCCAACGATTTGTAGTTCCTTAAACGTCAAATCACATTCACTAAATTGACCGTCTTGCAGTCGATCTTTAATAATACTTTGCACCAAATTATTAATTTGTTCTGGCGTTGGGTGATTCATAGAACGTACCGCAGCTTCTACACTATCAGCAATACCAACAATTGCCGATTCTTTCGAAGTTGCTTTTGAACCTGGATAACGGAACATCTCTTCTGTATATTTTTCTTTATCTTCTTTAATAGCTTTATAATAAAAATATTTCAGTAACGTTGTACCGTGATGTTGCCCAGCGATATCAATAATTTCTTGTGGAATATGATATTCTTCGAGCATTCTTACTCCATCCGTTACGTGAGCAATTATAATATCTTTACTTGTTACAGGATCTAATTTATCATGCGGGTTTTCAATTCCCATTTGGTTTTCAATAAAGAATTGCGGTTGTACTGTTTTTCCTACATCATGATAATATGCCCCTACACGCGCTAATACACCATTTGCCCCGACTGCTTCACAAGCAGCCTCAGAAAGATTCGCTACCATTACACTATGATGATATGTCCCTGGCGCTTCTAACAAAATTCTGCGTAAAAGTGGATGATTTGGGCTTGATAATTCCATAAGCTTCATACTTGATACGATTCCAAGTCCACTTTCTAAATATGGTAAAATCCCCATAGCCAAAACGGATGATATAATCCCTGAAAGTGAAGCCATTAATAATTGCGTACCAATTTCAAGAGGCGAAAAATTCCCATTACGTAATAATAAGAGCGCCGCCAATACGACTACATTTAATACAGAAACGAGTATACCAGCTTGTAAAATCATTGTACGACGATTTTTTTCTCGCAAGAAAATACTAACCGATAACGAACTTAACAATACGTAAATCCCTACACTATAATTTAATGTACTCGTTACTCCTTCATTAAACATAATACTTCCGCATACAGAAAAAATCATACTCGTTAAAAAGACAAATCGATCACCAATCATTAGTTTTACAAGTATTGTTCCCATCGCAACTGGGACAACATATGCAATCCCTGCGTATTCAAGTTTTTGAAACAAACTAATGATTTTCATTAAGACGATTGTGATAGACAAAATTGTAATATACGCTAAAACATACGGTCTATCTTCTCTTTTTCTCTTTAAAAATAATTCAAATTGTTTATGCATAAAGTATAGTAACACACCAATGAGTACCGCTAATCCAACATAAGGTTGAAAACCGTTCCCTTTTTCTAACAAACCAACTAATTTCAACTGATTATACACATCACTTGAAATTGTTTCACCTTCTCTAACAAGAACTTGTCCTTGAAGAATATAAACAGGTGGAACTAAATCTTCCTCTGCTTTTCTCTTCTCTTTCGTTAAGATTGGGTCATAAAAATAGTTAGCTGAAATTGCATATCTTCCTAGCGCCTTAATTGATTCTTTTAAACCATTATCAACATTAACACTATTCATCTCACTTACATATCGTTCTTTCGCATCTTTCAATTCGTCCATTTTAATATGCTCAGTCATGATACTATTAATCGCTGTGACCGCAGCATCTTTCGCTAATACTAATTGGCTCGGATCTGCATTAATCAAATTCAGTAAGTTTGAATCAGATAACTCTTTCGTTAAGTCAGCGGGTAGTTTCTTTTTTAACTTGTCCACTTTCTCAGCATCAGTCATCTTTTTTTGATCATCCGGTCCAACAGCTTTAATCTCTTGCACCACTTCATCCACTTTAGCAAAGACGTCATTCACAATATCAACTTTGTTTTGTTTATACTCACTTTTATATGTATATTGATCTTCAACTTTTGTAGCGGCTTCTTTTTTCTTTTTATCCGTTGTAACTTTATCTTCAATTTTTATAGGAGAATGGATTGTCTTTTTCGCAATAGAATACATATTAACATCTAATTGTTCTGGTTTTACATTATTCATAAGCGCAAAAAACAGCACTGCTCCTAACACAACGTAAGAAATCCAACTTAGTTTTTTCGAATGTTGTAAATTACGAAACCACTTAGAAATTTCTTGAGATCTTGACATGATTTCAATACCTTCTCCTCTCCAGAAATAAAGTGAAACTATTTATAGCTTTCATTTCTTCTACCAAACGATACTTTGAGGCAATATTTTATACACTAGTACCAATAGTTTATTTTCCTTATCTTTCATGATAGTAAAAAATATGACGTTCGCCAACCTTATCATACAAAAAGAAATGATCCTGACAAATAGGATCATTCCATTTTATCATATGCCTCAATAATACGTTGCACCAATGGATGTCTCACAACGTCCGTTTGTTCTAATGTAATAAATGACAGACCTGATACACCAGATAAAATATTAGCAGCTATAGATAGCCCTGATTTTACCCCTTTTGGCAAGTCTACTTGTGAAGGGTCCCCTGTAATAACCATTTTAGAACTAAAACCTAATCTTGTTAAAAACATTTTTATTTGAGCACCCGTTGTATTTTGAGCCTCATCTAAAATAACAAATGAATCATCAAGCGTACGCCCCCTCATATAAGCAAGCGGAGCTATTTCAATTACTCCTCGCTCCATCATACGCTGCGTATATTCTTGTCCAAGAATATCATGTAAAGCATCATATAACGGGCGTAAGTATGGATCTACCTTCTCTTTCAAATCCCCTGGTAAAAAACCTAAATTTTCTCCAGCTTCTACAGCAGGTCTTGTTAAAATAATTTTCTTTACATATCCTTGTTTTAAAGCCCTCACAGCCATTACTACAGCTAAATATGTTTTTCCAGTTCCTGCAGGCCCTATCCCAAAGACAATATCATTCTTCTTCATCGCATGAATATATCTTCTTTGCCCCATTGTTTTTACACGAATGGATTTACCTTTTGCAGTCTTGAAAATTTCTTCCTCATATAACTCTTCAAATTGAGCAATTTTCCCTTGTTGTGCAAGCTGAATCGCATACGCAACATCTCTCTCTGAAATTGATATACTTTTACGAATTACAACAAGTAATTGCTGTAAGATTTTTTCTACGAGTGCCACCGTTTCAACTGCCCCAGATACATGAACAGTTTCTCCTCTAGTTACGATCGATACATTCAGTTCTCGTTCAATTACTTTTAAATGCGCATCATTAACTCCAAAAAGAGCGATTGCTTCGTTAGCATTTTCCAATTGTTGGTTCATTTCTACTAATTGTTCTGCCATTACTCAGTCTCCTTGAATATCGGATTCGGATATTGGTTGTGGCTCTGCAATATTTTCAACCACAGTATAATGCAATGTGACTTTTAGTTGATCCGCCTCAACCTCTTTACTCAAAATCTTATCACTTACAATCATAGCATGTTCATCCAATTTTTTCTTTAGTTCTTTTTCGGCCATCTCCTTCGCTACTTTCAGCGCTTGCTTTTCTGTATATTCTCGATTCGCTTCTTCTTCTTCTCTCACAACATCTTTTTCATATGCAATCGGCAGTGTAAAACCAAATAATTTCACATCATGCTTTACACTTTCAGTACGAGAGCGTTTATACTTATCATGCTGAAATCCCCATATTTTTATTTTCGTATCCCCGAATTTAAGAAAATGTTCATTGTATACATTACCAGTATACACTTGGAATTGCGTCTTTAACGGGACATCCACCTTAGATGTATACCACGTTTCGCCATATACAATACCTTTCGCTGAAACAATCGTCGGACTTTCCTCATTACCATATATTCCCGATACGAGAATCTGTCCTTTTTCTACATGATCATTTTTCAGTACAACCGGCTTTCCAACTTCTACAAACGTTTTTGTAATAATCGCTTCTTTTTTTGCTACTAAATTTTGTGGCCTTTGTTCCTTTTCTTTCTTCGGTTCGTTTTTTTCAACAATTTTAAAATGATAAGTCGTTCCCCTTACTTCTAGTCCCGCCCAAGTAATGGCATTAATATTATCTGTCAAATGGCGTTGCACATCTTCTACATTCGGCATTTGAAATTGTAGTTTCCCTTTTTTAATACCCATTTTATCCAATTCTTTCATCAATATATATTCTGTTTCAGGTTTAGCTCCTGTAATTTCAATTTTCCAAACCATATTTGACATTGCAATCACACCAAAAAAGAAAATTAAAAAACCAATTAAAAATCCACTGTTTTTAATTAAACGTTTATTCCAAAAAGGAAAACCATAACGTCCAATAAAATATAATTTACATTCATTTTTTCTATAAATTGGTTTTATTTTTTTCACATCGCGTAACAACATACAAAAAACTAACGTTTCATCAGCTATCTTTTTAACATCCCAAACTAATAAATTCCTCCGTACACATTCATTAACAAACCGTTCCGCTCCTCTACCTTCAATTCGCACTTTTACATATCCAAGCCACTTTATAAACCATTTATTTTTCATTTACCACCTTCACTACCTTTCTAAAAGTAGATATACTACTTTTTATTTGAAGCATTAAAATAGCTCGTACTAAAATAAAACAGAGTAAAACTGTAATCAGTCTCTATCAACGGAACTTTTACAGGATAAAGAAGAAAAACTTCACAAATGGAAGTTTCACTTCAATCACCTTTTTTTTCATTTTCTAAAAATGTTACTTGCTCAATTATCCCCTCGAGTAAAAGCTCTTCTGGAAGAATCGTTTTAATAACAAAGGATTGTCCTTTAATTAATAATTGACCGTGTTTTAAAAGCAATCGCACTTCTTTATCTGAAAACACTAATAACCCCCGATGATTTTCTATATAAATATGTATTTGCCCAACAAGAGTAATCCGAGGTAGATCCATTAATACATCCACTGGTAGGTCTACTTGTTTTGTCAACCAATTTTTCATTTGTTCTAATTTCTTCATCTCGAAAGACCCCCTCTCATCCCATATATATGTATTTCTTCACAAGTGCCTATCGTGTTATAACGACTTCACTAACATAACTATATTCTGCAAGAGTTCATATCATGTTAATTAAAACAGTCGCTATATGAAATCATATTTGTCAGGACAATGATGGATCAGAGGATGTTACCTTTAATAATAGAAGTATTAATACAAGAATATGCGCCCCTACAGGATATCAGTACAAGTTACATTAAGAAATTGAGCCTAGCAAGAAGTTGGAAACTTGAAAAAACCTGTTACAATTCGTTCTGGACGTGACATACTGACCATAGAATAAGTAGTTGTCATTCATTAGACAAATGAGATAAAATCCGAAAAAGGAAATTGCTCCACTCTGAATTTTGCGGTGTAAGTAAGAATATTTTATAGGTGGTTGTTATATGAATTTCAAAAAAATATTAGGATTCATTAAAAAACAAAAAAATGAATTAATAAGCGAGGAAATACGAAAGGAAATTGGATTTAGTCAAGAAATTTTGAATGTTATAAAACAAGTTACTAACAGCAGCATCCAGCCCTTTTATGCAACTGATTCAAAATCTAAAATAGCCGGAGTCTCTTTCGTTACCTTTGAGGATTCTACTGAACAGCAAGTTATAAAACTTCAATCTGAGGTTCAGAAACTTGGATACTTAGCTTTTATTTGCGAAAGAAGTTTTAGTCAAGGAAGTAAGAGTGAGTGTAGAATTGCAATTACACAAGGAAATGACCAATTTGATATCCTTACAATCCAACAAACAAATGGCGTTAATTACGAAGTTAGCAATATAGATGTTATTTTTAAACTAAGAAAATGGAATGATCGCTATCCTTTTATCATAATCGGTGCAGATCATGACTGGGTTGATGCCATTTTTAGCGCGTTACCTACAGACGAAGAAATGCAATCTTTCGCGCAAGAAATGTATGAATTTTGTCCAGATATAGTGGAACAAGGAACAGAAAGCATTGAGGAGTTAGTCGAAGAAATTAAGAAAACGAAAAAGCTTTTTTTATGGTGGGATTAATCATAACTAAGGCCGTTACCTTTTTTTACATACCAGAGGCGTTTCTATCACTTACAGAAACGCTTTTTAAGCAATATAGCGTTTCTCCTTAATAAGAACAATAAAAAAACGTCTCATACGAAATGAGACGTTTTTTTATGCTAATAGCTGGATAACCAGCTTATTCACAAGTGATCCGTCTGTTTTACCTTTTACTTTCGGCATAACAGCAGTCATCACCTTACCCATATCTGCTTTAGAAGTCGCACCAACTTCAGAAATAACTTGCTTGATTACATCAACTAGTTCTTCTTCAGTTAATTGCTCTGGCAAATATGCGCTTAAAATCTGAATTTCACTTTGCAGTTTATTAACAAGGTCTTCACGACCAGCTTTTTTAAATTCAAGGAGGGAGTCCTTATACTGTTTTACTTCACGAGCTAAAACTGTTATTTCCTCTTCTTCAGTAAGAGTATGTTGCAGTTTAATACCTTCATTTTGTAAAGCAGCCTTAACCATACGAATAACGGTTAATTTTTCTTTTTGTTTATTCTTCATCGCTTGTTTCATATCATCGTTTAAACGACCGAGAAGACTCATAACTTACACCCTCTCTTAGAATTTACGCTTTCTTGCCGCTTCAGATTTCTTCTTACGTTTTACACTTGGTTTTTCATAAAACTCGCGCTTTCTTGCTTCAGCAAGTGTACCAGTTTTAGAAACCGATCTTTTAAAACGGCGAAGTGCATCCTCCAAAGACTCGTTTTTACGAACGACTGTTTTTGACATTCTCTTTCCCTCCCTCCGAAACATCACACTTACATACTAACTTCAGCATGCAAAAAGAAACACTTCTTCAGCATGTCTTTTACGATTATAATACATTTTATCACTTCAGGTCAACTATTTGGCAGAATAAAAGAAGAATAGAAGCATTTCCTTTTCAAAAGTTATGCAAATAACTAGTATCCTTCACTGATGAAGACAACTATATTTTTATCATTTCATCTTTTTTCATACAGGGATGCATGAAACGCCTCCCCACCTTCTATTACTTAACCGCTTCAAATAAAGAAAGCATGCAAACCGTTTCCGGTTGCACGCTCTTTTTATGCGCTAGCTGATTCTTTTTTCACATCATCTTCAAGAACACGAACAAATTGCGCTTCGTTATATGGATAGCCAGCTTTCGTAATTTTCACTTTCACTAGCTTACCAATTAATTCTTCTGATCCTTCAAATACAATTTTCAAGTAGTTATCTGTATACCCTACATATAACCCTTCACGGTCGCCGTCTTTAAATTGCTCTTCTGGAATGATTTCAAGCACTTCACCTTCAAACGCTGATGCATATTCTTTCGCTAATTGATTAGATAGCTCAATTAAACGATGAACACGATCGTTCTTCACATCTTCAGGAACTTGATCTTCCATGCGTGCTGCAGGTGTTCCTGTACGTTTTGAATAAGGGAACACGTGTAACTCAGAGAAGCGGTTCTCTTTAATGAAATTGTATGTTTCCATGAATTCTTCTTCTGTTTCACCTGGGAAACCAACGATTACGTCAGATGTAATCGCAAGGCCTGGTAACGCTTCTTTCAAACGATCTAAACGCTCTTGGAAGAATTCCATCGTATATTTACGACGCATACGTTTTAATACAGTATTAGAACCAGATTGCAACGGAATATGCAAGTGACGTACAACTACTTCAGATTTATCTAACACTTCAATTACTTCATCTGAAATTTGACTCGCTTCAATAGAAGAAATACGAAGACGTTTTAATCCGCCTACTTCCGCTTCCATATCACGAAGTAATCCAGCTAAGTTATAATCTTTTATATCTTCGCCATATCCACCTGTATGAATACCCGTTAATACGATTTCTTTATAGCCTGCATCCACTAATTGTTGTGCTTGTTTAATAACCTCTTTTCCATCACGAGAACGCATTAAACCACGCGCCCAAGGAATGATACAGAATGTACAGAAGTTATTGCAACCCTCTTGTATTTTTAAAGACGCACGTGTACGATCCGTGAAATAAGGTACATCAAGTTCTTCGTACACACGTGTTTTCATAATATTGCGGACAGCATTAATTGGTTGACGCTCTTTACGGAATTCTTCGATGTAACCTAACATCTTTTCACGATCCTGTGTACCAACTACAATATCTACACCTGGAATCGCCATAATTTCAGCTGGAGATGTTTGTGCATAACATCCCGTTACGCAAATAACTGCATCTGGATTTTGACGCACAGCACGTCTGATTACTTGACGGCTTTTTTTGTCCCCAGTATTCGTTACTGTACATGTGTTAATAACATATACATCAGCTTTCTTTTCATATTCTGTTCTTTCATAACCACCTTGTTTAAACAATTGCCAAATGGCTTCTGTTTCATAGTGGTTTACTTTACAACCTAACGTATGGAACGCAACAGTTGACATTGATCATCACCCCATCAATTCAAAATGATACGAAGCAGCACTTAACGCGTATAACGGCGCCGTTTCTGTTCTTAAAATTCTTGGTCCTAAACTACATGGTACAAATTTATGTTCACGAAGCGCTGTAATCTCTTCCTCAGCTAAACCGCCTTCTGGGCCAAATACAATCAATAGCTTTTGACCTGGTTTCATTGTCGTTAAAGCTTTCGCAAAATTAGATTTCTCGCCTTGTTTTGCTTCCTCTTCGTAAGCAACAAGACAAGCATCATACTCACCACTCATTGAAAGCAATTGCTTAAATGATGCCGGAGCATGTACTTCTGGAATTTCACTTCTATGTGATTGTTCCGCAGCTTCTTTCACAATTTTTCTTAAACGCTCAACTTTTTTATCAGCTTTTTTCGCATCCCATTTTACGATAGAGCGAGATGCTTGAAATGGTAAGAATGCAGCTGCCCCAAGCTCAGTTCCTTTTTGAAAAATTAACTCTAGCTTGTCTCCTTTTGGCAGTCCACTTGCAATCGTCACGAAAACAGGAAGTTCACTTGACGCCTCTACCCATTCTACAATAGCCGTATTAATAAATTCACTGGTAATTTCATCAATTGAACATACTGCTGTTTTTCCATTTACACAGCAATAAATATGATCACCAGCTGACATACGCATCACTCTTGCGATATGATGTACGTCATCACCTACAATGCGAATACTTGTCTCATTTACATATTTCTCTTCTACAAAATAACGTTGCATATAATCACCTTAGTAGAGTTTCGTTCCTTTCGTAAGTCAACACTTACGAAAAGAACGAAACGTTATCATTTTTCATATAACAAACGGCAAGTCCCTCACCTTATAGTGAGAGACTCCCCTTTTCATTATAGACTAAAATCTATATTACGCATTTCGTGCAATAATTGCTACCCAATCTTCCATTCGTAACACTTCTTCAATTGTAAATCCAGCTTTTTCTAGCGCCTCAGAAATTACTTTTTCCTTCGCAGCAATAATGCCCGATGTAATAAATAATCCACCTGACTTCACAACTCTTGCTGCATCTTCAGGGAATAATAGAATAATTTCTGCTAATAAGTTAGCTACGATTAAATCAACTGGACCTTCAATACCTTCTAAAAGACTATTTTGTCCAACAGACACGATATCATCTGTTTTATTTAAACGTACATTCATTTCTGCACTTTCAACCGCAACCGGATCTAAATCATACGCTTGAACAGAAGACGCACCTAATTTTGCTGCTGCAATACTAAGTACACCAGAACCTGTTCCTACATCAATAATATTGTCACCTGGCTGTACTGTTTTTTCTAAAGCACGGATACACATCGTTGTTGTTGGATGAGTTCCTGTACCAAACGCCATACCCGGGTCTAATTCAATGATTTTTTCATCAGGAGAAGATGGTGTATATTCTTCCCAAGTCGGTACGATTGTGAATGTATCAGAAATTTGTACTGGATGGTAATATTTTTTCCAAGCAGTAGCCCAATCTTCTTCATTGACTTCGTTAACGGTAATATTTCCAGTACCAATTTCGATGTCGTAAGATGGAAGCACATCAATAGATGATTTTACACCTGCAATCGTTTCATGTAAAGAATCCGTTTGCGGGAAATACGCTTTTATTAATACACCTTCCGCCGGATATTCATCTGGGTTCAATGCATAAATTTCACCATATTGTTGCTCGCGCTCTTTCGTTAACTCCGCTGGATCCTCAATCGCAACTCCACTAGCACCAGCTTCATGTAAAATATGAGAGACAGCTTCTACTGCTTCTTCTGTTGTATGAATACTAATTTCTGACCATTTCACAATTTACCAACTCCATTTTTTATTTCCATTATTCCCCTTTGAAAGCACGTTTAAGCTTTCCGAATAAACTATCATCCTGCTCTTCTTGTCCTGCAAATTCACGTAATAAATCTTTTTGCTGTGAAGTCAATTTCGTCGGTACAACAACACGAACGACTACATATTGATCTCCTTGGCCGTATCCACGTACATTCGGAGCACCTTTTCCTTTTAAGCGGAATTCTGTTCCAGTTTGTGTTCCTGCTGGAATTTTCAGCTTCACTTTACCATGAACAGTAGGAACTTCCACTTCATCACCAAGCGCCATTTGCGCAAATGTTAATGGCATTTCGCAAATAATGTGATCTCCTTCACGCTCGAAGAATTCATGATTTCTTACATGAACGACAACATATAAGTCTCCTGCTGGTCCGCCATTTACGCCGGCTTCACCTTTTCCAGACACTCGAATTTGTTGACCATTATCGATACCCGCTGGAATTTTAACATTGATTTTTTTACGTTTACGAACTTTACCTGAACCGTGACATGTCGTACATTTTTCTTTAATAATTTGTCCAGTTCCTGAACAATGACCACAAGCTTGACGGTTTACGATACGACCAAACGGTGTGTTTTGTTCAACACTCACTTGACCAGAACCTGAACAATGTTTACATGTTTCTTTTGAAGTTCCTGGTTTTGCTCCACTACCTTTACAAGTATCACATGGATCTTCTACTGGAATTTCCACATTTAATTCCTTACCAAAAATAGCTTCTTCAAAATCTAAAGTGACTTGATATTGTAAGTCAGCACCTTGGCGCGGAGCATTTGGATCACGACGTCTGCCGCCACCACCGCCAAAGAAAGAACTAAATATATCTTCAAAACCGAAGCCACCGCCGAAGTCTCCTCCGCCGCCAAATCCACCGAATCCTTGATTTGCACCAGCATGACCAAATTGATCGTACTGCGCACGCTTTTGATCATCACTTAACACTTCGTATGCTTCTTGTACTTCTTTAAACTTTTCAATTGCATTTTCTTCTTTGCTTACGTCTGGATGGTATTTTTTAGCCAAACGACGATACGCTTTTTTTATTTCATCTGTTGAAGCGCCCTTGCTAAGTCCAAGGACCTCATAATAGTCTCGTTTACTCATAAATTTACAACCCCCGAATCTTTCACATAAACGTAATTTTAACACCGAAAGAAAGTGCTTTGCAACAAAGTTTCCTCACTTACAGTATGCAAAGCGAAAAACTTAAGATCCTCACACATCGCTTCTCATTCGTGAAAAAAGCCAAAGTCAAGGCACGCTTGACTTTGACTTTTTGTCATCTTACTTATTATGTTTACAGTTGAATTACTTGTCTTCTTTTACTTCTTCAAACTCAGCGTCAACTACATTGTCTTTCTTCGCGCCAGCGTCTTGTGCACCTTGCGCACCTTCTGCTTGACCAGCAGCTGCTTGAGCTTGCTCGTATAATTTAACAGTTAATTGTTGTACGATTTCTTGTAAAGCATCTTTTTTCGCACGAATTTCTTCAAGCTCGTTTTTCTCAATTGCAGCTTGTAATGCTTCTTTCGCTTCTGTTGCTTTTGCAACTTCAGCTGCATCTACTTTACCTTCTAAATCTTTTACAACTTTGTCTGTTTGGAATACAAGTTGGTCAGCTTCGTTACGAAGTTCAACTTCTTCCTTACGTTTTTGGTCAGCGTCAGCATTTGCTTCCGCTTCTTGTACCATACGTTCTACTTCTTCATCAGAAAGACCTGAAGAAGATTGGATTGTAATAGCTTGCTCTTTGCTTGTTCCTAAGTCTTTCGCACGTACGTTAACGATACCGTTCGCATCAATATCGAATGTTACTTCGATTTGTGGAATACCACGTGGTGCTGGTGGAAGGTCAGTTAATTGGAAACGACCTAACGTTTTGTTGTCAGCTGACATTGGACGCTCACCTTGTAATACGTGAATGTCTACTGCTGGTTGATTATCAGCAGCTGTCGAGAATACTTGTGACTTACTTGTTGGAATTGTAGTGTTACGCTCAATTAATTTCGTGAACACGCCACCCATAGTTTCAATACCTAAAGAAAGTGGAGTTACGTCTAATAATAGAACGCCTTCTACATCTCCAGTAAGTACGCCACCTTGAACTGCAGCACCTAATGCTACAACTTCATCAGGGTTTACACCTTTATATGGCTCTTTACCAGTTTCACGTTTAATAGCTTCTTGTACAGCTGGGATACGAGTAGATCCACCAACAAGAATAACTTTATCTAATTCGCTTGGAGCAAAACCAGCGTCTTTTAATGCACGACGAGTTGGCTCTAATGTTCTTTCAACAAGACCTGCTGAAAGCTCTTCGAATTTCGCTCTTGTTAACGTTAATTCTAAGTGTAATGGACCAGCAGCTCCAGCACTAATGAATGGTAATGAAATTTGAGTTTGTGTTACACCAGAAAGATCTTTTTTCGCTTTTTCAGCTGCATCTTTCAAGCGTTGAAGCGCCATTTTATCTTGGCTTAAATCAATGTTATTTTCTTTTTTGAACTCAGCTACTAAGTGATCGATGATAACTTGGTCAAAGTCATCGCCACCAAGACGGTTGTCACCAGCAGTTGAAATAACTTCGAATGTGCCGTCTGCTAACTCAAGGATAGATACGTCAAATGTACCGCCACCTAAGTCATATACTAAGATTTTTTGTTCTTCGTCTTGTTTTTCTAAACCGTAAGCAAGTGCTGCTGCTGTTGGCTCGTTAATGATACGCTCAACTTCTAAACCAGCGATACGACCAGCATCTTTCGTTGCTTGACGCTCTGCATCGTTGAAGTATGCAGGTACTGTAATAACAGCTTTCGTTACTGTTTCACCTAAGTATGCTTCAGCAGAAGCTTTTAAGTTTTGTAAAATGATTGCAGAAATTTCTTGAGGTGTATAATCTTTACCTTCAACTTCTACTTTGTAGTCTGTACCCATATGACGTTTAACAGACATGATTGTATTTGGGTTTGTAATTGCTTGGCGCTTTGCAACTTCCCCAACTTGACGTTCTTCATTTTTGAAAGCTACAACAGAAGGTGTTGTACGGTTCCCTTCTGGATTTGGGATAACCTTTGGTTCTCCACCTTCCATAACAGCTACACAAGAGTTTGTTGTACCTAAGTCAATACCGATAATTTTACTCATGGCGAATCCTCCTAGTTTTATGTAAATTATTGATTTACTTTTACCATTGATGGGCGAATCACACGGTCTTTTAATTTATAACCTTTTTGGAATTCTTCCACAACCGCGTTTGATTCAAATTCACTATCTTCCACTTGCATAATAGCTTGGTGTTCATTAGGATCAAACTGTTTACCAACAGCTTCAATCACTTCCACACCTTCTTTAGTCAGCGCTTCTAACAATTGACGATGCACCATTTCCATACCTTGTAACAAGGATTTCGTTTGCTCATCAGTCGCTTCCACTTGCATTGCTCTTTCAAAATTATCAAGAGCTGGCAAGATGTCTGAAACTAGACTTTGTGCTCTATATTTTTCAGCAGCCTGTTTATCCATTTGGACACGGCGCTTATAATTTTCAAAATCAGCTTGTAGACGTAATGTGCGACCTTCCGTTTCCGTTAGTTTCGCTTGTAACTCATCTACTTTTTCTTGTAAAAGAGCAGCCTCACTTTTTTCTTCTACAGTTTCTTCACTGTTTTCTGGCGTGACAGCTTCTTCAACTTGCGCTTCTTTTACTTCTTCTACCACTTGTTCGTTACGCTCTTCCACAATATTCACCTCCTTAAAAGGTATTAGGTATCATGCATAGCATGATTACCTAAGCATTATATATTACACACAGCAATGAAAATTTCATCACTTGAGCGAATGTATTACTCTCATTTACTTTTTAAGCCCATCAGTAAATTGTCTCGTAAATAACTGTAACAAACTAATTACACGAGAGTATTGCATTCTCGTAGGACCTAAAATAGCAATTGTTCCAAGTTGCTCTTCGCCGATCGAATATGTTGCAGAAATTAAACTACAATCCTCCATAGCAGTCGAAGAGTTTTCCCTACCAATTTTCACTTGAATCCCGACTTGTTTATGACGCAAAATGTCATAAAATTCGGCTTCATTATCAATCATGGTAAGTAAAGATCTAACCTTTTGAATGTCATGGAACTCTGGCTGCGAAAGCATATTTGCTTTTCCTCCAAAGTATATCTTTTCCGATAACGGAACTTGAAATGTACCATCCAACATTTTTATTGCACTATCGTAATTATGAACATACCCACGTAAAACTGTAACAATTTCCTTAAAGATTTTATTATGAAGTTCTTCCATCGGTACGCCAGATAGCTTTTCATTTAAAATATTAACCATTTTTTCTAAATCTGATAAATCAACAGATTCCGGAACGGTAATCGTTTTACTTTGTACATGCCCTGTATCGGTTACAATAATAGCGACTGCAGTTTGACGATCAAGCGGCACAATTTGTACATTTTTAAGTTTATTTGTACTTAACTTCGGTCCAAGAACAATTGCCGTATAATTCGTAAGTTCTGATAAAATTTGAGCAGATTGCTGTGCAATTTTTTCCGCTTCAAAAATTCTTTCAGCAAATAAATCTTTAATTTGTACAATTTCAGCGTTCGGTAAGTTTTGCGGCGCTAAAAGATGGTCTACATAAAATCGGTAGCCTTTCTCAGAAGGAACACGTCCAGAAGAACTGTGCGTTTTTTCAATAAAGCCTAATTCTTCTAAGTCCGCCATTTCATTTCGAATAGTAGCTGAACTAAATGTGATTTCATCTTTTTTAGCCAACGTTCTAGACCCAACGGGCTGCGCTGATCCAATAAAGTCATCAATAATTGTTTGTAAAATTAAGAGCTGACGTTCCGTAAGCATCTCATCATCACCTCTGTTAGCACTCTTTGTCTTTGAGTGCTAAATCTATTAATAACTTACCAAAATTGACATTCAATTGTCAACGGAAACGTCACGAAATAATGAAACTTTTTCACGCCTATAGAACATTTAATTAGTCAATCAAAAATGATTGGAATACTTCATTCCCTAATAATTTTCCTTTTCGCGTTAAACGCACATGTCCATCTTCCTCTTCAAGCAATCCCTGCTCTTGGTTGCTTTGTAACTGCTTCGCGAAAACTTGATCCATCTCTACATTAAATTTATTGCGGAACGCCGTTTTAGAAACACCTTTTGTTTTTCGAAGCCCTAAGAACAGCTCTTCTTCCATTCTTTCTTTCTCCGTCACTTTGTGAACATCTAAATACGGAAATCCTGTTTCATCAATTTTATTAAAATATTGCTTCAGGGGACCAACATTTTGAATACGTTCTCCGTTCACATAACTATGAGCTCCAGCTCCAAATCCATAATACTCTTCATTATTCCAGTATGTGAGATTATGTCTACTTTTATTGTCACCTTTTGAGAAATTACTAATTTCATACTGGTTATAACCGTGTTTCTCCATTTCATCCATTACTATTTCATACATTTTCGCTTCATGGTCTTCACCTGGAAGACGTAATTTCCCTTTGTTCATTAAGTTATAAAACACTGTTTTTGGCTCCACAATTAATGAATATGCCGAGAAATGTTGTACACCAAGCGTAAAAGCAATATCTAATGTTTCTTTTACATCTTCTATCGTCTGTCCTGGCAAAGCATAAATAATATCTACATTAATATTTTTAAAGCCTACTTCCTGTGCCTCTCGAATCGCGAGGAATGCATCTTCTCTCGTATGCTTGCGCCCGATCTTCTCAAGAAGTTCATCACGGAACGTTTGCACACCAAAACTAATTCGATTTACTCCACCTTCTAGCAGTACATTTAGCTTCTCTTTCGGTAGATCTCCTGGATTCGCTTCAAATGTTAATTCACAATTCGGGGCGAACGGACGCAAATGACGATTAATAATCTCGAGTAATTTTTTTGTCTGTTCCATATTTAACGCTGTCGGAGTTCCCCCACCCACAAAAATCGTTTTCATACTATCAAATGGAACTTTTTGAACCGTATTTATTATTTCCTTCTCTAAATAATCTAAATATTGATCAACCGGTTGGCGTTCAATAAACACTTTATTAAAATCACAATAGTGACAAATGTGCTGACAAAACGGAATATGAATGTATGCAGCTTGTACCAAATATAACTCCTACCTTTCTAAAAAGAAAACCTCCGCACTCCGGAGGGTTCTCTACTTCTCTAACGTATTACGAATTTGTTCCATTCGCATTTTTCCCCAATCATACATCATTTCAACGATCGGTAAAAGTGACATGCCTAGTTCCGTCATATAATACTCAACGCGAGGAGGAATTTCGGGATATACTGTCCGATCAACAATCCCATCTTCCATTAACTCTTTTAATTGGTTCGACAAAACTTTATGAGAAATGCTTGGGAATAACCGTTGTAATTCACTGAAACGATGCGGCCCTTCCACACCAAGATGCCACAGGATCACAACTTTCCACTTTCCACTAATAATAGAAAGCGTCAATTCCTTTTCACAATTAAAATTACCATTTTGTATTTTATCTTGAATATCTTTTCGAATATTTTCGGACATTAACAATCTCCTAACTCTATATGAACTAAAAAGCTCTCTCATTATTGTAAATGAGAGCTGCTCAGATGTCTAAAAAGTAATTATACAGAAAAAAGAAGCCGCACAAACGACTTCTTTTTTATTTCAAATATTAGTTGTCATCCATTTTCAGTACAGCCATGAATGCCTCTTGCGGTACTTCTACAGAGCCAACAGACTTCATACGTTTTTTACCTTCTTTTTGCTTATCAAGAAGTTTACGCTTACGAGAAATGTCACCGCCGTAACATTTTGCAAGTACGTTTTTACGCATCGCTTTAATTGTAGAACGTGCTACAACTTTATTTCCGATAGTCGCCTGAATTGGCACTTCGAACTGTTGTCTCGGAATTAATTCTTTTAATTTCTCTACGATTACTTTACCACGGTCATACGCTGAATCACGGTGTACGATAAATGATAAAGCATCCACTTGTTCATTATTTAAAAGAATATCCATTTTCACAAGTTTAGATGGTTTATAGCCAATTAACTCGTAGTCAAATGATGCATACCCTTTCGTATTTGATTTCAATTGATCAAAGAAGTCATATACGATTTCTGATAACGGGATTTCATATGTTAATGTAACACGCGTTTCATCTAAATATTGCATATCAATAAACGTTCCACGTTTACCTTGGCAAATCTCCATTACAGCTCCAACATAGTCATTCGGAACCATAATTGAAGCCTTCACAAACGGCTCTTCTACACGATCGATAGACTGTGGATCTGGCATATTAGATGGGTTATCAACAATAACATCTTCACCGTTAGTTAAATAAACTTTATAAATAACGCTTGGCGCTGTTGTAATTAAGTCAATCTTAAATTCACGTTCAATACGTTCTTGAATGATTTCCATGTGAAGAAGTCCTAAGAAACCACAACGGAAACCAAATCCTAGCGCTTGAGATGTTTCTGGTTCAAACTCAAGGGCAGAATCGTTTAACTCTAATTTTTCTAATGCATCACGTAAATCGTTATAACGAGCAGAGTCAATTGGATACAGACCACAGAATACCATCGGGTTTAACTTACGGTAACCTGCTAACGGCTCTACAGCTGGACGTTTCGCATGTGTAATCGTATCACCAACGCGTGTGTCACCAACATTTTTAATCGATGCTGCTAAGAAACCTACATCACCTACCGTTAACTCGTCACGTTGCGTAGTTTTCGGTGTAAATACACCTACTTCTGTTACTTCAAATTCTTTACCCGTTGCCATCATACGTACTTTATCGCCAACTTTTACTGTTCCATTTACAACACGGATATAAGCAATTACACCGCGGTATGGATCATATAAAGAGTCGAAAATCATACATTGTAACGGCTCTTCTGAATCACCCGCCGGAGCTGGTACTTTTTCAACAATTTGTTCTAAAATTTCTTCAATACCAATTCCAGCTTTCGCAGAAGCAAGTACCGCTTCTGATGCATCTAAACCAATTACATCTTCTACCTCTTGACGTACACGTTCTGGATCCGCACTCGGTAAGTCGATTTTATTAATAACTGGTAAAATTTCTAAATTATTATCAAGCGCTAAGTATACGTTTGCTAACGTTTGCGCTTCAATACCTTGCGCTGCATCTACTACAAGAATCGCGCCTTCACAAGCCGCTAAACTACGAGATACTTCGTACGTAAAGTCGACGTGTCCTGGTGTATCAATTAAATGAAGAATATACTCTTCACCATCTTTTGCTTTATAGTTTAATTGTACTGCGTTTAATTTGATTGTAATACCACGCTCACGCTCTAAATCCATAGAGTCAAGCAACTGAGCTTTCATTTCACGTTGTGTTAACGCGTTTGTTTTCTCTAAAATACGGTCTGCTAACGTTGATTTTCCGTGGTCAATATGAGCAATAATAGAGAAATTACGGATTTTGGACTGTCTTTTTGCTCTTTCTTCTTTATTCATCTATGTTCTCAACTCCTAATAGTCTCGCCAATATACACTAGCACTGATTATATCAATAGAGCAACAAAGATTCAATGAAAACTCGTGCTGCTTACGATACAAATCATTCTATCTATATCTTATGCGAATAAACCATAAGAGACAAACCCTTTTCAAATTTTAAAACGGCTGTCTTACAAACCAGTAAAACAACCGCCTCCCATGTTACTCTTAGCTAAAAATTCCTTTTATTTTCCCAACAACGATATCCGTTCCGAACTTCGTCATTTCATAAGCTACACTTGCTACTGCCATCCCAATTCCTTCTACAACATTAAAACTTCTTAAACGTTCTAACTGTTGTTGTTTTTCTGAGGCCGAAAACGAGCTACCCAAAATTTCTGATTCAGCACCTGTACTTTCTGTCCCTGTCATATGAGCTATTTGTTCATATGACAATTGCTGATAACCTTTCATACTTTTCAAACCATGATTAGCAAGTGCCACTCCTGCTATCATCATAAGTAAACATAAAGCCACACTACATATACACAAAAGCGTAAAGCGACTCAAACGATAATCATCTGTTCCCCTCAATGTGTATATGCTCCCGTATTATCTTGATCAATTTGATGATGCAGCGCCGCATTTAAACCACTCGCTATTACATTCGCCATATCCTCAATAAAAGTATCTACTTCTTTTGGGGTTACCATTAAATTATGACCAAGAGGAGATAGCACTTCATAAATCAGCCTTCTTTTTTCTTCTTCTTCCAACGTACCAACAGCACCTAAAAACATATTTCTGCTCTTTTCATCCGGCATATCTTCTTCTGTTAATTTTTTCTTTTCTCCAAATGAAAATCCCGCTGGTAACAAAGATCGTGAAGGTTTATTTCCTTCTTTCATCTCTCGGCCGAAATGTTTCAAAATAAAATCAATCGTATCACTTGTAATCGAAACAGCATCGACCACAGTCGGAACACCAATTGCGATAACAGGGATACCCAATGTGTCTTTACTTAGTTCTTTACGTTTATTCCCAACCCCCGATCCAGGATGGATTCCAGTATCAGAAATTTGTATCGTGCTATTTACTCGTTCAATAGAACGGGCAGCTAATGCATCAATTGCAATTACAAAGTCCGGGTTCGTCTTCTCAATAATCCCATAAATAACATCGCTCGTTTCGATCCCTGTAATTCCCATTACCCCCGGCCGAATTGCACTAACAGGCCTAAACCCTTCTTCTACACTTTCAGGCTGTAATTGAAACAAATGTCTCGTTACTAATACATTTTCTACAACTATCGGTCCAAGAGCATCTGGTGTTACATTCCAATTCCCAAGACCTACAATTAAACAGCTTGCTTCTTTTGTAACTCCAACCTCTTCTAAGAAACAAGAAAATTCTTTTGCAAAAATACGCTCCACTTTTTGTTGAAGTTCTGTATCTTGCTGACGTATCCCTTGTACTTCAAGCGTTAAATAATTTCCAGGCTTTTTACCCATCGCTTCAGAGGCAGCTTCATCAATTGTTACTTTTGTAATTATAGTCCCCTCTTCTTCTCTCTCTTTTACAATAACTCCCTGTATCCCTTTTTGTTCTTCTTGGCTTTCTTGCAACATTTGATGAGCTTCTACAGCAAGGTCAGTTCTAATGCTATATTTACTTAAATCTAATGGTTCTTTCATCGTATCTCCTCCGTAATTCATAGTAAATATCGTTAGATTTCCCAAAGTTATATAAGGTCATTCTTTCCTTTACGTGAAATTTCATGGATATACTATTGCAATTCTCTTCACCGTTTGATAGAATATCACTTGTTCTATGTAAGAATCGAGTCATTCGATTGCACCAGGGAGGTGAAAAGTATGGCAAACATCAAATCTGCTATCAAACGCGCTAAACTTAGCGAAGAGCGTCGTGCACATAACGCTTCTATCAAGTCTGACATGCGTTCTGCTGTTAAAACTGTAGAAGCTTTAGTTACTAATAACGATCTTGAAAATGCTAAAGAAGCTTTCAAAACTGCTTCTAAAAAACTTGACAAAGCAGCTCGTAAAGGTCTTATCCACCAAAACGCTGCAGCTCGTCAAAAATCTCGCTTAGCGAAACAAGTAAACGCGTAAGGCGTTTAAAAAACGATCCATTTGGATCGTTTTTTTATATACAAAAAAGTTCATGTACTTAGTACATGAACTTTTTTGTGTCATCACATATGATTTAATCGCATTAAGAAAAACTCGAGCACAAGTTTCTTATCCATCTTTCCCGTCTTCATACTATAATCAGCTTCCGCTAATTCTATAATCACTTTTTTTAATTCTTCAAAAGAGAAAAACTTCGTTTGATTCATTGCCAACTTCACGCGATACGGATGTACACCAATATGAGACGCAATTTGATTTTGTCCATAACCACGTTGCTGTAGCTCTTTCACTTGATACAACAAGCGGAATTGACTCACTAATAACGCAAGCAATTTAATCGGCTCTTCCTGCTGCGTAAATAATCCATCCAAAATTTGCATTGCACCTGCAATATCTTTTTTCACCACTTTTTCTGTCAAAGCGAATACATTTTGCTCAACGGATTTTGGCACAAGCTCTGCAACAAGTTTCGTCGTAATTTCTCCACCCATACCAACGTATAACGTTAACTTGTCCATTTCCTTCGCCAACATTGTTACATTACTTCCCACAAGCTCTAGCAACAAACTAACAGCCGCGTTATCAATATGCACATGCACTTCATCTGCACGAGCAACAATCCATTTCTGAACATCCTGTATTTGCATCGCATTTGCTTCTACTACATCTGCTGTTTTCTTTAATAGTTTTGTAATTTTTTTTCGCTCATCAAGTTTTTCGTAAGGCGCAACAAAAACAAGAATAGAAAATGGAGAAGGTTCACCAATGTATTCTTCTAAAATTTTTATATTTTGCTCTAACTTTTCTTTTTGCGAAGTCAAAAATAACGGTGATTTTATTAACAGTACTTTCCGTTCTCCGAAGAAAGGAAGCGTACGCGCATCCTCAACCACATCTTCTAAATACGCTTCTTCTAAATCGTATGTCACAACATTAAACTCTCGATCTTCTTCTTCAAGTGCTTCTGTCGTAATAAGCTTTATCGTTTCATTTATAAAAAAAGCTTCCGTTCCATATAGTAAATATAACGGAGCAAACTGTTTCTTTTTAATTTTTTTATGTATATCACTCATACTTTTTCCTACTCCCTAACTTGGCAATATATATTTATACTAATGCCCTAGCTTTTGTTTTACAAGTACAAAGGAACAGGCTTTATAACCCGTCCCTTTATTTATATTAAACGCCACGCAATAAGCCCCGGGTTTCTTATTGGTGTGCGGTAATCACCTTCCCTTTATTATTCGCAATAAAAATTTGAGTATAAGTGCCAACTGTTAACATGCTTGGAAACGAAAAACTCACATTACTTCATGATTTAAAAGTAGCAAAAAAGCTCGTTTTCTCTTCATATGGAAATTGTAGATTTTTTTCTGACAATATTTTATACTAAAGTGGAATGTTGGGGAGGGATTCTAAATGAATGATTTTGAACAAAACGTTCAAAGTAAACGCAATGACGCTATTGATTCAGGGGTAGGATTTATCGTCTCATTTGGTTTTTTCGCAACACTTTTCATCATTGCAACTGTTATTAAATTTATCGGTTCTTAAAGACTGCCACTTCATGGCAGTCTTCTCTTTTTCATCTATTATGTGTTTTATCATATGTGATTTTACTTTTAAAGGTTCCATTTTCCCCTTTAAAAACATAGGAAATAGCACCTTGCTTGTCCGTGCGCCATATCGCACTCCCCATCTTCTCAAAACGCTCTATCACTTCTTTATGCGGGTGTCCATACCTATTCTGCTTACCAACAGATATAATCGCTACACGAGGCTGTATGACGTTCAAAAAAGGCTCTATAGATGACGTATTACTCCCATGATGAGCAACTTTTAAAACATCCACTTGTAAATCTGGATATGCCTCTACTAAAATCTTTTCCCCTTCTTCTTCCAAATCGCCTGTAAATAGCCACTTCAACCCTCCAAATTTTGCCCATATTACAATTGAAGCATTATTTTCGCTTTTTTCTTTTCCTTTTGGAGCTAAAACGAAAAATTCCGCTTCATTTACACTCCAACTCTCCCCTTCCCCCACTTCAGTTATTTTCATTTCCTTTTCTAATGCCCGTTTCTTGACTACTTTTTCTAATACTGCATCTTTTCCCTTTCGGCCAAATACCACTTCTTTTACAGGTATATATGATAATAATTCTTGCGCAGCACCTATATGATCTGCATCTCCATGCGTTACGATTAATTTATCAATTGTTTTAATACCTTCTTTTTGTAAAAAGGGTATTAAAACATCATTTCCAACAGAAAATTCATGCTTTTTTTGTTGCCATTCTTCCTTATTTACACGAAGCGTTCCACCTGTATCAATAAGATAAATCCCTTTATCATACGGAAGGCGAATTAATATTGCATCACCTTGTCCAACATCAATAAATGTTACACTTCCGCTGCCTCTAAAATATGGATATATATAATGACATGTGTTAATAAAAAGAAATACACTCGCAACTATACAAACTATTTTTTTCGGCGCTCTCCGTTCCCAAACCATCAATATACTGACAATACTGGCGCAATATACAGCTACAAGATTGAAGGGCGTTTCCCCGAAGATAAGCTGGGTAAATGGTAAACTTTCACAATAACTTAGAAAATCATTAGACATACTCAAGCCTATTGATAATACATCGGCAAATCCTTTTGCGAGAAACGGGACAATTGGCATACACAGTAAAATAATAATGCTACATGGTAATACAATGATAGATAAAAACGGAACGTATAAGAGATTGAGGAGAATGCTATATGGAGAAAAATAACCAAAGTGATATAACAAAATCGGAGTACTAACGAGCTGTGAAATGATAGAAATATAAATAGAATTTCGGATTATTCCGTTGCTACTCTCTAACAATAACGGAGCAGACAAAAGTAAAGCGAAGCTACCTACAAAAGAAAACTGAAATCCAATATTAAAAACAAGATAAGGGTCATATATAAGCATGCATATAGCTGTTACACTTAAAGCATCTAAACTAGATAAACGAATCGAGCACATAAAAGCAATCAACATCAAAACTCCTGTTATAGAAGCTCTTATAACAGAGGGTGACGCCCCTGCTAAAACCATATACAAAGGAATACAAACGATAAGGCAAATTGTTGCTACCTCCCTTGTCACACCGCTTCTTAGCAAAATAAAATATACTATCACCATTAACATTACAATGTGCGAACCTGAAATTGCTAACAAATGTACAAGACCAAATTGTTGATATTGCTCTTCCACTTCAAACGTCATTTGTTGTCTATCACCAAATAGTAACGCATTCATAAAAGCACCTGATTGCTCTGGAAACATTTCTGTAACTTTCGAGATTGCTTGTTGCCTCAAAAGAAGAATCCATTGCGTGAGCGACAGTGATGTTTTATAGCATTCAGAAATATATGTAGCCTCAAATGTGAAATGAATATGTTGTTTGTATAAATAATCACGGTAATTAAAACCATGAAAATTCCGAGCTGTTTCCGGTTCTTTCCTCTCACCCTCGAATACACATGATATCCCTGCGTATAATTGTTGCATTTTTTTCTTTTCCAAGACTGATTTGATTCTATAACTTAACTGCACTATATTTTTATTCTGATCTTCAAATTGAAAAGATAGGCGATCCCCATTAACAAGCGGTGCATTTTGTATAACCCCTCTTGTAACTCCATAGGACTCCCCTAGAGGCTTATTCCACGTTTGAACACAGGAAGTGTATATGGCGCTACTAAAGCACGCTACAATACAAAAAATGAAGGTTTTACGCGAAGTGCGATATAAACAGAAGAAAACATTTAAAAAGAGGCAAAAAACTATCAATAAAAGTGACGAGGAAAAGGCAATTGCAATCCCTATTATAAACGAGATTGCAACATACCCCCATTGTTCCTGCAACTTATACTCACTCCTTATAGCATCATTTTTGCTTTCGTGAATACATGCTGTAATTCTTCCATTGATAAATTATCTTTTTCTAAAGACGCAAATAATTCTTTCAACTCTGTATAACGTTTTTGCTCCTCTAATGCAGCAATATCATATTCTAGCGGAACGTGCTTCACTGTTACGTTCGCTTGTTCAAATAACTCTATGGCGTATGGATGATTTTTATAATCCTGCGCATAATAAACCGCTGTAATACCACTTTGAATAATTGCCTTACAACATTGTAAACAAGGGAAATGCGTAACGTAAATTTCTGCTTCCTCTGTTTTCGCACCAAACTTGGCACATTGTAATAAAGCATTCATTTCGGCATGAATTGTCCGAACACAATGATTATCGATTACGTAACAACCATCATCTATACAATGTACGCCACCTTTAATTGAACCATTATACCCACCAGCAATAATTCGTTTATCGCGAACGATCGTCGCTCCTACCGCAAGCCTTGTACATGTACTACGCAAAGATAGTAGATGGCTTTGCGTCATAAAATATTGATCCCATGAAATTCGTTCCATATTTTTCACCTACTTTTTTGTCTACTTGTAGTGTAGCGAAAGAAGAAAAACTTCGTCAATCTTTTACGGAATAATAATTTGATCTTTTATCTTTTCAAGAGACTTCGCACCAATCCCATCAATCTCTAATAAATCTTCTATTTTCTGAAACGGACCATGTTCTTCTCGATATTTCAAAATACTTTCTGCCTTTCGAGAGCCAATCCCTGTAATTTTTTCTAGTTGTTCTTTCGCCGCTGTATTTATTCGAATCTTACCATCTTCCTTAGAAGAAGTAAGCACCCCTTGTTCTGACTCATTTTTACTCGGTATATAAAGAAGCATTTGATCTTGTACAATTTGTGCTAAATTCACTTTTTTCATATCTACTTCTGATAAAAAACCACCAGCCTTTTGAACCGCATCCTTTACGCGATCTCCTTCCTTCATTTCATATACCCCTTCTTTACTGACCGCTCCTTTCACATCAATTATAATTGTTCTTTTCTGTTCCTTTGTATCCGATATTTTCGGTTTACCCTTTTTTTCTATCTCCTTCTCTTGTACATTCATTGTAATAGGCATTCGTTCTACACTCTGATTCGTTTTCCAAAAAACAAGAAAAAGTAAAGTTCCAATAATAGCTACTAAACCTAACCACTTTTTCGGAAAATCCCACATCATTTTACACCTCTAATCATAAATTTATAACATCATTCATATTGTTTAGGAGAAAGCTGTTACGAAGGAGGGATGAAACTTTGAACATAGGAATTATAGGGACAGGAAACATGGGGAATATACTAATCGATGCATTTTTAGAAACCCGTGCTGTCAAACCTTCGTGCCTTACAATCATTAATCGGACGCCTGCAAAAGCATATCATATAAAAGAAAAATACCCTTCTGTTCATATAGCAAAAACAATCCCGGAAGTAATCGAACAATCACAACTTATTTTTATTTGTGTCAAGCCGATAGATATATACCCTATCCTAAAAAAATACGCTGAACATTTTTCTGATGAAACGTGCTTAGTTTCTATTACAAGTCCAATATCTCCATCACAATTAGAGACTCTCGTACCTTGCCACGTCGCGCGTATCATTCCAAGTATCACAAATCGCGCGCTCTCTGGCGCCTCACTATTTACATTTGGAGATAATTGCTCTGAAGAATGGCAACAAAAACTACTTCGTCTATTCAAAAACATTTCTACACCTCTTGTAATAAAAGAAGATATAACGCGCGTTTCATCTGATATAGCAAGTTGCGGTCCTGCTTTCTTTAGTTATTTACTACAATGCTTCATTAACGCTGCTGTAGATAAAACAAATATTACACACGAAGAGGCTACTACTTTAGTAAGTGAAATGGTCGTGGGGATGGGGAAATTACTTGAAAAAGAAATCTTCACATTACCTACCTTACAAGAAAAGGTTTGCGTGAAAGGCGGCGTTACTGGGGAAGGCATTCGGGTTTTAGAAGAGCACGTTGGAGATATGTTCCATAAGTTAATCGAGCGAACACATGAAAAATTTGATGAAGATTTAGAATGCGTTGATCAGCAATTCAATAAACACACATAATAAATACGTCATTTTCATTCCAAATCCTTTTTATAAATACTTACTTTTTTACAATACATTTTCACTTCAACTACTATTCCCACACTTTACGCATACAATCTTCAGATTATGCTAGAACTAAAAATACATTTTCTTTATAAAACAAAAGCAACCTTCTCGGTTGCTTTTGTTTTATCCGTTTTTCTTCGCCATGAAGAAAATACGCTCTGTTTGTTCTGTAACTTCAAGTCGCTCAAAATCACCTGTTACACGAAGCACTGTAAAACCTGCTTCTTCAAGCCATTTCGTTAACTCTTCCACTTGATATGCACGTTGCACGTGACATTCGTCAAACCGATGGTACACATCTTCTTCCGGATCTTGAACAAAGAATGTTAAATCATGCTCTACACTATTTGATTCTTCACCAGGGAAGCAATTCCAAATAAGAGATATTTCTTCTCCATTCACTGTATACGTTTCATTTTGAAATACATGATGTATTTTATATAAAGAATGTACATCAAATAAAAACAAACCATCTTGACGTAAATGATGAAATACTCTTCTAAATGTTTCTTGTACTCCATCTTCTTGCAATACATAATTTAATGAATCACAAAAGATGGTTACACAATCAAACTCACCTGGAACATCAAGCTCTCGCATGTCTTGTTGATAAAAAGGAATAAAGTATCCCTCTCCTCCTAGTTTTTGCTGAGCGACTGTTAACATTTCTTCTGAAAGATCGACACCTATTAAATCGTAACCCTTTTGCACAAGCGGCAGGGTTACATTACCTGTACCGCATGCTACATCAAGAATTTTTGCCTCTTTCATATCTGCCTGCTGTAAACTTTCCTCTGTAAATTCCACCCATTTATCATAAGGGACATCATTCATTAGTTCGTCGTACAACAATGCAAATTGTTCGTATTTCATTGGCCTAACTCTTCTGTAATATCTTCACGTGGCACATCGCCCCATAGACGCTCTAAATTATAGTGATTACGCTCATCTTTATGGAATATATGAGCAACTACATCTCCAAGATCAACTAATACCCAACGCGCTTCGTCAAACCCTTCCATACGTTGTACGTCGATTTGGAACTCATGTGCTTTTGATTTAATTTCACGTGCAATTGCTTGCACTTGTTTATCTGAATTTCCGTGACAAATAATGAAATAATCTGCAATTGGTGAAATACCTTGCATATTTAGGACAACCATATCTTCTGCTCTCTTATCATCAGCTGCTTTTGCCGCTAATACTAATAATTCTTTATCGTTCATTTACTCATTTCCTCCTTGATAACTGCATTGTATGTTTGGAATGTTAATGGATAAATCGTCTGATCTTTTTCCATTAAAAATTGAATTGTTCTCTTTAACGCAAATAATAGGGCTTGATTTATATCCGTATATGCGAGTTTACGAGCCTCTTCCACTCCTGGAAACTTTCGCCCAGGTTCAATGTAATCAGCTACATAAATCACTTTATCTAACATCGTCATATTCTCATGACCACTTGTATGATATGTAATAGCTTGCAAAATTTCAGAATCCGTAATGCCTACTTCTTTTTCTACTAAGTATGCCCCAACAGGTGCATGCCATAACTCTTTGTTATAGCAAAGTAAATCTTTCGGCAAATCTTCACGTTTAATAATCTCTTCCATTTCTGAAATTGCTCTACATTTCGCATAATCATGGAATATAGCTGCCATCTCTGCTTTTTTCTCGTCCACACCGTATAACTTAGCAAGCTCAATCGCTGTCTCCATTACACCAACTGTGTGTATATAACGTTTTTCATGCATTTGTTGTTTGACAATATGCAGTGCATTCTCACGATTCATACAACCCATTCCTCTCGATATATACCTGTACTTTTTCAGGAAGTAAATATTTACACGTTTTCTTCTCTTTATATCTCTCACGTAATAAGGATGAAGAAACTGCAAATTCCGGAATTTCCACTGTAGTAATCTTATATGGTGTATGCAATGTATACCCAGGTCTTGCAACTCCAACAAACGTTACAAGATTAAGTAAAGCTTCAATGTTATACCACTTCGGTAAATATTCAACCATATCCCCACCAATAATAAAGTGAAACTGCACATCCGGATACTTCTTCGTCAATTGTAACATAGTGTCATACGTATAAGATGGGCCCTTCCTACTTAGCTCTTCTAAACAAATAGAAAAGTGTTCTTCTGCCTCAGTCGCGAGCTCTAACATATGTAAACGACTTTCTACACTTGTAATATTCCGCCCTTGTTTATGTGGCGGAATCTGGTTTGGCAAGAACCATACTTCTTCCAAGTTCAAAGCGTGATATACTTCATTTGCAATTAGCAAATGTCCATAGTGAGGCGGATCAAATGTACCGCCAATGATGCCAATTTTCCTCAAAAGAAACGCCCCTTCCTTTTATATACAGCAACTCTCCTCGGTTAGGAATGAAGAGAGTTGCTATTAATAAAAGTTCAATTGGTTTCGCTCTCTACATCATTACGCATCAGCGATAAAAATAGCCCATGCTAATCTTTTTATCGAGGAAGCTTAATTTGTTTATTTTCTCTTGATTCTTTGTATAAAACGATTGTGCTTCCAATTACTTGAACGATTTCAGCACGTGCACCTTTTGCAAGTTCTTCCGCAACCTCACGGCGATCAAATTCACAGTTTTGTAATACACTTACTTTAAATAACTCACGAGCTTCTAAAGTATCTGCAATTTGTTTAATCATATTTTCATTTACTCCGCCTTTTCCTACTTGAAAAATTGGTGTTAAATGATGTGCTTGTGCACGTAAAAATCTTTTTTGTTTTCCTGTTAACATATATGTTAGCCTCCAAGCTTTTCTATAACTAATTGTTTCATTCTCTCGATATTTGGCGTGCGTCCTGTCCACATTTCAAATGCAAGTGCTCCTTGATAAACAAACATATCAATACCATTTTGAATGATTGCACCTTGCTCTTTTGCCTCACATAAAATTTTCGTTTGAAATGGATTATAAATTATATCTGATACAATCGTTCCCTTTTTTAACGAACAAATTTGTAATGGCGTATATTCTACGTGCGGATGCATACCTATCGTTGTCGTCTGAATGATAATATCATAATTTCCTTGTTCTTCTGTCGCTTTTTCTAACGACAAAGCAACAGAATTAACATCGGTCGTACGTGCAGCAATAAGTTCCTTCGCCTTATTTACTGTACGATTGGCTACATCAATCTCTTTTACACCTACATCAGCAAGAGAAAAATAAATAGCTCGGCTAGCACCACCTGAACCAAGTAACAAAATACGTTTCCCTTGAAGTGGTTCATTACTAATTGACTGCAGCGCTCGAACAAAACCAATCCCGTCTGTGTTATAGCCAATTAATCTTCCATCCTTATGAACCACTGTATTTACTGCACCGATTTTCCTTGCCAATGGGTCAATCTCATCCAAATACTCCATAATAGCAACCTTGTGCGGAGTTGTTACATTAAATCCTGAAATACCTAATGCTTTTAAACCTCTTACTGCTTCCCCTAGCAATTCCTCTTCAACAAGGAACGCATGATAATGGGCATCCATATTCAAGTGTTCAAATGCATCGTTATGCATAACGGGTGATAATGAATGTCCAATTGGATTTCCGATTACACCATATAATTGTTTCATAAATCCCTCTCCATATTAAATTAAAGATTTACGTAGTGAAACACTTACTCCTTTTGGTACGTGTGCAACAATTTTTGCTCCTGGTTCGTTCACAGTAACCCATCCTAATCCAGAGAATACAACATCTGTTTTAGGTTCACGAATATTAAATTCGTATTTCACTAACTCAGGCATATTTGCTAATTCTTCTGGCGTTGGTGGGCTTAGTAAATCCCCAGCATGATTTTTATATAATTCATCTGCTTTCTCAAGCTTTGTACGATGGATTGTTAAGCGATTCGAGAAGTGACAAGTAAATGCACGACGACCACCACTTACATAATCAAAACGTGCCAATCCACTAAAGAATAACGTTTGTTCTTCATTTAATTGGAATACCATCGGCTTAATTTCTTTTGTTGGTGTAATAAGCTTTAAGCTTTGCTTTCCAACATAATGAGCCATTTGGTGGTGGTTAATAATACCTGGCGTATCATATAAAGAAGACTCTTCGTCCAATGGAATATCAATTAAATCCAGTGTTGTTCCTGGGAAATGAGATGTTGTAATTACATTTTCAGTCTCATCACTAAATTCTTTAATCATACGATTAATAAATGTCGATTTCCCTACATTCGTACATCCAACAACATAAACATCTTTGCCGCCGCGATAATACTCAATAGCATCTGCTAGTTCAGCAATTCCTTGTCCCTTCGCTGCACTAATTAAAAAGACATCTTCTGGTTTTAATCCTAGCTGCTTTGCACTATAGCGCATCCAATGTTTTACTTTATCATGTTTTACTGACTTTGGAATTAAATCAGCTTTATTTCCAACAAGTAATACTTTATTATTCCCTACGAAACGATGTAAGCCAGGTAACCAGCTACCATTAAAATCAAAAATATCTACAATTTTGACTACTAATGCATCTGATTTTCCAATTCCATTTAAAATGCGTAGGAAGTCATCATCTGTTAACGATACATCTTGAATTTCATTGTAATGTTTCAAGCGAAAACAACGTTGACAAATGACTTGTTCTTTTTCTAAAGATGAGGCAGGAGCATACCCCACTTCATTTTTATTTTCTGTTTGAATTTCTACACCGCAACCAATACATTTAATTGTTTCAGTCAAACTTTATTCCTCCCAGTTAATTAAACCTTTTTTCTTCATATTTTTCATAATTCTTCGTTCAATTTTTCGATTAAAGCGCGTTACTAATCCGTCCGTTTGTGCTACCGGTACAACTAAAATTGTATGAAGGCCTACTCGGTTTCCACCAAGCACGTCAGTCAGTAACTGATCTCCAATTACTACAACTTCATCTGGCTGCAAACGCATCTCTTGTATCGCACGCTTAAATGCGCGAACAAATGGTTTACGTGCACTATGAATAAATGGAATACCTAATGGATCAGCAAAATCTTTCACACGTTGCTCATTATTATTTGAAACGACCGTTACTTGAATGCCTTGCTCTTTCATTTCCAAGAACCATTTTTCAAGTTGCGGCGTTGCATTGGGACGATCCCATTCAATTAAAGTGTTATCTAAGTCAGTAATAACGCCTTTAATCCCACGTTTTTTTAAATCTTCTGGTTGAACATGATATACATTTTTCACATATTCATTTGGTAAAAATAGTTTCAATTTCTTTCACCTCTTTGAGGATTTTTCATAAAATTTTTCGACAACATTTTTCGATATATAACCTGTGGATAAAATTGTACACATTTTCCACATTAATTTTGCAGTTAATTTGGAATTTACTAACAAACTATACACACTTTATCCACCTAGGTATGTGGATAACCACTCGTTTGTGACTGTCATATTTTTTTGGTACATTAAATGCATCAACGAATCAATCCTTATATTATTAGGAGGTGACTCACCTTGAAAACAAAACATATGGAACAGTTATCCACTGAGTTACTCACTGAGTCTTATTATAAAGCAAAAGAACTAAAATTAAATCCCGACTTCATTTTACTTATAAAACAAGAAATCATTAGACGCTCATTAGAGGACAAGCTTGTCAAATCATCTTGATTACATATAAAGTGAAAGTTTAATCAGCCCTTACCAATCAAACAGTTAAAGGATAAATTATTAGATGCCCTGTAAAAAGAGCCATCCTACGATGGCTCTCGAATAAACAAGTACTCCCATCTAGGGGATTTCATCATTAAGTATCTTTGCCCATAACTCTTACTTACGGTTATAAAAGCTTTTCTTTATTTATGAGCTAAGCGAGTAGCTATTTTTTCACCAAGACGAAGCTCTTGTCCACTCTTTAATTCCTGCACTACTTCTATCATATCTTTTTCAAACAATAACACAACTGTTGAACCAAATGTAAAGTATGCCATTTCTTCACCTTTTTGAACAGTGTCTCTCTCATGCAAAAGCTCAATACTATTAACAAACATAGCACCTACTTTTACAAGAGCCATATGCTCGCCATCACTGCTTACTTCTGTAACAGAACGATAATTTTTTGACAGTGGTTCTTTCCCATATTCCATACCAGCTGCATTTACCGGATATGATTTTCTACCGAGTACAAATCTTTCAGTCACAGAACCAGAAAGCGGACTATGAATGCGATGATAATGACTTGGACTCAAATAAATTACCATATATGTACCGCCTGCATATCGCGTTGCACGTTCTTCATTACCTAGCATATCCACGATTGAATAGCGCTTTCCTTTAATATCAAATGTTTTTGTATCCTCAATAGGACCATGATCTGCAAAAACACCATCAACAGGACTAACGATACTCGATGCATCTGTATCAATACTACGCTTTCCTTCTTTTAGCTTACGCGTAAATAATTCATGCAATGTTCTATATTCCTTCAAACCCTTTTCCATCTCATCTTGATTAATTTGAAAAACTTTCGCGTACGATGGAATAATGATAGAGCTCAAACGAGATTGTGCAAATTTACGGAATATATAAGAAGTAAAGCGACCATTTGTAAGTTCTATCATAAGTCGATATAATGTACGTCGCAAATTGCGAAACCCCCTAATCAGTCTATAACTTTAGTTTTCCCTTCTTTTCTTTCTATATCATATGTAAAATTGGTTCTTATTCCCACATATCATATAAAGCAGCCTTATTATATATACAGAAAACTAAGTATGGTATTATTCTTAAATTATTTAGCACCTTCTAATATTACAGATAGAATCCGTCATTTTCAACAGTGAACATGTATTTCTTCTTAGCATAACGCGTTTTCTTTTCTTATTTACAATAAGAAAAGCAGCCCATTTTAAATATGGCTGCTTCTAATACACTTTACTCTTTCGCTTTTTTCTCTTTCTCTGCCCTTACAAACTCGTGGAACATTTTCATTAAAGCACGCTTTTCAATCCGTGATACGTAGCTTCTAGAAATACCAAGCGCCTTAGCGATTTCCCGCTGTGTTTTCTCCTTATCTAGCCCAAGTCCAAAACGTTTCACAATCACTTCTTTTTCTCTTTCGTCTAAAATATCGATATACTCTTTAATTTTTTCTAACTCCATACTAAGTTGAATCATATCAATTACATCTTCAGACTCTGATTTTAATATATCAATAAGCGATATTTCATTGCCCTCTTTATCTTGCCCGATCGGATCATGAAGTGAAACATCTTTTTTCGTTTTCTTTAGTACACGTAAATGCATCAAAATTTCATTTTCAATACAGCGTGCTGCATACGTCGCAAGCTTCGTTCCCTTTCCTGCAGAATAGCTCTCGATCGCTTTAATGAGCCCGATCGTACCAATTGAAATTAAATCTTCTGCATCTTCTCCTGTGTTCTCAAATTTTTTAACGATATGAGCTACAAGCCGTAAATTATGTTCAATTAAAAGATTTCTCGCTTGAGCATCACCTTGCTCCATTAACTCTAAGTACTTTCTCTCATCATCTGATGATAACGGCTGCGGGAACGCATTGTTCTTCACATAAGAAACAAAGACAAACACTTCTCGAACCATATATCCAATTGCGGCGAATAGACTCAAACCTTTCACCTCCGCCAAAATAGTGGTCTTTATTATGTGTATGTGGGCGTGAGGTTGTTTGTGTCTGTACAGTTTATTTATAAAACTCAACACTTCTAACATTTAAAATATTTTATCGTTATATTATAATTAAATAAAATTGTTATTTATATATGAATATGCTATTAAAGGGGACACTATTCATGATTATATTAGAACGATTATTAAATGTAACAATTTATTTAGGGTTATTTTTACTTTTCATTTCGTTCATTACTTTTGTTATTAAAAGAGGGCCTGATTTATTATTTTTTCAATTTGGAATTTCTTTATTTTTTGGAGCTCAAATTATAACTGGAATAAAATTTTTTCATAACTATGGTTTCTCCTTTCACTCAAAACTAGAACTACTTATCTTTATTTTCTATGTAATTGGAATTATTACATGTATACTATTATTCTTTCACTTTCAAAATCCGTATCGAATTTTTTTATTAATCTGTAGTTGTTTATTTTTAACTGGATCCAATTATTACTTTAAAGAAACATTAAATTTTAGTAAAAAAATTCCAAAGCAAAACAAAACTTTTTTAAGTACACAAGAAGACTCTTTTCCAAAAGAAGTTCGTAAATTTTCAGAGGATTACAACAACATAATAAGAAATGATTTTTATGAAATACCGATGATTCCTACTGAATTACAGATTACAAGCAAAAAAGATTCTTCCCATAGTACATCTTACTTAGTTGAACTTCATAATAGCGAAAATGAAATTACTGATGACTCTGTACAATTAACTCCATCAGACCGTTTTTATGTGCTGTTAAATAAACAAAAAACAAAAATATCAAAAATAGTATATGAAGGGCAGAATTTTTTCACATTTACAGTCACACTAAAGGCTCTTAATTTACAGCAAGAACCAGAAATTCATAATATGTTTTTAGAAATAGATAAACGTAGAGCGATGAATCTTCTTAATTTTGAAATTAAAGCCCATACTAAAGAATGGAAAGTAATATTTAAAAGTGATAGTTCTCATTCCAATCTTCCTATCACATTTACTTTTGAAAAACGAACAGGCAAAGTATAAAAATAAAAAGAGTTATTTTCTTTGAAAAATAACTCTTTTTATTTTACTTACTCCAAATCTTTCTCCCCGCTTGGGCATCAATATAACGAATTTCCCGCCTACAATTAAAAGGTTCTTTATGTTTTTCATCTGTCGTTTGTTTGTAAAGTAGTTTGTATTTCGTTTCCTCTGCATCATGATCTAAAAACCATTCTAATTTAACTCGGATAGCCTCTCTGTATATTTCTAACGCTTTTTCTTTAGTTACTTTTGGTGTTATTTCATATGTGAGCAATTCTTTTATAAAGTTGCTAGACTCCCCCGAGTAGTGCATAACAGCACCATTTTCTGCATTGATGTTAATCATAAATTGGTTATACTCTGCCGGAATATCATTTATATATACAGAAAAGATAAATCTTTCAATCCCATCTTCTGCTTCTTCACGTTCCTCCCAAAGACGCAGATATTGTGTGATATCTGGAATAACTCGTTCTAAAAATTGAAGTGCTTTTTGTAAACATTCCTCTCTAGACAGTATTTGCTTTACTTCTTTATCATCTGTCAGTTTTATAAAACCAGTTAATTCATTGGTTAATTTATCAATTTTAACGCTAACTAAATTATTATATTTCAACATCGGTAAATGCTTTTTAAAGAATTCATTCATTAAATATGGATCCTTTTCTTCTTTCTGTTTTTGTAATTCCTCTTTCGGAACAAATTTCATCCTTATTTCATCATCATTTTCTGTCTCATCTACTTTTGTAAAACCTTCTTTATTCCAGTCAAATAATTCGAATACGTCACCTCGTTCGTTACCTTTTTTCGATTTTTCAACAGCTACAGCCGAAGGTAATTTATAATGATCTAGTCCAAATAAATCTTTACCTGTACTTGCATCAATAAACGCATGACTAGGCTCTGGTTCATATACAAGCTGGTACCCTTTTACTTCTTCCCCGCTTTTATACTCACATGAAGAGTATGTTAAATCTACAAATACAAGTCTCATATCTTGTCTAGCTTTCAAATTTTCTAAAACGATATTCTCCTCAACAATTTCACTTGGCCATAACGGTTTTTTCTCTATAGCTTTTTGTCCATTGTAATGAAAATGCACAACATTACCTGAAGGGTGCACTCGCACAACGCACCCTGTATTCGGCAATGGATAGCTATTCACTTCTTGCATATAATTTACTTCTTTCCAACCGCGCCTGTCATCCTTAACCGTTACATATGTATAGAATTCATATCCTTCTTTTGTATATTTTTTCAAGAACGCATTTGCAATCTCTCTTGCCTTCTTCTCCTCTATCGCTTCCTTGCCACTTGAAAAAGAATTTTCATCATCTATCCTAAATTCAATTAAATTACCAGTATGTCTATTTAATGTAATTTGTATCTGTTTCTCCTCATCATCTTTATGTGCCCACCACAATAAATGATACGGGTCATCAACCCCTTCTTAATCATCTACAACAAGCCTATAATCACCTGGAATATCAATAATATGAGCCACTCGCTCTTTTCTCTCTTTATCTTTTTGATTCATTATTCCCCTCCTCAATCTTACAATTTAAGGTAATTATAACAAAGAAAACTAAAATTTATTAACAAAAAAGACTAGAGATATCTCTAGTCTTCTACTTCGTTTCACGATGTAACGTTACTCGCTTTAACCGTGGACAATATTTTTTTAATTCGATGCGTTCTGGATTGTTTCGTTTATTTTTTTTAGAAATGTAATTACGATCACCGCACTCCGTACAAGCTAATGTAATATTTACACGCATATTTAATTCTCCTTTCTTTCAAAAATCGCAACTAAAACGTAATGATTACGATTTATATATTATAAAACTTCATTCTATTTGTCAATTGCAAAAACAAGAAGATTCCATTTAGAATCCCCTTGTTTTTATAGTTAAATAAATTTTCTCCCGCATTAACGGGCAGTAAGACCCCCACTGATTAAAAGTTTCACTTTATTAAAACGATTCGTATGTAACAAACTCACTAATCGGCTTTCGATATCCTCGTGGGCGAGTTTTAGTCGTATCACTTTTTCCTATCGTAATCATTAAAACAGGTACTATATGCTCCGGCATATTCAATTCACTTTGTACTGCTTTTTCATCGAAACCAATCATTGGACATGTATCATAGCCATAATATTTAGCTGCGTACATAAAAGTCATCGCGCTTAACGAAGCATTTCTAATCGCTTCATCCTCCATGAAACGCTCTCCTTTTCCTTCATATAAACCTTTCGTTTGCCTAATTGTATCTTCATATTCACATTCATCAATCATTTTTAAAACTTTCATACCGAAGTAAATATTTTCAACATTTTGGTATGCTTTTTTATCACCACAAACGAGCACTACCGCTGATGCACTCGATATTTTATATTGACCAAAAGCTAATTCTTTTAATCTTTCTTTTCGCTCTTGATCACGAATTACAACATAATGTGTGTGCTGCAAATTATAGCAAGATGGAGAAAGCTTAGTTAACTCAAATATTTTTTTAAAATCCTCATCAGGGATTTCTATACCTTGTATAAATTTCATTGCAGAACGTCTAGCAATTGCTAATTCTTCAAAGTTCACCATATATCCTCCTCGATAACTGTAAATTTAAATATACATTAATTTATACAAATAGATAAATCAAATAAAAACACTTTAAATCCGAATAATAATTATGATTAACAGCAAAAAAGACAAAAAGCTGAAACAATTAGTTCATACGAAATTCACACGAATCTATTACTATAGAAACTGTACATAGTGAACTTATTAACAATCACGTTTATTTATATAAAATCTTACTCGAAAGGAGTTGAAAGTATGAAAACTAAATATCGCTTTATGATCTCATCATTTGCTGCTTGCGCTTATATGATTTGGTATTTAGTATAATAACGACCTCACTTGCAAATAGGAAAAGGTGTGTATATAAATGGAATATAATCAATCAACAGTTAACTACTGGAAAGCTTTTGTATTACCATATACATTTGCTTTAGAAGAGTTAAAAACTAAATTTGAAATTATGAACCGGGAAGCTCAATTTCTAGAGGATTACAACCCGTTTGAACATATAAAAACAAGACTAAAACAACCTGAAAGTATTATTAAAAAACTAGAGCGCAAAAGCTTATTACCAACAGTTGAAAATGCTCAAACACATTTACAAGATATTATTGGTATTCGTATTACATGTTGCTTCGTAGAAGATATCTATCATTTGAAAGAAGTCATTCAAAAACGCGAGGATATGGAAGTCATAGAAGTAAAAGATTATATCGCTAACCCAAAACGAAACGGATATAAAAGTTTACACATGATCATTAAATACCCTTTGTCACTAAATTCTGGTACAAAAGATGTATTTGCAGAAATTCAGTTACGTACACTGGCAATGGACTTTTGGGCAAGTTTAGAACACAAACTTTATTATAAATATGAAGGAAAAATACCGGAGTATTTAAAAGATGAACTACATGATGCAGCAATGAAAGCTGAAGATCTGGATAATAAAATGGCCACAATTCGTCAAGATATTGATGATATTGAGGCATGTTCAAATCAAATTATGCTACCACTATAAAAAAAGGTTCTCGCCAATGAGAACCTTTTTTATATCATTTTTTGGAAGTACGACTCCACACTTATTAAAGTTTCACGTTATTTTTTCTCTATTGTTCGAACCTCTTCAATCTTCCATTTACCCTCTTCTTTTCCAAGGGCATACTGTACTTTCTTTTGAAGAGTAATACTGTCGTCTACTTCCTTTTCTTTCGTTTCAACAATAACATACCCTACTTTACTAACTTTCATATCTATATGTTCCAATTCAATTTTCTTATTTCCCTTTTGAAATGCGGCTTCTTTTTGTGTTTTTAAGTCCTCAGCACTAGGCATCTTCTTTGAAAATAACTCCATATGTTCTGCAAGATTTTTTTCATTGGTCGTTCGCACAAATGTATGAATAACATCTTGAATAGATTTCTCTTCTTCTTTTGTTATTTGTACCTTTTCCTCAGTTTTTTTAGTAGTAGATTTTTGTGCTACATTATTCTCTTCTTGTTGACATCCAACTAGTAATACTACAAATGCTAGAAGGAATCTTAATTTCGCAAATATTTTTTTCATATTTCCAACTCCTAAAAAGAAAAGCGAGGCAGTTCGCCTCACTTTCGCTCTTAATTAGCGTCTTCCTTTATTCGGATCACCACCGCCAACAATATCAAAGACACGTTTCGCTATATTTGTATTCTCTTGAACGCCAGAGAACAAGTATTTACCTGGACCAAATGCATACACGTTCACATCTTCCCCTGTATGTCCACCTGTTGTCCAGCCTGTAACCGAGCGCTTATTGAAAATATCTTCAATTGCATTATCAATCTTTGTTACATCTTTTGACGGAGCTATATCATTTACAGCTTGAATTTCTTCTGGAGTTAATTGTAAATCAATATACTTTTTCAATGTTTCTTCTACATTTGCACCTTTTGCAATCTCATTTGCCATAAAGTCTGGTGTGCGTTTTGCAGCTTTAATTGGATCTACTTTAAAGTTATACTCGCCATTGGCACCTAAAGATAAGCCACCAGTAGCGTGATCTGCCGTTGCAACAACTAACGTATTTTTATCTTTTTTCGCAAACTCAATCGCTGCTTTGAAAGCTTTTTCGAAGTCTTCCATTTCACTCATTGCACCAACAATATCATTATCATGTCCAGCCCAGTCGATTTGACTTCCTTCCACCATTAAGAAGAAACCATTTTTATTTTTGTTCAAACGCTCAATTGCTGCATTAGTCATTTCTTCTAATGAAGGTGTTTTCTCATTGCGGTCAATCATTTTATCTAATCCACCTGGTGCAAATAAACCAAGAATTTGATCATTTTTATCATTTAACAATTGATCTCGATCCGTTACATAGCTATAACCAGATTTCTTAAACTCTTCTGTAAGATTACGATCTTTTCTAACAAAGTTCTTTACGCCGCCGCCAAGCATAACATCTACCTTATGCTTCCCTTTAATTTTCTCATCAAAATAATCATTTGCAATTGCATCCATATTTTTACGGCTAATGTCATGCGCACCGAAAGCAGCTGGTGTTGCATGTGTAATTTCAGAAGTTGCAACGAGTCCCGTTGATTTCCCTTTTTCTTTCGCTTGCTCAAGAACTGTTTTCACTTCCGCTTTATCATTATCAACTGCAATTGCAGCATTATATGTTTTAATTCCTGCTGACATAGCTGTTGCTGCCGATGCAGAGTCTGTAATATTTTCATGTTCATCTTCTGGGTATGTTTTTTGTGTTCCTACAAGATGCTTATCAAATTCTGTAGATTCCATTTCAAAGGTTTTTGGATTATCTTTCATATAACGGTGAGCCGTCATATATGAAGGGCCCATACCATCCCCAATTAATACGATAACATTTTTAATCTTTGCATTGCTTCCGTTCTCATCTGCATTAACCTCACTAGAACGAGTAAAATTCCATGTTGCTACCGAAGTAACTGCTAATGATGCCACAACTGCAAATGGCCATGCTTTTTTCACAAACTTTTTCACTGTCTTATCCCCCTAATTAGGTTATTCATTTCCCACTATCAAATTTAATGGAAGACTATTAAGAGAAAATTAGCTGTATGTAAATTTTTTGTTAACTTATGTAAATATCAGTTATAATTTGTATAAGTTTGTCTTTTTGTATCAATCATTCCGCCCTTTACAATTTAAATATAAACAAGTTGGATTTCATTTAACGTAAATCTCTTTTTTTACATTTTGACTCTATGTTTATGAAAATAAATAGAAATGCGGTGAGCCTTTATGAAAATAGTAAAGCTAAATGAATCTTTTATTTTTGAATTACTTAATCTTTGCAAATCTGTTGGATGGTTACACGATGAAATTTTTATGAAAAAACAATTCGAAATGTATCTTTCTATCGGCACACTTGTAGGTTACATTCATGAAAACAAACTCATTGCGACTGGAGGAGTATTTCCCTTTACAAGTAACTTCGCTTCCATTGGTATGTTAATCGTTCACCCTAATTTTCAAGGACGCGGAATAGGGCGCATGTTGCTAAATCATTGCTTGGAACAAATTCATCCAAAACAACCCATTGCACTTATTGCGACAAAAGCTGGCGAACCTCTATACACATCATGCGGATTTCAAACAGCAACAACGATTCATCGTTTTGAAAAGCAAACTATTAAGACGTACCCTTCTCACTTACAACAAGTACAAGAAGAAGACCTTATATCTGTTACTTCTCTGGATCAAATTGCAACTGGTATGAATCGTTCTCTACTTTACTCTTTGCTATTACCAAGGGCCGTACACTCTTTTAAAATTGAAAGAAATAACTGTATAGAAGCTTTTTCATTATGCATACAAAAGGGCAATATATTATGTATCAATCCACTTATCGCCAAGCAAGAAGAAGATGCTATCCAATTATTAAAAAAGATATGTGAATGTTGGAATGGTATAGTACGAATTGATGTTCCACACTCACAATTTACATTTCGTCAATTTCTTCAAACAGAAAATTTCCAAGAAACGCTCCTTTCACCTCTTATGATAAAAAATGGTAGCCAACTTCCTGGAAATCGTAATATGCTATTTGCTATGATAGATACAGCGTTATGTTAGAAAGGAGACACCTAATTGAAGCGATTTAGCTATTTTATGGTAGGTTGTCTTACTCTTACACTATTAGTAGGATGTAGTGCAGCAGAAAAGCCAGTAGAACAAGTAAAACAAGTTAAAAATACAATTACAGCGAAACTAGCTACCGAGGAAAAAATGGTAGAAATAGATGGTCAAACCATTTACTTTAAAAAGATTGGTAATGAAAAACCACCTTTACTTATGATTCATGGCTTTGGAGGGTCATCAGATGGTTTTCAAAAGATTTACTCCGATTTAGCAAAAGATCATACAATTATTTCTGTAGATGCTTTAGGATTCGGGCGCTCATCTAAGCCAATGGATTTTTATTATTCTTTTCCAACTCATGCAAATTTGTATTATAAATTAATGAAAAAACTAGGGTATGATTCATTCGCAATACTGGGGCATTCCATGGGGGGAGAAATTTCTCTAAATTTAACATATTTATATCCTGAAGCAGTTACTCACCTTATTTTAACTGATGCTACAGGTGGCCCTCATACATTCGTTAATAAACAAGGCTCACCAAAACCACAATTGTCGACTGATTTAAATGCCGTTTCTTCTATTACAGATTATGATGAAAGCAAAGTGAAATTCAAACGTAATGATGAAGAGCATTATAATAAAATGAAATTATGGCCTAGACGTCTTAAAATTAATGCAAATGAAATAAAACAGCCAACTTTAATTATATGGGGCAGAAATGATAGTAGCGTTTCCTGGAAAGAAGGAGAAACGTATCATCAATTCTTAAAAAATAGCACTTTACATATTATTGAAAAAGGTTATCATGCACCATTTCGCCAAGAACCACAAGAATTTGTCGGGTATGTAAAAGATTTCTTTAAGAACAATCCGATTAAAGTTGAAAAATAACATAAACGGGTATCTCAAAATGAGATACCCGTTTTCATATATTAAGCAGCTTGCTTTTGGCGTTTTGGAGTTTTTGATCCTAATACTTTCGGGATAACGAAGCCATCCATTCCAAATTTCCCAGCGTTCATACCGGAAACAAGAACAAACATAGATAAGATAACCATCTCAGGGTTCACACCAATTGACCCACTAAACATATAGGAAAAGTTCATTACAAGACCAAAAAAGACCGCTGTTTTTGTTAAACAGCCTACAATTAAACCAATTCCGACTAAAATTTCTCCCCATGTTACAAGTGTATTAAACAAATCTACATTTGGAATTGCAAATTCTTGTAAGAATGATGCCCACCAAGATTGAACAGCCGGTTGTGCACCTTTAGATTTTTCAATTGCCCCTTGCAAATAACCTGTTGCATCGAATCCTTTTCCTTGTAGTTTACCGATTCCAGCCATTAACCATGTGTAACCAAGATATACTCGAATTACTGCTAATGCAAAAGAAACTGCTTTGTTTTCTCTTAAAAATTGAATAACCATATCTTCCTCCTAAAGTTGTAATTAAGTTAGTTACAGATAATATAATAACATTAGTTACTTATTTTTCAAACGTTAATTATGAATAATCCGTGACATGCGTATGAAACATTAAAAACTAACGTTTATATAGTAACTTTTATTACCTGTAAAAACTTGAACATATCATACCACAAGTGATAACCATTTTCATTGAAAAAAATGTAAAAAAAATGTGAGTTAAATGTGAAACACGTTTATTCGAATATAGAATAAACGTGTTTCACACTAATTATAGAATCGAAATGTATGTGTCTCCTCATCAATTAAACTCGCTTCTTGAAACGCTTCTTCTAACGTTTTCCCATGGTTAATAACCCCATAAAATAAGCGTATAGTAAACATAAGTGCTGCATTTCCATCTACATAATCAATCGATCCAATATATGATTTCGCACCACTATGTAAAAAAGATTTTGCTAGATTTTGCTCCCCTAACGTACACCCGCTATTTACAATATGTGTATTATGCAATTTTGCATATTTATAAATTTCTTCTGTACCAAAATACCCTCTCGGTTCATCTTGTTCATATACTTCTTCGCCTAACTCTTCTATGACAAACTTCCCTTCTTCACCATGAAAGCAAAAAATAATATAATTAATATTGTTAAATAAGTTCTTTCCAGAAAGAACTTCCACAAAATCTTTCGGTCTACCAATCCAATATGTCACAACCCTTGCACCAAAATATTCAAGAGATGCTCGAATTGATTGCGCTTCTAAATCCGAATTAAAACCAACTACTAATGCAATATTCAACATACAACCCCCATCCTATAATCAGCCCTTATCAATCAGAATTTTATGGGATAAATCCATTTCATATATGCCCGTTTCTTTCAAAAAATCTGATCTAGTTAAAACGACTTTCTGTAAATATTGCCTATATGCTGTAATTGTTCCATCGTGAGATACAATGCAAATTCTTTCAGCACCCAGTTCATAACACCAAAGAAGAAATTCATCTACTATTTGCTGAAAACTATTCTCTGAAATAGTGTTTATACCTTCCTTCCATAACTGATTATTTGAGCTTTTCTCTATCGAAAAATGCGGAAATAACTTTGTTATCATTCCCTGATCTACTATATAATCGCACGGTAATGTTTTCGCTCCTTCTCGATAAGGAAAAATACGTGGGGATACATATGGATGGACTAGTTTTTGACAAGCAACTTTCGCACTCCATATTGTCGCCGTTTGCAAAGTTCTAAGTGTAGGACTAACAATTAATATATCCGCTTCTTGTAATGATATATCACGTTGAAGTAATTTAGCTTGAGCCTTTCCTACTCTCGTCAATGGTGGGTCAAACACTTGTAAACTTTCTGGTAAATCCGTTGTATGTTCACCTTCACCATGCCGAACAAAAACGATTTTCATATTCAGCCTCCTCTTACTATAAAATCCTCACACATATTTCTTCCCTATTGCATTCTTTATTCCTGCTGTATAAAAACCGATATGTAAAAAACATTTGACACTAATCTTTGTAAAATATTACAATATTACATGTAAAATACTTTTTACACCGAAAGGAGAATTACATATATGAAATGGATAATTGTCTTTATTGGAATGATTGTATGGGGATATATAAACGGCTTCTTTAGTAGTGATCAAACTGCTAATCCCTGGATTACAGATGATGAACGTGAAACAAAAATTAAACAAAAAGCAATTACGGCAAGCTGGTCCGGTGTTTTTATGTTTTGTACCATTAGCCTCTTAAATAAATGGTTAGGTTTAAGCACAAACGATAAATCACCGTACTTACCAGACCCTATCGCAGCTATTTTAAAGGAAAATGTAGAGTTACAAGTTTTACTCATGCTATTTGTTATGTATGGAATATTTTACTTACATTATCGAAGAAAATTAAGTGCCTAACTTCTAACTCATGATTATCCTCCTAAATGGTTATAGTAATTAGGACGAAATGAAAGGAGCGATAGAAAAATGAGTAACTCGAATGAATTTTTAGATACACTACATGAAAAACAAGCAAAAGATGAACAAAATAGAAAGCGCCAAGGGAACGGAAACCCAGCGAAAAAAAAGCCAAATAAAACGCATAAATAACAATAAAAAACTGCCTAAAATGATCTTTTAGGCAGTTTTTTATTGTTATTTCACCGAGATGACATTTTCCCAATTCCATTTCTCATAATACCACGCTGGTACATCTATATTTTCAATCCACTTCTTTTCCTGTTTCCCATCTTTATGAGCAAGCCATACATCCGCTTTCTTACGGTCTGAACGTATCCAAATTAATTGATTACTCTTCTTCATGAAGATCGGGTGGTAATCCCCTTGCTTGTTCTTTTTCTTTGTGATTTGATGCTGTGCATTACTTGTACTATCGACCTCATACAAAGATGGTAGTGGCCTTTTTTCTGGTGGAGTTTCTATCCCTGCCTCCTTTGCTCGTGAAACGATAATTACTCTATCGTTCTTCCATACAAAATCCCAATCAACATATCCTTTCGGCGTAAATATGTTCTGCTGAAGTGCTGGCAATTCCTTTACTTTTAAATGCTTATTTTCTAATGCAACTCTTCCGCTCCCTTCAATATAAGCTAATATATTTTTTGATGGTGCCCATTGAAACCATTGTGCGTTTAGTAACATTTGATCTACTTTTTCAAACCGACTGCCATCTGCACGAACTAAGCAAAGCGTATTACTATCAGCTGACCATGAAGCTGTCGGTACTGCTAAAAATGAAATCCACTTTTGATCTGGTGACCACTTAAAGCCACTTGCTACTAGCGCTAGGAAATCATCATGTTCATTTGGCAATGCATACAAATGCTTCATTTTGTGAGGATTCATATGTGCATCTTTTTGCACTTCATATAGCTGAGCCCCTGTCCATCCTGTTGGAAGTAAGTGCGCTTCAGAGGATACAAGAAAGTTCTTTCCATCGGGGTACCATGCATAATCCCCTACACCAGCCGATACATTTTCAAAATCTGCATTCTTTTTTTCTACATCAAATGTATTTAATGTACCTGTAAATATAAATGCAATTATATTTTCTGTTGGTGACCATTGATAATTCGATGCTTCTGAGTGAAACGGCGTAACTTTCTTTCCATCTTTCAGCCGATATAACTCAAGAATATTTTGTTTCTTCCCTTTTACATATGCCAGCCATTCTCCATCATGTGACCACTTTGGCCCTGTTATGTTCTCTCCTTTTGTAAGTTGTTTTTCTTTCCCCTCAACTTTAATCCAAAGGTTATGATGACGAATAAAAGCAACTTTCACACTATTATTTTCTGCGCTAGTAATAGTGATAGAACACAAAAACATAAACAACACTACACTACCACTTACTATTAGCCTTTTCATACCATCACTCCATTTCCCTCATAGCATTCCTCACTTTCTTCCTACAATATGTGAAAAATATCGATTCGACATAATCAGAAAAAATTTCCCAAGAAATTTTCAATTCATAGAGGATTGGTATGAATTATGTCGAAAGTATAGTTTAGCCAACATTTATATTTATAAGTTATAACTAAAATGTAAGATTTAATTTCTGAATATTGGCACTTTTTATTAGGGGGAGTATCAATGAAAAAAACTACATCTACACTATTAAGCATGGCGCTTGTCTTTTCTAGTTTTGGAGCTTTAAGCGCTCATGCTGAATCACTACAAAAGGAGAAGCAATTTAGTCCACAATTAAAAACAACGATTGAACAGTGGGGAGAACATAAAATTGCTCAAAATGTTGAAACGAAAACAACAAAAGAAATATCAGTAATTGTAGAATTGCAACATGCACCTCTCGCTGCTCAAAGTAATATTCAGCATGCTCCAGATTTACAAAATAGTAATGCTCAGTCTTATCATGCTGAGCTAAAAAAAGCACAAGAAGATACGACTAAGAAAATAAAAGAAAAAGCACCTGGTGCAAAAATTAAAGAAGTGTATAATACGTTATTTTCCGGATTCTCTATTTCAGTTCCTGGAGATCAAATTACCTCTCTTGCCTCTTTACCTGAAGTAAAAGCAGTCTATCCGAACTTAACATATAAATTGCATGAAACATCAAAAAGTACTACTAACGAAGAAGCACCAAATATCGGTGGACCGACAATTGGTGCACCTGAAGCGTGGAATTTAAAAGATCCATCTGGCAAACCGCTTGATGGAAAAGGCATGAAAGTAGCCATTATCGACTCTGGCGTAGACTATACACACCCTGACTTAAAGGCAAATTATATCGGTGGATATGACACGGTTGATGAAGATAGCGATCCAATGGATGGTAACGTACATGGTACTCATGTAGCTGGAATTATTGCGGGTAATGGAAAAATTAAAGGCGTTGCTCCAAACGCTTCTATTCTAGCCTATCGTGTAATGAATGACGGTGGAACTGGTACAACAGATGATATTATCCAAGGGATTGAGCGAGCGATTCAAGATGGTGCGGATGTGTTAAACCTCTCCCTTGGGCAAGATTTAAATGTACCTGATCAGCCTGTAACATTAACGTTAGAACGAGCAGCGAAACTTGGTGTTACTACTGTCGTTTCAAATGGAAATGACGGACCAAAACCTTGGTCTGTTGATGCTCCCGGTAACGCAAGTAGTGTCATTTCTGTTGGAGCATCTACGGTTTCTATCCCGTTTCCAACATTCCAAGTAGCTGGTTCCAGCAAAACATATCAAGGGTTACCGTTATCAAAATCCGATTTTCCAATAGGAAATGATTCCCCTCTTGTATATGTTGGTTATGGCAATCCAAGTGATTATGCAAAACAAGATGTGAAAGGGAAATTCGCACTTATTTTACAAGGTACTTCTAGTACATTAGTAAAAGCAGAACAAGCGAAGCAAGCTGGTGCACTTGGTGTGTTATTAATCTCTAGCGAAAAAGAAATTAATATGATGCCGGAATATTTTTCACGTGAACATCTAGCTATCCCAGTAATGCAATTATCAAATACAAATGGGGAAGAATTAAAAACTTTAATCACAAAACGAAAGAAAAATATAAAAATTGGACAACCAAAGCAAACAGAACTTATCGGTAACTTTAGTTCAAGAGGGCCATCACAAGGAAGTTGGCTAATAAAGCCTGATGTTGTTGCACCTGGAGTACAAATTACTAGTACAGTACCGCGAGGCGGCTATGAATCGCATAACGGAACAAGTATGGCTGCTCCGCAAGTAGCTGGAGCGGTTGCCCTCTTGCGTCAAATGCATCCGGATTGGACGACAGAACAATTGAAAGCGGCTCTTGCTAACAATGCAAAAACATTACATGATGTCAATGAAAATACATACCCTGTTATGGCACAAGGATCTGGTTTAATTAACATTCCGAAAGCAGCTCAAACAAATGTATTAGTAAAACCTAACAATGTCAGCTTTGGTCTTATTAAGCCAAATAGCGGAAAAGTAAAACTGACGCAAAATGTTACATTACAAAACCTTTCTAGTAAAAAGAAAAGTTTTTCAACTCGTGTGGAATTACTAGATGCCAACACAAAAACAAAAGTAAAAGCTTCTGTCCCTTCATCGATTAGCATACAACCGAATAGTAGTACCGAAAAACCATTTACTATCACGGTAGATAGCTCACTACCACAAGGTGTGTATACTGGAAATGTATATGTAAAAGAACAAGGGGCAAAAGAAGAAATTCGAATTCCATTCACATTTAGTATCGATCCTAAAGATTATAAACGTATCGATGGACTCGAAATTATTAATTCTACTTTTAGCCCAAATGGCGACCACGTACTAGATGATAATCTCATCAACTACTATTTAGTTGCGCCTGTGGATGATGTAACATTACATGCAAATTTAGTTACGAAAGAACGTGTAACGCATCAAGGGATTATCCATCAAGCTAAAAATGCAACTCCTGGATACAAACCTTTCAAATGGAATGGTACAAAAGCAGATGGCACTCCTTTAGCTGACGGGCTATATCAAATCGAAGCAGTTGCTTCTAATTCTGGTGGAGAAACAAAACAAACAGCTGCTGTATTTCTTGATCGAACTGCACCTAAGTTAACACACGAAGTTGACCAAGAAAATCTCGTAATTAGAGGAAAAGTTGATGATATTCTACTAGATTGGATGTCAGAATCTGGTTGGATAGCACCCGGTATTCCAGTGAGAATGCAATATGAAATTAACGGAAATGGTGTATGGGAACAGGCATTCCTGAACCCTTGGGAGAAAAGCTATGACATTTATTTCGATCGCACTCAATTACACGAAGAAAAAAATACTATTCACATTGTAGCAACTGATGCAGCTGGCAATACCTCTAATTTAACTGTTAATTTAGAAGTGAAATAAAGTGAAGCCTTAATCAGTAGAGATTTTGTTCATCCCCACTGATTATTAGCCTTCACCAATCGGGGGTTACGGGCAGTTATTCTCCCACCGAATTTTGAGGTAGGAATTTTACTGCTCATTAACACGGGATAAAAAATTTTTGTTGACAATTTTTTTAATATAGTTTTATAATACAAAACATAGTTTAGTTTAACGAATTATATATCGGCTTTGAAGGAATGCTAGTAGCGACTTATATCACTGTCCCAGAGAACTGATGGTTGGTGCGAATCAGTACATATACAAGCGTGAATTACAATTCTGGAGCTTCTTTCCCGTAATGCTTTTTATGCATGAAGAGAAAGACGGATCTTTCCGTTATCGTAAAGTGAGTGGTAAACAATTAGTTGTTTACAAATAGGGTGGTACCGCGATTTTTATCGTCCCTATCGGATTTTCCGATAGGGACTTTTTTGCATCCATCCTCTTACACAATTTCATATATACGCGTTGAAAGAATCGCAGTAGTATCTTATATCCCTGTTACAGAGAGCTAATGGTCGGTGGAAATTAGCACATATATAAGTATGAATTACAATTCTGGAGCTTCTTTTTCGTAGTGCTTTTATGCATGAAGGAAAAGACGGAATTTTTCCGTTATCATTAATTGAGATGTAAGTATATTTTCACTTACAAATAGGGTGGTACCGCGATTCTTTCGCCCCTATCGGATTTTCCGATAGGGGCTTTTTCTATTTATCACAGAAACATATGTTAAATAATTCCGAATCTTATGATAAAATTTTATAAGCGCTTACAAAAAATGAAAGGGGGTGATACAAGCTATACGAAATCGATATTCAATTTTATTGAAAAAAAGGAGGATGTCTAAATGACAAAGAAAACAGAAATTCCATCGCATTTAAAACCATTTGTATCCACACAACATTATGATCAATACACACCGGTGAATCACGCTGTGTGGCGTTACATTATGAGACAAAATCATAGCTTCTTAAAAGACGTTGCTCATCCAGCCTATGTGAACGGACTACAATCATCTGGTATTAATATAGATGCAATTCCAAAAGTAGAAGAAATGAATAAGTGTTTGGCACCAAGCGGCTGGGGCGCTGTAACAATTGACGGACTTATTCCTGGCGTAGCATTCTTCGATTTTCAAGGACACGGATTACTACCGATTGCAACAGATATCCGGAAAGTAGAAAATATCGAGTACACACCAGCTCCAGATATCGTACATGAAGCCGCAGGACACGCACCGATTTTACTTGATCCTACATATGCAAAATATGTGAAACGTTTTGGGCAAATTGGTGCAAAAGCTTTCTCTACAAAAGAAGAACATGATGCATTTGAAGCTGTTCGTACATTAACGATAGTAAAAGAAAGCCCTACTTCTACTCCTGATGAAGTTAAGGCTGCTGAAAATGCTGTAATTGAAAAACAAAAGTTAGTTTCTGGTTTATCGGAAGCTGAACAAATTTCACGTCTTTTCTGGTGGACAGTAGAATATGGATTGATCGGAAATATAGATGATCCAAAGATATATGGTGCTGGTCTCCTTTCTTCTGTTGGCGAAAGCAAACATTGCTTAACAGACGCTGTAGAAAAGGTTCCATTTTCTATCGAAGCATGTACAGGGACAACTTATGACGTAACAAAAATGCAACCACAACTATTTGTTTGTGAATCCTTTGAAGAATTAACAGATGCGCTTGAAACATTTTCTAAAACAATGGCCTTTAAAACAGGTGGAAAAGAAGGTTTAGAAAAAGCAATTCGCTCTGAGAACTATGCAACAGCTGAGCTAAATAGTGGATTACAAATTACAGGTACATTTAGCGAGACAATTGAAAACGATGCAGGTGAATTAATTTACATGCGAACAAATTCGCCAACGGCATTAGCGCTTCATAATAAACAGTTAGCGAATCATTCTACTTCTGTACACAGTGACGGATTTGGAACACCGATTGGATTACTTACTGAAAATATTGCATTAGAAAATTGTACAGACGAACAACTACAATCATTAGGAATTAAAATTGGAACTATCGCTGATTTTACTTTTGCAAGTGGTATTCATGTAAAAGGAACAGTAACAGATATTGTGAAAAATGATAAGAAAATTGCTCTTATTTCCTTTATCGATTGCACAGTTACTTATAACGCCCGCGTTTTATTTGATGCTTCATGGGGCGCATTTGATATGGCTGTTGGCTCACAAATCACTTCAGTATTCCCAGGTGCCGCAGATGCAGCAGCATTTTTCCCAATGGATGAAGAAGTTCAAGAAATTCCTGCTCCGCTTGTACTGAATGAACTCGAGCGTATGTATCAAACAGTTCGAGATATTCGAAGTGAGGGGATTTTACACGACGCGCATATCGATCAATTAGTAGCAATCCAAGAAGTATTAAATAAATTTTATGCGAAAGAATGGTTGCTGCGCCTTGAAGTATTAGAGTTACTTTTAGAGCATAACAAAGGGCATGAAACATCTGCAGCATTACTACATCAACTTTCTACTTTCACAACTGACGAAGCTGTAACACGCCTTATTAACAATGGTCTTGCGTTACTTCCAATAAAGGATGTGAAAAATGATGCTAAGATTAACTGAAGAAGAAGTTCACGAGGAATTATTGAAGGTAGATAAATGGATGGTAAAAGATGAGAAATGGATTGAACGAAAATATATGTTTTCCGACTACTTAAAAGGAGTCGAATTTGTCTCTGAAGCCGCCAAACTATCAGAAGAACATAATCACCATCCATTTATCCTTATCCAGTATAAAGCAGTTATTATTACTTTGTCATCTTGGAATGCAAAAGGTTTAACGAAACTAGATTTTGAGCTTGCAAAACAATTTGATGAACTATTTTTACAAAACGAAAATGCAATTATAAGAAAATAAAAAAGAGAAGCCTTTTTAGGCTTCTCCTTTTATTTGGAAATGGATACAATGTCCAAATGGATCCTCGACTTGTAATATTCCATCTTTGTACGTAGCAATCTTACCAATATTTTTTAAGCTTTCACATACTTGCTCTTTTTGTTTTTCATCCGCTAATACAATTGTGAAATATTTCAAACCAACAGAACCTGGCATTTGCGGTGGTACCCCTTCACCTTGCCATGTATTTAAACCGATATGGTGATGATAGCCACCTGCTGATACGAACAACGCTCCATTACGAGCTGGGATTGTTACTTCAAAACCAAGACCATCAACATAGAAACGTTTCGCTTCCTCTAAATCAGCTACATGGAAATGAATATGCCCCATCACAGTACCAGCTGGAAATCCACTCCATGTACTTCCTTGCTGCAATAATTCTTCACCAGCTAACGGGTTACTAACAAATGGGAGCTCTCCATTCTCATCACGCCAAACTTCTTTTTGTCGATCATGATAAATTTCAATCCCGTTTCCATCTGGATCAGCTAAATAAAGAGCTTCACTAAAGTAATGATCGGCCCCGCCATGTAGTGGATATACCATTTCTACAAGATGACGAAGAACATTCGCTAAATCCTGCCTACTTGGTAATAAAATTGCGTAATGATATAACCCTGTTCTTCCTCTTTGCTTCGGAAAAGCTTCTTTCTTTTCTTCAATGATAAGAAGTGGTTCATCATTTTCATTCCCAAATGTAACGACTGCTTTTTCTTCTTTTAGCACCTTCATACTTAGTACTTCCGTATAAAACTCTAGTGATTTCTTTACATTAGATACGTATAAATGAACAACATCCAGTGTTGTATCGGGATGAAGTTGAAAACTCATCTTGTTAGCCCCCCATTTAAATTAGTTCTTCTTTGACATTTTTTCTTTTAAGAAATTATCTACAAAACCATCAGCTTTTGCAACAAATAAGTATGCACCCATTGCTAATAATGCAAGTTCTAATTCGAAACCAGGATTTTTTCCATCTCCCAATAAACCAGCTGACCATTTCACTTTTACGATTGCTCCAACCATAACAAGTGCAAATAATAATCCAATATATCTTACACCTAAACCTAGAATTAATAATAGGCCTCCAACTAATTCAAATGTTGCTACACCGTATGCAAGTCCTCCTGGTAAACCAATGCTTGTAAACCACCCTGCAATATTGTCAATTCCTGATTGGAATTTTGTTAAACCGTGCATGAAGAATGTTACCCCTAACACGATACGAATAATTAAGTTACCAATATGTTGATTCATTTCTTTCTCTCCTTTATAGTTTTCTTATACAAAACTTTTATTCACATTACAAAACATACACTAATTTTTTTTATTCGTCAATTCATTTTCACTGGGAAAAAATATATTTTTTTTGCTATGATACAAATAGTTGTTTACAAAAAGGAGCTTGATTTTATGAATATTGGTTCTGCAATACGTGAAATTCGTCAACGTAGAGGCATAACAATCGCACAAATTTGTGAGGGAACAGGTCTTTCTAAAGGATTTATGAGTCAGGTTGAAAATAATAAAACATCACCATCTATCTCAACTTTAGAAACGATCTCCAATTTTTTAAACGTTCCCCTTCCCTATTTATTGTTAGAGCAAAAAGATCGATTAAAAATTGTCAAAAAAGAAGAACGGAAATACAGTGTATACGGCAAAGATGAGCAAAGAATTGAACATGTTGCGGAGCAAGGGGGCCTTCGCCTATCTTTAGTAGAAATCCCTACTGGATTCCCGAAAGAAAACTCACCAAATGCCCATGAAGGGGAAGAATGTCACCTTGTATTACGCGGAAAACTAGAAGTTCAGCACGGTGAAGATATTGCAATTGTAGAAGAAGGTGATTCTTTCTCATGGAATGCATGCGTTCCTCATATTGTTCGTAATATAGGAGAAGAAACTGCATTACTACTCATCTCTAGTTATGCGGAAAATCGAAAACGTGTTTACTAAATAATAAAAAAGAAGCCTGCTAAACAGGCTTCTTTTTTATCCCCTTATAATTCCATAACTTGTCCCCACTAGTACAGTCTTTTCGTGTTGATTGCGATAAACTGACTCGATTGAAACTTTTTTATAGCCTTCCATTTGCTCAACATTTGTTAAAGTTAATTCACAAGTGATTGTATCTCCTGTGAAAACTGGTCTAATAAACTCACTTACTAATTCTCTTGCTATGTAATGTAATTCTTCGCCTACTTTCGTTCCAATGCTAGCAGTCAATAAACCATGGACCATTAATCTTCCATTTTCATCATATTCCACATGGTGTCTACCTTTATCTCCGGTAATATTTGCAAATTCAAACACCTCTTCCTCAGTAAATCTTCTTTCATATTTAAATACATCCCCAACTTTTATACTCATTTTTATCCCCCTAATAATAAACAGAATTTTCTTTTATTTTATCATAAAATGTGCCTCAATCCATTCTCTATTATCAAATCCTCAAAATTACCTCGCTAAACTTTTACTTTTCATTCATTTATCGGTGACCATCTCTTTTCGCGACTTGATATCCATAATACGCACATGTTCCATTTCTCGATAGCTCTCTAACTTCAAATCCACAGCTTCTATAAAAATCAAAATTGTTCGCAGAAGTATGTGCAAACCAGTCACCATGTGGTAGCTTTTGCAAACAAAGAGCGACAAGTTTCTTACCTAATCCCTTCCCTCTATATTCACATTTCACAACTAAATTTACTATGTTCGCGACCATGATTCCATCAGAAATGACTCTAACCATGGCAATCATCTCTTCTTCATCCCAAATTGTGAATGCCCATGTTGAATTTTCAAATGCTATCGTGAATTTTTCAATTTGCCAAGAAGGGATATTATCATTGCTCCAACCGGCATCTTCGAATAAAGTCTTAATTGCATATGCAGGTACACCATTCGTCCCCTCACGAATAATAAGTCCATTATGATAAATGTACATGTAATCCCCCCTTTATTTTTATATACCATTCTTCAAAAAATGCAATTAACCTTTTTTCATCCAACGCGCCTAATGGAATAAACGAGAACATCCATCCCATGAAATGAAGTTGTTTTCTCATAACTAAGCCCCGTTTTTCTAGCAACAAAGATTGAGGCGGGGTGGTCCGGATTAATAAGAGAAATCAATTTATTCATTCGTAACGCTTGGAAGCCATAGTCTCGAAATGCTGCCGCTGCTTCTCTCGCATAGCCTTTTCCCCAATACTGAGGTAATAACCAATAACCAATCTCAATTTCCTCTTTTCCATCTATCTGCTGCTTTACTAATCCTGCATGACCAATCCGTATCCCCGTTTCCTTTTCAATTAATACAAATAAACCGAGGCCGTTTTTATAGCTAGGAATTACCCACTCTTCCAAACTTTTTTTACATTGCATATATGTTTTTAAATTCCCATTTCCAATATAGCGCATTACTTTTTCGTTTCCCCATAGTGAAGCGTAGAACTGTAAATCATCCATTGTATATTTACGAATTTGTAAACGGTCTGTATGAAACATTCCTTCACTCCTTTCTACTAATTTCTTCTTAATTTCACAATCATATTTTGTATGCACAATAAGTGTTACCATTTATTATAAATGAATCAACCACATAACACAGAATATTCAATCTTATAGAAACAAAAAAAGCAGTAGACAAATATTGTCCACTGCATCCATATCATAACTAGCATAAAGAAAACTACAATTGAGGGGGGTGTAGGATTTTCAAATATACTAGATACTTATCCCGTTCTAACGGGCGGTAAACTTTCCAATTGTTTCAAGTGAAAAGTTTACCGCACATAAGAACTTCCTTCGTTCATTAAGATAGTATTGCTAAATAATCATATACACGCTTAGATTTCTCTCCACCCATTCGTGCATGTTGAAGAAGAGAAATACCATGAGGACCAGATGCGCGCAATGCTTCTGGTTGAGCTACTAAAATAGCTTGTACAACTTCTAATTCACCAAGCATAGCTGCTGCAAAAATATCCATCCGAGCACCCTTTTCTAGTAAATAAAGAGCAATGTCTTTACGACCTACATGTGCCGATGCGCCTAACGCACTTTCCCAATCTGATCCACCCCAATTATAAGAGGCGTGAAGTAAGCTTGGTGATTCAACCAATAGCTCTTGTACTTTCTCTAAATCCCCGTGAGCTGCCATAACAAATTCTCTTACTAATTCAATGGTAATACGCTCTTCTGTTTGCATCGCTCTTCTCCCCTTTTAGAAATTCGTTTCGGTGTAAAAAAAGGCTTGTCACTTCCCTGAAAAATATCTACATCTATGCCAAATACATGTTGAAACATTTCATGGCATAGTACTTCTTCTGGTATACCATCATACTGAATTTTTCCTCGCTTTAATACAAGTAAACGATCGCTATATTGAGCAGCTTGGTTAATGTCATGTAAAACCATTATAATTGTCATTCCAAACTCCTCATTTAATCGTTTCACAAGTTCCATTACTTCCAACTGGTGAACGATATCTAAAAAGGTTGTTGGTTCATCCAATAATAAGACATTTGTACGTTGCGCTAGCGTCATCGCAATCCAAGCACGTTGCCGTTCCCCTCCTGATAAAGAATGTAAAAGACGATATTCATACCCTTCAAGATTTGTAACAGATAATGCCCAATCAACAATTTCTTCATCTTCTTTATTTAAGTGGCTACTCCATGATTTATGTGGACCTCTTCCGAACTCAATTAGTTCTTTCACTGTTAAATCTAATTGATGATCATGCATTTGTGGTAACATTGCTAATTGCTTCGCTACATCAGCACTCTTCATCATATGAATATTTTTCCCATCTAAAATGATGTCCCCTTCGCTTTGTTTCAGTAGCCTTGCTATTAAACGAAGCAAAGTAGATTTTCCCGATCCATTCGGACCAATTAAACTAACGATTTCTCCAGCCTTAATATGTACATTCATATTTTGCATTTGAAATCTTTCAGAGTGTGCGTAAAACACTTTGTTAACGGAAATCACTTTGTTTTCCTCCTCTATGAATTAAATATAAGAAGAACGGACCACCTAAGAAGGACAGTAAAATACCAACAGGCAATTCGATTGGGTCAAACCAACTTCGAGCTATTGCATCCGCAAAAACAAGTAATACCCCGCCGCCAAGGCATGATAAAGGTAGCAAATATCTATAATCATTTCCAACTAATAAACGTAGCATATGTGGTACGACAAGACCGACAAATCCAATAAGACCAGACACACTTACTGCAATTCCAGCTAATAATGTACTTACTACGATTAAATAAAACCGACTTTTTTCCACGTTATGTCCTAATAACTTTGCCATTTCATCTCCAAGCATTAACACTCGAATATGCTTAATACCAAAGAAAGCTAATATAATGGCGAATATTGCATAATAAATAATCATATTTAAATGTGCCCAACTTACACCACCAATACCACCCGCTAGCCACGGTAACACCGATTGTACTTTGTCACTATGTAATAACATTAATGCTGACGTTGCTGCACCAATTAATGCATTGATCGACACCCCTACTAAGACGATTCTTGAAGGTGGTGCCCCTTTTTGCCATGATAAAGCATAAATAACCATCGCTGTTATGAAAGCTCCTAAAAACGCCCCTAGTGGTAAAAAAGCTAGATGCTGTGGGAATAAAATCATGATGACAATTGCTACAAGGCCTGCCCCAGATGAAACTCCGATAATACCAGGATCTGCAAGAGGGTTTCTCATAACTCCTTGTAGCAGTGTACCAGATGCAGCTAAACATGTTCCTACTATAAACCCAATGAGCACTCTCGGTATGCGAAGATCCCATACAATTCGATGAACTGTCGAACCTTCATCTTGTATACCCGTTAGAATATCTCGTACAGAAAAGGATAAACTTCCTGCGAAAAGACCGTAAAAGAGACCTAGGATTGTTAATACAACTAAAGTAACTGCTATTATCCATCTTTTTTTCGCAAAAGGATGTTCCTTTTCTCTTACTACTTCACTACTTTCCATAGTATCATTTCCTTACATCTTGTATACTTTTATACATAAAGTCCATCGCTTCTGTAACTTTTGTACCAGGATTAGATCCAAATAAATCAGGTGGCAAAATAACTACGCGGTTTTGTTTTACTGCCTCTAAATTTTTCCACGCTTCATTTTTCATCATTTCGCCTTCGAATGCTTTTTTCACACTTTTTGGATCTCCGTGTGTAATTAAATAAATCACATCTGGATTCGCCTCAATAATACGTTCTACACTTAGCTGTGCATATTGCGGATATTCTTTCGTTTCTGGAAAATCAGAAGCAATATTTTTTCCGCCTGTTTTTTCTAAAATATCACCTGATAAAGATGTTGGTAATGCCGCTAAATAAGTTCCTGGTGCGCCATACACTAGCAATGCTTTCGCATCGCTCTTTTTCTCATATTTCTTCATTTGATCATTCATTTTTTGATTAATTTCTTTTGCTTTATCTTCTTTCTTCATTACCGTTCCATATAATTCAATATTTTTTTGAATATCTTGTACAGAATTCGCAGAAGAAATGATAACTTGCGTTCCTTGTCCTTCAACCGTTGGCACATTCTTTTGGAATCCATTGTTAGCAACAAGTACATCGGGCTTTAAACTAGCAATTTGCTCAAAATTCGGTTGATGTGCATTCCCAATTACTTGTGCTTTCTTTAGCTCATCTGGAAGAGTTAATTTCGTATCCGGGCGACCTACTATTTTTCCACCTAAAGCATGAATAATATCCATATCCCCCATACTTAATGTTGCAAAACTTTCTGGCACTTTATCGAATGTTACCTTTCTTCCTGATAGGTCGGTAATTTCGATTTTCTCTTTTCCTTTTTCTGTTTTGGTTGCAGACGCTTTTTCGTCCCCTTTGGCACTGCAACCTATTAACAAGAAAAAAATAGATAAAATCGCTGTAAATAGCGTAATAGATTTTTTCATTCCTTCACCTCTAATTGATAATGATAATCATTAACCACTATTCTACTTTAATTGATAAGGATTATCATTGTCAACACGAAACGCATATATTTTCCTACAAAAAAACAAAAAGCGCGACAAAAAGATTTTTTCTTTTCGCTGCGCTCTAGTTAACAATATTATTCACATTCATTTTCCTCTAGCTGGTCACGCATCACTTTCACACGCTGAAAGAAAAAGAACGATAAGCTTAAAAATATAACGATGCTCCCCATCATAACAAAAAATTGGATTGTCTCTTTTGCTCCACTCGGAATCAATAAGCCAACCATTAACAATGTACTTACAGCGAGAAGCATTTGTCCAAACCGAGTATAATCTTCTATTTTTCCTTTTAATTCTTTCATTATATTCTCACTCCTCCATTTCACTGTATCATATTCTATGAAACTGAAAGACCAGTAAATACAGCCATTCTGGGAGATGTTTTCCAATAAAAAAAGAGCCGCTTTTACTGCGGCTCTTTTTTTATCATTATTCACCTTTATATGCTTCCATATAAATTTCTTTCAGCTCTGAAATAAGCGGTAACTTTGGATTAGCAGTTGTACATTGATCTTCAAAAGCTCTTTCTGCTAATACTCCAACAACCTCTTCAAATTGCTCTTTATCGACTCCTTGTCCCGCAATACTCATATTAATATTTAAGCTTTTTCCAAGCTCAATAATTGCTTGGACGAGTGATTCCACTCCTTCTGCTGCCGAACTTGCTGGAAGCCCGAGCATTCTCGCTATATGTGCATATCTTTCATCTGCCACAAAGTGCTCATATTTTGGGAACAATGCGTGTTTTCTTGGCTTAATAGCATTATAGCGGACTACGTGCGGCATTAGAATGGCATTTGCACGTCCGTGCGGAATATGGAATTCTGGTCCAATCTTATGTGCTAAGCTGTGATTAATACCGAGGAAAGCATTTGCAAATGCCATCCCTGCAATTGCAGAAGCGTTATGCATTTTTTCTCTTGCTTCTTCATCATTTCCATCTTTATATGCTCTCGGTAAATATTTGAATACGAGATCAATAGCTTTTAATGCTAATCCATCTGTATAGTCATTTGCCATAACAGACACATACGCCTCAATTGCATGTGTTAAAACATCCATACCAGTATCTGCTGTTACATGTGGTGGTACTGTCATTACAAATTGTGGATCAACAATTGCTACATCTGGTGTTAATTCATAATCTGCGAGCGGATACTTTATATTATTTTTCTTATCTGTAATAACCGCAAATGGTGTCACTTCTGATCCCGTTCCTGATGTCGTTGGAATCGCAACAAACTGCGCCTTATTTCCTAATTCCGGATATTTACATGTACGTTTTCTTATATCTAAAAATTTCTGTTTAATACCATAGAATGTCGTTTCTGGATGCTCATAGAATAACCACATTCCTTTTGCTGCATCCATAGCTGAACCACCACCAAGTGCGATAATTACATCTGGCTTAAAGCTTTTCATCATTTCCGCACCTTTGAAAACAGTTTCATCTGATGGATCTGGTTCGACCTCAAAGAAAACTTCAACTTTCACATCATTTGCATTCTTGTTTAAATAGTGCGCGACTGTATCGACATAGCCATGTTCAACCATTCCGGGGTCCGTTACAATAAATGCACGTGAAATGTTAGGCATATTTGCTAAATAAGCTGTAGCATGTTTTTCAAAATAAATTTTTGGTGGCAGTTTGAACCACTGCATATTCTTTTTTCTATTTGCCAGCCTTTTTATATTTAATAAATGAGTCGCTGTTACATTTTGGGAAACTGAATTCTTTCCGTATGAACCACAACCAAGTGTAAGTGATGGAATAAATCCATTATATATATCCCCTATTCCACCTTGTGATGAAGGTGCATTTACAATGAGACGGCAAGCTTTCATACGTAACCCAAATTGCTTTTGCACATCTTTATTTGTAGAATGGATAACTGCTGAATGTCCTAAACCACCGAGGTTCAACATTTCTTCGCAATATGTAAATCCTTCTTCTAATGAATTTGCCTTCACACAAGCTAATACTGGACTCAGTTTCTCACGGGATAACGGATATGCTGCTCCGATACCTTGAATTTCAGCTACAAGCATTTTTGTATGTCCAGGAACAGTGATCCCAACTAAATCGGCAATATACTGTGCTGATTTCCCTACAATATCACTATTTACTGCACATGTATTTTCATTTATAACGAGCTTTTCTAATTTTTTTCTTTCTTCTTCTGTTACAAAGTAACAACTGTTTTCAATCATTTCTGTTTTAACATCATCATAAATTTCTTTATCGACAATGATTGCTTGTTCCGATGCACAAATCATACCGTTATCAAATGTTTTTGATAAAATTAAATCATTAACAGCTCGTTTTACATGTGCTGATTTTTCTATATAACACGGTACATTACCAGGACCAACGCCTAACGCTGGTTTTCCAGTAGAGTAAGCTGATTTCACCATACCAGCGCCTCCAGTTGCTAGAACGAGTGCTACACCATCATGGTTCATCAATTGTTTCGTCGCTTCAACAGACGGTCTTTCAATCCATTGAATACAGTGTTTTGGTGCACCAGCTTTCATCGCTGCATCATATACGGTTTTCGCTGCTGCCACAGAACATTTTTGTGCGGAAGGATGAAATGCGAAAATAATTGGATTTCTTGTTTTTATCGCAATTAACGCTTTAAACATTGTTGTCGACGTTGGATTCGTTACTGGTGTTACTCCAGCTACTACACCGACAGGTTCCGCGATTTCTATTATTTCTTCATGAGGATCTTCGTGAATAATCCCTACCGTTTTATCTTGCTTTATACTATGCCAAATATATTCAGTGGCAAAAATATTTTTAATGCATTTGTCTTCATATACACCACGGCCAGTTTCTTCAACTGCCAATTTTGCTAGCGGCATATGTTGATCAACACCTGCTAATGCCATTTCATGAACAATGTTGTCAATTTCCTCTTGTGTAAAACTTTCTAATGCTTGTAAAGCTTGTTGACCATTATTTACTAGCGTATCAATCATCTTTTTTACTTCCTGCATTTCATTTACAACTTTCTCTTTGACTACCATGTAAATTTCCTCCTATTCTACTATCACGGTCCTTATATGTCCCTATAGGTCAAAATAAGTCCCAATTAACATAAAAAAATAGAGATGCTTTCCTACATGAATTTCATTGTTTGTGAAATGTTTCACAAGTTTGTTCGTGAGTAACATTTCCTGAATTCAATATACATGAAATCATTTCGTTTGTGTATGTCTATTTTGTGAAATGTTTCACAAAATAATGTAATAAAAAAACGCACTGCTCTATATTAGCAGTGCGTTTTTTTATTATGCTAGCGCTTGTGCTAAATCTTCAATTAAATCTTCACCATCTTCAATACCGACAGAAATACGAATTAATGTATCTGTAATTCCTAATTCTTTGCGGCGATCAGCTGGGATTGATGCATGTGTCATTTGAGATGGAATAGAAATTAAACTTTCTACCGCTCCTAAGCTTTCAGCAAGTGTAAAGTATTGTAGTTTCTCAAGTACTTTATTTAATGTTTCTTCACTATCTACATCAAATGAGATAATAGCACCAAACCCGTTTGCTTGTTCTGTTGCTAATTCGTGATTTTGATGTGATTCAAGACCTGGGTAATATACTTTATTTACTTTTGGATGATTATTTAAGAACTCAGCAATAGCACGTGAATTCGTTTCATGTTCTTCCATACGAATTCCTAATGTTTTTAAACCGCGAAGTAGTAAGAAGCTATCTTGTGGCCCAAGAATACCTCCTGTTGAGTTTTGTACAAAGTGAAGATCTTCTGCTAGTTGTGGGCTATTTACAACTACTAAACCTGCAACTACATCACTATGACCTCCTAAATATTTCGTTGCACTATGAAGCACAATATCTGCTCCTAAAGAAATCGGCGACTGCCAATATGGCGTCATGAATGTGTTATCAATAATTGTTAATAGGTCTTTCTCTTTAGCAAGAGTAGATATTTTCTTAATATCAGTAATTTTTAGTAGTGGGTTCGTTGGTGTTTCCACATAAATTGCTTTCGTATTTGGACGAATCGCTTCTTCAACTTCCTCTAAGTTTGTTGTATCTACAAATGTATGCTCAATACCGAAACGGTTTAATACTTTCGTAATAACGCGGTATGTTCCGCCATAAACATCATCTGTTAAAATAACGTGGTCACCTTTTGAGAACAACATAATTGTCGCTGTAATAGCAGCCATTCCTGAACCAAATGCAAATCCAGCATGCCCATTTTCTAATACAGCAATCATTTCTTCTAAAGCTGCACGTGTTGGGTTACCTGTACGTGAATATTCATATCCTTGATGCTTACCAACTGCTTCTTGTTTGTACGTACTTGTTTGATAAATCGGTACGTTTACAGATCCAGTTGAAGGTTCTCCTATGCGAATACCATGAATTAACTTTGTCTTTGCTCTCATTTTTCATTCCCATCCTTTGTATATGTCTTTACTTAAATAGCGCTCACTGCTATCAGGAAAAATCGTTACAATATTTGTACCTGGTGCTGCCTTCTCTGCCTCCAGTAAGCTCGCATGAAATGCTGCTCCTGAAGAGCTCCCAACGAGAAGTCCTTCTTTTTGCGCTAATTCTTTCACTCGTAAAAATGCATTTCGATCAGAAATCGTATGAATTTCATCAAAATAAGATGTCTTCAAAAATGGCGGGATAAATTCCAGTCCAATTCCTTCGGTCTCATGTGAACCAGCCTTACCACCATTTAAAATAGATCCTTCTGGCTCTACGATAACTGTTTTAATATCTATATTTTTTTCTTTCAAATAAGATGCAGTCCCCATAAACGTACCGCCAGTTCCTGCTCCAGCAACAAATATGTTAATCTCTCCATTCAATGCGTCCCACAGTTCAGGTCCTAGTGTTTTAAAATATGCACGAGGATTTGCCTCATTTGCGAACTGACTTGGAGAGTATGAATTCGGTAGTTCATTTACTAACTCTTTTGCTTTAGCAATTGCACCGGTCATTCCTTGCTCAGTCGGTGTATGCACGACCGTTGCACCTAGTGCTTTCATTAATTCTTGTTTTTCAATACTAAATTTCTCTGGTACACAAACAATAACACGTAAATCATGTTCTAATGCTGCAAGTGCCAGTCCAATACCAGTATTCCCAGCAGTCGGTTCAATAATTGTTCCACCCCGGGTAACAAGCCCTTTTTCTAGCGCATCTTCGATTAATTCTCTTCCTAAACGATCCTTAACGCTTCCGCCTGGGTTATAAAATTCAAGCTTTGCAAATAAACGGACTCCTTTCGGAAGTGAAAAACGAGTAATTTCTACAATTGGTGTATGACCAATTAACTCATGAACTCCACGATATACATTCATCGTGTTCTCCCCCTTGTTTGCCAATAAAGAAAAGGCAACTGTATGTATTTTCTTTATATGAGACAGTTGCCTTTTTGTTACATTACTTTAACTCTTCTAACACTTTTACGATAAAGTTTGTAGAATGAAGAGCTGCTTGATCTAAAAACTGATCAAATGAAACATTTGATTCTTTACCAGCAATATCAGAAAGTGCGCGAATGATAACAAACGGAATTTCATATTGGTGGCATACTTGTGCAACAGCTGCTGCTTCCATTTCTACCGCATAAAGATTTTCAAATTTATCACGAATGGCTGCAACGCGGTTCGGATCACTCATAAATGAATCACCTGTTGCAATCATACCTTTTACAACTTGAATATTTTCTTCAGCCTGCATACATTTCTCAGCTAATGCAACTAACGCCTCATCAGCTTTAAATCCAGGCGGCATTCCTGGTACTTGACCATATTCATAGTTAAATGCTGTTACATCTACGTCATGGTGACGAACTTCAGTGGAAATAACTACATCACCAACGTTTAGAGAATGATGGAATCCACCAGCTGAACCAGTATTAATTACTTTTTCAGGCTTATATTTTTCTAATAAAATTGTCGTTGACATCGCTGCGTTTACTTTACCAATACCAGACTTTAACAAGATTACTTCATGCCCTGCTAATAGCCCTTTCGTAAATTCACAACCTGCAACCGTTTCTGTCTCTGCTTGTTCTAATTTATCACGTAAAATACGTACTTCTTCTTCCATTGCTCCAATTACAGCAATTCTCAATCTAATCCCTCTTTCTATTGCTTAGTTGCCTCCATTACCCAAACGAAATGATTTAATCTCGTGAACGTTACATGGAAGCCATTGTTTTCAAAAATAGTCTGCATAACTGGAATACGTGTATAGTATTCCGTTTGCAAATCGTTTGCTAACTGGTGGAAACCTCTTTGTTTTGCTGTTTCAACAGTTTTATCATATGCATCTTGATCTGCAAATATCGTATCAGCAAACACTATTTTACCACCTTTGTTTAGCAATTGACTATACTTCGCAATCGCTACATTTTTTTCATCATCTGTTAAATGATGAAATGCATAGGTGCTTACAATGGTATCAATTGAATTTGGAACTTCAAACGAAAGAAAATCACCGTCTGTAATTGAAAATTCTTTTGGCAATTTCTCTTTTGCAATCATGCGCATTTCACGCGACGGTTCTATACCGTAAACTGTGCGGCCAGCAAGTAATAATTTATTTGTTAAATTACCTGTACCGACACCAAATTCTAATACATTACCAAATGACTTGTTAACTACATCCTCTAGAATGTCCTCATAATGGGCGAAAACTTCTTTATATTGTATATCTTCGCCTTGTACAAATGAGTCGTACGTATGAGCCCACTCATCAAATAAACCATTAAATTCTGTACCCATAAAAATTCCCCTTTTTCTTATCGGTTTTATCAGTATGATATTCCCTCTTTCTAAAAATGTCAATTGAAATGTACATGGTATTTCCTTCTTTTCTTTGTTACACTATAGTTGATTACATAGGAGAGGGGCCGTCTTCATGTCATTTACCTTTGAAATGTTAGAAGATAAAGTAGAGTTTTTTGAAGCGGGAGACTTAGCTTCTTTAGAACGAAAAATTAGTGAACAAATTGATAATAATAAAGCACTTATGCTTGAAGTTCATCACATCTCACATCAAATGGTTATGGATCCTGAAAGCAAAAGACCGTATTATAGCGCGGTTGTTCATTTTAAATTAAAGAAATTGCGTTAACAAAAAAGAGAAGCTCCTAAGGAGCCTCTCTTTTTTAGTTTAGAGTTTGAACAAGTACTGGTTTCCAGCCCTCATTGTCTACCCAATCAATATTTACATAATATCTTTTCCCACTTTGCTTATCTTGAACATCACCATAAGCTTTGCTCTTTCCAGTTTTGTCTCTTCCAACAAAATGGAATACTAATTGCTCTTTCGGTACTTCAACACCTGCAGCAATTGCACTTTGCATCTCATTCCAATCTGATGAACCCTGTTTAAACGTCATCGCTGGTGATGAACCTTGTTCTGTTCCCACAGCTTTCCAAGAAGGTTTTGTATACGCCTCTTTTGCCTTAGATACAGTTTTCTCAGCTGATACTTTCTCGTTAGCTTTCGCTTCTTCTTCAGCTTTTTTCTGTTCTTCTTCAGCCTTTAGCTTCTCTTCTTCAGCTTTTTTCTTAGCTTCTGCTTGCTCTTGTTCTTTTTCTTTTTTCTTAGCAGATTCTTTATCTTCTGATTTTCCAGCTTTCTCATTCTTTGTTGTTTGTTGAGAGACTTTCTTATCAGTAGAAGATGCTTGCTCTTTCGTACTAGGAACGAACAATTGATATGCTACAATAGCTACTAATAGTAATACAATAGCGATTGCAATATTTAAAACACCGTTTTGACGACGTTTTTGTTGTTTCTGTTGGAATCTTGATCCTCCTGCCATTCTCCAAACCTCCATGCAGTTTTTCCTAATTGCTATTGTAACATTAAATCTAGAAAGGTTGAACATTTACAATGATATTTTCATGAAATGAAGACATTTCACTATAAATTGCAAGATTACTTTTCATTCTCCAATTGATAGATTGCTCCTACCATATCTTTAAAAATAGGTGTAACTTTATTCACTTTGCTATCAGTCTCTAGATCAACAACAACTAAAGCATATCTTGGATTCTCATACGGAAAATAACCTGCAAACCAGCGATTCACCCTCGTCCCTTTCCCTGTTTGCGCTGTCCCGGATTTTCCAGCGACACTTAGTGGCAACGAACGGAATGCCGTTCCTGTTCCTTTCTCCCTTGTTACAACGCCTCTTAATAACTCTTGTAATGTTTTCACTGTTTCATACGAAAGCTGTTTTCCATTTAACGTATGGCTCTCAAATGTAAAAAAATCCGCTCCATTTTTATATACTATTTTTTCAACTGCTTTCACTTCCATCTTTTCTCCATTCCTTGCAATCGTCGCCATCATATTTGCAATTGCTAGAGGTGATATACGTACATCTTTCTGTCCAATTGCTGTTTGTTCTACCGCTTTTTTACTATTTTTATTTTCTTCATTCCCCCAAATAGTAGTACCCTTTTCTTCTGGCATTTGCTCAAAATGAGGTGTATGAAATACAGAACCTTTCCATCCAACCTTTTCATTTGCTCCTAAAGCTGCTACGTATGTTTCTAGCACCGTCTTATCCTTTTGTAATAGCTCGTTACCTAACTCGGAAAATGTCCTGTTACAGCTCCTAGCAAAGCTCTCTTTAAAGTTAAGTGTACCCATCCTAACTTGCGGGTCGTTTTCACCATATAAATCTTTGTTACAGTTAAATGTCCGATTAAACAAATTTACTTTTTGATCAATGACTGCAGCTGCAACTACTGTTTTAAAAACAGAGCCTGGAAAATGTGGCGTTAACATTTGATTTTCAAGTGTAGTTTTATATAAATTCTCATCCCTTACTTGTAAAGACGGCTTACTAGCCATCGCTAATATTTCATTTGTCTTTACATCAAGTAATACTAGTCCCCCCTTCTTTATTTCATTCGCTTCAATCACTTCTTCTGCTTTTTGCTGCAACTCTTTATGTAAAGTAGTTTGAATCCTAACTGGATAAAATGGATTTCCTGGTGAAGTGTATTTCGCTTGCTTTCCGAAAATTGGTTCTCCTTGCCGATCTACTTGATATAATACTTTTGCCTCTCCATCAGTCAATAGAAATTCATCAAATGATTGCTGTAATCCTGAAATACCTATCGGCGTTTGTTTTGAGATTCTTTTCAATTCTCCATATCGCTTTTGAAACTCCCTTTCGTTCTCCCCTACATCACCAATTAAATGATTTATCTCTCCAGTTTGTTTTAATCGCACTTCAGCTGCTACAATACCTAATACATGTAATTCATTTACCTTCTCCATCTGCTCTCGTGTCACTCGAAATGGAGCAGTTTCTCCTTGTAGTGTAAATGCATTTTTATTATTTTTCATTTGTCTTCTAATCTCTTGTCTCGACACACCAATGATATGCGCGATTTTCTCTAACATGTCATTTTTTATTTGTAAAAATGGAAAAATAATTAAAACAGGATATTTTTCCTCACCTATTTTTTTACCATTACGATCTATAAACTGCCCACGTCCATCGTCTACTGTAATGGATTGTGTGCGTTGCGTAACACTTTTTTCAATTAAATTTATTTTGCGATCAGTAAATGATTCTGTATCTATAATTTGAATTTGGATTAAACGACAAAGCAATACAAACATAACGCTCATAAAACAAATTAAAACAATTGTAATTCTCCGTTTTATTTTCATAAAAAACACCTCGTCTATTGTAGTTTAGACGAGGTACTATTTTATTTATACAATCTCCAAAACAAAAACAGATATTATATAAGGCTATTATTGTTTCTTTGGCTTCTCTAAAAATTTCATAAGAAGCGATCTAAATTCAGTTTCATTCACTCCAGTGTTTTTAGCAACTTCAATTACAGTGGTTGTTACATTAGCCGCTATTTTTAAATAATCCTTACTAAGATTATCCATTTCATTTCTTTTTTCTTTTGCATTCTCAACTGTTACAGAATCAATACAAGTAATCATCTTATCTACAATATGTAAATAATTATTTTGTGCATCTATTATTTTTTGAATATCATCTTTATTACTTACTTTCGATTGTTTTAAATATGTATATGCTTGATTCACTTCATCTTTTAAAATTTTATCATTATTCTTCGCCTGTTCTTGTAACATATTCTTCATATCATCTATTGTTTTTTGATCCATCGAATCTCGCAATAAATAATCTGGATTCCCAATTGCGTAATCATACTTAATCGTTACATCTTGAAATATTTTCATGACAATTGCTAATTGATACGCTACATCAAAATCATTAAATTCCTTTTTATCTTGTGGATTTTCTAAGGCTTTTGAACTCTCAGTTGCTTTAATATCCTTTTTTTCTTCTTGCTTCACTTTTTCTCCCTTTGATGATGTAGTTTCTTCATTCGTTCCGCATGCAGCAAGTCCTAATATGGAGATACTACAAACCAATCCTGTAAAGATTTTATGTTTCATAATTAGCCCCTTTTCCCTTTTAAAACCTATGGTCTCTAATTATGATATCAAAGCTTAAAGTGTTTTTTTGACATTTTTTGTCGAATCACTCTAAGGTTTACACAATTTTTTTCATTCTATAGAAAAAAAAGATTCTCCCGATAGGAGAATCTTTTTTTTATTTTACAGAGACAATCTCTACTTGCATTTCTCCGCCTGGTGTTTGGATTGTTACTTTCTCACCAATTTGCTTACCTAATAAGCTTTTTGCGATTGGAGAATCGTTAGAAATTCTTCCTTCGAATGGATCAGCTTCCGCGCTACCTACGATTGTATACGCTTCTTCATCTCCGTTTGGTAATTCTTTAAATGTTACTGTTTTACCTAATGTAACAACAGTAGATACTTCGCCAGTATCTTTAATGATAACTGCGTTACGAATCATATTTTCTAATTGTGTAATACGTCCTTCTACGAACGCTTGCTCATCTTTCGCTGCATCGTACTCAGAGTTCTCAGAAAGATCCCCGAAGCTACGTGCGATTTTAATACGTTCTACTACTTCTTTACGTCTTACTGTTTTTAATTGCTCAAGTTCGTTCTCTAGTTTTTGCTTACCCTCTTGCGTCATAGGGTATGTTTTTTCTGTTGACATATTTTCCACTCCTTTTATATACCAATCCCCTGAAAAAAAGAGGAGTTCCATATGAAAACTCCTCCGCTTCCATTGTTAGCGGAGGTTTCTAGTACCCTTGCACTAGCGGAGTTGTCACATACAACCCCGTATTTCCAATTCTTCTTTATATAAAGAAGATATGTATGGAAAGTTGATATAAATATGCCCTCACCTATATATAGATGAGGTTGCATGTTTCATTGTATTCGATAAGAAGGGAAAAAATCCCTTCCTACCGTATATCTTTTACTATGCTATTACAAATTTACTTTTTGTTCAAGAATTGTTGCAATTTTTGTCACCATAATATCAATTGCAACGTGGTTTTGTCCACCTTCAGGGATAATAATATCCGCAAATTTCTTAGAAGGCTCAATAAATTGATTGTGCATTGGACGTACAACATTTACGTACTGATCAATAACTGAATCCATCGTACGACCGCGCTCTTTAATATCACGTTGCATGCGGCGCAGAATACGAAGGTCAGCATCCGTATCAACGAATAATTTAATGTCCATTAACTCGCAAAGACGTGGGTCTTCTAAAATAAGAATTCCTTCTAAAATAATTACATCTTTCGGCTCAACCGGAATAATTTCTTCTGAACGCGTATGCAATGTATAGTCATATACAGGCTTATCAATTTGCTCATATGCAAGCAACTGCTGCAAATGTTCAATTAACAGATCATTATCAAACGCAAGCGGATGATCATAATTTGTTTTTAAACGCTCTTCCATTGGTAAATGGCTTTGATCTTTGTAATAATAATCTTGCTCTAAGATTAAAATAGAATGACCTTTAAAATGGTCAAAAATCGCTTTCGTTACACTCGTTTTACCTGATCCCGAACCACCAGCAATTCCAATTACAACAGGCTTATTCGTCCCCATTCGACTATCACTCTTTCTTATTGAAGTATGCTTTTGCGCATCATATTATTCACATACACTCGTTGATCCACTTTGAATTTCACGATTTGCAACGGATGTCTCGCTGCATCTAATTCGTTTCCATCCTCATCCCAAATTTTCTCCACCGTTTGCGTAAAGTTTTCTATTTCTGGTCCAAAGAACTCCACTTCATGTCCTGGTTTGAAATGATTACGTTGCTCAATCGTTACGATGCCCGTTTCTTCATTATAATCTAACACTAAACCAGCAAAATCATACGTTGTTTTCTTACTATGATTTCCAAACATTTGCTCTTGATGTCCTGGAACCCCTTCAAAGAATGCAGGAGCTGTATCACGATTTGCACATTTATCAAGCTCATCTAACCATTCTTGTTTAAACTCAAAGTTATCTGGATCCGCACAATACGCATCAATTACTTTACGATATACAGTTGCTACAGTCGCTACGTAATGGATTGATTTCATACGTCCTTCTACCTTTAAGCTATCGATTCCGATTTCAATCATTTTTGGAATTGATAAAATTAAATTTAAATCTTTTGGACTCATCGCAAAGTGAGCATCTCCTTCTTGGAATAGAGGAAGCTCTTTTGCATCTTTATGTTGTGATACTGTTTGAACTAAATCATAATCCCAGCGGCAAGATTGGCAACAACCACCACGATTAGAATCACGCGCTGTCATATGGTTACTTAATGTACATCTTCCTGAATATGCGATACACATTGCACCATGGACGAACGCTTCAATTTCAATATCCACTTTTTCTTTAATTTCTTTCATTTCTTCATAGCTTGCTTCACGAGCTAATACAAGACGATGTAAACCTTCTTCTTTCCAATACTGTGCTGCTTTCCAGTTGGATAGTGATTGCTGTGTGCTTAAATGCACCTCAACAGAAGGCGCTACGCGTTTACAAGTCTCAATGATAAGCGGATCAGCAACGATAATTCCCGTTACGCCAGCTTTTTCAATCCCTTTTAAATATTCCTCTAGCCCGTCCATATTTTCATTATGTGCAAAGATATTTGTTGTTACGTATATTTTTGCTCCATACTTCTTTGCAAACTCAACGCCTTCTGCCATTTCTTCTAGCGTAAAGTTACCTGCATTCGAACGAAGACCAAATTCTTGTCCACCTAAATATACAGCATCTGCCCCGTAATGGATAGCTACTTTTAATTTTTCTAAGTTACCCGCAGGGATTAACAGTTCAGGTTTCTTCACAATAACACGTTTGCCATCGATCACTCGTGAAATTTCTTGTACAGTCATTTCCTACACCCTCCTCGTTTAGTAAACCGTTTCTTTAAAGAAGAATCCTGTATCTAACGGACGATTTACTGGTTGCATTTCTTCTATTTCTTTATATAGATCATCTTTCACGTCATAATATGCATCACGATCTTCTACGCATAAATCAATCGCTTGACGATATTTCTTCGTTACTTCAATAATGTATTCAGAGCTTTTTAGTACACCGTCGATTTTTAAGCTATCAACTTCAGCATCGATTAGTTCCTCTAATTCATCGATGAAACAAATGTCGTTCGGACTCATAATGTGAGTACCATTTTCATCTTCATAAATTGGATATTTATTGTTACGCTCTGGGTCATATAAGAACATATTCTCTTCATATTTTTTCTTTTCAATGTCAAGATTACGTCCTTGATACTCAAAGTAGTTTCCTACTAATGAACGCTTCGATTGGAACATACAAGTCATACCGTGAATTTGTACTTCCAGTTCCACTTCAGCATTTTCTTTTAAATCAACAATTTCATCTAAGCTAAGCTCACGAGCTAATACAGCACGCTTTGATCCTCTTTGTCCCCAGTAATTACAAGTGAACCAGTTTGTTGCTGTCGTTTCTGTATTCCAGTGCAACTGCATATTTGGTGCTACTTCACGAACAGCCATTAATACCGCTGGATCTCCGAAAACAATTGCATCTACATTTACTTCGTTTAAAAATGAAACGTAATCTGTTAATTCTTCTACTTTATCGTTGTGGAACATAGCGTTCATGGCTACGTATACTTTCACACCATTTTCATGTGCAATCTTTACAGTTTGTTTTACATCTTCACGTGAAAACTCCCCTGCTAAACGTAAACCAAACTTTTGCTCACCGATCATTACCGCATCTGCTCCTGCTTTCGCAAGTTGTTCGATATCCGCCACCGCTCTTGGCGTTACTAACAATTCAGGTTTCTTCATACCTTGGTCACCCTCTCTTTTTACTAACAGCTACTCCATCACCAATTGGGAAAATCGTTGTATCATATCCTTCATGGTTCATAAGCCACTCATTGTACGTCTTAATACGACGGATTAAACCACGTGTACGTCTGTTTTCAATTTTCTCTTTTGTCGTTACAAGACCGTGGTACATAACATTATCTGAAATAATTACGCCACCAGGATTTAATAACGGTTCATATAAGTCAAAAAAGCGACGATACTGTCCTTTTGCTGCATCAATAAAAATAACGTCAAATGTCCCGTGTTCTTTTACTTGTTCACCTGTCTCTAACGCATCACCGTAAATAACTGAAATACGATCTGTTACTGGGGAACGTTCTATATATTCAAGTGCTTTTTCATATCGCTCACGATTGCGCTCAACTGTCACAATACGTGAATTTGGAATAGCTTGCATCATACGAATACTAGAATAACCGATTGCTGTTCCAAGTTCTAAAATGCTTTTCGGTCCAATTAAACGTAAAAATTGCAGCATAAATTCCATTCCAAGTCGATCCATAATCGGCACATGATTTTCTGTTGCATATTCTTCCATTTCAAGAATTAATTTATCTTTCGGATCAATAAATGATAATAGGTACTCGTTAACTGCATCCTCCATAAATGGTCCTCCTTATTTACATGGAGAAGTGCCTCTATGACGTCTTTTCACACATAGAATGCAATAAAAATACAAGCCAGCTTTATCCTTAGCTTGTACGTCCCGTTTTGATATTAAAAACGATTCTTCTGCCAGTTTTTAACCCGATATATTTTACCACAAAAAAGAGGGATGTGCGACTTTTTTCGCTATCCCTCCCCATTTCACTATTTTTTCGTAATGTATTTTTGCTTTAATGCATTATGCTCTTCTAATGTTTTCGCATAGTACACTTCACCACTTGGTGCAGCTAAGAAATAATAATAATCTGTTTGCGCAGGTTCTAACGCAGCTTCTACTGAATGTTTACCAGAGTTTGCGATCGGCCCTATCGGTAATCCTTTTACAACATACGTATTGTACGGTGAGTTGACCTTTAAATCTTCGTATAATACACGTTGTTTATGCTTTCCAAGTGCATATAATACCGTTGGATCCGTTTGAAGCGGCATACCTTTTGCTAAACGATTATAAAAGACACTAGAGATCTTTTGACGATCTGTAAAACCAGTTGCCTCTTCTTCAATAAGTGAAGATAATGTTAAAAGCTGATGAACATCCCAATTCTTCGCTTTCATTTTCGCCTCATTTTGAACAATGATTGCATTTGTTTTCTCAAGCATTGGAATTACAATTTCTTCTAACGTCGTATCTTTCTTATAAAACGAATACGTTGCAGGATATAAATAACCTTCTAATGGGTATTTAATATTGCTATCAAAGATTTTATCCGTTAATAACTTCGGATACTTTTGCTGCATTTTTTGAATAAATGCTTTATCGTTTAATTGACGCGTAACATCATCTTTATTCCACTTTAGTTCTGTCGCAATCGTTTCTGCAATTTCAGTTACTTGCGCCCCTTCTTTAATCGTCACTTTATAAAGAGCCGGACGATGCACATTGCCAGATGACATTTGTTCGATCACATCTTCAGCATTCATTGAAGGATTTAATAAATATGTACCTGCTTGTAAACTTTTCGATTTAGCCTTTGTATAAAAACTAAAAACTGTACCGTTTTTTACAGCGCCTTTTTCTTCTAAAATTTCTCCAATTTTACTTGTAGATGATCCTTTCGGAATTTCTACTTCAATCTCTTTTTTATTCCCGCTATCAACTGGTCCTAATGCGGATGAAATATACGCATAGACTGAACCACAAACTAAAAGCAGTGCAATAATCGAAAATAAAAAGATGCGTCTACGCTTCTTTTTCACTTGATTCTCTATCAAAACATTTCCTCCTTACTTAATTGTAGACCGTATGTACACCTTTCTATACAGCACGATGTAAAAACGCTAAAAATTCACTTATCTTTTTTAATTGACACTTTATTTTTCTACAATCCGTCTCATTATACTACAAAGACTTACACAGTTTCGACAAAAAATCTTTCATTTTACATATAAATACAAAAAAAGATGGACTGTATGTCGTCCATCTTTTCAGTACTTATTATTCAGCTTCTTGCTCATCAGCTAGAGTGTTGAACATTTCTTGTACCATTTCCCACTCTTCTTCAGATTCGATTGGAAGTAAAGTTCCGCCCTCTTCTTCATTTTGCTCATAAGCCATTGCATCATAAATTTGGTCTCCATCTTCGTCTACTTCACCGATTGGAGAGAAGACTACGTATGATTTTTTTCCAAATTTTTCAGCGTCAAAAGTGAAAATAATTTCACATAAATGTTCGTTACCTTTTTCGTCTACAATTGTAATTTGATTTTCTTCCATTTTGGTCACCTCTTATTTACTATCTAAAAATCCTTGTAAGATTACGACTGCAGCCATCTTATCAATTACTTGCTTTCGCTTCTTACGGCTTACATCGGCTGAAATGAGCAGACGTTCCGCTGCCATTGTTGACAAACGCTCGTCCCACATTACAACGTCTAATTGTAACAGCTCTCGTAGGTTTTCTGCAAATTGTTGGCACGCTTCACCACGCGGGCCAATTGTACCATTCATATTTTTAGGTAAACCTACTACTATCTTGTCCACATTGTACTGCTTTACTAACTCAGAAATACGATCAAAACCAAAGTGACCTCGTTCTTCGTTAATCTTAATTGTTTCTAATCCTTGTGCTGTCCAGCCCATTTCGTCGCTAATTGCAACTCCGACTGTTTTTGTACCTACATCTAAACCTAATATCCGCATAAACTACTCCTCACGATGATGTTTCAAGTAAGACTTCACAAGCTCTTCAATTAACTCATCACGTTCAAGCTTGCGAATGATGCTACGTGCATCTTTATGGCGAGGTATGTATGCTGGGTCTCCACTTAATAAGTAACCGACGATTTGGTTAATCGGATTATAGCCTTTTTCTTGAAGTGCATCATACACAGTTAAAAGTACATCATTTACATGGACACTCTGTTTTTCATCTTGAATGCTAAACTTCATTGTTTTATCAAAACCGTCCATTTCAAGCACCTCACTTATATAGTAAGTATAGGGAGAAGAACTTCTCCTCTCCCTACCATTGTACACTACTATCTCTTTATTTTGAAACAGATTTAACGTACTCTTGTACAAATGCTAAAGCTTCTTCGACTTGAGCTGGGTTTTTACCGCCTGCTTGTGCCATATCAGGACGGCCGCCACCGCCACCGCCGCAACGAGAAGCTACTTCTTTCACAAGTTTACCAGCATGGTAACCTTGGCTAATTAAGTCTTTCGTTACACCTGCTAGGATGTTTACTTTATCGTCATTAACAGACGCTAATACAACAACTGCTGACTCTAATTTATTTTTCAAGTCATCCATCATCGTACGTAAGTTGTTCATATCTGCAACATTTACTTTCGCTGCTAATACATTCACACCATCAACTGTCATTACAGAATCAGTTAAGTTTCCAGCTTCGATATTGCTTAATTTCGCAGCAAGAGATTCATTTTCTTTTTGCAGTTGTTTCACTTCAGCAAATAGACCATCAACTCTTGTTAAAATATCTTTCGGATTTGTTTTCATTTTTCCTGCTGCTTCTTTTAATAAACCTACTTGATCGTTCATTAATTCGTATGCAGACTTACCAGTTACTGCTTCAATACGACGAGTTCCTGCACCGATACCAGACTCAGCAACGATTTTGAAAATACCGATAGAAGCTGTATTTTCAACGTGACAACCACCACAAAGCTCTAAGCTGTAATCGCCAACTTGTACAACGCGTACAACATCTCCGTACTTTTCACCGAATAATGCCATTGCGCCCATTTCTTTCGCTTCTTCGATTGCTTTTTGAGAAATCTCAACATCAATACTTTCCCAAATTTTCTCGTTTACCATACGCTCAATTTTTTCTAATTCGTCAGCTTGTACTTGACCGAAGTGAGAGAAGTCAAAGCGTAGACGTTCAGAAGTTACAAGAGAACCTGCTTGGTTAACGTGTGTTCCAAGTACGTCTTTTAATGCTTGGTGTAGTAAATGAGTTGCTGTATGATTTTTTACAACGCTACTACGATTTTTCGTATCGATAATAGCTTTTACAGCCGCATCTTTCGTTAATGTTCCTTCTTCAACAACAACTTTATGCAAGTTTTGGCCGTTTGGTGCTTTTTGTACGTCTTTTACAAGAACTTTCACGCCATCAGCAAGAAGGTAACCACGGTCTGCAATTTGTCCACCGCTCTCAGCATAGAATGGTGTTACATCAAGAATTAACTGTCCTTCTTCACCAGCTTGTAAGCTGTCTGTGTATTCGCCATTTTTCACAAGTGCAACAACGTTACTTTCTGTTGCAACTGTACCGTAACCAACGAATTCGCTCGCTACTTTAATTTCTCCAAGGACACCACCTTGAACTTGCATAGAATCAACGTCTTGACGAGCAGCACGTGCACGCTCACGTTGTTTTTCCATTTCATTTTCAAAGCCTTCATGATCAACTGTCATGCCAGCTTCTTCTGCATATTCTTCTGTTAATTCAATTGGGAAACCGTATGTGTCATATAGACGGAACGCATCTACTCCAGAAATAACAGTTGTTTTTTCTTCTTTTGCTTTTGCAATTACTTCAGCTAAAATTGCTTCACCATCATGAAGTGTTTCGTGGAAACGCTCTTCTTCGTTCTTCACAACTTTCGCAATGAAATCTTTCTTTTCAAGTACTTCTGGATAGAAGTCTTTCATTACTTCTCCAACAACCGGTACTAATTCAAACATAAATGGACGATTGATGTTTAATTTCTTCGAATAACGAACAGCGCGGCGTAATAAACGACGTAATACATAACCACGGCCTTCGTTAGATGGAAGAGCACCGTCACCAACAGCGAATGTTACTGTACGGATATGGTCAGCAATTACTTTGAATGCCATATCTTTTTCTAAATCGCCATTACGATATTTTTCACCAGAAATTGTTTCTGTTGCACCAATCATCGGCATGAATAGGTCTGTATCGAAGTTTGTAGGCACATCTTGAACGATAGATGTCATACGCTCTAGACCCATCCCTGTATCAATGTTTTTCTTAGGAAGTGGTGTATATGAACCGTCTGGATTATGGTTAAATTGAGAGAATACAAGGTTCCATACTTCTAAGTAACGCTCGTTTTCTCCGCCTGGATATAATTCTGGGTCACTAAAGTCATTACCGTAGGCTTCTCCGCGGTCATAGAAAATCTCTGTATTCGGTCCACTTGGTCCTTCACCAATATCCCAGAAGTTTTCTTCTAAGCGAATAATACGCTCTTTTGGAACGCCCATTTTCTCATTCCAAATTGTGAATGCTTCTTCATCTTCTGGATGGATTGTAACTGATAGTAATTCTTTATCGAATCCGATCCATTTGTCGCTCGTTAAGAATTCCCAAGCCCATGTAATTGCTTCTTCTTTGAAGTAATCACCAATTGAGAAATTTCCTAACATTTCAAAGAATGTATGGTGACGAGCTGTTTTCCCTACGTTTTCAATATCGTTTGTACGAATTGATTTTTGAGCATTTGTAATACGTGGATTTTGTGGGATTACACGTCCATCAAAATATTTTTTTAATGTAGCTACACCACTATTAATCCATAGAAGAGATGGATCTTCATGCGGAACTAGTGATGCACTAGGTTCTACTGCATGTCCTTTTTCTTGGAAAAAGTCTAAAAACATTTGACGAATTTGTGCGCCTGTTAGTTGTTTCATTGTATTTTCCTCCTTAAATATAAAAAACTCCCGTCCCTATAAAAGGGACGAGAGTTAACTCGCGATACCACCCTAATTATGAATTGATTACAATAACAATCAATTCATCACCTCATGGTGCCGTAACGTGGCAAGACGGCAGTGATTAGCTGCTCTCAGGATTAGCTTTCTGTTACCCTTCATTTAAAGCTTCTTTCAGCCATATGGAAGCTTCTCTCTATAAATGGACTGTAACGTACTTGTTCCGTCATTGATTTAATGTATTATATGACTAAATATAATAGAATTCTCTTAAGTTTGTCAATGTAGATAATCATTTATATTGGATTAATTACTTATTAATCATAAGTATTCTACTATTCATTCTTAACAGCCTTTTCATATAGTATGCATTTATTAATAAATCGGAATCTCCTTATAAGAATAATTTATAAAAATTTCTAAATATTACTTTTTTTGTTATAATTAAATTATTGTTAATAAAATAAAGGAGCGATCACAATGACAACCTTACTTAGCAAAGCTAAAAACATATTAGCGACTGACGAAACGATATTATTTTACGCAGCATGTTCATTAGACATATTTATTTATCGTTCCGTCGCAAGGCCAGGAATGCTAATTTTAACGAACAAAAGGCTATTCTTTTATGGGCCAGATGTAAGTAAGAATCCAATATTTGAAGAGTACTCTTTCGCAAAAATTTCTAATCTAAAAGAACAAAAGCGGCTTTTCAACAATCAAATTGTATTTATGTATGATAACGAATGGAAAAAAATAAAACATATTCAAACAAATGATGTGAGCTCCCTCGTTCAAAAGATACACGAGCAGCTTTCTAAATAAATATATGATTAGCCCTCTATTTCTTACATAGAGGGCTTCTATACTTACACATCTTCTTTTTTCAAGAGCGGTCTCACATGAACAATGACAGTGCGAATAACTGCTAAAATCGGAACCGATATTAGCAATCCTACAATCCCAGCTACCTCTCCCCCAACTAGTAAGGCAAGCATAATAATAACGGGATGCATACGAAGTGACTTACCAACGATGTAAGGCGATAAAATGTTACTCTCCACAAATTGCAAAATCGCAATTGTAATCCCCGCCTTAATAAGTAAACTCGTTGATACTGTTGCTGCAATCATTAACGTCGGGATTGCTCCTAAAATAGGACCGAAGTACGGGATTATATCCGTTACCCCAATAATAATGCCAAGCAATAATGGATATTTCATACCGATAAACCAAAAGGAAAGAGCTGATACTCCCCCTAATACTAAACAAACAAATAACTGTCCTCGAATATAACTTCCAAGTGATTTATCAATTTCTTTCGCAAGCATTTGCCCCGTACCTCGCCATTTACTTGGGACTAGTTTCCAAAAGATATGATAAAACTCACCATAATCTTTTAATATGTAAAATACAATGAACGGTATTAAGAAAATAATGAGCAATGAATCGAGTACACCACGAGCTGTACTCATCACTTTATTTAAAAGCGCTTGAATCTTCGTTTCCACACCCACAAAAAGTTGTTTCACCTTTTCATGAATGAACGAAGGGAAATTCGCCGTTTGTTCTGTAACGCCATCCATCCACGAATCGTACATTTTTGTAAACTGCGGAAATTGTTCATTAATCTCTTGTAACTGTTTAATAACGACTGGTGTTCCTTTATAAATCCCATAACCAATTCCGCCAAAGAAAAGGATATAAATGAGCAAAATGGCAAGTGTACGGGGCATCCCTTCCTTATGAATTTTTTCAATTAAAGGGTGCAATAAATACGCAATAAAACACGCGATAAGAAACGGCGTGATTGCTACTTTAAATACAAAAATAATCGGTGCCCATAGCGGCTTAATTTTTAAAAAGACGAGCAGACAAAGAAAAACAAGTAACAATAATCCTAAACGATATATCCAAATGATTTTAAGATTCTTCACATGAAAAACCTCCTCCACCTTTATTTTGAAAATAAATGGGGTAGGTTATGTGCGAAACTTTTAAAATCTTTTCATACGGACCATACTGTTTTTTAAAGACGTACATATAAATAACATAACAAGGACAACCACCCCTGAGAATACAGCATGAATTAATATAATCAGGAGGGCTAATTATGGTTTTGTTTATGCTTGGATTATCAGCACTTTTTATGATTCTTGAATGGATTTGTATCGGGTTCGGTATTTGGAAGGGGTTCTTTATTCATTCCTCACGTAAAGAAAAAGCGAAGCAATTATGGCAGTATGGAATACTTGGCGTTGGCTGCTACGGTCTATCTTATCTTTTCTCAGAGATCGGACTTTTTTATTTGCATATGGGTGCATAAAAAAACTCCCTTGTCTACAAGGGAGTTTTTCACTTTATCGAAATGATTATAAGTAAGACTTAATCATCTTACGTGCTTTTTTCATATTGCGTTTTGAAAATACATCTTGCTTACGAGCATATTGATATGCTGCAGCTCCAACACCTAATGCGATTAATGAATTGCGTAGATTCAAAGTAAATCCCCCTTTTCGTTATCCGATCGTTCTTTCATTCTCATCAAATAAATCATCAAGAGAGCTTAGTGAACCATCTTCCTCAACTTGATGCGTATGGATTTTCCCCTTTGAAACCGATAATTCGATATAACAATTCCAGCAATAAAATTGGTTGACACCTATTTTTCCAATGTCTTTCCCTTTGCAATTTGGACAAATAAACATATGGCTTTCATCTCCTTACAGTCTCCCAGATTCTATTCGCCATTATGTCCAAACTGCATTCATTTATACATTTTACTGGAGCCTTTCAACGCTATGCGTTTGAAAGTTTCACTATATAATTTCACCTTGTTACATGAAATCATACGGTGAAATGTTTTCCACGTCCATTTCCTCGCCATTAACTGTGACCATCTGTACTTCTCCTTGTGATTCTTGCAAGCGACTAGCTAAGGTTGTTTGACGCATTGCATCATCAAGGCGATTTACACCAGATTGGAAAGCTGCTTCCTCTCCGCAAATAATAAGGAACTTCTTACTTCTTGTAATGCCCGTGTAAATTAAATTACGACGTAACATACGGTTGTAACTTTTCACGATTGGCATAATAACAATCGGAAATTCACTACCTTGTGATTTATGAATGGAACAACAATATGCATGCGTAATTTGATTTAAATCGGGCTTCGTATACGTTACCTCAATTCCATCAAATGAAACGATAATCATATCTTGTTGCTCAACGTTTTCTTTCGCATAAAACACCGAAACAATTTCCCCAATATCACCATTAAACACTTGGCTCTCCGGCTGATTCACGAGTTGCAGTACTTTATCGCCTCTTCGGTACACAACATCACCGTAAGCAATTTCTTTACTCTTTTCCCTCTTCGGATTAAATACTTGTTGCAGCGCTTCGTTTAATACATTAATACCAGCAGGCCCGCGGTACATCGGTGCTAATACTTGTACATCTCTTGCGCTAAAGCCTTTTGTTTTAGCATTTTCACAAACTTTTTTCACAACCTCAACAATTTGAGCTCCTGTACAGCCGATAAATGAACGATCTTTTTGATTTTGTGCTAAATCTGGTGGTAGAGTTCCATTTTTTATCGCATGGGCAAGTTGAATCACTGATGAGCCTTCCGCTTGACGATAAATTTCAGTAAGCTTCACTGTCGGAACTGCGCCTGCATTTAATAAATCTTTTAATACTTGTCCAGGTCCTACAGATGGCAACTGATCTTCATCACCTACAACGATAACTTGAATGTTCGTCGGCAACGACTTAAATAGCTGATTTGCAAGCCAAATATCAACCATTGAAAATTCATCGATAATAAGGAGCTTACCTTGGACAGGATCCGTTTCATTACGCTGGAAAGATCCTTCTGGCGTCCAACCAAGTAAACGGTGAATTGTGCAAGCTGGAAGTCCTGTCGATTCACTCATCCGCTTCGCTGCTCTTCCTGTTGGAGCTGTTAATAGTATTGGAAATGGATTATCATCACTGTATTCATTCGGATTTAACGATAACCCGTGTAGTGATGCATACATTTCAACAATCCCTTTAATAACTGTTGTTTTCCCTGTTCCTGGTCCACCTGTCAATAACATCATCGGTTTATGAAGTGCCGTTTGAATTGCTTCTTGCTGAAACGGTGCATATTGTACGTTCAGTTGTTCTTCAATTTCACCTAACGTTTTTAACACTTCTGCTTCTGGAAATGAAGGTGTTTCTTCTTGATTCATAAGCCTGCGAATAGACTTTACAACACCTTTCTCAGAGTAGAATAACGTTGCTAAATACACTCGTTCTTCTTCTATGATGACTTTCCCTTCACTTTGCATCGTTTCAATACAACCTATAATATCTTCCTCAGTCACTCTTCCTTCTTGATTGTTTAAAAGTGACATCGTTTCTCTTACAAGTTGATCTTTCCTCATATAAACGTGACCAAGTTGTAATGAGACATTCTCTAATGTGTAAAAACATCCTGCGCGTACACGGTCGTCATGATTACCCGATATCCCTAACGCACGCCCTATATCATCCGCTCTTCCAAAACCAATCCCGTCCACTTCTTCGATAAGTTGATACGGATTATTACGAATCACTTCTAATGTCATCTCTTTATATTGCTGGTAAATCTTAATAGAAAGTTTCGTTCCAAAACCGTAGCCATTTAAAAAGCTCATTACTTTCTCTAGCCCTTGATGTTCAACAATTGTCTCATATATTTCCTGAGCCTTTTGTTTATTAACAACACCATTTAATGCCTCAGGGTCATCCATAATTTTAGAAATAGCATGTTCTCCGAGATGGTCCACAATTTTTTCAGCTGTACGCTTTCCTATCCCTTTAAATAAATCACTCGCTAAATATTGCACCATACCTGCTTTTGTTTGCGGCAATTCTTTTTTAAATGTTTCAACCATATATTGTTTTCCATACTTTGGATGGTCCTTAAAATGACCTGTCAATGTAAACACTTCATCTTCATGCATGCGGGGAAAATGACCGTTTATCATTACTTTCTTTTCGTCATACGTTTCATTCGTTTCAATGACTTTCATACTGACAACGGAATAGAGGTTTTCTTCGTTGTGGAAAATGGTATGAAGAACTTGCGCTTTTATAAACTTTTTCTCTTCCTCAAACAAATCCATTGCATGTTGATTTCCCATTTTTCCTCTCCTTTCCGGTATTTTCACTTTAATGAGCAGTACATCCCCCACCTTTTTAGATGAGGGATAACTACCCATTAAACTATATTTTTATCTTATTCAGCTTCTTGCTCTAATAAACGAACGCCATTACCCGCTAAAAAGTGATCTGGCTGAATTTCAATTGCTTTCTTAAATAAAGCGAGAGCCTTCTCATTATTTTCCTCAAATACGTACGCAACACCTAAATTGTAATACGCATCTGCATGCTCCTCATCCATTTCTAATACCTTTTCAAAATAAGGTTTCGCCTCTTGAACGTGTTCTAATCGCGCGAAGCAAAGTCCGCACTGGAATACAGCTTCTACATCGTTTTCATCTAATTCTGTTGCTCTTTGTAAGAATGGTAGTGCAAGACGATCATTTCCAAGCTGTACATGTGTGATACCTAACATAAATGTTACATCAGCTGATTGTAATCCAGCTTGCATTGCTTGTTCAAATACAGCTTTCGCTTCAGTAAATTGCTCTTGGCCATAATATACATTTCCTAAACCATAATAGGCTGCTGCAGATTTATCATCTAACTCTAGTGCACGTTTATAAAATAAAATCGCTCGCTCGCTATCACCTAATACGTCTAATAAATTTGCAAAATTAATGTACCCAAGCGCATCTTTCGGATTTTCTTCGATTGCTTCTGTAAAATTTTTAGCTGCTTCTTCCCAGTTTCCTTCTTGCATATATTGAATACCTGTTTCAAGTTTGTTTGACATGTCCTTCACCTCTACAACAAATTATAACAAAGAATGTATTTTCCAAGCGAACGAAAATTCGCTTTATGTAAAAGAAACCTCTAACCGCTAATCGGCAGAGGCTTCTCATTTATCCTAAATAATCCAATTTCTTACCACTACGGTACACTTCATCAATTGTAGCACCGCCTAAGCACTCATCTCCATCATAGAAAACGACTGCTTGTCCTGGTGTAATTGCACGAATTGGCTCATCACAAAGAATACGAACTGTATTTTCATCAACGATTTGAACCGTTACTTTATTGTCTTCTTGACGATAACGGAATTTCGCCGTGCACTTAAATTCTGTTTCTTTTTCTTTGTTACTTACCCATCCTACATTCGTAGCAATAACTTCATCACCATATAGAAGTTCGTTATGGAATCCTTGATCAACATATAAAATGTTTTCTTTTAGATTTTTCCCAACAGCAAACCATGGATCACCATTACCACCAATTCCAAGGCCATGACGTTGTCCAATTGTATAATACATTAAACCGTCATGCTTCCCTTTCACTTCACCAGATAATGTTTGCATTACACCTGGTTGTGCCGGTAAGTAGTTACTTAAGAAATCTTTAAAGTTACGCTCACCAATGAAGCAAATACCTGTACTATCTTTTTTCGCCGCTGTCGCTAAGCCAGCTTCTTTCGCCATTTCACGAATTTGCGGTTTCTTTAATTCACCTAATGGGAACATTGTTTTTGATAATTGCTCTTGGCTTAATTGATTTAAGAAATATGTTTGATCTTTATTGTCATCAACACCGCGAAGCATTTTATATTCGCCGTCCATATAAGCAACGCGTGCATAATGGCCTGTTGCCACATAATCCGCACCAAGCGCAATTGCATGCTCTAAAAATGCTTTAAATTTAATTTCTTTATTACACATTACATCTGGGTTTGGTGTACGACCAGCTCGGTACTCATCTAAGAAGTACGTAAATACTTTATCCCAGTATTGTTTTTCAAAGTTTACTGCATAATACGGAATACCAATTTGGTTACACACTTCAATTACATCATTGTAATCTTCTGTTGCTGTGCAGACACCATTCTCATCTGTATCATCCCAGTTTTTCATAAAAATTCCGATTACATCATAACCTTGCTCTTTTAATAAAAGTGCTGCTACAGATGAATCGACGCCACCGGACATTCCGATGACAACGCGTGTTTCGTGAGGTAGTTTGTTCATCATGTCACCTCCCATGCTAATTTTGTGTTAATCGCTTCACGATTTTCACTGTTTCGTACGCCGCTTTTTCAATTTGCTCTTTCGTATTTCCAAGTCCAAAACTAAAGCGTACGGATGAACGTATTTGATCGGAGTCTTTTCCAAACATCGCTACTAATACATGTGATGGATCAATCGAACCAGCTGTACAAGCAGAACCACTTGATACTGCAATGCCAGCTAAGTCTAAGTTCACAAGGAAAGGTTCAATGTTCATTCCTGTAAAACTTACATTAAGTACATGCGGTAAGCGATGTTCTAAGTTTCCGTTTACCTCGAAAGTAATGCCTTCATTTTTGAAGACAGATACCATTATATCTTTAAACTCTTCATATTGGGCATTTTTTTGCTCACGAGTTTTTTCAGCTATAAGAATTGCATACTGAAGCCCAGCAATACTAGGCACATTTTCCGTACCAGCACGGCGTTTTCTTTCTTGCTCTCCGCCTATTAATAACGGTTCAAATTTCACATTTGCACCAGCGTATAAGAAACCTACACCTTTTGGCCCGTTAATTTTATGAGCTGAAATTGATAATAAATCAATACCAAACTCTTTCACATTAATTTCTACTAAACCGTAAGCTTGTACCGCATCTGTATGGAAATACGCTTGATGCTCTTTTAACAGCTTTCCTATTTCCACAATCGGTTGCATCGTCCCTACTTCATTATTCCCAAACATAACAGATACAAGAATCGTCTCTTCTGTTAATGCCTTTTGTATGTCAGAAACTTGAATGCGCCCTGTTTCATCGACAGGTAAATATGTCACTTCAAACCCTTCACGCTCTAACAATTCGCACGTATGCAAAATCGCATGATGTTCAATTTGCGTCGTTATAATGTGGTTACCTTTATGACGGTTCGCACGTGCTACACCGATAAGCGCTAAATTATCAGCTTCTGTACCACCGCTCGTAAATATAATTTCATTCGGATTCGCATGAATGCTGCGTGCACACACTCTTCTCGCCTCATCTACTGTGTGACGAGTTTGACGTCCATAAAAGTGAATACTAGACGGGTTCCCGAATATTTCTGTCATATATGGAATCATCTTTTCGACCACTTCTGGGTGAGTCGGAGATGTCGCAGCATGATCTAAGTAAATGCGTTCCATTAAATCTCCTTCTTTCCAAATCGTTTCACAAGGAATTAAATGTAAAACATATAGCCCCCGTGATTTTCTTCCTCATAACGTACTAAATCTTCTAACGTTGTACTATCTAACACTTCTTGCACCGCATCACGAACACGCATCCATAACTGGCGCTGCGCTGGCTCTTCTTCTTCTATCATTTCTACAACACTAATCGGTCCCTCTAATACACGGATTACATCCCCAGCTGTAATGTTAGCCGGTTGATCAGATAATACATATCCGCCATATGCCCCGCGCGTACTCTTTACAAGACGAGCGTTACGAAGTGGTGAAATTAATTGCTCTAAGTAATGCTCGGATAAGTCATGCGCCTGCGCAATTGATTTTAATGAAATCGGACCTTCACCAAACTTTTTTGCAAGATCAATCATAATTGTTAAGCCATAGCGGCCTTTCGTTGAAATTTTCATCTATTTTGCACCTCTTTTCAAATTTTCACTTCTATTGGTTATATCTTATTTATAAAAAGAACACAATTTAAAATCCTATGAAATTATAGCATAATATAGTATTATAAGAAATTTCAACTTGTGTATCAAAATGATAACATAAAATCACATTGAAAAACTCGGGAATTATTACAATTGAAAGAAAAATGAAAATATTATCCTTTATTTTTCCCATAAAACAGCATCCTATTTCAAATTTCGTAGAAAAAAATGATACGATAGAACGAGATTATATATTAAGGGAGACGGTCCAAATGAAACAACCACTCGCACATCGAATGCGCCCTATAAATATTCAAGAAATTATTGGGCAACAACATTTAGTTGGTGAAGGAAAGATTTTATGGCGAATGGTCCAAGCCAATCATTTTCAATCTATGATTTTATACGGTCCTCCAGGTACAGGAAAAACATCCATTGCCAGTGCAATTGCTGGAAGTACCGGTACCCCGTTTCGTCTATTGAATGCTGTTACTCACAATAAAAAAGATATGGAAGTTGTCGTACAAGAAGCGAAGATGCATCGACACCTCGTTTTAATTTTAGATGAAGTTCACCGTCTAGATAAAGCAAAGCAAGACTTTCTATTACCTCACTTAGAAAGCGGACTTCTTACTTTAATTGGCGCAACGACAAGTAATCCATTCCATGCAATAAACTCCGCTATTCGAAGCAGGTGTCAAATTTTCGAATTACACGCACTAACAGAAGATGATATTTTAATTGGGTTAAAAAGAGCTTTAGAAGATAAAGAAAAAGGCCTTGGAGAATATGCTGTAACGGTAACAGATGAAGCACTACATCACTTTGCAAACGCCTCTGGTGGTGATATGCGTTCTGCTTATAACGCACTTGAGCTTGCTGTATTATCTAGCTTTACTACAGACGATCAAGCGGCTGAAATCACACTCGAGATTGCAGAAGAATGCTTACAAAAAAAGAGCTTCGTTCACGACAAAGGCGGCGATGCTCATTATGACGTATTATCAGCATTTCAAAAATCAGTGCGCGGAAGTGATGTAAATGCAGCGCTCCATTATTTAGCACGCCTTATTGAAGCAGGTGATTTACAAAGTATTGGCAGACGCCTTCTTATTATGGCTTATGAAGATATTGGACTTGCTAGCCCACAAGCTGGACCACGTACACTAGCTGCAATTGAATCAGCTGAACGAGTTGGATTCCCAGAAGCACGCATCCCACTTGCAAATGCCGTTATCGAGCTATGCTTATCACCAAAATCAAATTCAGCTTATAAAGCACTTGATGCTGCATTACACGATTTACGCAACGGTCAAACAGGTGACATTCCAAGCCATTTAAAAGATAGTCATTACAAAGGCGCAGAATCAATTGGAAGAGGCATTGGATATTTATATCCACACGACCATCCAAACGGCTGGGTAAGGCAACAATACTTACCTGATAAAATAAAAAACAAGCAATATTATAAACCGAAAACGACAGGGAAATTTGAGCAAGCACTTTCTACTGTTTATGAAAGATTACAAACTTCGAATAAAACGAAAAATAAAGGGTAACATAAACGAAAACGTCACCATTATGGAGGCTTCGCTTATGAAAACACGTCAAGATGCATGGACAAAAGAAGATGATCTCCTTTTAGCAGAAACTGTTTTACGACATATTCGCAGCGGAAGTACACAAATAAAAGCATTTGATGAAGTCGGCGATACGTTGAACCGGACTTCAGCAGCTTGCGGCTTTAGATGGAATGCTGAAGTAAGGCCGAATTACGAAGATGCTGTGCAGCTTGCGAAGAAACAACGTAAAGAATTAAAGCGCTCTGAAGCTAAAATAGAAAAAAATCAGTTCACGAAAACGAAACAACTCGTAATCGATGCTGAGTTTTCTGAAGATATTACGCCAAGTAAACAAGAACTTACGATGCAAAATGTCATCTCATTTTTGCAAAACTTGGAGCATAATAACCCTTCACTCGCAAAGTTGCAAACTGAAAATGATGTATTACAAGCTCAGCTCACTTCTCTGCAAAAAACGAATCATGAACTTGAAACCAAATTAGCGGTACTCACAAAAAAACAACAAGCAATCGAAGAAGATTACGCGATGCTTGTTCGAATTATGGATCGTGCTCGAAAACTTGTTTCGGTCGAAGAGCAAGAAGAGCAAATTGCCCCGATTTTCAAAACCGATCAAAACGGGAATTTAGATATTATTTATTCTGCTGAGAATTAAAAACAGGGATGTCACTTTTTTGACTGAGTGACATCCCTGTTTGTTTTCGGTAAATCATATATATACATGTCGGTAAATGAAATTATATCAACGATTTAATAAAGGATATCGATTTAACGACAAAGATTGACAATAACATTCCTCCTTTTCATACAAGGAAACTCCTAAAACGGATTAGATATTTTTTACTAAAATGTTATTATAAACATATAATTTTAAAGGGAGCTGGTTACTATTTCTTTAATAGTCTTCAAAATAACACTCGGTGTTCTCATCCTAACTTTGGCTCTTTTCACCATTAACAGTTTAAAAAAGACGTCCGCCTATACATCAGATAAATATGATCATTACTTACTAGCGTTACTTACATTTGAACTAGTAGTAATGCAAATATCCATATTTCTTTAATACATATAAAAAAGCATATATCCAAAATGGATATATGCTTTTCTTTTATTCTTGCCCTACACGTTTCACTTCTACATTTTTAATACGTTCACGTACAACGTGACTTGCCATAATTAAGCCTGCCACAGATGGTACGAATGCATTTGATGAAGGCGGTAATTTCGCTTTACGAATTTTTGCATTTTCGTCTGGTACGATTTCTTTACGTACTTCTTCACGAATTACGATTGGGTTTTCGTCAGAGAAGACAACTTTTACACCTTTTTTAATACCCTCTTTACGAAGCTTCGTACGAATTACTTTCGCAATCGGATCTGTGTGTGTTTTAGAAATGTCCGCAATACGGAAACGAGTTGGGTCCATTTTATTTGCTGCACCCATACTGGAGATAATTTTAATTTTACGACGTAAACATTGTTTAATTAAATGAATTTTGAACGTAATCGTATCAGATGCATCCACTACGAAATCCAAACCGTGCTTAAAGAACTCTTCATATGTTTCATCTGTATAAAACATTTCAAGTCCAATTACTTCACACTCTGGGTTAATGTCTGCGATACGCTCTTTCATTAATTCTACTTTTGAACGTCCTACAGTAGATACTAAAGCGTGAATTTGACGGTTTACGTTTGTAATATCTACAACGTCTTTATCAACTAATACAAGACGTCCAACGCCAGAACGTGCTAACGCTTCAGCTGCAAAAGAGCCTACGCCGCCAATTCCTAAAATACCGACTGTACTATTTTTTAATATTTCAAGTCCTTCTTTACCGAAGGCTAATTCATTACGTGAAAATTGATGTAACATTCAGCTCTACACTCCTATTACAAAAATGGTCTACCATGTATTCTAGCGTTTTTCCGACTATTTGTATAGAAAAAGTTATAGAATTCCTAAAAATACATATTTCGAAAATGAAAACATAGACCAGAATTTTATTTCTTCCTAAATACACGTTTAAAAAGGAGGATTTAGAGAACCGAGCAGATTGAGGCGCTGAAGCCAGGAGGAGCGCAGTGTAGAAATACTACTCGAGCACCGGACTGGCGAAGCAACGATGGGATGCGACAGTTATCTAAACCGGACTTTTTAAACTTCCTTTCAATACACGTTTAAAAAGGAGGATTTAGAGAACCGAGCAGATCGAGGCGCTGAAGCCAGGAGGAGCGCAGTGTAGAAAAATACTACTCGAGCACCGGACTGGCGAAGCAACGATGAGATGCGACAGTTATCTAAACCGGACTTTTTAAACAACCTCTCAAAAAAAGTCTAGACGGTTATAGTATAACCATCTAGACCCTATTCTTACTTCTCTTCTTTTAAGCTTAATTTTAAGTTTAACTCTTCAAGCTGTGCTTCTGCAACTGGGCTTGGAGCTTCTGTTAATAAGCAGCTTGCGCTTGCTGTTTTTGGGAATGCAATTGTATCACGAAGGTTCGTACGGCCTGCAAGTAACATAACAAGACGATCTAAACCTAATGCGATTCCGCCGTGTGGTGGTGTACCGTATTCGAATGCTTCTAATAAGAACCCGAATTGCTCTTGCGCTTCTTCTTGTGAGAATCCAAGTGCTTTGAACATTTTTTCTTGTACGTCACGCTCGTAAATACGAAGTGATCCACCACCAAGCTCATAACCGTTTAATACAAGGTCATATGCTTGTGCACGTGCTTTTTCTGGTGCTGTTTCTAGTAACTCAACGTCTTCACGGAATGGCATTGTGAATGGGTGGTGAGCTGCGAAGTAACGATCTGCATCTTCATCGTACTCAAGAAGTGGCCAATCCGTTACCCATAGGAAATTATATTTACTTTCGTCAATTAACTCAAGCTCTTTACCTAGACGTAAGCGAAGTGCACCTAAGCTATCTGCAACAACGCTCTTCTTATCTGCTACGAATAGTAATAAGTCGCCAGCAGTAGCCTCTAATGTGCTCATTAACACATTTGCATCTTCTTCACTGAAGAATTTCGCAATCGGTCCTTTTAAGCCATCTTCTTCAACTTTAAGCCAAGCTAGACCTTTTGCACCGTATACTTTCACGAATTCAGTTAATGCATCGATGTCTTTACGAGAATATTTACTTGCAGCACCTTTTGCATTAATTGCTTTTACTTGTCCGCCGCTTTCTACAGCACTTGTAAACACTTTAAAGCCACAACCTGCTGCAAACTCAGATAAGTCTGTTAGTTCCATTTCAAAGCGTGTATCTGGCTTATCAGAACCGTAGCGAGCCATTGCATCAGCATATTTCATACGAGGGAATGGTGCACTAACTTCTACACCTTTTGCATCCTTCATAACTTTCGTCATCATACGCTCCATCATATCTAAAATTTCATCTTGTGTTAAGAATGAAGCTTCGATATCGATTTGCGTGAATTCCGGTTGACGATCCGCACGTAAATCTTCATCACGGAAACAACGTGCTACTTGATAGTAACGCTCAAATCCGCCGACCATAAGAAGCTGTTTAAATAACTGTGGTGACTGCGGTAGTGCATAGAATTCACCATCATGCACACGACTTGGCACTAAATAGTCACGAGCTCCTTCTGGCGTGCTTTTCGTTAAAATTGGTGTTTCTACTTCTAAGAACTCTTCTGTGTCTAAGAAGTTACGAATTGTTTTCGTTACGTCATGACGCATTTTGAATGTGTTAAACATTACTGGACGACGTAAGTCTAAATAACGATATTTTAAACGCACATCTTCTGATGCATCTGTATCATCAGCAATGATGATTGGCGTTGTTTTCGCTGCATTTAGTACATTTACTTTTGTTGCTTGTACTTCAATACGACCAGTTGCCATATTGTCATTAATTGCGCCTTCACCACGTTCAACAACTGTACCTTCTACGTGTAATACGTATTCGCTACGAATTGTTTCTGCTACTTCTAACGCTTCTTTTGATGTTTCTGGGTTAAATACAACTTGCACGATACCTGTACGGTCACGTAAGTCGATAAAGATTAATCCACCTAAGTCACGGCGTTTTTGTACCCAACCTTTTAATTGAACTGTTTGTCCAACAGCTTCTACTGTTACTTTTCCACATGCATGTGTTCTTTCAGCCACTGTAAGTTCCCCCTATATTAATTTCTCTGCTACGTATGAAGCAAATACATCTAACGCTACTTCTTCTTGTTCACCTGTTGCCATATCTTTTAAGTTAATGATGCCTTTATCTAGCTCATCTTCTCCTAATACAGCTACAAATTTCGCCTTTAGACGATCTGCTGATTTAAATTGTGCTTTCATTTTGCGATCTAAATAATCTTTTTCAACTGACAATCCAGCTTTACGAAGATCGAACGCAACTTTTGCAGCATGGTCTTTCGCTTTTTCGCCAAGCGCCACAACGTAACAATCAATGCTATGTTCAAGTGGTAATTCAATGTTTTCAGCTTTTAGCGCCATAATTAAACGTTCAATACTCATTGCAAAACCGATACCTGGCATTTCTGGTCCACCGATTTCTTGTACAAGTCCGTTATAACGGCCACCACCGCTTAATGTAGTGATCGCACCGAAACCTTCTGCCTCACTCATAATTTCAAAAACAGTGTGTTGGTAGTAGTCTAAACCACGCACTAAGTTCGGATCTTTTTCAAACGGAACATCCATCATCGTTAATAGTTCTTGAACTTTGTCGTAGTATATTGCTGAATCTTCGTTTAAGTATTCTGTAATAGATGGTGCTGTTCCCATTAATTCATGGTTACGGTCCTTCTTACAGTCTAAAATTCGAAGTGGATTCTTTTCTAAGCGAGATTGACAGTCAGAACAGAATTCGCCGATACGTGGCTCAAAGTGTGCGATTAATGCATCACGGTGTGCTTGACGGCTCGCTGCGTCACCTAAACTGTTTAATACAACTTTAATATTTTTTAAGCCCATGCCGCGGTAAAATTCAACAGCAAGTGCAATTACTTCTGCATCAATTGCAGGGTCATTACTGCCGATTGCTTCGATACCGAATTGTACGAATTGACGATAGCGACCTGCTTGTGGTCTTTCATAACGGAACATTTGACCGATATAGTATAATTTCGTTGGTTGTGTCGCATCACCAAACATTTTATTTTCAACGTAAGAACGTACAACAGGTGCAGTACCTTCTGGACGTAATGTTAAGCTACGCTCTCCACGATCTTGGAATGAGTACATTTCTTTTTGTACGATATCTGTCGTATCACCAACACCGCGTAAAAATAGCTCAGTGTGTTCAAAGATTGGTGTACGAATTTCTTTATAATTGTAACGACGGCAAATTTCGCGTGCTTGCCCTTCGATATACTGCCATAACTCAACAGTGCCTGGAAGAATATCTTGCGTTCCGCGTGGGATTTGAATAGACATATTCAGTTCCTCCTCAAATTGTTTTAATCTTAATAAAAATAAAAAAACTCCCGCCTCTACTGTTTAAACAGTAGGGACGAGAGTATTATACCCGTGGTGCCACCCTAATTGAAGCACGTATGCTTCCACTTTTTTAATAACGCTTAAATATGCGTTCATCCCTACTAAGCATATATGCCGTTCAAGTTGAAACCTCTAGAGTGTCATTCAATCAGTCATCATGCAGAAATGTTTTCAGCCTAAGACATTCCTTCTCTTTCCATGTGTGTCTCATTTACTCTTCTCTATCAACGGTTATATTCATATGTAAATATAAAATTACTATACGTTTGTTAAGTAGGATTGTCAAGTGCTCTAAGAACGTTCAATCTGCTTCTTTAAACGCTTTACATCTTGAAGAGAAATCCCAAACTCCGAAGCAAGCTCCATTGAAGTATTGTTTTGCTCTTTTGAAATAAAATCATGAAAATTCACGTTAAACAGTTGATTTGCACCATTTGTAACAGAATGCCCTTTTTCATTCATACGCATACGTATATCCCTCACATTCAATATGGATGTTTTACTTTTTATTGTTCCATATTGATGAGAGAGTTATACATAACCGAAACTGCTATTGATTCCAAATAAATGAACAAAACATACAACAATGTATAAAAAAGAGAGGATTATATAACCCTCTCTTTTTTATCAACACTATTTACTTTCTACAATTAAGGTCACCGGACCATCATTGATCAAAGAAACGTCCATCATTGCTCCAAACTTTCCTGTTTCCACATGTAATCCTTGTTTACGAACTTCTTCATTAAAGAAATCGTATAAACGCTCTGCATAGTCAGGTTTCGCAGCATCCATAAAGTTTGGACGTCTGCCCTTGCGGCAATCTCCGTATAATGTGAATTGCGAAATAGATAGAACTTGTCCTTCTACATCAAGTACAGAATGATTCATCTTTCCGCTCTCATCTTCAAAAATACGTAAGTTTGCAATTTTTTCCGCAATGTAAGTTGCATCTTTTTCTGTATCTTCGTGCGTAATGCCAACTAGTAATGTTAAACCGAACGGAATTTGTCCTACGATCTCACCGTCTACTGCGACAGACGCTTTCTTTGATCGTTGTAAAACAACTCTCATCTTTCTACACTCCCTATTAATGCATCATGCGTCGTACTGCATAAATTTCTGGAACGCGTTTAATGCGTTCTACTACTTTTTTCAAGTGTTGTAAGTTACGAATCGAGATTGACATATTAATTGTTGCCATTTTATTACGGTCACTTCTACCAGAAACAGCTGAAATGTACGTTTTCGTCTCTGTAACAGCTTGCAGTACTTCATTTAATAAACCACGGCGATCGTAACCCGAAATTTCAATATCAACGTTATACTCAATTTCTTTTTCAGGGCTACCTTCCCACTCTACTTCTAATAAACGTTCTACAGCTTCTTCTGTATGAACGTTTACACAATCACGGCGGTGAATCGATACACCTCGGCCTTTCGTAATATATCCAACGATATCGTCGCCTGGAACTGGGTTACAGCATTTCGATAAACGGATTAATAAATTATCAGCACCGCTTACCTTTACACCAGAATCCCATTTTCGAATTTTCATCGGTTTACGAACTTCTTTAACTTCAACAATTTCTTCTTCTTCGCGTTGTTTGCGGAACTTGTCCGTTAGTCGCGTAACAATTTGCGAAGCTGTAATTCCGCTATATCCAACTGCTGCAAACATATCTTCTTCATTTGCAAAGTTAAATTTCTCAGCGACGCGTTTTAAGTTATCAGGCGCTAATACTTCTTTCATCTCATACTCTAGACCACGTACTTCCTTTTCAACAAGTTCACGGCCTTTTTCAATATTTTCGTCTCTACGTTGTTTCTTAAAGAATTGACGAATTTTATTTTTTGCATGAGATGTTTGAGCAAGTTTTACCCAATCTTGACTTGGGCCATAAGAATGTTTCGACGTTAAAATTTCAATGATGTCGCCTGTTTTTAATTTATAATCCAACGTCACCATTTTACCGTTTACTTTTGCACCAATTGTTTTATTCCCAATTTCCGAATGGACACGATACGCGAAATCAATCGGAACCGATCCAAGTGGTAATTCCATTACATCGCCTTTCGGTGTAAAGACGAATACCATGTCAGAAAATAAATCAATTTTTAATGACTCCATAAATTCTTCTGCATTAGAAGCTTCATTTTGCCATTCTAGTATTTGACGGAACCATGTGAGTTTCTTCTCTAATGTACCTGTTGTTTCTGCTGTTTTTCCTTCTTTGTACGCCCAGTGTGCCGCGATCCCGAATTCTGCAATTTCGTGCATTTCTTTCGTACGAATTTGCACTTCAAGTGGATCACCTTTCGGTCCAATTACAGTCGTATGAAGAGATTGATATAGATTTGCTTTTGGCATTGCAATATAATCTTTAAAACGACCTGGCATCGGCTTCCAGCACGTATGAATAATTCCAAGCACCGCATAACAATCTTTAATACTATTTACAACGACACGTACAGCTAATAAATCGTAAATTTCATTGAACTGCTTATTTTGCAGTGCCATTTTACGATAAATACTGTAAATATGTTTCGGTCTTCCAGAAATCTCAGGTTGAATTGCAACTTCTTTTAATTTCTCACGAATACCAGTCATTACTTCGTCTAAGTATTCTTCACGTTCTGCACGTTTACGCTTCATTAAATTTACAATACGATAATATTGTTGGGGATTTAAATAGCGAAGTGACGTATCCTCTAGCTCCCATTTAATAGTACTAATTCCGAGTCTATGTGCTAAAGGTGCAAAGATTTCTAACGTTTCATTCGCTATGCGACGCTGCTTCTCTTGAGGCAAATGTTTCAATGTACGCATGTTATGAAGACGATCAGCTAGTTTAATTAAAATAACTCGAATGTCTTGAGCCATTGCAATAAACATTTTGCGATGGTTTTCTGCTTGTTGTTGTTCGTGAGATTTATATTTAATCTTCCCAAGCTTTGTAACACCATCAACAAGCATAGCAATTTCTTTGTTAAATTCCCGTTCAATATCTTCTAACGTAATCTCTGTATCTTCCACTACATCATGTAAGAAACCTGCTGATACCGTAGCTGGATCCATGTGTAAATCAACTAAAATACCTGCAACTTGAATCGGATGAATAATATACGGTTCACCCGATTTTCTATATTGTTCGCTATGCGCATCACGTGCATATTCATAGGCACGTGCCACTAGCTCAATATCTTCATCCGCTAAATATTGACTTGCTTTCTCGAGTACCTGTTCAGCTGTTAGTACCTGCTCATTTGCCATCGAATCACCTTTTATTGAAAATTGACTTTATCTTTATTTAATAGAATAAATTATATTCTATCATTATAACCCAATGATTGTGAATTGTGAAAAGGAAAAGATTTTACTGACATTTCACCATGATTTTTTGTTCAATTATACAAAAGTACCCGCTCCTCTCCAAGAGATTCACGGGTACTTTTTATCACCGTAGTTTTACCTATATAGTGATTAGTATTTTTCTAATACTAATACATCGTAACCATCTAACATTTTACGACCATCTAAGTAAGTAAGCTCTACTAAGAATGCAATCCCTGCTACAACTCCGCCTAGCTCTTCAACTAACTTAATTGTCGCTTCGATTGTTCCACCTGTAGCTAATAGATCATCTGTAATTAATACGCGTTGACCTGGCTTAATTGCATCTTTATGGATTGTTAAAACATCTTTACCATATTCTTTACCGTAGTCAACAGTAATTACTTCACGTGGTAATTTTCCTAATTTACGAACTGGTGCAAATCCTACTTCTAACGCATAAGAAACTGGGCAACCGATAATGAAACCACGAGCTTCTGGTCCTACTACAACATCGATATCTCTTTCTTTTGCGTATTCAACGATTGCATCTGTTGCTGCTTTGTATGCTTTACCGTCATTCATTAAAGGTGTAATGTCTTTAAACACAATACCTTCTTTCGGATAATCCGGTACAATTGCGATATGTTGCTTGAAATCCATATTTCTGAATCCTCCTCAGATCTAAAAGGTTTGTAAATACAAATCCTTTACCCTAACTGTTCTACTTCTTTATGATTACGAATCGTTTCAAACCATGTATATAGTTGCTGATATGTGCTATAAACCAATTCTTTTTCTAATTGTAAGTGGTTCATTTTCTCACGATATGTGTTCGATTCAATTAAATCACGCTTTTGTTTTTTGTCTGCCATAAAAATGACGCCATCTTTTATTGTAACAAATTCTAACTCAAAAAACACCTGTGTCATGAAATTTACTGTATCTTTTGACCAACCTTTATGACGACATAGTTGTTCTCCATATTGTCTTAAAGAAAATGGTGTTTTTTGGCTTAAGAAAGAATAGTACCATTTAAAGTGTTCTCTCGTCGGAACTGTACTAAATAAGTGGTTATTCTCTTGATAAAATAGCGTATAAATTCGCGCTGGGAATCCTACTTTAAATAGCTCACTTAATTCATCTGTTCCTTTTGGTAAATCAAGTAACACGATATATTGATCATCTAAATGCGTTACTTCTGAAGCATGCATGAGCTTTTCTTTATAGCTCTCTAAAGAAAATTTATTCAATACCTCTTCAGAAAAATACACCATTGTTATTTTTTCTTTCGGAAGTTCTGCTAAATTTGCTTCTGCATTACGCATACTACGCCAATCAAATAATTGCCACGCCTCTACAGCAATATCTTGTACCATTAATTGTGGCTTCTTAAAATTATTCCATTCATTGATGGATGCTTCTCCTATTACAGATACTTTTGCAACTGGAGAGATTTCTTTCGCATATGCACCAAAACCAAATCCAATTGTATCCAGTGTTGCTTGTCCATCACGAAGAGCCATTTTTAAATGAGAGCCATCTGATCCGATCGCGCGAATACTTTCTAACTCTGCATCTTTCACTGCAATACGTGGTTTCGGATTTCCAACACCAAACGGGGCTAGTTTTTGCATATCTTCAATTGCCGCTAGTGTTACATCCTCTACTTTACAAAAAACATCAACTGCTGTAATTGGAATAAAATCTTCTTCTGTTAAAATTGCATCTGCTTGTTCATTTAAGCGGCGACGTAATTCATCTACATCATTCATATGTAGCGTCATTCCCGCTGCCATCGGATGCCCTCCAAAGTGTGGCAATAACTCTCTACAATCTGATAAATTTGCAAACAAATCAAATCCTGCAATACTACGCGCTGAGCCTTTTGCTGTTTCTTTTATAGGATCAATGCATAATACAATAGTCGGACGATAAAAACGTTCAACTAATTTAGAAGCGACAATCCCAATTACACCCGGATTCCAACCTTCTTTTGCAAGTACTAATACTTTATTTTCTTCTGGTGGGAAGTTATTTTCCACTTCAGCGATAGCTTCTTCTGTAATTTGCTTTACAATATCTTTTCGCAGTTTGTTCAGCTCATCAATTTCTTCAGCTAGCTCTTTCGCTTCCTCTGGATCATCTGATAATAAAAGGTGTACAGCCGGCGCAGCATCTTCTAAACGCCCGACCGCATTAATACGAGGTGCAATTGAGAAGCCAATACTCTCTTCGGTAATTTCACTTTGCGAAACGTTAGCAACTTTAAACAATGCCTTCAAACCAATATTTCTCGTCATACGCATATGTTTTAAACCGCGTTTCACTAGCAACCTATTTTCACCATGAAGTGATACTAAATCGGCTACTGTACCGATTACTGCGATCTCTAATAAATGTTCTGGTACACGGCCTAATAGCGCATGCGCAACTTTAAACGCAACACCTACACCAGCTAAATAGTGAAACGGATATACACCGCCATCTAATTTCGGATGTATAATCGCAAGTGCTTCTGGCAATTCTGGCGGTGGCTCATGGTGATCTGTAATAATTAGATCTATTCCAAGCTCTTTCGCTACATTCGCTTCATGTACCGCTGCAATACCAGTATCGACAGTAATAATTAGCGAGAACCCTGCGCTATGCGCCCAACGAAATGCTTCTTCGTTCGGTCCATACCCTTCTGTAAAACGATTTGGAATATAAAATTCTACTTCTGCACCTAATTCTTGAAGAGCAAGATATAACACAGTTGTACTACTTACTCCGTCTGCATCGTAATCACCAAATATTAATATTTGTTCTCCATTTTGAATCGCCTTATTTACACGTTCTACCGTTCTATCCATTCCTTCTAATAAAAATGGATCATGAAATTCTTGATTTTCTGTATTTAAAAAATCTAAAATCTTATCTTCTGTATCTAGTCCTCTACCGAGGAATAATGAAACGACAAGTGGCGATAACTGTAATTTACTTGCTAATTCACTCACTCGTTCGTCATTATATTCTTTTTCTTTCCAACGCGTCTTCGGTTGTAACACGAAATCACCCCTTAACCTGTTCATTATACAAGACAGATTAAGGGGTGACAATATAATGCAAACTACGATGCAATATCTATATACTAAAATGTTAATGATGTTTAATTTGGAGAATACGGATTTATATGTACGAATACATTTTGTACATTATCTTGTTTCATAAGTATTTCTTTCACATGTTTTCCAATACGGTGTCCTTCTTCTACAGTAATGTATGGATCTACAGACACTTTAATATCGACAATAACATAATGACCATGCTCCCGTGCATATAAAGAACCAATTTTTTTCACACCATCTACTTGAAGGACTGCTTCTCTAAGCGGAATAACATCCTCCTCATGAAGAACATGGTCAAGCGTTGCATGAATTGCTTCCGCTCCAATGCTCCATGCCATTTTTACAACAAGAAGCGAAACAACTAATCCTGCAATCGGATCAGCATATACAAGCCAGTCTATACCAAGCTTACCACCGAGTATAGCTGCACAAATACCGATTAAAGCTGCAATTGAAGAAAATACATCCGAACGGTGCTCATATGCATTTGCAATAATTGCATCACTATTTACCCTTTTCCCTAATCGGAATTTATATTGAAACATTCCTTCTTTCACGACGATTGAAAGAACAACAGCAAAAATCGTAATTCCTTTCGGCGGTTCTAGTTCTTGCGAAAAAGCTTTTATAGATGAAATCGCGATTTCAAGTCCCACAATAAATAATAATACCGCAACAATAATCGCTGAAATCGATTCCGCTTTACCATGACCATACGGATGATCTTCATCAGGTGGCTGCTTTGCCGCTCGCAATCCAAAAAGTACAGCTAGCGAACCAATTACATCTGATGCAGAATGCACCGCATCTGCTAGCAGTGCTTTACTGTTCCCAATATAACCAATTACCGCCTTTACAATTGCTAATATAATATTACCAACGATCCCGACAATAGCACCAAACTCGGCCTGTTTAAAACGTTCATCTTTTTCCATAATTAAAATCCCTTCTTTTCTTAACCTATCTTTTTATTTTAACAAAAACAGCAATAACACCACCACTTTCTTCCATCTTCTTCCCATCAAAAAGTTGCTATCTTATTGTATCCACAAACGAAAAAAGAGATGCCTCATAATAAGGCATCATCTTTTCTATACTTGCGGTTCAGATTCTACTTTCTCAACCTTCTTCTTGTTTTTCCCCTTTTTCAAACGACGGTTTTCAAGCATTAACCAAATTTGAGAGGCAACGAAAACAGAAGAGTACGTACCTACTATTAATCCAACAAGTAACGCAAACGAGAAGTTACGTAGTGACTCACTACCGAAGATAAGCAGTGCAATTACTGGGAATAACACTGTTAATACGGTGTTAATCGAGCGACCAAGCGTTTGGCGAATACTTGCATTTACGATTTCTTCTAGATCTTTTATATCGCGCACTCGTTTTTTCTGTTTGTATAATTCACGGTTTCTATCAAATGTAACAATCGAGTCATTAATAGAATAACCGATGATTGTTAGTACTGCAGCGATAAACGTTAAGTCTACCTCTAATTGGAAAATACTAAACATAACAATCATAACGAATGCGTCATGTAATAATGCAAGTACTGCAGATAGCGCATACGTAAATCGGAAACGAATACTTACGTATAAAATGATAACCGCAGAAGCAATCAGTACAGCGATAAATGCATTTCGTGCAATTTCTTTACCGATTGTCGGTGAAACTGTACTTACGTTTGGATCTGTACCATATTTATCGTGGAAGAATGTTTTTGTTTTCGCAATTTCATCTTTTGATAAAACACCTAATGTACGAACTGCGAAACCTTTATTGTCATCTCCAGTCGGTACAATATTTTCTTCCTTCACATCAATGTTCAATTCTTTAAAATCTTTATGAACATCAGACACAGTAACGGCTTGTTTTGATTGCAAGTCGATACGTGTACCACTCGCAAAGTCAATACCAAGATTCAATTTGAAAATTGGTAAGATAATTGCACCCGCAATTACAACTACAATCGAGAAGATAAGGAATTTATGACCGATATTTACGAAATTAATACGATCAAATCTCGTTGGCGGATGTACTACACCTTTTGTTAATGGAATAATATCCTTTTGTTTCACACCAAAATATCCTGGTTTTTTATCAAAGTAACGGCTCTTTACAAGTAGACCTAGTAAGAAACGAGTACCGAATACGTTCGTAATAAAACCAACCAAAATACTTACGATTAAACTTGTTGCGAATCCTTTTACAGAGCTATTACCATAAACGAATAACACACCAGCAGCTGCAAGGGTCGTAACGTTCGCATCTAAAATTGTTGCTAATGAACGATGGTTACCAGCACGGAATGCCGACATCATGGACTTACCGATTTTCAGCTCTTCTTTCAGTCTCTCGTACGTAATAATATTCGCATCAACTGCTATACCTACTCCGAGTACTAACGCTGCAATACCTGGTAATGTCAGAACTGCATGCATCCAGTTAAAGACAAGTAATGTAACGAAAATGTATAAACCTAACATAATAACCGCTACAAGTCCTGGTAAACGGTAGAATACAAGCATAAATAAGAAAATAAGAGCGATACCAATCGCACTAGCGAAAATCGTTTGCTCTAACGCTTGCTGACCAAATTTCGCTCCAACAGATGTTGAATACATTTCTTTTAAATCAACAGGAAGTGCACCTGCATTTAATAAAGATGAAAGTTGTTTCGCACTTTCAACTGTAAAGTTTCCACCTACGATAGATACTTCAGCTTGGTTAAATACTTGACTTACTGTTGCCGCTGATAAGAACTTCGGATTCGGTTTTGCAGATTCTGCTTTATACGAATCTTTTCCTTCTTCAAAGTCAAGCCAAATTACCATTAAATTCGTTGGTGGTGGCATTTTTGAAATTTTTTCAGTTACTTCACGGAATTTTTCAGCGCTCTTTAGTGTAAGACCTACGCTCGCACGGCCTTGCTCATCAAATGTTTGCTTCGCTCCGCCGCCTTTTAAATCCGTTCCGTCCATAAGAAGATTATCATCTACATCACGGAATGTTAATTTCGCTTGTGTTGATAACATTTCACGTGCTTTTTGCTGATCTTGTACACCAGCAAGCTGTACACGAATTCGATCTTGCCCTTCGATTTGAATGTTCGGCTCACTTACACCGAGAACATTGACACGATTCTCAAGAGCACCTACTGTACTTACAAGTACGTCTCGATCGATTTTGTCACCTTTTTTGGCTGGTTTTACTTCATACAGAATTTCAAAACCACCGCGAAGGTCTAGTCCTAGACTAATTCCTTTTGCTATGTCTTTTCCTGCCGCACCAATTACTCCACCGATTAATAAAACGATGAGGAAAAAGGCGGCAATTCTCGTACCACGCTTTGCCATATGTACCCTCTTTCCGCTACTAACACTTTAAATAAATCTCTTACGATTCACTTTTACACGTGTGCATACGTCTAGTTAGTAGACTTCCTTTCTATAATTTTGCTAGCTCATCACTAGCTGTGCCGGTACGTTTTCACGATACCTGCACTTTCATTATTTGTTTTCTCTCTTCACTACCTCCTTTATATATGATCTTAGACATAATTATTTCCTGATTATCAATACCTATCATTATACTGCAAAAGGAAGAACAAACCAATTGCAGTCAGTTATTTATTTTCATATTCATCAAATGACCAAAGTGGCGCTTGATATGCTTCAACAGTTAAATATGTCATATATTCATTAGTACTTACTGTTAATACGTCATTAACTAATTCATACAATCTAACATCGCTGTCTATCTTCTTCCACTTTTTCACTTTGAGAAACTTCCAAATGTCATCATCTGTCACTCGGTCGTAACCGAACATTTGAAACTCTTCTACTTTACTTTCTAAAACGACTTGTAACTGTCCGCGGTATGATTCTACCAAAGCCTCTCTATCTAACATTTATAACATCTCCTTCTTATTTCAGCACGAAAAAGTCGCTTTAATCCCGCTCTAATGGACAGCAATAACTACTTTCAAGAGCACTATCATACTTCACTCTCTTAAATGCTTGTCATTCTTGTCTCGTACGTGCATATAAATTATTGTAAATCATTCCATTGATTTTGAGAAGGTAGGAGAAGAACATGACGAGACAAAGCTTTTTAAAAGGCGCATTTATTTTAATGATAGCCGGCTTTATTACAAAAATACTTGGCTTTATCAACCGCATAGTAATGGCACGTATTTTAGGAGAAGAAGGCGTTGGTCTTTATATGATGGCCGTTCCTACATTCATTTTAGCAATTACATTGACACAAATTGGTCTTCCTGTCGCAATCGCAAAGTTTGTAGCAGAAGCGGAAGCTGTAAACGATAAACAAAGAGTTAAAAAAATATTAACCGTATCACTAGCTGTTACATCCGTTATTAGTATCATTTTAACAATCGGAATTATGTTCCTCACGCCTATTTTAGCAAAAACATTATTAACCGACGAAAGAACGTACTATCCATTAATGGCCATTTTGCCCGTTGTCCCGGTTATTGCTGTTTCTTCTGTTTTGCGTGGTTACTTTCAAGGGAAACAAAACATGAAACCTAGCGCTTATGCGCAAGTTCTAGAACAAGTCGTCCGCATTACCATTATCGCTATATGCATCCAGTTATTTTTACCTTACGGCATAGAATACGCTGCAGCCGGCGCTATGTTATCAGCTGTTCTCGGTGAAGTTGCATCCTTATTATTTTTACTCACGTTATTTCAGCGAGAAAAACATTTATCAATACGCTCTGGATTTTTCACTACTGTAAAGGAAAGCAAAGGGACATTTTATTCTCTGATGGATATTGCCCTTCCAACTACAGGAAGTCGTTTAATCGGCTCCGTTTCATATTTTTTTGAACCTATTGTCGTTATGCAAAGCTTAGCAATCGCTGGTGTCGCTGCTTCTGTTGCAACCCAGCAATACGGTATATTAAACGGTTATGCATTCCCGCTTCTATCACTACCCGCCTTTATTACATACGCTCTTTCTACAGCGCTCATCCCTTCTATTAGTGAAGCAATGGCAAAAAGACAACATAAATTAGTGGAGCACCGTTTACAACAAGCACTTCGAATTTCATTAATTACCGGCGGATGGTCTGTCGTTATATTATACGTATTCGCTTCTCCTGTTTTAACTCTTATGTATGGATCAGACAGCGCAACAGCATTCATTCAACTTCTTGCGCCTTGCTTTTTATTTCATTATTTCCAAAGTCCACTTACCTCTGTTTTGCAAGCTTTAAACTTAGCAAGGGCTGCAATGATGAATACATTTATTGGTGCCATCGTGAAATTAATCGTTATTTTTGTACTAGCATCAAGGCCAGAATTTCAAATGATGGGGGTTGCACTTGCTATCGCCGCAAATATTGTAACAGTAACATTTCTTCACTACGCTACTGTTTTAAAAAAGATTACATTTACCATTTACGCAAAAGACTATATTTTCGGCGGACTTGCCATCGGTATCGCAGGCGCCTTCGGTTTTTATCTTCATAAATATATTATTTTCTCTCATTCCCTTGGCATACAAACATTATGGGAAATCACTTTAACAACAATTGTTTATATCGTACTTCTCTTCACTTTCAAACTCATTCGAAAAGAAGAGTTAAGTCGTCTCCCTATCATTCGTAAACTTTCATTTTTGAAATAAGATGAAACTTTAATCAGTGGGGTAATCTCCACTGATTATTAGTTAAACTAATCATTCTTACTCTTTCAAAGGATAAATCTCTAATCTTCTTTTACATCAACAAAAAATTTTCCGTTTTGAAAACTACAGTATAAAATTTGTGTTACATCGTTATAACCTAAGTTTTTTAATTTCTCAATAAGCCATGCATCTGTATGTTCAATCATTTGTAAATGACTAGATTGAATTTCTCCATCAATAATAAGAGGAAGCGTAAACTGCAATGTATCTTGTTTATTTTTTTGTTTTTGAAAGACAGATAACTTCCCAGACGGTTCCAAAATAGCATATTCTACATCCCGAATATCTCCAACTCCTTGTTCCCTTAATTGCATCATTAAATCATCTATATTATAACGTTGCTTTCTCATCTTCTTTTCATCAATCTTTCCCGCGTTTACAAGAATAGCCGGCTCACCTTCTATTAAATGCCGAAAGCGTTGATACTTTAGGGAAATGACTGACAAAATAATTTGGATGCACATAAGAAAAGTCATCGGAACTAATTGATGCCAAAGTGATTTATCGGTATTTTCAATTGCCACTACAGCCATTTCTCCAAGCATAATAAATACGACTAAATCTAATACACTTAGCTCTCCTATCTCACGTTTACCCATAAGACGAAAAATAATTAAGATGATGATATACAAAAGCATTGTCCGTCCAATTATTGATATCCATTCCATTTCTACATCTCCTTTTTTACGTATAGACTCCCCTATAAAAAAGAAACTAGTCTAACTTAGACAAAAGGAAAATATGCTTGTATTAAAAAGGGGGAATGCATAAATGGATGGAACGAAAAAATTATCAACTGCAATTGGCTTCGGTATTGTTACACTACTAATTCTCGCATCTATTACTAGCATGATTATGGCTCTTTTATTAAAGTTTACGAATATAAACGAAGGGACATTAACCGTTACTATTTTTATACTCGCTCTTTTATCTATGCTTATGTCTGGATTTACTGCCGGCAAAAAGGCTCAAGGAAAAGGTTGGCTAGTAGGTCTCACAACAGGTCTCACGTTCACTATACTCGTTTTTTTAGTTAACTATTTAGGCTTTTCTCAAACTTTATCGAACTCACAATTACTTTATCAATTAGCATTAATGGGGGCGAGTACACTCGGTGGTATTTTCGGTGTAAATATGTCAAAGCAAAGTAACTAAAAAAGGCCCTGCACATTTCATGCAGGGCCTTCCACATTAGTTTTTCACAACTTCACGAATCGCATTGCGATCGAAAGTTAAGTGTGAACCACCAGATTTAATAACGATTTTTGTCTCATCTACTGATTCGATTGTACCGTGTAAACCACCGATTGTTACGATAGCATCACCTTTTGCTAACTCACTTTGCATTTGAGCAACTGCTTTTTGACGTTTTTGTTGCGGGCGAATTAATAAGAAATAGAAAATCGCAAACATCGCAACGATCATAACGATATTCATCATACCTGCATTCATCTTTTGTTCCTCCTTTTAAATTATGTATTAGAAGTTTTTAGCATTCGGTTTATTAAAGCCATACTGTTCAAAGAACTCTTCGCGGAAATCGCCAAGACGGTCTTCACGAATAGCTTGTCTCACCTGCTCCATTAAGTTTAACAGAAAATGAAGGTTGTGATAAGACGTTAAACGAATTCCGAACGTTTCATCACATTTCATTAAGTGACGAATGTACGCACGTGAGTAGTTTTTACATGTGTAGCAATCACAGTTTGGATCAAGCGGACCGAAGTCTCTTGCGAATTTCGCATTTTTTACAACAAGGCGACCTTCACTTGTCATACATGTACCATTTCGAGCGATACGAGTTGGAAGTACACAGTCAAACATATCAATACCACGAATTGCGCCATCGATTAACGAGTCAGGAGAACCTACACCCATTAAGTAACGAGGCTTATTATCTGGAAGAAGTGGTGTTGTAAACTCAAGAACACGGTTCATAATATCTTTCGGTTCACCAACAGATAAACCACCTACAGCGTAACCAGGGAAGTCCATTGAAACAAGATCTTTCGCACTTTGACGACGAAGTTCTTCGTACTCCCCGCCCTGTACAATACCGAATAAACCTTGATCTTGCGGACGTTCATGCGCTTTTAAGCAACGTTCTGCCCAGCGGCTCGTACGCTCTACAGATTTCTTCATATATTCAAAAGTAGCCGGGAATGGTGGACACTCATCAAATGCCATCATAATATCTGAACCTAATGCATTTTGGATTTCCATCGCTTTTTCTGGTGATAAGAATAATTTATCTCCATTTAAGTGATTACGGAAGTGAACGCCTTCCTCTTCAATACGACGGAAGTCACTTAAACTGAATACTTGGAAACCACCAGAGTCTGTTAAGATTGCACGATCCCAGTTCATAAATTTATGCAAGCCGCCTGCTTCACGAATAATTTCATGACCTGGACGTAGCCATAAATGATACGTATTACTTAAAATAATGCCAGAATCCATTGCTTTTAATTCTTCTGGTGACATTGTCTTAACTGTTGCAAGTGTACCAACTGGCATAAATGTTGGTGTATCAAATGAACCGTGCGGCGTATGCACACGACCTAAACGGGCACCCGTTTGTTTACATGTCTTAATAAATTCATAACGAATTGCTGTCATAACTTACTCCTTTTATTTGTTTCTCATTTTAGCGTGAGATGCAACGAACATTGCATCACCGAAGCTAAAGAAACGATATTTTTCTTTTACTGCTTCATTATAAGCATGAAGTACATTATCTCTATTTGCAAATGCACTTACAAGCATAATTAATGTTGATTTCGGTAAATGGAAGTTTGTAATTAAACCATCAATTGCTTTAAATTCATATCCCGGATACATGAAAATATCTGTCCATCCAGAAGCGGCGCAAAGCTTACCTTCATGATCTGTTGCAATTGTTTCTAACGTACGAGTTGATGTCGTACCTACAGTAATAATACGTCCACCATTCTCTTTCACACGATTTAATAATGCCGCTGTCTCTTCAGACATATGATAATATTCTGCGTGCATATGGTGTTCTTCAATCGTGTCTGCAGAAACTGGTCTAAATGTTCCAAGTCCTACGTGAAGTGTAATGAATGCTAACTGAACGCCTTTTTGCTTTAACTTCTCAAGTAACTCTTCTGTAAAGTGAAGTCCCGCAGTCGGCGCTGCTGCTGAACCGATTTCTTTCGCATATACTGTTTGATAGCGATCGCGATCTTCTAGCGTCTCTTTAATATATGGAGGAAGTGGCATTTCCCCAAGTTCATCTAAAATTTCATAGAAGATGCCGTCATATGAAAATTCAAGCTGACGTCCACCTTGATCTGCAGTTCCTGTGCAAGTTGCTTTTAATTTCCCTTCGCCAAAAGAGATAACAGTTCCTTCTTTTACACGTTTCGCTGGCTTTACAAGCGTTTCCCACTTATCACCTTCTTCTTGTTTTAAAAGAAGTACTTCAATGTGCGCGCCTGTATCTTCTTTCACACCGTGCAAACGAGCAGGCATAACTTTCGTTTCATTTAAAACTAAGCAATCCCCCTCATGTAAGTAAGAAAGAATATCCGTAAAATGTTTATGCTCAATATCACCTGTTTCACGGTCTAACACCATTAATCTTGATGTTTCACGCTCTTCTAACGGGACTTGTGCAATAAGTTCTTCTGGTAAATGAAAATCAAACAGATTTATATCCATAGCTATATCCACCTATTTCTTATTTAAATCGATTTATTATATACATAATAAAAGATAATACAATACTTAACACAATACATGTAATGATAGGAAAATAAAAGGTAACGTTTCCTTTTTTCACAAAAATATCGCCTGGAAGCCTTCCAATGAACTTCCAAGCTAATCCAACAACGATGAGTAAGATCCCGGCTGTAATAAGCAGCTTTGGCATCTCCGTCATACTTTTGGTATCTCCATTCCGAAATGTTCATACGCAAGCGGCGTTACAATTCGGCCCCTTGGCGTTCGTTGTAAAAAACCAATTTGTAATAAATACGGCTCATACACATCTTCAATCGTATGAGATTCTTCTCCAATTGTTGCTGAAACCGTTTCTAATCCAACTGGACCGCCACGGAATTTCTCAATAATACCAAGCAGTAATTTATGATCAATATGATCTAGACCTAATTTATCTACTTGCAGTAGCTCTAATGCCATTTGTGTAATTTCCATCGTAACCGTTCCGTTACCACGAACTTGCGCGAAATCACGTACACGTCTTAAAAGACGATTCGCAATACGAGGTGTACCACGAGCACGTCTTGCAATTTCTAATGCAGCTAACGAATCGATTTCAACTTCAAATACTTCTGCTGTACGTTCAACAATCGCAGAAAGCTGATCTACTGTGTAGTACTCTAACCTTGAAAGTACACCGAAGCGGTCACGAAGCGGTGCCGATAATGCTCCAGCACGTGTTGTTGCTCCAACTAATGTAAATGGCGGTAAATCTAGGCGTACAGAACGTGCTGAAGGCCCTTTTCCAATTACAATATCAAGGCAAAAGTCTTCCATCGCAGGATACAATACTTCTTCAATTGATCTATGCAAACGATGAATTTCATCAATAAATAATACATCCCCTGGCTGAAGCGCTGTTAATACAGCAGCTAAATCTCCTGGTCTTTCAATTGCGGGACCTGAAGTTGTTCTAACATTAACGCCCATCTCATTGGCAATAATATTCGCAAGCGTCGTTTTACCAAGACCTGGTGGTCCATATAAAAGCACGTGATCTAACGTTTCTTCACGCATTTTCGCCGCTTCAATAAATACTTCTAAATTATGTTTTGCTTTATCTTGGCCAATATACTGACGGAGCGTCTGTGGCCGTAATGAATATTCTAAATCCGCATCTTCATATGCAGATTCCCCTGAAAGGAGACGTTCGTCCATTATACTCACCTCTTACCATTTAGTAAAAGACTAAGTGCCTTTTTAATATACTGATCCGTCGTTAATGATTCTTTTAATAACTCTGGTACAACACGAGAAACTTCGCGTTCTGCGTATCCAAGTGCGCGCAGAGCTTCCAGTGCCTCATCAAGCTCAGCTGATGAACCTTTCTTCTCATCAAAACGTTCTGTGTCTGAGAATAAATCAACAAATGCATCTGGTACGACATCTGCTAGTTTTCCTTTTAAATCTAAAATCATTTGGCGTGCTGTTTTCTTTCCGACGCCTGGGAATTTCACTAAAAACTTCTCATCTTCATGCTCAATCGCTTGAACGACCTGTCCTGTTTGACCAGAAGCTAAAATTGCAAGAGCTCCTTTTGGCCCAATGCCAGACACGCCTAACAACTTTGTAAATAATAAACGCTCTTCACGTGTTTTAAACCCGTAAAGTGCCATAATATCTTCTCTTACATAATGATATGTATAGACACGGATTTCTTGCTTACTTCTTTGAAATACATACGGATTCGGTGTGAAAATTTGATAACCAATTCCATTATGATCAATTACGACATATTCCGGCCCTACATACTCCACGTAACCTGTAACATATTCAAACAAAATACGATCTCTCCCTCTTAAATCATGTATTCCATTTTAACATATTTAATGATAGAAAAGCGAGACTACCCCAACAAATGTTCTCCACTTGAAACTTCTGTTATTTTCCATTGACAGAAAGGTTAAAGCACCTTAATATACAGAAGTCGATAATGATTATCAATACTAATTAAAGGGGTTACATCAGGATGAAACGTAAGCTATTTATTTTATTTACTATTATGCTCGTTGTTCTTTCTATCGTTGGCTGTTCTTCTCAAAAAGAAGAATCGAAGGCAAAAGAACAACCGAAAACAAAAGTTGTAAAACATGCTAAAGGTGAAGCTACAATTCCAGTAAATCCAAAGAGAATTGTTGACTTATCTGGATCAACAGAAGAACTATTACTTCTTGGACACAAACCTGTTGGTACAGCAAATACATATAAAGATAAAATCCAAAATCACTTAACAGACAAGTTAGATGGAGTAAAAGCAGTAGGTTGGTACTGGGCACCTAAAGTTGATTTAGAAGCTGTTACTGCTTTAAAACCAGACTTAATTATTTTAAACAACCGTCAATTAAAAATTTATGATCAACTAGAAAAGGTTGCACCTACAGTTGTTCTAGAAACAAACTTAGAAGACTGGCGTGGTAAGTTTAAAGAAGTAGGTAAGCTATTTGACGAAGAGAAGAAAGCAGACAAATGGATTGCAGACTACGATAAGAAAGCAGACTCTTTATCTAAAAAAATTAAAGAGAAAACAAAAGATGAGAACTTTATGTTCGTTGCAGTTACACCACAAAACTTCCGTGTATACGGTAGCTTCGGATACGGTGACATCATCTTTAATGACTTAAAACTTCCAGCAACAAAAGGTACGGATTTAAAACAAACGATGGCGCAAGTATCACTAGAAGGTTTAGTTGCATTCCAGCCTGACCAAATGTTTATTGTAAACTTCGGCGGCGAAGCTGATAAAGTTTACGAAGACTACAAAAACAGTGCCGTTTGGAAAGACAATAAAGCAGTTAAAAATAATCACGTATATGAAGTATCAAATGAAGTCTTCAATACGAAAGCATTCAATCCAATCGGAAAAGATATGCTAATTGATGAAATCGCAAAAGAAATTTTAGCTAAAAACAAATAAGAAAAAAAAAGCAGCTCACCATGAGCTGCTTTTTTTCTTACTTTGAACTGCGTATTGCTTCATTTTTTCAATCGTCTTCACAAAACCTTCTTTTGATTTAATACGAATGCCACGTTTCAATTTCGCACGTTCATAGCTCTCAAGCTTTTTCATATCAATTTGAAAGAAAGAATGGATCGCATTATCACTTTTCGGTACACCTTTGAAAATTTGTAATATCCCTTCCTCTGAAACACCAAAATACCCGCTCGTTTTCAATAACGGAGAAATATCATCAACTTTCTTTTGCAATACAATTTGTACATCATCACGATCAACGAGCTGCCATTCTTTATACTGCTGTAAAAACTTTTCTAAATCCGTCACTTTTTCTGTAAGTATTTCTTCGCTTACTTCGCCATCAACATACATACGCTCTAATAAAATTGTAACCTCAGGTTCTTTTTTCGTTACTTCTGGTACTGGCCCTTCCGCCTTCACATTCGTTTCATAAACGAAACAAAACATCATAACGAAAGCTTGCATCGCAATCAGTATCCATTTCATTTCCGTTCACCTCTTTTAGGCAAAATCAAACTTTCATTAGTAGTTTTTCCGGAAATGGGGGTTTTATCCACATTACATTTCTTTCGAAAAATAAAAAATACAGATTAGGATTTACCTCATCTGTATGTATCATTTACTTTTATATAAAATGAAAGACGCCTGCAAAGCAGGCGTCTTGATGCGTTTACGGCGAGAGACCAGGCGACCACATTCGCGTGTTTAGCACTTAAGCATATCTCTCGTCTTACGTAAATTAGCTCATCGCTTTGCTAATATAACATTAATAAAGTATAAGTGCAACATGTTTATAAAAATATTTTATTTCCTCTGTTATCCAAACGAACAATATGTAAATTATAAATTGATAATTGCAACATATATGTTACAATTAATGTAACAGCGAAATCATCATAAAACAGGAGATGGATATTATGAAAAAAATAAAGGATGAACGTCTCATTCTGCAAACATTAAAAAACGTGCGTATCGCCTTTCTTTTTCAGTCACTTGGTATAATTGGAATTTTAAGCTACATCGGATTCACTGAAGGAATGGATCAAATTACGAAATCTCCATTGTGGCTATTATTTATGTTTACAAGTATTTTACTTGCTTATTTACAGTTAAGTGTTTCAATCGATATAGAAGAAGGCGAAAAGGAAATACAGTTAACTCCTTATTACAAACTTGTCTTCCACTCCCTTATTGTAGGAATCGTTACGGCTATTATTTATATTATTTTCAGTCCAGAAAGACCACTGTTTGAAGCTATTTTAACAGGTAGTATTCTTTTCATATGCTTTTTAGTTTCTTATTCCGTTAGTTATTTTATTAAAAAACGTCGCTTACAAGACAACGATGAATAAAGAGGAAGGGCTATCCCTTCCTCTTTTGTTTTGTTATCGCACTGTACCAGTTAAACCGTAACGAATGTCTCGGAACATATTCACTATGTCACGATTAAAATCGTTTGTAACTGTACCGTTACGTAGACGCGTACTCATTGCATCGACACGAGTAAACATATCATTTCTTACAGAAACATATACGTTTCTGTTTCCAACTTCATTTGAAACCGCTTGACGAATTTCGTTCGCCATCGCCGTTTCATTTGTCACTGTGTTACGTGGTTTTACCGCAATCGCTACATCGTTTCCATATACAACTGTAGACACACGGTCTACGTTATTCATACGTTTCACACGATTTGTTATTCTTTCAGCTGTTTTACCATCATTGTTAATGTATGAATTGTTCATTGTAATATTACGAGTTGGATGCGGATTAGCAATTTGTCCATTGTAATTTACATCTCGATAATAATTGTATCCTGTATCGTTACGACCATTTCTATATGTTACATAATCTGTATAACGATCATTACGTGTCACATTATCACGATACTGGTGTGTATCATTATAAGATGTACGCTCGTAATTGTAGTTACGTCCATCCATTGCATTGTTATCTTTCGGTGTACCACATGCAGCTAATGCACTGGTAACTAACAAAGAAGCAGCAATCACTTTTACTTTCGTATTCAATACAAAAACCCCCTCTGTTAGAATGAGCTTCTCTACTGAAAAGCTCCCTCTTATGATGAGTAACCGAGAAGGTTTTTACACTGTTAATATTTCACTAGGAATTTTCTAGCACTTCATAAAAAAACTTCATTTTCTTAATTAACAGGAATGCAAAAAAGGCGGGAATACTCCCGCCTTTTTAAACTTCTTCTTCGTCCTCTTCTTCTGAAACGGGCTCTCCAAATACATTCGGTGGATCTGGTTGATAATACATCGTTCCTGGCTGTGGTGCATATGCAGACTGAGTTGGTTGATAATATAAAGGATTCGCATATTGCGGACCGCCTGGTTGTGGACTATATAGTCTACTTTCTCCTCCGCATCCACAATCTTCCTCACCCTGCACAAGCGGTGGCATATTATTATCCATTGGCATCATATTCGGGTTTGGCATAGACGTATATTGCGGTCCAAACGGCGCTCCTTGCTGATATGGCATTTGATATGGATTTGGTTGTTGATAATACGGATTCGGCGGCATCATGGGCTGTTGATACGGCATTTGATAGGGCATCATATTGGGTGGTTGATTGTTATCCATGATTGGCATCATATTCGGCATTTGATTGTTATCCATAATTGGCATTATATTCGGCATTTGATTGTTATCCATAATTGGCATTATATTCGGCATTTGATTGTTATCCATAATCGGCATCATATTCGGCATTTGATTGTTATCCATAATCGGCATCATATTCAGCATTTGATTGTTATCCATGATTGGCATCATATTCGGCATTTGATTGTTATCCATGATTGGCATCATATTCGGCATTTGATTGTTATCCATAATCGGCATCATATTCGGCGGCTGGTTGTTATCCATAATTGGCATTATATTCGGTGGCTGGTTGTTATCCATAATTGGCATTATATTCGGTGGCTGGTTGTTATCCATGATTGGCATTTGAATATTTGGCATTTGAATATTTGGCGGTATGACTTGTGGAATAACTACATTTTCTTTCGATACATTTGGCGATACTATATTCCCTACATTCTCTTTCTTCACTTGTGGTGACACTATATTCCCTACATTTTCTTTCTTCACCTGAGGCGATACTATATTTCCTACATTTTCTTTCTTTACTTGTGGCGATATTATATTCCCTACATTTTCTTTCTTCACTTGCGGCGATACTATATTTCCTACATTTTCTTTCTTCACTTGCGGCAATACTATATTTCCTACATTTTCTTTCTTCACTTGCGGCGATACTATATTTCCTACATTTTCTTTCTTCACTTGCGGCGATACTATATTGTTTTTTTTCGTTTGCGGAGAAATGATATTGTTAGGTTTCATTTTACTAATTTGAGGAGCAATTAACTCGCTTCCTTTTTTTATTACATCTGAAATTTTATATTCTTTTTTCGGTTTTATTGGTGGTTGTGGCGGCTGCGGTAATACATTTACCGAAAACTTCGTGTTTTCTTTTTCCGCCGGTTTTTGTTTTTCTATCACAGGTGGTTTTTGAATAACAGACGGTTTTTCAACTGGTTTTTCTTTTTGAATTGGCTGTTCTTTTTGCACTTCTTTTTGCGGTTTCACCTGTACCTCTTTTTGCGGCTTTACCTGTATCTCCTTCTGTGGTTTCACCTGTACTTCTTTTTGCGGCTTTACCTGCATCTCCTTCTGCGGTTTTACTTGCACTTCTTTTTGTGTTTGTTGCATAGCTGGCTGCTGTGTAATTGGTGCTGATTGATACGTAACTTCTTCTTCATCTTCTATTCCAAGCGGAGTTGGTGTTGCTGCAAATTCTTTTTGCTGCACTTCTTTTACGTATTGCTTTGGAGGCGCTGAACCTGCTCCAGCCTGTTGTTTCATGTGAACACTCTTGGATGGCACTTTAATTTTCATACCTGGCATAATTAAATCTGGATTACTAAGTTGTGTATTTGTTTTTTTCAACGTGTCAAAATCCACTCCGTACTTTTTCGCAATTTTCCAAAGGGTATCCCCTTTTTGCACGATATGAATTTTCAAATTTTCCCCCTCCTGTATAACTTATCTATAAGTAACAAATCTCATGAAGTAACTCTTTCTAAATAACATTAACTTCTTTTCACTTTTATCACTTCTTCGATTTTCAATATCATTCGAAGCGGAATAAGCATAAAGAACCACAATGATTTCTTCAAAACAATGTATGCCCATTTCGTTCCCGTTATGATTATATGTATGAAAAAAAGCAACGGGAATACCGTTGCTTTACACACGCTCTAACATACGATTTAATGCAAAAACCGCTTCTGTCGTTACTTGTTTATCTACGCTAATAACGTTAATTTCTTCTCCTCTTTCTATCGTTTCAAGTGCCCATAATAAGTGAGGCAGATCAATTCGGTTCATCGTTAAGCACGGACACATAAATGGATTAAGTGAAACAATTTCTTTATCTGGATGTTGCTGAATAATTCGGTTCACTAAATTCATTTCTGTACCAATCGCCCATTTGCTACCAGATGGCGCTGATTCAATCATATCAATAATATATTTCGTTGAGCCTGCATAATCTGAAGCAGCTACAACTTCATAGCAACATTCTGGATGTACAATAATATTCATATCAGGATGATTTTTTCGTACGCTCTCAATGTTCTTCACTGTAAAATTTTGATGAACAGAACAATGCCCTTTCCATAAAATTACTTGAATTTCTTCTATATCCCCATCGTACTCTAATGAATCTGTGTGTGGGTCCCATACTGCCATTTTATCTAACGGGATACCTAAATCGTACGCTGTATTTCTCCCTAAATGTTGGTCTGGTAAAAAGACAAGACGTTCTTTTTGAGTAAACGCCCAAGATACCATTTGCTTTGCATTAGAAGATGTTACTGTTGCTCCTCCGTTACGACCACAAAACGCTTTAATTGCAGCTGTAGAGTTCACATATGTTAACGGAATCATCGTATCTCCAAATAATTTCGTGAGCTCTTTCCATGCTCTTTCTGTTTGTTCAATATCTGCCATATCCGCCATCGAACAACCTGCACGCATATCTGGTAAGATGACAACTTGATCATCTGTCGTTAACATATCTGCTGTTTCCGCCATAAAGTGCACCCCGCAAAACACAATATATTTTGCGTCTTTATTGCTCGCTGCAACTTGCGCAAGCTGAAGTGAATCCCCTGCTGCATCTGAAAATTGTACCACTTCATCTTTTTGATAATGATGCCCTGGAATGAATAACATTTTCCCCATTTTCTCTTTAATTTCACGAACACGCTTTTCCATATCTTCCGTTGACATCGTGTAATAACGCTCTGGTAACATCGTTTCAATTGGCTGTACTTGTTCTAAAATACTCATATACGTTTCTCCCCTCTAAGCCATTTTCCTTATCCTTCAATATTGAAACTAATATCAAGTGCTTTTACTGAATGTGTTAACGCTCCAAGTGAAATATAATCCACCCCTGTTTTTCCGTATTTCGGTAAATCTTCAATTGTGATGCCCCCTGAAGCTTCTGTAACGATAGCACTTGGTACAATTTTTGAAAACTCCCGGATTTCATCTGGCGTGCGATTATCGAACATAATAATATCAGCACCAGCAGCAACAGCCTCTCTCACCTGTTCCTCAGTTTCTGTTTCTACTTCTACTTTCACCATATGTCCTAACTTCTCTTTCACTGATGTAACAGCTTTTGTAATAGAACCAGCAAACGCAATATGATTGTCTTTAATCATGACACCATCATATAAACCGAAGCGATGATTAAATCCACCGCCGCACACGACTGCATGCTTATCAAACATACGTAGTCCTGGCATCGTTTTTCGCGTATCACAAATGCGAGTATGACTGCTATCTAAAGCAAGAACCGCTTTACGCGTCATCGTCGCTATTCCGCTCATACGCTGAATAACATTTAATATAACGCGCTCTGCTGTTAATAACGATGCAATTGGACCTTGCACAGTTGCAATGATTTCGCCTTTTTCTACAAGGTCCCCATCTTTTTTATAAAGCTCTACTTCAATTCTCTCATCAATTAATTTAAATCCCGATTCAATTACTAAACGTCCTGCAAAGACCCCTGTATCCTTCGCAAGAAACGTTCCTTTCGAAAGCAAGTTATCTGGAAAAATAAGCTGAGATGTTACATCTCTTTCCCCTATATCTTCTAAAAAAAATCGATTTAATGCTTCTTTAACTTTTATCGTGTTCATAAAGCCCCTCTTCCCCTCATTACACAAGTTGTCGTTTTCTCTTTACTCGAACAATCTCTTTCTTTCCTATATTTCTATCTGGATAATCACTCCGGTAATGCCCGCCAATACTTTCTTCTCTTTGCAAGGCTGACACAACTATAAGCTCACAAACCGTTAACATATTAATAAGCGTTATCTCTTCATTCGTAAGAACATCATGTTGTAATATCATATTTCGAACACCATACTTACTAAGCCATCTCTTCGCATAAGATAAACTTTGCTCTGTTCGCACAATCCCAACATATTTCATCATGCATTTTTGTATTTCTTCTTTCGTCGGTAAATGATTCAGAACGATAAACTTTGCTTCCTTTTCGGCTAGCATGTTCACCTTTTCTTTTGTCTCTCTAGATAAAATGTGTCGTCCGATTCTTTTTCCAAACACAAGACCTTCTAATAATGAATTACTCGCTAATCTATTTGCACCATGAACCCCGTTACAAGCTACTTCACCGACTGCGTATAAGTTCGGAATAGACGTCTCTCCATCACAGTTCGTTTTCACGCCGCCCATGTGAAAATGAGTACCAGGCACGACTGGAATAAGTTTTTTATTTATATCGACTCCATTTGTTTTACATATCGATGACACGGTCGGAAAGCGTTGTTCAAAGTTTTGAATCATTTCGATGTTTAAGTACACTTTTTCACCCGCAAGTAGCTGTTCATGAATAGCCCTTGCGACTACATCACGAGGCGCTAAATCCTGTTCGGAATGTATATCCATCATAAAACGCTGCCCTTTTCCATTTATAAGGACAGCTCCTTCTCCGCGAACAGCTTCGGACACAAGACCAGAACAACGCCCACCCGCGTATAACATCGTCGGATGAAATTGTATAAACTCTAAATCTACAAGCTCTCCGCCTGCACGGTACACCATTGCAAGTCCATCGCCTGTAATCGTCTCATCATTAGAAGTAAAGGCGTATAAACCGCCAATACCGCCTGAAGCTAACACCGTATAATCTGCATTGTAACGTTTCAATTCTCCTTTATTGTTGCGAGTTAAAGCCCCAACACATTTATCTTTTTCTATAATAAAATCGAGCACCATTTCCTGTTCCACTACCGTAACGTATGGAGCTACTTCTTGAATAAGATGCTCTAATAAATTCTTTCCTGTTGCATCGCCACCTGCATGTAAAATACGACGTTTTCGATGCGCTCCTTCTTTTCCAAGATGAGGACCTGTTTCATCTCCATCAAATTTCATTCCATTTTCAATAAGGTTATTAATTTCTTTCGGTCCTTCCTCGACTAAATAACGGACCACTTCTTCATTGTTATAATGACACCCTGCTACTAGCGTATCTTCAAAATGATCATTAGGATTGTCGTATGTAGCTACCGCTGCGGCAATTCCACCTTGAGCTAAATGTGTATTATTATTACGTTTCGTCTCCTTTGTGATAATAATCACATTCTTTTCGTGACAAATCTCTTTTGCAACACGAAGTGCCGCAACGCCACTTCCAATAATTAAGACATCTGCGCTTGGCATAATTGTTGCCTCCTACTTTACACTTTTCAACTGTCTTGACACCTATATTTACATAGTTTTAAAATAATGACAAGAGTTTTTTTATAATTCTTATTTTCACTACCATTTAAAAAGTAAAAGAAATGTAACTCTTACTAGAGAGAGGAACTTACATGATGATATATCTTGACTATGCAGCTACTACACCTATGAGCGAGGAAGCGTTACAAACATATATGAAAGCAGCATCGCAATACTTCGGAAATGAACAAAGTTTACATGATATTGGAGGAACGGCTTCTTCTTTATTACAAGTTTGCCGAAAAACATTTGCGGAAATGATTGGAGGCAAAGAACAAGGAGTATTTTTCACAAGCGGTGGATCGGAATCGAACTATCTTGCGATTCAATCACTTCTAAATGCCCGAAATAAGAAGCATATTATTACGACACCTATGGAACATGCATCCATTCGAAGTTATTTTCAATCTCTAAAATCAAAAGGCTATACGATCACTGAAATTCCTGTTGATAAAAATGGACTCATTTGTTTAGTAGATTTAGAGGCAGCTATTACGGAAGATACTGTGCTAGCAAGTATACAGCATGGAAACTCTGAAATCGGAACCGTTCAAAACATTACAGAAATCGGGGCACTTTTAAAAAAATATAATGTTTTATTTCATACGGATTGTGTGCAAACGTTTGGTAAACTGCCTATCCATGTTTTTGAGATGGGGATTGATAGTCTTTCTGTTTCAGCACATAAAATATACGGACCAAAAGGTGTCGGCGCTTGCTACATAAATCCGCAAACTCGCTGGGAACAAGTATTTCCAGGAACTTCTCACGAAAAAGGATTTCGCCCAGGTACAGTGAACGTTCCCGGCATCGCATCTTTTTTAACAGCTGCTGAAAATATATTAAAAACTCAATGGGAAGAAAGTTTACGTTTTAAAGAGTTACGATCCTACTTTTTAGAGCAAATACAAACACTTCCGCTAGAAATTGAAGTAGAAGGTCATTCTACTTCTTGTTTACCACATATTGTTGGGGTTACAATAAAAGGAATAGAAGGTCAATATACTATGCTAGAATGTAATCGCCATGGTATCGCCATTTCCACCGGAAGTGCTTGCCAAGTCGGTAAACAAGAACCTTCGAAAACTATGCTTGCAATTGGAAAAACGTATGAAGAGGCAAAACAATATGTCCGCTTCTCTTTCGGACAACAAACAACGAAAGATCAAATTGATACTACTATTCATGCACTACACACAATTGGAAATCAATTTTATAGAGGTGTTAAATCATAATGAAACAAAATGAACAAAAAAAGATTTTAGGTGAAGAAAGACGACAACTTATCCTCCAGTGGCTTCTTGCTGCAAATGAACCGTTATCGGGGAATGAACTATCGAAAAAGACGAACGTAAGTAGACAAGTTATCGTGCAAGATATTTCCTTGCTTAAAGCACGAAACGAACCAATTATTGCGACTGCTCAAGGTTATTTATATTTAAAGCCACAAGAGAAGCAACAAACTTTTGAACGCGTAATCGTATGCCAACATAAACCAGCAGAAGTACGTCAGGAACTTACAATGCTTGTTGACCATGGCGTTACGATTAAAGACGTAAAAGTTGAGCATCCTGTATACGGTGACTTAACAGCCTCCATTATGGTAAGCAATCGCTTTGATGTAGAGCAATATTTACAAAAAATCGAAAACACAAATGCTTCCTATCTTTCACAACTAACAGATGGTATTCACTTACATACAATCGAGGCAGATTCTAAAGAAAAATTAGATGCTGCTTGTGAGGCGTTAGATAAAGCAGGATTTCTCGTTTATTAATGTAAAGCACAGAGTTTTTATCATTCTCTGTGCTTTTTTAATGCTATAATATTGTAATCAATCGTAAAGGAGATCAAATATGGGAATTGAACTCGTTCACTTTAGCATTGGCAAACCGAAACAAATGAAATATGGCGAAGATAAAGAAATGATAACAGGTATATGTAAAGATCCTACAGAAGAGGCCTTTCTCTCAAAAGACGGATTTCGTGGTGATGACGTAGCGGATTTAAAACATCACGGCGGACCTGATCGCGCTGTTTGTGTGTACCCACACGAGCATTACGCACTATGGGAAGAGGAATTTCAAACTACGCTTCCCGCTTCCACATTTGGTGAAAACATTACCGTAACAAATATGTTAGAGCATGACGTATGCATCGGAGATACATATCAACTAGGCGAAGCAATCATTCAAGTAACGCAAGCTCGCGTACCTTGTAGCACAATTTCAAAACGTCTTGGCATCCCTGGCATACTGCCGCGTATTGTAGCAACTGGATTTACTGGCTACCTATGCCGCGTTCTTCAAGAAGGTACTGTACGTAAAGATTCAAAAATTACATTACTAGAACGTCCATCAAGCAATGTTTCTGTTTTATTCTCTAACGAAATTTATTTTCATAATAGAAAAGATAAAGATGGCATCGAGAAGATTCTTGCTGTTCCAGAACTAGCTGATATTTGGCGTGGTCAATTAGAAGATCGTCTTGCGAAGTTAAAATAAAGAATCCCACCTTCTGCAGGTGGGATTTTATTAATCTATTAAAAAATATATTAGGCAATGAAATGATATTGACGATTAGACAAACACCAACATTCCATCTACATCTTACAACCAATAAGAAGAATAACTCCCCAGCACAGTAACAGAAAAACCGAGTGCTTCAAGTTCCATCGTTACGCCTGGCAATAATACGTCATCGTATGCTTTATCGACATCGATTAAGAAAAAGTAATTTCCAAGACCTGTTTTCATCGGACGCGATTCGATTTTTGATAAGTTTAATTTTCTCCATGCGAAAGCTGATAACACTTGATATAGGGCACCTGCATAATCTGCAGGTAACGTTATCATAAGCGTCGTTTTCTCTCCGCGGTTCTCTCCGTTATTCGGGAGTACTGCTTTCTTTTTCTTATGGAGTACTAAGAAACGTGTGTGATTATTTTTATGCGTATGAATACTACGTCTCACAATTGTTAATCCGTATTTTTCTGCAGCCGCTTCATTTGCAATAGCGGCAATTTTCTCTTCAGGATGTTCTTTCACATATTGTGCAGCAGCACTTGTAGATGTCATATCTCGAACAGTTACTCCTTTTAATTCTTCATTTAAAAATTTATGGCACTGTGCAATGGCATGCGGATGAGAATGCACTGCATATACTTCTTCCCACACTTCTGCATACTGCGGATGTACAAGTAAATGCTGCTGAATTGGTACTGTAATTTCTCCTACAATGGAAAGCGGCTGCTCATGTACAAGGTAATCAACCGTTATATTCACTGAACCTTCTATTGCATTTTCTAACGGTACAACTGCGAAGTCTACATTTTCATTTGCAGCTGCATCTATACAATCTGGAATCGTTCGATACGGTACATGCTCTGCTTCCGGAAAAAAACGACTCACCGCCATATTTGTAAATGTTGCTTCTGGTCCTAAATATCCTACTCGAATCATCGTCTTTTCCCCTCTTTTTCGTTTTCTTACTGTTATACCATACTTTTTTATATTCTTCTATGTAAATTTCGAATATTTAAAAAAGACTAGCATTCGCTAGTCTAAATGTTTCTTATACTCTCTTTGAGCGAAGAAGAAATAAATGATACATGCTGCGATATAAAACAGAATGAACAAACCTACTTTTCTTAATGATCCATCCATAAAAAGCGTATTATGAAACGTATATAATGCAACTGCACTATGCATACTCCCTACTATAATTGGCGCAAAAAATAGCATACATAATTGCCAACGAGAAATTTTCCATACTTCTTCCTTCGTCATTCCAAGTTTAGAGAGTGCACCATACTGCTTTCGGTCCGATGCAATATTATGGAACCATTTAAAATACACGATACTACATGAAGTGAGAAAGAATAATATACTAATAAATGAGCCTACAAATAGAGTAATATCGCCGCCTTCTTTCATATTTACATACAACTCCATATTGCTTCGAAATGCATTATTATTATCTTGTTTTATATGTCTCCGTAAATCTTCATTTAATTTCTTCGTCTTTTCGATATTTGATAATGTGTAGCCTCTATATATCATTTTTTCAGAATCAGGAACCTGATTTGCTATACTGTCAAAATCTTCATCATTCATAACGAAGAACAGACCATTAATGTACGAAGGGTGATGGTTAAATTGAACCCCTTCTTTCTGACCGTTAAATACGAATTGATATGGTTGATTCATTACTTGCAATTGAATCTCTTTTTGATTATATACATTCGAATTATTGTATTTATTATAATAAACGAGTGTCACTGTACCTTTTTTAGGACGATACGTTTTCTGTCTTTGTTTCCTTGCTTCTTGGTTATATTCACTTTCTTTTATAAGCGGTACTATTGTTGTTTCTCCCTTATTAGACTGAAAGGATGCATAAACTCCAACAAAACTCATATCTTGAAAATCATCATACTCATATTGATGCAGTAATTTTTCAACCGCACCTTCTTCAAAGACTTCATGAGTAGAAATACCTTTTTCTATGTACGAAAACGAGTGTACCCCTCCAGTTCGCCACATATCTTGCATGCTAGAAAAATATAAGAACACTGTACCTGTTGCTGTAACTACAAACGTCGTTGCCATAGACATCAGAAAGAAAAAGCGACCATTTTCCTTCATTCGATGTGACAATTGATTCACTATAAATAAATACGGATATGTATACATAATCTTTTTATTTCGCTTTATCATTTCTAACACTTGGGTAGCTCCATGTGTAAAAGAAAAGTACGTTCCAAAAAAGACAAGTATAGACACAGGGAAAAAGTATATTGCTATCGTAGTCATCGTCACTTGTAGCGCCAACGCATACCCGCCCACTAAACAAGCAAAACCGAATAAACAAAGCCACTTTGATGTTTTCTTCTCTTTTTTATCTGTTCGAAATTCTTTCAATAACCGAATGATTTTTATATTCCATATACGTAAAGCACTTATAAAAGATAACAAAATAAAAACGACCATATATGTAATAAATGTTACACCAATCGCCCTTACGTCAAATATCACAGGGAGTTCTTTCGGAAGCCCCAGTAACATACTAAATACCATAAAAAAGAGTTTTAAAAATATCATACCGAGCACAATACCGAAAATATTCGCGAAGACCCCGATTAAAATTTGTTCGGTCATAATCATTCCTATTACGTTAGATTTCGTTGCTCCCATTAACATATATAACCCTAATTCTTTCTTACGTGCTTCTATGAAAATAGAAGTAGAGTACAAAATAAATATGACGAAAAAAGAAATGATTATAACATTACATATGATAAGTCCCCAACGTACGTTTTGATACCACATCGTCTCTTGCATATACGGATGCACAATGACAGACATATATGCGTAAGAAGCAAATATTGCAAAACAACTACTTAAGAAAAACACTTTATAATTACGCCAATTTCCTTTTATATTTTGCAGCGCTAGTTGCCAAATGTTCATCTATCGTCCTCCTGTAACTTACTACATAGGTAAAAAGCTAGAGGTTCCCCTAGCTTTTTACGTGTTTTAAATATCCTCTTTGCGCGATCATAAAGTAAATGGCAGAAGCTAAAATGTATGCTCCAATTACAAGCGCACCTGATTTCCATAAATCAATATAAAGCATTTTCCCTAACGTATGAAGAGCAACTCCACTATGAATGGAACCGATTAAAATTGGGATAAAGAAGATAACTCCCATTTGTCGAATCGCAATTTTGCGAATTTCTTTATCTGTCATACCGATTCTCTTTAACGATTTAAATTGAATACGATCTTGTTCTTTATCGTTAAACCATTTAAAGTATGTCATACTACAAGCGAAGAAGAAGAACAGTACCGCTACGAAGAAACCGATGAACATTGTAATTGCTCCACCTTCTCTTATATCCTTATACGCAAACACTGAATTTCTCAATTCTCCTTGCTTTTCTGGTGCAATTTCATTTTTCAAATCTAATACAAGATTTTCTGTATTTTTCCAATCCTCGATATAATAACCGTAATATTTCGTCTTTTCTTCATCTGGTACGAGTTTTTCATATTTCTCAAAATCTTGATCATTTACAATAAGATATTCACTATCATTAAAAACAGAATACTGCGTTGGATTATTTAATTGAACAGACTGCTTTTGCCCGTTAATTGTAAATTCATACGGTTTCGTACGATCTATCTTCATCAGTTCATTTGACATATCAACCATAACCATCGTTGCACTACCTGGTGCATTATGAACTTCTGTAGGTTGCTCTCCCTTTTGTTTGCGCACTTCTGCATTATATTCTTTTTCTGAAATAATCGTCATCGGTACTTCATGTTCACTATTAAACAACGTTATTTTCTGTGTTGCCGGTAGTTTAACGTAGGTTACTTTTCGCGCATCTTCAAACCCGTGTCTCTTCACAAGCTCCTGTACCTTTTCTTCATTAATAAGATTATGCGTATTTAACCCCTTTTCCTCATATGAAATAGCATGTGGTGTAAGTTCTACCGTTTTCGCACTCATATTTTCAAAATATACGTACAGTGTACCTACTGCTGAAGATACTACCGCCGTAATAATAGAAATTACAAATAGAAAACGAGCATTATCTTTCATTTTATAAATAAGATTGCTAAGAACAAACATATTTGGATACGTATAGAAAGATTGCTTTCTTTTTTGTAATGCTTTTAATACAACTGTACTACCTTGTGTAAATAATAAATACGTTCCGCCAATTGTCAGTCCTACCACCGGTAAAAAGAGGATGAGGAAATTCAGAAACGTTACTTGGAAGCTAAGTACATATGCAGCAATAATACATCCTATACCAACTACACATAACCATGTAAATGCAAACGGCTCTACTTTTTGCTTTCTAGCTTCTCTTAATAAATCAATAATTTGCAAGCGTCCTACTGTCCAAACACTAAACAATGATAGGATTAAAAATAGGATAAAGTATACGCCAGCTGTAATAAGAACTGCTTTACTATTCCAAACAAGTGGAAGTGTCTTATCTATTTTCAATAATACGCTTAACGCTTGGAAAAATAATTTTGAACAAAGCATTCCAATCCCAACACCAATTACAATTGCAATACTACCTAACATCAGTTGCTCTAATATAATCATTCGGCCGAGCTGCGATTTCGTTCCGCCTATTAATGTTAGTAGACCAAACTCTTTTTTTCTTGCTCGTAAAAACGTTGAATTTGCATATAAAATAAAGAGTGCCGAGAAGATGACCACAATATAATTCATCGATTCTAATCCTTTTGTGATCATCTTTCTCATACTAATATTACCGCTTACAACATCTGGATGATAAATAAAAGAAGCATACATGAAAAATACGACAATCGATAAACAACTGCTAATAAGAAACGCTTTATAGTTACGCCAATTTCCTTTTACGTTATTAAGCGCGAGCTGGCGAAAGTTCATGATATTCTCCTCCTAGCATCGCAAGTACGTCCAGAATTTCTTGGAAAAAGGCTTGTTTCGTTCTTCCTTTATGTATTTCCGAGAAAATTTCCCCATCGCGTATGAAAAGGATACGTTCACAATAACTAGCCGCTACTGGATCGTGCGTAACCATTGCAATCGTTACTTTCTTTTGCTCGTGTAAATCTTGCAGAGCGCCCATTAGCGATTTCGCTGACTTCGAGTCTAAGTTTCCAGTTGGCTCATCTGCTAAAATTAACGTCGGTTCATGAATGATTGCTCTCGCTGCTGCTGCACGTTGTTGTTGTCCCCCAGATACTTCGTATACTTTTTTATTTAAAATTTCTTCGATGTTTAAAAACTTCGCAATTTCCAGTACTTTCGCATCGATTTCATTTACAGATTTCTTCGCCATTACAAGTGGTAAAATAATATTTTCTTTAATGGATAACGTATCAAGTAAATTAAAATCTTGAAAGATGAACCCTAAATGTGTACGGCGAAACTCCGCTAATTTTGCAGCACGCATTTGATTAATTTCTTCACCATTTACAAGCACATGACCTGAAGTTTGCTTATCAATTGTTGCTAATAAATTTAAAAGCGTCGTTTTCCCGCTTCCTGAAGGACCCATAATCCCTACAAATTCGCCTTCTTCTATTTTAAAATTTATATCGTTTAAAGCAGTCGTCGCTACTGAACCTTTTGATTGGTACACCTTCGTTAATCCTTTTACTTCAAGAACACTCATTTCTAATCCCCCTACGTGTTTTCTTCTTACATTTACTATAAGAAAAATAAGAAAAAGAAACGAGTGATTTCCCTTACAAAACGTTTTGTTATCTTACAGTTTTGTCATTTTTCTCATCAATGTATGATATTCTTCATCTTTTGCAAATTGGAACGTGAATGTTGTCCCTTCTCCTCCAGCCGATTGGACATACATTCCATGATGTAAATTATCGCAAATTTCCTTCGTAATATATAAACCCATTCCAGTCGCTTCTCTCGTTTTACGGCCATTTACCCCCGTAAAGAATGGATCAAATATGCGCTTTACATCTTGCTCTGGAATACCGATTCCATTGTCCTTAATATGTAATAACACCTTTTGGTCTTTCTCTTCAATTTGAAATTGAATTTCTTTTTTCTCTGCCGCTGAAATTTTTGTATACTTAATTGCGTTTACAACAATTTGACCTATAGCAATACTTAGCCATTTTCTATCAGAGGCAACCATACAAGTATCTTCTTCAAACATCACTTTCGGAAATACAGACGATTGAATGAAGGATTTTCGATTTTCATTAATAATACCTCGCACGACATCTATAACATTTACTACTTCTACCTTATAATCTTTCGCAAACTGCTCTAGTCTTGCCATATGTAACGCTAAATCTAAACCATTTAGTATACGGTTATTTTCTTCACGAATACTTTCAACTGTTGCTCTTGCCTCACGATGCTCTTTGCCAAACTTTTGCAGCAATAATTCAATAACAGATACTGGTGTTTTCATTTGGTGAATCCATTGGTTCATAAATATCATTTGCTGTTGCTCTTTCGCATGCTGTTTATGAACTTCATTCATATATTGCTGTCTTAATAACGTAAAAGATTCAACGACCATTTCTTGCTCTGATGTATAAGATTCATCAATAAGTAAAGAGTCATGTAATGTATTTCCACCAGTAACATACTTTTCGATCCTCTTTAAAAACACACTCCGTTTTCGGTAATCGTAAATGAGGTATACAGTAAACACAACTGTTCCTAATAAAAGTCCATATAACCACGTACTCCAATCAATGGATTTCTTTTCTAAAAGACTTTGCAACTGCAAAACAAGCCCAAATAAACAAAGGCTAACAATATAAGAAAGTATTAAAGAAAAGCGGTCCATGAGGTAATTTTTAACCTTCATGCCCTTCGCCCCACTCTGTAAGAAGCGCATAACCATATCCACGTTTCGTTACAATTGCATTTTTAATGCCTAGCTCTTCTAGTTTCTTCCTTACACGTTTTACATTTACGGTTAATGTATTATCATCCACAAATGCTACTTCATCCCATAGAGCTTCTAACAGTTCTTCACGCGTTACATATTGATTCACCTGTTTCATTAAACACTCTAATAAGTAAAACTCATTTTTTGTCAGTTCAGTTTGTTGTCCCTGCCACTCAACGATATGCTGGGACGGGAATAACAACAGTCCATTTACACCTAAACAATCACTCTCAGCAGCAGAGGCATACTCTCCATAGCCACGGCGAAGCGCACTCTTCACCTTTGCCATTACGATATCTAAATGGAATGGCTTCGTAATATAATCATCGCCGCCATTTTCAATCGCCATTACTTGATCCATTTCCCCTGTTCTTGCAGAAACAAAAATAATCGGCGCATTCGATACAGTACGAATTTGACGACACCAATAAAAACCGTCAAAGTACGGTAAATTAATATCAAGTAACACAAGATGAGGATTTATTTTTACAAACTCATCTTTTATATGACGTAAATCACTTGCTCTAAATGATTGATAGCCATACCTTTCTAAATGCTCCTCTAATATTCCCGCAATTTTCTCATCGTCTTCTACAATTAATATTTTATACATGTTCTTTTTCTCCCCATAAAAGAATTCTTCTACATTTACTCCTTTTTCCATTATAAATTGAAAATTTAATTAGTGGGGATTTTTTCCTATATAAATCCGATTTTTACGATATAAAAAAAGACTGCCGTATTTCGGCAGTCTTAATCGATAAATTCAAATTCATATTCAAGAATTTTTACAATATCTCCGTCTTTTGCACCACGTGCACGAAGCGCTTCATCAATACCCATTCCGCGCATTTGACGAGCGAAACGACGTATAGATTCATCACGTGAGAAGTCTGTCATCTTGAATGTTTTCTCGATATCGTAACCAGAGATAACAAACGTGCCATCACTTTCACGTGTAATTTCAAATTTAACACCTTCAGTATCAAATTTGTACATTACACTTGTATCAGACTCATCCGCAACTTCATGTATTGGGAATTCTGGTGTTGTTTCTATTAAGTTTGCTACTTCAAACAGTAAGTCACGAACACCTTGTCTTGTTACAGCTGAGATTGGGAAGATTTTTACTTCGTCTCCCACTTTCTCTTTAAATGCTTGTAAGTTTTCTTCTGCATCTGGCATATCCATTTTGTTTGCAACAACAACTTGTGGACGCTCAGTTAAGCGAAGATTGTATTCTTTCAATTCATTATTAATCGTTACGTAATCTTCATATGGATCACGGCCTTCTAAACCAGACATATCAATAACATGCACGATTACACGTGTACGCTCAATATGACGTAAGAATTGGTGTCCAAGTCCAACGCCAGCATGTGCGCCTTCAATTAGTCCTGGAAGGTCAGCCATAACGAAGCTGCGGTTATCACCAGTTTCAACAACACCAAGATTCGGAACGATTGTTGTGAAGTGATACTCTGCAATTTTCGGACGCGCTGATGATACAACAGATAATAATGTAGATTTACCTACACTTGGGAATCCAACAAGTCCAACGTCTGCTAGTACTTTAAGTTCTAGAATGACATCACGCTCTTGACCTGGTTCCCCGTTCTCAGCGATTTCTGGCGCTGGGTTCGTAGCTGTTGCGAAACGTGAGTTACCACGGCCACCACGGCCACCTTTTGCAATTACAGCAGTTTGTCCATGCGTTACTAAATCGGCAAGAATTTGACCAGTTTTTTCATCTTTTACTACTGTTCCTGGCGGAACCTTTACAAGTAAATCTTCAGATTTACGTCCGTGCTGACCTTTACTCATTCCGTGCTGACCGCGATCAGCTTTGAAATGACGTTGGTAGCGGAAGTCCATTAATGTACGTAAGCCTTCCTCAACTACGAAAACAACATCTGCACCTTTACCGCCGTCGCCACCTGCTGGGCCACCTTTAGGAACATACTTCTCACGACGATACGCAACCATACCGTTACCACCGTCGCCGCCTTTTACATATATCTTGACCTGATCTACAAACATTATTTCACCACACTTTTTTCAATTGGTTGTAATATAACTGAGACTTCTTCGTCTCGCACTGTATAAGAAATGGAATACCATTTATTGTTTTGGGTCGCAAGCCAATTCTGTAGTTCTTCTACACTCGTTAGCTTACCACGAAAATCAAAAAAGAAACGAGCATTCTCCGCGTCACATTCAATTGTGATACAAACATAATTTTCAACATATACGTCTAAACTATGCTGAAGCATTGAGAAAAATTGATTCGTCCATGTACATACAGTCTCATCCAAGTGAGATAAGTTATGTAATTTCCCTAATACTTCGTACTCCAATAAGCACGGCTGCTGTTTCCAATTATATGTTAAAATCCACTCTGAAAATAAAGGCATTGATAGCCCCATCAGATTGGATTCTTGTCTCGCTTCTTGGACAAAACGATCGATGAGACTATGAATTTCTTCCACTTTTCCAAGTGAAAGGTTTCCTTTCACCATCTGCATACGATTGAGCCAATCATGTCTTGAATGGCGCAATGCATCTATAATTGTCCATTTTTCATTCATTTAGATACCCCTTAATATAGAAAAACTCTAACCTGCACTCAGGTTAGAGTTTTCCGTGAGTTCTTATGCTTCTTGAGCAACAGGATATACGCTCACTTGTTTGCGGTCACGGCCAAGACGCTCAAAGCGTACTACGCCGTCAACTTTCGCGTATAAAGTGTCATCGCCACCACGACCAACGTTAACACCTGGATAAATTTTTGTACCGCGTTGACGGTAAAGAATTGAACCACCTGAAACCGTTTGACCATCTGCGCGTTTAGCACCAAGACGTTTTGACTGAGAGTCACGACCGTTCTTTGTACTACCTACACCTTTCTTAGATGCGAAAAACTGAAGATCTAATCTTAACATACGTTACACCTCCTGCACTTTTTCTATTAAACGGATATACTTTCCGTAATCAAGTTCGATCGTCTTAAGCGAAACAACTAATCCTTCTAAAAGGGTTTGTGCTTTTTCTGCTGCATGAACGTCTAAATCATTAGGCAATTCATACGTTAAGAATCCGCCATCACTTCCGAGTTCAATAGTTGCTTGCACATTACAAAGTTCTTCCACTGCATTTATAGAACCAAACACAACCGCTGTAGTTCCAGCACAGACAAGGTCTTGTCCATGTGGCGCATAATCGGCATGTCCAGTCATTTTAAATGATTGGATACTTCCTAATTTCGTGCGACTTATCGTAATTTTAATCATGTTAACCAGAATTAAGCGTTGATAGCTTCAACAACTAGCTTAGTGTAAGGTTGACGATGACCTTGTTTCTTACGATTGTTCTTTTTCGCTTTGTATTTGAAAACGATAATTTTCTTAGCGCGACCTTGTTTTTCAACTTTCGCAGTAACTGTTGCACCTTCTACAACTGGGCTACCAACTTTAACGTTTTCGCCACCAACGAAAAGAACTTTGTCAAAAGTAACAGTTTCACCAGCTTCAACATCTAATTTTTCAATGTAGATTGCTTGACCAGCTTCAACTTTAATTTGTTTTCCACCTGTTTCGATAATTGCGTACATACTTGCACCTCCTCTTAATTACTAAGACTCGCCAAAAACGAGGTAGACATAAATGCCTTTAGGGAACCTGTCTTGTGCGGTTGTAGCATATAGCCATTTAGGTGCTATAAACTATAACATAAAGATGTTACCATAATTCATTGAGTATTGTCAATGAATCTTCTACTAACTATTTTTTCCGTTCTACAATTTCTTTTTTACTTCCAAAACGGATAATAGCGTACTTTTCGATAATATCATCTTTGAAATAAATTTCAAATGGAATATTTTTTTGTAATTCTTTTTGCAAAAATTGTTTTTGCAGTTCTTTAGGCGCAGCGATTAATACCGCTTCATCTTCTATATTGCCATATGTGATTAGTTCTCTCTCTAACTCATACGCAATTGTTTCATGCGACATCACATAACCCGTCGCTTTGCAAGATACACACTCTTCTAGTAATACGTCACGTAAAGAATGTTTTTTACGTTTTCGTGTCATCTCCAAAATTCCTAACTCAGTAAATCCAAGTATTCTTGTATAAGTACGATCATCTTTCATAGCAGCTATGAGACATTCTCTTACCTTTTCTTTATCTTCTCTTTTTTTCATATTAATAAAATCAATTAATATCATACCACCAATATCACGAAGTCTTAATTGGCGTGCAATTTCTTCAGCTGCCATCTCATTTGTGCGAAGTACTGTATCTTGTAAATTTTGTTTTCCAGTAAACTTGCCCGTATTCACATCAATTACAGTCATCGTCTCCATTTGCTCTACAATTAAATAAGCACCATTTGGAAGCCACACAATTTTTTGGAGTGCTTTCTCAATTTCACGCTCTATTCCAAAATGGTTAAACATCGAAGACTTTTCATTATAAAAAGATACTTTTTCTTTTCCAACTTTGTCTTCTAACTCTTTTACTATACTTCTTGTATCTACAACTACTTTTTCAATTGTTTCAATTGGGTTCTCTTGAAATACACGATCTAAAAAGGTCGCCGGTCGATGAAGTAATAACGGCGCCTTTCCTTGATCCTCTTTTCTTTTTAACTCTTCATACAACTGTTGTAACCCTTGCATTTCAGCTTGTATTTCTTCAATTCCCCCTTTTTCAGAAGCAGAGCGGAAAATGTAACCTCCCGTTCCTTCTACTTCAATTTCAAGTAACTGTTGTCTTCTTTTATTATTTTTTATTTTCCGAGAAACAGCTCGCATCTCATCAAACGGCATATAAACGACATATTTCCCGGTAAATTCTATATTCGCTGTCAATTTAGGCCCTTTCGTATCAATTGCCTCTTTCACAACCTGTACGAGTATCGCTTGCCCTTCATGTATACGATAAGAAGGTGGTACATCATCGTATGAAAGATACGCATGTTTTTCTAAACCTATATTTACAAAAGCTGCGTTCATTCCAGCAATTGTTCTTACGATACGTCCAACATAAATATGCCCAACAATCTCTTGCTCTTCATTACGTTTCCATAAAAACTCAACAATCTTTTTCTTCTCTTCAATTGCAACGCGCTTTTCCGAACCAGCGTAATTCACATATAACGTTTTCAAAATTATTTCCTCACTTTATAATCTTCTTTGCTTTTACAATAATAAAAGGTTAGTGCTATCGTCAACACTAACCGATTAATTCTTCAACTGATGAGGTTGTTCGTTTTTCAGTAAAATATGCATAGAGCAATTCATTTTCATCCAATGTGTAATGCTCTTTATATTTTCCACGGACGATAATAGAATGCTTATATCCTCTACGAAATTTTGTGAATATCTTATATAAATGATCTTCTGATTGCACTTCAATAGGTGCAATCTTTTCAATCCCTCTTTTATTTCCATAATAACGTTCTAATAAAAAACGCATAAATGCATACCGTCTTTGTTTCCACTCTTGATATAACGACACTGCCAAAAATATGAGTAGTACCCACATCATAATATTGTTACTATTCCAGAGCAACTGCCATCCTAATATTACACCAAAAAAAACACATGACAATTTCATCATCTTTTCATGTGCTTGTAAATAAGGAAAACGATATGATAGTATATTAAACAATACTTTCCCGCCATCTAACGGCCAAATAGGGAGTAAATTAAACGCTAAAATAATTATATTATTCCACATAAAGAAATAATATAAATCTGCATTCAACCAACCGGCTTCAAACAACATATAACCTACCAGCATCATCCAAACATGTTGAATCGGCCCTGCAATTACGACAACAAGTTCCTCTTTCAATGACTTATTACCATGTTCCTCAAGCTCGGCCACGCCACCAAACGGCAAAAGCTGAATTCTTTTTATACGCCAATTATAGTGTGCTGCTGCAATAGCATGCCCAAGTTCATGAATAAGAACAATACAAAATAACAGTAATAACTCTTTAAAACGCGCAGTAAAAATACCAATGACAATAATAACCCAAAATAATGGATGCACGGAAATTTTCGTTAAAACGTCCCTATATTTAATCAAATGATATCACCTGGATCGGATCAATAAATTTCTCATTCTTTTTTATCGCGAAATAAAACTTTCCATTTTTATCATTTGTATCATTACTCACCGTTCCAATTTTTTGTTTCTTTGAAACGTAATCATATAATTTCACTGACATATCATTTAAGTTTGCATACCATGACTCCGTACCATCTGCATGTTGAATTTGAACTGTATTTCCAAGTTCCTCTTTCTTGCCTGCAAAAACAACTAACCCTTCATTTACTGACTCCACTTTTGCATTTGTAGCTGTTTGGACAAATACACCTTGGCCATTTTTTTGAAACCCTTGCATTACCTTTCCAGAAGCAGGAATTGCATAATCTTTTTGCTGAATACTTCCTTCTTTTTTCTCGTTCGGCGAATAGAATACAAGCGGTTTTCCAAATTGCTTTTCGTACCATTTCGCTACAGTAGCAAACTGAAATTCCTCTTTCATCACTTTTTCTGTAACAGCTTTAGCTCCATTGAATGAAGAAGGAGCATTCTTATATAAAATAGCAACCGAAAGAACTAATATTGCTGATAATAAAACTTTGAAGAAAAAGACTTCCTTTCGAAATAAGGGATGCATTTCCTTTTCTCCATCTTCAATAAATACTGCTTCACTATCAAAATTCCCTCCGTTAAAATACTGCTCTTCCTCCATCCTTTCTTGCTCGGCCTTCCTTTTTGCAATCCGCTTTTTAATTTCTTCTACGCGTCTATTCTTCATACTGTCTCCTTTCTTTCGTTAAGCTAATTTCATTTAGAAACAGTTGTATACAGTTTGTACATATGTATGAGCTAAGAAAGAAAGATATTCGTATGAAGAAAAAAGAAAGCACCTCGCATATGTGCGAAGTGCTCTTAACGGATTCCAAAGAAGTTTTTCACCTTTGCAAATACCGATACCTTTTCTTGTTCAAATGCTTGTAATGGTACATTCTCACCTAACAAGCGTCTTGCAATATTACGATAAGCCAACGCTGCTTTTCCGCTTGGTTGCAACGCCACAGGTTCACCTGTATTTGTAGCTCGAATAACTTCATCGTCATCTTCGACAACACCAAGAAGCTCGATTGACAATGTACGTACAATTTCATCAACATCTAACATATCCTGTTCATGAAGCATATGACTACGTACACGGTTAATAACAAGTTTGGGTGGTTCAATATCCTCTTTTTCTAAAAGCCCAATAATACGATCCGCATCGCGCATTGAGGATACTTCTGGAGTCGTAACAACGATTGCTTTATCCGCACCAGCTACCGCATTTTTAAATCCCTGCTCAATCCCCGCAGGACAATCAATTAATATGTAATCATAATCTTGACGTAATACTTGTATTAATTCATCCATTTGTTCAGGTGTTACCGCTGATTTATCACTCGTTTGTGCTGCAGGTAATAAATAAAGATCATCAAAACGTTTGTCTTTAATAAGAGCCTGAGGTAAACGGCAACGCCCTTCAACGACATCAACAAGATCAAATACAATACGATTTTCCAGCCCCATTACTACGTCTAAATTTCGAAGACCGATATCTGTGTCAATTAAGCACACTTTCTTTCCAGATAACGCTAGGGCCGTACCAATGTTCGCAGATGTAGTAGTTTTACCTACTCCGCCTTTTCCAGATGTAATTACTATTGCCTCTCCCACAGCTATACAATTCCCCTTTCTAACTTTGTTAAATTAGGTCTAAGATGAGTGAGAAGTTGCAGGCGATCGACAACAATGTGATTGTTCTCATTAATATACGCACATTCTGCCGCCTCCGCTCCGTCTTCTTTCTCTTCCGGAGCCCGCATTGCCACATCACTAATTCGAAGTTGCATCGGGTTCATAACAGATGCAGCGATTACAGCATCCGAATCCCCATAATACCCAGCATGTGCAATTCCTCTTAATGATCCTACGACAAAAATATTCCCCCCAGCGATAACCGTTCCGCCTGGATTAACATCTCCAATTAACAACAAATTTCCTTTTACATGTAAAACTTGTCCAGAGCGAACAATTTTGGAAATCGGGACAATTTCTGTTTCTTCTTTCCAAGCTATTGCTTCTGCTTTAGTGATAACATCACTTTCAATTGAATCCACAACAAGATTCTTTTTATTACGAATTAACGTACGAATCTCTTCTTGTTGGACTTCTGTTAAATAACGATTTCCTACTTTCACATGCACTTCAATTAAAGAGCGCCCATCACCATCGTAGTAATGTGTAGAAAGTTTTTCGTCTAATTCCATCAATAATTCTGAGAATGAACAACAATCATCTAAATGAAGCGTTATCCCATCTTTTGTCCCTTTTATCGTTACATTTTGTTGCTTTTTTTCTTCCACTAAAGTTCACCCCACCGATTCAATTCGACATAAAATTAGAAAATCCTTTTTTCTTTTTCTTCCATCGCTTTTGAAAGACGCACTATATATCGTCTCAGTGGGAAACAAACTATCAATAAGAAAATAGCATTTAACAATAAAGTAGAAAGGAGACGATCTGTGAAAAAGACATACGCTGGCATATGAGTACGTCCTAATAAAGTTAAGAATCCATACACATAATACTCTAGTGCTACAACGCTAGCTAATATGATAGAAACAACAATAAATAAATTCAATTGTAGTACTTTCATCACACTATATACTAAATAAGCTAAAATCGGATAAGCAAAAATATATATCCCGACAAGTTCTGTGTATACGGTATCAAATAAGAAGCCAAATAATAGTCCGTAATAAATCCCTTGGACCGGACTATAATACACTGTAATAAAACATAAGACGATTATAAAGAAATGCGGTGCTGCTATGCTGTCTTTCCAAAACACATCCGTTGGAACAACAGTAGCAAACATATTTTCAAATAGAAACACAAAAAGGAGCAAAAGAGGAAGAGCTGCTCTTTTTAATATCTTCATCATCTCTTCTTCTCCTCCTATTCTAATGGCGCTGAAGGTGTTGCACGTTTAGCAACCGTAATATGCTCTACGTCATTTAAATCAGCGGCAGGTTTTACATAAGCTGTTTTTGTTAAGCCATATGCATCCGGCTGAACTTCAACGATTTTTCCAATTACAAGACCTTTCGGGAAAATATCACCCAGTCCAGATGTTACAACTAGTTGATCTTTCTCTACCGGTGCATCAGAGCCAATCTTTGTGAAAAGAAGTAATTGCTTTTCTTTGTCATAACCTTCAATCAATCCAAAGATTTTCTCTTGCCCTTGTACAATAGCAGAAACGCGATTTGTTCGGCTCATAGAACTTAGTAATTCTACTGATGATGTAAATTGAGATACACTTTTCACTCTTCCAACTAACCCTTGTGAAGTTACTACAGCCATATCTTTTTTAATTCCTTGCTGTGCCCCTTTATCAATTCCAATTAAATCGTACCATTTATCTGGATTACGAGAAACAACAGTAGCTGGAATTTCAGTATACCCGCTATTTAACTCTTTTTTACCAGTTAGCTCTTGTAACTTCTTGTTATCATCTTCTAATTGTTTTACTTTCCCTGATAGACCTGCATAATTATCTAATTTTGCTTTTAATTCTTTATTCTCTTCATACGTGCGCTTTACATCCTCTACATTTTCGAAGAATCCAGCTACGTATTTCGCTGGCTTTTGGAATACACGTTCTACAACACCGACAGTATCTTTAACAAACTGCTCTGGCCATGTTAAACTGTTCCGTTCTTTCAATGAGATTCCAATCAATGCCACGAGAAGAATAATACTAACCAACAAAACAATTAATCTTTTGTTTAAGAAAAACTGTGGCACGTTCACACCCTCTTAATTTCACTGATTTTTATTTTGCAATATTATCGAGCAGCAGTTTTGAAAAGATCGATATTGTCTAATGCTTTACCTGTTCCAATTGCTACGCAATCTAATGGATCTTCTGCAACAAGAACTGGCATTTTCGTTTCTTCACTAATTACTTTATCTAAATTACGTAGTAATGCCCCGCCACCTGTTAATACGATACCGCGGTCCATAATATCAGCCGCTAATTCAGGTGGAGTTTTTTCTAACGTATTTTTAACTGATTCTACAATCGCATCTACTGTATCTTTTAATGCATCTGCAATTTCTTCTGGCTGAATTAGTACTGTTTTTGGTAAACCACTTACTAAATCACGACCGCGAATTTCCATAGGCTCGATACCTTCTGGCTCGCCTGCAGAACCAATTTCTAATTTTAATGCTTCAGCTGTTCTTTCACCGATCATTAAGTTATAGCTTTTCTTAATGTACTGAATGATTGAATCGTCCATATCATCACCAGCAACACGGACTGACTGGCTTGTTACAATACCACCTAGAGAAATAATTGCAACTTCTGTTGTACCGCCACCGATATCAACAACCATACTACCAGTTGGTTCCCAAACAGGTAAGTTTGCACCAATTGCTGCTGCAAATGGCTCTTCGATAGGATAAGCATCACGAGCACCCGCTTGACGAGTCGCATCGATTACTGCACGTCTTTCTACAGCTGTAATACCAGATGGTACACATACCATTACATACGGCTTACGTGAGAAGAAACCGTTTGATTTTTGAGCTTGTTGAATGTAATATTTCATCATTGTTGCAGTTGTTTCATAATCAGCAATTACACCGTCTTTCATCGGGCGAAGTGCCACAACGTTCCCTGGTGTACGACCAATCATTTGTTTTGCATCGCTACCTACAGCAACGATTTGTTTCGTATCAGTTTGTAACGCAACTACTGAAGGTTCACGTAAAACTACACCTTTTCCTTTTACATATACAAGCGTGTTCGCAGTTCCTAAGTCTATTCCAAGATCGCGAGTAAATCCACCAAATCCAAACATATTATTTATCTTCCTTTCTTGTTTTCACGGACTCATTTTTTCTTACTTTATATTATAAAAACAGTACGTTTTTTATATCTTTATCCTTTTTGTAGATAAATTTCTACAAAAAACTCATAAATCACATTATAAAACAAAATAAGTAAAAAGCATAGTCTTAAATATGACCTTTTTCCTTTAAACTCACGAATTTATGGTCACCTATTATAATATGATCAAGCACTTCAATTCCGATAATCTGGCCGCATTCTACTAAGCGTTTTGTTACTGCAATATCTTCACGGCTCGGCGTGGGATCTCCTGAGGGATGGTTATGAAGACATATGATAGAGGCTGCTGCACGACGGAAGGCTTCTTTAAAAACTTCCCTCGGGTGTACAATTGACGTGTTTAAACTTCCAATAAAGATCGTTTGCCTATGTATAACTTGATTTTTTGTATTTAAATATAAACAAACAAAATGCTCTTGTTGTAAAAAACGCATTTCTTCCATCATGTATTTCGCACAATCTTCTGGACTTCGAATACTATATCTATTTTGATATTCTAAACGTACCATTCTTCTGCCTAGTTCAAAGGCTGCCATAAGTTGCGATGCCTTTGAAATCCCAATACCATGTATACTAATTAGCTCTTCTAATGTTGCATCTTTCAACATACGTAAGCCATCAAATTGATGTAAAATTTTATCTGACAACTTTAAAACTGTTTCTTCTTTAGAACCTGTTCTGAGTAACACTGCGAGAAGCTCTCGATTTGATAAACTTCCAGCACCTTCTAACAATAAACGCTCCCGTGGCTGTTCTTCTCTTACAACATCACGAATACCGTTCATCTCTCCACCCCTTTATTTGTTCTCTCAAAGAAAACCCCATGCAATTTTACGCATGGGTTACATCAATATCAAATTGTTTTAATTCCCGAACGAGACGTGCAATTGGTAAGCCAACTACACTATAGTAGTCCCCTTGAATATTTTGAACGAAAATAGATCCTTTACCTTGAATCCCATAACTACCGGCTTTATCAAGAGGTTCTTTCGACGCGACGTATGTATCAATTTCCTCTTCTGTTAACTCCCAAAATGTAACTTCTGTACGCTCATAAAAAGTAACCGTTTTTTCTTTTGCTATAATCGCAACACCTGTATACACTTCATGTGTTTTCCCTGATAGTAATTGTAACATTTCTTTCGCCTCATCCTCATTAGAAGGCTTACCAAGAATACGCGACTCATATGTAACAATTGTATCTGCACCTAACACAATGTGATCACTATTATTTTCTGCCACCGCTGATGCTTTTTGCAAGGCAAGCGACATTACAATATCAGAAGGCGATGAATATGCACCAATTGTTTCCTCTACTTCACTTACAACGATTTCAAATGGCACACTAGCTAACTCAAGCAATTCCTTCCTCCGAGGTGACCCTGAAGCTAAAATTATTTTTCTCATATTTTCTCCTTCCTTTCTCACATGAAGCAGAACAATTTATATTAATCGTATCAAAGGAATAGTTTGCCCACAAATGAAAGAAATATTAATTTCTCTAACTAAAATAACACTTCTTTATTGCATACGATTATATTCCTGTCATAGAGAAAGCACTTTGCTCTAAATTCAAAAGAAAAGAAAGAAGTACATGTACTTCTTTCTTACTCATTTTATTATCCTATCATTTCACTTTCTACGAAACAATTTTTTCATACGAGAGTAAACCATCAATAATAACTTGATTTAATTTCGCCAAAGATTCCTTATCCATCTTCCCATCTTTTACTGTTTGTACAGCTACCGACGTATACATATACAGTTTCTTTGCTTCTTCTTGTTTCATACTTTTCCCTTCTTTTTCAACCTTTTTCCATTCTTTTTCAATTGCTTCTATATCTTTTGCGCTGCTTTTTCCACCAACTTGTACGCTAGAAGCATATTTTGCTAAATGAGTGTATAATGGCTGCACTTTTGTTAAAAATGTTCCTACTTCTTTATCATCTTTCAGCAATGCTTTATCTGTTATATCCCAGTTCTTTTTTAAAACGGGGACACCATCATTTTTATACTTAGTCATTAATTGATTTATAGACTGTTCATCGCTAGCAATACCAACAACTATTGCATACTTATCACCGCTTGGTCTCAAAGCACCAATGCCCCCATTGCCTTTCCATTCTTCAAGAGCTGCCTGTCCCTTTTCTTCAGAAGAATAAAGCCCCCCTTGAACAAAAAATAATTTCATCGGATCCAATGACGTTCCTGCCTGTGCTTTTTGTTTTTCTTCTTTCGGTGCTGGTGTTTGTTCTGCCGTTCCACCCACCTTTGATTCTCCATTTCCAGTCGGCCTTGAAGCTGTCACTTCACTTCCTCCTGTCGTTCCTTGTCCAGTAAGTAAATGAAGCATCCCCATTCCAAACGCCGTACCGATAATGATTGCAGTTGCAACGATTACAATTAATGTATTACTCCACTTCTTTCGGTATTTTTCCACAGACATTGATTTCGCTTTTTGAAACGGAACAACATTTTTCGGTCGTTCACTTTCTACTACCATCCATTCAAATTCATCTTTCTTTTTTTCCTCATACTTCGCTTCTGTTCCATTCACTTTCACTGAGATCGTTCGTGATTGCTTGTCCATACACTCACACCTCACCTCTTATCGTTGTCCGCATCATATCATATTCATTTCATAAAAAAACGAGATATTTGTCAGAGGAATTCGCCAAATAACCCTATATATTTATCTTATATGTATGCATTTGACTTCATTTGTAGAACAAAAAAACTAGATAGCAAAGACTATCTAGTTTTTCTCGCGAATATATTTTCGTACTTCAGAAATGAAATAAAGAGAACCTGTTATGATAAAAACATCATTTTCTGCTATCATTTCAACTTTTGTATCAATTGCCTCTTTCCAATTTTCAAAAACTAATTTTGATTCTTTCTGTGAATATGATGCAAGCTTATCAGCAGAAATAGCACGATCAAAGGCGAATGTTGTAAAAATAATTTCATCTGCAATGGTTGCTAATTGGCCTACCATGTTATGTAATTGTTTATCACCAAGGGCAGTAAATAACACTATTACATTTTTATCTTTGTAATGCGCTTCTACTGTTTTCACAAGGCTTTCGATACCTTCTGGATTATGAGCACCATCTATAATAATATCTGGATTACTTTGCAGTTTTTCAAAGCGCCCCACCCAATACGCTTCCTGTAATCCAGTTCTTATTTCTTCTTCCTCAATTAAAAATGATAAGTATGTTTTTACATACATGACTGCCATAAGCGCAAGTGCTGCGTTTCCTACTTGGTGGCTGCCTTTCATTGTGATTCGCACATCTTCAAAAGAGGCGAAAGGACAAGTGAAATCGAACTGTTCTCCATCTTCACTAGACTGTTTATGTAATGCTGTAAAATGGTTGCCCATCTCGTATAAGTTTGCATGATTTTCCTTTGCAACATTTTGAATGACTTGCACAGCTTCTTCATCTTGTACACCAGTAATTACCGGCACGCCAGACTTAATAATCCCCGCCTTTTCATATGCAATTTCTCCTAGTGTATTTCCTAAAATATGCATATGATCGTGACCGATATTCGTAATAATCGTGAGAACAGGGTGTATAACATTGGTAGAATCAAAACGTCCACCAAGCCCTGTTTCAAATAAAACAACATCACAGAAATTGAATTTGCCGAAATAGCAAATCGCCATAACAGTAATAATTTCAAACTCTGTCGCTTCCCCTAAATCCGTTTCATCTAGTTTTTCCACGACTGGTTTTACCAGCTTTACAAGTTCAGTAATCTCTTCGTCTGCAATTGGTGTTCCATTCACACTAATGCGTTCATTAAATGATTCGATGTAAGGAGAGGTAAACGTTCCTACCTTATATTTCGCGCCTTCTAACATGTAACGCATATATGTTAACGTTGAACCTTTTCCATTTGTACCAGCAAGATGAACACATTTTATATGACGCTCTGGATTTCCAAGTTCTTCTAACATCCATCTCATTCTTTCTAATCCTGGCTTAATTCCAAATTTCAATCGGCTATGGATCCACCCTATCGCTTCTTCGTATGTATGTATCACGTATGTTTTTCCCCTTTCAAAAGACAACTTTCATAGTTCTATTATACGCAAAGAAAAGAGACTCACCAATATAGTGAGTCTCTAAAAACATTTTTACTTTTCAAGATCTGCTAGACGTTGACGAACTGCTTCGCGTTTTTCTAGGTAATCTTGCTCTTTCGCACGCTCTCCTTCAATAACCGCTGCAGGAGCTTTCGCTACGAAACCTTGGTTAGAAAGTTTCTTCTGTACACGTTCTACTTCTTTATCGAACTTCTCAAGTTCTTTCTCAAGACGAGCTCTCTCTTCATCAAGATTGATAAGATCAGCTAACGGTAAGAATAACTCTGCACCTGATACGATTGCAGTCATTGCCTTTTCTGGCGCTTGTAAGTCTGTTTGAATTGTTAATTCGCTTGGGTTACAGAAACGCTCAATGTAAGAGCTATTTTTCGTAAGTTGAGCAAGTACAGCCTCATCTTTTGCTTTAATTTGCATTTGAACTTTTTTGCTCATTGGCGTATTTACTTCTGCACGGATGTTACGAACAGAGCGAATGATATCAACTAGAAGGTGCATTTCTGCCGCAGCCTCCGTATCTTGTAAATCTTCGCGAACTGTTGGCCAAGCAGCTACTGTAATAGACTCTCCTTCATGCGGTAAATGTTGCCAAATTTTCTCTGTTACGAATGGCATGAATGGGTGTAATAGACGCATTGTTTGATCTAATACGTAAGCTAAAATAGAACGAGTTGTTTTCTTAGCTGCTTCATCTTCACCGTATAGTGGAAGTTTCGCCATTTCAATATACCAATCACAGAAATCGTCCCAAATGAAGTTGTATAATGAACGACCAGCTTCACCGAACTCATATTTATCCATGTTACGTGTTACGCTTTCGATTGTTTCGTTTAAGCGAGTTAAGATCCACTTATCCGCAACTGATTTTTCACCAGTTAAATCGATTTCTTCATACTTCATATCATCCATGTTCATTAATACGAAACGTGATGCGTTCCAAATTTTATTAATGAAGTTCCAAGTAGATTCTACTTTTTCCATGCTGAAACGTAAATCTTGACCTGGTGCACTTCCTGTTGATAAGAAGAAACGCATTGCATCTGCACCGTACTTCTCGATAACATCCATTGGGTCAATACCGTTACCAAGAGATTTACTCATTTTACGACCTTGCTCGTCACGAACTAAACCGTGAATTAATACATCTTTAAATGGACGCTCGCCTGTAAACTCTAAACCTTGGAAAATCATACGAGATACCCAGAAGAAGATGATATCATAACCCGTTACTAGTGCATCTGTTGAATAGTAACGTTTGAAGTCTGCTGAATCTTCATTTGGCCAACCAAGTGTTGAGAATGGCCATAACGCTGAACTGAACCATGTATCAAGTACATCGTTATCTTGATTCCAGTTTTCAATATCTGCTGGTGCTTCTGTACCTACGTATACTTCACCAGTTTCTTTATGGTACCAAGCTGGAATACGGTGTCCCCACCATAATTGACGAGAAATACACCAGTCATGAATATTTTCCATCCAACGTAAATATGTGTTTTCAAAACGCTCTGGTACGAACGTTACTTTTTCTTCTTCTTTTTGTTGAAGCGCTACTGCTTTTTCAGCAAGTGGAGCCATTTTTACGAACCACTGCGTTGATAAATAAGGCTCAACAACTGCACCGCTACGCTCACTATGACCTACTGAATGCATATGTGGCTCGATTTCTACTAATACGCCAGCTTCTTGTAAGTCTTTTACTAATTCTTTACGGCATTCGAAACGATCCATACCGTTATACTTACCAGCTTTTTCATTCATTGTTCCATCTTCGTTCATTACTAAAATGCGTGGTAAGTCATGACGGTTACCTACTTCAAAGTCATTCGGGTCATGAGCTGGTGTAATTTTTACAACGCCCGTTCCGAAATCTTTTTCTACGTACTCATCAGCAATAATCGGAATCTCACGGCCTACGATTGGAAGTGTAACTGTTTTTCCGATTAAATGTTTGTAACGATCGTCTTCTGGATGAACTGCTACTGCTGTATCACCAAGCATCGTTTCTGGACGAGTTGTCGCAAGACGAATATGACCAGAACCATCTGTTAACGGATAGTTCATATGGTAGAATGCACCTTGAACTTCTTTATGAATTACTTCAATATCAGAAAGAGCTGTACGTGTAGCTGGATCCCAGTTGATGATATATTCACCACGGTAAATTAAGCCTTTTTCGTATAATTGAACGAATACTTTATTAACCGCATCTGATAAACCTTTGTCTAATGTGAAACGTTCACGAGAATAGTCTAGTCCTAAACCAACTTTCCCCCATTGTTGACGAATGTGAGAAGCGTACTCTTCTTTCCACTCCCAAGCTTTTTCAAGGAATTTTTCACGGCCAAGATCGTAACGTGAAATACCTTCTTCACGAAGTTTTCCTTCTACTTTCGCTTGTGTTGCGATACCAGCATGGTCCATTCCTGGAAGCCATAGTACATCGTATCCTTGCATACGCTTCGTACGAGTTAAAATATCTTGAAGAGTTGTATCCCAAGCATGACCTAAGTGTAACTTACCAGTTACGTTCGGAGGTGGAATTACAATTGTATACGGTTGTTTCTTCTCGTCTCCTGTTGCTTCAAAATATTTGCCTTCAAGCCACCATTGATAAAGGCCTTCTTCAACGGACATATGATCATATTTAGTTGGTAAATTCTTTTCCGTGTTTGACATTATTTTCCCTCCTTAAAATAAAAAATGTCCCTCATCCAAAAAGGACGAGGGACATCGCGGTACCACCTTTATTTACAAACAAATTCATAATTTGCTTATACTCTTAATTTGATAACGGACAAATCCGTCTTTTCCTAATAAGAACTATTCTGTTCAGAAAAGATGCTCCAGGGCTACCTTCTAACATAACTATCTAGAGAATCTCCCAGCTAATGATTCTCCTCTCTGAAGACGTTTCATGTTATACTCTTCCCCTTCAAGGCATTTATATGATTGTTAATTATTATATACAATAGTGTAAAAAACGAAACCTTATTCGTCAAGATAAATTTAAAACTACAGCTTTTCGTGCCAAAAAGAAGATAAGTAGAATCCTCTACTTATCTTCTTTACCACGCTATTTGTGGGCAGTAAGACCTCCACCTCAAAACTCAGCTGAAGCAAAGAAGTTAGATGGGAGCCCTGCTGCCCGTAAACGCCCAATTGGTGAAGGCTAATCATCAGCGGGGAATGTTTACTTTATCCGTTCCCTTGCTGGGCAGCTTGTAATTGCGACAGGAAATATTCTATATTGCTAACGAGCCAATGCGATTGTTGCAAACTCTTTACTCCGCGCAGTTCATTTTCCTCGTTGCGATTATCTCTTCTTTTCTTATAAGACTGGATTTGCCGAATAAATTGTGATGGATACGTCATATACGCAAACATAAGTAGTTGCTCTTCTTTCGTAAAAGGGAAATTTTTTTGATACATTTGAAACCATTCAAACCGATCACTTCTTGCGATTGGATATGTGTTTAAAGACCGTGAATAAAAACCTACTATATCTTGCACAGGCGTTGCAAACTTCGATTTTTCTAAACTAATAAAATAGCCATTCCGCTCATAGTCAAATAAAAAATGATTCAGTGACACATTACCATGCACAAAAGTAATACGCGTTTTCTCTTTTTCTTTCATCGCATCGTTCCACTCATTTAATTGCTTCGTTGCAAATTCACGCGCTCTCATTACATGATGATAGTACGTACAATATTGCAATTCAAACGGGGACATATACCATTTTGATTCAGATTCTACGAGAAACTCTTCTAACATCTCACCATCATTTTCCCAACGATCGGATATACTTGTATAATGTTTTTCTAAATCTTCTTCCGTATACGTTTCTTCCTTCACAGTTTTTTGATGCAACGTTCCAAGTGTCTGAAACATTTTATGGTATTGATCATTGTCCTCACCGTTTCCTTCTGCACGTTCTAACCAAGGCATTAAATAATAATTATACGTCCCGTCACTTAAAATATAACTTCCATCCGTCGCATGATATATAGGTACATAATTTGAAAAACCTTTCTCCTTCAAATATTGAATATGATGCAGAAAGTTATTCCGCTCTAACTTTCTGCCTTCTATTTTCTTGAGTGCATATGGACCTTGATTCGTATAAATTTTCATTACATTTCCGTGCTCTTCCATATGCTGCGTATCCAATCTATATTGCCTCACGATAGGTTCATAGTGATTTCGCAACTCAATATCCATACGAATAACCCTTTCTATTCAAAACATAGCCTCTAAGAAAGGAAGTGAGTGAAAACACTCACTTCCTTATTTCGCCTTTACCCTTGAAACGGGAATATAAATAATTTGCCCCGTATTTAAAAATATATCTTCTGTTTGATTGACACGGTATAAATTTTGTACAGACGTTTCATAACGGTCTGCAATAGATTCAATTGTATCCCCTTCTTGCACGAAATACATTCTTAACTTTGTAAATTCTTCTTCCGGTTCTTTCGTAAATAGTTTTGTTAAATAAAGCGCATTTTCATCTCGCTGTGAGTACTCTTCTTCTTGTTCTTCCTGCTTTTTCGCTTTTTCTTTCTTGAAATCTTTTCGTCCGAACAGTTCAAATTGCGGCGTTGTTTCTTGCTCCTCTTCACGTTCCACAAATTCATGTTCTTCTATTTTCTCTTCTTCTAATTCCTGCTCTTTTCTTTCCTCTAATTGGAACGGTTCAAACGCGTAATCTTCCCACTCATCTGATTCCTTATATGCTGGTTCTTCTACATGCGGCGCCGGTCTATTTTCATCCTCTTGCGCTGAATCTTCTTCTAACTCAGCATACACCGTTTCTTCCTCTTCAACTTCATCCTCGCTTCTCTCTTCATCACACAAACCGGTAATAGATATATCCGCTAATAATTGTAAGCAACCATTTCCCTTTAATTCATAATCAAATTCCTCGATTGATACATATAGCTCTTCAATTACTTTCACTCGATTTCTCGGAATTGATATTTCAAGTGGAAAGGAATGAACAAGTTCATTAACCCCATCTTCTCTTGTTTCTACATAATCAATTGACTTTGCTGGCGATAGTTCTCTTAATGAATACGCGGAATCATCTTTTCGTGCAACATACTCTCCCGTTAAATCTAATTGTCCTCTCACGATTACTTCATGATCAAGCTCTTCTATCTCAACGTCTGGATCTAACGAAATTGACAAAAGTTCTTCGACTTCCTGTCCTTTTTGGAACCACACAGATTCTTTTAATGAAAATCGTAATGAATGATCTGTAGCCACTTCTTTTCCCCCTCCCAAACTATATGTCATTACAGATTTATGTGTGGGAAGCTTACTTTATGAATAAAAAAAATCGCTCCCCTTATGGAGAGCGATTTTCTCTAATACACTACGCTTTTAATTTTGACATTGCAATTTCAGCTGCTGCAATCGTCGCTTCAATATCTGCATCACTATGTGCTGTCGATAAGAATAAACCTTCGAATTGAGATGGTGGTAAGAATACACCTTGTTCTACCATTTCACGATAGTAAGCCGCAAAGAATTCTAAGTTTGAAGATTTTGCTGCATCGTAATTAATAACGGGTTCATCTGTAAAGAAAATACCAATCATAGAGCCTGCACGGTTAATATGATGCGGAATGCCATGTTTTTCAGCTGCTTTACGTAATCCAGCTTCTAACATTTCAGCTTTACGCTCAAATTCTACATATGATTCTGGCGTTAACTGTACTAACGTTTCATAACCTGCCGCCATTGCAAGTGGGTTACCTGATAAAGTACCAGCTTGGTAAATCGGTCCGCTTGGCGCAACTTGGCGCATAATTTCCGCTTTACCACCGTATGCTCCTACCGGTAAACCACCACCGATTACTTTACCTAGGCATGTTAAATCAGGCGTTACGCCATAATAACCTTGGCCACAATTATAAGCTACTCGGAACCCTGTCATTACTTCATCAAAAATAAGCAATGCACCGTTTTCTTCTGTTACTTCACGAAGACCTTCTAAAAATCCAGGCTGCGGAGGAACAACCCCCATATTTCCTGCTACTGGTTCTACAATTACACAAGCAATATCATCACCGAATTGTTCAAACGCGTATTTTACGCTTTCTAAATCGTTATAAGCTACTGTAATCGTATTTTTCGCTACACCTTCTGGTACACCAGGACTATCTGGTAAACCTAAAGTCGCCACACCAGAACCAGCTTTAATTAATAACGAATCACCATGACCGTGGTAACAACCAATAAATTTCAAGATTTTATTACGACCTGTATAACCACGAGCTAAACGTAGTGCACTCATTGTTGCTTCCGTTCCAGAGTTAACCATACGCACAATCTCAATTGATGGCACGCGCTCAATAACAAGTTTTGCTAATTTATTTTCAATTTCTGTTGGTGCACCGAAGCTTGTACCTCTTTCAGCAACAGATTTTAACGCTTCTACAACACGATCATTTGCATGACCATGAATTAAAGGCCCCCATGATAATACGTAGTCGATGTATTCATTCCCATCGATATCATATACTTTAGAGCCTTTTCCACGCTCCATAAACAACGGATTCATCCCAACAGACTTAAAGGCACGAACCGGGCTATTTACGCCACCAGGCATTAAGTCTTGCGCCTCTTCAAACGCTGCAATTGACTTATCAAACTTTTTCATTATTTAGCGCCTCCTTCTTGTAACCATCTTGCTGCATCTTTTGCATGATACGTAATAATTAAATCTGCCCCTGCACGTTTCATACTAATTAATTTTTCAAGAACAACTTCTTTTTCATTAATCCAACCATTTTGCGCTGCCGCTTTAATCATCGAATATTCACCACTTACATTATAAGCGACAACTGGTAAATTAAAGTTATTTTTCACATCACGAACGATATCTAAGTAAGAAAGAGCTGGTTTTACGATTAAGAAATCTGCACCTTCCATTACATCTGATTCTGCTTCACGGAATGCTTCCATACGGTTTGCCGGATCCATTTGATATGTTTTACGGTCACCAAATTGCGGTGCACCGTGCGCAGCATCACGGAATGGTCCATAAAATGCTGATGAATATTTCACAGCGTACGACATAACTGGCACGTGTCCAAAACCATTTTCGTCTAACGCATGACGAATTGCTGTTACGAAGCCGTCCATCATGTTTGATGGCGCAATAATATCCGCTCCTGCTTTCGCTTGACTTACAGCTGTTTTCGCAAGAACTGCAAGAGACTCGTCATTTAAAATAATCCCATCTTCAATTACACCGCAATGACCATGGCTTGTAAATTGACATAAACACGTGTCTGCAACTACTACTAGCTCAGGGAAATTACCTTTAATTTGCTGAATAGCACGTTGTACAATTCCATGATCACAATATGCTGATGATCCAACTTCATCCTTTTCAGCAGGTAAACCAAATACAATAACAGAACGAATACCTAAATCAACAACTTCTTGCATTTCAGCTTGCAATAAATCTAAAGACATTTGATATACGCCCGGCATAGAAGGAACTTCATTACGAACATTTTCACCTTCTAATACAAAAATAGGGTAAATAAAATCTTCCGTATGTAAAAACGTTTCACGCACAAGTGCACGCATGCCCCCGCTTTGTCTTAAACGACGATGACGATTAAATTGTAAAGAGTTCATAGATTTCTATCCCCATTCTTTCATTTTATAGATTCACAAACATATTGTAGTAATGCTTCTACAGTGTACTCTTTCGGCACAATAACAGACGGAAAATAAAGACTTGCCTCTTTTTCCGTAATAGGTCCTATACAAGCAATTGTACATTTTTTTGTCCATTCTCTCCAGTTTGTACCCTCAAGTAAACGAACAAAACTAGTAACAGTTGAAGGGCTCGTAAATGTAATAATGTCTACTTTCCCTAACTTCAATGCTGCTATAAGTTCTTGCTTTTTTTCTATATTCACTTTCGTACCGTATACGATTAGCTCATCTAGAGAAACACCAATTTCCCGAAGTGCAACCGGAATTACCTCTCTTGCTAAATTCCCTTTCGGAAATAAAATACGTTCGTTTCCACTTAATTCTTTTAGAAACTCTTCTGCAAATGCTTCTGCAACAAATGAAGTCGGAACAAAATGAACTTGATAGCCCCTTTTTTCTAACTCTAATTTTGTTTTCACACCTACCGCAGCGATTCTAATGGTTAGCGGTAGTTTCTTTTTTAAACTATCTAGAAAAAAAGCTACACCATTTCTGCTCGTAAAAATAACCCAGTCGTATGAATGTAGCTGCTCTTCAATATGTTGAATTTGCCTATGAGACATACCTTCCATACGCAAAAGCGGAATTTCCAATGGAATTCCGCTCTTTTCTTTCACTGCTACACTCATTTGTTTCGCTTGATGCTGGGCACGTGTAATCAATACCGTTTTTCCAGCGAGAGCGTTCATATTTATTGTTGCTCCTTATTTGCAGCAAGAATGAGTTCTTTGGCGCCTTGTTTAATTAAACGGTCCGCGGCCTCTAACCCTACTTCCTCAGGATTAGTACCCACTACTGTCTCTTTTAATAAAACAGAGCCATCCATAGAGCCGACAAGAGCTGTTAATTCGATTGCATCGTTTTCTGTAAGGGTTGCATATCCAGCAATTGGAACTTGGCATCCACCTTCAAGTTTATGAAGAAATACTCGCTCCGCTGCCACTGTTCTTTCTGTTATCGTATCATTAATATGCGCTAACAACTGCAATAAATCCTTATCATCCTCACGACACTCAATCGCTAATGCACCTTGTCCTACAGCAGGTACACATAACGTATCATCTAAATGTTCTGTAATAACATCATTATCCCAGCCCATTCTTTGTAATCCAGCTGTCGCTAAAATAATCGCATCGTAATCTTCTTCTTTTAATTTACGTAAACGTGTATCGATATTCCCGCGAATCCACTTCACTTGTAAATCTGGTCTCGCAGCGAGTAGCTGTGCACTACGTCTTAAACTACTCGTACCTAAAATAGCACCTTCCGCTAACTCTTTAAACGATGCTCCATTTTTTGAGATAAAAGCATCACGAGGGTCAACACGCTTTGGTGTACAGCCAATCATTAAACCTTCTGGAAGTACGGCTGGCATATCTTTCATACTATGTACAGCCATATCGATTTCTTTCGTAAGTAACGCATGCTCAATTTCTTTAACGAACAAGCCTTTTCCGCCTACTTTTGAAAGAGTAACATCTAAAATAACATCACCTTTTGTGACAATTTCTTTCACTTCAAATTCATATGGTAGACCTAGGGCTTTTAACTGATCAATAAACCAGTTTGTTTGCGTTAATGCTAGTTTACTCTTTCGTGATCCTACAATAATTTTGCGCATAATTCTCTCTCCTCATTATAAATACCAAAAGTGGAAATTGGACAAACTGCTTAATAGAAAAATGTTTACTAGCATTACGAGAAACGATCCGATATTCCACTGTACAATTTTCTTACCTTGCAACACATCTGCCGCTCGTAAATATAAACCTGTGCAATACACAAATAGAACGACAAAAGATCCGATTACTTTCGTATCATACCAATGGAAATTATCCAATTTTGTATATCCCCATATACATCCTAATAAAATTGCTAGTAAGAAAAATGGAACAGAAAATAAATTTAATCCGTAAGACATAGATTCTAGCTTCGGTAAATTCCCTAACCTTCTTAATCTCGCATTCCATTTTTTCTTTTTTAATAGGCGATATTGCAGTAAATACATAATAGAAAAAATGAACGATACAGTAAACGTTGCGTAAGAAATAATTGCCATACCGACATGCACGTATACAAGTTCTGAAACTAATTGTTCCGCAAGTACTGGCGACATCTTTCCGAGCGGTGTAAAAATAGAAAAAGCGCTTACGCCAAATGCTACAACATTTGTAAAAAAGACTAAAAAGTCAATTCTCATAAATCGATTAATAACTAACGACATCGTAATCAATAACCAAACATAAAAATAAATCCCTGATAATAAAGTTAAAATAGGATTCGTTTCTGAATCTGTAGCTCTAAGCAACATAAAAATAGACTGCAGGACCCATACAATCGCAAGTAACCAAAAAGCAAATCGGTTCGCCTTTCGGTTACTTTGGAAATAATCTATAAAATATAAACTAATGCTACAAGCATATAAAATAATTGCAATATGATAAATAATACTGTTATTTAAAAAACTCATCCGATCATCCTTCCAAATTATAAAGATGGAACGGATGGTGTCCACACTCTTTTATGTTCTACTTCTTCCGCACGACTCTCTACTTCTTCCGTTTCTAAATCAAAAATCTTTGCAAATAACGCTAATTTTTCGCTCGCTCCCTCTTCAGCAGCTATTTCTTTCGCTACTAAAATTGGGTCTTTTAATAATTGATTAATAATACTTTTCGTATGCTTACTAATAACTTTTTTCTCACGATCACTAAGGTTTGGTATTTTTCGCTCTAGGCTTACCATCGTTTCACTTTGGATTGCAAGTGCCTTATCACGAAGAGCTGATATTAATGGAACAACACCAAGTGTACTTAACCACGTTTTAAATAGAACAATTTCCTCTTCAATCATAAATTGAATTTTCTCTGCCTCTTTCAAACGCTCAGCACGGTTTGCCTCCACTACTCCTTGTAAATCATCAATATCATACAAGAAAGAACCTTCTAGCTCATCAATCGCTGGATCAATATCACGCGGCACTGCAATGTCAACCATAAATAATGGACGACCAGAGCGCATTTTCTCCACCTTTGTCATCATCTCTTTCGTAATGACATACTCAGATGCACCAGTTGAACTAATTAAAATATCTGCTTCTAATAATGCACATTGTAATTCGCTTAACGATTTTGCATGTCCCATATATTTCTCAGCCATTACTTCTGCTTTCGAAAGCGTCCTATTCATAACTGTTACTTTACGAGCACCACTTCCATATAAGTTTTGTAGTGCAAGTTCGCCCATTTTACCAGCACCAAGAATAAGCACATGACAATCTGTTAACTCGCCAAATATTTTCTTTCCAAGCTCAACAGCAGCATAACTAACAGACATTGCACTTTCCCCGATTGTTGTTTCTGAGTGGGCACGTTTTGCTAATGTAATGACTTGCTTAAACAATTCATTAAAAATTGTGCCTGTTGCTTTAACTTGTTGCGCTTCTAAAAAGCTATCTTTTATTTGACCTAAAATCTGTGTTTCTCCGACTACCATTGAATCTAAACCGCACGTTACGCGGAATAAATGATCTATTGCGCCATCTTGTTCAAAAATAGTTAAATATGGCGCGACTTCTTCTATTTCAAGCTGAAACCAATCAGCTAAAAACTTCTTAATATAATACCGTCCCGTGTGTAATTGATCGACAACAGCATAAATCTCAGTGCGATTACAAGTTGATACAATGACATTCTCTAACACGCTCTTTTGATTTTGTAATGTAGTCATCGCTCGCTCTAGTTCTGCTGCCTGAAATGTGAGTTTCTCACGAAATTCTACAGGGGCTGTTCGATAATTTACACTAACAACAAGAATATGCACGCAGCATGTCCCCCTTCACCCGTTTTATCACTTTATCTACTATCATAATACAACTTTCCTCTTATGAATCTGACAATCGTGTGAACAACCGATTATTTTTTAATTATTCTCCGTATGGAATACAGGAGATTCAGTAACACTAATAAAAAATTTCTACTTTATAATGATTATAAATTAATAACTCTATTTGTACGTTACCAAAAAAAGCCCTCATAATCAAGTGATGGAAACTATTCCATATAAATTATAACATCATCTTCCCTATCTTCTTTCATCATGAAGGAAAATATGTATGATTGTTCCAAAATGTAACAAAGACTTTCTCAATACAATGTATTTGACATTGTATTTCTTTTTCGTTATATTGGTTTTACGAAATTAAATTGTGCACAACTTAATTAGAAGGGAGTTATTTATGACAGAAGACTCTTTGCATCTAGATAACCAACTTTGTTTTTCTATTTACGCCTGCTCTAGAGAGGTTACTCGTTTTTATCGACCTTATTTAGAAGAAATGGGTATTACGTATCCCCAGTACATTACTTTACTCGTACTATGGGAGCAAGATGGACTAACAGTAAAAGAAATTGGAGAACGTCTATTTTTAGATTCTGGTACGTTAACACCTATGTTAAAACGTATGGAATCATTAAAACTTGTAAAACGTGTTCGTTCCAAAGAAGACGAGCGAAAAGTTTGTATTGAATTAACAGAACAGGGCAAAGATTTAAAGGAAAAGGCTTGTTCATTACCGACAACGATGGCTACAAACTTAGGAATTACAGAGCAAGAATATCGCTCTTTATTAATTCAACTAAATAAACTGATTGACACAATGAAAACAATTAATGATGGAAAAGGGGAATAAATATGGATAAATTATATACTGCTTCAGTAACAGCAACAGGTGGAAGAAATGGGAAAGTAGTTTCAGATGATGGCATATTAAATCTTGATGTAAAAATGCCGAAAGCACTAGGTGGTGCAGGCGGAGAAGCAACAAATCCAGAACAACTATTTGCAGCTGGTTATGCAGCTTGTTTCGATAGTGCATTACAACTTGTCATTCGTACAAAACGTGTGAAAGTAGAAAGTACAGAAGTAACTGCTCACGTTTCTATCGGAAAAGATACAGATGGTGGTTTCGGCCTATCTGCTGTACTTGATGTACATGTGGCTGGCGTTTCACATAGCGAAGCACAAGAACTTGTGGAAGCGGCTCACGGTGTATGTCCTTACTCGAAAGCAACACGAGGAAATATTGAAGTTACATTAAACGTACGCTAAAAAATTTAGCAAAACAAAAACGCGCGACATTCGTCACGCGTTTTTTGTTTTTGTAAATTTATGAATTGCTTTCCACGCTTCTTCTTTTCCAAGTCCTGTTTCAGAAGAGAACAGAACAATTTCATCGCCAATTTCAACAGCAAGCGTTTCTTTTACAACTTTTAAATGCTTTTGCCATTTCCCTTTCGGAATTTTATCGGCTTTCGTCGCAATAATAATTGTTGGGATTTCATAATGCTTTAAGAAATCATACATCATCACGTCATCACTTGTTGGTTGGTGACGTAAATCAACTACTAATACAGCTGCGTCTAATTGTTCACGCGTTGTAAAGTACGTTTCAATCATTTTCCCCCATGCAGCGCGCTCCGATTTAGATACTTTCGCATATCCATAACCTGGAACGTCAACAAAGTGCATCATCTCATTGATTAAGAAAAAGTTCAGCGTTTGCGTTTTTCCTGGTTTAGAAGAAATACGTACTAACTTTTTACGATTTAAAATTTTATTAATAAAGGAAGACTTCCCCACATTTGAACGACCTGCTAATGCAATTTCTGGTAAATCACTGTCTGGATATTGTTCTGGTTTAACAGCACTAATTACAATATCTGCTTTTGTTACTTTCATTGTTTCACTCCTACTAATGCGTGCTCCAATACTTCATCTAAATGAGATGCAAGCACAAACGTAAGGTTTTCTTTTACGCTCTCTGGAATATCATCTAAATCTTTCTCGTTTTCTGCTGGCAAAATAATTTTTGTTAAGCCTGCGCGGTGAGCACTTAATGTTTTTTCTTTTAAACCACCAATTGGTAATACACGACCACGAAGTGTAATTTCACCTGTCATACCCACTTCTTTACTTACAGGAATACCTGTTAGCGCAGAAATAAGTGCCGTTGCCATCGTAATACCTGCTGACGGTCCGTCTTTTGGAACCGCTCCTTCTGGAACGTGAATATGAATATCATTTTTCTCATGGAAATTCGGATCGATCTGAAGCTCTTCTGCACGAGAACGTATATAACTAAACGCAGCTTGTGCTGATTCTTTCATAACATCCCCAAGTTTCCCTGTTAAAATTAGTTTCCCTTTTCCTGGCGCTACAGAAACTTCAATGGCAAGTGTATCGCCGCCTGCTGCTGTGTAAGCTAGACCTGTTGCCATACCAACTTGGTCTGTTTTTTCAGCTTGCCCATAACGGAATATGTGTTTACCAAGTAAATCAACAATCTTTTTCTCTGTCACAACGATACGTTTACGTTCTGCTGTAACGATAATCTTCGCTACTTTACGGCAAACTTTTGCAATTTGGCGCTCTAGCGTACGAACACCAGCCTCACGTGTATAATAACGAATAATCTCAAGCAGCGCTTCATCACGCACTTGTAAATTACCTTTTCGTAAGCCATGTTCTTTTAATTGTTTCGGCAATAAATGCTCACGAGCAATGTGTACTTTTTCAAGTTCTGTATAGCCAGCAATCGAAATGATTTCCATACGGTCAAGTAATGGACCTGGAATACTTGAAAGTGTATTAGCAGTTGCTACAAACATAACTTTTGATAGATCATATGGCTCTTCAATGTAATGATCACTGAAGTTATGGTTTTGTTCTGGATCTAATACTTCAAGTAATGCCGCTGATGGATCTCCACGGAAATCGTTAGACATTTTATCAATCTCATCTAATAAGAAGACTGGATTAACTGTTTTCGCCTTTTTCATACCTTGAATAATGCGTCCTGGCATTGCTCCAACATATGTACGGCGGTGACCACGAATTTCAGATTCATCACGCACACCACCAAGAGATACACGGACGAAGTTACGATTCAATGATGTTGCAATTGAACGCGCTAACGAAGTTTTGCCGACCCCAGGAGGGCCTACTAAACAAAGGATAGGTCCTTTTAATGAATTCGTTAACTTCTGTACAGCTAAATATTCAAGTACACGCTCTTTCACTTTTTCAAGACCGTAATGATCGTTATTTAAAATCTCTTCCGAATGAGCAAGATCAATTATATCTTCTGTTGCCTCTGTCCACGGAAGCGCTAATAACCAATCAATATAATTGCGAATAACACCACTCTCCGCAGAACTTGCTGGTAACTTTTCATAACGATCTAATTCTTTCAGCGCAGCCTTCATTGTTTCTTCCGGCATTCCTGACTGTTCAATTTTCTCACGAAGTTCTTCTACTTCTCCGCCCTTGCCTTCTTTGTCGCCAAGTTCAGTTTGAATCGCCTTCATTTGCTCACGTAAGAAATATTCTTTTTGCGTGCGCTCCATGGAACGTTTCACTTTTTGCCCAATTTTCTTTTCTAGGCTAAGTAACTCTTGTTCATCTTGAATAATTGAAATAAGTGTTTGTAATCGTTCTTTTACAGATACAATCTCTAGAATCTCTTGTTTCTGCTTCGTTTTAATCGGCAAGTGAGAAGCAATTAAATCAGCTAATCTCCCTGGTTCTTCCACATCAGCTACCGTTGCAAATGTTTCATTTGAAACTTTTTTCGAGACTTTAATATATTGTTCGAAATGCTCCAGTAACGTACGCATAAAAGCTTTCTCTTCTAAATCATCTTCTACTTCTTCAGTTACCGTTTTAATAGACACTTGTACTACATTTTCTTCTTCGATAAACTCTATTACTTCTGCTCTATGTAAACCTTCCACAAGGACACGAAGCGTACCGTTCGGCAATTTTAACATTTGCTTCACTTTCGCCACCGTACCTACACTATATATGTCATCTTCTTTCGGATCATCGATATTCATTTCTTTTTGCATTGCTAAAAAGATGATATTTTCATCCATTGCCGCCTGCTCTAGTGCTTGTATCGATTTATCACGTCCTACATCAAGATGCAAAACCATCGTTGGATATACGAGAACGCCTCTTAATGGTAGGAGGGGCACGATTCTTTCGTTCGTATTCATACTAGACATAGCACCTCCATAATAAATTAAACTCCTGTTCAACTATTTTATATTACAATACACCTAGATGCAATTGCTGAGATTCCGCGCAATTGTAAATAGCTTGTTTTTCTACCTCACGAAAAGAAAAAAGACTCCGATTAAGCATACAAACTTAAACGAAGTCTGGCAAATTTTATTATTGTTTATTTTTACATAGATTGTGCATCTGTTTCGTCTACGTGAGTATGTACATCTAGCTCTCTATGCATATTTTCTTGCATAAACGTTAACTCAAATACTTCTTTTAACTTACGGACAGGAATAATTTCAATTCCCTTGATCGTATACAAAAATGGTTGCATATTTTCAGCAGGAATAATGACTTTCTTAGCTCCCGCTTTTTTCGCAGCTTTTATTTTTGCGTACACGCCACCAATAGGTTTTACTTCTCCGTGTATACTTATTTCCCCTGTCATCGCTACTTCATTATTTACATACGTGCGGTGCACCGCAGAATATACACCTGTTGCCATAGCGATTCCTGCAGAAGGTCCATCAATTGGGATACCACCTGGAAAATTAATATGTATATCATATCCTTCTGGCAACACATCTAAAGAACGAAGTACTGTTAATACATTATCAACAGAGCCTTTCGCCATACTTTTACGACGAATCGATTTCGTTTGACTACCAATACTTTCTTCTTCCACAATTCCGGTAACATTTACCGATCCTTTATCTTTCGCCTTGATTGCTGTTACTTCAATTTCTAATAACGCACCTGTATTTGGTCCGTATACAGCAAGACCATTTACAAGACCAATCCTTGGAATCGGATAAATGTGCTTTTCATATTTCGGTGTAAGCTGACTTGAGTGAACAACCCACTCTATATCTTCATCCTTAATGAAAGAACGTTCTTCATTTATCGCCATACCAGCAGAGATTTGCACGAGATTAATCGCTTCTCGTCCATTCCTTGCATACATCCCGATCATTTCAATACCATTTTCACCTATTTGCATTTCCACTTTTTCCGCGGCATTTTTCGCTACTTTTTGAATTTCTTCCGTATCTAATTCACGGAAAAATACTTCTAAGCAACGTGACCGAATAGCAGGAGGAATTTCCTCTGGCGAACGTGTCGTTGCTCCAACTAAGCGAAAATCTGCCGGTAAGCCTTTTTGGAAAATATCATGTATATATGTTGGGATCATCGTATTTTCTTCACTATAGTACGCACTTTCTAAAAATACTTTTCGATCTTCTAACACCTTTAACATTTTATTCATTTGAATCGGATGGAGCTCGCCAATCTCATCAATAAACAAAATACCACCATGTGCATCTGTTACAGCACCTTTTTTCGGTTGCGGAATACCTGCTTGCCCCATCGCCCCAGCACCTTGATAAATCGGATCATGCACCGAACCTATTAAAGGGTCTGCGATACCACGTTCATCAAACCGAGCTGTTGTCGCATCAAGTTCAATAAATGTTGCATTCGTACGAAATGGAGATTTAGGATTTCGTTTCGCTTCTTCTAATACAAGACGTGCTGCCGCTGTTTTCCCAACACCTGGCGGGCCATATATGATTACATGTTGCGGATTCGGACCACAAAGAGCCGCTTTTAACGACTTAATTCCGTCCTCTTGCCCTACAATATCTAAAAAGGTTGTAGGACGCACCTTTTCTGCTAGCGGTTCTGTTAAAGAAATCTCACGCATTTTACGAAGCTGTTCTAATTCTTTTTTCGATTCTCGATCAATTGAAACTTTTTGTGTTCGTTGATTTCGAAGTAAATGCCAGAAATACAATCCGACAATTACACCAAAAACAAGTTGAACAACTAAAAATATATTTGTCCAGCTCATTATTTATTTCCTCCCGCAATATTTTATCTCTTAGTATTTCCGCGGAGGAACGTAGCTAAACATAAAGAAAAACAGCAATTATAAAAATTGCTGTTTCCCTTTCTCATTATGCAGATGTTTTTGTATCAAGTACAGTACCGTCTTGTAACACCAATTTTGGCGGCTCATTATCAGCTACTGTTTCTTTTGTAAGAATACACTTCTCGATATCTTTACGAGATGGAAGTTCGAACATTACATCAAGCATTAAGCCTTCAATAATAGAACGAAGTCCACGAGCACCCGTTTTACGTTCAATTGCTTTTTTCGCAATTTCGATTAGTGCACCTTCTTCAAACTCTAACTCAACATCGTCAAGCTCCAATAATTTTTGGAATTGCTTAACAAGTGCATTTTTCGGTTTCGTTAAAATATCAACAAGAGCATCTTCATCAAGTGGCTCTAGGTTCGCAATAACTGGAAGACGACCGATAAACTCTGGAATTAAACCAAATCTTAAAAGATCCTCTGGTAATACGTGAGATAAAACATGCTTCTCATTTACATCAGCATTTTTCTTCTCAGAACCAAATCCAATTACTTTTTCACCAAGGCGACGTTTAATAATCGGCTCAATGCCATCAAACGCTCCACCACAAATGAATAAGATGTTCGTTGTATCAATTTGAATAAACTCTTGGTGCGGATGCTTACGACCACCTTGAGGTGGAACGCTTGCTACAGTACCTTCTAAAATTTTCAGAAGTGCCTGCTGCACACCTTCACCAGATACATCACGTGTAATTGATGGATTTTCGGACTTACGTGCCACTTTATCAATCTCATCAATATAAATAATTCCTTTTTCCGCTTTCTCTACATCATAATCAGCTGCTTGAATTAATTTTAGTAAGATATTTTCTACATCTTCCCCAACATATCCAGCTTCTGTTAAAGATGTTGCGTCCGCGATTGCAAATGGAACATTTAAAATACGCGCTAAAGTTTGTGCCAGTAATGTTTTACCACTACCTGTTGGCCCGATAAGTGCGATATTACTCTTCGCTAATTCTACATCATCAATTTTGCTGTTAGAATTAATGCGTTTGTAATGGTTATATACCGCTACCGCTAGTGCTTTTTTCGCGCTATCTTGCCCGATGACATACTCATCTAAGATTTCACGAATTTCTACCGGTTTCGGTACATCTTTGAATTCTACTTCTTCGTCCTTCGCAAGCTCCTCTTGTACAATTTCAGTACAAAGTTCGATACACTCGTCACAAATGTAAACACCTGGACCTGCCACTAACTTTCGAACTTGCGTTTGTGTTTTACCACAGAAAGAACATTTTAATTGCCCTTTTTCATCATTAAATTTAAACATATTTTCACACCCCTTACAAAGTGCTAACCTCTTGCCTTCGTATGTACACGATAAATGTATCGTATGTAAATACATATTATGTCACTACGTGGCGAGAAATACAAATAATATGACTAGTTATGTACAAATAAAAAATTTTTAAAACTTTTGAAATATGTATATTCGACTTGTAAAGGAACTTTTCCTTCTCCATCGAAAAGTTTTATAAATATATTTCTATATTTATAAAACAAGGCACGATTTTAATCGTGCCTTGTTATTTTATTATGCAGCGTTTTCTACTAAGAAGTCTACAGCTTTACGCACTTTAAGATCTTCAGCTAAAGCGTCTACGCTTCCAAGAGCTTGCTTGATAGCGTCTACTGGCATACCGTACATTTCAGCCATTTTTTCAACTTCTGCAGTTACTTCTTCTTCAGTAACTTCGATGTTTTCAGCTTCAATGATAGCTTCAAGAACAAGATTGATTCTTACACGTTTTTGTGCATCTTCTTTCATTTGCTCTTTTAATTTGTCAGCATCAGTACCTGTGAATTGGTAGTAAAGCTCAAGGTTCATACCTTGTTGGCTTAAACGTTGCTCGAATTCACGAACCATACGATCTAACTCAGTGTTGATCATAGCTTCTGGAATTTCGATTTCAGCGTTAGCAGCAGCTAATTCTACTACTTCGTCACGTACTTTGTGCTCAGCTTCGTGCTTTTTGCCTTCTTCTAAGTTTGTGCGAAGTTTTGCTTTTAATTCATCAAGAGTTGCAACCGCTTCGTCTGCTTCTTTAGCGAACTCGTCGTTTAACTCAGGAAGTTCTTTTGTTTTGATTTCGTGAATTGTTACTTTGAATGTTGCTGGTTTGCCAGCTAATTCAGCAGCATGGTACTCTTCTGGGAATGATACTTCAACGTCTTTAGACTCACCAGATTTAAGACCGATTACTTGCTCTTCGAAACCTGGGATGAATGTACCAGAACCGATTGCTAGAGAGTAGTTTTCGCCTTTTCCGCCTTCAAATGCTTCGCCATCAACGAAACCTTCGAAGTCGATTACAGCTGTATCACCGTTTTCAACAGTTCCTTCTTCTTTAACAACTAGTTCAGCTTGACGTTCTTGTAAAGATTTTAATTCGTTCTCTACATCTTCGTCAGTTACAGTTGTTTCAACTTTTTCTACTGCTAAACCTTTGTACTCACCTAATTTAACTTCAGGTTTCACTGTAACTTTTGCAGTGAAGATAAGGTTAGCATTTTTTTCGAACTTCTCGATGTCGATTTCAGGATGATCAACTGGGAAGATACCAGCTTCTTCAATCGCTTCACCGTATGCTTTTGGTAAAATGATATCTAAAGCATCTTGGTATAAAGATTCAATACCAAAGCGTTGTTCGAATAATGGACGAGGCATTTTTCCTTTACGGAAACCTGGTACGTTAATTGTTTTTACTACTTTTTTGAACGCAGCGTCGATAGAGTTGTTTACTTCTTTAGCATCAACTTCGATTGTTAAAACGCCAACGTTACCTTCTAATTTTTCCCATTTTGTAGACATTTATTCTTTCCCTCCAACTATAATAATGTATGCACATACCTCTATAGATTAAGATCTTCATTATCTCTTTTTTGAAATAACAAATACACAAATAATCCTCTAGCAAAAGCTTTCAGATATAATGTTCCAATCTACTAATTGCCCAGAAGACAACTACGGTATATTTTGTTCGAGAATAATATGAAACATATTAAGTAAGAGAATTACACTTCTCTTCTCTTACAAACAGGCAGTTTTCTGCCTTTTGCAACCCTTACATTATAACATAGAATATGCTCGTTTCAAGAACTGAACGATTCTTTTTCATAATTATACGGGCAAATATCCTTCTCTTTCAACACGTAATAACCATTGATAGGCAATATGAAACTCTTCCAATTCGATATTGTATGCTGCCATAAGCTCTTCTTCATCAATAGCCAATCCGAAACGCTTTCTTCCAATTCTCTCTAAAACAGCTGACCAAATCTCTTCTTTATCCATTAATAGAGCGAATGGGAAAATGCTAATTTGCAATTCTTTCCAATATGTAACCATCGCTTCAAATATATCGGGATAATTTTGCTCTAATCGACTTGATAATTTATGTATAATGTTATTGGATTGCTCCTCATTATGACCTGTAAATGCTGGAATTACCTTAATCGTATTCCCAAACTTTTCTACCTCTATTTCCTCTTCTACCTGACTTTCTATCATTTTATACAAAATAGAAGTTTTCAAATAGGGGTGTTGCTCTTCATCTATTAAAAATTTCTTTAAAACAGGTAATGCAAGATCTAAGTCTTTTAATGAAAGTCGCTGAATCGCTCTTAGCTTCTGTCCAAAGTTTTCTCCAAAAATTTCATTAGTAAACTCATTCAACTCAAAATTTGAATCCACTAGCGATGCGTCTCCCTCATTTAGCATACCTTCTGCAAATAAAGCAAGCTGCGCTAATTTTTCCTTTTGATCAGGCATTATATCTTTCGTTTGTAAAACCTTTTCAACAGTTTCAATAACACCTTCATAATCATTTGTTTGAACTAAAATAGTCACGTACGTTTCAAGAATATCACCAAATAAGACAACTCCTGTTTTAAGCAACTGTTCACATTTGTCTTTCGCTTCTTCCATACGTTTTAATTCGAGTAAACAAATAACTGAAGCTAATTCCGTTTGTTCCGTTTCCGCATTATACTGACGTAATATTTCAAAGCAGCGCAATGCATCTTCGAACTTCCGCTCTTTCAACGCTAAAAAACCTTCATCAATATAGCGCTCTGATAGCTGCGGAAACAATACGACCGTATTTTCTTTTTTATCCATACGTCCGCCTCTTTTTCTTGATTTTAATTATGTTCAAAGTAAATATATCAAATGCGTAATGAGAACACAACATCCCCAAATTATTTGTTTGAAATATGAAAATATTTAATTTTTACATTCCAATACGAATAAATCTCTACTAAAAATTAAAATTGTACAAATAAAAATCCCCAGCAACAAACGCAGAGGATTCATCATTAATGGAAAGCTTTTATAATTGTGGGGTATATTACAAGGGTAATAATTTGGAGAACAATAATTGCCATAACAATCATGCTAAAATAGAAGATTGGTTTACTTCGCTTCATTAAAAACATAATAATAAGCATCGTACAAGCAAACAAACTTAAGAAGAACAAACTTGTTGTCGAACTAAGTATACCACTTGGGACAAAGAACAATAACACTACACTACAAGTACCTATAATTCCAAATAACCATTCCATTCATTCACTCATTCCCTTTCCCTCTCATGGCTGTTTTCTCTAAGCAATCAAATGTTTCACAACATCAACTACATACGTTAATTTCTCATACGCTACAAATCCAAAAGCAACCGTTAAGCCCGTTACAACTAATCCTTTCATCATTTCTGCCTCCTCGTTTTATCGTTGTTATCTTCATTATAAAAGATTAGCAATTTGTTACCATCGAACTACCTTACAGTTACCTTACAGAATTGTAAGATTTCAAAAGAGGATAGAAAAACACCTCACATAGCTTGAGGTGCTTTCACGGAATTTCTCTATAATCACTTGCAAAATTAACTTTTTTCTCTTGGTTATTTTTCGGAGAATCCAATCTTAAACTAATAGATTTACTAAATAATTTAGGATCAAAATAATTATTCATTACTTTTCTTAACTTACCTTCAGATATTTTCGTATTACAAGAAAACAAAGGATGAAAATCATGTTAATATATTTTTGTACAATTAAGAATTTAATTTACAAGGGGGATTATATATGTTTAAAAAAATGGCCGCAGATGTATTAGGACTAAGCGATGTAGGTTCTGTTATTACACCTAAAGACTATGATAAGGTCGATGCCGATGATTATGTAATGCATGAAGATGGGGAGAAAATTTACTTTCTAATTAAATCGAAATCAGATGAATATTGCTTCACAAACAAAGGGTTAATTCACTTAGACGGTACAAGCGCAACAAGTAAAAAACGTACACTACGCCGCTTTAGTTATAGTAAATATCAAATTAAAAACGTAGCACTTGAAACTGCAGGAACGATTGATTTAGATGTAGAAATTAAGTTTCAAATGGGCGATGAACATTACTCAATTGATGTTCATAAAAAACATATTGAAGAATTAAAAGATTTATATAAGGCTTTACTTAACATCGAAGAAATTTCATACGACAACGATATTACATTACAATATGCACATAAAAGTTTAGATATGGCATCTAATGCCTTTAGCCGCATTTCAAACGCACAAGTAAATTTAGCAGAGCAATTTAAAGAAATGAACGAGATTGCCTTTAACTGGCTTGTTGATACGAAGAAACAATATAATGTGAAAGATTATGGTTTTGTATTTGAGAAGTTTATTAATAACTAAACAGAAAACCTTGTTATCAAAAGATAACAAGGTTTTTGTAGCGTACCAGGAGAGATTCGAGCTCCCGCTCCGCCCATTTCCGTACTATTTTATATATTTTGATCGCAGTCTTAATATATCTTCTCCTTCGCGAATGCCTGCCGATCCCTTCCTCACATTTTTTACGATAGTCCAATTCGGGTTAGTTTCATCACCGATGTTCTGTACTGTAAAATTGCCATCACCATATTTTCGGTGACCTTCTGCCAATTTCTCCGTTAAATCGTTCTCATTTGATCTCGCCATCTTTGCGCCATCTCCCTTTTTTATACGACCTTCTTAAACCATCTAACCAATCACAGGTCCAGTCAATTGGAGATTCTCGTTTTCCGCTTCTATTAATTGTAACACACTCACAGGGATAAGTTCCGATAACTGCTGCTCAATCGTACTAGAATGGTAAAGAGTTTTATAATATTGTAAGTAAACAATTAAGAGAATCTGGATATGGATTTGAGTTCCATCATAAACCTATTGATTCTTTAAATTAAATAAGAGGAATAGGGCGCATAAATGGTCCTCTTTTTATTTAAGAAAAAGAAGTACATATGCAACTGCTTAATATCAAAGGAAAGGTCGCAAATATTAAGCATGAACTACACTTATAACCCAAACAAAAAACCTTGTTATCAAAAGATAACAAGGTTTTTTTAGCGTCCCAGGAGAGATTCGAACTCCCGAACCAATCTATAAAACTTGCGTCATAATAGCCTATACATTTCAGAAATTGAAACATTCCAGTTTTCGGTCAAGTGACCTTTAAAAAAAATCTTACCTTATTATATATGCTACCGTCAAGGCAAATCTTTATCGCACTCATATAGTGTAAATACATTGATATATACTTCGATACACCGTCTCTAGAATCTACTCTTCTTACTGAATCACTTCATGATTGCCTTTGTTGTCCTGATAATCTGCGGAAATCATCTTGTCATTTTTGTATTTGATACGTATCTTCTGACCTGAGTCGCCACTAAACTCGTAGATTACGCCACCGTCAGAGCTTGTCCATCCTTTAGCTGATTCCCTCTGAAGAGTCCTGTAAGTCTTTTCGATAGACATCCCAACTTTCAAATCTTTAAAGCCGTCTTTATCGACACGAGATGGTATATTCGTCTTTTCCCACTCGATAGAAATCGGACGAACCTCCTGACCTGCATTACTGGAGATTGACGTATTAGCTTCTTGACGTAGGGTCTTTAGCTCCGCTTGAAGAGCATCAATCTTTTGATCCTTTTCCTGAAGTTGTGCTTCAAGTTCTGCATTATTACCGCATCCTACTAAGCTTGTCGATGCTACCGTTACTACTGTTAGCACTTTTACCTTTTTAAATAATTTCATGTTTAAGTTCCTCCTATTTCTATACTTATAACATTATAGTCATATATTCCGTTCCAATCTATACACTTACAGAACTCTCTCAAGTCTATTCTCCACTCAAAAAATGATACAATCTATAGTATAAACCTAAGGAAGTGATTCGATATGAGTAAAAAAAGAGAAGATGTAAAGATAAAAGTAACTACTAAGGGAACTTTTAACGCTCAAGCTATGGCTGAGGCAATTGCAAATCTTGTAAAACGAGACATCTCTTAGACGGTAAAACAGGTAAATCATAATATAGAAGACTCCAAAGCCTAAATCCCCTGACGATAACAAAGAATAAACCCTTTGGGAGTCTTCTTTATAAAGGTTATACCTTAGATTAATGCACCAAGTACTTCTAAGTTATATTCTCTTCCTCAATTAGTAAATTGATGTATGATGACATCTCGGAGAATGTAGCATCACTTATCAAACCATCAATATGTAGTTCTTTTATTTGAGATTGCGCTTCTAGTAATCTTTCTAATGAATGCATTATTTATTCCCTCCAAAGATTGCTTTTAGTAGAGCATCAGCTAGTCCGAAGACTAGACTCAACACTCCGGATACAATGCTCATTACTGCTGAAATCATTAAGTATATTATTGATAGGACGAATGCCGTTATCACTTTTAAATCTCCTTCCACTCAACTTTCTTGATGATTCCCATATTTTCATTAATGACAAGCTTCATATTACCGTTAAAGTAGACATGATTCACAGAGCCATCATTTAGTACCGTTGTTTGGCTTGTAAGTGGTAGCTCCATATCATAAGACACTAAAGAATCCCCAACTTTTATAGAATCGGCAAGCTTCTTTGAAGGCAATATCTCAAGTTTAGCCTCCATGAGCTTTCTAAGAGTGTCACGTTGTGCGCCTTCGGGAACTGCTCTGAGTTTCTCTTCCATGCTCTTCTCAAGTTCTTTCCGTTGATTAGCTCTAAGAGTAGCTTCCTCATCGATCGATTTCTCTTCTTCAGAGCCCTCCTCATCTTTCTCAACTTCCAGAGGTCTCTCCTCAGGAGGATTTTCCTTTGCATAGGCTTCAGCTTTCTCTTTTTCCTCCTTTGCAAAGAACTCCTTGAGCTTATCAGCAAACTCATTGCGCTCCTCTACTAAGTTGTTATAGTCCTCAACGAGCTTATCATTTTCAGTTTTGTAGTAGTTTAGGCTACTTGCATAGCAAGCCGAAAGTCCGATGAATGCTAACGGGACTAAAACCCATTTCATGATACGCTTTGCGCCTTTCGTTCCTAGTGGCGCTTTAGGATCTTTCTGAGTGTTTTCCGCATCTGTTAATTTATCTAAGTTTGTCATTGTGTTTTCCCTCCAAATTACTCATATATTTCCTTTTAATCAATTAAGTTACTTTTACTAGTATAGATACCCTATGACCCTATTTCAAGTATAGTCAGTTATTCACATCTGACTCATCCTGAATATGTGATAATATACGAATATATAAATGTTAATCCGTTTATATGTAAAATAAAAAGGAGCATCTAAGCTCCCCCTCTGCTAGGTATTCCATATCCTCGGATGTCTTCTCCGTCTAGCATCTTCCAGTCCTTCACCTACATAGCGTTTACGTGGTGGAGTAATACAGCATTGTCTGTATCTCTTACAGATTGCCTCAATTGGACTTCTGCTTGCATCTCTAGAGAGAGCCTGAAGATTTTACTCATCAGCTCCCTCGGTAGCCAATAGATTCACATACGGAGCAATCTCTTCCGTTTCCTCAGAGCGTTTGATTTGATTCTCAAGAGATAGAATTTCACAGTTCATTGCTTGAATGTTTTCTACTGAGAACATCTTCTGTAAGTCTTCAGCCTTCTTAGTGATTCCTTTCTTACGTTGTTCAGGGCTTGAATACTTCTGAGAGCCGTAAGGTTCATTAGTGTCCACATGCTCGGCTAACTCTCGGAATAATTCAATTCGTTGACCTGCTGAAGTTTCTTTCAAATGGTAGTAACGGTCAGACTTGCTCACTTGAGGCATGTCATTTGCTTCTAAGCGTCCATAGAGAACTGGCATAGCTTGTCTTAAAGCTTGCTTGTCCGTCAAGGTTAACTCTGAGTACACTTCAGGAGTTAAATCCTTTACATTTTTCACTCGTGAAGCTCCATCTGTCTCAACGATGACGGGATGCCCATCCAGCATAATTAAGTTCTGAGCGTTCTGGTCACTCCCGTGTACTAAGTCACGATACATATCTTTCAAGCTCCCAAGGTCTGCCTTCATCTCATTTAGCTTTTTAGTGTATGCTTCCTGCTCCTTCGTAGCCATTGCCATCATGCGGCGACCTACTGAACTATTTAAGAATGATTGGATTTGTTGAGTTGTATTCATGATTAATTTCCTTCTTTCGATTAGTTTTGTTTTTGCTGCAAATTGATTTACTCTGGGATTAATACTCAAGGTAGTCACCGTCTGGGGTAATATCTTTTCGCGTCTTTGGTGGGACATAGTAGGGGTTAAGCTCGTCAAGTCCTTCGATATCAACGACAATATTTACAGGTTGAGAATCTCTTGAAGACTCAGGCTCGACTAACTTGTGATACTTATAAAGTAAATCCAAGGCTTTTAAGCGATCCCGATTGCTCACCTTCAGGGTATGTACTTCCCCAGTCTTCATATTGACAACTTCGTCACCTTCACAGTTTCCTCGGGCTATATCCGTTGCAAGTGAAAGGGCTTCTTGATGGCTTGTAACTTGCCAAAATGAGCGTTGATTCATGAGAGCCGTATAGTATGAACGGATCAGAGGGTCATTTTGTAGCCTGTAGCCATATGCAGTTGAGATTCCAGCTTCTTCACATGCTTTAGCTACATTAAGATTATTCTTGACTAAGGCATGTACAAAGTTTTGCCTCTTGGTTGATAGTTTTGATGTTAATTCGATAGGGATTTCAACTAGTGTCTCTCGGAGGTTATCCGTAGTAGAGGGACTTTTGAGGATGAGGGATTTTTCAGAGGGGTCTAGGAAGTTATGAGCCATTTGCTTCACCGCCTAGTATGTGAGCTGAGAGCTCTTCCAGTTTATCTAATCCAGTATTAAGTTTGTAGAGATCTGAGCTCGTAAGTTTGAGGGTCTCAATAATCTTTGATGCTGTTGCTGATTGTTGACGGTAAGATCCCTCTCCAGAAAATAACCTATAAATATATCTGCGGTTTATTCCTACCCGTTCAGCAAAGCTTTTTACAGTCTCATTCGTCACTATGATATATGAGAGGATCGCTCGCGCTTCTGTCTCTATTCGCTTGTCACTTTTGACTGTTAATTTAAGTTTGGTCATGTAGTTCTTTCCTTTCTATTTTGTCTCATGTGGGCTAATTTCAGCCTAATGAAAAGCACTCCGTTATGGAATGCCCTTCAGTAGACTAGGGAGTTCCCTGTTCCCAAGCCTATTTGATTCAAAGGAATCTCGCGCGAGTTTCTCAACTGGCTTCAATGACAATAAAAATTCTACTAGTAAAACCATTCATTTTCAGCTCATAAGCTGCTACAAAATATCTAGGAAGCAAATATCCGTATATTTTGTGGGGGTTATTCCCCGTTCAAGCCTCGAATCATTAAAGGGTCAAAGCCTCAACGGGAAACACCTTGTAGGCGTCTCTCGTACTATTAGACACTACCCATACATACAACTGAGGTAAGAACCTCATAGAAAGCACTGTAATGAGGTGTTAAGAATGCCCTCTATGAGACTCTCAAGGTCTCATGTGAGTATCTAGTGAAAATATTCTACTAGGGGAGATTGGAGAGCCTGAGCCCTCCTGAATAATGGAATCAAAACAAGTTAAATTGTAACGTGATATAGTCTCATATGAGCTTTCAGCGTAGCTCTTGACTACTATTTAATTTTCTCACGATAGACGTATTCTGACAAGTTTTTATTTTCAAAATAGTTTTAATGTGATATGATTAATAGTTTACTTTCCGTCTGTGAATGTATGAGACTCTCAGGAGCTTGACGGCTTTCATGCTTTCCTCCCCTGATCCACCTTCCAAGCGCCTAAATCGTATAGGGGTAAAATTTTTGGGGTTTCCTGAATTTCAATTTTTGAGATTTTCTGTAGGTTGATACTCACATCTGAAATGGCTCGGATTTTAAAGACCCCCCACCTTCCAAGCGCTTGAAAGTTTTTTCTTTTTTGCTCGCTCGAAAGAATTTTTTACTTTATTTTTGTAAGTGACTTATTATTTTTACTGGTAATAAGATTTATTATGTAAACTAATTTCGAAGTCGTCAAAGTCCTTTCACTCTTACTCTCCCAACGATTCGCGAAGTTTTTCGTCAATTGTTGAATAATCGTATCGTCTTCTCAATCGCTCAATCATTCGTGAAAATCGTATGAATATGCATATAAGAAGCTATCTCACAGCATTCTATCAATCATTTATGCATTATCTTATACACTCTCAAGAGCCTCCTCACAGCCGTCTGTATATGTTCTGCATAGAGTATAACTCAGCTCTCAGGACTCAGCTTTCAGCCCTAGCATATAAGACTAGCATTCCAGCCTAGCTATTTAGACTGAGATTATAGGTCTGAGCTTTAGGCTCTCAGATTGGCTTATAGGCTTCCCTTCTAGCCGTACTATATAGGATTTTCTAGGCTTCTGATCTGAGAGAGCTAGACGGCTTCTTGTACAGCTTCTAAGGACTAGGCTTTCAGTCTGAGCTGAGAAGGGTCATGCAAGCCTCTGAATCTTTAAATAGAGGGCTCTCAGGTGTCTCATGCGTTGATAGTCTTCAAAGCTCATTCTCTGGAGATTAGTCCGCATAGATCACATTCAATCAAGTATAGTCTTTCCAGATTCTACTATAAAGAGAGTAACTGTAAGATTATTACATATATAGAGTAGGCTTCTCGTCTGAGATACAGACATGTACTTTATACTTTAAAGGTTAGGACTCCGTCCTGTACTCGCTCACACTCCTCCATATCTCTATGTATATTTTATAATAAGCATCTATTTGAACGGCTGCACGATTACCTACAGAATTAATAATGCTAGTGGACGGGAATGAAATGAGCGTCAGACGGAACAGCGTGACGGCTCTATGTCTTCAAGTTTATAAATCTATATCTATAAAGTATCTACTAACAAGATATAAAGAAGATAATCTCACCTCAAACACCTCTGATCCTTACTCCCCCAAGGAATGCCCCTATTTTCAAAGTGGACATTTTTTAGAGTTCAAAGGGCTCTAAGTGGACAAAATTTAGACTTGATAGGATTAGTCATCAGTGATAATCTATCTATAGATATAAGAAACCCCCAAGCCTTGGAGGGACTTAGGGGTTTGACCGTACGGTTCAGAACTTGGAGGGACTGTCTCGTACTCGTAAAAAGATTTTAGTGTTTAACTCGTTTTAACAATATGATTTACTCGTGAGGTCGTCCGCTATCTGTTGGGCGACTTTTTCTATATCTTCTAAAGTCACCTTATCAGACTGACGGCTTACTAGACTTGGACTCAAACAGATTACATCTATTGTGCTTGAAATCTCAATCGTTGCTCTGTTACGCTTAAACCTAGTCATCATTCTTGGAAGCTTATCTTTGTTGTATCCTAACTTCTCAATAATATCTTTCCGTCTCCATACTTTAATCTTGCTGACATCCATCTCAGTAGGGTTCTCACATAGGATATGTGTCTTCCAATGAAAATGAGGTAACAAATCTGCAAAGAGCCCTAATTCCTTTAGGTTGAATGTTTGGATTAAATCCCTTACAGCTAACTTGAAGACCTTCACAAACTGTTTCTTGTCCCCCGACGGCTTTCCGCAAGTGTATAACATATCAGTAAACTTTATAATTTTGTCTCTACCTGACTTCTCCAGTATAATAGCTCCAATACTCTCACATTCGTCTAGAATCCTGTTAGCCGTCTTCACTGATTTCCCTATAAGCTTAGCAAACTTCTTATTAGTCAGTTCCGCACCTTTGGTATCGTGACACTTTCCCTCTCCTTCAAATTCTAGGAATGTACTCATTATCAGCAGAGAGCCTTTCTGTATATCTGTTAGGCTTTGACCTTGGCTCACATGATTGACTGTATTTTGCCATGCAAAGTGCTTCTTATCTTGCCTCTCTCGCTTATCTCTGTATGCGTCCATTTGATTCTTTTGTCCTTCTGATAAGATCGTCATCCCCTTACTCACTAGATGCTCAATCATTTGTTGTTCGGTCATACTCATTCTTTTTCGTTCCTTTCTACATTTTTTTCATCCTCCAACTTATCATTAGTGACATATCCATACAAGGCTTTTGTATCAAATTGTCCCCCTTGATTACCTCCAACTATTCTGTAAAGTTTTTATTTACGAATAACATCAAAATCTAACGGTACATATAAATATTTATTAGAACAAAAGAAAACAGCTAAGTAGAATTTACTTAGCTGTTGATATCATTTAATCTCTCTTGTATTTTCACTAATAAATTATGTTCCTCTGACAAAAACTTTTTCGCTTGCATTTTTACTAATAAATCATGTTATAATGTAAACAGATAGTTAACTCTTAAAAAGAGCGACTTTCCCATGTTATCAAAATTCAAATATTTTGTAAACAAAAAACGGAAGATTTCTGCATAAAAGAGTTAGCAATATACGTAAACTAAAAAGACAGAAGCCTGAGAAACTCCTGTCTTTAGTAACCCATCACTATTCTGAGAAAATAGATGGTGCGGTTAAATCATCCATATGTTATTTTTCATTGCGGGAATCATCCTTATCTTTCTGAGGGAATAGGATGATTTTCGCTTTTTTATATAGGTAATTTCCAACTAACGTTCCCGTCTTGACTCCAACAACACCAACCAAACCTTTTGCGAACCCAATCAAGAATACTGTACCTAACATTCCGAACATAATATCACCTCCTCTCCCCAAAAAAATGGAAAGAGGGATGAAAAACCGCAAAATCTACAATAGTGTGCTAGAGTTACTTTTCATACCAATTCATATTATGTAAATTCTTGGTGACTTCTGTATATATTGTATTACGTTTCAAAATAAGACACAAGATATATGTATAAATTCTTTCTTTTATTAACTTTTACTTTTCGACATGATAGTCGTTTTTCTTTTAATAGAATAGCTATAAAACAACATTCTAAAACTCATGTCAATACAATGCTTTCCCAAAAAAGTTGTCAACGAATTTAACCTTATTTTTAAAAAAGTTACCAATATATTTTGTCATAAAACGGCAAATGCTGGAGGAATATACTTCTCCAGTGTCATACAAAAAGAACTGATATGAAACGAGAATCCGTTCTAAAAAAAACGATTACATTTATCAATTTTACTTTATTAAATATTATATACTTTCGTTGATCGTTACATAATAACAGATAACCATTGTAAGAAAAGATTATTATTATAGAATTTAACTTTATTTACGAACGTGGGTTTTTGAATATGTATAAATTACTTGCCCACCGCGTTACGTGTTCTCAATAATATTTTTAAAATCTTCCCAACTTACTACAACTTTCCTAAACATATAAAATACATTTTCCGTTGCAATATACTCCTTTATCTCACCATTTTTTCATCTGTTTTAAAATTGCAATTACTTATATTGTTTTTTCATCCTACACCTTTATATGTACCAGATAACTCAAATTTTGAGACATTAATTTTCATTCTTAATACAAATCCTCTTATAATTGCCTATGACTCCTTTTTGTCGGCAACCTCTTCATTTCCCCTATGATCGGAGTAGCTGATGATATTTTCTTTAAAAGGTGTTGACTTTAGGTCTTCCCTTCACTGAGCATGGCTTAGATTGCTTAAGCAACGGCTTGGACAGAAAATATCTACCTTACATCGCAAAAACAAAAGTTAAAGCAACATAAAAGTAGATGCCTTAATACTGAGCTAGGATGAGTTGTTGAAGAATCCGTATCGTATCACCTTGTTTAAACACAGGGATTCCTCCCTCAACAGACTTTCTACTCACAAAGCTTGTCCTATGAGCTTATATCTATCCGTTGCCACCTGTCTCGCAAGACACCAAGCAGCCGCCGAACCTTTAATGGTCGTTCGCACCTAGACTATCCCCAGTGCAAACAAGGAAGCACTTCATCGGGCATACGCTTAACTTTCTGACATCGGCTTAGCGAACCTGTTCAAGTGTTTAGCGTGGTGTTAGGTCATTCCCACGTTCGGAAATCACTGAACTCAGCAGCTAAAAAAGGCAGCACTTAAGAAGCCTTGCATCTCTCGAATTTTTTCGATAAAATGAAGGTACTGAATTTACGGGATTATCCGTTATTTAGTTTTAAGCTGAAATTTAGGGTTACGGACTGCGCCAACAGTCTACCCTGCAAGGAGCATCCGCCAAGATGCTCTTATTTTATTTACAAGAAGTTTCTAAGACTTTCAGCTACTTCTTCCTTATCTAAATGCAAATATCTTGTTGTAACGGCTAGATCACTATGACCAAGAGCCTTAGAGATTAGAGCTATATTTGCTCCCTTCTTAAGTAAATTCTTCGCAAACCCTCTCCGTAAGGCATGAGGATTTATATTCTTCAGACCGTAATCCTTAGAATGTTTACTCAGCCTCTTAGTTATATTGTTATTTGTCGGACTCGTAGCGATCCGCCCTCCATTTTTCGTAATGAATAAGTAATCATTCTTTACATTGCACTCTTTCCTGATAATGTCGTTTTGCTTCATAAGAGCACCTAAGACTCTAGCAAGAATATCATCAAAGGGTAAATGTATAGATTCATGATTCTTAATGATTCCACCGTCAATACGTAAAACTTTATTTTCTAAGTTCACATGTTTATGCTCCAATTGAGACAACGTCCCAACTCGTACCCCTGTCTGATACATAAGCAATACGGATGCAGCATCCCTCAATTCTATGAAGCGAGTTAAATCTAACATAGAAAGCAGAAGATTAATTTCCCTATCCGTGGCACCCTCTTTCACAGGGCTATCAACCTTTATTTTGACACTCTTCCAAAAGTTAAACTCAATCCAACCATTATCGAAGCAACGTCCTAGAAACGCCTTGAGGCACTTCAAACGAGTTAATTTAGTTTGATTACTAACATTCATGGATGAAAGCCACAAATAGATGTGCTCAACGGTCAACTCTTGGAGAAACTGAGCACCCGTCACACTCATAAAATGACCAACATGCAACTCATAGTCGCTAATAGTACGGTCACGCAAGCCCGTTGCTCTCATTTGACGTATCACCGTAGAAAGAGCCTTCTCAATAGATAGTCCCTTCACCTGTTTCCTTTCCAGCTTCCTGTCAAAAACATTTGATAAGTCTTCACTAACCGTTAAAGAATCTCGTCTTTTAGACATAAAAAAATAAGCCTCCTAACTCGATGTTGACCGCACACTGTACGTTTCAACTTTCGAATTAAAAGACTTATTTGACGGGGTTTACTACCCGATTGTTAGCGTCCCAGGAGAGATTCGAACTCCCGACCGTACGCTTAGAAGGCGTATGCTCTATCCGGCTGAGCTACTGGGACATGGAGCGGGTGAAGAGAATCGAACTCTCGACCAGAGCTTGGAAGGCTCTTGTTTTACCACTAAACTACACCCGCATATGTTATTTTCTTTTCTTCGTTAGCGCCGTTGCCCTATCGACAATATTTATTATATGTATAACCACACATAAAGTCAACACCTTTTTTAAAAGAGGATAAATTTTCTTATCCTCTTTTAAAAACTGCCTGTTCAACTAGTTGTCCGTCTAACGTTTCAAAACGAACTTCCATTTGATTTTCATCCATTTCTAATAAAGCAAATGTCTTTTCTACACGCTGACGTGGTAATAAAATACTGCCTGGATTAATAAATAAAACGCCCTCGATTAATTCCGCACCTAATACGTGAGAATGTCCGAAGCATGCAACTTGTGCTCCCACTTCTTCAGCATGGTACGCTAGCGTTTGTAATGTCATTTTCACATTATGGCGATGTCCATGCACAACTAAGAAGCGAATTCCATCTACATCAGTTACAATTTCATCTTGAAAGTTAGCATAATCACAGTTTCCTTTTACAACATGGAAACCTTGCAGTTCTTCATGAGCAGATGTTAGCTCTGAATCACCGCAATGAATCATGATATCTACTTTCCCTTCATACTTCTCTTTCAACTGCTGTAATTCCTTCACAGAGCTATGACTATCGCTTACGATTAAAGCTTTCATCATTCTCTCTCCCTTATTCTCCTAAAAACCATTCCGGGATTTTTTCTTCTAACTTACGAAGAGCACGTCCGCGGTGACTAATAGCATTTTTTTCATCTGAACTTAATTCCGCCATTGCTTTTTTGTACTCTTCCACATAAAAGATCGGATCGTATCCAAAGCCATTTTCTCCGCGGCGTTGTTCTAAAATAAATCCTTCACATGTCCCGTTTACAATGACAGGCTTTTTATCACCTTCAGGGAAAGCTACTGCTAATGCACAGTAGAAGCGAGCTTTACGCTTATCAAACGGTATTTCATTTAATTCCTGTAAAACTTTATCAATATTCGCTTGATCATCTTTTGGCTCTCCAGCAAAACGAGCTGAATACACGCCTGGTTTCCCGTTTAACGCATCTACAATAAGACCTGAATCATCCGCAATTACAATTGCATTCAACTGTCTACTCAAACTATCCGCTTTTAAGATCGCATTTTCTTCAAATGTTTCACCAGTTTCTTCGACTTCTTCAATATGAGGAAAATCGTGTAATGATTTCACTTCTAAATCAAATCGCTCAAATAACTCAGCAAATTCACGTACTTTCCCCATATTTTTTGTCGCTACAACAACTTGTTTCATACTTTCCACCTCTACTCTATATGAGATACGATGTCACCTAACGCTTCTTTTTGCATATCAATCAGTTGGAAAATGCCTTGTTCTGCTGCATCAAGTAATTCATTTAACTGCGCTCTACTAAACGTCGCTTCTTCTCCAGTTCCTTGCACTTCAACGAACTGACCTTTTCCAGTCATAATTACATTCATATCAACGTCTGCTTTAGAATCTTCTGCATAGTTTAAATCTAAAACAACACCTTGCTCTTCAACAATTCCTACTGATGTTGCTGCTAAATAATCTTTTACTGGAATTTTAGATACTTTTTCTGCTTGTAATAATTTCTCGAAAGCTAATACCATCGCTACATATGCACCTGTAATAGAAGCTGTTCTCGTTCCACCATCTGCTTGGATGACATCACAGTCAATCCAAACTGTTCTCTCGCCAAGCGCTTCTAAATCAACTACCGCACGTAATGCTCGTCCTATTAAGCGCTGGATTTCCATTGTACGTCCTGTTACTTTCCCTTTGCTTGACTCCCTAATTGTACGTTGTTCTGTCGCACGTGGAATCATCGCATATTCAGCTGTTACCCAGCCCTTTCCTTCTCCACGCATAAATGGCGGGACACGCTCTTCAATTGTCGCTGAGCAAATTACCTTTGTATCCCCAACCTCAATTAACACTGATCCTTCTGGATGTTTTAAATAATTCGTATGAATATGTATATGGCGTAATTCTGTTTTCTCTCTACCATCTACTCGCATAAAAATAACCTCCTCATAACTACTTGTTAGTATAGCCAAATTTAAATGTATGATATGTATACAATAAAAGAAGAGGAACCCAAAAAGCAATTCCTCTTTCTTACTTAAGTATATCAAATTATTGACGATTAAAAACTACCTGTATTCACGTTTTCTGGACGATCTACAGGTTTTATTAACTTTCCGCCCTTTTCATCTATAAGATTTGCTTTTCCATTCACTTCAATAGAAATATTTTTCACACCTTTCTTTTCTGTTAAAGATAAAACTAACGACTTCAATACGTAATTTGAGATCATATTTTTATCTGGGTTTACAAATATATTTTCATTAAAGTTTAATGTAAGATTTCCGTCTTGTAATTTCGGATTCGTAATAAGCTTAACGCCTGGATTAAAATCATTCAGGAGCGATTGATGGATCGGACCTTTTACAAGTTCATCTATAATTGTTGCATAGTCATTTTCTTTACCTTCCGCAACGCGGCGTGTGACTGGTACGTAGTATTGCTGTTTATTATTATTTTGCGCCATAAAATACAGTGTAACTGGTTTTGTATTTGTTACATCTGCTACTTGTTCATCATCGAAGTTAATACCATTTGCACGGCTCACTCCTTCACCAAGCGGTGTACCACCAACCGGCATCTTTGCCAATTTCTCACCATTTATTTGGAACTGCACTTGTTTTATCTCTGTAAATTGCGTCAACGTCCAAGCTATAGATTCAACGATTTGACGCTCTTCTTCTTTCGCATAGTTTTTCATTTCTTTAGAGAAATCAATAACTGCCGTTCCGTCCTTTTTCAAATCTAAGGTCATCGTTGTATTCGCCGGAATGACTGCACGAAACCCATTCGGTAATAAATTCGTTACCGGTCCATCTTTCACAAGGTATTCTAACGTTTGCTTCACAGTCTCATTTGCTTTCGGAGTAGGTATAGCTAACGTTTGTGGTACAACATAACCATTTTTATCAACAAGGTATAGTTCTCTATTTACCATTTGCCCTTGCTTATCTTTTTTAGCTACTTCTTTCTTCCCACCCTCTGTATACGTAACTTGTTTTGGCGGATCAATTTGTTCAGTTGCTTTCTCTTGATTTATAAAGCCACACCCTGTTAGTAAAACAGCACTCACAGTAGCACCAACAACCCATTTAAAAGTGGATTTAGGCATGCCATTCCCCCCTAAAATCTAAGTTTGTACTATTATGTATACGAGCTGTTTCACGTTTTAGAACAAGCTGCGCCTCTTATAAATTGAAACTTTAATCAACAGGGGTCTTACTCCCCAGCAAATAGCAAGATAAAACAAAAACTCCTGATTTCTCAGGAGCTCACTTATATAAATTCTACTATTATTCTTTTTCTAAATGAATATGCTTCACATTTTCAATCGGTTGACCGAACCATTTTGATGCAATTTCTTTAAACAAGCCTATTTTTCCTGTTGTTAAGAAGAGATGATCGCTTTGTTCTTCTCCTTCATTCAACATTTTACTATGATATAAGATTGTACTTACTTCACGTGCTGTTTCATCACCAGAACTAATTAGTTGCACTTTATCTCCCATTACTTTTTTAATAACAGGTCCTAAAATCGGATAATGTGTACACCCTAATATAAGTGTATCAATATCGGTACTTTTCAGTGGTTGCAACGTTTCTCTTACAACTTCATACGCCATTTCACTTTCGAAATTCCCACTCTCTACAAGTTCAACGAAAGGTGGACAAGCTAAACTTTCTACCATAACACGGTTATTAATAGACTTTAACGCCTCTTCGTATGCACCACTTTTCACCGTTCCAATCGTTCCAATAATCCCAACGTGATACGTGTTTGTCACTTTTAAAGCTGTACGTGATCCTGGGTGAATAACTCCTACTACTGGAATTGGTAATTGTTTTTGCATCTCTTCTAATACAACTGCAGTTGCTGTATTACACGCAATAACTAACATTTTAATATTTAAATCTAGTAAATGCTCTGTCATTTCCCACGTAAATTGACGTACTTCTTCTCGAGAACGTGGACCATAAGGACAACGTGCTGTATCTCCTAAATATATGATACGCTCTTTCGGCAACTGACGAATTAATTCCTTCGCTACTGTTAAACCGCCAACTCCTGAATCGATAACACCGATTGCTCTATTCAACTTCATCACCCGTTTTCTCATTCATCATCTTTTATGTTTATCATTATATTTTACACACTTTAAGTTCGCTCACTTCAAATGCTTCTGTATGAAAATTTTCATTTTCCCATGTATAGACTAGGACCTTTTTTATTTTGCTCCTTTTTTTCGTAATTTGCAAGATAGAAAAATAACCGACCTTCTATAAGAAAGTCGGTTTCTTCTATATAAAGTGCATATTCATTGCTCCATCTTTTTTTGAAAAGAAGACATTCCCATTAATAAGAAGAAATGAGCAACAATTAAAATGACGATCAAAATAAAATTCAATCGATAACTATTTGTAGATTCCATAATTTTGCTCGCTACAGCTGGTCCAAATGCCATACCGAAAAAGTTAATTAAATTATATAAACCAAGACCGACTCCAACTTTAGCTGGATTTAATGTTTTCGGGATAAATGTGTTTAATGATACTTGAATTGCCGAATAACTCATAAATGTTAAAATAACCGCAAATAAAATAAAGAGTAAGTTCCCGTCCGGAATAATCCCTAAAATTAAAAAGCCAATGATCATAACTACAGAAGCTACATACATCATCTTCACATTCCCAAACGAAGGAATAATCTTTCCGGTAATAAAACTAGATACAATACCAAAGAGAGATGCAATAAACAATACAATTCCAATAACGAATGGAGACAATCCATGTCCTCTTCCTAACAGTAATGGTAATAATAATAAACTAGCACATAACGCCACATTAATGATAAATCCGACCGCTATTAAACGAAGTAATGGTTTATTTGTAAATAACTCAATATCAATAAACGGCGACTCCGTTCTCTTCATATGAGCCTTAAATAAAAATAGAAAAACAACAGATAACACAAAAAGCCAACTATTAATATTAACTCCTAATAAAATGGTCGTAATCAATACAAATAATAAAACTGCTCCAATGAAATCAAAGCGAAACACTTCATCTGTATGTCGCGCCTCTTCTGGCATAAATTTTACGAGTAAGAAAATACCAATCATTGAAATAACCATAAATAAAAATAAATACGGCCACCCTAACGTATTTGTAATTGCCCCACCTACTAAAGGTCCAATACCAACCGCTAATGCAATAGAAGAACTAATCATTGCTAACGCACCTGGTTTTTTAGCTGGAGCAACTAATTTCGCCACCGCAATCATACTAAGCGCAATAAACGCTGCTCCGCCGCTCGCCTGCACTAACCTTGCGAAAATGATAATTTCATAAGATTGATTCACAAATCCAACAATAGAACCAGCTACAAATATGATAATAGAAATAATTAATAGTCTTTTTACACTGTAACGATCAGCCAGCTTTCCATATATTATCGAACCAATACCGACAACTAAGGAATACCCTACTACAACCCAGCTTACTTTCGATTGACTAATTGATAAATCATTGGCAATATCCTCTAGCGCTACATTAAATAACACAGCGTTCATCGGTCCTAACAAAACAATAAAACATAATGTAAAAACAAACCATTTCGAATGGTTTCTTATATCTTTCCCCATGTGTAACACTCTCCTGATTGCAATTTTAAAACTGTCAAACTATAGATAAAAAAATGAAGTTATTTAAATGTTGTAACACCACTAAACAACTTCATTAAATGTGTAAAAGTTGCTAATTTATCGCGCGATAAAGTGAAACTTTAATCAGTGAGGTTTGTGTTCATCCCCCACTGATTATTAGCCCTCACCAATCGGGCTTTTACGGGCAGCCCAACCCCCACCTAACTTCTTTGCTTCCGCTGAATTTTGAGATGGGGTCTTACTGCCCGTTAATGCGGGGTAAATTGAATTCGAAACGAAACACGTATGTTGTTCGATATTCATGGAACTATCATAGTTTCAGCATTACAGTTTGTCAACGAAAAAAATATACAAAGTAAACTAATTAAGCCTTTTTAGTTTACTTTGTTCAAAAGTTATTATACACTAATTTCGAAGCCGATATAAGGAGGACTGGCATGATTATTCAAATTTACATTTTTTAACTTAATAAAATGAAACGCATACAGAACTTTTATATAGAAGAGACATTATAGGAGGATTATGATGAAGAGAAAAATGTTAGTTGTATTAACAAGCGTAGAAAAATATCCAAATTTAAATAGGGCTACCGGACTTTGGCTTGGTGAAGCTGTACATTTCGTAAAAAAAGTAGAAGAAGCGGGTTACGAAGTTGATTACGTCAGTCCACAAGGCGGTTATACACCAATTGATCCACATAGTTTAGCAATGGCGGAGAGCATCGATTGGGAATGGTATCAAAAGAAAGAGTTTATGAATCGCCTCGGTTCTACAATGAAACCAAGTGAAGTGAATCCAGAAGACTACGCTGTTATTTATTACGCAGGTGGCCACGGGGTTATTTGGGACTTCCCAGAAAATAAAGAACTTCAAAATATTAGCCGCAATATTTATGAAAACGGCGGAATTGTTTCTTCCGTTTGTCATGGAGCTGCTGGTTTATTTCATATTACATTAAGCAATGGGGATCGTTTAATTAGCGGTAAGAAGGTAACAGGCTTTTCAAATGAAGAAGAAAAATTAGCTGAATTAGATCAATTCGTTCCATTTTTAACAGAAGATGAACTCATTAAAAATGGAGGACTTTACGAAAAAGCCGCGCAACCGTGGGAAGCTTATGCTCTAGAAGATAATCGTGTTATCACTGGTCAAAACCCAGCTTCAGGTGATCCAGTAGCCGAATTAGTATTAAAACAGTTGCAAAAATAATATGTACTAAAAAAGCAGATTCTCCTCTATTAAGGGAGATCTGCTTTTTTACGAAATCATTTGCAAAATAGCAATAATTTCTTTTTCAATTTCAGAATCATCAATTGCTTCTATATACTCTGGTTTAAAAAGTTGATACTTCTTTAATTGATAAAAATCAAGTATCGCTTTCTTTAACGTAATATCGTACTGAATACAAAAAGAATGATCTATAATACGTCTTAACATCACATCATCTTGTACCATAAATAATTGTGCATTCATTTTATTAAAATAACCTTGTTCCATACCCGCTTCAAAAAACATTTGCAAATTATGATTACGATTTTGTTGGGCAGCGACTAATTGATCCGACAAATGCGGATATGCTTCTTTCAAATCTTGCAAAAAAACATCCGAAATATATGTCACACATTTTAAAGAATGGATAAACGTCTTTTGGAAACGTTCTGTAAATGACATACTTTCATCTTGATTATCCGCATCACCTTCGAGTAGATAGTTCATGAAATCCTCTACTACCACCTCAATAATTTCATCTTTCGAAGAAAAACGTTTATATAAAGTAGCTTTACTAATATCCATATATTTCGCAATTTCATCTATTTTCAATTGGCTAAAACTTGTCTTTCTAATAATGGGCTTTATTTTATTAATATAAGTATTTGCACATGCGACTTTTCTCATTTAAAAGAGCCTCCCCTTTTGTCCATACAAAATAGTATAGCAAATTCACGAATGATTATAAATGAAGTTATTATACTCATTATGCCTTTTTAGTTTATTACATTTTCATATACTATACATAAAAAACTATAATCAATTATTACCAACTGGACGGTTACAAACCAATTTTGAGGCGGGAATTTTAGAATAAAGTGAAACTTTAATCAGTGGGAGTTTTGTTCATCCCCCACTGATTATTAGCCCTCACCAATCGCGGTCCTACTACCTGGAAAATAGAGGGATAAAAATACCCACTACCTTTGTTAGTAGCGGGTACTTTTTCTATAATTTATTTACAGCCCTTTTTATAGCCTTACCTATTTCCACGCTAGACTGTGGATTTTGTCCTGTAATTAAATGACCATCTACTACTACATGCGGCGTAAAATTGGGGGCTACATAAAACAAAGCTCCTTCTTCTTTCAACTTACTTTCTAGCAAAAACGGAACGCGCTTTTCTAAATGTACAGCTCTTTCTTCATCGTTTGTATAACCTATTATACGCTTACCCGCAACAAAAAACGAGCCATCCTTATTTTTCACACCGACTAAAGAGCTTACTCCGTGACAAACAGCCGCTACAATCCGGTTATTGTTATACATATTCTCAATCAAATTTGCTACATATGGATTACCTGGAAAATCTACAATCGCCCCGTGCCCACCACCAAATAAAACCGCATCATAATCCGAAAAATGAACATTTGAAATCGGCCTCGTATTTTGCAATAAAGAAGCTACATGCTTGAATTCGCGAGGTATACCATTCGGAATAGACACTCTATCTATAGGTACTCTCCCGCCTTTTATTGACACAATATCAACATCAAACTTAGCCTTTTTTAATACATGATAAGGAGCTGCGAGCTCTTCAAGCCACAAACCAGTCGGGTGTCCATTCATATCATGAGCACTTGTTGAAACTAACAGTATCCTTTTCAACATATCCCCTCCTTATTACCTATTTATGTATGAAACGTTTTTATCATTCATATAGCAAGTGAAGCAAACAAAAAAATAGCCGACTTTTATATAAAAGTCGGCTGCTTTCTTATAATTCGAGCTCTCCCATACGAAGAAGCTCCACAACTGCTTGTGAACGTCCTTTAACCCCTAGCTTTTGCATTGCGTTTGAGATGTGGTTGCGAACTGTCTTTTCACTTATAAAAAGTTCACCTGCAATTTCCTTCGTTGTTTTATCTTGAACCAGCAATTCAAATACTTCTCTCTCTCTCTTTGTGAGTAAAGGTTTAGATTGATACGCTTTTTCCTTCAACTGGTATAACCCTCCTTGCTTAAGCCAGAGCTGTGTATGTGTAAGTTGGGTGTTTATTTAGTCAAGATATTGTATGAACGAAATGTGCAGGTGGTGAATGAAAATGGGCTTTATTTCCTATGTTATTTTAGACTTTTATACAGTGCGTACACTCTTTTTATCCACTTACTTTCCAACGCGCCATATTTGTTCTAGCAATATACTTACAACCGTACCTACGAATAAACCATTACCGAATATATATTGCATAACAGACGGCAAGGATTGGAGTACTCCAGACGGTAAAAACATAACGCCGCTGCCAAATAATACTGCAACGCCTAAAATCGTCACATTCCTTTCACTCATCGGCACTTGTTTTATATTATTAAATCCAATTCCAATTAACTGTACGAACGAAGCCATTAAAACAGCCGATGCGACAGCTGATGGTAAAGATGCTAAGTAACGAATAATACTTGGAAAAAGAGACATTACGACTAGTAACGCACATGCCATTAAGAACGATCGTATATACTTTTGTTTTGTTAAACGTATAAATCCTGCCGTTGCTGGTAACGGAACGACACCTACAGTTGAAAATACAGAAGAGATGATATGCGAAATCCCTCCAACCCATGTTCCATCTTTCAACTGTTTTTGTTCAATAGTCGCTTTATGAATAGTTGCTTGATTAATTGCTATAATAGCTGCCACCGTATTCGAAACTAAAATACATACCATAACAAAACTTGATACAGCCATACCTGTATTCCATTTTGGAAGTCCCCAAGCAAATATATGTGGAAGTTGCACAAAATGAGTTACTTGAGATGGGATTGTCACTTTTCCTGCAATGAGAAAAATAACCCACCCACTAATTAATCCTATTAAAACTGCATAACTTTTGACAAAGCCTTTTCCAAAATTAGATAGTATAATAACGAACAGAAATATACTAAACGCGATCATTGCTGTAAATCCGTCGATTTGAGAAATAGTAGCTGTAATTCCTAACATTCCTTTTAAAAATACACCACTTAATTGTAAACATAATAAAAGTAAAAACGTCCCTGTCACAAGCGGCGTAAATAAAAATAAAATACGTCCTATAAAACCAGTTACTCCTAATCCTATTAGAATAACACCGGAGATTATCATTCCTAATTCTAAAATTTGCAGTGTACTATGTAATTGATCTTGTCCGGCCGTTGCATAAGCAAGTACGGTAAATACACCAACCCAAGATCCAGCCGGCCCATCCGCAATTGGCAGTCTATGCCCAAGCCATCCTTGTAAAAAAGAAGATATACCAACTACAAAAAACGTACGCTGCATTAAATAAAATATTTCTTCCGTCGTAAGATGAAATAATCCGCCAACGACAATTGGTAGTGCGATTGAATTTGCTAATAAAAATATAAACCATTGTAAAGTTCCCATAATATGATTTTGGTTATGTTGATTGTCCAATTTTTTCATCCCTTCTAGCTTTCCTATAAAAATATATTGTAAGAATAAAAAAGAAGAGTTCTATACTCACCATTAGAACCCTCCTCAAAATATTTAAACGATTCTTCTACACAAGATTATTTAATTCCACCTCATTTAAACTTCCAACAACAATATTTCCTTTATACACGACTAAACGTTTTTCTGTTTGACGTGCTACTGCTTCAGCAGCGCATGTCGCATTCGTCAAAACAAAGCTCGCTTCATCCCCTACATTCGGCCATACTCGTTTCCCTTCCTTATTTAACGTTTCTTTTCCTCCTGTAATAAAGCGGAGTGCTTTTCCTAAAGACCTTTCGTCACTCCACCCAAAACGCTCTGCTAATCGATTCGCCTTTTGAAGCATATCACCTGTTCCAAACGGTGACCAATGATCTGTAATGCTATCATTGCCTAATGAAACCTTAACACCTTTTTTATCTAATAACGGAATTGGGATTACTTGTTTACCAATTGGCACTGTTGAAGTAATATCAATATTTACATTTGCGAGTCTTTCTGCCACTTCTTCAGCCTCTTTATCAGTAACACCACCAAGTCCAAGTGCATGACTAATCGTTACACGGCCTTGCCATCCTGCTTCTTCTGTTAAACTTGCCAATCTCTTCATCGTAAACGTTCCAAGATTATTCGCATCGTGCAAATGAATATCAACATCCGCATTAAATTCGACTGCGATATCCATAATTGTATGTAATGACTTTTCAATGTCATTATCCACTGTAGCTGGATCTACTCCTCCGACTAGATGAGCACCCATACGCATCGCATCTTTCACGAGTTGCACAGAATTACTGCGCAATAATCCATGTTGCGGAAACGCAACAATTCTACTAGATACTCGATTTTTATATGTTTCTAATGCCGCTAACGTCGCCTCCAAATTACCAAGCCCAATAATTGGATCAACATTACAATGCGTTCTAATATTCGTTGCACCATTTTGCAGTAGTAACTCTAGCATATTTTCCGCTCTATTTTGGGCAGTCGCTAATTGCTTTGGTAAAATTTTTTCTTCTTCATTAAAACGTGTAAAAATACTTTCTGCTGGCATACAAGCTTTCCATGGGCCACTATAATATGTTTTATCAATGTGAATGTGCATCTCTTTGAAAGCTGGCAACATTAATAAGTTCTTAGCATCAAAAGTTACTATATCTTCCTCTTGAACAATCCCTTTTATAATTTTTTTAATTCGACCATCTTCAATAAGTAAACTGCATAATTCTGTTTCTGTTTGTGAAATTCTCTCTTCTTCATATGTATATCCTGATTCAAGCATTACGTTAGTCAACCAATATACTGTCATCTCTATTTCCCCACCCTTTATTAAAAATCACCTCATAACTACAAGTTTAATATCCACTGAAAATTAAGACAATTAATACGATCACTTCTCACAAAAAAATGTAATACAACCCCATAGTCTTCTCATAAATTTCCATATAGAATAAAAGTATGCAGTTTGATATAAAAAGGAGTTGATTGGAATATGTCAAAAAAGTTATGTAAATCCGAAACTGATAAAATGCTATTTGGTATATGTGGTGGTTTAGGAGAATATTTTGATATTAGCTCTACTCTTATTCGTATCATTTGGGTTATTGCTGTTTTATGTTTTGGGACAGGATTTTTAGTTTATTTCATTTGTTTATTACTTATGCCACGTTCGTACTAACGGCATTATTTCACATACTTAAGAAGAGCAAATCACCTATAGAATCCTATAGGTGATTTTTTCATGAAGAATATTTCATCGTTAAATGTAATACCGCCACTTCTTCTTCTTCATTTTTATAAATATGCTTCTTATTCGCTTCAAATTGAATGGAATCAAACTCATTTAATTCGTATACATCATTCTCCACTTGAATAGACACTTTCCCTTTCATTACCGTTACAAGCTCAATCGCACCTTCATGATGAGCTTCTGGCTCATATATACTATTTGATCGTAAACAAGCACGGTGCATTTCCATCCCTGTTTCTTTCGTATAACGGAACATCGTTTCTAAATGCCACGCTTGTCCTTCATCTACTGCAAATCCTTCTCCACAGCGCGCAACAGCTACAGGTTCTCCAACAACCATTAATCTGGATAAAGGAATTGATAACCCTTTCGTTATTTTCCAAATGACAGCTAGTGTCGGATTTGTTTCCCCTCTTTCGATCTTTCCTAATGTTAATTTACTAACTCCTGTTTTATGGGCTAATTCTTCTAAACTTAATTTCTGTTCATTTCGAATTTGTCTCAATAACTGTCCAACTTGTTGAATGACTTCTTTCGTTTGCATATCTTCATTTTCTTTCATATATAAAACCACCTCAAAGTATAAAATAATTTACTTTTAATAATTAAAAGTATATCATACTATACATAATTATTTATTTTCGAAAGGAGTGCTATACTTCATGCGCGCAATTTTATTAGGTCTTTTATCATCGGCCTTTTTTTCTGCAACCTTTATTATTAATAGAGCAATGAATGTATCTGGAACGAGCTGGGCTTGGACAGCTTCCTTCCGTTTTTTATTTGCTCTTCCTATTTTATTCCTTATCGTTTTATTTCGCAAAAACTTTAGGGAATTATGGGAAGAGTTAAAAAAACATCCATTGGCATGGATCGGATGGGGTTCTGTTGCCGGTATTGGTTTTTATTCTTTATTAAGTTTCGCAGCTGTCTTTTCTCCAGCTTGGCTCGTTGCTGGAACTTGGCAAGTTACGATTTTAGCTGGTTTACTACTATCACCACTATTTTTCGTGAAAATAGAAACAAAATCAGGTACGAAACTTGTACGCGGAAAAATTCCACTTCGTAGCTTATATGTTGCATTATTTATTTTACTTGGTGTAATTTGTATGCAAGCAACTGCCGCAGGCCATATTACAATGACTCAGTTCATTTCAGGTTTTTTACCTGTCGTATTAGCCGCTTTCTTATATCCGTTCGGTAACCGAAAAATGATGGAGCTTGTTGGTGGACGCCTTGATACGTTCCAACGTGTATTAGGAATGGCAATTGGAAGTCTTCCTATAACAATCTTGCTTGGTATATACGGATTTTCTACTACTGGCATTCCAACATCCAACCAAATGCTTCAAGGATTTTTGTTAGCGTTATGTTCCGGCGTTATTGCAACGATGACATTTTTCTTTGCTACTGACTTAGCAAAAGATAACCTCGCTCTACTTGGAGCTGTTGAAGCAACACAAGCTGGAACGATGGTCTTTACCGTACTTGGAGAAATCATTTTCTTAAATGGTTCACTCCCTGAAGGACTTTCTCTCATCGGAATGATTATTATCATGTTAGGAATGGTTGCAAATAGTATTTTAAACCGTTCTGTTCCAGTCGTTAAACAGAAAAAATCGGCATAAAAAAAGGGTATGGTTCTATAGAGATGAACCATACTCTTTTTTATTGTCCCCCTATTTCGCCTTATCAGAATAGTATTTCATTGGCTGTTTATACTAAAACTTATGTTATAATACGTTTCATGCGCATTAATAGGAGGTAAATTATGTTAAAAAAAGCAATCGCTGAATTTATTGGTACATTTGTACTTGTATTATTCGGAACTGGAGTAGCTGTCACTGGCGGCGGAATTGAAGGAATTGGAACATTAGGAATCGCTATGGCTTTCGGTCTATCTATTGTAGCTATGGCATATAGCATCGGAACAATTTCTGGATGTCACATTAACCCAGCAGTATCAGTAGCTATGTTCATCAACAAACGAATGAACGCTATGGAACTTTGTTATTATGTATTAGCTCAAATTTTAGGTGGTTTATTAGGAACTGCAACGTTAGTAACAATTTTAAAATCTGCTAAAACACCTTTAGATAATTTAGGACAAAATGGTTTCGGAACTCTTGGTTTATCTGGAGCATTTTTAGTTGAGTTCATTTTAACTTTCGTATTTATTTTAGTTATCGTTGCTGTAACAGGTAAAAAAGGAAGTTCTTCTTTAGCTGGACTAGTAATTGGTTTCACATTAGTTTTAATTCACTTATTAGGAATTCCGTTAACTGGAACATCTGTTAACCCAGCTCGTAGTATCGCACCAGCTTTATTTGTTGGTGGAGAAGCACTTTCTCAACTATGGGTATTCATCGTAGCACCAATTCTTGGTGGTATCTTCGCAGCTATCGTAGGTAAATTCATTTTAAATACTGAAAAATAGAATTTTCAATATTTCTGAATAAAAAAATGCGAGCCCTCATTATGAGGAAGCTCGCTTTTTTTATTCTTTCATTTTAGACTTTAAATTTGTAACTAATTGATCTACCGTTACATTTGCAAGTACGTTTTCCATCGCTTCTTGCGCTTGCATTAAAATAATTTCTAATACTGATTGAATATTAGCTCCTACTGGACATTCAATGTTGGGATTTTCATGGAAGGAAAATAGTTGTCCTTCTTCTACAACTTCCACTGCTTTATATACATCAAGTAATGTAATTTCTTCTAAATCTCGAGCAAGTGTCGTACCACCTTTACCAGCTTGTACATCAACAAGCCCTGCTCTCTTCAACATTCCTGTAATGCGACGAATCACAACTGGATTTGTATTCACACTACCGGCAATCCATTCAGAGGTACAGCGAGAGTTTCGATCTATCGCAAGTAATGTCAGCATATGAACACCTACTGTAAAACGACTACTAATCCCCATCTGCACACCCTCCTTTTTATTCATTCTATTAAAAGACGACTCTTATTATTATATACTATTTTTAATTTATACATAAAGAAAAAGCATGATTTCAATAGGAAATCATGCTTTTCTCTCATTATTGACGCTTTATAAATTTCGCTAAATCTTTAAATTTCACTTTATCTGAGTAATTCATTACGCCGTTTACGTAAATGCGGCTTGTAACAGCATTTAATACCGCAATTGTCGCCAATAAGACTGCTAATGTTATCGTAATTTCTAGCATACCTGCTTCACCAGCTACAATACGTGAGAAGGTAACCATCGGTGTAAAAAATGGAACGTAAGAACTTACAACAACGATAGTACTATTCGGATCACTTAATGATTTAATACTAATAAAGAATGCAGCCATAATTAAAATCATTACCGGGAAAGATACAGCTTGTAAATCCTCCGTCTTAGACACGACAGCTCCAGCAGCAGCATACATCATCGCATAAAGTAAATATCCCGTAATGAAATAAACAAGAAACATGCTGATAACCTTTGCATCTAATTTCGTAAAGTCAATTGGAATACCAAATAGTGAGGCACTTTCTAAATCGACCCAGCCTAACAAATATGGAATAAGATAACCACACGCCAATATGACAAGTTGCAATAACGCCGTTGAAACAACCGCTAAAATTTTCGCATACATCATCGTAAGAGGCTTCACTTTCGGAAGCATTACTTCCATTACACGTGACGCCTTTTCAGATGCAATATTCATTGCGATTGTATTTCCGAACGCTACAATAAACATATATAAAGCAAATGTAAAGAAATAGGCAATTCCGAAAGAAGATGTACGATCTTTTATCGCTTCTTGCTTTACTTGAATTTCTGTTTGTAATTGCTGTGCAATTTCTGGTGAAACATTATTTTTGGCAATCGTCACCATCGTATATTGTTGCTTTAAATATCCTGCCATAATTGCAGAAGTTGCTTGGCTTGGAAATCCATTATACATATATGTAATCGATGGAGCCCCACCCTTTTCCGTCACATGGAATAGACCATCTAAATCGCCTTCTTCTACTTGCTTATGCAGTTTATCAAAATCATCCTTTGAACCAATTGTTATTTTTGCTGATGGCAATAGCTTATTTAGCTCATCTTTTTGTACTTTATATGTGGAACTCTCTACTACAACTGCAATTTTATCTTTATCCTTATTTTTATCATCGCCTGAAGTAAAATGATTAAATGCAAAAATCCCAAACACAACTAAAAATAAAATCGCACTCGTAATTAATGATTTCTTAGATAAAAACGCTTCCCTAAAATAAAATGAAAATACGTGAGAAAATTTACGCATCGTTATTTCGCCCTCTCTACAAAGATTTCGTTTAACGTCGGCTCTAACATTTTGAATTGTCGTAAGCTAACACCTTGCTCTTGCAACTGTTGCAAAATCTTGAGAGCTTCCGCATCGTCTTGTACTTTCACATAAAGAAGGCCTTGTTGTTTTTCATACGATACATGTATAGCTTCTAATCCCTTTTCATTCTCTACTGTATCTTCAATCGTTAAATTACGGAAACCGTATTCTTTCTTAATATCACTTAGCTGTCCTTTTACGACTGCTTCACCTTTTTTCAAAATACATACATGTTGGCAAAAAGCCTCTACTTGTTCCATACGATGACTTGATAAAATAATCGTCTTTCCGCTCTGTACTTGTTCTTCAATAATACTAGCTAGCATCCCAGCATTAACTGGATCAAGGCCGCTGAATGGTTCATCTAAAATGAGAAGTTCCGGATTATGAAGAAGAGCAGCAATTAATTGTATTTTTTGCTGATTCCCTTTTGAAAGCTCTCCAGCCGTTTTAAATTTATATTCTGGTATCGCTAAACGCTCTAACCAGTGATCAATAGCGTGATCCACTTCTTTCTTCGACATTCCTTCTAATCTACCAAAATATCGCAGCTGATCTATTACTCTACTTTTTGTATATAAACCTCTTTCTTCTGGTAAATACCCAATTGTTACACCACTATTTCCAAATGCTTTTCCATCCCATGTAATCGAACCTTCATTAGGCGTTAATAATCCGAGAAGCATTTTGATTGTTGTTGTTTTCCCTGCACCATTTCGTCCAAGTAACCCTAGTACTTCACCTTTTGGTAACGAAATTTGCAAACCGTTAACTGCTTTTGATTCCCCAAATTGTTTCGTTAAGTTTTGAATTTGTAAACTCAAGTATAAAGCCTCCCCTTTAGTATCATTCGTACTCTCTTTCAAAGACTATGTTTATTCAAGACAAAATATAGCACCACGCTTCATCCTCTTATATGTAAACATCGTCATGAATCCATCATTTGTTCTATTTAGTTAAAATTGTAAATAACAAAATTCTTTTTGTCAATTATAATTGTCATTACGACAATAAAACTTGTCAAAACAACTATTATTATTTTGCTCATCTTTCTAATATAGGACATACTACTATATATACAAAAGACAATATGCAAATGTTCATATAAAAATATTATATTTTAATATATAATATAAAATGATTTTCTAACATCAAGGAGGATACATATGAAGATGAAGAGGGGCATTACCACTTTATTATCTGTAGCGGTTCTATCTACATCACTTGTAGCATGTTCAGGAACACCAGAGAAAACAGTGGCGAAAGAAGAGAAAGTAAAATTAACAGAACAACAATTAATGGCTGATTTATGGTATCAAACAGCCGGTGAAACGAAAGCACTTTACTACCAAGGGTACAACATTGGTCAATTAAAGCTTGATGCAATTCTTGCAAAAGGGACAGAGAAAAAACCTGCTATCGTGCTTGATTTAGACGAAACTGTTTTAGATAACAGTCCTCATCAGGCAATGAGCGTAAAAACAGGCAAAGGCTATCCTTACAAATGGGATGATTGGATTAACAAAGCTGAAGCTGAAGCCCTTCCAGGCGCAATTGATTTCTTAAAATATACAGAGTCTAAAGGTGTAGATATTTACTACATCTCAAATCGTAAAACGAATCAACTAGATGCAACAATTAAAAATCTTGAGCGTGTAGGTGCTCCTCAAGCAACGAAAGAACATATATTACTACAAGATCCGAAAGAAAAAGGAAAAGAAAAACGCCGTGAACTCGTTTCTCAAACCCATGATATTGTCTTATTCTTCGGTGATAACTTATCTGATTTCACAGGTTTTGATGGAAAATCTGTAAAAGATCGTAACCAAACAGTAGCAGATTCAAAAGCACAATTTGGTGAGAAATTCATTATTTTCCCGAATCCAATGTATGGCGATTGGGAAGGCGCTTTATATGATTATGATTTCAAAAAATCAGATGCAGAAAAAGATAAAATCCGTCGCGACAACTTAAAATCATTTGATGTAAAATAAAAGAGGATGGCATTCGCCATCCTCTTTTATTTTACTTTCTCTGTTAAAGGCAAGATAAATACTTCCACACGTCTATTCTTTGCCTTTCCTTCTTGTGTATCGTTTGGAGCAATTGAACGGTATTCTCCGTATCCAATCGCACTAAATTTTTCTGGTTGTAATTCTTTATTTTGCAGTAATACTTGCATAAAATTAACTGCCCGCTGCGTACTTAATTCCCAATTCGACGCAAACTGCGCATTGGCAATAGGGACATTATCCGTATGACCCGATACTGTAATTTCACGAGGTGACGCTGAAACAAGTAAGCTAGACATCTCTTTTGCAATCCCTAAAGATTCTAATTTCACATCTGCTTTCCCCGAATCAAACAGTATATTTTCTAATATTGTCACCATTAATCCCTTTTCAGTTAATTTAGTTTGAAAAGAAGAAGATAATTGTTTTTCATTAATATATTGATCAATCTTTTTTTGTAATGCTTTCAATTCATCCATCTCTTTTTTTTCTTTAGCTCTAGCTTCTTCTTGTTTTTTTGCTTGTTCTGCCTCAAGGCTACTTGCTGATAATTCTTTTTCATCATTTGGCTTTTGATCACTTAAAAATTCTTTGTTACCTGTTCCCCCAGCTAATTCACTTCGAAAAGCAACTGCCATCTGTTTAAACTTCGCAGCATCTATACTACTCATTGCGAATAAAACGATAAACAATGCAAATAACAACGTTAACATATCAGAATATGGGATTAACCACGTTTCATCGATATGCTCATCATGTTTTTTCTTTTTGCCTCTTCTATTTTTCTTACTCCGCATTTTTTTCTGCTCCTTTTTCTAGCTTTTTACGCTCAGTTGCAGAAAGTGCACCTAAAATGCGGTTCTTCATAATAAACGGATATGTACCTTCTTGTAACATTAATAAACAATCAATGATTAAACGTTTTTTCTCAATTTCAGCTGAAGATTTTTGCTTTAACTTATTTGCAAATGGATGCCATAATACGTAACCTGAAAAAATACCAAAAATCGTTGCAATAAACGCACCAGAAATAGCATGACCTAACTTTTCAATATCAGTTAAGTTACCAAGCGCAGCTACAAGACCGATAACAGCACCTAAAACTCCTAATGTCGGTGCATACGTACCAGCTTGTGAAAAAATAGCAGCTCCCTTTGCATGTCTTTCTTCAATTGCCTCTAATTCAGATTCCAAAATCTGCTCTAAATCTTCTGCGGATACGCCATCAATCACAAATTTCATACCGCGCAAAAGAAATTCATCTTGAATTTTGTCTAATTGTTGCTCTAAAGACAAAATACCGTATTTTCTACTTTCAGATGTCCAATGAACAAATAATTCTAGCAACTGTTCATAACTTAAATCCTTTTTATTTGAACCAAAAAGAACTTTAAATAGTTTTGGAACCCTTTTTAGTTGATTCATCGGAAATGCAATACATACTGCAGCAAATGTACCGATAAAAATAATTAATGCTGCGGCAGGATTTAATAAGGCTGTTATGTCAGCGCCCTTGACGACCATCCCTACTACCACTGCTACAAATCCTAAAATAAGTCCAATAATTGTTGCAAAATCCATTCCCATTCACTCCTAGTCTATACAAGAAGTTCTTTATTCTCGATAATCGCTACATCTTCTTATGTATATATATTACATAAAAAATGCAAATCATGAAAGATAAGAAATGAATTATATAAAAAAATACTACAAATTCACACATTTTCTGACATTTTCTTTGCATTTCTATTACGTTATGACTCTTATATTCCTTTTCCAACAAACTAGATTTATAATAAAAAAACAATACACATTTTATGAAGAAGGGACTGTGATTACAAGGCATCATGAAAAAGATAATAATTATTTCTGCCACTACTATTGTAATCGGGATCACATCTTTCGCTTACTTTGGTTCTAAAACACCACTACATAATGAAGCAAAAGCTGTCGAAAGTCAAAAGCATAATAACCATAAAAAAGAAGAGATTCCTGCTTTTCCAAAAGCTGATCATAATGCAAAGAAAATAGACAATGACTTTTCAGTTGTAACAAATCCAAAATCTAATCTTGTCTTAATTAATAAACATCGAAAACTACCAGATGGATACATTCCTGAAGACTTAACGAGACCAAATGTACCATTTATTAGTCCAAAAGATAAAGAAAAAACATTGCTGCGCAAAGATGCTGCCGAGGCACTTGAAAACATGTTCAAAACTGCGAAAAAAGAAGGGCTTGATCTTACAGCTGTATCTGGTTATCGTTCATACAAACGCCAAAAATCGTTGCATGATACATACGTTAGACGTCAAGGAAAAGCCGAAGCTAATTCGGTAAGCGCAATTCCTGGTACAAGTGAACACCAAACGGGTTTAGCAATGGATATTAGTTCAAAATCAGCTAAATTTCAATTAGAGCCTATCTTCGGAGAGACAGCAGAAGGAAAATGGGTCGCGGAACATGCTCATGAATTCGGTTTTGTCATTCGTTACTTAGAAGATAAAACAGATACAACAGAATATGCCTATGAACCATGGCACTTACGCTACGTTGGTAATCCATACGCTACATACCTATATAAACATCACTTAACATTAGAAGAAGCGATGGAAGACAAAAAATAAGAGAGCAAATTGCTCTCTTATTTTTCTTTCACTCTATTATTGTAGTAATTTCTTCTTCCATTCTTCAGGCCATGGTTCGCCTCTTCCTGTTTTTTTCGAAGCTTGAACCATCATTCCACGACCTACTAAACAAACCTCTCCTGCTGCATTCTTCACCATATAATGTAAATCTAAAGAAGAATTCCCGACCGATCCTGCCTTTACATACACCTTCAGCTGTTCATCAAAATATATTTGCTTAATAAAATTACATTGTAAATCCGCAACAACGATCATCGTTTCTGATGATGCATGTGTCCACTCTTGCATAAATCCAAGTTCTTTAAACAACGCAATACGAGCTTCTTCAAAATAAGTAAAAGCAACGACATTATTTACATGTCCAAACATATCTACTTCACCAAAACGAACCTTTACAGGGTTGTAAAACGAAAAACCACTTTCCCATTGCTCAAAGTCTTCAATATAAGAAATCCTCTTCATTGTTATCTCTCCTTTTCACCTTGAAATAAACAGAATAAACAGAAAAATGCAGTTATAAATATTGCCTCTTCGATATGAAGAGGCAATATTTATTAATAGTTATTATCGCTACCAAAGAAATCTTTGAACGATTGAATTGTTGTATCACGGTTTAATGCCGCAATTGAAGTTGTTAAAGGAATACCCTTCGGACATGATTGCACACAGTTTTGAGAGTTACCACAGTTTGCTAGTCCTCCATCTCCCATAATTGCACGTAAGCGATCTGCTTTATGCATTTCACCCGTTGGATGTGAGTTGAATAAGCGAGCTTGTGATAACGGTGCTGGTCCAATAAAGTCAGACTTACTGTTTACGTTTGGACATGATTCTAAGCAAACACCACATGTCATACATTTTGAAAGCTCATAAGCCCATTGACGCTTTTTCTCAGGCATTCTTGGTCCTGGACCTAGGTCATACGTACCATCAATTGGAATCCACGCTTTAACGCGTTTTAGAGCATTAAACATGCGACTACGATCAACTTGTAAGTCACGTACAACCGGGAATGTCTTCATCGGTTTTAAGCGAATTGGTTGCTCTAATTGATCAATAAGTGCCGTACATGATTGACGTGGTTTTCCGTTAATCACCATCGAACATGCACCACATACTTCCTCTAAGCAGTTCATATCCCATGCAATCGGAGTTGTTTGGTTCCCTTTTGAATCAACAGGATTACGACGGATTTCCATAAGTGCTGAGATAATATTCATATTCGGACGATATGGAATTTCAAACTCTTGGTCAAACGCTTGCGCATCTGGCCCGTCTTGTCTCGTAATGATGAGGCGGATTGTTTTCTCAGACATGTTGTTTATCCCCCTTCTCTTCACCCTTAGCAGCTACATCGTGTTTTGAAGAATAATCACGTTTACGCGGTTTAATTAACGAAATATCAACGTCCTCGTAATGGAATGCTGGTGCATTTCCTTCTCCCTCAAATTTTGCCATCGTAGTTTTTAAGAAGTTTGCATCATCACGATTTGGGAATTCAGGTTTGTAATGCGCCCCACGGCTCTCATTACGGTTATATGCGCCAATTGTAATAACACGTGCTAACTCAAACATATTTGCAAGTTGGCGTGTAAATGAAGCACCTTGGTTACTCCATCTTGCTGTATCGTTAATGTTAATACGTTTGTAACGAGCCATTAATTCTTCAATTTTCGCATCTGTTTCTAATAATTTTTTATTTTCACGAACTACTGTAACGTTATCTGTCATCCATTCTCCAAGCTCTTTATGAAGAACATACGCATTTTCGTTACCATCCATCGTTAAAATATTGTTAAATTTCTCTGTTTCGATTAATTCATTTTGCTCATATACAGTAGATGAAACAGCATCAGATGATTTAGAAAGACCTTTCATATACTCAATTGCGTTTGGTCCTGCTACCATACCACCATAAATTGCTGATAATAGTGAGTTCGCACCAAGACGGTTACCACCGTGCATAGAATAATCACACTCACCTGCTGCAAATAAACCTGGAATATTTGTCATCTGTTTATAATCAACCCATAGTCCGCCCATTGAATAGTGAACAGCTGGGAAGATTTTCATCGGTAGTTTACGAGGATCATCCCCTGTAAATTTCTCATAGATTTCAATAATTCCACCTAGTTTAATATCTAGTTCTTTTGGATCTTTATGAGAAAGATCTAAGTACACCATGTTTTCACCGTTAATACCTAGTTTTTGCTCTACGCAAACATCAAAGATTTCACGCGTTGCGATGTCACGAGGTACAAGGTTTCCGTAAGCCGGATATTTTTCTTCTAAGAAGTACCATGGTTTACCATCTTTATATGTCCAAACACGTCCACCTTCACCACGTGCAGATTCACTCATAAGACGTAATTTATCGTCTCCAGGAATTGCCGTTGGGTGAATTTGAATGAACTCACCGTTTGCATAATATGCGCCTTGTTGATATACAGCAGAAGCTGCTGTACCTGTATTGATAATGGAGTTTGTTGATTTTCCGAAAATGATACCAGGGCCCCCTGTTGCCATAATCACGGCATCTGCTCCGAAACTTCTAATCTCCATAGTTTGTAAGTCTTGTGCAACGATTCCTCGGCACACACCTTCATCATCAACAACAGCTCGTAAGAAATCCCAACCTTCATATTTCGTTACAAGTCCTGCTACTTCGTGACGACGTACTTGCTCATCTAATGCGTAAAGTAATTGCTGTCCAGTTGTTGCACCAGCAAATGCTGTACGGTGATGTTGCGTTCCACCAAATCGACGGAAATCAAGAAGTCCTTCTTCCGTACGGTTGAACATAACACCCATACGGTCCATTAAATGAATGATACCAGGTGCTGCTTCACACATTGCTTTAACTGGTGGTTGGTTCGCTAAGAAGTCCCCACCATAAATTGTATCGTCAAAGTGGATCCATGGAGAATCCCCTTCACCTTTCGTATTTACGGCACCGTTAATTCCGCCCTGAGCACATACAGAATGTGAACGTTTTACTGGTACTAAAGAAAACAGTTCAACATTTACTCCTGCTTCTGCCGCTTTAATCGTTGCCATTAAGCCAGCCAAGCCACCGCCGACTACTATAAGTTTCCCTTTCATGCTCTCCCACTCCTTACTGGTTTGCTAGCTGTGGATCGATGAACGCTAATAATGCACTCACACCTACATAAGATAAACCTAAGAAAATAGCTAATGTTACATAAGTAGAGATTCTTTGTGAACGTGGAGATACTGTAATTCCCCAGCTGATGCAGAATGTCCATAGTCCATTTGCAAAGTGGAAAATTGTTGAAACAACACCAACTAAGTAGAATGTAAACATAGCTGGATTGTTTAAAATATCTGCCATCATATCATAGTTTACCTCTTTACCTAACATTGCTTGAATACGAGTTTCCCAGACGTGCCAAGAAATGAAGATCAGCGTAACGATACCTGAAATTCTTTGGAAGACGAACATCCAGTTACGGAAATAACCGTAAGAAACCGCATTGTTCTTAGCTGTAAATGCAATATATAAGCCATATATAGCATGGTACAGTATCGGTAAAAAGATGATGAAAATTTCTAGCGCATACCGGAATGGAAGGAGCTCCATAAAGCCTGCAGCTTTGTTAAAAGCCTCTGCTCCTCGTGTTGCAAAGTTGTTTACAATTAAATGTTGCGTCAAAAAGACACCAACCGGGATGACCCCCATTAATGAGTGCCACTTACGAAACGTATACTCGCGGCCTTTCATGTCCCCATTACCCCCCTTGAATGTTTGACTGCTGTTTTCAGATTAGTTTATGACAATAATGTTTTTTCACTATTGGCATAAGAAAAACTGAAAAAATTATTCGAAATATTTCAGCATAATTTGATACCAAGTTCATTTTACTCCTATTTTTGTCGAAGCGTCAAGAAAACGTATACATAATTTGCATATAATTTGCCAATTCTTTTTTTCTTCTTATATATTCAGATTTTCCTAAAGAAAAATCTGTTTTTATAAATGTGAAATGTTATATAATAATCCCTATAGAAAGAGGGGAATATTGTGAGTAAAAATACAATCGATACAACATCTTTAGAAGATGTTTCATTGAACGCCTTCGCTTATGAATTGCTACGTGAAGAATTACTACCTGATTTAATCGGCAACGATTTAGATGGTATTTTATACTGGTCTGGTAGAAACCTTGCAAGAAAATATCCGCTAGAAACAATTGAAGAAATCATTCAGTTCTTTGAAAAGGCTGGCTGGGGCACTTTAAGCATTGTTGAACATAAGCGTCGTGAAATGCAGTTCCAACTTAAAGGCACACTCATCGCAGAACGTCAAAAACAAAAACGACATTCTTCTTATCAACTAGAAGCCGGATTCATCGCTGAACAAATCCAAAAGCAACGGAACGTCGTTGCAGAGTCATACGAAGAAAAGAAAAAACGTTCTGACTCTATTACATTTCTTGTAAAATGGGATATAAAAGATCTCATTGAAGTGTAAGCATTACCTACAGTCAACTAGACATATCAGTTTAGTTGACTTTTTTGTATTTTCATTCAGATGAGTTTATTTTAAATCTTCAGAAATTATACCAAAAAACAGAAGACGTTGTAAACTACAACGTCTTCTTATCTGTTAAATACGTATAAATCGTCTCCGCGACATTTTTCGGCATACCCGCTTCGACAAATTCCTCTATAGAAGCTTCTTTCATCTTCTTTAATGAACCAAAATGTTTTAACAATACCTTTTTCCGTTTATCACCGATTCCTGGAATATCATCCAATGCTGATTGAATGACAGATTTCCCATGTAATTGACGATGGAATGTAATCGCAAATCGATGCACCTCATCTTGAATACGCTGCAATAAATAAAATTCTTGGCTATTTCTCTCAAGCATCACAGGTTCCGGTGGATCCCCAATAATTAAATGGGAGGTTTTATGTTTATCATCTTTTACAAGACCTGCCATCGGAATATATAATCCGAGCTCATTCTCTAAAATATCACTTGCAGCCGCTAGATGGCCTTTTCCTCCATCAATAATAATCAAATCAGGTAAAGGTGAATTTTCTTTAAGTGCCCTTGTATAACGGCGCCTCACAACTTCTCTCATAGACTCATAATCATCTGGCCCTTGAACCGTTTTAATTTTATATTTTCGATACTCTTTCTTCGCCGGTTTCCCATCGATAAAAGCAATCATTGCAGAAACGGGATTTGTTCCTTGAATATTTGAGTTATCAAACGCTTCAATACGATACGGCGTTTCAATCCCAAGCTGCTTCCCTAAATGATCTACCGCTTTAATCGTTCGTTCTTCATCACGTTCAATTAAGTAAAACTTCTCTTCAAGAGCAATCTTCGCATTTTTATTTGCCAATTCTACAAGGTCTTTTTTCTTACCACGTTTCGGCTGCGTCGCTTCCACTTCTAAAAAGCGCTCTACTAATTCCGAGTCTATACTTCCTGGAACGACAATTTCCTTCGGCTTAAAATGACTACTGTTTTCATAAAATTGGCCGATAAACGTTAAAAAACCCTCTTCTGGTTCATCGTAAATTGGAAACATAGAAACATCACGTTCAATTAGCTTTCCTTTTCGAACGAAGAAAACTTGAACACACATCCATCCTTTATCCACTGCATACCCAAACACATCACGATCCACTAAGTCACTCATAATCATCTTTTGTTTTTCCATAATCGCATCAATATGAGCAATTTGATCACGCAACTCTTTTGCACGTTCAAACTCTAGTTTCTCTGAGGCCTCATACATTTTTATTTCTAGTTCTGAACGAACTTCTTTATGTCCACCGTTTAAAAACTTAATAATTTCATCTACAATTTCTTTATTTTGTTCTTCCGTCACTTCTTTCACACAAGGCGCTAAACATTGACCCATATGATAATACAAACAAACTTTATCTGGCATATTCGTGCATTTCCGAAGTGGATACATACGATCTAGCAGTTTTTTCGTTTCATGAGCAGATTGTGCATTTGGATAAGGACCAAAATATTTCCCTTTATCCTTTTTTACGTTTCGAGTAATGAGTAAGCGCGGTTGCTTCTCCGCCGTAATTTTAATAAAAGGATATGTTTTATCATCTTTTAATTGAATATTATATTTCGGATCATATTTTTTAATTAGATTTAACTCTAAAATAAGTGCTTCTAAATTCGAAGAGGTTACAATATATTCAAAATCAACAATTTCTCCTACAAGCCGCAGTGTTTTCCCATCATGTGAACCAGTAAAGTACGAGCGCACACGATTTTTAAGCACTTTTGCCTTTCCGACATATATAACCGTTCCTTGCTTATCTTTCATCAAATAACAACCAGGTTGATCTGGTAAAATAGCCAACTTCTCTTTCAAATGTTCGTGCACTCGTCTCCCTCCATTTCTACATACTTAGCATTTTTATTTTCCCTTGAAAACATACTATGCCCAAACACCCAACATACGTTCTTTTATTGTAACGGAAAGACTATAAAAAAGAAAATAAAAAAAGCTACCAAATGGTAGCTTTTTTTATTTTAGAAGTGTTTAGAAACTAATTCTACTAACGCTTCTTTCGGTTTGTAACCTAACGCTTGATCAACTACTTTACCGTCTTTTAATACGAAAAGAGCTGGAATGCTCATTACTTCGAATTGACGAGCAGTTTCTTGGTTTTCATCAACGTCTACTTTTACTACTTTTACTTTTTCGCCTAGTTCTGCATCAATTTCCTCTAATACAGGAGCGATCATTTTACAAGGTCCACACCAAGGTGCCCAGAAATCTAATAATACAACACCTTCGCTAGTTTCTGCTGCGAAGCTTTGGTCATTTGCGTTTACAATTGCCATTTTATTTCCTCCTTCAAGTATATTCTACCAAGAGTATATCATTAACTTATATACGTGGCGAATAATATGTATCGTTATGTATTGTAACAAAAAAATGTTCCTTTATACTATATAAAAATACGGATTAAATACTAAAAAGATGAGAGACAGGGGATCTCTCACCTTTTTCTATATATAGGGGTACTTCACTTGGAACTCAAGGGTACTTAAATCATGAATGTACTTTTAACTTTTTAAACTCTTCTGTTAAAAGAGGTACAACTTCGAATAAGTCACCGACAATACCATAGTCAGCTACTTTAAAGATACTTGCTTCTGGATCTTTATTGATCGCAACGATTATTTTTGAGTTTGACATACCTGCTAAATGCTGAATCGCACCAGAAATACCACATGCAATGTATAAGTCTGGCGTAACAACTTTACCAGTTTGACCAATTTGTAATGAGTAATCACAGTATTCAGCGTCACAAGCACCACGAGATGCCCCAACAGCGCCGCCTAGTACGTCTGCTAACTCTTTTAATGGCTTAAAGCCTTCTTCACTCTTCACACCACGTCCGCCAGCGATAATAACTTTTGCTTCAGAAAGATCCACACCTTCTGCTGTTTTACGGACAACATCTTGAATGATTGTACGTAAATCTTTCACATCAACTGTAATAGAAGATACGTCACCGCTGCGAGACTCATCTTTTTCCAGAGTTGCAATGTTATTTGGACGCACTGTCGCAAATAAGATGCCGTCTGTTACAATCTTCTTCTCGAATGCTTTACCAGAGTAAATTGGACGAGTGAAGATAACATTTCCACCTTCAACCTCTAAAGCAGTTACGTCAGAAACTAAACCAGCTTCAAGCTTCGCTGCTAATTTTGGTGATAAATCTTTACCAAGTGCTGTATGTCCAAAAACGATACCTTCTGGATTTTCTTCAGCATGTACAGCTAAAAACGCTTGTGCATAACCATCAGATGTATATGATTTTAATTTATCATTTTCAACTGTCACAACGCGATCTGCACCGTAATGAATCAATTCATTTGCAAAAGAGGCAACGCTGTCTCCAATTAGAAGACCTACTACTTCACCGCCTTCTGCAATTGTTTTTGCTGCTGCTACCGCTTCAAAAGAAACGTTACGTAGCGATCCATCACGAACTTCACCCATTACTAATACTTTACGAGCCATAGATTTTCCCTCCTGCATATATAATTTCGTATTTTATTAGATTACTTTCGCTTCTGTATGGAGCAACGATACAAGTTCTTTTACTTGATCTTGCAGCTCGCCTTGTAACACTTTTCCTGCATCTTTCTTAGGAGGCAAATAGATTTCAATTGTTTTTGTCTTTGCTTCCACATCATCTTCTTCTAAATCTAAATCATCTAATTCTAATTCTTCTAGCGGCTTTTTCTTCGCTTTCATAATACCTGGAAGCGATGGATAACGTGGTTCATTTAAACCTTGCTGTGCTGTTACTAAAACTGGTAATGAAGTTGCAATCACTTCTGTATCACCTTCAACATCACGCTCAATCTTCACATTTGTACCGTCAATTTCAAGTTTTGTAATTGTCGTTACATACGGAATATTTAACGCTTCAGCTACGCGTGGTCCTACTTGTCCAGATGCACCATCAATTGCAACGTTTCCGCCTAAAATTAAATCTGCATCTTTATCTTTTAAATATTCAGCAAGCACTTTTGCTGTCGTGAACTGGTCACCATTTTCTACATCATCTTCAATATTAATTAATACAGCTTTATCACAGCCCATTGCTAATGCAGTACGAAGTTCTTTCTCACTATCTTCGCCACCAACTGTTACAACTGTAACTTCTCCACCTTGTGCGTCTCTTACTTGAATTGCTTCTTCAATTGCATATTCATCGTAAGGGTTGATGATGAATTCCGCTTCGCCATCGTAAATTGCACCGTTTTTAATTACGATTTTTTCTTCTGTATCAAATGTTCGTTTCATGAGTACGTAGATGTTCATTCCATTTACCCCCTTGTTTTTCAGAAAGATTCTATCAATTTTAATTTTCTGTTAATTTATATTAAAAAAATAATTGAACTACCTGCCACTAAATGAAGGTTTACGCTTTTCTAAAAATGCAGCTACACCTTCTCTTCCATCTTCACTCGTAAATACTTCACCAAAAATCTGTGATTCACGTTGTACACCTTCATAGTAATGAGACGATTTTGTCGTTTGCAATAACTCTAGTACAGCACGAGTTGTTGCTGGACTTTTTCCAGCAATTTGTTTTGCAACTTTAAGCGTATCATCTAAAAGAGATTCTTCAGAGAACAATCCGTTAACAAGTCCCCACTTTAATGCTTCTGCACCAGTAATTGGTGTACTTGTTAACATCATTTCACAAGCTTTCGCTTTCCCAACATAACGTGGTAAGCGCTGTGTACCTGCAAAGCCAGGAATTAATCCAAGTGTTAATTCAGGTAAACCAAGTTTTGCACTTTCAGTTGCAAAGCGCATGTGGCAAGACATAGCAAACTCAAGGCCGCCGCCCAGTGCCGCTCCATGAATTGCCGCAATAACTGGTTTTGAACATTTTTCAACACGCTCAAACGTAACTTGTCCAAGCTGTGCTAATTCTGTTGCTTGCTTCGCTTCAGTAACAGATGTAAATTCTTTAATATCTGCTCCCGCTGAGAAGAAACGTCCTTCACCGTGAATAACAACAACACGAATGTTATCATCCTTTTCCACTTGATCAATTAATTCAGTAACGTCATGCATAACTTGTGAAGACATCGCATTCGCTGGTGCGTGATTTAATGTCGCCACCGCGATATGATCTTCAACTCTTACAGATAGGAATTTCAACATGATCCCTCCCATTATTGACGATAACCACAAGCTGCAATAAGTAGCCCGTGTACCGTTTTTGAAAGTGCGACCAGATCATACTTATGATCGCTCATTACCCAATTGGTCACTACTTCATCTACTGTTCCAAAGATCATTTGTCTTGCCACGCGAACATTTAAATCTGCTTGAAATTCACCTTGTTTTATACCAGTCTCTAAAATCTCATCCATAACTTGTAAGTAGCCTTTTAATACTTCATTTATTTTAAGGCGCAAGTCTTGATTGGACTGCCTCAGCTCTAATTGCGTAACGATAGCAAGAGGATCATTTTGCGACAACAGCAAGAAGTGCGTTTCTACCAACATGAATAACTTCGATACAGCGCTTTCAATTCCTGCTGTTTTTTGACGAATTGTTTCGACAAATTCTCCCATCTTCTCTTGGAATAAGGATATTAATATATCTTCTTTATTTTTAAAATATAAATAAATCGTGCCATCAGCTACCCCAGCTTGCTTTGCGATTTTAGAAACTTGCGCTTGGTGGTACCCATTCTCCGCAATCACAATGACTGCCGCATCAATAATTTGATTGTATTTCGGTCTATTTTTCTTCACTTTACTGTCCCCTTCAAGAAGATGACTGAATGAATAGTCATTCATATTCTTATAATACTGACTATTTAGAAAAGTGTCAATCCTATTTTTTCAAAAAGAAAGGGCCTTAGCCCGTTTGCTCATCCTCATTCTTTCTCTTCTCTTCATCTATTAGAACACGGCGTAAAATTTTCCCTACTGTCGTTTTTGGCAATTCATCTCTAAACTCATATACTTTCGGCACTTTATAAGCCGCTAAATATTTACGTGCAAACTGATTTAATTCTTCCTCAGAGCACTCCGTACCTTCTTTTAACACAACAAATGCTTTAACTGTCTCTCCTCGGTACGGATCTGGAACTCCAATTGTCACTACTTCTTGCACTTTTTCATGCTCATATAATACTTCTTCAACTTCACGAGGATACACATTAAATCCACTCGCGACAATCATATCTTTCTTGCGATCTTTTACATAGAAGAATCCATCTTCATCCATGTAGCCAACATCACCTGTATGGAGCCAGCCATCTTGCAATACAGCCGCTGTTTCCTCTGGCTTATTCCAATATCCTTTCATAATTTGAGGGCCTTTCACTACAATTTCACCTATTTCTCCTGGCGGTAATGCCTCACCAGTTTCAAGCGACATAATGATTGCTTCTGTATCTGGCCACGGAACTCCGATGCTACCTGGCACTCGCTTTTCCCATAAAAAATTACTATGTGTAACCGGAGAGGATTCTGTTAAACCATATCCCTCTACTAGTTTACCACCTGTAACTTTTTCGAACTTTTCCTGTACTTCTACTGGCAGTGGTGCTGATCCACTAATACAAGCACGAATAGAAGAAATATCGTATTCTTTTAAAAGCGGACTATTTAAAAGAGCGATATAAATAGTTGGTGCCCCTGGAAACAATGTCACTTTATGCTTCTTAATCGCTTCAAAAACCATTTTCATATCAAACTTTGGAATAAGGACCATTTTGTATCCTTGCATAATACTTAAATTCATAACAGCTGTCATACCATAAACATGGAAAAATGGAAGAACCCCAAGAACGACTTCTTCTCCTTCTTTGCAATTATATAACCATTGAACTCCCATTAACGTGTTAGAGACGAGGTTTTTATGCGTTAACATAACTCCTTTCGGAAATCCGGTTGTTCCTCCTGTGTACTGTAAAAGAGCTAGATCATTTTCAGGATCACAAGGCACCTCAACATTCGTATTCACTTCTTTTTCTACTGAATTCCAAAGATGAATCGTTTCACTCTCTGATACTTTCACAACTAAATTCGACTGTTTTTTCTGCACAAATGGATACAATAGATTTTTAGGGAATGGTAAAAAGTCTGCAATACGAGTTACGATAATATGCTCAATTTTTGTAGCAGATTGAACATTCGTTACTCTTGGAAACACTAAATCGAGACAAAGAATTACTTTTGCTCCCGAGTCATGAAGCTGATATTCTAATTCTCTTTCTGTATACAGTGGGTTTGTTTGTACTACGATACCTCCCGCAAGTAATGTGCCGTAATAACCAATTACAGCTTGCGGACAATTCGGCAACATAATAGCAACTCGATCACCCTTTTCCACACCGAGCTTTTGAAGATAATTTGCAAACCTCTTCACCTTATCATGGAAGTCCGAAAACGTAATATCCTTCCCTAAAAAGTGAAGCGCTTTCTTTTCTGGGTAGCGAGATGCCATCTGTTCTACATATCTATGAAGCGGCTGAATATCATAAGAAATCGTACTAGGAATTTCCTCTGGATAACTTTTCAACCATGGTTTTTCCACCTTCATTCCCCCTTCAAATACATAAAAAATAAATGAATGTTCATTCATGATGGTTATTTTCATTATATTATAGTCACCATAACGTTACAATCATAATATTCTGACTTTTATATAACTATGCTTTACTTCATTAACTTCTTATTATATGTAGAAACTCTCCTAATCTTAAAAGAGTAAGAGAGTTATGGCTTAGCTCAATCTTATTATCGTTAACACTGCTCCTGGAGTAGTTGTTGATAATGTTGCGACAGCTAACAAACCAAATAATTGCAAGCTAATAGCATCTCCTGCTGCAAGAGTTGTAATGATTGTTGCGCTAAATGATGTGGTCGCTACAGCAGGAGAATTGATTGTTCCGGCAAGTGGTGCTCCATTGATTGTAATCCGTGAACTAACTAATAATGAAGCCGTTATATTAATCGAATATGAAATATAGTAATTTCCAGCATTTGCAACCGTAAATACTGTATTTCCCCCGGAAACCGTAATACCTGGACCGATATTTTGATTATTCGGAAGCGTGACATTCGTTCCACCTAGAAGTACTGATATCGCTGTTCCTGAGGTATTATTTGCAAATGCATATGTCGCCGTGATACTTGTACCTGTAGCCCCGGTTGAGCCTGTTGCTCCTGTTATTCCTGTCGCTCCCGTTGGACCTGTTGAGCCCGTTGCTCCTGTTATTCCTGTCGCTCCCGTTGGACCTGTTGAACCCGTTGCTCCTGTTATTCCTGTCGCTCCCGTTGGACCTGTTGAGCCCGTTGCTCCTGTTATTCCCGT
>NZ_BEZT01000001.1:0-333671 GCF_003402455.1 Bacillus sp. HMA207 | reverse complement strand
CCCGTTGCTCCCGTTGGACCTGTTGAACCTGTCGCTCCCGTTGAACCTGTCGCTCCTGTTGAACCCGTTGCTCCTGTTATTCCCGTTGCTCCCGTTGGACCTGTGTCGCCTGTCGCTCCCGTTGGACCTGTTGAACCTGTCGCTCCCGTTGGACCTGTTGAACCTGTCGGACCAACCTTAGGAACTGTCCCATCGCAACTAAAACAGCATGAATCAACATGTACACCATTTTGATTATTACACCCACAATATCCATTTATGTTATTGCTCCATGAAGACATGTTGATCACTTCCTTTACATTCGATCTTTTTAGCGCAATCACCGAATTAAAAAACACCTATCTAAATAACAAAGAAATACTTTGCCTAGTCGGGGATAAAACACAGATTTCCTCCATACATTCTAGTAATTATTACATGCGATTCTCACTCCTTTTGCTTGTACTTTCGCCCCCTCTCCACAGATTATTAACCATACACATTACACTTTCGTACACAGCCAAGTTCCCATTTAAACTTTTCACATTCGCCAATATTTTTAGTAAAGAGACTTACTCTCCATAAAGTGAAACTTTAATCAGCCCGACTCCCACCTAACTTCTTTGCTCCATCCAAATTTTGAGATGTGAATCTTACAGCCGGACAAATAGCGGGATAAATAACGACTATAATATATAAAAATTCATATAATTTGTTATTTTTCGTCAAAATTTTAAAAATATATTGACACTTAAAATACCCTCATAGTATGATTTGGGTGTTGTAATTGATAACCATTTTCACTTATGGTGCTAGTTATAAAAAACACTTAATTTGGGGGCAGAAGATGAAGAAAATTCTCAGTATTTTCATAGTAGTTCTTCTATTCGCTGTTGGATGCGGACAGCAAAAAGAGGAGAAAAAAGAAACAAAAGCGGACAATAAAAATCAAGCTATAACAATTAAACACGCTGAAGGGGAAACGAAGTTAGATAAACCAGCGAAAAAAGTAGTTGTACTTGAGTGGGTATATTCAGAAGACTTATTAACACTTGGTGTTCAGCCAGTAGGGATGGCAGACATTAAGAATTATAATAAATGGGTAAATACAAAAACAAAACCTAGTAAAGATGTTGTAGATGTAGGGACACGTCAACAACCAAACTTAGAAGAAATTAGCCGTTTAAAGCCAGACTTAATTATCACAGCTTCATTCCGTGGTAAAGCAATTAAAAATGAATTAGAGCAAATTGCACCAACAGTTATGTTTGATCCATCAACAAGTAATAACGATCACTTTGCTGAAATGACAGAAACATTTAAACAAATTGCAAAAGCAGTTGGAAAAGAAGAAGAAGGTAAAAAAGTATTAGCTGATATGGATAAAGCATTCGCTGATGCAAAAGCAAAAATTGAGAAAGCAGACTTAAAAGATAAAAACATCGCAATGGCACAAGCATTTACTGCTAAAAACGTACCAACATTCCGTATCTTAACTGACAATTCTTTAGCTTTACAAGTTACAAAAAAATTAGGTTTAACAAATACTTTTGAAGCAGGAAAATCTGAGCCAGATGGTTTCAAACAAACAACTGTAGAATCATTACAAAGTGTACAAGATTCAAACTTCATTTACATTGTAGCGGATGAAGATAACATTTTTGACACGCAACTAAAAGGCAACCCTGCTTGGGAAGAATTAAAGTTCAAAAAAGAAAACAAAATGTATAAATTAAAAGGCGACACTTGGATTTTCGGTGGTCCTGAGTCTGCAACATCTTTAGCAACACAAGTAGCAGATGTAATGACAGCGAAGAAGTGATTACACGATGAATAGCCTAAAACATACACTTCGAGCAAGTCTTGTATTCGGAGGAGGAGCAGCTCTCTTGCTCCTCCTTTTCTTTATTCATATCGGACAAGGTCAAGCAAACATTTCCTATAGTATGATTATTGATGCTCTTATCTCACCGAACCAATCGCTAGAACATCAAACTTTAATCATGCTTCGATTACCTAGAGCTGTAATTGCCATTTTAGCTGGAGGCGCTCTTGCTGCATCAGGGGTTATTTTACAAACGTTAACGAAAAATCCACTTGCTGAATCCAGTACAATGGGTATTCACTCTGGCGCATATTTCTTTCTAGTAGTGGCTACAATTTTCTTACCGAAAGGTTTACAAATTAATTCTCTTCTGTTCACATTTATCGGCGGTGCTATTACTGCTTTATTTGTATACCGTATTTCTGGTGGAAAAAAGGGAACCCCACTCAGAATGGCATTAGCTGGTATGGTCGTTACATTAATGCTCTCTGCCTTTACCGGAACGATGCAGCTTTTCTATGAAAATGAAACAGCTGGTTTATTTTTATGGGGAGCTGGATCTCTTATTCAAAATAACTGGGATGGCGTTCAATTTGCTTTTCCATTTATCATTATTTCTTTCCTAGTTTTACTATTTATATCTCGTAAACTCAACATTCTCTTACTTGGTGATGATGTTGCTGTTTCTCTTGGTGAAAAAACAGCAGTAACACGTCTTATCGCCTTCATTGCTGCAATCTTTTTAACAGCAGTAATTGTTACTGTTGTTGGACCAATTGGATTTGTCGGCTTAGTTGCACCTCATTTAATGCGCCTTATCGGATACCGTCAACACTTTACTCTTCTTCTCTCTTCTTTCTTATGGGGGGCAGTATTATTGCTTGGAGCAGATGTTGTCGGTAGATTAATAGATCCAACCGGTGCAGAACTTCCTGTTGGGGCAGTCACAGCAATGATTGGATCTCCTTGGCTTATTTACTTAGTTTATCGAATGATGAAGTCGAAACAATATATGAATGATAACGGTGCGAATGCAGCTGGAGCTAGTTCCCGCTATTACTCTTATAAAAAGGTAATCATTATATCTATCACACTTTGTATTGTGACGATTGCTCTTGGTGTTACAATCGGTAGTAACGCTTATATCGAAAGCATTACAAATGTTATATCAGGTCAATTAACACAATTTGACAAAAACATGATGATGAATCTTCGATTACCAAGAATGCTCGTTGCCGCTATTGCTGGTGCATGCCTTGCAATAAGTGGGCTTGTTTTCCAAGGTATATTACGAAATCCACTTGCCGATCCTTCTATTATTGGTATTTCATCGGGAGCTGGTGTCGGTGCTTTAACTGTTATGTATGTCTTTCCTGCACTTCCTGGTTTCTTCCTACCAATTGGTGCATTTATTGGCGGACTACTTGCAGTTGGAATTGTCCTCTTCTTCTCTTGGAAATCAGGATTTAGTCCAACAGCTCTCGCTTTAATAGGGATTGGTATTTCTGCACTTGGCTCAGCAATTATTCAAATCTTTATCGTTAGAGCCAATTTGAATGTTGCCGCTGCTTTAACATGGTTATCTGGCAGTACGTATGCAAGAGGGTGGAATCACTTAGAAAATATCATTCTATATCCATCTCTAATTCTTGTATTCATTATCTTTTTCTTAATAAAACAACTTGACGTTCTCGTACTGGGAGACGATTTAGCAACTGGACTTGGGCAACCAGTAAATAAAACACGTCTTGCTCTAATTGTGCTAGCGACACTACTTGCATCAGTAAATATCGCTGCTGTCGGTACAATTGCCTTTTTAGGCCTTGTCGCACCTCACTTAGCAAGAATTGTTGTTGGTATGAACCATCAAAGACTATTCGTTTGTTCAGCACTATTTGGAGCAATCCTTCTTTCTGTTGCTGACTTACTTGGACGTACAATCGCATATCCGAAAGAAATCCCTTCTGGCCTTGTCGTCGCTGTACTTGGAGCGCCTTATTTCTTATGGTTGATGAGGAAGAGTGGGAAGAAGGTTAATTAAAAGACGGCTTCGTTTTAGAAGCCTCCTTTTTATATACTAAATAAAGTGAAACTTTAATTAGTGGGGGGGGTCTTCATCCCCACTGATTATTAACCCAAACCAATTGGGCTTTTATGAGCAGTGGATCTCCCACCCAACTTCTTTGCTCCAGCCGAATCTTGAGGTGGGAATTTTACTGCAGGTGAATAGCGGGATAAATTACTCTGATCTCACTAATTTCACAGATTTAGTCCCTCCCATAAACTCATGATGTACAGTTAATGTGTTCTCCTCAAGTTTCAAATCAACCTTCTGTTTTCTTTCTCCCATTAAAAATACAAGCTCTATGGAAATAATCCCTTGGTCCACACTTAATATTCGAAAGTCTCCTATAGTAGTCCCTTTCCCAAAAATATTATGTTCCATAAATTCTCCGCCTGTTTTCTCACTATTAATAGATTCTATTTCCAACCCAACTGGCCTGTCTGTACTTTCTGATGACATCCAAGACCCCTTTAACTTTCCAATATCAGCCTCTTTTTTCTTTTCATTTTTTAACTCTTCCTCTTTTTTCTTAACTTCTGCTTGTTGAGTTAGTAAGCCATCTATTTGCTTATTCAGCTCTTCGGCCCGTTGATTTTCCGAAATAAATTGTTGATTTTGGCCAGTATCGTTAACAATTTTATTTACTATCCCTTTAGCCTCTTCATACTTTTTATCATTCTTTAACTTCTCTGCCTTTTCCAATTGACCTATATATTGACCTTTTAACTCTTTATGCTCTATGAGCGAATCTTTTTGTTCTTTCGCTTGACTTTGAAGGATTGCGGAACCATCTTTCATCTTTTCTACTTCTTGAAACAAACCTATTGCTTGTTCTATATTTCCACTCGATTTCTCTTTTATCGAACTTATCATCTTAGTAGTTTGGTCTTTTAATACCTTTGCTTCTTTATCATCCTTTTTCTCTTCTAATGCTAGCTCAAATGATGCTACTGCCGTGTCATATTCTTTACTCGCTAACGCCAATTTCCCTTGATCCATTGCTTTTTTATAGGTTTCATTGCTACATCCTACCATTAAAAATAAAATTATGATTCCTAAAATCAATCTTTTCATAATATCCCCCTAAATTAATATAATTCTATATACACTCAATAGTATCATAAAATTTATATATAAAATTTTAAATACCATCATTAAAACATAAAGGGAACTTGTCATTTCTTCTCGAACTTAATCTATGAACATAAGTAGAGGGGGATAACAATAATGTACCAAACAATTGAAGGCTTCTTGCAATCATGGACATACGAAGCAGAGTCTACTCAGAAAATGCTTGATTCATTAACCGATGCATCTTTATCACAGGAAATTGCACCTGAACATTGGACGTTAGGTAGAGTTGCTTGGCACATCGTGACGGCAATTCCTGTTATACTATCTGGCACAGGGCTAAAGTTTGAAGGAGAATCGAAAGATTATCCTGTTCCAACTTCTGCAAAAACAATTGCAGATGAATACCGTAAAGTAAACGCGGCTTTTGTTGAAACACTTCAAAGTAAATGGACTGATAAAGACTTAGCTACTATTAATGACTTCTTTGGTCGCCCTATGCCGAATTCTATATTTTTAATGACACTCATTAATCATCAAAATCACCACCGCGGACAAATGACGGTTTTAATGCGACAAGCTGGCTTAACAGTTCCTGGCGTATATGGCCCCGCAAAAGAAGAATGGGCTGCGGCTGGAATGGAAGCTCCTAAAATGTAACGACAAAAAAGACAAGATGTTTACATATCTTGTCTTTTTCTGTAACTTGTTTCATGTGAAACTATTTTTTCTTAATGGTTGTTTTATGGAAAAGATAGGTTAAAATGAATACATATTACGAAGAGGAGTAACCAAATTGAATACAAAAAATAAAAAAATAGCTATGGGAACTATTTTACTAACTTCTATTATTGGAGTTATTAGTGTATCTCTTTATTTCACCTATTATGGTACCCCTTGGGGAAAACAAGCAGCAATTACGGACTCAAAAGAGTATATTACAAAATATTTTAATCTAGATGCAGAAGTCAAAAATACTTCTTACGATGCTAAAATGAATAGCTATGCAATCTCCTTTGAAACAAGTACCGACGGCGAGTTTACTATCGAATATAAAAGTCCTAATAACTTTAACATTTCTCCAGAAGTGCAAAAGTACTTAAGCACACACTCTAAATTTACAGAGTAGTAACGAAGCGTACATATACAAAAAAGAGTTGGTGTAACGCCAACTCTTTTTCACATATTCTTATCATACAGTTATATCTTCCTTCTCTATATTTTTAATGCCGTAATATGCAATCACAACTCCAATTGCTGCGAGTGCTAGTTGAAGGGGAAGTAAAGTTGCTGTAGGAAACTCTGGGTTGGTATTCATTGCAATTGAGACAACGATAAGAGATGAAACAATTGTAGTTGGCACTGAACGTTTACGCATTCCGAAATATAATGGGATTAAACTCATCCCCGCAGTTGCAATGGCTAAAGGAACTAGTTTTATTCCTTCTTGCACCAATTGATCTACTGTGAATGAATTAGGAAGAATTGAAAAACAACTATCTATCCCAAAGAAAATTCCTACTACTAAAATGTTAGATACAATAACTGTTATAAATGTTACTATCGCTGTAATAGCCAACTTACTAGCCATCATTTTCTTTCGGTTAATGGGATAAGAAAACATGAGTAGTATTGTTTTATTTTTATATTCGCCAATTATTAACCTTGCTATTAATACACTACCAAAAATAATAAATGTTGCTCTTACTATTGTACTAGCCATTAGCAAAATCATCTGCGGATCTCTTATTTCTGGATCTCCTTCTATTTGTGCAATGAAACTAACAAAGATTAATAATGCCAGTATAATGATATTTGCAATAACTGCTCCCCTCACATACCATCCAAACTTAAACTTCTTCAATTCTAGATTCATAAGACGTAGCATGATAGTCCTCCTTTCATTTAAACTTTAATCAATATAAATTACCCCTGTTTTACTTAAAATCTTCACTTCGTTTTTTGCATCACCAATAGTTCCTTCTTTTATCTTTTCTGTATTTTTATCTTTCTTAAGTCCTTTTAAATCCACTATTACGTCAGTCAAATTACTTTTAGCCATAAGCTTCAATGATGCCGGGACACCTTTATACCGTACGCCAATATCCCCTGATTTTGTTTCTACAAATAATGATTTTCCTTCTGTCATATCTTTCAGTAATACTTCCCCAGATGTTGAAGTGATGTTCATATTTTCGTTTTTTACATTTTTCACGTAATTATCACCAGTAGTGGAAGTTATATTTACTTCTTGTAATGAACTATCTTTTAACATTAAATCTCCGCTTTCGGATGTAAATTCACCCTTCTCTGCCGATAGTCCTGTAATCATTCCATCTCCAGATTTGCCTTTTGTCACGATGCTTTTTACTACTATATCGTTTATTTTCACATCACCCGATTTATTATTTAATACAATTTTATCTATCTCTTTCTTCGGAATAGCTACACATATACTATTTTTCTTTCTAAACGTAAAACCATAAAAAAATCTGTTCACCTTTTGTTTTTGCTTAATCACAATTTTATTTTCGTCATTTTCTATTTTGACAGGATCTATCTCTTTATCTGCTTGTTCACCTTGAGCAGAAATTACTATTTTATTAGCGTCTGTACTTTTAAACTCAAGATTCCAATTTTCATTGTCTACTTCTATTGCTTTTATATTATTTATATCAAAAGACTTTTCTTTCTTAAAATCTTTCCCCTGAAATACCTTGAAACCAAAAACCGCACTAGCAATTGTAATGAATAATATTGCAATTACTATTATTTTTTTCACCATTTATACCCCAGTTCGTTGTTGTTTTAGGCTTACTTCACGCCACATCTATCTTGTCAATTTTACGAAACGATAGATAACTAATGAAAATTCCTAATAAACAGAGCACGATTGGGATAGCTATAAAATCAAACATACTTACTTGACCGTTTCCAGGACCAAAGTTACCACTAATCAGCATACCAATTATTACTGCCGAAGTAATCGTTGTCGGTGTCGATTTCTTTCTCATTCCAAAAAACAAAGGAATTAAACTTATACCAGATATCATAAATGCACTTATAATAGTAGCTGGAACGATAGCTATTATTTCACCTATCGTAGCAGGTGTTTCAATCAGTCCCATCATTGGACTCACAAAATATACAAGCAAGCTAATAATGAAAGTCGCGATAATCGTGCTCACAAAACAAAAACAGAAAACAATTGTTAATTTCGCACTCATTAGCATTTTCCTTTGTAGCGGATACATAAATGATAGTTGTATCGTTTTGTTCTTATACTCATCAATTACTAAACGTGATAAAATGACTGAACTAAAAATAATGAATGTTATCCTAATAAAAATATTTACTAAAGCCATGTTCTGTGTGAAGTCAAAGAAGAGCACGTCTCCCTCGGCTTTCATTCCCCATGCCATAAGGCTTACTGCAGCGAAAATTGCTATAATACAAATTGCTACACTTTTAAAGTAACTAGATAATTGATGTTTCTTCCATTCGAGCTTCATTAATTTAAACATATAAATTACGCCTCCATTCTTTATATACCTGTCTCTACGCTGCTAACATTCTAATTCCAGCAGTAACGAAGCTTAACATTCCTATCACTAGTAGAATCAACAACTATTTCCGCTCTGGTTTTCTATAATATAAAATTCCACTTATTAGCATTACGATAAATCCACTTACCAGATTCAGCCACAGTCCATTAAGCATGAATACCTTCTCCATCCATTACATTTAAGAAATATTCTTCTAAGGAACTATGTTTTTTATTAATACTTTCAATTTCCACATCGTTCATAATAAGTGCTTTTGAAATGGCTTGCTGTGTCACCGCCACTTCATAAACCCGAATCATGTTTCCGCTCATTATTTTGTAATTTTTTATACCAATTTTATCCTCTAAAATATAAGCTGCACGTTTCACATCAGGAACAGTAATTTCAATATACTCTGTTTGTTTTCCGTTAATACTCTTCATTGAAACTTCTTTTATTAGTTTTCCATTTTGAATCACACCAATTGTATCCGCCATTAGTTCCATCTCACCTAAAATATGACTAGACACTAATAATGTAATGCCATATTCTTTGCAGAGCATTTTAAATAACTCTCGTAACTCTTTAATACCAATTGGATCTAAACCGTTAATTGGTTCATCTAAAATGAGCAATTCTGGCTTTGTCACGATTGCCCTTGCAATACCGAGTCGTTGTTTCATTCCTAATGAAAAATCTTTTACTTTTTTATTATCTATCCCTTGTAGTTTCACTAAATGTAAAGCATGGTCAATTGCATTTTTATCGTAGTAGCCCATATATTCACAATGCAGGTCTAAGTTTTCTTTCGCCGTTAATTTATCATAAAAGATTGGGTATTCAATAATTGTCCCCATTCTTTTTAATACTTCATAAGATGTATCTGTTAATTTCTCACCGAAGATTTCAATATCACCACTCGTCGGTTTTATTAAATTTGTAATCATTTTCATAATCGTTGTTTTACCAGCACCGTTTGGTCCTAAAAAACCGTAAATTTCTCCTTTTTTCACATGCATGTTAACACCGGAAATAACTTCTTTCCCTTTAAACACTTTCGTTAACTGGTTTGTTTTTAATATATATGTCATGTTACTTTCCCCTTTCGCAATACTCTATATTTCTATAATAGACAACGGAAATCTCTTTTTTCTTACCCGTTTCTTACAAATTCCTTACGCTGAAAAAAAAGCTTGTAGAATCTACTTCTCTACAAGCTAAAACTGCATCTTTTTTAATGCAACTGTAAAAATTGTTTTTTCATACGGCTTACTAGAAAGATGAATTTTTCCATCCATCGCTTCCACAAGCCTTTTCGTAATCGTTAACCCTAAACCGCTCCCTTGGTACAATCTATTTCTTGAATCTTCAAGTGTGTACATACGCTCGAACACTTTATCAATATGCGATTCATCAATTCCTTTTCCTGTATCCCATACGTCTATATACACATTCGTTTCATCATCTCTTAACGTCATACCAAGTGTCTTTCCATCGTCTCCATATGTAATCGCATTTGATATTAAATTGTTCAATACCCTGCCTAATACTTCTACATTTCCAAGTGCATATATATTTCTTTCCGGTATATCAATATGAACATGAAAACCTTTCGATGTTACTAAATCATAAAAAGATAAAATCTTCTCACGACAAACCTCATTCATATTTACTTTTGTCATCTCGATTGCCTTGTCACCAGATTCTAGTTTTGCTAAATCAAAAAACTTATGAATCAGTTCCATTACTTCTAGTGTTTTCACATGCACCTTTTCAAGTAATATTTGCTGTTCTTCTTTATTCATCGTTTTATCCTTATTTAACATTTCTGTATATCCAAGAATAACTGTTAGTGGCGTCTTTAAATCATGTGAAATATTTGAAAGCATTTTTCTCATCGAAATTTCTACTTTTGCATGATCTGCATTCGTTTTCTGTTTTGCATCTAATAATTGATTAATTGCCACTAATAATTTTTGCAATTCTAGATCATCTGTCATAACGAGTAACTTCTCGCCCGTTTGTACATTTACAATATTTTCTAACTTTTCATATGTGTATCGTAAATTTTTACTACTATTTTTTCTCATTTTATATTGTATGTAAATGACACATAACAATATAAAAATAATACTTATTAACAAATTGACCATATTACATCACTTCCAACTTATAGCCGATACCCCATAACGTTTTAATATATTCTGGATTAGATGGATCACTTTCGATTTTCTCACGCAACCTTCTCATATGAACATTAATAACGTTATCGTCACCGTAATACTCTTCGTTCCAAATTAGTGTATATATTTGTGCTTTTGTAAATACACGATTTTGATTTTTTACAAACAATTTTAGAATCTCAAATTCTTTTAAAGTAAGTTTGAGAGGCTTCCCGTTTTTTTCTACAGTAAAATTAATTGGATCAATCGTTAAATCACCAATTTGAATCATCTTTTCTGTTGTTTCTGTAGCCGAATATTTCGTAGATCTTCGAATACCTGCCTTTACACGTGCAGCTAATTCAATCATAGAAAATGGCTTACAAATGTAATCATCTGCTCCAAGTCCTAATCCAACAGCTTTATCAACATCTGTATCTTTTGCCGACATCATTAAAATCGGAACAGCACTTTTTTCTCGAATGATTCGTACAACCTCTAAGCCATCTAGCTTCGGCATCATAATATCGAGGATAATCAAATCAAATGAACCTTTTAAATATGTGTTCACGCCTTCTTCTCCATCAGACGCAATTGTTACTTGAAAGCCCTCTTTTATCAAATACTTTTCCACCATCTCTTGAATTGAGAGATCATCTTCAACTAATAAAATATGATGTGACATATGTCTATCCCCTTTTTACAAACGTTAACAACTCAATTGTATCGTAACTACTACAGACTGGAAACAAATATATGAATTTTCAAACCAACTTCCCTTCCTTCCTTAACAATGATATGATGAAATTCACTATGATTGTTCATAATTAACTTTATATAAAGGAGACTTATCATGTCAGAAAACAAAAAAGTAAGCTTAGCTGATTTAATGCGTGAACAACTTGCTAAGAAAAAGCAAGGAAATGGAAATGGTCAAAATGCAAAAAATCAAAGCCAAGAAACAAAAAAACTACAAAATCAACAAACGAAAAAGACAAACAACCAACGTAGACGTACAGGTGTGTAAATGAACGGACAAAAACGTTCTAATATCGCACCCGGTCTTGAAGTTGATATTGTATTAAAACAAGATCAACGAACAGGTAAATTAACACGTGGCATTGTAAAAGATATTTTAACAAACTCCCCTTCCCATCCGCATGGCATTAAAGTGCGATTGCAGGACGGACAAGTCGGTAGAGTACAAAATATCGTTCAATAAGAAAAGGAGCTCAAGTAAACTCGAGCTCCTTTTCTTTATTAACCTTTAATTTTCTCGATGAAAACTACTTTTAAATAGTCTCCTTCTTTAAATTGATCAATGGTACGGAAATCTTCTGGTAAAGAATGTTCTTCTAATATTTTATATTTGCCATTCATTTCTTTAAAGGCTGTATCGATAAAGCCTTTAAACTTTTTCATATCGAATGCGCTACAATTTGTAGAAGCAACGATAATTCCGTTATTTTCTGTAATGGCAATTGTTTCTTTTAATAAGTTTTTATAATCTTTCGCTGCACTAAATGTATATTTTTTTGATCGGGCGAAGCTTGGAGGATCAAGTACGACCATATCAAATTTCATCTTTTTCTTAGCTGCATATTTGAAGTAAAGAAATACATCTTCTACAATAATATCTTGTGCTTCATAATCAACTTCATTTACACTAAACTGCTCAATCGTTTTACTTAAACTACGATTTGCAAGATCCACACTCGTCGTTTTGCTCGCTCCGCCAAGCGCTGCAAATACAGAGAAAGCACCTGTATAAGAGAACATATTTAACACTGTTCTTCCTTTTGCATATTTATCACGAATTTGTTTTCGAACGTTACGTTGATCTAAAAATACACCAACCATTGCCCCATCATTTAAATAAACCGCAAAGTTTACACCGTTCTCTTTTACGATAAGTGGGAACTCGCCGCGCTCTCCTGCTACGAAATCATCCCCCTCAATATATTTCCCTTTCGTATCAAAACGCTTTTTCTCATAAATGCCTTTAAAGTTTGCTACTTTTTGAAGAGCTGCTATAATCTCATCTCTGAAAGTGTAAATCCCTTCACTATACCAACTTACTACGTAGTAGCCATCATAATAATCGATAATTAGTCCTCCAAGACCATCACCTTCACCATTCACCACACGGAATGCTGTCGTATCACTTGATTTGTAAAATTGCTTTCGTTTATGTAAGGCAGATTTGATTTTACTTTCAAAGAAAGATTGATTAACTTGTTCACTCTCTTTTCTCGTTAAAATCCAGCCGTATCCTTTATTTTGTTTTCCATAATAGCCTTTTCCGATAAATTGATTCTTCTCATCTACTACTTTAATGATTGTTCCTTCTTCACGAACATCATTTAAATTTTGAATCGCATCTTTTAAAATAAGCGGATATCCACTTTTAATTTCTTTTATAAATTTCGGTTTTATTTTTACAGTTACTTCTGATCGCATATAATAACTTCCTTTCCATTTGCATGCTTTCTCTACAGGAAGCATTTAAAAAACGAGACTGAAAAAACAGCCTCGTTTCACTATACCATATTATTGCTTTGCTAGTACAACTCGCTCATTCTCTCGCTTAACTGCCACATATTTACTACATTTTGAACTGGAAATCTTACTGTCCAATATAATATAAAAAACTTTTATATTTCACATTTAGCATTGACAATGATAATGATTTTCATTATCATTTAATGTATATGAGTTCTCGAAAATAAAGGCTATATTTATAGGAGGAATAAACATGATTATCGTTACAAATACAGCTAAAATTACAAAGGGAAATGGACATAAATTAATTGAGCGTTTTAATAAAGTAGGTAAAGTTGAAACGATGCCAGGCTTTTTAGGTCTAGAAGTTCTTTTAACGCAAAATACAGTTGATTATGATGAAGTAACAATTAGCACTCGCTGGAATGCAAAAGAAGATTTCCAAGGTTGGACAAAGAGCGCTGCATTTAAAGATGCTCACTCACATCAAGGCGGAATGCCAGAATATATTCTTGATAATAACATTACTTACTATGATGTAAAAGTTGTACGTATGCCAATGGCTGCAGCACAGTAAAAACAGTCCTTTTTTAAAGTATAGAATATGAGAAGCGTTATCTATCACTTCTCATATTCTATACTTTTTTCTTTAATTTCTTTTTACTAATTTTGCATGTACAACTAGCCTTCCAGCCTCTGGATCAAGCGCATAGTCACAAGTAGAAAGTGTTACGATTTCATCATTAGCCGTCAATTCCGTATCCGTTTTGTACAGTGATTTTTCTTGAATTTCCTTTAAGAACGATGTATATGCTGCATCATTTTCAAAATCCGTTTCAATGTAATAAAAGTCCGTTGTTGTCGTGTATACTGAAAAAACTTCCACGTCGTATCCTTCAAATAATGTATCGTAATATAATTTACGATGAGACATAAAAAAGTCTTCATCCAACATCTTTTTTAAACTACCAAACATAGAACCGTCTTTCATACGATGGCCATATAAAATCGTATTTCGATTTTGAGATTTCACATCATTACGATGGTCCATAAAAATGCTTCCCGCTCTCATATCTTCACCTTTATAATTACGAAATAAATAGTAATCATTATCTTTTGCTTGAACGATTGGATAATTAATTTGTGTATCATCCATCGTAATCCATCCGACTATCTCTGGATTAATTTTCTGGAGATCCTGAAACTGTTTACGTACCTCTCCATCTTCTGATTTTTCTTCCATTGGACTTCTTTTATAAATATGTTGTGCCTCAGCCATTACTTTACGATTTTCATAATAATCCATGAAAATCCCGCCCAACTCATACATTGAATAGAAAAAGATTCCTAAAAACACAATTGTAAGTATGCGTTGAAAAAAAGAATTCTTTTTCCGTCCTTTCTTACTATTCAAATTATCACCTCAAAACGGATTATGCTCAGCCTTTAGATTCCCATAGGTACCATGTACAATCCGGTATCTTCATCCTGCTTTACAATGACATCTACACCATATATTGCTTTAACCATTTCTTCTGTTATTACATCATTAGGATTACCTTTCGTAATGATTTCTCCATCTTTCATAACGATAATATGGTCGCTATAACGAATGGCTTGATTAATATCATGTAATACCATTACAATCGTTAGTCCATGCACTTCATTTAACTCTTTCACTAACTCTAATATTTCTAGCTGATAGTAAATATCTAAATATGTGGTCGGCTCATCTAAGAAGAGCATTGGTGTATTTTGAGCTAATGTCATTGCGATCCAAACTCGCTGCCTCTCTCCACCAGATAAAGCATAAATTGGCTTATCACGCTTACTTTGTAAATTCGTACATACTAGCGCACGCTCAATCGCTTCTCTATCTTCATCTGTTTGCGAAGAGAATATATTTTTATATGGCATACGCCCGAAGCTTATTAGCTTTTCCACTGTAATATCTGCTGGAGCCTCATTTTGTTGATGGACAACCGCTAGTTTTCTAGCAAACTCTTTCGGTTTATATTCACTAATCGCTTTCCCATCAAGTATTACTTCTCCACTGCTAGGAGCGTGGTTTCTAGACATGACACTAAGTAATGTTGATTTCCCACATCCATTCGGTCCAATGATTGTTGTAATTTTCCCAATTTCTATTTCACTACTAACAGACTTTAATCGATTTGTTACGTTATCGTATGAAAAGGTTACATTTTTAATTTCCATGAACTTTATCACTCTTTCTAAGCAAGAATATTAAGAATGGACCACCAATAACCGCCATAATTGTTGCTGCTGGAATTTCGTTAGGTGGCACAATTAACCTTCCAATCGTATCTGCCGTCAAAATTAATAACGCCCCTGCAAGAGCAGAAAATGGAATTAATACTTTATGGTCTGAACCGACTAATTGTCTTGAAATATGCGGAACTAGTAATCCTACAAAAGCAATAACACCTGCAATCGCTGTTGATACTGCCGCTAAGAGTACTGCAATGGCAGAAATAATAAGACGAACTCTCGTCACGTGCAAGCCTAAGTTTTTCGCAGTCTTATCTTGTAGCGATAATAAGTTACACCAAGCTCCTACGAACAGAGCAAGAATAAGACCAATCGTTCCATAAGTCACCATTATTTCTACATCGCCCCACGTCTTCATTGTTATGTTAGAAGTCGTCGTTTGCTTAATACTCTTAATAAAATACCCACAAATCGTAACGAATGATTCATTTAATCCAGTAAACATTGCATTAATGGCAATACCAATTAAAATAATGCGAAGCGGGCTTAATCCTGATTTCCATGAAAACGAATAAACGAGATAACATGCAAGCGCACCACCTAAAAAGGCGAATACGGGTGTCCAGAAAAAGAATTGCGGGAACAACGTAATAATAACGAGTGTCATAAAACTTGCTCCTGAAGATATACCGATTACCCCAGCATCGGCGAGTGGATTTTTCATAACAGCTTGAAAAAGCACACCTGAAACAGCGAGAGCCGCTCCAGTGAACAACGCAATAATAATACGCGGGAAACGTAAATCTTTAATGACTTCAACATCTTCATTTCCACCTGTAAATATCCCTTGTACAAGTTCAACAATACCTACTTCTAAACTCCCTTTCATCGCTGACAATGATGTCATAACAATAAGCAATGCAGTAACAATGAGGAAACTCCAAGTTTTTTTATTCATTCTACTCTTCCTTTATATTAAAATGCATCACGGATACATCATTTTTTTCAATTCATCTAACGCTTCAATTGCTGCTAAATTGCCTGTCGTTCCAAATAAACGCTCTTCTAAATCGTAAACACGGTTATTTTTAACCGCAGCAAAGTGTTTCCAAATATCATTTGTTTTAAATTCTTTATCAAACATTTTTACAACTTCATCAGGCATACCATGAGCTGCTCGTAAAATAATATCTGGATCAGCTTTCTTTAAATACTCTGTATTAGAAGCTAAATATTCTACTTGTTCACCTTGCACAATATTTTTACCACCTAGTTGTTTCACTAAATCTCCAATATAAGAATGCTCTGTTGCTACTAAATAACTTCCCGGCACACCTAATAAAACAAGTACTGTCGGTTCTTTCTTTCCTTTTACTTCTTTTTGAATGCTAGCAACCTTTTTATCTAATTTAGTTACTACTGCTTCGGCCTGTTTTTCATGCCCATATTTCTTACCTAAATGGCTAATAGAACTTTGCATATTTTTCAAACTCGTTAAATCTAAAAAGTTTGCTTTCATACCCACACCATCAAAAACTGGCTTTAATTCATATTCAAGTGTTGTCACAGATAACACTTCTGAAGGCTTTAATGACTTTACCTTTTCCATATCTGGACTCATTGGATTCCCAACTTCAGGTAAACCTTTATATCGCTTCGGTAAAGTTTTAGAGCTTGTTGGAACGCCAACTAAATCTACTTCTAACGCATCCATAATTTCAGTAACAGCCACTGTTGTTGCAACAACGCGCTCTTTACTCTCACTCTTTACCTGCTTTGCTGTTTCTTTTTTTGGTGATGAGCACCCGGCTATACTCATTAACAAAATGATAGCCATTAGTACACTTGCAATTTTCTTCACTCTCAATCACCACTCCTTTCCATACAATATGAAACAAGTCTTGATACACGCGAATATGCATCAAGACTCCAAAAATTACAATCTACCTGCTCTATATTTACGAACTAGTAAAGCAAGTGAACCTAGCAGTAACACCATGTATAAACCAAGTTGTGCTGTATCTGCAGTTTTTGAATTTTTCTCTTTTTTTGAATCATTTTTTGTATCTTCTTTTTTCTTCTGACCATCTGCATTTCGGTTAAAATCAGGAGTACCTACTGTTTTTACATTATCTACTTTCGGTGTAGTCACTGGATTTTTCGGTTCCTCTTTAATAGTTCCTAACGCGCCGATATTATTTGTATCAAATTGAATTTGTACATCGTAGAAATGATGGTAGTTCATCTCATCGATGTCTACCTTTACTTTTGCATTTAATTTTTTAAATAGATCTTCTACTTCAAACTGTACTACTCGCGTATTTGCATTTTTATCTTCGCTTACTACTTTCGCATCAGCGAATAGTTCCTTATTTTCCGTTTGGAATTTCGTAATCCACGCACTATTTTCCAGCGTCATCTCAATGTATTTTTTACCATCTTTTACGATTAATTTCGCTGGATTTACAACATAGTCATGCATCTTTGAAATCTCATCTGTTTTATCTTTTAATACTTTAAATGTAATATCATATTGGCCATCTACTAAATTTTTCGGATCAACTATTACTCTCGGTTTATTATTTTCATCTTGGTTGTTGTTTCCACCTTGGTTGTCGTTTCCGCCTTGGTTGTCGTTTTCACCTTGGTTGTCGTTTCCGCCTTGGTTGTCGTTTCCGCCTTGGTTGTCGTTTCCGCCTTGGTTCCCTAAAGCTTTAATACTGTCTTGATCAAATACAAATTGAACATCATAGACATGGTGATAATTCATTGAATCAATATCTACTTTTACTTTTGCATTTAATTTTTTAGACAAATCGTTTACTTCTACTTCTACTACTCTTGTATTTTGTTCTTTATTTTCACTTAACACTTTTGCATTAACGAAAGAACCATTTTTCTCAAATTCAAATTTCGTAATCCATGTACTATTTGTTAATGTAAACGATACGTATTTCTTACCATCTTTTACTTTTAATACACCTGGGCTTTTTGTGTATGTGTTCATCATTGAGATTTCATCTGTTTGATCTTTTAACACTTTAAAGCCAATTCTGTATTCACCATCTTTAAGAGCTTTTGGATCAATTGTTGTGTTATTATCTTGGTTGTTGTTTTCACCTTGGTTGGTGTTTTCACCTTGGTTGGTGTTTTCACCTTGGTTGGTGTTTCCACCTTGGTTGGTGTTTTCACCTTGGTTGGTGTTTTCACCTTGGTTGGTGTTTTCACCTTGGTTGGTGTTTCCACCTTGGTTGGTGTTTCCACCTTGGTTGGTGTTTTCACCTTGGTTGGTGTTTTCACCTTGGTTGGTGTTTCCACCTTGGTTGGTGTTTCCACCTTGGTTGGTGTTTTCACCTTGGTTATCTAACGGCTTAATGCTACCTTTATCAAATGCAAATTGAATATCGTAAAAATGGTGATAATTCATTGAATCGATATCTACTTTTACTTTTGCATTTAACTTTTTCGATAAATCTGGTACTTCTACTTCCACTACGCGTGTATCAGTTTTTTTATCTTCACTTATTACATTTGCATCAATAAACGAACCATTTTTCTCAAATTCAAATTTTGTAATCCAAGAACTGTTCGTTAACGTAAATGATACATACTTCTTACCATCTTTTACTTTTAGCACACCTGGACTTTTTGTATATGTGTTCATCATTGAAATTTCGTCTGTTTGATCTTTTAATGCTTTAAAATTGATGCTGTATTCACCATCTTTAATTGTTTCAGCATCTGTTTTTTTATTTTCATCTGGTTTTTCTACTTTTGGTTTTTCTGCTTCCGGTTTTTCTACTTCTGGTTTTTCTGCTTCTGGTTGTTTCTCTTCATTTTTAATTTGTTCAAGTTTATCTTGTTCAAATAAAAGTTGTACATCATGCATTTGCTTATAATTTCTTGATGCCATTTCGATAAATACTTTTGTATTTAGTTTTTTAGATAAATCGTTTACTTCAAACTCTACTACTCTTGTATCTTTTTCCTTATCCTCACTCACTACTTTTGCATCAACAAATGCGCCATCTTTTTCCGTTTGGAAATTTTTAATTAATGAGCTACTTTTTAGTGTTACAATTGCTTTTTTCTTACCGTTTTCTACTTTTAATACTCCTGGATTTACCATGTAACTATTCATCTTAGATTCTTCATCTGTTTGATCTTTTAACACTTTAAATGGAATGCTGTACGCACCATCTGTAATTGTGTTAGAATTTGGTTGTTGATCTGGGTCAGGCTTTTGGTCGGGCTTCTGACCTGGATCGGTAGTTTCATTTGGATCTGGCTTATTAGCTGGGTCCTCTTTTTCATTTGGTTTTTCTACATGAATTGGTGTAATGCTATTTTGATCAAATGCAATACGAACGTCGTACTCATGATGATAATTTAAAAAATCAATATCTACTTTTACTTTTGCATTTAATACCTTCTCTACATCTTCTACATCAAATTCTACTACTCTTGTATCTTTTTCTTTATCTTCACTAATTACATTTGTCGCAACTAGCTTACCTGCTTTTTCTGTTTCAAATTTCGTAATCCATGAACTATTTGTTAATGTAAAGGATACTTTCTTTTTCCCATCCTTCACTTTTAAAGTTCCCGGACTTACTGAATATTGATTCATCATCGATTCTTCATCTGATGTATCTTTTAAAACTTTGAAGCCAATTGAATATTCACCGTCAGCCAACTTGGTAGCTGCTTGAACTACAAGTGGTTGTAATGTTGATACGAATGTAAATATCATTAAAAACATAGCAACAATAATTTTTGTATACCTGTTCAATGGAACGACTCTCCCTTTTGAAAATTATTTAATACTGTTCCCATCAAATACAAAGCGAATATCATACGAAGCATTATAATTAATAATTGGAATATTAATTTTCACCTTGCCATTTAGTTTTTTTGACAAGTCAGCAACTTCAAATTCTACAACTCTAGTATTATCTTTTTTGTTTTCACTTAACACGGTTGTTTCTACAAATTGACCATCTTTTTCTACTTGGAAACTTTTAATAGAAGCACTATCTTTCACTTTAAATGAAACATATTGTTTTCCATTTTTAACTGTTAATGTTGCTGGGCTTTCAAAATAACTATTCATTCTAGACGATTCATCTTTATCGCCTTTCCATACAGTAAAAGCAATATTATATTTTCCATCAGCTAGTTTTGTAGCAGCCTTTGCATCTTGTAAACCTAGTGTTGCGATAAATGTAAATAAAACAGCAAATACGGCAATAATCATTTTAAATTGTTTAAACATATATTCATCACCCTTCAAAAGATTTATTTACTCAAGTTCACTTTACGAATTAAGAAAGCACCTGAAATAAGAATTAACGCTGCAAACAATCCAATACGTGCTTCATCGCCTGTTTTTGGGTTATCTGTTTTTTCAGCTTTTCCATTTTCATTTTTTGTTTCTTTGTTCACTTCTTTAGCTGTTTCCTTACTCTCTACTTTTGCTCCCTCTTCTTTTACTTGTGTATCTGTTTTCGCTTGATCATTATTTTTTGTTGTAGCAGCTACGCCATTATCGCCACCTACAGCTTTTACATTTGCATCAAATGCAAAACGAATTGTGTAGTGGTGGTCATAGTTTGCATTTGGTACAACAACATGAATTTTTACAGCTGCCGGTTTGGATAAATCATCTACTTTAAACTCTACTGTTCTTTTATCTGCCGATTCATCTTTACTAACAACTTTCGCATCAACAAAATTTCCGTTCTCTGGTGCTTTAAATTCTGTAATCCAAGCACTATGATTCATCGAAACTTGTACTCTCATCTCACCGTTTTTCACTATTAATTTTGCTGGCTTTTCAAAATAGTCATTTGCCATTGAAGCTGAATCATTTTCCGCTTTTTGAATTACGTAATTAATATCGTAAGTACCATCAGCTAGTTTTGCTGAAGCATTGCCGTATGGCATTACAAGAAAAGCTAGCATACATACGAACGTTATAATAAAAGCGGGTAATACAGAAACCTTTTTCATTTTTCTTGTTTCCTCCTTGGTTATCTTTCATTTCACTTTTTCCGAAAATGATAATTATTCTCAATTCATAAGAAAAAAATAATCTCTTCTACCTATTATTTAATTAGCATTCTTTTATGTAACATAAGCATTATTGATTATCATTCTCATTGAATATTAAAAATAATATCTCACCCTATTCCTTATACGAAGGCATAGAAACTGAGAAAAAATTATAAAACGTATTTATTGATTATCATTCTCAATGTAAGTCAAAAAAAATAAACTTTCTCTTCTCCTCTTCTTTCACCTCTTCCCATAACAACACTATAGTTATAGAAACCCCGTTTCCCTCACTTCCCTTCCAATATTTCCACAACTAAGTCAATCTTAGCCTACTCATAAATTTTTTGTCAACTATATTACGTATAAAATTTTTAATATCTAAATTTCTCTATATGCGGCTTTTTTTACAAAAAAAGAGACTTTCTATTATAGAAAGCCTCTTTTCTCTATTTTTCTACAGCAATTTCCTGCTTTTGAAACTTAGAAACTATATAACCAAATCCTATACCGAATATGCCTGGAACTAACCAACCAATTCCTACACTATATAATGGAATCTTATCTAAAATAGGTGCTAGCGCTGCAATTTGAAGATTTGCATTGTGTAACCCATCAAAGAAACTTATTGCAAATGCTCCTACAATCCCACCCACATACATCGCTAATGGAAGACGAACGTAGTTTTCAACAAGTGATAATACGATAAGTACGATTCCAATTGGATAAATTGCGATTAAGATTGGTAATGCTAATGCATTTAACTGAGTTAACCCAAGGTTTGCTACCATAAATGCTAATACACAGAAAATGAAAACGACTTTTTGATAAGAAAGCTTTGGTAATAAAGAAGAGAAGTAATCACCACAAGCTGCAACAATACCTACAGAAGTTGTTAAACATGCTGCTGTAATTGCGATCCCTAGTAATAAAGTTCCGTAGCTACCAAATAAATGATTCACGACATTTGTTAAAATAATTCCTCCGTTTGCGCCCATTCCAAGTGACACACTAGAAGCTCCAAGATAAGCAAGTGCTAAATACACAAGTAGTAGACCAAGCGCTGCAATAAATCCTGCAAAGATTGTTACTTTTGCAATACTGTTTTTATTTGTAATTCCTTTTTCTTTTAACGCATGAATTACAACATTTCCGAATACCAGTGCTGCAAGTCCATCTAAAGTTAAATATCCATCAATAAATCCTTTAAAGAGAGGAGCACTATACGCTTCTGTCGGTGCACCAAATTCTCCAATTGGTGTAATAAGTGCTTTACCTACGATAATTGCAATAACAGCTAATAATATTGGAGTTAGCACCTTACCAATACGACCCACTAATTTCGAAGGATTTAAAGCTAAATAGAAAGTGACTGCAAAGAAAATAAATGTAAAGATAACAAGTGGATATGACTGACCAGCTATCTCACTTGGTAAAAACGGTGCAACACTCATCTCATAAGCTACTGTTCCTGTACGCGGCACACTTACGAATACGCCTAAACATAAATAAATTGCAGTGATAAAAACAAGTGCGAATATAGGATGTACACGTCCTGCTAGTTCATTAATATCTCCCTTTAAAGCTATAACAATTACTCCTAATAAAGGTAGTCCAACGCCTGTTACGATAAAACCAAACAGCGCGATCCATACGTCCGTTCCAGCACCTTGCCCTAACGCTGGTGGAAAAATCATATTACCTGCACCGAAAAATAGTGCAAATAACATTAAACTTATTGCAAACATCTCAGAAAACTTTAAAGATGATTTCATTTCTACTAACCTCCTACATAATAATTATAAATTAACAAAATATTCTGAATTAAAATCCGTCACATATCCTCTTTCAAGCATACTTCCCCGTAAAAGAACGCAAAAAACACCCGTCCCTAACAAAGGGACGAGTGTTGAAATCGTGGTTCCACCCTTATTCTAATAAAATGAATTTATAACGAAATAAGCTCATTTTATAGCTCGTGTAAATTGATAACGGTTTTATCCGCCAAGAATTACAATGCATCATGCAGTTCACTCTTGAAGTTTAGAGGTGGTAAGTTTGTCTTTCCGTATTAGGAAGCTCACAGCCTAAGGCCTCCCTCTCTGAGAATCGTAAAAAACAACTCATGTCCTCATCATTACTTTTATAAAATATCTTGTCGAAACTTGTTGTTTTTTATTATATGGGCTATTTTTTAAAAAATCAATAGTTTTATTTTTTCTGACAAAAAAATATAGGGAGAAAATTTTTCCTCCCTATAACTGTCCTATTAATAATTCTAATTCTTCACCTGTAATGTCTCGCCACTTTCCTACTTGAAGATCATTTAGCTTTATATTCATAATGCGTTCTCGCTTTAGCTTTGTTACAGTAAACCCGAAAGCGCGGCTCATTCTACGAATCTGTCTGTTCATTCCTTGCGTTAAAACGATGCGAAATGTAGACTGATCAACCCTCGTCACTTTACATGGCTTCGTCATCCCATCTTTAATCTTTACACCGCGGGACATCTCATCAATAAACCAATCTGTAAAAGGTTTATCGACTGTGACAACATATTCTTTCTCGTGCTCATGATCTCCGTGTAAAATTTGATTCGCAATCCCGCCGTCATTCGTTAATAAAATAAGTCCTTCTGATGCTTTATCTAATCGTCCAACTGGAAAGATTCTCTCTGGATAATTGATATAGTCAATAATATTATCTTCAATATGATCAGCTGCTGTACAAGTAATGCCAACTGGCTTATGAAAGGCGATATACACCTTTTCTTTCTCTTCTTTTGCAATAACCTGTCCATCAATCGTTACTACATCACCATCGCTCACGAGTGCACCGTGCGTACATATTTCGCCGTTAATAGCCACGCGTTCAGCTTTAATAAGGCGGTCTGTTTCACGTCTTGAGCAGGATTTTGCTTCGCTTATGTATTGGTTGATTTTCATGTTTTGTTCCTTTTCACATATATTAAAAGCGTCAATCTATGGCAATATCATTCTGCCACGATTGACGCTTTTTCACTTCGCAAAAACAACTAAATAAATAACCCCAATCACCAAAAATATTCCACAACAAGCTAACAATACTTTTGCAAGTTTGTCCATAAACATATAATGGTTTCCCCTTTGTTTCGTTGTTTTCTATTTTAATTCGACAACTGTTACGCCTAGGCCTCCCTCGCCCATGTCACCGTAACGGAAGGTTTTTACACCGCGATGCTTCTTCAAGTAATCTTGTACACCTTGGCGAAGTGCTCCTGTCCCTTTACCGTGAATGATTGATACGCGAGGATAGCTTGCAAGCTGGGCATCGTCTAAGTATTTCTCAACGCGCGCCATTGCATTTTCAAATCGTTCACCACGAAGGTCAAGTTCTAATGAAACATGATAGTCTCTACCTTTTACCGTTGCAACTGCTTTTTTCTCTGTTTGCTTCGGTGTGTTAATGTATTCCATATTAGATTCTTTCACTTTCATCTTCAGAATACCGATTTGTACGCTCCACTCTGTATCGCTTACTTTTTCAAGTAGTTGACCTTTTTGACCGAACGTTAATACTTTCACTTCATCACCTGCACGTAACTGTTGTTTCGGTGCAGTGTTTTTCACATTTACTTTTTGTTTCTTAACAAGCTCTGGCGCTGCGCCTTCTAGACGACTCTTCGCTTCAATTAGCTCGTGGTCTTTCACATTTGCAAGCTGTGCTTTACGCAATTGACGAAGTTCTTGAATAATGCCTTCTGCTTCTTTCTTTGCAGCTTCGACTTTTTCTTCCCCTTCTTTTTGCGCTTTTAATAATCGTTCGTCGCGATCTTCGTTAAATTCAATAATTTGACGTTGCAACTCACGATGAAGTTTCTCAGATTGTTTGCGAAGCGCTTCTGCTTCGTTCCAGTCACGCTCTGCGTTCTTCTGGCTTTCTTCTAACTTCGCAATCATATTTTCAATTTTATTCGTATCTGTACTAATGTGGTTACGTGCTTGGTCAATGACGCGATCAGATAATCCAAGACGTTTCGAAATTTCAAAGGCATTACTACGTCCTGGTACACCGATTAATAATTTATACGTTGGGCTTAACGTGTTCACATCAAACTCAACACTCGCATTAATAACTTGTTCACGGTTATATCCGTATGCTTTTAATTCTGGATAATGCGTCGTTGCAACAACGCGAGCACCGCGATTACATACTTCATCTAAAATTGAAATGGCAAGTGCAGCCCCTTCTTGCGGGTCTGTTCCAGCACCTAATTCATCGAATAAAACTAAACTTTCAAAATCAGCTTTTTCTAAAATATCAACGATGTTCACCATATGTGAGGAGAACGTACTTAAACTTTGTTCAATCGATTGCTCATCACCGATATCAGCAAAGATATTTTTGAATACACAAATCTCTGACTCATCCATTACTGGAATGTGAAGGCCAGATTGCGCCATTAACACACAAATACCAACTGTTTTCAGCGTAACTGTTTTACCACCTGTATTCGGTCCTGTAATAACAATTGTCGTGAAATCTTTCCCTAACATAATGTTATTTGGCACGATTATTTCTGGATCGATTAGCGGATGTCGAGCTTGTCTTAAATCCATATAACGCTCGTTATTTACGATTGGTTTCGTTGCTTTAATTCGCTTCGCATAAAAAGCTTTCGCAAAGATAAAATCAAGATTTGCAACTACTTCTACGTTTGATAAAACGATATCCGCTTCTACTGCCACTTCTTCTGTTAACATTAATAAGATGCGTTCGATTTCTTGTTTTTCTTTCACACGTGCTTCTTGCAGTGCATTATTTAATTCTACAATGACTTGTGGCTCAATAAATAACGTTTGTCCAGAAGCCGATTGATCGTGAACAATACCACCATATACGCCGCGGTATTCTTGTTTTACTGGGATTACGTAACGTTCGTTACGAATCGTTACAATCGAGTCAGACAGCATCTTTTGCGCGTTTGAAGAACGCGTCATATTTTCTAGCTTTTCACGAATACGGCTTTCCGCAGTACGAATTTGAGTACGAATACCACGCAGTTTATCACTTGCGCTATCGACTACTTCACCGCCGTCACCGATGCAATTTGTAATTTTCTTTTCTAAATCATATAAAGATACAATTTGAGCGACGTGAGTTTCTAAAATCGGAAGCTCGACACCGTTATCAGCCATATCTTCAATGAAACGTTTCATATTACGACTACCATACATCGTATTCGCAATATCAAGTAATTCATTTGGACTTAACATACTCCCAATTTTTGCACGCTTCACATTTGAGCGAATATCCGTAATACCACCTAATGGTGCACTACCTTTTAAACGAATAACTTTCGCTGCTTCATCCGTTGTATCTTGCATTTCTACAATTTCTTCAAAATCAGTGCTCGGCACTAAATGCTTCACTTTGTCACGACCAAGTGAAGATGCTGTATGTTCAAGTAATTGTTCTTTTACTTTATTGTATTCTAATACACGCAACGTTCTTTCTAACATGTTGCAGGTCCCCCTTGTATTACTTATTACGTTTAATATAGTCTAATAAACGTTCAATATCCCACGTGTTAATCACGTTATCTTTTTGAATCCAACCTTTACGTGCTGCTGCTACACCTGTTTCCATATCTTCTAACATTTCAAGCGTATGAGCATCCGTATTAATCGCTACTTTCACACCAGCATCTTGTGCTTGTTTTAATAATTTCGCGCTTAAATCTAGACGGTTCGGATTCGCATTTAATTCTAAAACTGTATTTGTCTCTTTTGCTAGTTCAATTAATAAATCTGTATCTACATCATAACCCTCACGACGCCCGAGAAGACGTCCTGTAGGATGGGCAATCATTGTGACATGTTTATTCTCAAGTGCAGTACGTAGACGCTTCATAATCGTTTCACGGTCTTGTGAGAAGCTAGAGTGAATCGCTCCAATGACATAATCTAATTCTGCTAATACTTCATCATCAAAATCAAGCGAGGCATCTGGTAAAATGTCCATTTCAATTCCGCGTAAAATTGTAATGTCTGGATACTTTTCATTCATACGTTCAATTTCTTTCGCTTGCTCACGAAGACGCTCTTTCGTTAAACCGTTCGCCACTTTCAAATATTGCGAGTGATCAGTAATCGCCATAAACTTATATCCACGAGCACGGCACGCTTGTACCATTTCTTCAATAGAAAAAGCACCGTCACTCCAAGTTGTATGCATATGTAAATCACCTTGTATATCGGAAAACTGAATTAAGTTCGGATACTCTTTAATTAATTCAATTTCTTTTCCATCTTCACGCACTTCTGGCGGAATAAATGGCAAACCGAAATGAGCAAAGAAGTCTTCTTCAGTCTCAAATGTTTTCACTTCACCTGTTTCCAAGTTCTCTACACCGTACTCACTAATTTTCTCGCCTTTATCTTTTGCGATTTGACGCATTTTTACGTTATGGTCTTTTGATCCTGTGAAATGGTGAAGAGTTGTAATAAACTCTTCTGGTTTTACTAAACGGAAATCAATTGAAATATCATATTCATATTGAAGACGGACAGAAACTTTCGTATCTCCACTTGCTATTACTTCAATCATATTATCAAATTGTAGTAAATGCTCACGTACCGCTGCTGGTTCTGTCGTTGCAATGATAAAATCTAAATCTTTCACTGTTTCACGAACACGGCGCAAACTACCAGCGCGAGAGAAACGAATTACTTCAGCAATATTCGACAATTTCTCCTCTATTTCCCCGGCAATAGGCAATACCATCGCAATTGGTAAACGCTCTGGACGAGAGCCTACTTGATCGATTGCTTCTAATATTTTCTCTTCTGTCTTCTTACCGAAACCTGCTAAAGCTTGTACTTTATTTTCCTCACAAACAGCTTTTAGCGATTCCATATCAACAACACCAAGTTCTTTATATAACTTAGCTACCTTCTTACCACCAAGTCCTGGTAGTTTTAATAACGGCAATAAGCTACTTGGTACTTCTTTTTCAAGTTCTTGTAATACTTCAGATGTTCCCGATTCTATATATTCTTGAATAACGGCTGCTGTTCCTTTTCCGATGCCTGGAATCTTTGTGAAATCTTCAATTTCAGAAAGACTACGATCATCACTTTCTAACGCTGCTGCCGCTTTACGAAATGCAGATATTTTAAATGGATTCGCGCCCTTTAATTCCATAAAAAGCCCGATTGTCTCTAATAATTTGATCACTTGTTTTTTATTTACTTTCATCATTGTCCCGCCTTTCTTTCATAGAAAAAAACTTCTCTTTCCGAAAAAAGAGAAGTTATACTCTGCTACCTGTCTGCCATAGTTCCTTCACCTTTTCAGAGAGAATCGGTGTATCGTCTACAATTATTTTGCTAATTGATGATTGTTGTAATGGTGTTTGTAATTGTTCAATCGGAAGAATGTTCCCAATGATAATTAAGACAAACAAAATAATATATACTTCTAAAAATCCGAGGATTGCCCCCGCAAACGCATTTACTTGCTTTAAAACCGGTATTTCTGCAAACATATTTAACAAATTACCAAGTAATGAAAGTGCAATTTTAGTGATAATAAACAATATGATAAACGCAAGCGCTTGATAAAATACTGTCTCAATATTATTTGCATCAATCCATTCTGGAACAGATACGTTTTTATCAAATGGATACGGAATAAATTTCGCAAGTGCTGGCGCTAAATCTTTACAGTACCAGTATGCAACAAGGTATGCGATAATAAAGCTTGTTAACTTTACAAGTTGCAGAATAAACCCTCTGCGTAAGCCGAGGAAAAATCCCATAACAAGCAGTAAAATGATAATAATATCAATCATGTTATTCCATTCCTTTTTTTGTCATACTTTCTTTCAATTTCTCATGTTCTTCTTTTAATTTTATGTAATCGTGTATGACGTTTACCGCCGTCAATACCGCTAGTCTACTCGTGTCAAGCGAAGGATTCTTGGCATTGAGTTCGCGCATTTTATCATCCACAATCGCTGCTACCATGCGGATATGACTTGTACTTTCATCGCCAACAACTGAATATTGCTGACCATAGATTTCTACATTAATTCGACTTTTCTTTCCCTTTTGTTGTGACAACTCACCGGCCTCCAATCACGTACAGAATCCTAAAGTTTATCATACCATGAACCTTCATAATATGGAAACAGAAAGAACAATCCGATATGATAAAAATAACAATATAAAAAAAGGGGCGACCATTATGTCAAATTCTATCGTAATTCAAACAAATTCTACAGTAATTGAAGACATGAAACAACAATATAAACATTCGCTTAGCTCAAAAACTCCGCAAGGCGGAATCTTCATGGCAAAGGTACCATCTTGCACGATTACAGCGTATAAATCTGGAAAAGTAATGTTCCAAGGAGGCCGCGCTGAAGCAGAAGCTTCTCGTTGGCAAACTGTCTCTCAAACACCGAAAACAGCTGTAACAAAATCTGTCGATTCCCATCGTTATGCGCCTCCTGCTTCCATCGGTACAATGTCTATTGTAGGGTCTGATGAAGTTGGTACGGGAGATTTCTTTGGACCGATGACAGTCGTTGCTGTATATGTGGATGCAAAGCAAATTCCACTACTAAAAGAACTTGGTGTAAAAGACTCTAAAAACTTAAATGACGATCAAATTACTGCCATTGCGAAACAACTTCTACACGTTGTTCCTTACAGCTCCCTTGTCCTTCATAATGAAAAGTATAACGAGCTATTTGATAAAGGAAACAACCAAGGTAAGTTAAAAGCTTTACTACACAATAAAGCTATTACAAACTTATTAGCTAAAATGGCACCTACAAAACCTGAAGGCGTCTTAATCGATCAATTCACACAACCTGATACATACTATAAATATTTAGCAAAACAAAAACAGGTACAGCGTGAAAATGTTTATTTCGCTACGAAAGGTGAAAGCGTCCATTTAGCAGTAGCCGCTGCTTCTATTTTAGCTCGCTACTCATTCGTAAAACAATTTGACGAACTAAGTAAAAAAGCTGGTATGCCACTTCCAAAAGGTGCTGGTAAACAAGTTGATATCGCCGCTGCTAAATTAATTCAAAAAGTAGGTAAAGAAAGATTACCTGAGTTTGTAAAACTGCATTTTGCTAATACAGAGAAAGCGTTTCGCTTATTGAAATAGTATCGACAAAAACAGGGGCTTACAAACTCCTGTTTTTTGTTTCATGTGTTCTCGATTCAATGTAATTGCATTTACTATTTTCCTCTTCTAACTATATCGCTAAATTAACTCATTTTTAGTAATTCCCCTATAAAAAAGGAGAGCCGCCAAGACTCTCCCTTTTTTATATTAGCTTCGTTTCTGCTTCTTATTTGATGAAGATACTTTATGAGAACCCGTTTCATGTGTTGTTGTCCCTTGTCCTTCCACTTCTGGAGAACCTAGGATTGATCTTGAATGGTCTTTTTTCACTTTTTTACTCATTGCACTCACCCCCAAGGTTACTTTTTACTTAAGGGTAAAAAACTATTCAACATAATAATCTGAACATATACTCGCTACTCTTTTACTCTCGTGTTTGGTTTTCGCTTATGTCCCATAGACGCTTTGCTGCATCCTTATCCAAGGCAGCTTCAGACATTTCCCCTACTTGTTTATCGGCATAGTAATAACCACTCTGATTAGTAAATCCAGTTGATTCTGCTAGCCATACTAAAGTTTCAGCACCTTTCTCCGGCGTACGGGAGAAAGGTTTCATTGCTGCCATAGTTAAGCGAGCAGCTAGACCATTATCCTGGTTAAAATTTGTATTCACTAGCCCCGGGTCAAAGCTATAAGCACTAACACCCGTTCCCTCCAACCGCTGTGCCAATTCAGAGGTGAATAAAATGTTAGCTAGTTTTGTTTGTGCATAACGCATTGTAGGACCGCCCATGAACTTCTTAATACCGCGATACAGTTGTTCTGCATCTAGATCATCGAAATCAATTCCCTTTTTAGCCATTTTATGACCGTGAGATGCAGTGGTAATGACGCGAGCAGGAGCACTTTCTTTTAAACGCTCCAACAACAAATCTGTAAGTAAGAATGGACCTAAATGGTTTACCGCCCAGGTCATCTCCAAACCGTCCTCTGTAATTTGTCTTGTTTGAAATAAAGCACCCGCATTATTTACTAATATATCAATTCTCGGACATCTTTCTAAAATATTGGTAGCTACCTGGCGTATAGATTGTTGGGAAGACATATCAGCGAAAAATATATCTACCACTGCATTCCCATCCGTTATATTTTCAAGTTGAGTCATAACATCATTCGCTTTTGCTTCATTACGTGCAATGATTCCTAGCTTAGCACCGCTTTTTGCAAACACCTTAGCTGCCGCTAATCCAATACCACTTGTTGCACCAGTGATTACTATATACTTGTCACGCAATGTCCACTTTGTATGACTTGGAATTTCCCCCATTGTATAAAAACCCCTTCCCTATATAAATGTCGCATTCATTTTACTTATATATGAAGTGGGAATTGAACTATGAACAACATCTTTTCTAGTCGTGAAATACTTTATAAAGTTCAGGTTGCAATTACAACCTTTCTCAATAAAAAAAGCGAGAGCAGTTGCTCTCGCTTTTTTTATATCTTAAAACTCAGAAGAACCTGGAGTTCTTGGGAATGGAATTACGTCACGGATGTTAGCCATACCAGTGATGTACATTAGGAAGCGCTCGAAACCTAGACCGAATCCAGCGTGTTTTGTACCGCCGTATTTTCTAAGTTCTAAGTACCACCAGTAGTCCTCTTCGTTCATACCTAATTCTTTAATTCTGTCTACTAAAACGTCCATTCTTTCTTCACGTTGGCTTCCGCCGATTAATTCGCCGATGCCAGGAACTAGAAGGTCAGTAGCAGCTACTGTTTTACCGTCTTCATTTAAACGCATGTAGAATGCTTTAATGTCTTTCGGATAGTCAGTTACGAATACAGGGCGTTTGAAGATTTCTTCTGATAAGTATCTTTCGTGCTCTGTTTGTAAGTCAATTCCCCATTCTACTGGGTATTTGAAATCAGCACCTGATTCTTGAAGTACTTTAATTGCTTCTGTATAAGTGATGCGACCAAAGTCAGAGTTAATTACGTTGTTCATGCGCTCAAGAACTGTTTTATCAACGAAGCTGTTGAAGAATTCCATTTCTTCTGGTGCATGCTCTAATACGTATTTCATTGCATATTTCAGCATATCTTCTGTAAGATTCATTACGTCCCCTAGTTCAGCGAATGCAATCTCAGGCTCAACCATCCAGAACTCAGCAGCGTGGCGAGTTGTGTTTGAGTTTTCCGCACGGAATGTAGGTCCGAATGTATATACATCACGGAATGCTAATGCATAAGCTTCAGCGTTCAGCTGTCCACTTACTGTTAAGTTTGTTTCTTTACCGAAGAAGTCTTTTGACTCATCAACTTTTCCGTCTTCACCTTTTGGTAGGTTATTTAAATCTTGCGTTGTTACGCGGAACATTTCGCCAGCACCTTCTGTATCACTACCAGTGATGATAGGTGTATGAACATGTACGAATCCACGCTCTTGGAAGAATTGGTGAATCGCAAATGCTGCGATAGAACGTACGCGGAACGTTGCAGAGAATGCATTTGTTCTTGGACGTAAGTGAGCGATTGTACGTAAGTATTCAAATGTATGACGTTTCTTTTGAAGTGGGTAATCAGAATCTGATAAGCCCTCGATATCAATTTTTTCTGCTTTAATTTCAAATGGTTGCTTCGCTCCAGGCGTTGCAATTACTTTACCTTCTACTTTAACTGAAGAGCTAAGTGGAAGTTTTGCAATTTCTTTGAAGTTATCTAATTCTGTATCGAAAACGATTTGAACGCTTTTGAAGAAGCTACCGTCGTTTAATTCGATGAAACCAAATGCTTTTGAATCACGTAAGTTACGAATCCACCCTGATACTTGTACTGTTTGACCTGCGTATTTATCTGTATCTCTATACAGACTTTTTACTAATGTGTTTTCCATAGTGAAATTCTCCTTTGCTCATATATTTAAATACAAAAAAACCTTTCATCCATAAAGGGACGAAAGGTTAAACTTCGCGGTACCACCCAATTTGTCATAAAGACCAACTTTAACTCGTATGTAATACATACTTCCCGGTTTGTAACAGGCCGGATTCCCGTCTAAGTCTACTCTTGAATACAAGATTCAATTTCGGTTAGCAACTCCAAGGTGTTCTTCACATATACCGCCTCATCAGGCTCTCACCGTCCCTGACTCGCTTTGGATTATAGTATATACTACTTTTCCTTATCATCGTCTTTCATTTTGTTAAACTAAAATTAATGTACTACATTCGAGAGAAAGATGCAAGGTGTCGGAAAATATATGAGCGATTTTTGTAATATATCGACTTACCGACAGTGTCCGACAACCAATCCAATAAAAAAATTGCCGGAATATATCCGGCAATTTTCTAATTACTTACGTAACTCCGCACCGAATTTCTCTTCTACCGTTGTTAGTACACGGTTATGTGCTTCTGTTACTTCTTCGTCTGTTAATGTACGTTCTGCATCGAAGTAAGTCATAGAGAATGCAAGTGATTTCTTGCCTTCTTCCATTTTTTCACCTTCGTATAAGTCGAATAGTGTTACGTCTTTCAGAAGTTCTCCGCCAGCTTCAGCAATGACTTGCTTCATTTCACCAGCTTTTGTTTCTTTTGTTACTACAACAGCCATGTCACGTGTCATAGATGGGAAACGTGGAATTGCTGAGTAGTAAGTTTCTTCAGCGTCTGCACCGAATACTTTTACAAGAGATAATTCAAATACGAATGTATTTTTCACATCTAATTGTTTTTCTGCTTCTGGGTGCAATTGACCGATGAAACCAATTACTTCGCCATCTAATACGATGTCAGCTGTACGTCCTGGGTGCATACCTTCACGTTTTGCTGGTGCATATGTGATTTGGTTTGCAACGCCAAGTACGTCGAATAGTCCTTCTAGTACACCTTTCACAACGAAGAAATCTACTACTTTCTTCTCACCTTGCCATGCATGGTGAAGAGCAAGACCTGTCATAACACCTGCAAGATGTTGTTCTTCTTTCGGAAGTTCTCCTTCTTCTGTCGGTAAGAAGATAGAACCTACTTCGTATAAAGCAACGCTGTCGTTTTTACGAGCGACATTGTATGAAACTGCTTCTAGTAATTGCGGTACTAAGCTTAAACGAAGTTGGCTACGTTCTTCACTCATTGGAAGTGCAAGACCTACAGGCGCCTTTTCGTTTGGCTCAACCATATATTGTTTCGCTTTGTCAGCGCTTGTTAATGAATACGTGATTGCTTCATATAAACCAGCACCCTCTAAGAAGCGGCGTACTTTACGACGTTTCGTTTGTGCTGATGTTAATTTACCACGAGTCATCGTTCCAGAAGGTAATGTAACTGGAATGTGGTCATAACCGTATAGACGGCCCACTTCTTCTACTAAGTCTTCTGAAATTGTAATATCAGGACGACGTGCTGGTACATTTACATGGAATGTTCCTTCTACTTCTGTGAATGGGAATTTCAAGTTTGTGAACATTGTACCCATTTCACTCGCAGAAATATTTGTACCTAATACACGGTTTACTTTTTCAGCAGTAACAGATACTGTACGCTCTTGTACTTGTAAGTTGTCAGCTTCTACTACACCTTCAAGTGCTTCACCGCCAGCATATTTCGCCATTAAAGCAGCTGCGTGTTGAATTGCTTCAAATGTACGTGTTGGGTCGATTCCTTTTTCAAAACGTGCACTTGATTCACTACGAAGACCTAAGTCTTTTGATGTACGACGTACTGTTTGACCTGCAAAGTATGCAGACTCAATTAGAACGTTTACTGTCTCATTTGTAACTTCAGAATCCGCCCCGCCCATCACACCAGCAACAGCTAAAGCTTTCGTGCCGTTTGTAATTACAAGGTGGTGGCTTTGTAATGTACGCTCTTGATCATCTAACGTTTCAATTTTTTCGCCTTCTTTTGCAAGACGAACAACGATTTCTTTTGAACCTAATTTATCGTAATCGAATGCATGTAACGGTTGACCGTATTCCATTAAAATGTAGTTTGTAATATCAACTACGTTGCTAATTGGACGAATGCCAGCTGCCATAAGACGAGTTTGCATCCACATTGGTGATGGACCAATCTTTACGTTTTTAACCATTTTTGCAATGTATAATGGGTTTTCTTCTTTCGCTTCTACACTTACAGAAATATAATCAGAAGTTTTTTCTGCTGTTTCTTGTAAGTCGATAGCTGGAAGTTTTACTTCGCGGCCATAAATAGCAGCTACTTCATATGCAACACCTAACATGTTTAAGCAATCTGCACGGTTTGGTGTTAAGCCAAGCTCAAGTACTTCATCGTGTAAGTTTAAAATTTCAAGTGCATCTGCACCAACTTCAGCGTCACTTGGGAAGATAAAGATACCATCTGCGTATTCTTTTGAAACTAACTTTCCATCAATACCAAGCTCTTGAAGAGCACAAACCATACCGTGAGAAGCTTCACCGCGTAGTTTTGCTTTTTTGATTTTGAAGTTACCAGGAAGTACAGCTCCAACTTTTGCAACTGGTACTTTTAAACCTTTTGCAATGTTAGCAGCTCCACAAATAATTTGAACTGGCTCTTCTTCACCGATATCGATTAAGCATTTGCTTAATTTATCAGCTTCTGGGTGTTTTTCACATTCTAATACGTGACCAACTACAACACCTTTTACACCTTTATTTAATACTTCAACGCCTTCTACTTCAATACCACTTTTCGTGATTTTGTCTGCTAGTTCTTGTGCTGTTACATCTTTAATATCTACATACTCTTGTAACCAACGATATGATACGAACATACTTATCCTCTCCTTCCCTTACGCTCGTTTGAATTGTTGTAAGAAACGTACATCATTTGTATAGAAATGACGAATGTCATCTACTCCGTATTTCAACATTGCGATACGCTCTGCGCCCATACCGAATGCGAAACCTTGATATTCTTTTGAATCATAACCAGCCATTTCAAGTACGTTCGGGTGAACCATACCTGCGCCTAGAATTTCAATCCAGCCAGTTCCTTTACAAGTGCCGCAACCTTTGCCATGACACATCATACAAGAAATATCCATCTCTACAGATGGCTCTGTGAATGGGAAGAAACTTGGACGAAGACGGATTTCACGATCTTCACCGAACATCTTTTTCACGAATACTTGCAGTGTACCTTTTAAGTCACTCATACGAATGTTTTTATCAATTACAAGACCTTCAATTTGCATGAACTGATGTGAATGCGTCGCATCGTCGTCATCACGGCGATACACTTTACCAGGACAAATAATTTTGATTGGGCCTTTTTCTTTATTATTTTCCATCGTACGTGCTTGCACAGAAGATGTATGTGTACGTAGTAACGTTTCTTCTGTAATGTAGAATGTATCTTGCATATCACGCGCTGGGTGATCTTTCGGTAAGTTTAGTGCTTCGAAGTTGTAGTAGTCTTTTTCTACTTCTGTTCCTTCAGCTACTTCATAACCCATACCGATGAATACATCTTCAATTTGTTCAACAACAGCTGTTAATGGATGGTGGCAACCTGTTTCAACAGGACGACCTGGCAATGTAACATCAATTGTTTCAGTAGCTAGTTTCGCTTCGATTACTGCTTTTTCTAAGTTACTAATTTTGTCTTCTAGACGCGTTTGAATCGCTTCACGTACTTCATTTACTAATGCTCCCATACGTGGACGCTCTTCTGCTGATAATTTCCCCATGCCGCGTAATACTTCTGTAATTGGGCCTTTTTTTCCTAAATACGCTACGCGTACGTCGTTTAAGCCCTTTAGCTCTTTCGCTTCTTCAATAAGCTCTAACGCTTTTTGCTTTAGCTCTTTTAAACGTGCTTCCATTTTGGAACCCTCCTAATTTTAAAAATAAAAAAACCTCGCTCCCAAAAAGGGACGAGGTAAATTCGCGGTACCACCCTAAATTGACAGAACAAGTCTGCCCACTCATTAGTTATAACGATCAATTCTGACCGGAACGCCTTTACATATACATGGTCCTGGCGTCAACTCCAGAGGTGAATTCACTTCCGTCTACCATAAGAATGCTTTCAGTCTACGGCACTCTCTCCCTATATGGCGATTTTGTAAGTTACTCTTCTCTATCAACGTTTTTCGTTATTTAACTTTTAATATAATGTACTTCAACTTATTATAAGAAGTTTTTTATTTGTTCGCAACCGGGCTTTGCAAATAATACGTTAAAATCCCTGCTGCAACCGCAACATTTAATGATTCTGCCCCGCCGTAAATCGGAATATACAAGTTTTGATTCGTTTTTGCAAGAATTTCTTGGCGTACGCCATTTCCTTCATTTCCTACAATTAATGCAAAACTGCCAGCCGGCGTTACTTCACCATACGGAACTCCATTTTCAAGAGCTGTTCCATATACAGGAACGTCATTTTCTTTTAACTTGTCTACCCATTCTTCTAAGTTCCCTTTTACAATTGGTAAGTGGAAAATAGAGCCTTGTGTAGAGCGGAGTACTTTACTATTGTAAACATCAACACAACCTTCTCCAAGAACAACGGCGTGAATACCAGCTGCATCAGCTGTACGAATAATTGTTCCTAAATTACCTGGGTCTTGCAGGCCATCTAATAAAAGGAATTTCCCATCAGTAAGAGCTACTTCTTTCTCACGCTTCTCACAAACAGCAAATACACCTTGCGTCGTTTCTGTTTCACGAAGTATTTTTACAATCGCCTCAGGTACGATATACATTTCCACATCATTAACTGTCCAATCTTTCGGAAGGTCTGTCTGATCTGAAACGATAAGTTCTGTTACAATCCCTGTCTTCAAAGCTTCCTCGACTAAGTGGAATCCTTCTACAAAAAATAAACCTTTTTTATCGCGTTCTTTTTTCGTTTGCAGCTTTTTCCACTGCTTTACACGCGGATTTTGTACTGAATCAATGTTTTTCATAATATGTATTTCCCTCTCTTCTTGTCTTATCATTATAGCCTATTTTTCATACATATTTACATAAAAAAGAACAAAAACTAACGTCAGTTTCAATTCTGAAGAAGAGGTGAAAGCAATGAGTTTTAATTTACGCGGTGCCGTATTAGCGAATGTATCTGGAAATTCACAAGATCAATTACAAGAAACAATCGTCGATGCAATTCAAAGCGGTGAAGAAAAAATGCTTCCAGGTCTTGGCGTTTTATTTGAAGTCATTTGGAAAAACGCTGATGAAAATGAAAAGCACGAAATGTTAGAAACACTAGAGCAAGGATTAAAAAAATAAGCAATTTGAAAATCACCTTTGCATAAGCTAAGGTGATTTTTTTGCAGAAATTTTTTTTCTTCTCCTAAACATTTCTACTTTACTAACGAACTATGATGGAGTACAATGTTCAAAATACATTTAAACCGATCGATTTTTCTTCATATACACCATAAGATAAAAGGAGTGAATGTTTTATGCACCGTATTACGCTTGAACAAATTTTTAAACACCACATTACACAAAAATACGTAAACCGTTCTGGAATGGTCCACGCGATCGCTGTCGCTTACCATGCGTTTCACCTAGCCAAAAAGCATCACGCCTCAGTCGATGCTGCCACAAAAGCTGGCTTCCTTCATGATATCGGACATCATACGTGGTACACAGGCGGCGAATGGGATTATGACTTATATAAAAAGAATGATATCCATGCAATTAAAGGCGCTGAAAGAGCACATAAATTACTTATTAGATTGGGAGAACATCCAAAACTAGCAAAAGAAATTTCTATTGCAATTCTTCTTCATACAGATTCTTTCTTAGTGGAACAAGAAATTGAAAGAACATCTCTTCAAAATATTATTAAATGGGCAGACGAAGCAGATGAAGAACCGGGCGGAGCGCATCATTATCGAACAATTTCTTATGAAAAAGCACTTAAAGCAATTCAGCAATTAGATCGATTGGTAGAGCGTGAATTGCAAATAGAGCAAGCAAAATTGAATAACAAGACAGAACATAGTTATCAATGAGAAAGAGGCATCACTACAGGGTGATACCTCTTTTATTATTTTATGGAAAATACACCTTTATATGTAATATTTAAATATTACGCCTGAAAACAAAATCCATTATTCCAGCTATGTTATTTCATATTATGAATAATATGTTAGCATTCTTAGGATAAAGAGAGGTATCATGATGATACCTCTCTTTACTCTTTTTATAACAACTTCTTTATACTAATTTTAATTTCTTTAATTGTCTTATTAGCGAGGATAAGTGGATTACAAGCACAATGTAAAAGTATACACAACATAGGGGACTACTGGGATGTATTTTCTGGGTTCTCATGTCTGCAGGTGATTCATTCTATATCTAATTGAATCCTTGTATAAGAAAACAAAAAAGCAGGGAAATTAATTCCCTGCTTTTCTATTTGGTTTATTGCCTGATTGTAAGAAGAACGATAACACCCAAGCGATACCTGCTAGTATCGTTGCGATTAAGAAGGCATCGTTAATACCGTTAATTGCAGATAGCTTTGAAATTTGTCCATATAATAGTTGTGTGCTCATCCCGTCTCCTGCTTGAGCTGATCCAGCTAAGGCCGCTAAGCTTTGCCCCATACCGTGTACTTTATCAACTAAAATTGGGTTTGATGTTGTTAACATGTTGCCGTAATCTGCTACGTGAGCAGTCGTTTGTTGCGTCATAAGTGTAATTAAAATCGCTGTTCCGATTGAACCCGCTACTTGTCTTGACGTATTTTGCGTTGCTGTACCGTGAGAAATTAATTTCATCGGCAGCGCGTTCATACCAGCTGTCATAATTGGCATCATAATGAATGACATACCAATTGAACGTATAATATAATCCGTCATAATAACGCTATACGGTGTATCCATCGATAATTTTGTAAATTCATATGTCGCATACGTCGTAATTGCCAATCCAATTATCGCTAATGGACGAATACCATATTTATCGAACAATTTACCCGCTACTGGTCCCATGATCCCCATAATTAATGATCCTGGAAGAAGTAGTAAACCAGATTCAATTGGCGTAAAGCCACGAATGTTTTGCAGATATACTGGAAGCAATAACATACCTCCGAATAATGCCATCGTAACGATTGCGTTAATTACTAAAGTAAAAGTAAATACTGGATATTTAAATACTTGTAAATCAAGCATTTTATTGTCCGTTGTTAACTCTCTCCAAATAAATAACGCTAAACCAATTACACCGATAATAAGTGAAATAACAACTTCTGCACTAGTCCAACTATTATTTCCAGCTTCACTAAATCCGTACAATAAGCTTCCTAGTCCAATACTTGAACTAACCACACCGAATATATCTAATTTCGTTTTAGACACTGGCTGAGCTAGTGTAAAGAATTTTAAAGATAGGAACGTAATAATTAAACCGATAATAAACATCGCATAGAACATTAAGTTCCAGCTATAGTTTTCAATCACCCAACCTGTTACAGTTGGTCCGATAGCTGGTGCTAAAATCATTGCTACACCTAGTAATCCCATCGCCGCTCCGCGTTTATGAGGCGGGAATAACGTCATGAAGATATTCATACCAACCGGCATTAAAATACCCGCACCAACAGCTTGAATTACGCGACCTGTCATCATCATTGTAAAGTTTCCTGAAGTAGCACAAATGATAGATCCTACCGTGAAGAATAACATTGCTGCTACGAATAATTTACGATACGTAAATCGTGAAACTAAAAAGGCACTAATCGGTACTAAAATACCATTTACAAGCATGAAGCCTGTAATTAACCATTGTGCTGTTGAAGTTGATACATTAAATTCATTCATTAACGGAGGTAATGCAACATTAATGATTGTTTGGTTTAAAATAGAAACGAACATGCCTAGAATTAATACAGCTACAACTGCTTTTACGTTCACATTCTCTACAGGCATAGACATTTGTTTTTTCGGCACTTCTTTTTCTTGTTTTACTTCTTCTTGCTTTCCTGTTTCTAACTCAACTACATTAGAAATTTCCGATTCTTGCTTTCGTTCAATTTCTTTCTCTTCTGTTTCAACTTTACTTACTTCTATTTTACTTACGGCTGGGACTTGTTCTTCTCCCATTTTCGTTTTTTTCTTTCGTAAAAGACGATTTACAAGGAAGAAGACGATTATACAAAATAGTGCATATCCTGCAATTACAATTGAGGACATCTCATCTCCCCCTTACTTATGAATACGAACTGTCACATTCATGCCAGGAACAATATTTACTGATTTGCTATGATCTAAAGAAATTTTAACTGGTACTACTTGTGTTACTTTCGTATAGTTCGCTGTTGCGTTGCTTGATGGCAACATAGAGAATGTATTCGCTGTTGTTAAGCCAACTTGTTCTACTTTTCCTGTTAACGTTGTATCTGGGTATGCATCTACATACACATCTACATCTTGACCTTTTTGAACATCATCAACATCTGTTTCTTCAATGTTTGCTGTTACCCATAAATTGTTCATATCAAATGCATAAGCAATCGGGCTACCTGCTCCAACGAAAGCATTTGTTGTCGCGTTTGATTGTACAACTGTTGCATTTTGTGGAATTGTTACATCTACTGTTTGTTCTCCATTAGCTGCCGCTACAGTAACAGTACCTAATTTATCGTTCTCATTATAATTTTTTCCTACTTCAGCTTTCCAGTCAGTTAGTTTACCTGCTACTGGTGAAGCAACCGGAATTACCTTTCCATCAATCTTTGCATTGTCTGTTTTCAAGTAATTTTCCGTTTGATTGTAATAGTAATAACCGCCAATACCGCCGCCAACTAGTACAATTAATGTGATAATGTTGATAATTACCATTCTTCGAAACTGATTCATTGCATTCCTCTCCTTATATCGCATATAATTTTTTTCTAAACTATTTATGTCCTTATTGTTTAGATTGTTTAATTGTTAATTATATTAACCTTTTAACAAAAAAATCACACCATCTGCAGCGTAAATCGAAACTTATCTACCTGCGAGCGGTGCTGATTTCTGAAGGACTATCGTTTATAATTATAAATAATTATTTTGAATCTACAACCGACAATTTACGTATGAAATGTTGCTTAAACAACAATATAATACCAATATGTTGTTTAAGTATAGAAAATTAAACGAGGAGAAGGAAAATGTCTATTAAAAATACAAATGATCCACGTGTAAAGCGAACGAGACAACTCATTCAGGATGCTTTTGTCGCTTTAGTAGGCGAAAAAGGCTTTGAAAATGTAACTGTTCAACATATCGCAGAACGCGCTCCTGTAAATCGCGCTACATTTTATAGCCATTACCATGATAAATATGACCTATTAGACAAAAGCATTGAAGAAATGTTAGAGAAGCTAGCAGAAGTAATTAAACCGAAAAATAGAAATAAAGAAGATTTTCAACTTACATTTGATTCACCTCATCCTACATTTTTGGCTTTATTCGAACATATCGCAGAAAATGTAAACTTTTATAACGTTATGCTTGGGGATAAAGCTGCCGGAAACTACTCTTATAAAATGATGAAAACAATACAAGTGCATTTAACATTAAGCTTGTCTATTTCACAACCAGATGATGAAGATCTTATGGTTCCTCGTGATATTTTGATTAGTTATGTGACAGGGGCTCACATCGGAATGATTATGTCATGGTTAAAAAAAGGAATGATATATACCCCACATTTTATGGCGATGCAATTAACTCGTTTAATTATTTTAGGTGCTCATACTGCAGCGGGATTAGAACGGCCTTTTTAAAACATAAAAAAGCGAAGGAGAAGCTCCTTCGCTTTTTCTATTAATTAAATGTAATGTTATGTACAGCCTCTTTATCAAGACGTTTAATAACTTCTACAATTAACTTCACTGCATTTTCATAATCATCACGATGTAACATTGCCGCATGAGAATGGATATAGCGCGTTGCAATTGTAATTGCCATAGAAGGAATACCATTTACAGCAATGTGAATCGCACCCGCATCCGTTCCTCCGCCTGCTACTGAATCATATTGATACGGGATTTGTAATTCATCAGCAACATCAACTACGAAATCACGTAAACCTGTATGTCCAATAACAGAAGCATCATATAAAATGATTTGTGGTCCATCGCCCATTTTACTTTGTGCTTCTTTTGACGTTACACCCGGTGTATCTCCAGCGATACCAACATCTACTGCGAACGCGATATCTGGTTTAATATAATTCGCAGATGTTTTTGCGCCACGAAGACCAACTTCTTCTTGTACAGTTCCAACGCCATATACAACGTTTGGATGCTTTTCATCTTTTAATTGTTTTAATACGTCAATTGCAATTGCACAACCGATTCGGTTATCCCATGCTTTTGCAAGTAACATTTTTTCATTCTTCATCACTTGGAATTCAAAGTAAGGTACAACTTGATCTCCTGGTCGTACGCCCCACTCCATCGCTTCTTCTTGGCTAGAAGCACCGATATCGATGAACATGTCTTTAATTTCAACTGGCTTTTTACGAGCTTCTGGAGGTAAAATGTGCGGTGGTTTTGAACCAATTACACCTGTTACATCTCCTTTACGCGTTACAATCGTCACGCGTTGCGCAAGCATAACTTGTGACCACCAGCCACCAACCGTTTGGAAGCGAAGGAAACCTTTGTCATCGATTTGTGTAATCATAAATCCAACTTCATCTAAATGACCTGCAACCATAATTTTCGGGCCGTTTTCTTCCCCTACTTTTTTCGCAACTAAACTCCCTAAATTATCAGTAGAAAGTTCGTCCGCAAACGGCTCGATATATTTCTTCATTACTTCACGTGGTTCACGCTCGTTACCAGCAATACCACGTGCATCTGTTAATTCTTTTAGCATTGTCAATGTCGCGTCTAATTTTGTCATTGCCAACACCCTCCTTTTTCTTCAGTCAATTCATTATACAATAATTAAATTGAAATATTCAAAAATTAAATTAGTATCCTTGTGTTTGACGCTGATGATTTACTTCATTTTTATCTAAATATGCTTTTTCAATCTCTTCTTGTTCAAATTCAAGTGCTTGTCCAAGTCGAAGATAGCTCGTAAATAATTCAATATAATTTGTAATAGATGGTTGATCTGTAAAACGAATTACTTTCGCATATGTGTCTAAGAAAATTTCCACTTGTGTTTTATTCGTCTGTGCACATTTATAGAATAGGAAGTTTTTATCAATACCTAAATCAATTCCGATTGATAAAATAAAATGCAAACCATCTACGTATTCTTCTAATATTACTTCACGTTCTGATGCTGGTTTGTTGCTCCAATATTTAAAACAACGTGTTTCATTTGCAAGTTCTCCAATTTCTACAAGAAGAGCTAACATTTTTTCTTTTAATAATTTTTTCGGTTGTAAGTCATGTTCTTTTGCAATACGGTCATCTAATTCTTTTTGTAATTTAAATAGTTGTAGTAAGTCCATTCTATTGTCCTCCTCCAACATCGCATTTTACGCAACAATGTTGTTTCATCTCAAAGTTCATTATTATGTTTCAGTTCTTATGAATAAGTCAGCTATCTAACTCTTTATAAAATAGCTTGTCCTTAATTTACAAATACGTTTCAGTCATCGCTCTTAAATTGTTCATCTGATGAAAGTTCCATATCATCTTTCCATTATAGCAGTGTCGTTTCACCTAGGAAAGATACTCTTCTTTCCAAACGGGCAGAATTGAAAAAAGCCAGGAGTATTCTCCTGACTTCATATGTATATTCTTCTATACTGCTATAACTTTTATATTGATTTTGTCATATTGATAACAACATAGCCGTTAATCTTTATAATTTCTTTCACTTCTAACTTCTATTTGAATACAAATAAAAAAACCTTAGAAGAAAATTCTTCTAAGGTTTCAACTAATTAATTAGTTAATGTTGTTTTTTGCAACTGTTGCTAATTCAGCGAAAGCTTTTTCGTCATGAACAGCTAAGTCAGCAAGCATCTTGCGGTTAACTTCGATGCCAGCATTTTTAAGACCGTGCATTAAGCGGCTGTAAGAAAGACCATTCATACGAGCTGCTGCGTTGATACGTGTAATCCATAATTTACGGAAGTCACGTTTCTTTTGACGGCGGTCACGGAATGCATACATTAGAGATTTCATAACCTGTTGGTTAGCAACCTTGAATAATGTATTTTTTGAACCGTAGTAACCTTTTGCTAATTTAATTACTTTTTTACGACGTTGACGAGTAACTGTACCACCTTTTACTCTTGGCATAATATTACCTCCTAATTGTTCTATATATCAGCCGAACTTATTTTAAGTTGTCAAGCATTTGACGAATGCGTTTGAAGTCACCAGCGCTTACTACACCAGCTTTACGTAGTTTACGTTTAGCTTTTGTAGATTTGTTAGCGAATAAATGGCTTGTGTAAGCGTGAGAACGTTTCAGTTTACCTGATCCAGTCTTTTTGAAACGCTTTGCAGCGCCGCGATGAGTTTTTTGTTTAGGCATAGGTATTTCCTCCTCTATCTATTACTTATCGTTTTTCGGTGCTAAAACTAAGAACATACTGCGTCCTTCCATTTTAGGCTTAGATTCAACTGTACTAACTTCAGCACAAGCTTCTGAGAAGCGATCTAAAACACGTTGACCGATTTCTTTATGAGTAATGGCACGTCCTTTAAAGCGAATTGACGCTTTAACCTTGTCGCCTTTCTCTAAAAACTTGATAGCATTACGAAGTTTTGTGTTAAAGTCGTGTTCATCAATTGTTGGACTTAAACGAACTTCTTTCATGCTAATTACTTTTTGATTTTTGCGCTGCTCTTTTTCTTTCTTCTGTTGCTCAAAGCGGAATTTACCGTAGTCCATAATGCGGCATACTGGCGGTTTCGCATTTGGAGCAACTAATACTAAATCAAGATTAAGATTTGCAGCTAAGTCTAAAGCGTCATTACGAGACTTGATTCCAAGTTGATCGCCATTTGCGCCAACTAAACGTACTTCACGTGCACGAATTTGCTCGTTAATCATCATATCCTTGCTAATAGTAAGCCACCTCCAAGGTTTTCTCAGAACATATTTTGTAGTCATAGAACCCGAACAAAAAAAGTGCGGGCATACGACACCCACACTTGTAAAATCTTAAGTAAGAAATACATTTACCTGTTAACTGCGAATGCGTCCATCAGGTGAGAAGCGGGTGCTTCTACTTGTTCCACAAAACAATATTCTATTATCCTTGATGAGTTTATCATAGGACATGACGTCTGTCAAGAAGACGCGATGTGTTTTACTAACAACAAGAAATATTGTAACAAACAACTAACATACTTGCAATACTTTTTTATGATAAGTGTTACATGGTTATTTTTTCTAATTTTTCTCAAGTATATTACATAAAAAAGCCGCGGTATACCGCGGCTTTTTCTTATCGTTTTCCTTCTACTTTAATCATGTCAACAAAAGCATCTAATGCGATTGTTTCTGATTTTTGTTCACCATATTTACGTACGTTTACGCCGTTTTCAGTTACTTCATTGTCACCTACTACAAGCATGTACGGAATTTTTTGCATTTGTGCTTCACGGATTTTGTAACCGATTTTCTCTTCACGAGTGTCTAATTCAACACGGATACCAGCACGACGCAATTCGTCTTGTACTTTCTTCGCATAGTCTAAATGTACTTGCGGAGAAACTGGAATTACTTGTACTTGAACTGGAGCTAACCATGTTGGGAATGCACCTTTGTATTCTTCAATTAAGAAGGCTACAAAACGTTCCATAGTTGATACAACACCACGGTGAATTACAACTGGACGATGTTGTTTACCGTCTTCACCAACGTATGATAATTCAAAGCGTTCTGGAAGCAAGAAGTCTAATTGTACAGTTGAAAGTGTTTCGTCTTTTCCAAGAGCAGTACGAACTTGAACGTCAAGTTTTGGACCGTAGAATGCCGCTTCACCTTCAGCTTCATAGTAATCAAGACCCATTTCATCCATAGCTTCTTTTAACATACCTTGTGCTTTTTCCCACATCTCATCATCCGCATAATACTTTTTAGTATCTGCTGGGTCGCGGTAAGATAGACGGAATGAGTAGTTCTCTAAACCGAAATCTTTGTACACTTCTAGAGTTAAGTTTACAACACGTTTTAACTCTTCTTTAATTTGATCTGGACGAACGAAAATATGCGCATCGTTTAAAGTCATTCCGCGTACACGTTGTAATCCAGATAACGCACCTGACATTTCATAACGGTGCATTGTTCCAAGTTCCGCAATACGGATTGGTAATTCACGGTAGCTGTGAATATCATTTTTATAAACCATCATATGATGAGGACAGTTCATTGGACGAAGAACTAATTCTTCGTTATCCATTTCCATTGATGGGAACATGCCATCACGGTAGTGGTTCCAGTGACCAGAAGTTTCATAAAGCTCTCTGCTTCCTAGTACTGGAGTATATACGTGATCATAGCCTAAGCTTGCTTCTTTATCAACGATATAACGCTCGATAATACGACGAATTGTTGCACCCTTTGGTAACCAAAGTGGTAAACCTTGTCCTACTTTTTGGCTATTAGTAAATAGTTTTAATTCTTTACCTAATTTACGGTGATCGCGCTCTTTCGCTTCTTCAAGCATACGTAAGTGCTCATCTAATTCCGCTTTCTTAACAAATGCAGTACCGTAAATACGTTGTAGCATTTTATTATTGCTATCGCCGCGCCAGTAAGCACCCGCAACGCTTAATAATTTAAATACTTTAATTTTCCCTGTAGATGGAAGGTGAACACCACGGCAAAGGTCGAAGAATTCGCCTTGCTCATAGATTGAAATAACTGCATCTTCTGGAAGATCGTTAATTAAATCTAATTTTAACTCATCGCCGATTTCTTCAAAGCGACGAATTGCTTCTGCACGTGGTACTTCATGACGAACGATTTCTAAGTTCTCGTTCACAATTTTTTGCATTTCTTTTTCGATTTTCTTGAAGTCTTCAACTGTAATTGCTTCTTCCATATCAATATCGTAGTAGAAGCCATTTTCAATTACTGGACCAATGCCGAGCTCAACCTTAACATCTTTATATAAACGTTTTAACGCTTGTGCTAAAAGGTGGGCTGTTGAATGGCGTAAAATATATAGGCCATCTTCAGAATCTAATGTAATGATAGAAACTGCACCATCTTCTTCGATTGGTGTAACAAGATCGATCATCTCATCGTTTAATTTTCCAGCTACAGCTTTTTTCTTTAAGCCTGGGCTAATAGAAGCTGCGATTTCTTCAGTTGTTACGCCTTTTGGAAACTCCTTCACAGCTCCATCAGGGAAAGTAATTTTAACTACATCTGCCATCACTGGTCACTCCTCTTTTTCTCAAAATAAAAAACACTCATCCCGTAAAAAGGGACGAGTGTTGAATTCGTGGTTCCACCCTTGTTCCAATTAACATAATTGTTAATTGCTCAAGTTCAACATAACGGTGTTGTCCGTTAGCAATTACTAGAAAACCGTTCACTGCTAAAGTTTAGAGGTGGTAAGTAATAATCCCGTACTAGGAAGCTCACACCCTAAGGCTTCCCTCTCTGAAAATCGTAGAAAACTACTCATGTCCTCATCATGACATTTCAATATATTTCATTTATGTAGGTAATTATATGCTCAAAAACTTAGAAAATCAAGGGCGTTACCTTTATTTTTTAAATTTTTCACATTGCGCTCAAAATCATGTAATCCATGTAATTGGACCCGTTCTTGGAACACATTTCGCAAAGTAATTATCATATTATGGTCTTGTTCTTTCGTATATAAATAAATCTTTTTGGGCGAAATAGAAAGAAGTGGCGCAATTACTTTCGTATCAATATATACATCATTTTGCTTTAATAATTCCTCATCTATATATTGGACCAACTTCTCCTGTTTTAAACGTCTACCTTTATCATCATAAAAGATAAAGCTTTCATCAAAAATAAGATGCACGCAAGACAAACGTGATTTACGGCTACTTACTTGTTGCCGAAGCGTCTCAATGAACATTTGGTATTCTTGCTCCATCTTATATTCATCAATTGCCACTTCCGCAAGTTTAGCCACCATTTCCCTATATGTACGAAGACGAAAACGGATATATGATGAAAACGAGAATGAGAGCGGATCACAAAGCCAATTATTTAAAGAAGACTTAATATATGACTCAAATGCGTTACGCGTTAAATCCTGAGCTACACCTTTTCTTTTTCCCTTTAAAATCTCATGTGCCATGTGCAATATTTGATGACACTCTTCTTGTTCTTCATAAAAAAACTTTTCTTTTAAAATCGTATAAATCCACTCATTTTGTTTCACATTCACAATGAAATACACCATTACTGGCAATAAGATCTTTTCAATATAATTCGATTCACGTACTGGTATGTGAATCACCACTTTTTGTTCCTGTAAATACACACTCGTTTCCTTATATAACACTTCCGCTCTTTTCAGCAATTGTCTATATACGTGCATAGCATCATTTTTTTCTTCGAAGCAAATTTCAATCACTTTTGTCCCCCCTTTTATCCCCGCTCTAAAGGACTGTATCTATACGTTACAAATCCTATAAGAGTCCGTTCCACGTGAAGTTCACTCTTAGTAGAATTACATTTCCTATCGTTAGAAAATCCACTCAATATGGCTTGCTAATTTTATATATATTAAGGGAGGGAGAAAAAAATGATACAAGCTACTATGAATTTTTATTGTATACTTTACTTATCAATAACAGGGGTTATCCGAATGTTTGAATATAAATTCGTAAAAGTCGAACCACATTGGGGGTTCACTCGCTCAAAACCAGCTGAAGACTACCAAGAAATTATTCAAGAACATGCTAGAAATGGCTGGAGGTTCGTACAGATTGTTGCCCCTACGATTGGCAGTTCTGGACAACCTGAATATTTCGACCTCATATTTGAAAAGAAAATATCACTATAATACAAAAGAGCAAGCTTCTCAGCTTGCTCTTTTACTTATGACGACGGTTTTTCCCACCAATCGGAATTGGTTTCGCTAAATATTTAATTCGTTCCATAATACGTGCTGCCTTCATTTCTTCAGCCTCGCCACGCTGCGTATACGTTAAATGGTGTTCCAGTTGTTTAAAATCAAAATTAGACGTAAAGAACGTCGGTAAGTTTTCTAACATACGGAATTGTAAGATTGCACCGAGTACATCGTCACGGACAAAGCTTGACATCGCTTCTGCCCCAATATCATCTAACATTAAAACTTGTACGCGTTTAACCGCATCAATCTTCTCACCAATCGAATTATCTTGAATTGAACTTTTAATTTCACGTAAAAATTCCGGGAAGTATACGAGCATCGAACTTATTTTCTTTCGAGCAAGCTCGTTCGCTATTGCTCCTAACAAATACGTTTTTCCTACACCAAATTTACCGTACAAATATAAACCTTGTGCTTTTTTACCTGGTTCATATGTACTTAAAAATTCATTCGCTGCACCAATCGCATCGATACGTGCATTTAAATCAGAAGGATCTAAGTTTTCCATAGTTGCCTGTAAAATATCCGTTGGCATATATACACTTTGAACAAGTTTTTCATATTTCTTTCTCTCGTCATACGCTACTTTTCTAACGCAGCGATCGTATTGAATATCAATCATCTTCCCTTGAATAACAAGCTTTGGCTCGTACCCTTGTAGCATATTTTTACATGAGCCTAAATCCGGACAATCCACGCAACCTACACTTTGTCCAATATATTCATATAACTTAACAAGACTGCGCTCAATCATAGAAGTCGTTACTTCACCCTTATGTTCGTCTATAAATTCTTTCACACGCGGATGCGCCATTACTTCTGCCTTTAATACTTCATATCTATTTTTAAAGTTTTCATTTTCCATTAATTTTGCAAATGAATTTTGAATATGCTCCATTTTCTCACCTCAAAGAGCGTTCATTCTCTTCTATTAATCACGCTTATATTTTTTTAACACTTCTTCTAGTCGTTTTCTTTCATCTTCTAGCGTACTTGCATCTTTTTCTACACTTACATCTTTCTTCTCTGTTTCTTTCTCTTGTTCTTTCGGCTCTTCTTCCTTAAGCCAATCTGGCACCATTTCTTTCCGCACCGTTTTCTTCGCCGTACGGCCTTTTTTCTTCGTCTCAGCCCACTCTTGATACTGACGGTTCTCTTCTTTCGCTAACGCCATCGCGTCCGCTACTGTACCGACCTTTTTACGTGCCCAATGCCCAGCAATCTTCTCGACATACGTTTTCGCAAGTTTCATATCTGAGCGTAGCATAACGTAATAAATAAGTACATTCACAACTCCTGGTGTCAATTTTTGATTAATCATGACATCTTCAACGATCTGCAAGTCCGCTTTCGTTGCCTCTGCACCACCAGAAATCTCTTTCAATAGTTGTTTTGGTGAGATTTCCTCTAGTTGCTTTATTAGCATCTCCTCTTGCGATGAAGGCTCTTTCTCTTTCATCGTACGTGCAGCATGAGGCTGTACTCTTTCACTTAATACCGGTAATGCTTGACCATTTTCAAATTGATACCAATCGCGCGCTCCTTTTCTAAGCCTCTCCATATCAATTGTTTGCATCTCTGTCACTGCACCAAGAACGATATTTTGCATCGATAACACATCTACACCATACACGTAAGCAAGTGTTATAACGCAGTCTCTCACTTGATCTGTAATCGCCTTTTTAGGAACAAGAGCGGACAATCCATCTATAAATAAAGAGAAATCAAAGAAATCATTCCAAACTTTCGGAGCGTCTCCCTTCTCGTTACTTGGCATAGTTGTCGTTTTTGGAATACGAAGGTCTTCTTGCGCATGCTCAAGCTGTCCTGGATTAAACGAACCAAACACATCATTGAAAGAACGCGTAACATTTTCATAAGAAGCAAAATCAAATTCTTCTTCTAAGAAATATTGCTTTACTTGATTATATTTTGTCCTGCTCAATCGATTGTATAAAAAGATACTTAAAACAATATCATCAAAAAACTGCTTCGGAGATAAAGGTGGTTGCAACTCATATATGAACATTCGAATATCTTTTTCTTTCTTAATATATACCTTCAAAAGCCCAATTGCCTCTAACTTTACTCGTTCCTCATATACTTCAGGAAGTTGCATTTGCATAGTCACCATAAGGGAATGATGCGTATTCTCTTTTCCAAATACACGATCTTGCTCAAGCTCTCCCCATAGTGTCATGTATAAGCTAAAAGCTCTACTACCTATTAACGGCTGATACAACATCGTTAACACTTTTCGGTCGTAATTGTGCAGTAGTCCTTTTGCACTTACTTTATAACGATCAATCGGCAATAGCTCCATCCATGACTGTTTTTCCATTCTTGCTTTTCCTTTCTCTCATCCAATCTATCCTCTACTTCATTCGTTCTATCTTCATTATATAAATTCTTAGTGAAAAAGAGCTATTAGCTTGCGCTTCTAGCTCTCTTATCCTATTACTTACGGTATGTAAAGAGAATAATCTACTCTCTTTCTTTTTGCAGTATATCTTTTAATTCTTCAATAAATACATTTAAATCTTTAAATTGACGATATACAGAAGCAAAACGTACGTAAGCAACATCATCAATATCGCGAAGTTCTTCCATAACAATTTCACCAATCATATCACTTTTCACTTCTGATATACCTAAATTACGCAGTTCACGTTCCACGCTTTGTGTTACTTCTTCTAATTGTCTTAAAGATACTGGTCTTTTTTCACACGCTTTAATTAAACCGCGTAAAATCTTTTCTTTATTAAACTCTTCTCGTGTGCCTTCTTTTTTTACAACGATAAGAGGTGACTCTTCTACCCTTTCAAAGGTCGTAAAGCGACTTAAGCAGCTTTCACACTCTCTCCTTCTTCGAATAGAGCGCCCCTCGTCTACCGGACGCGAATCTAACACTCTTGTACCATTATGAGAACAGGATGGACAACGCAATTCATTCACTCCTTTACACTATACTCTTTATTTTTCTCTACTCACTTCACCTAAAATATATATACAATATTATATAACTCATTCTAACTCTCTTACCACTTTAAGTTCCAGCGCATCACTTTATCATCTCATCCTTAAAAATAAGATGGTATATAGGGCACTACCTCATTTGCAAGAGTCCAATTTATTCAACTAACGAGTACGTTATATTTTCCCTTTTTTATAAACTAAAAAAGAGGTGCATTATACACCTCTTTACATTTTAAATCAATTATGTTCTTTTTTAAAGAGCTTTTGTTTCTCTCTGCTTAATTTCGAAGCTACCAGTGCCTCGAGGAAGCTCGATGCTCTCACGCGTTTTCGCGTTTAAACCCTCTGCAATATATTCTGCAGCAACATTTGGATCAATACGATCCCCACAAGTATAAACATCAATACTTGCGTAACCGTGCTCCGGAAAGCTATGAATTGTTAAATGTGATTCTGAGATAATTACTACTCCACTTACACCTTGTGGTGCAAATTTATGGAAAGCAACCTCACGCACTTCAGCACCAGCTCTTAGTGCTGCATCCACAAATAATTGTTCAATATACGGCATGTCATTAAGCTTGTCGAAATCGCAATCCCAAAGTTCAGCGATCACGTGACGACCCATCGTATCCATAGTATCCATTCTACAGTTCCCCCTTGTAAATTTATTCTAACTGTTCGAATTGAAAACTAATTTGCAATTTGGCTTGCTCCACTACCACGGGGGAAAGTTAGTCCAGAGAGGTCCTAACCCTTTAAGTAGTGACTACGTACCTCAGCTCTTAAGTTTACGAGTGTTAGTATACTTTGTTTATTTTCATTTTGCAACAACAGTTTTTTCGATTTTCTGTCATATTTTCCTCTTTACTTTTCCCTAAAAAAAATAAACGATTCACAAATGCAGTAATCACAACGTTTCGTGGTATGTCCACTTTTTAAAATATACTTATATAATTTTTTTCCTTTTCAGAAAAAATTAAAAAAAGAGGGCAAATATTGCCTTGCCCTCTCCTCCCTTATTCACTTAAATGTGTTGCACATTTTCTTGTTTCGCTAACTCTTGAACAACTAACGTTACAAGATCTACAACACGACGAGAGTAGCCCCACTCGTTATCATACCAAGCAAGTACTTTCACTTTACGATCACCCATTACCATTGTAGATAAACCATCGATAATAGCTGAGTGTGTATTTGTATTAAAGTCGATAGATACTAAAGGCTCTTCGCTGAATTCTACAATACCTTTTAACGCACCGTTTGCAACAGTTTTGAATGCATCGTTAATAGCTTCAACTGTCACATCGCGTTTTACATCTACTACTAAATCAACAAGAGACACGTTTGGTGTTGGTACACGAAGTGCCATACCATGAAGTTTTCCGTTTAAATGTGGAAGAACTTTTGCTAGCGCTTTCGCAGCACCTGTCGTTGTCGGAATGATTGATTGTCCGCAAGCACGTGCTCTTCTTAAATCTTTATGTGGGTTATCAATATTTTTTTGGTCATTTGTATAAGCGTGAACTGTCGTCATTAAACCGTTTTCAATTCCAAACTGCTCATCTAACACCTTCACAACAGGCGCTAAACAATTTGTTGTACAAGATGCATTTGAAATAACAGTATGTTTTGTAATATCTAATTGGTCTTCGTTCACACCAACTACAATTGTTACATCTTCATTTTTACCAGGCGCTGTTAAAATAACTTTTTTCGCTCCAGCTTCAACGTGAAGAATTGCTTTTTCTTTTGAATTAAATTTACCAGTTGCTTCAATTACAACTTCAACACCTAAATCTGTCCAAGGCAATTCCTTTGGATCGCGGTTGTTTAAAAGGCGAATCATTTTTCCATCAACTAATAAGTGATCTTCAAATGCTTCTACTGTTCCGTCAAACTTGCCATGAACTGTATCATATTTAATTAAGTGTGCTAACGTTTCAGATGGATAGCTTGCATTGATTGCTACAATTTCGAATGCGCTTTCTTTTATTGCTTGACGAAATACCATTCTCCCAATACGTCCAAATCCATTAATTGCCACACGAGTCATAATATGTTATCCCCCTTGAATGCGTTATACTATTTATCTCCAATCCCAATAATAGTATAACACAAAAAGGGGATATGTCACTAAGCATTTTCATTAATTTCACAATTTTTTAGTCAATAATGTTCCACTTCTTTAAAATTACCTGCAATTGTGTTTTCGTTCCCATAATTGTGCCATCATTATTTATCACTTCATCTGCATTTTCCACTTTTTCTTCTAACGGCATTTGAGATTGAATACGAGCTGTTGCTTCTTCTTCTGAAAAGTTATTTCGTTTCATTAAACGTTCTAATTGCGTATGCGGCTTAACCGCTACAACTAAAATGCGGTCAACGAGACTTGTTAATTTGCTTTCAAATAAGAGAGGAATATCTAACACAACCGCTTGCATACCTTCTTTTATGTACATTTCCTTTTGCCTATTCATTTCCTCACGCACTGCAGGATGAACAATTTTATTTAACTGCAATCGTTTTTCTTCATTATAGAAAACGACACTTCCTAGTTTTGGACGATCTAATTCTCCATCTCCTTGTAACACTTCCGTTCCAAATACTTCTACTATTTTGTTATATGCTGGTTTTCCTCGCTCTACAACTTCTCTTGCGATAATATCTGCATCAATAACTGGTATGCTCAGTTCACGAAACATTTCTGATACCGTACTTTTTCCGCTTGCAATGCCTCCCGTTAATCCAATTACTACTGTCATAATAATCCTCCTCATAATAAAAGGCGCGAAACTAATGTTCCACGCCCATACTTACATTTTCCAAATTCCAATAATGATGAGTAATACTCCAGGCAGGAATGTAAATTTTTGTAACCACTTCATATTTGATAAAACCGTTCCAAGTTTCATTCCAATAAATAAAAACAAAGAACTCATAACTGCAACTAATATCGCCATCATAGCGGGTGCATACCCTAATAAAGATGCACCAATTCCGGCACCAAATGAATCTACAGAAAGAGCTATACCAAGAAGTAATGCTTCTCCTGCAGAAATGGTGCCTGATTTATCAAAATCTGCAACAGTCGGTTTCCGTAAAATTTGAATCACTAGGCCTAGCGAGGCAATCTCTAATTTCCAGACCTTCTCCTCTTGCTTCGGTTCTTCTTTTTTCTCACTTCGAAAAAATTGATATAATACCCAAATCCCTATTCCAATAAGAACAAGCCCACCGATACGCGTTGCGATAACAGGTGAAAATACTTTCGCGATCATATGTCCAATTCCCATTGAAACAAGCATAACAGCCGCTGAACACATTCCGATAATTATAATTGATCTTAGTGGAATTCTTACGCTTCTTAAACCATATGTTAGCCCTACACTACAGCTATCTAAGCTTAATGTAAAAGCTAATAAAATAAGAGATAAATAAAGGTACATCGGTAAGCTCCTCCCTTATACATAGCTCTGCTGTATGTATATGACAAATGCCTATCCGATGTTATCTCTTTTCTATATTCTAGGCTGACAAATTGGGCAGTAATGCGTTCCTCGCCCGCCAACAACTGTTTTTTCTAATATCGTGCCACAAGTTACGCACGGCTCTCCCTTTTTCCCATATACATTTAGGAGTTCTTGGAACGAACCAATTTGCCCTTGTGAGTTGATATACGTCCGAATTGTACTTCCGCCACGCTTTACTGCTTCGCCTAGCGTTGTAACGGTAGCCTCATAAATTCGCTCAATTTCTTCTACTGTTAAAGACGAAGCTTCTCGTTCTGGATGAATTTGAGAACGGAATAAAACTTCATCTACATATATATTTCCAAGCCCTACTAAAAGACGCTGGTCCAGTAGCACAACTTTTATTTTACGATTTGTCTTTTGTAATCTTTCTTGTAAATACTGCGGTGTCATTTCAGCATCAAATGGCTCCGGACCTAAGTCAGCAAGAGGCATTTGGTTCATTTCTTCACCTTTCTTAAAGAGATGCATCGTACCAAACTTTCTCACATCTTTATAATGTAATTCCGTTCCATCTGTAAATAAGAAACGGACGTGCGTATGTTTATCAATCGGCTCATCCTCTTGATGCAGTAAAAACTTACCTTCCATACGCAAATGTGAAACAATGACATAATTCGTTACATATAAAAGCAAAAACTTTCCTCTTCGCTTTATATTTTCAATCTTCTCGCCTTTTAGCATTTCTTTAAAGATTTCTGCATCATCCGGTCGTTTCACTATTTTTGGATAAGTAACAATAACATCTTCAATCGTTTTTCCTGTTACAAGATTTTCAAGTGTCCGTCTGACGTTTTCAACCTCTGGTAATTCAGGCATTTCATCACTTCCTTATTTTGCGTCGTACCAAGTTGGACCGTAAGAATAATCAACTTTCAGCGGAACTGCAAGTTCAATCGCATGTTCCATTACTTCAGGTACAAGCTGCTCTAATTTTTCGATTTCTTCTTTTGGTGCTTCAAATATTAATTCATCGTGTACTTGCAGAAGAAGACGCGCTTGTAATCCTTCTTCTTCTAAACGATCTGCCATAATAATCATCGCTTTTTTAATAATATCTGCTGCAGTACCTTGAATTGGTGTATTCATCGCTGTACGCTCAGCGAAGCTACGCAAGTTAAAATTACGACTCGTAATTTCTGGAATATAACGGCGACGATTTAATAATGTAGCTACATATCCTTTTTGTTTCGCATCTTTTACGATGTCCTCCATGTATTCTTGTACACCAGGGAAACTTTCTAAATACTTTTCAATAAATTCCGCTGCTGCTTTTCTTGTAATTCCTAAGTTTTGTGAAAGACCATAATCACTAATACCATACACAATTCCGAAGTTAACAGCTTTCGCTTGTCGTCTCATATTTGAAGTTACTTCATCTTTTTCAACGCCAAATACATCCATAGCTGTTTTCGTATGAATATCCATGTCATGTTGGAACGCTTCAACTAGCCCTTTATCATTTGCAATATGAGCTAATACACGCAGTTCGATTTGTGAATAATCAGCCGCATACATAATCCATCCTTCTTCTGATGGAACAAATGCCTGACGAATCTTTCTTCCTTCTTCTAATCGAATCGGGATATTTTGCAAGTTCGGATCCGTTGAACTTAATCGACCTGTTTGCGTTAACACTTGATTAAAGCGAGTATGAATTTTAGATGAATCTTCATGTACAACTTTCAGTAAACCTTCAATGTAAGTTGAATTTAGCTTCCCTAATTGACGATAATGTAAAATATTTGGAATGATTTCATGGTGATTCATAAGCTTATCTAGTACATCAGCTGACGTAGAATAACCTGTTTTCGTCTTTTTAATAACCGGTAAGTTTAAGTTCTCAAACAGAATAACACCAAGCTGCTTCGGTGAATTAATATTAAATTCTGTTCCCGCAAGCTTATAAATTTCCTGTTCCATTTCCTTTAATCTACCCGCAAGTTCTTCTCCCATATTACGAAGACGCTCTGTATCAACTTTTACACCCTTTACTTCCATATCAGCTAATACACGTGCAAGCGGCAATTCTAATTCTGTAAACAGTTCATATTGCTCATTCTTCTTTAACTCTTCAACGAATGTTTGCTTTACATCATATAATACATGCACTTTACGAGCCACATGCTCCGCGACTACCTCTAACTCTGGAACCGCACGCTTCGCACCTTTTCCGTAAACTTCTTCATCTGATTTCACAGCATGCGTTTCTTTCATTTTCGCTACAGTACGGAAATCTTTATCTGTATCAGCCGGGTCAAGTAAATAAGCAGCGATTAATAGATCAAAGTCAATCCCTTGCATATCTATCCCATTCCATTTCAGTGCAACGATTGCACGCTTCGCATCAAATGTATGCTTTCTCATTTCTCCATCTGCAAGCCACTCTTTAAAAGCATCTGACTTAAGAGCAATGTCTGTCTGAATAAAGTAACATCCATTTTCATTTTGAATACCGAAACCTTGAATGTCTGCTTTATGATAGTTATCTTCTTGTACTTCAACGATAAGCGCACTATCTTGCTGAAGCATTTCTTCTGTAACTTCTTCCACAATATCAAATGTAATATCATCTAATTCAGCTGGAGCTGTTTCTTCTGGCGTAACGCCTAATTTATTTAAAAGAGATGTAAATCCTAAACTCTCGAACATTGGAATGACATCACTTGCTTCATATCCTTTATACACCATATCATCCACATGAACTGTAATCGGCGCATCTGTAATAATAGTTGCAAGATCCTTACTCATAAGAGCTTGTTCTTTATTTTCTTCCAGTTTTTCTTTTAATTTCTTCCCACTTACTTGATCTATATTTTCATACACCGCTTCAACCGTTCCAAACTGTGTTAACAATTTAATTGCCGTTTTTTCACCAACTCCTGGTACACCCGGTATATTATCTGACTGGTCTCCCATTAAACCTTTCATATCGATAATTTGCTTTGGTGATAAGCTGTATTTTTCAAATAAAGCTTCTTTCGTATATTCATCCACTTCTGTAATCCCTTTTCGCGGAATACATACAAGCGTGTTATCAGAAACAAGTTGAAGTAAATCTTTATCTCCTGAAATAACTTTTACACTTGCCCCTTGCTCACTCGCTTCTTTCGCTAACGTTCCCATGATGTCATCCGCTTCATAATTTTCTAATTCATAACGCGGTACATTGAACGCATCCAGCATCTCACGAATAAACGGGAACTGCTCTGATAATTCAGGTGGAGTCTTTTGACGTCCTCCTTTATACTCACTATACGTTTTATGACGGAACGTTGTTTTGCCTGCATCAAACGCCACTAACATATGAGTTGGCTTTTCTTCCTCTAATATTCTCATTAACATCATTGTAAAACCGTAAATTGCGTTCGTATGTATACCTTTGTCGTTATTTAAAAGCGGTAGTGCAAAGAAAGCACGATACGCGATATTATTACCATCTACTAATACGACCTTTTTTTCCAAAATTGAAACCTCCCCATACAAATTTGAAATGATTTTTTTCACAGAAAAAAACCGTTCCTTTCCTCTCTCTATATTAACATGACTAATAGAGAGAAGAAAAATAACGGCTATTTTCTTTCATATATAAAACAGACTTATATTGGCATAAAGGGAAGTGACGAGAACAGCTTAACTATTCTCGTCCAAAATTACTCCTTGGATGAAGGGGTTTTCATGTATTATATTAACAGAGCTTTATTAATATTTAATTAAGCCATTGTTAATATATTGTAAACATCCTTCATCCTATTTTTCAGTTGCTGATTTCGGTAAAACAACTGTAAACGTTGTCCCTTCTCCAACTTCACTATCTACTGTAATCGTACCTTGATGCGCCTCAACTAAATGCTTTACAATCGACAATCCAAGGCCGGTACCACCAGTATTTCTACTTCTTGCTTTATCCACCCGGTAGAAACGTTCAAAAATACGCGGAATTTCCTCTTTACTAATACCAATTCCAGTATCCGATACTTTTATATAAGCATTATATTTATCTTCCGCTAACTCTACTGAAACAACGCCTCCAGCCGGTGTATATACGATTGCGTTATTAATTAAATTAATAAAGATTTGTTTCAAACGACTTGGATCTCCAATAACAGAGGCACGTTTTAATACATTCACTTGTAAAGAGATTTCTTTTTCTCCTGCTTTATTATCAAGTACCATATGAATATCTTCAAGCAGCCCCTTCATATCAACGGTTCCCATATTTAATTTAAATCCTTGTTGTTCGATCTTCGACAAATCTAATAAATCTTCAATTAATCCTTGCATGCGCTCACTTTCTTTTAAAATAATGTGCAAGAAATGTTCGCAGAATTTTTTATTATCCATCGCTCCGTCTAAGAGTGTTTCTGAAAAACCTTTAATAGAAGTAATCGGTGTCTTTAATTCATGAGAAACATTCGCTAAAAAGTCTTTTCTCATTTGTTCTAATTTCTTTAACTCTGTTATGTCATGGAATACGAGAACAATCCCTTTCCATTCATGGTTTGTCCCGATAATCGGCGCTCCATATACTTCGAAATGCTTCCGTTCAATTCCAAGTGGCAATAACATTTGTTTACGCACTTTCACTTCTGTCATAAAGATTTCTTCTACAAGCTCAATAATTTCTGTATGATGAAACGATTCATAATATAAGCGATCTAAATATTCTTCATCTGTTACGTGGAAAGTTTCCTTATAAGAGCGGTTTACAAGGTTTATATATCCTCGGCTATCAATTAAAATCATTCCACTTCCCATATTTTCAATTAACGTGTGCAGACGATCTTGCTGCATTTCTTGTTCAAGTGTCATCTCTTGTAAATTTCGTGCTAAAATATTAATCGCTTTACTCAGCATTCCTGTTTCATCCGAATGACTTTCGTATGCACGTGCTTTATAATTACCCTTTGCCAATTCAATTGCAACTTTCGTAACCGATTCAATTGGCCTAATATATTGCCCTGTAATTTTCATACCTAAAAATACAACTACGAGACAAGCAATGACAAATCCGATAATTAATAATCCCCACGTTTTTTGATGTACGTCTCTTAAAGGATCAATTATACTTTTCACCAAAATGTATCCTTGTTTTCCTTCTACATCTTGAACGAACACCGCATGATAAAATTCATTCTTTCGATCCGTTTCTTTCGTAATTACTTTACTTCGTTGTTTTGCCACTTCCGAAGAAAGTTCTTTAATCGTCTCTGGACTAAATGCCAATTCTTGTCCATTTCTATATTGAACTTTCTTTTTTTCATCCAAAAATACGATAGAAGCTGGTATTTTTTCTTCTAACTTTTCAAATACGTATGGATTTTTTAAGACATTATCAAAACCTTGCTCTTCTGCTAACGTCGCAACATACTCTGTCTCTTTTACCATTCTCTCTTTAGCATGATCTATATAGTAGTTTTCAAACACAGTTTCTAGTAATAAACCTAGTCCAACTAAAATAAATACAATAAGAGAAACAAATGTAAAAAGAAGCCTGGAACGAAATTTATTCATTCCCTTTTGGCTCCTCTAATTTATATCCTAAACCACGTATCGTTTTAATGTACGTCGGTTTTTTCGTATTTTGTTCAATTTTATCGCGCAAATGGCTAATATGAACATCAACAATTCGTGTATCACCAGCAAAATCGTAATTCCATACAGCACTTAGTAATTGATCACGTGTCAACACGCGACTTTTATTTTTCGCAAGATACACAAGTAGTTCAAATTCTTTTGGTGTTAATTCAAGCTTTCTTCCTTGGAAATAAGCCTCATAAAACTCCGGTAAAATTTTAAGTTCTGCAATTGTGATGCTATCTTCATCTGGCGCTTCTGCAACTTGTTCTTCTTGTTGTAATTTCGTACGGCGCAAAATCGCCTTCACACGAGCAACAACTTCTCTTGGACTAAATGGCTTCGTCATATAATCATCTGCCCCAAGTTCAAGGCCTAGCACCTTATCAAACTCATCATCTTTTGCCGTTAACATTAAAATCGGCGTCATAACGCGCTGCAATCGTAATTCTTTACACACTTCCATACCATCCATTTTCGGAAGCATTAAATCTAATATAATTAAATCTGGGCGTTCTGTTGTCGCTTTTTGAAGCGCCATTTCTCCATCCATCGCTGTTATAACTTCAAACCCAGCTTGTTGTAAATTAAATTCGATTAAAGTTAAGATAAATTCCTCATCATCAACTACTAAAATACGATTGTTCATTCTTTTCCTCCAAGTTATAGACTTGAAACCTTCTTCATCCTAGTATTTTCCCCGTTATTCTCATCATACTAGAAAACAAGGTCCCTCTCAATATAATTGTCTATTCATGGAGATCGTTTGTGTAGAATTGAGAAAATAGAAGTAATTACAATTCACCTGCAACTACACAGGATTTTGTCAAACTTTATAGATTGCTCTCTCTTCTTTAAAGCTCACTTCCGTATGAACTATAAAATCTTAATTTTATGCTAGGAAAAACGAAAGAGCATACGCTATTTTATAATCTGGTGTTTCATATCCATCAAATACTCTCCCGTACATTTCATTCGCAACCCGGTCTGCCCACACTTCAGCTTCTCTTACCGTTTCAAAGATCACGTCTTCTCTTTTCCACCTTACCTAAAAAACCACTCCTTTAATTGACTTCAATTACCGATGATTATATCATTAATCTTAATATATGAATTAATAATATATGGAGGTCTATTATGCGACTAATACTATCTATTCTATCTTTAGCAGTCACATGTATCCTTGCTTTTAACGCTCCGAGCTGGGATACGATTAAAACGGGGTGCTCAGAATTTGCTGAAGGGTTCAAAGAAGGGTTCTTCAACTAAAAATAGCGCTAGCATCCTTATGAAAGGTATGCTAGCACTATTCATATTTTCATCTTTTAAAAATTATCTAATGCTTTTTCCATAATAGAAACAGATTTAAAAGGTGGCGTTACTGTTAATGAACCTTTCACAACAGTTTCTCCTTTTTCATCATGAGCAGATACAAGCATATCAATTGTATGTTCCTCCTCAGAAACAGCCACAACTTCAAAGTGGATTTGTAACGTTTCATAATGGTGAACATGTTTCACGAATGTAAGGTCCTTTCTCGTAATATGACTTCCTGGACCCGGTAAATATTTCGTAACCGCCGTTGTAATCATTCCCGTTAGCATAATGCTTGGTACAATCGGCTTTTCATACGGAGTTTGGGATGCGTAATCATGCTGAATATATAATGGATTGGCATCATTCGTTAACCCTAAGTACAATAACAAATCTTTATCCTCAATTTTTTCAGTGATAGATAATTTCTCTCCTACTGTAATTTCATCCATTTTACGACCAATTTGAACTTTTTTCTTTAACATGTTACAACCCCCTCCGATTTTTTCACCTTATTATCCTACTAAAAGCGATACCTTATCCGAAATTTACTATGATGAGGGCAATGTATAGTATAAATCTACAGTTTCATTATAGGATATTACAAATGATAGCGTTTTCATATTATTTCAAAAAAACAATTCGGTAAATAGTAGAAAAAGATTCGGAATCCCGAATCTTTTTCACTACTATTCAATTATTAAACAAGAACTTTCATTACATTACGTACAGATTCTACAGAGCGATCTAACGCTTCTTTTTCATCTGCAAGAAGTTCTAATTCAATAATTTTTTCAATTCCGTTACCACCTAGAATTACTGGCACCCCTAAGTAAAGGTCACTATAACCATACTCACCTTCAAGGTACGCAATAGCTGGTAATACACGGCGTTGATCTTTTAAGATTGCTTCTGTCATTTCAACTAAAGAAGCTGCTGGTGCGTAATATGCACTACCGTTTCCTAATAAGCCTACAATCTCACCGCCACCTTTACGTGTACGTTCTACGATTGCTTCTAAACGCTCTTTCGGAATTAACGTTTCTAACGGAATACCGCCTGCATAAGAATAACGCACAAGAGGTACCATGTCGTCACCGTGTCCGCCAAGAACAAATCCTGTAATGTCTTTTACAGAAAGATTTAATTCTTGTGCGATGAATGTACGGAAACGAGCTGTATCTAATACACCCGATTGGCCGATTACACGCTCTTTCGGGAATCCCGCTTCTTTAAATACAGAATATGTCATTGCATCAACTGGATTTGTTAACACAACAATAATTGCATTTGGTGAATGTTTTGCAATGTCGCGCGTAATACTTTTCATAATTTTAGAGTTTGTTGCTACTAAGTCATCACGGCTCATACCAGGCTTACGTGCAATACCTGCTGTAATAACGACAACGTCAGAATCAGCAGTATCTGCGTAATCCGATGTTCCAATAATGTTAGCATCAAAACCTTGTACTGGGCTCGCTTCTAACATATCTAACGCTTTCCCTTTTGTTGGATTTTCCAGTTGTGGAATGTCCACTAATACAACATCTGCAAGTTCTTTTTGTGCTAATAAGAATGCCGTTGTTGCTCCTGTAAATCCTGCACCGATGACTGAAACCTTCTTGCGTTTGATTGTCATAATTTACCCCCCGCTTTAATTATGCGTTTTTGATTATCGCTACATCCATGTTTTTAATAAGTTCATTAGCGAACTCAGAACATTTCACTTCTGTTGCACCTTCCATTAAGCGTGCGAAATCATAAGTTACTACTTTTGAAGCAATTGTTTTCTCAACAGAAGCAGTTACTAATTTCGCAGCTTCGTTCCATCCTAAGTGTTCTAATAATAATACACCTGAAAGAAGAACAGAAGATGGGTTTACTTTATCTAAACCTGCATATTTTGGAGCTGTACCGTGTGTAGCTTCAAAGATAGCATGTCCAGTCACATAGTTAATGTTTGCACCAGGTGCAATACCAATTCCACCTACTTGTGCAGCAAGTGCATCAGAGATATAGTCACCATTTAAGTTCATTGTTGCAACAACATCGAACTCACGTGGACGAGTTAAAATTTGTTGTAAGAAGATGTCTGCAATAGAATCTTTTACGATGATTTTTCCAGCCACTTCAGCGTCTGCCATCGCTTTATTCGCTGCATCTTTACCATCTTTTTCAACGATACGATCGTATTCAGCCCAAGTAAATACTTTGTCGCCGAATTCTTGTTCCGCTACTTCGTAACCCCAGTTTTTGAAAGCACCTTCTGTAAATTTCATAATGTTTCCTTTATGAACTAATGTAACAGAAGAACGTTTTTCGTTAATTGCATATTGAATTGCAGCACGAACAAGACGCTTTGTCCCTTCTTCTGAAATTGGCTTAATACCAATACCAGATGTTTCTGGGAAGCGGATTTTATTAACACCCATTGCTTCTTTTAAGAAAGCAAGAACTTTTTCTGCTTCTGGAGATCCTTGCGCATATTCAATTCCAGCATAAATGTCTTCTGTATTTTCACGGAAAATAACCATATCAGTATCTTCCGGACGTTTTACAGGTGAAGGAACACCTTCAAAATAACGAACTGGACGTAGACATACATATAAATCTAATTCTTGACGAAGTGCTACGTTTAGAGAACGAATACCACCGCCAACTGGAGTTGTAAGTGGACCTTTAATCGCGATTAAATATTCACGAATTAAGTTTAAAGTTTCTTCTGGTAACCACTCGCCTGTTTGGTTGAATGCTTTTTCCCCTGCAAGCACTTCTTTCCAAACGATTTTCTTCTCACCATCATAAGCTTTTTCAACTGCTGCTTCTAGTACGCGAGATGCAGCTGCCCAAATATCAGGACCAATTCCATCTCCCTCGATAAACGGAATAATCGGATTGTTTGGTACATTCATAACACCATTAGTTACAGTAATTTTTTCACCTGTCGTCAATGTGATAACCCCCATGTTTGAAATTTCATATGTATGAAACTGAGGGAATAACCCCTCAGTTCAAACCGTTAGTCAAATTAAAATATTCTAATCATTACATCTTTCCGAAAAAATCAGACTTTTGAAAGCGTATTTTCACTATCAAAATAGTGTTATTCGCTTATCGTTGTGCAATTGGAACATACACTTGATGCGTTGGTCCATTATAATCAGCACGCGGACGAATTAAACGGTTGTTTTCATATTGTTCTAGAATATGAGCTAACCAGCCTGACATACGGCTAATTGCAAAAATAGGTGTAAATAAGTCATGGTCAATTCCTAAACAATGGTATACAGAAGCTGAATAGAAATCAACATTTGGTGGAAGACCTTTTTCTTTTGTTACAATGCCTTCAATTTTGATAGACATATTATACCATTTCTCTTCTCCTAAAAGCACGCATAATCTCTTAGACATTTCACGTAAGTGTTTTGCACGTGGATCACCCTGCTCATACACACGGTGGCCAAAGCCCATGATTTTCACTTTATTTTGAAGAGCATTATGAATATATGACTCTACATTTTCTTCTTCACCAATCTCAGTTAACATCTTCATTACATTCTCATTTGCCCCACCGTGAAGAGGACCTTTTAATGCACCGATTGCTGCTGTAATACCAGAATATACATCTGAAAGTGTAGCTACGCAAACACGTGCAGTAAATGTAGAAGCGTTTAACTCATGATCTGCATGAAGTACAAGCGCCTTATCAAAAGCTTCAATTTCAACTTCATTTGGCTCGCGATCATTTAACATGTACAAGAAGTTTGCAGCTAATGATAAATCCTTTCTTGGCTCAACAATATCTAAACCTTTACGGATTCTCGCGTAAGCAGCAACTAAAGTTCCGACTTGCGCCTGTAATTTAACCGCTTTCAAATAATTGGACTTTTCATCCATAATTTCAGCGCTCTCATCGTATAATGATAGCATGGAAATTGCAGTTCGTAAAACAGACATCGGATGTGCAATTTTTAAATCTACTTGTTTCAAATATGTTAAAATCTCACCTGGAACTTTATAGTATTCTGATACAATTTCATTAAATTCCGCTAGTTCTTTTTCATTAGGAAGCTTGCGGTGCCATAATAAGTACACTACTTCTTCAAACGTAGCATTCTCAGCTAAATCATCAATATTATACCCAACATAAGTTAATGTATCATCAATAATAGAGCTCACAGATGATGTTGTTGCTACTACCCCTTCTAAACCTCGAATAACAGTCATGACATTCTCTCCTTTTCCTGAAAATTCTCCCAACCTTGCTCCTTATATCTATTTGCTCCCCTTATGAATTATGAACGCCCGTTCACTCTTTAGGCAAGCAAAATGCACGATCATGCAAATTTGTTGCGATGTTCCCCTCTTATTGTCCATTGTCTACATGGAAAGCATGAGCGTGAATGTCTCCCCGAATCCTCACGCTCAAAACAACAAGTTAGTGAGGAAAATACATTCCGAAGAGTTTTATGATAAAAACAACATAAAACAATATCATTATAAAATTGTTTTATGTTATTTTTATTTTATCTGGTGTAAAGTCTCTGCTGTTATGTAACTTTTCAAAGTTTCTAATCCTATTATAAACAATTATCTGACTTTTGTGAACAGAAAGAATTCAAAAATTTTATATTACTATAAAATTCCTTATTTAAACATTTGTATAATACTCATAACCGCATAGGCAATTCCAGCCCCAATTAACGGACCAACAGCAACCCCATTAAATAGCGCAACCGCTATAATTGTCCCAAAAACAAGCGCAGTTGTAATGTGAGGATCCGTTGTCAACAATTGTACGCCGCCTTTCGCTAACAAAGCGACCGCTACACCTGAAGCTAAAGCAATCCACGCATAATAAGATTTTGCCGCTTCTCCAAGTTGTTTAAAACCTATTTCCCCCGTCGCAATTGGTACGAGAACCGCTATTGTAATGACCGTTACACCTAGGTTAATTCCTTTCGTTTGTAAATAAGGAAAGACCTTATCTCCTAAAAACGTAAACTTCAATAAAAATAACACACCAATAGCCACAGTAAGCGATTGGTTTTTAGCAATAAGTCCTATAATAAGTAGTATGAATAAAAATAACGTTGACTGACTAATCATGTTTGCACTTCCTTTCTGAAAATAATGAACTCATTTCCAAACAAAAATACCTTTAAACCTATCGTTATACATGCTATATCGATGCCTATTCAACATGAATCACTTCATTTTTTATGTATTTTAAAATGACAAACTGAGACTTTCACCATCAAAATTTAAGCGTGTATACATTTTAAAAAACGGGCGTCTCTTCTTTCTTTTCTAATTAGAAACAGGTAAAATAAAAAGAAGAGAAAATGAAGTTTTTACCATATAGTAGAAGCATCAACACCAAGCTTTCACAGTCACTCACATACTGAAAAAGCAAGAAAAATCCATCATTCCACTATAACATAAAGTGAAACTTTAATCAGTGGGGCATTTTCCACTGATTATTAGTTGAACCAATCGGGCTTTTACGGGCAGTTTATCTCCATCTAACTCCTTTGATCCAGCCGCACTTCGGGTAGGAGATTTACTGCCCGTTAATGCGGGGTAAAGTGAAACTTTAATCAGTGGGGCACACTCGTTATAAGTTGAACGAATTAGGATAATCCAAATTGGAATGGGAGGTATACATCTTTGAACCGAAACTTACTATATATGATATTGCGACTCATATTTGTCATTGTAGCAACGGTAGCTGGGTTCTATGTATTACTATACATGTCAGGGCTTATCTATCCTTTTATTATCGCTTTTGCATTTGCTTATTTGATTAATCCTGTCGTCAATTTCCTTAATCAAAAACTACAATTTCCTCGCGCACTAGCAGTACTCGTTAGCTTAATTCTCGTATTTGGAGCTATCGTTGGACTTGTTACATATCTTGTGACTGAAGCAATATCTGCCACAACATACTTACTACAACTTGTTACAGTAAAGTTTCCAGATATCGTTACATTCGCTCAGCAATTTGCACTTAATCATATTATGCCTCTCTACGATGATTTAATCTCTAAATTTAATCATCTTGGAGAACCACAGCGCTATACAATTACACAAAACATTCAAAACTTAGGAACAGAAGCAACAACACAAATGAAAGAACTTTTAACCGCCATTATAAGCGGGTTAACGAATTTCATTAGTGCACTGCCAACAACTTTAACTGTCCTTGTATTCATTTTATTAGCCACTTTCTTCATTAGTTACGATTGGCACCGTCTTGCTCAGAAAGCAAGAAAATTGCTACCGAATCGTGTACATGGCTATGGAAAAACTATTTTTGTCGACTTAAGAAAAGCTTTGTTTGGTTTTGTGAAAGCACAACTTACACTCGTATCTATGACAACTGTCATTGTACTAATCGGGCTTTTAATATTACGCGTACCATACGCCATTACTATCGCGATTATTACAGGGGTTGTAGATTTACTACCATATTTAGGAACAGGCGCAGTCTTTGTTCCATGGGTTATATACGTATTTTTCACTGGCGATACCGCATTCGCCATTGGTCTTCTCATTTTATACATCGTCGTGATTGTCCAAAGACAAATTATGGAGCCGAAAGTACTTTCATCTAACATCGGTCTCGATCCATTAGCAACACTCGTCGCTCTATTTGTCGGCTTTAAACTTTTTGGCTTTTTAGGATTAATCATCGGCCCAGTCACCTTAGTACTACTTAATACATTACACAAAGCTAATGTCTTCCATGACTTGTGGAAATATATTAAAGGTTCACCTTCAAAATAATAGTTTCTAATTCATACACAACAAAAAACTTACCTGTAATCAGTGGGAAATTCCCACTGATTATTCCTTGTACTTATTTTTCATACTTATTACATAAAACAAGAGAATTGCACTCAAAAAAGATAATTCTCTTGTTTTTTTGCATGAAAAACGCATATTCCGTGGTGTTTTTACATATTTATTCTATTTATTTTATAATTATCATTTACATTTATTACTTTTTATGTAAATGAATAAATATACAAAATAGCATGAAATAAGACTTCAACTAACAATCTCCGCCTTTTTATATGAATTTTTTACACCAATCGTTCCTCTATATAAGAAAGCAAAACTTTAATTTAGCAGTGTTTCCCTCCATCTTATTCATCTAAATTAATAGCACTAAAAAATCACAAGTTTAATCGAAGTACACACAAGAGTTCAAACGAAAATTATATAGCAAATATAATAAGCGAACGTTTTGTTCATCCCCACTCATCATTCGCCCCACATCAGACACTTACGAGCAGCCCAGCTTCGAGATAGAAATTCCACCCCACAAATAGCGCGGTAAAGCAAAGCTTCAATCAGAAAATCCCTCTCCTCTTACAAGACAAAAAATAGCACTTAGATTTCTACAATCTAAGTGCTATTTCTGAATAATAATAGTAGAATTCTTTCTAAGTTTCCATTCCATCCACTTCATAACAAGCGGCTTCAATAAAGCTCTCGTAATAGGGATCACGCAGATAAACCCTAGCATATCTGTCACATACCCAGGAAGCACTAAGAGAATACCTCCTACAAATACAAAAATACCATCTAGTACCGCCTCACCTGGCATTTCCCCTCTATTCAACTTAGATTGAATCTCTCCAAGCACTTTAAACCCTTGTCTTTTCGCCAAATACACACCTACAACACCTGTAAATACAATCATAGCGAACGTAGACCATAAACCTATTACATGACTTGATCCAATTAAGACCGTAATCTCAATCGCCGGTATTAAAATAAACAAGAATAGTAACCACTTCATAGTTCTACACCTCTCTCACATCTCACTTTTAACGCCCTCACAATGCCTATATACATCATATGAAATATAGATACCCTTTCATATTAAAACCCATAACAAACAGCTTTTAAAAGCAATTCTAGGCGCTTTAAGCTAATTCTATCTCGTTTTTGTGTAAAAAAAAGAGAAGGACTCCGATCCTTCTCTCCGTATTACTTATAGCACTTCCGCATGTCCATTATAAACAATTCCGCGTGCTGCATCAACTGTTACTTCTTGGCCATTTTTTAAAGTTGCTGTTACGCCGTTTACACCAACGATAACAGGAATACCGATTGATACACCTACAACAGCTGCATGGCTTGTTAAGCCACCTTCTTCTACAACTAAAGCTGCAGCTTTTTCGATTGCAGGAATCATATCTTTATCAGTGCTTGTTGTAACAAGGATATCACCTTCGTTTACGTTCGCTACAGCTTCAGCAGCTGTTTTCGCTACAACTACTTTACCTTTTGCAGCTTTACGACCGATTCCTTGTCCTTTAGCAATTTCTTCACCAACAACGTGGATTTTCATTAAGTTTGTTGTACCAGTTTCAGCAACTGGAACACCAGCAGTAATCACTACAGTATCTCCAAGTCCGATTAGACCTGCATCCATACCTGTTTGAATTGCTGTATCTAACATTTCATCAGTTGAAGCTGCGCGCTTCTCAGCCATAAATGCTTGTACACCCCAAACAAGTGCAAGACGACGTCCTACTTGCTCGTCAGATGTTACAGCTACGATTGGAGATTTTGGACGGTATTTAGAGATCATTTTCGCAGTATATCCACTTTCTGTTGGAGCTACGATTGCAGCTACATCAAGAGCAAGTGCTGTATGTGCAACAGATTGGCTAATTGCATCTGTAATTGTTGGAGTGAACTCTTTAATACGTTTTTTGAACATATCTTCATATTGCAATGATTTTTCAACGCGTACCGCAATGTTAGCCATCATTGTTACTGCTTCTACTGGGTATTGTCCAGCAGCTGTTTCACCTGAAAGCATGATTGCATCTGTACCATCGAAGATTGCGTTAGCTACGTCACTTGCTTCCGCACGAGTTGGACGTGGGTTACGTTGCATAGAATCTAACATTTGTGTTGCAGTAATAACTGGTTTACCTAACACGTTACATTTTTTAATTAGACGTTTTTGTACTAACGGTACTTCTTCCGGTGGAATTTCTACACCCATGTCACCACGAGCTACCATTAAACCGTCAGAAACTTCTAAGATTGAATCGATATTGTCGATACCTTCTTGGTTTTCGATTTTTGGTACGATTTGGATGTATTGAGCGTTATGCTCTTCTAATAATTCACGGATTTCTAATACGTCAGACGCTTTACGTACGAATGAAGCTGCAATGAAATCAACTTTTTGCTCGATACCGAAGATGATATCTTTTACGTCTTTTTCAGTGATACCAGGAAGCTTAATGCTTACGTTTGGTACGTTAACACCTTTTTTATTTTTTACAGTTCCGCTGTTAAGAACTTTTGTACGGATGTTTCCATCAGCTTTTTCGATTACTTCTAGTTCGATAAGACCGTCATCGATTAGAATACGAGAACCTGGGTCTACATCGTCATAAAGACCAGCATAAGATACAGAGAACTTCTCTGCAGTACCTAATACTTGCTCAGTAGAAAGAACTACTTCTGCACCTGTTACAAGCTCAGCTTGTCCGTCTACAAAGTCGTGAGTACGGATTTCTGGACCTTTTGTATCAAGTAAGATACCAACTGTTTTACCAGTCTTCTTTGAAGCTTCACGAATGTTTTTAATACGAGCTCCGTGCTCTTCATGGCTACCATGAGAGAAGTTTAAACGAGCAACGTTCATACCTGCTTCGATTAATTGCTCTAATTTTTCAATACTTTCACTAGCAGGACCTATAGTACATACAATTTTAGTTTTACGCATATTGCACCTCCGAAAATTATGAAACCGTTCCCAAATATCTGACATTACGCCGATTAGATGGATAATTCTTTAGATAATTGATACATATCTTTATCGATTGTATGCTTTTGAGCTAACGCTTCGATAATGTCATGATCAACAAGTTTGTTATCTTGAATACCTACACAACGTCCGCCTTTACCAGCAATTAACAATTCAACTGCTCTTGCGCCAAGACGACTTGCTAATACACGGTCTTGTGCACTTGGTGATCCACCACGTTGTACGTGACCTAATACAGTTACACGAGTATCAAAGTTTGTTGCTTCTTCAATGTGCTTACCGATGTCAATTGCACTTCCAACACCTTCAGCTACAACGATAATACTGTGTTTTTTACCACGTTCACTACCACGCTTCAGACGAGCGATAACATCATCCATGTCATACTCTTCTTCTGGAATTAAGATTGTTTCCGCACCATCAGCTAAACCAGCCCATAATGCGATATCACCAGCGTGACGTCCCATTACTTCGATAACATATGTACGTTCATGAGATGTAGCTGTGTCACGAATTTTATCAATTGCATCAATAACAGTGTTTAAAGCTGTATCGAAACCAATTGTGAAGTCTGTTCCAGGGATATCATTGTCGATTGTACCTGGTACACCAACACATGGGAATCCTTGTTCAGTTAATTTTTTAGCGCCTTGGTAAGAACCATCTCCACCAATAACAACAAGTCCTTCGATACCGTGTTTCTTTAATTGCTCGATACCTTTTAGTCGTACTTCTGGATCTTTAAACTCAGGACATCTTGCTGTATATAATTTTGTACCACCGCGGTGGATAATATCGCCAACAGAACCAAGTTCTAATTTTTCAATGTGACCAGAAATTAATCCAGCGTATCCATGGTAAATACCATATACTTCAATATCATGGAAAATCGCTTTACGAACAACTGCACGAATGGCAGCATTCATACCAGGTGAATCTCCACCACTTGTTAATACACCAATACGTTTCATTTGTACTCACCTCATAAAGATTATTTGCCTTATAATAAAATAACACGAAAAAATATAAAAATACAATGGAGAAGATGTGTCTTTTCATAATAAAAACGTGCATTCGCGAAGTGGAACGCACGCTTTTCTTATTTTATCCAAATGGAAGCGTTTGAAAACGAAACTTGCCCAATTTTCATATATTTTTCATAACGTTTTTCGATTAATTCATCTTTCGAAATTCCGTTTAATTGTTCAAAAGTTTTCCGAATCATTAAGTCTATATTTTCTGACTGTTTCAAAACATTACGGTGAGCTCCGCCTCTTGCTTCTGGAATAATTTCGTCAATTACACCTAATTCTTTCAAATCTGCTGCTGTAATTTTCATTGCCTCTGCAGCTTCCTTTGCTTTTCCTGCATCTTTCCAAAGAATTGCCGCTGCACCCTCTGGTGTAATAACAGAATAAGTGGAATTTTCTAGCATATGAATGTAATCTCCAACTCCAAGGCCTAGCGCACCACCACTACCACCTTCGCCGATAACGATACAAATAACAGGTACCGTTAAACCTGCCATTTCAAATAAATTGCGGGCGATAGCTTCACTTTGACCACGTTCTTCAGCAGCTTTACCAGGATAAGCTCCTTTCGTATCAATAAAACAAATAATAGGACGATTGAACTTTTCCGCCTGCTTCATTAAACGTAATGCTTTTCGATATCCTTCTGGATGAGGCATTCCAAAGTTACGGCGAATATTTTCTTTCGTATCTTTTCCGCGCTGATGCCCAATTACAGTTACAGGCATCCCTTTATATTTCGCAATGCCGCCGACAATCGCTGCATCATCGCCAAATAGACGATCTCCATGACATTCGAAAAAATCAGTAAATAAGTGCTCAATATAATCGAGCGTTGTCGGTCGTTCAGCATGACGAGCAATTTGAACACGGTCCCATACTTTCAGATTGCCGTATATATCTTCCTCTAAATTTTCTAGCTTTTCTTCCAAAATACGAATCTCCTCACTGAAGTCCATCTGGCTGTTTTTCGTATAGTCTTTCAGTTCACGAATCTTATTTCTTAGCTCAACAACTGGTTTTTCAAATTCTAGCTCTGCCATACAGCCATTTCCCCTCCTTGATGAACTTCTAAAATCTTGCGAAGTGATTCTCTCATATCATCACGATGCACCACCGCATCTAATTGACCATGATCTAGTAAGAATTCTGCCGTTTGGAAATCTTCTGGTAGTTTCTCACGCACCGTTTGTTCAATTACACGTCTACCAGCAAATCCGATAAGTGCACCTGGTTCTGCAAGATTATAATCACCAAGTGAAGCGAAACTCGCTGAAACCCCGCCCGTCGTTGGGTGAGTCATAACAGAAATAAATAATCCTCCTGCATTACTATGCTTTTTCAAAGCTACGCTTGTTTTTGCCATTTGCATTAAACTTAATATACCTTCTTGCATACGGGCACCACCCGAAGCAGTAAAGATAATAAATGGAACTTGTAAGTCGTACGCCTTTTCAACCGCACGGGCGATTTTTTCTCCTACTACAGAGCCCATGCTCCCCATTCGAAAACGAGAATCCATTACTGCAACAACAACAAGCATGTCATCAATTGTTCCTTCACCAGTTACAACCGCTTCGTTCAATTCAGTCTTCTTACGATCGCTCTCTAGTTTCTCTTCATAACCTGGAAACTCGAGTGGATTTAACGAAACCATTTCTTTGTCATACTCACGGAATGACCCTTCGTCCAATATACTATCAAGACGTTCCCATGCATTCATAGGATGATGATATCCACAATTCACACATACTTTTAAATTTTTTAGAAGTTCTTTCGTATACATGATTTTTTTACATTCCGGACATTTTGTCATAACGCCATCTGGTACATCTTTTCGTACTTGTTCTGAAGGTATTGCAGCGTACTTTTTCTTTTTCACGAATAAATCTCTTAGCACAATTTGACCCCCTTCGTTGAGAGCTAAGGTTAGCGTAAGAAGAAAATGGGGCTAACACCAAAGTTTGATGTTAGCCTTATCTTCTCAATCTGTCTAATAACCTCACTCTTTACGTTTAACTTTAACCGCTACGCGGTAGAATGTTTGTCATAACGTGTCATGGTCATTTCGACAAATTTTATACATTACGAGTGAAACTGTATATTCTCTACTAATTCATCGTAAATTTTTAGTGCATCATTTTCTTGTTTTTCTTCCAAAGTAGCATAAAGCTTTCTATACATATCGATAGAATCTCTTGAAACTTTACAAGAAAGAGTTGCTACGTAATCATTTACGATCATCCAAATGCGATATAGTAAATAATTATCGACTTGTTCAATAAGTGTTTTAAAGAACGTTTGATGAAGCGTTGGGACTGAGCTTTCATTTCCTTCAAGTACTTGGTGTAATCTACTTAGTACTTTAGAAAACGTTTCTTTCGGTAAATTACATACAATTCGAATCATATCTTTCTCAAGTAATCGTTTCGTTTGTAATAAATCACGAATTGTTTTCTCATCTTGCAATAAGAACGGAGCAATTAATTGTACAAGACCGTTATCATAAAAGTTTCGAATAAACGTCCCTTCACCACGTCTCGTTTCAATCAATCCTACCAGTTCTAAAGCACGCAATGCTTCTCTTACAGAGGAACGTCCTACGTTTAAGCGTGAACTTAACTCACGCTCAGACGGCAAACGATCCCCCGCCACCAAACCATCCTCTTCCATAATGGAACGGATTTTTTTTACAATTTCGAGATATACTTTTGTATTTGATGATGTCAATGGAAATTCCTCGCTTATTCTTTACCAATCAGCGCTAATTGTTTTGTTTTTTCAGCGATCTCATTTGGATCTACTTGACGGCGAGCTACTCCTGTCTCCATTGCTGCTTTTGCAACGTAAGCCGCTACTTGAGGCGCTACACGCGCGTCAAATGGTGCCGGAATGATATAGTCTGCATTTAACTCATCTTCTGCTACAAGCTCAGCAATAGCCTGTACAGCTGCCATCTTCATTTCTTCGTTAATTTGTGTCGCATGTACGTCAAGTGCACCGCGGAAAATACCAGGGAACGCCAGTACATTATTTACTTGGTTCGGGAAGTCAGAACGACCTGTTCCAACAACAGCTGCGCCCGCTGCTTTTGCCAATTCTGGCATAATTTCTGGAACTGGATTCGCCATTGCAAAAATAATCGCATCGTCATTCATTGTACGAACCATCTCTTCTGTTAATGCACCTTCTGCAGATACACCAATGAATACGTCCGCACCTTGTACAACATCAGCTAAAGAACCTTCTATACGATTCTTATTTGTATATTTTGCAACTTCATCCTTCACCGGATTCATACCTGTAGGACGACCATCATAGATTGCGCCTTTACGGTCACACATAATAATGTCGCGTACACCATAGCGATATAAAAGTTTAATAATTGCAATACCTGCTGCACCTGCGCCATTTGCGACAACTTTAATGTCAGACATTTTCTTTCCAACTAATTTCAGTGCATTTACAAGACCTGCTACTGTTACAATAGCTGTTCCGTGTTGATCATCATGGAAGATAGGAATATTTGTTTCTTTTTTCAAACGCTCTTCAATAATGAAGCAGTTTGGTGCTGCGATATCTTCTAAGTTAACGCCGCCAAAAGTTGGCTCCATTAATTTTACAGTTTCAACAATTTTATCTACATCGTTTGTATTTAAGGCAATTGGGAATGCATCTACACCAGCAAAGCTCTTGAATAATACAGCTTTACCTTCCATTACTGGAAGAGATGCTTCAGGTCCAATGTTACCAAGACCAAGTACAGCTGTTCCATCTGTCACAACTGCTACCATATTTCCCTTCATCGTATATTCATATACCTTACTTTTATCGTCATAAATTTCTTTACAAGGTTCTGCAACCCCTGGAGAATATGCAAGACTTAAATCTTTTGCATTTTCTACTTTTACTTTTGATACAGTTTCTAATTTTCCTTGATGCACTTTATGCATGTGAAGTGCTTCTTCACGAAGTGTTGACAAACTATCCACTCTCCTCAAATTATTCTTGCTGATATCAATTTCTCCAAGTGGTCTGACCACGAACACTACTACTATAATAATCGAAGTGTAGGGAAATTGTCCATTATATTTTCACAACTACATTTTCTTCCCCGACAATTTCACGAAGTGCTCCTAAACATTCTTCACTTGGATGAATCGATAAACTCCGAGATAATTGTACCATTTTATGTTCCTTTTCATAATAAATTAGTACTTTCGCAAAACCTGAATAGTCGAACAATATTTTCGTAACCTGATTTAAAAGCTTTTTCTCATACTGAGACGGCAATTTCACGTAAACAGATGCGTCTTTCTTTTCTTCATAAACATCCATTTCCTCTAGCGGATATAGTCCATTTACAATCCATTGCAGCTTATGATTTCTTAGCTCAATCGTACCGTCAACTAAAACAATTGCTCCTTCTTGCAACTTATCCGAGAAATGTATATACGTTTCCGGGAAGAGGACTGCTTCCATTTCATCATTTTGATCACAGAATGTAATAAATGCCATCTTTTGAAACTTTTTCGTACGAATCACTCTCACACTTGTTATATACACAATAGCTCTTTGTACTTTTTTCTTGTGTCGCATCGCCTGAGCGAGAGATGGAATTTCTAATTCTTTTGCTAACTTCACATATTGCGCTGTCGGATAACTTGATAAATAAAAGCCAAGCGCTTCCTTCTCTTTATTTAGTTGTTCAATAAAAGATAACTCTTCTCCTTGTACATATTTTGATTTTGGAACAGCATCTCCTAAATCACGTGCGAGATTCGCGTACTCTAACGCCCCTTTAATACTTTTCCATAAATTCGTTCTCGAAACACCAAAATCGTCAAAACATCCCGACCAGACGAAAGCTTCTAAATTACGCTCCGTTACGAACTTTGACGGCATACGAAGACAAAATTCAAATAAATCTTCGAACATTTTTTTCTCTCGTTCTTCTAATAATGCCGTCACTGTAGCCATTCCAATATTTCGGATCGAAAGTAAACTGTAACGTATCGCATTCCCTTCTATTTGGAAGTTGTAGCCACTCCTCTGAAGAGACGGTGGCAAAACGTGAAAACCTTTCCGCTTCGTTTCTCGTATATACTGTACAATCTTATCTTCATTTCCAATTGCGCTTGATAATAATGCCGTCATAAATTCCAGCGTATAATTCGCTTTCAAATAGGCAAGCTGATATCCGATCATACTGTAAGCTACAGCGTGACTTCGGTTAAAACCGTAATTCGCAAATCTTACAATTAAATCATAAATTTTCTCTGCGGATGTCTCATCATAACCATTTCGCAAACATCCTTGGACGAAATGCTTACGTTCCTGATCTAAAATATCACGATTTTTTTTACTCACCGCACGGCGCAGTAAATCTGCTTCTCCGAGCGAAAAACCAGCTAACTTCGATGCAATTTGCATAATTTGTTCTTGGTATACAATGACGCCGTATGTTCTTTCTAAAATTGGCTTTAAATCCGGATGTAAATATTCAATTTTTCTTTTTCCATGTTTCGATTCAATAAAAGTCGGTATCTGTTCCATCGGTCCTGGTCTGTATAACGAGTTAACAGCTACGATATCTTCAAACTCATTCGGTTTTAACCCGCGAAGTACATTTCGCATACCACCCGACTCAAGCTGGAATACACCTGTTGTATCCCCTCTCCCTAATAATTGGAACGTCTTTTCATCTTGAAGAGGTAAGTTTCTTATATCGATTTCTTTCCCTGTTTTGTTCGCGATAAATTTTATAATATTTTCAAGTAACGTTAAATTACGTAATCCTAAAAAGTCCATCTTAAGCAAACCAAGTTCTTCTAGCGCATCGGCTGGATATTGCGTAACATAAACATCGTTATGTCCTTCTTGAATTGCTACACTTCCTGTTAGCGGTTCTTGACTCATAATAACACCAGCCGCATGAATAGACGTATGACGTGGTAAACCTTCTACACGTTTTGCGATTTCAAATACACGCTCATGCAGAAGATTCCCTTGTATAAACTCACGAAGTGATTGTGATTCTTCATATGCATCTTTTAACGTTATACCAAGCTTTGATGGGATAAGTTTTGAAAATATATCAATATCTCGCGGCGGAAGCCCCATTACGCGGGCAATGTCTCTAATTGCCGCTTTTGCTGCAAGCGTACCAAACGTTACAATTTGCGCAACACGGAGCTGACCGTATTTATCTTTCACATAGCGAATCATCTCATCACGTCTTACGTCTGGAAAATCAATATCAATATCGGGAAGCGTCACACGTTCAGGATTTAAAAACCTTTGAAATAATAGATCGTATTCAATTGGATCAATATCTGTAATTTCTAATACGTATGAAACGAGTGAACCAGCTGCCGATCCACGACCTGGTCCTGTTAGAATATGATTTTCATGTGCATACTTCATAAAATCCCATACGATGAGGAAATAATCACTAAATCCCATACGAGAAATAACATTTAATTCATGATCCAAACGCTTTATATGCACTTCTTTCGGTTCACCATATCGTTTCCGCAAACCTTCTTCACAAACACGACGCAAATATATATCACTCGTTTCATTAGACGGAACAGGAAATTTCGGAAGTTGATTTACATGGAACGGTATTTCTACTTGGCAACGCTCTGCAATTTTTATTGTATTTTGGATTGCTTCCGGCGCGTGGGAAAATAGTGCTTCCATTTCATCCGATGACTTTAAATAATACTGATCTGTTTTCAGCCTCGGCCTATCTGGATCAGTCATTTTCGTTCCACTTTCAACAGATAGTAAACATTCGTGAACAAGCGCGTCACTTTGATTGATATAGCGCACATCGTTTGTTGCAACGACCGGAATATTAACCCTACTAATAAATTCAGGTAGTTTCTCTTGTAAAAGCAACTCATCTTGAATCGCATGATGCTGCAAACTCATATAAAAATGGCCAAACATATTTTGATACGTGCGAGCTACTTCTTCAGCCTGACTCTCATTGTCTTCTAGTAATAATTGCTCAATTTCGCCATCTTTACCTGGTGAAATTGCAATTAATCCTTTCGCATAATGCGCAAGCCACTTCTTAGGAATACCTTCTTTGGACTTTGTCATAATACTGCTAGAAATCTTTAATAAATTTTGGTAGCCTATTTCATTCTCAGCAAGTAATACAAGCGGATAAGACCTTTCTTCTTCTTCACTAAAAATAGAAGCGGTTAATCCAATAACAGGCTGTATACCATGTTTCTTACATGCTTTATAAAACGGAATAACGCCATACATAACATTTTCATCCGTAATAGCCAGCGATGAAAAACCGAGTTCTTTCGCCCTGACTACAAGCTCATCAATTTTACAAGCACTTTTTAATAAACTAAAAACGGTTTGACATTGTAAATGCACAAACTTCACTGTTGTACCCTCTCTTTACCTATTTGACTACTTTTATTATAGGTGATGAGGAAAGCGGAAATCAAAACATACTTCTTATACTTTGTCCATATATATGAAGAAGAAAGGGGAATGACGATGGATGTAAGAGAACATACTTTTTTCTCTCTGCTTATTATTAGTTATTTTATTGCCTTTGGGGTTATACTTGGCGGTTCATTAATTGGTGGATTTGGTGCGTTTCTTATCGGAAAACCAGCTCTAACTTACATTAATCAATTCGCCCAAAATTTAAGAATTTGGGCACTCGTTGCAGCAATCGGCGGAACATTCGATACCTTTTATAGCTTTGAAAGAAGTTTCTTTGGCGGAGATATGAAAGATATCGTAAAGCAAATTCTCCTTATTTTTTTCGCAACTGGTGGTATGCAAACAGGTCTCATTATTATTAAATGGCTAACGCAGGAACATGTATGAGAGTACCAAGTGCCAATACAGCAAAAAGATGGTACTTAGTATTAGCTGGGGCTGCTGTTGGAGGCGTGTTGAGCTGGTTTATTTTTTTGTACATATACGGTGTTTTTCAAGAAGAACAAGCTAGTAAAATAGCAGAACAAAGAGAAATTATAGAAAAACAAGAAGCAAAGCTCCACGTCCTTCTCGAAGATCAAGAAAAATTGAACACTGAAAATAAACGGCTCTTAACCATTCAAGAGATTAAAATAAAACTTATCAATCGAGAAAAATACGATTTAGACAATCTCACACTCGAAAATATGACTACATCTATCCATAATGACCTCCAACATCTTTTAACGAAAAACATTCAAAGTATCGCAAAAAATAAAGACCTACTTAAAAAGGTAATCGAAAATAAAACGTACAAACATTACGATCGGCTATACCGTTTTAAAGTCGATACAATATCTTTTGATACAGTGCTTGAAATTAGCATTACTATAGAGAAAGAAAAATAAAGAAGGAGGGCTTTAGCGCCGCTCCTTCTTTTCGTTCTAACATATAGTCTCTTATTTACAAATCTCACGTAAATCAGCAAAAAGACGATCCGCTTCTTCCCAAGAAGATGCCTTCGCACCAGAAGCCATCGGATGCCCCCCGCCGTTATATTGCATTGCTAATTTGTTTATAACTGGTCCTTTTGAACGAAGACGAACACGAATTACGTCGTCTTCCTCTAAAAATAGAACCCACGCCTTTAATCCATCAATATTGCCAAGCGCTCCAACAACACCAGATGCTTCAGAAGGAAGTACATCAAACTCTTCTAATACTTCTTTCGTTAATTTAATGTAAGCTGCTCCTTCTTCTACCATCGTAAAGTTTTGTAAAATATAACCGTTTAAACGAGCAATTTTTTCTTTTGTCTTATACATCTCATTGTATAAATCTGTGAATTTCACACCCATGTCAACAAGCTCACTTACGTAACGAAGTGTTTTTGCTGTCGTATTCGGGAATAAGAAACGACCTGTATCTCCAACAATTCCTGCTAAAATAAGGCGGGCTGCTTCTTTTGTTATTTTTAATCCTTTATCTTTTCCATAGTTATAAAACTCATAAATCATTTCACTTGTAGAACTCGCTGTCGTATCTACCCACGTAATATCTCCATATGGATCTTCATTTGGATGATGATCAATTTTAATTAACATCTTCCCTTTTGTATAGCGTTGATCGTCAACACGTTCTTGATTCGCAGTATCACAAACAATAACAAGCGCATTTTCGTATACACTATCTTCAATATCATCCATTACTCGTAAGTATGCTAGTGACGGTTCATTGTACCCAACCGTATAAATATTTTTCTCTGGAAACGATTCTTGTAGAATTGTACCAAGACCACCCTGTGAACCTAACGCATCTGGATCCGGACGCACGTGGCGATGAATAATAATTGTATCAAACTCTTTAATTGCTCCTAAAATTTGCTCATGCATATGTATAATCTCCTTTTTAATCAACTTCTTCACTTTATCCTCCATTATAACGGAAAGTATTTCATACATGCGAACAATTGCTTTATAATAAAAGTTAGAAAGTTTAGATATTTCTTTTTCTTTTCTATTATTTTTCACAAAGCGATGGGAGTGTTCATTATGCCAGTATTAGTCTTCTGTATTATCGTCTCATTTATGTTGTACCTCTTTTACAAAACAAAATACTTTCGTACAAACCGCCCAATGGAGAAAGGTTGGCTCTCAGGAAAATCCGCAATGGCACTCGGTTCATTCGTTTTATTTTTCGGGATAAACCAATTCTTTTTAGAACTTTCAACCGCTCGTATTATCGTTGGTGTTTTATTCGTTCTATTTGGTAGTGCAAGTGTATTTAACGGGTTTCGCCAATACAAACATTTCTTGCCATTAGCAGTTAAAGAAGCTGAAGTCTATGAAGCAACGTAAAAAAGCATCAATATTGTGATGCTTTTTTACGTCCCTTAACTTTCAAAATCATATACGCAACAAACGCAGATGGTATATTAAATGGGTTCCCTTGTACGTGAAAATGTAATTGTTCTTCTCCAAAAGACATTTTTTCATATAGCTCTCGCTGAGATAATCCTGTCTTTTCCTTTTTTTCATGTAAACCTTGTAAATATAAATATTGAATCGGTATCATTACAAGAAAGTAAAATAGTGCGATACTACCAAAAAAGAGTACGGCTGACGACATAATGCATACCACCTCTCACGATTCCATTTTCTTACAATATAATCATAACACAATATACAACTGAATTGAATTATTATTCCGTCTTTTCTCACATTACTTTTCCACTCCATCCCATACATATTTCACTAAAACTCCCATCTAAAATCATGCCTTTCAAATTTAAAACAACAAAAAAAGATGGAACAAATCAAAACGATTTGTTCCATCTTTTTATTTATCGATTAACTGAACCATAAGTAATGCTTTTCCAACAACATTACCTTCATGATGCACCTCTACATCGACCTTACCAAATTTACGTCCAATTTCTAATACTTTCGGATGAACAGATACAACATTATCAATTTGAACCGGCTTTACGAAATAAATCGTTAAGTTTTCAACAATTAAATCGCTTTTCTTTTGCGCACGAATGACGCGATTTGTCGCTTCTGTCACAATTGTTGCAAATACACCGTACGATAACGTCCCGATTGAGTTCGTCATTTGCGGCGTCACCGAAAATTGATATAGATGCTCATTCTTCGCTTCTTTTGGTGTCATAAATTGATTCGTTACAATATCATCAATGGTTTCTCCAACTTGTGGCTGACGTTGAATCATTTGCAGTGCCTGAAGTACATCTTGACGGCTAATAATACCTTGCAGTTTGTTTCCTTCCTCAACGACAGGAAGTAATTCAATTCCTTCCCACACCATCATACGTGCCGCAGCTGCGACAGACATTTTACCGTTCACTGTAATTGGGTGTTTTGTCATTACTTTATCAATTGGTGTTTCTTTCGCTACTCCGATCATATCTTTTGAAGTTACGATTCCTAGTACTTTGTTACTTTCATCGACAATTGGATATCTTCCGTGCATTGTCTCTTCGTTATATGCATGCCATTGCTGTACTGTATCACTCGGCTTTAAATATAACGTTTCTTCAATTGGCGTTAAAATATCTTCAACGAGTACAATTTCTTTCTTAATAAGTTGGTCATAAATTGCACGATTAATTAACGTTGCGACCGTAAATGTATCGTAGCTACTTGAAATGATCGGCAGCTTTAATTCGTCTGCTAATTTCTTCACATGATCTTCCGTATCAAAGCCGCCCGTAATTAATACAGCGGCTCCAGTTTCTAGCGCTAATTCATGTGCATTGGTACGGTTACCAATAATGAGTAAATTCCCAGCTTCTGTATAGCGCATCATCGCTTCTAACTTCATAGCTCCGATTACGAATTTATTTAATGTTTTATGTAGTCCTTCTCTGCCCCCAAGTACTTGACCGTCGACAATGTTAACGACTTCTGCATATGTCAGTTTTTCGATATTCTCTTTCTTCTTTTGTTCAATTCGAATTGTTCCGACACGTTCAATTGTACTAACATATCCTTTATTTTCTGCATCTTTAATTGCACGGTAAGCGGTCCCTTCACTTACACTCAAATCTTTCGCAATTTGTCTTACAGAAATTTTATGGCCTACTGGCAGGCTATTAATATGTTCTAAAATTTGGTTATGCTTGGTAGCCAAATGGTTTCACCATACTTTCTTTTCCCTAAATTCTTCATGTGTTGTACTTTCAGTATACTATATTTTCAAAACTGTTACACTCTCTCTTTGCATACCTGTACTATTTTTTTTATAACAAAATGACTCTTACATTCCACCAGTCATTCTATTACAACAATGTAATGCTATTGTCATCTCATTCGATAGTTCGTCCACTTAATTGCCTATACAATTAAGACAAGAAATAAAACAAAGGAGCGAACACATGATGAAAAAATTTTTAGAGGTTGTAGGTGCTGTATTTTTAGCTTTCGTAGATGGGAAAAAAGTTGCAATGGAATTGAATGAAACACCTGAACAACCACGTACCAAAAGAAAAGAATCACCAAAACAAATACAAGCATTAAAAGCTGTCCTACACACGTAAAAAACCCTTCACTTTTCTTTTCAAATGAAGGGTTTCTTTTCTATAGTGTAATACTTTCTCCAGCTTCTAATACTTTCCCTGTACAATTTTGTAGCTTTTCTACAAATTGATATGGATCTTGTTCAATAACTGGGAACGTATTGTAATGCATCGGTACAACAGTTTTCGCATTAATCCATTTTGCCGCTAGTACAGCATCTTCTGGTCCCATTGTGAAATTATCACCAATTGGTAAAAATGCTAGATCAACTTTATTTAATTCCCCAATTAACTTCATATCAGAGAATAGTGCAGTATCTCCTGCGTGGTATACAGTTTTCTCTTCTGCTGTAAATAAAATACCTGCTGGCATACCTGTATATGTAATCGTCTTATTTTCTTCATCAATATAACTAGAGCCGTGGAATGCTTGTGTAAGCTTCACTTTTCCGAAGTCAAATTCATGTGAACCACCAATATGCATCGGGTGTGTATTTACACCTTGCCAACTTAAAAATGTTGCTAGTTCAAATGGCGCTACAACAACTGCATTATTTTTCTTCGCAAGTTCTACTGTATCTCCAACATGATCACCGTGTCCATGCGATAAAAGAATTGCATCCACTTTTACATCTTCAGCTTTTAAATCTGTTTTCGGATTACCTGTTAAAAACGGGTCAATTAAAATAACTTTTCCATTCGCCTCAATTTTCACAACTGAATGTCCATGATAAGATACTTTCATTATTACATTCCTCCCCTATTCACATTCTCACTTTTTATTCTACATGATTTTTCAATTCCCTGTCTTTTCTAACATCTATTTACTTGTCATAACGCTTTCTTCCGAGTTAAAGTTATATTTGTAATTAAATATCTCGGGGGTGCCAATCGATGAATGCTAGATTAGAAAATTTAATGCAATGGCTAAAAGAAAAAAACGTAGAAGCTGCGTTCTTAACTTCTACACCGAACGTCTTCTACATGACAAACTTCCACTGTGAACCACACGAAAGATTACTTGGTATGTTTGTATTCCAAGAAAAAGAACCTATTTTAATTTGCCCTAAAATGGAAGAAGGTCAAGCACGTAACGCTGGCTGGGCACATGAAATTATCGGATTTACTGATACTGACAGACCATGGGATATGATTGCAAAAGCAATTAAAGACCGCGGCATCAATGCAAATGCAGTTGCAATTGAAAAAGAACATTTAAACGTAGAGCGCTACGAAGAATTAACGAAATTATTCCCAAATGCAGCTTTCAAATCAGCTGAGGAGAAAGTTCGCGAACTTCGTTTAATTAAAGATGAAAAAGAACTTTCTATTTTACGCGAAGCAGCTAAAATGGCGGACTATGCTGTTGAAGTTGGTGTAAATGCAATTAAAGAAGATCGTAGTGAACTAGAAGTATTAGCAATTATTGAACACGAATTAAAAACAAAAGGCATACATAAAATGTCATTTGATACGATGGTATTAGCAGGTGCGAACTCAGCTCTTCCACACGGTATTCCTGGCGCAAACAAAATGAAACGCGGCGATTTCGTACTATTTGATTTAGGCGTAATCATTGATGGTTATTGCTCTGATATTACACGTACAGTAGCATTCGGTGAGATTTCTGAAGAGCAAACTCGTATTTACAACACTGTACTTGCTGGACAACTACAAGCAGTTGAAGCATGTAAACCAGGTTTTACACTTGGCGCAATCGATAATGCTGCTCGTTCTGTTATCACAGATGCAGGTTACGGAGACTTCTTCCCGCACCGACTTGGTCATGGACTTGGAATTAGCGTACACGAATATCCAGATGTAAAAGCTGGTAACGAGTCTCCATTAAAAGAAGGTATGGTCTTCACAATCGAACCTGGTATTTACGTACCAAACGTAGGTGGCGTTCGTATTGAAGATGATATTTACATCACAAAAGACGGATCAGAAATTTTAACGAAATTCCCGAAAGAGTTACAATTTGTAAAATAATAAAAAAGGCAGCGGGAGTGCTGCCTTTTTCTATTTCCCTACTATTTCAAATTTCTCTACAATCATTTTTGCTGGATAACTTTCAAGTATTTGAGAAAACCATACTTTTATTTTATCCCCTGTTTTTAACTGTTTATATGTGTCTTTGTCCTTAAAGCTCAAGACTATATGTGCTGGATGCTCTTTATTCATTTGTTGTTCTATATAATGTTGCAACTCTACTTTTGTTTCAAACGTTTTATCATCGGCAAAAAACACCGTGTCATTTCTTAATATGATATACCCTTCTTTAGGTACTTCTTTTACCGTTACTTGCTCTACTTGTTTTGTATCACACGCTGATAATACGACTAGAAATACACTTAAAAACATAACAATTTTCATATGCCTATTCATTTTTAACTCCTTACTCTAGGCTATTTCAAATTTAGCACCATCTTCTCCTCATACTTATCATCCCATTTAATCACAATCTCTATTGGTTCATCTTTAGAGATAGGCGCGCAACTTACACAAGAAGACTTCATTTCAACCTTTGCTCCTCTATGAACTTCTGACGTTTGTGTCATTGTACTAAAGGCTCTATTAATAGCAATCTCTAAGTTTTTAAATTCTGTCTTTCCATCCCCGCCCTTATATTGAAACGTAAACATCCCATCTTCACTGTCATCCTTAATATGCCCTTTATATTGTCCAGTCCAACTTTTGCTCTCGCTAGAAAAAGTAACATACGAAATGGAACAGCTTCCTAAAAAGAAAATACTAATGAAAAAGAATAATGCTCTCTTCATAATGCCCCCTCCATTCAAATGCACTTATTTATTGTCTATTTCTTCCTCTTATTATATTATAAAAATACAGAATTTTCTAAAACAGGAGGTTTATATGTTACAACAACAGTTAGAAGAAATTCGTAATAATAATTACATACTGGACAACACAATTAACATTGATTCTTTAAGTTCCAATATGCTTGAGCACATCGGTGTTACCGATAGCTATTTAAGAGACAAACTTATTTACTCTACTTTTTATCATCTCATCAAAAAAGACTACATTTCACATACACACTTACAGAAATTATTATTAGAAAGCATTAGTGAAAAATATTTATTGTATAAGATTCATTCGGATGACGAAGATGCCGTATTTACCCGAGCATTTACAACATTATTAATTGCCCTCATTATAGATGCAGATACAAATCATAATTTCTTATCACAGAATGATATTTTAACTGTAAAAGATCAATTAATTCTATATATGAACAACGAGCATGATTTCCGTGGATATGTCCAAGACCACGGCTGGGCACATAGTATCGCTCATGCTTCCGATACATTTGAGGCGCTTGTGAATAGTCCTAAACTGGAAACTTTATATTACGAAGAAATATTACAAAATTTATTAAACAAAGTTTGTGTTCATTCTATTTACTACAAATATGAAGAAGATGAACGTATCGTTTATCCGATTGTCGCAATGCTGCAAAATGACCTAAAGGAAGAAGTACTCATATTAGCCCTTCATGATTTAGTAGCTCAATTACAAGTAAAAAAATCCACGCTACATATTGAATCATACGAATTTTTATACGGAAATATAAAATCTTTCTTACGTAGCTTATTTTTCAGACTACGTACACTTTCCATATGTAAAGAAACCGAATGTGAAATTGAAAAATTGCTACCAGGGCTTCGCCAATATTACTAAAAAAGAAGGCCACTCAAAAAGTGCCTTCTTCTATTTCACTAATATTTAATTGAAATTTCACGATCCAAACCGAGAAAAGGTGGACAAGAAGCGCAAACGCCATACATGCTCCGCTTAAAAAAGTTAGTATAGGATGCGAATACACGTGCCCCAATCCATAGGATACCGCCACGAAAAACATTGTTATGTAAATATAAATTGCTCCATGTATTTGCCTCATATAAACCTCCTTTTCCCATATTATAACATAAATTTTCTGATTATTCACATTAATTACTTGTAATCAATATTTCTCAACTGTTACACCTCTTACAGCAGCCTTAATATACGGTGACCCTTGTAAACTTTGTAAATCCTCTGTTTTTCCTGTTACGAATACACCTTATATTGGTAAGTTTTTTGGTTTTGTGTTTTTTATTTCTTTATCCCGCATTAACGGGCAGTAAGACCCCACATCAAAACTCAGCGGAAGCAAAGAAGTTAGGTTGGGGTCGAACTGCCCGTAAAAGCCCGATTGGTGAGGGCTGATAATCAGTGGGGGATGCCCCCCACTGATTAAAGTTTCACTTTATAGTTTATCCTAAAATATTCTCGATATCCCTCCTTATTTTCACTTAAAGATATCCAAATATAGCTTTTATCAATTTTTTCATAATAAAAAGCACATCCATTTTGATGCGCTTTTCTCTGAAATACTATTCTATTATTTCATCGCTTCCTTCACAACATCTTGAATCATAACAACTTCTGTTTTCATATCAATAGACGGTGCTTCTTCATCGATACATTCATACCAAAACGCTAAGTGCTTTTTATCGATTTCATAATGAGAATTTTCGACAAGAGCCCCGCCTTCTCCTTGCACAGAATACCAATATAAGTACTCTTCTCCATCTCTTATTTCCCAGAAAATTGTCTCAACATACATCTTTTCGTCGTTTAATGTCAAAAGTACTTCTTTCATATTGTCATTAAGAAGTTGCATCCATTCATCTACTCGATGACTCTTACCAGGCTTAACTTTAAATCTCGTTAATTCTACATTCATTTTTCTTCCCACGTTTTCTTACGTACAAACAAACTATATTCTATTGGATGATAAAAACTTAATTTACTAGCTAATTTTCGCGAAGGAATATTGTCTACATAACAATCCCAGCTCGGTATAATATCATTTTGCATGCAATGTTCAATGAACCGTGTTGCAACAGCTTGAGCTAATCCTTTCCCTTGATACGCTTCATGTGTTGCAATATCTATTTCAGCATAACCATTCCCGCTAAATATCGAGACACATTCAGCTACAATTATCCCATCTTGTTCTATACAAAATCCAAAACCACTATTCAAAAACGTTTCTTTTGATCCCCAATATTCTTTGTAGTACTCCTCTTTAAATTCACTGCTTCGCTCTATATCTCTTCTATCAATACGCTTCACTTCATATGTATTTTTGTTAAAATCTCGTTTTCTCTCCTCAAAGGTTACCCTTTGAAATTTCATTCGCGGGATGTTCCGAAGTGTATTACTAAAACGCTCTTCTAACATCATTTCCCACTCTTCACTTGAAGTAAAGAGTGTAAATCTCTTCTCTGTTTTTTCAATAGCCGTTTTTAAATATGAAAATAACTCTTCGTTATAATTTTGATCATCAGTATCACCAAATAAATAATAGATACCGTTAGCTGTAATAATTAATCCTGCTGTTAATTGCCCGTTTACAAAAACCTCACCATCTACCACTTGATCACATACCGCATAAGCAAATGTCATCGTTCTTGTATTACCTTCTAAAACCGGAAGAACTTTTCTATACTCGGCTACAGATAATTTTTTCATAATTGCTCCACTATAATCGTATCAGCCTCTATATGTTCAAAACAAAGATTTACCGTTCTCTTTAATGCTCTCGTTCTATGAATCGTACATGCTGGAATTAAAATAGAATCATTTGGCTTTAAAACCGCCGTTTCTCCATCTTCAAAATCAATAAGTAACTCTCCCTCTAGCACAATAAATAATTCATCCGAATTAGAATGATAGTGCCAATCATATTCACCAGTAAATACAGCGATTCGTAAGCAATGACTGTTTATATTTGAAACGACGAAGTTTTTATGTTGATCTTTAATATCCTTTGTTAATTCTATTAAGTTCACAGTCTCCATCTTTCGTCCCATCCTTTCATTAGTCGTTCTTCTAAAAAACTAACTTAATCTCCACCACCTCCGCAATCTCCTCCACCATCACTTGAGCTACTACAGTCATTGCTACTGTAGTCACCGAATCCACCTGATGAGCTTGAAGCGTATGAAGATTTTTTGCTTCTTTTTCTATCTTTTTTACTTTCATGACTAGGCCATACTTTATCAAATAATATAAAGAATAAGATTCCTTCTACCATAACAAGTAGAACGCCTAAGGTACTTTCAATAACATTGGGGGTTATCCCCAAACTTTTAAATATCCCACATAAATACAAGCAAAAAATCACATACAAGAACATACAAATATACCGAAATGTTTTCTCTATCGTAATGACTACTTTTTGTGAAAAAGGTATGTTCTGTTCCTGTTTTTTCTTTATATACCTTTGTCTCTTTGCCTGTTTTTTCTTCCTCTTTTTGCTCCCCATCGAATCCCCTCTTTTTATTATATAATTCTAAATTATCATAATAAAAAATTTTTTACACCAATAAATAACAATTATTCACATGTTATTTCTCCATATAAAAAAGACCCTCCTCACGAAAAGGAAGGTCTCAAATGTATTTCTATTATGATAAAGCAGGAGCTTTTTCAAGAAGCTCTTTTGCATCAGCGTATTGTAAGCCGTGAGCTTCCGCAACTGCTTCGAATGTTACATAACCATCTAATGTGTTAATACCTTTTAATAATGCAGTGTTGCCTAAGCAAGCTTCTTTGTAGCCCTTGTTAGCAATTTGTACTGCATATGGTACTGTTACGTTTGTTAATGCAAGAGTTGACGTACGTGGAACTGCACCTGGCATATTAGCAACTGCATAATGAACAACGCCATGTTTTTCGTAAGTTGGGTTGTCATGAGTTGTAATACGATCAGTTGTTTCGAAAATACCACCTTGGTCAATCGCGATATCTACAACGACAGAACCTGGTTCCATTGATTGAATCATTTCTTCAGTTACAAGTTTTGGCGCTTTTGCACCCGGAATTAATACCGCTCCAATAACAAGGTCAGATTCTTTAACAGCTTCTGCAATGTTGTATGGATTAGACATTAATGTTTTTACTTGGTTACCGAAAATATCATCTAATTGACGAAGACGTTCTGCACTTAAGTCAATGATTGTTACATCTGCACCTAAACCTACTGCAATCTTAGCTGCGTTTGTACCAGCTTGACCACCGCCGATGATTGTTACTTTGCCGCGTTTTACCCCTGGAACGCCTGCAAGTAAAATACCTTTACCGCCTTTGTTTTTCTCAAGGAATTGTGCACCGATTTGTGCAGACATACGACCAGCCACTTCACTCATAGGTGCAAGTAATGGTAAAGAACGATTGTCTAATTGTACTGTTTCGTATGCGATTGATGCAACTTTGTTATCGATTAATGCTTTCGTTAATTCTGGTTCTGGAGCTAAGTGTAAGTATGTGAATAAGATTAAGCCTTCACGGAAATAGCCGTATTCACTTGCTACTGGCTCTTTTACCTTCATAACCATATCTTGATTCCATGCTTCTTCAGCAGTTTCTACAAGTTTCGCACCCGCTTGTACGTATTCTTCATCTGTAAAGCCAGATCCTAAACCTGCTCCTTTTTGAACAAAAACTTCGTGACCATTTTGTACTAAATGTACTGCTCCCGCTGGCGTCATTGCCACACGGTTTTCATTGTTCTTAATTTCTGTTGGAATACCGATACGCATGATTAGTTCCCCCTTGAGTTATGAAATGACCCCTGAATCATTTTTTAAAGCGCTTTCTAAGCTCTTATATTTTAACATAATATCTCAATATTTGACAAAAAAATAACACGAGTTTTCCGATAGATTTAATTTTATATTAAAGGACAGTATTATCCGCACCTCTCAGCACAATGGATAAACTGTCCAATTATTCGAAACTTCATCTTATTTTATTCTATCGATGTCTATGAATAACATCCACTGCACCAGTCACTTCAATAATTGTACCGGTAATCATATCGGAATCGTCCTCACATAAAAACGAAATGGTTCTTGCAATATCTTCACCTGTTCCAGATCTACCAATCGGTGTGTTATGCTCTTTCAGCTGACGTGCTTCTTGAATAGTTGCCTCTTTCATATCGCCTATAATATCACCAGGACATACCATGTTCGCAGTAATACCATACTCCGCTTCTTCATAAGCAACTGTTTTCGTTAATGAAACAAGTCCTACTTTCGCTGCGGCAAAAGCTGAACGATAAATCCATCCCGGTGCACTATCCGCCCCTTGAAATCCGTAATTAATAATACGGCCAAAGTTCTGTTTTCTCATGACCGGAACGACAAGTTTTAATAAATGAAATACCGCTGTTAAATTTCCCTGAATCATTTCATTCCATTCATCTTCTTCATAATCAACTAACTTTTTTCGTTCAAATACATATGGACCAGCATTATTAATTAAAAAGTCAATTTTGCCAAAACGGCTCATCGCTTCTTCTACTATTTTATGTAAATCTTCCTTTTTCGTGACATCAGCTTGCACGAATTGTAGACGCTCTTCCACATCTTTATATGTTTCTTTCATCGTTTCCATAGCCGTGATATCGCTATGGTACGTTACTGTTACTGAATAGCCTTTAGCCAATAACTTTTCTGTTACTTGCTTTCCTAAACCTTTCGTACCGGCTGTAATGAGCGCATGTCTCACAAAACTGCCCCCTTTTAAATTGCTATACTTCATATGTAACAAGTTCTCGCTCCAATTACAACTAAAATGAATTGAAACAGAGTTTTCAAAATTCTGTAACGTTTCTGGCAAGCACGTTACCAAAATTTGTTTTATAATTAAGTTGTAAACAGTTATAAAACAGATTGGGAGGAATTTACTATGAATAATACATATACAAATATTTTAATCGCGGTGGATGGTTCTAAAGAAGCAGAAAAAGCCTTTAAAAAAGCAATTCAAGTCGCAAAACGCAACAATGCAACATTAACAATCGCTCATATCGTTGATGTAAAAGCATACTCAGCCGTAGAAGCTTATAGCCGTGCAATTGCGGAACGTGCAAATCTATTTGCAGAAGACTTATTAGAAGACTACAAAAAAACTGCGCTTGAAGCTGGTCTTGAAAAAATTGAAACTGTATTAGAATTCGGTAATCCTAAATCAAAAATTTCAAAAGAAATCGCTCCAAACCATAAAGTAGATTTAATTATGTGTGGTGCGACTGGTTTAAATGCTGTTGAGCGTTTCCTAATTGGTAGCGTCTCTGAACATATTATTCGCTATGCGAAATGCGATGTCCTTGTTGTTCGTGGTGATGAAGAGCAAGGTGAGCTTTAATTTATAGATAAAACACCAAGTCCACATAGGCTTGGTGTTTTTCATTTTATAAACTTCACTATAAACACAAGACACGCTACGACAACAACGGTAATTGCCAACACATAAGGCGGAAGAAACTTCAAAGACCATAATGCCATCATAATCGTCGCGATCGTTAAGTACGTTTGCTTTGCACCTTCTATCATTTTTTTACGAAATAAGAAAACATACAAATAACCAATTGGCGGCGTAATAAAGCAAAGAACGTATATGATTTTTGATTTTAAATACCACTTTTGTTCTCCAAGTTTCTTTATATCCCCTTCTATTCTCTTATGCTCTTGTTCTTTCGCTTCTTCTACAAGCGGATTTTCCTCTTCTCCTCGCTTTTCTTTCATATAAGGAAGAAAGTGCATAAAAAAATAGTATGCGAATACGAATGCTCCAAATCCAATATTTACTCTTTCTAATGGAATATGTTCACTAAAAAAAGCAGCAGTAAGCACTAAAGACAAACAGTATGTCATCATCCAAAAGGAACGTTTTCTCTTTTTCCGTTCCATTTCTTTTTTGCCTTGTATATCTTTTCTTTTCGAAAGCCATATAGAAATAAAACAATCTACTACAAATAGAGCAAAAGTAAATATCGCAACGTGTACTGTTTCTAAATCCTCAAATGAAAAGATATTTGGGAATGCAACATGTAATACAATGAATGTGTACAAAATTAGTCCTATAAAATAAATACGTCTCATTTTCCATCCCTTTCTTATTTCCTAACATTACGTTAACATACATTTTTTAGAAATAGACGGACAAAATATATATGTGTAAAAAAGGAGGATGCTATATGGATGATTCTGAACGCATTATTTTAGATGTGAACGGCAAAGAAATTGAAATGCTAGATACGATTCGCACTCATTTTAAAGAGAAGCACGGCGTTGAACTAAGTAATGGTGCATTACTTCGTGATTTGATGGATATAGAGTATATTCGAATTACGGAAGATCGACATAAGTATAATTAAAAGAAAACGACTGCAGGCGAATGCCATCAGTCGTTTTCTTTCTTTATTTAAGCTCTTGATGCTTCCCGCCCATACCACCTGGCTCATTACTATCTTGGTGTACAGTTAGTTTATTTGTTTTCGCATCTTTTAAAACTCTATATGTATATGATTCATTTGGTTCATCTTTAAACTGTACATTCATACCATACGAATCCATTTTGCTATAAAAGGCCGGTTTTATATATAAAATATCACTTTCTTTATATCCTTTATCTTGCAAATGCCACATCGTTGCGATAACCGCTTCTTCTCGCTTTTCTTTTTCACCAACATACATATATTTGTCCAAAAGAAACACTTTAGCATTTGCAATTAAGCTAATTAACAGTACAATGATCAACACTATTTTTTTCATAGACTTCCCCTAAATTGTTATTTTTTACTACATTGTAACTTAAATGCTAGTAAAAAATAAAGTACGCCAGACTTTAATAGACTAGCGTACTTCCCAACTCAACTCTTAATAACTTCTTTCGTTAACCCCTTCGCCTTCTCCAAAGCGTTTTTGATTTGTTCAAACCCAGTCCCGCCAGCACTGTTACGACGCTTTACAGCTGCATATGGTGACAGCACTTCATACAAATCTTCTTCAAATAAGGAGCTCATTTCTTTATATGTTTCAAGAGAGACATCTAATAAATAAATTCCTTTTTGTGTGCAATATAGCACTAACTTTCCAACAATTTCATGAGCTTGACGGAATGGTAGTCCTTTGTTCGCTAAATAGTCAGCAATTTCTGTTGCGTTGGAGAAATCTTGCGTCACAGCTTGCCCCATTTTTTCTTTGTTTACAGTCATCGTTTCAAGCATGCCCGCCATAATATGAAGGCATCCTTCTACTGTTTTAACTGTATCAAACATTCCTTCTTTATCTTCTTGTAAGTCTTTATTGTAAGCGAGCGGTAATCCTTTCATTACTGTGAGTAAACTGAATAAATTACCGTATACTCTGCCTGTTTTACCACGGATTAGTTCCGCCATATCCGGATTTTTCTTTTGCGGCATAATGCTGCTTCCCGTTGCATATTGATCGCTCATTTCAATAAATTGAAACTCTTGGCTACTCCATAAAATAAGTTCTTCGCAAAAGCGTGATAAGTGCATCATAAGCATAGAGGAGTTACTTAGGAACTCCAGTATGAAATCACGATCACTTACTGCATCTAAACTATTTTCATAGATTCCATTAAATCCAAGAAGCTCCGCACTATACTCTCGGTCGATCGGGAATGTCGTTCCAGCTAACGCTCCTGCTCCTAATGGCGAAATGTTAATACGTTTTAACGAATCTTCATAACGATTCACATCACGCTCTAACATCCAAAAGTAAGCGAGAATATGATGAGCAAATGAAATCGGCTGAGCACGTTGCAAATGCGTATAGCCAGGCATAATGGTTTCAATATTATTTTCTGCTTGATGAACAAGAACAGTTTGCAATTGCTTTGTAGCTTTTATAATATGTTCTACCTTTTCTTTTAAATACAAATGCATATCTGTCGCTACTTGATCATTACGACTTCGGCCAGTGTGAAGTTTTCCTCCTACTTCGCCAATTTGTTCAATTAACATTTTTTCGATGTTTAAATGAATATCTTCTGCTTCTACTGAAAATTGTAGCTTATTCTCTTTTGCTTCTTTCAATAAATATTGAAGACCTATCTTTATTTTCTCTGCTTCTTCTTGCGTAACGATGCCTTGCTTTGCTAGCATCGTTACGTGTGCCATACTCCCATTTATATCTTGATTTACTAATTGTTGATCGAAGGAGATGGATGCTCCGAACTCTTCAACCCATGCTTCCGCTTCTTCTGTAAAACGTCCGCCCCAAAGTTTGCTCACGCTTCCACCTTCTTTTGATTCACTTGGCTGTATACTTTCGTCGGTAAACCGAATAATGAAATGAATCCAACTGCTGCATCATGATTAAATTCATCTTGAGCAGTATATGTTGCTAATTTTTCATCGTATAAAGAGTATTCAGATTTACGTCCTTCTACAATCGCATGACCTTTAAATAATTTCACACGCACTGTACCTGTTACATTCTTTTGCGTTTCTTGTAAAAATGCATGAAGCGCTTGTTTTAAAGGCGAGAACCATAAACCATTATAAATAAGTTCTGTTATTTTCTGTTCAATCACTGGTTTAAAATGTGCTACTTCTTTTACGTGTGTTAAATCTTCCAACTCTTTATGCGCAGTGATTAACGTCATTGCTGCTGGGCATTCGTATACTTCACGAGATTTAATACCGACAAGACGATTTTCTACGTGATCAATACGTCCAACGCCGTGTTTTCCAGCAAGCGCATTTAACGTTTTAATTAATTCTGCAAGTGAATATGCAGTGCCATTTAAAGTAGTCGGTACGCCTGCTTCAAATCCAATTTCTACAAACTCTGGTTTATTCGGTGTATCTTCTAATGCCAATGTCATCTCATATGCATCTTCTGGCGGCGCTGCCCATGGATCTTCTAAAATTCCACATTCGTTGCTGCGTCCCCATAAGTTTTGATCGATTGAAAACGGGCTATCTAAATTAATCGGAATTGGTACATCGTTTTCTTTTGCATATGCAATTTCTTCTTCACGTGACCATTTCCATTCACGTACAGGCGCAATCACTTCTAAGTAAGGATTTAATGCTTGGATAGAAACTTCAAAACGAACTTGGTCATTTCCTTTCCCTGTACATCCGTGTGCAACTGCAGTTGCGCCTTCTTGTTCTGCGATTTCTACTAATTTCTTCGCAATAAGCGGACGAGATAATGCAGAGACAAGAGGGTATTTCCCTTCGTATAATGTGTGTGCTTGCATCGCCATCAATGCATATTCATTCGCGAATTCTTCTTGAACATCAATCATATATGATTTAATTGCACCTACTGAAAGTGCCTTTTCTTTTACAAATGCTAAGTCTTTACCTTCCCCTAAGTCTAAACAAAGCGCGATAATATCATAATTCTTCTCTTGTAACCATTTAATTGCAACGGAAGTATCAAGACCTCCGGAATATGCTAATACAACTTTTTTCTTCTCCATTTTGCATCCCCCTAAAGAATAAATATTCATTTTATTTTATAATAATTCACACTTTACCACCTTTCACAAAATGTATCAAGAGTCATTTTCAAATTTTTTCAAACAATTTCGTCGAACTTCTTTCTGTTTTTCTGTACAATATAAGCAGGACAACGGGGGTGAGCTTATGGAAAAGTATTTCTTATACGATGATCATCTAGGAATTGAAATTCCTCATTTACAAGAAGATTGGGAAGATATCCCCGAAAAAATGCAGCATGCTATTTTACTAAGATGGGAACAAGTTCGCGGAAAGATTCCTGATCGAATAAAAGAACTCGAGCACTCTATTAATGCAAAACAGCATCATTTAAATAACGAAGAAGACTTCGAAATTTCTTGCAAATTGAATTCAGAAATTGCCGATCTCGCTTCCATCATTAATGACCTTTGGCTTTGGTATCGACTCACTCAAAATGTATCTGAGGGGAAAGCACACCAATGAAAAAAGCATGCCCCTCAATTACTTTGGGTCATGCTTTTTTGTCGTAACATGATTTACAATATATTTCTTGTGCTGTTTTTGCCAAACACACATCAAAAGGGCCAACTAATATACTTCTTTCTTTCGGCAACTTTACAAAAGCAACAAGCTCTTCTTCATATTGAATTTTTTTCTGACATGAAATACATATTAATTCTTTTCTTTTGAACATTTCTTTTAGCATACCTTCACTCTCCCCTTCATCTATCTATATTAATATACTCTCATAATAGTTAAGACTTGTAAAAAAATGACACATTCCGAATCGAATGATTCATATACTATGTACAAAAGGAGGTTTAAAAATTATGCGTGCTTTCGTTATTATCACTTTAACTTTTTTAAGTGTAATTAGTTGGGATGCGTTTTTTAAAGATAAAAGTGATGAAAAGAACACAACGGAATAAAACCCTTTTTTCTTACTTATTGGACAAACCGTTATAAACTGTCCAATCCTCCGAAATAACTTAGGCTTTTCTACAAAAATATTTAAACATAACATTTTTTGTAGATTCCCTCCGTTTATTGTCGGTTTCCATCCGCATACATTTTTTAAAAGTATGATATAATAGTATAAATCTTGAAGGAAGGGATTTTGATATCATGATCGCTCGAAGGAGCATGTGGCATCGTATTGACGAATCATACACGTAGCGTATTTTTCAGCTCAGATACTTTAGTCTAGCGAAAAAAATACGAGAGTGGGGAAATTATGATTGCCCGAAGGATAATTTGGCAAAAAAAAGACTCTTCTTACACATAGCGTTTTGTTTAGGACTTAATTGTTACTAACTAAACAAAACAAAGAAGAGCAGGATTGCTAAATGACGAATCCTACTCCACGTTTTGTTTAGTCGTTTTAAGACTTAAACTAAAACGAAGGTAGGGAGAATTGATGGACGAGAGGATTATTCGTTATTTCTTCAGCGACATATAGCGTAGTTAGTTTTTTCGTAAACTAACTGAAAGCTACATGTGAGCTCGTAGTTAGTTTACAACACAAAAAGGACTACTAACTACGGAAAGAAGGAATAACGATGAGGAACATCCAAAGTCGGCAAATTATTAAAGAAATTTTTATGGTTTTAATCGGTTCATTTATTTTAGCAGCAGCGCTATATCACATTCACTTCCAAAACCACTTAACAGAAGGTGGATTTGTAGGAATTGCACTATTCATTCAAAACTTTTATGATATTTCACCATCTATTTCAACTGTATTAATGGATATCCCAATTATTTTACTGTGCGCTTCATTTTTAGGTAGAAAAATGGTTGGTTATTCATTCCTAGGTTCAATTTCATTCGGAGTATTTTATTCCTTTATGGAAAATTATTCTCCATTTACGGTAGATTTATCAAATAACTTATTTATAGCTGCAGTAGTTGGCGGTGCGTTAGCTGGTATTGGACTCGGTTTTATATTACGATTTGGCGGTGCAACCGGTGGAGACGATATTTTAACAATTGTATTAAGTAAACGAACTCGTTTTACAATTGGGCAAATTTTCTTCGTCTTTGACGCGATTGTTCTTGCGCTTTCATTATATTATTTAAATTGGACAGAAATTGCTTTTACTATTCTTTCGATTGCCGTACAGGCAAAAACATTGGATTTAATTTATTATCCAAAAACAGAAAAAACAGCAGAAAAGCAGCCAGTATCTGTTCCAATGTCCAAAAAACATGCAACAAATTAAAAAAGCGAAAGGCTTCGGCCTCTCGCTTTTTTTATGCTCTTTTTTCTTTCTCGACTATATGGCGCACTTGATAAAATCTATTTGCAAATTCAGTAACGTTTCTTGTTAAACGATAATTCACTGTAGATCCAATTGCCATTCCAATTACCGGTATACCTTGGAATAATTTACGACGAAGAGCATAAATCGAAAATGTCTTCAAAATTTGTTTTAACACAACCTCAGTAGAAGCTGTTTGTAGCACTGCTTCGTCTCCTTCGTAAAAGAACGAATCTTCTTGCTCCAGCTCTTGCAATAAATTGTACCATGCATATTGCTGAAGTCTTCCTGGTAGTAATGACGCATGAAACACCTTTAACGCAAGCATCATTTCATACGGCTTGTTCACATCATGTCCAAATGATGTTGCAATAAGTTGGACTGCCTTCACATTTAACGCGATCATAACCGGAAAATCCGCCGTTAATAATAATAAACCTCCAGCACCTGTTGCCCCACCTTGTACAAATGAATATAGACGATGACGTGCTGTTTGCTGCTCTGCTATGTATGTTAATTGATCAATAGATAATGCTTTCAAATCTTCAAGCTGTTCAATCGATTCATCAAATAACCTTGATGTTCCTAAAATCCGATTACGTGCATCTAACTGTGCTTGTGAACTTTGAATAAATGCATGCAAATGAAAGAGCCATCCATCTGCTTTCGTGAAGAATTCTTTTCGCTTTTTCTCAGGTAATTTCGCAACTGTAGCATGTAACCATTTATCAAACACTTTTTGAAAATCGGTCGCTTCTTGCTCAACTAATTGCGCTTCCCATTCTTTTATATTGTCTAAAATGGCTTGTTCTCGCTTCGATCGCATCGTAACAACCACCTCGTTCGATTTTTTTCTATTGTAACATATTTCTGCTTATTCTTTGCAAATATGCTTGTCTATCTTTATTCACATACCATTTTTGAATGGCATAAAATATTAACAAAAAGGATGAGATAAATCACATGAATCTATCCGATATAAAAAAAGAATATAATGCGGTATTCAGCTTAGGACAAAACTGCTGGCCCGCTTGGGCATTATATCAATTAGAATTATCACCATTTTTTGGCGTTATTGATTTTATGCTAAGTCCCTCATTAGAAAAAGTGAATGTATTATTACAAAATCGATTTGACCGCTTTTTAAATTTCGAAAATTTATCCTTCATCTCATTTTGGGATGATGATGCAAAATTAAGATTAAGGGACAACCTTTATGAAATTGACTCCTGTCATGACTTTAAAACAGATGTAAATACACCAACTTCTTGGCCTTCTTATACAGAAATTAAGTTAAACTATGAACATCGTATTAATCGTTTTCTAGCTACAATTGAAACGGCAGAATCCATATTATTTATTCGAACTGGAGGAACATATGAAGAAGCATGTTCCCTAGAACAAAGTTTATCTCAAATCGTTACACATACATTCTCTGTCCTGTTACTAATTCCTGCCGATATACCAACTATCACCCAAGAAGATTGGGGATTACAACGTATTTGCGTTATGAAATGTCCTATTATGGATGTATACCAATACAATGAAGCATTTTGGAAAGACTTATTTGATGGAATTACGATTAGACCACATTCTTAAATACATGACACCTTTACTACAAAAAATATTATAATCTTCCTTATACAAAAAAATAAGGAGTGATTGTATATGTATCCACGTGCAAAGGCTTTTGGCATTGCTATACATCACGGGCGTCTTCTCGTACAAGAATATTATTCAGCCGATGAAACATTTTACCGACCTCTTGGTGGTTCAATTGAACTTGGTGAACAATCAGCACATACCGTTATTCGTGAATTTAGGGAAGAGCTTCATACAGAAGTGGAAATCACCGATTATTTAGGTTGTTTAGAAAATGTCTTTCATCTCGATGGAGACATTGGTCATGAAATTATTCAACTATATTCTTTGCGTTTATTAGACACGTCACTATATGAAATGGAAATATTAAATATACAAGATGAGGAAACAGTAGCGTATGCGAAATGGATTCCTATTACGGCATTCATTCAGAAAGAAAAAATATTATATCCGGATGGAGTTTTAAAATACATCCAAAAGAAAAAAGACGAAATCCTATAGGATCTCGTCTTTCTTTTCATATATTAACCAATATCTCCAAGACGTAGTACGTCACGAGCAATCATAACTTCTTCGTCAGTTGGAATTACGATAATTTTTACTGGAGAGTGTGGGAAGCTGATGAATGCTTCTTCACCGAATACGTTATTACGTTTTGCATCGAAGTATACGCCCATGTACTCAAGGCCTTCTAATACGCGCTCACGAATAATCGCACTGTTTTCACCTACACCAGCTGTGAAGATGATTGCGTCTACACCTTTCATACGAGCAGTGTAAGAACCGATGTATTTGTGGATACGGCTTACGAATACATCAAGTGCTACTTTCGCACGGTGGTCGCCTTCTTCTTCTTTCGCAATGATGTCACGTAGGTCACTAGAGTAACCAGTAAGACCTAACATACCACTCTTCTTGTTTAATACGTTAACTACTTCTTCTACTGTTTGGCCTGTTTTTTCCATGATGTATGGAATTAACGCAGGGTCAAGGTTACCAGAACGTGTACCCATTGTTACACCAGCAAGTGGAGTGAAGCCCATAGAAGTATCGATAGATTTACCGCCTTCTACTGCTGCGATACTTGCACCGTTACCTAAGTGACAAGAAAGTAAGCTTAAGCTTTCAATTGGACGACCTAATAATTCAGCCGCACGCTCAGTTACATATTTATGAGAAGTTCCGTGGAAACCGTATTTACGGATGCCGAATTTTTCATAGTACTCATATGGTAAGCTGTATAGGAATGCAGATTCCGGCATTGTTTGGTGGAATGCTGTATCGAATACTGCTACTGCTGGTACGTTTGGTAATACTTCTTGGAATGCTTTAATACCAACAACGTTTGCTGGGTTATGAAGTGGTGCTAAATCGCTTAATTCTTCGATATCAGCTAATACTTCATCAGTAATTAAAACAGAGTCAGCAAATTTTTCGCCGCCGTGAACGACACGGTGACCGATACCGCCAATCTCATCTAGAGATTTAACGATTCCGTTTTCAGTTAACTTTTTAAGAAGCATATTAACTGCTACTGCGTGATCTGGAATGTTTGTAATTTCTTTTTGTTTTTCGCCATCTACAGTAATAGTGAAGATACTATCTTCTAAACCGATACGTTCTACTAAACCTTTTGTTAATACTGTTTCACTTGGCATTTCAAATAATTGGAATTTTAAGGAAGAGCTTCCTGCGTTAATCGCGATGATTTTTGACATCTAGTCTTTCGCCCCTTTTTCTCTTGGTAGTTGTGTGGATGTTTCCACAAACCGCTCGATTTTATCTGATCAAATTCACCAAATATGAAAACGTTTCATCATTAGCAAATTTTATACTCACGATTTTAATTTAAACATCGTACGACATATATTTCAAGTGAAAAAATTGTAACACCAAGAAAAAATATATATTACAGATTTCAAAAAAATTCAGTTAAATCTTGTATATATTTAAAAATATGACATATTATATAAAACTGTACTACATAAATCACTAATGCTGTTACATATACCTAGCTTTATTTATGTGTTGCAAACCAAGTATTTAATTGATCCATAATGTCTTCCATCGCCTTCATGTTAGAGAATTTAGGCAACTCCACTAATAACGCCTGTTTTGGCATTGTTACATTAGCGCCTTTCTTTTGGAGAACAAATATACTTTTTGCATTTTTCTCGTTTTTAAACATGGAAACAGGAAGCTGTAATAACCCTTGAATAAAGCATGTTTCTTTAATAAATGCATGTAATTTCGGTGCTTGGTCACTTTCAAAAATGAAGTTTGGTACTAAGAAGAATAAGTAACCGCCCTCTTTCGTATGTTTCACACTTTGTTCAATAAATAAGTGATGGGCATACGACATTCCTTCATCTGCTTTTAATTTATATTCACTTGCACCGATTTCGTTTGGATAATAACCAACCGGTAAGTCTGAAACGACTGCATCAACTGGATCGATATAAAGTGGTGCTAGTCCATCTTGATGGAAGAATTCGATTGCATGCTTTTGTAAATTTGCATTTACTAAAGCAAGTTTAATTAGCACTTCATCCACTTCTACACCAAATCCACTCATTGTTAGTCCTTCTTTAGCGCTATTAAACACTGTAGTCATTAAGTTACCTGTTCCAATTGCAGGATCTAAAACTGTAATTTCATTTTGACCTTGCATAAATTTATGGAATAAGTAACTCATGAACATCCCAACTGCATCAGGTGTCATTTCGTGATTCGCTTGTACGCCTTCTTTCATTCCTTTTAAGATGGCTAACTGAAATGCTTTACGAATTTCTTCACCTTTATATGTTTCTTCATTAAACGTACTATATTCACGATTCAGCCTTTCAATTGCTGATTCGGATAATTCCTCTTGTAAAATCGCTCCCTCAAACAAGTTATCACCTGTTTCTACAAGCGCCTCTAAATATGTTACATCTAATTCTTTACGTAAAACTACCGCAGAAGAATCAAAAATAGAAAATAATGTTTCTACTGTCTGACTCACGTACATTCCTCCTTCTCTCTTTTACACATAACTTATATCATACCACAAAGTGATTTTTTCCAAAAAGAAAAAGCGACCTCCTGTAAAGAGCTCCCCTTTAGTTATATATGATATAACGTTTTTTCTCATATATCGATGCTGTTACAGAGCAATATATGAGAAAAAACGACCTCTTTATAAGAGGTCATTCTCTTCACATTACTTCGCAGATTTAGCTGCTTCTAATGCTGCTTCATAGTTTGGATGGCTTGTACCTTCGCTTACGTATTCTGCGTAAACTACTTTGTCATTGCTATCTACTACGAATACTGCACGAGCAAGTAAACGAAGCTCTTTCATTACTAAGCCGTAAGCTTCACCGAATGAAAGGTCGCGGTGGTCAGAAAGTGTTACAACATTTTCTAAACCGTTTGCTGCACACCAGCGTTTTTGAGCGAATGGTAAATCAGCGCTAATTGTTAATACTTTCGCGTTTTCAATACCTGCTGCATCTTGGTTAAAACGACGAGTTTGTGCATCACACACACCCGTGTCGATTGAAGGTACAACACTAATTAATTTCACTTCACCTTTGTATGTTTCTAAACTTACTGGAGATAAGTCGTTTGCTAATACTTGGAAGTTTGGCGCTTGATCGCCAACTTTAACTTCTGTTCCAACTAAAGTCATTGGATTACCTTTAAAAGTTACGTTTGCCACTTGAAAATCCTCCCTTATTTAAACAAAATATGTACAATGTAAATGATAGTTTGTCCCTATCGATAATGCAAATAAAATCGCTTTATTTACAAAAAAATTAAAGAAGCTAACCTATTGATTAGCTTCTTTATTCGTTAAATTTGAAATTCAGGATCATCTTCTTTTCGTTTATCCATCATTTCTTTCACTTTATCAACAGCTTGTGGCGCTAATTCAATTATCTTATCGATGACGTGTGTTTGTTTATCTAAGTGCAATACTTTCACACCATCTCCATTTATAACAAGAAAGGCAACAGGATTAATAGAAACTCCTCCACCACTTCCCCCGCCAAATGGATGACGGCCTGAATGTTCTACTTTACCAAATTCACTTCCACCAGCAGCAAATCCGAAACTTACTTTCGAAACTGTAAGAATTACGCTTCCATCTGCCGCTTTAATTGGGTCACCAACAATTGTATTTACATCAGTCATTTGTTTTAAATGCTGCATTGCTGTTGTCATTAAACCTTGAATTGGATGGTCCATTCTATATCCCCCCTATGCTTGAACAGATTTTTCTGTCATACCAGATCTTTGTCTTCTCATAAATACGAGTAATTTGACGCCAGTTTTTATAGCGCGGAATATACGAAAAGATGCTGTTAACTCGCATCTTGATGCAAATCCTTTCCCTTGAAAAACTGGGGTAATTTCAAATTCTGGTACGTCGACAATATGCATATATTGTCCGACAACTCCAGCAGCCATACCTTTTGTCCCCCATGCATATCCAGTGACAATTCCAGTACTAGCTGCATCGCCTGCTCCAATTTGTGTATGCCATTTCCAACCATTGATTTTCACTCGTTTGAGAAAATCTTTAACAATAGTATGAACTTCTTGAAGCTTTTTTATCAGTTCACCAATGCTGTCAAGTTGCGCCATAATTTTATTATCGAGTCCGCCGTCCTCTTCAGCTTTTTCGATTTTCTGTCCTGTCTTTTTCTGCTGTTTTTCAATTCTTTCCAACACATCAAATGTATATCGAATCATCCATATTTTCACTTGAAGCAAACATTGCTTTTCCATTTCTGAATATAAAAATGTCACCTTAAGCTTTATTTTCGACAATAGTATAAACAAAATAAAAAGAAGAAGAATTATTATTCCAATTACGAGCCACTTCATACGTATCATCCTTTCACTCCGTACCCATTATCGACAAGTTTATTCATCGTTAAACAGAGTTTTATAAGATTGAATATAAAAATTTTTCTAAAAATAAAAAGGTATTTTGACAATTTATATCGAAATATATTATTTGAACATATCATCAGGGAACGGACTCTAATGATATGTAGCACGAAAAACAGAAAATTTAACTGCAGTGGAGGGATACATAATGGCAGATCGTCGCAATTTATTTTTCTTTTATGGTGATGACAAAGCAACGCTCGTTGAAAAAATGAAACCAATCTATCGTATTTTAGAAGAGAATGGATTTACCATATTAGATCATCCAAAAAATGCAAACGCTATCGTCAGTGTTGGAGATGATGCAACCTTCTTACAAGCCGTTCGTAAAACTGGTTTTAGAGAAGATTGCTTATACGCAGGGATTTCTACGAAAGATGAAATTTCTTTCTACTGCGATTTCCATATTGATCACGTTGATACAGCCCTTCAAGAAATTACAAAAAATGAAATTGAAGTGCGAAAATATCCAACAATTCAGGTAGATGTAGATGGCAGTACATCTTTCCATTGTTTAAATGAGTTCTCATTACGTTCTAGCATTATTAAAACATTCGTTGTAGATGTTCATGTTGATGATTTATATTTCGAAACATTTAGAGGGGACGGTTTAGTAGTTTCTACCCCAACAGGAAGTACTGCTTACAATAAATCATTGCATGGTGCAGTTGTTGACCCGCTTATCCCATGTTTCCAAGTAAGCGAACTAGCATCTTTAAACAACAACACTTACCGTACGCTCGGTTCACCTTTCATTTTAAATCACGAACGTACATTAACTTTAAAACTAAGACCAGACGGTAACGATTATCCTGTTATCGGCATGGATAACGAAGCGCTTAGCATTAAACAAGTGGAAAAAGCTGTTGTACGCTTAAGCGATAAACAAATTAAAACAGTTAAATTAAAAAACAACTCTTTCTGGGAAAAAGTACAGAGAACGTTTTTATAAGATTAAAATAACCGCAGAATTATGGAATTCCATAATTCTGCGGTTATTTATTTCCCCCGATTGACGCGAACAATACTCTCTTACTATCCGGCCGTTATTCTTGTCAGTTTTTGTCGGTAATTCGATATATTCCGAAAACCGCTCATATATTTTTACGCATCTTTTCTATAGACAACTTTGCCATCTATTACGGTCATTTCTGCTTGTACTCCTTTTATTTCTTCTGCCTCAATTTCAAAAATATTGCGGTCTAATATTGTAAAGTCTGCTTCATATCCTTTTGTAATTTGCCCTCGCTTCGCTTCTTTTCCAATTGCATAGGCACTTCCTGTTGTAAATAAAGAAACAGCCTCATATACCGTTAATCTCTCCTCAGGCATATAGCATATACCGTCAATAAAACTTCTACGTGTAACAGCGCTATATATGCCTAAAAACGGATTTACTTGTTCAATGGGAGCATCTGAGCCACCGTTGCAGTGTAATCCTGCTTCCAGTAACGTCTTCCAAGCGTACGCATAACGAAGACGGTGCTCGCCTAGTTTTTCAATGACTGACGGAAAATCTGATGAAAGAAAGACTGGCTGTATATCGATAATGGCTTGCAAGTTTTTCATTCTTTCTATCAACTCTTCACGAGCAAGCTGACAATGAATAATGCGATCACGTAACCCTTCTGCTGGTGGATATAATTCGAGTGCATCAATGACATATTCAAGCGATAAGTCACCGATAGTATGAATCGCAACTGGCATATGTAAATCTCGTGCTTTCTTTACTAATTCCGCAAGTTCTTCACGTGAGAAAATCGCAACTCCATTTGTTTCCTTCGCATCTTCATACGTTTCACTTAATAATGCTGTTCTTCCGCCAAAAGAACCGTCAGAGAAAATTTTCATTGCTCCAAATTCAATATAATGTTCATTTTCATATTCTTTTCGTTCATTTGCTACTTCATGGTGAACGAGCAAATGGGCTTTAAATGGCATTTCTTTTATAACGTGAGAAAACGCATTATATGTTTTTCTAAAACCACCATAATAATTTAAATCTTCCGTATGCCCGCCAACAAGTCCGTATTTCCAGCAATCTTTAATCGCTGTTTGCAGAGCTCTTTGTAAATAAGCTTCATCAATTTCTGGCTGAACATGTTTAATTAATTCTTGCCCTTGTTCATATAAAAGCCCTGTTAACTTATTTGATGAATCCCTACCAATTTTCCCGCCTTTTGGATTTTCTGCCTTTTCTGTTATATTCGCTTCTTGCAGTATGTATGCATTCACCCATGTAACGTGACGACAAACTCGCTTTAATAAAATGGGATGTTCTTTCGAAATTTCATCTAAATCACGCGCATGAACATCTTTCGTATCTGTAAAGTTATTTTCATTCCATCCTTCTCCAATAATCCAAGAGCCCTTTGGAGCTTCTTCCACTCGCTCCTGAACAAGAGTAAGCACTTCACCATAAGATGTGCAATTTGATAAATCTAAACGAAGCAATCTCTCTCCATGCCCAATAAGATGCATATGACTATCAACGAGACCTGGGATCATTGTTTTGCCTTTTAAATCGTGCAATGTAACCGCGGCATATTGGTTTTCTAACTCTTCTTTACTTCCAACATCAACGATCGTACCGTTTTCAACGTAAACAGCGCCCACTTTTTCATTTTCTTCTTTCATTGTGTAAATGGTGCCGCCATACCAAATTTCTCCCATATATCCCATCTCCTTTATTTTTTATTGTATAAAAAAAAGCACCATTTCAAAACATGGTGCTTTTCTAAAAATTACTTTTGTTCAGTAGTAGACGTTGTAACTTGCCATTCAATATTAAATTTATCTTTTACTTGTCCGTATGCTGGGCTCCAGAATGTTTCTTGAAGTGGCATGATAACTTCTCCACCTTCTTGTAACTTATCGAATACTTCTTTTGCTTTTTCTGCATTACTAATTTGAATTGCGATTGTTACTTGAGATCCGATTGCATGCCCTTGACCTGGGAATGTATCAGAAATCATAAGATCCGTATTACCAACTTTTAAAGTAGCGTGTAAAACGCGCTCTTTCGCTTCAGCTGGAATCGGGTATTCTGGATTTTCAGGCATGTCACCAAAAGTTTGCATAACTTCTACTTTTGCATCTAAAGCCTCTTTATAAAACTGTACAGCTTCTTGCCCACTACCATCTAAAACTAAGTACGGATTAATACCTAAAATCATACGGACACCTCTTTTTTAAATTTATAAAATAGAACTTGTGTTCGTTTTTATTTTATCATTGATTTACATTTCATTCAACTATTTACTTCACTGTTTTCAAAATTATTTTGACGGAATCTCCATCTCTTGTTTTCTAAGTTCAATACGGCGAATTTTTCCAGAAATCGTTTTTGGTAGTTCATCTACAAATTCAATTTTGCGAGGGTATTTATATGGTGCAGTGAGTTCTTTGACGTGTTGTTGGAGTGTTGGAATTAATATTTCTTCGTTCTTTTCTATATTCTCTCTTAATACGATAAATGCCTTCACGACACTTCCACGAATTTCATCAGGACTTGCGACAACTGCACATTCTCTTACGTAAGGATGTTTTACAAGTGCATCCTCTACTTCAAACGGCCCGATTGTATAACCAGAGCTAATAATGATATCATCGCCGCGCCCTTCAAACCAGAAGTAGCCGTCTTCATCTTTCTTCGCTTTATCACCTGTAATATAATAATCACCGCGAAATTGCATCGCTGTACGCTCATCGTCTTTGTAATATTGTTTAAAGAGGGCCGGCGTTTCAATGTGAACTGCAATATCACCAACTTCGCCTACTTTAACTGGAGTACCTTCCTCATTTACGATATCGACATGGTTACCTGGCGTTGGTTTCCCCATTGATCCTGGTCTAATATCCATCCCTTTCATTACACCAACAAGTAATGTGTTTTCCGTTTGCCCATAGCCGTCTCTCACTGTAATATGAAAGTGCTTTTTGAACGTTTCAATGACTTCTCTATTTAACGGCTCACCTGCCGATACAGCGCTATGTAGTGCCTCTAAATTGTACTGGCTTAAATCTTCTACCTTTGCCATTAATCTATACTCAGTCGGTGTACAACAAAGTACATTCACCTTATTATCGTCTAATAAGTTTAGGTACGTTTTCGGTTCAAACTTACCGTGATATACAAACCCTGTTGCCCCTGATCCTAAAGTTGCTAAAAACGGGCTCCAAATCCACTTTTGCCAGCCTGGACTAGCTGTTGCCCATACAATATCATTCTCTTCAATTCCGAGCCAATTTGGAGCGCTCGTACGTAAATGAGCGTATGCCCACGCATGTGTATGAACGACACCTTTTGGATTTCCTGTCGTTCCTGACGTGTAAGATAAAAAGACCATATCTTCTTTATCTGTCTTCGCCATTTCTAACATGTCACTCTCTGTTTCTAACGCTGTTTTTAAATTAATCCATCCATCTACTGACTGTTCGCTCAGGACAAATTTTCGAAGAGATTCCATCGCTTCTATATCATCAAACTGCCTAATATACGGCTCATAGCTTACTATCGCTTTTACTTCTCCATGTCCAATTCGATATTCTATATCTTTTTTACGTAACATTTCCGAGCTTGGAATTACGACAAATCCTGCTTTAATAGCAGCAATATACGTCATGTACGCTTCAATTAAACGCGGCATCATAATGAGAAGCTTGTCCCCTTTTTGCAAACCACTTTTTATAAAAGCGTTTCCAATTTTATTCGCACCTTGCATTAATTCAGCGTATGTAACTTCCCTTCGATTCCCTTTATCATCTTGCCAAATTAAAGCTAACTTCCCTTTATCACCTGTATATTTCTCTATTTCAGAAACTAAATTATAAGACGGTGGCGCCAACAATTCTTCTCGCTTCATAAAATATCCTCCCTTTTCTTTATGCCTCCTTTATATAATAAAGAATTTTCAGTTAATTTTGAACCCTCTTCTTTTGACAAATTTTTCAGTTCTGTCGAATTAGTAAACGAAATTACATCGACTTACCGACAAATAGCGACACAACACAAAAAAAGAAAGAGCGGGAGAACCCGCTCTTTCTAAGCCATCATATGGGATTATTTTTGGTAACCGCCTAATTGTTGCTCAGCTAGTGAAACTAGACGTTTAGTGATTTCACCACCAACAGAACCGTTAGCGCGAGCTGTTGCATCAGCTCCAAGTTGAACACCAAACTCTTGAGCGATTTCGTATTTCATTTGGTCTAATGCTGATTCAGCACCAGGAACCGCTAATTTATTTGTGCTACGTGACATGTTATATCACCTCCTTGTGAGTATAGAGTGTGATAAATAACATGACTTCATACACGTTTTAGATATGGTAATTTATGGTTTTAGAAAAGTTCTTCAAATTTTTCTTCTTCCGCCACTACTTCTACCGTTTGTAATACCATTGTTTCTTTGTTCGCTACAGCTTCATCGATTAATGGTGTGAAATCGTATTTCGCTTCAAAACGATTTGCTTTTTCACGTTTCGGCTTCGTCGCTGGGCTTGCTGGTGTGAATACAGTACAGCAATCTTCATATGGACGAATTGAAATATCATACGTGCCGATTTCTTCAGCGATTTTAATAATCTCTAATTTATCCATCGTAATAAGCGGACGAATAACTGGGTAGTTTGTTACTTCGTTAATCGTATGCATACTATCTAACGTTTGGCTTGCTACTTGTCCAAGACTTTCACCAGTCGTAATTGCAAGTGCGTTACGCTCCTCAGCAATGCGTTCTGTAATACGCATCATCATACGGCGCATAACCGTCATTGAATAGCTAGATGGGATTTCTTTATTAATCGTTTTTTGCACTTCTGTAAACGGAACAAGGTGAAGCGTTACTCGTTTACAATACTTCGTTAACTCTTGTGCTAAATCGATTACTTTTTGTTTTGCACGCTCACTTGTGAAAGGTGGACTATGGAAGTGAACTGCTTCCACAGATACGCCGCGTTTCATCGTTAAGTAAGCTGCTACTGGGCTATCAATACCACCAGAAAGAAGTACCATTACTTTTCCGCCAACGCCAACTGGTAAACCGCCAGCTCCCATACGCTCATCGCACATGATATAGCTATAGCCACTGCGGATCTCTACGCGTACATTTACATCTGGATTATGAACATCTACTGTAATATCTTCTGTATTTTCTAGAATGTGTCCGCCAATCTCAGGTAATAATTCCATCGTTCTCATTGGGAAATGCTTATAAGAACGGTGTACAGTAATTTTAAATGTTTTCACATCACCTTTTACTTGTAAGAAAGCTGCTAATGCACCTTCTTTAATGTCTTCTAATTCTGATGGTACTTTCATCGCTAAGTTAAACTTATGAATACCAAATACATCCTTCAATCTTTCAGAGACTGCTTCATGATCTTCACCATTTAACTGGATGTACATACGATCATGTGTTGCATCGATTTTAATATTTGGGAATTTTTTCAGTTTGAACTTCACGTTATCTTTTAATGTGCTTACAAACTTAGAACGGTTCTTACCTTTTGTCGTCATTTCTCCGTAACGCACTAAAATATATTCATATTTCAACATAATTTCTTTACCTCATCACTTCATATAATTTTGGCATCGTCTCTTTTACAATACCTTCAAATTGTTTTACTTCTTCCATTGTGTTTTCTGGTGCCAAACTAATACGAATAGCGCTTGCAGCTGCTGCATGCGGCACTCCCATTGACACTAACACTCTGCTCACTTCATTTGCTTTTGAAGAACAAGCAGATTTCGTTGACACATATACACCGTGTTCTTCTAAAGCATGAACGACTACTTCTGGTTTTAAACCAACAAATGATACATTTAAAATGTGCGGTGCTGCATATGCAAGCGACGTGTTAATCGTTACATCTTCCATCTCTTTAAAGAAACGAACAAGCTCTGCTTGTAAACTTTGCAAATGAGCTACCTTTTCTTTCACTTGTTCCATTGTCATACGAAGTGCTTTCACCATCGCTACAATGCCAGGTAAATTTTCTGTACCAGAACGATACTTAAGCTCTTGTTGACCACCTGATAAAATCGGATCTAATCTTACGCCATCGCGTACATAAAGAAGACCCGTTCCTTTTACACTGTGGAATTTATGTCCAGATATTGAGCAAAGATCAATATGAGACGCATATAAATCAAGCGGTACTTTCCCTATCCCTTGTACATGATCTACATGGAATCTTATTTTCGGATGATTCGATAATAACGTTCCAATTTCAGCAACGGGCTGAATTGCTCCAGTTTCGTTGTTCACATGAATAATTGACACAAGAATCGTATCTTCATGAAGTGCTCGTTTCACATCTTCTACCGACACAACACCATGCTCGTTAACCGGTAAATATGTTACATCAAACCCGAGTTCTTCTAATTGCTTATATGCCTCAAACACAGACGCGTGTTCAATATTTGTTGTAATGATATGTTTGCCACGCGAACGATTCCTCATCGCTATCCCTTTAATCGCAAGGTTATTCCCTTCCGTTCCACCTGATGTAAAAATAATTTCAGAAGGTTTAACACGAAGAAGCTGCGCTGCAATCGTTCTTGATTGTGTTAATAGACGCTCTGCCTCTCCTCCAAGCGAATGAATAGAAGAAGGATTACCAAAATATTTCCCAGCAACCGTCACGTACGATTGAAGAGCTTCTGGATATGGCTTCGTCGTCGCACTATTATCAAAATAGATCATCGTTCTTCCCCTTTCAGCGCTATCACATCGTATAATCATATCATAAATACGTGTCATTACGCTAAGACTACGCAAAGGTTCCATTTTATCTCGATTGGTGAAGGCTAATAATTGTCGAGGATGCCCTCCTATTACAGTTTCACTTTATCCCGCATGAACGGGCAATAAGACTCTCACCTCAAAATCCAGTTAGAGCAAAGAAGTTAGGTGGGAGTCGGGCTGTCCGTAAATGCCCGATTGGTGAAGGCTAGTAATCAATGGGGATGAATCCTCCTACTGATTACAGTTTCACTTTATTTTGAAACGAATAACCTTGCTGTATTCCGCTATTCATTATAGCAACATCGTCTGCAAAATTACACAAAAAAACAAACCCTTTTATGAAAGGGTTTGTTCATTGTCTACATATTCAGCTATTTTTTGAACAACGCCAGGTTCAAGTTGCTCTAATACTGAAGCCGCTTGTTCTAAAGCTGCATCGTATTGGTATTCACGGAATAATTTCTCAGCATAATTTAAACTTTCTGCTAGGTTTTCATCATGACTACGGTAACGGTTACCGTACTGAATTAATTTTTCCACTAAATATGCTTGTCCAATTAACTCTTCTGTCATTTCAGCCACACCGTTCACAGTTGTGTATGCTTCTTCTAAACTGCTATTTACAGCGTTCATATTTAACGGCTTCACTTCTAATTGTTCATATACAGCTTGCATTGCCATTTGCCCTCTTTTTAAATCTTCCATAATACTCTCTGGAAGACCTGGCAAATTCGACTTTTGCATAAAGCGTTTCGTTTCGAAAATAGTATTTCGCATTTCTTGTAACTTCTCACGTGCTTCAAATTCTTCTTTGCGCATCGCTTGCAGCATTTCTTTATATTCTGCATGAAGTACTTTTAACGTTTCACATTGCTCATAAACCTCTTCTAGTTCCTCACGAATAATAGAGAAGGCAATATCTTGTTCTGCAACGCGTAATTGTAGCATTTCAAAACGTTTCGTTAAAATGTGCATTTGCTTTTCAATTACTTTTTGAGACTCAATGTCTTTATCTTGTAACTGATAGCTTTGTTTCACAAGTTGTGTTTCTGTTTTCGTTTCAATCGTTTCGATACGCATTTCTTCTAAGTCATCGTAAACAGAAAGTGTTTTTTGCTCCACATAATGTCTCGCATGTACTTCTTGTTCCAATTGATCGTAGAAGCCATCTAAACGTGTTTTTAAGTTTTCTACTTTTTCAGCCGCTTCTGTTATATGAAGCTCCTGTATATCCATTAAACATGTTTGTAGTTGTTTCGTCATATCGCGAACTTCTTTAGGGACTTCCAAATAATCTAATACATAACCTTGTCTTACCATATCATTATGTCCGTGTAATAAATCTTCCAGCTGAACTGGTAACGTCGCTTGACACTCTACCAATAAATCTGGAATTTGGTGAATAATGATTTCTAAATCTGCTAAACCTTCTTCCAAACTAATAACAATTTCTCTCGCTTTTAAATAGTCGCCATTGTTTGTTGCTTCTTCAAAGGTTTTAAATTTCTCAGATTCAGCGTCTAGCATCTCTTCGATTTTCTGCTCTGCTGCTCCATACATATGTCTATGAGCAAGAACACTCTTTTTCATACTACGATATGTATCACGTAACCCTTCAATTTCCGAGCTATTTTTCTCATGGCTTTCTAACAATTGCTGTAATTCATTTAAAATGTCAGTAATACGATTATCAGCGTCATCTAAACCACTTATGGATTCGTTCATCGCATGCTTTGCTTTTCGGAAGGAGAATTGCGAGGCGAATTTTCGCGCTTGCGCTAAATCTTTGTCAGCTTTCGGAAGGGTTGTTGATACAATTTCATCCCATTCTTCACGCCATTTACCAAACAGTTCTTCTGTTTGACCCGTCATGTTTAAATCTTTTACCCGTTTTAGTTCATCTGCCACAGGTTTATCTTTTATCTCTTGTTTCCACTGCTCCAGTGCTTCAATATCTTTATATGAACGATTTCTTATCACAAGCTCTATCATGAGCAGCACTAGAATAGAGCTTACTACAATGATAACGATCGTCAGGATAGAATCCATGCAAAAAAGCCTCCTAGTTATATCTCTTTTTTTGTCCGTTCCGTTTATGAAATGGAAGGCATTATGTATAAAAAGGGAATTCCCCTATATTTAACAACTAACAATGTACTAATCATACCATGTAATGGTTTGTTTTTGACCTAGTTTTTTTTAAAATTTCATGTTTCTTTCAATGTGATTGTAATCTTTCTCAATATTCCGCCTACCTCACTCCCTATCCTCAAATGATTGTAATAACAAACAATCTTTCGTATGGGATACGAAATAAATTTTCCGCATGAGTGGTGGTTCAACAGAAATTACATGTACATTTCCTTGCCTTACAGACTGCTCTACTGCCCTTTCTGGAAGTAACGTGATACCAAGGCCAGCTTTTACCATTGCAAGCATCGGTTCTGCGTAAGATGTTTCCACAGCTATAGTTGGTTTTACACCTATTTCATGAAACATGTTCATAATCATTTTCCTTACATCACATATTTCTGGATATACAATTAATTTTTCATTGTGCAGCTCTTCTATTTGAATGACTATCTTCTCTTTGTACGGATGATTATTTGAAACGGCACAAATAATTTTCTCTTGTTGCACTTCTTTTATATACGTAGCACCTTCTACTACTGAATCGATGAACATCGCGTCAATCTCCCGCGCTTTAAATAAATCTCTTAATACTTCCGTATGCCCGATTTGCCATTCCACTTCGAACTCATCACCTAATATATCTTTACATTCTGATATGTAATGCTCCGCTAAACTCGGTAGTATACCAATTGAAAACTTCCGGTTCTCTTGATACCCCCTCATTTCTGTTTTCACTTCATTTATTTGCTCCAAAATCGGTAACATTCTTTTTATAAATAACTCTCCTGCCTCCGTTAACTCTACTCCTTGCGCAGAACGTTTAAGTAAAGTAACCTCTAAATCCGCTTCTAACTTTTGAATTTGTTTACTAAGCGCTGGTTGTGATATATGTAAAATCTTACTTGCCTTTGATAAACTTCGCGTATGCTTCACTTCAATAAACGATCGTACTGCCTCCAAATCCATCGTACACACCTCTAACAAAAAGTTATAACCGTTATAAGAAATCGATATTTCCTCCTATAAACAATTACTCTTTATACTTATTTCATCAACTTACTATAACGAAATGTAAAGGGGAAAGATACTCTTGAACAAAAAACAAATGCTACTCGGATCCTTTCTATGCTTACTCGCCGTCACTGCCTGGGGATTTATGTTTCCTGTAATGGCAAGTGCTCTGCAATTTATCGATCCATTCTTCTTCACAACGCTTCGCTATGGATCAGCAGCTATTATTTTTCTTATTTTGCTATTAATTACTGAAGGAAAGACTTCACTCCGCTTAGAAAAAAGAACACTTTCTCTATTCTTTTACGGGACAGTCGGTTTCGTGGGGTATGGTTTTCTCGTTTTCTACGGACAGCAACTTGCCGGACCTTCCGGAGCAATCCATGCAGCTATGATTCAATCCCTTATGCCACTGATTGCCTTATCACTGCAATGGATAACCCAAAATCGCCGCCCACAAAACTATACATTCCTTTGTATGTTCGTTGCATTACTTGGTGTTATGCTTGTCATTTCAAAAGGAAATATTGAATTACTATTTGGAGCTGCAAGCCACTTATCAACAAATATATTGATGCTATGCGGCGTTACTTGCTGGGTCATTTATACAAACGGGGCTGCTCGTTTTCAATCTTGGTCACCACTTAGGTACACGACATTAACTTGTTTATTTGGCTCCATTTCACTCATCGTTATTGTTACTTTCTTAACGTACACAAATATAGTTACTATGCCGTCACTGCGTACAGTTGTGAGCGTTCGTTTTGAGCTCTTTTATATGTCGATTATCGCAGGCGTTATCGCTGTATTTTGCTGGAATATGGGAAATCGCTATATTTCATCTATTAACGGCATATTATTTATGAATTTAGTTCCTATCCTTGCACTCATTGGTTCTATCTTTCGAGGTTATACAGTCGATAAAATTGAAATCGCTGGAGCTGCATTAACAATTATCGCGCTATTATGTAACAATTTATGGCAAAGAAAAGTAAACATAAAAATCCCCACCTCAGTTCGTTAGGTGGGGATTCTTCACATATGAACAGCTCTTGGCCATTCATGGTACATATTCGCTTTACATAATGCTTGTTCCATCCATTGCTCAATCTCTTTCGTATACATTTCTATGAAAAATGTCTCAGACGGGAAAGAATGGAGTACTTCTGATATATATTGTGGATATAAAAACGGCATACTTATCATACCTTTTAATTGCGTCATAAACATTGTAAATGATACTTTCTGAAATTCTTGTTTCATTTGTCCTTGTCTAATCATTTGTTCTATATAATATCTTTCTTTAGAAAAATAAACGGTCATCACTTCACGAATTAATGTCGTATCAAGCGAAAGCTCTCGGTAGAAGAAACGTGTTAGTTCTCTATTTTCAAATTGATATCGTAAAATCCCGCGCACCATTTGCACCATTACATCTTTAGCCGACAAATACTCTCTCTGTTCAAACGACATTTCAATCACATGAATATATCCTTCTAAAAAATCAGTAATAAGCTGTTCTAATAAACCTTGCTTCCCAGCAAAATAATATGAAATATTCGCTACATTCACATCCGCTCGCTTTGCAATGTCTCGCACCGACGTTCCATCATAACCTTTCGTATTAAACAACGATATTGCCGCATCAATTACTTTTTGTTTCGTCTGCTTCATGCGCTCACTTCCCCTCACTGAACAGCTATAGTTTAAATTTCTTGACTTTTAAGACAAATTCCTTTAATTTTCTATCGACAAAGTCATGTGAAATACATCGTATTTTGCTAATATTTTACACATCTCGATAAAAAAGGAGCTGTTTCCATGTTTACTAAAGAAAGTTATGCAGGATCTCGTGTGCAGCAATATGAGACAGTAATTAAACAACTGGATGCGTTATTAACTGGCGAATCAAACGTAGTCGCAAACTTATCAAATGCTTCCGCATTATTAAACCAATTTTTAGATCGCGTTAATTGGGTTGGCTTTTACGTAACAGAAGGAAATCAGCTTGTCCTTGGACCGTTCCAAGGAATGCCTGCTTGCGTACGCATTCCATTTGGACGAGGCGTTTGCGGCGTAGCAGCTGAAACGAAAACAACACAGCTTGTAGCAGACGTTCACCAATTCCCAGGTCACATCGCTTGCGATAGTGCTTCTAATTCAGAAATCGTTGTACCAATTGTGAAAGAAGGAGCTGTCATTGGTGTACTTGACATTGATAGTCCCGAAAAGAATCGTTTCGATGAAGTAGATCAGCGCTATTTAGAAAAGTTTGTGGAAACACTCCTAAAACATATGTAAAAAGAAAAGAGCGAGTTATCGATTTAGTACGTCCTGTACAAAACCGATAGCTCACTCTTTTTTTATTGATTAACAGTAGATATTTTCTTTAATGCCTGCTCTAAATCAGAAACGATATCCTCCCACGATTCTAAACCGACTGATAAGCGTATTAAATTATCGAAAATGCCCATTTCTTTTCTTAGTTCAGCTGGAATCGCAGCGTGCGTCATCGTTGCTGGATGCTGAATTAACGTTTCTGTATCTCCTAAACTCACCGCAATTGTAATAAAGTGAAGATCATTAATAAACGCTTGCGTCTCTTCTTTTCCGCCTTTTACTGAAAAAGAAATAACACCGCCCCCGCGTTTCATTTGACGAGATGCTAACTCTCCTTCTGGATACCAAACATCTTCTACCGCATCATGTTTTCTTAAGAACGATACAATTTTTTCTGCATTATCACAATGACGATCCATTCTTACTGCTAACGTCTTTAACCCGCGTAATAATAACCATGCATCAAACGGTGCCATAATACCGCCGATATCCTTTCGCATCGGGCGAATCTTTTCAGCTAATGCTTTCGTTTTACAAATCGTTACACCCGCCACAACGTCGCCATGACCACCAATATATTTTGTCGCACTATGCACAACAGCATCACAGCCAAGCTCAAGCGGTCTTTGTAAATAAGGTGAACAAAATGTATTATCAACAATAACAAGTAAACCTTTTCGCTTCGCAACCCGAATCACTTGTTTTAAATCAATTAATTTCATTGTCGGATTAATTGGTGTTTCAACGAAAATAAGCTTTGTATTTGGGCGAATTTTATTTTCAATATCAACCTCTGTCTCCATATCACAAAACGAATGCGTAATCATAAATTTTTCTTCTAACACTTCTAAAAAACCGTACGTGCATCCGTATAATCCATTTGAACAAATAATATGATCTCCAGCCTTTAAAAAACCGATTAAAGTCGCTGAAATAGCTGCCATACCAGATCCGAAGGCAAGTGCCTCTTCTCCTCCTTCTAACACCGCCATACGTTCTTCAAATAATTTCACAGTTGGATTTCCAAGCCGTGAGTAAATATAAGATGGATCCACTCCCGCAAAACTCGCCTCTCCTTGCTGCGCAGTCTCAAATGTAAATGTAGAAGTTTGAAATAAAGGTGGTGTTAAACTTCCTTTATGTTCCTCAGGTGTATAACCGTGATGAATTAACGCTGTCTCCATATGCTTCTTTTTCATAAAAACATCCCCCTTATGTTTTTATTGCCGCATATTCATCCATAAAAATTTGATGAACGTTTTCCTTCATTTTATGTAAGCGTTTTATTTGTGTTTCTATCTCTTCTTCTATATTGTTTTAAATTCCTTCTTATATTAACTTCCAAAATTTATATGCATAAAACAAAAACGTACTCGCTTGACGAAACTCTGGGTAAAAGATATAATAGCGTTTGTGTAAAATAAAAAGGCAGCCTTGTAATGTGAGTTTATCGTTTGTATTTTGTTCCTCTACGGAGGTGTATCTCGTAACTCCCTGCTGCTGGAGCGAAGGTACATGAAAACAAAATGCCCGTAAATATCGATTACGTCTGTTTTTATTTTACGTAAATAAAAACATTTTTAAAGGAGGAGTCAACTATGGCTCGTTATACAGGTCCAGCTTGGAAACTGTCTCGTCGTCTTGGAATCTCTCTAAGCGGCACAGGAAAAGAATTAGAAAAACGCCCTTACGCACCAGGTCCTCACGGTCCTAACCAACGTAAGAAACTTTCAGAATACGGTTTACAATTACAAGAGAAACAAAAACTTCGTCACATGTACGGCATGACTGAGCGTCAATTCCGTCGCACATTTGACCAAGCAGGTAAAATGCCTGGTAAGCACGGCGAAAACTTCATGATCCTTCTTGAAGCTCGTCTTGACAACTTAGTTTACCGTATGGGCTTAGCTCGCACTCGTCGTGCAGCTCGCCAATTAGTAAACCACGGTCACATCATGGTTGATGGCGCTCGCGTAGATATCCCATCTTACCGTGTAAAACCTGGTCAAACTATCAGCGTTCGCGAAAAATCTAACAGCCTTGTTGTTGTTAAAGAAGCGATCGAAGTTAACAACTTCGTACCAGAATACTTAACTTTCGATGCTGACAAATTAGAAGCTACTTACACTCGTCACGCTGAGCGTTCTGAGTTACCAGCTGAAATCAACGAAGCATTAATCGTAGAGTTCTACTCTCGTTAATCTCGGTACTCTGCAAAGAGTATTATTAAAAGCCTTAGGAACCTTGTTTATCAAGGGGCCTGGGCTTTTTTTATTGAATATAGCCGATTATATGTATAAAAACAAAACAATGTAACAAAATAAAACTTAACCCTCTCTCTAGAATTTCATCCATTTTTTATCCACATTAATAAAAACCTCCCCCCTTCTTCTAACACTAAAAAAACACTACATTCTACCCCACAACTCATTTTTCTTTGCTGTACTCTCCTTTTGTTAACATGATTTTTACAACGTATTTATTTGTACATAATCTATACCTTCCCTTTTTCTATTTACATTCAACTTAAAAACCTCTTCATCACCCGAGCATCTGAATAAGATTAAAAAAACTTAATGAACAAGTATCTCTTTAACCGCCGAATTATCAGAACATTACATTTACAACCCCTTCCTTAAATTGGTATTATTTTCTTGTAAGAGGAGGGAAAGTTCATGTCTTTAAATATGTATCTCGGTGAAGTACAAGCTCAAACAGAAAGTATGAACTCTTTCTGTACCACTACTATTCAAGGTATGGAACAAATTATTCATTCTATTGATGCTTTTGCATTGGATACTGTTCTACAAGGACAAACATATAGCAGTGCAAAAGCATATTTCTTACAAACCTTTCGTCCGTTAGCACAAGGAATCATTTACTTATGCGAAGAATTAATCCGTCAAAATGATGCTTTTCCAAGAGACTTTCAATCACAGGTCGCTTCTACAGATGTTATCGAACAGGAGATATTAGAACAAATTCGAGAAATTGACCGAATGATAGCAAGTACGGAAGCAATCAATCAAGCTATGCCTATCTCGGGCATGGATGCTATAGTAAATCTATTTGCTGACATGAGGCGTAAACTTCAAGAAAAGCTAGAGCACCTATATGAATTTAATCAAACATCTAGTGATAACTATAATACAGCGATTCAATTAGCTGCTAGCATTGCGACGGGTCTCGCCGAAGTCCAAAGTGGAAAAGGTTTTAGTCCTGCAAGTGGTACATTTAGTACGCAAGGGTTGAATATGGAGTGGACGGGTCCTATTCAAGCAATTACAGAAGAAAAAAAACGAAAAGCTGATCATTTAATTAAAGATGGAGAAATGTGCGGTAGGCTAGAAAAAACATCTGCGATTAAAAAAGCTTGGGGCGATAAGGTAAACAGTGTAGTTAAAATGTTCGAAACAGTAAAAAAGATATGGAATGGTACTGTAATCGGAACAGGGAAATCTGTTGAAGATGCAATCAAGTCCATGGAAACTTTAAGTAATATGAATATAAGGAATATGGATATAGAAACTTTTATTAATGTTACATATGCGATTTTACATTTGGATGAAACGGCGAAAAATATGTGGCATACATTTTCAAGTACCGTGAAACGAGATATGATAAATGGAGATGCAGAGAGCCGTACGCAATGGATTACTTATGCATTAACCCAAATAGGTATTGGTCTAATCGCCGACAAGGGATTAGGTAGAGCAGGACTTGTTATAAAAGGAGTAAAAGCATCAAGTGGAGCAAGTACATTAACAAAAGGAGTAACACTAATAAAAGAAATGAAGCACGCATCTGAGATTTTACAATCTTTTAAGAAAGATGTTTCTTATGCTTTCTCTGGTGGAACTATCATAACCAAGATACCTCAAAGCGAATTGAATCAAGCCTACTATAATTTTGCAAAGACTACGATTTCAAGTGCACAAAAAAGAAATTCTCCAGGAACAGTAACTTCAAGTTTTAATCTTGAACGAAGTTTAGGGACTCAAAAGAAACTAATGTATAATAAAGGTTCAATTGGTGTTATTCCACAAGAAATTCGAAATAAGCTAATTGGAAAAAATTTCAACTCCTTTGATGATTTTAGAAAAGAGTTTTGGAAAACAGTTGCTGATTCAGACTATGCGACAGAATTTAACCAAAGAAATATAAACCTTATGAAAGAGGGTAAAGCTCCATTCGCTCCATTATCTGAGAAGTATGGTCAGCACAATCAATATATTTTGCACCATAAACAACCAATTCACCAGGGTGGAGATGTGTACAATCTCGATAACTTAATAATTGTTTCTCCTAAAATGCATCAAAATGTTTTAGATCGTTCATATCATTTCGGTAAAAAAGGTTAATGATTATGAAAGGATGGTTAGTATGACACTCAAAATGACAAAAGAAGAACTTATTGAACTTGTAACAAAGATTTGTAATCCTAAATTACCTGAAGAAGAACTTAATGAATACGTAAACCAATTTAATAATAGCGGTGTACCTCATCCCGCTCCAAGTGATATAATCTTTTGGGATTTTAGGGATTTAACACCGGAAGAAATAGTAGAGATTGCATTAAATTACAAAGAAGAAGAAAACTAAAACATGTAAAGAATAAGCCGCCCCGAAAAAACGAGCGGCTTTCTTCATTATCTAATTCATTTTATACTGTCCTATTTGTTCTAATGTTAGTATTTCTTTTCAATGCTAATACAACATTAGAATTATCATTTCTGAATTTAGCCAGCTTACCTTCTTCTAACACTTAAAAACACTACATTCTACCCCATAACTCATTTTTCTTTGCTATACTTTCTTTTTTTAACATGATTTTTACAACGTATTTATGTGTACATAATCTATATCTTCCCTTTTTCTATTTACATTCAACCTTAAAAACCTCTTCATCACCCGAGCATCCGAATGAGATTAAAAAACTTAATGAACAAGTTTTTGTTTTCGGAATAATCAGAACATTATATTTACAACCTCTTCCTTGAATTGGTATTTTTTGTAAGGGGGAGGGAAAGTTCATGTCTTTAAATATGTATCTCGGTGACGTACAAGCTCAAACAGAAAGTATGAACTCTTTCTGTACCACTACTATTCAAGGTATGGAACAAATTATTCATTCTATTGATGCTTTTGCATTGGATACTGTTCTACAAGGACAAACATATAGCAGTGCAAAAGCATATTTCTTACAAACCTTTCGTCCTTTGGCACAAGGAATCATTTACTTATGTGAGGAATTAATTCGTCAGAACGATGCCTTTCCAAGTCAATTTCAATCACAGGTAGCTTCAACAGATGTTATTGAACAAGAAATATTAGAACAAATTCGAGAAATTGACCGAATGATAGCAAGTACAGAAGCCCTCCATCAAACTATGCCAATTTCGGGCATGGACGCTATGGTAAATCTTTTCATTGCCATGAGGCGCAAACTTTAAGAAAAGTTAGATCATTTGTATCAGTTCAACCAAACATCTAGTAATAACTATAATACAGCAATTCAATTAGCCGCTAGCATTGCGACGGGGCTTGCTGAAGTTCAAAGTGGGAAAGGTTTTAGTCCAGCAAGTGGTACATTTAGTACACAAGGATTAAATATGGAGTGGGCGACTTCAATTCAAGCGATTGCAGAAGATAGGAATCGTCAGGCTGATAATTCAATCGAAGAAGGTGCAATGTGTGGCAAAATCCCACCACAATCAGAACAATCCTTTTAGGATAGAAATAAAAAGGATTTGAGCGATGCCTGGACTGGTATTTCCACTGGTGTAGTAGATGGCGTTGTAGACGCATGGGACGGATTTGTTGCTTTGGGAGATAAAGAGACCTGGTTAAACATGAAAGATGCAATCGTAAATTATAAAGAAACCCTACCTGCGGCATGGAATGCCCTGTCCGATTCATTCATGAACGAATTATGGAATGGGGATATGGAAAGTAGGGAACATTATGCAGCTTATGTAGTCACCTCGCTACTCACAGGGTTTATTGGTAGCAAAGGTCTAGATAAAATTGGACAAGTAGGTAAAGCATCTGCTATGACAAGTCTTATTAAAGGGAAATCCCTTATAACTAATCCCCCTGCATACAGAAATGCATTGCATATATTAAACAACTATGAATTAAAACCTGGAAATTCTTTCTCATATGCAGGAGTTGGAAGTATCCAACAGTATTTGCAGAAAGCAGCTCCATATACTTATGAAGGTCCAAATGGCCCTAAGACAATAAGATTAAGAAAAGGTGAGTTGGCAGGAGACAAACACCCTGTTACAGGTATTCCGTATGATGCAGATGGGTTCCCTATTTTTAAATCTAAGGGTGAGGTAATCCTAAAAGAGGCAGACTTAAAAAAATCTAGAACAACACATTTTAGAAAATGTAGTAAAGCATTATACGAACAAATAATAAAAGACCCTGATTTAGCTTCAAGATTTACGAAAGAAGAAATTCAAATGTTTAAACAAGGTGAAACACCAAAGCATTACACATGGCATCACCATCAAGATACTGGTAGAATGCAACTTGTAGATTATCAGATACATCACGATACTGGCCATACAGGTGGCTATAGAATTTTGGGAAAAGATAGCGATAAATAAGGAGTGGCAAAAATGAACAATATTACATGGTCCTTTATGAGTAAAACACCAGTTACAGACGAAGAAATCCAAAAGGCAGAACAATATTTTAATATTAAATTACCCAACGATTTTGTTGCGTGCGTGAAGAAATATGACGGGGGATACCCTAACCCAAAAGTATTTGATGTACCAGGACAAGATGAAAATGTATTCAGTGACCTCTTAACTCTTCATATAGAAGATAAATATTCGATTGTCCAAAACTATGAAGGTATAAAAGATAGATTAGTTGATAAAGTATACCCTTTTGCTAGAGACCCGTTTGGTAACCTTCTATGCTTTGATTACCGAAATAACCCCGAAGCCCCAACCGTTGTATTTTGGGATCATGAGGAAGAAGAGATGGAAGAAGCAATTTACCCTGTTTGTTCATCTTTTACAGAATTGCTAGATAGCTTACGCGATTTTGAAGACGACGAATAAAACAAAAAAAGAAGAACGCCTTGTAGTGAGAATAAACGTTCTTCTTTTTATTGATTTATGTAATTATTCATCAAAAACGTAATATTTAAGCGCGAGGATTGATATTAATGGCAGTAGGATTTAAAGTAGATATATTTTTCTATGAAACAGGACACCCTGATTTTTTACATAGCTTTTTTCAACCATGTCTTATCATACAGAGTCTGAAGGTTGGGGCACTAAGTACCCACTATTAATGAAGAATTTATATTTCGACAAGTTACGTTGGGAGGACACAGAAGAAGCACTTCAAAATGTAGAAGAGATAAGAAAAATTTTAAGTGAATTACCTCCTACAGAAGTTATCTGGGATATTGAGCACATGGAAAAACAGCCACCTTGGGGAAATAAAATTCCTAATAAAACAACTAGTTTAGCCAATTATCACGCTACTCCAACAGGTACAACTTTTTTAGATTTACTAAGCAACGCTTTAAACACTGCAAAAAGAAACAAAATTGATATAACAATTTCAAATCTAGGAAAATAAATCCTGCTAGATATCTTATGGTTTCATTTGAGTTTTCATCACTTTACGCTTCGAGGCTGAATAAAAACATTTAAGTCACACTCATATGATTTGTGGCTTTTATTATGTAATAATTTATAGATTTTCGTAGACATTTCACCCCCTTTATTTTTAAAAATGTTGTCTAACGATAGAAATGCCCCTACGCTACCTATCCTCCCCAAAGGACAAATTTCATTAAAAGTAATACATGAATAACAAAAAAGATATCTCCAAAGGGTCATTTTAAAGACCTTCTGGGATACCCTCTTTTTTCGTATATATAAAATAAAGTTATTTATTTTCCTCTTTTTGAACATATACATAAGCATCTTTCTGCTCTTTATGTATATCAACCTTCGAATTCTCTGCAAGTTGACCCGCGTTTAGCAAAGAAAAAATAATGAGCGCTTCTAGTGACATTTTGTTTTACCACTCCTTTCTAATTGTTATACGTTTATCATACCGCTTACATGTGATTTCCGTATGAACTCGAAAAGGAGATTAAAACAAAAAAGCTTTGAGGAATTTCCTCAAAGCTTTTTATTTATTAGTAACGAATTAAGAAATATTTCTTTTTACCGCGGCGAATGATTGTGAATTTACCTTCGATGCGATCGTTTTCTGTTACAACGTAGTCTAATGCTTGTGTACGCTCACCGTTTACGTAGATTGCGCCGTTCGTTACATCTTCACGTGCTTGACGTTTTGATGGAGAGATTTTGCTTTCTACAAGTAAGTCGATTAATACTGTATCTTCTGCAGTACGTTCTACAGATGGTACGTCTTTGAATCCTTGTTCGATTTCGCTTGCAGTTAGTTCTGCTACAGAACCGCTGAATAATGCAGCTGAAATTTTAATCGCTTGCTCTAATGCTTCTTCACCATGAACAAGTTTTGTCATTTCTGCACCTAATGCTTTTTGTGCTGCACGTTTTTCTGGCGCTTCAGCTACTTGCTTCTCAAGCTCAAGAATTTCTTCATGAGATAAGAATGTGAAGTATTTTAAGTATTTAACAACGTCGCGGTCATCTGTGTTAATCCAGAATTGGTAGAACTCGTAAGGAGTTGTTTTCTCTGGGTCTAACCAAATTGCGCCGCCTTCTGTTTTACCAAACTTCGTACCGTCAGATTTAGTAACAAGTGGAATTGTTAAACCGAATGCTTTCGCATCTTCTTCTGATTTACGGATTAATTCAAGACCAGCTGTAATGTTACCCCATTGGTCACTACCACCGATTTGCAGACGGCAATTATGTTGTTGGTATAAGTTTAAGAAGTCGTATGATTGTAAAATCATGTAACTGAACTCAGTGAATGAAATACCAGTTTCTAAACGAGATGCTACCGTATCTTTTGCTAACATATAGTTTAAACCGAAGTTTTTACCAATATCGCGTAAAAATGAAATTACATCTAAGCTACCAAGCCAGTCGTAGTTGTTAGCCATCGTTGCTGGGTTGTCCACGTTTTCAAACTCTAAGAAGTTTGAAAGTTGGTTTTTAATGCTTTCTGTGTAGTAAGCAACTGTATCTTTCGTATTTAATGTACGCTCTGCTTTTTTACCACTTGGATCACCGATCATACCAGTACCACCGCCAACAAGTGCGATTGGTTGGTGACCAGCTAATTGGAAACGACGTAACATTAATACTGGTAACATATGACCAATGTGTAAGCTATCTGCTGTCGGATCGAAACCACAGTATAATTTAACGCTTTCTTTTTCTAATAATTGCTCAAGTCCCTCAGCATCTGTTTGCTGATTAATTAGACCGCGAAATTCAAGATCTTGTAAAATACCCATATCCTACATACTCTCCTTTAAGTTCATTACTGGCGTGAAGGTTGAAAACATAAAAAAATCGCCCCTTCAAATAAGGGACGATTTTGATTATCGCGTTACCACCCTAGTTGCAGGCAAAAAAAGCCTACCACCTTATTTACATAACGGCTTAGCACCGTCTTTTCCCTTTTGAATATAATTCAATCGAAAAAAGATGCTCTAGGGGCGTAATTCGCGATCATCTATGTGCTGATTTTCACCGGCCATCAGCTCTCTAAAACAGGGAAATGATCACTACTTCTCCCTTTCCACGCTCAATTATTCATATACTTTTCTTTATACCATCATTTATATAGGCATGTCAAATAGAGGTCAGGTTTCCCTCCTTGCCAATCCTTTACAACGTCGCAAGAAGTAATTTATTAGACATATAAAAGCCTCCCTCATCTATTCTTTTATAACTGTATACAGACGAGGAAGGCACTTCGTTCAAATATTATTTTAGTTTTTTATAATCTTTGCAGGATTCCCGCCAACTACTACATTATTAGGCACATCTTTCGTTACGACAGCACCAGATGCGATTACCGCATTGTCTCCAATTGATACACCGGGATTAATAATTGCTCTTCCGCCAATCCATACGTTATCGCCAATTGTAACTGGTTTTCCGTATTCTGATCCGCTTATACGCTCTACCGGATCAAGTGGGTGCGTTGCTGTATAAATGTGAACACCTGGAGCTAACATACAGTTCACTCCGATTGTTACCGGGCATACGTCTAAAATGGTACAGTCAAAGTTCGCGTAAAAATTTTCACCGACATGAATGTTATAGCCGTAATCACACCTAAAAGAAGATTCAAGATGAATATTATCTCCTGTCGTTCCGAATAATTCTTTTACGATTTCGCTACGCTCTTTTAATTGCTCTTCTGGCGTATCATTTAATTTTCTCGTTAATATACGTGCTTGCTCTCTTTCTTGTACTAAAACTGGATCAGCCGGTATGTACATTTCTCCTAGTATCATCTTTTCCTTTTCTGTTTTCATCATACTATCCCCTTTAACTTATATATACAAGTTAATGATATCATAAAAAAGAAAGGCCTGAACATTTTTCGTTCAGACCTTTCTCTCTTAATCTTCCATCGTTGATAAGTCACCTGTTGGTAAATTCAGCTCCCACGCTTTTAATACGCGTCGCATAATTTTACCACTTCTCGTTTTCGGTAATTTATCTCTAAATTCAATTTGTCGTGGCGCTGCATGAGCTGCTAGGCCTTTCTTTACAAATTGACGAATTTCTTCTTTTAATTCATCAGATGGTTCGTATCCTGCTCGAAGTGCGATAAATGCTTTAATAATTTCGCCACGCACCGGATCAGGAATACCAATTACACCAGCTTCTGCAACAGCAGCATGCTCGATTAATTTACTTTCTACTTCAAACGGACCAACGCGCTCACCTGACGTCATAATTACATCGTCAATACGTCCTTGGAACCAGAAGTATCCATCTTCATCCATATAGGCAGAGTCACCTGATACGTACCAATCTCCCGGCATGAAATAAGATTCATATTTTTGCTGGTTATTCCAGATCCCGCGCATCATAGATGGCCAACCTTTCGCAATTGCTAAGTTACCCATTGTGTAAGGAGGCACTTCATTTCCTTCATTATCAACAATCGCTGCTTTCACACCTGGAATTGGTTTACCCATTGAACCTGGACGGATTTCCATACAAGGGTAGTTACAAATTACTTGTCCACCTGTTTCTGTCATCCACCACGTATCATGAATACGAAGTCCAAATGCATTCATACCCCAGCGAATTACTTCTGGATTTAACGGCTCACCAACGCTTAATACGTGACGAACTTGTGATAAGTCATATTTTTTAATTGCGTCTTGTCCAGCTCCCATTAACATACGGAATGCTGTTGGTGCGCTGTACCAAACCGTCACACCGTAATCTTGCAGTGCTTCATACCAAGCTTCTGGACTAAAGCGTCCACCTAAAATAACATTTGACGCTCCAACTAACCACGGTGCGAAAATACCGTAAGCTGTTCCAGTTACCCAGCCCGGGTCAGCAGTACACCAATATACATCGTCTTCTTTTAAATCTAATACCCACTTCGCCGTTTGATAGTGCTGAACCATTGCGTTTTGCGCATGAAGCACACCTTTTGGCTTACCAGTAGAGCCAGACGTGTAATGTAGAATCAAACCGTCTTCACGGCCTAACCATTCAATATGTAATTCTTTTGAAGCTTGTTCAAATAACGGATTGAACGCTACCGTTTTACCGCCTTCTTCTACATTATCTCCAACAAGGAAAACTGTTTTTAAAGCCGGTAAATCATTTAATGGTACGCGCTCTAACAATTCAGGCGTTGTAATTAACACCTTTGCTTCGCTATCTTCTAAGCGATCGCGAACTGCGCCTTCCATAAATGCTTCAAATAGCGGTCCAACAATTGCTCCTAATTTCACTGCACCTAAAAGTGCGAAATATAACTCTGGAGAACGTGGCATAAAAATAAAAACGCGATCGCCTTTTTCTACATCGCCATAATTCTTAAGGACGTTTCCTGCTTTATTAGAAAAATCCTTCATTTCCTTAAATGTATATTTCTCTTTTCGCGATCCATCTTGATAATAAAGAGCTACTTTATTCTTTCGATCGGATTTCGCATGCTTATCAATTGCCTCATACGCCATATTTACTCGGCCTGTTTCATTCCAAGTAAAGTTTTTATTAACCTCTTCCCAGTTAAAATTCGCGTATGCCTCATCATAATTCGGCAAATTATTTTCTCCTTTAATGACAGGAAGCGTTTCTACTTTCATACTTTACATCCCCCTCCTATGTATTCTATTATCTATTATAATGACATTATTTAAAATTTTCAGTATATTTGTTGATTTTTAGACAAATTTTTAATGACAAATTTCGATTCACATCGCATATATTATAAAGTACGATATTAATAGATTCACAAACCCTCAAGGTGGTGAGCAATACATTGATTCATAAAAAAATATATAATGCTAGAAACTTAAAAACAGCGAAAGGCACTTTAATTATTGAAGGTCCTGTCTCTACACATAACTTAGAAATGTATGAGTTTCATCCAGACTTAATTGCGTTTCGTCCTGCCGAGCAACAATATAAAGCAATTGTCGAAATTTCTAAATTACCAGAAGCTCGTCTCATTATTGCTAGACATGACCAAACAATTGTTGGATATGTTACATACTTGTATCCTGATCCACTTGAACGATGGTCAGAAGGAAAAATGGAAAACTTAATTGAGCTTGGGGCAATTGAAGTAGTCCCAGCCTTCCGCGGGAGTTCTGTCGGAAAGAACTTACTAGAGGTTTCTATGATGGACGATTATATGGAAGATTACATTATATTGACGACTGAATATTATTGGCACTGGGATTTGAAACAAACAGGATTGAATGTGTGGGAATACCGAAAAGTAATGGAGAAGATGATGAATGCTGGCGGGTTACAATGGATGGCTACAGACGATCCTGAAATTTGTTCACATCCTGCCAACTGTTTAATGGTCCGCATCGGTAAACGCGTTGATACGGATTCTATTCAAGCTTTTGATCGTCTACGTTTTCACAATCGTTTTATGTATTAATAAAGGGGGCAACTGGAATGATTGTAGAAGAAATTATGAATCAAAATGTAGTTACATTACATCCAAACGATACAATCGAAACAGCAATCCGAACGATACGCACGAAAGGCATTCGGCACATTCCAATTGTCGATCAAAATAATCACGTCGTAGGCATTATTTCTGATCGGGATGTAAGAGATGCAAGTCCGTCTATTCTAGATGAACAAGTTTCACTCGATATGCTACAGCAACCGCTCGAACTTATTATGAAACATCCTGTTATGACTTGCCATCCTCTCGATTTCGTTGAGGAAATTGCTACTTTATTTTTTGAAAATAAAATTGGCTGTCTTCCTGTTACAAAGGCCGGAAAGTTAGTTGGAATCATTTCTGAATCTACAGTACTGCACACGTTAGTAAAATTAACAGGAGCACATCAACCAAGTTCGCAAATTGAAATTCAAGTAAAAAACGAACCTGGTATTCTTGGAAAAGTCGTTGCTATTTTTAGTGATTTACAAATAAATATCGTGAGCGTTCTCGTCTACCCAGCAAAAGACGAGAATGATAAAGTACTCGTTTTCCGCATTCAAACGATGAATCCTCTAAAAGTGATTGATGCACTTGAAGCAGAAGGCTACCGCGTATTATGGCCAAACATCATGGGGATGCAAGCATGAGTAGCGCGTTTATTTATTCGGATGACTTTCGGGGCTATTCATTTAGCCCTGATCATCCTTTTAACCAACTGCGCGTCACACTTACGTATGATTTATTACAAAAGGGCGGTTTCATCTCTCCCTCTCAAATCATCTCACCACGGATGGCTACAGATGAAGAGATTGCCTACATTCATACAGAGGAGTATATAAATGCGGTAAAACGTGCTGGAGAAGGAAAGTTAGAAAAATCAATTGCGATGACATATGGACTCGGAACAGAAGATACACCGATGTTCCCAAATATGCACGAAGCAAGCGCATTGCTCGTTGGTGGTACGTTAACAGCTGTCGATGCTGTTCTTTCCGGAAAAGTAAAACACGCACTTAATTTGGGCGGCGGCTTACATCACGGCTTTCGCGGCAAAGCATCTGGCTTTTGTATTTATAACGACAGTTCTATCGCAATGAAATATATTCAAAAGAAATACGGTTTACGCGTCTTATATATTGATACAGATGCTCATCACGGTGATGGCGTACAATGGTCGTTTTATGATGACCCTAACGTATGCACAATTTCATTACATGAAACTGGTCGCTATTTATTTCCTGGAACTGGCGCTGTAAATGAACGCGGACAAGGGAATGGCTATAGTTATTCTTTTAACGTTCCACTCGATGCTTTTACAGAAGATGAATCGTTCTTAGAATCATATCGAACTGTTGTAAAAGAAGTTGCAGCGTACTTTAAACCGGATATTATTTTAACGCAAAATGGTGCTGACGCACATTATTATGACCCACTTACACATCTTTGTGCGACAATGAATATTTACCACGAAATACCGAAGCTCGCTCGTGAAATTGCTAATGAATATTGCGACGGTCGCTGGATCGCTGTCGGTGGCGGTGGCTATGATCACTGGCGCGTCGTTCCAAGAGCTTGGGCACTCATTTGGCTCGAAATGAACAACATCCAAAACATCTCAGGTTATCTCCCTCCAGAATGGATTGAAGCTTGGAAAGGACAAGCAGAAACAGAACTTCCCCTCACATGGGAAGATCCAGACAACATGTATAAACCTATCCCCCGTAAACCAGAAATTGAAGAAAAAAACGCATTAACTGTAGCGAAATCCCTTGAAATTATTCGGAATAATATGACAAAATCTTTGTACTAAACGAAAAGGAGGCTCGTTTTTGAATAGCCTCCTTTTATTTAAAGCTCGCTATTATTGTCGATTCCTGTCGGCAAGTCGATATATTTTAATAATCGCTGATATATTTCAAGTTGCGCCGATATATTTGGAAAATCGCTGATATATTTCGAGATGTGCCGATATATTCTAATAATCGCTGATATATTTTTATGTACTAATAGATTTTATGAGGAAAGGTCGTGATATTATGTGGATACAACAAATGATCCACACGAAACGTGGCACATTTGAGCTTTTTACTAAAGGCAGTAGCGAATCTCTTTGTATTACACATCACTATTCACAATTTAATGAAACTGGTGATTACTTTGCGGATGTTTTTACTGCTACGCATCGTGTATTGCTCATTAATTTACGAGACGCTGGTAACTCGGTAAAAGCCAATTCAGACAAAGAATTAAGTATGATTGAAACGATTCACGATTTAGAAGCTATACGAGAAGCTTTACAACTTCCAACATGGCATTTCGCTGGCCATTCAACAGGTGGTATGCTTGGACTTTTATATGCAATTACATATCCACATTCCTTACAATCATTAGTCGTAGCAGGAGCTGCAGCAAGTAACTACACCGAAACACCCTTTTGCATTTATCACCCAGCACATCCACAGTTTCATTATATGCAAAAACTCATCGAAAACTTAAAAAACCCTCACCTTACAGATGAAGAACGGAAAGAACTATCTACTAAGAGAACAAAATTATCATTGTATAAACCAGAAAACTACAACTCTTATTTTTGTAAACCAATCAATAAAACAATGTCCGTTAGCCGGATGAATGCTTTCGCCAATGAATATCCTTCATTTGATTTAAAAGAGAATTTACCTTCCATCCAAACAAAGATCCTCATTACATGTGGAAGACATGATGTACAGTGCCCAATTCAGTATTCTATCGAGATACATGATGGAATACGTAATTCTATCTTCATTCCATTCGAAAATAGCAACCATTATCCTTTTTTAGAAGAAGCTGCTCAGTTTACTTCTACTACTCAAACATTTTATAAATCGTTAGTACCATTATTATTAAGAAAACCTAAACACTGACAAAAAGCTCATAGCCTCTATACGACTATGAGCTTTTTTCAAAAGAAATATTTCACACTAAAAACAACTAAAAAAACAAAAGAAATAACCACTAAACCCACATCAAGTAATACCGACTTTTTATCTCTATCTTTTAAACTTACCTTAGAGCTAGAAATGCTTTTAATTACCCAAAAGATCGCAAAAAAGAACCAACCGAAATGATCATTCGTAGAATCTTCATCATAAAACATTTGTATTGCACCAATAATCAATAAGATAAGTACGATATTAGTTCCAATCTTTAAATTCTTATTTGATTTATTATCTTTTAATATATCCCCCAACATATAGCTCGCTCCCTATGCTCTCCTCTTTTTTGTTTCTCTTTACATTTTAACACAAATTACCTATTTCTTCCTTTTCGTTCGAATAACATACAAAAAACCTGCCAATTACTCGGCAGGTTCCCTACACATTAAAACGATAGCCAGCTCCCCATACTGTTTCAATATATTGCGGATGAGCAGGATCTCTTTCAATTTTTTCACGTAGCTTTCTAATGTGGACGACAACAGTGGCTAAATCACCAGCGGAATCTAATCCCCAAATGCGTTCAAATAACTGTTCTTTATTTAATACTTGGTTTGGATGTGTTACAAAGAATGTTAATAAATCAAATTCCTTCGTTGTAAATGCCACTTCTTCATTGTTTATAAAAACTTTTCTCGCTCGTTGATCGATAGAAATTCCGTGAATATATAACGTATCACGTTGCTTACTTACATTTCCTAATAATCTTTCATAACGGGCAATATGCGCTTTTACTCTTGCGACTAATTCACTCGGGCTAAACGGTTTCGTTATATAATCATCCGCTCCTAATCCGAGTCCGCGAATTTTATCTATATCTTCTTTTTTTGCTGAAACAAGTAGAATCGGAATATCTTTTACAGCACGTATTTGTTTACAAATTTCGAATCCGTTCATTTTCGGAAGCATAATATCTAAAATAATTAAATCATAGTCTTCTTGCAAGGCTGTTTGTAAACCTATTTCTCCTGAATGCTCTACATCAACTTGGAAATCATTAATTTCTAAATAATCTCGCTGTAATTCTGCAATACTTACTTCATCTTCTATTAATAAAATTCTTTTCAATTTACTCACCACATTCCTCTACTTTTTCCAATGAGAAGAAAATGCTTGTGCCTTTACCAAGCTCGCTTTCCGCCCAAATTTTCCCGCCATGTTCTTCAACAATTTGCTTCGCTATTGCTAAACCAAGTCCACTTCCACCTGTGCTAGAATTCCGCGATTGTTCTGCACGATAAAAACGTTCAAAGATATAAGGTAGCGTATCAGATTCTATACCTGATCCATTGTCCATCACTTTCACAATAACTTTATTATTATCACTCGATACTGTTACAGTAATTTTCTTCTCTTCTTTATCCATGTATTTCACACTATTATGAATTAAATTTGATATAACTCTATTGATCTTTTCGCAATCAGCCGTTACATATAATGGTGATGCATGTAATTGTAAGTTAACTTCTATACCTTCTTTACTTAAATCCATTTGCATCTCTTCGATTAACTCTTGCATAAACGTATTCAATTCAACCGTTTCAAACTGAAAGGGAACTCGATTCAAATCGAGCTTTGAGAATAAAAATAATTCATCAATAAGTGTATCCATATGTCTTGCTTTCGTATGGATAGTTGTTAAATACTTATCCATTTTTTCTGGCGTATTTGCTACCCCGTCCTTTATTCCTTCTACATATCCGATAATTGATGTAATCGGTGTTTTTAAGTCATGAGAGATGTTTGAAATAAGCTCTTTTCTATTTTCTTCATACTGTGTTTGCATCTCTATCGATTCTTTTAATCTCTTCCTCATTTCCTCAAATCCTTGATTTAATTGCCCTATTTCATCGTGTGATGTAACTGGTATTTGAAAATCTAAATTTCCTTCTTTAATTTTCTCCGTTGCGCCTTTCAATACAAAAATTGGTTTTATTACACTTCTTGAAACGAGGTAACTTAATAATCCAATGAGTAAAATGGCTAGTAGTAAGAGAGATACAAATAAGATTGGAAATAATTTTTGTGTAAGATCTACAAATGAACTTTGCTTTTTTAATACAAATATACTTCCCTCTTCTTCCTGAGGAAAATAAAAATCAAACTTTACATATCGATAAAATGTATCGCCTAGTTCCGTTGTACCACGACTATTAATATTTGCTGATTCAAATTTCGGAAGGGCTTCTTTTAAAGATACACTTTCAAATACGTTTGAAGCATATGAAAGTGTTTCTCCTTTTCTTACTACTATTTTCACACCCTCTTTTTCTATTGCTGAGACAAACGACTCATCTAACAATTGAGATTGATGCTGTTTAGCTGCTGACTTCAACTCAAGATAGGCATTCTCTTCTTCTGGTGTAAGCGGCTTTTGAATGTAAGAACTTTTATAGAAATTTTTCACTGCTTCCAAGTCACCTGTTATCGAAAAAACGATTAAAAATCCCGCGACTAATATAAGCGTAATAGAAACGAGGATAACAGCAATATAAGAAAATAAAAACCTTGTTTTAATAGACATATCTTAAATCCTCACTTTATCAAACCTTATTATTTATAAGCATAAAAATATATGTTCAATTACTCAAGCGATTTTATAGTAATTTTAGCGCCAGTTTATAAAAATTTAATGTTCCTATTTTACAGTTGAAATTAGGAGGTTGAAATTCCATGTTCAAAAAAACATTCAGTATGATATGTTGCGTAATTTTTTTACAAGGATGCTCGCAAGAACAAGAAGTAAAAAAGGAGATGACAAACATGGAGACTGCACTACTAGCAGCTACTGAAAAAAATGAAACGAATACTGTTATATCTTTACTAAAAAAAGGCGCAAATATAAATGCGACGGATAGTCAAGGACGCACTCCGCTTATGATTGCTACATACAAAAATGATGTAAAAACCGCAAAAGCGCTTATCGAAGCTGGTGCTGACGTAAATATCCAAGATGACATGAAAAACAATCCCTTTCTATACGCCGGTGCGGAAGGTTACTTAGACATTTTAAAGCTAACAATTGATGCTGGTGCAGATCCTACGATTACAAATCGTTACGGCGGAACAGCTCTTATCCCAGCCTCAGAACATGGCTATATTGACGTTATAAAAGAACTCCTCACTCGAACAAATATTGATGTAAATCATGTAAATAACCTGGGATGGACAGCTTTAATGGAAGCCATCGTACTAAGTAACGGAAACGAAACACAGCAACAAGTCATTCGCCTTCTTATTGAGCACGGTGCAGATGTAAATATTCCAGACAATGATGGTGTTACCCCGTTAGAGCATGCTCGCGCTCATCACTTTGAAGAGATAGAGAAGATTTTGTTAGAAGGCCGTAAGTAAAAAGCTAATTTTTGCCTTCCTCCCCCACCCTATGCTACATTTAAGCCGTTACATTAATATTAATAGGGTGGGAATAAAATGAACAAACCTAAAATTGGGATGATTGGACTTGGAAGTATTGCGCAAAAGGCCTATCTTCCAACACTTACAAAAGAAACTGATTGGAATTTTGTAGGGGCGTTTACACCTAACGCAGAGAAAAGAAAACAAGTTTGCCAGCAATACCGAATTCAAGACTTTCATTCTATTGAAATGTTAGCTTCGGAATGCGATGCAATCTTCGTTCATAGTTCAACTGCATCGCATTATGAAATCGTTTCTGAACTTCTAAAAAAAGGGATCGACGTTTATGTTGATAAACCGCTAGCAGCTACAGTGGAACAAGCTGAGCAACTAGTCGAGTTAAGCGAGAAGTATAACCGAAAATTAATGGTCGGATTTAATCGCAGATTCGTTCCTATGTATGTTGCTGCCAAAGAACAGGCTAATGATATTTCATGGATTCGAATTGAAAAGCATCGCACAAATAAAGTCGGGCCATATACGTACGACTTTACTATGTTAGATGATTATTTACACATTGTAGATACTGCTCGCTGGTTAGCTAATGATGACCTTAACGTCGTTCACAATATGATGCAAATCAATGAAAAGAATGAACTTCTTTACGGACATCATACATATACAACTCCAAGTGGACTGTTACTTTCTACTGCAATGCATCGCCATGCCGGTACAAATTTAGAACAAATTGAACTTGTAACGCCAGGGAAAATCATTCGCGTAAGAAATATGAATACATTTGAAATTGAACAGGAAAACTCAGTTTCACAAAGTGGTTCCCCATCATGGGATACGACGTTAAAACAGCGTGGTTTTGAAGATGCTGTTCATCATTTTATTGAGTGTGTACAAGGCGATACAAAGCCTGTTGTAGATGGATTAGAAGGATTAAAAACGCAGCAAATGCTACAATCTTTACTAGATAATGTAAACAAAAATTAAAACGGATACATTTTTCAGAATTTACTTTCATTCCCATTCCCTCTTTATTTCTCTCGTAAATTTCTATAGAATATGTTGATAGGAATTATAAATTTCATAATGAATCGTGGAAAGGATGGGATTAACACATGTGGAACGAGTTTAAAAAATTCGCTTTCAAAGGGAATGTCGTTGATTTAGCTGTCGGGGTTGTAATCGGTGCTGCATTCGGTAAAATCGTTAGTTCTTTAGTAAAAGATATCATCACACCATTACTTGGTATGGTATTAGGTGGCGTTGACTTTACAAGTTTACACTTTGGATACGGTAAATCTGCTGTTATGTATGGTAACTTCATCCAAACAATTTTTGACTTCTTAATTATCGCAGCTTCTATCTTTATGTTTGTTAAAGTTTTCAACAAACTAACATCTAAAAAAGAAGAAGAAAAAGAGGAAGAAATTCCAGAGCCAACAAAAGAAGAAGAACTTCTTGGCGAAATTCGTGATTTACTAAAACAGCAAAACTCTTCTAAAGATAGAGCATAATTGAACGGATAAAAAGGCATGTCCCCTTGGGACATGCCTTTTCTATATGCTATAACGTTTCCGAATTCATATGAATAAATAAAATAATACCAGCAACCATAAGTACCATAATGCTACCTGCAAATAGTGTAATACCAATAAACATTAAACTTGTGCTCATATCTACTGATACACTTTCAATAAAAATAGAAATTACATACGTGATAAGGGCAATTCCTGCAAGAATACTTCCTGGAACAAATCGCTTTAAACCATTTTGTTTTAACGTCATATATGCAAAAATAGCAGTCATACAAAGCGTAATTATCCAAAGAACGATCATCTCTTTTCCCCCCTCACAAGCCTTTTCTTTCTATTATACATGACATTGCCCTATAATAGTTAAATTTGCACTTATGTGACATATAACAAGGAATAGTCCCATCTATAGCGAAGGCATTATAACATACACTTATACAATAAGGAGGCTTTCATTTGGAATATACTACTACATGTAAATTAGAGCTATCCGAACGATTCGATTATGTTACGATTGACTTAGACAAACTGTTTTTTTTACATCGAAGTTGTAAATTTACAAAGTAATATAACTGTATTAAAAATATCAATTAACTTGCAAAAAGACGAAACGATGGTAGAGGGAAATACAATTCATTATGATACTTTTCACGTAGATGCATTATTACAAGGATTGAAATATGTTGCTCGAACATGTATTGATCATAATTTAAAAAACCAAAAGGAACTGTTCGCATTTCTAGAAGAAAATTAGCTCCAATAAAAAAAATGGTTATTTTTTCTTTTTATTGATATAATTTCTATATAGAAATATTCTTTGTAAGGGAGTGTTCATAATGATTTGGATTTCACTAATTGTATTAGCTTATTTCATCATTCTCGTCCCAATACAGTACAACTACATTAAAATGCTCAAAGAAAAACAGAAAAAAATGAGTGTCTCACAAAACGAACTATATGACAACATGTCTTATGAAGAATCCCAAGTACATTACCATTATCAAAGTAACGTATTTACAATACCTGCTTCGCTTGTCGCAAGTATTATTTATAAAGTGAAACATGCTGCATAATATGTACGCTGTAAAATTATTATTTGAGTCCGTTCATTCTGATGAGCCTGATTCTACGAAAATTGATGAGCATTATGAAGAGAATCACGATACACTTTTTGAAGAAAGTATTATTCTTGTTAAAGCAAACAGTTTGGAAGAAGCTCATGCACTAGGTGAACAAATCGCTATACAGTCTGAGCATACGTACGATAATATGTACGGCCAGCAAATAACATGGACGTTTCGAAAACTATTGCATGTGTTTGAATTAGACGATACCCCATTTGAAACCGGAAAAGAATTGTATGCAAGATTTTTACACGTTAAGAAAGACGAAATGGTAAATGCAGTCGTACAAAAATACTATCCTGAATACGAATAAAAGCTCACAGCAATCGCTGTGAGCTTTTTTATACTTACTTCGTTGAATCTCTAAATTGGATACGGTGAGGTAAGATAACAGTGTGATCTTCCACTTTTTCTTTGTTCATATACTTTGTTAATAGACGCATTGCTACTGCACCGATATCATACATCGGTTGAACAACTGTTGAAAGCTGCGGACGAACCATTAATGCAAGGCGTGTATTATCGAAACCAAGTACTTCTACGTCAGTTGGTACGTTTAATCCAGCGTCTTGTGCTGCATGGATTACACCTAGTGCCATTTCATCAGAAGATACGAAGATTGCTGTTGGCTTTTCATCATTGCTCCAAAGCTTTTCGAATGCTTCGATACCTGAGTCATATGTGTAATCTCCATCGATTACAAGATTTTCATCATATGAAATACCTGCTTCTTCTAAAGCTTTTTTGTAACCTTGTAACTTCTTCGCGCTTCCCGCTTTATCAATGAAAGGACCAGAGACGAAACCGATACGTTTATGTCCTTGCTCGATAAAGTGCTTCATTGCATCATAAGCTGCTTGTGTATAATCAATATTTACTGATGGCGTTTCATTTTGCTCATCAAATGATGCTGCTAATACAATTGGTACTGGAGATTTTTTAAATTCTTCAATGTGAATGTCTGTAATATCTTCACCCATGAAAACAATTCCGTCCACTTGTTTTCCAAGCATCGTATTTAATAAATGGAACTCTTTCTCTTTATTTTGGTCAGAGTTACTTAAAATGATGTTATATTTGTACATTGTTGCGATATCTTCAATTCCACGAGCTAGTTCTGCATAAAACGTATTTGAGATATCAGGAATAATAACACCTACTGTAGTTGTCTTCTTACTTGCTAGTCCACGTGCTACCGCATTTGGGCGGTATCCTAAACGATCAATTGCTTCTAATACTTTCTTTCTTGTTGTAGGCTTTACATTTGGGTTACCGTTCACAACGCGTGATACGGTAGCCATTGAAACGTTCGCTTCACGCGCTACATCATATATTGTTACGTTCATCTCATCGCACACTCCTTCTATTTTTGTTATCTATTTTTATGTATCGGTTACTTGAATGAAAAAAAGACATCAACTCTATTTGCAGATGCCACCAATCGTCCCGAGTTCTTCCTTTTACTAATGATACGATAAAAACGCAGGCTCATACAATATTTTCCCGCAAAAGTTTCGAAAAAATTCGCTTCTTTTCTCGTATTTTCGTATTTTTTATGAAAAAAGGGCATTTTTTGTAAAAAAATAGATGTTTCCTTAGTAGAAATCTTATTTTAAGCAGTACGATAGTAAATGAAATTTATATCGGCGATTTTTCGAATATATCGACTGTAACTCGAAATATATCAGCGATTTTCCAAATATATCGACCGCAACTCTAATTATATCAGCGATTTTTTAAATATATCAACTTACCAACAAAAATCGACAATGACAGTCGCTATACAATAGGAGAAAGCTGTTCCAAAATGCCTTTTTGGAACAGCTCATTAAAAGTTTTTATAATTTACTTCCAAATGATTTTAATTCATTCATAAAATCATTGAACTGCGGTATATTCATTTGTTGCGCTGCATCAGATAAAGCTACAGCTGGATCTGGATGTACTTCAGCCATAATTGCGTCTGCACCAATTGCCATCGCTGCTTTTGCAGTTGGTAAGAGAAGGTCACGTCGCCCTGTAGAATGCGTTACATCGACAACGACAGGTAAATGTGTTTCTTTCTTTAAAATCGGCACAGCGGAAATATCAAGCGTATTACGCGTCGCTCTTTCATACGTGCGAATACCTCGTTCACATAAAATAATGTTCCCATTTCCCTTTGCCATAATATATTCTGCCGCATTAATGAATTCTTCAATCGTTGCTGATAGACCACGTTTTAATAATACTGGTTTATTTACAGCACCAGCTGCCCTTAGCAAATCAAAGTTTTGCATATTGCGAGCGCCAATTTGAATAACATCAACGTAATCTAATGACATCTCAATATCATTCGGATTTAAAATTTCACTAATAACAGCCAAATCATATTCATCTGCTACCTGGCGCAAAATTTGTAATCCCTCTAATCCAAGACCTTGAAAATCATACGGTGAAGTACGTGGTTTGAACGCACCACCACGCATTAATTTCAGACCTTGCCCTTTCATTGCTTCAGCAACTTGACGTACTTGTTCATAACTTTCCACTGCACACGGTCCCATAATAAAATGCTGATTTCCGTCACCAATTTTTTCACCATTAATTTCAACAATCGTATCTTCTGTTTTTTTCTTACGAGAAACAAGTAATGCTTTACGATGATCGTCTTCTTGTAATTCTAAACCAGCTTGAAAAATTTGTTTGAAAATATGTTGTAAAGTCGAAGTTTCAAATGGACCATTATTATTCTCTGCAATTAAATCCAGCATATTTCTTTCACGTACAGGATCAAAACGTTTCACACCTTGTACTTCTTTTAAATTACCAACTTCTTGTACGAGACGACCTCTTTTGTTTAGTAACTCTAATATTTGTAAATTAAGTTGATCAATTTCAGAACGTAAACGACCTAATTGTTGTGATGCCATAAGAAAGCCACCTCTTTCAAATTCCTATATGTTACTTTTTTAAGATAATTTATTATAGCTGATACATATACGATTGTCACACGATATACAGCAAGGAATTACTATCAAAAAACATTATATATTTTCATTTAAAATAAAAAAAAGACAGTTTATATACTGTCTTTTTTTACAAGAAGGAAACAAACGGTTTATCACTGTTTTTCTCTTTTATAATAACGGCCTCAATTTTACTCTCGGACTTGATCTGTAATTGTACTTTCGCATCTTTAGGCAATTTGTCTAACATGCCTTGAGCAGCCAATTGGGTAAGAGCCATTAATTCTGTTTTACCGTTATATTTAATAACAATATTCATATTTAATGTATCCATTTGATCTTTCTTATAAGAAACTTTAGCGTTGACTGGAATAAAATCCCCATTAGAAAAACCTTTTATTTCCTTAGCAAAGTTATTTATTTTTGTATTATCTTCTCCATGTGCTTGTGTAAATTCATCAGAAGGATATGAATACGACTTTTCATCGATCGTACTCCAATTTCCAAGGTTCGTATCATTCTTTTGAACAGTAGCACTAGCAATATACGTACCATTTTTTAAAGAACTTGTACTTTCTTGCTTAAAGATAGCAAACGTAATTGGAGATTTGTTATATTTATCATTTTTGTTAATAGCTTCAATAAGTTGTTTAGCAACTTCAGTCCCTTTAGACATAGCCTCTTCATTCGATACACTTGAAGACATAGCTAAGCCAATCATAACACCAGATAAACTTAATTCATTTGAATTCTGTTTTCCGAAATAGTCTTGTTCTATAATATTCGTCAAAACTGGCGCTTCTACTTTCGCAACTAGTTCATCAATTAGTTTCTCTGGAATATACTGGTTTAATTGCAGTACGTGACTCTCTGTATCAAATTGCTGCGTTGCAATATTTATTAAACCATTTTCATACTCTGCTAAATCTAATTTAGAATTTGTTTTTATATTAGCTGTATTAATAACCTTTTGTTCTTTTAAAGGAATAACAGTTCTATAATAATCTTTAGAAACAGCAGTTCTCGGAATCATACTTTTTTCTTTTGTATCTTTTTGTATAACTTCATCCTTCTTACTAATCGTATTACTATTGTTACTACAAGCTCCCAGTAATAAACTTACGACTGCGAAGGATAATGCCATTTTCTTCATTACTTAAAACCTACTTTCAACAATCTAGTTATTTAGTTTGAACTATTAATAGTGTACCACTAAATATATTTCAACAAAAACAAAAAAAAAGAAGCAAGCACCTTTAGCTTGCTTCTTTTTACTTTATATTCTCTTCTAAAGCATCTTTTTTAATATTCCAATGAGATGTATTCCATACTACCATCCCATCTTTTATGTATAACACTTGCGGTGATTCATGTCTAATACTGTATTGTTCTGCAACACGATTTGACACATCTCTCGCATCTTGTACGTATAAGTAATACGCTGGTACTTCTCTTTCTTCGCTGCAATACGCTTGAAATTCTGTGTATGCACCGTGACTAATTGGGCATATCGTACTGTGTTTAAAAAGAACATACGGCTCGTTCTTTTCTACTAAGACTTCAAGCTCTTCAATTGTTTCAAGTTTTGTCATATTCATCACGATTCACCTCTCATACGAAATCTAGAGCGTTTCTCTTTCTTTTCAGCTTTTTTCTCAATTCTTTCTAATTTACGCTCTTCTTTTTCAACCTTCTTCTCTTGTCTCGACGCACGGTAATGATTGTATACTTCAATCGCCGCACTGCTCCACTGTACAACTTGCGCTACTTTATCAGCGTTATTTTCAATTTCGTCCGTTACAGAGTCTGATACATTACGAAGCTTCGTATTTAAAGATTGGATTGTCGTTCCAATCCCATCTACACCCGCTACCACTTTATTTAATGACTGTGACTTCTGTTGAATATCATCAGCTAACGCATTCGTTTTATGTAATAATTGCTCTGTCTCTACGCTAATTCCTTGCATTTGTTTTTCTAAACCTTCTAACGTGCTTGCAACGTTTTCTAACGTCTTCTGAACCGATAACAACGTTCTGCATACATACACTACTAATACTGCGAAAGCAACCGCGATAATAGCCGCACTTACATATAAAAGAACTTGCATTTCATCACTTCCTTTATCTTTTTCATACTTTCCCCTATTATACAATCATTTTCCGTTTCATTCTAATCCCTATCTCATCATTAGAATTTTCATACTTATTCGTTAACTGTAACATAAATCATTCAACAAATTCCACTAAGTAGGTTACAATAGGAGAGGATACATAATTAGTAGGGAGGCTTTACATATGAAAGATCCACGTATTGAAAAGTTAGCATACAATTTAATTAACTACTCTATCCGCTTACAAAAAGGTGAAAAAGTATTAATTGAAAACTTTGGCTTACAAAAAGAACTTGTAACTGCACTTGTAAAAGAAGCATATGCAGCTGGTGGTTTCCCATTCGTCTCTTTAAAAGATCATCAAGTAGATCGCTCTTTATTAATGGGTGCTACTGAAGAACATTTCGAACAAATCGCTGCATATGAAGCAAGCGTAATGAAAGACATGGACGCTTATATCGGCCTTCGCTCTGGCGATAATATTAATGAACAAGCTGACGTTCCAAGTGAGCGTATGAAAGTTCATGGCCAAACAGTTGGTAAAAAAGTTCATAGAGACATTCGCGTTCCAAAAACACGCTGGGTTGTTCTTCGCTACCCAAATGCTTCTATGGCACAGCTTGCTAAAATGAGTACAGAAGCTTTCGAAGACTTCTACTTTGAAGTATGTAACTTAGACTACGGTAAAATGGATAAGGCGATGGACAGCCTTGTTACATTAATGAATAAAACAGATAAAGTTCGTTTAACTGGTCCTGGAACTGACTTAACATTCTCTATTAAAGACATTCCAGCAATTAAATGCTCAGGTCATTTAAACATTCCAGACGGTGAAGTATACTCTGCACCAGTTCGTGATTCTGTTAACGGTACAGTTTCTTACAACACACCATCTCCTTACAACGGTTATACATTTGAAAATGTACAACTTAAGTTCGAGAACGGCCAAATCGTTGAAGCAACTGCAAACGATTCAGAACGCATTAACAAAATCTTCGATACAGACGAAGGCGCACGCTACGTTGGTGAGTTCGCAATCGGCGTAAACCCATACATCTTACATCCAATGGGAGACATCCTATTCGATGAAAAAATCGATGGCAGCTTCCACTTCACTCCTGGACAAGCTTACGACGATGCATGGAACGGTAACAACTCGAACATCCACTGGGATTTAGTATGTATCCAACGCCCTGAATACGGCGGCGGCGAAATTTACTTTGACGACGTACTAATCCGTAAAGACGGGCGCTTCGTTGTACCTGAATTAGAAGCTTTAAACCCAGAGAACTTAAAATAATGAAAAACGCTCGGAATTTTCGCCGAGCGTTTTTTTATTATCCTCACTCTATATCGAGCTACTGTTCTTACTTTTTGTTTGCTGAAAATGAAAATAATATAAAAGTGCCACTGCGATAGTACCTATTAATATGGGTACATATAAAGGCAGGTTCCATTTCATATTTACCCTAGTGCAGATAGCAAACACCAGCATAATTTCCAAGCAAAAAAGGTTTTATATATTTCATTTCTTACCTGCCATTTCTATTTTCGCATGTGGATTTTCTTTCTCTATAAGCGCCAAGAATTCATCCATATTTTGCGGCATCGCAACCATATGTACTTTATATGCATTCGTCGTAATTTCAAGAGACTTTCCGACCTGACGTATAATTCTCACATCTTTTAATACAATATCATCATTTAAAATACCGTACTTTAATACGCCATTTTCTACTTTATGTTTTTTAATAAATACTTCCCAAACGATTGGTACATTTACAATGAAGCATAAACCCATCCCAATCAACGCTGACATCCAATGCGCTTTATTAGTGAAAAGCATGACAATTGGATATATAAACATAAAAACTAACGTAAGGCAAACGAAAATGACTACTGACTTACTTCTTTGAATTGGAAAGTTCATACCTACACCCCTAATCCAAATTATACCACTATTTCTATTTTGGTTCATAGAAAAAGGCCATTTCTAAATGACCTTTTACACAATGTACCTATAAAATTTTTTATCTACCTGTAGCACCGGAAAGTTTTTCGGCAACTCGTCTATACTCACACTTTGAAAACCATTCTTTTCATAAAAACGATGTGCCGCTAAAAATTTTACTGTTGTTCCTAAGTAAATATCTTTCAATTTTTTATCCTCAGCCCATGAAATTGCTGTTTGAAGCAACATATGTGATGCGCCCCATTCTTTTCCGCGAAACTCTTTTTGTACGAACATTTTTCTTAGCGCTACTTGATGATTCTCAATATCTAATAAAGCTACTGTTCCAACTACTTTACCATCATAAATTGCTACCCAAAAGTTTCCGTGACCCTTTTGATAGAATGTTTCTATTTCAAGTAAATCAGGTTGCTCTTCTTTCGTAATTGAAACATTATACTCTTTTTGCTGAATATGAACGATAAGATCTACTACTTCCTCTTGAAACGTACCTTCATATGGAACAATACGAATCTTCTCGTTCATCGAATCTCTTTCCATTCTGAAGCTAGTAAACTATATACAGCGATATCATGAAAATGATCATATAGCCATTCTTCATCTCGTAAAATACCATCTAACTTAAATCCTAAACGTTCTGGAATTGCTCGGCTTTTCGCATTTCCAACACCGCACCGAATTTCAATTTTATTCAGCTTTAAGTTTTCAAATGCATAGTGAAGTACAGCCTTTACGCTACGCGTCATAATACCTTTCCCGCCAGCATCTTCTGCAAGATAATACCCAAGACTCGTCGCTTTCTTCCCCCAACTCACTGGATGAATGCCTACCATCCCAACGAGCTTTCCTTTGTAACGTATACCACTTTCAAAACCGTCTCCCTCTGCAAACTTCTTTAACCACATCGGAAAAATTTCATCATAAGCATCAGCAGATTTTGTCCCATCTACCCAAGGGAGCCATTTTCGTAAATGATTACGGTTTTGATCTAATAATTGATATAATTCCTCTTTATGATGTTTTTCTAGTAATTGTAGTTCGATTTCGTCATCTACTCGGAGTGTGAACATGTTTTTTAGTCCCCTTTTTAGTTTTCTTATTATTCTAACATTTATATTTCAAAACGCGTACCAATATATCAACGATTTTTGAAATATATCGAACACAACTCCATATATATCGACGTTTCAACATTAATGCACAACCACGACAACATAGAAAAGACGCACAGCCAAGCTATGCGTCTTTTCTATTATTTCTCTGCAACTTGAACTTCTTTTACGTAAGCCGCTTCGAATTTTTGGATGTCACCTGCGCCCATGAAAATTAGAACGCCGTTTTTATGTTTCTTTAATACATCCGTTGTTGTATCTGTAATTAATTCTGCACCGTCAATACGCTTTTGCAGATCTTCGATTGTTAATTCACCTTTGTTTTCACGTGCTGATCCGAAAATATCACATAAGTATACTTGGTCAGCCTTGCTTAGGCTTTCTGCGAACTCATCTAAGAACTTTTCTGTACGTGAGAATGTATGTGGCTGGAATACAGCGACAATTTCACGCTCTGGATGTTTTTGACGAGCAGCTTCAATCGTTGCATTAATCTCTGTCGGATGGTGTGCGTAGTCATCGATGATTACTTGCTCTCCCATCGGCTTTTCATTAAAGCGACGTTTTACGCCTTCAAAAGTTGTTAATTGATGTTTTACTGCTTCTACATCAACATTTTCATAATGGCAAAGCGCGATTACTGCTAACGCATTTAATACGCTGTGATTGCCGTATCCTGTAATTTTGAACGTATCATAGTACGTGTTACGAACGAATACATCAAATATTGTACCATCTGTTCTCTTTTGAATGTTGCGTGCTTGGAAATCATTATCTTCTCCAAATCCATAGAAAATAACAGGTACTTTCGCTTGAATTTTTTGAAGTTCTTCATCATCTCCACATGCAATAATGCCTTTTTTCACTTGCAATGCCATCTCTTGGAATGCACTGAATACATCATTGATGTCTGCAAAATAATCTGGATGATCAAAATCAATATTCGTCATAATTGCATAGTCTGGATTATAAGACAAGAAATGACGACGATACTCACAAGCTTCAAATACAAAATACTTACTATTTTCTACCCCATGCCCTGTTCCATCTCCAATAAGGTAAGATGTTGGGTGTGCACCTTGCATTACATGGGCTAACAAACCTGTTGTTGATGTTTTTCCGTGTGCACCAGTTACAGCAACACTTGTGTATTGGCTCATCAGGTCACCTAAGAAATGATGGTAACGATGGACTGGGATGTTTAATTCTTTTGCTGCTACGATTTCTTCATGCGTATCAGGAAATGCATTTCCTGCAATAATCACTTGTCCTTCTTCTACATTATTCTTATCAAAAGGAAGGATCGAGATACTACGCTTTTCCAACGCTGTTTGTGTAAAGAAACGCTTTTCATAATCAGACCCTTGAACAGTATGCTTCATATCATGAAGAATTTGCGCTAATGAACTCATTCCTGTTCCTTTAATTCCTACAAAATGGTAAACTGTCATCTTAAAGAACCTCCAACATTTCGAACTAATACAACGGCCTATCTATAAGACAGTATATGAATCTTTTCTTATTTTGGTAATCATCATACATTTTTGATGTAGTGAAGTTATTCTTTCCCTTCACTTATCAGGATAAACTCGTACGTACTTCTTTATATGTCCATAATAAGTCCATTATAGCAAAAAAGAAGCCGCTATACTATGATAACAGAAAAACTGATAGGGTCAATCACCTATCAGTTTTTCTCTCTTTTACATCTCTTCTCTTTTTTCTAATTGAACACGCTCTAAACGTGGGTTTGGACGATATTTACGACCAGCTTTTGCTTCTGGTTTCCCATTTAGTTCTACATTATCACCAGTAAAGCCAATATTCATTTTTAATAAGCTACTTCCTACCCCGTATATGTCAACAGGTACGTTTTGAGCTTCAAATTCACGAATACGCTTCTCATCAAATCCACCAGTTACAACGATGTCTACATGCTGGAATCCTTCTTCATCAAGTGCTTTACGAAGTGCGAATACAAGCGATGGGTTTACACCACGTGGATCGAATGTTCCAAGTACTTCTGGGTGGCGAATAAAGTATTGATCAATCATCGTGCGGGACGTATCTACACGTACACCCTTTAATGTTGATCCAAATTCACGCGCTACGCGAAGTGCATCTGTAATGACATCATTGTTGTAATCAATTAATACAACTAATTCATCTTCTGGGAATTTCTTATGATATGCTTTTGCCGCTTCCACAACATCACCATTAAACATTTGAATTAATGCGTGAGGCATCGTCCCCATACCACTTTTGCCCCACCATTCATTCATCGCATGCGTCGCTTGTGCGCTCATACCTCCGATGTATGCTGCATAACCGTCACCAGCTTGTTGTGTATAATGATCATCACGGTCTCCCATGAAAATAACTGGTTTTTCTTTATCTACGCTACGCGCAGCTTGGACAACGTTATATACGTTTGTCGCAACCGATGTACGACGAGCTAAAATCCCATCAATGACACCTTCTAAAAATCCGAAATTTTCATAAGGACCATGAATTGTTAACACTGTTTCAAATGGACTAATTTTATCGCCATCTTTTAAAGAGTTAATCTCAAGTTCCTCAGGATTTTTAGCGAATGTTTGTAGCAATGCAATTACTTCATCCGTTCCGCAAAGAACTGCATTTTCCTTTTGGAAAAATTGCATCGTTACAACACTTTTCGGGCGAAATTCTTCGATGATTTCTCTAGTCTTTAAAAAGTAAACGGCAGAGAACCAACCTTCTCCAACACGTTCGTCAAATTTAAATGTTTTATTTGTTAGTCTATTTATTTCACCTTTTAATTTTAATTCAATTTCTTTCATGTCGCTTTACTCCCTACTTTACTATCCAACATTTTCTCTTAGTATACAGCAAAACCGTTTACTATACATTTGTTTCCTGCATAGCGGCAAATTCATCCTCAGAAATAAGGACATCTCTCGGTTTCGTTCCTCTACCTTCAGAAATAATTCCTTGCGATTCCATCTCTTCAATGAGACGTGCCGCGCGATTATAACCGATGCGGAATTTTCGCTGTACAGAAGATGTGGACGCTCCCCCTTGTTCTACAACAAATTGACATGCATCAAGGAACAATTCGTCTTCCGACTCAGCTTGTTCTGTTTTCGCTAATAAATCCTCTTGCTTAAATAAGTAATTCGGCTTCATTTGCTTTTTCACATGATCAACTGTTTTTTCAATCTCATCATCCGATACATATACACCTTGTACACGAACTGGTTTAGATGTACCGTTCCCTAAGAATAACATATCACCACGGCCAAGTAATTTCTCCGCGCCCCCAATATCAATAATCGTACGCGAATCAACTTGAGATGATACAGTAAACGCAATACGCGTTGGAATGTTTGACTTAATTAAACCTGTAATAACATCTACAGATGGACGCTGCGTCGCTACTAATAAATGAATACCACAAGCACGTGCTTTTTGCGCAATACGACAAATCGCTTCCTCAACATCACCAGGTGCTACCATCATTAAATCGGCTAACTCGTCAATGACAATAACGATATAAGGTAATGTCTCTCCTGGAATTTCTCGCTCACTTACAATCGTATTGTAGCGAGTTAAATCACGAGCACCAGCATGCGCAAACAATTCATAACGGCGTTCCATTTCCTCAACTGCCCATTTTAATGCAGCTGTCGCTGCTTTTACATCCGTAATAACAGGTGCTACAAGATGCGGAACAGAATTGTATGGTGCAAGCTCAACCATCTTCGGATCAATTAACATTAACTTCACTTCATGTGGTTTCGCTTTATATAAAATACTCGTTAAAATCGCGTTAATACACACACTTTTACCTGAACCCGTTGCACCCGCAATAAGTCCGTGCGGCATTTTTCGAATATCCGTTACAATTGGATCCCCTGAAATATCAAGTCCAAGAGCAACAGTAAGCGGTGATTCACTCTTTGTGAATACAGGACTTCTTAAAATTTCGCGAAGAAATACTGGCTTACTTTCTTTATTTGGAACTTCAATTCCAATTGCACTCTTCCCTGGAATCGGTGCTTCAATACGAATATCTTTCGCAGCTAAACTTAACTTAATATCATCACTTAAATTTGTAATTTTATTTACTTTCACACCTGGGTCTGGCTGTACTTCAAAACGAGTTACTGCTGGACCTTGTGATACATTAATAACATGTGCGCCAACGTGAAAATTATTAAACGTTGTATCTAATAATTCTTTCTGCTCCTCTAACCATTCTGTATTATCTAACGCTGATTGCTGTGGAATCGACAACAGCGCTAATGGTGGAACAGTATATGTCGGTGGTGTATGCAATACATTTCGCATATCGTTCTCTCTTTGATTTACAACATATGCTTTCTCTTGTACTTCCGTACTTGAAATTGGCTTTTGTACTTGCTCTACCACTACTTGCTGCATTGGTTGCTCTTCCACTTGTGGTTCTGCTACTACTTGCTGCACTGGGCGTTCTTCCACTTGTGGTTCTGCTACTTGCTGCACTGGGCGCTCTTCCACTTGTGGTTCTACTACCACCTGCTGCACTGGGCGCTCTTCCACTTGTGGTTCTACTACCACCTGCTGCATTGGGTTTTCTTCCACTTGTGGTTCTGCTACTACTTGCTGCACTGGGCGTTCTTCCACTTGTGGTTCTGCTACTACTTGCTGCACTGGGCGTTCTTCCACTTGTGGTTCTGCTACCTCTTGTTGTACTGGCTTATTCTCTACTCGTACATTAGCAGAAGGCTGCATTGCATTTGCTCTAGCTGCATGTCTTTCCATTAATCGTGTTCTATCTTGTTTCAACATAACAACATTAAATGGTACATGGCGCTTTTTCTCACGTTTTGGTTCTTCTTTTTGTACAACTGGTTGCTCTTCTGCGATTGGTGTTTCTTCTACAACTCGTTGCTCTTCTACGACTGGCGCTTCTTCTACAACTCGTTGCTCTTCTGCGACCTGTGCTTCTTCTACAACTCGTCTATTTTCCTCTGTTTCTGCAATTAAAACATTCGCAAAGCTTTGAACATCTTTCTTCGTTTGTTCATCAGCCTCAGCAACATGTATGAATTCACTCTTTTGTTCAATTGCTTCATCTTCTTGCTGAATTTCCTCAAGTGCTACAAATGTCTCTACTACAGGCGCTTTTGTTTCTGCAATCACTTCTGTTTCTTCTGCTTCCGCAATTACTTCCACTTCTTCTAGCTCTTTCGCTTCCGCAATTACTTCCACCTCTTCTGACTCTTTCGCTTCCGCAATTACTTCCACTTCTTCTGACTCTTTCGCTTCCGCAATTACTTCCACTTCTTCTGACTCTTCTGTTTCTACAATCACTTCTACTTCTTCTGCTTCCGCAATTACTTCCACTTCTTCTGACTCTTCCGTTTCTGCAATTACTTCCACTTCTTCTAGCTCTTTTGCTTCCGCAATTACTTCCACTTCTTCTAACTCTTCTGCTTCCGCAATTACTTCCACTTCTTCTAACTCTTCTGCTTCCGCAATTACTTCCACTTCTTCTGACTCTTCCGTTTCTGCAATTACTTCTACTTTTGACACTTCTTCTGGTATTTCCACAATGATTGTTTCTTCAAGTTTTTCTTCTGCTTTGACAATCACTGATTCTTCTGGAGCTTGCTTTTCTACTTCAATAGTAGGTTGTTTTATTTCTGTGTTACGTTTAATTTCTTCTGATAATATTGTATCCTCGTGCTCTACTTTAGAAGCTACTAATTCTTCTTGTAGATTGTTTTCGTTTAACACCACTACATCTTTTTCTAGCTTAGCACTTTCCATCTGCTCAGCTACTGTTTTATGAAGTAATTCATCCGCTGAAACTTCCTGCGGTGTACTCATTTCTTGAATCACTTCTTTTTCTTCTACTAAAGGCACTTGGCGTTCGATTTCATAACCGTTTTTCTCTAGCCATTGATCAACTACTGACTTTTCTTCCTTTTTATTCTCTTCATATTGTTGCTCTCCTTGCTGGTTAGCAGCTCTATGACTAGAAGAAGTTGGTGCTTGTCCTTCTGAGAAATCAGATAATTTATATCCTTTTTTCTCTAACCATGCATCAACGACTGATTTACCCTCTACAGATATTTCAAGGTCTTCTCTTTCCTTTACTTCCTCCTGCTTTTCTTCCTTTTTCTCTACTGAAGGACGATTATATCCATAAATTGGCGAAATCATTTCTGTTGGACGAAATGGTCTACGGTTACTCTCTTGCGAAGGTGCAGATGCCTTTTTAACGACAGACTCCCGCACCGGTTCATATTGCACTTCCGGCTCTTCATATGTAGAAACTACCTTTTCCACATACGATCGTCTGCTTCTTTCCACCTTTATTCCTCTTTGGGCAGTAGGTTCTTCATATGTTACTCCTTGAACAGGTTGTTCTTCGAAGCGATTTACTTCGCTTTCATCCTCTTCATCGAACCCATTATCCGGTACTAAAGGAAAACGGCATTTACCTGCATTCCTACTTGCCATTTGTGCTTCTCTTGCTTCAGTGTAGTGGTTTACACGAGGAATTTTCGGCTGACTTTCAATTTGCTTTGGTACTTCTTTATTCATCGCTGTTTGTTCTTCCTCTTTGTTAAACAGCTTTTTCATCCAATCTAACATGCTTACCACTCTTTCTACTAAATAGTAACATCCTTTATTGTATCAGCATTCGGCAAAAAGTGCAGGTAAAATTAAGCATGTCATATTTATCCACAATATTCTAATTTACGAGTGTTTCATATGAAAAAACGCAGCCTTTCATATAAGACTGCGCTTAAGCTTTACTCTTCTGATATGCATCTATGCTATCCGTTACACTTTGCAATAAAGAATTTACATATTGCGGGTCAGATAATTTTTTATCTTCTTCATGGTTTGACATAAACCCAAGTTCTAATAACACACCAGGAACCTTTGCCCAATTAAATCCAGAAAGATCATCCCGAAATTTAATTCCATTTACTTTTACTTGTTGATTCTCCCTCATTTTATTTACAATCATTTGAGAGATTTGAAGACTTTCCGCATAAATCTCTTTCGTATACGGACTTCCTTCTGCCGGCGTCAATACAGCAAATCCACTTTCGTTTGGATTTTCAGAACCATCTGCATGAAGACGTAAAAATAAATTCGCCTTATGATTATTTGCGAATGTCGCCCGTTCTTTATTACTTATATCAACGTCTTGTGATGTTCTCGTCATTAATACTTGTATCCCTTTTGCTTCAAGCTTTTCTTTTAATAAAAAAGCCATTTCTAATACAAGTACAGCCTCTCTCTTTTTCGTCACAACACCTGTTGTACCGTCTGTCACTTTATATTTTTGCGTTGTTGCCCCTGGTCCAATTGGCTCTAAATTTAAATTCGCTTTTTGTTGATGCCCTGGATCAATAACGACGAGAAACTTCTCTTGTTTTTCATTACTCTCTACTTTTTGTTCATTATTTTGCACTGGTTGCTCAATTGGCTGCACTGGCGTAGTTTCTTCTTTCTTTTCCTCAGATGATACTTCCTCTTGCTTATGTTCTACTTGCTCATTCGTTTGAATTGCTTGCAATTCTTCGTTTTTTTCTTGTTCTTGCTGTTTTTCTACCGGTGCGTCTTCTTTGGTATCTTTGTTTTTCTCTTGTATAGAAGATGTAGTTTCTTTTTTCGGCTGCTCTTGTGAACAACCGGCCATATATATTCCAATGAATGCAATCATGCTCATTATTTTTATATACTTCATACTTCTCTCCCATCACTTTGCACCAGATTCAAAGTTTTTCTTATAATTGCCCTATAATCTCATCCATATTTCCAATATAAACTGGCTGCCATTTTTCTGTACCACGTTCTGCAGTATAAACCGGATAAGCGTCATCATCTATATTTACGAAAACTGGATCGCCCATATCCGTTTCATATCCAATTGTAATCCATCCTTCTTGCCACTTTCCGTTTTCTTCACTTATTAATGAATTTTTATGTTTATCGTATCGGTAACCGATTTGTCCTTTTTCTAATTCACTTTCACTAAACACATATATTTCATAAGTACCTAGCTCAATATCTTGCTGTTTTGAAGTTTCAATTCGTTTTAGAAGTTCTGCGATTTTTATTTGTTGTTTCATACGTCTATCCCCTTCTATTTTTCTAAATTTTAACTAGTTTGTTTATAAAATACAATATAGATTTTAAGAAAAAAGGTGACATCCTTATAATATGAATGATTTTTTGAATATATCTGTCAAAACTCTCAATATATCAACAATTTTTCAAATATATCTATCGTAACTCTACATATATCAACGATTTTTCAAATATATCTATCGTAACTCTACATATATCAACGATTTTTTAAATATATCTATCACAACTCTCAATATATCAACGATTTTTCAAATATATCTATCGTAACTCTACATATATCAACGATTTTTCAAATATATCTATCGTAACTCTACATATATCAACGATTTTTCAAATATATCTATCTTAACTCTACATATATCAACGATTTTTCAAATATATCTATCGTAACTCTACATATATCAACGATTTTTCAAATATATCTATCGTAACTCTACATATATCAACGATTCGACACGGAATATCGAATTACCAACAATGAATGCAAAAAAAAGAGAGGCTGTCCAAAAGGACAACCTCTCTTTTCTTATATCAATTAAAATTTAAACTCTTGTCCAACTTCAAAGCTATCTTCTAATACAAGAATACCTTTTTCTTGTGGAGCATCTGGAAGCTCTAATTCACGTGCAGAGCAGATCATTCCAGAAGAAGGAACACCGCGAAGCTCTGCTGGTTTAATTAACATACCACTTGGCATTACAGCGCCGATTTTTGCAACGACAACTTTTTGTCCTGCATCAACGTTTGGTGCACCACATACGATTTGTAATGTTTCTGTACCGATTTCTACTTTACAAATGTTTAGCTTATCAGCATTTGGATGTTTTTCTTTTTCAGCTACATAGCCTACAACAAATTTCGGAGAAAGATCTGCTTCTACTGTTTCTTCAAAGCCGTTCTTCGCTAAAATTTCGTTGATTTTCTCTACAAGCTCTTTCGTTAATGTAAGGTTGCCTGTTTCTTTTACTTCTAAGTAAGAAGATGCATTAAAGATGTTGAATCCTGCTGTCTCGTTGCTTTCACGATCGTATACGCGTGCAACATCTCCTTTGCGATCAAAAGTACGGTTCTCTAAAGTAATATCTTGTAAGGCAACAATTAAAGTGTCACCAATTCCTTCAAGGTTGTAAAAAACGTTCACTTCGTTCATCCTTTCTCTTTTCCATCTGTCTTCTTCCGATTTTTCGCTAAAATAAAGATTGGTTCAAATTCTCCATCTTCATATACGAATGAAAGTGATGTAATCGGAACATGCCCTTCGGCAAAAAATTTCATTGTCATTTGTGCAATAATATCATAACCGATTTCGTTGACGATATCAGCAATAATTAATACATCTTGGTGAGGAACAGCAACAACCATGTCACCAGAAATCTTTTCACGCATCGATTGTAGTAACGATTCGTTTAAAATACGAGTCGCGTCATACCCATCATTTGTGTTTAAAAAGTAGAATGTATTACCCGCTACTGTGTCTTGTTTAAATTCATAACCTAATGAGCGTGCGTTGAATAATGCCATTTCACGCACTTGCTGTTCTGTAAGTTCTAATTTTTGTAATAGACGCTCATCAATTAGTCGATACGTTTTATTCGAATCTAGCGCGTAGTAAATACGTGTTTCCGCCGTATGATCCGTCATAATAAACGGATTTCCTTCTTCTGCTTGTTTCGGGAAAGAAGTAGAGCGAATAACAGGTAAAATTTTCGCTCCGCTATTTTCTTCTTTATGCATCGCAATTAGCGCTTCTTGTACGTAATAAGCAACTTCTTCAATTGCCTTTTCCTTGTTCACTTCCCATTTTGCCACAACTCCTGGAAGCGATACGTTAATACCTTTTTTGGAGTCTTTTTGTTCAATACGTAAAACTTCTTTCTCACTATCATACTGAAAGTCCCATTCTGGGCGAGATAATTTCTTTATTAACTCATCTTTCATCTTTTTACTTGTCATCTTCATCTCTTTTTCCTCCCTTCCAAAAAAATAACCTCCCCCGCGAAGGTAGAGGTTGTTTTACAATTCAATTGGCAAATTGCCTTATTTTAAACCTTCAATGAACTCTTCGATTTGTTCTTGTGTTTTACGATCTTTGTTTACATAGCGACCAGTTTCTTCACCTTTATTGTACGCTACAAAGCTCGGAATGCCAAATACGTCTAATTTTACACATAGATCAATAAACTCATCACGATCTACATAGTAAAATGAGAAATCACTATATTTCTCTTCTACTTCTGGCATAAATGGATCTACAAAGCGGCAGTCTGGGCACCATTCTGCTGAGAACATAAAGACTACATTCTCTTCATTTTTTAACTGTTGGAATTGCTCCATGCTTTCTAATGACTTCATCTATATTTCCTCCTCTAACGGGTGCATTTTTCATGTTATAATCTTTCTTTTATACTACCATACATCGCGCACGGTGCAAGGTTTATGCTTGCTTTTTGTCATACTTATATTGCCCAACTAACAACTTAACAACGTGTACAAATAATTCCGTGCGGTCGACATAATCATCTGTAAAAATACCGATAGCACCTTCGTGACTACGAATATCTTTTCGCTGCACAAACTCTTCCATCACTTCGCTTAATTCCTTACCATCTTCAAGAGGTGCTAAAAAATCGTCTGGTAACGTAATACGCGCTCCTCCGGCCACAAATACTTTCCCATCCATTGTTGCTAGCGCGCCCCAGTTACACATAAATAAACCGTGCTCCGTTTTCATTACGCCGCCTTCTAGCCCAATACCAATTGGAGCTTCTCCTTCCTCTAGCGCTCGCTTCGCTCTATTAATCGCTCCTTGCATCGTCTCTTCATCTGAGAAAGGCTGAGCTGATACTCCTGACGGAACAGAAAGAGATGTAATTTCAGCATCTTTCCAAACCTTCTCCACAGCGCCAACCTTCGTTTTATTCTTTGATCCTACTACTACTTTCATTTCGTTCACCTCTATAAAAATTCATCATTCTATTCTAATATCCCTATCAGATACGAATTAAGCATCAACCACTACCACATATCACCAAGTCATCTATTCAGCCTAAAAAAGAAGGTTTTTTCTAGCAACATTACCGTCTTCAAAAACAAAAACAGCCTTCCTCTCACTTCCTACTTGGGGTCTTCATACATCATTCGAACACCAATTAAGCACTGACCACTCCCACTCATGGATGGGTCATCTATTCAATCTAAAAAAAGAAGGTTTTTTCTAACAACATTACCGTCTTCAAAAACAAAAACAGCCTTCCTCTCACTTCCTACTTGGAGTCTTCATACATCATTCGAACACCAATTAAGCACTGACCGCTCCCACTCATCGCTGGGTCATCTATTCAAGCTAAAAAAGAAGGTTTTTTCTAACAACATTACCGTCTTCAAAAACAAAAACAGCCTTCCTCTCTTTTCCTATCCAGGGTCTTAATACACCATTCGAGCACCAATTAGGCACTGACCATTCCCACTCATGGATAGGTCATCTATTCAAGCTAAAAAAAGAAAGGCTCTTCAGCCCTTCTTCCTCTCTACGCATTATTCTTAATTGTCTCTAACGTCGTTTTATCCGTTGCTCTTACAAGCTTCGTAATTAATTCTTTCGCCGCTGCATAATCATCAACATGTAAAATTGAAGCATGTGTATGAACGTAGCGTGCACAAACACCAATTACTGCTGATGGGATACCAGAGTTACTTGTATGTACACGGCCCGCATCTGTACCACCTTGTGAAATAAAGTATTGGTACGGAATGTTGTTTGTTTCTGCTGTATCTAAAATGAATTCGCGTATTCCTCTATGTGTTACCATCGTGCGATCGTAAATACGAAGAAGAGCACCTTTTCCTAATTGACCGAACTGTGTTTTGTCACCAGATGCATCGTTTGCTGGACTTGCATCAAGCGCATAGAAAATATCTGGTTGAATCATATTTGCAGCTGTTTGCGCTCCGCGGAGCCCTACTTCTTCTTGTACAGTAGCACCAGAATATAATGTATTTGGTAATGTTTCATCTTTTAATTCTTTTAATAATTCGATTGCAAGACCACATCCGTAACGGTTGTCCCAAGCTTTCGCCATAATTTTCTTCTCATTTGCCATCGGTGTAAACGGGCAGATTGGCACGATTTGTTGTCCTGGTTTTACACCAATCTCAATCGCATCTTCATAGCTATCTGCACCTATATCAATTAACATATTTTTTATATCCATCGGTTTTGCACGTTGCGCGTCACTTAATAAATGAGGAGGAATAGAACCAACAACCCCAATAACAGGACCATTCTTCGTCATAACTTGTACACGCTGTGCTAATAAAACTTGGCTCCACCAGCCGCCTAACGTTTGAAAACGAAGCATTCCGTTTTTCGTAATTTGCGTAACCATGAAACCTACTTCATCCATATGACCTGCTACAAGAACACGCGGGCCAGTTTCGTCCCCTTTTTTCAGACCAAATACGCTACCTAAACCGTCTTGTACAATTTCATCCGCATATTTGCTTAATTCTTGTTTCATAAAACGGCGTACATCATGTTCAAAACCTGATGCACCTTGTAATTCTGTTAACGTACGAAATAATTGTAATGTCTCTTTATTCACGAAGTCCCCTTCTTTCAAACCTTAGTAGAATACCTCTTTTATTGTAACGAAATTTTCGAAATGTTTCTAGTTTCTTCTTTTTTAGCTGTATTTGCTTTATAATTATTATCGGTACACTATTTTTATTTTATAGAATTGAGGTGAATATATGAGCTGGAAAGGTTTAGTAGCAGGTCTTGGCGTTGGGTTCGCAGCTGGTTATCTCGTTGCAAACAAAGTACAAGAACAATCCCATATTTCTTCAGAAAAAGCATTGAAAATGGTGAAACAAGCATTAAGTCATAAAGGTGAAATTACTGGCTCTTGGGTACATATGGTTCCAGAGACATTTGAAAAATATGATGTCGCATATGAAGTTTATCGCGGCGGTCTTACAACAATGTTAAATGATATACAAGAACGATTTGAATTTTTAGTTGATGCTAAAACAGGTACTGTTTTAGAGGTTATAGCAGCATAAAAAGGAGGGTTCCCATTAGGTGAACCTCTTATTTTTTAATTGTGGGTATTGATTAAAATTATATCAGCGATTTCCCAATTATATCGATTTATCAACAAAACCCGACAATAAAAAAGAGGCTGCTCCAATAAATATGATGGAACAACCTCCTATTTTTATGCTTCTATACTCGTTTTCCGTTCTATTTTTTCTACGATATGCCCTTCCTCATTCCACTTCACAGCGCGATAATATGCATCATGGTAAAACGTAAACCATGCCTCTTTTTCAGCACCATACTTCATCCACTTTTGCTTATTTTCAATCGAGGTCATCGGATAATCATCGTATGCCATTACCCATAATACATTTTGATGCGCATGCGTCGGTAAGAGATCCGCTAAGTGTAGCATCGTTTCCCCTTGACTCTCCAAAGCGATAACTGCATGTCCATCACTATGACCACCCGTACGCGCCATCTTGATTTCATCTGTAATTTCTATTTCTTGCTGGAACGTAACAACTTGATCTACAATTGGCTCCCAATTTTCCTTCCAATATGTATTACGTGATCTAATGTTTGGATTCCTCATTTCATTCCATTCTGTTTCACTTACGTAAACTTTCGCATTTGGAAATGACGGTACAAGGTGATCATCTTCCCATTTTGTTAGACCAGATGCATGATCAAAATGAAGATGTGTCATCAAGACGTAGTCGATATCTTCAGGCTTTAATCCTAATTTTTCTAATGATTCATAAACCGATGATTCTTCTGTTACACCTTGATTTCGTTTCATCTTCTCATTCAACTTACCGTTTCCTATCCCGGAATCAATGAGCATATTTCCATCTTTTGTTTGCAAAAGTAACGGATCTGTTCGTAAATAAATATGATTTGTATCATTATGTTTATATTTACGTGACCAAAGTACTTTCGGCACGACTCCAAACATTGCTCCTCCATCTAAATGTGTATTCCCGCCTTTTAACCACGTTACTTTTATATCTCCAATTTGTAACTGTTCCATTACACATCCCCCTTTTCAATTAATCTTAACATAAAATTCTGATTATTTTAGATGTAAAAAAACCTACGCATTACTGCATAGGCTCTGTACGATATTTTGCTTCAACTCGGTAAATACGATGACCTTTACTAGAGAATTTCTCTTCGTATTCAGTCATGATGTTACCTTCAAAGTCGCTGTTATGAAGATCTAAGCTTAAGTACGTTAGTAACATACCGTACTCAGCCATACTCATAAGAGAATATTCAAATAAACCTTGGTTATCTGTTTTGAAATGAATTTCTCCGCCTTCTACTAACACTTCTTCGTAATTACGTAAAAATGTTTTATACGTTAAACGACGCTTCGTATGACGTTTCTTTGGCCATGGATCTGAGAAGTTTAAATAAACGCGATCAATTTCACCTTTCGCAAAGAAAACTGTTAAATCTTCAGCATCTTTATTAATTAACTTTAAGTTTGGTAATTCTTCTTCAATTAATTTATCAAGTGCATCTACAACAACACTTGTGAATTTTTCAATTCCAATATAATTAATATGTGGATTCGCTTTCGCCATATCATACATGAAGCGGCCACGACCTGTACCTACTTCAATGTGAATTGGTTGTTCGTTTCCAAATACTTCTTTCCAGCTACCAGCGCGCTCCTCTGGGTTTCCGATTACGATATGTGAATATTCATTAATTCGATCCATTGCATACGGTTTATGTCTTAAACGCATAGATGTTTCCCTCTCTTTACATAGCTATTTTAAAGGAATAATTCCTTCTTTCTTTTTTAATCAATCTACCAAACAAAAAACCAAGTACGTACGAGCACTCGGTCCGTTTCTTTCAAGTATAAGATGTACCATTTTGATAAAAACTACATACAGCATTAAACATTCCATGACGAAACAGCTTTTTCTCTTACATTTGAAGAGAAAAACAATCGAAAGGATGATCCGTTCATGCCAATTAATCAACAACATCAATTAGAAGTGCTGAAAGATATTTTAGTCAACCACCAAAGTGATTGCTGCGGGACAGTTTCAGAATGCGAGCAATTAGAGCGCCTCATTCAATCGTTACTCGCAAACGATAATATAAGTAGTGACGCTAAAACAATGCTAAACGATGTATATTCTTATAGTCAATCGGGTAAATCTTCCTCTAATTTGGACAACCATATTTCCAATAATCAAGAACAACTTACTCAGTGGATTGCTGGAATGGACAATTTTTCTTAAGTATCATTCTGAAGCAAGTAGTTGCTGTAAATATTGATGCCAATATTCAGCTTCTGCTTGCTGTTTTTTTGTTGTATGCCATTGAATAGACAAAATCGTTTGTGCTATCACATACCATCTCATACGCCTAAGCAGCGATTCATCCATTTCAATATCATAGTAACCGAGCCACTCACTCCATTCCTGGCGCGGAATGTACCAATATAATAACATACCGAGGTCTAGAGCTGGGTCAGCAATTACAGCTCCATCCCAATCAATTAAAAACAATTCATCTTCATCCGACAATAGCCAGTTGTTATGGTTTACATCACAATGGCATACAACGAATTCATTGTATTCAATAGCTTTTAATGAATCCATTAAATATTGAAGGCCTTGCTGAATTGTTTCATCATCCCTTATATCTCCTCTTAAAACGAGTTGCAGTTGTTGTAATAACTCTTGTGCGTGAAGCGGCTGCTTCCCAAGTCTTTGAATCATCTGTACAAGCGCTTTAGAGGAGTGTATTTTCTTCAAAAGTTTCGCAACACGTTCTAGTTTCATATCCTCTGGCTCTAGCTTCTGTCCCGGAAGCCATTTTTGAGCAGAAATTACATCACCATTCGTTACCCTTCTTGTCCAAAGTAATTTTGGAACAATTCCTTCTGCTGACAATACCGCTAAAAAGGGCGATGTATTCCGCTTTAAAAATAACTTCTGTTGTCCGTTTTGCGCAATATATGCATCGCCCGTTACTCCACCAGCCGGTACAAGACTCCACTCTTTTCCTAATAATTGTTCCAACCATTCCATATTCATTACCCGTTAACAAATCCTTATCTTTTATAGTTATGAAAAGAAAAACCGCAACATTTCTACACATGTTGTGGATTCATATATTTTACTGTAAATGAAAAGAAAAATTAGCCTAAGCCAAAAATCCTCTATTTTATTTTACAAAACCTGTCATAGAATGACAACTTATCAAAATCGTCACCTTTGTCAATTCTACATTTATTACATTCTCATCGTCAAGTAGCGATTTGTCACATTATCGTCAATATATACGTGCTAATTGGAGCGAGCTTAAGTTCCTTTCCTCTAAATGAAGAAATTGGCTCTATTTTCGCTTCGTTTTCGTTTACTAACACATGCCACGTTGCTTCTTTCGGAAGTTGCACAGTTTTAGCTTCTAAACCGCTATTAAATAAGACGATAATCTCTTTCCACGGCCCAAACGTTTCTACATGCTCTAGGTGATATGCAAGTACTTCTGTAGATGTTTGTAAAAAAGTCATATGTTTTTTTATAAGGTCTGCGCTTTGTAATCGGAATGCCCCATGCTCTTTACGAATCGCAATTAAACCTTTTATATAGTTAACGGTCTCTATCTCTATCTCTTTCTCTTTTTGATCCCAATCTAATTGATTGATCTCATCATTTGCATTATAACTATTTTCATTTCCTTTCTTCGTACGATAAAACTCTTGCCCTGCGTGTAAGAAAGGAATGCCTTGTGAAAGAATAACCATTGCGCTCGCTAACAGGTGACGTTTTTTCAAAATCGTTTCTGATTCTTCATTACTGCGCACTAGTTTATCCCACATCGTCATATTATCATGACATTCTACATAGTTAATGCTTTGCGCTGGCTCTAGAAACAGCCCTGTTTCTTTCATACTTAAAAGACTTCCTGCTGCAATATACTGCAAATGATTACAGTCTACATGCCCACCAAATGCAAAACCACGCTTATTTATATGAAAGGTACTCCCTTTTATCCCATCACGAAATTGATCATTAAACTGCGCGATATGTGGCATTTTCTTCGCATTATTTAACGTTGCTTTTTCCTCACGAGGAAGCGGTGTTTGTAAATCCCATCCTTCTCCTAATAACAAAGCATCTCTTTTTATGTTTCGCACTTCTTTTTCTATCATATTCATTGTATCAACATCTAAAATTCCCATTAAGTCGAATCGGAATCCATCGACATTGTATTCAGTAAGCCAATATAAAATAGACTCTACAATGAATTTCCTCATCATTTTCCGTTCAGACGCTATATCATTTCCGACTCCCGTCCCATTAGAAGGCATACCATCTTCACCATGACGAAAATAATATCCTGGAACAAGCTTTTCAAATGATGATAGCTCTCTTTCATAAACATGATTATATACAACATCTATAATCACCCTAATACCTTGTTTATGAAATGTTTCAATTAGTTGTTTGCACTCAACTATCCTGTTATACGGATCAGAGGGGTTTGTAGCATAATATCCTGTTGGTGCATTGTAATATAATGGATTATATCCCCAATTATAGGCGGACGAAGGATTCGCCTCATCTACACCACCGAAACAATATAAAGGTAATAGTTCAACATGTGTAACACCTAAATCTTTTATATGAGACAACCCTGTTAATGTCCCATTCCGTCCTGTTGTTCCCTCTTCCATCAATCCTTTATATGTTCCCTTTTGAATTACTCCACTATTTGGATGTATAGTCGCATCACGAATATGCAGTTCATACAATATGGCATCTGTCATTGATTGTAATGTTGGTAATCCCTCTCGTCTTGTTACATTCGTTTTTTCTAAATTGATAACAACACCATGTTTTCCATTTACCGTCACCGACTTTGCATAAGGATCCACAGCTTCGTTCCATATTAAATTAATACAAACAAGAAATGTATAGCGTGCTCCGTCTAAATCACCTTGTAATGTTTGAATCCAAACTCCGTTTTCTCCCCTGTACATTTCATGATCGGCATATTCTTTATCGCTCTTATAAATTCTTACTTTCGCAAGCCTTGCAGTTGGGGCCCATACTTTAAATGTCGTTTCTTCTTTTTGATAAACAGCACCTAAATCTGTACCTTCGTAATAATACTTTTCATCGAAAATTTTTGTTCGAATAACAGCACCTATTTGTAAATCAGTTTCTTCATTCCGTTCATCTCGTACTGTATAATACTTCCCCACATCTAGCGGCTCTTCTATAAAGCACTCATACTTCGTTGCATCTGGAAGCGCAATCGTATGAGCAATCGGTAAATCTTTCACATTACTTCCTTCTTGCAAACGAAATGTCCGACTTGTTCCATACGCATGTGGGAGCAAAATTGTAATTTTATTCATTTCATCTAAATAGGCATCAAATGGACGTTTTACTTTCAACATAAAAAAATCACCATCATTCTCAAAGTTAAAATAAAGTGAAACTTTAATGAGCGAGAAAATTTCTCCATCCTCACTTATTATTAGCCTTCACCAATTAGGCGAGATAAAATGAGCTGCAAATGATAAGGCTTTTCTTATCAACAAGACTCTATACAGTAACTCCATTCTTCTCTATAGTATATTCACCTGCATAAAAAACGTTTTCAACATTCTATTTTTGTAATTTTATTTCAGCAATCGATTTATACTTCGGGGTTTCTTTCACGTGGGATTCGTATAAAGTAATTGTATCTGCTTGAAATGATATTTCAGGCACTTCTTTTATACTTTCTAAACGAAACTTTTCTTCTCCTATCCATTTACGAGCAACGGTAATATGCGGGTGATATGGGCGTGTTTCTAGAGAAAATCCATTTTCTTCACAAATGGCATGTATTTGCTTTTGCAACTGAAACAAATCGTGATTCTCACTTACCTTCGCCCAAAAAATACGAGGCTGATCTTCCCTACCAAACGTTGAAAAACCTTGTAATGTGAACGATAGTTCTTTTGTTTCTGCAATTGTTTGTAATCCATTCTTTATTCCCTCTAGCTGTTCCTCCGTTGCACTCCCTAAAAATGAAAGGGTAATATGATAGTCTTCTTTATGTACCCATGAACGAAATTGTAATTCCTCTTGCATGTCCTCTTTATAGTTAGACAGCATTTCTTTTATATGATTCGGTAACGTAATTGCGACAAAATAATGCAGTTCCATGTACATCTTCTCCTTCTTTCTATTGTTGCTTTTCTTTCTTATCTCATTCAGGTAAAAAGAAGCCGCTCTCCAAAATAGAGAGCGGACATTATTTATATATCCATTACTTCGCTAATTCATGAATTGCTTGCGCGTAAATTGCTGTTGCTTTTAATAAGTCTTCAATTTCGATATACTCATCTTTTTGATGCGCAAGTTCTTCTTTTCCAGGGAATAGCGGGCCAAATGCCACACCAGCTTTTAATGAACGAGCATAAGTACCGCCGCCGATTGCTAATAGTTCTGCTTTTTCACCTGTTTGTTCTTCATACACACGTTGTAACGTACGGATTAATACGTGATCTTTATCGACGTGATGCGGGCGAGAATTAGAATAGTCAGCCACTTCAAAACCATGCGTACCAACATATGCTTTCAACTTCACAATTGTTTCTTCAAAGTTAGTTGTAACTGGGTAACGTACGTTTAGCCCTAAGTTACCACCGTTTTCTTTCGTATAAGAAATGCGACCGACATTCACTGTTAACGGACCGCTAATTTCATCTTTATAAGCAATAGTAGCTTTTTCACCAAAAATATCACCAGTAAATGTTTCTGTTGCAAATGTCGCAAATGCAGTTGCTTTTCCATCAAGTGAAACTGTAGTTAAGAAGTTTGCTAATAATAAACCTGCATTTTCTCCTTTTTCAGGAGTAGATCCATGCGCTGAAATTCCTTCTATTTGCAACGTCACTGTATTTCCTTCTATAGTCGATTTCCCTATTTTTTTAGCAGTTTGTAAATACTCTTCATATGCTACTGTAAGTGCATTTACATCTTCTCCTGTAATAACCGCTTCTGCAAAATCAGGAACCATATTTAAACGGCGCCCTGAATCAAATGAAACAAGTTCATATGTACCTTTTTTCTCTTCACTACCATTTTGCACAACTTGTATATCAGAAATTCCTTTTTCTGCATTAATAATTGGAAAATCCGCGTCTGGCGCAAAACCGATTGTTGGCATTTCTTCGTTTTTAAAGTAGTGATCTACACATTTCCAATTGCTTTCCTCATCTGTTCCTATAATCATACGAACACGTTTGGAAAGAGGTAAGCCTAATTCTTTCACAATTTTCATCGCATAATATGCTGCCATCGTTGGGCCTTTATCGTCAATTGCACCACGTGCAAAAATCTTTCCGTCGCGAATATCTGCACTATATGCAGGAGTCGTCCAGCCATCTCCTTCTGGTACAACGTCAACGTGACAGAGAATACCTACTAATTCTTCTCCTTGCCCCATTTCAAGATGACCTGCATATCCTTCTAAATTTTTAGAAGTAAAACCTTCAGTTTCTCCTTTAAGTAACATGAAAGATAAAGCTTTTTCTACACCTTCACCGAATGGTGCGCCCTCTTTCGCAGATTCTTCTTCCCATACACTTTTAATTTGTAAAAATTGTTGTGTATCACGAATTAAATCATCTTTTCGTTTCGCAACTTCTTCTGTCCAATTAATTGCTGACATCACGCATCCATCCTTCACTATATTGTTTCTTTCATCATAACAAACCGAAATCTCTTATGCCATACACGAAAACTAAATACCGAACAATTGTAATATTTCAGATATTTCTTATTAGTTTTTCTTTTGTTTTTTCAAAAAAATTTGCAGGAATTTGGCGTTTTACGTAGAATTTTATGTGTTAGTTGACTGACCATATATACAATGTCAACTACCAATATTTTTCTATATGAATATTTGTTAAATTTCTGTAAAATTTAAGTAGATTAAAGCATGAATTTTATCATGTAGAGTACAATGGTAGTAACGACCTTCTTTCCTGAATGGGGTCAAAAAAACTAGTAGAGGAGTGGTTTTCTCTTGAAACCTACAACTACTCGTATGCTAACACGCATTAAATCAATTTATATGTACATCAATGAAAACGGAACGGTAACGACGAAAGACCTTGTAGATGAGTTCGGGATCACACCGCGAACGATACAACGTGATCTAAATGTGTTGCAGTTTAATGAACTCGTGTATAGCCCTTGCCGCGGTAAGTGGACAACAACAGGAAAGAAAGTGAGAATGACCTCATAACGAAAAATAATTGTATGGTAAATAAATACATACCCCTTTCTAATAATTAGAAAGGGGTCTTTTCTGCGCCTATAAAGGTAGGTACTACTTTTCAGTATCTACTTGATATGTTTTTAACATTTCTACTTCTTCATCTGTTAGCTCTCGGTATTGTCCAAGTTCTAGTTCTTCATCTAATACTAACGGACCCATCTCTGTTCTCTTTAGGTAGACTACTTTTTTTCCTACCGCTTCAAACATACGCTTCACTTGATGGAATTTCCCTTCCGTAATCACAAGCTCAATTTCAGAAATATCATCGCTTTTCAATATTGTAAGTGCACCTGGCTTTGTTTCATAGCCATCGTCTAAAATAACACCTTTAGCAAATTCTTTTACATCCTCTTCTGTTACTACTCCTGCAACGTGTGCATAATATTTTTTCGGCACATGCTTTTTCGGAGATAATAATTGATGTGATAACTTCCCATCATTTGTTATCAATAGGAAGCCTTCCGTATCGATATCAAGTCGTCCAACTGGGAACGGATCAAAGATTGCATCTTCTAATTCTAATAAATCTATTACTGTTTCATGATTATCATCTTCCGTCGCTGAAATAACACCTTGTGGTTTATGCATCATTAAGTAAACAAATTCTTTGTATTCCACAACTTCACCGTGAATCATAACTTCTTGCTCTTCTACATTTACATGAACTTTCGCATCTTTTACTGGCGTTCCATCAATTTTCACAACGCCATCTTTCAATAATTTCTTTACTTCTTTTCTACTTCCATATCCCATATTTGCTAATAATTTATCTAATCTCACGTTTTTCACCTTCTTTATTTATCATAGAAAAGGGGACGTAATTACGCCCCTCTTGATTTCAACTTTATTTTAAATCTACTACCAAGTTTACGTTGAATTTTATCTAATGCTTCTCCACCAAATACTCTTTCAAGTACTCCTGTGCGAATTGCTAACAATCCGTAAACAAGACCGCCAATACCTGCACAAATCGCAACTGTTATAAGAGCACCAATACGGCCATCAGGCGAAATCATGAAGGATAGAATCCATTGTGATAGTTTTACAGCAACGACCATTATAAGTGTCAGTACTGCAATTTGGAATGTTCTTTTATATACAACACCGAATGAATAGTGTGCGTATTTTTTAATTTGTTGATTTGTGTACCAAACAGAAGCTAAGAAACCAACTGCTGTCGCTAGAATTGCTCCTACTGTACCGAAATAACGAATAAAGATTACGTTACATACAAATTTCAAAATAACGCCCATTATAAGCGCAATAATCGCATGCTTCTGCTGGTTAATACCTTGCAGGATTGCCGCTGTTACTGTAAATAAAGCGAATAACAACGCAACTGGTGCATACCACATTAATACTTGTCCACCTAGTGGATCTGAATCGTAAAACGCAGTATAAATTGGATATGCAAGTGAAGAAATACCGACAACTGCTGGCAATGTTAAAAACATATTTGCCTGGAATGTTTGTGTAATTTGTAATTTCAAATAGCGGTATTGTTTTTCAGTAAATGATTTTGTAATTGCTGGTACAAGCGTTAAACTAAACGCTGTTGCAAGTGATACAGGAATCATAATTAACTTATGCGTCCACATTGTGAAAATACCGAGAGCTCGCTCTGCGATATCACCTTGACCAATCGCCTGCATAATTGAGTTAAATGTCAATGTATCAATTTGTTGATATAAAGGAATTGTTAACCCAATTACAACGTAAGGAATCGCATATGCAAATAACTCTTTAAACAATTGAACGGTGCTTACTGTTGATTCTGGTACAGTTTGTTCAATTAAATATTGATCCAAATATTTTTTACGTTTTAGCCAGTACCAAATTAACACACCGAGTGCTCCAACCGCTGAAACGAACGCAGCAAATGTCGCTACTCCAACTGCTGTTGCAACTGTACCGCCAAGTACTTTAATAACGATAAAACTACCTGCTAATAAAAAGACGATACGAATAATTTGTTCAATAATTTGTGAAACGGTAGTTGGTCCCATAGACTGGTGACCTTGGAAATAACCACGAATTAAACTCGCTGCTGGTACAACAATAAGCGCGAAACTTACAAGACGAATGATCGTCGTAACTTCTCCTACATTATTGTGTATACTTTGTTTACCAAGCATCGCTTCTGCAAACAATGGCGCCGTCATGTACAGTACTAGGAACGAAAGAACTCCTGTTACTATCATCATAACCATTCCCGAGCGGAACATTCTCCGGCTCGTTTTATAATCGCCAAGCGCATTATATTTGGAAACAAATTTTGAAACAGCAAGTGGCACACCTGCCGTTGCGATACTTAAAAAGATCGTATATGGAATGTATCCATATGTATAGAGCGTTCCGCCTTCTGTTCCTACTAATGCATGAAACGGAAAGACGTAAATCATGCCTAAGAACTTTACTAAAAATGTCCCTAGCGTAACAATAAGCGTTCCGCGCAGAAATTTCGAATCGGACATACAAAAATCCTCCTACATCTACATAAAGTGAAACTATAATTAGTTGGAGACTTCTCTCCTACTCCTTATTAGTTGAACCATTCGAGCATTTACAGGCTAACAGACTCCCTATTTACTTCTCCTAAATCTTGAGGTTTTAGTCTTATCGCCTACAAATGGCAGGATAGTGCTGAACTCTAACTTTTGTATTGTACCACAATTCTCTCATTAAGCAGTACTTCACTCTATTTTTCTTTTAAGGGAAAACATGCTATTCTTTTAGGCAGGAAATGTAGAAAATGAGGTCGATATATTATGCATTATGATGTTATTGTCATCGGCGGCGGTCCTTCTGGGCTAATGGCTGCAATTGGTGCTGCAGAAGAAGGCGCAAATGTCTTACTTCTTGATAAAGGAAATAAACTTGGGCGTAAACTTGCAATTTCTGGTGGCGGACGCTGTAACGTAACGAACCGTCTACCACTTGATGAAATTGTTAAACATATACCAGGAAACGGTCGCTTCTTATACAGCGCTTTTTCTATTTTTAATAATGAAGATATTATTACATTCTTCGAAAATCTCGGTGTTAAATTGAAAGAAGAAGACCACGGTCGCATGTTCCCTGTGTCAAACAAAGCACAATCTGTTGTAGACGCACTTTTAACACGATTAAAAGACTTAGGTGTAAAAATTCGTACAAATACGCCTGTTGAAACGATTGAATATGAAAATGGTCAAACAAAAGCAGTTATACTGCAAACAGGCGAAGTGTTAGAAACAAATCACGTCGTTATCGCTGTTGGCGGAAAATCAGTTCCTCAAACTGGATCTACTGGAGACGGATATGCTTGGGCTGAAAAAGCGGGTCATACAATCACAGAATTATTCCCAACAGAAGTACCTATCCTTTCAAACGAGCCGTTTATACGTGACCGCTCATTACAAGGTCTTGCTTTACGTGATATAAACTTAAGTGTATTAAACCCGAAAGGAAAAGCTATCATTTCTCACAAAATGGACATGCTCTTCACTCATTTCGGCCTATCTGGACCTGCTGCTCTTCGCTGTAGCCAATTCGTCGTGAAAGCACTGAAAAAGTTTAAAACGAATACAATACAAATGAGTATTGATGCATTGCCAGAGGAAAATAGTGAGCAACTGTTTCAGCGCATGCTGAAACAAATGAAAGAAGATCCAAAAAAAGGAATTAAAAACGTTTTAAAAGGTTATGTTCCTGAACGTTACTTCCTATTCTTATTAGAAAAAAATGAAATTGACGGCAGCGAACAAGCTGGACAAGTTTCTCACGAAAAGATTCGTGCACTTGTGAAAGACTTTAAAGAGTTTACTGTGAATGTAAATGGTACGCAGTCAATTGAAAAAGCATTCGTTACTGGCGGCGGTGTATCCGTGAAAGAAATTAATCCGAAAGAAATGTCTTCTAAATTTACGAACGGCTTATATTTCTGCGGAGAAGTTCTTGATATTCATGGTTATACTGGTGGCTATAATATTACATCAGCCCTTGTTACTGGTAGAATTGCCGGAACGACAGCTGGAGAAAACGCGAAAATGCAGTATTAAAAAAAAGAAACAGGGATTCCTGTTTCTTTTTTTATAGGTACATGAAATTATATGAGCGATTCTGCAACTTATATCGGCGATTTCCCAAATATATCGACTTACCGACAAGAAACGACAAATATAGGCTCCACTTAACTTCCCATTGCTTTTTTGTTGCTTTATATACCTTAGTACCTTTATATTTTATATTGTTGAATATTTAAAAAAGGGTAAGGGGAAAAACAAATGAGAAAAAAAGTCATGATGTCTTTAATGTTAATGACGTTTCTTTCTGCGGTAGAAGGAACGATTGTTAGTACAGCAATCCCTCGTATAACGAGTGATTTGTCAGGCGTCGAACTTGTTAGTTGGGTATATGCAATTTATATGCTTGCAACAGCTGTTTCGACTCCAATATACGGAAAGCTCGCTGATTTATTTGGCCGTAAAAAAGTTTTACTGATCGGAGCTACAATCTTTTTAGTCGGTTCTGCACTTTGCGGAGTCGTTACATCGATGGAACAATTAATCTTCTTCCGCGCGCTTCAAGGTATCGGTGCTGGTGCTGTTATGCCAATCACAATGACGATTATTGGCGACTTATATAGCGAAGCGAAAGACCGCGCGAAAGCACAAGGTTGGATGAGTGCCGTTTGGGGTGTATCCGGTGTTATCGGACCGTTAGTAGGTGGATTTTTAGTTGATTCCCTTTCTTGGCGCTATATTTTCTTCCTAAACGTTCCATTCGGAATTATCGCTTGCTTAATGATTGCAATTTACTACAAAGAATCTATTAAACCTGCTAAGCATCATATCGATTATCTTGGTGCAACAGTCTTCTCATTAAGTACAATCGCTCTACTATATGCATTATTAACAGGTAGCAGTAAGCAAAACTGGGGAGACATGACAATTATCGGCCTATTAATCTTTGCCGCTATTTCATTTATTATTTTCTTATTCATCGAGAAGAAATCTCCGGAACCATTAATTCCGCTATCACTTTTCTCTAACCGTACATTATCTACGATAAATATATTAACTCTTATTGCTGGCGCAATGATTATTAGTATTACAATGTACCTTCCAATTTGGAGCCAAGGTGTATTAGGGAAAAACGCTACAGAAGCTGGACTTATTTTAATGCCAATTCCTGTTATGTGGACATTTGGCGCTATTTTCTCTGGTAACTTAGTAGGCAAATTAAAAACGAAACAAATCATTTTACTTGGAGCTAGCATTTTATCAGTCGCTACGTTCTTATTATTTACACTATCAACAAATTCACCATCGTTCCTTATTTATGTAGCAGTCGGATTATTCGGCTTAGGCATGGGGCTTGTGACACCGATTTACATGGTAACAATTCAAGCAGCCGTACCAGCTCATACACGCGGAACAGCTGTTGGTTTAAACACATTTATTAATACATTTAGTCAAACGTTAGGTGCTGCAATATTCGGTACAATCTTCAATACGATGATTCACGCACGTGGTATTAAAAATCTTGATCTTGTATCTGGTGGACATGGCGGTACTACAGCAAACGTAGTAACCGAATCGCAATCTGCATTAGCATCAAGCGTACACGTCATTTATATGAGCACTTTCGTATTAGCAGTATTTACATTAATTATCGCTTGGCTCTTATTAAAGCCAGCTACACAAACAAGTGAGCAACAATAAAAAGGATGACCATTTTGGTCATCCTTTTTTATTTTTCATTCTCCACAATATGTTTCAGCATGGATAATTTATTATCCCAAAAACGTTCATAATACGAGAGCCATTGTTGTAATTCTTCTAATGGTTCTGGATGCAAACGATATATCTTCTCTCTTCCGCTTTTTCTTCCACTTACTAAATTCGCTTCTGAAAGAATATGAAGGTGCTTTACAACCGCAGTACGACTCATCGGAAAATGATCCGTTATTTTGGAAATCGGTAACTCTTTGTCACTTAATAACCGTATTACTTCTCGGCGGGTTGGATCAGCAATTGCTTGAAATACATCATATTTCGCTGCTGACGAGGACACTTAGCCTTCGACAACCTTTTTCAGTTTTTCATTTACAATCGCTACCCAACCACCGCTCATTCTATCGCGAATAATAGAGCTCTTCGCATTTGCTTTCGGAAGAATTTCATCAGGATGTTTCCAGCCGCCGTGAATTAACGTAAATTCTGTTTTGTTATCTCCTAAGTCTTTCAAATCAAATGAAACAACCCAGCCATCTGTATCCCATGAGAAAGATAAATGGTTTGGTTCATCAATTTCTAATACTTTACATGGTGATGGCCCAAATGGTGATTGCACATGAAATTCATGTCCTACCTCTAATACAAAATCATTTGGCATAAACCATGACGCAATCCCTTCTGCAGTTGATACTACACTCCATACCTTTTGAATAGACGCGTTAAAAACGATTGTTTGTTTAATATCATTTAATGTATTTTGTTGTTCCATTTTCATTCTCCTTTACTCGGCGTTATAACATAACACCTTTTGGTTATACTTTGATAATATAACACCTTTTAGTTTCATGTCAACGCTAATCCTTTTACTGTTGAGAAATTCTCAACATTTTTTCAACAGGACAAACACCCTCTTAGCATTTCCTCATAATATACTCACAAAGGCAATACAAAATAAAAACTTCTCTCAACATGAAACTCCATCATTCATATTGAAAGAAGCGCCTTACTTATATCATGCGTACTTCGTCTCTCCTCCTTCCCTCAAGGGACAATACGCGAGATATGACAAAGTCAGAAGGAATATGCCCACCATTTGAGTAGGTAGTTATTTCTCTTCTCCTCAACATTTCCTCAGGAGCGAAATGACTACCGACTCACTTTTTTCAAACAAAAATAAAAAGGGGATGAAAGCGATGTTCTATTGCATTAACTGCTCTGATATTCATCATGAAAAACATCCAAATGATAAAGTATTCAAAAACGGTTTTTATATTGATCCATTTTTAGGTGATCGTTATCACCTTGGTATGTGTAAAGATGCCCAAAACCATGAAACAGGGGAGCCTCTTTTAACGACAAAGAAATTAGGCACAACCCAATCTATTATGAACGTATTACCGACACATGTTGTCCCAACATAAAACATAAAAAAGAGCTGGGTGAGCCAGCTCTTTTTTATGCTTTATAAACGATCATTGCTGAAAAACAATAAATTTGGTTTTCATCGTCGTTAATAGAAACACCAACTTGATACTTAATATCTACAAAGTTGCTATCATCAATCTTTTTCAAAAACACATTCACAGCGTCTTCTAAGTCTTTTTCGTGACTTTCATCAAAAACTTTCACACGAATCATGTTAACACCATCCTAGATCGCAGCCCTCCGCCGCTTGATTATTGCCACGGTGCGTATCTATGATGCGATAAAACTTTCCATTCTCATATATATATCCGTCTTCTAACACATATTTTTTATCTTCAGTATAGACATAAAACTTACCTATCATAAATTTACTCGTATATAATTCCAAATAATTTGGTCTAAATTTAGCTACAACTTTATTTGTAATATCAATTTTTATTGTGCGCCCCACCTTCTCTCCCTCCTTTGCAAAGAACGGATTTAGGTATATTGTATTAGCGCTTTTACATTTTATGCTTAAAAATAAGTGGATATGCCTTCTTTCTTCACCTGTACTATTTTTCTAAAAAAATCACTATAAATAAAACCCGAAAAAATACAAAAAAAGCACTTTATCTTATTGACTCGAATATAAATATTATGTTATTATATAAAATTTGACATTTTTACATACGTATGTTATCATTAAAAGTGGTTACCACATATGGAGGTGGATGATTTGTTTCAAATTGGTGATAAAATCGTTTATCCAATGCACGGTGCAGGAATCATCGAAGCAATTGAAGAGAAAGAAATATTAGGTACTTCACGTCAATATTGTGTGATACGCATCATTAGTAAAGATATGCAAGTAATGCTTCCGATGGATCAATTAAAAAAATCAGGTATTCGTTATATCGTTGATCGAGGTACGTTAGATGATATACTTCTTGAATTTCAAAACGGGGAGTCAGACACATCACTCTCATGGAAACAAAGATATACAATGAATATGGAAAAAATGAAAAACGGCAATTTACAAGATAGCGCAGAAGTTGTTCGGGATTTACTTCGCCGCAATAAAGAGAGAACTTTAAATGCGAGTGAAAAACAAATGCTAGATAACGCCCGAAAAATGATGATCAGTGAAGTTGCACTCGTACAAAATGTTTCTGAACATCAAGCAACAGAATTTCTTCAAGATACAATTAATCACTAAATTTAAAATAGCTGGCCGCTATTTTTTTTTTTTAAAAAAAGGACGAAGAGTTTTATCTCTTCGTCCTTTTATATTACCCACGCCCAGCTTGAAACGATGGATATAACGTCATTCCACCATCTGCAAATAGCGTAATTCCGGTTACGTAACTCGCCTCTGATGAAGCAAGCCAAGTTGCTACTGCTGCGATTTCTTCAGGTTTTCCAATGTAGCCCATAGGTATCATACTTTCTACGTCAGCACGTTTTTTAGGATCAGCAAACTTTTCTGCATTGATTGGCGTATTAATTGCACCTGGTCCTATATTATTTACTCGAATACCTTTTGGCGCATACTCTAGCGCTAACGTTTCTGTCATCAGTTTAATACCACCCTTACTTGCTGCATAGTGCACAAATAGTGGCCACGGAATTTTCTCATGAACACTAGACATATTAATGACTGATCCTTTAATATCATGTTCTACAAAATATTTAATCGCTTCACGACTTCCTAAAAAAGCACCTGTTAAATTTGTATTAATTACCCTATTCCAATCTTCAAGCGGCATTTCATGCGACGGTACCGCGTTTTCTATCCCTGCATTATTAATCATAACGTCAAGCGTACCAAACTCTTTCACAGCAGATTGAATGAGATTCACAACATCCGATTCGACGGTTACATCACCTTTTACAGCAATCGCTTCGCCGCCTACCTTTTTAATTTCTTCTAACACATCATTCGCTTCTGATTCTCGTGAGCGATAATTAATAACCACTTTCGCTTTTTCCTTAGCAAACCTCACTCCCATCGCTCTTCCGAGACCAGTTGCTGATCCTGTAATAACGACAACTTTCCCTGCTAAATCACTATACATTTCCATACCTCCTTTAACTTTTGGCTATACCTAACATAATTCCGGCTGCGATAATAAAAACAATACCGACAACGATACCCGTTAATTGACGTTTCGTTTTCTTTTCACCTAATATAAGGATCCCACCAAGCGTGGAAATAATAATTCCCATTTGCGATAGCGAGAAACTTGTTGCTACTCCAACACGCGGCTGCGAAATGAATAAAAACATATTTCCAGCTGCCCAAATTAATCCTGGAATAATATTTCGAATTGCATATTTATTAAATGGATGATGTTTAAAGGTAAGCAAAATCCCACCTAACACCATACCAACTGCTTGTGGCAACAAAGCTGACCAACCATCTACGTTAAATAGTCTAATCACTACTACGTAAACTAAATAGCCGACTGTTGAAATTAATAAAATTACGATACCTCTTTTAAAGTTTGCTGCTTGCTCTGCATTCTTTTCTTCTTCACTTTGAAGCGATGTTAAAATAACACCGATAATAATACAAACGAGCGCTAAAATCCCAAGGACGACCGATATTGTCGTGGACCATTCATGAAATACGATAACGCCAAATAAAGTCGTCGCGACTAATTGAAGTCCTGTTGAAATTGGCATCGTCCTCGAAACACCCATTAAATCAATACTTTTCAATTGATTTGCCTGACCAAGCGCCCAAAATAAACCTGACACAACTCCAACTCCGATAACGGTAGGTGTTAATACTGGCTTCATAAAAATATAAACAACAATTGAGAAAATAAGTGCTCCAAACGTTGTTCCGAGCGTTTGACTATACGGTCCCCCGCCCAGTTTTACATTAAATAGCACAATACTTCCCCAAAATATAGCTGGTAAAATCGCTAAAAATATATCCATCACTCATTACCTTTCTTTACTAAATGCATAGGTTATCACTCTAAGTCATTAGAGTGAGCTTTTATTTTTTCTTTTTCCCGTTCACAAACTTTTTCTGCAATAGCGTCAGAAACATTCTTTTCTCGCTCCACTTTCTTTATCTTTACGTGATCTAAATGGTCTTCCAAAGTAAGCGTAACTTTATCGTTCGGGGGATTATGCGCTCCTTGAAATGTAAGAAATTGTAGCTTCACTTCATACCTAGGAACAAATTCATCTTTCTTGCCGAGACGCTTTATATTTATGACTGAAGCACATTCATATTGATCTTCTGTCACTTGTCTAATAACTGAATAGTACCTATTTGATAATGCACTCTCTAAAAACTGTTCTCTTGATTCTTTCGCGAAAGAATCACTTGGAGAAGAGAAAAAAGACGCACATAGCATTGTCATAACTACACATATTTTTTTCATAATTCCCTCCTTGTTCTATAGATTAGTGTTCTCAAAACTGCCATAAAAAAACGACTTTCCCTATATAGGAAAGTCGTTTTAATGAATCCAATATTAACCACCGCTCACTGGTGGGATTAGTGCAACAACATCACCAGATTGGACCTTGTCATCTTCATTTGCATATTCTTCATTAATCGCAACCATAATTGGCTCTGAAACTGGTACATTATATTCGTTCGCAACAACATCTTTTAACTGTGCAACCGTAATATTTTCTTTCTCTATTTGTAATTCACTTGTCCCTGCTTCTTCTTGCAAGTGCGCAAATAACAATACTCGAATCATACTTATAGCTCCTTCCCAGGCTCTCCCGCCGGATATGGTGTTTTTTCTAATTGATCACCAATCCATGAGTCACCATCTTCCCAAAACTCCTTTTTCCAAATCGGAACAATTTGTTTTATGCGTTCCATAATATATTCGTTCGCTTCATAAGCCGCTTTACGGTGTGGTGTTGAAACAGCAACAACAACCGCTATATCAGAAATTTGCAACGTACCGATGCGATGTGTAATCGCAACATATGTACCCGGCCATTTCTCTTTCACTTCCAGGCCGATTTTCTCTAGCATCTTTTCTGCCATCGTTTTATAAGCGACATATTCTAAGTATAATGTACGACGCCCTTTCGTAAACTCTCTAACCGTTCCAATAAATGTTGTAACAGCACCGCATTCACGTCGAATTACTTTCTTCGTTACCTCTTCAATCGAGATTTCTGTATCAATTACTTCATAATATGTATTTGTCATTTCGCACTCCTAACCGTTTGTAAAAACCAGTCTATGTACAACTCTTCTTCTGTTATATGAAATACTTTATATTCTTCTCGTATATTTACTGGGACATCATACCACGTAATAACCGCCACTATATTTTCTACTTTATGTAAAAGCTCAGCATCTTCCGCAGAACGAAGTAACACTACTTTCGGGTAGTTCTCTTTTTTATAGCCCTCTATTAAAATTGTATCCACTTTAAAAAACTCATATAAGCGAATAATTTCTTGCAAGGACCATTTCTTTCTTAGTGAAGAAAGTGAAAGTAATCCAGCACCTTCTACACTACTTACGACAGCACCAGCTTTACGGTGTCTTTCGCTATCTTTTTGCGCTACTTCTGGAAAACCTCCGTGCCCGTGATGTTTAATTGTAGCAACTTTCATTTCGCTTTCGGCTAATGCATGCACAATTTTCTCTACAAGTGTCGTTTTTCCGCTATTTTGATACCCTACTATTTGTAAGATTGAAGGGGCTTCGCCCATGGCCACTCACATCCCTCAGAGTGCTCTAACAATAATACGGATACTTTCATTCCGGTCTCAAATCCTCTCGTTCCTCCGGGTAACACGATAAAAGCATTCGCATCTGCAAGTGAAGATACCGCACTCGATTTATCTAAACCAACCGGCATCGCTTGTAACGCCCCATCCACAATTGTTACGTTCGCTCTTACGAAACGAGTAAATGGATTTGGCTTCGGAAAATCTTTTTGTAAAATAGCATCCGCTCTATATACGTGAGGTTCCTTCGCATACAAATACGTTTTTATAATTGGATGCACAAATAATTCAAAGCCTACATAACAAGCAGACGGATTTCCTGATAAACCAAAGAGTAACTTTCCATCAACTTCAGCTACTGTCGTTACACTTCCGGGCCTCATGGCTATCTTATTAAAGAGTACATTTGCCTGTAATCTTTCATAAATAGCTGGTAAGTAGTCATAATCTCCTACTGATACACCGCCTGTTGTAATTAAAATGTCGACCTCATCGATCGCTGATTGAACAGCTGTAAAACATGCATCTAACTCATCCGCGAGTTGACCATAATAACGAACTTTCCCGCCAGCTTTCATAATTTGAGCTGCGATCATATACGAGTTACTATTTCTAATTTTCCCCGGTTCTAACGGCTCATGTACTTCTAATAATTCACTTCCTGTCGTTACAATACCGACAACAGGCTGTTTTACAACTTTCACCGTGCTATATCCAAACGTTGCTAGTAAGGCCGCAACACCTGGATTAATTGCAACACCTTTCTTAACGAGAACTTGATTTTGTTTTATATCTTCTCCTTTAAACGACACATTGTCACCGTTATTAAAAGGGCGTTTTAACTTCATATATGTTTTCCCGTTCTTCTCAAACCCTTCTGTCAGCTCTAGCATTACGACTGCATTACATTCTTCTGGAATAGCTGCTCCTGTCATAATACGAATCGCTTTAAAAGCTCCTACTTCTTCTAAAAAAACAGAACCCGCCCCGATTTCTCCTATTACTTCAAATTCAATTGGATTCTCTTGAGTTGCTCCTTTCGTATCTTCTGCTCGAATGGCGAAACCATCGTAAGGGGAACGATCAAAATGAGGAACGTCATGATCTGAGACAACATCTTCCCCGAGAATTCTCCCGTAACTTTCCGTAATAGAAATTTCTTCTACTTCACCATGCTTCGCATATTTCATTACCCGTTCTACTGCCTTAGCAACTTGAATTGGAATTCGTTTTTCTACCATCGTTTCTCACCTCATATTTGCAATTTTTTTTATCTCGATTAAACTTTATATATTCAATAGAAATTACTTCAAGGAGGAATTCCATGTCTTCATTTACACATTTCAATGACCAAGGACGCGCAAAAATGGTTGATATAAGCGACAAAAAAGCAACCGTTCGAACAGCAATTGCGTGCTCTAGCATTGTCGTTACGAAAGAAATTTACGATAAAATCTCTCACAATGAAATTGGGAAAGGTGACGTATTAGCAGTTGCGCAAATCGCAGGCATTATGGCCGCGAAACGTACTTCTGATATTATCCCAATGTGCCATCCTTTATTATTAAAAGGTGTTGACGTTTCTTTCGATTGGAAACAATCAGAAGAACAATATCGTTTACTCATTGAAGTAAAAGTTAAAACAGAAGGTAGCACCGGTGTTGAAATGGAAGCTTTAACAGCTGCTTCCGCTACCGCTCTTACTGTGTATGATATGTGTAAAGCTGTCGATAAAGGTATGATTATCGGCGAAACGTACTTACTTGAAAAAACAGGTGGAAAAAGTGGAGATTATACGAGAAATTCATAATCCTCTCTCCGTTGAGCCTAAAGGGTTTCCTTTAGGTTCAACCTATATATCTTGCATATAAACTTTTCGCTACATTCATATCATTCGTCCCATGAATGAACGCCCTGCCATCTGTAAATAAAACAAAACGATATTCTTCTACCGGAAATGATAATAAATAAGGTGTCGCCTTTATCTCTACGCTTCTTTGTAAGCGTTTTTTAATTTCTTCTAAATTAAAATTCTTCCGCACACCCGGGCGAATTTGTACTGTATTCCGCCCACATAACACTTCTGTTTTCGTTTGTCCTTCAAATGTTAAACTCGGATATGTACGTAACCTTCCGCAAGATAAACAAGTATCTTTTTTCTGCCTATTCACTTTAAATGCCATCTGTTGATTATTCCAAAGATCAAACGATAACATCGTTTCACGAAGCGCACCAAAGTCTTCTACTAATATTTTCAGCGCTTCCGTAATTTGATGCGCAACTACTAATTGTACTGCCGGTTGTATAATACCAGCTGTGTCACATGTTGCACCACTCGCTGGATGCTCCATTAAACAGCGAAAACACGGTGTTTTCCCTGGTAAAATTGTATACGTTACTCCGTAGCTTCCGACACACCCACCATATATCCACGGAATATTATACTTTTGTGAAATATCATTAATAAGAAGACGCGTTTCAAAATTATCTGTCGCATCTAATATTAAATCTACATCATTCACTAATTCTTCCATTTCTTGCACCGTTACATCCGTCACAACAGGAGTTATTTCCACCTCAGAATTAATCGCTCTTAAATGCTCTGCTGCCGCTACCGCCTTCGGTTTATACTGCTTTGCATCTTCTTCTGTATATAGTTGTTGTCTTTGTAAATTACTCCATTCTACATAATCACGGTCAGCAATCGTTACTTTTCCAACACCTGCTCTAACAATCGCTTCTGCATTTGCCGCACCGAGAGCACCAGCACCAATAATAAGCACATGCTTCTCTCTTATTTTTCTCTGTCCTTCTTCTCCAACACCAGAAAATAATATTTGTCTTGAATATCGCTCCTGCATGCGATAGCCCCCTTTCTTATCCTCCTATATAAGACATTTCGATTTTCGGACGATTTTTTGCACTTTCTTCTGTTCGTTCATCCGAATACCTATCTTTTCTATTCATCCATACATCTTGTATAACACTTAATAACTCCTCATCCGAAAGATTTCCTCTAAGAAGTTCTCTTACATCCAAACCCTCTGTCGCAAATAAGCACGTATAAAACTTTCCATCTGCCGAAATTCTCGCCCTTGTACAAGAGACACAAAATGACTCAGAAACAGATGTAATAAAACCAACTTCAACATTTGTTCCAACGTACCGATATCGCTTCGCAACTTCACCAAAGTAATGCGCTTCGGCTGGCTCAAGTGGATACATCTTATGAATCATCTCAATCAATTCTCGTTTTGTAACGACTTGATCAAAATTCCACCCATTTGTACTACCAACATCCATAAACTCAATAAACCGAAGCGTGATTCCTTGCTCTTTAAAATACGCAGCCATCGGAAGTACTTGATGATCGTTCATCCCTTTTTTTACAACCATATTTACCTTTACTTCCAGCCCCGCCTCTTTAGCTGCTATAATTCCCTTAATTACCGGTTTTGTATTAATATTTCGACCATTAATATTCTTAAATATGTCGTCATCTATTGCATCTAAACTAACATTCACTCTATGTAATCCAGCTTCTTTTAATGCCTTCGCTTGTTTCGTTAAATGTACAGCATTTGTCGTTAACCCTATATCTATTAGCCCATCAATTTTCACAAGACGTGCAATAAGTTTTGTTAAATCTTTACGAAGTAGTGGCTCACCGCCAGTAATTCTAATTTTTCGTACACCGATGTTAACAAATAATTTTGCCAAACGCTCAATTTCATCAAAGGTTAGTAAAAACTCATCTTTCAAAAAAGCATAATCTGGCCCAAATATTTCCGCCGGCATACAATATGTACATCTAAAATTGCAACGATCAATGACAGATATACGTAAATCTTGAAGTGGGCGTCCAAAAAAATCTTTAACCATCTCCTGCATCGCCACCCTCCCTTTCTGCCAAATTTCTTTCTTTTCATTCTATTATAATATATTTTCGAACTGCGATGTTTTTGCTCAAGAGAATAAAGTGAAACTTTAAATAATTAGAGGGGAGCCACTCCCCTGGTTAACGAGGTTTACTTACAAATACAAAGATAAAAAAACCTTGAAACATAAAAGTTTCAAGGTTTTCTGCTTATTAACTTAATCTAATAATAGTTAGGGTAGCCCCTGGCGTTGCTGTAGATAATGTAGCTACTGCAACTACTCCAAATAACTGTAAGCTAACAGCAGCTCCAGCAGGCAAGTTAGCAATTATTGTTGCACTAAATGAACCAGTAGCCACTGTCGGGGCATTTATCGTTCCCGCAAGCGGACTGCCATTTACAGTTATACGAGAACTTACAAGTAAACCTGCCGTTAAATTAATTGTATAGGCTATATAATAGTTTCCTGCATTCGCAACTGTAAATACAGTATTTCCACCACTAACGGTTATTCCTGGGCCAATATTTTGATTGTTCGGTAACGGTACGTTCGTACCCCCTAATAAAACGGAAATAGCGGTTCCTGATGTATTATTCGCAAACGCATACGTTGCAGTTGTACTAACTCCAGTCGCCCCGGTCGCTCCAGTGGCTCCAGCTCCGGTTGGACCTGTATCTCCAGTTGGACCTTGTGAACCGGTTGCTCCTGTAGCTCCCGTTGGACCTTGAATTCCTTGCGAGCCTTGAATTCCTTGTGGACCTGTCGCTCCGGTTGCTCCTGTAGCTCCCGTTGGACCTTGAATTCCTTGCGGGCCTTGAATTCCTTGTGGACCTTGAATTCCTTGTGGACCTTGAATTCCTTGTGGACCTGTCGCTCCGGTTGCTCCTGTAACTCCCGTTGGACCTTGAATTCCTTGCGGGCCTTGAATTCCTTGTGGACCTTGAATCCCTTGTGGACCTGTCGCTCCGGTTACTCCTGTAGCTCCCGTTGGACCTTGAATTCCTTGCGGGCCTTGAATTCCTTGTGGGCCTTGTGGGCCGGTCGGACCTATGTCACCTTGCGGACCTTGGATTCCCTGTGGGCCTTGTGCTCCGGTTGCCCCCGTCGTTCCTTGGATTCCTTGAGGACCTTGTGGACCTTGAATTCCTTGTGGGCCGGTTGGACCTATGTCGCCTTGTGGGCCTTGAATTCCTTGGGGACCTTGTGCTCCAGTTGCCCCCGTTACTCCTTGTATTCCTTGTGGACCTTGAATACCCTGTGGACCGGTTGGACCTATCTCTCCTTGAACACCTTGGATTCCTTGTGGACCCTGTAAACCCGTCACTCCGGTTGCTCCCGTTGCTCCTGTTGCTCCTGTCACTCCAGTTGAGCCTGTCGCCCCGGTATCTCCTGTTACTCCTGTCGCACCTGTTGCTCCTGTCGGGCCAGGTGGTCCACCTGATGGACCTGTCACTCCTGCCGGACCTGATGGCCCCGTTGGGCCGGTCGGTCCTGCTGGGCCTCCTGACGGGCCTGTCACCCCTGTTGGACCGGTTACTCCTGTTGGACCGGTTGATCCTTCTCCCGTCGCTCCGGTTGATCCCGTTTCTCCTGTTGCTCCCGTCGGACCTTGCACTCCTTGAATTCCTTGTGGTCCCTGCACTCCTTGTGCTCCTGTTGCTCCTTGAATCCCTTGTATACCTTGCACTCCTTGTGCGCCCATCGGACCTGTTGGACCAATCGCCCCTTGTATACCTTGCACTCCTTGGGGCCCCTCTGGACCTGTTGCTCCTATTTCCCCTTGTATCCCTTGAATTCCAGTTGCTCCTTGTGCTCCTGTTGCTCCCGTTATCCCTTGCACACCTTGTATTCCCTGTATTCCTTGTGGACCTTGTGGGCCTGTTGCTCCTACCGGTCCTTGAATGCCTTGTATCCCTTGAGGACCCTCAGGACCCGTTGCTCCAACTGGCCCTGGCACACCTTGTATTCCTTGCGGGCCCTGAAGTCCCTCTGGGCCTTCTGGACCTGTTGGACCTATCTCTCCTTGTATCCCTTGGATTCCAGTTGGACCTTGTGGCCCAGTCGGACCTATGTCACCTTGCGGACCTTGGATTCCCTGTGGGCCTTGTGCTCCTGTTCCCCCTGTCGCTCCTTGGATTCCTTGAGAACCTTGTGGGCCTTGAATTCCTTGTGGGCCTGTTGGACCTATGTCGCCTTGTGGGCCTTGAATCCCTTGCGGACCTTGATCTCCAGTGGCCCCCGTTACTCCTTGAATTCCTTGGGGACCTTGAACACCTTGGGGACCCGTCGGACCTATCTCTCCCTGCACACCTTGGATTCCTTGCGGACCTTGTAAACCCGTCACTCCGGTTGCTCCCGTTTCTCCTGTCGCTCCTGTCACTCCAGTTGAGCCCGTCGCCCCGGTATCCCCTGTTACTCCTGTCGCCCCAGTTGCTCCTGTCGGGCCAGGTGGTCCACCAGATGGACCAGTCACTCCCGCCGGACCTGATGGCCCCGTTGGGCCGGTCGGTCCTGCTGGTCCTCCAGATGGTCCTGTTACCCCTGTCGGACCAGTTACTCCTGTTGGGCCTGTAGTGCCTTCTCCTGTCGCCCCAGTTGCTCCCGTATCTCCTGTTGCACCCGTCGGACCTTGAATTCCTTGTATTCCTTGAGCACCTTGCACTCCTTGTGCACCTGTTGGGCCTTGAATCCCTTGTATTCCTTGCACTCCTTGTGCGCCCATTGGACCTGTTGGACCAATCGCCCCTTGAGCACCTTGCACTCCTTGGGGACCCTCTGGACCCGTTGCTCCTATTTCTCCTTGTATACCTTGAATTCCAGTTGCTCCTTGTACTCCTGTTGCTCCCGTTATCCCTTGCACACCTTGAATTCCCTGAATTCCTTGGGGACCTTGTGAGCCTGTTGCTCCTACCGATCCTTGAATTCCTTGTATCCCCTGTGGCCCCTCTGGACCCGTTGCTCCAGCTGGCCCCGGTACTCCTTGTATTCCTTGCGGGCCCTGAAGTCCCTCTGGGCCTTCTGGACCTGTTGGTCCTATATCGCCCATTGGACCTTGTATCCCTTGAACTCCTTGTGGTCCTGTTGCTCCTGATGGCCCTGGTACTCCTTGTATTCCTTGTGGACCTTGATCTCCTGTTGCTCCTGTGGCCCCTTGAGGACCTATAGCCCCCTGTATCCCTTGCGGACCTTGATCTCCTGTTGCTCCCGTTATCCCTTGAATACCTTGAACTCCTTGAATTCCTTGTTCACCAGTTACTCCCGTCGGACCAGGAATACCTTGAATCCCCTGCGGTCCTTCTGAACCTGTTGGGCCAATTGGCCCTTGAATTCCTTGTATTCCTTGCAAGCCCTGTGCTCCCGTACTTCCAGTCGGACCTGTAGTTCCCGTTGCTCCTGTTACCCCTGTACTTCCTGTAGCCCCAGTACTCCCCGTTGCTCCAGTCGCACCTGTACTTCCACTCGGTCCGCCACCCGGACCTGTCGCACCAGTTGGCCCTGTCGGACCAGGAGGTCCTCCAGATGGTCCAGTTATTCCAGTTGGACCTGTTATTCCAGTCGGTCCTGTTATTCCTTGACCAGTTGCTCCAGTCGCTCCGGTTGCACCTGTATTTCCACTCGGTCCTTGTATCCCTTGTGCTCCTTGTATTCCTTGTGGACCAGTTGCACCCGGTAACCCTTGGACGCCTTGAATTCCTTGAGGTCCCTCAGGTCCCGTCGCTCCAATTGGCCCCTGTAATCCCTGTATCCCCTGTATACCTTGTGCCCCAGTCGCTCCCGTTGGACCAATCGGACCTTGTAACCCTTGCACACCTTGAGGTCCTGTCGCTCCAGTTTCTCCTTGTGGTCCTCTCAATCCTTGTGGCCCCTGCTGTCCTTCTGGTCCAGTTGCACCTATTGGCCCAACTGATCCTTGTATCCCTTGCACACCTTGAGGTCCTGTCGGGCCCATCTCCCCCATCGGACCTTGTAATCCTCTTGGTCCTTGAGGTCCTGTTGGGCCTTGTGGACCAGTTGGACCAGTAATCCCTATACCTGTAAATCCAGTTGGAACAGGGGGGAAAGTAGGCCCAATAAGTTCGGGTGGAATTCTAAAATTAGAGCTTAACGAATTTTGCTTCCGATTATTATCACGATTCTTCACACTTTCACCACCTACAAACCGTCTTTTTCATAATAAATAAGCCTCTTCTTAATCTATTTACAAAAATAATTTCCAAGACTATTTTTATTTTAAATAATAAAAACTCCCTTAATGCCTTAAGGGAGTCCTGCAATTGAATCCATATTATCTGTATTAGGGACAGCTTGTGCTATACCCGATGCATTTACACTTTGCCCCATATTTGTTCCTGTTACAGTACCAGCAGGAGTGCCTCTTGTATATGTTGTTGTGACAGAATCTCCTGGTTGTAAACAAAGCTTTGTCTCCGTCCCTATTACTGTAACAACATCAATCCAAGTGCATCCCATCGAACCACTATATGATTTCGAAGCAGTAAATGAAGTATCACTCAAATTATCACCGGTAAATATATTTCCAGTATTATTAACAATAACAAATTCTTTTATATGCGCAGGCATAATTACACTCTACCTTTCCTTTATGAACCTAACGTACGTGTACTTGTTGCCAAAGGCGGAAGAAATACCGATGTTCTAATCACCGCTTCTGGCTGCCTTTTTCCATTTAAAAAAATAGCCGCACTCGATCCTCCAGCACCTGCATATACTTTTGCCACAGCTAAAGGCGAGATATCATAACAGTCACCGACATTAACAGCGCCTGTATTATTAATAATTTTCACTTTACGCAAATTAATTCCCATTTCCCCCTCCTCCTTTTTTATACTGTATGCAAAAGAAAAAAACTTGAAACAGACTCGTTTCAAGTTTTTAACTATTAACTATTTCGTTTCACCTTCATATTGAAGCATACCGCCAACCATGTTCACTGTTTTAAACCCTTGCTCATTTAAATAATGACATACATTTTCACTGCGCATTCCTGAACGACAAATAAAGATATATTCATTCTCTTTATTAAAGAAATCTACTTTATGTGGGATATCGCCCATTTTAATATGTACAGCTTCTGGAATCTTTCCTGCCGCTACTTCTTCATCTTCTCTTACGTCTACTAGAAATAACGTTTCTCCATTTTCTAAACGCTCTTGTACCTCTTCTGTAGTAATTGTTTTAACTTCTGTCATATGTAGTTCCTCCTTATATACAATAAAACCTTTAGTTTCTTTTTCACAAACATTCTCTACCAATTTTAGCACGCAAAAGAAAGAACGCAAAGAATCGAAAAACTATTTCTCAATTTTCTCGCAAAACTTATTCTTTACAAACATAACTCTTGCATTGTATCCTCAATATACTTGTCTTATGAAAGGAGCCAATGAAAATGACACTTTCCCTTTTCATAATGGGCATCATTTTCTTAATCGCTGCAATTATTACTCTTAGTATGAAAAATACTAAAAAAATAAAATCACCCCAAGAAATGTCATTCTTATTTCTATTGCTTAGTATCGCATTCTTCGGTATAGCAATTGCCACATATATTTTCCGTCTACAAATCATGTGAAAAAAGGTGCCTACTACAAACATTGCACCTTTTCCCCATCATTTGTCTTCTAAACAAAACTAGATACTTTCCGATTTAAAAATTCATAAACTTTCTTTTCAAATAAATGAATATCAAATGCTCCCGCCATATGCCCATTTATACTTTCTATCTCATACACTTCCGCATACTTCCCTTGTTTTTGCAAAATATCTACCATTTTATAGTTGTAACGAGACGGCTGAAGCAAATCTTGTTTACATGGAATCATAAGTACATTCGCTTCTATGTTAGAAAGAGATTCTTCTAGTGAAGAAAACCCATGTGCAATATCATGCAATAAAACTGCCTTCGCAGTATACATCCATGAATTTGCATCTACTAACTCTATACTTGTATATGTCGCTTTATTTATTTCTTTTTCAAATGATGTTAGTGTAGAAAACTTTTCATAAGGTTCTACCTCTATACTGTTACGAGGAAATGCCATTTCATAAAAATACTCATCAAACGCGTTCATAAACATCATTCTATTTGCTAAATGAAGCCCCTTTATCGGCTGCTCTTCTCCATATTTTCCATCTTTCCAACTTGGATCCAGTTGAATTGCTTCAATCGCATTTTGCGCTACATTTACTGACGTAATAATTGGATTTTGTGGGTTCGTAATAACGCCAATCATCCGCTCTACCATATGTGGATAGTGAACCGCCCATTGTTGTGCAATCATTCCCCCTGCCGACGGTCCAATTACAGCGTGTAACCTTGAAATTCCCATACCTTTTATTAACTCATATTGCATACGAGCTACATCAAGAAATGTAAAAACCGGAAAATCCATAGCATATTCTTCTCCAGTTTCTGGATTAATCGATTTCGGTCCTGTTGTAATCACATATGGATTTCTCACCTGCACATTACAAAGATTATCTGTACATATAACAAAATACTTATTTGTATCAATTGCTTTTCCAGCTCCAATGAGCCCATCCCACCAACCAGACTCCTCATCATGCACTGTATATTTTCCTGCCGCATGACTTGTTGCACTAAAATAATGACAAACCAAAATCACATTTGACCTTTCTCTATTTAAAGTGCCATATGTCTCGTATCCCATTTGAACAGGAATTTCCCTGCCATTTTCAAACGTAAACTCTTTTAAAACAAACTTCTCCTTTTTTACAATTTGCACAGACTCTTCCTCTCCCCGTTATAGTATGAACTGCTTACTAAAGATTTTTTTCTATGCAAACTAATCTCCTTCTTCTTTTCATAAATAAATGAATAATATACAAAATTAGCCACAAAATAGCACTATATTACAAGATTAAAGAGGGCATACACATGATTTGGAATTGGCTACGTAAGAAAAAAAAATCAAATAAACTAGAAGCAAACGAAACAGATAATCAGGAGCAGCATTCTAACAATGCAGAGGATGATAACAAAGAACAGACTAGAAGTATGAAACATAATAAAGGTAAAAAGAACGAGCAAAAAGATTCGTCTCAGGATAAGCAACAAAACCCTAAACAAGGTGATTCGTCTCAGGATAAGCAGCAAAGTGCTAAACAAGAGGCCCCTTCTCAGGATAAGCAACAAAACCCTAAACAAGAGGATTCGTCTCAAGATAAACAACAAAGTGCTAAACAAGGTGATTCGTCTCAAGATAAACAACAAAGTGCTAAACAAGGTGATTCGTCTCAAGATAAACAACAAAACGCTAAGCAAGGTGAACCTTCTCAAAGTAAGCAACAAAGCTCTGGAGGTAATAGTATTTATGACTTTACAAAACCAGAAAAAGATCGTATTCATTCTTTACAAAATTTAATAGAGAAGCTGAAAAAATCTAGTGATTTTGTGAATTATCATACATCCGACGATGAAACGATGCCTTATTGGATTTCTTACTATCGTCCTTCGCTTGATGGAGAGAAATTACAAAAATATTTAATGCCTACTCTTTTGGAACGACCTAATGCTTCACTAGAAGAGCTGAAAGAACATATTCCAATGAGCGGCATTACAATTACAAACGACTTACAGAAAATTGAGGATATGGTTTTAAAGGGGCATGCGATTATTCAATTGAATCAGCAAGATCAAAAATGTATGCTTGCAAACATTGCAATTGATAATTATCGTGCACCAACCCCTCCTTTAAACGAATCAACTGTTATTGGTCCGCAAGAAGGTTTCGTAGAGGATATTGATACAAACATTAATTTAGTTCGAAAACGTCTTCCTGTTTTAGATTTACAAACAAAAGAAATGATTATTGGCGAGTTTTCAAAAACAAAAGTTGTCATGATGTATTTAGACAACCTCGCTGAAAAAGAGAATATAGATTTTCTCGACGAGTCATTACGCGCTCTTGAATATGATCAAATTAATGATAGTGCTTATTTACAAGAATTAATGGGTGAAAAATCGATTTTCCCTCTCTATATCAATACAGAACGTACTGATAGAGTTACAAAAGCACTAATTGATGGAAAAATCGCTATTTTTGTTGATGGTTCTCCAAGTGTTTTACTAACACCTGTATCCTATTTCGATTTTTTCATTTCACCAGAAGACTATAACGTCTCCTGGATGTACGCTACATTTTCAAGGATTTTACGCCTTATCGCCGTTCTATTCTCGATATGTGCTACACCGTTATACGTTGCAGTTTTAAATTATCATTATGAACTTATTCCGAGTGATTTACTTGAAACTTTGATTTTATCAAGGGCACAAGTACCATTCCCACCTTTAATTGAAGCGCTCTTTCTAGAACTCGCAATCGATTTATTAAGAGAAGCCGGGGCGAGGTTACCGATGAAAGTTGGGCAAACACTCGGTATTGTAGGCGGTATCGTAATCGGGCAAGCATCTGTACAAGCTGGGTTAACGAGTAATATTTTATTAATTATCGTTGCACTATCAGCACTCGCTTCTTTTATTACACCTATTTATAAAATGGGTAATGCTGTTCGATTACTACGTTTCCCGTTTCTAGCATTCGCGGAAATAGGGGGGCTTTTCGGTATCTCTCTTGGGTTTATCTTTTTATTTACCCATCTATTTAGACTTACTTCCTTACGTAAACCGTACGCTTTGTTTTATCCGACAAGACAACAATCTGTTAAAGACTCTTGGATTCGTTTCCCGTTAACAATGATCGATACAAGAGATGTACAAGCAAGACCACAACATGTAAAAAAAGCTGCTAAAGGAATTTCAACAAAACATAGATCAGACTTTGATGATTAAGAGATGAGGTGCATTGATGAGTAAAGTTCAAGAAAAATATCAAATATCTCCTATCTTTGTTTTCTTCTTAATTCACGGTGCACAGTTTGGAGCTGGCGTTCTCGGATTTGCTCGAATCACCGCAAAGGCCGCTGGATACGACGGCTGGATCGGCGTTCTAATCACAGGCATCGTTATCCATGTTCTTATGTGGATGATGTATTTTTTATTAAGGGAAACAAACGGGAATTTAATTGATTTACAACGACAAACCTTTGGAAAGTGGATAGGGAACGTCTTTAATATCATCTTTGCAACTTATTTTTTAATCGTCAGTATTTCGGTTATTCGAACATACGTTGAAATTATTCAAGTATGGATGTTCCCAACTGCCTCCACCTTTATGTTAACACTCTTTTTGTGCCTAGTTAGCTATTACATCATTTCTTCTGGATTTCGTGTCATTACAGGCATTTGCGTCATCTCTGTTGGTGGTACACTAGGGTATTTATTTCTAAGCTTATTCGTTTTGAAATACTCACATTGGGAAAATTTATTACCCATTTTCACACATTCTTTTTCAGATATTTTAAAATCCGCTCAAGTGTCAATCTACAGTATGACTGGTTTTGAGATTTACCTCATGGTGTATCCATTTGTGAAAAAGCCTATGCAATCTCATAAATACGCTCAGCTTGGAGCACTATTTTCAAATCTTCTATATTTATTTAGCACTCTTTTAGCCTTTTCGTTTTTTAGTGAAAAACAATTGCTAAAAACGATATGGGCCCAACTTTCTATGACCCAAGTTGTTCAATTACCATTCATAGAAAGGCTAGAATATATCGCAATTTCAGCTTATGCCCTCGTTATCATTACAAGTTTTATTCTACCTTTGTGGGCGGCAACGAGAGCAACGCACGAAATATTCCGTGTAAAACAAAGAGGTGTTTTAATCGCTTTTATGTTTATCACCCTCATTGTTTCACAACTTCTAACAAACAGACACGATATTAATAATTTTATTAGTAATGCATCAAAAGGAAGCTTTTGGCTCATTTATGTATACATCCCAATTCTATTTATTATTGTGTGGGTGAAAAGAAAATGGAAAAAATCAAAAGAAAATTAATACTTATCTCTTGTATAGCACTCTTTAGTCTAACTGGATGTTTACAAAAAAATATTATCGATGACGTACACCTTATCCAAGGAACTGTCTTCGATGTAGCAAAAGATAATAAAATAAAGGTAACATTTGTTTGTCCTATTCAGCAAAAAGGAAACAAAGTTCAAGTTTTTGAAGGAACAGCAAATGCGGTAAAACAAGTAAAAGCTGACACATCTTTAGAGTCTTCTCAACCATTTGCTAGCGGGCAAATGCGGGTTGCTCTATTTACCACCCGAATTGCTAAGAAAGGAATGGTTGCTTCCTTCGATACATTAATTCGTGATGTAAACATCGGGAATGCCTTATATGTTGCTTTACTTGAAGGTAATGGTACTGAACTTTTAAAAGGAAAGTACACGACTTCATCCAACGTTGCAATTTATATAAAAAAAATGCTAGAACATAATATGGAGACCGGTCCTTTACCAACAGATAATCTGCATATAGGAGCATTCCGTTATTATCAAGAAGGGCAAGACTACTATATTCCAATTTTAAAGAAACATGGTGATAAAATAAAAATAACGGGAATTGGTCTTTTTAAAAAGGATAAATATGTTGGTAAAATTGCAGAAAAAGATATGTTTATATTCAAAGGACTTTTAGAAAAACATAAGTTAGATTCACATGAATTTAAAGCAGATCCTGGGTACGTAATGATTAATAATATTCGTTCTGTTCCAACATACGATATAAAAATAAAAAATGGTAAGCCTTCCTTTTCCATACATGTTAAACTTGAGGCTCGTATTCAAGAAGTATCGAAACAGATTAACTTAGAGAATGCTAAGAATACAAAAAAGATTGAGAAGGTCGTTCAAAAACAATTGGAGACACAAGGTAAGAAATTAATTAAGCATTTTAAATCTCTAGATGTCGACCCTCTTGGGCTAGGAGCTAAATATAAGCAACATTATCGCCCATTCAAATTAGAAGAGTGGAAACAAATGTACAAAGATGTTCCCGTTACTATAAAATATACCGTTGACATTACAAATTCTGGTGTAATTGAATGAGAAATGATTGAACTCCTCTCTCCAGCATGATACAACGGAGAGAGGAGTTTTTATTTTAGATAGAGAGAGAAGATATTTATGGGGGAGCTTATGTCTAAAAAATTAGTAAAGCCTATTTTAAATGGTATTTTATTTCTCGCCGTCTTTTTATTTGCTCATACATACTTAAAAAATGTTTCCTTCACACGTTATTTACTTGTCGTTATACCAATGTTACTCGTTGGTATATTCGGTATTGATCTTATTTTATCTATTTTAATTAAGAAAGAAGAATAACGAGCGGACATCTTATTTCTATAAGATGTTCTTTTCATTTCATAATCACCTTATGTTACAATAAACTTCGGCATAACGTAAGAAAGGATGAAACAACATGACAAACGAAAAAGGTTTAGATAAAGGATATGAACTTGTTGCAAAAATGCATGAAGTATTCGGACATCCTGTAACAAATACTCCAACAAAATTAACAGAAGAGCGTGCAAAAATCCGTGCAAGTTTTATGCAGGAAGAACTGGAAGAATTTCTTGAGGCAACGACTGTTGAAGATCAATACGATGCACTAATTGATCTTATCTACTTTGCATTCGGCACGTTTGCCGAAATGGGCGTACGTCCTGATAAAGGATTCGAAATTGTAAACAACGCCAACATGGCAAAACTATTCCCTGATGGGAAGCCTCGATTCCGTGAAGGCGACGGTAAGATTCTAAAGCCAGAAGGCTGGCAAGCACCGGAACCACAACTTCGTGCTGAAATTGAACGTCAGCGTCAAGAAGCTGAAAAAAACTGCTAGGATTTCCTAGCAGTTTTTTATTATGGCTTTTTTTCTGCCAATCATTAATGACCCACGTGCCCTGCGTGTCCTGCTGCTCCACTAATACTAGCTGCTCCTGCTGCTGCCCCTGCTCCTCCTGCTCCAATTCCACCTGTCCAAGGAGAAGATTGTTGCTGTTGTTGATATTGCTGATATTGTTGGTGTTGTTGGTGCTGTTGGTGCTGTTGACCTTGGTGACCTTGGTGACCTTGGTGACCTTGGTGACCTTGGTGTCCATGATGACCATGTTGACCCTGATGAGTTTGATAAAGAACAGCCTGTGGATGTATATGATGGTGGCCGTGGTGATGTACTTGTTGTTGATGATGTCCATGTTGACCTTGGTGGTGATGGTGTCCATGATGATCATGTTGACCTTGATGAGTTTGATAAAGAACAGCCTGTGGATGTATATGGTGGTGGCCGTGGTGATGTACTTGTTGTTGATGATGTCCATGTTGACCTTGGTGGTGGTGATGGCCATGTTGACCTTGGTGGTGATGGTGTCCATGATGATCATGTTGACCTTGATGATGATGGTGTCCATGATGACCGTGGTGGCCTTGATGGTGATGATGGCCATGATGGCCATGTTGACCGTAAAAACCTTGTGGATAACCACCTACTCCACCTGCCACAACACCTACTCCCGGTACAGGAAATCCTGTCTGTACTCCTCCAACGAAAGATGGAAATGCAGTTGGTACACCTACTGGTACTCCTCCCGCTGCTCCGCCAACAAATGTTGGGATTCCAGTTTGCACTCCGGCTACCGATGATGGAAATCCTCCTGTTAATGTTGGAATTCCAGTTTGTACACCGGCTACTGATGTGGAAAAACCTCCAGGTGTTCCGCCCATCCAGCTCGGAATTCCACCGTATCCTTGTTGTCCTCCTCCCATTAACATCATTTGTTCATAACTATCCGATCCACCCCCGAAGAAACCATGTGGTGCATTATTGTCCATCCCTTTCATTCCTTTCACCTCTTCTACTCAATTTAGCCTACCTTTTTTATCATATTTCCTATAGAAGAATAGGTGTTTGTCTGTATTGGAATTCCGCTCTTTTATTTGTACGTAGTGGAATAATTGAAAACTTAAACTAAGGTGATCCGGAGATTATTTTCTACACAAAAAAGCTCAGAGCATAAATACTCTGAGCTTTTTACTTAAAATAAATTAGTTTGCAACAACGTTAACAAGTTTTCCAGGAACAACAACTACTTTACGTACTGTTTTCCCTTCAATTTGGTCTTGAATTGCTTCAAGTGCAAGTTGTTCCATTTCTTCTTTTGATGCGTCTTTACTCATTGTTAGTTTTGCGCGAACTTTACCCATAACTTGAACAACAATTTCAACTTCATCTTCTACAAGTTTAGACTCATCAAATGTTGGCCAGCTTGCATATGTGATTGTTTCATTGTATCCAAGTTTGCTCCATAGCTCTTCCCCGATATGAGGTGCAACTGGTGCAATCATTTTTACGAAACCTTCTACATATTCTCTTGGAAGTGTTTCAGCTTTGTATGCATCGTTGATGAATACCATCATTTGAGAAATCGCTGTGTTGAAGCGAAGCTCTGCATAGTCTTCTGTTACTTTCTTCACTGTTTGATGGTAAGCTTTTTCAAGCTCTTTATTTGGTGCGTCAGTAATTTTCTCACTTAATTCACCGTTATCTTGAACGAATAGACGCCATACGCGGTCTAGGAAACGACGAGCTCCGTCAAGACCATTTTCAGACCAAGCAATTGAAGCATCTAATGGTCCCATGAACATTTCGTATAGACGAAGTGTATCTGCACCGTGGCTTGCTACGATATCATCAGGATTTACAACGTTACCTTTTGATTTACTCATTTTTTCGTTGTTTTCACCTAGAATCATACCTTGGTTGAATAATTGTTGGAATGGCTCTTTCGTTGGAACTACACCGATATCGTATAATACTTTATGCCAGAAACGAGCATATAGTAAGTGAAGTACGGCATGTTCTGCACCACCGATATAAATATCAACTGGAAGCCATTGTTTTACTTTTTCAGGATCTACAAGTGCTTCGCTATTGTTTGGATCGATGTAACGTAGGTAGTACCAGCAGCTACCAGCCCATTGCGGCATTGTGTTCGTTTCACGACGACCTTTTTTACCAGTCTCAGGATCAACAACATTTACCCACTCGTCAATGTTAGCAAGTGGTGATTCACCTGTACCTGAAGGACGGATGTTTTCTGTTTTCGGAAGAACTAATGGTAATTCCTCTTCTTTCACAGCTGTCATTGTACCATCTTCCCAGTGAATTACTGGAATTGGTTCACCCCAGTAACGTTGACGGCTGAATAACCAGTCACGTAGACGGTACGTGACTTTTTGATTTCCTGCGCTCGTTGCTTCAAGCCATTCAATCATTTTTGCGATTGCTTCTTCTTTATTTAATCCATCAAGGAATGCTGAGTTTACGTGTGCACCATCACCTGTGTACACTTCTTTCGTAATATCTCCGCCTTTTACAACTTCCTTCATTGGAAGATTAAATACTGATGCGAATTCATAGTCACGCTCATCGTGAGCTGGAACTGCCATTACAGCACCTGTTCCGTAAGTTGCAAGAACATAGTCAGCGATCCAGATTGGTAATTTCTCACCGTTTACTGGGTTAACTGCGTAAGCACCAGTGAATACACCAGTTTTCTCTTTCGCAAGTTCTGTACGCTCTAGGTCACTCTTCATTTTTACAGCGTTAATGTAAGCTTCTACCGCTTCTTTTTGTTCTGCTGTTGTAATTTCTGCAACAAGTGCATGTTCTGGAGCTAGTACACAGTATGTTGCACCAAATAATGTATCAGGGCGCGTTGTGAAAACTGTGAATTTCTCGTCTGTACCATCGATGTTGAAGTGTACTTCTGCACCTTCAGAACGACCGATCCAGTTACGTTGCATATCTTTTAAGCTTTCAGGCCAATCAAGCTCATCTAGATCTTCTAATAGACGATCTCCGTAAGCTGTAATTTTTAACATCCACTGTCTCATCGGACGACGCTCAACTGGATGTCCACCACGCTCACTCTTACCGTCAATGATTTCTTCGTTTGCAAGTACTGTACCAAGTGCTGGGCACCAGTTTACAGGTACTTCATCAACGTAAGCTAAGCCTTTTTCAAATAGTTTTAGGAAGATCCATTGCGTCCACTTATAATAGTTTGGATCTGTTGTATTTACTTCACGGTCCCAATCGTAAGAGAAACCTAATGATTTAATTTGGTTACGGAACGTATTAATATTATGCTCTGTAAATTCAGCTGGGCTGTTTCCAGTATCAAGTGCATATTGCTCTGCTGGAAGACCAAATGCATCCCATCCCATTGGATGAAGAACGTTATATCCTTGCATACGCTTCATACGAGATAAAATATCTGTCGCTGTATAACCTTCTGGATGTCCTACGTGTAAGCCTGCACCTGATGGATATGGGAACATATCTAGTGCATAAAATTTTGGTTTTTCTGTCTCATCTGGCGTACGGAATGTTTTATTCTCTTCCCAGTACCCTTGCCACTTCTTCTCAATTTCTTGATGATTAAAGCTCATGAGATACCCTCCTTGAAATTCTATTTATTTTCACCGCCCAAAATACAAAAAACCTCTCATCCCTAGAAAGGGACGAGAGGTTATAGATTCCCGCGGTACCACCCTAAATTAATGTACAAATATACATTCGCTTAGATCCGTAACGTGGATTAACGGCAATTGCTACTATTAGTTTCACAACTGCAACTCAAAGGCGAGTTCATAACAAAACGTGGATTGACTTGCACCGACCGTCAACTCTCTAAACCAGCTTCTATTACTACTACTCCTTCTCACTGTTATTACACATATAAGTTAAGTGAACTATCCTTCACTTAGTATCTCTTAAGAGCTTACTTAAAGCGAGGACTTCTCGGTTAATCGTTACTCTTAATAACTAACGAATTCATCTTAAGACAGCCGAGCTATCTCCCTTGTTCTAAAGGTTGTTTTATTTAAATATATTCTAAAACATGTTACATGTTCCGTCAAACTAAACTGCAATTTTTTCTTCAACTGTTTCTTCTACTTTTACTCGTTTATCATAAATGCTCGTTGCTATAAGCGCTACTACAAGCATTACCATGATTGCTATAAACAATACTTCCATATTGTATAAATCCACAATTGCTCCGCCAACGACCGGCCCGAACATTTTCCCTACAGTCGCCGCACTATTTACAACCCCTTGATAAAACCCTAATTTATCTTTTGGTGCAAGTATATTTGCAATCGTTGGAACCGCAGGCCATACAAATAACTCACCTATTGTTAATGTTACCATCGCAACGAGGAACATCGTAAATTGCTGCGCTTGGCTTAACACAATGAATGACGCCGCAAAAATGAAAATCCCAATCATAATTTGCTGTTTTAAAGAACGCTTCATCCAACGAATTAGCATACTAACAAGTGGCTGCGCACAAACAATCATCGCTCCGTTTATCGTCCATAATAAACTATAGTGACGAAGGCTAATATTCAATTCTTGCATATGTGTTGCAATCGCTCCTTGCCACTGTACGTATGTAACCCAGCATAAAGCATATGCTACACACACGATAAGAAGTGCTTTAAATCCAGGTGTAAGTGACCACCCTTTTTTCGTTTCGACTTCTTTTTGCACTCCTGGCTCTTTCTTGTCTTCCATACCGCGGAATCCAATAAAAGCAATTAAGAAGAAAACAAAGTATAAAATAAAGTTCGCTAAGAAAATATAATCAAAACGATACGATGCAACTAATCCACCACATGCTGTTCCGATCGCAATACCAACATTTTGTCCAACGTACATCGCATTAAATGCCCGTCTTCCGCCTTCTGGCCAAACCGTACCAACCATCGCATACATCGATGGGAAGACCATTCCAGAACCGAAGCCGATTAACGCTAGCCACACAACATATAACGGCCAACCGTGGAAGAACACAAGACCTAAAATCGATACAAGTGTAATCACAATCCCTACTAAAGTTGATTTATAACCGCCCCATTTATCAAATAAAACACCGCCGAGCAAGTTTCCGATTACACCAGTAAGCGAATTGATCATTAATACCATTCCGGCCACAGATAAAGATTTTCCTAGGTGATCATGCAAATAAATTGTATTAAAAGGCCATAAAAAAGAAGCACCCGTGACATTAATAATCATCCCAGCTACTAATAGCCATACTTTCCTTGGCATAGTTTCCCCTCCTATTCTATTTTTTTCGTTCATATATATAACAGTAAAATTGTAGTCGTTTTTAAATAGGAAGGCAACTGATTAATAGTTGATGAAATTCAGATAATGGTTTTGCGATCAATGAAATTATACTGATTGCTTCTTGGATTATATCAGCGATTATTAAAATATATCGACTTACCGACAAAAAATGACAACAGTAACAATGTATAAAGAGGCTGCATGAACTTCATGCAGCCTCTTTATACTATCCAACTTCCTTTTCTCGCTTCGCACGTTCTTTAGCACTCCATTTAAACACCTTATCTAGTAGCGAGTATATTCTCCCAGACTCTTTCGTTAATAATGGTCCTAACGATGCCAATATTAAAACATATAAAGCGGAGAACGGTTTAATCGCTGCCATTAAGCCGCCCGCGATTCCAATATTCGCGACGATAATGGAAAATTCTCCGCGTGATACAAGTGTTAAACCGATATTCGTAGAAGCCTTATGCGATAACCCAGCTTTACGCCCCGCAACCATTCCAGCAGTAAAATTACCGATAAGAGTAACGAAAACTGCTCCTAATGCCAACCACACTGCTCCTCCAAGTGAAAATGGGTCTATACTTAAACCGAAGCTGAAAAAGAATATAGCTCCAAAGAAATCACGAAACGGAACAACGAGCTGTTCAATTCGATCACTATGCTCTGTTTCAGAAAAGACGAGCCCCAATAATAATGCTCCAATCGCCTCCGCGACATGAATCGTTTCTGAAAATCCTGCTACAAAGAACAAAATAGCGAATATTACGATAATAAAAATTTCATTGGACGAAATATCTAACATTTTATTTAAAAATCGTGTAGCTTTTCTAGCAACTACAAAGAATAGTAGCATATACCCTACTGCGATTAAAATAGATGTAAGAGCCCCTACAAGTGACGTTGCCCCTCCGAGTACTAATCCTGAAACGACTGATAAATATACGGCTAAAAAGATATCATCAAACATAATGATTCCTAAAATTAGCTCCGTCTCTTTATTACCAGATCTTCTTAAATCAACAATTACTTTCGCAACAATTGCACTCGATGAAATTGTTATAATCCCAGCAATAATTAATGTTTCTAATAAGGGGAAACCCATTATATATCCGTAAATTAAACCTAATATAAAATTAAGCGATATATGAACAGTTCCCCCAAAGGCAATTGATTTTCCTGATTTAATTAATTTTTTAATTGAGAATTCTAAGCCTAAATAGAATAAGAGGAATATAACGCCAACACGGCCGAGGAAGGAAATAACTTCTCCGCTTTCAATAAATCTTAAATCGATAAGCCCTAAATCTGGCGCATGTGGCCCCACTAGCATACCGAGTATAATGAGAAACGGAATAATCGAGAACTTTAACTTTGCAGCGAGAATAGCTGCAAAAGCGACTAATACTAACGCAGTCCCAACTTCAAAGATTAAAGTATCCATCGATTATGAATCCCCTCCTACTGAAAGCAACTCATTAATAATTCTTTTTACTTCATGTCTTTCGCCTGATAGTACGAGCATATCGCCAGCTTCAATGATAGAATCTGGGCCTGGATTAAAGAACTTCTTCATATTCTTTTTCAAAATGGCAATAATCGTTACGTTATATGTGTTTCGGACATGTAAACTACCAATTGTTTTTTGTACGACTGGTGCATTATTTTCCACCTTAAACCACTCAATTGATAATCCTTCAAAGGCCATTTCAATCGTATCTAAAGCTTGTGGTCTATATACCATTCCGCCCAATATAGCTGCAATTTGTCTCGCTTCGGAATCACGAAGCGAGACGCTTGAAATACTCTCCTCATGATCAGCATCAAAATGGTACATTTCTCTTCGGCCATCATCATGAATAACGATAACCATCTTTTCATTACCTTTTGTAATCACTTCAAACTTACATCCAATACCCGGCAGTTCACTCTCTCTAATATTCATATTTTCCGCCTCCTAATTTTTTTAGTTACGGCTTTTATAAATCGACATCAATCTCCGTTTTAAAGGTCTCATCCTTTGAAATACCTAAATACTTTAGCGTCTCTGATGGAGTCGCGTGATGAAAATGTTTTTGCAACAGCGCAATCGCTATCCCTCTTTTGTACGCATGAAATCCGAACGTTTTTCGCATTGAATTCGTTCCGATCTTACCAACAACTCCAACTGCTTCTGCAGCATTATGAATTACACGATACGCTTGTTGGCGCGTAATTGAATTTGGCGTTTTATTAGATTGAAATACGTAATTTTCTCTTTTAACGCCAATAGATTGTACGTAATCTAAAAGCGCTTCTTTTACTTTTGTATTTAAATAAATATCTTGTTTAAATTTTTCATCTTTCACAGGAAGAGTATAAAACTCTTTAACAGTCCCATCTTCATTTAATACATCTTCAAATTTCATGCTAAGTAGTTCTGTAATTTTTAATCCTGTGTTAATTCCAATAACAAATAAAAGATAATCTCGCTGGGAGTGCTCTTTTAAATATTTTTTCATAGCCTCAATTTGGCTTATATCTTTTAATGCCTCTACAACTTCCATACATGTATTCTCCTCATCTTATGAACGGTAATTTTCTCATTATGTTGTCCATTTTACCTTATCATGCTATGAGATTTCCATGTGTTATCCATTATTTTCACAATATACTCAGGTGGTTCTGAAAACTTTCAATGTGGAAACTTACGATTGTATAAATACGTTGCGGTAAAAAATGTGGGGATAAAAGTTCAGCTTCTTTCTACAGATTGGATTCCTCCTTTCCTTATACAGCTACTTCTACTTTTATATTACGTTACTTATTTGCATTATATTATATATTTCAGTAACATTAAAGTGTTTTTTCTGAAAATAATAAAAACCGAGCGTTTTTGCTCGGTTTTTATTATTAATCTTCTTTCGGAAGAACAATTCCTTTATACAATTGAACTGTAATGAAGTAATAAATCGCATAAATAACTACGAAAATTACGATTGGTACCCAAATACGGAAGTACGGATCAATTAAAATAAATCCGAAAATATTCATACCAACTAATACGTGAGCGATACCCACAATTGCTGGGAATAAGAATACTAAGAATAACTCTTTATAAATTGATTTTGTTAATAACTCACGGCGCACACCAATTTTACGGAGCATTTGATAACGCGTAATATCTTTTGATGCACCAGAAAGAATTTTAAACATAAGACAGCTTGCCATCATTGCTAAGAACGCAATTCCAAGGAAGAATCCCATAAACACTGTTCCACTCGCAACGCCGTATAACATGTCGTAAGTTTGATATTTACTATTTAATCTTTCAGCTTTTACATTTTTATATTTATCTAGCTGCAACTCGTCAAGTTTTTTCCATTCTTTTGTATATGCTAAGAAATCATCTGCTTTTCCGATAAATGCTATACCTTCTTTACCATTTATCCCATCATACATTTTTTGATCTACAATTTTAATTGCATGATCTTCGTATATATAATATGGATGAATTGTGCTAAAAGCATCGACCCATTCTTCTGGAAGTTCTTTAGCGTTCGCATCTTTTTCATTCATTTCTCTAGAAACTGCGCCTACTGGTAATTCCTGTGAAGCCTTCTTCGTATTTACTAAATCCTTCATCGACTTCATATTTGTCATATCTTTTACGAAAGGACGATTTTTCTCTAAATCTTCTTTTACATAGTAAACGTATTTATCATCTACTTTGTAACGATATTCGCTTTTCTCTTTAAATGTAATACCGTCTAAAATTTTCTTTTCTTCAGCTGTTGGATTATGAACTACTGAATCATAGATTACTAAACCATCTACCATTTTTATAACGTTATTTTTAAATGCCATACCACCTGAAATTGCACCAGCTCCAAGAGCAACTAACATCGCTACTGTCGCAAGTACTTTCGTTAAGCTATTAATACGGAAATTTAATTGTGCAAATGTAAAAGCGTTAAGTCCTTTTTCACTACGCTTTTTATTACTTTTTAACTTTTTAATAATGACTGGGAGAAGTGAGCCAAATAGCATGTAAGTACCAGCTGTCGTTGTAATTAATGCAATAAGGATTCCCATTTCTCTTAGTTTTTCCATGTAAATCATTGATGCATAGCCAATGCCTAATAAAATAACCGCAAGGAATGCAACTAAGCCTGTCATTTTTCCTTTTACCGCAACACGTTCTGTTTGTGCATCTGCATGTACAAGTTGCAATACAGAAATACGTGATAACTTAATACTGTTCATAATTGCTGATAGTACAAATAATGCAAAGAAGAAGATACAAGTAACAGTCATAGATGGCAGATAAAATGCTTTATAGCCTTCACCAGCAAATTCTAATTGTTTCATTAATAATTGACCGATACCTTCTGCAAGTCCTACACCAACTGTAATACCGATTGCAAGAGACGCGGCGCCTAATACAATTGTCTCAATAAACATAAGTAATGTAACTTTATGCTTTTTTGCTCCTAACATCATATACATACCAAACTCTTTTTGACGAAGAGATAGTAAGAAAGAGTTCGCATACAAAATATAGAAGAACGTTATGATTGCTAGTAAAAATGAACCTGCTTGGAATACAAATCCGATTGATTTAATCACTGAATTAGATTCAAGAAATGATTCATTTAGTGCTAACGTTTGAAACATATAAAAAATTGAAATCGACATGACAAGACCAACAAGTAAGACGATGTAATCTTTTAGCTTACTCTTTAGTCCTGACATGGAAAGTTTGAATAACATGCTCTAGAACCTCCTTTCTTACGCTTTTTGTGTGCCTAAGTCCGCAAGCACATCTAAAATTTCTTTATAAAACTCTTCACGTGTACCGCCGCGGTGAATTTCTTTATATAGCTCACCATCTTGAATGAATAAAATACGCTGACAGTAACTTGCACTGTATGGATCATGTGTAACCATCATAATAGATACGCCTTGATCTTTATTTAAGTTTGTCATCGCATCAAGTAAACTCGTTGCATTTTTAGAATCAAGCGCTCCTGTTGGCTCGTCCCCTAAAATAATTGCCGGCTCATGCACTAAAGCACGCGCTGCTGCCGAACGTTGCTTTTGCCCACCAGATACTTCAGATGGGTACTTTTGAAGTATTTCTGTAATTCCTAACATATCCGCTACTTTCTCGACTTTTGGTCCAATGTTACGTGATGGAACACCTTGCAAGGAAAGTGGAAGTGCAATGTTTTCATAAATAGATAAGTTTTCTAACAAATTAAAATCTTGGAAGATAAATCCTAACTTTTGTGAACGGAAATCTGAAAGCTCACCTTGCTTCATTTTTGTAATATCCGTTCCTGCAATTTCAACAACGCCGCCCGTTGCTTTATCTAACGTTGAAATTACATTTAATAATGTCGTTTTACCAGAACCAGATGGTCCCATAATTCCAACAAACTCGCCCTCTTGAATTGAGAATGACACACCTTTTAACGCATGTGATTGGTTCTCACCTTTTTTACCGTACACTTTTTGAACGTTTTTCACGTCTACAACTGGTTTCGTCATATATATCCTCCTACGCTTGTTTTTCCATTACCTATTTTGCGCCTTTTGGAAGTGAACTGCTATTTGTTAACATTACATTTACCTTACACTTTTGTAATATAAAAAAGGTGTACTTGTAAGCTTGGCTGTTAATACTAGTTCACATTTCGGCATAGTAAATCGGTAAATGAAATTATATCGGCGCAACTACAAAAGCTGAAAATAAAAATAGGCTGTTCCACAAAAAGAACAGCCCACTTCTCTCTTTATTTCTTTAAAGGTGTTACCGTCCAGTACGTAATAACACGCCAAATCCATTCTAATGGACCCATTTTAAAGATTTTCATCCAAATTACACTAAACACAATTTGAATTGCATAAATTGCGATACATACATATAGCGTCTGCATGTATGTTAAGTTACCTGCAAAGTTAAATACACTACCGGCAATTAAAATCATTGCCGTTTGTCCGATATAATTTGTTAAAGCCATACGACCGTAGTATTTCAATGGTGCTAATAATGTTTGAACTGGTTTTAACTGAAGTAATAAAATTAATGCTCCTACATAGAAAGCTGAAATAATTGGTCCAACAGTAATACCAATTTTTAGAAACTGGCTTGCAGCATCCATTGTTCCGTCTTCATTCATCAATATCATATTTACAAATGGGTCAGCAGGCACGTGTCCATATTGATACCATACAGCTGCCACACTTAAAACAAACATAATGCCTGTAAAAATAGCGACTTGCTTTATGTTTTTTGAAAGATTTTCAAATACACGATATTGTCCTGCAGCAAGACCTAATAAAATTAAACCAAGTGGTAATAGTTCTTTAACACCCATTACACTAAAGGCTATTGTCAAAATAAGACCAATTACTAAGTTCACTTGTTTTTTCGCTTTATAAAACGGTAAAACGATTAATCCGCAAATTGCATATAACGTTAACGCTTCTCCAGGCTGAAACATGTAATGAATCAAACCAAAAATAAATAATGCAACTACGCGGCGGAAAAATAGAACATATCCATTTTTCCCTTTCGCAATCGCTCTTGTAATGAAGATATAGAATCCCACTCCAAATAAGAATGAGAAAATCGAGAAGAAACGACCTTCTACAAATAAGTATAGAAACCTTTGATAGCTAGCATCTACTGTATTAGGATCTGGAATTTTAATATGAAGTAGTGCTAAAATATTTACTAAAATAATCCCCAGTAATGCGAAGCCACGAATGTAATCTAACTCATCAATTCGTTTGTTTGTAATATTGTTCCCCATAAAGCAGCTCCTTGTCCAAAATTTAATCCTCCCTTACTCTACTGGAAAAGTAAGCTTACAACTATCGGCAAACCTTACAGGAATCTTACATTATTGTCATATAACAAAACAAAACCAGGTCATATTGCGACCTGGTTTACTCTGATTGCTTTGATCTTTGAGGTTGTCCTTTTTTACTGTTACGCTGTTTCACTTGAACAATCGGATCAAGTTCATTCGAAAATTCAGCGTTATGTCCATTTTGTGTTTTTTGTTCTGGGTTATTTTGATCTGAACGTTTCGCCATTACATTCACTCCTTATTAGTGCGGTGTAATAATCATTTGATGTTGCAATTGGCGAATTGCCATACGCGCTCTATTTAACTGCTCACGTTGCTCATCATTCGCATGTTGTTGCATCGTTTGTAAATCGTTATATGCTTGTTCTAATTGCAACTGGGCATCCGAATACTCCATCGTATTATAATGCTCTTGTCTCATGCCTTGTTCTAATTGTTCTTTCGCATATTCCACCGCTTGTTCCGCTTGTGTAATATACGATTCAAGTGATTGACGCTCTGCCATAATTGTCCCTCCTTGCTTCAATTCCCCTTTAGTGTGTCCCTTCCTTATGAACCTTATGAGTATGTTATAATGGATTTTGTGTTATTTTGACTCGGCTTAGGAGGGAAAGTAATGAAGGTTCAAAACCCTTTTCCATATACAAACGACAATAAACGTTATCATACATGGAATTACCATTTACGAAATGAATTTGGTGAAAAAATCTTTAAAGTTTCATTAGATGCTGGCTTCGATTGTCCGAACCGTGACGGTACAGTTGCTTATGGCGGTTGTACATTTTGCAGTGCTGCTGGATCTGGTGACTTCGCTGGCGATCGCCGCGATGATGTTATAACGCAATATCATGAAATGAAAGAAAAAATGCGCTCAAAGTGGAAAGACGGAAAATGTATCGCTTATTTCCAAGCGTACACAAATACACATGCACCACTTGAAGTGTTAAAAGAAAAATTCGAACCGCTTCTAGCAGAAAAAGACGTTGTCGGTCTTTCTATCGCAACTCGTCCAGATTGTTTACCGGACGATGTTGTTGAATATTTAGCGGACTTAAATAAACGCACGTACCTTTGGATTGAACTCGGACTACAGACCGTTCATGAACGTACTGCAAACCTTATTAATCGCGCTCATGATTATCCTTCTTACGTTGAAGGTGTAAATAAATTACGTAAGCATGGCATTCGAGTTTGCTCTCATATTATTAACGGTCTTCCTCTTGAAGATTACGACATGATGATGGAAACAGCTCGTGAAGTAGCGAAACTTGACGTACAAGGAATTAAAATCCACTTACTTCATTTATTAAAAGGAACGCCAATGGTGAAGCAATATGAAAAAGGACAACTCGAATTCCTTTCTCTTGAGGATTACGTAAGCCTCGTTGTTGACCAACTTGAAATTATTCCAGAAGACGTAATTGTGCACCGCATCACAGGTGACGGTCCGCCTGATTTAATGATTGGCCCAATGTGGAGCTTAAATAAATGGGAAGTTTTAAATTCCATCGATGCAGAATTTGTACGCCGCGGAAGCTGGCAAGGAAAATATGCAAATGAGGAGAAACAAAAATGAAATTAGAACGTGTATTACCGTTTGCTCGTACTCTCTTGCAAACGGCAGTAAAAGAAGGCGATTACGCTGTAGATGCAACTTTAGGAAACGGGCATGACACTTGCTTCCTAGCTGAAATCGTTGGAAATAACGGAAAAGTATTTGGATTTGATATTCAAAAAGAGGCGATTGAAAGCTCAACAACTCGTCTAAAAGAAAAAAAACTTTTCGAACGTACTGTTTTAGTTCACGATAGTCACGATACACTTCTATCCATATTACCAGGAGATGCAAAAGGAAAAGTAACAGGTGCAATTTTCAACTTAGGTTACCTTCCTGGCGGAGACAAACATATCGTCACAAAACCGAACTCAACAATCTCGGCGATCGAGCAATTATTAGACGTAATGGCGCCTGAAGGTATCATCGTCCTCGTCATTTACCACGGACATCCAGAAGGACGAGTAGAACGCGACGCTGTACTTAAATTTGCCGAAGAACTAGACCAAAAACAAGCTCACGTACTGCGATACGGCTTCATTAACCAGCAAAATAATCCGCCATTTATTGTGGCGATTGAGAAGCGATAATATATCAACGATTTTTCAATTATATCTATCGTAACTCGGGATATATCAACGATTTTTTCGATATATCTATCATAACTTACAATATATCAACGATTTCTCGGATATATCGATTGTTCGACAAAACATAAAAAAAAGACGTGCACTCACTGCACGTCTTTTTTTATTCTCCTATATAATGGATGTAAACATTCTTAAAGGAGACGAAACAATGATTGGAATACTAGCAGGAATGGGACCAAAATCAACTGGACCATTTGTCGATACAGTTGTAGCAATGTGCCAAACAATATACGGAGCAAAGCATGATATGGACTTTCCTCATATGATGATTTATTCGTGCCCAACACCGTTTTACATGGATCGGCCTATTGATCACGAAACGATGAAAAAAGCGATTATTGAAGGAGCACAAAAACTTGAAAGTACTGGCGTAAGCTTTATCGCTATGCCGTGCAATACGGCGCATCTTTATTTCGAGGAATTACAGCATTCTCTGTCCATTCCGATTTTAAATATAGTCAATGAGACGTTACAAGCAATTCCTAAAAATACAAAAAGAGTCGCTCTTCTCGCAACAGAAGCGACAGTTCAAGCTGGTATTTATCAAGACGGGATTGCAAAACGGAATATAGAATACATTCATTATGAAAAATGGCAAACGATGATTAATCAAATTATTACGTATATTAAAAGCGGAGAAGTTGAAAAAGCTCACAAATTATGGAGCGCGCTCGTTGTGCAGTTGAAGGATGAAGTAGATACCGCAATTATCGCATGTACTGATTTGAATGTTGTGGCTAGTGAGAATTTTGTTGATTCTTCTCAATGTCTTGCGAAAGCGGTTGTTAGGATGTACTTATCAAATATAAAGAGATCTTCATAAACATAGAAAACACTCCTTCTAAAATGTGTTTTATGTTTAATAAAAATCCCACAAACTTTTAACTTTCTTCACAATTCTTTCAAAGTAATCACACTTAATCTCGCTATATTAAATAAGTAGTTATTCATATAGGGAAGGTTAGGGGAACTGAAAGTATGAAAGTAAATCGTTCGCTTCATTACATTTTTTGGCGTTGGCATTTTTATGCTGGTCTTTTTATTACGCCGCTTCTTATTACGTTGTCACTGAGCGGAATTGGGTATTTATTTCGGGAGGAAGTTGAAGATTTCATCTATAAAGATTTATATTTTGGGAAGAGTGCTCAAACAGAATCTATTTCGATGTCTGATTCTATTTCCTTAACAGAGAAAAAATATCCACATTATAGCGTGGCGAAAATTAGTGAGTTTAATGGGGATTATAATACGAGACTTACGATTGCAAATGAGTATACTGGACAACAAAAATATGTGTATTTAGATAGTAATAATCAAATTGTTGGAGATCAAAATGCAAGTGAAACGTTTGCCAATATAATGAGGGAATTACATAGTTCTCTTTTAGTTGGTGGCACTGTCGTAAACTATACTGTAGAACTCGCGGCATGCTGGACAATCTTTTTAATCATAACCGGATTGTACATGAGTATACGCCAATTCAAAAACACACCATCATCCAATAAGCGAGAAAAAGCAAAAAGACGTCATTCTATTATCGGTATTATATTTACAATTCCTCTCTTTCTGCTAGTCGCATCTGGATTGCCATGGTCAGGATTTATGGGGAATCAAATTTATAAAATTGCATCGTCAAATGAATCACTCGGATATCCAAAATTGTACATGGCACCGCCTGAATCAAAGGTAAAAGAATTGCCGTGGGCAACAAGAAAAGAAGCTCCTCCTGAATCGAATTCAAATGAACCGAAAGTAATTTCTGTCCATGAATTACAAAAAGGAATTGAAATAAAGAAGCCATATGTTATTTCACTACCAGCTGATCCAAAAGGTGTATTCACTGTTTCAAAATCGAGCGGTTCTGGTATTACAGGTATGCATGTTGCACCAAATGAAGAGATAACAGCTTACTTTGACCAATATAGCGGGGAACTCATTTCCAAAACGGACTATCGTGATTATGGATTACTTGCACAATGGTTCACTTACGGTATCCCACTTCATGAAGGACATTTATTCGGATGGCCAAATAAAATATTATGCTTACTAACGACATTATCTCTACTACTTCTCATTTATTACGGAATAAAAATGTGGTTAGCAAGGAAGCCGAAAGGAAAATTAGCAGCACCACCAAAGCAAAGAGATAAGAAAAGCATAATCGTTTTCTTTATCATGATGGTTATACTAGGCGCTGTCATGCCTTTATTCGGGCTATCTGTTTTAGTGATTTTTGCGATTGAACTTCTTATATATGTATTTTCAAAAATACGATCATAATGAAAAGAAAACCACTCTACATGAGTGGTTTTCTTCATCACTGCGCTGTTTTTTTTCGGTACATCTTCCCGTTCCAATAGAAGAAGCGTGAAGTGAGGCCTCCGTACTTTACAATGCGCCGTGCCATTTTGTGCATATTCTTTTGTGCTGATACTTTTTGATCTGATAAATAAATACCAAGTAACCCTCGGCTTATGAGACGATGAAACTTCGCATGAGGCAAATCACCAATGCTCTTCTCCGCTTCTTCTACAAAGTGTTTCATCCGATCTAATATCGCTTGCTCGTTTTCGTAATAACTACAGAAATTCAAATCTCCGCCTATACGGTCTTCTTCTTGATCAATGAAATAATCAAGTAAGATATGAAGTCCTTGTACGTAAGGGAAGTACCCTTGTCTAATTTTCGCAATATCTTCATCATGTAACTCATCATGAAATGCATATGCGACAAGACAGAAAATTCCAAGTGTAGAACCGGCACATGCTGAAAATTCAAACCAACTCATCTCAGGTAAGTTTTCTTTATGTGCTTCAAACCAATTTTTCAGGCGCGGCTCTCTTTCTTCTAATTTCACGTGTTTATGAATTTGCAAATCACAATAATAACAAGCAAGTTCATGAAGAACAGGAGCAATTTTGTCATAGTGCTTCGTTTTCTTTAAAACATCTTGGCATGTTTCAACAAGTTCATCTAAATAACCACCATCATCTTGATCATCACGATAACGATAATAATTACCGCCACCTTCTACTTCAGGTGATAATGCCATTAACATCGATTCATGCAGTGCGGCAAAATCATTTGGATCAAGTGATGTACTGCGATCACATAAATTATCTAAATAGTCGCTGATCGTTTGATACGCTACGATAAAACGAATACATTCTTCTCGGTGCTCATTTGCTAGCAGAGCTAAAATGCCACCGCCCTCACAATGAAACGTTTTATGCTCAATACTTGCGATTGCCTGACTATGAAGCTCATCATTCGGAATATGGTAGGCACGCTCTTTCCACATCGCTAGCTCATGGTGTACAACCGGAAACACATCACGGTATACTTTCGCCATGAGCGTTATGGGATTACTCGGTACGTTCACTTCTTCCTTCATCTCCTCTATTAAATGTACAAATAATGATTTATTTGTTTGTTTTTACTATATTATTGACATGCATTTCAGTAAATGACTGAATATAACTCAAAATTTCATCACGCTCATACTCATTTAATAACTCGTGATAACAATTCGGCCATTCTTTAAAAGCCTTATCACTTATTTTAACATTATCAAACCAAGTGCGGACACGTGTTTTATCTACAAGTTTATCCTCACAAGCTTGCATTAGCAAGAGCGGAACATCCGGAAAATCATCTATTTTTTTATGAGCAATTTCGATAGACTTAATCAATTCACTATACCAACGTACTGATACTTTGCGCAAGAACAAAGAATCATTCTCCATTGCATCTCTCACTTCGTGGTTACGTGTTGACATTTCCACCGTAAGATTCGTTGCAAATTGCAATTTTGGAGCCACAACATTTAATATTTTTGAAGCAAGTTGAAGCGGAGCAGAGGGTCCAGTCACTACCCCTAAACAAGGCGAACTCAAAATAATACCCTCTACATCTTCTCTCTTCGTTTCTTGCATCATACGAATGACAATAAGACCACCCATACTATGACCGAATAGAAAAATAGGTAACCTATACTTTCTTGCTTCTTTCACCCATAGTTTAACTTCCTCTATGTATTCATCAAATGAATCAATATGTCCTCTATTTCTTGAAGTCGTTCCATGTGACGGAAGATCCCCCATCACGACGTGGTAGCCGATATGATTCCACATTTCCGCAACGGCTTCGTAACGTCCGTGATATTCCATTGCGCCGTGCACAATAACAATGACAGCCTTTGCTTCCTCCGCTTCATAATTCCACATACGGCTCTCCTCCATTTCACTCTTTCTCATAATTTGATACACTAAAACTAGTCTCTAGGAAAGGAAGACTTTACATGATATATCCTTACAAAGAAAAAAAACCGAAAATTGCGAGTAGTGCTTTTATCGCTGACTATGTTACGATTACAGGCGATGTTTACGTTGGCGAGGAATCAAGTATTTGGTTTAATACGGTCATCCGTGGTGATGTGTCACCAACGATCATTGGAGACCGAGTAAATGTACAAGACCAATGTACACTCCACCAAAGCCCTCAGTATCCTCTTATCTTAGAAGATGATGTTACAGTTGGGCATCAAGTTATTTTACATAGTTGTCATATTAAAAAAGATGCTTTAATTGGAATGGGATCCATTATATTAGATGGTGCTGAAATTGGCGAAGGAGCTTTTATCGGCGCTGGAAGCCTCGTTTCACAAGGAAAGAAAATTCCACCAAACACGTTAGCTTTCGGTCGTCCCGCGAAAGTCATTCGTGAATTAACAGCAGAAGACCGTAAAGATATGGAGCGTATTCGCACGCAATACGTTGAAAAAGGTCAATATTATAAATCATTACAGAAGTAAATTTCCGCTGCCATACGATTGGCAGCTTTTTTTATATAAAATCTAACTTTTTCTTTACAAAACATTATTACTCCCTCAACAAAATCTTATTAAAATAAAAGCTAATATCTCCATATATATGTAAACGAGGGAGGAGAATTTTCATGAAGGTCAGTGGATTATATAAAATAGAATGTTACATTTTCAAAGGAATTAATCGCTACTTTGATCAAAAAACATTAAATATCTTTTTCAGCAATATTACTCATATCGGTGGCGCGACTTTCTCCATCGCACTCACACTTTTCTTTTTGATTTTCGCAAAGGGAACTTTGCATCAAGCTGCAATTGCAACTGCTATTTCTTTAGCAATTAGCCATATTCCTGTACAAATATTAAAAAGATGGTATCCACGAAAACGTCCTTATTTAACAATTCAGGATGCAAAATATCCAGTCCATCCATTAAAAGACCACTCTTTCCCGTCTGGTCATACAACAGCCGTTTTCTCTGTCTTCATTCCATTTATTTGCTATAATCCAAGCTTACTTGCTTTCCTATTACCGTTAGCATTATGCGTTGGTATTTCACGTATTTATTTAGGACTTCACTATCCGTCAGATGTATTCGTCGGTATGTGCCTTGGCACTTGCTCTGGCATCATCTCTTTTTATCAATTCATCCCACTTTTCACATAAAGGAGTGATATGATGAGAGTCGCCATTTTTACCGATACTTTTACGCCACAAGTTAACGGGGTTGCGAAAACGTTAGAGCGATTAACACGATATTTTCAGAAAGAACAGATCGCCTATTCTGTTTTTGCCCCTCAGCATACAGCTGAAGATAATTTTGTAGCGAATGTGAATAAGATGAGAAGTATCCCGTTAACAATATTATATCCAGAATGTCGTTTTTCTTTTCCTACTCCGCGCATTAAACGGGAACTACTTTCCTTTAAACCTGACATTATTCACATTGCCACACCTTTCAACATGGGACTTTGTGGATTGTATTATGCAAAAAAGTTAAACATCCCAGTTGTCGGTTCTTATCATACTGATTTCGATGCCTATTTACGTTATTACAAAATCGAATTCCTCTCCAATATGCTGTGGAACTATTTAAAATGGTTTCATAGTCATATGCAAAAAAATTTTGTACCCTCTCCTGAAACATTACATCAATTAAAACATAAAGGCTTTCAGGCCCTCTCTATTTGGGGACGTGGTGTAGATTGCAATCTCTTTCATCCATCTTACAATACAGACCTATTCCGAAAAAAATATAATATTACAGCGAAGTACGTCCTTTCCTATGTTGGACGGATTGCTCCTGAGAAAGATATTGATACGTTGCAAAATCTTATCGTTAAATCAGCACATACTCGAAGCGACATTCATTGGCTTATAGCAGGAGACGGTCCTCTAGCAACAAGTTTACGTGAAGCTGTTCCGAAAACAAATATCACTTTTACTGGCTATTTACAAAGTGCAGATTTAGCTGAAGCATATGCTTGTTCTAACATAATGGTATTTCCATCAGCTACTGAAACATTCGGAAATGTCGTACTTGAATCACTCGCATGCGGTACACCTGTTATTGGTGCAAATAGTGGCGGGGTTAAAAATATTATTACAGATGGAAAAACGGGAGTTCTTTGTCCGCCTAAAAATGAAGATGCATTTCTATCATCCATTTATTTTTTATTACAAAATGAAGAAAAACTTGAGCAGATGGGAATAGCAGCTTCATCTTTTGCGAAATCAAAGAGCTGGGATGAGATCTTTCGTGGCTTGCTTAACCAATATGAAGAAGTCCTTCAGCATAACGCATCAGAGTTGCTTGCTTAAATAGAAAAACTCCCTTCAAAAAAACGAAGGGAGTTTATTACATGGTCATAAATTTTAGTTTAATAAATGATACATAAGGTTAAGCATTGTTTTATTTCTATATTAATTATATCAAAAATAAACATAACTAAACAGACTTGTAATAAAAACCCATAAAAATTAATATATGGTTATACAGTATTTTAACTGTATAATGATTTTAAGAATTCCCCTTAAAATCAACTTACTCACATACCTTTATACAGCAATTGTTCCCCAATTCTGTATATCAAAAAAACCTTTCATTCATTTGAAAGGTCTTTTTGAGCCTGCCCATATTCTTCTTTCGTATTTACATTTATAAACCAATCCGCATTCGCTTGTACATCTTCTCCAGAAACATACTTCACATTACATTGTGATAAAAGCTGCCCCATACTTCTTTTTTCTTCCTGAAGTAAAGCATAAATCTTTTCTTTCACGCGGTTATGATACGCCGCAAGTAGCGGTTGTTTTCTTCCATTAATAATAGGTACAACCGCATCATATTCATTGTTCGTTTGCTCCAGTAAAATGGTAAACCATTCATGCGAAACATTTGGCGCATCGCAAGGCATAATAGCATACCAATCTGCTTCTATGTATTCCATACCTGATACAATGCCGGCAAGCGGTCCATTTCCTTTATAGTGCGGAATGTCTTCTATAACAGGTACTTGTACGAATTGCTCTACTCGCTCTTTTATATCAGTATGGCTAATTACTACAATGTCTTGCAAAGTATTTCCCATCACTTTCACAATATGCTCAACAAAAGTAGTTCCCTTCCAAATTGCTAACGCTTTCGGCTCACCGAATCTACTCGACATACCACCTGCTAATACAATTCCAGCATACTTACTCATTGGCGATGCAGCTCAAATGTAATATGACCTAATTCCGGTAAAATTAATTTATTCATCGCAAGGCGAACCGCTCCGCTAGACCCTGGCATCGAGAAGACTACTTTGCGCCCAATTGTACCACCAATCGCTCTACTTAACATTGCGCTGCTTCCGATATCTTCTAAATAACTAATCATACGGAACAGCTCACCAAATCCAACAATTTCTTTATCTAATAACGCTGATACTGCTTCAATTGTGACATCGCGTTTCGTAATACCAGTACCGCCATTTGTTAATATAACATCTACATCTTCCTTATGATAACCAGCTAACACTGCTTGCTGGATACTTTCTTTATCATCTTTTACAATTTCATAAGAAGTTACTTTATGTCCCGCTTCTTTTAACAATTCATGTAATAGTTGTCCGCTCTTATCTGTTTCTTCCGTACGTGTATCGGAAATCGTCACGATCTTGCAACGCACTTCTTTTGGAGCTTGTTTTTTATGTTCAGTTACACTCATTTTTTATCTTTCCTTTCTTAAAGACTTTTCTTCATTTTATCATACATACCTTTACACAATTATGTATGAAGCCAATCATGCGCCATGATACAATATAAGTATACTAACCCACAAAAAGGAAAGTGCACTTTCTTATACTCCTAGACTACACATCTTTAGCTACTCTTTATATTTTCTACATAATAGAATTCAATTTTAAAACTTGTACTAAAAAATAAATTGGAGGTCTACATAGTATGGAACTTTATAAAAAATTAACAACAACATTTATCCTCTTATTCATCGCTTCAATCACTGTCGGCTTTTCCTTAAAAGGCGCAATTCCATACGCTACATTAGTAAGCATTATATTCGCGACACTATTTTTACTAAGCAGTGCATTTTGCGCAGGTAAAGCACGTCAAATGAAAGGTTGATTACATATGTTCCAGAAGAAACCAATCCTTTGTAAATCATGTGAAAAGGAAATACAAAAGGAGGACTTACATTGTTTAAATCAAACCGTATCCAGTTACGAAAGTTTTCCGAAGATGATATTCTAACATATTATAAATGGCATAATGATATAGACGTTATGAGTTCAACTACTCTCACTCTTGATAAATATTCCCTTCAAGACACAGAAAAACTTTGCCAGCAATTTATTCATTCTGCGGACTCTAAGAGCTATATCATTGAAGAAAAATCTACGCATCTTTCAATTGGTATTACTTCTTTAATTCATATTGATTCGTATAACCGAAACGCTGAATGTATTATTGATATTGGTAACAAGGATTACTGGGGGCAAGGTTATGGGAAGGAAGCTTTCACCTTATTATTGGATTATGCATTTTTAGAATTAAATTTACATCGCCTTTCTTTACGAGTATTTTCTTTTAACGATAGAGCAATTAAATTATATAAATCACTCGGTTTTCAACATGAAGGAACTTGTAAAGAAGCTATATTCCGCAATGGCAATTGGCATGACATTGAACTCTTCGCTTTATTCCAACGTAATTATAAATAAAAAAAGCTTTGCGCTCACCGCGCAAAGCTTTTTTTCATATATTATAGACCAGCTTGCTCTTTTAAAGCTGCTGCTTTGTCTGTACGTTCCCATGATAGATCTACATCAGTACGTCCGAAGTGGCCGTAAGCTGCTGTTTGTTTGTAAATTGGGCGACGTAAATCTAGCATTTTAATAATACCAGCTGGGCGAAGATCGAAGTTGTTACGAACTAGTTCTACTAATACGTCTTCAGATACTTTACCAGTGCCGAATGTATCAACTGAAATTGATACTGGTTGTGCTACACCGATTGCGTATGCAAGTTGTACTTCTGCTTTTTCAGCAAGACCAGCTGCTACGATGTTTTTCGCAACATAACGAGCTGCATATGCTGCAGAACGGTCAACTTTCGTTGCATCTTTACCAGAGAATGCACCGCCACCGTGGCGAGCGTATCCACCGTAAGTATCAACGATGATTTTACGTCCTGTTAAACCAGCATCACCTTGTGGTCCACCAATTACGAAGCGGCCAGTTGGGTTAATGAAGAATTTCGTTTCTCCATCCATTAATTCTGCTGGTACTACAGCTTTAATTACGTGCTCTTTTAAGTCGCGATCGATTTCTTCCCATGTAACATCTGGGTGATGTTGTGTAGAAATTACGATAGTATCAACACGTACTGGTTTACCATTTTCATCATACTCAACTGTAACTTGCGTTTTTCCATCCGGACGTAGGTATGATAATGTATCATCTTTACGTACTTCAGTTAAACGGCGAGCTAATTTGTGAGCAAGCGAGATTGGAAGTGGCATTAACTCTAGTGTTTCATTACATGCGAAACCAAACATTAAACCTTGGTCTCCTGCACCAATTGCCTCAATCTCAGCGTCAGTCATTTGACCTTCGCGTGCTTCTAGCGCTTGGTCAACACCCATAGCGATGTCAGCAGATTGCTCATCGATAGATGTTAAAACTGCACAAGTTTCTGCATCGAATCCGTATTTTGCGCGTGTGTAACCAATGCCTTGAATTGTTTCACGAACGATTTTTGGAATATCTACGTAAGTAGAAGTCGTAATTTCCCCCGCTACCAATACTAAACCAGTTGTTACAGTTGTTTCACAAGCTACACGTGCATTTGCGTCTTTTGATAAGATCGCATCTAAAATTGAATCAGAAATTTGGTCACAAATTTTATCTGGATGTCCTTCAGTTACAGACTCAGATGTGAACAGATGACGTTTTTTTGTCATGTGGTAAACCTCCCTACAGTAATTGTATATATTGTACGGAACTCATCCTTAATTTGCCACAAACTGCGACATACATTTATTCTCCCACACAAGCATACAGAAAAACCTTTCCTACTTTACATAGAGGAAAGGTTTAATTTGCTACTTGCATACTGCTTTTTGCCCTTCGCTCTTATCGTTCGAGACCTGTAGCCTCGCACAGGTTTTAGCACCTATTCACCTGCATTTATCAATACAAGTGAGGTTGCTGGGCTTCATCGGGCCTGTCCCTCCGCCAGCTCGGGATAAGAGAGTATCCGTCCCAACCTATACTAAAGAAATGATATTCATTTGTCAATTAATATTCACATTTTCCTGAAAGTTTTTCTCAATACGCCTGAAATGAAATATTAATAGGGAAATAATGCATTCACACAAACAAAAAGAAATAAATAGTATACATTATTTATATAATTGTGTTATACTCTTGTTGGGGATTACGAGAAATATTTCATTAAATGAAAAGGATGGTATATAAATATGAGTACTGTGAATGTCCAAATTGGTTTACACGAATTATTGAACGGAAGCAATGCACAGATTCAACTAAGTGTTCCGCAATTAGTGGAAAAAGTATTAATGCGAAATGAAGGGAAATTAACTTCTACTGGTGCCGTTTCTGCTTCAACTGGAAAATATACAGGACGTTCTCCTAAAGATAAATTTATTGTGAAAGAAGCATCGGTTGCTGACAAAATTGCTTGGGGAGCTGTGAACCAACCGATTTCTGAAGAACATTTTAATAAATTATATACTAAAGTTTTAGAATACTTAAAAGAAAAAGAAGAGTTATTCGTCTTCAAAGGATTTGCAGGCGCTGACCGCAATTACCGCCTACCAATTCAAGTTATTAATGAATATGCATGGCACAATTTATTTGTACATCAATTATTCATTCGTCCAACTGAAGAAGAATTAACAACTCATGAGTCAGGGTTCACAATTGTTTCTGCACCGAACTTCAAAGCTGATCCAGCTGTTGACGGTACAAACTCTGAAGCATTCATTATGGTTTCATTCGAAAAACGTATTGTACTAATTGGTGGTACAGAATACGCTGGAGAAATGAAAAAATCAATCTTCTCTATTATGAACTTCTTACTACCTGAACAAGATATTCTTTCTATGCATTGCTCTGCAAACGTAGGTGAAGAAGGCGACGTAGCACTATTCTTCGGTTTATCTGGAACAGGTAAAACAACATTATCTGCTGATCCAAACCGTAAATTAATCGGTGATGATGAGCACGGTTGGTCTGATAACGGTGTATTCAATATTGAAGGCGGTTGCTACGCGAAATGTGTAAACCTTTCTCACGAGAAAGAACCACAAATTTTCGATGCAATCACATTTGGATCTGTTTTAGAAAACGTTATCATTAATGACCAAACGCGTATCGCGGACTACAACGATACTACTTTAACAGAAAATACTCGTGCTGCATACCCTATGCATGCGATCGACAATATCGTACTGCCAAGTGTTGCTGGACACCCAAATACAATTATTTTCTTAACTGCTGATGCATCTGGCGTATTGCCTCCAATCAGTAAGTTATCAAAAGAGCAAGCTATGTATCATTTCTTAAGTGGTTACACTAGTAAACTAGCAGGAACAGAGCGCGGCGTTACTTCTCCGCAAGCTACATTCTCAACTTGCTTCGGTTCACCATTCTTACCACTTGATGCATCTCGCTACGCTGAAATGCTTGGTGAAAAAATCGAGAAACATGATGCGAAAGTATTCTTAGTAAACACTGGCTGGACTGGTGGCGAATACGGCGTTGGTAAACGTATGAACTTAGGTTACACTCGTGCAATGATTCAAGCTGCATTAAACGGTGAACTTGCGAAAACTGAAACAGCTAAACATGATATCTTCGGTCTTGAAGTTCCACTTCACGTACCAGGTGTACCTGACGAAGTGTTAATGCCTGAACAAACTTGGGCTGATAAAGCTGCTTACAAAGCAAAAGCAATCGAACTTGCAAATGAATTCAAAGCTAACTTCAAAAAATTCGACAGCGTATCTGAAGACATTATTAACTTAGGCGGTCCAATCGCTTAAATTAAAACTTCTGTTGAAATAACCCTTTACTCATATGAATAAGTGTCGTGTAACCGTAAAGTTTCGCGTACTCACCGACAAAACCCAATGCGGCTTAACGGTTACACACACTTACATAAAAAAGAAGCTTACGTGAAAACGTAAGCTTCTTTCTATATCTTATATAAAGTGAAACGCTAATCTCTTCATCTGTGACCTAGATTATAAAATTACAGCTTCGAATATATACATTATATCCCTACTCACTACATCTCTCGGGTTTCACATCGTATGGGGCTAAAAAAGGCCCTGACCGCTTCTATTCGTGACTGGATCATCTATTCCATCTAAAAAGAAGTCTTTTATCTTTTTAGCTCTTTGTTAGTTCTTTCTCATCTTTCATGCTATAGTAACCTAAATTCACAACGATTAAGAAATACCCACCCATAATCCCTACTGCAAATGCCCACATAACCATGTGGTGCTCAATTTCGTACATAATAATAGCACCCAAAATGGCAGCTGCAAAACGGTTAAACATACCGAGTGTCGGTGCTTTCGTCTTCTTTACAATACTATCTCCAAGCTTCTCAATTCTTCTGCCTAAAAGCCAAACGCAATACATACTTACAATAAGCCCAATTCCAGCGCCTAAAAAGTGTGCTGAAAACGGTGTTAACATCCAACCTAGTAACAAAATACCTAGTATATAATACGATTGGATTTTAAATGATCTTAGTGACATACTAATCATGCTGTACCTCTCTTCATTCGTTCTTATCTATCCAACAAAAAATTTCTTTCAAATTCATATTCCTTACATTCATTTCATTCAAATTAAAAACAACATAAACAGTATGTTTATGTTGTTTAAATGTTTTTAGAAAATAATATTATACAAGATTTCAAACATCATATTCTCATATTTTGTGACGGTTTTTCAAACTTTTTTCGTCCATTTATGAAAAAAATGATATCAATCTATGAACATACGGATATGATGTAATAAGCACACAAATAAAGGGGGCGTCTAATGATTTATTTTTTAATGGCTCTCATTCACCTCATTATCCCTGCACTTATTGGACTTTCATTGTATTGGTACACGAAAAATCATAGCATTTTTTACGCTGTCCTCGGTGTTCTTCTTCCAGGTATTATTCTTATTACACTCTTCCGTATTCCATTTTTAAACTTAATTCCACTTATTACTGCTATCTTGTTTCTCATCTTCTTACCAAAAATAAAAAAATAGGAAAGCAGATCATAGGTGATCTGTTTTCCTATTTTGATATAGGTTCCCCTGCAATAGAATGAACTTTTACTTTCTCCGATTTCACAAACCATAGACCGACAAAAATGATAATTCCACCGATGATCTGTTGAAACGATACATATTCATTTGCCCAGACAGCTGCAAATAAAACAGCTACAAGCGGCGTTATATACATATATACCATCGTATGTGACGCCCCAATTTTTTGAACACCAACATACCACATTACTAAACCGAATACTGTTACAAAGAAAATAGAATATAGTAAAGCAAATAGTGTCATTCCGTGAGTAATGTGAAATGGCATGACAAATACATGTGGACCACTTAACAATAATAGCGGAATCGCACCCACTAATGCAGACCATGCAGTAACACGTAATGCTGAATATTTTTTAATTAATGGTCCTGCTAAAACAGGATAAAGCCCCCAGCATATTGATGTAATAAGTCCAATTCCATTGCCATAAAAAGAACTAGTAAGTGAATGTCCTGCTACTAAAACTAAGGCTGCACCAACAAAGGCAGTCATAGAACCAATTAACTTTCGAGAAGAAAACTTTTCTTGTTTCAAGAAAATCGCAAATGCAGTTGTAAAAATAGGTGAAATAGAAATGAGTAAAGAGGCATTTGTAGCGGATGTATATTTGACAGTTTCCATAAATAACGTTTGATACAGTACAATACCTACAACGCTAACGATAATTAATCTAGGTATATCCGTTCGCTCCATATAAACCGACTTTTCAATACAAAAGGTAAGGAGTAACAGAAGCGGTGCCGCCGCCATCATACGAAGTGCAGTAAACTCAATTGCTGTAAATTCTAAAAGTCCATACTTCGCAATTGTATAGTTAATCCCCCAAATAATAACAACACTTAAAATTAATAACTCAATTCCCCATCTTCTCATGCGTATCCCCTCCGCAAAGAAGATTATACAGAAAATTCAATCACATGTACATTTCATTATGTGAAAAAATCTTTTTATTATATAAAACGTTTTGGTAAATGAAATTATATCGGCGATTTTCTGAATATATCGGCGCAACTCCATTTATATCGGCGATTTCCCAAATATATCAGCGCAACTCCATTTATATCAGCGATTTTTTCAATATATCGACTTATCGACAATAATAGCGACTTATAAAATAAAAAAAGTGAGTCCAAAATACATTTTGGACTCACCTTTACTATACTCGAACGTGTAATTTCATATTTGGATTATAAAACTGGCTTGGGCTCTTCAACTGAAAAGTTCCTCCACCTTCATGCCAATCAACCGTTAACTTATCGTCCATAAATACAAGCTTTGTACGATCAGCGATAAAGTTCATTGTGCTTGATTCAATATCCACATCGCGCTCATCTTTCTCTGCTACAGCTACTAAATCGATGATTCCGCTCATAACACAACCGCAACCTTCATTATCATAAAATAACTTTATATATTTCGCTTCACTTGGAATCGTATCCATAATCTTTTTATATGCTGCTTCTGTTACAGTAACGTACATATGTTAATCTTCATCCTCTCTTCTCTTATCATTCATATATTGTATCACCATTTTTCTTAAAAGTTATATACAGAAAATTAAGACTAATATACAATGTATGTGATAAAGTTTCAGCAATCGAGCTTTTATGAGTAGTTCATGCAGGAGAAAGGATGTTTACTATCTGTGTTCAAACTACAACGATATCCCATGTTATTAGGTGTATTTAGTAGTTTCTTCATTTCTAGCGGAATGCTATTACAGCATGTACTTCCCTATTCTCCTTCTATTAGCTGGATTCTAGGTTTTATTTGTTTCCTATCCGCTTCTTATTTTGCTACGAAGAATACAAACAACTCATAAAGCAAGAATCATCTTAAGGAGGATTATCAAACATGCCAGCCTTAAAAAAAATAGAGCAATCACTCGATCACTTATTCCAAATTAAAAAATACGGAAAAGATAGTGCCTTTAGTCGATTTATCCCAGCCGTATATGATCCTATCAAATTTCCTTGGCAACAATTTTTCGAAGCAAATTTTGTAGATTTATTTAACGGCCTTATGATGCAGGGATCTGAAAATGTAAACAAAGTATTTTTAGCTGTATTCCCTACAGATGACGTTCTTGAAACATTCATTTCACAATCCACACCCGGTGATTTACTCTTTATGCACCATCCCCTTGTAATGGAGTGCGGTGATCCGCTTGGAAGATCAGGCCGCGGTTTCTTACCAATTCCTGAAAAATATTTGCAAGGAATAAAAGAAAAACAACTTTCTATATATACATGTCACGTACCAATGGATTTTCATCAAACACATGGAACGAGTATTTCAATTGCAAAAGCATTAAACGCTACTGTAGTGGACGACTTTGCATATGGAGGTCCAGAACAAGAACCAGTTGGCCTTATTTGTGAAATAGATGAAACATCAACAGAAGCACTCCAAAAACATCTAAAACAACTCTTCCAAATTCCTTACACAGACTTCGAAGGTAAACGACATGATTCCATCAAAAAAATCGCAATTATCGCTGGATGTGGCGATGTTGTATCTTTAATGAAGGAAGCAGAAGAAAAAGGTGCTGAAGCATATATTACAGGAGAAATCCATTGCCATATCGACAATAATTACGGCAGACATAAATACTCGCTCATTATGGATTATGTAAAAGAAACGAATATGTCTCTAATTGGTGTGTCACACTCTGCCTCTGAATATTTAGTGAAAGAGACATTGATGTATGATTGGTTTAAAGAGAATTTTGATGTGGATGTTATTTTGCTTCCGCAGGAGAAATGGTGGCTCTAACACTATCATTTTTTAAATTTATATACACAATAAATCGACCACAGAAAAATAGATAAATGAGAAAGCACATGTACCTACGTAAATGCTTTCGTTGTGCCGAAAAACGAACCTACTGATAGCACCGACTTTACTGGTGCTACCAGTATTACAGCTGGAAACCTATTTTTTGGGGAGGATACAACCGCTCTTTATATTCATGCTGCAAGTGCTGTATATTCTATTTTTCTAATTACTGATATATAGCAATTCATTTCATAAAAAAAGACCCGAAATTCGGGTCAACAAATAGAAATATAAATGAACTACAACAAATAACAGACAAAGCCATTATATATTTTTCATAGTAAAACATCCATTATTTTCTTTTTACACTATCAATATATTATTTTTCGTTATCGTCCTCTTTTTTAGAACGTCTACCTAAGAAGAACACAAAAACATCACTTCCAAATAAGTGATGTTTTTTGTAGTTAATGCAGTGGTAACATAACTTCAACCGTCGTTCCAACCCCAACTTCACTTTCAAAACTCATTTTACCGTTGTGGTCTTTAATAATTTTTTCTGTAACTACTAAACCTAGACCAGTTCCTGTTTCTTTCGTTGTATAAAAGGCTTCATTTAACTTTGGAATTTTATCTTTCGGAATGCCGCATCCCTCATCTTTCACTTGAACGATGATTCCATCTTTTACAGTAACTTTAATCGTAATTGTTCCGCCAACTGACATTGCTTCAATTGCATTTTTGATTAAATTAAAAAAGACCTGTTTTAATCGTTTTTCATCACATATAATTGATGGTAAGTCTTTACTGTAAATACCTTGTATGTAGACTCCTTGTTTTAAAGCTGGCTTTTCCATAACTCGAATAACATAAGAAATAATTTCTTGTATGTTATGAGTTTCTGATTCTAGTGATTTAGATTTCTCAAATCCACTAAGTTCTGTAGCAATTATATGAATCCGATCTACTTCTTGTTTCATAATATCACTATAAATTTTATCCTCTGGATGCTTGTCTGCTTGTTTATTCACAAGTTTTTTTAAGTTTGCTAAAGGTCTTCTAATCTTATAACCAATAACCGTTGCCATCTTTCCAACAGCTGCTAGTTTTTCTGTCTGTTTTATTTCTTTGTCCATCATCTCAAGCGTACGAACATAAGACTGAACCCTTAAAAATATAATCCAACATATGATAGTAAATACGCTATATAATGCCATTGGGATTAAAACGAGAGAAGATTGAATAATGATTCCTGTAAGAGCATACTTTCCGATAAGTATCGCTGGAACTAACCAGAAATATCTTTTATTCACAAAGATTGGTGCAAACAAAATAAAAAATCCTTCTACTATATTTCCACCGTCAAATTCTGCATCGCTACCATAATAAATCATAATGTTATGGATACAATCTAATACATTATAGCCAATTAGAATAATATACTTTACCGCAAAAGCATTCTTCCATTTCATAAAGTATATTCCAATGCAAAACAATACCACCATCAAAAAGTAAAGCCATAAACCTAAACCATCTTCAAACTCTCCTACACCTTCTTGCTCTCCACCGATTAACGGTACGATAAATTCATAGGCAAGATCATATACGAAAAATATAATAAAAAATAAACTTAAAAATGCTTTCAGCGCCTTTATTTCTTCATTTTTAAATATATAGCCTTTATTCATATGGTAACTCCTAGCTTTTCTTCCACTTGGATTTCAGTATTTCCACACTTCCTTGGGAGAATGATGTCTATTCTCGTTCCAGTATCTTTTTCACTTGAAATATGCAACTCACCAAGGTGCTCGGCGACAATTCGATTCGCTACCGTCAGTCCCAGACCAATTTTATCTTGCTTCGTTGTATAAAAGGCCTCTGTAACACGGGGTAAGTTTTCTTGCTTAATACCATGACCATTATCGATCACACTGATCATTACATATTCTTTCCCTTTATTTTCTAATTGTAAATGTAATATGCCACCTTGTCCCATTGCCTCTAAAGCATTTTTTATCGTATATAAAAAGACTCCTCTTATTTTTCGTTCATCACATTCAACTTCTATTGTTTTTTCTTCCACATTAGAAATAAACTGAATGTTTAATTCATCTATTTTTTCACGAAGACTTGTTATTACTTGTAATACAATTTTTCCTACATCATGTTTCTTATAAATAGAAGGTTTGCATGTAGCAACTTCCATTAACTCACTTATCATATTATTCATATTTTCTATTTCAAAAATCATACGTTTATAAATAGGATCCTCTTCATGCTTCTCTCGTTGTAATTGCGTAAATCCTTTTAATGAAGCAAGTGGATTTTTAATTTCATGTCCAACCGTCGCTGCCATTTTTCCGATTACTGCTAATTTCTGTGATTCACTAGCAATCGCAATACTTTCCTTTACAGCTGAAAGATATTGTAAAAATCGGTTTAAAATGATATATGCAGCTATTAACATAAGTGTATACATAATAAGGAACATAAATGCTTTTACTTCCTCTAATACAAATAAATAAATTAAATATTTTCCTACAATAGAGGAAAGTAAAAACACATAGAATTTTTTATTTAAAAATATAGGTACAAAGAAAATGAGAATAATTTCTATTATATTTGTCGCATCAAACGCCGCCTTATTATAAAAAACATACGAAAATATATTAGCGAGTTCTATCCCTATGTATGCAAATATCCATGCATATTTAACAAGGTTTGCCTTCTCTTTTTTCATTAAATATATATTCACGCACAGTATTGCTACTCCGCAAATAACTTGCCATATTATATTATATCCCTTATCCATTATTGATTTATCTTCTAATACGATTGCATAGAAAATTTGATATACAATAACAATGACATATAACACCCATAAAAGGATTTTTGCATTTCTTTCTTCTTCTTTATATGATAGAAAACTTTCTTTCACTTCAACACCCCTTCAAAATAATATCTCGAAGAATACCATTTATTATAATAAATGATTTTCATAGACAAACAAAGATAAATCGAACATTTGAGGAAAATCGTACCAAAAACGCAATATATTTAGACTATATACAGAGCATAAAATCTATGATCATTAATACGTATATTATGGGAGGTGTTTTTTATGGATGGCAAAAAAAATAAAAAGACCGAACAACTCCAATCTTTTACGCGTGAAAACGAAGGAAAGGAACTGACAACAAATACAGGTGTTAAAATTTCAAACAATGAAAACTCTTTAACTGCCAGTGATCGTTTCCGAACGCTTAGGCATAGTGCAGGGAACGCCAAATGGACAGTGGGAAGTAAATGATATTTTCTTAACAAGCTCACCACTCCTTTATGATGGATGATCATTTTCTTAACAAAGTAAGTTCATTTGTCGTAGAATCATATAATCACTTTAAGCCGATTGGCTCCTTCCAAAACGGCTCTTCTATTATTCAATCTTTAAATATCGAAGGAAAGCCTGGTATTTTAATAGAACAAGACCCTACAAGGCTAGCAAATGAATTTATTAAAGCTATGACAAAACAACGCTTTTGGGATAGAGCATATTCATAAAATAGGGGGAAATTTATGTTTGTTACTGTCGAGAAAGATGTGCATATTTTTGTGCAAGACATTAATCCTGGGCCAGGTAGTAAGACTGTTTTCTTCGTTCACGGATGGCCTTTAAATCATCAAATGTACCAATATCAACTCAATGTTTTACCAGAGCATGGCTTTCGCTGTATCGCCATGGATATACGAGGGAATGGACAATCTGATAAGCCATGGACTGGTTACACGTATGATCGATTAGCGGATGATATCGCAATTGTTCTGGAAGCACTTCAAGTAGAGAACGCTACATTAGTCGGTTTCTCAGTTGGTGGTGCTCTTTCTATTCGCTATATGTCTCGCTATAATGGGCGCCGCATTTCTAAGCTCGCATTAATTGACGCTGTCTCCCCCTCTTTCGTTAAAAATCAAGAGTCCCCTTACGGTGTACCGAAAGAACAAGCAGATGCTCTCATTAATCAAATGTATGCTAATTTACCAAAATTTTTAAATGATGTATCTTTATCCTTTTTTAATAGAAACTTAGGGGCTGCAACCCTTGAATGGTTTTCTTATCTCGGTATGCAGTCCGCTTCTTATGCCCTTATAAAAATTTTACAAGCAGCTGCAAATGAAGATGTAACGAAAGATTTAAATAAAATTAACGTCCCAACAAAAATCTTCCACGGCGTTCACGACCAACTAATTCCTTACAAAAGTGCTGAGCTTACGCAGCAACGAATTAAAAATTCTCAGTTACATGCTCTTACAAATAGTGGTCATGGTTCACCAATCGATCAAGCGGATGAATTAAATAAAGAACTGATAAAATTTTTACATGCATAACAACTGCAATACAAGAACGAAAGTTAACACAATCGATTTTTCACAAAACATAAAATTCACATATTTCTCACAAATACACAAATAAAACGATTACATTTTCATATATACTAAATGTACAAGTAATACTCCCTAAACCCAGCTTGTCTGGTTACCCCGTTAAATACTATGAAAAAAGAACTTGTATCGTTATACAAGTTCTTTTTGTTTCTTTTATTTAAAGAGGATATCTTTACTATATTGATTTCCAACGAGTAAATCATATTGAAGCATTTTATATTGCTCTAACATTTCTTTTTGTTTCTTTGTTAAATCATTGATTACTTCTCCATTTTTATCAACTTTTAATTCATCTCTAAGCACTGGTATTTCCTTGTAAAGTTCCGATAAAAATTGATAAAATAAGGATTTATTTAATCCTGCATAATCAAAAATAAGATTAGAAAAATGAATTGGGCTTACTAAACCTAAATTATCATTTGGCATATCAAAGTTTGCATACATTAATAGCGGTGTTTGCGCCATCGCTAAACGTTCATTCGGTGTTTTTTCATTCGTTATATACCCATTTTCTTTATAAAAAGATTTATTTGTTCCTAATGATGGAAGATGATCTCCAAAGAATACTAATAATGTAGGTCTATCAAAATTATCTAGTTGCTCTATTAAATATTGAAGAGCCTCATCTGAACGTCTTAATCCTTCTGTATACGTCTCTAATTCTCCCTTTGATTCTTCATTTTCTAGACCACTAATTTCGATTAGGTTTTCACCAAATCGGCCCTCTGTAAATGGAAAATGATTTTGCATCGTAACTGCATGAATAAATGTAGGTTGTTTTTGTTTCTCTAACTCAGCAATTATCTCTTTACTCATCGCTAAATCACTAATATAATCTCCATCAATATCCACATTTTCCATCGTGTCCTCTGCATTAAACTTATCAAACCCTAACACCTTATATACATCATCACGTTTAAAGAATGTGCGACCAAATGAATGAATTGCACTTGTATAATAACCTTCTTTTTTCAACGCTGTAGGAATTGATGGAATTTCTTTCTTATTTGTAATAACCTGCTGATATGGTATAGAACCTGGCTTTAACAAACTCATTGAATAACTTGTTAATGCCTCAAATTCAACGTTCGCCGTATTCCCCCCAAATGTAGGAGAAATAGTTTGTCCACCAGGAAAGTTTTCTATATAATGATGTAAATTTGGTACAGGATCTTCACTAAAAGAAAGGTTAGTTACTTTCGTCGGATCCCAAAACGATTCACTCATTACAAAAATAATATTCGGTTTCTCTTTTTTATTTTGGCTCCCTATATTTCCACTATATTGTTTTTTTATATCGTTTGCTATTTGAAGCATATTTTCTTTAGAATAATTTTTTGGTTTTTCCATAACTGTTGTATCTAAATTGCTAATAAACCCAAGTACAAAACCATTTGAAGCATAGTTCTCATTTTGATTCCACAAAACAAAATCTACACCTGATTTTTGAAATACTTTATTCATAAATGTATTCGCAAAATTACCATACGCATATAGAACAAAAATAGATCCTACTACTAATAAGGCTCTTATTCCTAGATGAATCTTTACATTTTGAATATACCTTCTCATATATATCCCTGCTACAATACAAGCTACGATACTTACGATAATGACAAAAATATAACTCCAACTAAAATAGTCCATCACCATCGGTATAACAGATTGCATATGCGTAATTTGTGTGAAATCAGAAGGATATAACGGATCACCTCTGAAAATAAGCTTCAAATAATTCACAATACATAAAATGACTAACGTACAGCTCGTTAAAACCATACTTAGAAAAACCTTACCTATTAAATTATATACAAGAATATATATTGCATAAATTACTACAAAACTTAATATAAACTGCATATTATAAAAGTAAATCCAATTCATTGCCTCTATGAAACTCATATTAACTTGCATGACAATATAAAATAACGCTACTGTATGAGCTAGCAAAAATAATATAAAATGCACTCGTAGGGATGCTCTAAGTATAGACATCTCTTTTTTATTGAAATGCGTAATATAAAACGTTATGCCCCATACGAAAATCATCATAACACTTAAAACAAGCTTTTGATTTAAATGATCTTTCATCATGTCTAAATTGAAAACCTTTAAAATCATAAACAGCATAGTTATTACTAATAAAGTCACCATACTACTTATAATGCTAGAAATTAATATATTTCTTTTTGGAAGATGAAAAAGTGTAGAACCATACTTCAATTCATTCCCTCGTTTCTATGTCTTAATTTCCCCCGCATCGAAAGAACTATTTCTATTAAAATAACATATATTACATATTTCGTCTGCATACTTGTTTCTATCATAAATGTATTGTCTTAATATTCCCTTAATCAACAGTTAAATTGTGGCATACAAATTACTCATTCTTGAAAAACTTAATTTCAGCATTCCACTTTATGATATAATAACTATGTTTTGGAAATCCTTAATACTATTAAAGATTTCACATAAAAATACGAAAGAATTAATAAAAAAGGAGTTGCTCATTTTTGCTTACTAAGTTTAAGAGTTTGCCTAAAGCGGTATATGTAATTTTGGCGCTTTCTTTCCTGTTGCACGTTTTTTGTTTAGTAAAACAGCCAGGATTAGATGGAGAGTTAGTCAAAGTAACATATGGTGCAAATGATGCCTTTAACTATTCGTTAACAGCTGAACAACTATTAAAACATGGTGTATTTGGTTATGTGTATTTAGAACCTAGTGAAGTTCCAGGAAAAAATGCATATATTACACCAGGTCAGCCATTACTATTAGCTGGCGCTATGATTATTTCTGATATTACATCAATTCCTTACTATTACGTAGCAACTGTTATTAATATGATCATGAACCTTTGCACAGTGCTATTAGTATTCTTAATAGGAAAAGAATTGTTCGAAAAAAACATTTATGGAATTGTTGCAAGTATTTTATATGCTATTTATCCAAGTAACTATACATACTTCCGTACATTGCTAACAGAAGTTCCATCCATATTCTTATTGGCGTTATGTGTATATGTATTTGTTCTCGCATGGAAATACAATAAAGTGAAATTCCATATATGGTTTGGAATTGTCGTTTCAATTTTACTTATGTTCCGTCCAAATCCAGCTCCAATGATGCTCATTCCTGTTCTTGTTGTGTTATTTACATATGGATTTAAAGACTCCATTCGAATCGGATTGTTATGGTTTATCGGACCTTTCTTTATTATTGGCGCATGGGTTGTTCGTAACTACTTAGCACTCAACCAATTTATTTTATTCTCAACCCAAGGTGCAGATCCACTAATTGCCGGTGCAGATCCATTTAATAAAATTGGATATGAAAATATAGTAAATGAAATGAGAGCTAAAGGCTTAGATGACAAAGGTGCATACGCAAAAGAATTAATCAAGAACGGATTTAAGACGGACTTCACTTATTGGTTCTCTTGGTTCACTGTCGGTAAAACAATTGAATTATTCAAAACAGCTCCTGCTGTAGACCAATACCGTATTCACAACTTTATGCAACTATGTCATAGAGTGTTTATCATCGGTACATTCTTGAGCAGCTTCTGCTTCATGCTAAATTCATTTAAACATAAACGCGTTATGATGCTAGTAGCAAGTTCTATTATTTACATTATCTTCTCAAACTTATTCTTAGCAATTAATCGCTATGGATTTTTCATTAATCCTCTTATGTGCTTAATTCTTGCATACGGATTAATTCACATTGTGCAGAAACTTCCATTCTTCCGCACTAACCAAGCATAATAAGAAAGAGGTCGTCCACCGTTGGACGACCTCTTTCTTATTCCCCACACTTTACACACGGCCAATTTGTCCATTCTGTAATTACACTTTAATTCCGTATGTATGTGTTTCTGTATTTGTCAAAATATCTTTCACAACACCACTCACTGTTTTATGTATAAATGCAAGTTTTTTACAACTATTACTATAACGAAAAGAACCCGCCACAAGACAGGTTCTTTTCGTTATTTTATGATAAAAGAGAAGATGATTAGCATGTGTATTATATAAAAGGAAGCAGCCATATTTTCCATACGATACATACGAGTACTGTAACTACAAAATCAAAAAAATCTAATCTCGGGCCTTTTTTTTTCATATTCATATGTAGCCACATATGAAACCATTTTATTTTTGTATATTTATGGATGTTTTTCTTTACAAATCGGTAAATAAGCATTTGCATAATAAAAAATCCGGCCACAAAAATAAATAATAAGATGAGAAATCCAATCACAAAATTCCTCCTATTTTTGTAGCGTTTTTTCTACTATCCGATTTTTCAAAACCCACTCTTCAAACTGGGCACTTCCAAATTCCCAACTAAGGTCGCGAGCATGTACAGAAAAAACGTAATAACCGGCATATTCATCCATAAACCTACCTAACTCTACATCGTCTTTCTGAATACCGTATACTCCAAAATTAAAATACACATCCCATACGTCTTCATTCTTCCTCTTATAAGCAATCGATTCCATATCACATTCTGTCCCGAAATAATCAAGATGTAAATGTACGCTATCATCGTATTCGTACTCCATTTTATCACCCCTTATATTTGTACTTCTTTACCTCCAAAAAAATTCCTGCTATCTACACTCACATATGGGCACTTACCTACATATCATGCTTGTAGAGTGACTTCTGGGAGGTGTTATATAGTGAAAAAATTAATCGCGATTTTTTGCATCATGTTACTAGCTGTTTTTACTTTTGCTGCTTGTAGTAGTAAAAAAGAAAGTACGAAAGAACAAACCCAAAACATTCGCGTCGGCGAAGTTACCCATTCTCTCTTCTATGCCCCATTATATGTCGGGATTGAAAAAGGATTTTTTAAAGATGAAGGACTAAATATTGACCTACAAACAACAGCTGGTGGCGATAAAACGATGACCACCCTATTATCTGGCGGAATTGATATTGCTCTCGTCGGTTCTGAAACATCTATTTACGTTCATCAACAAGGAGCGAAAGACCCTGTCATTAACTTTGCACAACTTACACAAACAGATGGGACATTTTTAGTTTCACGTAAAAAACTAGACTCTTTTAATTGGAATGACGTAAAAGGTGTTACATTTTTAGGACAGCGTAAAGGCGGCATGCCGCAAATGGTTGGGGAATACGTTTTAAAGAAAAATGGCATTGATCCTCGCAAAGATACGAACTTAATTCAAAATATCGAATTTGCTAATATTGCAAATGCCTTTGCATCTGGTACAGGAGAGTTTGTCCAGCTCTTTGAACCGACTGCAAGCATATTCGAAAAAGAAGGTAAAGGTTATATCGTCGCTTCATTCGGAAATGAATCTGGTACTGTTCCTTATACAACATTCATGGCAAAAGAAAGTTTCTTAAAGAAAGATAAAGCTGCTGCTGAAAAGTTCACACGTGCGCTCTATAAAGCACAGCAATGGGTTGATACACATAGTCCAGAAGAGATTGCTGATGCTGTTTCCCCGCTATTTAAAGACACTTCAAAAGACATTACAGTAAAAGTAATTGAACGGTATAAAAAGCAACATTCTTATGCGACAAATCCACTACTAGATGCGGAAGAATGGAAACAGCTCCAAACGATTATGAAAGACGCTGGTGAATTACAAAAAGAAGTCCCACATGAAGCGCTCGTCAATACAAAAATTGCCGAAAGCGTTATTAAGAAATAGAGGCGAAGTGTATGAGTTTTTTACAAATACGTAACGTTTCTCACTGCTTTTTTGCAAAAGAGAATGCCAAACTTATTCTTGAAGATATGAGCTTACAAGTGGAAGAAGGCGAATTTATTTCTATACTCGGCCCAAGTGGTTGCGGTAAAACAACGCTCCTCTCAATCATTGCTGGGTTACTTGATCCAATTGATGGTATTGTCTTTTTAGATGGTGAACCAATTACAACGAAAACATCATCTATGGGATATATGTTGCAGCAAGATTACTTATTCCCGTGGAAAACGATTGAAGAAAATATTATGCTTGGACTTCATATTCGAAGAATTTATGATGAACAAATGAAAGAACATACTTTAAACCTTTTAAAGCAAGTCGGTCTACATGGGGTAGAAGGACAATATCCTCGTGAACTATCCGGCGGTATGCGTCAACGTGCTGCTCTCGTTCGAACGTTAGCAACTGATCCGAAAATTTTATTACTAGATGAACCATTCTCCGCACTCGATTATCAAACGAAATTAAAACTAGAAGAACTCGTTTTCAACTTACTAAATAAATATAAGAAAACATCACTACTTGTTACTCACGATATTGAAGAGGCGATTGCGATGAGTGATCGTATTTATTTACTTCAAGCGAATCCTGGAAAAATCGCGAAAACCTTTATCGTCCCGGAAAGTATCCGTTCTTTATCACCGTTAGAAGCACGCCATCACTACGATTTCCCAGCCCTCTTTCAAGATATATGGAAGGAGCTGGAACGACTTGGATAATATAAAACAACTACATGAACAATTTCGAAAGAAAGAACGCAGGCGTGCTTGGATTGCTCGCTCACTACAGCTTTTACTACTTATTCTTTTCTTTGCACTATGGGAAATAGCTAGCAAAAAAGAATGGATCGATCCTTTACTCTTTAGTTCTCCTTCGAGTATTTGGGATCTCTTCTTAACGAAATGGATCGACGGTTCACTTTGGGTCCACATATGGACGACATTGCTGGAAACAGGAGTAGGTTTCATTCTCGGAACGGTACTCGGTGCTATTATTGCCACGTTTCTTTGGTGGATGCCACTTCTAGCCCGCGTACTTGATCCTTACCTCGTCGTCCTAAATGCAATGCCAAAAGTTGCACTCGGTCCAATCATCATCGTTATTTTCGGTCCAAACATTTCATCTTCTATCGCAATGGGAGTAATCATTTCCATCATCATTACCATTCTCGTTATTTACAGTGCATTTCAAGAAGTCGATTCTAACTATATAAAAGTGATGGATACATTTGGCGCAAATAAATGGCAATGTTATAAGCAAGTCGTTCTCCCTGCATCCTTTCCAGCAATTATCTCAACGTTAAAAGTAAATGTTGGTTTATCCTGGGTCGGTGTTATTTTCGGAGAACTTCTCGTTTCCAAACAAGGACTTGGCTACTTAATTAGCTACGGATTCCAAGTCTTTAACTTCACACTCGTCTTACTTAGCGTACTACTCACATGTGTTCTTGCAACTCTTATGTATGTATTTGTTGAGGCATTTGAAAAAATTCTAATTGGAAAAAGAAAAAGAAGCTGACTCAAAACAGTGCGCTATAGTCAGCTTCTTTCTTTTACCTTTTATCACACATTTTCGTTTCATTTGTAATGTTTCCATCCGCAACCGTAACTGTATGGAAACAGTCTTTCACACGTACTGTAACGACATTATCTTTTCGATCTATCACATGATAATCATTAAACTTTTCATTCAAAGCACTACGAATTTGCTCCCCTTCAAAAATCGGAAAACCGTGAGACATTACCCAAATGAGACCAGCAACAGCAAGAATCGTTTTCATACGTTTCATTACCTCCTCGAGAGTAAACTTATAGTCCCTACAACACGCGCATTATAATTGTGTCTAAATTGTGACATTTTTATACTAATTCTCTTTTGTGCCTCCAGTTCCTTCTTCTTTTTGATAAAAATACAGAATTTTCAATTTTATCAACATAAAAAAACGCAAAGAATTAAAAATTCTTCACGCTTTTCTTTAACGAAACTATATCGAAAGCATAACTCACATTAGTCTCCACTTTGTTGTTCTATCGTTTTTGAAACATCATATAATCCCGACAGCACTTCCGCTCTCATTTTTACAAGCTCAGGGAACTGATAGAAGAAAGCAATTTTCTTATATTTTAACTCTGTTCCTTCTTTCACCTTTTTTGAATCTTGTAAAATGAACGCTGTAAATGTATCTGCGATATCTTCCGTTACATTTGTTGTTCCATATAGCGATACAAAATCATCATGCTTTTCTTTATAAAATTCAATTTGTGCCTCTTCACTTTCTTCTACTTTCTTTTCTGTCCACTCTTGCTCAATTGGTTTCCAAAATTCATTATAAAATTGGTTAATATACGAAGTTTTTCTCGCACATCCATTTTTCAAGAACACCGTTTTACATTTATTTCGATATGATGAAATGTCTTTCTCTTCATCAAACGCCTCTAAATACTTTCTATCCACTGGTACTTGTTTATGTCCAATCGTTAATACGTGAGCCGTTTCATGAATTAATGTTTTCATCACTTCATCTATATTCACCCCAGAATCCAGCACGTCTAAACTAAGCACCCAATCTCTCGGGTCATCTATACTTGGCATGACATGGGCAACAACGCCATCATAACCATCCGTTATTAGACCAAATCCTGTTATATTCTCACGATATTTCACTGGGACGAGAGTGCGATACATGTCCCATAAGGTTTCATGATACTCTCTATCTTGTCGCTGACTTAACAAATCATCTTTTGCTACTTCGTCATCTGCAAAAACTTTATTCAATCTCTTACGATCCAATTTCTCAAAATAAGGATCTACAATTTCATCATCATCGATATAATAAGAAGCTAAAAAGAAGTAATTGTCATCCTCTTCTTTTTTCTGTTCCGCCTCTTTCATATTCATACTTTCATACTCTTCTATGTCATAATCCTCTACTTTTTCAAGTTCTGAAAGTCCCTCTATCTTTTTATATACTTTTTGTAATGTTTTATCTCCTATTTGCGTGCACTCTTCTTCTGTTTTACAAATTTCTTTTTCTTTTGTAACCTCGATAGCACTATCGCATCCTGCAACTAAACCGCTTGCTATAATACAACACACTAACTTGCCATACAGTTTCTTCATACAATCCCCCATTATTCCATTCTACAAAATATCATAATCATTTTTTTGCGAATATGCGATAATTAATTATAAAAACTGCAAGGAGGCTTCCCATGATTCGTGCAATCCTATTCGACTTAGATGGAACACTATTAGATCGGCGCCAATCTTTAGAACAATTTATTTGTGAGCAATATAATCGCTTCGCCTCACATTTGAAGAGCATAGAGAAATCAGAGTATTGTTCTCGATTTCTTGAACTCGATAATAATGGCTATACGTGGAAGGATAAAGTATATGCTACTCTCCTTTCCGAATACAACATTACTACTTTAACGCAAGAGCAACTACTACACGACTATATTACAAACTTCCAACATCATTGTATTCCTTTCAAAAACACGCATGAACTACTTCAACAGTTAAAACAGCGAAACATTAAAATTGGTATTATCACAAATGGTTTTACTGAATTTCAGATGAGCAACCTTCGAGCACTACATATACATACGTATACAAACACCATTCTCGTTTCAGAAGCTGAAGGAATAAAAAAACCTCACCCTGAAATTTTCGAACGTGCTTTGCAAAGACTAGATGTTAAGGCAGAAGAATGTCTTTATGTTGGAGATCATCCAGAAAACGATGTGCTTGGTTATGAACAAGTAGGGATTCTTGGTGTTTGGAAAAAAGATTCGTTTTGGGGTGATTTTAAGCATTCACGTATCGTAGATGATTTGTTGGAGGTGCTTTCGTTTTTAGAGGTGGAGGTATCAACACAATAATAACAAATAAATTATATCAGCGATTTTCACAATATATCAATTCACCAACCAAAAGTAACAATAATAAGAGGAGGCGTTTTTCAAAAACGCCTCCTCTTATTATTCATACACTGTAAACTGTGGTTTACTCGGATGATCTTTTACTAGCGCATCATCTGGAAACTTTGAAACTTTTTGATATACGGCAATGTCGCCGATACACCCTGCTGTTAGTAGAATTCCTAAAAATGAGAGTGGCTCCAGATTCATAGCTAATCCCAATACAATTGGCAAAATTCCAGTTGGTAAAAACGGAAGCATTAACACTTTCTTCATTTGCTTTACTGTAACCGCCTGTTTAGAATGAGCATATGCAACACCTAATTTCCAATTAACGCCCCATTTTAGTTCACTCCACGGAACACCTCCGATATAGCGAAAGCCAATTAAATGTATCGCTTCATGAATACAAACGAGAACAATCATTGCGATAATAAAAAGAAACATCGTTAATAATGTAACTTCGACTTGAACCCCACCTGAAAGAAATATATGCAAATAACCAATTCCAAACGACAAAGCAATTATTATAAAAAATAAAGAAAAGTTTAATTTAACCATCGAAACAGTAACAGTCGTTTCTTTTCTTTTATCCATCTTCCCCCTCCTAAAATGTAAATATATCTTTACAAAATTGTATAATATACCCAAAATAATGTAAAGATATATTTACATTTATTCTTACATACAAAAAAAGAAACCGGCTACTTTACTTCGTAAAACAGCCGATTTCTTCTATATGTTTCATCGTACGCGCTAATACGTCATCGCGCATTATAAAGCTAAATTTTCTATTCGTTTTAATGTTGTCAGGAATGTCTTTTAATAAAACAGACCCTTTCGTTTCTTCGTAATGCGTATGTTCTTCTACCGCACTAATTGTTGCAAAATAAATGTTTTTAATGATTATTTTGTCTTTTCCAGATACTTTGTATTGTCCTAAGTAAGTTAAATCAGAAACTATGCCGCCGGTTTCTTCATGAACCTCTCGAACTGCCGCTTCTTCCGGTGTTTCCCCTAGTTCTACTTTACCACCCGGAAATTCAAGACCGCGACGTAAATGATGCGTTAATAACCATTGATCCCCGTACCGGCATACAACCCAAACATGCTTTGGCTCAGGAGAAAATGGATAACGTTCAAACGATAATTGTACAGTGTTGTGGTAATAATCTTTAAATTTGTACATGCCATTACTCCCCTATTGATGGTTACAAGTTTTTCCTACCACAAATTGTAGCATATTCTCGCTTTTCTGCATAATATTATCCAATTACAATCCATTAATTATTCCCATTTGCGCGACTAATTCTTTCGTCTCATGATTTCCTAAATCGTAAATCATTTTATATGCTTTTTGTAGTTGTTCATCATATCGGTCATTATTTGAATCGTGATGATACTCAACAAATGGAACGTGGGAGCGTACAAATGAACCTAAATCTTCTACATATGCTTGATCGAAGTGCTCTCTTAATTCCGTAATTTCCTCATTATTTGCGGAAATCTCAAAATTATACGTATCCGCCGTCTTCACTTGTGAAATTTGACCGTTTCCTATTGATATATAATATGTTTTTTTCGTCTCCATGTAACACCCTTCTTTCATCCTTTTAATTTCTATTGTTTTCATCAATTACAAAATTATGTAAAATAAAGAAAAGGAGGGATTTTATGTTCAAAATATTAATTATCGGTATTATCATCGTCCTAATCATCCTCGTACTCTCCATCATGACAATTAATAAAGGCTATGCTTATAAACATTCCGTCGATAAACTAGAAGACAATCCTTATACAAAAAAGAATAAGGAGAATTCCTAATATACTTCGCATCATAGTAGCACTCACTGTGATCGTTATGTCGGCAATTGGATTATATACAGGTCAAAATAATTTTTTACCTCTTTCACAATTTCTATTAGGGGCTTTAATGTTTCTCATCGCATTTGAACAAATAAAGAAAAAGGAGGTACATGCATGCTAAAAGGAGTACGGATTACTTTATCACTTATTGCTTTATCTATAGCAATCTATGGATTTTTTACTAGTAATAGAGAAATAATGCCGTATATGTTTATCTCTTTAGGAGTTATGGCCCTCACCATAAGTTTAGAGGAAATATTAAAGAGGCAAACAGGAGGTAGTGTGCTCGCTCTACTAGCAGGAGCCGCTGCTTTATTTATTGGTTTCACAGAAATATTCCGATAAATGGTCTAAAGGAGGCTATACAATGCTAACTCTAACTATATTACGGAGTTTTTTAGCATTTCTCATGCTTCTCTTACTCATTCTAAGCACTTATATCGATGTTACCGATAATTTTTCACTTCTTCCATACTTACAATTTATTCTCAGTTGTTCCTTTATTCTTCTAGGAATTAATGAATTAAAATCCGGACGAAAATCAATGAGTATCCCGTATTTTTTCGTTTCTGGTCTTATATTCTTCTTCTTAATATCGAACTACTTTCACTACATGTAGAATGAAATTTTGACCAATTTAGCATTTATAATTATTTTCTCTCAGTAACTATGTCTTTCTACTAAGGGGGATTCCATGTTAAAAAACATTCGAATTATAATCGCCACTATCGCTCTTTCTCTCGCCCTATTTAGCTTCTTTGCAAACTTCACTATTCTTTTACCTTACGTGTTTATCCTTTTAAGTATTATGTTTATCCTTTTTGGAATTGATGAAATGAAGAAACAGGAAAAAGCAAAAGCATTTGTTTATTTTCTCGGTTCTGCCTTTGTTTTATATGTTGGAGTATCTAATATATTTTCATAAAAAAGAAGAGTATGGTCGCTCTTAGCACAATAAAAAAACTGCCCTTTCACAGGCAGTTTTCCTTTTTATCCAAACACTTTCTCAAGTTCATCTTTATCTTGGCTTAACCAGAAGTTCATTAAGCGTTGTGCTCCTTCTAAATCGTGAAGCTTCGCTTGACCACATTGTGTTTCATTTGCAGCTGGAATTTCTGTAATTTGAACCGCATCTTTTAATGTTAGTTCTAATAAATCAATAATTTCTCGTACTGTCGGTGTTCCGCTTACTACAAGATAATATCCTGTTTGGCAGCCCATCGGTGAAATATCGATAATATCAAAGTGCGGATAACGATCAATATATTTACGTAAATTAAATGCTAATAAATGTTCTAACGTATGAATAACATCTGGTTTCATTGCTTGTTTATTCGGTTGGCAGAAACGAATATCAAATTTATTTACAATACCGTCACTACCTACATTGTGAACTCCGCAATGTCTTACATAAGGTGCCTTTACAATCGTATGATCTAATTCAAAGCTTTCTACTGATGGCATACAACATCTCTCCCGCTTTTAATTTAATTCCGTTATATCCAATATGATATAACGGAAATGCACATTAGTAAAGTATTATGTACAGTCGTGCTATAATACTTTAAGAATATGCTGAAAAGGAGACCGTTATGAAACAGATTTTTATTGGGATTATACGCTTTTATCAAAAATTCATTTCTCCGATGACACCACCAACATGCCGTTTTTATCCGACTTGTTCTCATTACGGATTAGAGGCGTTTCAAAAACATGGTGCATTCAAAGGCTTTTGGCTTACTTGTAAGCGTATATTAAAATGTCACCCTTTCCACCCGGGAGGATTTGATCCTGTCCCAGATAAAAAGGATGACAAAGTAAATTCTTAATTGTCGTAACCATTTACAACTAAATCTAATTTTCCTGTATCAGGATCTATAACAAGACCGTGAACAGGTACTTCTTCCGGAAGTAATGGGTGGTTGCGAAGTACTGATACGCTATGTTCTACACTTTCTTCCACACTAGAGAAACCGCGCAAGAATTGTTCTAAATCGATTCCAGAATAACGAAGCATATCTAATTTCTCTTCTGTTATACCGCGTTCTTTCATTTTCTCAATCGTACTGCTTGCTTGAATTTTTGCCATACCACAATCATGGTGACCAACTACACAAACTTCATCAGCGCCAAGTTCGTATACAGCGACTAAAATACTACGCATAATACTTCCAAATGGATGTGAAATAACAGCGCCTGCTACTTTAATAATTTTCACATCACCGTTACGCATATTCATCGCTTTCGGTAATAGTTCAACAAGTCTTGTATCCATACAAGAAATAATTACCATCTTTTTGTTTGGAAATTTCCCCGCTACAAACTCTTCATATTTTTTCTCTTCAACAAATTTCTCATTGTACTGCAAAATCTCTTCTAATGACTTCATAGTAAGGAACCCTCTTTTCTCTCATTTACACTACATAAATAGTGTACCAAAATATGAAAAACTCAAAAAGGATATCGTTTTATAGTAAAAATAAGATATTTTCAGATAATCGACATAATTCTTTCAAAATATACACACAGCTTTGTAACAAGTTTCACATACTTTAAACGTATTTTCACTATAAACTGATTGTAGATAATGTAAAAAAGGAGTGAATATTCATTATGTCCGACGTTCTGTTACTGAGTCGTTTTCAATTTGCAATTACTATTTTTTATCACTTTTTATTTGTACCTTTGACAATCGGACTTGTCATTTTAGTAGCATGTATGGAAACTCAATACGCCCGCACATTGAATCCAACATACCGCAAAATGGCAAATTTCTGGGGTAAATTATTTACAATTAACTTCGTAATGGGGATTATAACCGGGATTACGATGGAATTCCAATTTGGAACAAACTGGTCTGAGTACTCCAAATATATGGGAGACATTTTCGGATCACCTCTCGCAATCGAAGCACTTGTTGCCTTCTTCTTAGAATCTACTTTCATGGGAATATGGTTATTCGGTAAAGACAAAATTTCACCAAAGTTCCGTGCCTTCTGCATGTGGATGGTTGCACTTGGAACAAACATTTCTGCCCTTTGGATTATTACAGCAAACGGCTTTATGCAAAACCCTGTTGGCTACGTAGTACGTAACGGCCGCGCTGAATTAAATGATTTCTGGGCACTCGTTACGAATCCATACGCTTGGAATATGTTCTTCCATACTGTAGTTGGTTGTTATATTGTTGGTGCTTTCTTCGTTATGGCAATTAGTGCCTATCACTTATTACGTAAAAATGAAGTTGAATTCTTCAAAAAATCATTTAAGTTCGGCTTAATGTTAGGCTTATTCGCCGCAACAATTACACCGTTTATGGGACATCAATCTGGTGTATCAGCGGCTAAATATCAACCCGCAAAAGGAGCTGCGATGGAAGCAGTTTGGGAAACCGGAAAAGGACAAGGCTTCTCAATTGTTCAAATTCCTGATGTGAAAAACGAGAAGAATTTTGAATTCCTTACGATTCCAAAACTCGGAAGCTTCTTCTATACAAACTCATTTGATGGCGAAATTGTTGGTTTAAAAGATATTCCGAAAGATGAACGTCCAAATGTTAACCTCGTGTATTATAGCTTCCGATTAATGGTTGCACTCGGTATGTTCTTTATGGCATTAACTTGGTATGGCTTCTATTTAAACCGAAAAGGAAAACTAGAAAACTCAAAACGTTATTTAAAAATTACAATATGGTCTGTCTTACTTCCTTATATCGCGATTAACGCAGGATGGATCGTCGCTGAAGTAGGTCGCCAGCCATGGACAGTATATAAACTAATGCGTACAGCAGAATCTGTATCACCTATATCCGTTCCGCAAATTTGGTTCTCATTAATTAGTTTAATTTTATTCTACACTTTACTTTTAATCGCAGACGTATACTTAATGCTGAAGTTCGCTAAAAAAGGACCTGCCGCATTAGAAGAACCTGCTACTGAGGGAGGTGTGGCTCATGTCTCATGATATGCTTGCAATCATCTGGTTCGGTTTATGGGGCGTGATTTGGACAGTTTACTTCATTCTTGATGGGTATGCACTTGGTAACGGAATGATTTTCCCTTTCGTTACGAAAGATCGACAAGAACGAAATCAATTACAAGAAGCAATTGGCCCGTTCTGGGGCGGTAATGAAGTATGGTTAATTACAGCTGGTGGCGCAACATTTGCTGCCTTCCCAGTCACGTATGCTAATATGTTTAGTTATTTATATACACCGTTATTCTTAGTATTACTTGCACTATTTGCTCGTGCCGCTGGACTGGAATTCATGCATAAAGATGATTCACCAATTTGGCAAAAAACTTGTAAATGGGCATTTGCAATTGGCAGTTTCCTAATCGCCTTCTTATTCGGTGTTACATTCGCTAACTTGTATTACGGACTACAAATCGGAAAAAATGGCTATGAAGGAAATTTACTTAGCTTACTAAACCATTACGGTATATTAGGTGGTCTTTTCTTCACTGCTATATTTGTCGTATCCGGTGCCCTTTGGGTCATGATTAAAACGACTGGTGAAGTATCTGATCGTGCTTATAAAATCGCAAGACCATTTTCAATGGCAGCTGCTATCATTTTAGCTATTTTCTATGTAGCAACTGCTAATAGAACAAACTTATTCCAAAACTTTACAGAATATCCGGTACTATTCATTCTTCCAGTACTTGCAATGCTAATGAGTGTACTCGCACTAATTATGGTGTACAAACATAAAATTGGCCTTGCGTTCACATTCGTTTGCCTAACAATCGCAATGTTTATGACAACTGGCTTTGCAGGTATGTTCCCAAGAATGTTACCTTCTCGTATTAACGATGCATACAGTACAACGTTATACAACGCAGCTGGTAGTCAATTAAACTTAAAAATTATGTTCTTCGTTGCAATGGTCATGGTACCAATCGTTATTGGATATCAGCTTTGGAGCTACAGTCTTTTTAAAAATAAAATTCATAAAGACTCTGCTAAAGGGTATCACTAAGTTAAAAAAAGACACTTCGTTTGAAGTGTCTTTTTTTTACGTATGATTTTCGATAAGATGTTATATTTCTAATCTAACAACTATACTACAGAAGAATCATTAACAGCTCACAGCTAGATTGTAGCACAGGACAAGTTCATCATTTTATGCAATTTTACATACTGTACTATAAAGTAAACTGTATCCCCTGATCATTCGCATCATTATCCCATACATCAGCTGTACTAATCCCGCTAAACGTTTGTACTTTCATTCCTGTATTTGATGATCCCGATCCATTATAAGCCTTCGTCTTTTCAATCGGCTGTACGTTATATTTGTCACCTACATTAATTGTTCCATTGCAGTTTTCAATAATAACACCTTCCACAACTGCCGGCATTTTGTCACCCACTTTCATTTCTTTACTTTTATTTTATGAAAATCGCCTAGAAAAATAGCATGTTTCAATAAGAAAAAGCACTCAATTTGAGTGCTTTTTCTTTAAGCATAAAGACAAGTTTGGAGACAGTTGACTTCTTCAAAATTTTATTAGGGGTAATATTTTGAAAAAGAAAGCCTTTCATATGTAGGTTAACACCACTGGAATATATAGTAAATTGATAATATTTATACGGAAGATTGCTAATGTTTAGTATAGATAGTTTACACTATGCTAACAGTGAAAACTATCTATACTAACAAAAAAAGATGCCTTCAAAAAAGACACCTTTCAAAAACAGACACTATAAAACAGAATTATTTATTGTTATACGATTGTTAGATACAAAAAGTAGAGGGAAATGTTTGTATTAAATTCTGCTTTATAAAGTCTGTCTACAACTTATATTGTAATCCTCTTCATTTGAAAAAAAATATAATATGCACAATTGCATACAAAAAGAAAAAGCACTCTACTGAGTGCCTTTTCAACCATTTTACTTTTAATATATCGCTTTGAATATATTGTAACATATGTATCCATATATTTTATTGAGAAAATTCAAAATCCTTTTTCTTTCATTTTCACTTATAAAATCATGTAATATAAAAGGTATGTCAAATTCTTATACAAGTTGAGGTGTACTATATTTATGCTGTATTTTGGAATTATTCCTCTTATATTGTTTATTATTTTTCTTATCTCATATTTAAAAGATCCGCGGAAAATAATAAACGGCTTTTTATTTAATTCCTTTGTCTGTTTTTTCCTTCTTTTTTGTGTGATTATATCTGTGAATTCAAGTAGTGATGTCCTACGCTATATTATAATTTTACCTATTTTAGCACTTCTTATTATGCTTCCTTTCGGTATTGTTGCTTTAATGTTTGGGCTATTTCTTAATGCTAGAATTTTAATGAAGCGAGAAGGAAGACGGTTCACTAACTGTTTAACACTCCTTGCTGCTTTAGGGATGTTATTCTTTATGTTACTCCCTATCATAAATCCAGCAAGTTTGGTCTCATCGCATTTAGAGCCTATTTTCGCAGCTATTTCTCTTATAAGCTTCTATTTCTTTATACACTTATCTAACTTCTTAAGCGCTTATTTTTTATACCAATTTAACAGACCAAGACGTAATCAAGATTTCATTATCGTTCTTGGTAGTGGCTTAATTAATGATAAAGTACCACCCTTACTTGCAAGCCGCATTAATAAAGCTATCGACTTCTATTGGAAACAAGCAGCTGTAAATACACCACCGACAATTATTTTCTCTGGTGGTCAAGGTCCAGATGAAGGTCTTCCAGAAGCAGAGGCAATGCAAAATTATGCTGTTGAAAAAGGAATTCCTCTTGAACATACAGTCCAGGAAAATCGCTCTGTAAACACATATCAAAATATGTTGTTCTCTAAAGAAATTATGGATTCTTTAAAACCTGAAGGTAAATATAAAAGTATTTTTACAACAAATAATTTCCACCTTTTCCGCGCTGGTATATACGCTAGACAAGCTGGTCTTAATAGCCAAGGAATCGGGTCAAAAACTGCATTTTATTACTGGCCTAACGCAATGATTCGTGAATATGTTGCGATTGTCGTAATGGGACGTAAGCGTCATATGAAAATATGTGGAACTATTTTAGGTTTCGCTTTATTCATATCAGTACTTAGTTTTATATTTTCTTAATAGCATCCCATCCTTTGAAAGGATGGGATTTCTTATACTGATTTCAAAAATATTTTAAACATAATATGGTGATAATATTCCCTGCATACATCCATTAAAGGAGAATTTTTTCAAATTAAATGTTAAAATGGAATTTAGGTGTGAATGACGTAACAAATAAGAAACTAGTTTGAAACGAGGAAATTATATGGAGAAAATTATCAAAAACAAGCCCAATAAGCTAAAAATTGCTTCAAAAGCTTTGATGATTATTATTGGGGCATTTATCACAGCGTACGGATTAGAAGCGGTATTAATTCCAAATAACGTATCAGACGGTGGTGTGACTGGTTTAAGTATCGTTAGTTCAAGATTATTTGGATTACCATTAGGAGCTCTAATCGCAGTTATTAACATTCCTTTCGTTTGGTTAGGATATAAGCAAATCGGTAAAAGCTTTGCGATTTATTCCATTATCGGGATTGCTTCATTAGCAATAGGTACCGTTGTCATGCACGGAATACCAGCTATTATTGAAGGCGATACATTATTAGTTACAGTTGTTGGTGGTATTATCATCGGTTTTGGTATGGGACTAGCATTACGTAACGGTGGGGCATTAGATGGAATCGATATGCTTGCTGTATTACTTTCTCGTAAGTTACCATTTGGAACGAGTGACCTTATTTTATTCTTAAACATGTTCGTATTTATTTTCGTATCAACGGTATTCGGCCTGCAAGGAGCTATCCTTTCGGCAATTGCTTACTTTATCGCTTCGAAAGTGATTCATATCGTTGAAGTTGGTTTAAGTGGTTCAAAAGCATTTAAAATTATTACAAAAGAGCCTGAATTAATGGTAGAAACAATTCGCGATCGTTTAGGCCGAAGTGCAACATATAACGAAGTATACGGTGGTTATTCAAGAGAGAAGTTTAAAGAAATTTCATGTGTAATTAACCGTTTAGAAGAAAGTAAAATGAAAGAACTTATTAATGAAATCGATCCACATGCCTTTATTACAGTTTATGACGTAGCAGAAGTAAAAGGCGGTAACTTTAAGAAACGTGATATTCATTAATCGTTATGAAAAAGAGGGTGTGCCAAAATTTTGGCACACCCTCTTTTTATTATTAAGTTGCTATCGTTGTCAGTTTTTTTCAGTAAGTAGATATATTTTCACTCGCCCCACCGACTCCCACGTTTAATCCACGCTACATACTTTTGAAAAGCCGTCACTTCATGTTGAAAACGCAGCGGGATATACAACAATAAAGTGCATGTACACAATATCCATAGAATACCTACTACAAAATGAAATTTCATTGTCGTGCTAATAAACAAGCTGAGGAATAATACAAGGAACATAATTACACTAAATCTTTTATACGTAGTCATACTATCCCCTCCTTATACTTCAATTGTACCAGTTATAAGGAATTAATTCCCACAAAAAGACCAAAAAGCAAATTCCACTTTTCGGTCTCTACACTATCTTCTCTTCGTAATTTTTCCTGAACCACCGACCCTCGTTTTCGGAGGAGATGTATTCCTTGGCGGCGTTTTAATAGATGATTTTGGCTTCACATCTGATCCGCTTGAACCGCCTGGTGTTTTTGTAATTTTACCCTTGCTTCCAGTAGAAGGTGGGGGCGTCGTATTACTTCCTTTTTCAGTAATACTTCCCTTATCACCTACTGATGGTTTCGAATCTACATTATCGCCTCGCTTAATGATAGACCCTTTCCCTTCCTTCGTAATTGGAGGTGGGGTTTTCTTTTCTTCTTTCGTAGGTGGTCTCTCTGGAATAACTGGTTTATGATTTTGTCTGTCATTATATCCTCGATAATCACCGTACGATGATTTTCGTGAACCGAATATATCGTTTAATATGCTACCCATAATATATCCTTGCAAGAAGGACGGTTGGTAATTTTGACGGACAAATTCTTTATTACTTATTTCAATTAACGTATCAGATGGTTTCTCTTTATCCTTTTGCAGGTTATAAATCTTATCAGAATAAACGAGGAACATTTGATTTTCGTCTTCTTTAGATGCTTGCTTCGGTTCTCTTTCGTTAATGAGTTCCTTCGCTACTTCAGGAACTGACCGATTGGCGGCCCTATACACGTAAGATTCTTGTTTACCTTCCTTGGCAACAGATTCAAGTGGATAACGGTCTTGAATCGACTTTGTCTGCCCGCCTTGACAACCTGATAAGGCATAACCAGCAACAACAAGTAATATAACGATAGCAAGTATAGGGATCACAAACGATTTAATCATGGTAAACAATCGGTTTGACATGATTACGCCCCCTTACGTTGCTCTTATAATTTGTACATCAGCAGGAATGATTGCTTCTCCCTCATACATCATTGTGCGACCATTTTGCCATTCAATACGCAATAATTTTCGATTATCTGATTGGAATTCCCATATATACTGTTCTTCTGAAGCTGAGAATGGAGTTTTTCCCATCACAACAACACGTCCGTTATATTGTTCTTCCATATGATACTCGGTATCATCCATTTCAATTGTCGTCGGAATTTCATCAATTGAATCTAAGCGACCATCAATTGGAGTATATAATTTGTAATACGTATTTTCTCGATCTTCAATTTTTAAATAACGAATATCTTTTCCATCTTGCAATGTCAAAACAATTTCCTTGCGCGAATGCATACTCGTTTTCCCAATTAATTCATACATAACTAATGAAACTTCAATCATATCGCCAGGAGCTAACGTTAAAAGACTCTTTTCCGGCTTCAGTGGCTCTGGGCTTTTCATTATATTTTTTATCCGTTTAAATAAACTCATAATCTACCCCTCCTTTTCTCTTTATAAACACGCACCTAAAATTAGTGCACCAACAATATGTAATGATCCAGCTAACATCGCATGTGCAACGCTACCTTCTTTCGTACCTTCTTCTAAATCAAGACCAGACATTTTCTTTAATACGAATTCGATAAACATTTCTACCACTAATAAAATAACGAAAGAAACTGCTGATGCAAGAAGTGCTTGCCATAAATCATTTGCTTTCGTTATCGATTGAGATAAAATGTACCCTTGTGCAAATAATTTCATAATAAAACGAGTTGTTACAGCTGTATTTCCATTTTTGATTTCTTTTAAATCATTGTATTTTGTAAAAATTGAATCAACCCACATAATTGCAAATAAAAGTACTGCACTCGCTCCAGTCCATACAAGCATGGCAACTACATTCATCCATGTCATTGCAAAACCTCCTCTAAAATATAATAGAAAACCGACATGAATATATTTAGACATGTCGGTTCATTTGTCTTTATTCTATATTATTTCTCATACTGCTTCATAATACGAGCTAATTCATCGTCAACAGCAGAATTTTTGTTTAAGCTTGCGAATTCATCATCTAATGATTTTTCTTTCTTATAAACTTCACCGCTTGCTTCCGCTTCAGCCTCTAATTGAAGAGCTTTCTCTTCCATACGGCTTAAACCAGCTTTTGCTGAGTTTGAATCAAATCCAGACATCGCCTGATTAATATTCTTTTGTGCTTTCGCCGCATTTACACGCGCTACAAGTGTTTCACGTTTATTTTTCAGCTCATTTAATTGCTTACGCATTTCTTCTAGCTTTAGGCGCAGGTTATCAGCAGCAGCTTTATTTTGCTCGTAGCTTGCTTTATACTCATTCATTTTTTGCTCTGCATTTTGTTTTTCTTCTAATGCACGACGCGCAAGATCTAAGTTATTAGCTTGAACAGCCATATGAGCCTGCTCTTCACGTTTTTTCACAAGTGCTTCTTGCTCTTCAAATAATATTTTGAATTTCTTCTCAAGTGCGATTTGAGCTGCTACACTTTTCTCAGCCTCTTGTACATCGGCTTGCATATCGCGTAAATATTGATCAGTCATCTTAACTGGATCTTCCGCTTTTTCAATTAACGAATACACATTTGACATTGTTAAATCTCTTAATCGTTTAAATACAGACATCTAAATTCCTCCTATGATATACCTCATATTTCAAATTCACTACTTGGAAAACTGAAAAATCTCCCTTTACAGTAAAGAATATTCATTTTACAGCCTATGTGTTTATTATAACAAAACTAATATGTCCTTACATGTTATTTCCAAAATACATCCATTATAATATGACATTCTATATACAATATTGTATTTCTAATATATTCTCATTATCCCTCTTTGAAATTAACTTACTTTTGCGCACTTTCACTAAATTACATAAGTGTAATGTTACTGTAAGCTAACTCGATAGTTACGTTTCCATATTTCTTATACACTAATACCAGAAGCAGCAAACAAGCTTCTCATCATTTCGGAACTAATACAAAAATGTATTTACTATAAAACATATAAAAGGAGAAATCATCATGAAAAAATTAGTAGGAATCGGATTAGCAGCAGCAATTTCATTTGGAGCATTATCAGGTTGTTCTTTATTAGGAGAAAAAGCGAACGGCTTTGTACTGTACGGCTCAGAAGAACAAGTTCAACAAATTACAGATAAAAACAAAAAAGAAGTGAAAGAAAAAGACTTCTATAAAATGAAAATGACAACATTAGATGGTAAAAAAGTTCTTGTAATGGATAAGAAAACTGGTGAAGAACTAGTGAAAAAAGAGTTACTTAGCAAAGTTGATGAGAAAGACAACACGAAACCACTTGATAAATTACCAGCTGTAACAACAGAACAAGGTGTATTATTTGCAAAAGAGAAAGTAGAAAATGCTACACTTGATGGAGCGAAATTAAAATATGAAGGCAACACAATTATCGGAAGTGGCCGTGCATATACAGATATGTATGCGATTGTTGATGACGCAACTTACAGCAATGTAAAAGGTGATGAAAAATCTGTAGGTGTATTAAAATTTGATAAAGACCCAAGTAAAGAATTCCCTGGTTACAACGGCGTAGAAGCTTCTCAACTTGTAAAAATTAAAAAGTAAAACAAAAAAGCTTTGCGAAATTCGCAAAGCTTTTTCTATTTATTATGAGCAATTTGCTCCATATCCGGGCTACAAGTTTGCGACTGACATGACTTATTTAAAGAACATGCTGCGCATTTTCCTTTTTTACTTCTCTTTACAAAATTAACTAACGTATATGCTGCATAACCAAAAATGATAGCTCCAATTATAATATTGACCATCATCACAATACATCTCCTTCTAGAATCCGAGTAAGGATCCAACTTGGTATATAATGAGCGTTAATACATAAGCAACTACGAGTGGATAAACGACTGAGAAAATCGTCCACTTCGCTGATCCTGTTTCACGTTTAATAACAGCTACCGTCGCTAAACACGGAACATATAATAAAATAAAGAACATAAATGCATAAGCTGATAATGCTGTATAATGTGCTCCCATTACATTTCCAAGCACATCTTCTTTAACTGCATAAATAATTGCCATTGTAGAAACGACAACTTCCTTCGCTAAAAATCCTGTTAAAAGGGATGCTGCAGCTTGCCATGTTCCGAAGCCGAGCGGTGCGAATAGTGGTGCGATAAATCCACCAATCATCGCTAAGTAACTGTCTCCCATATCAACACCAAATCCTGATGGACCTGCATAGTTTAATAACCAAATGACAACCGAACCACCAAAGATGAATGTACCAGCTTTACGAACAAATCCTTTCCCTTTCTCCCATGTGCTTAGCCATAATGTTTTTGCTTGTGGCACACGGTAAGGCGGTAATTCAATTACGAAAATAGACTTTTCCGCTTTCAAAATCGTAAGAGACATAATTTTTGTAACTAATAACGCAAGAACAATCCCTGCAACATATAAAGAAAATACAACAGTCGCCTGACTATGCGGGAAAAATACGCCCGCAAATAATGCATATACAGGTAATCGTGCTGAACAAGACATAAATGGTGTTACTAAAATGGTAAGTAAACGTTCTTTTTCCTGTTCAATCGTTCTCGCAGCCATGATACCTGGAACGTTACATCCAAAACCGATAATCATCGGAATAAAAGCTTTTCCGTTTAAGCCGAAAAACTCCATAATTCTATCCATAACAACTGCAATTCGCGCCATATACCCTGAGTCTTCTAATAATGAAATAAAAAAGAATAGTGCAAAGATTTGTGGTACGAATACTAATACAGCACCAACACCGGCAATAATACCTTCTGTAACGAGCGCTTGAATAAAATCAGAAGCTCCAATACTTGTAAGTCCAGCCGTCACCCAATCCGTAAGCTGGCCACCAAAAAACTCATCTAACATATCCGATAAAGGTGTACCAATCCACGTAAACGTAACCTGAAAAATAAAAAACATAACTGCTAAAAAGATTGGAAGTCCTAAAATTTTATGTGTAATTAATCTATCAATTTTTTCTGAAAAAGGAATTTTTCCTTCTTTCTCATGCTTCATAACATTTGTTTTTAACTTTTCAATATACGCTTCACGAGTTTTGTAAATGTGCTCTTCTAACGTACAATCAAGTTTTCCTTCTAAGCGAGATCGAATGGCTATGAGTTCCTTATAAATTGGTAATGCTTTCATTTCTTTTTCTACTACTTCGTTATTGCTTAAAAATTGAAGTGCTAACCATCTCGGATGCTCGTAATTCGCTGTCTCTAAAAGAGCAATTACTTCTCCAATTCCTTCATCCATTTGTACACCATATGAAATAAGGAATGGCTTTTTCTCTTTTTTCTCTTGTTTGTTATTTTCTTTAAGAGTCGTAAGCAGTTCTTCACAGCCTTTTCCACTTCTTGCAACAACAGGAACGACTGTTACACCTAATAGCTCTGATAATCGTTTTACATCAATGACAATTCCTCTTTGCTTCGCCACATCAACCATGTTTAAACCAATTGAGACTGGCTTACCAAATTCAAGTAACTGCAACGTTAAATGCATATTTCTTTCAAACTGCGAGGAATCTACGATATTTAACATATGATTAAATTCTTCTGTTAATAGAAAGTTTGTTACAACACCTTCATCACGTGAAACTGGATTTAAATCATAAACACCTGGTAAATCAATTAATGTTCCTTGTCTATCTTTTAATTTACCAACCTTCTTTTCTACTGTTACACCGCTCCAGTTTCCTACATACTCATAAGAACCAGTAAGTGCATTAAATAATGATGTCTTCCCTGTATTCGGATTCCCTAGCAAAGCTACCTTATTCACGCTAATTCCACCTTTATCATTTTCGCGTCACAATGACGAATACTAATTAACTGTCCACGACACTCCAATGTACAAGGACCTTTGAACATCGCTTTCTGTTTCAGGCGAAGTTCGCTTCCTTCAGCAAGACCGAAAGCAGCTAGTCTACGCTTTAATAGCTGATCTAAAGACTGAATACTTTTTACTAACACTTTCTCTCCAATTTTAATATCTACTAAGCTCATAACCTTCCCCCTCAGAAGAGAATGATAATTATTTTCAAAAAAATTATACCACACCCAATTTCTCTTGTACTATACCCTTTTGCTTCATATTTATTAACATTTCGCTACAATTCTATTTCAATTATTGTCATACTGTATTCGTTTGCCATTCTCATCCATTTCGCTTACAATAAACAATAGCAAATAAAGAATCTCGTTATCACTGGGGGAGCCATGCCGCTGAGAGGGAACACTTCGTTCCGACCCTTCGAACCTGTTAGTTAATGCTAACGCAGGGATTGTGCAAACGTCCGAAATACATACCTCATTTATATTTACGTATTTCGTATCCTCCTATGATATCTATTCTTTTTTGTATAACTTGGATTTAGGGGGAAACAACATGCGTAACACCAATTTACAAGCGATGATCGAATCTGCTATTCTTGCAGCCTTCGCCATGATTATCGATATTTTACCATTATCACTTAAACTTCCAACAGGCGGTTCTATCTCATTCGCTATGATTCCTATTTTTATTATTGCTTACCGCTGGGGCTTTAAATCAGCTTTCTTAGGCGGTTTAGTTTGGGGACTATTACAAATTGTCGTGGGAGATGCTTATATTTTAACACCTGTTCAAGCATTCATTGAGTACTTCATTGCCTTTGCTTTTATCGGATTTGCTGGCTTATTCTATCGTCCAATTCAAAAAGCACTTTTAACATCCAATGAAAATAGCTTAGAACAATCAAATTTAGGTAACCGTAAAGACAAACCTTCATCAAAACAAAATCAGGGTAAGAAAGTCCTTGCTTATATTATCCTTGCTACATTTATCGGTAGCTTTGCTCGCTATTTCTGCCACTTTATTGCCGGCATTATTTTCTGGGGACAATATGCACCGAAAGGTCAATCAGCTGTGTTATATTCATTAATCGTAAATGGAAGTACAATGCTTGGTTCTTTTATTTTATGTACCGTTTTACTTATATTTTTATTTATCACTTCACCACGATTATTCAAAAGCATCAGTGCTTATCAAATGAATACACAAAAAAAGGGCGCTTAATGAGCGCTCTTTTTTCATATCGTAATATCAATTAAAAATACAATAAATGCGCAAAAGAAAATAAATACCATTATACTTAGCCAATTGCTATGCACGGTTCATCGACTCCTTACATAACCTCATATTCTAAACAAATTATACTGATTAAAAATAAAGATTAGGTAAAGATAATATGAAAATAAATTAAAAAAGCGTAAATCATATTATTTACGCTTTTTTCGGTAAATAGAAGTAAAATAACACACCATCTTCTGTATTTCCTGCCCCATATTCAGTATCATGTAGTTCTAAAATATTCTTTGAAATGGCAAGCCCAAGTCCCGTCCCACCTTGTGAACGCTGACGAGCTGTATCCACTCGATAAAAACGATCCCAAATTTTATCTAATTGTTCTTCTTCAATGTGAGTACCTTTATTTTCAATGCACACTTTTATACGATCCTTCTCATCTATTGTAGAAATAATAATATCTTCTTTATTTGGTGTATAACGTATGGCATTCGTAATGAAATTCACGATGACTTGTTCAATCCGGCCTTGATTTGCAATCACTTCAAATGAACATATATTTTTATGAACACGAAGCTCTTTTTTCTCTATTTCCACAGATAGATGTTCACATATGTCTTCAATTACTGTATCAATATAAAACGAATCCTTTTTCATTTTATATGTACCAGATTCAAATTTAGCTAACTCAAGCATATCCAAAATTAACGTATCCATTTTGTCTACTTCTCTCTCCATTGCCTGAAAATAATACTCTTTTTTATGTTCAGCTACCCCGTCTTTTAAAATAGAAATACAGCTTTTCATAATACTTAGCGGTGTTTTTAATTCATGTGAAACACCAGAAATGAATTCTTTTCGCGTCTTTTCTAACTTTCTTTCCTTTTCAATATCTTCTTCTAACTGCCCAATATGCGAATGGAGTTTATTTGATAGAACATTAATATTTTTCGATAAATCTCCAATTTCATCTTTTGAAGTAATCGGTATTTTTTCTGTAAAATCTAATTGTGCTATTTTCTTCGTCGTATCATTTATTTTTAATAATGGTTTTGCAATTTGTTTTGAATAATAAAACGAAGCTAAAAAAATAAGAACGACTACAAATGCAATGATATAGATGTAATAATCTTGCACCATTTGTACAGCTTCATCTACAGGCTGTAAAGAAGCCATCGCATAAATATATGTTACTGATCCATCTTTTTCTTTTATTGGTTTCATTAATAATTTATATTTTATATCATTCTTTTCATAGTCCATTGTCTTTGTTGAATACTCTATTTGATTACTCTCTTTTAGTAATACATCCGTTTGAAATTCTTTTATACTATCCAAAAACAAAGTATTTTTATAAATTGGATTTACGAGGCCTTTTACATCTGGAAACTGTACTTTTGTAACAAACCCACCTATATAAGCATCTGGTTCTTGGGCAGCTTGCTCCTGAACAGCCGGCTTCTTTTCCTTACTTACTTGTTCCTCAGCTGCTTTCTTTTTCTCCTCATCTAATTTACTCATTTTCTCCTTAAATGCTTTTTCTAACGGTTTATTAGATCCACTTAAATTCTGCTTAGATAACGAGAAAGAGAATGGAATAAAACTATCTCCTTTTTTCACTCCAGAAAAATAAATTCCTTGGCCCAGAAACTGATCTGATGATTTATTCTCAATCTCTTCTATATTGACGAGATTGCCTAAAGGAATTTTGAATATTTGTTGTCCAAAGCTCTTTTGTTGCCTACGATCTATCGTTACTTCAAAATAAAAATCATCTGCATGTTTTAAATTCCCGTTCTTATCTAATGTCGTAATCCACGTATTATTTTCTCTTAAAAAGTCTTGCTCTAGTTTTTGAATTTCTTCTGCATTTCCTGCATAATTTAAATAATTCTTCTCAAAGGAATTTAAATTTACTTTAATATCTTCCACTTTTCGATTCGCATAATATTGTTTAAAAAATATCGTTTGTCCAATAAATATCGTCGCTAAAATCAACATGCATAATGCCGTTGTAAGAGTAAATAATTTTAGTACAATTCCTTTCCTCATACATTGCCCTCAAATTTATAACCTGTTCGTACTACAGTTGTAATATACTTTGCTTTCTCTCCTAATTTATTTCTTAAATTACGAATATGACTATTCACCGTTCGATCATCACCAGCAAATTCATATCCCCAAATTCTTGAAATCAATTGTTCTCTCGTTAAAACGATTCCTTGATTTTTCATGAAATACGCTAATATTTCAAATTCTGTATGTGTTAAATTAATGTCTGTTCTATTTACTGTAACAGTGCGCGACGGAAAATGAACGTGAATACCGTGGATTGATAATGTATCATCTTCATTCTCTAAAAGTTGCTTTGTCACTTTTCTGCTTTCTAATAACCTTTTCGCTCTTGCTAATAAAATTGGGGGACTATACGGCTTCGTCACATAATCATCTGCCCCAAGTTCAAAACCAAGTAACGTATCGTCTTCATCTACGCGCGCCGTCAACATAATAATAGGCACTTCGGACGTCTTTCGAATTCTTCGGCAAACAGACCATCCATCGAGTTCTGGCAACATAATATCTAAAATAACTAAATCAACCTCTTCTTCTTCAAATACAACTAAAGCCTCTTTCCCGTCCCTCGCTTCAAACACTACATATTGCTCACTTAAAAAATAATCTTTTAATATTTCACGTAATATATCTTCATCTTCAACAATTAAAATGTTTTTTGACATAACTGATATATCCCCCTCCTGCTTTCAAAAACTATAATTTCACTTTGAATAACTGCCAGTTAACTTCGCCTCGATAATATATCTATCTGGTGCATCCCCTATATAATCAAATGGGTAACAAGTTGTCAGTGTTAATATCGGTTCTTCTTTTTTTATAATAACAGTACGATCATCCGCATGAGTAATCCATGTCTTTTGAATTTCATATGTGTACGTTTTATTATCATACTCTAAAACAAGGGTATCCTTTTCTTTCAACTCCCCTAAATCTGTAAATACGGTATCTCGATGTCCACTGAGTACAGTATGTCCCCCTCCAGATGGAGTTGTCGTTAAATCGCTAACGAACATACCCACTCCTTTTTTCAAAGTCGTATCATCTGCTCCCCAATATATAGAAAACTTCTTCTTTATTTTCGGTATGTTTAACATCGCTACCTTTTCTCCTTCTTTATGTTCTGTTTGAGAAGAAGGCACTTGAGAAGTTACAGGTGTTTCATGAGAAAGTTGAGTATCTTGTATATTTTTAAAGCTCTTTATTTCTTCTGCCGTTAATTGCCCGGCAGAGCTTCTTCCTTTATACCATTCCACAGCATAATAGGATCCCATGAATAGCCCTATAGCCATCAATATGATACCGATATAATTGAGTAACTTCATTCTTCATTCCTCCATGCCAAAAATGGTAGGAGTAACCTACCATTTTTAATATATGAAATTATCCCATTCTTTATAGGAAAATATTTTATTTACGCTTTAATCTTATTGCGACGATTCAAACCAAATAATGTACCTACCGCTACAAGACATGCACTTAATCCCATCATTACTACATTATTCGATGCTGTATTTGGTAATTTTTCACCTTGTACAACTGGCTTTGCTACTTCTTTTTTAGCTACTTCATTCTTTTGCTCGGCTTTTATCGCTGCTTCTTTTTTGGCCATATCGTTTTTTAACTGTTCTTGCGCTATTCTCTTTTTCTCTTCTTCACTTTTTTTCTCAGCTTTTATTGCTTCTTCTTTTTTAGCCATATCATTTTTTTCTTGTACTTGTGCCGCTTGCTTTTTCTCTACTTCACTTTTTTGCTGTTCCTTAATTGCTTCTTCTTTTTTAGCTTTATCTTGTTGCACTTGCGCTTCTTCCTTTGTTACTGTTCCAGTATCTGCACTCGCTACTGAAGAATATCCTACTGTTAAAAGTGCCATTGCACAAATTGGTAATAGTCTCTTTTTCATCTTAATTCTCTCCTTATATTTTATTCACATCAACTCGCACCGGATGTATTACTAGAATAAGCAAGAGATATAAATATAAGATGCAGATGAAATATATTTCATTTAAAGATTTCATTGTAGAAAAAGAAAAAAACATCGCAATATGTACGATGTTTTTTCGGGTGTGTGTCTCAATTATTTACATGTTACTTTCGCGTGATTTGGAAGTAGAACGGGCCGGAGCGATAACTAATTGTCTCGGCTCAGTTTTCTTGAAGTGATTTTTGACGTTACACTTACGACGTTGAACAACCCACGCTTTAATAGGGTTTGTTAAAATAATCTTTTGCTCTTCGTTAGGGGCCTCTTCTTCAAACCTACAACTCTCGCTCCATTTATTCCATTTCATTGTAAATTTAGAAGAAGAATGATCATCTTCACGATCAAACAAGTGCAAAAAATCCATTTTTCCATCTAGCATTACGGTGTTACTAGTCGCTAAAAAAGAAAAGGTCGTCCAACGTTTCTCCATGCCCTCCTACTCCTTTTTCACATATAGAGTGCCTAAAACTTAATTTACCTAAAATATGCTTGCCTTTTACCTTACACCCATAGTTTATCCAAAATGCTATTATGCAACTATCGATTTGCCTTACAACTACCTTACATTTTTGTAAGAAACAAAAAAACCTTCACTCGATATAATGAAGGTTTCTTACTTTTTATCTATATGATCTCTCATATCATCAAGTCCAGCTTCTTTTAGCTGCGACATCATACCGTGCGAAATTGCTCCTAACACTAAAGTCATTCCAATTAATGAAATACGAATCGCAGGTACATCAATTACGTAAGCCAACAGGCCAAGAACAATTGTTAAAAGTAATGCTTTTATAAATGTTACACTTGTGTACTGTTTCTTCTTCATCATATTCACCCTTTATGGAAGCGTTTTCTTAATACACTTAGTATATCATATCATCAGATGATTTTGGCGTTATCTTTGTAAAAAATTACTATCTCCTTTGACTTTTTCTATTCTATCCTTTACAGTCGAAATGTTCGCAAGTTTTACACTGTAGGAGGATTACAATGAATATTGAAATAAAAGACACTTTAATTTCTGAAGAACAATTACAAGCAAAAGTGAAAGAATTAGCACTTCAAATCGAACGTGACTTTGAAGGAGAAGAAATCGTAGTTATCGCAGTATTAAAAGGTTCATTCGTATTTGCTGCTGATTTAATTCGTCACATCAAAAATGATGTAACAATTGACTTTATTTCTGCATCTAGCTACGGAAATCAAACAGAAACAACAGGAAAAGTGAAACTACTAAAAGATATCGACGTAAACATTACTGGAAAAAACGTAATTGTTGTAGAAGATATTATCGATTCTGGTTTAACACTTCATTTCCTAAAAGACCACTTCTTTATGCATAAACCAAAAGCACTCAAGTTCTGTACATTACTTGATAAGCCAGAACGCCGTAAAGTGGACTTAAAAGCTGAATATGTTGGCTTCCAAATTCCAGACGAATTTATCGTTGGCTACGGTATCGACTGTGCTGAGAAATATCGTAACTTACCATTTATCGCTTCAGTTGTAACGGAGTAATCGTATAACTTAAAAAATTGATAGTACATAAAATGTATATCGGCGATTTTTTTAATATATCGACTTACCGACAATAACTGACAATGTTAGCATCCAATTAATAGGGAGAAGCTGTTCTAAAATACATGGGAACAGCTCCTTTCTTTCCATTACAAACTACAGGGAGAGATGAAATATGACAAAGACAAAATTTGAAAAAGTACTCCTCATCGTAAATCCGAAAGCTGGTCAAGGTGACTTACATACAAATTTAACAAAAATCGTACCACCTCTTGCCGCAGCTTTTCCTGATCTACATATCCTTCATACGAAAAAACAAGGTGATGCAACAAAATATTGCCAAGAGTTTGCTAGTAAAGTAGATTTAATTATCGTCTTTGGTGGTGATGGAACAGTATTTGAATGCACAAATGGCTTAGCACCTCTCGAAACTAGACCTACACTTGCAATCATTCCAGGTGGAACTTGCAATGACTTCTCTCGCACACTTGGTGTTCCGCAAAACATTGCAGAAGCAGCAAAACTTATCACAAAGGAACACGTAAAACCAGTTGACGTTGCAAAAGCAAATGAACAACATTTCTTAAACTTCTGGGGCATTGGACTCGTATCTGAAGTATCAAACAATATCGATGCAGAAGAAAAAGCAAAGCTTGGTAAAATCGGTTACTATTTAAGCACAATTCGAACTGTAAAAAATGCTGAAACATTCCCGGTAAAAATTACTTATGACGGACAAGTATATGAAGACGAAGCTGTCCTTGTCATGGTTGGAAATGGTGAATATCTTGGTGGTATTCCATCCTTTATTCCGAACGTAAAATGTGATGACGGAACACTTGATATTTTCGTAGTCAAATCAACAGGTATTCAAGCATTTAAAGATTACATCGGAAAGAAACTATTCGAGGATTCAAATGAAAATGACATCTTCCACGTAAAAGCGAAATCCATTCATATTGAAACGAAAGAAGAAAAAGAAGTAGATACAGATGGAGAAAGTTCGCTTCATACACCTTGTCACATTGAATTATTACCAGGACACTTTACGATGATTTATAATCCTGCGGTTGTGTAAAGAAAAAAACGAGTGCTAGCACTCGTTTTTTTCTCTTCTAATCTAGTTATGTCGTTGAATCATTTCTTGTATTTCTTTAACTCTCTCTAAAGTAATTCCATTTCTTTGTTCGATCGCTAAAGGATGCTCGGTTGGCTCTAATTCAACATACGGTGCCGTTCCAACTTCTCTTATATGTACATTTGTTTTTAAATTTAATGTTTCTGGATAAACTGGTATTTCTACAGATAACCAACCAAAATAAGGATCACTATTTTCTCGGCCTCTCTCATCCCACTTTTCTAATACTTCATCATAACTTTCTTTACTAAGTGATACCCACACAGTCCATATGAAATTTTCGTGGTAGTCAATGATAGGAAGCTCTAAACATCCTCTAATAAAATAATGTTCATCATCCATTACACAAAGATCTGATGTTAAATGGAAGCGTTCCTCTCTTTCATGGGGCGCTACCTCGTAATAATAATATGGTGCTTCACTTCCGTAGTATAGAGGTAGTGCAAAACGATGCATTTGTACTTTTTCTCCGGATTTTCTTCTTCTTTTCATTTGTTATTCTTTCTCCTATCCTTTTCAGTCACAATCAAACTCTATCCAATTTCTCCAATGCGTATTAGCATTTTCATTCACAATAACACTTGGATCTTTCTTCTCTATTGCAGCGGCTACTGATTGGAAGAATTCATTTTCACTTACTTTTTCGTCTTCAACATGTTTCCATTCTTCCGTTTCATACGCTACTTCCCAGTCGCCTTCTAAACCGAACTCTTCTAAAATTTCTCCTTTATCCCACCACAATAATTTTTGAGCTTCCTCATTAGTAGCAAGCATACGCATGAAGTATGTTGGATAATGCTCTGTCGTTTGTACTTCTATTCCATTATTTATATAATCTTCTTCTGTAAATTCATATTCAAAATGATGCTCGCGAATTTTTAAACTGCCGTTATAAATATTCGGTATAAATTCACCTTCATCATCAAACAACTCATAATCGCCATTATTTAATTGTAAAATGCAATCATCACCCATTGAATGAGTAATTCTATCGCCATATACTTGAATATCATTACATACACCTAATGAACCTACACCAACAATTTGAAACACCATTAGCCAATCCTTAGTATCTTTAAAGAAAAGAGAGAATTTCACTTGTGAAATATCAATATATTCATTATCAAAGGCAGGAAATTCATACTTACTTTGCTTTTTATCTAATAGTTTTAAAATATCTTTTTGCATATGTAGCATCTTCACCCCGATATAAACAAAAATATTTTTTTAATTTCACTAGAGTATAACATAACCATACTTACCTGTGACATTCTAATAACACTACTAAAAAATAGAAGAATGGCTTGTTTGCATACTCTAGTTCTTTTTATGTACAATGAAGGAAAGAAGCACCTTCATATAAGGGAGAGGACAAACTTTGTTCAACCAACAGTTAGTTAATTTACGCATTGATTTTGCATTTAAACAATTGTTTGGTACGAATGGTAGCGAAGATATTCTAATTGCATTTTTAAATGCTATGTTACAAGAGTCTTTAGAGTCGCCCATTGCTTCTCTACAACTAGAAGATCCACATTTACACAGGGAATATGAAGAGGATAAGTTATCTATTTTAGACATTTCAGCGACATTAGACACAGGAACAAAAGTTAATGTAGAAATACAACTCAATAATAATCACGATATGGTTAAACGCAGTTTATATTATTGGGGAAGACTATACACATCTCAACTACAAAAAGGGATGCCCTACAGTGCACTTCACAAAACCATCACCATAAACTTACTAAACTTCGTAATGTTTTCGGAACACCCAGCCTTCCATACAACGAGCATATTATGGAATACACAACAACAAAAACTCCTGAGTGACGACATTGAAATCCACATTATAGAAATTCCAAAGTTAACTGAACAATGGCATGAAGAAAAAGTAAATCCGTGGAAAGATCCATTTGTTCGTTGGCTTTTATTGCTTTCAGCAAATGAGGATGAGCACTTAACTAAACTATTGGAGGATATTGCTATGAACCAAGACCCTATTTTACAAAAAGCAATAAATAAATGGGAACGTATGAGTCAGGATTCTTCTTTCCGACAAGCCTATGACGCAAGGGAGAAAGTTTTAATGGATGAAGCAGCAAAATTCGCCCATGCAGAGACAGAAGGAATAAAAAGAGGAATGGAACAAGGAATTAAAAAAGGGCTTGAAAAAGGCATTGAAAAAGGGCTTGAAAAAGGCATTCAACAGGGGAAAATTCAAATGATTAAAAATATGTATGATCTTGGTATACCACTTGAAACGATTGCTAAGGCAAGTAAATTAAGTTTGCATGAGATTGAGCATATTTTAGGACATAAATAGTGATAAAAAAAGAGCTTGAATAGTTTCAAGCTCTTTTTTTATCAAATTTCCTCAATACTATCCAATTGAGTCTTATAACACTCATCACACTCTGACCTAGTAGGAAGAATCCCTCTTTCATCAGGTAATAAAACCCTCAAAACTTCTCGATCCATCTCTACGAAAGACTTCATAATAATGGGATATCCTTCAATAATATCCGTATACTCAATCCCTTGTTCAAACTTTTTTCCGCTCTTTATCTCTTCTATTATGGTACAAAAAACACTATGCGCGACTTCAGGATCCATATTTAATGCTATTTGTAAATCTTGATGATTAAAGTTATCTCTTAGACCATGCGTATGATAATTAGCATGGATGCCATCAATATCTTCTGCTAATATGCTATGCATGTACCATCCATACTCTTGTAGCATATTTTCTTCCCATTCATCTGTATCCTCTTCTAAATCTTCATCAAACAAATTCGGATCATACCACACGTCCTCGTAATCTCCAGCAATTAAAAATCTCCAACCAGGTGGTAACCCTAAATACTTCTTTATTTCAGGTGCCCATTCATCAATATGTTGAACATGTAAAGGAAGAAAGAAATCTTCTTCTGTCCCCATTTCTTCACCAGCCCAAATGTACCAACCTGTCGTTCCGTTTTCTATAGGCATTCGTAACCCATTAATCGGAACAATACCATCTTTCACATTTTGCGCTATTCCTAATTTCAAGTCATTCGGAGATTCTACATACTCCGCTTTATATTTATCACATATACTCCTCTGTTCTTTTATGTATTTTTCCATCCTTTTAGCACACTCCCCAATTTTTGAAAGATAGATTTCTTTGCCGAAGCACTCTCTAACTTCCATACCCCACACGGATTATAAAATGGATCCTCTTGTTCATAACGATTATCTATATAATGAGATAAGAGATACACTGGAGCATCTTCTGTGAAACTAATTGTATCTCCATCTTTCAAATTAGGTTTTTCCAATATATTATGTAGGTTAAAATCATTCAATAAATCTACAGCTACTTCCGGATCTATCCCTCCGTCTAAAACAACGTCTGGTAGATTAAATGCTTGCATTCCACATGAATAATAACCGTCCTCTTCATCTCCAACTAAAGTTACAAGGTGCGAATACATCGGGAAGATTTCCTTATCCTCTGCAAGCTCTTGCCATTCTTCTTTCGAATAAGCCACACCTGCTGTTTCAACTTTTAAAGCAAGTCCACCTGCATTTAAAAGTTCCATTCCTACATCAATTACTTCTTGTAATCTCTCTGTATCGTCAACTTTTGCAATAACATACACTGTATAAGTATGCTTCTCCAACTCCTGAAGCAATTCTTCATTAAAACGCTCACCACCTGCATAGAAGAAAGCCTCTCTCAAAGAAGGGTCTTGTTCATATATATCAATTTCAAAGCCAATCTCTTTCTCCTTATGGTGCATCACATTTCCCGCTAATATATAGTTACTTTTCCTCACAACTTCTTGTATTAATTCTGTTCTATCTTTCCATAAACCAGGTACTCCAATAACGATTTGTGTCTCCATCATATGCACTCCACTTCTCATCTATTTTCAATCTATTCTTTCAATCTTCCAAACTAAATTAGCTGGGATATCTTTCTCTAAAAAGGTTAACATCCATACAGTTTTTCCTTTATCGTTCATCAGTAGCACTTTATGATTTAACTTCCAAGCCACTTCACTAACATGATGAAACATCTTATACATATCTTCTTCTCTAATAAGCTTTTCCTTTTTGATTAACCGCCTCGTTCTATACTCTCTTATTTCTAAGTACACGTCAGCATAAGCCACTTCATGCTGACATGTTATATTACATACGTATTTTTTATTCGGACTACTCTTTTTTATATATACGAACTCGTTTCTATAATTCAATTCTAGTATCTTATTCTTCACTTTTTCTAACTCTTCTATATCCCAATCATATTTCACAGCTAAACGCTTCATTTCCGCATGAACGATTTGAAGGGCTAATTCTTTTTTCTCTCTATCTGATAAATATGGAAAATCCCTCACACTCCCATATTCCACAAAAGCATTCATATATTCAGGGAAAATTCGATATTTCTTCTCCCACTCATCGAGTAATGAAATATCATCCACACAATGAATCAAAATACCTTTCTCATACTCCATTCTTAACTTTGGCATATGTCGACAATATAAAGAAGTAATACAGCTCGTCTCTTTACCAAAAGAGATATCTTCATCGTAGTTGCTTGTAGATGCTAACTGTAATGTCTCAGTGCTTCTAGTATGCTCTTTTACTTTTAGAAAACTCAATTGTATATCTCTTATAACTGGCATTTGCTCTCTCCTCTTCGCAATACAACTATGAAACATCTTTGTTAATACGCCTTAATCAATTTCAAGCCATCCCATTCCCATAGAAAGAAATAACAGCCCGATTACAAAAAAGAGACCCCCAGTTAAAAAATAGAACGGTGCTCCGTGCAATGGATCACTAAATAACTCTATCAAATTTCCAGCTACTACTTTCCATTTCTCTTTCTTTGAATTTTTTTCTTTTATTTCTTTAACAAATCGATAGATACTTATACTAATCAAAATAATTCCTATTAATAGGCATCCTACTATGATTAAAATCTCCAAATATAACACTCCATGTGTACATTTATATTTATTTTCGTTTACATACTATTGTTATTCATAATCCATTTTAGCTAATAAACAAACGAAAGAGAACTAGGTGGATTAATGTTTACTTAAAAATAAAAAGTCCGAAACTATATAAAGTGATTTCGGACTTTTTATTTTTAAAATATTAAATTACATTTCGAACAAAAAGGAGCTGAATTTCCTCTTCTAATTTTTGTATCACATTTTGGACAATATACATATCGTTCCTCTACCTTTTGTCGTTCTATCATGTGTAAAGATACTATTTTCATACTGCACATAATTCCAATTAAGATAAGGCTAAAAATGAGTAGCACAACGCTCTTCCTCCCTTAACTACTTACCTATATTTTACCATTAAATAAAGATAATTTTATACTTATAATCCTATCTTGTCCTTCATACTGGAAGAAACTTTTTTTACTTCTATTTACTCATCAGTGTGATTCTTTTTTGTCTATATAAATAAAGAATACCTGTAACAATAAAAACAATCACGCCAAAATACAAGCCATACTCTATCGCAACTGCTACAATACTTTCAATATGTTGTCCAAATAAAGAACCTAGCACAAAGTAAACGAGTGTCCAAAGAAATCCTGTCGTATAAGAATACAAAGCATACGTCTTAAATGACATGTTATTCATTCCAACTAAATACGGTACAACATGTCTTACAACTGGTATGAAGTAACTTGTAACTAATGCATAATGACCATACTTCTCTACCATCTCTTGCGATTTCACAACATACTTTGCTTTTTTCTTTTTCATTAGCTTATCAAGTACTTTTGTACCAAATATTTTCCCTAATATATAGCCTAAAGAAAGTCCGGACACAACGCCTAAATACGTTAATAAAAACGCAGGAATAACATTTAATATACCTAATGAAGATACAAAGCCTCCGCTCATAACAATCATTTCATCTGGAATTGGCATACCGATAATACCTAACCATAAACAGAAAAATAATGCCCAATAACCGTACTGCTCAATATAGGATAATAATTCATGTAATTCCATTATGCATACGCTCTCCTTAGCTCTTTTTTACAGCTAAAGACGTACGCTGGTGGGAAATTGAGCCACACTTTCTCTAGCGTAATTTCAGGAAAGAAGTGCTGTATAAATCCTTTTTTCACAAGTGAATATTGAAATGTAATAAATTCACCATTCTCATGTATCGCTTCCATTACATTGTTTAAAATACGTTTTGAAACTTCTTCTGGTAAAGAAGTAAAAGGTAATCCCGATAAAACGTAATCCACGCATTCTATATGGAACTCTTCCATATACTTCTTTATATTTTCAGCTGAACCGTGCACAACAATGACGTTCTGCTCATCTTTAAATTTTCTCTTTAGCTCTTTGCAAAACACTTCATTAATTTCAATAAGAAGAAATATTGTTTCCTTCTTTTTTCTCTTCATAATCTCTTTCGTAAAGACCCCTGTACCAGGCCCTAACTCTACAATACATTTCGCTTTATTAAAATCAATTACATCGACCATTTTCTTTGCTAATATTTTTGAACTTGGCGCAATTGCACCAGTATGTTTCGGATGTTTCATAAATTCATGTAAGAATGTTATGAGTTGCATATAAACCTCTCCTCATTCGTTCGGTAGTTTTTAACTTGTGTCTAAGTATAACTATCGTTTCTTAATAAAAATTGAGGAAGTTTCTTAAGATTTTATGAAGAATAAAAAAACAGCTATCGCCTGTAGCGATAGCTGCCCCTTATTACTTCGCACTCACGATCTTATAATAAGAACGAACAGTTAAGAAGTAATATCCAATATAAATAGCGCCGTATACTCCGATACTAATTAGAAGCGGAATCATAATTTCAAATGGTAGTATGTTCCCTAAACCTTTTAATGCAAACAAGCTGTGCAGGATTCCGATTACTAACGGGATTGCAAAGATAAAGCTTACTTGTTTTGCAATAGCTTTTTTCATTTCTTGTTTTGTGACCCCTATTTTGTGAAGTACAACATAACGCTCACGATCAGCATTTGCTTCTGTTAATTGTTTAAAGTAAATGATAGAACCTGTTGCTAGTAAGAATACAAGCCCTAAGAACATTCCAATAAACATCATTAATCCTGTTCCTTCAAGCCCCATATGGAAACCAGTGTAGAAATCTCTAAATGATAACACCATTTCTGATTCACCAGCTGGCATCACTTTTGTTAATTTTTCCGTTAACACTTTACTGTTTTTCTCATCTTTCACATCAATATTTTTTACAATACGTGTTCCAAATGCTTGTTTCGCTTGTTCATACATTTCATCTGAAACGACAACAACTAATTCACCTAAATTTGTAATCGCAACGTCATTTGCACCTTGGATTTTTAATTGCTTCGTTTCGTTCCCAATTTGGAATACTGCTTTGTTTCCTTTATATTGTGGACTAAACTCATGTCCTTCAATATACGAACTATCATATATAAATGCTTCATCAGCAGCTACATTCACTGTTTCTGCGTCGATTTTCTTAGCAAGCTTATTAAATTCAGATTGAGACATAAATTGATATTTCTCTGAGATACTGTAGTTCATATTAAAGATGAAATCAACTTTATCTCCTTCAAACTTCCCTTTTACAGGAACTGTCTCAATTTCAAATTGATCTTTAATCGGATGATCTTTCTTCTCTTCTGCAAAAATCGCATTTACTTTCTTATCAAGCGCTGCATCTTTTTTCTCATAAGAATAGCTATATGGTGCAACTGCTTTTGATTGCGTAAATGTGTTGTAATACATCGTAACAGACGTACCAACCGCTGTTAATGTTACCGCACTTAAAATAGAAATTGTCGCAAGTGATTTTGCATTTCCTTTAATACGATATAGTAGCTGCGACGTCGTTACCATATTCATACCGTTATAAAACGATGATTTATTATTTCTTGCACGTTTCAATACGAATACTGTAAAGAACATAAATAGTAAGTACGTACCTAATACTGTCGCCAATAAAATATAAAGTGCAACTGCCATAAAGTCTGCATATTTAACTGCTTTCATGAACATTAATGCTAAAAAATAACCTGAACCGATTAAGATAACTGAAATTAATGCCATAATAACTGATCCTTTTGGCATTGCTTCTCCTTCACGTTCGGCGCGGAAAAGTTCAATTAGCTTAAATCGATAAATTAAACGATATCCTTGAAGTGATGTATATAAAATAATCACAAAGAAAATAAGTGCTGTATCAATAATGGCAGCCATCGGTACTTCAAAATGAACATTTAAGTTTAATCCCATCATGCTTACTAGCAGTTCAAGGAATAATTTTGAAAGGACACTACCAATCGCAATACCGATAATTAAAGACATTAATCCCATTAACATATTTTCATAAAAGAGCATTTTACCAATTTGTCTTTTACGGATACCTAATAACGAATATAAGCCAACTTCTTTTTTACGTTTACGTGTAAAGAAACCGTTCGAATATATAATAAACACTGCTACGAAAATGATAAGCATGACACTTGAAACTTGGAACGCTCCGCTAATTTTTTTTGAAGCTTCTGCAGCTTTTTCCATTTGTGAATTGTATTGCAATGCTTTAAATGTAAAATAAATAACGATACTAAAAATCATAGATGCAAAATATACAAAGTAGTCTTTAAAGTTCCGCTGTATGTTGCGGAGGGCAATGCTAGATAAGGTCATCAGCCATACCCCCAGAAATAGAAGACATTACATCAACAATTTTTTGGAAGAACTGTTTACGCGTCGATTCACCGCGGTGCAATTCTTTATATAGTTCACCATCTTTAATGAAAATAACTCGTTTACAATAACTTGCTGCAAATGCATCATGCGTTACCATTAAAATTGTTGAGTTATCATATTCGTTTAACGACTTCATACTTTCAAGTAAATCTGTTGCAGATTTAGAATCAAGCGCTCCAGTTGGCTCGTCTCCGAAAATCATACTTGGATTCGTAACAATCGCACGTGATGCTGCGCAGCGCTGCTTCTGTCCACCAGATACTTGATATGGGAACTGACTTAAAATATGATCAATACCGAATTTCTTTGAGATTTCAAGAACGCGGCGATCAATCTCACTCGCTTTCACCTTTGATAACGCAAGTGGTAAAGCGATATTCTCTTTCACCGTTAACGTATCTAATAAGTTATAATCTTGGAAAATGAAACCTAAATGATCGCGGCGGAATAACGCTAACTTATCGTCATTCATTTTTACGATATCTTTTCCATCAATTAAAATTTCACCGTTCGTCGCATTATCAATTGTAGAAAGAACATTTAGTAGAGTCGTCTTACCAGAACCTGAAGGTCCCATAATTCCAACGAACTCACCTTCTTTTACTTGTAAGTTAATACCTTTTAACGCTGCAAATTTATTACCACCCGTGTCATATACTTTTTCAATATTTTTTGCTTCTAGCACTGTTTTCATCTCGACATCCCTCATTTCATCTATTCTCTATTTTCAACTATATACACTCTCTACTCTTGCCACTATCGATGTTTCTTACACAAACATGACAGTTATGTAAGGCACATAAGTAAAGAAATCAAAAAGTTAACGTAATGAATTAAAGTACTTTGTTACTATAACATTGGGATATCATACCATCCATTCATTCTCCTTACAGGAACATTACAATTTTGTAAGGTAAAAAATGCACCTACAAAGTTGTGCACGAAATGTCGGATGGAGCTATTTCGTTCCTGCTATTCTATGTACAGAGGAGGTCATAATATGGATTCACTTAAAAATATGAATGCTGCAATGCGCTATATTGAAGATAACCTTACGAATGAAATTGATTTTAAAGAAGTTGCGAGGCTAGCTCTTTGTTCTGAGTATCACTTTAAAAGAATGTTTTCGTTTTTAGCAGGTATATCACTATCAGAATATATTCGCTGTAGACGTCTTACTCTCGCTGCCTTTGAACTAAAAAACAGCAATGTAAAAGTCATTGATATCGCTATAAAATATGGATACAACTCACCAGATTCATTCGCTCGTGCATTTCAAAACTTGCACGGTATAACACCTTCAGAAGCCCGAAATAGTAGCCATTCTTTGAAGGCTTATTCACCAATGACCTTCCAATTATCCATTCAAGGAGGAAATGAAATGAATTATCGAATTGAAGAAAAAGAGCCATTTCGAATTATAGGTATTACAAAACGAGTACCAATCGTTTTTAATGGTGTAAATGAAGAAATTGCTTCTATGTGGAAAAGTTTAAACCCAGAGTCTATTCAAACATTAAAGTCCCTTTCAAACATTGAACCTACTGGAATTATTAGTGCCTCTACTAATTTTTCTGAAGGAAGAATGGAGGAAAAAGGCGAACTCGATCACTACATTGGAGTAGCCACAACGAAAGATTGCCCAGAGCAATTCGTACAACTTGAAGTCGCAGCTTCAACATGGGCTATATTTGAAGCTGTCGGGCCGTTTCCTGATGCACTACAAAATGTATGGGGACGTATTTATTCTGAATGGTTCCCTTCTTCGAACTATGAACTAGCGGAAGGGCCGGAAATATTGTGGAATGAACAGAAAGATATATCTTCTCCAAACTTCAAAAGTGAAATTTGGATACCGGTTTTAAAGAAGTGATAACAAAAGGAAAGAGCTAAGCATTGTGCTTAGCTCTTTTTACATATTTGCTTACTCGTAAAAGTGTATATATTTCATCAGTTCTTCCATTCCTTTAAATTGGAGTAATAGTTGAGTGTTCAAGTTTTCTAAAGCCAACTGAAAGGAACGTTCAATTTTTCCATAAGGTAATGTTTCTAAATCATCTAGCAAGCTTTTCATATTTTCTATATAATACACGGTTTTTCTCAAACTGCTTATAACCAGTATTTTACGCAGTTCTGATATTGGAAACATTCTATAACCGTTTTCTTTATTTCTTTCTGAGTGGACTAACCCTTCATGTTCCCAATGACGGATAGCCGAAGTATTTACGCCTGCTATTTTTGCAGCCTCTCCAATGCTCATACGTTCACTTAACTCTACATTTTTATATTTAGTAAAATCAGCATTTCGAATCATGTTTAGTATTTCTTCTACTCGCTTTTTCTCCACCTGAATATTGAATTGCTGTTCATTAATTAACCAGAGTGCTTCTTCAAACTTTACGTTTTTAATCATCCTCATAACTTTATAAACAATAGGTATATCATATCCTTTTAATAATGCTCTAATGGTAATAAATGCTTGAAAGTGTATCGATGTATAAAACCGGTGATTACTTTCCGTTCTTGGCACAACAGGAATGAGATTTTGTTCTTCATATCTTCTCAAAGTTGTTGTGCTAACATTTAAGACATTCGCAATTTGTTTAGGACTATATGTCTTCATTTATTAACTCCTTTTTAAAGTTAAACCTTAAAGTGCTACATTAACATATTTCAAATAAAATCCTTATATATACGAGAAAAAAATCATAAATCCGGAAGATTGCATGAATGTTATATGATTTTAGTATAAACAATTTAGGAGTGATAGAAATGGAGAAAATCATAAAACTTACGGACGAATCAGTATTAAAGGTTGGTTTGGTTGGAAATCCAAAATTTAGAACGATCATGCTCCCAGTTGCTAAAGAATCTGTATATGGGCAAGATGCTGAAACTTTAAAGTTGTGGGGGGTAGATCCTGAATTTGGAAAACATTTTATTGATGGACTCATAGATAAGTTTCAGATTTTATATTTTGACTACGAAGGTCATCGTTTGCAACATCCAAATCCAGAGAATCTCACACCTGAAAATATAGTAAAAGACCTATTAACAATTGCTGACGAAATGAATATTAATAAGTTTAGTTATTATGGTTACTCTTGGTTAGCTTTAGCTGGGTTACAATTAGCCATTCGAACGGATAGATTAGACAGTATAATCATGGGCGGGTTTCCACCAATAGATGGTCCATATAAAGAAATGATGGTAGTAACAAATAAAACATACGAGCAAGCTGTGAATAATCACAATTCTCCTGTTATTGATCAAGCACATATTAATCCTGAAAAAATTGATTGGGATAACATACAGATAAAGATCGACATGAGTCAAACTAAACAGTTTGTTACAATGTACGAGAATTTGATGGAGTTTGATGATCAAGACATCCAACATAAACTAATCATTCCGAGATTAGCGTTTTCTGGGGAAAAAGACACTATTGTTTACGGTGAAAATTTTGGCAATGTAGTAGTTGATATTATTGGTATACTTCAAAAAAACAAACAAAAGTTAGAACATCTTGGATGGGATATAGAAATCTTAAGAGGAAATGATATGGATCACACTAAGGCTATGCAACCTATAACAGTTCTGTCATTGATAAAGCCTTGGTTAATTAAAAATTTGAATATAACTTATTAAATATAGTAATTCGAATACCCTAAAAACAAAGCTGCTCTTCCCTAAAAGGAAAAGCAGCTTTATTTACATTTTAAACTCTTCTTTATAAATACTATATGACTTTATTGTTGATACGATAATACATATTAATATGATTCCAATCCCCATAAAAATATTAAATGGATCTGGAAGCAAAGCCCCGGCATATATACAAAGTGAACCTATTACAAATACCCTCGAAGCAAATCTATGTGTTTTTCTCCAAACTACAGGATTTTCTAATGTCCAGTCCATTCGAATGCCTACTAACCCGTTCGGCTTCGTTTGTTGCATGTAATTACCTAGTACAAGAAACAATGTTCCAAGTCCAAAATTAAATGCAATTGAGCCCGATGCAATATAATTAGACGCTGCTAATAGCGCAAATAAGTTACAACCGAATCCTATTAAAAGAATTGCATAATGGACTGCGGAAAGGACTTTAGCATGCTGTTTATACTTATCTTTCGTTACATCAATATACCCAAGAGCTAGCCATATCAAATACAGCAACATCATGCTACCTATTGAAACAGAACTTGCTTCTACTTTAGAAAAATATCCATCTACTACTCCTGCCGCATTATAATGGCGTGGAATTTGTTCTGGTAAATATGGCCATACAATATACCATCCAATTGCAATGCCAATAATTAAACTCCATGGTAATACGTGTCTTTTCATCCTCTCTCCCCCATAATTTTTTATTAGGCCCCTATTTCTTTTTTATAAGCAACATAAGAATATCCCATCGTTAATCCTACTGCACCAATAATAATTCCAACCATTACGAAAGATTTCCACGCCACTGGTGCAAAAACACTTAAAATCATAATGATCCCCAATGCAACAAACACCTTTCCGCTAAAACGATGCGTTTTTCTCCACACTTCTTCGTTACTTAATGTCCACGGTGTTTTTATACCTACAAAGTAGTTTGGTTTACATTGTGGTAAATAGTTTCCGATGACTATAAATAAAATACCCACTAATAATTCCGGCACGCGATTAATGAATAAATTGTATCCTAATCCACTTGTAATAATATCTATATTCCCTACAAATAGTAGCAGTAGTATCCCGTTATTCATCATCATAAAAGCTTTAGAAAACTTCTCGTAGTTCGCTTTCTTTGGATCAATCTTTGGTAACACGTTTAGAAAAATATATAAAACAATCATAATTCCAACCATAGAAAGCATTCCATACGATTTAGAAGAATATCCATCTACTTTACCGCCGCTCCAATGCGTTGCAATTGTATCCGGTAAATGTGGCCAAGCAAACGCCCAAGCTAAACAAGTTATAACAATTAATAAGATTGCAAAAAGATGCTTTTTCATTTCCCCTCTTCCCCCTTATTCGTAAATGTAAACACCCAAGTCAATAAATCTTGAAAGACCGTTGTGTTTAAAGAGTACATAACGAATTGCCCTTTCTTTTCATCTTGAATAAGTTCAGCATTTTTAAGTGCATTTAAGTGGTGTGAAATACTTGGTTTTGTCATATTGAAGTGTTCAGCAATCTCACCAGCGGTTAGATCGCCTTCTTTTAATAAGTCTAAAATTTTTCGCCTTGTTGGATCTGCTAATGCTTTGAATGCTTGATTCAATGTCTTTCTTCCTTTCGATAATTAGACATTTAGATATTTATCTAAATATTAAACCGATTACCGTTATTTGTCAATTTCATCCAGCGCCCTTTTTACTTTTCTCACTTTTAACCTATACTGTTTACTAGCTTATCTTTCAACATAATGAAAAGACTTGAAACACATGATACACTATAGCTACAATTGTTTTTTTTGAGGAGGAATATACATATGTATAAAATTTTAATCGTTGAAGACGATCCAAATATTTCATCATTACTGCAATCTCACATTCAGAAGTACGGTTATGAGGCTGTGGTAGCGGAGAATTTCGATGATATTATGGAATCGTTTAACGCAGTGAAACCCCATCTTGTTTTACTTGATGTAAACTTACCGAAATTCGATGGTTTCTACTGGTGCCGTCAAATTCGTCATGAATCTACTTGTCCAATTATTTTCATTTCAGCGCGTGCTGGTGAGATGGAACAAATTATGGCAATTGAAAGCGGTGCGGATGATTACATTACAAAACCATTCCACTACGACGTTGTAATGGCGAAAATCAAAGGACAATTACGCCGTATTTACGGTGATTATGCACCAAATATTTCGGAACGTATCGTTGAAGTAGAAGGATTAAAACTATTCCCTGAACGTCCAGAAATTCACTTCGGATCTGAACAAGTTCTTTTAACGAAGAAAGAGGCAATTTTAGCAGAAATGTTATTATCTAAATTTCCTCGTACAGCGAGCCGTGAAGATTTATTAGCTGCGCTTTGGGATGACGAAAGCTTCGTTGAGGAAAATACATTAAACGTAAACATTACACGTCTTCGTAAAAAGTTTAATGAGCTTGGCATTGAGAACTCTATTGAAACAGTACGTGGACTTGGATATCGCTTTAACGCAACTTGGAGTGAATAAGCATGAAGCTATTTTTACGTGATCATTTTGCATTTTTCCTACTGTACGTTTTAAACTTCGGTATCATTTTCGTTCTTTATGATGCAGTAGATGGATTTCAAAACAATAAATTTTACTTCGTCGTTTTAAGTTTATATTTATTTATTTGTTTCCTCGCTTACCGTTACGTTCGCAATCGTAGAATGTACCATAGATTAAGTGAGCAACCAGAAAAAATGGAAGATGCGTTTATTGAAAGAGCGACTGCTCCGATGCCTCACGGTGTCAATGAACTCGTGCGTACGCAGTACCGCCTCTTCCAAAAAGAACTACAATCGTATGAAGTAAAACAACAAGAACATCAACTATTCATTAACCATTGGGTACATCAAATGAAGACACCTGTTTCTGTTATGCAGCTTATGGTGCTAGAAATGGAAGACGAGCATTTAATTCCAAAGTTTAAAAAAGAATTAGAGCGTCTAAACCAAGGGCTTGATATGGCTTTATACATGGCTAGGTTAAATAACTTCCATGAAGATTTCCATGTCGAGACGATTTCATTAAAAGATACGGTAACAAAAAATATTAATGGATTAAAAGAACTATTCATTCGTAATGGTGTCTTCCCTGTTTTAGAAGTCCATTCTGATTTAAAAGTTGCTTCTGATGCGAAATGGCTAAAATTTATCATCTATCAATTAATGACAAACGCTGTTCGTTACTCCGGTGAGCGCGGAAAGAAAGTTTTCTTATCTGCTTACCGAAACGGAAAAGATATTATTTTAGAAGTTCGTGATGAAGGTGTTGGTATTCCACAAGAAGATATTCGAAGAGTATTTGAACCGTTTTACACTGGGAAAAACGGTCGCGCCTTCGGAGAATCTACTGGTATGGGACTTTATATTGTAAGTAAAATTTGTGATTATTTAGGTCACTCTGTCAAACTAGATTCTGAAGTTGGTAAAGGAACGACCATTAAAATCATCTTCCACAATGCTGCAAATAATCAAGCAGAACATACGGAGAAGGTGACCGAAGTATGATCGTAACATATGCAAGCAAAATGTATGAGAACTCACTCTCATACATTTTTTGCAATACAACTACTTCTATATCTTCTAGCCGGAGGTATAATCTATGACATTTTGGCAATTTGCATTTAAAAACGTCACGCGCAACTCAAGAGCTTATTTTGCTTACTTTGTAAGTAGCTCCTTTTCCATTGCTGTGTTCTTTTCGTTTGCTGTTTACTTATTCCATCCGAAATTACAAAACTTTGACATGACCTCTGAAATTTCAGGATTAATGATATTTTCAGAAGTAGTAATTGTATTTTTCTCTTTCTTCTTTTTACTATATTCCATTGGTACTTTTTTAAAAGTTAGAAAAAAACAATTTGGTGTTTTGACCATTTTAGGAATATCGAGAAAACAATTACATCGTCTTGTTTTTATGGAGAATATGTTAATCGGGATTTTATCTATCTTTTTCGGCATGCAGTTTGGAGTTGTTTTTTCTCAATTTTTCTTATTAGTAACAGCCAAACTTACCCATGTTCCAGGAATATATTTATACGGGCCTACTAACGCGTTTATTTTAACAACCATTGTTTTCCTTAGTCTTTTTATCATTGTATCTGCATTCACACCAATGCTTATTCGTACAAAAAAAGCAGTACACCTTTTAAAAACAAATGGTGGAAAACAAAAAGAAAGAAAACCATCCATACTTGTTTCATTATTTGGTGCGATTTGTTTATTTGGTGGTTATGCGTTAGCTGGAAATCCTAAATATTTCGTATCAGTAAGCCCGCAAATCGGTGTTATATATATGGTTTCAAGTATTTTCGTTATCCCAACGCTTGTTACAATTGGAACATATTTCTTCTTTTCACAAATTAGTTTCTTACTTATTTATATTTTAAAGAAAAGAAGGAAGTTTTATATGAAACGGATTAATATGCTTTGGATTTCGGATTTAGCGAGCCGTATTCGAACGAATATTAATATGCTGTTTATTGTAGCGATGCTATCTACAATTGCTTTCACAATGATTACGTTTCTATATGGATTCGGGAAATTTATTAAGCTAGAGGTGAATAGAACTTCTCCTTTTCCAATTTCTTATTTTTCTTATGATGCGAACCCTTTTGTTACAGAACATTTAAATTGGCTTGAGCAACAATTACAAAAAGAGCATTTCCCTTATCAAAAAATAAAAGCTGATATATATGAAACACCACTAAAAGAAGATAAAGATATAGCTATTTATAATGACGTATACGCAATTAAGCAAAGTGACTATAACAAACTTGCAGATTCTTTACGAATGAAACAACTATTTATGGATGATAACGAAGCATATGTGCTAACAGGGACATCTTATATCACCATATTCAACGAATTTGAGCAAAGCTACAAAAGAGATTACATTACACTCTCTAGTACAAATACGAAATTACGAGTAAAAGGTTATGAGCATGTAAACGCAATCCCATCTGACTTTTCATATCAAACGATAGTGTTGCCTGATATTATCGTAAATAACTTACCTAACACCGTAAAACATATATCAGCATACAATTACAAAATTCAAAACTGGGAACAGACATATGAAATTGCTGATAATTTTATAGAAAAAGTGCAAAAAGATCGAAATAAATTCCAGTATGAAGGACCTCTTATTCGTTCCTTTGAATCAGCAGGATCGTTATACAAAATAACATCAGGCAGTGCTGCATTTTTCCTAATTGGAACATTTTTAGGAGTTATTTTCTTCATTGGAGCTGGTAGCGTTCTTTACTTTAGAATGTATACGGATTTGACGAACGAACAAGAGAAATATATAACGATTTCTAAAATCGGTGTAACAGATACAGAGATGAAACGATCTGCAACCATTCAACTTAGTATTTTATTTTTCATTCCGTACATTATGGCATCCATTCATACAATGTTCGCAACAAAAATGCTACAAGATGTAATTGGTTTATCTCTGTTCAAAGAAGTTTCAGCCGTTCTTATTATTTTTGGATTCGTTGAAATCGTATTTTTCTTATTCATTCGTTCACTTTATATGCAAAAATTATCACATTACACGAGTGGACAAAATATTTAAAACAAACTTGATGAAAAGAGTATCTTTCATACTCTTTTCATCTTCACCCTATTAGGAGGTTTAGGTGAATGACATTTTGGCAGTTTGCATTTAAAAACGTCACAAGAAACGCCAGAGCTTATTTCGCCTATTTTGTAAGCAGTGCGTTCTCCATCGCAATCTTTTTCTCATTTGCAGTTTATTTATTTCATCCTAAATTGCATATGACAGACGTGAATTATTCTCTGAACATATTAATGACAATTTCAGAAGTTGTCATTGTGTTCTTTTCATTTTTCTTTTTACTGTATTCAATCGGGACGTTTTTAAAAGTACGAAAAAAACAGTTCGGGATTTTAACAGTGCTTGGCATATCTCAAAAACAATTAAAGCGACTCATATTTATAGAAAATATGTTAATTGGTGTTCTTTCTATATTTTTTGGCATTCAACTTGGAGTTGTCTTTTCACAGTTCTTTTTGTTAGTTACCGCTAAAATTACACACGTACCTGGTTTATATTTATATCCGCCTACAAGTGCTATCGTTTTAACTATCATCATCTTTCTTGGGCTCTTCATTCTCGTATCATCTTTTACACCGATGCTCATTCGCACGAGAAAAGCCGTACGTCTTTTAAAAGAAGGAAAACAACAAAAAGAAAGAAAAGCATCCGTGCTCATCTCTCTATTTGGTGCGATCTGTTTAATATGTGGATATGCGTTAGCCGCAAATCCGCTGTATTTTATGTCACTAGGTGACATAATTGGACTTTTATATGCCGTCTCTAGTATATTTGTCATCCCATCGCTTATTGCAGCTGGAACATACTTTTTCTTTTCACAAATCAGTTTTTTACTTATTCGTATTTTAAAAACGCGAAGAAAGTTTTATATGAAACGAATTAATATGCTTTGGATTTCCGATCTAGCATCACGTATTCGGACAAACATTAACATGCTCTTTATTGTAGCGATGCTATCGACGCTCGCTTTTACAATGATTACATTCTTATATGGATTCGGGAAGTTTACAAAGTTTGATGAAATTAGACAAAACCCTTTCCCGTTTACGTATTTATCACATACTGAAAATACGTTAGCTGATGAACATTTAAACTGGTTAGAGCAGAAATTTAATGAAGAGCACTTTACTTATACAAAATTTAAAACGGATATATATGAAGTATCTTCGGCTGAAGATAACACGCAGCTCTATTATGCCATTAAACAAAGTGACTATAATGTACTTGCTAAGGCTTTAAATTGGGAAACGCTCACGGTCAATAAGAATGAATCTTATATTCTTATGAAAGACTTAGATGATCAAGTTATTGGAACGCTTCATAATAAAGACAACAAAAATACTCTTACACTTACTCAAAACAATTTACAACTACAAGTGAAAGAATATAAAAGTTATAACCCATTCCCAAATCGCTTAATATACCAATTGCTCATACTATCTGATGAAAATGTAGAAGCATTATCCAACGTTTCAAAACAAATGAGTGTATATAGCTTTAAAGTTACAGATTGGGAAAAAGCACATAACATCGGTTCGGCATTTTCAACAAAGATTTATAATGAAAGTGAAGCAATCAAAGCAGAGCATCCTCCTTTCCACGCAAGTGAGGCGAGTGATTCTCTATATAAAGCAAAACTAAATGTCGCTTCGTTCTTCTTAATTGGTACTTTCCTAGGAGTTATTTTCTTTATCGGTGCTGGCAGTGTTCTTTACTTCCGGATGTATACAGATTTAACAAATGAGCAAGAAAAATATATAACGATTACGAAAATTGGCTTAACTGAGACTGAAATGAAACGTTCAGCGACAATTCAGCTTGCGATTCTTTTCTTCGTGCCTTACATTATGGCATCAATCCATACGATGTTTGCGACAAAGATGTTACAAGAAATATTACATCTCTCGTTCTTCGCTGAAATTACAGTCGTACTGTTAATTTTTGGAACAGTTGAAATTTTATTTTTCCTTTTAATTCGTTCCTTTTATATGCAAAAATTATCACAACACATTAAGTTTTAAAAAGTAGGAAGGTGATTACTATGGAAGAAGTATTACACATAAAAAACGTCTCAAAAGTATATGAGGGAAAAGTCCCTCATACTGCTTTAAAAAATATAAATTTACACGTGGATAAAGGTGAATTCGTTGCCATTATGGGACCATCTGGTAGCGGGAAATCTACATTTTTAAACGTTATCTCTACAATCGATTCTCCGACTTCTGGTGATGTCGTGATTAACGGAAAAAAACCGCACACATTTCGTAGAGAGAAGTTAGCGATTTTCCGCCGCCAAGAGTTAGGATTTGTTTTCCAAAACTTTAACCTACTAGATACACTAACAATCGGTGAAAATATCGTACTACCTTTAACATTAGATAATGTTCCATTAAAAGAAATGGATGAAAAGCTTGATAACATTTCAAAAAAGCTTGGAATTGATCATATTTTGGACAAGCGTATTTTTGAAGTTTCCGGGGGACAAGCACAGCGTACCGCAGTAGCACGTGCTGTTATTCATCACCCTTCTCTCTTACTAGCCGATGAACCGACAGGAAACTTAGATTCAAAAGCGGCAATTGACGTAATGGAGTTATTTACGAAATTAAATAAAGAAGAAGATGCAACGATTTTAATGGTTACGCACGATCCGTTTGCAGCAAGTTATTGTAACCGTGTTATTTTCATTAAAGATGGAGAGCTTTATAATGAACTACACCGCGGATTATATCGCGAAAAATTTTATCAAGAAATATTAGATGTTCTAGCATTATTAGGAGGAAGACGTGGATGACATTTTGGCAATTCGCATTTAAAAATGTCTCACGTAATTCGAAAGCATATTTCGCCTACTTTGTAAGTAGTGCTTTTTCTATCATGGTTTTCTTTTCATTTACTGTATACGCGTATCATCCGCGCTTACAGAGTGTACAAAGCTTTCAAGAACGTGATCCTCTAATGAACTTAGCTAGTACAGCACAGCTTGTGATCGTTATGTTCTCGTTCTTCTTTCTCTTATATTCAATTGGAACATTTTTAAATGTTCGGAAGCAGCAATTCGGGATACTCACTATTCTTGGTATCTCACAGAGACAATTAAAAAGATTGTTATTTACCGAAAACATGATAATTGGGATATTGTCTATCTTTATCGGCATTCAAGGTGGACTTGTATTTTCTAACTTTTTCTTATTAGTCACTTCGAAATTAACAAGTGCGAAAGGTCTCTATTTATATTGGCCAACAGAAGCGATTATCGTTACAACCGTAACGTTTATCATTTTATTTTTAATCGTTTCTACGTTTACACCAATGTTTATTCGTACTCGAAAAACAGCCCACCTCATTAAAGGGAACAAGAAAATGCCAGCTGAAAAAAGACCATCTATACTCATCTCTTTATTCGCTTTAATTTGTTTAGGGCTATGCTATTATATCGCTGGTTATCCGCGAGGCTACGTAACGGAAAAAAATGTGCAAAATGGATCTGTCTTTTTTATTATGTTATCTATTTTACCGCTCGTAATAGTCGGGACATATTTATTCTTTTCACAAACATTCCTTCTTTTCATCTATATTTTAAAGAAGCGCAGAAAGTATTATTTGAAACAAATAAATATGTTATGGATTTCAGATTTAGTTTCTCGTACACGCAGTAATATTAATGTACTCTTTATTGTTTCTATGCTATCTGCACTTGCATTTACGATTATTATTGGATTATTCGCCGCTAATAACAATACGAAGGCATCAGTACTAGAGCGATATCCCGTTCCCTTCACGTATACATCAGAAGGTGACAATTCCCTTGAACAAAAGCATATTTCTACAATTGAAACGGAGCTTACAACTAATAATTTTCTTTACAAAAAATATAAGTTTACAGTATTAAAAGATACAGCTTCCAAAGAAAATATTATGCTTATGAAGATGAGTGATTATAACGCAATTGCTAAACAATTGAAAAGACCGGAAATAACAATCGATTCTACAGAAGTTTATATTATTTCTCGGCACTCACCAGAACTTCTCGATCTCGTATCTAATCCATTTGCAAAGCAAAATACGATTACACTCGGGTCTAATAAAAAAGAATTTCATATTAAAGGGTTTATTAATAAGGGAATCGAACCATCCTTTGCATTCCCACATTTAGCTGTCGTACAAGATTATGTATTTGATAATATGATTCCTCATATTGAAACAACTGTAATCTATAACTACTTCGTAGAAAACTGGGAAAATGCAATCGTTCCAACCAAAAATATGTTACGTGTTATTAGTGGCGATGCGCGTGAGTTCTACGAAAAGCATACAGAAGAGAACGCTCAAGTTCCTTTCTTCATACATACGGCTACGGATGAACTTATTTACGGTAAAGGAAATGCAGTCGCTCAATTCTTTATTTGGGCATTTCTCGGCTTTATTTTCTTTATCGGAGCAGCTAGTGTTTTATATTTCCGTATGTATAATGACTTAACAACTGAAAGACAAAAGTATATTACGATTACAAAGCTTGGCTTAACTGAATCAGAAATGTTTCGCTCTGCAACGATTCAATTAGGAATTTTATTTTTCGTTCCTTATATCGTTGCTGGTGTTCACACATTATTTGCGGTTAAGTTTTTACAAAGCATGTTTTCTTTCTCCTTATTAAAAGAGACATGTATCGTACTCACCTTTTTCGGGATTATCGAGATCATTTTCTTCTTCTTAATCCGTTCTCTTTACATTAATAAATTATCACAGCATATAAAAATATGAATAAAATAGCCTTGTGCAATATGCACAAGGCTATTTTCAATAGTTTTTAATAATTAGCAGCAATATCCGCCGTAGCCGCCAGCATAACCGCCATAACCACCATAGCCACAACCGCCGCCTCCGCCGAAGCAGCTAGCACCGATGATAATTAATAAAATAAACAATACGATCAGAAGCGCAAAACCGCCTCCGCAACCATGTCTGCGGTTACAATCATCATGTCTGTGTTCACACTTTTCGCTCATTACCCTATTCCTCCTTTAGTATCATTCATAACAAGTTCACCTTGCTCTAAATGAGGGGATTCCATTTATATTATGTTTTCAGGGCGAATAGGAAGCTTGGCTTACCTAAAAACGGGCTTGTTTTAGGAATTGGGCTTAATCAAAAAAAAGATACCTATTTAGGTATCTTTTAAAGAAACATATTCAACACAAGCGCAAAACCAAATGCAATAAATGATAACAATGTCTCGAGTACCGTCCACGTTTTAAAAGTTTCCTTCACCGTCAAACCTAAATACTCTTTTACAAGCCAGAACCCTGCATCATTTACGTGAGAAAACATTAATGAACCTGCACCGGTTGCAATAACAAGCAACTCTAAATTCACACCAGACATGTGCTGAATAACTGGTGAAACAATCCCTGCTGCTGTCGTTAATGCTACTGTAGCTGAACCTGTTGCAATTCGAATTAAACCAGCTACCATGAAAGCTAATACGATTGGTGATAACGAAATATGTTCTGCCATTTGTGCAATAGCTGTTCCAACGCCGCTTTCAATTAATATTTGTTTAAATCCACCGCCTGCACCAATTATTAAAATAATAGAACCGACAGGCAATAAACTTTCATCTGTTAATTTTTTAATCATCTTTTTATTAATACCTTGTTTGATACCAAGTAAATAAAATGCTGCGAAACATGAAATAAGTAAGGCGATTACTGGACTTCCTATAAACACGAAAAATTCAGTTAATTTTTTCGGTAATGAAATATATGGTGCAACTACTGATAAAATCATCAATACAACTGGTAATAAAATAATAAAGAATGAAACTTTACGACTTGGCAAATCAGTTGATACTGTCGTAACTCGAACAAGCTCCGGTTCATTTTCAGGTATAACCCTCTTATGTACCCACTTTGCAAATATTGGGCCTGCTATAATAGCCGTCGGTAACGCGATAATTAATGAATATAAAAGTACCTTTCCTAAGTTCGCGTTATAAATACCGATTGCTGTCATCGCCCCTGGATGCGGAGGCACGAGCCCGTGAACAATAGATAATCCTGCAATGACAGGTAACGCAATTAATAATATATTTTGCTTCGTCGTTTTTCGAATGGAAATAACAAGTGGTAATAAAATGACGATCCCCACTTCAAAAAACACTGGAATCCCTATAACAAATCCTGCAAATAACATAGCCCAAGGTAGTTTCTTTACACCGAAAAATCGAATAAAGAAATCTGCCACTTGCATGCCGGCCCCTGAATCGGACATCATTTTCCCTAAAATTGTTCCGAGAGCTAAAATACCAACTAAATGCCCTAGTACACTACCAACACCAGTTTCATAGGCAGTCACTATTTTCGTTACATTCAGTCCAGACATGATAGCTAAAAACAAACTCGCAACTGTTAAACTAATAAATGCATGCCATTTCCACCATGATACCCCTAAAATAACAATCGCAATTGCAAGTAACGTGACGATTAATAAGTATATATCCATCTCCCATTCTCCTTACTTTATAAAGTGAAACTTTAATCAGTGGGGGTTTTGTTCATCCCCCACTGATTATTAGTTGAACCAATCGGACGTTTATGGACAGTTGATCTCCCACCTAACTTCTTTGCTTCAACTGAATTTTGAGGTGGGAGTTTTACTTTCCGTTAACGCGGGATAAAAAAAGAGGGAAAATCCCCTCTTTTTTATACGTCATAATTCACTACATAATGCTGCATTTCTGTATTGTAGTAGCCTTCGCTATATTCAATTACTTCGCCAACTTCATCGTAAGAATAACGCATGCGTTTTAATAGCGCTGTCCCCTCTTTTTCACCTAGCGCTTCTGCAACGAAAATAGGCGCGAGTCCAACAGCGAATTCATCTCTGAAGTTTTCTAAATGAATACCTCGGTCTTCAACTAAATCATAAAGCGATTGCAAGTCAAAATCCGATAAATCTGAACTTGCCATTCCTGCTGAGAAATAGTGCGTATAATGAATGTACGGTGCATCATTTAACGTATATAAACGTTCAATACGAAAACTCTCCTTACCGAATAATCGAAATGGCACTGTTCCTTCTTCATTCTGCACAATTTCTGCTTTTAGCAATTTCTTCTGTACTTTATATCCTTCTTCCACTAACACTTCAGTAAATTTCTTACCCTTTGACAGTTTTGTCGCAGAAGTATTGCGGATGACTTTCGTTCCTTTACCGCTTTTCTTTTCCAAATATCCTTCTTGAGCGAGTTCTTTAATCGCATTTCGCACTGTAATTTTACTCACTTTGAACTCTTCTTCTAACTGCGGTTCGGAAGGAATATTCGTATGAATCGCATATACACCATGCAATATTCGATCACGAATAATATTTTTTATTTGCAAATATAATGGTCCTTTTTTTCTCGTTACGTTCACCGTTACACCCACTACCTTTCTACATCACCTACTGATGCCGTCATTGCCCGAAGTATATCCTTCTCTGATGACATTGGCGTATCACCGACGATTGTATGTGCTAGCATTCCAGCTGCTGACGCAAATGAAACAGCTTTCTCTGGTGCGAACTCCTTTATCTCGCCATGAATAATTCCGCTCGTATAAGCATCTCCAGCACCTATTCTATCATATACAGAAAACGTAAGTGTTTTTGCAAAAGTGAACGTTCCATCTTTACATATAAACCCGCGAAGCGAATGTGTATTATCACTGTTAATAGAGCGATGAGTACCAGCGATTGTAGCGATATGATACGTTTCAGCTACCTTTGGAATAAGATCAACAAGTTGCGCCTTTCGCTCCGTTTCTTCGGTTTTTATTCCTAAAACAAACATTGCATCTTTTTCGTTCATCATAACGATATCAGCAAGTCCCAGCATTTCTTCATAATGCGGTTTTGCCTGTTCATATCCGTCTTCTCCCCAAAGTGATGGACGATAATTACAATCAAAAACGACGGTTCCTCCGTTTTCTTTAACTGCTCTCGCTAAAGACTTCATATGATGGCGCACCGTATCATTCATCGCAAGTGTAATACCGCAAAAATGAACGATATCAATTTCCTTAGCAATTTCTTCAAATTGGTACATCTCTTCAGACGCCGTATTGAAGCTACTTTCTAGTCGATTCGAATACGTAACGCGGCTTGCACGTGCACCGAATCCATTTTCTAAAAAATACATACCTACATATTTACCGCCTCTTGAAACAAGAGAAGTTTGAATCCCTAACTTTTGAATGTAAGATACAGCTGCATCTCCAACCGAATTTTCCGGTAAAGTTGAAATAAGAAGCCCTTCATGCCCTAAGTGAGAAAGTGCCGCTGCAACGTTCACACCTGTACCTGAAAATGAGTAATTTAACGTGTTAGCTTGCGACAACAATTCATATCCAGGTACTTGCAGGCGCATCATTACTTCGCCGAACGCTGCAATTTTCTTACGCATATTGATCAACTAGCTTCTTCACGACTGCTAATAATTCACGCACATCTTCTACTTTCGTGTTACCAGTTTCTTTATCAATAATAGAAGAGTACACGTGCGGGATAACTTGCTCTACATTTGCTTCAAGCGCAATACGTACAATTGTTTCGAAGTTTTCTTTATCAATTCCGCCTGTTGGCTCTAATGCGAATCCTTCTTCCGCACAAGCTTTCGCAACTGCGCGATATTCTTCTTCGTGAGCTAGCCCTTTCATTGGGAAGTACTTCAATGAATTTCCGCCCATATCACGTACAAGTGCGATCGCTGTTTTAATTGGAACGATTGCTTTTTCTTCTCCAGCCGCACTAATTGGGCCAGTAGAAATATTTACGTAACCTACTTTTCCTGTTGGCGATACTAAACTATTAATCCAGCTATCTTTTTCGCCAAGATTTGCACGTGTCGCTCCAACTGAAGGGAACACTTGGTTAATATGACTGCCAGGATAATGCTTCGCAATTTCAGCGACAACTGCCGCTTGGCGATTATCCCCTGCACCTAGTCCGATTGATACAGCGTCATCAATTTCTTTTCCGTATGCTTTCATCGCTGTAACAGCTTCTTCTACAGTTGCATAATCTTTTGATAAAACACCTACTACTACATATCCTTCTGCTGCTTCAAAAATATCTTTCGCATTTTGGATATTGTTTGCCAATACATTTAATGCTACGCGGTCTTTATAAAAACGTTTTTGAATGTTTGTCATTTTAGTTTCCCCCTACAATTTCTCTCAATTTTTCTTCAATCACATATATGTCATCACCTTGAAGTGGACGTGGATCAATATCAAAGAATCCTTGTCTTACTCCGTAATCACGTGTATAAATGGCAATTTCCCCTTCGCGTAATACAGTCACAACATCTTTTGCTGATTTATTTAATTCTTTCTCGTTAATATGAATACGAGCTCGAAAGATTGCTCTTCCAGCTTCATCTTGAACGATCGTTACATTTACACCATTTAATTCTTTTAGCGGCATAAGTATTTGTAGCAATTCTTTTTCTTGCTCGCTCTTATCTTCTTTTACTCCGTACTCATCAAGTGCTTGAAGTAAACCAAAAGTTGTTTCTTTCCCAACTTTCATGCTTCTTCCAATGCAATGTAATTGCACTTTCAGCCATTCAATATACTTTCTTTTACCGCCCACAATACCAGAAGTAGGTCCTTCAATTGCCTTTGAACCGCTATAAATAGCAAGATCTGAATACTTCACATATTTTTGAATGTCTTCTTCAGCTGCTGCATCCACGATAAGCGGTACTTTATTTCGCTGCGCAACTTCCCATGCTTCTTCAACAGAAATCATATTTTTTTGCACTGCATGATGTGATTTCACATACAGAATCGCTGCTGTATTTTCACCAATTGCATCTTCAATATGCTCTGCTTTCCCTTCATTTGCATAGCCAACTTCTACAAGTTTACCGCCGCCTAAGTAAATCATCGTTTCAACAGGAGCACCGTATTGAACGTTATGACCTTTTAACATAATCACTTCGTTTTTCGCGATTACTTCTTGATGAAGTCTTTCACTTTTACGGCGATTTCCTTCTGTAACGATACCAGCGATAGAAAGCGCAATTCCACTCGATGCTGAGTTCACAACGACCGCTGCCTCTGAATCTAGAATTCTCGCAATATGGTCTCCCGCTTTATCTACTAAATCAGAAATTTCCACATAATTTTGTCCCCCATGTTTCATCGCATCCATTACTGTATCTGTAGGAGCAGATACACCTAAAATACTCATTCTACCGCTCGCATTAATTACTCTTTTTAATCCGTACTTAGCATTCAATGAATGACCCATTAATTACAACCCCTTTCGTATCAATCCTTCTTTCAGCAATGCGCTGATCCCCTTCTGAATCAATTAACGTAACCTTCTCATCTTTCACCGTAAATAAAGTTAAATTTGCAATATCGCCTTCTTGAATACGGCCAAGCTCTGGTTTTTTAAGCCACTCTGCTGCATTTTTCGTAACCGCATCAATTACTTCTTCTAGCGGATAACCTAAGTAAAGGAATTTCGAAAGAACGTGAGCCATACTATACACTGGACCATGCACGCGATTCTTCCGGTAAATATCTGTACTAATTGTATTAAAAGCAATACCGTGATGCTTCGCCGCCTCTGCTACTTTAAAAGAAAAACTAGCATTACCGTGACCAACATCTAAATGAACACCACGATTCACTGCATCTAGTAATACAGGTAGCGGTTTGCCTTCTTCATCAAATAAATTATTTTCTTTCCCGTTTAAGTAATGTGTAATGACATCATCTTTTTCTAAAAGAGGTACAACTTCCTCAATGCGAGGAGGCGCTGAACCGATATGTACCATAATTGGTAATGATGTTTCACGGGATAAAGAGCGTGCAACATGAAGCGGTTCAATTCCGCTATCACAAACGACACTTTTACTCATTCTCGCCTTTAACCCAACGATTACATCTTTATACTTTTCTACTGCTTCTATTACTTTCTCTTTATCGATCCATTCCATATTGGATAGTTCATCAATTCGTTTCAAACCGATGCGAGAAATATTTAAAAAGGCAAATAAATTCGTTTTTGCCTGCTCTCTACTTTTTACTAAATCTGCAATACGATCAGCTCCGCAGCTACCCGCATCAACAATTGTCGTTACCCCTTGCTTAACGCCAATTTCATCCACCTCATCGCCATACGGATCAAACTCTGGAAAAGCATGAACGTGTAAATCAATCCAACCACTCGATACGTAAGTACCAGAGTAATCAAGAACCTTTCCACCCTCGCCAGCACCAGCTTTCGTCACCTGTGCGATTTTATTATTTTCAATTACAATGTCAATCTCTTCCCCGTTCACACGTTTCACATTACGTAGTACGAATCGTTCTGTCATTGTATTTCCACCCTTTTCTATAAGAAGCCATAAGAATACGCTTACATTAAAGTTTCATTTTATATCTCTTTCACACGTTTAGCGTAACACAAAAAAAGGGAGAAGTAAATATAACGTTATAATGTTTAAAAGCAAATAAAAAGATGCTCCTCCAAAATGCTAATAGTATAGGAAATTATATCAACGATTTTTTGAATATATCTATCATAACTTACAATATATCAACGATTTTTCAATTATATCTACCGTAACTCACAATATATCAACGATTCGACAAAGAATATCGATTTACCGACAAAAAACATCAATCCCTTTCTTATATATACGAAGAGGTTGCTCCAAACGGAACAACCTCTTTCTCTATTCCTGAACCGTCACAATAACCCCATCCATATTGTTCCCGGAAATTTCATACTGCTTGTTTGCTGGAACGTTCACTTTCATATTCTCAGAAACTTTATAATAAGAAACAGTATATTTCTTACCTTCTACTTCAGTTGAAATCTCTTTTTCCTCTTTTAAAAACTCTAAATATTCCTCTAGTGTGAAATTCTTTTTTTGCATAATTGCGCTATGAGGTAAGCCTACATAACGTATATGCCATGGCTCATATTGAATGCCTGTAATGTTACTTTTATTTTTCGGATAACGTAATACAAAGCCATGCTTCCATACGTTCTCTTCAATCCATTTTCCTTCAGGCGCTTTCTCCATTTTCTTTTGAGTAGACCCAATGTCCAGTGATAATCCTAAGTTATGTTCACTGTATCCTGCTGGAAGTGCATAATCAGATCCCATTTTTTCATATAGCTGTTTTTGCTCTTGGAAATCTCTATAGCCACTACTAATCAAAAAATGGTTAACACTTTCTTTTCCAGCCGCATCGACAACGTTCAAAAACTTTTTCACAACATCCTTTGATAAACGAAGATTTCTATCAAATATTACATAGCCTCTCACTAATTCACTATTATGATTTACATTTATAATATCAGACCTAATACTATCTTTTTTTACTGGGTAATCCCTGTTAACTAATAATAAATCGCCCTTATAAATTTGTTCCTTCGTAATCTCTTTCCCATCGGTGTTTGCCGCCTTTACTAGCTCATCTTTCCCGACAATTTTAACGTCGATTTCCTTTTGAAATAACGGTGATATATAAACGCCTACACATACTGTGCATACTATAAAAAAAGAAATAAATACCCACTTTTTCATTTCTAGTTCCTCCTTAACGTAACTTACGTATAGAATAGAAAAAACTATTAAAATAAAAAGTGGGGTAAAGTTTAAATTTTTATTAAATTGTTACATTCTCGTCTTTTGGCAATCGTACTTCAAATATCGTTCTAACTACATTGCTCTCAGCAGAAATCGTACCGTTATGTTGCTCGACAATATTTTTCGCAATAAATAGTCCAAGGCCTGTCCCGCCACGGTTCTCAGTTCTTGCTTTATCACCTGTATAGAACATATCAAAAAGATACGGTAAATCTTCTTCCGGGATGCTATCTCCGTAATTCATAATTTGTACGACAACTTCTCCATTATCAACATACCCATTCATATCAACAAATTGTCCATCATAGCCGTAACGAACGGCATTTGTTAACAAGTTTTCAAATACTCTAGCTAACAATTTTCCATCACCGTGCATCGGTAAATGAGGAGCCACATTCAATCTAGCTTCTAAATGATGTTTTTCTAATAACGGATACAATTCCTCCTCTAACTGTATAAGCAACTCACTTATATCAATCGGCTTTTTATCCAGCTTTAGCATGCCATAATTCATACGTGTAATTTCAAATAGCTCATCAATTAAGCTTTCCAGTCTTTGCGATTTCGTATATGCAATTGTGGAGAAATGTTTAATTTGTTCTTTTGTTAAATTTTCATCTTTAAGAATTAAATCTAAATATCCTAACACGGATGTTAATGGTGTTCTTAAATCATGAGCTAAATTCACAACGAGCTGACTTTTACTACTTTCAGCAAAATCTCCTCTTTCAACAGCTTCTTTTAACTTTTCACTTGCAACATTTATTTCACGCGCGATATTTCCAAACTCATCATTTGATGAAACTTGAACTTTATTCGTAAAGTTACCGTTCGCAAGATGATGAATCCCATTAGAAATTTCATCAAAGTATTTTAAATACGGTTTTGTCAAAAAGAAGAAAAAGATAATAGATAACGGAATAAAGAAAATTAAAAAGAAATTAATGTCTCCAAATTCCCTTACCATTGACCTAAATTGTGCTAAAGGCTCTTCGTAGCGAACCATCGTTTTATAATACAGCTGCAATCCTTTATAAATTATATAAGTTACAGTTGCTGCAAGCACCATACTTAACGCAAATAAGGCAATCATTTTAAATCGAAAACTTTTCATCATATTAGCCATTAAAAGTATAACCTACTCCCCACACTGTTTTTATTAATTTATCCTTTCTTTTATCTTCTCCAAGTTTCTTACGCAACGTACGAATATGTACCATTACTGTATTTCCACCTTCATAATAATCGTCTGCCCATACGTGCTGAAAAATATTTTCCACATTGTACACTTTCTTCGGATGACTCGCTAATAAATATAAAATATCAAACTCTTTCGGCGTTAATTCAATTTGCTCACCATATACATCAACCGTCCTACGCTCGGGATTAATTACGACTCCGCCTATTTCTAAAGCAGATTTACTCTCCGCTACTTTCGGTTGATTTAACGTAAAAAACCTACGCAGTTGTGCATTTACACGTGCAACTAATTCAATCGGTGTGAAAGGCTTCGTCATATAATCATCCGCGCCTAGTACAAGACCTGTCACCTTATCAAAGTCCGAAGTTTTCGCGCTTAAAAAAATAATCGGCATATGATGTTTCGTGCGAATTTGACGCGTCACCTCATACCCATCCATTTTCGGCATCATAATATCTAAAATTACCAAGTCGATTGGCTGCGTTTCAATAATATGAACCGCCTCTTCCCCATCCGCTGCCTTCACAACATGGTACCCTTCTTTTTCTAAATGTATCTCAATTAAATCAGCAATTTCTGCCTCGTCATCCGCTATTAAAATTGAAATGCGCTTCATTTTACTCCCCCTTTTTCATTCCATTTTTATACGCTCGATTGTAAACTAGTCTATCCAATTTGTACAATACAAAAAGGCTACTCGTTAGAGTAACCTTGGTAAATAAAATTATATCAGCGATTTTCCAATTATATCGACCGTAACTCAAATTATATCAGCAATTATTGAAATATATCGACTTACCGACAATGAACGACAAAATCCTCTCGCTATTTGCGGGCATCCTAATGAAACTTCCATTTACCGCTCAAACACAATCCGCTGCTTCGTAATTTCTTCCAATCTTCCGCGATCTACTTCATACTCAGCATCAACGCTTTGCGGCACCATCACTTTCCCGCCCTCAAGCGTCACTTCCGGCCAAATAATATCCTGCTCCCAATGTCTACTAGAAGCAGATATATCTCCTGGAATCGTAAAGTTAGGCAATGACGCAAGAGCAACATTTTGCGCTCGTGAAATCCCCATTTCTACCATACCACCGCACCAAACGGGTACGTTATGCTCCATACAATAATTATGGATCTGAACCGATTCTGTTAATCCGCCCACTCGCCCTGGTTTAATGTTCACAATTTGGCAGCTGCCAAGCGTAATCGCAACGCGTGCATCTTCTAAACTATGAATACTTTCATCTAAACAAATCGGCGTTTCAATTTTCTTTTGCAATTCCGCGTGATCAAGAAAATCGTAATCCGCTAACGGTTGTTCAATCATCATTAATTGGAATTCATCTAGTCGTTTCAGCCTCTCCGTATCCCCTAATGTATATGCTGAATTTGCATCAGCCATTAACGGGATATGCGGAAACTCTTTACGAATTTCTTTCAATAACTCATAATCATGCCCCGGTTTTATTTTTACTTTAAAACGCTCGTATCCTTCTTCCGCGTACTTCTCGATTTGTTTTAACATAACTGGAATCGTATTAAGGCCAATTACAACGCCGACTTCAATTTCAGACTTCGTTCCGCCAAGCAATGTCGCTAACGACTTCTTTTGACGCTTCGCATATAAATCCCAAACAGCCCCCTCTATTCCGGCTTTTGCCATTCGGTTTCTTTTTATATGTTGAAATAGACCCGGTACCTCATTCGGATGAGAAATTTCAGCCTTTAATAAATCAGGTATTAAAAAGTCTTGCAGTATATGCAGCGCCGTCTTCACCGTTTCTTCCGTATACCACGGTTCAGAGAATGCAACGACTTCCCCAAATCCAATGTACCCGTCCGTATCCTCTAATTCAATAACGATACTCTCACGCTTTTCGTAAGTCCCGTAGCTTGCAGCAAACGGGATTACGAGTGGCATTTCCGTTATATACAGTGTCGCTTTTTTTATTTCCACCTACATCTCCTCCACTAATTGTCTTAACTCTCGTCTTAACAATTTTTTCGAAGCGTTACGTGGTAATTCCTCTAAGAAACATGCTTTCTTCGGCACTTTATATTTCGCTAATTTCTCCTCGCAAAAATGAAGAATTTCTTCTTCTGTTACCGCCCCGCTTTTCACAACAAAAGCAGCTGGTACTTGTCCCCATTTATCGTCAGCCATGCCGACAACACCAGCTTCCGCTACTGCCGGATGGGAGAGTAACACTTCTTCAATTTGAGCTGGGTATATATTCTCTCCGCCAGAAATAATTAAATCACTGCGGCGATCTAATACGTATAAAAACCCTTCTTTGTCTAAATAACCGAGGTCGCCAGTATGAAGCCATCCATTTTGAATAGTCTCTCGCGTCGCATCTTCACGGTTAAAGTAACCGCCTGTTACGTTCGGTCCTTTTACTACGATTTCACCTTCCGCATGTGGCGGCACTACTACGCCGTCCTTTTCGATACGAAGCTGGCACTGAAATAGTGGTTTTCCAGCTGATCCTACTTTCGTTAACATGTAATCAGCTGATAACGTACAAATTTGCGAAGACGTTTCTGTCATACCATACGTTTGATACACAGGAATTCCTTTATCTACACACGTTTCTAATAACGGTTTCGGCGCTGGTCCTCCGCCAAGTAACATACATCGTAAAGAAGATGGATATGTCTCTGCCCCAAGTCTCTCTAATAAATCAGTTAACATTTTAGAAACGACAGAAATAATCGTTACGCCTCTCGTTTGAAGTGCTTTATGAATAAAATCCGCATCATATTTCGGAACGAGTAAAATGCGCATGCCATACATAATATTTTTCATTAAAAGAGATAGTCCGCCAACGTGGAACATCGGCATACAAGCTAACCAGCAATCATCATCACGAAGCCCTAAGTTAAGCGAAGAGCCGACCGCACTTGCCCAATGATTACCGTACGTTAAAATAACGCCTTTCGGTTTTCCTGTCGTCCCTGACGTATAAATGATTGTCATCGTTTCTTCTAAAGAAAACTCTTCTTGTATAGAGGCTTCCTCTTTTGGTCCATTCATCACTTCGGCGAATGAATAAACAGGAACATCTTTAGTATCAAAATCTTGATCCGTTACTAAACAAACAACTTCAGCATCATCCATTTGCCAAAGTAGCTCTTCTCTTGAAAGACGCGTATTTAAAAGCACAGCTACTGCACCTACATAAGATAGGGCGTGAATAACTGTAATCATCTCCATACCATTTTTCATCAGAACAGCCACCTTTTGCCCTCGCTCCACTCCAACATGCGTGAGGTGTTCACAAACAGATACTACTTTTTCATGCAGCTCCATAAAAGTAACTTTCTCTTCCTCTATTTCAATTGCAGTGCGATCTGGTGTTAAAAATGCACGTTGCATTAACCAATTTGGCATCGTCTCCATCATTCATTCTCCTTTCATGAAAGAAAGAGACTTGATATGATATCAAGTCTCTTAGTTGTTTTGTTTCCGGTTTGACCTTTTCGTTGCGTCTCACTTTATTGGCGAGCCGCTTCCGCTTTTGGTCACGTCCAGCTACAGCAGCTAGAATGTTCGGTGGCTTCACTTCTTCCTACGAGGCAAAAAGCGCCTCTACGTCAGAAGCTCCATCCCCCTCACATTCTGAACGAGCTGCTTTCGCTTTTGGTTTCATCCAGCTACAGCGGCTAGAACAGTCGGTCGTTTCACGCCTTCCTACGAGGCAAAAAGCGCCTCTACGTCAGGAGTTCCAACGCCCTCTTGTTCTAAGCAAGCCGCTTTCGCTTTTGGTTTGATCACGGGAAACGAGGGAATTGACCGAAGTCCGGACTGCGTTTTTCTTTGAATGCGTCGCGACCTTCTTTTGCTTCGTCAGTTGTGTAGTACAATAACGTTGCATCTCCAGCTAGTTGTTGAATACCAGCTAGACCGTCTGTGTCTGCGTTGAATGCAGCTTTTAGGAAACGAAGTGCCATTGGGCTGTTTGCTAAAATTTCTTGTGCCCATTGTACTGTTTCTGCTTCAAGCTCTTCTAATGGTACTACAGTGTTTACTAAGCCCATATCAAGCGCTTCTTGAGCGTTGTATTGACGGCATAGGTACCAAATTTCGCGAGCTTTCTTGTGGCCTACCATACGAGCTAAGTAACCAGCTCCGTATCCACCGTCAAAGCTTCCTACTTTAGGACCTGTTTGTCCGAATACAGCGTTGTCTGCAGCGATTGTTAAGTCACATACGATATGAAGTACGTGTCCACCACCGATTGCATAACCTGCTACCATTGCGATAACTGGTTTAGGAATTGCGCGAATTAGACGTTGTAAGTCTAATACGTTTAAACGAGGGATTTGGTCGTCACCTACATATCCACCATGACCGCGAACTTTTTGGTCGCCGCCAGAACAGAATGCACGTCCCCCTTCACCTGTTAAAATGATAACGCCAACATTTGCATCATCACGAGCTTGTGCAAAAGCGTCGATTAACTCCATTACCGTTTTTGGACGGAATGCGTTATGTACTTCAGGACGGTTAATCGAAATTTTTGCGATACCATTGTATGTTGAATAAATAATATCTTCGTAATTGCCTTCTTTTACCCATTCAATAGCCATTACAACTACCTCCTTGTATATTTCTGATTTCACCTATAAGCGTGGCTTCCTTCTTACTGAAAAAAGTATCACTGCATAGTTTTTAGAAATCCCTTTACTATTGTATCAAACTTTTCCGGTTGTTCCACATGAATTGCATGGCCAGCACCATGAATTTTGACAAATTTCGCGTCAGAGACGCATTTTTCGATGTTTTTTAATATGAGGAAGAACTTTTCATCATATTCTCCGTTCATTAAAAGAACAGGTATTTTTAAGTTTTTCAGCTCATCCCACCAGGAAGGCTGAGCCCCCGTTCCCATGCCGCGCAAGCTATTTGCGAGCCCTTTTGGGTTGTTAGCAAGTCGTTCTTTTCGCACCACTTCTTGTACGTTTTTTGCTAAACGTTTTTGCGTTGCAAAAAGCGGAATATCTTCCCACATCGATACAAAACTTTCTATGCCTTCTCGCTCAATTTTATCGGCAAGTCGATCATCTTTTTCACGACGTTCTTTTCTATCCGCTTCGTCTTCGAGCCCAGCTGTACAATTTTCTAATAAAAGAGAGTGTACATAATCTGGATATAGACATGCCATCGTAATCGCCAGTCTTCCTCCCATTGAGTAGCCAAGTATATGTACTTTTTCAATATGAAGGTAATCTAGTAGTTCTTTCATTTGCAATGCCACATTTCGGATATCATAATGCGCAACATCTTCAGGACTCTCCGTCTTTCCGTGCCCAACAAGATCAACTACAATAACTTGAAACTGCTCACTCCATGAAGAGATAAAAGAACGCCACGTTTCCATGCTTCCCGTAAAACCATGAAGAAGTAGAAGTGGTTCCCCGCTTCCGACTACTTCATATTCATACGATACACCTTGCAGCGTTACTTTCATTTTGATTCACCTTGTAAAGATGTAGTAATTACGTCCTGTGTTTTTGCCCATAACGTACGGTGCAATGTTAAGTTTTCATCACGGTTCGTACAAATTTCCACAACGTGTAAACCTTCTGTCGTCGTTCCTTTTCGAACTTCTTCTCGGAATTGCTCCCAACCATTTACACGGCTAAATGAACCGCCGTACATTTTGACAACATGCTCATAATCAAGTCCAATTGGTGTTCCAAATAATGATTCAAAATGTTCCTTTTTCTCATACTGTGGTAAGAATGAGAAAATACCCCCACCATCATTATTTACAACGACAATTGTTATGTTTAATTCATGTAATTTCGCTGCTAACAGCCCGTTTAAATCGTGATAAAATGATAAATCACCAATTACTAATACAAGTGGATCGCAAATAATGCTTGCTCCTAGAGCTGTCGAAATGATTCCATCAATACCATTTACACCACGGTTTGCCATCACATGGATGTTTTTATCCGATGTGAAGAAGAATGAGTCTGTATCACGAATTGGCATACTATTGCTCGCAAATAACGTTGCGTCTTCTGGTAATACGCGCACAATATCTGTAATAACCTTTCCTTCAAATGCAGTTTCATATGTTTCCATTTCACGAAGCGTTTCCTTCGTTTTTTCGTTTATATGTTGCCACATTAGGGACCAATCATTCTTTTTCATAACTGGCATTTTTTCTATTAATGCCTTGCAGAATTCAATGTCACTTGCTTGCACAACTTCTGTCGCAACAAGAGCTGGATCTCTCCATTGTCCTGATTCATCGACAACGATATGAACTGCTTTTGTTTGTTTTTTTATGAACTGCGTTAATGATTTAGAAACAGGCATACCACCAAAGCGAATTAAAACGTCCGGTTTCCATGTTTCTTTTAACTTTTCATTTCGTAAAAATGTATCATAACAGTCAATTACCATCGTTTTATCGTGGTGTCCGCTACGAATATTAGAAAGTGGGTCTGCTAATATAGGATAGCCAGTTTTTTCAGCTAGTTGCGTTGCAAACATTGCGATTTCTGCATGACTATCATCTCCACAAATAATAAGCCCCTTTTCCATATGTGAAAGGCGCCCTACAAGAGAATCTACATATTCACTCGGCATCACCGCGTTTCCTTGCTGAACTACTCCTGTATATTCACTACGTCCTTTATCCCATAAGCTTTCTAGTGAGAAATCAGGGATAAGTGGCTCGCGAACTGGAAAATTAAGATGAACAGGACCCTGCGGTGCTAAACAAGCATTTGCTACTATACGCTGCGTCGTCATACGAGCGTAATGATACATCGCTTCACTTGCTTCTGGCAGTGCCATCTCTGTAAATTGTTTCACAAAAGTACCGTATAAATTAAATTGATTCATTGCTTGTGGTGCACCCACATCTCTTAATTCATGCGGTCTATCCGCTGTTAAGACGATAAGTGGGACCCTTGAATGAAAAGCTTCACATACAGCTGGATAATAGTTCGCTGCTGCTGTTCCTGACGTACATAATAATGCTACTGGGCGTTTTTTTGCTTTCGCAATACCGAGCGCGAAAAATCCTGCTGATCTTTCATCCACATGTAAATATGTGTTCATTCCTTCGTGTTGTTCCATTAGTAAAGCAATCGGCGTTGACCGTGAGCCTGGACTAATGACAACATCACATACATCTAGACGCGTCAGTTCATCCACGAACGCGCCTAAATAATATGATAATGCTTCTATATGATTGTTCATTTCATTAATTCCTCCAAAGCACCAAGCATCGGTCTAAACTTCAAACTTGTTTCTTCATATTCAAGCTGCGGGATTGAATCAATTACAATACCACAACCGGCAAATAAGGATGCTTTCTCGCCGTTTAATAATCCGCAGCGCAGCGCAACCGCAAATTCACCATTTCCTTCATCATCTATCCAGCCAATCGGTGCACCATACAACCCTCTGTCTAACAATTCAACATCACGGATCAGTTTCATCGCTTCCAAACGAGGTGTCCCGCCAAGAGCTGGTGTTGGATGTAATTCTTCTACCATTGTTAAAAGACTCGCATCGCCTTTTGCTTCTACAGGCGTATATAAGTGAATTAAGTTTTTCGTTGTTAATAAACCTGGGCTTTCCGGAATATTAACGTATTCGCAATGTTCATTTAGTACCGAGCGGATCATGTTAACAACATACCCATGTTCAGCTAAATTCTTTTCATCATGAAGAAGCGCATTACTATTTCGCTTACTTTCTTCTATAGAATGACCATGACCGATTGAACCCGCAAGACACATCGATGTAAATTTCTCATCTTCTTTGCGAATTAATCTCTCAGGCGTCGCTCCTAAGAAGCATGCTCCTTTATAATCAAAAGAAAATACGTAACAATCCGGTTGACCAATGCGAAGTGCTTCTAAAACAAGAGCAGAATCAATCGAATGATTCATCTCTACTTTTAGTTCCCTCGCCAATACAACCTTCTGCACGTTACCCTGCTTCATCTCATCTTGTACTTTTTCAATTGCTTTCATCCAGCCTTTCGGATCCACTTCTACTTTAGAAATAACAGTCAATTTCGATCCGTTTAGCGCACATTTACTCTCTCTCAAAATTTTCTCTTCTAAAGAAATCATTTCGTTATAAAGATTTTCTGCACAATCTGTTGCTGAAACAAATGTATTCATCGTTAACCATGCTTTTTCATTTTTTACAGTTAATAAAAATGCTGGTAGTGAAAATGTCGTATCTTTAAACTCTTTCCATAGGTCCGTTTTCTCTTTTTCTGGATCAAAGGAAAAACCACCAAATAAAAGCGGACCCGTTCCAAATTCATATTCATCTCTTTGGACAAATGCATTCTCTTTTACTTTCTCCCACTCGTCGCGAGCGGTTTGAAAGCGCTTATGAGAAGAATTTACTATAGTGAAAACAGAGCCAATTCCTGCAAATATTACATGCTGAGCCGGGTCTGCAAAATAACATCTATTTTCGAATGAAATCCTTTTTCCTGCTGCATAGAACAGAAGCGGATCCACCCAGTCTATTTGTTTTACAAAACTAACCAATGTTTTTTCGTTAGTTGCACGCTTGATAGCTGCAATAAGAACTTCTTGCAAGCCTTTTTGTTTCGTTTGAATCACAATTGTCTCCCCCCTATGGGCGAAAAATAGTCATAATTACGCTTGATTTTAAGATACACCTCAAACGAAAGGCCTGTCAACGTTTAGCATTTCTGAGAAATTCACCTTCTCTTCCTAGAAAATAAACGTTGACACTAAATGATGCTTTTTCTACACTTAGTTGTGTACAATATGTGACCAAAGGAGGATTCAACATGGAAATGAACGTCAAAACGAATTCCTCTCCTACGGCGCCAAAGCCAAGTAAGCAAACAGGCTGGCGCATCTGGTGGAGTTTACTACGTCCCCATACATTAACAGCCGCTTTCGTACCTGTTTTCATCGGAACAGCATATTCGATGCAGGTCGGAGGTATAAATCAAATACATCTTCCTCTTTTCCTTATGATGCTTCTTGCTTGTCTTCTCATTCAAGCAGCAACAAACATGTTTAATGAATACTTTGATTATAAAAGAGGACTCGATCACGAAGGTTCAGTTGGTATCGGCGGCGCTATCGTTCGCGATGGCATTCAGCCAAAAACAGTGCTTAACTTAGCATTTGGATTTTTCGGCATCGCAATACTACTAGGTGTTTATATTTGTATGAATTCTAGCTGGTGGCTTGCTGCAATCGGTCTTGTTTGTATGGCCGTTGCTTACCTTTATACAGGTGGCCCACTTCCAATTGCATATACACCATTTGGAGAGTTGACAGCCGGATTATTTATGGGTGTCATTATTATTGGGATTTCATTCTTTATTCAAACTGGAACTGTAACATCAGAAGTCATTTTACTATCTATCCCAAGCTCCATTTTAATTGGCGCCATTTTACTAGCTAATAATATTCGTGACTTGGATGGCGATAAAGAAAACGGTCGTAAAACGTTAGCAATTCTCGTTGGGCGCGAGCGAGCGGTTGGTGTACTTGCTTCGATGTTCATCGTTTCCTACATTTGGACAATTGCTTTAATTATCGTGGGCATCGTATCACCATGGATGCTTATCGTATTTTTAAGTGCACCGAAAGCATTTAAAGCGACGAAAGGCTTTATCGGCAAAAGCATTCCAATAGAAATGGTACCTGCGATGATTGCAACAGCAAAAACAAATACAATCTTCGGTTTCCTAATGGGAATCGGATTATTACTTGGGTACTTTCTATAAAAGGAGCTGCTTATGCGGCTCCTTTTTCATATCTGAAATTCATCTCATAATTCCTACTCTCAACGCCCATACTATGTAAAGAAACTGAATTGTAGGAAGGTGGACGACTATGTTAACTCCACAACAAGTAGGTCAATTTAAATCCATTTTAGAAAAACAAAAACAAGAACTAGAGCAAACGATACAAACTCATGAAAATACAGATCGTGCTTCTGAACGTGATTCCGTTGGAGAATTATCTAGCTATGATAACCATCCAGCTGATATGGCTACAGAGCTATATGAACGGGAAAAAGACTTCGGACTTATTGAACTTTGGCATAAACAGCTTGAAGACACGAAACATGCCTTGCAAAAAATAGAAGCGGGTACGTACGGCATTTGCGAAGTGTCTGGCGAAGAAATTCCATTTGAAAGATTGGAAGCAATGCCAACCGCTACAACATGCATCCAGCACGCGACAAATAAGTTAAATATGAATACACGACCAGTTGAAGAAGAAGTGTTGTCTCCTTCTTTCCACAAGCATGATGAGGACCATTCTGTTGAGTACGATGCGGAAGATGCGTGGCAAGATGTCGCAAATTACGGAACATCTGAAACGCCGTCTGATTTAGAAAGACAAGATTCAAAAAACTATAATGGCATGTATGTAAATAGTGAAGAAAACGTAGGCTACGTGGAGGATTTTGAAAACTTTATCGGTACGGATATGTACGGGAAAAACCCACAAGTTTTCGCTACAGAAGAGCATGAAGAATATGAACAAATGCTTGATGATTTTGAAGAACGTACCTTCAAAGGTGAATTATCTTCAAATGAATCTAGTTCCAAAGAATAAAAAAAAGCATTCCGAAAATCGGAATGCTTTTTATCGCTAGCTAATTAGTTTTTTGTAACGTTAGCAGCTTGTGGTCCACGGTTACCTTCAACGATTTCGAAAGAAACTTCTTGACCTTCTTCTAAAGTTTTGAATCCGTCACCTTGGATAGCTGAGAAGTGAACGAATACATCGTCTCCACCTTCAACTTCGATGAAACCGAAACCTTTTTCGCTGTTGAACCATTTAACTTTACCTGTTTGCATGTCATGTACCTCCTAAATAAAAATGAAACTATGAATCCACATGAAAAGGTGGATATAAAGGACATGAATGTATAACAAGCTTACAGCCTTTAATTCAACGTGCTTTATTTCCGTACCACATTATGTAGCTCAATAGTGATTTCACTATATCACGCTATATCCAAAACGTCAAATGAGAACACTTTCATTCCACCATTTTTTTATAATTTTAATATAATGTTGAATTTCCATATTCATATATTATCCCGCCATTTGTGGACAGCTTGATTGGCGGGAGCTGATAATCAGTTTTGGCTGGTTCCACTTTATTTGAAAATTAACAAAACTAAAGTATTCTAATCCTATTAAATTCTGTACAATATAAGTATCTATTACATACGAGGTGAAAAAAATGAGAGCACACGAAATCGAGTATAAGTTATATGGCGATGATATGCAGTTTGTTGAAATTGAGTTAGATCCAGAAGAGAGCGTGATCGCAGAAGCTGGCGCAATGATGATGATGGAAGATTACATAGAAATGGAAACAATCTTCGGTGATGGTTCTGGCCCATCTGGAGGTTTATTCGGAAAATTAATGGGCGCTGGTAAACGTCTCGTTACAGGCGAAAGTATGTTTATGACTGTATTTACAAATACGGGTCACGGCAAGCGCCACGTCTCATTTGCTGCTCCTTATCCTGGTAAAATTATTCCTGTAGATTTAACAGAGTATCAAGGAAAAGTAGTTTGTCAAAAAGATGCCTTTCTTTGTGCCGCAAAAGGTGTTTCCATCGGAATTGAATTTACGAAAAAAATAGGAACTGGTTTCTTCGGTGGTGAAGGTTTCATCATGCAGAAACTTGAAGGTGATGGCCTTGCTTTCATGCACGCAGGTGGAACTGTATATAAACGTGAATTAAAACCTGGTGAGAAACTTCGCATTGATACAGGTTGTCTCGTTGCTATGACAAAAGACATTAACTATGATGTCGAGTTCGTTGGTAAAGTAAAAACAGCTCTATTTGGCGGCGAGGGTTTATTCTTCGCAACATTAGAAGGTCCTGGAACAGTTTGGATTCAGTCCTTAACACTTAGCCGCTTAGCAGCACGCCTTACAAGCCCAGCAGCGCAAAGTACTGGCGAAGGTAGTGTATTAGGTGGACTTGGTCGTTTATTAGATGGGAAAGAGTAAACTGTGCCCTTATGTAGGCATGGCCATCAACTAATAAAATAATAAAATTAAAACACCCTTGCTTGCAGTAATGTAGTGAAAGGGTGTTTTAATTTACGTCTACAAACGAGAAAAAGCAGTTAAAATAAAGTAATAAGGTTTACTTCAGGAAAATAAGGTATATTATATTTGTTGAATAGATTCTCTTTAGAGACAAGAAAAGTAGGTGAACAAAGTGGGAAAATATCAATTGGATTCCAAAAGTCAGGTAGCTGTGGCAAAGTTCCATGAAAAACAGAAACCTGCCAAATTTGATAAAAAGCAGCAACTTGAAAAATTGCGTACGGAATATTTGAAAAAGAAGCAAAAACAAACAGATAAATAATACGTTTTGTTTTTCAAATTTTTCTGTATATAGTGTAAACAAACACAAGAAAATAGGTAAGTTATTCATCGTTCAAATATATACAGGCTATTTTTTCAAACCTCTTACTTATGCAACTAACGCATGCGTCAGTTCATTAAGAATAACTAAAAAAGTCGATTCCTTGAGATGAAAAAGAGTAAACAGTGCCCTTATCAGGCACTGTTTTATTTTGACCTTATAATTTCCTCCACCGATTTAGATAAGCGATACAAGCTATTCCCCACCTCCAAAAGAATGAATCAAGTTCCTCACCGCATATATTAAACTATACCTTTTCTTAAGGAGGGCTACCTTAATGCGTACTCCTTTATCCTTTGATAAAGACACTGCCATACTGTTAGCTTCTTGTTGTGAGTTAACGTATGAACAATATAAACAAAATGGCATTTTCGAGATACCAGATGGTTTTCAATATGTACAAGGGTTTCAAGGAAAGGCCATTCAAACAACAGAATGGTTCGGATTTATATTAGAATCTGAGGATACAATTATTGTTGCCTTCAGAGGCACTCAAACAGACCCCGATTGGATTATTGATTCTCTCGTCAATCAAAAACCTTATCCTTATGCTTTAAATGGCGGAAATGTCCATAACGGTTTTCTCTCTATTTATGAGTCTTGTCGTGATTCTATTATGGATATGCTCGTATCATTGCCAGCACATAAAAAACTGCTAGCTACTGGGCATAGTCTAGGTGGCGCGCTTGCCACATTACACATATTAGATGCACGTATAAATACTGCCTTCGCACAGTATGGACTTTATACATTCGCTTCTCCAAAAGTAGGAGATATCGCTTTTCGAAATTATTATAAACTACAAGTAGCTAGTAGCTTTCGTTTCGTCAACTTGTTCGATGTCGTCCCACTTCTCCCTCCCCGAAACATAAATTTTAATGATCATGATTGGGAGTATGCACACGTCCATCACAACATGACATTTACAAAAAACACAAAATCCATTACAAATAATCATTCCATTACAACATACAAAACATGTCTGACTTCTCATTTTTAACCAGTAAACAATTGGAAATAAAATATTCGTATACTATAATAATGTATGAAGTTATTTTTGGATGAGGGGACCTTACATGTTAAAATTTATCTTCGCACTTTTTCTTATTGTAATTTTTACGGTTACAGGTTTCTTTACATTTTCATACTTTGCGACAGGAGAGTATGATGGGGCAGGTATCATATATACCACTGTTCCATTTCTTTCTTAAGCAAAATAAATAAAACGAGCTTAATTTTATTAAGCCCGTTTTATTTATTAATATCCATTTCGGTTGGTAAATCGATAATATATCTCCCAATATAGCAACCTCTTTAAAACTGTTTAACTGCATTACCAATACCCCAAATTTCATTACTGTACTGCAAAATTGTTCGATCGCTCGCAAAATGACCAGACTGTGCAATATTTAAAATCGACATTTCTAGCCACTTCGTTCGGTTCTCATAAGCTCTACCGACAGCCTCTTGTCTTTCAGCATATGGACCAAAATCTCGCAGAACGAAATATTCATCGTTTTGAATCACGAGAGAATCGTAAATCGCTTCAAATTCAGCTCCCGATTGTGCAAAGAAACCATTTGTTAATTGATCAACTACTTTTTTAATGTGTCTATTGTGGTGATAATAATCACTTGCACGATAGCCACCATTTTGATAGTAATGAAGAACCTCTTCGGCCGTTAAACCGAAAATAAAACAGTTATCATCACCGACCCGGTCTTTTATTTCAACGTTAGCACCGTCTAGCGTTCCGAGTGTAATCGCACCATTCATCATAAATTTCATATTACCTGTTCCCGATGCTTCTTTACTCGCCGTTGAAATTTGTTCACTTACATCCGCCGCTGGGAATATATCTTCCGCTAAAGAAACTCGATAGTTTTCTAGAAAGATAACTTTCATATATTGACTGACATACGGGTCATTATTTACTTTTCTTGCGAGTTCATTTATTAATTTAATAATTTTTTTCGCGTAATAATAGCCAGGTGATGCTTTCGCTCCAAAAATAAAAGTACGCGGATAAAATGTAAAACTAGCATCCTCTTTCAAACGGTTATATAAATATAAAATATGAAGAACATTTAATAATTGTCGTTTATAAGCATGTAATCTTTTCACTTGCACATCAAAAATAGAATTTGGATCAATGGTAATCCCCATTGTATTATGAATACGCTCTGCTAAAATCTCTTTACGCTCTTGTTTTACCTCTGCAAATTTCTCTTGGAAACTCGCATCATATTGAACTAATTGTAGCTCTTGAAGCTTAATCGGTTCTTTCTTCCACTCCGTTCCAATCGCCTCTGAAATGAGATTTGTTAACTGTGGATTTGCTTTCATAAGCCAGCGCCTATGAGCAATTCCATTCGTCTTATTATTAAACTTATCTGGATAAAATTCATAAAACAATCGCATTTCCCGCTGCTTTAATATTTCCGTATGAATTTTTGCTACACCGTTTACGCTATGGCTACCGACAATCGCTAAATGAGCCATTTTCACAAGGTCATGTGCAATAATCGCCATTGCTTCAATACGATCCCACTCATACGGATACTGTTCCCACAGTTCATGACAGAAACGTTCATTAATCTCTTCAATAATCATATAAATTCTCGGTAATAACGGTTTAAAAATGTGAATTGGCCACTTTTCGAGCGCTTCTGATAACGTCGTATGATTCGTATAAGAAATCGTCTGCGTCGTTATGTGCCAAGCTTCTTCCCATGCTAACTTTTCTTCGTCTAGTAAAATACGCATCAGTTCCGGAATTGCTAAAACCGGATGTGTATCGTTAATGTGGATCGCAATTTTTTCATGTAGTTGACGAAGGTCACCATATCTTTCTCTATGCATTCGAACGATATTTTGCAAACTTGCTGATACGAGGAAATACTGTTGTTTTAAACGAAGTATTTTTCCCTCATCATGCGTATCATCTGGATATAAAAACTCCGATACAGCCTCTGTTTCACGCTTATATTTCAAAATATCTTTGCAGTTTTGCGGGAAAGGAACTGGTTCAGCATTCCAAAGTCTAAGTGTATTTACAGTACTCGTCTCATAGCCAACTACCGGCACATCATATGGCACGGCCATAATGACTTCTGCATTTGTATGCCTAAACTCTAAACGCCCGTCAATTTCTAGCGGTTCAACACTGCCGAAATAACTTACTTCTACAGCTTGATCATACCTTCTTACTTCCCATACGTTTTCATGAAGAAGCCACTGTTCTGGAAATTCAACTTGATAACCATCAACAATTTTCTGATCAAACAAACCATGTTTATAACGAATTCCACAGCCGTGTCCTGGTAAGTTTAAAGATGCGAGTGAATCGAGAAAACAGGCTGCTAAGCGTCCAAGCCCACCATTACCAAGGCCTGCATCTGCTTCCACTTCTTCTAACTCTTGTAACGAAATCCCTAGTTCAGATAACCCCTGCTCGCATACATCTCGAATACCTAAATTCAAGATGTTACTTCCAAGCAAACGTCCAAGCAAAAACTCAATAGACAAGTAATACATTTGCTTTTGCTCTCCGGATCGATAACTCTCGTTCGTTGCAATCCATTGACTATTCATATACTCACGTACCATATGGCCGAGTGTATTATATTGATCACGAGTTGTAGAATCTTTAAAACTTTTACCATACATCGTCTCTAACTTTTCTAGAAAAGTTGATTTAAAACTTTCAACATGAGTAAACATTTTTTCACCACCTACATGTTATTCCATGAGACTTTTATACAATTCCTTATAAGCAAGAGCCGATTGCTCCCAGCTATAATCTTCAGTCATCGCTTGTTTTACAAGCTGCTCCCACACTGGTTTATCATGATAGAATTCAATTGCACGATGAATCGTATGCAGCATGTCATGTGCATTAAAATTCGTGAAACTGAAACCATTTCCTTCGCCTGTTTCTTCATCATAAGAATGTACCGTGTCGTTTAACCCACCTGTTTCTCTTACAATTGGAATTGTACCGTATGCTAATGCGATAAGTTGTCCAAGTCCACACGGTTCAAACAGCGATGGCATTAAAAACAAATCGCTTCCCGCATACACTTGGTGAGCTAATTCTTCATTAAATCCGATATAAACTTTTACCTTCTCCGGATACTCATATGCCATCCACTCAAAGAATTGCTCATATTCCGAATCACCTGAACCTAAAATAATACATTGTACATCTTCTTCCATTATTTCGCGGAATACAGTACGTACTAAATCAAGACCTTTTTGTTTCGTTAATCTCGTTACCATTGAAATAATTGGTGTATCCTCTTTTTCTGGCAAACCAAAATAACGCTGCAAGGCGCGTTTATTTTCACTCTTTTCATATAATGACTCTGCATCATACTGAGCCTTAATATACGAATCCGTTTCTGGATTATATACGCTCGTATCAATACCATTTACAATGCCGCTAAGCTTATCATTATATTTTCGCAGTAATCCATCTAACTTCTCACCGAAAAATTCATATTGAATTTCTTCTTTATACGTCGGGCTCACCGCTGTAATTTGATCCGAAGCGATAATACCGCCTTTCATAAAGTTTACGTTTCCATAAAACTCTAGCTGCTCACTATGAAAATATTCATCACCAAGCTCTAACAAGTCGTACATCACTTCAGGAGGAAATACACCTTGGAACTGCAAGTTATGAATCGTATATACCGTTTTAATACGCTCATATAACGGGTTATCTTGATACTTTTCACGAAGTAAGAAATTAACCATAGCCGTATGCCAATCATGGCTATGAAGAACATCCACTTCAAAATCAAGGTGCGGAATACACTCTAACACTGCTTTTGAGAAATAAGAAAAACGCTCTCCGTCATCGTAATGCCCATACAGAGAATCTCTCTTAAAATAATATTCATTATCTATTAAGTAATACGTAATTCCGTCTTGCTCACCTTTTAAAATTCCACAATATTGATTTCTCCACCCAAGAGGGACGTTAATTACTTTATGTAACGTACATCCATCTCTTAACTTTTGCGGAATGAGACTATAATTCGGAAGTATAATACGAACGTCCACTCCTAATTTTTTTAGCTCTTTTGGGAGCGCACCCGCTACATCAGCTAATCCTCCCGATTTCACAAACGGTACACATTCTGATACTGCAAATAAAATATTCACTTGTTGTCCCACTGCGCGAAAAGTTTTTATTACTCCTCTTGCAGCTTCCTCCCTTCGAGTTTTCATTTAAATTAAAACTTTAATCAGTGGAGGAAAAAGCCCCCACTGATTCTTTAGGAATAACTATTAATCGTACTGTTTTGTACGCTTCCTTTTTCTATAACATACGGCTCATCGGCGCTTCCTTTTAATACGACCCCGTCGCCAATTTTCACGTCTTTATCAATAATAACACCGTCTATTATACAGTTATCTCCAATTTGGCTCTTTTGCATAATAATACTGTTACGAATAATTGAACCTTTTCCAATTTTAACCGAACGGGAAACAACACTGTTTTCGACTTCCCCTTCAATAATACTGCCATTTGCAATCATTGTATTTTTCACGACTGCACCCTTTAAATAACGAGTTGGTGGCTCATCTTTTACTTTCGTAAAGATCGGTGCTTCTTTCTTAAATAATTGCTTCCAAATAGCAGGTTGCAAAATTTCTAAGCTATGTTTATAGTAACTTTCAATCGAGTCAATAATTGCTACATATCCAGTATGTTCATATGTAGCAATGTGTAATGATTTCCCGCGCTTTTCTCTCACTACATCAAATAAACTGTATTGTTCCACACCTTTATATGACTCAAATAAGTCTAACAATAATTGTTTCTTTAACACGTATGTTTGAAGCGAAACCCCTTCATGGCAAACTTCTGTAATATCAGCTGCCGTATGTATATGTCGCTCTAACACCGCTTGAAAATTTAATGCTGTTACGAGATGGCTATTCGTAATAACAACGTACTCTTCTCTGCTTCTTAGAAAATAATCAATATGTCTTCTAAAGTGTGCAAAAGACCCAAATTCATCTTGGTCACATTGGCAGTTTGGCGGGAATAAAAATAGTCCGTCTCGTTTTCTATCTAAATCCCACTGTTTTCCTGAACCAACATGGTCCATTAACGAACGATTTTTATGGCTTGTAAAAACTGCCACACTATGAATACTAGAATTCACCATATTTGAAAGCATGAAATCAATGAGTCGATAACGGCCCCCAAACGGTAACGCCGCTAGTGAACGATGCCCTGTTACTTTCTTTAAGGAAGGAAAACTTCCCGTTGCATTAATAATTCCTAACATTTTTTCTCCCATTCATTTCATCCCCCTTTTCTATTTCCCTTCAGCAATTAATACTACATCGTCAACATTCTTTTCTGGACGAATGATTGTTCCATCTTCGATAACCATTTCTGATCCAACAATCGCTCTTTCAATCACAACATTTTTACCAATCTTAGCCCCTGGCATAACGACAGAATCAATCACCATACTTCCTTCTTCCACCGTCACTCCTTGGAATAACACAGAATGCTTCACGTCCCCTTCAATGACGCATCCTTCGTTAATAAGCGATTCTTCTACTTTCGCCTTTTCAGCAATATATTGAGGCGGTTCGTTTGGATTGACAGAGTAAATACGCCAATTACGATCGTTTAAATTCAGTGATGTTTCATCGCGAAGCAAATCCATATTCGCTTCCCATAAGCTCTTCACCGTTCCAACATCTTTCCAATATCCTTCAAACGGATACGCCATTAACTTCTTCCCTTCATCCAATAAAAGCGGAAGTACGTCTTTTCCGAAATCGTTACTAGATTCAGGGTTTCTTGCATCCATCTCTAAATACTCTTTCAAAATTGACCAATTAAAAATATAGATTCCCATTGATGCAAGATTACTTCTTGGAAATTGTGGTTTCTCTTCAAACTCAACAATCTCCATTTCTTCATTTGTATTCATAATGCCAAAGCGACTCGCTTCATCCCAAGGTACTTCAATAACAGAAATGGATACGTCCGATTCTTTCTCAATATGGTAATCTAGCATCTTACTGTAATCCATTTTATAAATATGGTCGCCTGATAAAATAAGAACATACTCTGGTTCATATTGACTTAAATAGTTTAAGTTTTGATAAATGGCACTTGCCGTACCTGTGTACCACTTCACACCTGAAGACTCCGCATAAGGAGGTAATACTGTGACTCCACCGCTTACTCGGTCTAAATCCCATGCATTGCCGATTCCGATATAATTATGAAGTTCTAGTGGTTGATATTGCGTTAAAATCCCAACCGTTTCAATACCAGAATTCGCGCAGTTACTTAGCGTAAAATCAATAATGCGATATTTACCACCAAATGGAACAGCTGGCTTGGCTAAATTTTTTGTTAATGCACTTAATCGACTACCTTTTCCCCCTGCTAGTAACATTGCTACGCACTTTTGTTTTTGAGCCATCTTGTTTTTTGCTCCCCTTTCTCGTCTTCACTGGTCGTAATATGGATACGCCAAATGGTGGAATTGTAATCTCTACATGTGCTGCTTGATTATGGTACGGTTCTAGAATCGTCTTAAGACGTTTCTTATTCACTTGCCCCGAACCGCCATATTGCTGTGCATCACTGTTTAAAATCTCGTTATAATACTCGAAATCTGGTACACCTACTTTATAGTTTTCATATGTAGCTTTCGTAAAATTACATACGATAACTAACGCATCCTCTTGTTTATCCCCTTGGCGGATAAACGAGAAAATACTTTGCTCGTTATTATTAGCATCAATCCACTGAAAACCTTCAGGCGAATGATCAAGCTGCCAAAGTGGTTTTGAGCGCTTATACAATGCTATGAGCTCTTTAAAGTAATCATGCATATAACGATGCATTTCAAAATCATGTAAATTCCAATCTAAATCTTCAAGGTCTTTCCACTCATCAAACTGTCCGAATTCCCCTCCCATGAAAAGTAATTTCTTTCCTGGGTGAGTAAAGAAATATCCATATAATAAACGAAGCTGAGCAAACTTATCCCAGTAATCACCTGGCATTTTATTTAATAACGACTTTTTCCCATGAACGACTTCATCATGAGAAAGCGGTAATATGAAGTTTTCAGAGTACGCATATAGCAAAGAAAACGTCATTTTCTCATGAATGTGTTTCCTATATTCAGGCGCACACTCCATATATTTCAGCACGTCATTCATCCAGCCCATGTTCCATTTGTAATTGAATCCAAGCCCACCTTCATACGTTGGAGTTGTTACAAGTGGCCAAGCAGTTGAATCTTCTGCCGTCATAAGAAAATCTTCATCCTCTGCAAACACTGCTTCATTTAACTCTCTTAAAAATGAAACAGCATGCTCATTACTTTGCTCTTGTCCTTCTTTATTCCAGTACAACATGTTCGCAACTGCATCAACTCTGAAACCATCAATATGGAAATATCTCATCCAAAATAACGCATTTGAAATTAAGAAATTACGTACCTCTCTCTTTCCTAAATCAAAATTGACAGTTCCCCATACTGGATTTTCTTGTACATCTTTATCTTTATATTCATAGGTCGGTGTGCCATCAAACAAATATAAACCGTGAGCATCTTTACAAAAATGCCCCGGCACCCAATCTAAAATGACACCGATTCCATATTTATGACATTCGTCGACAAAATACATTAAATCATGCGGCGTACCAAATCTACTCGTCGCTGCATAATATCCCGTTCCTTGGTATCCCCAAGAACGATCATATGGATGCTCAACAAGCGGCATAATTTCAATATGTGTAAATTGATGTTCCACCACATATGGAATGAGTTCTTCTACCATTTCCCTGTAAGAATACAGTGTTCCATCTTCTTTCTTTTTCCAAGAACCAAAATGCAATTCATAAACTGTCATCGCTTCTTTATAAATCGATTTTTTCTTTTTCTTACGAGTCCAGTTTTTATCATTCCATTCATATCCCTTTATATCAAAAACTACAGATGCCGTATTCGGCCTTACTTCTGCATATACAGCATACGGATCTGCCTTTAAAATGACGTCACCAGCCAACGTTTCAATCGCATATTTATATATTTCTCCTTCTTCAATATGCGGTATAAACAAGGACCAAATGCCTTCTTCTGTCACTTGTAGCATTTTATGTTGCTCATAATCCCACTCATTAAAATCTCCAACAACACTCATTGCTTTCGCATGAGGAGCCCACACTGTAAATCGTACTCCTTGAATCTCATCTTCCGTCACAACATGTGCGCCAAAGATATTATAACTTTCATAGTACTTTTCTGTATGAAACTCATCTCGTTTCACTTCTTCACAATTTATTACACTCAATATGCTCACCTCACTTAGATGACAGAATTTTTTATACTTTAACTATTTCTGCGAAAAACTGCAATATCCTTGTTAATTTATAAAAAACATTCGTTTTTTTCTTAAAAATGTTAGTTTTCCTTCACATTTCCGTGTAAAATATCGAATTTTGACGAATATTCATTGAAAACGCTTTATTATTCTTCTATATTTTTACCAATTATTTTTTCTCAACCTTTATTTTATTATGTTTATCCTATTTTTCATGCTATTTTTCACTTAAAATCAAAACAAAATAATCTGTCATAAAAAAATGTTTCTCAATATTTTTTGTCACAATTTTATTGAAATGCGAAATTTATAAGCATATACTTGTTCTCAATAAAGAACGTCGATCTTTCGTAACCACAATTCATAGCGGACTACTATGTTTACTCATTTATCCTTGTTGCGAACGGTTGCTATACAAATTTAACTAGGAGGCTTTCTTATGTCATTAAAACAAAAAGTAGGAATGGGAGTTATCACCGCTTCACTTGGCTTATCCCTTACATTCGGCGGTGTATTCGCCTATTTCAGTGATTCAGAAACATCAAGTAACTCATTTCAAGCTGGAACACTAGATCTTTCTATTAATCCAAGTGTAATCGTTAATGTGAAAGATTTAAAACCAGGTGATTTTATTGAAAGGAACTTCAAGCTTGAAAATAAAGGTACATTGGATATCGCAAAAGTAGCACTTGAAACATCATATGAAGTTACAGATGCAAAGCAAAATAATGACGGTGAAGATTTAGGTGATCACATTATCGTCAAGTTTCTAGTAAATGATGGACAGCCATCTAATCCAAACGATGATCATGAGATTTTGTGGGAAACAAAACTATCACAATTAAAAACTATGAAACCTGAAGATGTCGCTACGTCTCTAGAACGTCATAACTTAATAGATGGTATTAAATCTGGTGAAACAGATTACTTACACGTCCTCTTCTCATTTGAAGATAACAACCAAGATCAAAATAAATTTCAAGGTGATTCCCTGCAGCTAAACTGGACATTCCATGCTGAGCAAACACCAGGCGTGGAGAAATAATTTTTAAAATATAAATTATCGGAGGCTTATACATGAAAAAGAAAAATCATTTTGTTACCGGAATTGTAACGGCTGGCTTTCTGTTTTCAACTGCCCTTCCGTTCAATGTACTTGCTGAAAATCCTATTAACCAAATTGACTCTTCAAACGCCCAGTCTTTACTATCAAAACTTTCTAAAGAACAGCGTCAGGCATTACAAACGTTAGATGCCAATCCTGGCTTTACGATTTCGCCAGATATTAATACAAGTAGTTCTGAACCAGTAAATATCATTGTAGAATTTCAAACTGCGCCAGTAAAAATTAATGAATTAAAACAAAAAGAAAAAGGATTACAGTCTGCTCCTGAAAATATAAAAGCACGTATTGATCAAGAACATGAAGAATTCGAAAAAGGACTAAAACGTCTTTATCAATTCAGCCCATCAGTAAAATCTGGAAACTTCCAGTCTGTACAAATTAAACGTTCTTATAAGCATGCGATAAATGGTGTTGCGCTGACGTTACCGGCAAATACAGTGGAAGAATTGTTACGAATTGGCGTTGTAAAACGCATTTGGAAAGATTACGAAGTGAAATTAAATTTACCAAAACAAGCAGAGCAAAAAGCACCTCAAAAACTAACCGATAGTATTCCACAAATTGGGGTCGATAAGTTACATAGTGAAGGCATTACCGGAAAAGGAATTAAAGTTGGTGTATTAGATACGGGTATTGATTACAATCACCCTGACTTAAAAGACGTATATAAAGGCTATCGCGCAAAACCTGGTGAGGACTCTAGCAAAGTAGACCCAAACTCAGTAAAGGGTTGGGACTTTATTAATAACGATGCAGATCCAATGGAAACTACTTATTCAGAATGGCAACAATCTGGTGCTCCTGAATTTGATAGCCGTGGTTCTTCCTTCTACACCGCCCACGGTACTCACGTAGCAGGTATCGTTTCTGCTCAAAAGAAAAATACATCAGATTCCGCAGTAAAAGGCGTTGCACCTGGCATTGAACTGTATAACTATCGTGTACTCGGTCCATACGGAAGCGGAGATAGTTCTGGTATTATTGCTGCAATCGATAAATCTATTTCTGACGGTATGAATGTTATTAACTTATCATTAGGTGACGATAGCAACAATCCACTCGATCCAACATCTATCGCTGTCAATAACGCGATGCTTTCCGGTGTTGTTACAGTCGTTGCTGCTGGTAACTCTGGACCGAATCCATCCACACTCGGATCACCAGGTGCTTCTCCATTTGCAATTACGGTTGGAGCAAGTGATAGCTCTATTTCCTTACCGAAACTATCAGGCCATGCTGGACAATTACAATTTCCTAACTTAATTTTATTCGGCAAAAATTTCACTGATAAAATAGAGGATTTCAAAGGACAATCTCTATCTATTGAATCTGTAGGAATTGGTACGTCTGACGAGTTTAGTAAAAAAGATGTAAAAGGAAAAATCGCTCTCGTTGCACGTGGTACACTGTCATTTGATGAAAAAATTGCTAACGCAAAACAAGCTGGCGCAAAGGCCGTTATTATTTATAACAATGTGGACGGAGAAATTCCTTTCTACGTTGGCGAAAGCACAAAATACATTCCAGCATTCCGCCTAACGAAAGAAGACGGTGAAAAACTAAAAGCTCAAATCGAACAAGGTAATACATCCTTTACTTTTGACGAACTTAGTTATATTCAAACAGAAGGCGATCATCTTGCAGACTTTAGCTCACGCGGTCCTGTTACATCAAATGATGATATTAAACCAGATATTACAGCGCCTGGTGTTGCTGTACTTTCAACAGTACCTGAATATATTAATGACCCACAAGAGGGCGAAAACTATGACGTTTCCTATGAGCGTATGCAAGGAACATCTATGGCTTCTCCTCATATCGCGGGCGTTGCTGCTCTTATTTTACAAGAACACCCAGAATACTCTCCATTCGATGTAAAGGCGTCTCTTATGAACACAGCTGATGATTTAAAAGAAAAGTATTCCGTATATGAAGTTGGAGCTGGACGAGTAGATGCATACAACTCCGTTCATACGGAAACAAGTTTTAAAGTGCTAGATACAACAAAAACAGTTGTAAATGATGAAGTAATTGAAGTACCAGAAGAAACCGGATCCATTGCATTCGGGAAGTTCTATCAAAAAGACGGTGAAGCTCTTGAACAAAAACGAAATATAAAAGTGGAAAACCATAATAAACAAGAAAAAAAAGAATTTAAAACAGAAATTTCTTATACACCAGCTTCTCCTTCTATTAACGACGCTACCGCAAATGGTGTAAAAGTTTCTACCCGAGAAACAATTACTGTTGATGCTGGAAAATCAGATGAGGTTGAAGCAAAAATTAATATTCCAGCTGGCGTGAAGCAAGGCCGATATGAAGGATATATTCATATTACAAATACGAAAAATAAAGAAGAAACGTATCAAATACCATTCTCTATTCGTGTATCAGAGCCTGGTATTGAAAATGCTTTTTTATCAAGAAAAGCCATTTCAACTGATACATCTAAATTCAATCCATATCGTGAATCGTATTTACACGGAGCATTCCAATTAAATAGCGACCTTGAGACGTTAGACCTTATCGTGAAGGATTCAAAAACAAATAAAGCGCTTGGCTTCATTGGAACATTAAACACAAGCGGACTAAAAACGGATGTGTATTACTACTTAGATTCATTCTTTAACGGCAGAGTATATCCTTTCACAAATGATCCTGCAAAACCAATTGGTGATGAGAAAATCGACTTACCAGAAGGCGATTACACAATTGAATTTGTTGGTTATGATAAGGCTGGGAAAGCACGTGTGAAAGGTGATTATGTCGTAATTGATAATACACCGCCAGAAGTAAAATTAACTGGATTAAAACCTGGTATTTATGAATTAAATGAAGAAAACTATACAGTAGAAGACGGTAAAAAGGCATTATGGATTAAAGGAAATGTGTATGATTCGAATGTTGACTACTTAAAAGGAAAAGGATTAAACATTACGCAAGAAGCAAACGGAGTGATGTATTATGACTATTCTCCATACTTGCATAAGTTTTTACCTATTAATACAAACGGTGACTTTAAAGTTGGCATTACTCCTGAATCCTTTAAAGTGGAAGGTCCAATGAACACAGGGGTATATATTTTCGATTATGCAACTGCAGGAGCTGACTATCCAAGCGGTGTAAATAACTATTGGTTTATCCCGCAAGGAGCTCAATATGCGAAAGCTAGCTATAATAAAAAAGAAGTATATAAAGGTGATGAATTCACTGTAACGCTAAACGCCAAACATGTGAAACAGTTTGTTGCTGGGGAATTTAACGTAAAATTCCTAGAAAAGAACTTCAAATTTGCAAATGCGAAATTGAATCCTGCTTTTGAAAAACTCCTTTCTGAAAAAGGGGTAACAGCAAAAGTAAATGAACCGAAGCTAGAAGCAGGCTCTGTTACAGTTGGCGGTGCTATCGATGACAAAAACTTCGCTGGATTAGATGGTGATTTCCCGTTCATTGATGTAACGTTCAAAGTAGAAAACGATGAGTTTTATGAAGCAAATGCTCAATTAGAGTTACCAGTGTTTGTATACTGGAAACCAGGAGAAACAGAGCCAAATAGAATTCGTGTCCTTCAAGATCAATCATTCTCAGTAATGTCCTTAAACTCATTAGTAGAAGGAAATATTAAGCCTGGTGCATTCTTAAATGAACGTGGATATTTAGATGAAAAGTTCGATTATACAAAGCTTGGCGTAAAAGTATATGCGACTGATTCTTATCGTCATAAGTTTGAAGGCTCACTAGATAAATACGGATACTTCAAACTAAATGGACTTCCAGTTAATAAACGCGACTATAACTTATATGTAGAGGTGCCAGGACATTTAACAAGCCGCCTAACAACGAAACTTGGTACTGAAAAAGACGGTAAGCTGCTTGGCCAATATTATTATGCAAGACCTGACGAAAACCTTGCCGGCGATGTAAATGCTGATAAAGTAATCGATATTAGAGATGCTGAAATTATCGCTAGCAACTATGGCAAAAAAGGACTAACTGTAAAAGACGGAGACCTTAATAAAGATGGGATTGTCGATGAAAAAGATATTCGCTTCGTCGAAAAGAACTTCTTGAAAAAAGGTCCAGATGCATCTAAATCACAAACACCTGTAGAAAAATCCAAAAGCGGTACACTGGCAGATATTTTAAAGAAATTAGGATTAACGCCTAAAAAATAATAAAGTGAAACTTTAATCAATTGAGGTTTTACTGCCCGGCAAATAGCGGAATAATAAAGAGCACTCTACGTAAAATAGAGTGCTCTTTTTCTATAAACGACCCTTATCCAGCAAAAGGGGTATATTGGGGATATACAAGGGAAACCGGAAAAGGAATTTATATTAAATTATATGAATTCAGAGGTAGGAAGCAGTGTCCCGCCCCTGAATGATTTAGCAATTATTATAGTACTGGTGCCATTGTTTCTTTTAATACTTTTACAGAATGAGCGAACTTCGCTTTTTCTTCTTCATTTAACTCAAGCTCTACGATTTCACGTACACCTTCGCGGTTAATTACAGCTGGAACACCTACGTAAGCATCTTTCTCACCGTATTGGCCTTCAAGGTATGCAGATACAGTTAATACGCTGTTCTCGTTGTTTAAGATTGCTTTAGTTACACGAAGTAGTGACATACCGATTCCGTAGTAAGTTGCACCTTTACGCTCGATGATATGGTAAGCTGCATCACGTACATTTTCGAAGATTTTATCTAAGTCTTCTTGTTTGTACTGTTCGTTGTTAGCTAAGATTGTTTCTAGTTTTTGTACACCGATAGTAGCGTGGCTCCATACTGGAAGTTCAGTGTCACCGTGTTCACCAACGATGTAAGCATGAACGTTACGTGGATCTACATCTAAGTAGTCACCTAACATGTAACGGAAACGAGCAGAGTCTAAAGTAGTACCAGAACCGATTACGCGCTCTTTCGGTAAACCAGATTCTTTCCAAGTTACGTAAGTTAAAATATCAACTGGGTTAGTTGCGATTAAGAAGATTCCATCGAATCCACTATCCATAATGCCGCGAACGATTTGTTTAAAGATCTTTGTATTTTTCTCAACTAAGTCTAAACGAGTTTCACCTGGCTTTTGTGGTAACCCAGCAGTGATAACAACTAAATCTGCATCTTTACAATCTGCATAGCTACCGCTCCAAACTTTTGTTGGTGATGGAGAGAATGGTACCGCATGGCTTAAGTCCATTGCTTCCCCTTCTGCTTTTGCTTCATTAACATCTACTAATACGAATTCTTCAGCTACACCTTGGTTGATCATTGAGTAAGCGTAACTACAACCTACAGCTCCTGTTCCTACTAATACTACACGATTGATACCTTTTTTCATGGTAATTTCCCCTCTCTATTGTTCACATATATTTTTTTATGATTGTTTAAGTAATTAATTAAAATACTAATTTAATGTTGTTTAACTTCTTTACATTCATATTGTAGCACGTATTATTGTGAATTACTTCACAAATTATGACCTATTTGTGAACTTTTTCACATAGAGTGTAAAGTTATTGGAATAGGTGTGGAATCCATTTCAATGGAGGCGTTTTCTTTAGATTGTGAAAGGGTTTTTCTTGTGGTTTTCATCGGTAAGTGAAATTATATCGGCGATTTTTAGAATATATCGACCGTAACTCCAAATATATCAGCGATTATTAAAATTTATCGATCGTAACTCAAATTATATCAGCGATTTTTGCAATATATCGACTTACCGACAAAACTCGACAATAATGACAACATAAAAAAGCTGTCTCCAGTAGGTCACCCTATTGAGAGGCAGCTTCTTCTATATATTATTTATTTTCCACAGTAGCTCCCGGATGTATTTTCATCGTTTTCTCCAAGTGTAGGAGGCTACAGCCATACAGCTGGGGTAAAAGTTCAAGTTGAAGTTGCAACAGCGAATACTTCATATTTCTTCTATTGCATAAAAAAGCAGACTATTCAAAGTCCACTTTTACACAACAAAAAAGAGATAGCAGATTATGCTATCTCTTTTAGTATGACCCGTACGGGATTCGAACCCGTGTTACCGCCGTGAAAGGGCGGTGTCTTAACCACTTGACCAACGGGCCAGTTCTGGCAGAGAAGAAGGGATTCGAACCCTCGCACCGCGTTCGCGATCTACTCCCTTAGCAGGGGAGCCCCTTGAGCCACTTGGGTACTTCTCTATAAATATGGCTCCGCAGGTAGGACTCGAACCTACGACCGATCGGTTAACAGCCGATAGCTCTACCACTGAGCTACTGCGGAACAATTATGGTGGGCCTAAATGGACTCGAACCATCGACCTCACGCTTATCAGGCGTGCGCTCTAACCAGCTGAGCTATAGGCCCATAATTGAAAAGCGGGTGAAGAGAATCGAACTCTCGACCAGAGCTTGGAAGGCTCTTGTTTTACCACTAAACTACACCCGCATTAAATTGTAAATGGTGAGCCATGAAGGACTCGAACCTTCGACCCTCTGATTAAAAGTCAGATGCTCTACCAACTGAGCTAATGGCTCATTTTGAAAGTGGTGCCGACTAGAGGACTTGAACCCCCAACCTACTGATTACAAGTCAGTTGCTCTACCAATTGAGCTAAGTCGGCTTGCGACTTCAAAATGGTGGCTCGGGACGGAATCGAACCGCCGACACGAGGATTTTCAGTCCTCTGCTCTACCGACTGAGCTACCGAGCCTTTATGTAAAAATGGCGGTCCCGACCGGGGTCGAACCGGCGATCTCCTGCGTGACAGGCAGGCATGTTAACCACTACACCACGGGACCATTTGGTTGCGGGGACAGGATTTGAACCTGCGACCTTCGGGTTATGAGCCCGACGAGCTACCGTGCTGCTCCACCCCGCGATGATAAAATATTTACTTTAGAAAAAATGGAGGAGGTAGAGGGATTCGAACCCCCGCGCGACTCTCGCCGCCTGTCGGTTTTCAAGACCGATCCCTTCAGCCGAACTTGGGTATACCTCCGAGATATATACGTCTAATGGTGGACCTTGTAGGACTCGAACCTACGACCGGACGGTTATGAGCCGTCTGCTCTAACCAGCTGAGCTAAAGGTCCTTTATGGTAGCGGCGGAGGGGATCGAACCCCCGACCTCACGGGTATGAACCGTACGCTCTAGCCAGCTGAGCTACACCGCCATAAATGATATTAATATAAGTGGAGCCTAGCGGGATCGAACCGCTGACCTCCTGCGTGCAAGGCAGGCGCTCTCCCAGCTGAGCTAAGGCCCCATGTTTTTTAGGAATATCGGGAAGACAGGATTTGAACCTGCGACCCCCTGGTCCCAAACCAGGTGCTCTACCAAGCTGAGCCACTTCCCGTTAATAAAAGCGCGCCCGAGAGGAGTCGAACCCCTAACCTCTTGATCCGTAGTCAAACGCTCTATCCAATTGAGCTACGGGCGCATATGGTGCCGAGGGCGGGGGTCGAACCCGCACGGTGGTCACCCACCGCAGGATTTTAAGTCCTGTGCGTCTGCCTGTTCCGCCACCCCGGCATGTCATATTGAAAATTGGAGCGGAAGACGGGATTCGAACCCGCGACCCCAACCTTGGCAAGGTTGTATTCTACCACTGAACTACTTCCGCAAGACATGTATGAGTTATTTAATTAAAAGTGCGGGTGAAGGGAGTCGAACCCCCACGCCAAAGGCGCCAGATCCTAAGTCTGGTGCGTCTGCCAATTCCGCCACACCCGCATATTAATTTATTTAAGAAAAATGGGGCGACTGATGGGAATCGAACCCACGAATGCCGGAGCCACAATCCGGTGCGTTAACCACTTCGCCACAACCGCCATGATTTCTGGTGCCGACTAGAGGACTTGAACCCCCAACCTACTGATTACAAGTCAGTTGCTCTACCAATTGAGCTAAGTCGGCTAAATGGTGGAGGATGACGGGATCGAACCGCCGACCCCCTGCTTGTAAGGCAGGTGCTCTCCCAGCTGAGCTAATCCTCCATTTGCCTGGCAACGTCCTACTCTCACAGGGACAAGGTCCCAACTACCATCGGCGCTAGAGAGCTTAACTTCCGTGTTCGGTATGGGAACGGGTGTGACCTCTCTGCCATCATTACCAGACTGTATTCATTTAAGACAAGAATTATTGTAACTCATTTACTTTTGAAAGTCAACAAGTTTTTTATATTCTTTCAAAACTAGATAACATTGCTTCATATTATATGGTTAAGTCCTCGATCTATTAGTATTCGTCAGCTCCACATGTCACCATGCTTCCA